>CAVTBH010000001.1:0-82269 GCA_963732955.1 uncultured Alphaproteobacteria bacterium
CCGGTGCGGAGCTGCATGTCGGCCGGCACCAGCGAGGCGACGGCGATCATGGCGACCGCCATCGCTCCGGCTGTGACGATCCACATCTTGCGGCGAGACGCCGTCATCAAGACGAGAGCGCCACCGACAGCGTCTCGATATTGTTGCGGAACATACCGAGATAGGTGCCGGCCGGGCCGTCCGGCGGCGACAACGCGTCGGAATAGAGCGTGCCGCCGATCTTAGCCCCGGTCTCCTTGGCGATTTGATCGAGCAGCCGGCTGTTGGTGACGTTCTCCAGGAACACGGCCGGGATCTTCTCTTTCTTGATCTGACGGATGATCTTGGCCACATCCTTGGCCGAGGCCTCGCTTTCGGTGCTCACGCCTTCGGGCGCGATGAACTCGAGGCCGTAGGCTGCGCCGAAATAGCCGAAGGCGTCGTGGGTGGTGATGATCCTGCGGCGCTCCGGCGGCAGCTTGGCGACCGCCTCCTTCACCTTGGTCTCCATGGCGGCAATGCCGTCCAGGAATGTCTGAGCGTTGGCCTCATAGGTGGCCTTTCCCTCAGGATCGGCGGCGATGAGCGCGTCGCGGATATTGGCGACGTAGATCCTGCCGTTGGCCAGGCTCTGCCAGGCGTGCGGATCGGTGATGGTCTTCTCGTCCTCGACCATCTTGCGCGGGGCCACGCCTTTGCTCGCGGTGACCACCGTCCCCTTGAAGCCCGACGAAGTCTCGAGCCGGGTCATCCAGCCCTCGAGGCCGAGACCGTTGATGAACAGGATCTTCGATTCCGACAGCTCCTTGGCATCGGCCGGGGTGGGCTCGTAGACGTGGGCGTCGCCGTTCGGTCCGACGAAGGTGAAGACCTCAACACGGTCGCCGCCGACCTCCTTGACCATGTCGCCGAGAATGCTGAACGAGGCCGAGACCTTCATCGGCGTGGCGGCTTGGGCTCCGGCGGCGCAGCCGAGCATGACGGCAAAGGCTGCCGCGGCCCCGAAAAGCTGACGTCTGTTCATGGTTCAATTCCTTCCTTGCACTTAAGCTTCGAGATGTTTGCGCGGCATGAGCTGCCACAAGAGGCCGCCCTGCATGCCGATGAGCATGGACACGAGATAGAAGGCGCCGATGGTCAGGATGATCGCGGGGCCGGTGGGCAAATTGGCGTAGTAGGAGAGGAGCAGGCCGATGAAACTTGCGGCAAAGGCCGAGGCGACCGCAACCACAATCATGTTGGAAATGTCTTGCGCCCAGAATCGGGCGGTGATTGCCGGCAACAGCATGATGCCGACGACCATCAGCGTGCCGAGCGCTTGAAAGCCGCCGACCAGGTTCAGCACCACGAGTACCAGGAAGAGAAAATGGGTTGGCGAACTCATGGGGCTGACCGAGCGCAAGAAGCTCGGGTCGAAGCATTCGAGCACGAGCGGCCGGTAGATGACGGCGAGCGTCGCCAGGGTGAGGGTGGCGATGGCGGCGATCAGGATCAGCGCGCTGTCGTCGAGGGCGAGCACGGTGCCGAACAGAACGTGCAGCAGGTCGATGCTGCTGCCCTTCACCGAGACGATCAAGACCCCAAGCGCAAGTGAAACGAGATAGAAGGCGGCGAGGCTTGCGTCTTCGCGCAAGATCGTGGAGCGGGTGACGAAACCGGCGAGGAGGACGACGGCGATGCCGGCAATAAACCCGCCAAGGCTCATGGCGGGGACTGACAGTCCGGCGACGAGGAACCCGATTGCCGCGCCGGGCAGGATGGCGTGGCCCATGGCGTCGCCCATCAGGCTCAGGCGTCGCAGCATCAGGAACACTCCGACCGGAGGCGCGCCGAGCGAAAGGGCGAAGCAGCCGACCAGCGCCCGGCGCATGAAGGCGAATTCGACGAAGGGATCGATGAGGGCGTGGATCATGCCGAGACCCGTTCTCCACGCTCGCAGATTTCGGCGTGCTCGTCCCAGGCCTCGGTGAGCTGGCGCGACTTGGCGAGGTTCTTCGGCGTCAGCACCTGCTTGGTCGGACCCCAGGCAACGACCTCGCGGGCGAGCAGCAGCGTCCTGGGGAAGTGCGCACGCACCTGATCGAGATCGTGCAGCGCGGCGATCACGGTGCGACCTTCCTGGTGCCAGCGGCTGATGAGGCGAAGGAGATCCTCGACGGTCTTGGTGTCGACGGCGCGGAACGGCTCATCGAGCAGGATGATGGCCGCGTCCTGCAGCAGCAGGCGCGCGAACAAGACGCGCTGGAACTGCCCGCCGGAGAGCGCGCCGACGCTGCGGCCGGCGAGGTCTTGCAAGCCGAGCGTGCGGAGTGCGTCGAGCACGGCACTAATTCGGGCGCGGTCGACCCCGCGCCAGGTGCCGATCTCGTGCCACAGCCCCATGGCCACGGCGTCGAAAACAGTGATCGGAAAGCTGCGGTCGATGTCGATCTGCTGCGGCAGATAGGCGATTTCTCTCAGTTTCAGTCCGTCGAGGCTGAGGCTGCCGGAAAGCGGCTTGATCTGGCCGACAATGCCCTTGAGCAGGGTCGACTTTCCGGCGCCGTTCGGCCCCACCAGGGCGAGCAGCTCGCCGCGGGCGACGTCGCCGGTGATGTGATGCACGGCAGGATGCCGGTCATAGCCGAGGGTCAAATTGTGAAAGCTGATGGCGGGGCGCGGGTGTTGGGTCATTGCAGCGCCCACAGCCACACCATGACCCACAGCAGCGTCGCGATGATGCCGACGATGGCGAGCCGCGCCGGCACCGAAAGCCGCAGGAGTGAAAAGCCTGAGCGCGGAGGCCTCAGCTTGAGAGCGTGTTCTTGGCCAATGCCGCTGATCTGGTCCATGACGGCCCCCGTCTCCTCCCCATCCATGCAAAATCAGGCGGCACGCCGGAAGGCGCGCCGGAGCCTCCGGCCTAGGCTCCCGTGCCGGGGCGGCAGGCCTCGCACAGCCCGGCAATTTCGAGTGTGATCTGCTCCGGTGCGATCTCCTTCGGCGACAGCGCCAACAGCGCCGTCTCCTTTTTCTGGCTCAGCGGAATCTCGACGACCTTCTGGCATTTGCGGCAGATGGCGAAGGCGGCCTTGCCGTCGCAGGCGCCATGGCCGCAAGCGACAAAAGCCGAGCGCGACTCCAAGCGATGCACCATGCCGAGCTGGATCAGCTCGTTCAGCGCCCGATAGACCGTGGGCGGATGGGAAATGCCGGACGCGCGCACCCGGTCGAGGATGGAATAGGCGCTCAAGGGCTCTTTGGCCTTGCGCAAGGCGTCAAGCACTTGGCCTTGGTTGTGCGACAGCTTCGGCTCGTGGTGGTGATGGGCGTTCATGGCGATGATATAACATAACATCGCCGCCCTGCGTCAAGCGGGCATCACCTGCCCGGACAAAGAGACGCGGTAGCGCGCGGCTAGCGCTCGGTGAGCTTCAGCTCGATGCGCCGGTTCCGGGCCAGCGCCTCATCGGAATCGCCGGCGTCGAGGGGCTGGAACTCGCCGAAGCCGGCGGCGACCAGCCGGTTCGCCGGCACGCCGTGGTCGATCAGATAACGCACCACGGTGATGGCGCGCGCCGACGACAGCTCCCAGTTCGATGGAAACAGTCCATTGGTGATCGGCTTGATGTCGGTGTGGCCGTCGACGCGGAGCACCCAGGGAATGTCGCTCGGGATTTGGGTCTCGAGCTCCTTCAAGGCGTCGGCCAGCTTGTCGAGCTGCGGCGTGGCCTCAGGCTTGAGGTCCGCGGAGCCGGAGTCGAACAGCACATCGGCGGCGAAGACGAAGCGGTCGCCGACCACCTGGAACTCGGGACGGGCGCCCAGCACCTCACGCAGCTTGCCGAAGAAGTCGGAGCGATAGCGCGCAAGCTCCTGCACCTTCTTGGCGAGCGCCACGTTGAGGCGCTGACCGAGATCGGCGATCTTGACCTGGCTGTCGCGGTCCTTGGCCTCGGAGGCGTCGAGCGCCTCTTGCAACGCCGCAAGCTGGGTGCGTAGCGCCACGAGCTGCTGATTGAGGATCTCGACCTGGGCAAGCGCCTCGTTCGTGATCTTCTTCTGCTGGTCGAGCTGGCCGCCAAGCTCGCCGGCCTTGGCTTCGGCGCCCTCGGTCTTGCCGCCCTGCTCGCCGATCAGGCCGGTCAGGCGCGCATTTTCGTTTTCCTTGTCGGCAAGGGTCGCCTGCAGCGCCGACAGGCTGTCCTCGAGCGACGCCTTCTTGGAACGCTCGAGGGCGAGCAGCTCGGTCAGCTGCGACAATTGCCGGTTCAGACGCGACAGCAGCGTATCCTTGCCGCTCGTCTGCGTGGTGATGAAATAGTTGGAGAGCATGAACAGCGACATGAGGAACGTCACCACCAAGAGCAGGGTGGAGAGCATGTCGACATAGCCAGGCCAATAGTTGGTCGGCGTCAGCCGTCGCCGTCCTCGGGCCACGGCCATGATCAGCTTTGCTCCTCATGGACCGGGAGCTTCACCTTGCCGGTGATCTGCTTCAGTGCGGTGGCGAGCTCATGTTGCTGCTGAGCCTGCTCGTCGGCCCATTCGCGCACCACCTTCTGCTCGGCGCGCATCTGGCGGATCAGCTTCTCCACGCCTTGGGCAAGGTCTTTGACGGCGTCGCCGGTGTTGTCGCCGAGGACGCGGAGCTCGATCTTCTCGCTGAGATCGGAGAGCGAGCGCTGCATGTCGATCAGGGCGACGCGAAGCTGCGGCGGCACGCCGGTGACGGGGGCGCCTTCGGCAGACTGCAGCTCGGTGATGCCCGAGAGCCAGTCCTCGAGCTCATTGTAGAAACGATTCTGGGCGTGGCCGGCTTGCAGGTCGAGAAAGCCGAGGATCAGAGAGCCGCCAAGACCGAACATGGAGCAGGAGAAGGCGGTGCCCATACCTTTCAGCGGTGCGGCAAGCCCTTCCTTCAGCTGATCGAACAGCATCGTGCTCTCGCTGCCATTGGTGTCGAGCGCGCCGATGGTGGCGCCGACCGAGCTAACGGTCTGCAACAGGCCCCAGAAGGTGCCGAGCAGCCCGAGAAACACGAGGAGGCCGACGAGGTAGCGGGTGGTCTCGCGCGACTCATCGAGGCGTGAGGCGACGGAATCGAGCAGCGAGCGCATCGCGCCGGTCGCCAAGGAAAGATGCCCAGTGCGGTCGCGCAGCATGGTCGCCATCGGCGCGAGCAGCGCCGGCGACGTTTCCATGGCAAGACCCGGATCAGAAATGCGGAAATTATTGACCCAGCGGACCTCGGGATAGAGCCGCAGCACCTGGCGGAAGGCGTAGACGGTGCCGACGAACAGCACGCCGAGGATCAGGCCGTTCAGGCCCGGATTGGCGAGGAAGCTGTTGCGCAGCTGCTGCGTCTGGCCGTCGAGGATGATGGCGAGCAGAATGGCGAGGATGAGGAACAAGCTCATCCGCCACAGGAACACTTGCGGGTAGGAAAGCTTTTGCTTGTACGCGGTCGCTGCCATTGGGGGCCGTCATGTGAGTCGCAGGGGGCAGGCAGAGATTAACCAAATACTAAGAATGGTAAAACGGCAACCTCAGGGCGCATCGACGTTTTCGTGCCGCGAGCGCACGCGTATGCACTAGACCGCGCGATGGGGGCGATCAAGATGACGGATCGGCGACAGCGGCAGCTGTGCGTGGCTCAGAAACGGTCTTCAACTGCTTCAGCAGCTTGCGCTGAATGGCCTCGTTGCCGGCGACGACGCTTCCCGTTTCCAGCATGCGATCCTTGCCGTCGGCATCAGTGACGAAGCCGCCGGCCTCGCGCAGCACCACGATGCCGGCAGCAAGGTCCCAGGCCCGCAAATTGCGCTCCCAGAAGCCGTCGAAGCGTCCCGCCGCGACCCAGGCGAGATCGAGCGCCGCGGCGCCGGTGCGCCTGATGCCCGAGGTCATGGCCATGAGGCCCTGCATCTCGCGCAGGAACTGATCGTGCCCTTGCTTGCCGCGGTGGGGCACGCCGGTGACGATGACGCAATCGGCAAGCTCGGTTCGCGCCGCGACCCTGACGCGGCGGTCGTTGAGAAATGCGCCCTTGCCGCGCTCCGCGGTGAACAACTCGTTGCTGGCGGGGTTGTAGATTAGCCCGGCGACGAGTTCGCCGTCGCGTTCGAGCGCGATGGAGATCGCGAATAGCGGGATGCCGTGAAGAAAATTGGTGGTGCCGTCGAGCGGATCGACGATGAAGCGGTGGGTGCGGTCGGCGCCTTCAACCTCGCCGCGCTCCTCCATGAGGAGGCCGTAGCCGGGCCGCGCATGGGTGAGCTCCTTATGCAGGATCTCTTCGGCGCGGGTGTCGGCGGCGCTGACGAAATTAGCCGGGCCCTTGAGCGAGACCTGGAGCTGCTCGACCTCGCCGAAATCGCGCGCGAGGCTCCGTCCGGCTTTGCGGGCGGCGCCGACCATGACGTTCATCAGGGCTGAAGCAGGCATGTCATGCTCTTGGTAAGTGCCATTGCCCGGTTGGACCGGACAATCAAGTACGCCTCGGGCCTGGAAATGCGCTGCGGCCGGTGGGACGCTAGTCGGCGCGGCGAACGTAGGACAGCTCGTTGGTGTCGACCACCACCTTCTCGCCGGCGACGACGAAGGGCGGCACCAGGATGCGAACGCCATTCTCGAGCATCGCGGGCTTGTAGGATGACGCCGCAGTCTGGCCCTTGACCACGGGGTCGGCCTCGACCACCGCAAGGGTCACCTGGTCGGGCAGGGTGACGCCGAGTGGTTTGCCCTCGTGGCTCTCGATCGACACCTTCATGCCTTCCTGGAGAAACGCCGCGCGCTCCTCGAGGAACTCCTTCGGCAGCTCGATCTGGTCGTAGGTGTCGGTGTTCATGAACACCAGCATGTCGCCTTCGGCATAGAGGAACTGGAAGTCCTGCTGCTCGAGGCGCACGCGTTCAACCGTCTCGGACGAGCGGAAGCGTTCGTTGAGCTTGGTGCCCTCGGTCACATTCTTGAGCTCGACTTGCGCGTAGGCCGGGCCCTTTCCCGGCTTCACGTGCTGGGTCTTGACCGCGACCCAGAGCGCGCCCTTGTGTTGAATGACATTGCCGGGGCGGATTTCGTTCCCGTTGATCTTCATGAAGCTGTCCGATGGAATTGGTGTGGCCGCCTTTAAGACGTGGGGCCCCGCTTGTGTCAAGGGCGGCCGGTCATTCGGTCAGGCGCTCGTCGCGCCAATCGGCGGCGGCCTTGTCGGCGGCGGCACGCTGTCCCGGGGTGAGCTTGGCGAGGAACATATCGAGGGTGAAATCGCTGACGCCGGCTTCGCGGGCGAGGAGATGCCACTTCGCCGCCTGCACCGGGTCAGCCTTCACCGCGACGCCATTGGCGTAGAGGCGGGCGAGCCGGTTCTGGGCCACGGGGTTGCCCTGTTCGGCCGACATGCGGAACATCTTGGCGGCGCGCTCGCGATCCGCGGCGACGCCTTCGCCCTTGAACAGCATCACCCCATACTCGACCTGCGCCGCCGCAATGCCGGCCTCGGCGGCCTTTCCGGTCCAGTCCGCGGCTTTCACCGCGTCCTTGGTGACGCCGCGGCCGAATTGATAAAAGCCGCCAAGATCGTATTCGGCCGTGGCGAGCCCTTGGCCTGCGGCTTTCTGCATCCATTCGACCGCCTTCTTTTCGTCGGGGGGGCGGCCTTTGCCGTCGAGATAGATCAGGGCGATATTGTATTGGGCTTCGGCATTGCCGCTTTTGGCCGCCAATTCGAACAGGTCGGCGGCGCGCTTCGGGTCCTGCTTCACGCCGTGTCCTTCCAGCGCGAGAATGCCAAGTGCGAATTGGGCGTTGGCGTCGCCGAGATCGGCGGCTTTGGCATAGGCGTCGGCAGCCTTGGTGAGGTCTTGGGCGGTGCCGAGGCCACCCTCGTAGATCTCCCCGAGGAGCGTGTAAGCTTCCTTGGAGCCCTGTTTGGCTTCGCCTTCGGCGAGCTGGCGCGCCGTCAGATACTCGCCCTTGGCGAAGGCTGCATAGGCCGGGCTTTCCTCCGCCCGGGCGCCTGGGCCGGCGAGCAAGGAAGCGGCCAAGGTGAGGCCGCAAACGAAAGAAGCCCGCCTCATGCCGCGCTCCTGACGCCCTGCAAGGCCGCGCCGATCTCGGCAATGCGCCTTACCGGCTCCGCCGCGTCAAAGATGCTTGGGGCCAAGGCGACGAAATCAGCGCCGAGGCGGGCGAGCCGCTCGGCCTCGACCGGGGTTTCGACGTTCCAGGCGACGCAAGGCACTTCAAAAGTCTCCGACCACCAGCCGATCAGCTCTGCGCGCTCCTCGCATTCTGCCGCGCCAAGGGCGGCATCGGAGCCGAAAGCGACGTAATCCGCGCCAAGCTCGCCCAGAGCCATGGCGTCATGGCGGCTCAAGCCGCAACCAACACCGATGATGCCGCGTTGACCGAGATGATCTCGCGCCCGGCGATAGAGGGGAACATCGGCGACGATGTGGACACCGTCGGCACCAATCCGCTTGGCGCGGTCGGCATCGGCCTCGATGAGAAAGGCTGCCTCCCGCCGTTGCGCCAGCGCGCACAGATGAGCATCCCACGCCTCATCGATGTTGGTCTTGCCGCCCCAACGGAGCACGCAGGCGATCTTGGTGGTGGCCAAGGCTTGCGACAAAACTTCATCAATAGTGGCCGACACCGGCGGGAGCACAAGATAAAGCCGGCAAGGAGGCACAGCTTCGGCCATCATCAAGGCTCCGCTTGCTTTTCTCTGCGCGTTGCGCGGTATTATCCGCATCCGTCACAAATGCGGTATGATCAACGTTCGGCACACATAGTGCGGGCCTCGACGGTGTCAATGTTCGGTCCGCGACGTTTTCGGCAGGCACCTTAGCGAGGGAGAGGGAGGTCGGCTCGTTGAACATCCTCAGCCCCGTCACCACATTGTCACACGATCGCCCTGGAGCGAGACTAGTCGTGCCGTTGAGTGATGTTGGCACCGGGGCGGCGAGGGGGACCAGATCGCGATGACTCAAGCTGACGCTCTGCAGCAGGCCATGATGCGCTTCGGTGCGTCGGTCGATGCCCTCGAGCGGTTCTTGGGCCAACGCGCCGAGGACCTCAAAGCCGTATCGAAGCTGAAGGAGCAGTTGCGCGCCCTCACTGACGAGCGTAATCGGCTTGCTTCCGAGCGTGATCGCCTCGCCGCCGAGCTTGCCAGCGAGCGGGGCCGGACACGGCGGCTCGAGGATGCCAATAGCGAGGTCGCCGGCCGGCTCGAAACGGTGATGGGCACGCTCAAGGACATTGTGCCCGGCCATGGCGCGGAAATGTAAGGGAGTAGCCCATGGGACAGGTCAGCGTTACGCTCAATGGGCGCACTTACAAACTTGAATGCGGCCAGGGCGAAGAAGCGCATCTGATCGCGCTTGCGGAATATCTCGGCTCCCACGTCGATACCATGAAGATCAAATTCGGCCAGGTCGGGGACGATCGCCTGATCCTGATGGCATCGCTGATGGTCACCGACGAACTTTGGGAGGCACGGCGTCAGCTCCAGGAGTTGAAGGGTGCCATGGCCGAGCTTCGCCGCGACCGGTCGACCGCGGACGAGGACACCAATTCCATGCGCACCGATCTCGCCGAGACCATCGGCGCTGCCGCAGACCGGCTTGAAACCCTGCATCAGAGCATGGCCCGCGGCGGTGCCGAGGGCGGGACGACGCGCCGCTAGTTTCGCCACAGGTCCCCCGCTATAGTTCGACGTAGCGGGCTGCGAGGTGCGTTAGGGGCACTATCCCAGGGCCCTATAAGATCCTATGGGAGCTGACCCTGACGGGGACCGTGGTCTCCGTCACTCGGCGCCCACCTACTTATGTAGGGACGCCAGGGATCTACGCCCCGACGGCCATCGCGGCCTCGCTACACTCTTTTGATACCGTTCCCCTCGCCGGTGGCGCTTTACCGGGGAGCGCCACCGAAGCTGGCGGTCAGGGGTGCTCTTGGGCTATTGAGCCCTGATTGGGGCGCTCCGGCGCCCATCGATGCCCACTCATCAGGGCTTAGATCGGCGGCACGTATGCGCATGTTGTTTCTCGGTGATGTGGTCGGCCGCTCCGGCCGGACAGCGATCATCGAGACGCTTCCCAAGCTGCGCGAGCGCTATGGCGCCCATTTCGTCGTGGTCAACGGCGAGAACGCCGCCGGCGGCTTCGGCATCACCGAGCAAATTCTGACCGAGCTGCTGGATGCCGGCGCCGACGTCGTCACCAGCGGCAATCACGTCTGGGATCAGCGCGAGGCGCTCGTGTTCATCGAGCGGCACGACCGCCTGCTCAGGCCCATCAATTTTCCGCAAGGCGCGCCCGGGCGCGGCGCCGGACTGTTCAAGGCGTCGAATGGCGCCGACGTGCTGGTGATCAACGCTATGGGCCGGGTGTTCATGGGCGATCTCGATTGCCCGTTCCGCGCCGTCGACCGCGAACTCGAGGCTTGCGGGCTGAAGCACGGCGCCGACGCCATCCTCATCGACTTCCATGCCGAGGCGACGTCGGAGAAGCAGGCCATGGGCTTCTTCGTCGATGGGCGCGCGAGTGCCTTGATCGGTACCCACACCCATGTGCCGACCGCCGACGAGCAGGTGCTCGATGGTGGCACCGCCTATATCAGCGATGCCGGCATGACTGGCGACTACAATTCCGTGCTTGGCATGAACAAGGACGAGCCGCTGTCGCGGTTCCTGACCAAGATCCCCAACGGACGGTTCCAGCCGGCGCATGGCAGCGCCACCATTTCAGGCGTCGGCATCGAGATCGACGACGCCACCGGGCTCGCCAAGGCGATCGCGCCGATCAGGCTCGGCGGCAGGCTCACGCGCGCCGAGCCGCCGTTCTGGGTCGGCGCCACCGTCTCGGAATAGGGACGAAAGCTCAGGCCGAGCGGCGTTCGTCTTTCGAGCCGCCGTTGAAGCCGAGCGCCCGGCCTTGGGCGGCGAAGCGCTTGAGGCAACGAATGGCTTCGTCGAGATGATCGAGGGCGCCGTCGGTGTCGGCAGTTTCGGTGAAGAGCGCGATGCGGGCCTGGGCGACGTGGTTCGCCGCGTCGTTGCAGAGTTCGGTCAGCGTCGTGACGCCTTCGCTGCTCGCCGTTGCCGGCGCCATGGTCGCGGTGGTCGTGCTCTGCATGTGAGGCCCCCCTCGTGGCTTGCGCATGATGCGGCCCCAAATCGCGATCGGGGCGTTCCTTTGTCCGGCCGATAGGGTTAAGGCTTTGCTAATGCCGCCCCGGATCGGGCGCGCCTCAGGTGCCGTGGGGTTGTGGATTTTAGCCCTCTCCGATCGTATAAGCGGCACCACCGGGGAGGGGCCGGTAACCAATAGGATTGTTGATGGCTGGCCATTCGAAATTCAAAAACATTCAGTTTCGCAAGGGCGCTCAGGACAAGAAGCGCTCGAAACTGTTTTCCAAGCTGGCCCGCGAGATTACCGCCGCGGCGAAAATGGGGCTGCCCGACCCAGCCATGAATGCGCGGCTGCGCGGCGCCGTGCAGGCCGCGCGCGCCCAGAACATGCCCAAGGACAATATCGATCGGGCAATTAAGAAGAGCGAGGAGGCCGGCGGCGCCAATTACGAGGAGGTCCGCTATGAGGGCTTCGGCCCCGGCGGCGTCGGCGTCATCGTCGAGGCCTTGACCGACAACCGCAATCGCACCGCGAGCGAAGTGCGCTCGATCTTCTCCAAATTCGGCGGCAATCTCGGCGAGACCGGTTCGGTTTCCTTCTTGTTCGACAGGCTCGGTGCCATCGAGTTCGAGTCGAGCGCGGCGAGCGCAGACGAGATGCTGGAGGCGGCGATCGAGGCCGGCGCCGACGATTGCGAATCGAGCGACGATGGTCACGTGGTCTACTGCAATCCGGACGAGTTGCATCAGGTCGCCAAGAGGCTCGAAGACCGCTTCGGTGAGCCCCGCGCCGTGCATATTGTGTGGCGGCAGAAATCGAGCATTCCCGTCGACGAGGAATCGGCGCAAAAGCTGCTGCGCATGATCGACGGGCTTGAAGATTCAGACGACGTGCAGGATGTCTATTCCAATTTCGAGATTGCCGACGAGGTGCTCGAGCGCCTCAGCGCCTGACGAGGTCGTGCCATGACATCGACGCCGACGCCAACGCCAAGTGCCGAGTATAAGCATGGACGCGAGCAGGCGGCGCTTCCGGGCCGAGGCGGGCTCGCGCGCATCGGCCATGCGTTCTGGAACACGGTCGGGGGTTTGCGCGAGGGCCTCAAGACAGAGGCCGCGATCAAGCAGGAGGTCGCGATCGGATTGATCGCGCTGCCCGCGTCCTTCGTCATCGCCACCAACCTTTGGATCTGGGTGGCGCTGATCGGGAGCCTGCTGTTTCTTTTTGCCGTCGAGTTTCTCAACACGGCAATAGAGCGGCTGTGCAATCACGTCGAGCCAGAGAAGCACGCTGCGATCAGGGTGACCAAGGATCTCGGCTCAGCGGCGGTGTTCTTCGCCATTCTCCTCGCCGGCCTGATCTGGATCGCGGCGCTGCTCGCCAAACTCGGGTTTTGAGCTAGGCTCGTCCTCAACCCGGATCTCAGGCGATGGCCGCAAGCACCGGAAATTGGCAGCTCCGCGACAGCGAAGAGATCGTCACCGGCAACGAGGCGCTGCTCGGCCGCGAGCATCTCCTCGTGGCGATGACGCGGATGCGCAACGAGGCGCTGATCCTGCCCGACACGCTCGATCATCTCGCCGATCAGGTCGATGCCATCGTCGCTTACGACGATGCGAGCACCGACGACACCGTCGACATTCTCCGTCGCCATCCGAAGGTGGCGCTCATCGTCGCCAACCGGTCCTGGGAAGCGAATGTCGATGCGCGGAAGCGCGCGGAGGGGCGGCACCGTGGTCTGCTGCTCGACATGGCGCGCGCCGATCTGCCGCATCGATGGATGTTCTGCTTCGATCCCGACGAGCGCGTCACGGGACACGTGCGGAGCTTCGTCGAAGGGCTGGATGCTGACGCCTGTGACGCGGTGCGCGTCAAACTATTCGACGCTTACATCACCCCGGAGGATTGCGAGCCTTATCGGCCCGATCGCCCGCTGCTCCACTTCCGCCGCTTCTATGGCCCGGAGCAGCGCGACATTCTGATGTTATGGCGCAACCACGCCGGCATCGGCTTCGCCGAGGGCGATGGCCGCACGCCGCGCGGCATGAAAAACGTCAAGATCGATCTCCACTGCCAGCATTACGGCAAGTCGCTCTCGGTCGAGCACTGGGAAGAGACTTGCGACTATTACATCCGCCACTTCCCCTACGAGACCTACGGCAAGAAGTGGAGCGCCCGCAAAGGTCAGGCCGTTCATACCAAGTCGGATTTCGAGCGGCCGCTCTACGAGTGGGGCGAAACCCTGTTCGCCAACGCCGTCAAGATCTGAGCGCGTCTCGCAAAAAAGTGGGGCGGGAGCCCTGTGCTCCCGCCCCGTTCACCGAGGGCTAGAGGAAATCAATCATTGTCGGGACCATCCGGGGATCCCGCATCGGGCGGTCCGGCATCTGGTCCGCCGTCATGCTGGTCAGGTCCCGCGTCCGGACGTGGGGGCGGACCGAAGCGGTGCCCCGGGCCGTGATGCCAAGACCGGAACCGGGCTTCGATGGCTTCGACCTTGGTGAGCTGTTCCGGCGTCAGCGTCGTGCGCAGCGTTGCCACCGCCTTCTTCAGCGCTTCGCCCGATTGGCCGCGCGCGATAGCGTTGTCGGCGAGGCGATCGGCGAGCGCGAACGGCTTGTTAGCGTCGCCCGACGTGGCCGTGCTGGCGCCATCCTGCCACGGCGGCGACGGGGGCTTGATGGTGGCGAGTAGAGCATCGGTGAAATCGCGCCACGCGTCGAGCTGGTTGGCGCGAATGCCGATCTCGGTCTCGACAACGCTCAGCTTTGCGGCGAGGCGGCTGGGGCCTTGGGGCCCGGGTCCGTGATGCATGGCGCCTGGGCCGGGGCCTCCGCGCTCGCATCGCGGCATGTCGCCGCTGCGGCCGTAACCGTCACGGCCGTGACCGGCCCAGGCGTGGGACATCGGACCTCCGTCGGGCGCCGCGCCCCAGGCCGAGGTGAGGAGGGTCAGGCTCGCGCCGCCCAACAGGACGAGCACGAGCAGAGCTGCAATGGTTCGTGCGTTTTTCATGGGGCATCCTCAGTTGTTGATGCCCCATACATAGGCAGAGATTGTTGCAGGGGTTGGTCTCGGCATGTTCGAATGTTGCCGCCGCGGCGAAATTTGTTTCTCGTTGCGATTTTTTTCCCGGTTTACGGAAACTGACCATCGCCGCCCGTGCTGAAGAGTCGCAACAGCACCAGCCATAGCGAGACGAGGGCCAACCCGCCCCAGAATCGCAGCCTGGTGAATACGTCCAACAGGCGGCGCCGTCGTCCACTGGCTCGCCGAGGAAAAGCTGCCACGGCCGAAACCCCCGCTCTGTGGACAGATGTTGTTGTTGGGTGGGGCTCGGCCCTGTCGGCGGTCGACAGGGCCGAGTATGCACGCCGGACAAAGTCAGCGGGCGGACATCCAAAGATGCCAGCTCACTGAGACGCCGACGATAGGCAGTCGGTTTGTCGCGGATTTATCTAAAGATTGCCGGATTGTTTCCAGCCGGGGGAATTTGTGTCGAAATATTGCTGAGGCCCAGTGGCGCGGTTTCGGTTACAAAAATGCCCTCGTTGCCAGGGCTTTTGCGCGCTAGTACCGGCCCGAACAGGCCCTAACTCGACGCTCCATGACCTCGACAATACCCCAGATTCTCGTCGTCGATGACGATCCGGAAATTCGCAAGCTCCTGGCGCGCTACATCGAGAGCCAGGGCTTTCGCGTGCTGTTGGCAGCCACCTGCCGCGAGCTCCGCGAGCGCTTGGCCACCCATCAGATCGACCTGATCGTGCTCGACGTCATGCTCCCCGATGGCTCCGGGCTCGATCTTTGCCGCGACCTGAGGGCGCAGCGCTCCAAGGTCCCGATCATTCTGCTCACGGCGCTGAAAGAGGATGTCGACCGCATCATCGGTCTCGAGATCGGCGCCGACGACTATCTCGGCAAGCCTTTCAACCCCCGCGAGCTCGTGGCTCGGGCGCGGGCGGTTCTTCGCCGCCGGGCCGAGGCGTTGCCGGCGGAAGCCGAGAGCAAGGTCTACCGCTTCGAGGGGTTCACGGCGGATCCGCAAACGCGGCGCGTCAGCGATCCTGGCGGCGCCAACATCGAGTTGACCGGGGCCGAGTTCGACTTGCTCAAGGTCTTCCTCGACCGGCCGGGCCGCATCCTGTCCCGGGATCAGCTTCTCGACCTCACCCGCGGCCGCGACGGCGACGTGCTCGATCGCTCCATCGACGTGCTCGTGAGCAGGCTGCGCCGCAAGCTCGGCGATGCCGGCAACCGGCAGCTGTTCAAGACCGTGCGCAACGGCGGCTACCAGCTCGCGGTCAAGGTCGACGTCCAGGATGCGAGGCCGTGAACACTCTTCGCGTCAAGATCGCCCTGCTGCTGATCGTGGCCATCGTCTCGGTGGTGGGGCTGATGACGGTCGTGCTGTTTGCGCTGCTCGGACCGCCGCCGCGTCCCGGCCGCTCGCTGGAGCCGGTGGCGGACCAGGTCCAGATGCTGGTCAAACTGACCCGGCAGGGAACAGGAGATATCGCACTGGCAACCGAGCCGGCGCCCGGGCACGTCTGGGAACGGGCGACGGAGGATCTGCGCACAAGGTTGCAACAACAGGGACTGAACCTCCCGGTCGTGATCTCGCGCCAAGGTTGGAACGCGCTGCTGAAGGTCTCCATTCCCATCGAGGATCGTGGCTGGCTGGTGATGCCGATTTCCGACCTGCCGCCGCGCGGCGTGCCTTGGTGGGGGCTCGGCAAATGGTTGTTGCTGATCACAGTCGGCGCCACTGCGATCGCAGTGTTCGTTGCCAACCGCATGGTGCGCCCGCTGGTCCTGCTCGAAAGCGCCGTTGAGTCCGTCGGCCCCGATGCCATGCTGCCGGAACTGCCGGAGCGGGGGCCGGCCGAGGTTCGTGCCACCGCCAAGGCCTTGAACACCCTGTCGGCGCGCCTCAAGCGCGCGATGGAGAGCCGCATGCGGCTGGTCGCGGCGGCGGGTCACGATTTGCGCACGCCGATCACCCGCATGCGCCTCAGGGCCGAGTTCGTCACCGACGAAGAGGAGCGCGGCAAGTGGCTGACCGATCTCGATGAGTTGGAGCGGATCGCCGACAGCGCCATCCTGCTCGTGCGCGAGGAGACGGGTCACGACTCGCTCGAAGTGATCAGGCTCGATGAGCTCATCGCCGCCATCGCTGCTGAGTTGAGGGAGCAGCATCTCGATGTGACGGAGACCGCGGCCGAACCTGTCAGCGTGCACGCGAGCAAGCTCAAGCTCAATCGGGCGCTGCGCAATCTAATGATCAATGCCGCGACACACGGCGTTCGCGCCCGCGTCAAGGTCGATGCTCCGGGGGACGACATCGCGCGCATCGTCATCGAGGACGATGGTCCCGGTATTCCCGCAGGCCTGCTCGATCAGGTGTTCGAGCCCTTCTTTCGTGCCGATCCGGCCCGGCGCCAGGATATTCCCGGCGCCGGTCTCGGGCTCACCATCGCGCGGGAGATCGTGCAGCGCGCCGGCGGCACCATCACCATCGCCAATCGCCCCAAGGGAGGGCTGGTGCAGATTGTCGAGCTCCCCCGCGTGGGAGCTACGGCCGAAGGGTAGGGCTTGCATCAGCCTTGATGCACCGGGGCCGGTTCGTGCTATCACCCCCGGCATGTGACTGCGCCGCCTCGCCTCGACAGCCACACCGGTCCCATGCGCCTGCTCCTCGTCGCCGACCTCCATTACTCGCTGCCCCAGTTCGACTGGGTCCTGGACATGGCGCCGGCCTTCGACGTCGTGGTCATGGCCGGCGATCATCTCGACATCGCCTCGATCGTCGATGGGCGCGCGCAGAGCGTGGTGGTGCGCAAATATTTCACTCGGCTCAGGGCGCTGACGCGGCTCCTGATCTGCTCGGGCAACCACGATCTCGATTCCAAGAACGACACCGGCGAAAAGGTGGCGAGATGGCTCGGCCGCTCGCAGCATGAAGGCATCCCCTCGGACGGCGAGTCCCTCGTGGTCGACGACACGCTGTTCACCATCTGCCCGTGGTGGGATGGTCCCGTGGTGCGCGCGAGTATTGCCGCGCAGATCGAAAAGGACGCGGCGAACAGGACCGGAAAGTGGATCTGGCTCCACCACGCGCCGCCCGCGGACTCGCCCACGAGTTGGGGCGGCTCACGCTATTTCGGTGATGTCGAGCTCAAGCAGTGGATCGAGCGCTACCAGCCCGACATCGTGCTCTCGGGTCACGTGCATCAATCGCCCTTCGTCGGTGACGGCTCCTGGGTCGATCGCATCGGCCGGACCTGGGTGTTCAACGCCGGCCAGCATCCAGGCGCGCCGCCGACCCACATCATCATCGACACCGACAGCGAGGAAGCGCTGTGGTTCTCCGCCGCCGGCAGTCAGATCGTCCGTCTCGATCAACCGCTCAACCGTCCGGTACCGAAGCTCGAGGCAATGCCGGATTGGCTTATAGCCGCGGATCAGTCTCGCCTTCAGGGCCAAGCTTGAAATCTTCGCTTTGCTGATGGATCAGCGTCTCGAGCACCTCGCCGACCATGCCGAGATGGTTGCGGTGTCCACGGAACTGATGCGTCAAGTCGGCGAGATAGGTAGTGGCGGCGTTGAGGCGCTCGGCGAGTAGGCGGCACAACAGGAACGCGATCTCGGGATGGGCTCTGAGAAAGCTCGCGGCGTCGTTGAAGACGAACACCGAGACCGGGGTTAGGGCCTTCACGGTCGCGGTGTGGGGCCGGTTGAGCAGCACCGACATCTCGCCGAATACCGCGCCGCGATCGCCGACGGTTGCCACCTGGGTGTCGCCTCGCAACACCTCGACCCTGCCGTCGGAGAGGACATAGAGCTGGCCGGAGGTCGAGCCTTCTGTCAGGAGCACCGTCCCGGCATCGAACTGTTTTCGGGCGGCGCCGTCGCAGAGATCAAGGATCGAGGCCATCGTCGGTCGCTGGGTCCTTTGAATTTCCTTTGCCGGATTAGCCCGATAGCTCGGGACTGTCACCGCGAAATTTTAGGCAAATTGCGTCGGGACGTGCCGTCGGCCCCGGGAAGCCCGTCCCGGAGCTACCCCTTGGACCCTCCCGCATGGCACACTTGGCGACGTGATTCGTTCCATAGCCTTCCGTTCTGGGGCGAACGGGGGAACCTTCAGCACGCCATGGGCACTATTCGCATCATCGGCATTGATCCAGGGCTTCGGCGCACCGGCTGGGGCGTGATCGACTATGACGGTGTCCGGCTCGGCTTCGTCGCTTGCGGCTCCGTCGTCTCCGACGGCG
The DNA here is from genome assembly GCA_963732955.1 of uncultured Alphaproteobacteria bacterium. Classification (GTDB taxonomy): domain Bacteria; phylum Pseudomonadota; class Alphaproteobacteria; order Rhizobiales; family Methyloligellaceae; genus Methyloceanibacter. The sequence goes on from CAVTBH010000001.1 coordinate 18,377, forward strand.
GTGAAAGCCTCGGCGTCAGGCTCCGGCAGCTGTTCGATGGGCTCCAGGAGGTGCTGGAGCGCCTCGCGCCCGCGGAGGCTGCGGTCGAGCAGACCTTCGTCAACCGCGACGCGGCCGCGACCTTGAAGCTCGGCCAGGCGCGGGGCATCGCGTTGCTCGTGCCGGCGCTGTTGACGCTGCCGATCGCCGAATACGCGCCGAACGCGGTGAAGAAGACCGTGGTCGGCGCCGGTCACGCCGACAAGGTTCAGATCAGGGCCATGGTGTCGCGGCTTCTGCCGCGCGCCGCCTTCGACAGCACCGATGCCGCCGACGCGCTCGCCATCGCCATTACCCACGCTCACTGTCGCAGCTACCGTGCGCTTGAGGCATCGGCCATGGCGGCCCTTGGAGCGCAGCGATGATCGGCAAGCTCACCGGTCGTGTCGACGAGATCGCCCATGGCGCCGTGATCATCGACGTCGGCGGTGTCGGCTATGAGGTCACGGTCGGCGCGCGCACGTTGTCGCGGCTCCCGGCCATCGGCGAGAGCGTCAGCCTTGCCATCGACACCCACATGCGCGAGGACGCGATCAAGCTTTATGGTTTTGCCACCGAGCATGAGCGTGCCTGGTTCCGGGCGTTGCAGACGGTGCAGGGCGTCGGCGCCAAGGTCGCGCTCGCCGTGCTCGGCACGCTCGACGCCGCCGACCTCGCCAATGCCGTGGCGCTCCAGGACAAGGCGCAGGTCGCCCGCGCCCCGGGGGTGGGGCCGAAGGTCGCCGCTCGCATCGTCGCCGAGCTCAAGGACAAGATGCCGGCGCTCGCCCCTGCCATCCTGCCGGGCCCTGGGATCGCCGCTCCCGTCACATTGCCAGAGGCCACGTCGGCGCGGGACGCGGTATCGGCGCTGACCAATCTCGGCTATGCCCACGCTCAGGCTTCCGCCGCGATCTCGCTCGCGGTCGGCAAGGCCGGGCGCGAAGCGCGCACCGAGGAGCTGATCCGCTTGGGGCTTAAGGAATTGGCGCAATGAGCGACGCGCGAATGCTGGCGGCGGTTCGGCGTGACGAGGACCAGGGGGAGACCTCGCTCCGGCCGCAGACGCTCGACGAGTTCATCGGCCAGGCCCGCGTCTGCGCCAATCTGAAGGTGTTCATCGACGCTGCCCGTGGGCGCCGCGAAGCGCTCGATCATGTGCTGTTTGCGGGGCCTCCGGGCCTCGGCAAAACCACGCTGGCCCAGATCGTTTCGCGCGAGCTCGGCGTCAACTTCCGCGCCACCTCAGGCCCGGTGATCGCCAAGGCCGGAGATCTCGCCGCGCTCCTCACCAATCTCGAAGATCGCGACGTGTTGTTCATCGACGAGATCCACCGCCTCAACCCAGCGGTCGAAGAGATCCTCTATCCGGCCATGGAGGATTTTCAGCTCGATCTCATTATCGGCGAGGGGCCCGCGGCGCGCTCGGTCCGCATCGATCTCGCGCGCTTCACGCTGATCGGCGCCACGACACGCACCGGCCTGCTCACCACGCCGCTCCGCGAGCGCTTCGGCATTCCCATACGGCTTGAATTCTACGAGGTGGCCGAGCTCGAGGAGATCGTGCGGCGCGGCGCAAGGCTGCTCGGGCTGCCGCTGACGCCGGAGGGTGCGCACGAGATCGCGCGCCGCGCGCGCGGCACGCCGCGCGTCGCCGGAAGGCTGCTCCGCCGCGTGCGCGACTTTGCTTCCGTCGCTGGCGCGAGCGCGGTCGACGCCAAGCTCGCCGACGGGGCGCTCGCCCAGCTCGAGGTCGATGCCCGTGGGCTCGATGCCCTCGATCACCGCTATCTCCGCTGCATCGCTCTCAACTATGGCGGTGGGCCCGTCGGCATCGAGACTATCGCCGCGGCGCTGTCGGAGCCGCGGGACGCCATCGAGGAGATCATCGAGCCTTACCTGTTGCAGCAGGGCTTCATCGCGCGCACGCCACGGGGCCGCATCCTAACCCCAGCCGCGTTTGCCCATCTCGGATTGGCGGTGCCCGACCGCCCGGCTCAGTTTGGCCTCTTCAACGGCAGCGAGGAAGTATGAGTAGAGCGAGGAAGTATGAGTAGCGAGTGGCCGGATCTCGACGGGCGCCTCGACGGCGAAGTTCACATCCTTCCTATCCGCGTCTATTTCGAGGACACCGATTTTGCCGGCCTCGTCTATCACGCCAACTTTCTGAAATTCTGCGAGCGCGGCCGTACCGATTTCATCAGGCTGCTCGGCATCCATCATCAAAGCCTCGCCAATCCCGAAGACGGCGAGCCAACGGTGTTCGTGGTCCGGCGCATCGAGATCGACTACCTCAAGCCGGGGCGCCTCGACGACGTGCTCGAAGTGATCACGCGTTGCGCCACCATCGGCGGGGCATCGCTTGTGCTCGACCAGGAGGTCCGCAGGGGTGAGACCGTGCTCGCCAAGGCTCGGGTCACCGTCGTCCTCGTCTCCAACTCGGGCAAGCCGCAGCGCATCGGCAATCTCGTTCGCGGCGCGCTTGAACGGTTCGTTAACCAAGGCGCGTAAGTGTAGGCACTAACAGCCGGAATTTGCGCAGTTGCGGGCGGGGGCAGTCGGGCTCGTAAGGTTAACGGGCCCAAGTTTAGTCACATTCGCTCGCGTAAGGTCGGGCCCCACCCAAGCGGCGGTGCTTTCTCCGGCGATGATTGAGTCGAAGCCTGCGGGTCGCGGCCCGCGGGCAAGTCGTCGTCTCGAACAGGCGAACAGCCGGGGAGAGGCGAGCTTGGGGTTCACGCCACGAGGACGTAATGCCTGCGCCGGATATCGCCGTCGATCTCTCGATCTGGGAGCTGTTTAGAAACGCCCATATCGTCGTCAAGATCGTCATGCTCGGTCTGCTCGCCGCCTCGATTTGGAGTTGGGCGATCATCCTCGAGAAATTTTTCCAGTTCGCGCGCACCAAGAAAGAGACCGACAAGTTCGAGCAGGTGTTCTGGTCGGGCCAATCGCTGGTCGAGCTCTATCAGGCCCTCAACCAGCGGCGGAACACGTCGATGGCGGCATTGTTCGTCGCCGGCATGCGCGAATGGTTGAGAAGCAGCGAGACAGTGAAGCCGAGCGCCGGCACGCAGCTCCGCGTGCAGAAGGTGATGGACGTCGCCATCTCGCGCGAGGTCGACCGGCTCGAGCGGCGGCTCACATTCCTCGCCACCGTCGGCTCGACCGCGCCCTTCGTTGGCCTGTTCGGCACGGTGTGGGGCATCATGACGAGCTTCCAGGCCATCGCCGTGAGCAAGAACACCAATCTCGCCGTGGTCGCACCCGGCATCGCCGAGGCGCTGTTCGCCACCGCGCTGGGCCTGCTCGCCGCCATCCCTGCGGTTATTTTCTACAACAAATTCAACAGCGAAGTCGCGCGCCACGCGGCGCGTCTTGAAGGCTTCGCCGACGAGTTCGCCGCCATCCTGTCGCGGCAGATCGACAAGACATCGTGAGGACGAGCCATGGGCGCTGCGCTGCAGTCGAACTCGGGGGGTAACGGCCGCCGCCGGCGCCGCTCAGCGCGTCCCATGGCGGAGATCAACGTGACGCCGATGGTCGACGTCATGCTCGTGCTCCTGATCATCTTCATGGTGACGGCGCCGCTGCTCACCGTCGGCGTGCCGATCGAGCTGCCGAAGTCAGAGGCGCAGCAGCTCGAAGGCGACAAGGAGCCGCTCACCATCAGCGTCGATCCGGAGGGTAAGATTTTCCTCCAGGACACCGAGCTTCAGCTCGACGAAATTGTGCCCAAACTCACTGCTATCGCCAAGAACGGTTACGAGGAGCGCATCTTCGTGCGCGGCGACCGCCGGGTGAATTACGGCGTCGTCATGCGCGTCATGGGGACGATTAGCGCCGCAGGCTTCCGCCGCATCGCGCTCGTCTCCGATCTCGAAGAGAAGCCGCAATAGGGGAAGCCGGAAGCTGTGCGCCGAAGCACCTTCATCTCCATCGCGCTGCATCTCGCCATTCTGCTCTACGCGGTGGTGATCTTCCCGGCTGGGCGCGCCCTCGACGCCCCGATGATCAAGGACGTGCCGATCGACATCATCACGCCGTCGGAGTTCACTAAGATCAAGGCGGGCATGGTCGACGCCAAGGACGAGGCGCCGCTCGCGCCGAAGCCGGACGTGCCGAAGCCGAAGGCGGTGCGCGAGGAGGATCCGCCGAAGCCCGCCGTGAAACAGGCTGCGCTGCCGCCGCCGCTTCCCGAAGAGAAGGCGCCGCCTGAGCCGGCGCCGAAGCCGGAGAAGGTCGAAAAGCCGAAGGAACCGGCGCCGAAGAAGGAAGCCCTTCCCGAGAAGAAACCGGAGCCGAAGAAGAAGGCTCAAGCGAAGCCCGACAAGCCGAAGCCCAAGCCCAAGCCCGCACCGAAGGCGGTGAAGAAGCGCGACTTCAATGCCGACCGCATTGCCGCGCTGCTCAACAAGATCCCCGAGGCCGCCAATGAGCCGAGCTCGAATCTCGCGCCCGAGGATACGCCCCGGAAGCCGGTGCACGGCCAGTCGAGCGGCAACGAGATGACGATGTCGGTGAACGAGATCGATGCGCTCAGGGCCAAGATCGCGCAGTGCTGGAACCCGCCGCCCGGTGGTCTCGGCGCCGATGCGATCATCGTGAAGCTGAGGCTTCAGCTCAATCCGGACGGCAGCCTGATCGGCTATCCGACGGTCGCCAATTGGGGCGGCTCGCCGTTCTTCCAGGCGGCTGCGGACAGCGCCGTGCGTGCCGTGTTCCAGTGCCAGCCTTACGACCTGCCCGCCGACAAATATGGGGTGTGGCGCGATATGATTCTCACTTTTGACCCACGACAGATGTATGGCAGCGGTTAGGACCGCCGCTAAGCGATTCGGAATCGAACCATGCCCAACCTCAGCAGTTTGAGCCCAGCGCGATTGCCGGACGGCGTCCGGCGCCTCGCGGCACTCGCCGTCTTCACGCTCATTGCCATGGCCGCGGGCTCGTGGCCGGCGCACGCCGTGGTTGAGCTCAACATCACCCAAGGCAACATTCAGCCACTGCCGATCGCCATTCCCGACTTCGCCAGCGACGGCTCCGTCGACGCCAAGGCGGCGCGGGAAATTTCAGACGTGGTGTCGAATGATCTGAAATCGTCAGGCATGTTCATTCCCATCGAGCAGGCGGCTTTCATCGAGCGCGGGCTCGATGTCGGCCGCGCGCCGCGCTTCGAGGACTGGCGTCCGATTAATGCGCAAGCCCTGGTCATCGGCAAAATCAGCAACAACGACGGTAGGTTACGGGCCGAATTCAGGCTGTGGGACGTGCTCTCCGGCAAGCAGCTTGCCGGCGAGCAATTCTTCACGAGGCCGAAGGATGCGCGCCGCATCGGCCACATCATCGCCGACGTGATCTACGAGCGCATCACCGGCGAGAAGGGTTATTTCGATACCCGCGTGGTGTTCGTCGACGAGTTCGGGCCGAAGAACAAGCGGGTGAAGCGCCTCGCCATCATGGACCAGGATGGCTACAATGTGCGGTTGCTCACGACCGGCCAAGACCTGGTGCTCACGCCGCGCTTCAGCCCGTCGACGCAAGAGATCACCTACATGTCGTTCGAGGGCGACAACCCCAAGGTCTATCTCCTCAACATCGAGACCGGGCAGAAGGAGATCGTCGGCAGCTTCCCCGGCATGACCTTTGCGCCGCGATTCTCGCCGGATGGTCAGAGCATCGTCATGAGCCTGGAGCAGGGCGGCAACGCCAACATCTTCAGCATGGATTTGCGTAGCCGCCGCACGACCCAGCTCACCAACAGCCCGGCGATCGACACCTCGCCATGTTATTCGCCGGACGGGCGCCAGATCGTGTTCGAAAGCGACCGTGATGGCTCGCAGCAGATCTATGTGATGAACGCCAATGGCTCCGGCCAGCGCCGCATCAGCCCGGGCCAGGGCACCTATTCCACCCCGGTATGGTCGCCGCGCGGCGATCTGATCGCCTTCACCAAACAGGCGGGCGGCCAGTTTCTGATCGGGGTGATGCGCCCCGACGGTTCGGGCGAGCGGATTCTGACCGAAGGCTTCCACAACGAAGGGCCGACCTGGGCGCCGAACGGCCGGGTGCTGATGTTCTTCCGGGAATCGCCGGGCGCCAAAGGCGGTCCCCGCCTCTTCACCATCGACCTGACCGGCTACAACGAACGCTTGGTGGCGACGCCCTCTTTTGGCTCCGATCCCGCCTGGTCCCCGCTCATCAATTAGGGACCGAAAACGGTCACAGTGTGCCCCTCGACGGGGGGGTTCCGTCCCGATTGGGGACGCCCGTTATCCTTATGTTAACTATGGTTTATCAGGCTCTTTCGGCCTCGTACCCGACCCCGGCAGGAGGCCGAGATTCGGCGTGGCATTTTGGCATCAATGGCTGACAAAACGGTCGCTTAAGGGCAGTCCGTCCTTGATCTGAAAGCCACCCACAGGTACATGCAAAAACGGCACTTGCCGTTTAACCAAAGGAGAGAAGACCATGCAGGGTTTGAAGGGCGTTATCGTCGTCGCCACGATCGTGGCTGCCGCCGTTGCGCTGGGCGGTTGCTTCCATCACGAAAAGGCTGTTACCCACGAGCCCCTGAAGCTCGGCTCAGCCGGCACCGTGGTCGAGCAGATTGTCCGCGTGTAACGCACGCGAAAGACACCATATTTTTCGCGGAGGGGGATCTTTCCGCACTTGGATTTGGATGCCGGGACGCCGAGGCTAATAATGCGGCGGCGTCCCAGGCATCCCTTCCATTTTTAGGCCTGAGTTTGCCTTAAGGGCGCTCGGCGCCACGAGCTTTATTCCAGCCAGCCAATCTGCTGACAATGTCAGTGCATAGGGAAACGTTAAGGGTTTACCCCTAACGATTTCTAAAATGCGGCTAGCGGGAGTAAGTAGCATGGGGTCGAGTTGGGTTAACCGCGCCTGCAAGTTGGCGGGGGTCGTCGCGGTCGCCCTCGTGCTGGCAGCCTGTGCGAAGCATCAGCAGGCGAAGGAGTATGGGGTCGGTGGCGAAGGGCCGGTGACCCCGGGCACGTCGAGGGATTTCGCCGTCAATGTCGGCGATGTCGTCCGCTTCCAGGTCGATAGCTCGGGCCTGACCGGGGAGGCCCAAGGCATCCTCCGCAATCAGGCCGTCTGGCTTAACCAATACCCGCAATACACGGTTACCATCGAAGGCCACGCCGATGAGCGCGGCACGCGCGAGTACAACATCGCGCTCGGAGCCAGACGGGCGACGGCGGTGCGCAACTTCCTCGCGCAGCAAGGTGTGAGCGCGGCGCGCATCCGCACCATCTCCTACGGCAAGGAACGGCCGATCGCCGTCTGCGACGACATCTCGTGCTGGTCGCAGAATTGCCGCGCCCAGACGGTGTTGAACAACGCGGCCGTGGCCAGAGGGTATTAGTCGTCAACCTGGTCAGAGGATTGGGGTGAGGCCAAACACAGTTTGGCCTCAAAAACCCGCTGCGATTGTGCCATGTTGGTTGGCACAAATTGGACGGTTGTCGTCCCCGGTATCGCGACGCTGCTGACAAGGCTCTATCCCGTGAACGATTCGACTTCGACGTGGCGATCGCGTCCCGCGTCCGCTGTGGCGGGGGCTCTGCTCCTCGTGGGTGCGGGTGTGCTCCCGGCTTTTGCACAACAAGGCGACGTGCCGATGCAGCAGGCGCCGGCTGCGGATGCTGGGGCCCCGGCGGGCGATCGGGTGGCCCGGCTCGAGCAGCAGATTGCCAATCTCCAGGCGATGGTGGCGGCGCTCGAATCCTTGGTGAAGGCCCAGCCGAGCGCGGTGTTGCCGCAGGAGAGTGCTGCCCCAGGCGGGCAGGGCTTCGATGCTGCGGCCGGCGTCACCGCCCGCGTCGATGCGCTCGAGACTCAGGTCGGGGCGCTGTCGAGCCAGCTCGAGCTCTTGACGCAGCAGCTTGGGGCGATCGAGGCGAGGATGGGCGGCGGCGGCGGCGCGCCGCAGCGTCTGGCCCCAGCGCCGCAACAAGACGACCAGCCAATGCAGCCGTTGCCTGAGCTCCCCGGGCGCCAGGGCAGCGCTCCGGCTGATCCGGCCGGCACCCTCATGGCCGATGCTGGCGGGCTCAACGGGTTCCAATCGCCTCAGCAAACGGCCGCGCCGATGTCGCCGCCGGCCGCACCCGGAGAGCCGCAGCGGCTCGCTGCCGTGCCGAGCGGTGTCGATGCGGCAAGCCTCTACAGTCAAGGCTATGGCCAGCTCCTGCAGCGCGACTATGCCGGGGCTGAAGCCTCGTTCGGCGCGGTGGTGCAGCGCTTTCCCGCGGACCCGCTCGCCGGCAAGGCGCAGTATTGGCTGGGCGAGAGCTACTATGCGCGCGGCGCCTTCAAGGATGCCGCCGACGCGTTTCTCGCGAGCTACCGGACCTATGGGTCCGGCGACAAGGCCCCCGACAGCCTGCTGAAGCTTGGGATGGCGCTCGCCGCGCTCGGCGAGAAGGATGCGGCTTGCAGCACCTTTGCCGAGTTCGGTGCGAAATATTCGTCGGCGGACGCGGCTCTGCGCGACCAGGCGAAAGCCGAGCGCCGCAAGGTCGGCTGCTGATGGCCGTGGCGGTCGAGGCACGTGAAGCGCGCCACGCCTTCGCACCGCTTGTCCCTTACCGCCGCATCGCGCTCGCCGTGTCTGGCGGTCCCGACAGCGTGGCGCTGGCTTATCTCATCGCGCGCTGGCGTGCGGAACGTGGCGAGACGCCGGACGTCACTCTCCTCACGGTGGACCATGATCTTCGCCCTGGCTCGCGCGAAGAAGCTCTGTTCGTCGAGCGCCTCGCCAAGTCGCTCGGACTGCCGCATGCGATCCTGACCTGGTCGCATGGTGGAAGTGCTGCGAGTGGGCTTCAGGCGAAAGCGCGCGCTGCGCGTTACGATCTCATGGCGGCGTACTGTCACGCGCACGACATCGAGGCGCTGGTCACGGCGCACCATCTAGACGATCAAGCTGAAACCTTCCTGATGCGGCTCAAGCGCGGCAGCGGCCTCGAGGGTCTCGCCGCGATCCCCGAAGCGAGCGTTTGGGCTGGCGTGCCCGTGCTACGTCCGCTGCTCGAGGTGCCGAAGGCGCGTCTTGTGGCAACGTTAAGCGATGCCGGCATCGCCTTTGTCGAAGACCCAAGCAACGCCGACTTGCGCTTCGAGCGCGCGCGGGTGCGGGCGAGCGGCGATGCGCTAGCGGAACTCGGGCTCTCGCCGGAGGCCCTGGCGCGCTCGGCGAGACGGCTCAGGCGGGCGCAAAACGCGATCGAGACCGCGACGACCGCCTTCCTTGCGGAGCATGGCACCATCAGCGCGGCGGGTTTTTGTGCGCTCGGCCAAGAGGTACTGGGCGCCGCTCCCGCAGAGATCGCGCTCAGAGTGCTGTCACGGACGGTCACCGCCGTTGGCGGTGGGGCGAAGCCCGTCAGGCTGTCGAAGCTCGAAGCGCTGCTCGGCGCCTTGCAGGAGCGGCCGCAGCAAACGCACACCCTTGGCGGCTGCCGGCTTCAGCCGATGCGCGGCGGCGAGATCGGCGTGTTTCGCGAGACGCGTGGGGCCGGCCTGCCATCGCTTCGGCTTCGCCCGGGCGAGCGGGCGTTGTGGGATAACCGCTTCCGCGTCGAGCTTGGCGCCGGCGAATCGCGGCCAGTCATGGTTGAGGCGCTGGGCGAGGCTGGCTGGCGCGGCCTTCGGGCTTCGTTGCCTTGGCTTGCCGCGCTGCCGCGGTTCGCCGCGGCGACGTTGCCGGCGGTCCGGCGCGGCGGTGAAATCATCGTTCCGCCGCATCTCGCCCCCTATGCTGCGACAGGGCGTCAGGTGACCGCTGGCTTCAGCGCGAGATTCGTCGGCTTGGCGTGGCCCCGGCCTCAACCGGATCCGGGTCCGCCGCGTTGAGGAAGCGTCCACCTCTTCGCCTTAGGTTTACTTGGAATTGTGGATCGAGACGCCTATGTTAACGAGAGTTAGTATCGGTGAAATTCCCGCGAGACGGGGCGTGAGGCCAGGGATCCGGCGTCGGCCCCGGCGGGAGCAAGGGCCGCTCAGTCAGGATCGTCAATGAACTCGAATTTCCGGAACTTCGCCATCTGGGTGTTTATCGGCCTGTTGCTGGTCGCCCTGTTCAATCTGTTCCAGAGCCCGGGCGTCCACGTCCGCGGCAATGAGGTCAGCTTTTCCCAGCTCTTGACCGAGGTCCAGGGTGGGAACGTGCAGGACGTGACCATCGCCGGCAATCAGATCACCGGCCATTTCAACGACGGCCGCAACTTCCAGACCTATGCGCCGAACGATCCGGGTCTCGTCGACAAGCTGTACCAGAAGAACGTAAAGATCACCGCGAAGCCGTCCGAGGACGACGTGCCGTCGCTGCTCGGGGTGCTCGTTTCCTGGTTCCCGATGCTGCTTCTGATCGCGGTGTGGATCTTCTTCATGCGCCAGATGCAGTCCGGCGGCGGCAGGGCGATGGGCTTCGGCAAGTCGAAGGCCAAGCTTTTGACCGAGCGCCATGGCCGCGTCACCTTCGATGACGTTGCCGGCGTCGACGAAGCCAAGGAAGATCTCCAGGAGATCGTCGAATTCCTGCGCGACCCGCAGAAGTTTCAGCGCCTCGGCGGCCGCATCCCGCGCGGCGCGCTCCTCGTCGGTCCTCCCGGCACCGGCAAGACGCTGCTCGCCCGCGCCATCGCCGGCGAAGCCAACGTGCCGTTCTTCACCATCTCCGGGTCCGACTTCGTCGAGATGTTCGTCGGCGTCGGCGCGTCCCGCGTCCGCGACATGTTCGAGCAGGCGAAGAAGAATGCGCCTTGCATCATCTTCATCGACGAGATCGACGCCGTCGGCCGCCATCGTGGCGCAGGCCTCGGCGGCGGCAATGACGAACGCGAGCAGACCTTGAACCAGCTGCTGGTCGAGATGGACGGCTTCGAGGCCAATGAAGGCATCATCCTGATCGCCGCCACCAACCGGCCCGACGTGCTCGATCCGGCACTGCTCCGGCCTGGCCGTTTCGACCGCCAGGTGGTGGTGCCGCGTCCGGACATCATCGGCCGCGAGAAGATCCTGAAGGTGCATGTGCGCAAGGTGCCGCTCGCGCCGGACGTCGATCTTCGCGTCATCGCCCGCGGTACGCCCGGCTTCTCCGGCGCCGATCTCGCCAACCTCGTAAACGAGGCGGCGTTGCTCGCGGCGCGCCGCTCGAAGCGCCTCGTCACGCAGCTCGAGTTCGAGGATGCCAAGGACAAGGTCATGATGGGTGCCGAGCGCCGCTCCATGGTCATGACCGAGGAGGAGAAGACGCTGACCGCTTATCACGAGGGCGGCCACGCGCTGGTCGCGCTGAATCAGGCGGCGTCAGATCCGGTGCACAAGGCGACCATCATTCCGCGCGGCCGTGCGCTCGGCATGGTCATGCGGCTGCCCGAGCGCGACCAGCTCTCGCACACCCGCGCCAAGCTCAAGGCGGACATCACCGTCGCCATGGGCGGACGCGTCGCCGAGGAGCTTGTGTTCGGCTACGAGAAGGTCACCTCCGGCGCCTCGTCCGACATCAAGATGGCGACGATGCTCGCCCGCGCCATGGTCACCCAATATGGGATGTCCGACAAGCTCGGGCCGCTGGCTTACGGTGACAACGAGGAAGAGGTGTTCCTCGGCCATTCCATCGCGCGGACGCAGAATCTGTCCGACGAAACCCAGACCATCGTCGATGAGGAGATCCACCGCCTTGTCGATGAGGGCCACGATCAGGCACGCAAGATTATCGAAGAAAATATCGATGACCTGCACGCCATCGCGCGCGGGCTGCTCGAATATGAGACGCTGTCTGGCGACGAGATCAAGAACCTGCTCAAGGGCATGCCGCCCGTGCGCGAGTTCGAGACCGATGTCGCCACGCGTCCGCCGCCGGCGTCGGCCGTGCCTTCGGCCGGCCGTGGAAAGAAGGCGCCGCCTGAGCCCACCGGCGGCATGGAGCCTCAGCCGCAAACCTGAGCCGTCGTCGTAGCCAACCCATACCTAGATGCCCGGCGCTTCGTCGGGCATCTTTTTTATGGCCGGGGAAGCGAAGGCGCGGGCGCTGTCATCGCCCCTCGAGCGTGCTAAAGGCTTGAGCCATGGCGGATGCAAAGCTCTATCTCAGGCCGCTCGGGTTTCTCTACGGCGACGCCGCCGACGCTGCGCTCGCGAGCGGCGTGGCGCTGCCTTTGGCCGGCGGTCCGATCGCCTTCACCGCGGCCGAGCTGATCGAGGGCACCGCGAGAGAAAGCGAGCGGCAACTCCTCGCGGCCGCGGCTGTCGCCGCCTCGCACGATCGCGATGTCACGGCCCTGCTTAAGCGCGTCACGGCGCCCCGTCCGCCCTTCGCCGGGCTCCCGCTCGACCGGCCGCTGATCATGGGCATCGTCAACGTCACCCCCAACTCCTTCTCCGACGGTGGCCTCTACGACAAAACCGAAGGCGCGGTGATGCGTGCCGCCGAGCTGGCGAAGTCGGGCGCCGACATCGTCGATATCGGCGGCGAGTTCGACCCGGCCCGGCTCCGACGCCGTGCAGGAGGCTGATGAGCGCGCCCGCGTGGTCCCGGTGCTCGAGGGTCTCGCAGGCTTCAACGCCGTGATCTCCATCGATACGCGGAAAGCTGGCGTGGCCCGCGCCGCGGCCGCGGCCGGCGCCAAGATCTTCAACGACGTCTCGGCGCTGACCCACGACAAAGGGAGCCTTGCCGCTGCGGCCGAGACCGGCCTTGCGGTGGTTCTCATGCATGCCAAGGGCGAGCCGAAGACCATGCAGGACGACCCGCGCTACGACGACGTCGCGCTCGAGGTTTACGACTATCTCGCGTCCCGCGTCGCGGCGGCCGAGGCTGCGGGCATCGACCGCGCGCGAATCGCCGCGGATCCAGGCCTCGGCTTCGGCAAGACCTTGGCCCATAACCTCGCCATCCTCGCCAATCTCAGCCTGTTGCATGGGCTCGGCGTGCCGCTCCTTGTCGGCGCCTCGCGCAAGCGCTTCATCGGGGGCGTCAGCGGCGGCGAGACACCCCAGGCGCGGGAGCCTGGCTCCTATGCCGCGGCCATCGCCGGGGCGGCGCAGGGCGCCCAATTGTTCCGCGTTCACGACGTCGCGGGGATCCGCCAGGCGCTAGCCGTGTGGCAGGCGAGCGCGGTGGGAAAAGGGGCCTAACCCGCTTGCGCCGCGGCAAAAAGGGGGTAAACCACTGATTCACCAGTCAGAAGGGGTGTAATTTTTGCTTACACTTTGTGAACTGAGCTGGGATAGAGCAGAGTCATAATTCCATGACACGCCGACCTAATCACAAGAAGGCGGGCGGCGCCTTTGGGGGACTAGGGGGACATCGGCCCATGGCTCGCAGATTCTTTGGCACGGATGGCATCCGTGGCAGCGCCAATTCATCGCCCATGACGTCCGAGGTCGCGCTCCGTGTGGGCATGGCCGCGGGCAAGCTGTTCACCAACGGCTCCTATCGCCACCGCGTGGTGATCGGCAAGGACACGCGGCTCTCCGGCTACATGATCGAATCGGCGCTCGTGTCCGGGTTCACCGCAGTGGGCATGGACGTGTTCCTGCTCGGACCGATGCCGACGCCGGCGGTCGCCATGCTGACCCGCTCGCTGCGCGCCGATCTCGGCGTGATGATTTCGGCGTCCCACAATCCCTTCGCCGACAACGGCATCAAGCTGTTCGGCCCCGATGGCTACAAGCTGTCCGACGAGACCGAGGAGCAGGTCGAACAGTTGATGCTCGGCGATGCGTCGGAGCAGCTCGCGGAGCCCGACCAAATCGGCCGGGCAACGCGCATCGACAGCGCCCGCGAGCGCTACATCGAATTCGCCAAGCGCACCCTGCCCAAGAATCTCCGCTTCGACGGCATCAGGGCGGTGATCGATTGCGCCAACGGCGCCGCCTACAAGGTGGCCCCGGAAGCGCTATGGGAGCTTGGCGCCGAGGTGGTCAAGCTCGGTGTCGATCCCGACGGCTTCAACATCAACCGCGATTGCGGCTCGACTTCGCCTGAAGACCTGATCAGGAAGGTCAACGAGGTGCGCGCCGACATCGGCATCGCGCTCGACGGCGACGCCGATCGCGTGGTCATCGTCGATGAGAAGGGCCGCATCATCGACGGCGATCAGTTAATGGCGGTGATTGCCGAATCCTGGCTTCGCCGCGGACGGCTCGCCGGCGGCGGCGTCGTCGCCACGGTGATGTCCAATCTCGGACTGGAGCGGTTCCTCGAGGACCTCGGCCTTGGCCTCCAGCGCACGCCGGTCGGCGACCGCTACGTGGTCGAGCATATGCGCCAGCACGGCTACAATGTCGGCGGCGAGCAATCCGGCCACATCGTGCTGTCGGATTATTCCACCACGGGCGATGGTCTCGTCACCGCGCTGCAAATTCTCGCCGTGGTGGCGCAGAGCGGCAAGCCGGTCAGCGAGATCTGCAATCGCTTCGAGCCGTTGCCGCAAGTGCTCAAGAACGTGCGTTACAAGAACGGCGGCGCCCAGCCCCTCGACAATATCGCCGTGCGCAAGGCCATCGACAGCGGCAAGTCGCGGCTCGGCACCACGGGACGCCTCGTCATCAGGCCATCGGGCACCGAGCCCGTGATCCGCGTCATGGCCGAGGGCGACGACGTCAAGCTGGTCGACACCGTGGTCGCGGATATCGTCCACGCGCTGACCGACGCCGCCGCGGCAGCCTAGGTCAGTCCTAAATTTATAAGAGTCGTCATGCCCGGCCTTGTGCCGGGCATATCCGTTGTGATGTGAAAAAGACGTGGGTGGCCGGGACAAGCCCGGCCATGACGAGGCTGAGACCAGGATAGGTTTCGACGCTATTCGGGCCAGACATAGGCGATGACACGACCCCGCGCATATTCGCCGACGCCGACACTGCGGGCGCCGGCGTGGCCGGAATGGTTGCCGGAGACGAGGGTGACATGGCTCCCGCTCACCTCTTTCACGATGCCGACGTGGTGCTTCATCACGGCGATGGCGCCGACTTGCGGGCCCGACAGCTTGCGCCCCGCGTGCAGGCAGGAGATGGCGGTGTTGCCGCCGCAGCCCTTCTTGCCGCTCTGGTGCAGCCACATGTTCATTGACTTGGCGCACCATTGCCGCTTCCACCCGGTCGGGTTGGTGCCGACGTCGCTGATGGCGTGATGAAGCCAGGGCGAGCCGACGTTGCGCATGGCGCCTGACAGCGCGTTTGCGGCAGAGCGGTCCGGCATCCCGGGTTGAGCGGACGCGGCCGTGCCCAGGCCGCACAGAATAGCCGCAGCGAGAAGAGTTACCCTCATGCTTCGTACTCCTGATTTTTTTGGGAGGTCAGTTTTGCGTAGGGCGAGACATGCCGGGTCAATCCGGCCTCAATGAGATCAAAGCCGGCGACAATGCGATCAATCGTGGCAAGGTTCGCGACCTTTCGCCCCAGCTAAGCTTCCTGGGATTGGCGCGTTACTGGATGCGGACCGGGATCATCGTCTGTCGCTCACGCGCCGGCCTTCGGCAAGCTGGACGTATGCTCTTGACGCAGAAAGGAGCCCAAGCGCTTGTTTCGGCGGGATTGCCTCAGCGGCCCTCGCATTGGCGGTGGCCACACGCTATAAGTGATCACGGCCCTGCCTCCTCGCGGGGCCGTTTCTGTGTCTCGATCCAAGATCCAGAGGACTGACCCCAGTGGCCAATGTCGTGGTCGTCGGCTCCCAATGGGGCGACGAAGGCAAGGGCAAGATCGTCGATTGGCTGTCGGAGCGTGCCGATATCGTGGTGCGCTTCCAGGGCGGCCACAATGCCGGTCACACCCTCGTCGTCGACGGCACCACCTACAAGCTTTCGCTGTTGCCCTCCGGCGTGGTGCGTCAAGGTAAGCTGTCGGTGATCGGCAATGGCGTCGTGGTCGATCCCTGGGCGCTCGCCGAGGAGATCGACAAGATCGAGAAGCTCGGCGTCACCATCTCCCGCGACAATCTCCGCGTCGCCGATAACGCCACCTTGATTCTGCCGCTGCACCGCGAGCTCGATGCGCTGCGCGAAGCGGCCGCAGGCGACGGCAAGATCGGCACCACCAAGCGCGGCATCGGTCCCGCATATGAGGACAAGGTCGGCCGGCGCGCCATTCGCGTCTTGGATCTTCAGGACCTGCAAAGCCTGAAGCCCAAGATCGAGCGCATCCTTGCCCACCACAATCCGCTCCGCCGCGGCCTCGGCGAGCCCGAGATCAGCGCCGACAAGCTCTGCGGCGAGCTCACTGCGATCGCGCCCAAGGTGTTGCCCTTTGTCGACACGGTGTGGGCGCTGCTCGATCGCGAGCGCCGCGCCGGAAAGCGCATTCTGTTCGAAGGCGCCCAAGGGGCGCTGCTCGACATCGATCACGGTACCTATCCCTTCGTCACCTCATCCAACACTGTTGCCGCCCAGGCGGCGACCGGGTCGGGCGTCGGCCCCGGCGCCATCAACTACGTGCTCGGCATTACCAAGGCCTACACCACCCGCGTCGGCGAGGGGCCGTTCCCGACCGAGCTCAAGGACGCGACCGGCAAGTTGATCGGCGAGCGCGGCGTGGAGTTCGGCACGGTCACGGGCCGGCCGCGCCGCTGCGGCTGGTTCGATGCTTGCCTCGTGCGGCAGACGCGGAAGGTCGGCGGCATCAACGGCATCGCCCTCACCAAGCTCGACGTGCTCGACGAGTTGCCCGAGCTCAAGATCTGCGTCGGCTACAAGCTCGACGGCCGCGAGATCGACTATCTACCGGCGGCGCAAGGGCAGCAGGCCCGGGTCGAGCCGATCTACGAGACGCTCGAAGGCTGGTCGCAATCGACTCAAGGCGCGCGGTCCTGGGCGGAGCTCCCGGCGCCCGCCGTCAAATATGTGCGCCGGCTGGAGGAGCTGATCGAGGCGCCGGTGGCACTGCTGTCGACAAGCCCCAAGCGCGAGGACACCATCCTCGTCCACGACCCCTTCGTCGACTAGGGGATTGGCTGTGGCGGACAAATTTCCCTGGAAGGTGGCGTGGATCACCGGCGCATCCGGTGCCATCTGCGGCGAGCTGGCGAAGCGGCTCGCCGCCGCCGGCGTCATGGTGGCGGCGACGGCGCGGCCGAGCGAGCGGCTCGATGCGCTTGCCGCCGCGAGCGAGACCATCAAGGCCTATCCGGCCGACGTGCTCGACGCTGAGGCGCTGAAGGCCTGTGCCGCCAAGGTCGAGCGCGAGCTTGGTCCCATCGATCTCGCGCTTCTCGGCGCCGGCATGTATGTGCCGTTCGACATCCGCAACATCGACCTCGACGGTTTCCATAAGACCATGGCGCTCAATGTTGATGGCGTCATCAACGGGGTCGCCGCGGTGCTGCCGACGATGCTGGCGCGCCGCTCGGGCCACATCGCCATCATGGGCTCGCTGTTCGGCTATTCCGGCTGGCCCGAGACCGGCAGCTATGGGGCGAGCAAGGCTGCGGTGATCAATCTCGCCGAAAGCTTGAAGCTCGAGCTCGAAGGCACCGGCGTCGACATCACCATCATCAACCCGGGCTTCGTCGATACGCCGCTGAACGCCTCGTACGATGCCAAGAAGAAGCTCTACGTCATGAGCAAGGAACGTTGCGCCCGGAAGATCCTGGAGAAGCTCGGCGACAAGCCTTACGAGATCGCCTTCCCGCCGCAGGTCGCGGGCTTCCTCAAGACGGTGCGAGGGATGCCGCGCTCGCTCGCCTTTCCGCTGATCCGCCGCTTCACCCGCCGCCCAGGTTAGGGCAGGGACGCTCAAGCAGCCTTCCGCGACGGCGGCGGCGCCATGAACTCTGGCCCGACCGGTTCGCTCACGGTCCTGGCGAGGATGCGGTCGATCTCGGCCATGGCAGCCTTGTCAAGGTGCCAGCCTATCACGTCCTTCGCCGGCGCGAGCTGATCGGGACGACGCGCCCCCCACAGGGCAACAATCTTGTCGCCGCGGTCGAGCAGCCAGCGCACGGCGAGCGTGAGCACGGTCTTGCCGTAGCGGTCGCGAGCGAACGCCGCGAGCTCGTCGACGGCCTTGAGATATTGCCCGAGCCGAGGCTGCTGGAATTTGGGGTCGACCTTGCGCAGATCGTCGCCCTCGAACGTTGTCTTCGCCGTGATCTTACCGGTGAGGAGGCCGCGGCACAGCGCGCCATAGGCGAGCACGACGAGGTCATGCTTTTCGGCGTAAGGCAGGATTTCGGATTCGATCTCCCGCTCGAACAGATTGTAGGGTGGCTGAATGGTGGCGAGCGGCACCTTGTTGCGAAAGCGGTCCATCTGCGCCGGCGAGAAATTGCTGACGCCGATGGCCCTGATCTTGCCCTCGCGACGGAAGTCTTCGAGCGTCGCTGCCGTCTCCTCGAAGGGCACGCCCTCGTCGGGCCAGTGCACCTGATAAATGTCGATCACGTCGGTCTGGAGCCGGCGAAGCGAGTCCTCGAGCTCCCGGCGGAGACGCGCCGGAGACGCGTTGCGCAAGATCTTGCCGCTTCCCCAGTCGAGCCCGACCTTGGTGGCGATCAGCGCCTGGTCACGGCGTCCGCGTGCAAGCGCCTTGCCGACCAGCTCCTCGGAGCGGCCGAAGCCATAAACCGGCGCGGTGTCGATCAGATTGATGCCGTCGTCGAGCGCAGCGTGGACTGTCGCGATCGCCTCGCTCTCCTCGGTGCCGCCCCACATCCAGCCGCCGATGGCCCAGGTGCCAAGGGCGATGCGCGAGGCGTCACGCGTCAGTCCTGGAATGCGAATGTGCTCCATGACGCTGTTCCTTTCTCCCAGCCGCCTTGAGGTCAACGCCTAGAAGGCCGCGGGGATCGGGAACAGTGACAGAATTACGCATCGGCCAAAAGTTCGCGGAAATGGCTGTCGAGCAGGCGGTTGTCCGGGTCAGCCTGGCGGCGGTAGTCGGCGAACAGCTTGAGCCGGTCGCCGAAGGCTTTCCGCGCCATTGCGGCGGTCAGGAATGGCGTCTGGTTGAACAGGGGAACGCCGCCGCGCGTGCTGCAAAACTCGTTGTAGGCGCGGAGGAACTCCTCCCAGTCCTTGCCGCCGGTGGCGGCGGGATCGATCGAGAGCGTCGACCCTTCCCAGCAATAGGACAGAAGGGCGTTGCGGTCGGCGGCGATGGCGTAGCCGACATTGGGCAGATCGCAGCGGTAGCCGGTCCGGTCGGCATAGCCGATGCAGAAGGTGCAGTAGTCCTCCAGGATCTGAAAGAATCCGCCCTCGCGGAAAGACCACATGCTGAACAGATATTTTTTCTCGCCGGGCTCGCGCGGATAGTCGATGTGCTGCGCGTGGGGCCAGGTTGCGTCGTGGCGGACGATGCTGACCAGGCCCTGGCGCAGCAGCGAGAAATTGACCTCGTCAGCCATGGCCTGGAGGCGCTTCGAGGTCGTGCGCCGCCTGATCCAATGGGCGAGCGCCGGCCCGTACTTCTTCCAGAAGCGATTGCGGTAGGCCCAGCGCCGGCGTGAGACCGGCGCCGCGTCCGGGTTGTCCTTTCTGAGCTCGACCACGATCCGGCGCGAATAGGGGAAGATGTAGTACATCACCGCATAACCTTGCGCCTTGAACACGGGAAAGCGCTTGCGGAACTCCTCGAGCCCCATGGAGTGGTGGCGAACGCTGAGCGCGGTCGTCGGGCGCACCCTGATGGTCACCTCGAACACGATGCCGAGCAGCCCGTAGCTCGAGCGCATCACCTGCATCTCTTCGGGGTGGTCGTTCTCGTTGATCTCGCGGATGTCGCCCCGCGGCGTCACATAGCGCATTTCGCTGACGTAGGAGCTGATCTGGCCGTAGCCGCCGGGGAAGGAGCTGTCCTTGGTCGCTGCCGTCGCCATGGCGCCGAGCGTGACGTTGCCGATCTCGGTGGTGACGTGGAATTGCAGGCCGCGCTCCCTCAGCGCGTTGGAGACGGCGATATAGCTGACGCCGCTCTCGACCGTGACGGTGTCCTCGCCGAAACGGAGGATGCGGTTCATGCCCTTCATGTCGATCATGGTGCCACCGTCGTCGCCATTCATGCGCGCGGTGGAATGCATCGCGCCCGCGGGACGGACCGGCGAGGGGAAGCGCACCACGCTCTTCACGATCTCGACGATGTCCTCGACCGACTCCGGCGTGACCAGCACCTTGGGACGATAGGTCCAGGTGCCGTCCCAGCTCGTGAGGGTCACATCCTGCTTGATGTCCATTCAGGTCAGTCTCCCCCCGGCGCGGGCCTTTTCGCCCGCCAGACCATAATGCACTGCGCCACAAAATGCAGGGTCGGGCAAGGTGGTGCGGTGGCCCCGAAGCACCCCGCGACGGAAGCGCCCCAAATCATGCGGCCCTTGGCGACACCCTGGATTTGACGCAGATCAAAGAGGATTTGCGCTGCGGCCTAGAGTGGGCCAGTGAGGGGACACGGGCCCCGATTTGGCCCAACGTCGCGCTTCTGTGCTATGGACGCGCGAGCAAGGCCCCTGGTTCGGGGCGCGGCAAGAGAATGAGGACGAATTGACGCGGTATTGCATCATCGGCGCCGGTGCCTGCGGGCTTCCGGTGGCCAAGACCTTCGCCGAGCGCGGCATTCCGTTCGACTGCTTCGAGGCGCTCGGCGACGTCGGCGGCATCTGGAACCCTGAGAGCCCGCATGTCGTCTACGGCTCGACCTTTCTCAACTCTTCGAAGAAGCTGACCAAATATCCCGACTTCGAGTTTCCGGAGGAGTGGCCGCATTATCAAAGCCGGGAGCGGGCCGAGGAGTATCTCCGCGCCTATGCGCGCGAATTCGGTCTCTACGGCCGCATCACCTTCAACGCCAAGGTCACCTCGGCGGAGCGCGTTGACGGGCGCTGGCGCGTCCAGATCGAAGGCGAGAAGACACCCCGCTTCTATGACGGGCTCGTCGTCGCCAATGGTCACCACTGGCATCCGAACTGGCCGAGCTACCCCGGCAAGTTCGACGGCGAGATCCTGCACTCCCATGACGTCAAGTCGAAGGAGCAGCTCAAGGGCAAGCGCGTGCTCGTGATCGGCGCCGGCAACTCCGCCGTCGATATTCTCGACGACGCCGCCCATGACGGCGTGCGCGCGGTGCATTCGATGCGGCGGAGCTATTTCTTCTTCCCCAAGCTCGTGTTCGGCAAGCCGACCGACACCTTCATCGACATGACTAGCCGCGTGCCGCTGCCCCGCCGGGTGATGCGCAAGCTCTATCGCCTCGGCCTGCGCATCCAGATCGGCTCCCATCGCCGCTACGATCTGCCGGCGCCGGACCATGATCTGTTCGAGGCGCATCCGACCTCGTGCACGCTTTATCTCGATCACATTGTCCATGGCCGCATCGTCGCCAAGCCCGGCGTCGACCGCTTCGAGGGCAACAAGGTCCTGTTCGTCGACGACAGCGAGGAGGAGATCGACCTCATCGTCTACGCCACGGGCTTCAGGCCGAGCTTCCCGTTCATGGACGAAAGCGTCATCCTCGACGAGAACGGCCGCTCCAAGCTCTTCATCCACACCTTCAGCCGCGAGTTCGACGATTTCTTCGTCGCCGGGCTGTTCGAGCCGGCCGAGGGCGGCGTGTGGCAGCTCGCCGATTACCAGGCGCGGCTGATCGCGAGCTTCATCGTCGCCTGCGCCACCGATGCCTCGGCCGCGAACTGGTTCCGCACGTTGAAGGCGGCGGCGACGCCCGACATCGGCCATGGCATCCCTTACAAGGACACGCCCTGGCACAAGTTCGAGATCCATCACTACCGGTTCCGCAAATATATGGACTGGCTGATGAAGAAGCTTGGCGCTTCCGCGACCCGGGCGTTCCCCGGCAGCGCGAGCGAAACCAAAGCCGCAGCCAAGCCCGCACCGGCCAGCCTGGAGCTCGCCTCCTAGCGTGTCGCTAGCTCAGCGGTGGAACGCCCACCAGTTCCAGCTGCCGTCATTGGGGCAAGCGCCGAAACCGCATTCCAGCAACGTGGAGACGGTCTCCACCGACGCCATGGCGAGCAGCAGGACGGCGGCAATCGCGGCGAGACGCCCGAACCACTCCGGCTCCTCCTCTACCGGCTCGAACTGGCCGCGGAACATCAAGGCAATGCCGATGGCGAGAATTGCTGTGGCGAAGATGACCACGCCCCAGACATAGAGATCGAGGCCGAAGACGGGAGAGCCGAAGGGCGGGTTCGTCGTCGCCTCCAAGGTCGGCTGCCCGGTATCGGTGTCGAAATAGGGATTGATGTGGAGGAGCGTCTGGCGAACGGCAACGCCGATGCCGAACACCGCGGAGACGAGGCAGAGCCCGTAATATTTCGGCTGCGGCCCGAAGGTGAGGTTGAGCGCGGCGCCGAAGGCGAGTCCGAGCATGGCGAGACGCTGAAGCAGACAGAGCGTGCAGGGCAGCTCGCGGTAAGTGAACTGATAGATGTAGGCGCCGGCGAGAACGCCGATCAGGGCGAGCAGGCCGACGAAGTTGAGGACCCGTGCGGCCTCGGGGGTCAGGACCGGCTCTTTCATAG
Source organism: uncultured Alphaproteobacteria bacterium (assembly GCA_963732955.1). Taxonomy (GTDB): domain Bacteria; phylum Pseudomonadota; class Alphaproteobacteria; order Rhizobiales; family Methyloligellaceae; genus Methyloceanibacter. The sequence continues at coordinate 40,896 of CAVTBH010000001.1, forward strand.
CCTGATCCCCAGGTTCTGCGAGAAGTCGACGTCGCCGGCGAAGATGACGATGCCGAGGCCGAGCGCGACCAGCACCGCGATCCATCCCCACTCGGCCTTGCGCTGCCACAGGAAGAAAGCGCTCACCGCGAGCAGCGCGTAGGTCAGGGTCATCATGTCTCATACCCTCGGGGATCAGACGCCGGAGGTGAAGCGTAACATGAAGCGCGTCCCCCACGCTTCATGTCGCGCTTCGGATTTACCGCTGCGGGGGGCGATGTCAACGGCCGCGTGCGGCGTCGATGCGATGCATGGCAACAACACTGCCGCCGAATCTGACCACCGTCATCGGATCTCCGCGTTACCACGCTAAGCTCGTGTCGTAGTGTAGGACCTTAGTCGTGATGCGGAACCGGCCGAGCTTCGGCAGCGTTGAGGCCAGGAGGGAATGTCCAGTCAAACAAAGCGTCGCCGCGTAGCGGGGCGAGGCAATGTGTCCGTAACGATGGCGAGTGGCGTCGCGTCTCGTACTCATCACGCCGACATCTTGCGGCGTGGGCCATCGGCTTGGAATGCGTGGCGCAAAAGAAATCCCAACATCGTCCCTGATTTAGCCGGCGTCGCTCTGGAGTTGGGCGAACGACAGCTCGGCCCCGCCGATGGCGGCCGGATCGATCTCAATGCAGCTTCGCTCCCGCGGGTGGTGTTTCGCTTCGCCGTTCTCTCGGGCGGAAATCTCGACAGCGCCGATCTCACTGGCGCCGACCTCGCCCATAGCCACCTCGACGGCGCCAATCTGAGCGGCGCTAATGCCCCCCAGGCACGGCTCGACCACGCCGATCTCACCGCGGCGCGCCTGTCGGGGGGCGATTTCTGCCGTGCGAGCCTCCGCTTCGTGAATTTGTCCGGGGCGGACCTCGAAGCCGCCAATCTTGCCGGCAGCGACCTCGTTCATGGGCGCCTCTCTCGGGCCAATCTGAGCGGGGCAAATTTAAGCAAGGCTCGGCTTGACCACGCCGATTTCGACGGCGCCGATCTCACCAACGCCAATCTCTCCGGCGCCAGCCTGCATCACGTCAAGAATCTCTCCGCAGGGCAGCTCGCGAGCGCGAGAGGCAGCCGCACCACGGTCCTGCCGCCGGAGCTGCAGGGAAAGGTGCCGTGGTCGGTACGGAAGGACCCGGCGAGCGCTGTTTTGCTCGAGCCCCACGAGCCGCCCCTGACGCAGCCGAGGCCGGCAGCGAGGGTCGAGGCCCTCGATGCCGCCCGGCACGCGCGTCCGGTCTTTCTCACCGGCGCCTTGTCTGCGATCGCGGTCGTCGCCTTGGGTCTTGCCGGCGACCAATTGAGCGGCGGGATCTTGCCCGGCGTCGTCGTCCGAACCCCCGCCGTCGAGCAGCAGGTCGCCGCCACGCCCGCGTCGGCCTCAGCCACGCCTGACGTGGCGCCGACGCGTGCGAGGGCGCCGGCGGGCGACGTTACTGTCCCGCCAGAGGAGCCGGCCGCTTCGGCGCCGGTGCCACCGGCAAGCGTCGATCCGGGGCCCGCGGAAGAACGGGCCGCGTCGGCCCCTGGTGCAGTCGAGGAGTCAGTGGAACCGCAAGAGGACCTCGTGGCGGACCAGCCGGTCCCGACCGGCGCCGCGACGCTGCCAGTCCGCCCCGCCGTTCTCGTTGCCGCGGCGATTCTGCCTGGGGGCGCGCGGCTTGAGGTTGGAACCCATGGCGCACGACCCGAGGCGACAGGCGAAGCCACTGTGCGGCCTGCGCTCGAGCCGGAGCCGCTTCGCCTCGCGACCGCATCCCATGCCGTTGCGGCGATCGAGACGTCACCGCGGTTTGACCGGCCGGCGCTCAGCGTGTCGGTGTCGGCCCCAAGCCTAGCCTCAAACGGTACGGCGCTCGAGGCACGGACGGGCCTTGCCGTCGTCCCAGCTCTCGCCCTCGCGGAACCAGATTCGAGCAGCGCTGGCCACGGCGTGTCGGTGCGTTACGCGTCTCGAGCGCCGGTACCCCCAGCGCTCACCGCGACTGAGTACACCGCTATGGCACCTCATGCCGTCCCGGGAGCTTCACAGGAGGCGGCGATACCTCCGGCGCTCATCTCAACCGAGCACGGTGCCGTCGCATCTCACGCCATCGCGGACGCGTCGCGCCGCGAGGAGGCAAGGGTGCCCCCGGCGCTCACCGCCGCCGAACCGCTCCTCGCTCCTCATGGGGCCGAGGACGTCACCGGGACCGTGAAGCACGCGGTCGCGGAGGAGATCCTTCCCCCGACGCGCCATGGCTTCGGCACGGCAGAGGCCGGGCCGTTACCAACGCCGCACGCTCTCGGCGCGGATGACGGCGGCCTGGTGCCGCACGAGCGGGAGCAACCGGCACAGATCGCCACGGATTTCCTTGCGCCCGCCGTATTCGAAGTTTCGACCCCGCCGGCCATTGTCAAAAAGGAACGCGCGGCCAAGGCCAAAGCCGAGGCGCCGGCCGTCGCCGCTGCAACCGAACCGCTGACGCTCGTGGTGTCGCTCGACGAGCAGAAGATCGACGTCTATCGGGGCACGGTGCTGCTCACGAGCGCCAAGGTTTCGAGCGGGATGCCTGGCCATGAAACGAGGACCGGCGTGTTCAGCATCCTGGAGAAGCGCCGCTACCACCGCTCCAACCTCTATTCTGGTGCGCCGATGCCTTGGATGCAGCGTCTCACGCGCTCGGGCACCGCGCTTCATGCCGGCGTCGTTCCCGGCTATCCCGCGTCTCATGGCTGCGTCAGGCTGCCATTCTCCTTCGCGCCGAAACTGTTCGAGATGACGGCGGTCGGCGGGGATGTGGTGGTGGCGGGGGCGCGGCTCGAGCCCGAGCCGATCGATCACCCGAAGCTATTCCAACCGCTGGCGCGGCCGGCGCCGCAGGTTGCCGGGAACGACCGTGCCGCTCTGCCGGACGCAAAGGGAGTTCCGGCGCCCGAGCGAGCCGCGCCCTATGTCATCCTCGCGAGCCAAGGCGGGGGCAGATTCCTGCTCGGCGTGCGGCACGAGCCGCAGACCTTTAGCGCCGCAGCGGAGTGGGGCGAGCCTCACGCCATAAGCCTCTGGGAGAATATCGAGCCAGGCAGTCACGCCGTGGCGCCGGCGCTTGCCGCGCTGAACAGTGCTAGCGATCACGCGGTGGTGGTGACCACGTCGCAGGCGCCGTTGCGGATGCTGATCACACGGCGGACCGCGCGTCACCGCCTCATCGGCGTGCAGTATCTCCTCTCCTCGTTGGGATTCCTCGCGCCGCAGAAATTCGACGGCACCTTTGGCGAAGCCACGGTCGCCGCCATCATGGCCTTTCAGCAGGCTCACGATCTGCCGGTGAACGTAGCCTTGACCGATGATCTCATTAGCGCGGTCTACAAGGCCGCGGGCAAAGAGGAACCGCCGCAATGGCATCTCTTCGTCAGGCAGAATTTCAGCAGCCTGTTCGATGTTCCTGTAACCGTTCGCGATCCGGAGCGCCCACTGGGCACCCACATCTTCACCGCCATGCGCTTTGCCCCTGGGGACGCCAAGGTGCAATGGACCGAGATCGACCTCGAAGGTGGCAACGGAGCACGTGCGCTCGACCGCCTCGACATCCCGAGCGACGCGCGGCGAAGGATCGCGGCGCGGCTGACGCCGGGCTCGGCGCTGATCATCGGCGATACCAGCGTCGACTCCGCCATTCTGCCGGAGGGGGACGACTTTCTCGTCTGGACCAAGGAGACGCCGGAGGTGCCGAAGTCGAAGACCGCAAGAGCGGACGCCGCAGAGCAGGTCAAGACGCCGAAAATGACGCCGAAGCTCAAGACATCACGGCCGGCGCCCGCGATCGCCAAGCCCCGCGCCAAGCGGGAAAACCGGGTCGGGCGGAATCGGCAGCGTGCCCCGACGGGATACTCTTACCAGCCGCGCCGCTTTGGCCGCTCCGGCCTGTTTTCGTCCTGGTAGCCTCTCCTGCGGGCCTTTACCTTGCGGCGTCTTAGCCCCTTCTCGCCCGCCGCGGTCGGGCTAGACTTGGCGCACAGGGCGGCAAAAGTTCGCCCGAACGCCAGGAGGAAACGGTATGCGTCAGGGGAAGATCCTGCTCTTCGCTACGGCCGCGCTCGTGATCGGCAGCAGCCCTTGTTTCGCGCTCGACGTGAACAAGAAGATCGAGCCCCCCGGGCAACCGGCCGAGATCTGGGAAATCGCCGGGGAGTTCTGCTCGATCAAGACCTGGCATCCGGCGGTCGAGAACTGCGTTGAGACCAAAGAGGGGGACGACACCTTCCGCACCCTGAGCCTCAAGGGCGGCGGCACCATCAAGGAGAAGCTGCTTGAATCCGACGATCTGAGCTACAGCTACGAGATCGTCGAGAGCCCGCTTCCGGTCAAGAACTACACCGCCAAGCTCTGGGTCGAGGACAGCGACCGGGCGAATCGCACCGTGATCCATTGGGACGCTCAGTTCGACGCCAACGGGGCGAGCGACGACGATGCCAAGAAGAAGATCAGCGATATTTTCGCCGCTGGCCTCAAGGGCATCAAAAAAATCGCGGTCGAGAACAGCCCGCCCGACGAGTGATGCCGCCAAAAGGCGATCATGGGGCCGGCCTCCCCCTCTAGGCTGCTGAAAATTCGGACAATTCCGCCGAAATCTTTGGCCGCGGCTTGCCATGCTCTCGCCTCTCTATGGGCGCAAAGTGGCGAGGCTCGGCGGGGGCAGTTCGCTTTCATTGGCATGACGGGGCAGTGGAAGCGGCGGCAACAGGCGTTCGCGCTTTCGGCGAGCCGGTATATAAGAGGGATTAACCAAATCGGGAGCGGGGCCGTGAGATCAATCTCACCCAAGGCGCTTGGCGTCTTCCTAGTCGCCATGGCGGCCATGTCTGGGAGCACGGTGCTGCGCGCGGCGGAGCCTGACGGTCCGGAGGCTCTGATCGGGGCCAAGGAAGCCTTGATCATCGCGGTCTCGACCCGCGCCGGCGACAAATTTGGCAAGACCGCTTCGCGAGCCGAGCAGAAGGGCGTCCTCGACTATTACGCGGCCCCGGACGCCAAGCTGTTGTGGGTCGACGAGAACGGTCTCACCTCCCGCGCCAAGGCGGTGATGGAGGAGATCGGCAAGGCCGACGAATACGGGCTCCGCGCCTCCGATTACGATCTGCCCAGGGCCAATGGCATCAGCGGCGCCGATACACAGGCTTTGGCCGACGCCGAGATCAAGCTCAGCCTTGCCGCGCTCCGCTATGCCCGCGACGCGCGGGGCGGGCGCATCGAGCCGCTGCGGCTCGACCCTAACCTCGATCCCACGCTGGCGTTGCCGGATCCGCTTCAGGTGATGGAATCGCTCGCGATCCGCTCCGACGCCGCCGCCTATTTGCGGAGCTTCCAGCCGAGCCAGCCCCAATTTGAGTTGTTGCGCAAGGCGCTGCTCGCGGCGCGTGGCGGCAAGCCCGATGACGACGTCGTGAGGATCCCCGATGGACCGGCGCTGAAACTCGGCGTCGAGGACGAGCAGGTCGAGCTGCTGCGGACGCGGCTCAACATCGAGACGCCTGCCGCAGGCGACGTCAAGCGCTTTGACGAGGCTGTCGACGAGGCGGTGAAGCGCTTCCAGATGACCCATGGCGCCGCGCCTGACGGCGTGGTCGGCCCCGGCACGCGGCGGCTGCTCAATCGTCAGGGTCACAACGCCTCGAGCCCGACCAGGGTCAAGCAGATCCTCATCAACATGGAGCGCTGGCGCTGGCTGCCGAGCGACCTCGGGTCGCTCTATGTCGCCGCGAATATCCCTGAGTTCATGCTCAAGGTCATGGACGACGGCAAGCCAGTGTTCGCCACGCGGATCGTGGTCGGCAAGCCCGACAAGCAGACGCCGGTGTTCTCCAACGAGATGCAGGAGATCGTGTTCAATCCCTATTGGAACGTGCCGAACTCGATCAAGGTCGAGGAGCTGATGCCGTCGATCAGAGGCGGCGGCGATTGGTTCTTCGGCGGCGGCGGCGGCGGCTGGGATACCTCGGTGTTCGAGCGGAACGGGCTTCGCGTCGCCATCGGCAACAGGGAAGTCGACCCGTCCACGCTTGACTGGAGCCGGATCGATATTCGCAGCCTCAACGTCTATCAGCCGCCGGGGCCAACCAATGTGCTTGGCACCGTCAAGTTCCTGTTCCCGAACAAGCATGACGTCTACATGCACGACACGACGCAAAAGAATCTGTTCGCCAAGACCGTCCGCGCCGAGAGCCACGGCTGCATGCGGGTGCAGAATCCGGATCAGTTCGCGGTGACCCTCTTGAAGCGCGTGCAGGGATGGTCGGCGTCTCAGGTCTCCTCGGCGATCGCCACCAGCGAGGACCAGCACGTCACGCTAAAGCGGAAGATCCCGGTCTACATCAACTATTTCACCCTGTGGGTGAATGCCGACGGCTCGATCTCGACCTTTAACGACATCTATGGCCACGATTCGCGCATGGCCGCCGCCTTGTTCGGCGAGCCGCTACCGATGGCTTACGAGCAGCCGCAGATGGTCGAGGATTACGCCGTGAACCAGCCGCCGCCCCGGGCGTATCAACAGCCGCAGCGGCGCCGCAGCGGCCGGCCAATCAACACCATCGCCGACAGCATCTCGGCCTTCATCAACAACTAGGCTTCTCCCGGCGCTTGCGCGCGGCGCGGCGGAGTTGTCGCGCGACGAGGCGTGGCGCTATCGCATTGAGCAAGAACAACGCGCGGAGGATCGATGGCTTGACCACCATCCGCGCGCCGCTTTCGACGCCGGCAAAGATCGCCTCGGCGGCCTCTTGTGTGGTGAGCGTCGGAATGAGGGGGTTGCTGGCCGGGAGATGCTCGCGGCTTCCCGGATTGTGCTCCCAATAGGGGCTGTCGACGGTGCCGAGCACGACGAGGGTTACGGTCACGCCCCTCCCTTTCACGTCCGCTCTTAGCGCCTCGGCGAGGCCTGCCACGGCACGGCGCGCGGCGATGTAGCCGCTCGCGTTTGGCCAGGCGAGGAACGAAGCCGGCGAAGTGACGAAGGCGATGGCCCCGCTCCGCCGCCGGAGCATCTCGGGCAGGAAGGCGCGGGTGAGGTTGAAGGCCGCGAGATAAGGCACAGCGATCATGGCGTAGGCCTCCGCGGCGCTCGTCTCGATCAGCGGCAGCCAGCGGCCGGCCCCGGCATTGTTGATGAGGATATCCGGCGTGCCGAGGTCGCGCGCGATCCGGGCGCTCACCTCGGCGACCGCCGTGGCATCGGCGAGATCGGCGATAAAGGGCGTGGCGGAGCCGCCGTCACGTTTGATGGCTGCGGCGACGGCCTCGAGGCGCTCGGCGTTCCGGGCGATAAGAGCCACTTGTGCCCCGCTCGCGGCATAGCGCTTGGCCGTGGCCTCGCCGATGCCGCTCGATGCCCCGGTGATGAGGGCGATGCGCGACGACATCACCGCCCCGCGCGCTTCTGTGTTTTCAGGTGAATTGCCGCGGCCTTCCGGTTGACATGATTGGCGGAGTCCCGCTCCCTGCGACCTTTTGAAAACTGTGGCGCAAAGGCTACAGCCAAGGGCGAACCGGTCAGGAGCGTTCAGCGAAATGCTGGCAACGCCCCCCCGGCGTTATATCTTAGCCCCTCTCCAGTTGCTGCGAAGGGGGTCTAACATGAAGTCGCTTTGGTGTGTCTCTGCTGTTGCACTGGTTGCGGCGGGGCTTTGCGTAGCGGCGGCGGCGCCGGCCAGTGCGGGGTGTAGCAGGTTTGCGGGAACGGCCGACGGCTGGGATAAGGCGGACGCCCTCCAGGGGGCGCAGTCAGCGCTCGCTGGTGCCATCTCGGAGTTCCAAGCGAAGAACAAAGCTAAGCTCAGCATCTCGCCGATGAAGGCCAAGCCACAGCCCTATTGGCGCGAGTCGGTGTCGGCGGAGCTCTACGTCAAGCCCGATGTGGTGACGTCGAAGTCCTACACCGTGTGCTGGCACGGCGTGGTGTCGCCGGTGGTCTGCACCTCTGGCGCCAAGGTCTGCTGGTAGGCTAAGGCTCGTCGAACTTTATCGAACTCGGGATCAAGGCCGGCGCGCGCTCAGGCGTGCGCCGGAATGAACACGCCCCCATGGGCCGGCTTCTTCATCATCAGCACCAGCGGCAAGATGGCGAAGGTAACGATGCCGATAAACCAGAACAGGTCGATGAAGGCGAGCATCTGCGCCTGACGCCCGATCTCGAGTGCAATGCCCGACAACGCGCCCGGCGTCTGTACGTCGATACCGTGAGCGGAGAGGTACGGCGGCACCGCCGGGTTGTAGGGGTTGACGTGGGCAATCAGGGTGTCCCAATGCACTTGACCCTGGCGCACGAACAGCCAGCTCACGACGGCGATGCCGATCGAGGATCCGATGCCGCGCATCAGCGCAAATAGGCCAGAAGCCTCGTCGAGCATCGACTGAGACACGCTGCCAAAGGCGACCGCGGTCAGCGGCACGAAGAAAAGCCCCATGCCGATGCCGGCGAGGATGCCGGGCGAGGCGATGGCCCAGGCGTCGGCCTGGAGCGATAGCCCCGCCATCATGATGGTGCCGACCGCGGATAGCACGATGCCGGCGGCGACCAGGATACGGGAATCGATCCAGCGCATGAGGAAATTGCCGGTGATGGCGAGCGCGATGGCGCTGGCCACGGCGCGGGGGATGAACAGCATGCCGGCGCTCATGGCCGGATAGCCCATCAGCCGCTGGGTCAACAGCGGCAGGAGTGCGATGGTGCCGAACAGCGTGACGCCATAGGCGGTGATGGCGAGGAGACCGGCGAGGAAATTGCGGTCTTTCAACAGCGACAGATCGACGATGTTTTTCGGGTTGTTCCAGCCGCGCATGAAGAAGGCCGTGGTCGCGAACACGGCGACACCGGTGAAAAGTTGGATCACGCGCGAATTGAACCAGTCGCGGCTTTGGCCCTGATCGAGCACGAATTGCAGCGAGCCGACCGCGAGCACGAGCAGCACGAGCCCCGTCCAGTCGGTCTTCATATACTTCACCTCCGACCGCGGCAGTTGCCCCATGGCGAGCAGCAGCGCGAAGAGGCCGATCGGCACGTTGATGTAGAACACCGCGCGCCAGACGAAGGTGTCGGTCAGCCAGCCGCCGAAGGTTGGTCCCAGCACCGGCGCGACCATGATGCCGAGGCCGAAAATGGCGAGCGCCTGGCCGTGCTTCTCCTTGGGGAAGGCGTCGAGCAGGATGGCCTGGCTCAAAGGCACCAGCGGCGCGCCGCAGATCCCCTGCAGCAGCCGGAAGATCACCATGCTTTCGAGGTTCCAGGAGACGCCGCAGAGCGCCGAGGAGATGACGAAGCCGACGATCGACAGGGTGAGGAGGCGCCTGCGGCCGAGCCGCGCCGAGAGGTAGCCGGTCAGCGGCATGACCACGGCCGCCGCCACGAGATAGGAGGTCAGCACCCAGGTGATCTGGTCGGAGGTGGCGCCGAAGGTGCCGAGCATATGCGGGATGGCGACGCTGACGATGGTGATGTCGAGCACTTCGAGAACGGCCGTGAGCACCACGGCAATCACCAGCGCCGCCGACGGCGTGGGGCTCACATGGAGTGGCTCGCCGTGACCTCTCAGCGGCGGCTGCGGCGGTCGCGGCGGTTCTGGGTGCTCGATACGCGGCGCGGGCGGCTGCGGCGGTTCGGTGTGCTCGATACGCGGTGCGGGTGGCTGCGGCGATTTGGTCTTGCGCGCGCTGCCCTTCGCCTTGGCCGCTGGCGGCTTGGCGCCGGGTTTGCGCCGCGTCATGTGCCGTCCTGGGTCGTGTCGTTGCCGTCCTGGGTCGTGTCGATAGAGACGTCGGCGCTGGCGCCGGCGCGAAGCGGGCGGTCCGACGCGTCCGGAGGATTGGTGAAGCCGATGCGCACCGGGAAGCGCTGGGCCACCTTCACCCAGTTCCCACTCGCATTCTCCGGCGGCAACACGGAGAAGGTGGCGCCGGAGCCCGGGCTGATGCTTTCGACCACGCCCTCGAAGGTGCGTCCGGGATACATGTCGAGGCGAATGGTCGCCTTCTGGCCGACCTTGATGCGGGCGAGGTCGGTCTCCTTGAAATTCGCATCCACCCACCAACGATTGCCTTCGATGATGGCGAATTGCGGGGCGCCGGCCTGAATCGTGGCGCCCGGGCGCAGCGTCACATTGGAGACGACGCCGTCGGACGGCGCCGTGACATGGGTCTTGGCGAACTCATGGGAGGCCTTTTGGAGCCCAGCCGAAGCCGCCCGCACCTGCACCGTCGGCGTCGTCACCGTGAGCGGCTTGTCCTGCTCCTTGGCGAAATCATCCTCGGCGGCCTGGTAGGCCTTGAGCGCCTCGTCCCATTTGCTCTCGGCGCTCTTGAGCTGATCCGATGGCGGCTGGTCGGGAGCTTGCGCCTCTGTGGCCTTCCGGTAGGCGGCGATGGCATCTTCGAGCGCGTCGCGCTTCTCCTTGAGCTTATCGGCCGCCGCTTTCAGACCGTCAGCCGCGGTTCCCGCCGCCGCAGCCGCTGCATCGAATTGAGCGCGGGCATTGCGGAGCGCCGCGCCGTAAAGGCTGGGGTCGAGGTCGAACAAGGGATCATCGGTCTTCACCCGATCATCGGTGCGGACATAGACGTAAATCACTGCGCCGCTGACCTCTGAGGCGACCCTGACGATGTTCGACCCGGTATAGGCGTTCTCGGTGGCCGGATAGAGCTCGCTGTAACGCCACCAGGCGAAAGCGCCGACAATGGTGATGGCGATGACGGCGGCTAGGGCGACCCAGCGAATGGTGGCCAAACTGTTCGTGCCGGTTCGAGCTTCGGTCGAAGCGTCTTGATTCACGTTGTCCTACCTCGGTTGCGGCGGGGAGAGTGGGGGCCGGACGTGGCCTCCAGGCCCGCAATGCAAGGTGAAGAGCGGCAGAATGATGGCGGAGGCTTAGACTGGAACGAGGCTACTCGCAAGATTTGCGTTGGGATGCAAGGGGAACCGCGCTCCTGTTGGCTCCCATCAAAACTGCCTGTTCCGGGACTATGACTTTTGCGTTGCTTGCGGCCGCTTGCCTGGAGCGGCTTGCCATCCTCGCTCTTCGCCGTCACATTGGCGCGAGCGCCGGAGAAGCCTGGCCAAAATGACCGTTGGCGACGCTCAACCGTCCGAAATTGGCGTTCGCTGGGGCCTGCGACCTTTGATCCCTGCCCGCGCGAGGGCACTCAGCCCTCGCATATTAGGACGCCGCACGAGACCGAGAGGGGAGGGAGCCACCTATGACGGCATCGACGTTCATTGCGCGCCTCTTGGGCCCGCTGCTCGTGGTCATCGGCATCGGCCTCTTGGTCGAAGGCGGGAGCTTCGCGGCCATCGCCGGCGATTTCGTACAGAACGGAGCCCTGATCTATCTCTCCGGACTTATTTCCCTCGCCGTCGGCCTCGCTATCCTCAATGTGCACCACATCTGGGTGTGGGATTGGACCGTGGTGATCACGATCTTCGGCTGGCTTGCCCTGATCGGCGGTATCTTTCGCATCCTCGCCACCTCCTTGGTGCAGCGGATGGCGGACACGGTGATCGCCAATCCCCGCTTGCTGATCGTTGGCGGCGCCGCGACGCTCGTGCTCGGTGGCTTTCTCACGGCGATGGGCTACCAGGAGATGTGGAGCGAGGCGGCGCGGCCGCGAAAGCGCCGGACGAGCGCGGCGAAGAGAGCCTCCACCACCTCCCGAACCGCGAAGCGGCCGCGGCGGAAACCCACTGTGAAACGAGCCTCAAGTTGATCGCGGGGCGCACGCCGCCTACACTCATGGCTATCCGAGGGGAGCCCCAGGGAAGGGGCTGAGAGTCCGCTGCCTTGCGATAAGGCCCGTGGAGACCCTTTGAACCTGATCCGGGTTATGCCGGCGAAGGGACAGGACCTCTGCTCTGCCCCAGCGCCAGCTCCCCCAGAGCCAATGGGAGCTCGCCGATGAACAAGCCGATCTCACCGAAGGACGTGTCGCCGCCGAAGGTCACCACCGGACCGCTTCCCGGCAGCCGCAAGGTCTATTCCGCGCCGGAGGGGCATCCCGATCTCAAAGTGCCGTTCCGCGACATTGCGCTTGCGGATGGCGCCTCGTTCCGGGTCTACGACACGTCCGGCCCCTACACCGATGCCGACGCCACGATCGACGTGCAAGGCGGCTTGCCGCCGCTCCGCGCCGACTGGATCGCTAGGCGCGGCTCGAGCCACTGCATCACCCAGCTCGAATTGGCGCGGGCCGGCATCGTCACCAAGGAGATGGCCTATGTCGCCCACCGCGAGAATCTTGGACGCGAGCGCCAGGCCGAAGCGGCCGAGGCGCGCCTCGCCGACGGCGAGAGCTTCGGTGCGTCGCTGCCTCCCTTCGTGACGCCCGAGTTCGTGCGCGACGAGGTCGCGCGCGGCCGCGCCATCATCCCCGCCAACATCAAGCACCCCGAGAGCGAGCCGATGATCATCGGCCGCAACTTCCTCACCAAGATCAACGCCAATATCGGCAATTCCGCCGTGACCTCCTCGGTCGAGGAGGAGGTGGAGAAGATGGTGTGGGCGACGCGCTGGGGCGCCGACACGGTGATGGACCTCTCGACCGGCAAGAACATCCACCTGACCCGCGAATGGATCGTCCGCAACGCCGCGGTGCCGATCGGTACGGTGCCGATCTACCAAGCCTTGGAGAAGGTCGGCGGCGATCCGGTCAAGCTCGATTGGGCGTGCTATCGCGATACGCTGATCGAGCAGGCCGAGCAGGGCGTCGATTATTTCACCATCCATGCCGGGGTGCGGCTCGGCTACATCCATCTCACCGCCGATCGCGTCACCGGCATCGTCAGCCGAGGCGGCTCGATCATGGCCAAGTGGTGCCTCGCCCATCATCGCGAGAGCTTCCTCTATGAGCGCTTCGACGACATCTGCGACATCATGCGGGCATACGACGTGTCGTTCTCGCTCGGCGACGGACTCCGTCCGGGATCGATTGCCGACGCCAACGACCGCGCGCAGTTCGCCGAGCTCGAGACCTTGGGCGAGCTGACCAAGATCGCCTGGGACAAAGGCTGCCAGGTGATGATCGAAGGCCCCGGCCACGTGCCGATGCACAAGATCAAGATCAATGTCGAGAAGCAGCTGAAGGAATGCGGCGAGGCGCCGTTCTATACCTTAGGTCCGCTCGTGACCGACATCGCGCCGGCCTACGACCACATTACATCAGCGATCGGCGCCGCGATGATCGGCTGGTTCGGCACCGCCATGCTTTGCTACGTGACGCCGAAGGAGCATCTCGGGCTGCCCAATCGCGACGACGTCAAGACCGGCGTCATCACCTACAAGATCGCGGCCCACGCCGCCGACCTCGCCAAGGGCCATCCGGCCGCGGTCGCCCGCGACAACGCGCTGTCACAGGCGCGGTTCGCGTTCCGCTGGGAGGATCAGTTCAACCTCTCGCTCGATCCCGACACCGCGCGGAGCTTCCACGACGAGACCCTGCCGAAAGAGTCGATGAAGCTCGCCCATTTCTGCTCGATGTGCGGGCCGAAATTCTGCTCCATGGAGATCACCCAGCAGGTGCGCGACTACGCCGCGAAGCTGAAGGAGAAGGAGCAGGGCATGGCGGAGATGAGCGAGAAATTTATTGCGAGCGGGGCGGAGGTCTATGTGGCGGAGGAGGCGGAGGCTGGCTTCGGCAAAAGCGGTGATGGCGCGGCGTAACACCGGGGGACCGGCCAAGGAGGAATCATGGACAATCAAACCAAGGAAAAATATCTGAAGATGGCCCTTGTCGTGTTCGGAGTCGTCTTTTTGCTGGTCTATCCGCTCAGCGTGATCTGGCCTTCGGGCTGGGTCTGGCACGGCGGGCAGGGCACCTACTATCTCCAGATGATCTGCGGCATCTATGCGGTGCTCGGGATCTTCTTGATCGCCGCCGCGAGGAACCCGGCGGCCAATCGCAGCCTGATTGCCTTCACCATTTGGTCGAGTGTCGTGCATGCGGCGATCATGGCGGCGCAGGCCCTCTCCGACAGTCAGGAACACAGTCACCTCGTTGGCGATGTTCCGGCCCTGCTGGTGGCCGCGGCCGTCCTTTGGTTCCTCTCGCCGAAGGGGGAACGGTTCATCGGCGCCGCGGGCTAGATCACGCAGCAGGTCCGCGACTACGCCAGGAAGCTCGCCGAGAAGGAGACGCTCTCAAGCAGCGAAGCGGCAGACCTAGCAAGGAAACAAGGCATGGCCGAGATAAGCGAGAAATTCCGCGAGCTGGGCGCCGAGGTGCATGTTGAGCAGCGAGACGATTAAGTTCGCAGCGGAGTCACTATCTGCGTGCCGGAATTCGAGCGCTTCTTACGCAAAGAACCTTACGCGGACTTGGGCGAAGCGTCGGCATGCTTCTCTTTCCATTGTAGATGAGCGTTCATAAGCTTGAGGACGGTCATTTTAATTTCGCTTGCAAATTCTTGTGGTGCTGTTTCTGCGGGCTCGCCGTCTTCGCCCCTTGCAAAGCATCGCCAGTAGGTGCGAGTCGACTCGGTCAGATGTGCAACGAGCGCAGTGTTGAAGTCGGCAAAGTCTGAGTTGGTTAACCCCTCCACCAACTCAATCATCGGTAGAGAGCAAAGATGCTCGCCTTCCATGAGGTGCTTTGCGCCGTCCAACAGAAGGTTCAAGGTGGTGCCAATCGACATGGGGTAGGGTGACACGTGCCGATACCTCAGGATCGCTCTTCAACATAAGACCACTGGCGCGCCACATGACGGGGATCAATCGGCACGGCCGCAAGGTAGCTCGGCTTTCTGGCGCTATGTGGGCGTCGGCTTACCCCGAGCGCGGCCCCGGCTGACCTCTCCGACGGAGGTTCGGGGATTATGAAATTTCGAAGGTCTGGGTGGGGGGATTTTTGCGGCTGAATAGGTCTGTATTCGCATGCCGCCCCCCACCTACAGCCCGGCCTCGATGGCGTGAAGCAGTTGGAAGCGCAGCGGGCCGTTGGTCTTGAGCGCGATGACGAAGCGCACGCGCCCGTGGCTTTTGGTGTCGGCGTAGCCCGCCAGCGTGCTGATGCCGGACATGGTGCCGGTCTTGTTCAAGCCGCCGTCGTGGCCATGAAGCAGGTCGGCATAAGGCGCGAACAGGTCGAGCACATGAGCGAGGCCGCGGGCGGTGAAGCGGTTGTCGCGGCTGATGCCTGAACCCTCTTCGAGATGAATGTCCTTGGCGAGCCCGTTGACGGCAAGCATCCCGTTCGCGACCTTGAGTGACTTCTCCAGGCTCACGGATCCGCCGAGCGTGCCGCCGATCTCCAGGAACACCTGGTTGGCGATGTAGTTGTTCGAGGCGATGAGCAGCTGGCGAAGGATCTCCGCAAGGGTGCGCGACTGGCGGTAAACAAAGACCGGCTTCAGGTCCTTCGGCACGGAGCCGATCGAGATCTTGCCCTTGACGCTGCCGCCGGCCTTCTTGATGAAGGCGGCGATCAGCTCGCCGGCATATTTCAGGCTGACCTCGGGGTCCTGGGCGAGGCTGATGCGGCCGCGCCCCTTCGGACCGCGCGCCAGAAACTGGCTGATCGCGAGCGGCGTGATCGGGGTCTGGGGCTCGGCGGAGCTGACCCTGTTGCCCTTGCGCACGGCGTTGATGGTGTTGAAGTTCACCGCGAGCGCGGAGTTGAGCGCGTCATAGGCCTCGCCCGTGTTCTCGATGCCCGGGACGCGGAGGTCCGAGGGGTAGTAGCTCGCATCGAGCACGATGCCGGTGATCGGCTCCTTGCCGATGGCGGCGACCAGCTCCGTCGCGAGCTTCGCCAGTTCCTCGGAGACGAGGAAGGGATCGCCGCCGCCGCGCACATACAGCACGCGGTCCTTGTCGAGGTAGAACTTGGTCTCGAACCGGTAGTTGCCGCCCAGGACCTCCATCGCCAGCCACGCGGTCACGATCTTGGTGACCGAGGCCGGAGCGAAGGGCTTGTCCGCGTTCTGGGCGATCAGCTCTTTGCCCTCGGCGTCCAGCACCAGCACCAGCCCCGACGGCGCCAGCGCCGCGACCTTCTCCTTGGCGCCGGCGAGCGCCGGCGCGGGCAGCAGGAGCAAGGCGAGGGCGGGGGCGAGCAGGCGGGACCACATGGCGACTCCAGGCGATCTTACTGACTGTCGACGTTCTGTGATCGCCGGACCTGAACCGCAAGTAAATACGTCGTTCCAACCACGTTCAGGGGCCCTACAGCACGATCGCCTCCTGGATCAGCGGCAAGAAGCCAAGCGATTTAGGGAGGCGGCAATGAACGGCGTCGATCTCATCAATAGGTTAGCTGAGTTGCAGCGGCAATATGACGATCGGAACAGGTCAATGCGCTCCGTCCAACAATACCGGCAGCGTCATGCCAGGCGTCACCTTGACCGGGATTACGACGGCGAAGAGCACGTTTCGCAATACGAGACACGGCAATAACCGCCGGTCCAAGGCGGGCTGACGAGGGCCTTCGCGGCTGCTAAAATGACGGCCTACGGGGCCCTTTCGGGCGGCATTGAGGGAAAACGGGGATGAAACCGCTCCGGCTTTTGGCCGTCATGTTGCTCGTGCTTGCCCTCGGTGCCGCGGTAAACCGGCCCGCGCTCGCCAGTATCCTCATCCAGATCGACAAGCCGACCCAGACCATGACGGTCTCGGTCGACGGCAGGGTGCAGTATCGCTGGTACGTGTCGACGGGAGCCACCGGCTTCTCGACGCCTCCCGGCACCTACAAGCCGTTCCGCATGGAGGTGATGCATTACTCGAAGGAATGGGACAATGCCGGCATGCCCCATTCGATCTTCTTCACCTCGCGCGGCCACGCCGTGCACGGCTCCGACCATCCCGGCCTCGGCACGCCGGTATCGCATGGCTGCGTGCGCCTGACGCTGACCAACGCCGCCACGCTCTACCAGCTCGTCGGCGCTAGGGCCTTGGCGGATACCACGGTCATCGTCAGGGGCCCTGACCCCGCCGGGGTCTATGCCCCGAGCCAGTACCCACAGCAGAGGGCGAGGCCCCGGGGGCTGTTCCCCTTCGGGGGGCTGTTCGGAGGCTCGCGCTAGTCCCGATTAGGAGCCGCCGCGCCCCGGGCGTCCGGCGTGTGGTTTGCCTTTTGGCGGCGGCCGTTTCAGGCTATTTTTAGAGCTGCGGCCGAGGGAATCGAACGGGGCTTCGATGTTGCCTGCGCGCCAATTTGCTGTCGCCGCGATCGCCACCGCGCTGATCGCCTGGGCCTCTAGTGTTTCACTCGCCTCGAGAGCCGACGCGAAAGCGCCTGATGCCTCAGATGCTTGCGAAGACGCGGCCGGCTTCGCGGTGCTCGCCTCGCCGATGGCGCCGTGGCGGGGCGCGCCGTTGCGCGTCATCTTCGCCGCCGAAGAGCCCCTCGAGGGCGAGCTTCTCCTGATCTCGCCCAAGGGTGCCGTCGCGGCCAAATCGCGCGATCGGCATGGGGGCCCGCCCTATTTCTGGTTCGCTGAGGTCGCCTCGCCCGCCGCCGGCAAGTGGCAGGCGAAACTCGCGCGCGAAGGCGGGTCCGACCAATGCAAGACCGTCACGCGCGAGATCGTGGTGCAACGCAAAGCGCCGCCGCGGCCGCGCGCGGGGAGGGGCGTCTGGCCGATGCACGCGGCGTGGAATCGCAACACCGAGAATTTGTACTCGGCGTGGATCGAGAAGCTGTTCGACGCGCCGCTCGACGAGGCGCCGTCGTGGAAGGCGATGCATGAGGTGCTGCGCGACCGCTCGCGCAACGTCCTCTTCGACTATCTCGGTCTCCGCGAGGACGAGAAGGGCCTCGTCATCCAGCCGGACTGTGCCGACGTGCCTTACTTCCTGCGCGCCTATTTCGCTTTCAAGATGGGCCTTCCGTTCGGCTATTCGAAATGCACCCGCGGCGACGGCGGCCAGCCGCCGAAGTGCCCGCAGTGGTGGAACATCGTCAATGAAGAACCGCCACCAGCGCCGCCGCCGGACCAGATGGTCGCGCCCCCTGTCGGCCTGTTCGCCATGTTCGGTCCGCCCGTCGCCCCGCAGCCGGTCATGAGGCTGCCGCGAAAGCCGCAAGGGCTCGTGCCGGGGTTCGGCTATTACTTGCGGACTACCATTGCCAACGCGGTGCACTCCGGTAACGGCCGCACGGCCGCGGACGACAACAACACCGATTATTATCCGGTGCCGCTCGGCGAGAAGACGCTCCGTCCCGGGACCATCTATGCCGATCCTTACGGGCACGTTCTCGTCCTCGTTCAGCGTGTGCCGCAGTCGGGCGACGGCGCTGGCGTCTTCCTCGCCGTCGACGGGCAGCCGGATGGCACCGTCGCGCGGAAGCGCTTCTGGCGCGGCAATTTCCTGTTCGCGCAGGATCCCGCGCTCGGCAGTCCTGGCTTCAAGCGCTTTCGCCCGATCGTGCGCGACAAGAACGGAAGCTTGCGACGCCTGACCAACGCCGAGATCGCGAAGAATCCTGACTACGGCGATTACTCGCCCGAGCAGTCGAAGCTCTCGGTCGAAGAGTTCTACGACCGCATGGATGACGTGATGTCGCCGGCGCCGCTCGATCCCGTGCGCGCGCTGAAGGAGACGATCACGTCGCTCGAGGAGCAGGTGAACACCCGAGTGACCTCGGTCGAGAACGGGCGCAAATATCTTGCCGGCGGTGGGCGCACGGTGGACATACCGGACGGCGCCTCGATCTTCGAGACCACGGGCGCGTGGGAAGACTTCGCCACGCCCTCTCGCGATTTGCGGCTGCTGATCGCAATCGACGTCGTACGCGGAGTTCCCGAGCGGGTGGCGCGGCGGCCGGAGCGCTATGCGATGCCGGAGGGAAAGAGCGTCGCCGACGTCAAGGCGGAGCTGGACGGCATGCTGGCATCGGAGCTCGCGGCGCGGAAGTTTTCCTATACGCGGAGTGACGGCTCGCAATGGACACTCACGCTCAAGGACGTACTCGACCGCACGACGGCGCTGGAGATGGCCTACAACATCAACGACTGCGTCGAGCTCAGATGGGGCGCTCCGGAAGGCAGCGAGGAGGCCGCCACGTGCAAGCGGCATGCGCCGGCGGCACAGCGCGAGAAGATGGCCGCCGAATATCGCCCCTGGTTCAGCGAGCGCCGCCGCCCACCGCGCGGCTAGTGCGCCGCCTGCCATGGCAAGATCGCAATTGGCGTGTTGAACAGCCTTCATGGCACCTCGGATCGCACTCTTCGCCCCGCTCATGCTGAGCCTCGCGCTGCTCCAGGCTTGCGCCAATCCGGAAGCGACGCAGGCGAGCCGTGAGGCCGCCGAGGCCGATGCTCAAACCAAGGACGACGCCAAGTGCAAGGAGAACGGGCTCGAGCCCGGGACGCCCGCCTACGACAATTGCCGCACCCGCATCGCCCAAGCCCGCTACGACGAGGCCGCGGCGCAAGAGCGGCGGCGGGTCGACTTCCAGCGTACCCTCGGCGCCGGCACCTCCGACTACACCGGCCGCTAGTAGCGCCAAGCGATTTGCAATTCCCCGCCAGTGACGCTTTGCTGGCGCGCATCCTTGAGGAGCGCGTGCCATGAGCGCAGCTTCAGCCTTCAAAACCGGCCAGGTGACGCTGTCGGACGGCGTGCGCCTGTCTTATCTCGAGGCCGGCACTGGCAAGCCCGTCGTCATGGTGCCGGGCTGGTCGCAGACGGCAATCGAATTCAAGCATCAACTTTCCGGCCTGAGCGGCCGTTACCGCGTCATTGCCTTCGATCCACGCGGCCACGGGGAGTCTGACAAGCCAAATCACGGCTACCATCTGTCGCGGCTCGCCATGGATCTGCGCGAGGTGCTCGACGCCCTTGGCCTCGACGAGGTGACGCTTCTCGGCCACTCCTTGGGCGCCACCACGATTTGGTGCTTCTGGGACATGTTCGGGGCCTATCGCAGCAGCAGGTTCGTCTTTGTCGATCAGCCGCCCTTCTTTGTGGAGCGACCTTATGCGGTCGATCCCGCTTGGCAGGGCGCGCCGGCCTCGGTCACGCTCGACGAGCTGCGCCAGACCGTGCGCGACCTGGCCGGGCCGGACGGCGCGGAAGCCACGCGAACGATGCTCGCGGCAATGGTCTCGCCGGAGATGCCCAAGGACGAATTCGATTGGCTGGTAGAGATGAACTTGCGCATGCCCCGCCGCTATGCGGCGCGGATGCTCTACAACGGCGCCATGAGCGACTGGCGCGACACCATCCCGCGCATCGCGCTGCCAACGCTCATTGTCTCAGGGCGCGGATCCCACATCCCGTGGCAGTCGCAGGTTTGGATCCATGAACAGATCGCCGGCTCAAAGATCGTCTTCATGGAGGCCGGGGAGCGCGGCCGGCACTTCATGTTCCTCGAGAACCCGGAACGCTTCAATCAGCTGATCGCGGACCATCTCGGATAAGTCATCGCCGGCGCTGACGCTGACGCTGAAGTCGCCACTTTAAGATTTGCATTTCGAGCTTGGCCCGGGTCTTCTTGCGCGTGGCGGCACCGAAGCGAACCGGGAGGGGGGCGAATGCTGCAGTCTTATATTTTCTGGGCCTTGCTCGGCATGGCCGGCTATTCCTTCACCACGCTGTTTGCGAAGCTCGCGGAGCGCTCCGGCGCGGTGTCCACCTACATGGTGCTCGCGGTCTCTACCACCATCGTCGCCATCGTCGCCATCGCCATCGTCGTGATGCGCGGCGAGTTCAGGGCGCTGCTGTTCGATCTCGACCGTGCGCCACTGACATGGGCCATCGCCGGCGGCATCGCGCTCACCATCGCCGTGAGCTCGCTGTTCCACGCGCTGTCGCTGGGGCCAGCCAACGTGGTGGTGCCGATCTACGGCATGTTCATCATCGGCGGCTCGCTGCTCGGCGTGCTGTTCCTCGGCGAGCCCATGACCTGGAACAAGATCGTCGGCCTCATCGCCGCCGTCGCCGGCGTGGTGCTGATCTCGCTTTAGCGCTTCGCCGAAGGTCAGCCGCCGCTCAAAGTATCGCCGACCTTGCGGAAGATGTGCCGCGCCTTGCGCACGATCTCCTGCTCGATCTGGCGCTTGGTGAGGTTCGCGGTGCTGCGGAACGAGAACACCGCTACCGCCACCACCTCGCCGCCGTCGCTGTCCTCTTCGCGAAGCTCGACATAGGCGCGCTGGGTGTGCGGATCGTATTTGGCTTGCGCCAATCTGTAGGCCATGGGCTGGGGCAAAGGAAAAAGGCCCCGGCGAGAGAGAAGGCCCACCGGGGCTGGCAAGTTCATCAGGAGGGCCGCACCCTAGGGTCTCTATGTAACAGTTATGTCACAAATAGCGGGCCGACCGGCGATTGTTGGGCCTAGCGGCGCTTGGGGAACTGCGCGGCGAAATCGCCGGTGGTGTTGACCCGCGGATAGGGCGCCTCGGGCACGGCGACGCCGAGGAAGCGGCAAAGCGGCTCCCAGCCTTGGCCCGTCTCATAGACCAACAGCCGTTCGGGCGGGACGTCGCGGCGAACCGCGTCGTTGTGGGCGGCGAACACGCGGATGGCGTTCTCCTTGTCGAGCGAACCGCCGAACGTGTTCTTCACGATGACGGTGTTGACCATCTCCATATGGCGCCGGCGCGCGGGATCGATGACCTCCGCCGCGTTCTCGGCACGAAGCGCCTCGAATTCGAGCATGCGCCCGAAGATCGTCGCGGCGGCGCTTCGGTACCAGGCTTCCGCCTCGCGTTCAGTGAGGATGATCTTGGCCTCGGGATTGTCGGCGGCAAGCTGGCGCCAGAAATAAGTGCTCGGCCAATCGACGGTGGCATTGAACCCGTCCAGGATCGGGCGCCAATCGGATGTCTCGCCCCTTGCCAGTGCTAGCCACATGGTGTCGTGGTCGGGTCGCGTCATGACCTCCGCCATGTGATAGCAGGGGCCCAAGCCGAGTTGCTCCAGGGCGAGCTTCAGGGACATCGTTCCGGTCCGTCCGAACCCAGCACCGATGACTTTCAGGGACATGGTTAGGTAAAGTCTCCTATTGGCCGCAGATCGGCCACGGATGCGGCGAATTCGCCAATTCGGGGCCTCGTGCCTGCCGCTTTCAGGTTCTTCACTGCGGTTGGGGGATGACGGCGGGTTTGCTGGCCAACGCGTCGTCTTAGCTGGCGGGCTTAACTTTGTGAATGAGGCGAGTGGCTGTTGCCGAGACGCCCCATAACGCAGCGCCTGGCAAGCCCGGCGGCGAAAGAGCAGGAGCCCAGGCCTGGCACTCGCCAGCCTCCGGGGCGGACGGCGCATCGTCTTGCGCCGAGGGCCGACACTATTCCTCCTGCGGCCGATGCAAGCCTTGAGGACTACACACCGCTCCTCCGCTCGTTGACGGCAGGCCCCTTCGCTTGGCCGCGGTCCCTGATCGTCAGTCTCATTCTGCTGGCGCTCCTCCCCAACCTGACGGTCATCGCCTTGCTGTGGTTTCCCGCGGCGCGGAGCTATTGGTCGGAGCCCGCGCCTGCGCCCGCAATCGAGGCTGCGGCTCCGCCCACCTTGCCGATGACCGACAACGTCCGCCTGGCACCGCCGCCGGCCGAGAAGGTTGGCCCCGTGCTCACGGCGCCAACGACGCTCGAGGCGAAAGCGGGCGACGACATCGCCTTCCCGCTCGAGCTAGATGGAACCGACGGTGTGCCGGTGCGCAGCACCATTGCCGTCAGCGGCCTGCCGCCAGGCACATCCGTCTCCAACGGACGTCCCTATGGCGCGACGGGATGGAATTTAAAGGCAGACGAAATCGGCGATCTGCATCTCGTCCTCGCCGGGAACTTTACCGGCGAGACCACGGTCCGCGTGCAACTGATTGCGCCAGATGGCGAGGTGCTGGCGGCTGCCGAGACGGCGCTGAAGGTCGCGGCCAATCCCGCCGCGGCATCTCCCGCACAAGCTGCGGACGTCGTGGCTGACGCTGACGACGCCCCGGCATCGGATTCCAAGTCGGCGCCGCCGCAGCTCGCGGCTCCCGGTGTGGCCGCACCTGACGCCGCCGCTCCGTCCGCAGCGAAGCCTCCCGACGCCACGGCGGATGTCGCCGCTGTCACCCCTGAAGGCGCCCCGCCGAAGCCGTCGGCAAAGCCGGCGACGGTCGGGACTGCCGACACGGCTGAGGAGGATGACGGCACCTGGATCAAGCCGTCGGAATTCGTCAATCTCCGCGACGGCCCGTCGTCGTCGTCCAAGGTGATCGGTGTCGTGCCTGAGGGAACCAAGCTCAAGGTCCTCGGCCGCAAGCGCCGCTGGGTCCAGGTGACGAACCCCGACACCGCGGAAAGCGGTTGGATCTACGGACGCTATGTCGATGGCCTTCCGGGAGGAAGCAGAGGTCCCGCCAAGAGGCCGCGCCGCAGCAAGGAGCCGTCCGAACTCCGATTCCGATGAATCGATGTGGACCAGGTTCGGCAACTGGCTCACCGGGTCCTAGACCCAGCGATCCTTCACCCAGACGCAAGCTTGCGGGCCCGCGGCGTCCGTGCATAGGTCGCGAGCGCGGGGTCGGGGGCCAAGAGGTGGCGATGGATGCCAAGGTCGGCGAGACAAAGGCTGAGGCTAAGCAGCTTGCCGCGGCACGTCGCCTGATCGCGGAGATCGCGGTCGCGCTCGATCTCGATGCCTCGGTCAAGCTTTGGGACGGCAGTCAGGTGCCGCTCGGGCGAAATGTCACCAGCCCGCTCGCGCTGACCATCGCCGGCCCGGGGGTCGTCGCCTCGATGCTGCGCTGGCCGACGCTCGACCGGCTGGTGCGTCTCTATGCCAAGGGCCGCATCGGGCTCGAAGGCGGCACGCTGATCGATCTCGGGCAGCAATTGCAGCAGACGAGCACGCGGAAGCGGCTCAAGCATCTCGGCAAGCTTCGCGTGGCGCGTCTGTTGTTGCCGTTCCTGTTCGCGGCGCCGGACCGGCCGGGCCGCTCGCGCGATTATCACGGCGACGAGACGGGACGCGCGAGGGCGCGGGCCGAGAACCGCGACTTCGTCCAGTTTCACTATGACGTCTCCAACGACTTCTATCGCCTGTTTCTCGATCCCCACATGCAATATTCCTGCGCCTATTTCACCGCTTGGACCGGCGCGCTCGACCAGGCACAAGAAGACAAGCTGGAGATGATCTGCCGCAAGTTGCGGCTGAAGCCAGGCGACCGTCTGCTCGACATCGGCTGCGGCTGGGGCGGGCTGATCTGCTACGCGGCAGAGCGCCACGGCGTCACCGCCCATGGCGTCACCATGTCCGAGACGCAGCTCGCTCTGGCGCGCGAGCGGATCGCGCAAGCCGGCTTAGGCGATAGGGTGACCGTGGAGCTCAGAGATTATGCCGATCTCGACGGCACCTACGACAAGATCGCCTCGATCGGCATGTACGAGCATATCGGGCTCGCCAACATCCCGGCCTATCTCACCAAGGTGCGCGGACTGCTTGCCGATGACGGCCTTTTTCTCAACCATGCCATCTCCCGGCGCGCCAAGAGGCGGCAGCGGCGCTTAGGCAGCCGCCCGGAGCAGCGCGCGATCATGCGCTACATCTTTCCCGGCGGCGAGCTCGACGACATTGGCCACACCGTGCAGGAGATGGAGATCCACGGTCTCGAGGTGCAGGACGTCGAGAATTGGCGGCGGCATTACGCGCTGACCACGCGGGCCTGGTGCGAGCGCCTCAACGCGCGGCGCGAAGAGGCCGAAGCCATGGTCGGCCCTGAGCTGGTGCGGCTTTGGCTTGCTTATCTCGCCGGCGTCTCGCTGGCCTTTGCCCGCGGCACCTTGCGCATCTACCAGACCCTCGTGAGCAAGCAGGGCAGAGGTCCGTCGCCGCTGCCCCCGACCCGCGCCGATCTCTATCGCTGAGGCGTGGCCCGAGAACGGCGCTGCCTGCCCGCAATCCTGAACGGCCCAATGGGTGTGCTTCAGCGGAGGCGATCGGCCATGCAGTCGCGATACGCGGCCCGGTAGATCTTGTCCTCTTTTCGTTGGCGCGCATGGGCTCCTGACAAAGCGCCAACGCCGCCGCCGATGGCGGCACCCGCGCCCGCGCCGCCGGCAGCAGCGCCGACGCCGACGCCGAGCAACCCGCCAAACAGCCCCCGGCGGACCACCTGGCCTTGGCGGCTTGCGTCTCGCGCATACTGCCGCGCGAAGGCGTCACAAGCCCGCAACGATGCGGCGATGGCGGGGACAGCACCGGCAAGCGGAACGAGGAGCGCGCCCGCGCTCAAAACAATCACCAAGCGTTTGACGCCAAGCTGCATCGCTCTCTCCTAGTGATGACAGACGAGCGCTGAAGCCTCACAGGCATTGCGGATACAATGCGTGTGGACGGGCCCGATGCTCTTTCCAGCATTATGCCTCATCTCGTGCAGGATGTGCCGGTGCAGCCGATGCTCGGCACGCTCGGTGGAAACCCGTGGGTTCCGGGCGTCCGCGGTTGCCCTAACCACGTAACATCCTTCCAGCGCCCGTGCCGGCTGCGAAATCAGCGAAGCTGTGGCAATCGTAGTGACGGCGATCATGGCGACGACTGACGCTCTCATTGTTTCCTCCTCAGTTGCAGCAAGCCAAGGCCCGCTCAAATCCGATCGGCAATCCTGCTCAACGGCCGGCGGCCGCACGTCGCCGGTCGACCTCCGCTTGAGACACGGCACCGGCCTGAATCAATCCTCTGACGCAGGCATGGGTCAGCTGGTCGCCATGCCGGCGCATGCAGTTCTCCAAGCCCCGGGTGTTAAGCCCCCACTGACTACAAAACCTCCGATAATCCTCCGCGCATTTCCTCTTGCCGGCCTCGGCCGAGCCGGCCCAACACAGCACGACCGCGAACACAACCAACAACGCTGCGGAATACTTCCTCATCAACGTGCTCCTGTTCTGATTGGATTGGGATGTATCTAAGCGGATCGCGTGAACCCGACATTGTCGCCGATGACCGTCGTCGGTCCGATCGGCAGCGGCTCGGGATTGGCGATGTCGAGCTTTCCGAACGCGATACCGCTCTTCCAGACTTTGCGCAGAAAGTCCTCGAACACTTGAATGGTGAGCTGTTCGCCGGGGCAGCGGCGATAGCCGAAGCCGAAGGGCGCAAAGCCGGCATAGTCACAGACCGGTAGCGGCTTGCCGTCGACGACGCCGTAGACGGTGCCGAAACCGCTGTTGTTGATCGCGGCGTTGCGGCCGTCCTTCACCTCGAAAGCGGTTTGCTCGAAGGGGCATTTGGCGAAGCCGATCTGATCGCACCGGTCGGCGTTGATGTCGTGGCTGGTCGGCGCGGCGTTGTAGCGGTCCGGGTTGAATTTTTCCGGGTCGTTCCACTGCACTGGATCGAAGCTCGTCGATTTGTGCGGCGTGACCATGTAGCCGAACCGCTCATAGGGTGGCGTTCTCACCTCGGCCAGCGCGGAGATGCTGCCGCCATTCGGCGTGATGGTGCGGAACAGCTCCATGACGAACCGCTCGAGCGGTGTGAAGGCTTGGCCACCGGCATCGTCGGGGTTGCCTTGCATCGTCTTTTCGAACCAGGCGCGCGCGTCGGGGTCGCCGGTATCCTTGGCCAGCGTGAGCATGATGTTGTACATCGTGTTGCCCCATTGGCTGAGCGCCACGAAATTGTGAAATACCTCGAACACGACGTCCTTGTGGGCGAAGTACTCCCCGTTCCCCGCGTTCTTGATCCAATAATAGGCGAAGGTCTGTTCCGGGTTCGGGGTCTTGCCGCTGGTGATGTCGGCGAGCCTGTCGTCGATCCAATCCTTGAGGTAAGCGAGGTTCGCGCGCACGACCATATAGTTGTCGTAGACGATCTTCTGGGTGACGTCGCGATAGGCGAGCACGGTGTTAAAGGCCTCGCCGATCTGCCGCACCGGCGGCGGCACCGCATCGCCTTTGACCCCCAAATGAAGGTCCCAGTAGAGGTCGAAATAGCTTTCGAGATAGGGCCGCATCAGCGGCTTGCCGGCATTGGCATCGCCGAGGAGCTTGTCGAAGAATTGCACCACCTTGTCGCCGTACATCGGGCGATAAAGGTCGGGCGTTACCGCCGTCATGTAGATCCGCTTGCGCTCGTTGTGCGGGCCGCGCTTCTCCAGACCTTGGAGGAATACGGTGACGCCGTCCTCGGGCGCGGGCTTCCAGGTTTCGCTCAAGAGGCCCCACAAATCATAAGGCAGCGCGTTCTCTTTGGTGAGCTCAACGCCGATCATCGGAAGGACAGGACGCTCACCGTCATAGACGCTGACGAGAAAGTGGGGAACGATGACGTTCTCCACATAAGCAGCATCGAACTCAGCGAGAAATTGCTTCCGCAGTCGCGCGACGGCCGCTTCGATGTCGGCCGGGGCGAGTGGTTGCGGCGGCGATGGCTTGAGCCACGCATTGTCGAAATATTGAGCATAGGCGGGCCCGGTGGCCGCGCCGGCGACAGTCACACCACTACCCAACAGGAACGACCTGCGATCCATTTGAGCCTCCCATCCCATCCAAACCGGCGGCGACACTAGGGCATCGGCATGATCGCGGCGTGTCACTTTTCATTTCGGCGTCTCCACACAAATTTATTAATTTGACTAAAAATCAATATGATGGGGACATCCGCTGCGTCTTGCGCTGAAACTTATCCCCGCTCCCCAATCCCCTTCTATCCTGCACCCACCTCGTCCACTGAAGGGGCGCTTCGCGAGGCGCGCGTAGAGGCGGGACGGGGTGCGGCGCCCGCGGGTCTGGTTCGCATCCAGGCACTCGGGCGGTGTCGGGGCTCCGCCCGTGCCCATTACGAGGCCCTGCCAGGAGCTGGCTGACGACCGTCTGGCCTTGGACCCTCGGGTCAGAACCCTAGGTCCAAACGCAGGCCCCCAACGTCGTTTTGACTTCGGTCCGTTGCAGGGGAAGCGGGGCACTGACGGCGAAAGCGCGGCCCGGCGCCGCCAAATCGCCGCGAAATAGCATGCGCTAATGCTTCGCTGCTTGAGCGCATGTGGCGCGCCGAGAGGCGCCCGCCGCGGTCCTCCCAAGGGATCGCGGACACCAAAAGGTTTGCGCTTTCCGGCGCGCCACCCCCTTCGCACTCGCGGAGGGAGAAAGGATCAGGCTCCGGTCGCTGGGACGCGTCGCGGCAACGGAACGGCGTGCCTAGGCTTCCGAGCCTGACAATTCCGTCCGCGACAGGAACGCCAGGGTCGCGGTCTCCGTTATGGGGTATAGTCACATCCAGTGCCAAAAGGAGCGGTGACGCGTATGAATAAGGTGACCTATGAGATCGTGGAGCATGACGGCGGCTGGGCCTACAAGGTCGGCGACGTCTTCTCCGAGCCGTTTCCGACCCACGAGGCGGCGCTTGCCGCGGCGAAGCGTGCCGCCGCGGAGCAATCGCTGCCAGGCGCCACCGAGACCATCGAATACGAGGACGAGCGCGGCAAATGGCACCGCGAGGTCGATCCCGGCGATGACCGGCCGTCGACCGAGGTTCTGGACGAGGAAGAGTAGCGCGCCACCCGGAGATCGTCAGCAAGCTGATCGAAACCCTGTGGACAGACGGTGGAGAGTTGCCCGTTTGGGATAGCCCTTCGGCCGCTCGGGCGCCTATGGTGCGGCGGGTGTTGAAGCGTCTAGGGCAATGAAAATGCAAGTGTTTCGCGCATGGATGGCTCGGCTGCAACTGCTCGCGGCACTGTCTTTGGTGATGCTTTGGCTTGGGCTGCTGCGGATCTTCAACATGCAAGCGCCGCCCAACTTCCCTTGAGCCTGATTGGCGTCCCTTGCGCGCGAATTCCTGAAGCTGGACCGTCCATGGCCGCTCGTCCAAACTTGGGGCCATGGCGAGACTCGCGTCGGCGTCTCTGATCTTCGCCGTGCTGCTGGCAGCGGGCACGGCCTTGGCCGAGGATGCGCCTAACGATCAGCGGCACGCCACTACGTCGCCGCCCGACGATCAGCGCCACGCCATCACCATAGTTCCCGACAAGCCCAAGCCCTTCGTCGACACCGTCTGTCCGCTGATGCGGCAGGAGGCTGAGGTGACCGGTCTGCCGCCAATGGTCTTCGTGCGCCTGATCTGGAAAGAGAGCCGCTTCAATCCGCAAGCGGTGAGCCCAAAGGGTGCGCAAGGCATTGCCCAGTTCATGCCGGGCACGGCGGCGGATCGCGGGCTCGAAGATCCGTTCGAGCCCAAATCGGCGATCGTGCATTCGGCGAGCCTGCTGGCTGATCTCAAAGCCGAGTTCGGCAATGTCGGGCTCGCGGCCGCGGCCTATAACGCCGGCGCCGAGCGCGTATATGCCTGGCTTCAAGGCCGGTCGAGCTTGCCCGCGGAAACCCAAGGCTATGTGTTCTTCGTCACCGGCCGCAGCGCCGAGGAATGGAAGCTGCCCGAGACCGATATCCCCGAGGCGCTCAAGTCGGCGGCCGAGGACGTGGTCGAGTTCCTGTCGCAAGCTCGCGCCGTTGGTGGTGCGTGCGGTGTACGAAACCGAGCCTCTGACCGCGAGCGGCGCGTGGCGGCCTTGGGGCGCGCAGATCTCGACCTCGTTCTCGAAGGCCAAGGCGCTGTCGCAATTCACAAGGGTGAAGGCCCGCTACGGCGCGGCGTTGTCGGACGCCGAACCCTTCGTCCTGCCTGAGCGCAATCTTTCGCGCGGCCGCCGATCGCTCTACATGGTGCAGATCGGCGCCGACAACCGCGTCGAGGCGCAGAAGCTCTGTGCTGCGCTCCGCGCCAAAGGCGGCGCCTGCATCGTGCAGAAAAACTGAGGTGCGAGATGTCGCGGCTGGCAGCGGCTTTCACCTGAGCTATGGTGCCCCACGACAGTTCCGAGGCTTGAACCTATGCTCACCACATATGAGAACCAATCGGGCGTGCTCGAGCCGCACAAGAATCCGCGCCGGATCACTGAACAAACAGTGTGGATCGACCTGCTCAACCCCAAGGAGGCGGAGGTCACGAAGGTCGAGCGGGCGCTGAAGCTCGATGTGCCAACGCGCGAAGAGCAGCGTGAGATCGAGGCATCGAGCCGGCTCTATCAGGAGAACGGCGCGCATTTCATGACCGCGACGGTCCTGTATCAGGCCGACATGACCGAACCGGTCGCCACGCCGATCACGTTCATTCTCGCCGGCAATCGCCTGATCACGCTCCGCTATGCCGAACCGCGGGCTTTCGCTATCTTCGCCGCCCGCTGCGCACGGCCCGAGACCAATCTCACCAGCGGTATGACGGTGCTGAACGGACTGATCGAGGCCATCGTCGATCGGTTGGCCGACTTCATCGAGCGCATCCAGGGCGAGGTCGACAAGCTGTCGCATTCGATCTTCGAGATGAAAGGCGGCGCGGCCGCGCGGCAACAGCGCTTCGACGTGTCGTTGAAGTCGATCGGGCGCGAAGGTGAGATCACGTCCTGGGCCCGGGACAGCGCCCATTCGCTCGGGCGCCTCCTCACTTTCCTCGCCCACGCGGCCAACGAGCGCAAGGAAGACAAGTTGGTGAAGGCCCGGATTCGCACCGCCGCCCGCGACGTGGCGTCGCTGACCGATCAGTTGAGCTTTCTCTCCAACAAGATCGTGTTCCTGCTCGATGCGACGCTCGGCATGATCAACATCGAGCAGAACAATATCATCAAGATCTTCTCCATCGCCGCGGTGGTGTTTCTCCCGCCGACGCTGGTTGCCTCGGCCTACGGCATGAATTTCGAGTTCATGCCCGAGCTGAAATGGGCATTCGGCTATCCTATAGCCATTTTGCTCATGTTCGTGTCAGCGGTGGTGCCGTATTTATTCTTCAAGTGGAAGGGCTGGTTGTAGTTAAGCTTTTTCCGCGTTTGAACTATCTCGCCATTGCCGCATTGATAGTGTAGGAGGCTCCCAAGCACGTAATTCGAAGCTGCAAAGGAAGGACGAGTAATGCATAGAGACATCCTCTCTTTCGGTGCCGCCGCCGGCGCGTTGATGCTGGCCGTGGTCTTGGCACCGCAACAGGCATCGGCGCTTCCCGGCGCTACGGTGGGCGGCCCGCAGGTGAAGACCGATCTCGTGCAGCAGGTCGGCAGCAAGCGCCGCTACTATCGCGATCACGGCGACTATGTGCGGGCCCCATTCACCGAGGTCGACACCCGTCGCGGGACCTGGGTCGCGGCGCCCTTCGCGCGGGTCTATTCGGGACGGCGTGGCACATGGGTGCGGGCGCCGTTCGTCAATCTGTGGGTGCCGCGCTAGTTGCCAACCCCAGCTGCTGCTTTCTGATGGCCGGGCTCGTCCCGGCCATCTTTGCGTCTGCCCTTGAACGGTCATGGCGCCGCCTTTAATGGCGGGCGTCCCTGCCGCGCTCCTGCCTAGGTGTTCGCTATAGAGCGTGATACGAGAGCGACAGGTAGTAAGAGCAGCGACAGAGAATGGTGTCGGTCCAACTGATCCAGGTGGCGGTGTTTCTCGCCGCCGCCGCCATCGCCGCGCCGCTCGGACGTTTCCTCCGCCTCGGCGCGGTGCTCGGCTATCTCGTCGCCGGGATCATTATCGGCCCGTTCGGCATCGGCCTGATCTATTCGCTCTACGACGTCGAGAACATTCTGCATTTCGCCGAGTTCGGCGTGGTGATGCTCTTGTTCGTGATCGGGCTCGAGCTCAGGCCAGTGCGGCTGTGGTCAATGCGCTCGGCGATTTTTGGGCTGGGCTCGGTCCAGCTCTTGGCCACCGCCGCGGTGCTGGCGGCGATCGGCCTTGGCGTCGGTCTTGACGTCCGCCAGGCCCTGTTCGTCGGGCTCGCGCTGTCGCTGTCGTCGACGGCCTTCGCCCTGCAATTGCTGGAGGAGAAGGGCGAGCTAACCACGCGTCACGGCAGGCTCGCGTTCTCCATTCTGCTGTTCCAGGACCTTGCGGCCATCCCCTTGATCGCTCTGGTGCCGTTGTTCGTCTCCGGCGGCGCCGAGCGCTCGACCATGGACCTCGGCACGGCCGTCTTTGCCATCGGTACCATCCTCGGCGTCGTGATCGTCGGGCGTTTCCTTCTCGCCCGGCTTTATCGTCTCGTCGCCGCCACCGGCGTGCGCGAGGCCATGACCGCGAGCGCGCTGCTCACCGTGGTCGGCGTCGCCCTTGTCATGGAGGCCGCCGGGCTATCGGCCGCGCTCGGGGCCTTCATCGCCGGCGCGCTTCTCGCGGATTCGGAATACCGCCATCAGATCGAGGCCGACATCGCGCCATTCGAGGGGCTCCTGCTCGGGCTGTTCTTCATCGCCGTCGGCATGTCGATCGACCTCACGGTCCTGTTCGGCAGTCCGCTGAAGCTGCTCGCTATCGTCGTCGTTCTGATCGCCGTCAAGGCGACGGTGCTTTACGCCGCAGGCCGTTGGTGGGGATTGAAAAGCGACTCGGCGCGGCGGCTCGGGCTCGTGATCAGTCAAGGCGGCGAGTTCGCCTTTGTCTTGTTCGCGGCAGGCGCGCTCGCCGGCGTCATCGGCCAGCCGCTGGCCAATCTGCTGACGCTCGCCGTGACCCTGTCGATGGGGGCGACGCCGGTGCTGCTGCTCATTGACGACATGTTCCGCCGCCGCACCGTGCCGGAAGCGCCCGAGTATGAAATGCCGCCGGGGGGCGAGGGCCATGTCATCGTCGCGGGCTTCGGCCGCTTCGGCCAGATCGTGGCGCGCGTGCTTCGGGCGCGGCGTATTCCTTTCACCGCACTCGATTCCAGCGTCGCCCAGGTCGACTTCGTCAAGAGCTTCGGCGCCAAGATCTATTACGGCGATGCCGGACGGCTCGACATCTTGCGCGCGGCGGAAGCGAATAAGGCGCGGGGGTTCGTGCTCGCCATCGACGACGTCGAATCATCCATCAGGATCGCCGAGGTCGTGCGCACGCACTTTCCCGATCTGCCAATCTATGCGCGCGCCCGCGATCGCACCCATGTGCACCGTCTCATGGATCTCGGCGTCACCATTATCGAGCGCGAGACCTTCCTGTCGGCGCTCGAGCTGACGCGGCGGTTGTTGCGGGGACTCGGGCTCAGCGAGGCCGAGGTGAAGCGTCTCACCGAGACCTTCAAGCGGCAGGACGAGAAGCGGCTCTACGAGGACTATCAATATTACACCGACCTCGAGAAGGTTCGCGCCAATGCGCTGTCGCAAGCCACGGAACTCGAGGAGCTGTTCATGCGCGACGTCGAAGAACTTCCCGCCGCGGATGGGGTCACCGTCAACGCTGAGCCGAAAGATGGTCGAGGATCAGGTGGTTCAGTTCGGAAGGATGGGTGAACGGGCTCATATGGCCCGCGCCTTTGAGCACCTTGACGCTGGCATTCGGGAGCGTCGTCGCCAGCATGTCGACCACGGCGCGGGCCGGCGCCCGCGTCTTGCCGCCCACGATCAGAAGGGTCGGCGCCTCGACGGACGCGAAGTCGCTCAATCTCGTCTCGGCATCGATGGCGATCATGAATTCGAGTGCCACCTTGCGGATGGTCGCGGTGATCGCCTCCTTGAAGCGCTCCGGCGACATCCACCAGCGGAAGCGGCCGAGCCAATAACGCATGAACGAAGCCGCGGCCTCGCGGTCGTCGCCGCGGCCGACAGCGGTCAACACCGCCACGCCGAGGCGCTCGATATCGGACCATTCGGGGCGGTGCTCGACCCGCAGCAGATTGAAGGCGACCGGCTCGACGAGGACGAGGCTTTTCACCTTGGGGCCAAGCTCGCGCGCGGCGGCGAGGGCAAGCGCGGCGCCGTAGGAGTGACCGACGAGATGCACCGGGCCGTCCGCCTTCTCGGCCAGCTCAAGCACGACATTGACGTCGGCCTGCCCGGTGAACACCTTGTCCTCTGGCCAGGCTCCCGACTGTCCGTAGCCGATGAAATCGGGGGCGAGCACATGCCAGTCGGGGCCGAGCTTCTCGATCAGCGGCAGCCATTCCTTATGGGAGGCTGAGCTACAATGACCGAGGATGATGGCGGGACCTTCGCCACGATCGAGATAAGCGACCTCGACGCCGTCGCTGCTGAGGCGTTCCACGGCTTTGCGAACCCCGTAATTCCTTCGCTCGCGGCGAGGATCAACCGGCGACGGCGTGCTCCGGCGTCGCCGCGGCGGCAGCGGCCTTTTGCACCGCCTTCTGCACCTTCTCGAAGGCGCGCACCTCGATCTGGCGAATGCGCTCGCGGCTGACGCCGAACTCGCTGGACAGCTCTTCCAGGGTCAAGGGATCCTCGGCGAGACGGCGCGCTTCGAACACGCGGCGCTCGCGCTCGTTAAGGCCCTTGAGCGCCTCGGTGAGCATGTCGTGGCGGCGCTCCTTCTCCTCGGACTCGGCGAGCGCGGTCTCCTGGTCCATGGTCTCATCGACCAGCCAGTCCTGCCACTCGCCGCTCTCGGAGTCGTTGCGGACCGGCGCGTTCAGGGACGAGTCGCCGCCGAGCCTCCGGTTCATGGAGACGACGTCGTCCTCGGTGACGCCGAGCTGGGTGGCGATGAGCTTGACCTGATCGGGGCGCAGGTCGCCTTCCTCGAAGGCCTTGAGCTGACCCTTGATCTTGCGCAGGTTGAAGAACAGCTTCTTCTGCGCCGCGGTGGTGCCCATCTTCACGAGGCTCCACGAGCGCAGGATGTATTCCTGGATCGCCGCTCGGATCCACCACATGGCGTAGGTGGCGAGGCGGAAGCCCTTGTCGGGATCGAAGCGCTTCACCGCCTGCATCAGGCCGACATTGCCCTCCGACACGACCTCGCCGATGGGCAGGCCGTAACCGCGATAGCCCATGGCGATGCGGGCGACGAGACGAAGATGCGAGGTTACAAGCTTGTGGGCCGCATCGCGGTCGCCATGCTCGCGCCAACTCTTGGCGAGCATGAACTCTTCCTGCGGCTCCAGCATCGGATATTGCCGGATTTCTTCAAGGTAACGCGTCAGTCCGCCATGCGCGCTGACACTCGGTAAGCTCTGCGTGGCCATGAGAGCTGATCTCCCGCGGCCGCAAATATCGGCCGCAACTTTTCACCCTATGCCCCCCGGCGCCTCTCTATAAAACGTTTGCCTCAAGGAAGAAAGAGTGGGGGGCTCTCACAGTTCCTTGAAGCCACGAACAATTTGAACCAAATCATCAGGCAGCGGACTATTAAATTTCAGTAAGCTGCCGGTCACCGGATGCATGAACGCCAGCATCGCCGCATGCAAGGCTTGCCGGTGCAGCATTGCGACTTTGTGTTGCAGTGGCGGGGGCAGAGTGCGGAGCTTCGATTTGAAGCCTGGTCCGTAGACGGCGTCACCGATCAGCGGGGTCCCGATCGAGGCAAGATGCACGCGCACCTGGTGGGTGCGCCCGGTTTCGAGCCGGCATTCGAGCAAGGAGGCGATCGGCTCCACGCCATGCTCGCCATGGCGCGTGCCAAAAGTGTCGACAACCTCGTAATGGGTTACGGCCTCGCGACCGCCTTTGCTCTCCGGCACGATCGCCATCTTGATGCGGCTCGTGGGGTGACGCCCGACGGCCGCGTCGATGGTGCCGCGGGGACGCTGCGGCGCGCCCCACACCAGGGCGAGATAACCGCGCTCGAGAGCGCCAGTGCGGCCATGGTCGGCGAATTGCGCGGAAAGCGCCTGGTGGGCCTGATCCGTCTTGGCCACGACGAGGAGACCGCTCGTGTCCTTGTCGAGGCGATGGACAATCCCCGGACGCGCCACGCCGCCGATGCCGGAAAGGCTCGCGCCACAATGGGCGATCAGGGCGTTGACCAGGGTACGGTCGGGATTGCCGGCGCCGGGATGGACCACGAGACCCGCAGGCTTGTCGATGACGATGAGGGCGTCGTCCTCGTAGACGACATTGAGCTCCATCGCCTGGGCTTCAGGCTTGGCGCTTACCGCCGGCGGTACGCTGATGTCGAAGCGGTCGCCCGGTTTGACCGGGTATTTCACGTCCTCTATGGTCGCCCCGCCGAGCGACACGCGGCCGTCCTTGATCAAGGCCTGCAGCCTGGTGCGGCTCATGGCGGGCAGGCTTGCGCTCAAGAAGCGGTCGAGCCGCTGGCCTTTGTGGCTCTCATCGGCTTCCGCGGTCAGATGCTCAGTCGAAACAGGCATGAGGACTAAGAACAATGTCTGTGGCGGACGATGCAGACGGCGGTCCCGTCCCAGGGACGGTGTTCACGAAACGTCAGGTCCGCATCCTGAAGATCGCGGTGATCGTGATGGGCGTTTTGCTCGTCGGCGGCTTCGCCTTCGTGCTGGCGGCTATTGTCTATCAGGCCTCGCATCCGGCACAAGACGCAGGAGCCGCGCGTCCGGCGATGGCGGCGGGAGAGGGGGCCCGCACCATCGATCTGCCGACGGCGGCCGGCGCCACGGTTGCCGGCCTCTCGCTCGACGGCAATCGGCTCGCGGTGCAGCTCGACGGGCCTTCGGGGCCTGAAATCGCAGTGATCGACCTTGCCAGCGGCAAGATCGTCGCCCATGTGAAGCTCAAGCCGCAATAGGCCTTGCGCTCAAGTAGCGAAGCGGTAGCGCAGCAATAGGCCTTGCGCTCGAGCCTCGGAACGTCCGCGCAGCAATAGCCCTTGATCCGCTTCATCGGCACAAGCTATAGCTTCGGTTCGGCCCGACCGGTTCGCCCCGTTCGTCTAGTGGCCTAGGACGCTGGCCTCTCACGCCGGAAACAGGGGTTCGAAACCCCTACGGGGCGCCAAATAAATCAAATACTTAGACGATCTGTATTCTGACAGTTTCAACTTTTTCGGCCATCAAGTTTCAACTTTTCGTTCGCCGGACGTTCCGCTCGAAGTTTTTGCCGACCTCGCTTTCTCGCTTCATCCGCCAATCGAACCGTAGCTGCACGCTTGGGCAGATAGGTGTCCTGAAGCCGCTTCGATTGATTGATCGAGTTGGCGAGCTTGGTGGAAAGCGCGAGGGGATCGACGCCACCGGCTTGAGCTTCTTGCGAGCCCGACCGCCGGAAATCCATCAGCTTGCGGGTATCGCCTGGGAACTCGGCGCTCAGCAACTTTCGAAACGAGCGACAAAGAGTGTCCTTTGAGTAGGCGGTGCCAACGTGGTTTCGGAACATTGGTGCGTCCGGCAGCAGTTCAGTAGCTAGTGCGGCGAGGTATGCCTCGATGAGCCGCTCCGTGCGTTTGGATAGCGTACCTATGGCCTCTCACGCCGGAAACAGGGGTTCGAAACCCCTACGGGGCGCCACTTCTCAGCACCGCAGGACTAATCCCAGGCTAATATGGACGGGCCCCTCGGAGCGCGGCAGCGCCCCCGGGGTAAGGCAATGACCACCCCTCGGACAATGGTTATCCGCTTATATCCCTTTCTTGCTCCAAGCCAGATCACGCGCGAGACAAAATTCGCCAATGCTAACATAGGTTAGCATCGGGCGAAGGCGCGAGGGCGTAAACTCCTCGTTGCAAAATTCGATGGCAAGGTTGCATCCGCCACGAGAGTCCAACTGCGGAGCAAACAAACCATGCGGAGGATGAGCGCGTAAACGCTAAGCGAGGATGAGCGCCATGGGTCACGCGGCGGACGACTTCGATTTCAGCCTGGGCAACTGGGCTGAGCATGTCCCGGTCGATCATCACCTTGGCCACTTGTCCGACAGTAGTTGGAGCGCTCCCCTCCCTGGCAATGTTCTCGGCAACCATCACCTTGGCCCGCTTGGCTTGGGCAACAATAGCTGGAGCGACCTCCTCCCCGTCACTCTGTTCGGCAACTCCCATCTCATCCTCGGCGACAGCGGCGACAATCAGCTCGTCGGCAACGATTTCAGCAACATTCTTATCGGCAGAGGTGGCAACGATACCCTTATTGCAAAGGGTGGCCTCGACGTTCTTATCGGCGGACCAGGCAACGACACCCTGGAGGGCGACCGCGGCAGCGACATCTACACCTTCGGCCCCGGACACGATGCCGCCTTGTGCGTCGTCAACGGCTCAGCGGCAGCCGCCTTCATCCGCGATCTTCCCAACTACGAGGATATCGTGGGCGCGGCGCAGCAAGCCTATGAGGCGTTCGGCTTCGGCCCCAACTATCTGGACCAGGCGTTCGTCGACGGTGATCCGAAAGGCCCCACATTCGAGTTCTTCAACGACTTCACGATCGGCCAGGACAGCCTCGATATCACGACCTTCGTCCCCTGGCTGTTCACTGTGGCCGGCATGGATGTGTTCGGCCAAGTGGGCGATGTGAATGGCGATGGGACGGTGGGCGGACAGGCCGACATCCTGCTCACCCTGATCGATCAGTTCCTCGGAAGCACCATGACCTTCTACGAGGCTCAATCGCAGGGTCTCATCCCGAAAAGCATGGAGTTCAGCTTCCACGCCCTCGGCCTGAAACCCAGCGACACGGTGTTCTTGCCCAATCAAATCGGTGCGGACGAGATCTTTGCCTTCAAGGGCGTGGCGCCGGCGGACTTCCAGGCCCAGCTCTTCAACATCTTCAACTTCGGCCTGACCCCGCAGGACTTTGCGAATTTCGGGCTATCGGCCCAGGACCTCATTAATGTGGGGGCCGCGCACGGCGTGACGTTCGACCTCTCCGCCTTCGCCTGATCGCTAGGATCCAGGAAAGCGCTGAGCGGAACTCCTATTGAAGGATCTTGGGACAGCGGAGCACTCACGCTGACCAACGGCGGCACTTGAGGAAGCGACCAGCATGAGTACGTCCATGGAGAATACAGCAGCTGCCACACTCGAGGCGGGAGCTATTTCGAGCGCGGTTGTGGCTCCACCCGATGCGGGGGGTACTTCGGACACGATTGTCGCCCCACCCGATGCCGGTGGTACTTCGGGCACCACTGTCCCGCCTGAAACCAGTGGGGGCGGACCTGGCACCCTGGCGCCGGCAGCGGCGCCGGTGGCGGCAGTGGCACGGCCTGACGGCGTCGCCGTCGAGGCCATCACCAATGCGGGCGCCGTGAGCGTGAGTGGCACGGCAGAGCCCGGCGCTACGGTGACGGTGCTTGATGGCGGCACCGCGGTCGGCACGGTGACGGCCGACGCCAACGGCGCCTGGAGCCTGACCGCGAGCAATCTCGCCGACGGCGCCCACAGCTTCACCACCACGGCGACGGATGCCGCCGGCAATACCAGTGCCGCTTCGCCTGAGCGAGCGGTGACGGTGGACACGGTGGCGCCGGCAGCGGCGCCGGTGGCGGCAGTGGCACGGCCTGACGGCGTCGCCGTCGAGGCCATCACCAATGCGGGCGCCGTGAGCGTGAGTGGCACGGCAGAGCCCGGCGCTACGGTGACGGTGCTTGATGGCGGCACCGCGGTCGGCACGGTGACGGCCGACGCCAACGGCGCCTGGAGCCTGACCGCGAGCAATCTCGCCGACGGCGCCCACAGCTTCACCACCACGGCGACGGATGCCGCCGGCAATACCAGTGCCGCTTCGCCTGAGCGAGCGGTGACGGTGGACACGGTGGCGCCGGCAGCGGCGCCGGTGGCGGCAGTGGCACGGCCTGACGGCGTCGCCGTCGAGGCCATCACCAATGCGGGCGCCGTGAGCGTGAGTGGCACGGCAGAGCCCGGCGCTACGGTGACGGTGCTTGATGGCGGCACCGCGGTCGGCACGGTGACGGCCGACGCCAACGGCGCCTGGAGCCTGACCGCGAGCAATCTCGCCGACGGCGCCCACAGCTTCACCACCACGGCGACGGATGCCGCCGGCAATACCAGTGCCGCTTCGCCTGAGCGAGCGGTGACGGTGGACACGGTGGCGCCGGCAGCGGCGCCGGTGGCGGCAGTGGCACGGCCTGACGGCGTCGCCGTCGAGGCCATCACCAATGCGGGCGCCGTGAGCGTGAGTGGCACGGCAGAGCCCGGCGCTACGGTGACGGTGCTTGATGGCGGCACCGCGGTCGGCACGGTGACGGCCGACGCCAACGGCGCCTGGAGCCTGACCGCGAGCAATCTCGCCGACGGCGCCCACAGCTTCACCACCACGGCGACGGATGCCGCCGGCAATACCAGTGCCGCTTCGCCTGAGCGAGCGGTGACGGTGGACACGGTGGCGCCGGCAGCGGCGCCGGTGGCGGCAGTGGCACGGCCTGACGGCGTCGCCGTCGAGGCCATCACCAATGCGGGCGCCGTGAGCGTGAGTGGCACGGCAGAGCCCGGCGCTACGGTGACGGTGCTTGATGGCGGCACCGCGGTCGGCACGGTGACGGCCGACGCCAACGGCGCCTGGAGCCTGACCGCGAGCAATCTCGCCGACGGCGCCCACAGCTTCACCACCACGGCGACGGATGCCGCCGGCAATACCAGTGCCGCTTCGCCTGAGCGAGCGGTGACGGTGGACACGGTGGCGCCGGCAGCGGCGCCGGTGGCGGCAGTGGCACGGCCTGACGGCGTCGCCGTCGAGGCCATCACCAATGCGGGCGCCGTGAGCGTGAGTGGCACGGCAGAGCCCGGCGCTACGGTGACGGTGCTTGATGGCGGCACCGCGGTCGGCACGGTGACGGCCGACGCCAACGGCGCCTGGAGCCTGACCGCGAGCAATCTCGCCGACGGCGCCCACAGCTTCACCACCACGGCGACGGATGCCGCCGGCAATACCAGTGCCGCTTCGCCTGAGCGAGCGGTGACGGTGGACACGGTGGCGCCGGCAGCGGCGCCGGTGGCGGCAGTGGCACGGCCTGACGGCGTCGCCGTCGAGGCCATCACCAATGCGGGCGCCGTGAGCGTGAGTGGCACGGCAGAGCCCGGCGCTACGGTGACGGTGCTTGATGGCGGCACCGCGGTCGGCACGGTGACGGCCGACGCCAACGGCGCCTGGAGCCTGACCGCGAGCAATCTCGCCGACGGCGCCCACAGCTTCACCACCACGGCGACGGATGCCGCCGGCAATACCAGTGCCGCTTCGCCTGAGCGAGCGGTGACGGTGGACACGGTGGCGCCGGCAGCGGCGCCGGTGGCGGCAGTGGCACGGCCT
Organism: uncultured Alphaproteobacteria bacterium; assembly: GCA_963732955.1. Classification (GTDB taxonomy): domain Bacteria; phylum Pseudomonadota; class Alphaproteobacteria; order Rhizobiales; family Methyloligellaceae; genus Methyloceanibacter. The sequence continues at coordinate 81,780 of CAVTBH010000001.1, forward strand.
GACGGCGTCGCCGTCGAGGCCATCACCAATGCGGGCGCCGTGAGCGTGAGTGGCACGGCAGAGCCCGGCGCTACGGTGACGGTGCTTGATGGCGGCACCGCGGTCGGCACGGTGACGGCCGACGCCAACGGCGCCTGGAGCCTGACCGCGAGCAATCTCGCCGACGGCGCCCACAGCTTCACCACCACGGCGACGGATGCCGCCGGCAATACCAGTGCCGCTTCGCCTGAGCGAGCGGTGACGGTGGACACGGTGGCGCCGGCAGCGGCGCCGGTGGCGGCAGTGGCACGGCCTGACGGCGTCGCCGTCGAGGCCATCACCAATGCGGGCGCCGTGAGCGTGAGTGGCACGGCAGAGCCCGGCGCTACGGTGACGGTGCTTGATGGCGGCACCGCGGTCGGCACGGTGACGGCCGACGCCAACGGCGCCTGGAGCCTGACCGCGAGCAATCTCGCCGACGGCGCCCACAGCTTCACCACCACGGCGACGG
>CAVTBH010000002.1:0-325000 GCA_963732955.1 uncultured Alphaproteobacteria bacterium
GGCTGCACTGGCTGGTCGAGCACTTCCTCGCCTATCTTGGCGCCGCTCTCATCCTCTGCCTCGCCTGGCCACGGCCGCTCATCGTCGCCGGCGTGCTCACCGCCCTCTCCGCCCTGCTCGAGATCCTGCAAGGCCTGACGCCGGACCGCGTGCCCGATCTGCCCACGGCTCTCTCAGGTGCCGGCGGCGCGCTTACCGGGGCGCTATTGGCGAAGCTCATGCTTCGCGCGCGAAAGAGTCTCACCCGGCATGGCTAGGCTCGTGCCGCGACTAGTGTTGGCGGCGGCGCTGACCGGTCTCATCATTCCGGTCGCGTCCGCCGCAAGCCCCGGCACGGAGCACAAGGACCGGGAATTTCAGGAATGTCGTGACTGCCCGGTCATGGTGGGCATTCCGGCCGGATCCTTCGTCATGGGCAGTCCGGCGAAGGAGAGCGGGCGCTTCGATTCCGAAGGCCCGCAGCACGAGGTGACCATCAAGGCCTTCGCCCTCGGCAAATACGATGTCGCCAGCGAACAGTTCCTCGCCTTTCTCAAGGAGACCGGTTACCAGCCCGTCCCCTGCAATCCGACGCTCGACATGGGCTGGGAGTCGCCGGGTCACGGTCGCGCCGCACCGCCCTATGAGGGCGACCTGCCGAAATGGCCCGCGGTCTGTTTGAACTCCTCCGACGCCGAGGCCTACATCGCCTGGCTCAACGCCAAGGTTGCCGCCGAGCATCCTGAGGCGAAACGCAAGACCGGCCCTTATCGTCTGCCGAGCGAAGCGGAGTGGGAATACGCCGCGCGGGCCGGAACCACCACGGCGCGCTGGTGGGGCGACGCCATCGGTACCAGCCGCGCCAATTGCAACGGCTGCGGCAGCCCATGGGACAATCGCCTATACGCCGAGGTCGACAGCTTCGCCCCGAACCCCTTCGGGCTTTACGGCATGCTGGGCAACGCTTGGCAATGGACCGCCGATTGCTGGCACCCGAGCTACAAGGGCGCGCCTGACGACGGCAGCGCGTGGACTGACAAGGACTGCGACCAGCGCGTCATCCGCGGCGGCTCGTGGCGCAATTTGCCGGTGTTCGTCCGCTCCGCGGCGCGAGCTGCCGCGGGTGGCGGCGGTGACGACAGCAAGGGCAACGATTATTCCGGTCTCGCCGGCTTTCGCGTCGCCCGCGACCTGCCGTGAGGCTCAGTGCAGCGCCTGCTTGGGATTGAGGTAGAGCACGAGATGCATCACGCCGCTGTAGGTCGTCGGCGGCAGCGTCAGCGGCGAGGCCAATAGAATGGCGTTGCGGGCACTGCTGGCGATCTCGCGATAGGCGGGGTCCGACGACCGCGCCGTGTCGACGAGCTCAGCCTTGAGCACGGTGCCGTCGCGACCGATGTCGACGCGGACCGGAACGGTGAAATCGCTTTGGCCCAAACTCGCGAGGTCGAGGCTCCAATGGCGTTCGACCTGGACGCGGATGAAATCCTTGACGGCATTCAACTGTCCCGGCGCGGCATCGTCCGTGGTGACCACCAGGCTCGGGGTGCCGGCGCTCATTCGCTCGGCGTCGGCAGCCCTACTCGGCTGACTCAGGGTGGCGAGCGCGTGAAGCTTGGCCTGGAGCGGATCGCGAGCGAGATCGCCGTCGGCTGGCCTCGCTTCGGTGGCTGTGGCCTCCGGCGATGATGCGTCGCGCGCCTCGCTCTGCGTCTCCGGGGTCGACGGAGGCGCAGCCCCTCCCCGCGCCTCGATACCGGCCTCGATCACCTCGACCGGCAGAAAATGCTGATCGCCTTCGCGCCCCTGCATCCCGAATGGGACCAGGAGCACGACCAACGCGAGCGCAAAGCCATGGAGCAGCACTGACGCGACCAGGGCAAGCGACTGCCCCGACCCGGCCTCGCCGTCAGGCTCGCCAAGGCTCGCCTCTACCCGCTCGCTGGCGACGATGTCAGACAAGGGAACGACCCGATTGCCCCACGAGCCTGGAAGTCTAGCCTGCCTGGGGGGCGGGCGCACCTGGGGCAAACCAGACTATCCCCCCCGGCCCTGGCGCAGCCGGGCCAAATCTGCTGTATCCTTACGGCCATGGGCATCGCAGCGCGGCGGCGCACAGTTCCAGTCTCGGTCGGCGGCGTCGTCATCGGCGGCGACGCACCCATCGTGGTGCAGTCGATGACCAATACCGACACCGCCGATGTCGACGCCACCGTCTCCCAGGTGGCGGCCCTGGCCCGCGCGGGGTCCGAACTCGTGCGCGTCACGGTCGATCGCGACGAGGCCGCGGCCGCCGTTCCCCATATCCGCGACCAGCTTGATGCCCGCGGCGTCGACGTGCCGCTGATCGGGGACTTCCACTATAACGGCCACACGCTCCTCGCCGCGCATCAGGCTTGCGCCGCGGCGCTCGCCAAATACCGCATCAACCCCGGCAATGTCGGCTTCAAGGACAAGCGCGACAAGCAATTCGCGGAGATCATCGACATTGCGCTGAAGCACGACAAGCCGGTGCGCATTGGCGTCAATTGGGGCAGCCTCGACCAGGACCTCCTCACCCGCCTCATGGACGAGAATGCAAAGTTGCCCGAGCCCAAAGACGCCCGCGAGGTCATGCACGAGGCCATCGTCCAGTCGGCGCTGCTCAGCGCCGAGCGCGCCGTCGAGCTCGGCCTCGGCCGCGACAGGATCGTGCTCTCGGCCAAGGTCAGCGCCGTTCAGGACCTGGTCCAAGTCTATGCGCTGCTTGCGGCGCGCTCGGACCTCGCGCTCCATCTCGGCCTCACCGAGGCCGGCATGGGCTCCAAGGGCATCGTCGCCTCCTCGGCCGCGCTCGCCGTGCTGCTGCAGCAAGGCATCGGCGACACCATCCGCATCTCGCTGACGCCCGAGCCCAAAGGCGACCGCACCCTCGAGGTGAAGGTGGCGCAGGAGCTCTTGCAGAGCATGGGTTTCCGCAGCTTCGTGCCCCTCGTCGCGGCCTGCCCCGGCTGCGGCCGCACGACCTCGACCACGTTCCAGGAGCTCGCCCGCGACATCCAGGATTTCATCCGCGACGAGATGCCGGAGTGGAAGCGCCGCTATCCCGGGGTCGAGACCCTGACCGTCGCGGTGATGGGCTGCATCGTCAACGGGCCCGGGGAATCGAAGCACGCCGATATCGGCATCTCGCTGCCAGGCACCGGCGAAGCGCCGGCGGCGCCCGTGTTCATCGACGGCAAGAAGGCCACCACCTTGCGCGGCCCCGGTGCCGCCGCCGAGTTCAAGCAGATGGTGCTCGACTATATCGAGCGGCGCTACGGCCAGATCGGCAAGACCCGCACCGCGGCAGAGTAGCTCGCGGTCAATTCTGGATGGCGTCGCCGACGAGGCCGACGGTCAGCGCGATCACCGTGACGTTGAAGAAGAACGACACGATGCTGTGCACTGTCACGGTGCGACGGATGCGCTTCGAGTTGATTTGCACATCCGACACTTGCGTCGCGGTGCCGATGCCGAAGGCGAAATAGACGAAGTCCCAATAGGTCGGCTCGGGATCTCCGGGAAAGATCAGGCCGCCGCCTGCCCCGCCATGCTCGGCGTAATATTCATGGGCGTAATGCAGCGCGAAGATGGTGTGGATGAACCCCCAGGACAGCATGATCGTAACCAGGAGAAAGCCGAGCCCAGGCATGGCAAAGGTCTCGACCTTGCTCGTGACTTCGAGCCAAGCGAACACCGCGGCGACGCTCGCGCACGCGCCGGCGACGGTGAGCACGAGAATGGCGAAGCCGCCCTCATCCTGGAGCAAATATTGGCGGTGAATCTCCCGGACGCTGCTGTTGGCGATCATCCGATAGGCGAGGATGAGGTAGAGGCCGACGCCAACGTCCCAAGCGATCAGGAGGCGCGTGACGCCGCGCACCTCGGTGCTGTACAGCGGCAACAAGACCGCCACGCCAATGCCGACGAGGATGGCAAGAAAGAGCCTCGGCCGTCCGACGAAGATGCGGACGGGCCTCGGCCAGCGGCTGCGGGATGAGGCTTTGCGCTCACTTGCCATGGCGAATTGAAAGCCGAGTTGGCTGCGTACTCAAGTGCGCCGCGCGGCGATGAACCGCGCCGTCTCCTTGAGTGTGTCGGCGCGAGCGCCGAACGGCGCCAGCGAGGCTTCGGCATCCTCGACCAGCGCCGCAAGCCGCGTCCGCGCCGCCTCGATGCCGAGCAGCGCGACGAGCGTGGCCTTGCCGCGACCGGCGTCCTTGGCCACGGCCTTGCCCACCATGGCGGCATCGCCTTCGGCATCGAGCAGATCGTCGGCGAGCTGGAACGCCTGGCCGAAGGCCGAGGCGTAGGCTGCCAACGCCTCGCGCGCCCTTTCGTCGGCGCGGCCGAGCGCAGCACCCGCGGCGCACGCGAATTGGAACAAGGCGCCGGTCTTCATGGCCTGCATCCGCGCCACCTCCATGGGGCCGAGGCTCCTGCCTTCCGCAGCGAGGTCGAGCGCCTGGCCGCCGGCCATGCCGTCCGTGCCGGCAGCCTGAGCGAGGAGCGACACGAGATCGACGCGGACCGCGGCATCCGCCGCCGTCGTCGCCCGGCTCAGAATGTCGAAGGCGAGCGTGAGCAGAGCGTCGCCGGCAAGGATCGCGGTCGCCTCGTCAAAGGCGACGTGGACGGTGGGCCGCCCGCGCCTCACCGGGTCATCGTCCATGGCGGGAAGATCGTCATGGACGAGGGAGTAGCAATGCACGCATTCAAGTGCCGCAGCCGCATCGAGCGCATGCTCCTCCGCCACGCCAAACACCCGCGCGGCCTCGATCAAGAGGAACGGCCGCAACCGCTTGCCGCCGCCGAGCGCGGCATAGCGCATGGCCTCGATCAACCGCGCCTGCCCCGAAGTTCCCGGCTCCGGCTCGATCAAGGCATCGAGACGGGTCTCTACCATTCTCGCGACACGTTCGAGGTCTTGGGTAATGTCCATGGTCGGATGAAGGGCTGTTTGCTGCCGTTGGGCGAAAGTTTACGGCCTGGTAGGACCCTAATACCACGTTGCTTGAGGCAGCAACCCGAGGCTACAACGCCCGCATCATGGCAATTCAGGACTTGATGGCCGCACGCAGCAAGGTCAAACCCCGGCATCCCTGGCTCAGGCGCATCGGCATTGCGATCGCGTTTCTCCTCGCGGCTCTTCTCATCTCGGTATTTGCCTTCCGCTTCGTCAATCCGCCGATCACGCCGGTGATGATCGCCGAGAAGCTCAAGGGCGCGACGCTGCAACGGCGCTGGGTGCCGCTCGAAGAGATATCGCGCGAGCTGCCGCTTGCCGTGGTCGCGAGCGAGGACGGCCGCTTCTGCGCCCATTGGGGCGTCGATTGGGCCGCAGTCAAGGATGCCATCGAGGAAGCAAAGCGGCGCCACCGCAGCATTCGCGGCGCGAGCACCATCACCATGCAGACCGCGAAAAACCTCTATCTGTCGACGCGGCGGAGCTATGTGCGCAAGGTGCTCGAGGTGCCGCTCGCCTATCTGCTCACGATCTTCTGGCCCAAGGATCGCGTCATCGAGGTCTATCTCAATGTGGCGCAGTGGGGCCCCGGCATCTTCGGCGCCGAGGCTGCGAGCCAGCACTATTTCCACAAGAGCGCGAGCGATTTGACCCGGCGTGAAGCGCTTCTGCTCGCCGCGGCGCTGCCTTCGCCGCGGCTTCGCAACCCGGCAAAGCCAAGCGCGAGGATGCAGCGCATCGCGCACGCGATCGGCAAGCGAATGCCGATCCTCGCATCGCGCTCCGCCTGCGCTCTGCCGCCATCCTGACGGCGGTGGCGTGCCTCATCCACCCTCTGGCCAGGGCCGAACTTAGCCACTATAAGGGCGTCCACCCGGAACTGCTGCGGACCCCCGCGGTTATCCTAAAAGGTTGGAAGATGGCTGTACCCAAGAGAAAAACCTCGCGTATGAAGCGGGGCAATAGGCGGTCACACGATGCGCTCAATGCGCCTGCCTATGTCGAAGACAAGGACTCCGGCGAGCTCCGCCGCCCGCATCATATCGATTTGAAGTCGGGCAAATATCGCGGCCGTCAGGTGTTGACCATCAAGGAAGACGCCTGACCGGGAGCCCAAGCGCGGGGCTGGTCGGCGACGAGGACCAAACACCGCCATGGTGATGATAGAGCAGCCCGAGGCTAGCACGGTCCGCGAGACATCGCGGACGACCTTCCTCTCGGCCATCCCGCTGCTCGCCTTCGTCGTCATCGCCTATGTCGCCTTTGCCTGGGCCGGGGCCGATTTCACCCTGCCCCGCTTCACGCCGAAGCTACCGTCAGGCGGCGTATGGCAGATCACGCTTAGCGACATGCTGCTCACCGTCGCGCTCATCGTGCTGTTCTTCGAGGTGGTCAAGTCGACCCGCACCGGCGGCAATTCGGTGGTCGATCACGCGCTGTCGATGATCGTGTTCGTCGCCTGCCTGATCCTGTTTCTGGTGTGGCCGCCGGCGGCGACGTCGCTGTTCTTTCTGATCACCGTCATCAGCCTGATCGACGTCATCGCCGGCTTCTCGGTGACGATCCGCTCGGCCCGCCGCGACTATAGCGTCGGCTGACGCCGCTCCCGCGCAATCTCGTTGAGAACCAGAGTGGGCCGCCTAGCGGCGGGAGAGCTGCTCGAGCCGATCCTGCATGGCCGACAGCTCGGCCTTCAGATTGGCGATCTCGTCGTCGCCACCAGCTGATTTCGGTGTCTCACCGGCGTTTGCGGCCAATGTCGCGTTGTCGTTCTTGGCCTCTCCCGCCTCACCCGGCTTGAACGGGCTGAACAAGCCAAGCGCGCGCTCGAACGTATCGAAATTCTTGCGCACCTGCTCCTGCATCGCGTCGAAGGCCGCGGTGCCAAAGACGTGGGCGAAGCGGCGGCGATATTGCTCCTGCTGGCGGGTCAGCGAGTCGAGGCTGAACTCGAGATAGCTCGGCACCAACCGCTGCATGCTGTCGCCATAGAAGCGAATGAGCTGGCGGAGGAAGCCGATGGGCAAGAGGTTCGTACCCCGGCTTTCCTGCTCGACGATGATCTGCGTCAGCACCGAGTGGGTCAGGTCCTCCCCGGTCTTGGCGTCGTAGACCACGAAATCGCGCTCGCCCCTCACCATCTCGGCAAGGTCCTCAAGTGTCACATAGGTGCTGGTGTCAGTATTGTAGAGCCGGCGGTTCGCGTATTTCTTGATGATGACCGGCCGGTTCTCTTGGTCCGTGTCGCGTGCCACGTGTATCTAAGCTCCCGTGCCTAAGCCTCAGGGGGCCAAGGCAACTTCATGCCGCAACTGCGAAATCACTAGCACGTTCCTTGTGCACAGCACCAGAGGGTTTGCGGCATACTAAAGAGAGGGTCAAGCTAAAGAGAGGGTCAAGCCGCTTCCCGGAACGGACGCACTACGCTATAGCCTTAAGCCATTGGGTAAGTGGGAGATTGGGAATGAAAGACGAAGATATCGTCATCGTCGCTGCGGCACGCACCCCGGTCGGGTCGTTCAATGGGTCGCTTTCCGGCGTCCCGGCGCATTACCTCGGACAGGTGGCAATTGGGGCGGCTTTGGCGCGGGCTGGGGTCGAGCCCAGCGACGTCAGCGAAGTGATTATGGGCCAGGTCCTGACCGCAGCCCAAGGCCAGAACCCGGCCCGCCAGGCCGCGATGGCCGCCGGCATCCCGGTCGAGACTCCCGCTTGGGGCCTGAACCAGGTCTGCGGCTCGGGCTTGCGCGCCGTCGTCACCGGCGCCCAGCAGATCGCCGCGGGCGATGCCGACATCGTCGTTGCCGGCGGTCAGGAGAGCATGAGCCAGTCCGTCCACGCCGCGCAGCTCCGCAACGGCACCAAGATGGGCAATCTCGATCTGATCGACACCATGATCAAGGATGGGCTGTGGGATGCCTTTCACGGCTATCACATGGGCACGACCGCCGAGAACGTGGCGCGGCAGTGGCAGATCCAGCGCGAGGACCAGGACCGCTTTGCCGTCGCCTCCCAGAACAAGGCCGAGGCCGCCAAGAAGGCCGGCAAGTTCAAGGACGAGATCGTTCCCGTGACCATCAAGACCCGCAAGGGCGAGGTGGTGGTCAGCGATGACGAGTATATCCGCGAAGGCGCCAAATACGAGGACATGGCCAAGCTCCGGCCGGCGTTCGACAAGGAAGGCACCGTCACCGCCGGCAATGCGTCGGGCATCAATGACGGCGCCGCGGCGGTGGTGCTGATGACCGCCAAGGAAGCCAAGAGGCGTAAGCTCAAGCCTCTCGCCCGCATTGCCTCCTGGGCGCAAGCCGGCGTCGAGCCTGCGGTGATGGGCTCGGGCCCGATCCCGGCCTCGCGCCGCGCCCTGGAGAAGGCCGGCTGGACGGCGAAGGACCTCGATCTGATCGAGGCCAATGAGGCCTTCGCGGCCCAAGCCTGCGCTGTGAACAAGGACCTCGGCTGGGACACCGACAAGGTCAACGTCAATGGCGGCGCCATCGCCATCGGCCACCCGATCGGAGCCTCCGGCACGCGCATCCTGACTACCCTTCTCCACGAGATGCAGCGCCGGGATGCCAAGAAGGGTCTCGCCACGCTTTGCATCGGCGGCGGCATGGGCATCGCCTTGTGCGTCGAGCGCGACTAGAGCATTTGCAAGTGTTGTGAACCTTGCGCCGGCGAACCGGCGCAAGGGCGTGTTTGACATGGCAACACGGCGCCACAGAAGCGCCTAAAGGGAGGAACGCGACATGGGGAGAGTGGCTCTCGTCACCGGAGGCACGCGCGGCATCGGCGCCGCCATCTCGAAGTCTCTGAAGAAAGCCGGCTACAACGTCGCCGCCAATTATCACGGCAATGACGAGGCGGCGAACGCGTTCAAGAAGGAGACCAAGATCCCGGTCTACAAGTGGGACGTTACCGACTACATCGCCTGCGAGCAGGGCATCATCAATGTCGAGAACGAGGTCGGCCCGATCGAGGTGTTGGTCAACAACGCCGGCATCTCGCGCGACGCCATGCTGCAGAAGATGAGCCACGAGCAATGGTCCGAGGTGATCCGCACCAATCTCAATTCCTTGTTCAACATGACGCGGCCGGTGATCAACGGCATGCGCGAGCGCGGATTCGGCCGCGTCGTCAACATCGCCTCGATCAACGGCCAGAAGGGCCAGCTTGGCCTTACCAATTATTGCGCCGCCAAATCGGGCGTGATCGGCTTTACGCGGGCGCTGGCGCTGGAGAGCGCGCGGAAGGGCATCACCGTCAATGCCATCGCCCCCGGCTACATCAAGACCGACCTGCTCGCCGGCGTGTCCGAGGATGTGATGAAGGCGATCGTCGGCCAGATCCCGGTCGGACGTTTGGGCGAGGCGGACGAGGTCGGGCGCTGCGTCGTGTTCCTCGCCGCCGACGAGGCCGCCTGGATCACTGGCTCGACGCTCACCATCAATGGCGGCCAGCACATGGATTGAGGCTCGGCTAGGGCTCGAAGTCGTCAGGGGCGAGCTCGAATCCGGCGAAGTCGAAGCCCGGCGCCACCGTGCAGCCGGCGAGCGTCCAGGCGCCGAGGCTCTCCGCGGTCTGCCAGGCTTTCGCCGGCACCAGCACCTGCGGGTGCTCGCCTTGCAGCAAATTCGGCCCGAGCCGGTGCTCGTGGCTGACCTCATCCTGCTTGACGAGGAGTTTCAGCGGCGCGCCGCCGTACCAGTGCCACATCTCGGCGGCGTCGACGCGATGCCAGCGCGACACCTCCCCGGTTCTCAGGAGATAAAGAATCGCGGTCGAGTGGGCGCGGCCTTTATGCCCCTCCTCGTCGCGAAACGTCTCCTTGAAATAGCCGCCCTCGGGATGGGGCTTGAGGCCGAGATGGGCGATGATCTCGTCGGCGGTCAGGGGCTCGGCGGTCACGGATCAGAACCTGTCCTTGCGCTTCCGCGTTTCGCCAAAGATCTCCCACAGCTCCCTCCCCTCCATGCGGAGGCGCTTCTGGATCTCGGGGCTTGTGGGGCGCAGGAACGGATTGGTGGCAACCTCCTGCGCGACCGTCGTCGGCAGCGTCGGCTCGCCGCGAGAGGTGAGCGCATCGGCCTCGGCGGCGCGCGCCTGCAGCGCCTCGTTGCCGGGTTCGACGGTCATGGCGAATTTGATGTTGGCCTTGGTGTATTCGTGGCCGCAATAGATTTGCGTCTCCGGCGGCAGCGCCATCAGTTTCTGCAGCGAGTGCCACATCATCTTGGCGTCGCCCTCGAGCAGCTTGCCGCAACCCACCGAGAACATGGTATCGCCGACAAAGGCGATGCCGTCATCGGGGAAGAAATAGCTGATGTGGCCCCGGGTGTGGCCGGGCGTCTCGATCACCAGCCCCTTGGCATTGCCAATGGCGACGCTGTCGCCCTCGCTCACCTCGACGTCGATGGCGGGAATGGTGCGCGCTTCGCCCGCGGGACCGACGATGGTGCAGCCCGTCATCCGTTTCAGCACTTCGTTGCCGGCGGTATGATCGTGATGGTGATGGGTGATGAGAATATGCGTGAGCTCCCAGCCCTTCTCATGCAGCGCCGCAAGCACCGCTTCGGCATCGGGCGCATCGATGGAGGCCGTGGCCCCGGTGTCGGGGTCGTGGATCAGCACGCCATAATTGTCGCCGCGTGCGGAGAATTGGTGAACGTCAAGTTTTGCCATGGCAAAGAACTACCGCTGTTGGTGAAGGTTGGCGGGGACCGTAGCACCTCCTTGGGCGAGATTGAAATGGAGCGGATCGCCATCACCGGAGGAGCGTGTATGCTTGCGGCCCGACGGAACGATGAACCGAAGACGCGGTGATGCATCTCGATGCCATCGATCTCAAGGAGTTCTACGCCTCGCCGCTTGGCGGCGTGGTGCGGCGGCTGCTCGGCTCAAGATTGAGGGCCCGCTGGAGCGATCTGAACGGCATGAGCCTGTTCGGCCTCGGCTTCGCCACCCCCTATCTCGGCGCCTTCAGATCCGATGCCAGTCCCTTGGGCGCGCTGATGCCCGCCGAGCTTGGCGCCATGCCTTGGCCGAACGGGGGCGACGGCATGAGCGTGCTTGTCGACGAGACCGAGCTTCCCCTTCCCGATGAATGCGCCGATCGCATCGTTCTCGTGCACATGCTCGAATGGAGCGAGCGCACTCGGCAATTGCTGCGGGAGGTCTGGCGCGTGCTGGCGCCGAACGGCAGGTTGCTCCTGATCGTTCCCAACCGCAGGGGGCTGTGGGCCCGGGTGGATACCACGCCGTTCGGCCATGGCCGCCCCTTCAGCCGCTCGCAGCTGGTGCGTCTCCTGAAGGAGGCCATGTTCTCGCCGGAGGACTGGCAGCATGCGCTGTACATGCCGCCGTTCTCGTGGCGGGTTCTCCTCAAATGGCCGGTGTTCTGGGAACGGCTCGGCCTCGTGCTGTGGCCTGCCTTCTCCGGCGTGCTCATGGTCGAGGCGTCGAAGCAGATCTACGCCGGCGTGCCCGTGAAGGAGGTGCGCGGCTTCCGCCGCCGCGTCATGCCGGTGCCGGCGGGCGTGACGCCGAAGGCGTGCCCGCGCATCAGCGCGACAACAGGAACACCGCCTGCTCGCCGAACAGGTTCTGCATGAACAGCGGCATGGAGACGCCGAGCTTCGAGCCATAGGCGTTGAGCGCGACGGCGCGGTCGACCTTGGCGCCGACGTCGCGACAGAGACCGAGAAAGTCCTTGATGGTGCAGAGATGAATGTTCGGCGTGTCGTACCAACGGTCCGGCAGGTTGTCGGTTTGCGGCATCTTGCCACCAAACAGAAGCTGGGTGCGCACGCGCCAATGGCCGAAATTCGGAAACGACACGATGGCCCGTTGCCCAATGCGCAACAACTGCTCGAGCACCTGGCGCGGCGAATACGTGGCCTGGAGCGTCTGGCTCAAGACCACATAGTCGAAAGCAAGGTCGGGATAATAAGCGAGGTCGGTGTCGGCATCGCCCTGGATCACCGCCAGACCCTGGGCCACGCAGGAATTCACCCCGGCCTGGCTCAGCTCGATGCCGCGGCCATCGACGCCGCGCTTCGCCGCCAAGAGGCGCAGCAATGTGCCGTCGCCGCAGCCGATGTCCAACACGCGGGCGCCGGGCGTCACCATGTCGGCGATGAGCAGCAGATCGACGCGCGAGGTCTCGGCCGGCCGCACGGCATGGGGCGGGACGTTGACGTTCACGGCAACCACCCTTCCGCCTCCGGAACACCGCGCTGCCGCGCCGCGGCGTTGACGAAGCCGCGAATGGTGTCGAACAGCTCCGGCTCATGCAGCAGGAAGGAATCGTGGCCGCCCTCGGTCTTGAGCTCGACGAAGCTGACATTGGCGGCGACCGCGTTCAGCGCATGCACGATCTCCCGGCTCTCCTCAGTCGGAAACAGCCAGTCGCTGGTGAAGGAGACGAGACAGAAGCGCGTCTTCGTGCCCTGGAAGGCATTGGCGAGCACGCCGCCGTGATCCGCGGCCAGATCGAAATAATCCATGGCACGGGTGATGTAGAGGTACGAGTTCGGGTCGAAGCGATCGACGAAGCTCAAGCCTTGATGGCGGAGATAGCTCTCCACCTGAAAATCGGCATCGAAGCCGAAGGTGATCTTGTCGCGATCCTGGAGGTTGCGCCCGAACTTCGTGTGCAGCGCATCGTCCGACAGATAGGTGATGTGCGCGGCCATGCGCGCGACGGCGAGCCCTTTGCGCGGGCTCTTGCCCTCGTCGAGATAGCGTCCCTGACACCAATCCGGATCGGCCATCACCGCCTGGCGGCCGACCTCGTGAAAGGCGATGTTCTGGGAGGAGTGGCGCGCGGCGCAGGCGATCGGGACCGCGGAGAACACGCGATCCTTGTAGGTCGCGGCCCATTCCAGCACCTGCATGCCACCCATGGAACCGCCGAGCACACAGAGCACGTCGGGGATGCCGAGATGGTCGAGCAGCTTCGCCTGAGCGCGCACCATGTCGGCAATGGTGATCACCGGGAAATCGAGCCCATAGGGACGTCCCGTCGCCGGGTTGATCGAGCTCGGCCCGGTCGAGCCCATGCAGCCCCCGATCACATTGGGACAGATGACGAAGAAGCGGTTGGTGTCGATCGGCTTGCCGGGTCCGACCATGGTCTCCCACCACCCGGGCTTGCCGGTGACGGGGTGGATATTGGCGACGTGCTGATCGCCGGTCAGGGCATGGCAAACAAGCACGAGGTTCGACTTGTCGGCGTTGAGCGTGCCATAGGTCTGGTAGGCCATGGAGTACGGCCCGAGCGCGGCGCCGCAGTCGAGCGGCAGAGCGTCATCCGCCCCGAAATGGACGATCTCGCTCTGTGGATTGGCGATCTGGGCCAGCCGCACGGAGTGGTCGCGAAGGACCTCGGATGTCGGTGCTTCACTCATGGCTGGCGCGCGTCGAACTCCATCGGCGAGGCCATTCTGCCCCGATCCTCACAATTCGGCGTTAGCTAGGAGCTTAGCGTCGAAAGTCAATGTTTTCTTTGCTTTCGCTAAAGTAAAGGTCCTATGAGAGGCCGCTCCGGGCGAGCCCCGGGCCCGGAAGTTTTGACCAGGAGAGACGGCAATGACCGCGAAGCGGGCCTTGAACCCACGCCGAGGCATTCTCGACATTGCGCCCTATGTGCCGGGAAAGAGCGCGCTTCAAGGCGGCGAGCCGGTGATCAAGCTCTCCTCCAACGAGACGCCGTTCGGCCCGAGCCCCGCTGCTGTCGAGGCTTATGTCGCCGCGGCAGCAGACCTCTCGCGCTACCCCGACGGCTCGGCGCGGGCCTTGCGCGAGGCGATCGCCAGGCTTTACGGCCTCGATCCGGCGCGCATCGTCTGCGGCGCGGGCTCCGACGAGCTGTTGAACCTGCTCGCCGCGGCCTATCTCGGCCCGGGCGACGAAGCGATCTACTCCGAGCACGGTTTCCTCGTCTACCGCATCGCCATTCGCGCCGCGGGCGCGACGCCCGTGGTCGCGCCCGAAACGGCGCTCACCGCCGATGTCGATGCCATCATCGCGCGCGTCACGCCCGCGACGCGGATGGTGTTCCTCGCCAATCCCAACAATCCGACCGGAACCTATCTCGGCTTCGATGCGGTCAAGCGGCTGCGCGCGGCGCTGCCGGACGATGTTCTTCTCGTTCTCGACGCGGCCTATGCCGAATATGTGCGCGCGAACGACTACGAGGCCGGCATCGAGCTGGTGGCAACCACGCCAAACACGGTAATGACGAGAACCTTCTCCAAGATCTACGGGCTCGCTTCGCTCCGCATCGGTTGGGCCTACTGCCCCGACGACATCGCCGATGCGCTGAACCGCATCAGGGGCCCATTCAACGTGTCCGGGCCGGCCATCGCCGCCGGCGTCGCCGCGCTTCAGGACCGCGCTGCGGTCGCTCGGTCGGTTGAACATAACGAGGTCTGGCGCGGGCACATGGCCGAGGCGCTGTCCGCAGCTCGGGCTCAAGGTAACCCCGAGCGCCGCCAATTTCCTGCTGGTCCATTTCCCCGAGCGCAATGGGCGGTCCGCGGTTGAGGCTGACAAATTTCTCCAATCGCGGCGCATCATTCTGCGGCGGGTCGAGGAATACGGCTTCCCCGACGCGTTGCGCCTGACCATCGGCACCGAGGACGAGAACCATACCGTGCTGGATGCGCTTCAAGCCTTCATGGGCGCCAAAGTCTCCGCGCGCCTATGACCGCGCCCCTGTTCGACACTGTTGCCGTTATCGGCCTTGGCCTGATCGGCTCCTCGATCGCCCGCGCCGCCCGCGCGCAAGGCGCCGTGCGCACGATCGTTGCGAGCTCGCGTTCGCCGGAGACGCGACAGCGCGTCATCGAGCTGGGGCTCGCCGACAAGGTGGTCGAGACCAACGCCGAGGCGGTCGAAGGCGCCGACCTCGTCATCGTCTGCGTTCCGGTCGGCGTCTGCGGCGCCGTCGCCGAGGAAATTGGTCCGCATCTCAAGGCCGGCGCTATCGTTTCGGATGTGGGCTCGGTGAAGAGCTCGATCGTGCGCGACATGGGTCCTCATCTGCCCAAGACCGTGCATTTCGTGCCGGCTCATCCGGTCGCCGGGACCGAGCATTCCGGTCCAGATGCGGGTTTTGCGGAGTTGTTCGAGAACCGCTGGTGCATCCTGACGCCACCGGAAGGCACCGACCCAAAGGCCGTGGACAAGCTCGCTGCGTTCTGGCGGCGGCTCGGCGCCAATGTGGAAGTGATGACGCCCGAGCACCACGACCTTGTCCTCGCCGTCACCAGCCATCTGCCGCATCTGATTGCCTACACGATCGTCGGCACCGCCGACGAGCTTGAGGCCGTGACCCGTTCCGAGGTGCTCAAGTTCTCGGCCGGCGGTTTCCGCGACTTCACCCGCATCGCCGCGTCGGACCCGGTGATGTGGCGCGACGTGTTCTTGAACAACAAGGAGGCGGTAGTGGAGATGCTCGGCCGCTTCAACGAGGATGTCGCCGCGCTGACCAAAGCCATCAGGCGGGGCGACGGCGATGCGCTTCTCGAGCATTTCACGCGGACACGCGCCATTCGCCGCGGCGTCATCGAGGCCGGGCAGGATACGCCCGCGCCGGATTTCGGCCGCCCTCACGGGCAAGAGGACTGAGCCCCGACCGTCACTGATTACGGGTCATTCCCGCGAAGGCGAGAATCCAGTAACCACCGGAATTGGATCAATCGCGATGCCGGAGTTACTGTGCTGCCCGGTCGAGCCGGGCAATGACACCCAACGAAATGACGGGACCAAACGCGAAATCTGAGCTCTGGGTGTTCGGCTACGGGTCGCTGATGTGGCGCCCGGGGTTCTCCTTCGGCGAAACCGCCCCGGCGCTACTCAAGGGCGCGCATCGCGCGCTTTGCGTCTATTCCATCGTCCATCGTGGCACCGATGCCGAGCCCGGCCTCGTGCTTGGGCTCGACCGCGGCGGCGCCTGCCGCGGCGTTGCCTTTCGCGTCACCGAGGGTGCCGAAGACGACACCATCGCCTATCTCCGCGAGCGCGAGCAGGTCACCGACGTCTATTTGGAGGTCTATCGCCCCATCCGCCTGCTCGACGGCTCAGGCCGTTCCCTGCGGGCCCTGACCTTCCTCGTCGACCGCAGCCACGCCCAATATGCCGGCGGCCTTTCCGTCGAGGATCAGGTGCGCATCGTCAAGAGCGGCAAGGGTCAGGCCGGCGGCAATGTCGAATATGTGACACGCACGCTGCGCCATTTGGAAGAGGCCGGGGTGCAGGACGCCATGCTCACCGGCATCGCTGCGCGTCTTGGGCACCACCAGGACTAGGCGGCGTCAGTGGCGAATTGCAGCTCGGCGAGGCGGGCATAGACGCCGCCATGGCCGATCAGGCTCTGATGGGTGCCTTCCTCGACGAGCCGCCCCTGGTCGAGGACGAGGATGCGGTCGGCGCGGGTCACGGTGGCGAGGCGGTGCGCAATCACGAGGGTGGTACGCGCTTCCATGATGCGATCGAGCGCCCGCTGCACCAGCGTCTCGCTCTCGGAATCGAGCGCGCTCGTCGCCTCGTCGAGAAGCAGGATCGGGGCATCGCGTAAGACCGCCCGGGCGATGGCAACGCGCTGGCGCTGTCCTGCGGACAAGGTCACTCCGCCCTCGCCGAGCATGGTGTCGTAGCCTTGCGGCAGCGCCATGATGAAGTCATGGGCGAAGGCGGCGCGCGCCGCCTTCTCGATCTCGGCGCGGCTCGCCTCACCCGTGCCATAGGCGATATTGCCGGCCACGGTGTCGGCGAACAGCGCGGGCTCCTGCGGCACGATGGCAAAGCGCGAGCGGAGCGCCTTGAGATCGGCCTCCCGCACCGAGACGCCGTCGACCGTCACGTTGCCGGCCTGGGGATCGTAGAAGCGGAGCAGAAGCGCGAATATCGTGGTCTTGCCCGCGCCTGACGGACCGACGATGGCGAGGCGCTCGCCGGGCTTCGCCTTGAACGAGATGCCGTTCAGCGCGCTGACCGTCGGCCGCGAGGGATAGGCGAACACGACGTCATCAAAGCCGATCTCACCCCGCGGCGGCTCGGGCAGCGGCACGGGATGCTCAGGCGACTTGATCCTGGACTGCACCGCGAGCAACTCGCTCAAACGCTCAGCGGCGCCGGCGGCCTGATTGATCTCCCCCCAAACTTCGCTCAAGCCGCCCATCGAGCTCGCGGCGAGCACGGCATAGAGCACGAACTGCCCCAGCCGGCCTCCGGTCATGGTGCCGGCGAGCACGTCCTGGGCCCCGTACCACAGAATGCCGACCACGCTCGCGAATACGAGGAAGATGGCGATCGCGGTAAGCCCTGCCCGGGCCTTGGTGCGGGCCTTCGCCGCGACGAAGGAACGCTCGACCGCGGCCCCGAACCGGCTGCTCGCCGCCTGTTCATGAGTAAAGGCCTGCAGCACCCTGACCTGGGCGAGGCTTTCGCTGGCGAAGGCCGAGGCGTGGGCGAGACTGTCCTGCGCCTCCCGCGACAGCGCGCGTACGGCGCGGCCATAGGCGACAAGCGGCAAGACGATGATGGGAATGGCGATCAGCACCAAGAGCGACAGTCTTGGGCTGGTGACGATCATCATGGCCACGGCGCCGATCATGACCACGAGATTGCGCAAGGCCTGGCTGATGGTGGTGCTCGCCGCGGCCTTGATCTGGGTGGTGTCGGCGGTGAGCCGCGACATCACCTCGCCGGAATGCACCGTCTCGTAGAAGGCGGGGCTCAAGCCGGTCAGATGCTCGAACACCTCGGTGCGGAAATCGGCGACGACGCGCTCGCCGAGCCAATTGACGCAATAGAAGCGGGCGGCGCTGGCAAGGGCGAGAATGAGGCCAACGCCAAGCAGCGTGGCGAAATATTTGTCGACGAGGCTCGGCTCGATGCCGGTGAAGCCGACATCGATCATGCGCCTGACCGCGAGCGGCACCGCAAGCGTCGCCGCCGCGGCGACGATGAGCGACAGGAGCGCCGCCCCGACCATGCCCTTGTAACGGAAGAGGTAGGGCTTCAGCGCCAGGAGCGGGCGGAGGGAGGCCCGTGGCGCGCGTCCCTCCTGCAACGCCGGAGCGGAAAGCGGAGCATCCAGGTCCTGGCCGTTCGGCTTGCCTGTCACGAGAAGGCGACCCTTGGTGGCTGCAAGTGAAGGGAATGTACGTGGCTCGCACTGTTATCGCAAAGGTCTAGGCCGCGCCTTTACGGCGCAGTCTTGCCCCGGCGCTGAACTTCCGTTATAGGCTCGCCCGAGAAACGAGAACACGCAATTTCCAGGGCAACCCGCCATGAAAAGTGACATCCATCCCGATTATCACCGCATCAAGGTGGTGATGACCGACGGCACCGAGTTCGTTACCTATTCGACCTATGGGTCGGAGGGCGAGACGCTCAAGCTCGATATCGATCCCAAGACCCACCCGGCCTGGACCGGCGGCGGCCACCATCTGATCGACCGCGGCGGGCGCCTCAGCCGCTTCAAGCAGAAATACGAGGGCTTCCTCAAATAGCGCCGGCGACCTCTGGTCGGCTGTGGGCGCGCCTCGCCAGCCAATGCGGCTGGCGGAGCGTCAGCTCTGGCGCGGAGGCCGACGACGTCGGCCCCAGAATTTATTCCCGCTTTTCCTGAGATTGGATCCTAGTCGGTCCCGGCGCCGAACGCCGCGCGCAACCGCGACAACTGCGTCTCGAGCGGATGATCGCTCGGGTCCGCCGCGATGGGCGCGGCGGGGGGCTCAAGGCCGAGCATTTGATCCAGCCGCATCACCCGCTCCTGGAGCTTGATGCTCTGCTCGACAAGGTCTTTGAGCCTCGGCGGCAACGCGTTGAAGCCACGGCTCGGCTGATCGCCACCCTTGGCCGGAAGCTTGATCTTGCGCTGCTCCTCGAGCGCCTGGGCCGGCGTCAGCTCGCCCTCGCTCACGGCGCGCCTGATCAAGAGCCATGAGGCAAGCTGCATCAGCCGGGTGGTGAGGCGCATGCTCTCGGTGGCGTAGGCGAGCGAGTGCGGCGGCTCGAGCTTCCGCGCCTCTTTGCGTCCGTCGCCATCGAGATAGGTCGCTGCCGCCTCGACCAGTGCCATGCCCTCGCGGAACACAATTCTGAACTGTTCCGATTGCGCAAATTTCGCGCCGAATGAAACGGTGACGCCGTCACCGTTCCTCGATGTCCCCGCCATCGGCTACTCCCTCAACTCGTGCCCACGGCATAATACCGAGCGGGAGGCGCTTGTCTGCCCCTCACGCGCGGAAGAGGTTAAACGCTCGAATGGGGCAAAAAAAGAGCCGCCTTAAGGCGGCTCAGGAAGTTAACAGGGAGGCGTCAAACAGAGTGGATGGACCACTCGGAAATCCAGAAGACTGGATGGCTCTGAGACTAGCGCTCAGGTGCTAATAACGAGTTAACGCTAAGGCCTGATTTACCTAAAGAACCCGTTTGCTCACACATGGTTAACGTTTGAAGGCGGCATCGGCGGCATTCTTCGACGCTTCTTTGGCCGCGGCTACACCCTCGACGCGCGCGATCTCGGCCTTCAAGGCGTCGACGAGTTCGCGAAGCTCGCCGACGGAGAGCTTGGTCAAGTCCTGGCCAAGCTCGTAGCCCTTCGGCTTCTTCGGAACGAGGTCATCGAGGTCCATGGCTCTATTCTATCATCTCGTCAGCCCACGCTAACCCCCATCGCCGGACTTGACCCGGGCGTGAAGGACTGCTTGCTCCGGCACTGTCACCGCCGCCGGGGACAGGAAGGGAGACATGATGCTGCCTGAGACGATGACCGTGATCGAAGCCAAGGCGAAAGGCGGACCGGAGGTCCTTGAGCCAGCGACGCGGCCAGTTCCCGCTCCCGGTCCTGGAGAGGTGCTGATCGAGGTCAAGGCCGCAGGCGTCAATCGCCCCGACGTGCTGCAGCGCCAAGGCCTCTACCCGCCGCCCAAGGGCGCCTCAGACCTGCTTGGACTTGAGGTCGCCGGTCGCGTCGCGGCACTCGGCAGCGGCGTGACGCGGTTCAAGGAAGGCGACCGCGTGTGCGCCCTCACCAACGGTGGCGGCTATGCCGACTTCTGCGTCGCGCCGGAAGCCACCACACTTCCCGTGCCGGAAGAGGTGTCCATGGTCGAAGCCGGCGCCCTGCCCGAGACCGTGTTCACGGTGTGGCACAACGTCTTCGAGCGCGCCGGATTGAAGCCAGGGGAATGGCTGCTCGTCCATGGCGGCGCGAGCGGCATCGGCACCACCGCCATCCAGATGGGCCGGCTGTTCGGCGCCAAGGTGATCGTCACCGCAGGCACGGAAGAGAAGACGCGTGCCTGCGAGGAACTCGGCGCCACAAGGGCCATCAATTATCGCGAGGAAGATTTCGTCGAGGTGGTGCGGGACGTGACCGGGGGGCATGGTGCCAACGTCATCCTCGACATGGTCGGCGGCGACTATGTCGAGCGCGATCTCCGCGCCGCCGCCACCGACGGCCATGTCGTCCAGATTGCCTTTCTCAAAGGTTCAAAAGTCGAGCTCGATCTGATGCGCCTGATGCTGCGTCGCCTCACGCTCACCGGCTCGACTCTTCGCGCCCAGAGCGACGAGGCCAAGGCGCGCATTGCCCGCGCCATCGAGGCCAAGGTCTGGCCGTTCGTTGCCAAAGGTAGCCTCAAGCCGGTGATCGACTCCACCTTCGCCTTGAAGGATGCGGCCGCGGCCCATGCCCGCATCGACGATCCCGACCATATCGGCAAGATCGTTCTGGTCCGGGACTAAAGTCTGCCCAAGGAGACCCGGGAAAAGTGCCTGAACCGTTTGCGTCCGCATCGGGAGCGGCCTATATAAGACTCTTCCCCTTCAATTGAATTTGGCTGGCTCTCACGACGTCAAGGGGCGAGGGAGAGCCCGCTCCATTAACAGGTATTGCAGACCCATGGACCGTACCCCGCTGATGCCCAAAGCGACCGCCGTTTGGCTGGTCGACAATACGTCGCTCACCTTTGAGCAGATCGCCGAGTTCTGCGGCCTACACGTGCTCGAAGTGAAGGGCATTGCCGATGGCGACGTGGCCCATGGCATCAAAGGCATGGATCCGATCTCCTCGGGCCAGCTCACCCGCGACGAAATCGCCAAGGCCGAGGAGGACACGTCGTACCGCCTCAGGCTCGCCGAGCCGAAAGTCGAGGTCCCCGAGGTCAAGACCAAGCGCGGACCGCGCTACACGCCGGTGTCCCGCCGTCAGGATCGGCCCAACGCCATTCTGTGGCTCCTGAAGAACCATGCCGAGCTCAAGGATTCACAGATCATGCGCCTCGTGGGTACGACCAAGCCGACGATCATCGCGATCCGCGAGCGCACCCACTGGAATTCACAGAACCTGGTCGCCCAGGATCCAGTGACGTTGGGGCTGTGCTCGCAGATCGATCTCGACGCCGAGGTCAAGAAGGCCGCCGCGAAACTCGAGCGCGAGCGCGAGGGCGCGGCACCTGCCAAGGGCGAGACCCTGGCACCGACCGAGGAGACCATCGACGCCGTGCCCGAGCCGGAAGCCGAATCCCCTGAAGTGCGCGAGGCGCCGATGGCGACGGCGCTCGCCCAACAGGCGCGCGAAGCCATGGCCGCGCCTGAGGAGGAAGAGGACGTCCCCGACGCGGAGTCCGTGTTTGCCAAGCTGAAAGAGCTGAAGCGGGACCTGCAAGACCAGGATTGACGAGCAACTGCGTCGCCGAGCCACGGCTCGAAGCCCATCCTTCTTGACCGAGATCAAAGAACGACGCCGCGCCGCGCCTGATTGTTGCACCTCCACATCAATGGGGGTTCGTCATGACCACAGGCGGCATTCTGTTTCTAATTCTGGTGTTGGCTGCGACCGGCGTCTTCGCCGGTGTGCTCGCTTATTACTCGCGGGGCTGACAGCGCGCCGCCGGTTCACGAGGAAGATTTCTTTGTCTCCGCCACAAGAGCAATTGATCGAAGGGCTTAAGCTTGGCTAGGGTGCGTCAAGGAAACGCACCAAGGTGGCCATGACGAGCCCCTATGACACCGACCTCGGCAAAACTGCCGCGAATTATCAGCCGCTAACGCCACTCGTGTTCCTCGAGCGCGCGGCCGCGACCTTTCCCGACTATACGGCCATCATCCACGGCAAGCGGCGCTACTCGTACGCCGAATTCTACGAGCGGTGCCGCAGGCTAGCTTCCGCTCTCGCCGTGCGCGGCATCGGCAAGAACGACACCGTTTCGGTGATGCTTACCAACTCGCCGGCCATGCTCGAGGTCCATTACGCGGTGCCGATGACCGGAGCGGTGCTGCATGCCGTCAACACCCGCCTCGATCCCGCGATCGTGGCCTTCATGCTCGACCACGCCGAGGCCAAGCTCGTGATCGCCGACACCGAATTCGCCCCAACGATCAGGGCGGCGCTCGCCGAAACCCGCGTCAAGCCGCAGGTCGTCGACTATCGCGATGCGGAATGCGGGATCGAGGGCGAGCGCGCCGGCGACATCGACTACGAGGATCTGATCGCAAGCGGCGATCCCGATTATGCCTGGGAGATGCCGCCGGACGAGTGGGACGCCATCACCCTCAACTACACGAGCGGCACCACGGGCAACCCCAAGGGCGTGGTCTATCACCATCGCGGCGCAGCGCTAATGTGCTACGCCAACACCATCGCCACCAATATGGGTCCCCACCCGGTCTATCTCTGGACCCTGCCGATGTTCCACTGCAACGGCTGGTGTTTCCCTTGGTCGCTTTCGGTGGTCGCCGGTACCCATGTCTGCCTGCGCTCGGTGCGCGCCAAGGCGATGTATGACGCGATCGCCGATCACAAGGTGACGCATCTCTCCGGCGCCCCGTTCGTGATGTCGGCGTTGCTCAATGCCGAAGACGACGAGAGGCGTGAGTTCTCCCACACTGTCGCCTTCAATCATGCCGCGGCGCCGCCACCTGAGGCGGTGCTCCAGCGCATGGCCGAAGCGGGCTTCGCCCTTACTCATCTCTATGGGCTGACCGAGACCTATGGCCCGGCCACCATCAATGAATGGCATGAGGAATGGGACGAGCTGCCGCCGGCCGAGCGCCTGTCCAAACGGGCCCGCCAAGGCGTGCGCTATGTGTCGCTGGAAGGTCTCGACGTGAAGGATCCGGAGACCATGGAACAGGTCGCAGCCGACGGCGAAACCCTCGGCGAGGTCATGTTTCGCGGCAACATCGTCATGAAGGGCTATCTGAAGAACAAGAAGGCGACCGAAGACGCCTTCGCCGGCGGCTGGTTCCATTCCGGCGATCTCGGCGTGCTCTACCCGGACGGCTACCTCCAGCTGAAAGACCGCTCCAAGGACATCATCATTTCCGGCGGCGAGAACATCTCCTCGATCGAGGTCGAGGACGTGCTCTACAAGCACCCCGCCGTCGCCGCCGCAGCCGTGGTCGCCAAGCCCGACGGCAAATGGGGCGAGACCCCATGCGCGTTCATTGAGACGCGGCCGGGCTGCGAAGTCACCGAGGCCGAGATCATCGCCTATTGCAAGAAGAAGCTCGCGCGCTTCAAATGTCCGAGCCGGGTGGTGTTTACCGAGCTCCCGAAGACCTCGACTGGCAAGATCCAGAAGTTCAGGCTGCGGGACCTGGCCAAGGAGGTTTGATCCAGCGTCCCTGGCGTGCCACATCGCGCCGCCGCGCCGCTTTGGTGTGGCGAAGAGTCTTGCCAAGGGCCGTGGCGGAATGGCGTTATGCTAGAGGCGTCAGCAACCACCGCCGCCACAATCAGGAGGCGCTACCAGCCAAATGACCAATAAGGGTCTGACATTCGTGAAGCTCCAGGAGCACTCCGACCAGCGCGGGCGCATGCGCATCGTCGAGGTCGAGAGCGGGCTCCCCTTCGTGCCGGTGCGGAGCTTCATCATCTCGGACGTGCCAAGCGACCAATCGCGCGCCGGCCACGCGGTCTCTTGCGACGAGCTGCTGATCGTCGCCCAAGGCTCCTGCCTGATCACGGCGCGGACCGGGGCCGGCCTCGAGGAGCACCGGCTCACGCCGGCAACCGGCGGGGTACACCTGAGGCCCGGAACCTGGCTGATGCTCAGCGAATTCGAGCCCGGCACCATCCTCGTCACCTACGCCTCGGAGCGCTACGAGGAAACGCGCTTCTTCGACGAATATGTCGACCTCGAGCGCTTGAAAAAGGGCTAGGCGGGAGCTCGGCCTACCCGGTTGCGCCCGAAAGATAGTCGGGGCATCCTCTCCTCCGGGGGGATCAAGACATCGGGCTCGAAGCGCAATTCAATGTGATCTCGAGCTACATCGCACTCGTCATCGAGTGCGGCGCGGTGTTCGTCGTCGCCTTCGGCGCGCTTCAGGCCATCGTCGCCCTGTTGAAGGCGATCGCCCAAGGCCAGGCTACCGAGAGCGCAGGCCGCCAGATCTGGCTTCGCTTCGCCACCTGGATCCTGCTCGGGCTCGAATTTGCTCTGGCCGCCGACATTCTGCGCACCGCCGTGGCGCCGACCTGGGACGACATCACCAAGCTTGCCGTGATCGCGACCATCCGCACCATGCTCAATTACTTCCTGGCGCGGGACATCGCCGAGTTCGACAAAGCTCAGGGAGTTGACCCCAAAACGGACACAAACTAGCGAAAAACCGCCGCGTTCTGCGCCGTTAATCAGTTGGACGGAGTGGCCAAGATGTGGTTCAGTCGCTTAGAGTCAAAGTCTGACGCGGCGCAACAAAGCAGCGTCAGGTTGCGCGGGTTTCGGGGGTTTCGTCACCGCAGGTTGTAGGCCGGGCTTCCGCTCGGTCATTGCCGTCAGCGCCGACAAGCGCGGATGTCGCAACCGTCCCGGAACATGGGCGCCCTCAAACCAGGGGCCAATGCATGCCGAGCAAAACGTCCGGGCGTCGGTTTCAGCTCATCCTTATCAAGCCGTCGCATTACGACACCGACGGCTATGTCGTGCAGTGGCTGCGCTCGACGATGCCATCGAATTCGCTCGCCACAGTCTACAGCCTCGCCCGCGGCGCTGCCGAGCGCGGCATCCTCGGTCCTGACCTCCCCATCGACGTCATCGCCATCGATGAGACCAATACGCGGGTGAAACCCCGCGACCTCGCCAAGCGCATTGCTCGAAACGGCGGCTTGGGCCTCGTTGGCCTGGTCGGCGTGCAATCGAACGAATTCCCCCGCGCGCTCGATCTCTCGCGCGCCTTCCGCGCTCAAGGCGTGCAGGTGATGGTCGGCGGCTTTCACGTCTCCGGCTGCCTCGCCATGCTGAACGAGACCCAAGCCGACATCAAGATCGCGCAAGATCTCGGCGTTTCGATCTTCGCCGGCGAGGCCGAGGACGGCCTTGATGAGGTCCTGGAGGACGCCGTCAAGGGCGCGCTCAAGCCCCTTTACGATCATATGAAGCATCTACCGGGCATCGGCGACGTGGCATCGCCGCCCTTCCTCCCGGCCGATTTCGTCAAGCGCACCGTCGGCAATGTGACGAGCTTCGACGCCGGCCGCGGCTGTCCGTTCCAATGCTCGTTCTGCACCATCATCAACGTCCAGGGCCGCAAGTCACGCTACCGCTCGCCGGATTCGATCGAGCAGATCCTGCGCATGAACTGGGCGCAAGGCGTGAAGCGGTTCTTCATCACCGACGACAATTTCGCCCGCAACAAGGATTGGGAGGCGATCTACGACCGCATCATCAAGTTGCGCGAAGAGGACGGCATGGACGTCCGCTTCATGATCCAGGTCGATACGTTGTGCCACAAGATTCCGAATTTCATCGAGAAATCGCACCGCGCCGGCGTCACCCGTGTGTTCATCGGGCTTGAGAACATCAACCCGGCGAATTTGATCGCGGCCAAGAAGCGCCAGAACAAGATCACCGAGTACCGCAAGATGCTGCTCGAGTGGAAGCGGGTCGGCATCATGACCTTCGCCGGCTACATCCTCGGCTTCGAGAACGACACGCCAGACTCGATCCGCCACGACCTCGAAATCATCAAGAAGGAGCTGCCGCTCGACGCGCTCGAGTTCTTCGTGCTGACGCCGCTGCCGGGCTCCGAGGACCACAAGGTCCTCTACGAGAAGAACGTGTGGATGGACCCGGACCTCAACAAATATGAGCTCGAGCACGTGGTTACGGGTCACCCCAAGATGACTCGCGAGGAATGGCAGGACGCCTACCGTTCGGCCTGGGATATCTTCTACACCGACGAGCATCTGGAGACGATCATGCGGCGCGCCGCCGCCACCGGCATCAACATCCGCTCGCTGATGCCCGTGCTGATGTGGTTCTCGAGCGCGGTAACAATCGAGAATTTGCATCCGCTGCAATGGGGCATCTTCCGCGTCAAGCATCGCCGTGAGCGCCGTCCGGGCTTGCCGCTTGAATCGCCCGCTGCATTCTATGCCCGCTACGTCGCGGAAACGGCGCGGAAGGCGGCCAAGCTCGCGCGGCGCTGGCGGCATCTGAAACGCATCCTCGCCAAGATCGAAGCCGATCCCAATGCCAAGCTCTTCATGGACGAAGCGCTGACGCCGGTCGGCGAGGAAGATGCCGAGCATATGGAGCTTTACAATCAGAGCGAGTTGATCAAGGCCGCCGTAAAGCACGAGCGCCGCGTCGCCGGCCACGCCGTGCATGCCCATCTGGGCAACGGGCATGACGGCAACGGGCATCACCCGGCGGCCGAAGGCAACGGTCACGCCGAAGGCGAGGCGCCCCACCACCACGACCAGGGCGAGCATAGCCCGGGGGTCCTCCCCCCCGCTGCCTAACGCGCCTCGTCTATCCCCATGTGCTGAACGAGTATCGCTCATAAGCACGACGACGGCACGCTGCTCGTCACCGGCAAGAACTGGCTAAGCCTTTGGCACATCAAGCTAAGGGAAGCGAGATAGCTCATGACCGACTTCCATGCTTCAGCTCCATCCGTCGCGTCGTCACCGGCCAGGACGAGAGTGGAAAGTCCATCATCGCCAGCGACATGCAAGTTGCGCCGATCGTCGCGCCCCTCGTACCCGGCGCGACCTTCTTCAATTTTTGGGGCGCAGACACCATGCCGACGCTGCCCGATGCCGGGGCCGAGCCGAGCTACCGGACCTGGTTTCCACCGGATGGCGGGTTTCGCTTCGAGCTGATCACGCTGCCGCCTGACGGCGCGCCGCAGTCGATCGACATGGATCGCGCGGAGGCCCTCGCCGAAACCAACAAGGTGCTGCCCGGCCTGATGGCAGTCATGGACCCCGACGATCCGGGTTGGCACTCGACCGACACCATCGACCTGATTTACATCGCGAGCGGCGCTTGCGTGTTGAAGCTCGACAGCGGCGAGGCGGTTCAACTAAATGCGGGCGACACGCTGATTCAGAACGGCTCGCGCCATGCCTGGGGCAATCCCGGCTCGGTGCCGTGCGCGCTGCTGACCGTGTCGATTGGCGTGCCGCGGAAGAGTTAGAGACTGGACCTAGAAGCCGCCGAGCGCCCTGCGGATGAAATCGCCGAACTCGCCGGCCCGGCGCCGCGGCGCCTGCCAGGGATAGGGACCGTCATCGGCGTAACGCGGTGGCGGACCATAAGGACCGCCATAGCCTTGCCCGTAGCGTTGTCCATAGCCCGGCCGCGCGCCAGGGCCATCGCTCGGCGCCAACGCCGACGATTCGACCCATCCGGCCGCGCCGCTATTGGCATCCTGGACCTGCACCCAGCCCGGCTGGCGCGAGATCACGCGCACATGCCAACCTGAGGGCAGGGCATAGATCATCGGGGACCGCAGATCGGGCTCGGACCGCATATCGGCCGTGCCGGCGACCACCAAGCCCCATTCCTCCTGTTCCGGACCCTCTTGGCCAGCGCCCGGAAGCGGCGGCTCCTGACCTTGGTCGAGAGCCGCGGTGTCACTGCCGGGTTCGCCTCGGCCTTCGCCCGGCATGGCGTCGGGCTGAGCGCCAGCTTGGCTGTCGTTGCCCTGCACCTGGTCGTCTTGCTCGTTCTGGTCGGCGGCTTCAGCGGAAGGCTGCGGCGCCACCGTCCGTGTCGCATGCGCGTCAGCTTTCGTCTGCGGGGACGGCGCGGGCTTGGCCGGCGCGACCGCGGCGGTCTTGGTCGCGGCGTCGGCGTCTTTGTCGGCGACGTCATCCTTGGCGCATTGGGTCTCGGCGGCAACCGCAAGCGTCGTCTGCTTGCTGGAACCTCCCGCCCCGCCAAGCACGGCGTGGGCGAGGAACGCGGTGCTGCCCGCGTAAAGAACGCCGCCGATCAGCCACAAGGTCAAAAGCAGCTTGCTCTTCATGCCAAGCCCTCCGCTCCTGGCGTGCCCCAGCGTTTGCCAGGCCAATTCGGTCAAATTAAAGCAGAGTTGACCAAACCAGACGTTAATTGGCATGCCAAAATGGCAAGAGCATGGGCTTTTGGGGCCCTGTGGACAGCTTTGCGTCCGCAGCAGCAACGTAGGCGCCCGCCCAAGCGACTGATGAACAAGCGGAATTGAGATCTTGGCTGTCAGCGACGGCTATAAGGCATTCCTCGCCGACTTGCTCTCTGGCTTCGGTCCGGTGTCAATTCGCAACATGTTCGGGGGCGCCGGCGTCTATGCCAACGGCGTGATGTTCGCCATTCTTGTCGACGACACACTCTACCTGAAAGCCGACGAAGCCTCGGCTGGGGCGTTTGCCGCCGAGGGCAAAGGCCCTTTCACCTACCGCCCCAAGGGCCGCGCCGCGGTGGCCATGTCCTATTGGGAGATCCCCGAGCGCTTGCTCGACGACCCTGACGAACTCATCGCCTGGGCCCGCCGTGCCCACGAGGTCGCGCTTGCAGCCAAGGCGCGGAAGCCGAAGCGCCGCTAATGACCGCGAGGAGCGGGCTACTGCTCCTGGATGCTTTGCAGATATTGGATGATGGCCTCGACGTCGGTCGGGCTGAACATGAAGATCGGCATGTCCGGATGCCCGGAGACGATCCCCTCGGCGAGCGATTCGGCGAGATCCTCGACCGGATATTTCCGCGACAAGGTCCGGAACGGCGGCGCCGGCGGATGCGGGCTCTCGCCGGTCTTGCCGATGGCATGGCAGCGGGAGCAATTCTCCCGCAGCAATACCTCGCCCTTGTTCACCAGCGTCTTGTCCGCCGCCTCGGCCGGAGCCGCGAACGCCAAGAGGATGGCGAGCGGCGCCGCCAAGCCGAGGCTCGCCGCAACCCGCAGTCTCTCCGAGAATTGCACTTGGGTCCCTCCGTCCGCGCCGGCCGTACCGCTCACGGTTAGCCGCGTTTTGCCCGCTCGCCCTTGAGCGCGATCAAGCTTCAAGCGCACCGCGAGGCCCGCGCCGCACGCCGGTCTCGTGACGATACTTGGTTGGAACGTTTATCCCCGCTCCCGCGCGTGGCGGGACAATTCCGCCCTAATGGCTCGTTTCGTGTTTGAGCCGTTCTATTTCATCTTTGAGACGCAGTTTTTGACGCTTCAGGTCGGCAATCTTGAGATCGTCTGCCGTTGGCCGCGCTTGTTCCTCTTCGATCTTGCGATCCAGTGCGCGGTGCTTCTCTGACAACTCCACGAGATGTGCGTCA
This sequence comes from uncultured Alphaproteobacteria bacterium, assembly GCA_963732955.1. Taxonomy (GTDB): domain Bacteria; phylum Pseudomonadota; class Alphaproteobacteria; order Rhizobiales; family Methyloligellaceae; genus Methyloceanibacter. The sequence continues at coordinate 29,524 of CAVTBH010000002.1, forward strand.
AGCGCCATTGTCTAGACCTCCAATTCAGTTGGTCTCCGACCGTTCATACTGACAAATCGGAGGCGTTTTGTCTAATGCTGGAAGGGGGCCGGGAGGCGATGCACAACGAATTGGCAATGCCTGTCGACAAGCCTTGCGCCGCCCGGATTCGCCATGATACTCCGGCTCTAGTCCCCAAAAACCAACGAGGAGCCGGGGCGTCCATGGAGAGCGACGACATTCGCGAGCTCCGGGCGACATTGCTCAGGCTCAAGCAAGAGCATCGCGATCTCGACAGCGCCATCAATGCGCTGGAGGAGTCGGGCCGCGCCGACCAATTGCAACTGAAACGGCTGAAAAAGAAGAAGCTTTATCTGAAGGACGAGATCGCGCGGGTGGAGGATCAACTCTTGCCGGACATCATCGCCTAGCCTCGCGCTTCCGCCGCTCGCGCGCCAGCACGTAAAGTCCCACGGTGCCGCCGGTCAACTCGACCGCCATGTAGAACAGCAAGATGGGACTCGGCATGCCGTCGACGATGAGACTGAGGATGCGCCCCGCCGCGATCGAATAGAGGAAGAACACGGCCCAGATCACGGCGACGTAGCGCCATTCCGGCTTGAAGGCGGCGATGGCGCAGAAGGTCGACATGCCGAGATAGAGGCCCATGACCGCCCTCAGCATCTCGGTCTGGTCGGTGCCGTCGACAGCGATGGTCATGGTCTTGGGCAAGACGGCGGCAGGATTGATGCCGTAGCTGAGCGCGGGCGGCACGAGGATCGCCGCGATCACCAACAAAAACAGTCTCATCATCGCTTGAGAGTCCCCCCAATCTCGGCTTCGCTCAGACCGCGCGCTGGCATTGTGGGCCATTCGCTAGGGCCGCTCCAGGGCCAATCTCCTTGCCAAGGAGAGCACAACCCTTTAAAGCCCTTCGCTTTTCGCGAGAAGCCTCCACGTCCCCTTCCAAAGGCATGACATGAGCGAGGAGAAGCCCGGCGTCGGCATCATCATGGGCAGCCGTTCGGACTGGCCCACGCTCAAGGCTGCGGCCGAAGTGCTCGACGCGCTACGCATCCCTTACGAGACCAAGATCGTGTCGGCGCACCGCACCCCGAAGCGGCTCTACGACTACGCCACCAGCGCGCAAGCGCGCGGGCTGAAGGTGATTATCGCCGGCGCCGGCGGCGCCGCCCATCTCCCCGGCATGACCGCCTCGATGACCGATCTGCCGGTGCTCGGCGTGCCGATCGAGAGCAAGGCTCTGAAAGGGCTCGATAGCCTCCTGTCTATCGCCCAGATGCCGGCCGGCGTGCCGGTCGGCACGCTCGCCATTGGCGAGCCGGGCGCGGCCAATGCCGGGCTCCTCGCCGCGCAGATTCTGGCGCTGTCGGACCGGGCGCTCGCCGCCAGGGTCATGGCCTGGCGGGCGGCACAGACCGAGGCTGTGGCCGAGACCCCGGAGGACCATGGCTGAGCCTCTTCCTCCCGGAAGCACAATCGGCATTCTGGGTGGCGGCCAGCTTGGCCGCATGCTCGCGCTCGCCGCGGCGAGGCTCGGGCTCAACGTGCATATCTATGCCGACGAAGAGAACGCGCCGGCCTTCGAGGTTGCCGCCGCCTCCAGGGTGGGCACCTTCGACGACGAGGCGGCGCTCACGGATTTCGCCGCGCGCGTGGACGTAGTGACGTGCGAGTTCGAGAATGTCCCTGCGCGCGCGCTTGAAGTCGCAGGTGCTCATGCGCCGGTGCATCCTCCGGCCGAGGCCTTCGCCATCACCCAGGACCGGCTCAGCGAGAAGGACTTCGTCAAGGGACTTGGCATCCCCGTCGCCGACTATGCCGCGGTGGACGACGCGAAGAGCCTTGAAGCGGCGCTGGCGACGGTGAAGCTGCCGGGACTCTTGAAGACGCGGCGCTTCGGCTATGACGGCAAGGGCCAAGCCCTCGTGCGCACCGAGAAAGAGGCTGCGGACGCGATCGAGGCGTTCAAGGGCCAACCGCTCGTGCTCGAGCGGCTGGTTGCCTTCGACCGCGAGGTGTCGGTGGTCGCCGTGCGCGGCGAGGACGGCACGGTTCATTTCTACGACCCGAGCGAAAATGTGCATGAGGACGGCATCCTCGCCATCAGCCGGGTGCCGGCCCGGCTCCATGCGGATACGGCGTTCGAGGCGCGCCGGATCGCCGGCAGCATTGCCAAGGCGCTCCGCCATGTGGGGGTGCTGTGCGTCGAGATGTTTGAGCGCGATGCCGAGGCCCCTCACCTCCTCGTCAATGAGATCGCGCCCCGCGTGCACAACTCCGGGCACTGGACCATCGATGGCTGCCGCGTCAGCCAGTTCGAGAACCACGTCCGCGCTATTGCCGGCTGGCCCTTGGGGGATACCGATCGGCACAGCGACGCGGTGATGACCAATCTGATCGGGGCCAACGTCGAGCGCTGGCACGAGCTTGCCGGTGCCGAAGGCACGGCGCTGCATCTCTACGGCAAGGCCGAGGCGAGGCCGGGCCGCAAGATGGGTCACTTCACCCGGCTGTTCCCCAAGACGTGACGCCCGCGTTTGCCTCCTTCCCCGTCGCGGCATCAACTGCACGCTCTGGACAAATATCGGCAGTTTTGTTAGAGCAATGCCGGATTCGGGGCCGATAGGTTCCGGACATGGATGGGTTTGGCCCACCATCATTCTCTCAACCAAGGCATTCGAGAGGAACGCGCGTGCAAGTCGTTGTTCGCGATAACAATGTGGATCAGGCCCTCCGGGCGCTGAAGAAAAAGATGCAGCGCGAAGGCATCTTCCGCGAGATGAAGCTCCGCAACTATTACGAAAAGCCGTCGGAGAAGCGTGCCCGCGAAAAGGCCGAGGCCATCCGCCGCGCGCGCAAGCTCGCCCGCAAGAAAGCCCAGCGAGAGAGCGGTGGCGGCGTGGTCGCAAGGCCCCGCCCGGCGCGGCCTTAGCCCCATCCGTTTTTTCCGGTATCACAGCCTGCCGCATCCTCGGGGCTTAACCCCGAGGACTGGCTGATTTCGCGTTTTGGCTAGGAGGCAAGCGCCACCGGCTCGAACTGAGGCACTTGGATCGCCGCCGGACGAACCTCTTCCTCCTCGAAGGTCGCGAGGAACTCGGCGACTTTCGGCCAGGCGCCCTGCTCGAACAGATCGTTATGGCCGGCGTTCCTGAGAATGGCGAGGCTCTTGGGCTCGTTGGCGGCACCGTAGATCTGCCGCGCATGGGTGACCGGGATCAGATCGTCGCGCGCGCCATGGACGATCATGAGCGGCACATTCACCGAACCGATGCGGTCGATGGTGCGATATTGATCCGTCATGATCAGGCGGAGCGGCAGGAACCACCATACCTGATGACCGACATCGACAATCGAGGTGAACGGCGCTTCGAGCACGAGCGCCTTGACCGGGCGCTGCAGGGTGAGCCGGGTTGCAACGCCGGTGCCGAGAGATTCGCCGTAGGCCACGATGTTGCGGGGCGGCACGCCGATATCCTCGAGATAATCGTAAGCCGCGGCCGCGTCAGCAACGTTGTTGGCCTCCGACGGCCATCCCGCCGAACCGCCATAGCGGCGGTAATTGAGCATGAACACGCCATAGCCGCTGGCAGCGATGGCTTCGATCTTGCGCGCCCGGTTCGCCGCCGAGCCGCTATTGCCGGTGAAATAGAGCAGTGTCGGCTTCTTCCCGCGCGCCGGCTGATACCAAGCGATGAGCTTGACGCCGTCGTCACCGCTGAAGCTCACCTCCCGAACCGTGGCGAGACCGACGTCCCGCGGCGCATAGCGCGTCTTGTCGGGAAGATAGATGAAATAGCGATGTAGCACGAAGCCACCGGCGCAGATCAGCGCATAAGTGCCTAACAGCGAGAGCACGAGGTTCAACATGAGCGATCGATGCCTTTCCAATCTTGTTCTTGTGAGAGACCTGCTCTCCCTATCGTTTCCTCGGTGAACCGCGCTTGAACGGGTGGTTCAGTAATGTGCCGCATGTCAGCTCCCTTTGCTCACCAAAGCGAGCTCACGCTTAATCAGCTCTTGCAATCGGGGCTTAGAAGATGACGCGGAGCGACGTCAGCGGCATGTCGGGACGCCGGGCGAAGCTGGCGACTTTCATGGTTTCCACAGCGGGTTCCATGCGTCTTAATTACTCCGGCAAAGCAAGATCGGTTCCGCTCCGTCTCGCAGGTGCTTGGCTATGTCGCGGGACACCCCGCAGGCGCAACACCAAGACACGGGCTTTGGGGCCTTGGCGTGACGCGAATCCGGCGAAAGCTGGATAGAGACAAGGGGTTAACACACGGCAAACATTGCCGGAATTTAATATCGGGCGCCGCTACAGCGACTTCGCAATTTCCTCGGTCATCTTCTTGGCGTCGCCGAGCACCATCATGGTGTTGTCGCGGTAGAACAGCGGATTGTCGATGCCGGCATAGCCTGAGGCGAGCGACCGCTTGTTGAACAGCACGGTGCCGGCCTTCCACACCTGCAACACCGGCATGCCGTAGATCGGCGACGAGGGATCGTCTTCCGCCGCGGGGTTGGTCACGTCATTGGCGCCGATCACGTAGGCCACATCGGCTTGCGCGAACTCGCTGTTGATGTCCTCGAGCTCGAACACCTCGTCGTAAGGAACATTCGCTTCGGCAAGCAGCACGTTCATGTGCCCCGGCATGCGGCCGGCGACGGGATGAATCGCGTATTTGACCTCAACGCCGGCCTTCTTCAGGCCGTCGGCCATTTCCCGCAACGCATGCTGCGCTTGCGCGACCGCCATGCCGTAGCCCGGCACGATGATGACCTTGCTCGCATTCTTCATCAGGTACGCGGCGTCTTCCGCCGAGCCGAGCTTGACCGGCTTCTGCTCCGCGCCGCCTGCCGGGCCCGCCACCTCGCCGCCGAACCCGCCGAGGATGACGTTGATAAAGGAGCGGTTCATGCCCTTGCACATGATGTAGGAGAGGATCGCGCCCGAAGACCCGACGAGCGCGCCGGTGACGATCAACGCGGTGTTGCCGAGGGTGAAGCCGATGCCGGCGGCGGCCCATCCCGAATAGGAGTTGAGCATCGAGATCACGACCGGCATGTCGGCGCCGCCGATCGGAATGATGATCAGCACACCAAGCAAGAACGACAGGAGCGCGATCGCCCAGAAATAGAACGCGGTTTGCTCGCGGTAGAACATCACGATGCAAAGCACGAGCAGGAGCGCGAGCGCGATGTTGATGACGTGGCGCGCCGGTAACATGATCGGCTTGCCGGACATGCGCCCGGAAAGCTTGAGGAAGGCGATTACCGATCCTGAGAAGGTAATGGCGCCGATGGCGGCGCCCAAGGACATCTCAATCAGGCTTGCCTTGTGGATGTCGCCAGGCGCGCCGATGCCGAAGGCCTCTGGCGCATAGAAGGCGGCGGCGGCGACCAGCACCGCGGCCATGCCGACCAGCGAATGGAAGGCGGCGACGAGTTCGGGCATCGCCGTCATCGGGATGCGGCGTGCGGTGACGGCGCCGATGCCGCCGCCGATGGCGATACCGCCGAGAATCATGACCCAGGTCAGAGGATCGGAAGGCCGCGCCACGGCGAGCGTCGTTCCGACCGCGATGGCCATGCCGATCATGCCCATGTAGTTGCCTCGGCGCGAGGTCTCGGGCGACGACAGCCCGCGCAGCGCCAGGATGAAGAGGACGCCGGCGATCGAGATAGAGGAGCGCGACGAGATCGTTATTCATGCCCGTCTCATTTCTTCTTCTTCTGATACATGGCGAGCATGCGCTGGGTGACGAGGAAGCCGCCGAAGATGTTGACGCTGGCCATGATCAGCGCGGCAAAGCCGAGCAGCTTCGCCACCCAGCCTCCCGGCCGACGCCGGCAGCGGCGGCTTCGACGCTGACGGCGAGCAAGGCGCCGACCACGATCACCGAGGAGATGGCGTTGGTCACGCTCATCAGCGGCGTGTGCAGAGCCGGCGTCACGCTCCACACCACGTAATAGCCGACGAAGATCGCCATCACGAAGATCGAGAAGAACGAGATGAAGCTGTGGCCGCCTTCCGCGCCCTCCGTGGCCAGCGCTTCGCCGGCGGGGAACGCCATCACCCCAAGGCTGATGACGGCAAGCGCCAAGAGGCTCGTCACGCGCTTCATGGTTTACCTCCCTTGGGCTGCCGTCCGCCGGTCTTCTTCGCGGCGGGCTTCGCGTCACTTGTCGCCTTGGGCTCGGCGGCAGCGGCCGGTGCTTTGCTGCCTGTCCCGACACGCCCGGCGATCATCGTATTGACGATGGTGCCATCGCGGGCGATCAGCGTGCCCTTGACCAGCTCGTCGTCCCAATTGACGGCAAGATCCTTGGTCTCCTTGGCGATCATCGGTTCCACGAAGGCGAGCAGGTTTCGCGCATAGAGGCTCGAGGCATTCACCGGCACGGCACCGGGAAGATTAAGCTTGCCCATGATGCTCACGCCATTGTACTCGACGATCTCTCCAGCCTTGGTAAGTTCGGCATTGCCGCCGCGCTCGGCGGCGAGGTCGACGATGATCGAGCCGGGCTTCATGCTCTCGATCATGGCCTTGGACAGAAGCTTCGGCGCCGGACGCCCGGGGATCAGCGCTGTGGTGATGACGATGTCCTGGGTCTTGACGTGCTCGGCAACAAGCTCCGCCTGCTTCTTCTTGTATGCGTCGGACATTTCCTTGGCATAGCCCGCCGCGGTCTCTGCCTGACGGAACTCCTCGTCCTCGACGGCGATGAATTTCGCGCCCAAGGACGCCACCTGCTCTTTCACCGCCGGACGAACATCGGTCGCGGTGACGATGGCGCCAAGCCGCCGCGCCGTGGCGATGGCCTGGAGTCCGGCGACGCCGACGCCCATCACGAACACGCGCGCCGCCGGCACCGTGCCCGCCGCGGTCATCATCATCGGCAGCGCCCGCTCGAACAACGCCGCGGCATCGACCACCGCCTTGTAGCCGGCGAGATTGGCCTGGCTCGACAGCACGTCCATGCTCTGCGCCCGGCTGATGCGGGGCATCAGCTCCATGGCGAACAGGCTCGCGCCCGTCTTCGCCAGCGTCGCGAGGTCATCGGCATCGCCGAACGGATCGAGCATGCCGATCAGCATCGCGCCGGGCTTCATCGCCTTCACCAGCTGCAGCGGTGGGCGCCGCACCGTTAACACGATGTCCGCATCCTTCACCGCCTCGTCGTCGCCCGTGGCAATGGTGGCGCCGGCATCGCGGTAATCCGCGTCGGAAAAATGGGAGCGCAAGCCGGCGCCGGAGCGGACCGACACCTTGGCACCGTTCTTGACGAGCTTCTTCACGGTCTCGGGGCTGAGCCCGATGCGCGTCTCCTCGGGGCTCTCGGCGGGCACGCCAATGGTGATCATCGTGGCTCCGGCGGCAGGCTAGAAGCCGGCCTGAACGCGCTTTACGCGCCAATCGGCTCGAATTGCGAGGGGCGGCAGCATCCTGCCGCCGGCGGCTGGAAAGGTTTAGGCGCGGTCAGACCACAAACAGGGTCAAGCCAGCCAGGATGATGGCCACGATGACGACGGTGTAAGCCGATAGCTTGAGGAACAGGTGATAGGTCCTCATGTGCTCGGCGTAGTCCATTGCCGGATGGCCCTCTGCTGGATCGATCTTCATTCCCGACTCCCATTCTCGCCTATTCGCCCCAACTCTGCCCGCGAGATACCACAAAGCCGCCGCCCCCGGCAATGCGGCGTTACCCATCCTCGTTGGTTGCCCTTGACGGAGCCCCCCGACCCTCGCGCAATGCTCGAATGAAGGACCCACCTCGATTTTCCGGCTTTCCCGCGCTCACTCGCCGACTCGCTCTCGTCGGCGGCGCCGCAACCGCTGCGGGCTTCAGCTTGTTGCCGGGCTTCCGCAGTTTTGCGCAGCCCACCGAGGGTGCGACCCCCTCCACCCCGGCACCGGCGGCGGGCGCAACATCGGGCGTGGGCGCGCGGGTCATTCCCTATCCGGCTCCGGACCCGTTCGGATCGGGCAAGGAGCGGGCGCTTGCGCTTGGCGGTGGCGGCGAATGGTTCGAGGCCTGGCAACTCGCCTACGTCACCACGCTGGCCAAGAACGGCGTCGATCTCGCCACTGCCGAGGCCGTGGTCGGCACCTCGGCCGGATCGCTCCTCGGCACCATGCTGATGAGTGGCCGCATCGCGCAGGAAGCCAACGAGTTTGCCTGGTTCGCCAAGCACCCCGCCGTGATGGCGCGGATGGTGGCGGTCAATACCGGCGCCGCCAGCCAGGCGCGAGCGCGGGAATTGCAAGTGACGACCAAGAGCTACGATCCCACCGCCATCCAGGCCCTGGGACGCGCGGCAATGGCGGCGCAGAACGCGCCGGTCGCCACCTTGCAACAAGCCATCCAGACCATCATCGGTCCCCTCGACTGGCCAAGCCCCGTGATGCACACCACCGCCAACGATTGCTATACCGGCGAGCGCGTGGTGGTCTCCTCCGACAGCTGCATTCCCATCAGCCACGCCGTCTCGGCATCGATGTCGCTGCCCGGTTGTTTCGGGCCGACCTGGATTGACGATCATTACTGCATGGACGGCGGCATTTCCCGCTCTGGCACCCATGCCGATCTGGTCGCCGGCGCCAAGCGCGTGCTGGTGGTCGCCCTCAGCGATGGCAGCGCCGCCTTCGCGCAGTTGAGCGGTTTTCACGCCCCGATCCAGGAAGAGCTCGATGTCGTCAAGAAGAGCGGCAGCGAGGTGCTGGTGACCTTCGCCAACCCACCCAAGGGCACCAACTTCCTCGATCCGAACGAGATGCCCACGGCCGTGAAGATGGGCCTCGCCAAAGCCGAGGCTGACCTCTCGAGGGTGAAGGACTTCTGGAACGGTTGAGCGGCCGGTGGTCCCGGTCAGCTACGTCCCTTCCGGCAGCGGCACGCCCGCGGCCGAGAAGGTTTCCTTCTGGCGCCGCCCCACCTCGACCAAATCGAAATCGGTGATGGTGTCGTCGAACAGGCGGTGGAAGTTCAATTCCGCAGCGAGATGAAGGAACACGCCGCCGAGGCCGATCGCGGCGCGGTCCATGAACACGAACTCCCGCGGCACCTTGACCGGGCCCTTGTCACGCAATCCCTGGTGCACGCGGAAGGCCTCCCGCCGCCCATACATCCCCGGCGATTGCTCGTCGGCGATGGTGCGCACCCGGTCGTCGAGCATCGGGCCATAGATGAAATTCGCCCAGATATTCAGAATGTCGATCACCTCATGGGAGAGCCCGGCGAAGCCCCAGGTTTCATAAGCGTGCACGACCAGAGCGCGTTCATTGTTGAGTAGTCCGCGATAGAGGTCGATCACGCCTTGAATGAATTTCGGCGCGAAGGTGCGCATGCAGCCATAGTCGAGCAGATTGATGCCAGCCGCCCTGCCGCCCTCGTCCTCGAACACGGTGTAATTGCCGAGATGGGGGTCGCCGTGAATGACGCCGTAATGGCTGAACGGGTACCACCAGGCGCGGAACATGGCGCGCGCGATTTGATTGCGCTCCTCGAGCGGCCGGTCCGCATAGTCGAGCAGGCGGCGGCCTTCGAGCCAGGTCATGGTCAGCAGCCGCTTCGTCGACAACTCGGGGATCACCTCCGGCACGCGGATCAGAGGATCGCCGGCGAAGATCAGCCCATAGAGCCGCGTGTGCTTGGCCTCGAGCTCATAATCGAGTTCCTCGCGCAGCCGCGCCGCGATCTCCTGCCGCATCTCCGAGGTATCGATCGCCGGCCGCATGCGGCGATGGATCGAGAACAACATGCCGAGCTGCTGCAGATCGGCCTCCACCGCCGACTGCATGTCCGGGTATTGAAGCTTGCACGCGAGCAACCGCCCGTCATGGCCGCGGGCGCGATGCACCTGACCGAGCGAAGCCGACGCGGCGGCGTCGCGCTCGAAGCTGGCGAAATCACGCTCCCAATCGGGACCAAGCTCGGCCGCCATGCGCCGTCGGACAAAGGGCCAGCCCATGGCCGGGGCCTGGCTTTGCAATTGGCCAAGCTCGGCGGCGTATTCAGCGGGAAGAGCCTCGGGGATGGTGGCGAGCAGCTGCGCCACCTTCATGATCGGACCCTTCAGTCCGCCAAGGGCCGCGGCAAGGCTTGCGGCCTCGCGGTCGCGGTCGGGATCGAGGCCGAGCAAGCGGGTGGTGGCGATGCGGGCGGCAACGCCGCCGACATTGGCGCCGACGCGGCCATAGCGCTTGGCGCGGGCGGCGAGGCGATTGCGTTCCTGGTCCGAGGTCATGGGGGGTCCGATGGCGGCACGACCCCAAAGGTAGGGGACCGGCGGGAAATTGCCAGGGCAGCGCGGCGCTATGGCATTACCGATACGAAGCGTCAGGTGTTGGCGCGATCCGGCAGGCCCTTCCGCCGCGGAGCATTCCCGGACCTCGCGGTCCCTCGCGCCGGAGGCAGAACCTCAGGCTTCGACCCTGAGGTCAGCGCCTCCCGCATCGCCTTGCGCGCATTTTCGAGCTCATCCTCGAGGCGATGCGCCGGCTCGGGTTTCGTCTCCTGCTGAAACTCCTTCAGCGCCTCCTCGATACGCCCGGCAACGGTATCCTTGGCTTTGACACTGACGGCATTCGATGAGCGCGGCCAGAGCACGAGCAGGATCAGAACGACGATCGGGGTCAGGAAATCGGTAATCAGGATCGGACCGGCATTGCCAGGCGCAAGATTGTCGCCGGCGAGAATATCCATGATGTGGCCGAAGCCAGCGCCGGCGAGGAAACAAGCGGCGGCAACGGCGACGGCCGCCCGTGCCTCGAAGCCCTTGAACGCCGCGTAGAGGCTCGCGAGCCCGAGCCCCAGATTGGCGACGCCAACCTCATATTGGAACGGGCTCGGCGCCCAGCCGATCACGTTCGCGGACTCCTCGGGCAGGAACACATGGCCGAAGAACGCCCACAGCCCCTGCAGCCCTAACGGAAACACGAACAGATAGCGCACCAGCTTGTCGGCGATCAGCCCGATCGTGATCGGCCGCGGGGCGCGCCACACGGCGACAGCGGCAGACACGAGCGCCGCGATCCACAGCACCACCGGGACTGTGGCAACGATGGTTCCAACCGGCAATGGGGACGCGACGTCAGCTTCCGGCATCCATCGCCTCGAGTTCGCCGATCAGAAGTCTCGATCACCTTCAGTCCCATCGACCAGAATTGCGGATCCGAGGCATCGAGACCGAACGGTTTGAGCAGCTCTTTATGGTGCTTGGTGCCGCCTGCGGCGAGCATGTCGAGATAGCGATCGGCGAAGCCCTTATCGGCCTTCTCATAGACCGCATAGAGCGAGTTCACGAGGCAGTCGCCGAAGGCGTAGGCGTAGACATAGAACGGCGAGTGGATGAAATGCGGGATGTACACCCAGAAATTCTCGTAGCCCGTCTTGAGATCGATGGCGGGCCCTAAGCTCTCGCGCTGGACCTCGAGCCAGATCTGGCCGAGGCGCTCCGCGGTCAGCTCGCCCTCGCGACGCTCGGTGTGCACCTTGCGCTCGAAGCTGTAGAAGGCGATCTGGCGCACCACGGTGTTGATCATGTCCTCGACCTTGGACGCGAGCAGTGCCTTGCGCTCGCGCTTGCTCGGCGCCTGCTCGAGCAGCGCCCGGAAGGTCAGCATCTCGCCGAACACGCTCGCCGTCTCGGCGAGCGTCAACGGCGTCGGCGCCATCAACGGGCCCTGCCGGTTCGCCAGCACCTGATGCACGCCGTGCCCGAGCTCGTGGGCGAGCGTCATCACATCCCGCGGCTTACCCTGATAGTTGAGCAGGATGTAGGGGTGCGCACTCGGCACCGTCGGATGGGAGAACGCACCGGGCGACTTCCCTTCCCGCACCGGTGCATCGATCCAGCGCTTGGCGAAGAAATCGCCGGCGATATCAGCCATGCGCGGCGAGAAGTCGCCATAGGCCCTGAGCACCGTGGACTTGGCGTCGTCCCAGCCAATGCTCTGCTTCGCTTCCTCGGGCAGCGGCGCGTTGCGGTCCCAATAGGCGAGCCGGTCCATGCCGAGCCACCGCGCCTTCAGCGCGTAATAGCGGTGTGACAGCCGCGGATAAGCGTCGCGCACCGCGCTCACCAGGGCATCGACCACCTCGCGTTCGACGCGATTGGCGAGATGACGCGAGTCGGCGACGTCGGTGAAACCGCGCCAGCGGTCGGAGATTTCCTTGTCCTTGGCGAGCGTGTTGGTGACCAGGGTGAACAGCCGCACATTCTGGTTGAAGACGCGGGATAGCGCCTCTGCCGCCTTGCGGCGCTTGGCTTCGTCCGGGTCGAGGAGAAGATTGAGCGTCGGCTCGAGGCTGAGCTTCTCGCCATCGGCCTCGAAGCGAAGCGAAGTCATGGTCTCGTTGAACAGACGGTTCCAGGCGCCGCGTCCCGTGACCGACTTCTCGTGGAACAATTGCTCGAGCTTGTCCTCGAGCTGATAGGGCTTCTCGATGCGGAGATCCTCGAGCCACGGCCGGTAGTGGCCGAGCTCGGAATTGGACATCGCGGCTTCCAGCAATTTGTCGTCGATGCGGTTAAGCTCGAGCGGGAAGAACAGAAGCTTGGAGGAGATCGCCGTGATCTTCTCCTGTATGTCGCCGAAGAATTTTTGCCGCGCCGGGTCGGAGGTATCGGCGGCGTAAAGCAGGCTCGCATAGGAGATGACCCGGCCCATGATGTCGTTCAGCTCTTCGAACTCGCGCACCGCCTTGCAGAGATCAGCGCCGCCTTTGCCCTCATCGACGAGCGCGGCGAGCTTGCCGGCATAGGTCTCCTGCATCGCCGTCGCACGTCGCTCCGCCGCGTCGAGATCGGCCTTGAGTTCGGGCGCGTCGGGACTTTCGTAGAGGTCGGCGAGATTCCACTCGGGCAGGACACCGAGCACACGCTTCTCACCCTCGACCTTCAGCTTGTCGCGCGCCGGCGCGGCCGTGGCATGCGCCCGGGGGTCGTCAATCGATCTGAACTGCATTGGTCTCGTCCGTCCTCCCTCACCCACAGGCTTAGCGTGCTCTTACGGCGATTTTGCGAGCCGGCCAAGGGCACCCCGACCAAAATCGAACCCCGATAAAGATGATGTTTACCCTTCGACTGCACAATTTTGGCACAGCAGCACCTCCTTGCGGGCTCGGACGGGGGCCGCGGAGGGGACCAGGTTCTTCGGTCGCAGGCCTATCCGTAGCGAGTATTGCGCCATGCCCAAACGTGTTCTGGTGGTCGACGACGACCCGGTTCAGCGTCGTGATGTCGAGGAGACGATCAAGCGCTTCGGCCATGCCGTGACCGGCGTCGATAGCGGCGAGAGAGCGCTGTCACAGCTCAAAGCCGATGTTTCCGGCGATATCAGCCTGATGGTGCTCGACCTCGTCATGCCGGGCACCGACGGCATGGCGGTGCTTGCCGCGATGCGGTCCTTGCCGCGGAAGCCGCCCGTCATCGTCCTCACGCCGGCCCACAGCATCGACGCGGCCATCGCCGCCATGCGCGCCGGCGCCTTGGATTTCGTCGTCACCCCCGTGAGCCCGGAACGTCTTGAGGTCTCGATCAAGAATGCGCTTCGGATCGAGGCACTCGAGGACGAAATCAGCCGCATGACGGCCGCCGTCCGAGGCGAGCTCGACTTTGCCGATCTGATCGCCGGCAGCGAGACCATGACCCGCGTCGTCACGCTCGGGCGCCGCGCCGCCAAGTCCGGCATCCCGGTCCTGATCGAAGGCGAGAGCGGCGTCGGCAAGGAGCTGATCGCACGTGCGATCCAAGGTGAGAGCGCCCGCGCCGGCAAGCCATTCGTCGCCGTCAATTGCGGCACGATGCCTTCGGAGTTGGTGGAAAGCACCCTGTTCGGCGACGGCCAGGGTCACGCCGGCAAGGTGGTTGAAGCCGACCGCGGCACGCTGTTCCTGGACGACATCGGCGAATTGCCGCTTCCCGCCCAGGCCAGGCTGTTGCGGGTGCTGCGGGATGGTCAGATCGAGGGCCTCGGCGAACGGCCGCCGGTCAAGGTCGATATTCGCCTGATCTCGGCCACCAATCAGAATTTGATCAATCTCGTACAGGAAGGCCGCTTCCGCGAGGACCTTTTCTACCACCTCAACGTGTTTCCGATTTGGGTGCCGCCGCTCCGCGATCGGCTGGAGGACGTGCCTGAACTCGTCCGCCACTTCATCGCGCGCTTCGCCGCCGAGGAAGGCGAGCGGGTCGACGGCCTCGATCCAGCGGCGCTCGCCATGCTCAAGAGCTATTCCTGGCCGGGCAACATCCGCCAGCTCGAGAATGCCGTGTTCCGCGCCGTGGTGCTCGCCGATCAGCCGATCCTCACCATCAACGAGTTCCCGCAGATCGCCGCCCATGTCGAAGGCTATAGCGTGACCGTGCCGCCGGCTCCGGCGCCGAAGGCTGCCGCACCTCGCATCTCCGGCCCCGTGATGCTGGGCCAATCCGCGAGCGCCCCGACGACGATCCATGTCCCCTCGGCGAGCGGACGCGATGCCGTCGGCATTCCGGCCTTGAGCGAGGGTGGGGACATCCGCTCTCTCGAAGACGTCGAGGCGGACATGATCAGGCTGGCTTTTGGCCGCTATCGGGGTCGCATGACGGAGATCGCGAAGCGGCTCGGCATCGGGCGTTCGACGCTGTACCGGAAAATGCGGGAAATCGGATTAGAGGCGAGAGCCAACTAGCCTGTCGCTGTTGGCAGAAAGCAACACTCGCCGAAAAAGCGGGATTGGGGGAAGCTCATTTCGCATCGCACTATGGCCAAGGCAAATCTCCCACACTACGTTTCAAATTCTTCGGATTTCTGCCAAATCGAAGGGTGGTTCGGCCAGGGGGAGCAAGACAAATGAGGCCAGTTTTCTGTATCGCGTTCGCCTTGTTGTTGGCCGCGCTGGCGGTGCCGGCTTATGCCGCGGAGCCCGACGCTCCAGACGCCCTAATCGGGCGCAGCGAGGCGATCCACATCGCCATCCAGGACCGCCTGTCTGAGAAATTCACCTCGGCGAGCGAGGTCCGGAAGGAGGAGCAAGGCGCCCTCGTCGAATATTACGCCGTTCCCGAGAACCGCCTGCTATGGGTCGACGAGAACGGCCTCACCAACCGGGCCAAGTCGGTCATGGACGAGATCAGGAAAGCCGACGACTACGGCTTGCGCGCGTCGGACTACGCCTTGCCCAAGGCCCCGAGCGCCGATAACGGCGCCCCCGACACCAAGCGCCTCGCCGACGCCGAGATCAAGCTTAGCTTTGCCGTGATGCGTTATGCGCGCGACGCCCGGGGCGGCCGCATCGACCCCGAGCGGCTCACGCCGAATCTCGACCCGACGCTGGCGCTTCCGGATCCGCTCGAGGTCATCGAGTCGATTTCATTCCGGTCGGACCCTGCCGCCTACTTGCGGAGCTTTCAGCCGGACCAGCCGCAATTCGAGGCGCTCCGCCAAGCTCTGATCGAGGCGCGAGGCGGCAAGTCGGCCGAGACCGACGTCGTCAGGATCCCCGAGGGCCCATTACTCAAGGTCGGCATGGACGACGAGCAGGTGACTCTGTTGCGCAAGCGGCTCGAGCTTCCCGCCGACAACGGCGCCAAGGAGACGGTGTTTGACGATTCCCTCGAAGCGGCGGTGAAGGGTTTCCAGGCAACCCATGGCGCCTATCCGGACGGCCTGGTCGGGCCTGGGACGCGCAGCCTTCTCAACCAACAACATCACGCGGCGGCCAGCCCCTCGAGAGAGAGGCTCATCCTCCTCAACATGGAGCGCTGGCGCTGGCTGCCCCACGACCTCGGCTCCTACTACGTCAACGTCAACATCCCCGAGTTCATGCTGAGGGTGATGAAAGAGGGCAAGCCCGACTTCACCACGCGCGTCGTGGTCGGCAAGCCCGAGAAGCAGACCCCCGTGTTCTCCAACGAGATGCAGACGATCGTGTTCAACCCCTATTGGAACGTGCCGAACTCGATCAAGACCGAGGAGATCCGGCCCTATCTCGTCGAGGAGGGAGGCTGGTTCGGCGGCGGTGGCTGGAACACCGCGGTGCTGCAGCGGCACAATCTCCGCATTAATGTTGGTGGCCGCGAGATCGATCCTTCGAGGATCGACTGGAACCGGATCGATATCAGGAGCCTCAACATCTATCAGCCGCCGGGGCCCGACAACGTGCTCGGCAACGTCAAATTCCTGTTTCCGAACAAGCACGACGTCTACATGCACGACACGCCGCAGAAGTTCCTGTTCGCGCGGCCCGTGCGCGCCGAGAGCCATGGCTGCATGCGGGTCCAGAACCCCGACCAGCTGGCGCTGACCCTGCTCAAGGAGGACCAGGGCTGGACCGCCGGCCGTGTTGCCTCCGCCATCCAGAGCGGCAGCGACCAGCAAATCCCCCTGCGGCAGAAGATCCCGGTCTACATCACCTACTTCACCCTGAAGGTGAACGACGACGGCTCAATGTCGACCTTTGGCGACCTTTATGGCCACGATGCCCGCATGGCGGCGGCGCTAAGGCTCTAAATCCGCCCTTTTTGCATTAGGGTATGGTTAACCGTGACTGGGGATTCCGGGCCCCGAGGTCTTTTTTTGCCTTCTTTTTCCCCCATTTAGGCGAATAGTATTGCTTAACCGGCGGCCTTGGCCACTGGTTAAGGGGCTTGAGCCTGACGGGGGCTCAAGATCGAAGCCGGCGGACGGGGTCGGCTTCTTGAGGGAAAGGCTCAGACGGGGGATGACCGGCCGGGGGACTGTTGCACGTCGCGCCACGTTGAGCGCGGGTCTGGCGATCTTGCTCGCCGTGACCTTGATGTGCCCCACGCCGAGCCAGAATGCGCAGGCCGCCAGCGAGAGCCGCACGCTCTCGATGTTCAACATCCATACCAAGGAAACGATCACTGTCACCTTCAAGAAGGACGGCCGCTTCGATCCCGACGCCTTGAAGCAGCTCAACCGCTTCATGCGCGATTGGCGCAAAGATCAGCAGCGGGATATGGACCCCGAGTTGATCGATCTGATCTGGACCTTGCATCAGGAGCTCGGCTCCCAGGAGCCGGTGCATCTCATTTGCGGCTATCGCAGCGCGTCGACGAATGAGTCGTTGCGGAAACGCGGCGGTGGCCAGGCCAAACACAGCCAGCATATTCTCGGCAAGGCCGCCGACATCACCTTCCCCGATGTCTCGGCTAAGACGCTGCGCAACTCGGCGCTGGTGCAGGAATGGGGTGGCGTCGGCTATTACCCGACGTCCGGCATCCCCTTCGTCCATGTCGATACCGGGCGCGTGCGCATGTGGCCGCGCATTCCGCGGCTCGAGCTCGCGGCGCTCTTCCCCAGGGGCAAGACCGCCTATATCCCGCGCGACGGCAAGCCGATCACGCCTCGTGACTATCAACTCGCCCTGGCCAACGGCCTCGTGCCCAAGACGATGCTCGCTGCAGCGATGCCGCGGCCGATGCCGAAGCCCGACCGGGAGCCCGCGGTGATGGCGCCTCAGCCTGCCGTCGTGGCCGAGGCGGAGCTGCCCCGTCCGATCCTCGCCTCCTATACGCCTGAGGCTTTGCCGGCGCTTGCCGCGGTGAACATGCCGATCAAGCAGCCCTCACCGATTCCGGCCCACAAACCCTTCATCTATGCGAGCCTCGGCGGACCGTTCCCGGCCCCCAAGCCCGAAGTCGATGGCCGTGGCGGCTTCCCGCTTTATGAGAGCGCGGCAGTGGTCGGCGCCCCGGAAGCCGACGAAGACCATCCCGATGAGCTGAACTACGTGCCGTTTGAGATCGCCGGCCTGATGAGCGATGTCTCGGTGACCTATAACCGCGCCGCCGCGAGCCTGTCGCGCCCTGAGCAGCGCGACCTGTCCTACCTGTTCGACGATATGGATCACCCGGTGGCCGCGACCTTCCGTCCCAGCTCCGGCTATCAGGGCCTCGCCTTCGCGCAGCGCTTCACCGGCACCGCCATCCGCAGCTTCTATGCCGAGCTGGCAGCGCCTACCCCGACCCGCCTCGCCCAGATCGATCGCTAGTCGAATCTCAGGAAGCTAGGCGGCTTCGGCCTCGGCCATGCCGAGGGCATGGAGATAGGTGTCGAGCACGGCCTCTTCCTCGCGCCGCTTGTTCTCATCCTGCTTGCGAATGCGGACCACCGCCCTGAGGGCCTTGACGTCGAAGCCATTGCCCTTGGCTTCGGCATAGACCTCGCGAAGATCGGCGGCGAGCGCGGCCTTTTCCTCGTCAAGCCGCTCAATGCGGGCGACGATGGCACGAAGCTGGTCTTTGGCTGATGTCTGGAGCTGCACGGTGTGACCCCCAAATCTCGAATGGAACTGGCAGGAGCTTAGGCAGGGCGCGGCCGGCAAGGCAACGCGGGGCATGATCTTTTCCAACTTATCCAGAGCCTTGGCCCCGGCGTCAGCCGGCGTGCGAGCCGTAATGCTCGACCGCATGGAGCCGCGGCGAAAGCTCCGCAGTTTCGAGGATGTTGTTTATCACCGCGGCCAGCCGCCCCGCCCACCTCTCCTGCCCTTCCGGCGACAGCACGAGGTCCTGGCGAATCTCGATCAGCGCGTGGGCGAGCCCGCGCATGGTGCCGTGCTGGTAGAGCGTGTCGCCCCTGAGTTGCCCGGAATACGGAACATTGTCGCCGACGACAGCCTCGGGAATGGTGTGCAAGCCTTCGAGCAGTGGGAGCGCGAGGCGCGGATCCTTGTCCCAAAGCACCGCAACGTGCCATGGCCGCGGCACGCTCTTCCAGGCCTGGGTGAAGCTGTGGATTGCAAGCAGGACGGGCGGCTTGGCCGCCGCGGTTGCGGTGTCGATGGCAACATCGACGGCATGATGATAGGGGAGATAATAGCGAGTGATTCGCGCTTCGATCTCCTTGGGCGTGATGCCCGCATTGCCAGGGACGATGCGCCCATCGGAAAGCTGCATGACCAGAGTGGGATCATCGAGGCCGCGATTGGGATCGATCAAGAGCCGGGAGAAGCGCGTCAATAGCGCCGGAACGCCGAGAGCGTGTGCCAAGTGTTCGGTGACGGCAGCCGCGCCGATGTCGTAGGCGATATGGCGACCGAGATCCTCATGACTGAGCCCGAGCGCGTTGAAGCACGGAGGGATTCGGTTCTCGGCGTGATCGCACAGGAGCAAGAGGCCCCGGCCCCAATCCCCATCGATGCTGCGATAGGGCGCTTCCTCCATTTGCTCTTGACCCAGCCTATCGAGCCGCTGCTCCACGGCCTCTCCTTTGTTTGTAACTTGACACGATGGCTGAGGGTCTTATCTCGGCTTGCACTTCGCGGGGCGCAGCTCTCATTGGGTCAAGGTTGTGACGCATTTGGCAAGGATGGTTTCCGCGGCCTTACGCCGCCCAAAAATAACCTTATAATTGATCGCTCTAGTCAGACAAACGCAACCACTTCGATGCTATCTTTTCGGGGATCTCGTGATTGATGGCCTTGAGACCGTGACGCTTGCCCGCTCGACGAGCGCGGGGGTAACCGCCGCCGCACCCCGCGCCTTGTTGCAAGGCGCGCTCGGTCTGTTGGTCGCCGCGTTCGCAGTTGCGTTCGCGCCGGAGCCCGCCCACGCCGATCTTAAGCTCTGCAACACCACCGCGAGCCGAGTCGGCGTCGCCATCGGCTACCGCGATACCGAGGGCTGGGCCACCGAAGGCTGGTGGAACGTCGCCTCGCATACCTGCGAGACGCTGCTCAAAGGGGTCCTGATAGCACGTTACTATTATATTCACGCTATAGACTATGATCGGGGTGGAGAATGGGGCGGCACCTTGTATATGTGCACCGATGACAAGGCTTTCACCATCCGTGACGTCAAGGAATGCGTCAAGCGCGGTTACAAGCGCACTGGGTTTTTCGAGGTTGATACCGGCGAGGAGCGGGACTGGACGGTCCGGCTCACCGATCCTGAAGGCGAAGCGAAAAGTCAATGAGGCGTAATCGCCGGGTCAAGATCGTCGCAACTCTCGGTCCTGCCTCAAGCAAAGAAGAAATGATCCGCGCGCTGTTCGAGGCGGGCGCCGACGTATTCCGCATCAATATGAGTCATGCGACGCCGGAGATTCTGCGCGAGACTCACGCCGTCATCCGCAAAATCGAAACCGAGTTCGCCCGACCAATCGGCATCCTCATCGATCTGCAAGGCCCGAAGCTGCGCATCGGAAAATTCGAATCCGGCGGCATCAAGCTCACCGAAGGCGACATTCTCAGTTTCGTCCGCCGCGAGGCCATCGGTGGATTGGGCCGCGTCAATCTTCCGCATCCCGAGATCTTCGAGGCGGTCAAGCCCGGCCACGCCCTTCTCCTCGACGACGGCAAGCTCAAGCTCCGCGTGGTCGAGGCTAGCGACGTTCGCATCGATGCCGAAGTGCTCACCAGCGGCACCCTCGGCAGCCGTAAGGGCATCAGTCTGCCCGACACCGTCATTCCGCTCGACGCCATGACCGACAAGGATCGCGACGACCTCGAGCGCGCCTTGGCGATCGGCGTCGACTGGGTCGCGCTCTCCTTCGTGCAGCGGGCCGCCGACATCGCCGAGGCCCGCGACCTCGTGCGCGGGCGGGCCGCGGTGATGGCGAAAATCGAAAAGCCTTCCGCGCTCGCCGAACTCGACGAGATCATCGAGCTCGCCGACGGCATCATGGTGGCCCGCGGCGATCTCGGCGTGGAAATGCCGGTGGAGAAAGTGCCCGGCTTGCAGAAGCAAATCACCCGCGCCGCGCGCAACGCCGGCAAGCCCGTCGTGGTCGCGACCCAGATGCTGGAGTCCATGATCACCGCGCCGGCCCCGACCCGCGCCGAGGTCTCCGACGTCGCCACCGCCGTGTTCGACGGCGCCGACGCGGTGATGCTCTCAGCGGAATCGGCGGTCGGCAAATACCCCGTCGAGGCGGTGGCGACGATGGACCGCGTCGCGATCGAGGTCGAGCGCGATCCGCTTTACGAGGCCATCATCCACGCCCAGCGCATCGATCCCGAGGCGACCGGGGCCGATGCGATCTCCGCCGCTGCGCGTACCGTCACCGAGACCCTCAATCTCGCAGCCATCATCTGTTACACCGCCTCCGGCGCCACCAGCCTGCGCGCCGCGCGCGAACGGCCGCCGCAGCCGATCATCGCCTTGACCCCGATCCCCGCCACTGGACGCAAGCTTGCCGTGGTGTGGGGGCTTCATTGCGTGCAGACTGAGGACCCGCGCGACCTCGACGACATGGTCGCCAAGGCCTGTCGCATCGCCTACCAGGAAGGCTTCGCCGAGCCCGGTCAACGGGTCATTATCTCTGCCGGCGTGCCGCTCGGAACCCCTGGCGCCACCAACATGCTGCGCATCGCCAAGGTCGAGGAGAGCTCCGCTAACGGCTCCGCGGGCAGCTAGATGTCCCGGCCCTCGACGTCGAGGGACAAAGCCTTCTCCGCGCGCCGCACTTGCTCGAAAAACGGGTTTACCTCGAGCGCCCGGCGATAGGCGTCAAGCGCGCCCTTCTTGTCGCCGGACTGAGCGAGCGCGGCGCCGAGATCGCGAAGCGCCTTGTAATGGTTGGGATCGATTGCGAGGGTATGCTTGAGGTCTGCAAGCGCCGCTTCGCTGTCGTCCTGCATCGAGTGGACGATGGCGCGCTGATACCAAGCCTCGGCGTCCTCGGGCGCGAGATCGGTCACGGCGTCGAGTACCTGCGTGGCCAGATCGAGATCGCCTTGCAGCACAAAGGCATCGACCCGGCTCATCAAGAGATCAATGGTGTCGCTGCCCGAGCGGTGCCAGGTCACCTCGATCGCTTCGAGGATCGGCTGTGCCGCAGCTGCGTCCTTGGCCTTGCGGAGCTGGTCGTAGAGCTCCTTCAACACCTCCCCGCGCAGCGCCGGGTCGGGGAACGGCGCCTCTTCGGGCAGAACGTCGGCCCGATCCCCTTTGCTTGGCGTCGACGCCGGCGGTTCGCCCGCCTCGTCTTTGCCGTCCGCGGGCGGCGGCACGTCGAGGTCGAAGTCATCAGCCTCGGGGTCATCCCAGGCCTGATCGAGGAAAGGCTCGGGCGCGCGGCCGAATTGGGGCGCGGCCAACGTGCCCGCTGCGAGCGACGACAACAGCAGCAGCGAGGACGCGAGGAGAGCGGTCCGGTATGTGCTCATGAGAGGACGCTAGGGGCGCGAAAGTGCCCCGTCAAAGCAATTCCTGGAGAGCCGAAGGCCTTAGCCCTGCCGCGCCTTGAACCGGCGATTGGTCTTGTTAATGACATAGAGCCGACCGCGCCGCCGCACCAAACGATTGTTGCGATGGCGCTTGCGCAAAGCTCTGAGCGAATTCTTGATCTTCATGCGAAGCACCCAGCAACGTTTGAAAGGGATCTGGTCCCGGAGGCCTCAAGCCTCTGGCAAGCGGGGCCGGACCATAGAAAGCGCGGCGAACGCTGTCAACGACCCGGGCCGTAAAAACGCTCGCAAAACGGCCGGTTTGACGACAGGAGGAGGAGAGATGGCCTCAACTTGCGGCCCTTGAAGCGAGAAGTTAGGCTTGGCCGCAACCGCCCTGGGGTGCCTTCGCCGGAAGCTGGCGATGTAGGAGTAGCCTGCGTGAGCCAATTTCCAGCTCGCCCGCCGCACCGCCAAGTCGCTCCCCCATTGACGCGCGACGCCTTGGCCGAGCACGGCTTCGACATCGGCGACTTCACCTACGGCGTTCCCAAAATCTGGTGGTGGGGGGAGCCGGCAACCCTCGTCATCGGCAAATATTGCTCGCTGTCCGCCGACATCGAGATCTTTCTCGGCGGCAACCATCGTCCCGATTTCGTCACCACCTATCCGTTTTCGGCCATCGCCGATTGGCCAGAGGCTGCCAATATCGAAGGGCATCCCGCCACCAAGGGCGACGTCCGCATCGGCAACGACGTCTGGATCGGTCTCGGCGTGACCATTCTCTCCGGCGTCACCGTCGGGGATGGCGCCGTGCTCGCGGCGCACGCGGTCGTCACCCGCGACGTGCCGCCTTATGCCATTGTCGCCGGCAATCCGGCTCGCATGATCCGGAGACGCTTTGCCGACGACGTCATCGCAAAGCTGCTGGCGCTGCGGTGGTGGGATTGGGACCAAGAGCGCGTGCGGCGCTACATACCGCTCTTGATGCAGCCCGACATCGCGAAATTTCTGAAGGCTTGCGCCGAAGAGGATGCGAGTGCCGGCGAGCGCAGTGCAGCCCATCAAGCTTCAGCGGCGCGGCAGAGCTAATGGCACGGGAGCAGCATCCGGCGCCGCTCGATTCGGCAAGGGCGAGCCCGGTCGCCCCTCCCTCGCCAACCTCGCCGCGCGACCTCTATCTCGATCTTCTCATCAAGGCCCTGGCCAATACGATCTACGGCGACCCCGCCACTGGCATCTACATGCATCCCGGCGTAACGCCGGAGAACATGGCCGCTTATGGCGACGCCTATCGCGAGGTCGGACTCGATTGGCCGCTGATAGCCCACACCATGGTCGGGCTCCGGCGGCTCGAAAATCTCCGCGAGCTGACCCAGCGCGTCGTCGATGAAGGCGTCCCTGGCGACTTGATCGAGACCGGCGCCTGGCGGGGCGGTTGCTGCATCCTGATGCGCGGCGTCTTGAAGGCGAACGCTATTCAGGATCGCAAGGTCTACGTCGCCGACTCCTTCAGCGGCCTACCGCCCCCCGACCCCGAATTCGAACAGGACCAAGGCCACGATTATTCCGAGCACGAGCAGCTCGCGGTCAGCGCTGATCAGGTGCGGGCGAATTTCGCGCGCTACGGCTTGCTCGATGACCAGGTGATTTTCATCGAGGGCCTGTTCCAGGACACGCTCCCCGTCCTCGACGTGAGCCCCTTCGCCTTGATCCGCCTCGACGGCGATCTCTATGAGTCCACACTCGTCGCCTTGGAGAACCTTTATCCGAAGCTTTCGCCGGGCGGTTTCGTGATCGTGGACGACTATGGTGGCATGCCGCCCTGCCGTCAGGCGGTCGAGGACTATCGCGCCAAGAGAGGGATCACGGCGCCGATCACCGCGATCGATTGGACCGGTGTCTGGTGGCGGAAGCCATAGGGGGTCCGGTGGCAAGCGATGTGACCGCGCCAAGCGGAGATCGGCACCCAGGGCGAAGGCCGGAGCTTTCGGTCGTGGTCGTGATGTACAACGTCCCGCGCGAAGCACCCCGCACGCTCTATTCGCTCTCCGCCGCTTACCAGCGCGGCATCGACCCCGGCGAGTACGAGGTGATCGTGGTCGATAATGGCTCAACCCCTCCGCTCGATCCGGCGGTGCTCGAGGCGCTCGACGGCAATTTCCACCTGATCCGCATCGACCCGGCGCCGCCCTCCCCGGCGCACGCCATAAACCGCGGCATCGCCGTGGCCAAAGGCGACGTCATCGGCGTCATCATCGACGGCGCCCGCATCGCGAGCCCCGGACTGCTCAATTTCGGCCGCCACGGGGCGCGCCTCTACGAGCGGGCCGTGACCGTGGTTCCCGGCTGGAATCTCGGCGGCGACTACCAGAACTGCGCCATCCTCGCGGGCTACGATCAGGCGAAGGAGGACGCCCTCCTTGCCTCCATCGATTGGCCCGAGGACGGTTATCGCTTGTTCGAGATCTCCACCCTCGATCAATCTTCCCTTCATGGCTGGTTCGGGCCTCTCGGCGAGGCCAGTTGCATATTTCTCCGCCGCGCGGTGTGGGAGGAGCTTGGAGGCTGGGAAGAGCGCTTCGACTTTCCCGGCGGCGGCCTGCTCAATCTCGACACCTATGGCCGCGCCATCGAGCTGCCGGGCGCCGCGTTCGTCTCGCTGTTGGGCGAAGGGACCTTCCACCAGCTGCATGGCGGCATCGCCACCAACGCGCCGCTCGACAACTTCCTCGCCAATTGGGATGACTGGCACGGTCAATATCGCGCCATTCGCGGCCGGGACTTCCGTCCTGCCTTCCCCAAGACCCCGCCAACCTTTCTCGGCATGCTGCCGCGGCCCGCGCTGTCACACTTCCTGCGCGAGGCCCTCGTTCCAACCCCCGACATCCCACCCCATCTCGGCGACCGCTTCGACCGTGAGCTCTGGGCGCTCGAGCCGCCGGTCGGAAGCGAAACGCCTGTCACCGCCGCATTGATCGGCTTGATGCATACCGAATTTCGTGCCGGCCGTTGGACTGCCGCTGCTGCGGTTGCCCGGCTCACGCGGGCGCGCGCCCCGAACGAGCCCGAGCCGCAACGCCTGCTCGCCATGCTCGCCGGATGGCTCCCGCCTCACGACCTGCCGCCCTATTGGCTCAAGGAAAAGCAGACCTACTATCTCGCCCTTGGCGAGGCGCATCGCGTGCTCGGCGAGACCGCGGAGGCGATCGCGAACTACCGTGCCGCGCTCGCCATCAACCCGAACCTGCCCCAGGCCCATATCGGCCTCGCCTCAATGCGCATGCCAGGCATGTTCTATTACGACTGGCTCGACCGTTTGCATGAGGCGCTGCGGCCGGCGACCGTGGTCGAGATCGGCGTCTTCAACGGCGCCTCCCTCGCACGCGTCAAGCCTCCGAGCATTGCCATCGGCGTCGATCCGAACCCGACGGCCGTCTTTCCGCTGAAGGCCGAGACCCACATCTTTGCCGAAACGAGCGACGCCTTCTTCGCCCGGCGGGGCCCGGAACCTCTGCTCGGCGGTGCTGCGCTCGGGCTCGGCTTCGTCGACGGGCTCCATCTTTACGAGCAGGCTCTCCGCGACTTCGTCAACCTCGAAGCCTATTGCGGGCCGAAATCGGTCATTCTCTTCCACGACACCGTTCCGCTCGACGAGCCGACCCAGCGCCGGACTTGCGAGACCGTGTTCCATACCGGTGACGTGTGGAAGGTCGTGCTCTGCCTGAAGGCGTTCCGGCCGGACCTCGATGTGTTTACGGTGGCCACGCCGTGGACCGGATTGACGGTGGTGACGGGGCTAGACCCCGCCTCGACGATCCTGAAGGACGGCTTCGATGCCGCCGTGGCGAAGTTCATCGACCTGCCGTTCCCGGCCATCGAGACCTCGATAGAGACGGCCCTCAACATGGTGCCGAACGATTGGAACCTGGTCGAGGCGCGGCTGAAGGCGCGCGGCATTCTCTAGAACTGGGAAAGGCAAGGGATGGTGGGCGCGACTGGGATCGAACCAGTGACCCCTGCGATGTCAACGCAGTGCTCGTACCGCTGAGCTACGCGCCCGGTTCCCTTCACGGGAAGGCTTCTATATCGGGTCAGCCCCCCTTGAGGCAATAAGCCGGGAAATCTCGGCGAATGTCGGATCAGGCCGCGAGCAGCCGCTCAACCTCGTCGACAAGGTCGCGCAAATGGAACGGCTTCGACAGGATCTTGGCGTCCTTGGGTGCATGATTGTCGGGGTTAAGGGCGACGGCGGCGAAGCCGGTGATGAACATGATCTTGAGTTCGGGATCGAGTTCGGTCGCGCGGCGCGCGAGCTCGATGCCGTCCATCTCCGGCATCACGATATCGGTGAGCAGGAGGGTAAAAGGCTCCTCCTTCATGCGCTCGTAGGCCTCGAGCCCATTGCCGAACGACACGACGTCGTAGCCCGCCTTGGAAAGTGCCCTGACAAGGAAGCTGCGCATATCCTCGTCGTCTTCGGCGAGCAAAATGCGCTGCACGCGGCGCGCGTTCGGATCATTCGCCACCATCCCTCGTTCCCCCTTGTTAGGCTACGCCCTACACGAACATGGTAAACGACCCATTGCCTGGCTCAGGGCCAGGCCGCCCGACCACGTTACCTTGAATCCCAAATCATTGCCGCTAATTTGCCCCCGCACAAGAAAGAACACGCCTAGACAGCTTCAACTCTCATTGGCAGAGTTTACACATAATCCGGGGGACGGGCCGCCAAGCGGCGGTTCCGGCCAGAACAAGGTTTGAAGATGAGCCGCAGCGAGGCCGAGGCGATCGATAAGGAGCTTTCGCCCCCGTTTGAAGTGGCCCGCCCGCGCGAGCTAAACGCGCCCCTGGTGTTCAACTCACCCCATAGCGGCCGGATCTATCCGAGCACCTTCCTTGCGGCCTCCAAGCTCGATGCCAAGACCCTGCGGCGCTCCGAGGACGCTTTCGTCGAGGAACTGCTCAGCTTCGTCGGCAACCTTGGCGCTCCCCTGCTCTATGCCCACTTCCCGCGGGCCTATCTCGACGTCAATCGTGAGCCCTACGAGCTCGACCCCGCGCTGTTCCGCGACGGCCTGCCCCACTACGCCAACACCCAATCGGTGCGCGTCGTCGGCGGGCTTGGCACCATCGCCCGCATCGTCTCCGAGTCCGATGAGATCTATCGCGAGCCGTTGTCGCTCGGCGCGGCGCTTGAGCGCATCAACCGGCTCTATTCGCCCTATCACGAGACGCTACAACGGCTTCTCGGCGAGGCCCGCCAGGCCTTCGGGTTTGCCGTCCTGGTCGATTGCCACTCGATGCCTTCGAACCCGATTGCCGAGCATGCCGGCGCCCGTCCCGATTTCGTCCTCGGCGACCGCTACGGCACCTCATGCAGCGGCGAGTTGACCCGAGCCGCCGCCCAGCAGCTGAAGGCGCTCGGCTATGTCGTCGCCCTCAACAAGCCTTATGCCGGCGGCTACATCACCGAGCACTACGGCAGGCCCCATGCCGGCCAGCACGCGCTCCAAGTCGAAATCAACCGCTCGCTCTATATGAACGAGAGCAGCTTCGAAAAATCATCAGGCTTCGAACGGGTGCGGCAGGACTTGGAAGAGATGGCGCGGGCGCTGATGGCGGCGGTCGCCGGCCTTGCCGTTCCCCGCGCGGCCGCCGAATAAGCGAACGCCGCGGGGCCGCACTGGCGCCGGGCAAAAAAAGGGGCCGTTCGAAAGGATCCGAACGGCCCAAGTCTAGGGAGGAAACGCCCAAGGAGGGCAGCGGCACAACAGGAGGGTCATGCCGCGTTGCAACAATATGTCATTGCGATGCACAAAATGCAAAACTCGATCAACCCTCCTTGTGCAATAACGAAACACTGATGTAAATCAGTCACATAATCGGAGAGCGTCGCTGCAATCGGCCGCTCCGCCGATTGAATCTAAAGGACAAATCCCTCAAAGGGACGCCGTGGCCCGCACCCTCGACTTCGCTGACTACCTCGCCACGGCGCACACCCTCGCCGATCAGGCCGGTGCGGTCATAATGCCGCATTTCCGATCAGGCTTAGAAATTAATCACAAGGGCGGCGCGGCGCTGGATCCGGTCACCGCCGCCGACCTCGCCGCCGAGACCACGATCAGGGCCGCCCTCTCCGACTTTTACCCAGAACACGGCATCGTCGGGGAGGAATTCGGGTCGGTGAGAGCGAACGCCGAGTTCTGTTGGATCATCGATCCGATCGACGGCACGCGGGCTTTCATCCTCGGACAGCCGCTCTGGGGCACACTGATCGGGCTGCTCAAGGACCGTCGGCCCCTGCTCGGGCTCATGGACCAGCCCTTCACCGGCGAACGCTTCTGGAGTGGCGAGGAACATGCCTATTACCGCCGCCACGGCCTTGAGCGGCCGATACGGACGCGCAACTGCGCCGCATTGAACGAGGCGCTGCTCGCATCGAGCAGTCCCGACCTCTTCACCACGGAAGAGGAGCAGGCGCGCTTCGGCACGATTAGCGCCGCCGTACGGCTGAGGCGCTTCGGCGGCGACTGCTACAACTATTGTCTCATCGCGCTCGGTCAGATCGACCTCGTGGTCGAGGCCGGGCTGCAGCCGTTCGACATCCTTCCCCTGATCCCGATCATCGAGAAGGCGGGCGGGGTGGTGTCGACCTGGGACGGCGGCGACCCGCGGAAAGGCGGTCGCATCCTTGCGGCCGGAGACCCCCGGCTACATGCGCTCGCGGTAAAAGTTCTGGGTTCCTAGGCGACCGCGGTCTCGCCGAATTTCCGCGTGGCCACGCTCGGCACGAAGGCATCGAAGGCGGCCCAGAACTGCTCGCGGATCAGGTCGCGTTCCTGAAGGATCTCGTGGCGCGCGCCGCGCAACAGCAGCTGCGAGCCGATCCTGAGGCGAAAAGAAAAATCCTCGACCGCCTTGCTCGAGACGACGCGGTCCTCACCGGCGGCGATCATCAAGACCGGCACCCGCAGCCGCCCGGGAAAGGCATCGCTGTCGAGCCCCCGCATCGCCGCAAAGGCCGAGCGGACCCAGCCGATCGTCGGCGGCCCGACGACGAGCTCGGGGGCAGCGTTCATCACCGAGAGGTTGCGTGAAAACCGCTCGCGGTCGGAGGTCAGCGGATTGCCCTCGAACTCCTGCGACAAATGCTTCTCGGCACCCGGTGCCGCCAAGCGCCCGAAGCCGGCGAGGCTGACGGCGGTCGTCAGCACGCTGATCGCCCCCGGCGGCATCGGCACATCGAACACCTTGAGCATCGGCGCCGTCAGCACGATGCGTGAGAACCAGCAGCCGCGCTCGGTCGCGGCCCTGAGCAGCACCACACCGCCCATCGAGTGCCCGAGCGCGTAATAGGGCGGCGGGCAATCCGGCAGGACCACGTCGCTCATGAACCGGGCGAGATCGTTATCGTAATCGGCGAAGCTCTTGACGTGCCCTTTCAGCCTGCTGCCGAACAGACGGTCGGAGCCCCCCTGCCCCCGCCAGTCGAGCACCGCCACGGCGAAACCACGTCGCCTAAGCTCGCCGACGACCTCGAAATATTTCTCGATGAATTCGGCGCGGCCGGTGAAGATGCAGACCGTGCCATAACGCTGCTTCAGCGCCGACCGCCACGTGGCAAAGCGCAGCTTGACGCCACCCTTGCCCTTGATGGTTCCAACCGAGGCCCCAAGCGGGACCGGGTTCTTTGGCGTGGCAATCAGATCCATGATGGGACGCACCCGAGCTTTTGGCGCGAGAGGAGACCGCTTTGACTCAAGCTATACATCAACGGGAAAGCGAGCGGTAACTCAAGAAGTTGACCGGCATGGGGCGGGGCACGGTCCGCCATCGGAGGAGGCGCGACAGGGCCCGACCGGATCAAGCCGCTCATGGCGCACCCTGATTTTCACGTTCTATCTCAGCCAATTACCCCTCTTGACGAGAAAATCGGCGGTTCCCATATCTTTACAGCGCAAGGCCTCAAGGCTTGTGCAAAACGTCTTCGCCCGGCTCCAAATGGAGCGGGTTTTCAAAAACATATCGCTTCTTCAGGAGGATGTGACATGAGGCATTTCGATCTTTCCCCCCTTTATCGGTCCACCATCGGCTTCGACCGGCTCGGCTCGCTGCTCGATACGCTCGGCGCCTTTGAGGGTGATGCTCCGAGCTACCCGCCCTACAACATCGAGCGCGTCGGCGAGAACGAGTATCGCATCAGCATGGCGGTCGCCGGCTTCGGTGAGCAAGACCTGACCATCGAGGTCAAGGAGAACATGCTCTCGATCCGCGGCGAGAAGCAGACCGAGACCGAAGAGACCACGTTCCTGCATCGCGGCATCGCTGCCCGTAGCTTCGAGCGGAGGTTCCAGCTCGCCGACCACGTCGTGGTGAAGTCCGCCGGTCTCGAGAACGGCTTGCTGCACGTCGATCTCGTGCGCGAATTGCCGGAGGCGATGAAGCCCCGCACCATTCCGATCGAGACCAAGACCGACAAGCCGAAGGTGATCGACAGCAGGGCCGCCTAGGAGTCCCGTCACCTTTTTGGTTTCCGAGCGGGCGCTCCTGGCGACGAGCGCCCATCTCTTTGCCCGATGCCGCGAGCGGCCGCTGCCGGCCCAAGCTTTCACAATTTGTCGGAATCTTGGCTTGTGCGGGCCCGGGAAATCTGTCATTTTGGACAGAATAGGACAGGGCTACTGACCTTTGTGGCTGAAGCATCAGCCGACGCCCAGGCTGAATGCTCCGGCCTTAAGTCCAATCCTCGTCCTTGCAGGCTTTGCCAAGACGGCGTCGGGGCACCGTAGGTCCCGCTTCGTTGTTCTTAATTTTGATTGCTCTATGCTCTTCGAGAGCGAAGATTGAGGCAGATTGCGTCCGATGTCAGCGGTTGAGCGAAGTTCGATTTTCACCAGGGTGAGCCAGACCGGGCTGCCGCCAGCGCAAGGACTCTACAATCCCGCCAACGAGCACGATGCCTGCGGGGTCGGCTTCGTCGCCGATCTGAAGGGACGCGCGAGCCACAAGATCATCGAGCATGGCTTGCAGATCCTGGTGAATCTCACCCATCGCGGCGCCGTCGGCGCCGATCCGCTCGCCGGTGACGGCGCCGGCATCCTGGTGCAGATCCCGCACGAATTTCTCAAGGATGTCTGTTTGCCGCTCGGCATCAAACTGCCCGAGCCCGGCCATTATGCCGTCGGCCACATGTTCATGCCGCGGAACGAAGCGCAGCGCATCTATTGCGAATCGGTGGTCGCACGCGTGGCCGAAGCGGAAGGCCTCAAGCTCATCGGCTGGCGCGACGTTCCTGCCAACAATTCGTGCCTATCGGCAACGGTGATCGAGACCGAGCCGCGGCACCGGCAGGTGTTTATCGGCCGCGGGCCAGGCATCAAGGACGAGGTCGACTTCGAGCGCAAGCTCTACCTCGTGCGCAAGGTGATCTCCAACACCATTAACGGCGACACCGGCGGCCGCGACATCGGCTTTTACACGGTGTCGCTGTCCTGCCGCACGCTGGTCTACAAGGGCATGTTCCTGGCCTACCAGCTCGGCGCCTACTACGGCGATCTGCATCACCCGAAATTCGCGTCGGCGCTGGCGCTCGTGCATCAGCGCTTCTCCACCAACACCTTCCCGTCCTGGAAGCTGTCGCACCCCTACCGCATGGTCGCCCATAACGGCGAGATCAATACGCTTCGGGGCAACGTGAACTGGATGGCGGCGCGGCAGGCGAGCATCTCCTCGCCGCTGTTCGGCAAGGATATCTCCAAGCTCTGGCCGATTTCCTATGAGGGCCAGTCCGATACCGCCTGTTTCGACAATGCACTCGAGTTCCTGGTCCAGGGCGGCTACAGCCTCGCGCATGCGGCGATGATGCTGATTCCCGAGGCCTGGGCCGGTAATCCACTGATGGATGCCAAGCGCCGCGCCTTCTACGAATATCACGCCTGCCTGATGGAGCCTTGGGACGGCCCTGCCGCCATGGCCTTCACCGACGGCCGCCAGATCGGAGCCACGCTCGATCGCAATGGCCTCCGGCCCGCGCGTTATTTCGTCACCGACGACGGCCTCGTGGTCATGGCCTCGGAGACCGGCGTGCTGCCCTTCCCCGAGCAGAACATCGTGCAGAAGTGGCGCCTCCAGCCCGGCAAGATGCTGCTCATCGATCTCGTGAAGGGCCGCATCGTCTCTGACGAGGAGATCAAGGCCGAGCTCGCCAATGCGCATCCCTACCAGCAATGGCTCGACCGCACCCAGATCAAGGTGCATGAGCTCCCCGACTCCACCGAGCATCAGCCGCGGACCAATGTCAGCCTGCTCGATCGCCAGCAGGCCTTCGGCTACACGCAGGAGAGCGTCAAATTCCTGGTGGTGCCGATGGCCCAGGATGGCCAGGAGGCGATCGGCTCGATGGGCAACGACACGCCGGTGTCGGTGCTGTCCAACCGCCCGAAGCTGCTGCACACCTATTTCAAGCAGAACTTCGCGCAAGTGACGAACCCGCCGATCGACCCGATCCGCGAGGAGCTGGTGATGTCGCTCGTGACCTTCATCGGGCCGCGGCCGAACCTGCTCGACCTCGAAGGCACGTCAAAGCAGAAGCGCCTCGAAGCGGCGCACCCGATTCTCACCAACGATAATTTGGAGCGCATCCGCTCCATCGGCGACATCGCCGACAACCAGTTCCGGACCGTGACCCTCGACATGACCTATGGTGCCGACAAAGGCGCCACGGGCATGGGTGCGGCCTTGAGCAAGCTCTGCACCCTCGCGGAAGCCGCAGTGCGCGAGGGTGAGAACATCATCATCCTGTCCGACCGGGCCACGGGGCCAGACCGGGTTCCGATCCCGTCGCTGCTCGCGACCAGCGCCGTACATCATCATTTGATCCGCTGCGGGCTCAGGACGTCCGTCGGCCTCGTCGTCGAGACTGGAGAGGCCCATGAGGTGCATCAGTTCTGCACGCTCGCCGGCTACGGCGCCGAGGCCATCAACCCCTATCTCGCCTTCGAGACCATCGAGGCCATGGCCGCGGAGATCGACGAAGAGCTGACGGCCGCCGAGGCGATCAAGCGCTACATCAAGGCGATCGACAAGGGCATCCTCAAGGTGATGTCCAAGATGGGCATCTCCACCTACCAGTCCTATTGCGGCGCGCAGATCTTCGACGCTGTCGGCCTCCGCTCCGACTTCGTCGCCAAATATTTCACCGGCACCAACAGCCAGGTCGAAGGCGTCGGGCTCGAGGAGATCGCCGAGGAGACCGTCGAGCGGCACCGTCTTGCCTTTTCCGACGCGCCGGTGTTGCGCGAGATGCTCGAGGTCGGAGGCGAATACGCCTTCCGCATTCGCGGCGAAGCCCATATGTGGCGCCCGAGCGTGGTCGCCGACCTGCAACACGCCGTCCGCGGTGAAATCCCGGAGAAGTACCGCTCCTTCGCCAAGCAGATCAACGAGCAGTCAGAGCAGCTCCTGACGCTCCGCGGCATGTTCCGCATCAAGACCGCCGAGGAGCTCGGGCGGAAGCCCGTTCCACTCGACGAGGTCGAGCCCGCCAACGAGATCGTAAAGCGGTTCTCCACCGGCGCCATGTCCTTTGGCTCCATCAGTCGCGAGGCCCACACCACACTCGCCATCGCCATGAACCGCATCGGCGGCAAGTCGAACACCGGCGAAGGCGGCGAGGAGGTGGACCGCTTCAAGCCGCTGCCGAACGGCGATTCCATGCGCTCCAAGATCAAGCAGGTCGCCTCCGGGCGCTTCGGCGTGACCACGGAATATTTGATGAGCGCCGACATGATGCAGATCAAGATGGCGCAAGGGGCAAAGCCCGGCGAAGGCGGCCAGCTTCCCGGCCATAAGGTCGACGCCGTCATCGCCAAGGTGCGCCATTCGACGCCCGGCGTCGGCCTGATCTCGCCACCGCCGCATCACGACATCTATTCGATCGAGGACCTTGCCCAGCTCATCTTCGATCTGAAGAACGTGAACCCCGACGCCGCGGTCAGCGTCAAGCTCGTCAGCGAGGTCGGCGTCGGCACCGTCGCCGCTGGCGTCGCCAAGGCGCGCGCCGACCACGTCACCATCGCGGGCTTCGAAGGCGGCACCGGCGCCTCGCCGCTCACCTCGATCAAGCATGCCGGCTCACCCTGGGAGATCGGCCTCGCCGAGACCCAGCAGACCCTCGTCCTCAATCGGCTCCGCGGCCGCATCTCGGTCCAGGTCGATGGCGGCTTCCGCACCGGGCGCGACGTGCTGGTCGGTGCTCTGCTCGGCGCCGACGAGTTCGGCTTCGCCACCGCCCCTCTGATCGCGGCCGGCTGCATCATGATGCGCAAGTGCCACCTCAACACTTGCCCAGTCGGCGTCGCCACCCAGGACCCGGTGTTGCGCGCCCGCTTCCAGGGCAAACCCGAGCACGTCATCAATTACTTCTTCTATGTCGCCGAGGAGGTCCGCGAATACATGGCGGCGCTCGGCTTCCGCACCTTCGCCGAGATGATCGGCGCCACCGACGCGCTCGACAAGAGCGAGGCTATCGACCATTGGAAGGCGCGAGGCCTCGACTTCGGCCGCATCTTCCACAAGCCGGAAGTGCCGAAGGACGTCGCCACCCACAATTGCGAGGCGCAGGACCATCACCTCGACGAGGTGCTGGATCGCGATCTGATCGAGCGCTCCGCCGCGGCCATCGAGGAGAAGAAGCCGGTCAAGATCGAGCTTCCGATCCGTAATACCGACCGCACCACTGGCGCCATGCTGTCAGGCACCATCGCCAAGGCGCATGGCCATGCCGGGCTCCCCGAGGACACCATCTGGGTGAAATTCACCGGCTCCGCAGGACAAAGCTTCGGCGCCTGGCTCGCCCATGGCGTGACCTTGGACCTCGAAGGCGAGGGCAACGACTATGTCGGCAAGGGCCTTTCCGGCGGCCGCATCATCGTCAGGCCGCCCGACAATTCCGGCATCGTGCCTGAGGAGTCGATCATCGTCGGCAACACCGTTCTTTACGGCGCCATTTCCGGCGAGTGCTATTTCCGTGGCATTGCCGGTGAGCGCTTCGCCGTGCGCAACTCCGGCGCCACCGCCGTGGTCGAAGGCACCGGCGATCATGGCTGCGAATACATGACCGGCGGCATCGTCGTCGTCATCGGCCCCACCGGGCGCAATTTTGCCGCCGGCATGTCGGGCGGCATCGCCTACGTCCTCGACGAGGACGGCGACTTCGAGCGCCGTTGCAATCTATCCATGGTCGAGCTCGAGCCGATCCCGAGCGAGGAGCGCGCCATGGAGCGCATCAACCATCAGAGCGGCGATCTCGAGACCCATGGCCTCGTCGATCTCTCCGACATGACGCGCTTCGACGAGGAGCGCCTCTACCGGCTGATCGAAAGCCATCTCCATTACACCGGGTCCGAGCGCGCCCGCGCCATCCTCGCCAATTGGAGCGACTATCTGCCGAAATTCGTCAAGGTCATGCCGGTCGAGTATCGCCGCGCCTTGGAGGAAATGGCACGGCAGCAGGTGCTCGACACCACGGGACTTGGTGAGATCGAGATCGGCCTTCGCGCCAACGGCAAATAACCCGAAACCGAGCCGCGCGCCGCTCCCGTCTTGCTCCGGGAGGCAGGCTTGGCGCGCTGCGGTTTTCAGGACTAGCCTGACGCAAAAGGTTTGAGTGGCGAGTTTAGACTAAGGTGCCTTGGCGAGAGCCGCATGGCGCCGGAAGAGCGGACGAGCGAACGCGATGGGAAAGATTACTGGCTTCCTTGAGATCGACCGCGAGGACCGGACCTATGAGCCGGCCGCCGATCGCGTGCGCCATTTCCGCGAGTTCGTGATCCCGGCGAGCGACGCCGACGCGGCAAAGCAGGCCGCCCGCTGCATGGACTGCGGCATCCCCTATTGCCACCAGGGCTGCCCGGTCAACAATCAGATCCCCGACTGGAACGACCTCGTCTATCGCTCCGATTGGCGTGAAGCTTCGCGCAATCTGCACTCGACCAACAACTTTCCCGAGGTGACGGGGCGCGTGTGCCCGGCGCCGTGCGAGGCTGCCTGCACCCTCAACATCATCGAGGTCCCGGTCACCATTAAGACCATCGAATGCACCATCGCCGACAAGGCCTTCGCCGAAGGCTGGATTGAGCCTCAGCCTTCGGAGACAAAGACCGGCAAGCGGGTGGCAGTCGTCGGCTCCGGTCCCGCCGGCCTCGCCGCGGCGCAGCAGCTCGCCCGCGCCGGCCACGACGTCCACGTCTATGAGAGGAGCGCCAAGCCTGGCGGCCTGCTCCGCTACGGCATCCCCGACTTCAAGATGGAGAAATACATCATCGACCGGCGCGCGGAGCAGATGGAGGCCGAGGGCGTGACCTTCCACTGCAATGTCAATGTCGGCGTCGATATCTCCATCAAGAAGCTCGAGCGCAGCCATGATGCGGTGCTGCTTGCCGGTGGCGCCGAGAAACCGCGCGACCTTCCCGTCGAGGGACGCGATCTCAAGGGCGTGCACTTCGCCATGGATTTCCTGCCGCAGCAGAACCGCCGCGTCTCGGCCGAGTCCTTGGGCGGCGTCGAGCCGATCATGGCCACCGGCAAGAATGTGGTGGTCATCGGCGGCGGCGACACCGGCTCCGACTGCATCGGCACCTCGTTCCGCCAGGGCGCGCTCTCCGTGACCCAGCTGGAAATCATGCCGATGCCTCCGGAGCAGGAGAACAAGGCGCTGACTTGGCCCAACTGGCCGCTCAAGCTTCGCACCTCGTCGAGCCAGGCCGAAGGCGCGCATCGCGATTTCAGCGTCGCCACCAGTCGCCTCCTTGGCGCCGACGGCGCCGTCCAAGCGCTCGAATGCATCAGGCTGGACGGTCAGCTGAAGCCGGTTCCCGGCACCGAGTTCCGCTTGCCGGCGGAGCTCGTGCTGCTCGCCATGGGCTTCGTCTCTCCGGTGCATGAGGGCATGATCAAGGATCTCAAGGTCGCGCTCGACGCCCGCGGCAACGTCAAGGCGAACGAGCTCGACTACAATACCTCGAGGTCGAAAGTGTTCGCCGCCGGCGACATGCGCCGCGGTCAGTCGCTGGTGGTCTGGGCCATCCGCGAAGGCCGCCAGGCCGCGCATGCCATCGACAAGTTCCTGATGGGAAAGACCGACCTGCCGCGCTAGGGCTCTAGCTTCGCGGCCAGGCGAAATCGTCGCCCCGACCGGTCTTGGGCTTGAGCTGCTCGCCCTGAATCAGAACCTTGTAATAAGGTCGCTGCGTCAGCGGCAGCCTTGGCTTCGATGACGCCACGGACGGATCGCTGATCGAGGAGATCGAAGCGAGCGCCGTGAGGCCTCCGGGCAAATCGCTGGCGATGTTCTCGGCGTCGGTCAGGGACGCCGCCGCGCCTTGCGGCGTCAGACTCTGCGCGGCCTCCAGCGCCGTCGAGGAGATCACCGGACGCACCACATCCACCTCGCCGACCTTGTCCTGCTGCACGTCAGCGGCAGGCTGATCGGCACCGTCGGCGGTCGCTCCTTCACCGCCGGGTGCTGCTTCGTCCGCGGCCGCTTCGTCGTTCTCTCCGGACTGGGAAGGCTGAGGAGCGGGGATGACGGCGCGGCCCATCACCTTGGCCTGCTCGTCCTCGCTACCGGCGAGCGGAATGTTGCGCTCGAGCTTGGCAAGGTTCATATCGCGGCGGATCTCCTTCTCGGGGAAGTGAGCGAGCTTGAGGTCGCCGCGCAGGGTGAAATGGACGCCGTCGTCGGCCCGGAGCCTGCGGACCTGGCCCGCCATGTCCGGACCAAAGGCGCTGTAACGGCCCGATTCGTCGGTAAACCCGCTCCAGGTATCGATGAACTTGGCGCCGTTGATGAAGGTCTTCTCCCGGAAGATCGCGTTGAGATCCTCGGCATCGTCGCTGTCATCGGGACTGCGCATGATCGGCAGGCCGGCCCAGTAGACCGCAAGGCCCTTGCCGCGAAGCTTCTTGACGAACTGCTCGACCCTCTTGCCGTAAGCCTCGTCCCAGGCGTCGGTGCCGGGCTTGATGACGTCCTTACCGCTTTTCAATGTTTGCATTTCGTTGTCGCCGAACATCACCACAGCGATCTGGTAGCTCTGGTCCTTGAGGAGGTCATCAAGCGCGGCATTCCAGTCATAACGGTCGGGGCGCGCGAACCCGCTCGAGGG
Source organism: uncultured Alphaproteobacteria bacterium (assembly GCA_963732955.1). GTDB lineage: Bacteria > Pseudomonadota > Alphaproteobacteria > Rhizobiales > Methyloligellaceae > Methyloceanibacter. Next base: position 67,821 of record CAVTBH010000002.1, read on the forward strand.
CTTCGAGTTGTTCACCACCTCGATGTTCTTGTCTTCCTCGAAAGCGCGATAGAGGCCTTGCCACAAGCCGTCGGCGAGAGAATCGCCGAATACGACGATGCGGTAGCGGTCTCCCCGCGGGAACGGATCGATATAGCTCCGCTGAAACTCGGCGCGCTGGGCCAACGCGTCGGACGCAAAGCCAGGCGCAAGGAGCGCGACCGCGAGCACGGCAATCGCGAGCGCAGCGTGGGCGCATCGCAGAGCCCCTCCCCGATCATGGTGAGGCATGGTCCTGTCCGCGTGTGTCGTCATCGTCAACTGCCGTTCCGCCAACTCTAACCTTCCTTGCGCAAAAGCTCCAGGATGGTGCGGCTCGGGAAGCCGTCGACCGGCAGCTTCTTCTTCCTCTGATAAGCCCTAACCGCGTCGAGCGTCGCCGGCCCGATCACGCCGTCGATCTCGCCTTGCAAATAGCCCTGGGCCACGAGCAGCCGCTGCAATTCCATGCGCTGGTCGAGAGCGAGATGGTTCTCGTCGGTGGGCCAAGGGTGCACGAACGGGCCATAGCCCTTGAGCCGATCGGAAAGGTGGCCGACGCCGAGCGCGTAGGAGGTGGCCTGGTTGTAGCGGAGGATCGAGCGGAAGTTATTGAGCACGAGAAAGGCCGGTCCATCGGACCCGGCCGGGGCGAACAGCGAGGCCCTGTCGCCGGGACGCGGGAACGGCTCTCCGTTGATCCTTTTGATGCCGAGCTTCTGCCAGGCGGCAACGCTCTTCATCGTCTTCTCGCTGACCCGCTTTGGATTGAAGCCCTTGGGCAAGGCGACCTCATAGCCCCAGGTTTCGCCCGGGTGCCAATTCGAGTGCTTGAGATAGCTCGCGGTCGAGGCCAGCGCGTCGGGCACGTCGTTCCAGATGTTGCGCTTGCCGTCGCCGTCGTAATCAACGGCATAGCTTTGATAGGTCGTGGGGATGAATTGAGTATGGCCCATGGCGCCGGCCCAGGAGCCGTTCATCTGCTCGAGCGAGATGTCGCCGCGCTGCAGGATCTTGAGGGCAACGAGGAGCTGCTGGCGGGCGAACTTCGCTTTGGTGCCGCTATAGGCGAGCGTCGCCAGCGACCGGATCACGTTCATGTCGCCGGGCTGCGTGCCGTAGTTCGAACTCCACGCCCCAGATGGCGACGATGATGGTGCGGTCGACGCCATAGCGCTTCTCGAGCACATCGAGCAGGGCCTTGTTCTCCTCAAGCATCTGCTTGCCGGTGGCGATGCGTTTCTCGGAGACAACGCGATCGACATATTCGCCGACGGGCTTCACATATTCCGGCTGGAAATTGGCGGCCTCGAGCACTTTTGGATCTGGCGTCATGTCCTTGAAGGCGCGGTCATAGGTCGCCCGGGTGATGCCGGAGCGCTTGGCCACCGGCCAGAAGCTCTCCACCCACGCCTGAAAGCTCTGCGCCGCCGGAGCTGGCGCGGCCGCCAGCAGCAGCACGCCAACAAGGGCGGGCACCAAAACCAAGGATTGAACCAGTCGGCCAATTCGCATGGAGCGGAATTTATCAGTTGTAACGGGGCAAAACCTTGACGGCGCAACCCTTCCTCAGGGTTTTGCAGCGCTTTTCGGCGCGCCTGCGCTCGCTTCCTTCATCACCGCCTGCACCAGACGCTGGCTCGGATAGCAGGTCAAGGGCAGCCCAAGCTCTTTTTCTTTGGCGCCGATGGCCGCCCGAGTCTTGAAGCCGGCCAGGCCGTCGACCTTGCCGACGTCATGGCCTTGGGAAACCAGCACCTCCTGGAAGCGCTGGATACGGTCGCGCGGCAGTCTTTCCACCGGCTGCCAGGTCCCGGCGAAATCGACCGAGGCGTTGGCTGAGATCATGTCGGCGACATGGCCGACGAAGATCGCGTACACGTCGGAGTTGTTATAGAGCTTCAGCACCGAGAAATTGTTGGTGGCGAGAAAGGCCGGTCCCTTCAGGCCTGCCGGCAGCACCAGGAACGCGGAATCTCCGACCCGCTCCGCCGGGAACGGCCGCCCGCGCACCCGCGTCACGCCGCGCTTCACCCATTCGGAGATCGGCACCGCCTGGTCGGGCCCCTGCAAGGTGCAATCGAAGCCTCGAGGCAGATCGACCTCATAGGCCCAGGTCTCTTTGCCGTCCCAGCCTTGGGTGTGCAGCGAGTTGCCGGCCGAGGCGAGCGCGTCGGGCACCGAGTTCCAGATGTCGCGCCGGCCGTCGCGGTCGAAATCGACGGCATAGTTTTCGAAGTCGGAAGGCAGGAACTGGGTGTAGCCCATGGCGCCGGCCCAGGAACTCTTCATCTCCGCCCGCGTCGCGTGCCCTTCCTGGAGCATCTTCAGCGCGGTGATGAGCTGTTGGCGGAATTCCTCCGGCCTCCGGCCCATGAAGCCCTGGGTGGCGATGGCCGAGATGGCGTCATAGGGAAGCGCCGCGGCGCCGAACCCGGTCTCGCGGCCCCAAATGGCGACGATGATGCTCGCCGGCACGCCATATTGCTTCTGGATCGCCGCCAAGGTCGGACCGAGCTGTTTCATCTTGGCGCGGCCGGTGGCGGCGAGAGCGTTGAGCGCCCTCTGACTGAAATAATTCGCCGGAATGTCGAACTCGGGCTGATGCAGCGGCTTCGGCGCTAGCGATGCCGGCAGCGGCGGCCCTCCGGGTGCTGCTGGGTTCGGCAGCACGAGATGCGGCAAGGACCAATCGAGCTTCAAGCCCTTGAGATGGGCATCGAAGGTCGCGCGGGTAACGCCCGCCGCTTCGGCATCAGGCCAGAGCGCCTGGAGCCATTGCTGGAAGCGTTGCTCCACCGCGCTCTTATAGGCCGCGACGCCGGCGTCCGCCGCGGCAGCAGCGCAGGGGGCGAGGACCGCGAAGGTCGCCAGCAGGGCCGCAAACATAGCCGCCATCGACCCGACCCGCACAGCCCTACCCGTCATGGATGTTTCCTCACGTCGCAAGCGATTCCCGGCCTTTTGATGGTGATTTTGGCGACGGCATTTGGCGCCGAGAAGGCAAGATCGCCGCTTTCATCCCCCATTGCAATTCACCGCCTGCTGTTGGAAAGAGGACACCCGGCTCCATCCCCGGGGACCGAACCGCATAGAGGATCGAATGGCTGCTCCCGTCCGCAAGGCCGTATTTCCAGTCGCAGGCCTCGGCACCCGCTTCCTGCCTGCGAGCAAGGCGATGCCGAAGGAAATGCTGACCGTGGTCGACCGGCCTCTGATCCAGCACGTGGTCGATGAGGCCCGGCAAGCGGGTATCGAGCATTTCATCTTCGTCACCGGACGCAACAAGAGCGCGATCGAGGATCATTTTGACCGCCATCCCGAGCTCGAGCAGACACTCGCCTCACGCGGCAAGACAACTGAGCTCGAAGCGCTGCTCGGCGACCTGCCGTCATCGGGCCAAACGAGCTTCGTCCGCCAGCAGGAGCCACTCGGCCTCGGCCACGCCGTCTGGTGCGCGCGCGAACTCGTTGGCCGCGAGCCCTTCGCGCTGCTGCTGCCCGACGTTCTGGTGCAGAACCGAGGCAAGGGTTGCACCGCGCAGATGCTCGACGTCTACAAGGAGTATGGCGGTAACATCATCGCGGTGGAGCCAATGCCCGAAGCCGAGCTCCAAAACTATGGCGTGGTGAGCGTCGGCAAAGGTGTCGGCGGGGGGGACCGCGTATTCCCCACCGACGGCATGGTGGAGAAGCCGAAGCTTGGCACCGCACCCTCCAACTTCACCATACTTGGCCGCTATATCTTGCAGCCTGAGATCTTCGACGTTCTCTCCGCCAAGGAAACTGGCGCCGGCGGCGAGATCCAAATCACCGACGCCATGATCAGGCTGATGCAGACGCAACCCTTTTACGCCTATCGATATGAGGGGCGCAGCTTCGACTGCGGTTCCAAGCTTGGCTTTCTGCTGGCCAACGTGGCCTATGCGCTCGAACGCCCCGACCTCGGCGACGCCTTCGCCGCCAAGCTCAGAAAGCTGCTCCAATAGCCGCCATTTTAGGGCTTTTGGCCGCGCTGCAAATCCACGTCTAGCGGTCCGCCCAGGCCCGATCTATGCTACATCTGAGGGACGGACAGGGGGACTAGCCATGGCTGTGGGTCTTAAGCGCGACCTTTTTCCGAGCCAGGACCTCGGCGAAGCCATCGCATCGGCGGCGCGTACGATCCAGCTCGAAACCCAAGGCTTGGGCGCGCTCGACGCGGCGCTCCGCACCGACCTCGGTGGTCGTTTCGCCGAGGCCATCGCCATGATCGGGGGCTGCCGCGGCCGCGTCATCGTCACCGGCATGGGCAAGAGCGGCCATATCGGGCTGAAAGTCGCGGGCACCCTCTCATCCACGGGGACGCCAGCCTATTTCGTACACCCAAGCGAGGCGAGCCACGGCGATCTCGGCATGATCACCGCCGACGACGTGATTCTCGCCTTCTCCTGGTCCGGCGAAACCGTCGAGCTTGGCAATCTCGTCTCCTATTCGCGGCGCTTCACGGTGCCCCTGATCGCCGTGACCTCGAACCCCGAGAGCACGCTCGCCAAGGCGGCCGAGGTGGTGATCGCTCTGCCGCAAAGCAAAGAGGCCTGTCCCCACGGTCTCGCGCCGACCACCTCGACGCTGATGCAGCTCGCGCTCGGTGATTGCCTCGCCATTGCGCTGCTCGAGAGCAAAGGCTTCACCGCGCGAGACTTCAAAGTGTTCCATCCCGGCGGCCAATTGGGCGCGCGGCTCAAATTCGTCAGCGACCTGATGCACAAGGGCGACAACCTGCCGCTGGTCGGCGCCGACGTACCCATGGCCGAAGCTCTGGTGGTCATGACCGAGAAGGCTCTCGGCTGCCTCGGCGTCATCGCCGCCGATGGCCTGCTCGCCGGAATCATCACCGACGGCGACTTGAGACGCCACATGGGTGACGGGCTGTTGTCCCGGCGTGCCGCGGACATTATGACCGCAGCGCCAAAGACCGTCTCACCGGAGCTCCTCGCCAGCGCCGCGCTTGAACTGATCAACGCCTCCAAGATCACGGCGCTGTTCGTGGTCGAAAACGGCAAGCCCGTAGGGGTCATCCACATCCACGACCTGCTCCGCGCCGGCGTCGCCTAGCCGCGCCGATCCAAGGTGACGACCCAATCAGTCGACGTGCTCGTCATCGGCGGCGGCATTCATGGCGCCGCCGTTGCCCGCGACGCTGCCGGCCGCGGCCTGAACGTGATGCTGGCGGAAAAAGGCGACTACGCCGCCGCCACCTCATCGGCCTCCTCCAAGCTTATCCACGGGGGCTTGCGCTATCTCGAGCAGCTCGAGCTCAAGCTCGTGCGCGAATCGCTCGTCGAGCGCGCAGGCCTGCTCAAGACCGCGCCCCATCTCGTCTTCCCGCTCCGCTTTCTGCTGCCGATCTATGGCTGGCAGAAGCGCCCCGCGTTTCTCATGCACGCCGGCCTCGCCCTCTATGATCTGCTTTCGATCGGCGATGGGCTCCCCGCCAGCGGGCGCCTCGGCCCGGCAGACATCGCCAAACTTCCCAGGCTCCGCCAAGAAAACTTGCGCTCGGTCCTGCACTACCATGACTGCCAGACCGACGACGCACGGCTGGTTCTCGCCGTGTTACTGGACGCGCGCGCCCGCGGCGCCGACATCTCAAACCGCCGCGCGGTGATGGCCATCGAGCCGCTCGCGGACGGCTACGGCGTCGAACTCGACGAGCGCGGGCGGAAGCACCGCATCGAGGCTCGTTTCGTCGTCAATGCCGCCGGCCCCTTCGTCGCCGAGGTGGATGCCTTGAGCCGCATCGCTCCGCCGCCGCGGCCACTGAAGCTCGTCCGTGGCAGCCACATCGTACTGCCCATGCCCGAGCCGCTCGATCGAGACGCCTACACCTTGCAAGACGCTGAGGACCGCGTGATCTTCGTCATGCCCTGGCTCGACGAGCGCTTCCTCATGATCGGCACCACGGAAGTCCCGGAGCGGGGCGATCCCGGCGCCGCCGCCTGTTCGGCTGACGAGCAAGCCTATCTGCTTGACGCCTATAACCGCTATTTCGCCGGACCGAGCGGACCCGCCACCAACCGCGATGTGGTGTGGAGCTTCGCCGGCGTCCGCGCCTTGCAGGATCCCGGCGACAAGAAGCCGAGCCGGCTGACGCGGCGCTCGGCGCTGGCGACGATCGCCAACGGCGCCGGCGGCTTCGTCACCCTTTATGGCGGCAAGCTCACCACTCACCGCGTTCTCGCCGGGCATGTGCTTGAGGCACTGCGTGAGATGGGAGCCCAAATCGGAGGCCCCTGGACCGAGGATGTTCCGCTTTATGGCGGTGGCGAGTCGCGCGCCGTGTTGCATTCGCTCGTTGGCCAAGGCCCTCCGAGCCTCTCCCGTGAAACCTGCCATCGTTGGGCCTTCACCTACGGCGACCAAATCGAGAGGCTCTACGAGGAGGTCATGCGCGAGCCGGGTCTGGCGCAAGAGGTCGCTCCCGGGGTGCCGCTCGCCGAGCTCGCTAATGCCGTGGAGGTCGAAGATGCGAGCACCGGAGAAGACTTCCTGCTTCGCCGCACCAAGCTCCATCTCCTCCTCGACCAGACCGGTAGGGATGCGGTGGCGGACTGGTTCGCGGCCAACGCCTGACAAGCCGTGCTTGCTCATTGCGGGTAAAATACCGTATATACAACTAAAAGTAGCATAAAGCGGGAGGCCGGATCAGTGCCTGACTACACGGTCCGCAAAGGCAAGTGGTACGTCGCCAGGCTGTCCCTCTCGGGATTCAACCGATTTGCCACCAATGCGATGGTGGCCGAGCGCTTGACCAAAGCTGGCTTTACCCAGGTCTATGTGGAGGGCGCCGGACGATCGCGCCTCGCCATTGGCTATTGGCCAGGCGAGGACGCGACGGCCGAAAGGCCGACCGAAATCGTCGACATCGTCGAGAAAGACGAGCAGCCGGAACGTCCGATCATCGCCTGAGAAAGCTCAAGCAGCGCCGGCCGGTGTGACCTTCAGCACCGTACCGTCGGCACCTGTGACCTTGACCCGCGTGCCCATCGGCAGTTCCGGACCTTCGACCCGCCAGATCGAGTCGCCAATCTTAATACTGCCGCGGCCGTTCACGATCGGGTCGATGAGATCAAAGCTTTGCCCGATCTGCTGCACGGCACGCTCATTGAGCAACGGCCGCTCGCTCTCAAGCGGATGCTTGCGGAGATACTTCCAGGCAAGCAGCACCGCCGCGAGCGACAACAAGCAGAACAACACGAGCTGCCATTGCCAGGAAATGTCGAAGCCAAAGGCGACGATACCCGTGATCGCGGCGGCGAGGCCAAACCACATCAGAAAGATGCCGGGCGACATCACCTCGAGCACAAGCAAGACGGCGGCGAGGATCAGCCAGTTCCAGGGCCCGAGCCCAATGAGCGCGTTCATGGATGACCTCCGTTACGCGGAGGGAACGGCACCGGGCCTGACGCGCGGACCCGTCGGCGGGGTCTGCTTGCCCGACGCCGGCGAAACCGAATTGCCGCCCCGGTCGCCGAATGCCTCGCGCGCGATCTCCGCGACGCCGGCGACGGCACCGATCACCGAGGTCGCCTCGATCGGCAGGATCAGCACCTTTTGATTCTTGGCCTCGGCGAGCGCCTTCAAGGCGCCGATATAGTTGTTGGCCACGAAGTAGTTGATCGCCTGCACATTGCCTTCCGCTATGGCCTCGCTCACCATTTGCGTCGCCTTCGCCTCAGCTTCCGCCGAGCGCTCGCGCGCTTCGGCATCGCGATAGGCGGCCTCGCGGCGGCCTTCGGCGGCAAGGATCTGCGCCTGCTTGGCGCCTTCGGCGGTGAGGATCGCAGCCTGGCGCTCGCCCTCGGCGACGAGAATGGCGGCGCGCTTGTCGCGTTCGGCCTTCATCTGCCGCGCCATGGAGTCGATCAAATCGCGCGGCGGCTCGATGTCCTTGATCTCGATGCGGGTGACCTTCACGCCCCAATTATGCGTGGCGTCGTCGACCACCTTCAGGAGGCGGTGATTAATCTCGTCGCGCTCGGAGAGCAGCTTGTCCAGGTCCATGGAGCCCATGACCGTGCGGATATTGGTCATGGTCAGATTGAGAATTGCGACCTGGAGATTGGTGACCTCGTAGCTCGCGAGCGCCGCGTCCAGCACCTGAAAGAAGGCCACGCCATCGACCCTGACCATGGCGTTGTCTTTGGTGATCACCTCCTGGCTCGGCACCTCGATCACCTGCTCCATGACATTGAGCTTGCGCCCGACGCGGTCGATGAACGGGATGATCAGGGTGAGGCCGGGACGAAGCGTGCGCGTATAGCGGCCGAAGCGCTCGACCGTGTAGTTCCAGCCTTGCGGCACCACCTTGATGCCGGCGGCCAGCACGGCGATGAATAGGACCAGCAGGACGAGAACGAAGACATTGAAGCCGAGCATGGCACCCTCCTAGAGGTGTCGAACCAGCATGGGCGCTGGCAACAGGGCGCGAACCCTTCCTACGGCTGCCCTTAAATGGTAGCGCGAACAGCCGATGTTAAGAGGACGGACGGGCATCAGCGTGGGATCAGCTTCGAGATCTCGCCGGCAGCGGCGCGCGCCGCGGCGTCGGCCGCACCACCCCATCGCTTGCTGAGCGAGCCCTTGCGCACCGACTTGGTCTGCGACACCCCGCCGATGGTGCTGCCGTCCGGTCCAAACACCGTCCAGTCGATGCGGACGCTCTCTCGCCCCCCCTTGATCGCCGTCACTTTGACGAGGCCCTCGACCGAATAGACATTGGCCCCGAAGGCCGTCGCCGGCTTGATGCCGATACCCGACAGGCGCTTGGCGAGCGCGGCTGAGAGCGCCTGCTCACCGTCACCCGGAGCGCCGGCGACAGTGATCAGAGCGAGCGGCGCCTCGGCCGGAGCGGCAGCCTTGCCTTGCTCAGGCTCGGCGCCGAAGGCACTCATCGCGCTGACGACCAGCAGCACGCTAAAGCACAGGGCAATTCGAGAACGGCGCGTCATTCGTTCGCTCGTTGCACCAAGGATCGATCATCGAGGCCTAGCATGACTTCTTGGCGCGCCGAAGTTCGGCGAGCTTGCGGTCGATGGCGGCGGCCCAGTCGCCCGTGGCGATGGCAACGTTGCGGCCATAGGTGCCGGCGACAAGATTGAGGGCGGCGAGCGCCGGCGCCACCGATTGGATGCCGGCGAGAAGCCGCTGATCGTTCTCGGCCTTTTCCTTTTCGAGCGCCGCGATCTGGCGGTCGATGTGCGCGCAATGGGGCTTGACCGCCTGGATCTCACGCAAGGTCATGGGTGCGGCGCAGCCGGCGATCAGAACGCTCGCCGCCAAAATTGTCAGGCTCGATGCTGCTGTCATGCCCCGCCCCCCGCGAAGCCCGCGCCCCTAGACCCAGCCCTTCAACTCCCGCTCGATCTGGTGCAGCAGGACGCGAATGCCGCCCTCGCTGTCATTGAGACAAGGAATGAAGCTGAACTGCTCGCCGCCATTCTCAAGGAAGATCTCCGCGGCCTCCCCTGAGATTTCTTCCAGCGTTTCGACGCAATCAGCGGCGAAGCCCGGCGTGACCACAGCGATCCGTTTGACGCCGTCGCGCGCCAATGCCTCCACGGTCTTGTCCGTATAAGGCTGGAGCCATTCGGCGCGGCCGAAGCGGGACTGGAAGGTGAGCTTCAGCTTCTCCCCGAGCGGCCCGAGCGCCTCACGCAAGGCGTCCGCCGTGTCCATGCACTGGCACTGATAGGGATCGCCCTTGGTCACGTACTCTTTGGGCAAGCCGTGAAACGAGGCGATGATCACCTCCGGCTCGAAGTCGAGCTTTGCGAGATGGGAGCGAATCGAGTTCGCAATCGCGTCGATATAGACAGGATCCTTCTGGTATGGCGGCACGGTGCGCAGCGCGGGCTGCGCCCGCATCTTTTTCAGCGTGTCGAACACCGCGTCGTTGACGGTGGCGGTCGTCGCCGCGGCGTATTGCGGGTAAAGCGGAAACACGAGAAGCCGCTCGCAGCCTTGGCGCGTCAGCACCTCGATGCGCGACGCGATGCTCGGGTTGCCGTACCGCATGGCCCAATCGACGATGAGCTCGTCGCGATGACCGAGCCTCTCTGCGATCTTCTCGGCCTGTGAGCGAGTGATGGTTCGCAGCGGCAACTCGTCGAGTTCCTCGTTCCAAATCGAGCGGTAGGCCTCGCCGCTCTTGGGTGGCCTGACGGTGAGCACGATCCCATTGAGGATGAGCCACCACAATACCCTGTTGGTCTCGACGACGCGCCGGTCCGACAGAAACTCCTTGAGATAGCGGCGAACCGACCAATAGTCGGTGCCGTCCGGCGTACCGAGATTGACGAGGAGAATGCCGATCTTGCCGGGCGCCAAAGCCTCGCCGCGGCGAGGCGCGCCCTCAGGCACGACACCCTTGGCGGGAGAGGTTTCATTCATCCACGGCAACTCCACCTAAGCCTCTAGCGCCTAGATAGAGCATCGTGACAGGAGCGCCTAGAGCAAGCTCCCGAGCGGTCGCGAGGTTCGAGCCAAGGCCTTTTGCCTCAATGCGGCTCCCCCACGCGCCCTTCATTTTCCTCGCGCAAATGCATCAGCGCCATGACCAGAAGGTAGGCCAGGAAGGTGCGCCCCTCGCCCTGGGCCTTCGCGATCAGGGTCTGCAAGGCGTGGTCGAAAGCGGCACGATTCCGGTCCCGAGCATACGGTGTGGCTCGCAGCACAATATCCTTGTCCATCATTGGCGGTACTCTTTGTGAGATTTTCTCGGCGCCAAGACGATATTGTCACGAAAGCATGCCAACAGTGATTGACAGCAAACGCAAAGCACTTAACCTCGCCTTAGAAGCGTGCGGCAGCGGCGGTGCAAGTCTTGGCTGCGGGACCGGGGGGCACGGATGGATTCAGGCGCAATGCCTGGCACGGACTGGATCTCGACGGACGAAATCGTCAGTGAACACCGTATCCGGGCATTTACGTTCTGCGGGTTGCGCGAGCTACTGACAAGCCGCGGCGTCGAGATCGAACCGATCCTTGTTGAGGCCGAGCTTTCGGCCGACGCCATCAAGGACGATTACGCCTGGGTCCCGCTCCGGAAGTTCGCCAACGTGCTCACCTTCGCCGCGCGTGATACCGGCGACCCCTATTTCGGCCTCAAATATGGGGAGGCGGCCCGCTTCACCAGCAATCCGCTCGGTTATCTTATGGCCAACGCGCCGGATCTTCGCAGCGCGCTGCGGTTGTTCGGCCGGTTCCATACCGTACTGAACAGCAACACCATCCACTTCATTGAAAGCGTCACCGGCGGGGGCCGCATCGAATGGTCTTACCCGATCAGCCTGCCGAACACAGCGCAGCTCACCGATTTCGCGTTGATGCGGTTTGTCTCACGCATCAGAGCCAACGCTGGCAGTAGCTGGCGTCCTTTGGCGGTCGGGGTGATGCACCGCGCTCCTCGCGATCTCGCCGAGTATGAGCGCCGGTTCGGGCCCCGGATCACGTTCGACCAGCCGGCAAACAGCATTGCCCTTTCGGCTGCGACTCTGGCGATAGCAACGCCGCGCGCCGACCCGCAATTGTTCAAGTTGGTCTTGCGCTTCTGCGAGGATCAGCTCGAGCGCCAGCGGGATGTCGAGCACCCTCTCAATCGTATCCGCGAAGCCATGACCCGCTGCCTCCAACAGGGCAGCTTTGGACCGAACGGCGTGGCACAGGAGCTCGGCATCACTCCCGCCCTCCTGCATCGGCGCCTCAAGGTCGACCAGACGTCGTTCCAGCGCTTGCTCGATGACACCAGGCGCTCCCTGACCAGACGCTATCTGATGGAAACGTCGCTGAAGCTCACCGAGATCGCGGGACTGGTCGGCTATTCCGAGCTCAGCGCCTTCAGCCGCGCCGCCAGGCGCTGGTTTGGCACCAGCCCGCGCAACTTCCGGCGCCAGGCGCCTAATCTCGACGCTGCGGCCTGATCAGCCCCTCCGCATCGGCGAGAATTTTGGCGTGGTCGAAGGCGAGCTTGAGGTTGCGCCAATCGCCGACCCACTCGGCACTTGCCGCATCCGATCCCGACCGCGGCGTAACAAGCTCTGAGAGATGGGTGACGTAGGCGATGCTGACGGTATGGCCGCGGGGATCTCGGTTCGGATCGGAATAGACGCCGACCAGTCGAAGATCGCGCACCTCCAAGCCAGTCTCTTCCTCGACTTCGCGCCTGCAGGCGCTTTCGGTGGTCTCACCCACATCCACGAAGCCGCCGGGAAGGGCGTAGGCGCCGCGAAACGGATCGTGCCCACGGCGGATGAGCAGAACCCTGGCCTCGGGATCGAAGATCACGCAGTCCGTCGTCAGCGCCGGCGTCGTTGGCAATCCCATCGCGCTTCCCTCGCCGCAGCCGGAGTCCGGCCAAGTCAGGCGCTTAGCCTGACGTGCGGGGGCTTTGATCTTCGGTTGCCTCGGCGGCCAGCCGCCGCGCCTCTTTCAGCGCCATGCCAAGCAAATAGGCGAGAAAGTCGAACTTCGCAGCTCGCGCCTCGCGCAGAAGCGCCGCGGCCTGCTCGGCGATGCGAAGAGCCGTCTGTTGCGGAACGTCATCGGGCCGGACGGGGCCGGAGTTCGCTGGATCACACATTGCCGCCTGCCGGTAGTTCTGATGCCCCGGGTTCCCGCATCAACGTGTCCATCCGCGCAAATTTGGCCGGACTGGATGTTCCGCTCACAGCATTCCTACGCCTGGGCACCCAGCCTGCCAATCGCTTTTTGCTGCGGCAAGAGATGCCAGCGGCAAGCTTGAAAGCCCCGGTGTTCACAAGCTCTTCGGCTGCGGCACGATACGGATGTATGGCCTTGGCGCCTTCCATCCTTGCGGATAGATCTGCTTCGCCTCGTCATCGGACACCGAGCCCAAGATGATCACGTCGTCACCCTGATTCCAGTTCACCGGCGTCGCGACGCGATGCTTGGCGGTCAACTGCATCGAATCGATGACACGAAGCACCTCGTCGAAGTTGCGGCCGGTGCTCATCGGATAGACCAGAATCAGCTTGATCTTCTTGTCGGGCCCGACAACGAACACGTTGCGGACGGTCTGATTGTCCGCAGCCGTGCGCCCCTCCGAAGTCGAGCCGCTGCTGGCGGGCAGCATGCCATAGAGCTTGGAGATCGAAAGGTCGGGGTCGCCGATCATCGGAAAGTTGGGCGCGAACCCTTGCGTCTCCTTGATGTCTTCCGACCACTTTGCATGCTGCGTGATCGGGTCGACGCTGAGGCCGATAACCTTGACCCCGCGCTTGTCGAATTCGGGCTTGATCCGCGCCATGTAGCCGAGCTCGGTGGTGCAGACCGGCGTGAAATCCTTGGGATGGGAGAACAGGATGCCCCATGAATTTCCGAGCCAATCATGGAAGCGAAGACGGCCTTCGGTAGTGTCGGCCTCGAAATCCGGTGCCGTGTCGCCAAGTTGTAGTGCCATGATACCCCTCTACTGCTTTAGTCGAAGGCTGAGAACTGGACAGCCATGCGTTCGACCTCATGCATTTCCGCCCAGAGATTAAGAACTCATCTCGCGCATCGCAATCGAGCGCGGCCCGAACAAATAACCTTTCTGGCGGTCTCTGCAAGAGCGTCAAGACAGCGCGCTGAAGAACATCGCGCGCATGGTGAGGAAAAACTTAGGGCCCGAGGAGCGTCCTCGGGCCCTAAAGCGCATGAGCACAATCTCCCGGTTAGGGTTGTCTCATTATCATGTGGCCCCCTGGGTTTGTCCGCCGGCCGAAGCGCCGCGCCCGCTCGGGTTTAGCGTTGCAAGCCGGCGATAACCTTCTGCAACTTTTCTCTGACGCCATCGGCGACGGCCTGCAACTTGGGATTGTCGATCGAGGCCATCGATGCCACCGGATCGACGGCGGCAACCTCCACCTTGCCCTCACCCGCCTCCTGCACCACCACATTGCAAGGCAGCATGATGCCGACCTTGTCTTCGATCTCGAAGCGCCTGATGGGCGAGCCCGGGATTGCAGGCGCCGAGGATCTTGTAGCGGCGGAAGTCTACGCCGAGCTTCTTCTTCAGCGTTTCCTTGACATCGATCTCGGTGATGATGCCGAAGCCCTCATCCTTGAGCGCCTCACTCGTGCGCGCAATCGCCTCGTCGAATCCGAGTGGCAAGGTGGCGCTGAAATAATAGCTCACGGAACGCTCTCCCGATCCCGCTCGTCGTCACATCATGCCGGTTGAGCTCTTGATGAATTGGTCGGCGAGCTCTTTCTGCTCGTCGCTCAGGGCGGCATAAAGCGGTTTCAGCGCCTTGGTCACCGCCCGCAAGGCATCGAGCCGCGCCATCATGAACCGCTCCTGGGCGTCGAGACGTTCGGGTAGGCTCGGCGTCTTGTCATCGCCTTGCCCCATCATCGCGGTGCAGCGCTCGCCGATCGTCTTGGCGTTGTCTTTGACCGCAGCGGCGTAATCGTTCCACACCGACTCCTGCTCCGGCGTGATCTTCAGCTCGGTCTTGAGAAAGGCGAGCCGGCCATCGACATGCGCCGTCATCCTTCCGCAGACAGAGCCGCCTCCCTTGCCGCGCATGCCGCCCATCATGCCGCACATCATGCCGTGGCCCATCATGCCCTGCCCCATCATGCCGCCGCCGGACTTCTGCCATCCATCATGCCGCCGCCGGACTTCTGATCCATCATGCCGCCGCCGGACTTCTGATCCATCATGCCGCCGCCGGGCCTCTGATCCATCATGGAGCCGCTAGCGTTGCCGCCGTCATCCTGCGCCAAAACGGCGCCCGTTGCCGCGAATGCGGCGAGCCCCGCGGCGAAAGCAACTGAGAGCATTCTGATCGAAGTCATGACCTCACTCCTCCTTCACTCCGCTCATCATAATGGGGCTGTTGCCGTCGGATCGTTGAGACAGATCAACCTTGCGGCGCCTCGACTAAAACGGCCGCGCTGGTCCCAATGATGCGGCAAACAGCGTGGCGCCGAACAATAGGATCAGGGCCGAGCCGCCGAGCGCGCAGGTCGTCCACACGGCACTCGCCCAAGCCCCGCCCCCGCGTCCGAGTTTGAGGGCGAGCTCGCGCGAGCCGAGCGCGAGCGTTGCCAGCGCGGCGACGGTGATGGCGGTGCCGAACGCCATGGCGAAGGTCGCTGCCACGCCGGCCCAGAACAGCCCTTGGGTGAGAGCAAAGACGAGCACGAGGATCGCGCCCGAGCAGGGCCGGACCCCGACCGAGAACACCACGGCCAGGATCTTGCGCCATGACATCGGCCCCGACACCGCCTGCGCGTCGACGACGTGGTGGCAGGCCTCTCCCTCGGAATGATGATGGTGATGGTGCTCATCGCCAGGGTGATGATGATGGTCGTGAGCGTGGTGGTCGTGGTCGTGATCGGTGATCGGTCATGATGCGTCATCGCGCTCGGCAACGGGCTCGAGCGACGACCGGACCGCCGCCGCTCGCTGCCAGCCGCGCCAGATACGGAGAAGCTGGGTCGTCAACAACCACAGACCGACAAGCGCGATCAGGGCATAGCTGACGCTTTCGAGTTGGAGCGTCCACGATTTGATCGCCATCCCGCTCGCATTCATCACGATGGCGAGAACGCCGACCAGGGCAACCGCGGTCATGGCCTGCAAGGCAGCGGCAATGAAGGAGATGATCACGCCGCGCCGAACCGTTTGCTCATTGGCGACGACGTATGAGGAGATGATGGTCTTGCCGTGGCCGGGGCCGACGGCGTGCACCACGCCATAAAGGAAGCTCAGCGCCGCGAGCCCCACCGCCGCAGCAAATGCATTCTCGGTCTTGAGACGCTTGACGCCATTTGCGAGCTCCCTTTGCATGGTCTGCTGCGTGTCGACCACCCAGCTGAAGATGGCACCGATCGGCCCCGTCGCCTGCAACGGCGCGGCGGCAGGCGGCGCAAAGGCGGATGGCGGGGCAGCGCCGGCGGATGGCGCGGTAAACGGCGTCGGCTTGGTCTCGGCGGAAACGCCGGCCGGCGCGAGGCAAAGCGCCAGGACCACAGCGGCACAAAGCGCCACGAGGACGCTTGCCGCGCTCAGGATGGAGCGTCGCCGCATTTCACCACTACGGTCTGGGCAAATTGTGAGCCGAAATTGCTGTTCGGGCCGAGCTGACTAAAAAATGCTTCGCTCAAGGCCTTGGCATCTTCCTCCGAGCCCGGATCGGGCTTCTCGACGTCGGCGACGCAGCCCTTGACCGCGGCCCCCGACAATTTCACCGGCGCCTCGGTGGCGAACCCGAAGGCAACGAAGAAAGACGGATCGTAGACGTCGACGGTGACCGCCTGGCTCCTTGCATCGAGAGGCTTCTCGAGCGGAAGGGTGAAATGCAGCGTGATCACGCCCTTGTCGTAGTCGAGCGAGTAATCCTGCGGCGGCTTGAGCGGCAGGGCGTCGCCGTCGCCGATATGGACGAAGGTGAAGTAGTCGAAATCCTTGAGCGACTTGACGTTGACCTCGGCGAGCGGCTGCAGCTCCGCCTTGGAGAAGGTGCCGTCGCCGTTGGTGTCGAGCCCCTGCACCGCCATGGCGGAATAGAACTCGTCGAACGTCCAGGCATGGCGGACGCCGGTGATCTGACCATGATCGTTGAGAAGAATCTCCGAGCGCACCGTCGCCCAGACATGAGGATGGGCGAGGCTTGCGTCCGGCAAGCCGACCGACCCCGTAGCAACAAGTGCTGCGGCGAGAATCCCTCGGTTCCAGGTCAAGCCCCGCGGCGACAAGGCCAAGCTCCTCCCCAACTCACAAGTCTGCTAGGCGCAAATTATGGAGGATTGGGGGCTCGGCGCCGCGTCAATTTGGCTGCCGCCAGACTTGCTTCCAGACCTCTAGCTGAAGGTTTGCCAGGTGACGACGACCCGGGTGCCGACGCCGACCCGGTCATAGAGGTCGATGACGTCGTTGTTGAACATGCGGATGCAGCCGCTCGAGGCGTCTTGCCCGATGGTCCAGGGCGCATCGGTGCCGTGGATGCGGTAGGTGGCTCGCGCCGAGATAGAGCGCGCGCACGCCGAGCGGATTGAGCGGATGGCCGCCGGGGACATAGGCCGGCAAGGTCGGATTGTCGCGCCGCATGTCGGTCGTCGGCGTCCACGGGGGATTGACGCGTTTGCTGCTGACGAACAGCACCCCTGCCCAGCGGGCGCTATCCTTGGGCCCGGCGATCGGATAGCTGATCGCGCGTTGATTGGGGAGGACGAGGTAGAGTTTGCGGTCGGCAAAGCTCACCACGATCGTGCCCGGATTGGCATCGGCCGCAAACGCCACGAGTTGCTTGCCGCTCGAATTGGCGTCGGGCTTTGGCTTGAAGAGGTCGAACAGGCCGGCCGAAGCCTGAACCGGCAGCATGGTGCTGAGCGTGGCCGCGGCCACGAGGAAAAGCGCTACGCGCGTGGGTCTGGTGAAATGCATGACAAGCCCCGTGCTGATGCCGTTTCCCAGCTAACCGATTCTTGGTTAGCAGAATGGAAACGCGGGGAATTGGCCGAATTTCAATCCGCACGCACCATTCCTTGACTCCTTCCCCAATTCAGGATTAGAACAAAACAGGAACGAAATTCGGAGTTTGTAACGTGCGTAACGACGTTCCAGAGGGCGAATCCATCGCTGCGTTTCCTCCTGGCGTCGAGCGAGCAGGCGGGGCAAGGGGCCGAGGTCTCATCGAGCATTTGCGAGAGCGTATTCGCGTGCTCGAGCAGGTTCCCGTGTCTCTGGCCGTTCCCCCCGCACCGGACGCGGGACCTTGGTCCCGCCCCGCCTGCTCCTTTTCGTCTAAGGCCGATCCCTCCCCCGCTAAGGGGGAGGGATCCGCGTCTCCTTTCGTCATTGCCGGGCTTAACCCGGGCATGACGAATGCAGAGAAGCCCTGGGAGCGCCTCGCCGCGGCAGGGCTGCATGAGATCAGGTCTTCAGCCTATCGCGATGAGCCGGCAGCACTTGCCTTCGCTCTTGCTTGTCTCGGCGATCACGTAGCGCGGGAAAAGGCTGCCCCCTCGCCGCTGCTGTGGTGCCTGACCGAGAGACGGGCGCGCGAATGGGGCACGCCCTATGGGCCGGGGTTGCTCGCCTTCGGCCTCGATCCCGCGCTCGTCCTCATCGTCCAGACACGGACCGCTGTCGACGCCGCCTGGGCCTTGGAAGAGGGCCTGAAGGCCCAAGCCTTTGCCGCCGCCCTCGGCCAGATCGAGGTCAAGGCGCCGCTCTTCGCCCGGCGTCTTGGACTTGCCGCGCAAGCGAGCCGCACCCCCTGCCTGCTCCTCTCCGGCCATCGCGCCGGTGTGCTCCCCGGCACGCTGACCCGCTGGCGCGTCGAGGCAACGGCAAGCAGCGGCGCCCTGTTCGATGCCTCCGCTCCAGGCGCTCCCACTTGGCGTCTCACTCTTGAACGCTGCCGCGGCGTCGGCGCGACGCGGAGCTGGATCGTGGAGTTTCGTCATGGCGCCTATGATGTCCGTCTGGCTGCCGCATCTGCCGATCGAGCGGCTAAAGCGGAAGAGCAAGACCGGGCCCTGGTCGGCTGACCGGCCCTTCGCCCTGGTCGGCAGCGAGGAGCGCGGGCTCGTTCTCACCGCCCTCAATGCTCAAGCCGTGACCGCCGGCCTCTACCCCGGCTTGGGACTAGCCGATGCGCGCGCCATGTGCCCGGAGCTTCTCACCGCGCCTGCCGAGCCCGGCAATGATCGAGACTGCCTCCTCGCGCTCGCCCGCTGGTCGAGCCGCTACAGCCCCTCGCTCAATGTCGATGGCGACGACGGGCTATGGCTTGACGTTGCCGGCATTCCCCATCTCTTCGGCGGCGCGCGTGCGCTCCTCGCCGACATGGCGCGGCACCTCGCGCGCCTTGGCTTCAGCGCGAGGCTCGCTCTCGCCGAGACCTTGGGCGGCGCTCACGCTCTTGCCCGTTTCGCGCCCTCGGCTGCCATCGTCATCCCCCAAAGCAAGATCCGGGAAGCGCTCAGCTCCCTCCCCGTCGAGGCCTTGCGCCTCACCGAGGAGACCACGAGGCTGTTGCGGCGCCTTGGCTTGAAGCGCATCGGCCAGCTCTACGATCTGCCGCGCACGAGCCTCGAGCGGCGCTTCCACGCTCGCGACGTGGCGGAGGCGGTGCTCAATCGCCTCGATCAGGCGCTCGGGTGCCGCGAGGAAATCCGCGCGCCGCTGTTCCCGGCACCTGACTACACCGCGAAGCTGCCCTGCCCCGAGCCCCTGATCACCCATGAGGGTCTCGTCGCCGGGCTTGCCCATCTTGCGCAAGCGCTCGCCGATACCCTCGCGCGCGCCGGCCGCGGTGCGAAGCGGATCAGGCTCGCGATCTACCGCGCCGACGGCTCCTCGGCCATGATCGAAGCAGGCTTCACCGCGCCGGCGCGCGATCCCAGCCACTTCACGCGGATCTTGCAGGACAAGATCGACACCATCGATGCCGGCTTCGGCGTCGATCTGATGACCCTCGCCGCGGTGATCACCGAGCCGCTCCTCCCCGCCCAGTCGAGCTTCGCCACGAGCGACAAGCGCAGGCGTCAGGGTGAGCTGATCGATCGCCTCGCCAACCGCTTGAGCCGAGGCGCGGTGCGTAAGCTCCTTCCCCGCGCCAGCCATCTCCCCGAACGGGCGCAAGTGATGGCCTCGGCGTTGGACAGCGCCGTCTCCTGGCCGGAGCAACGGGCGGCGGACAAGCCGCAGCGTCCGCTTCTTATTTTTGTCACGCCCGAACCTCTCGAGGTTCTGGCCGAGGTGCCTGAAGGGCCGCCGGCACGCTTCACCTGGCGTCGCGTGACCCGCCGCGTGGTCAAGGCGGAAGGACCTGAGCGCATCGCGCCTGAATGGTGGCGCGAGTTAGCCTGCGTCAGCAAAAGCAGATCGCGCGACTACTATCGCATCGAGGACGATGAGGGTCACCGCTACTGGGTGTTCCGCGACGGCCTCTATCAGGACAACGCGACGGAGGTCCCCACCTGGTATCTGCATGGGGTGTTCGGGTGATGCACTCCTTATCGTCATCCCGACGAAAGTCGGGATCCAGGGCAGCAGGCTCCGCGTCCGATCCAACTGGATTCCGGCTTTCGCCGGAATGACGGCTGGCCATGCGCTACGCCGAGCTCGACGTCACCACCAACTTTTCCTTCCTGCGCGGCGGCTCTCACCCCGAGGAGTTCGTGGCGACAGGAAAGGCGCTCGGGCTCGAAGCCATCGCCGTCACCGACCGCAACACCCTTGCCGGCATCGTCCGCGCCCATCTCGCCGCCAAGGACGTCGGCATGAAATTCATCGTCGGCGCGCGCCTCGATCTTGAAGATGCGCCGAGCCTGCTCGCCTACCCCACAGACCGGGGCGCCTATGGCAGGCTCTGCCGGCTACTCACCCTCGGCCAGCGCCGCGCCGAGAAGGGGAAGTGCATCCTCCATCTGGACGACGTCGCCGCCCATGCCGATGGCCTGATCTTCATCGCCCTGCCACCCGATAACTTCGCTGGAGACTCCGCGGTTGCGCCGACATTCGAAGCAGAGCTGAAACGCATCAAGAAAGCACTCGGCCTCCGCACACGCCTCTACCTCGCCGCGCGGCATTGTTATCGCGGTGACGACCGTGCTCGGATTAAGGCTCTAATTGCGCTGGCTGAACGAACAGGCGTGCCCCTCGTCGCCACCAACGCCGTGCTCTATCACGCCGCGCATCGCCGCCCGCTCCAGGACGTGCTCACCGCGATCCGCGAGAAATGCACCGTCTACGAGGCAGGGCGCGCGCTCGAAGCCAATGCCGAGCGACATCTCAAACCGGGCCACGAGATGGCGCGGCTGTTCGCCGGCCATGAAGGCGCGCTTCGCCGCACCATCGAGATTGCTGATGCCTGCAGCTTCTCTCTCGACGAGCTGAAATACGAATATCCCGACGAGCCGGTGCCCGAAGGCAAAACCCCGCAATCCCATCTTGAGGATCTCACCTGGGAAGGTGCCGCCTGGCGCTTCCCCGACGGCATCCCGCCACAGGTCGAGGATACCTTGATCAAGGAGCTCGCGCTCATCGAGGAACTCAACTACGCCCCTTATTTCCTCACCGTCCACGACATCGTCCATTACGCGCGTTCGATTGGCATCCTCTGCCAGGGCCGTGGCTCAGCCGCGAACTCCGCGGTCTGCTATTGCCTTGCCATCACCAATGTCGATCCCACCGAGATCGATCTCCTGTTCGAGCGCTTCGTCTCGCCGGAGCGGAAGGAGCCGCCGGACATCGACGTCGATTTCGAGCATGAGCGGCGCGAGGAGGTGATCCAATATATCTATGGCCGCTATGGCCGCGACCGCGCCGGGCTTGCTGCTACGGTGATTTCCTATCGTGGCCGCTCCGCGGTGCGCGAGGTCGGCAAGGCGCTCGGCCTCTCCGAGGACACCGTCGCCGCGCTCGCCACCACCATCTGGGGCTTGAGCAATTCAGGCCTGCCCGAGACCTATGTCCGCCAGGCCGGACTCGATCCAACCGACCCGCTGCTTGCACGCTGCCTCGAGCTGACGCAGGAGCTGATCGGCTTTCCCCGTCATCTTTCCCAGCATGTCGGCGGCTTCGTGCTGACGCGCGGGCCATTGTCCGAGGTCGTGCCCATCGGCAACGCCGCCATGGAGAACCGCACCGTTATCGAATGGGACAAGGACGATCTCGATGCGCTCGGGCTGTTGAAAGTCGATGTGCTCGGCCTCGGCATGCTCACCTGCATCCGCAAGGGCTTCGCGCTGCTGAAAGCGCATTACGGCCGCGAGCTCTCGCTCGGCACCGTGCCGCGCGACGATCCGGAAGTCTATGACATGCTGTGCCGGGCGGATTCGATCGGCGTGTTTCAGGTCGAGAGCCGTGCGCAGATGAACATGCTGCCGCGGCTCAAACCACGCTGCTTCTACGACCTCGTCATCGAGGTCGCGATCGTGCGCCCCGGCCCGATCCAGGGCGACATGGTTCACCCCTATCTTCGCCGCCGTTGCGGTCTCGAGCCCGTCGATTTTCCGGCGCCGCATCCGGACCACGGGCCCGAGGACGAGCTGCGCCAGGTTCTCGGCAAGACCATGGGCGTGCCGCTGTTCCAGGAGCAGGCCATGCGGCTTGCCATGGTGGCGGCGAAGTTCTCCGGCCCTGAGGCGAATGAGCTCCGCCGCGCCATGGCCACCTTCCGCCGCCGCGGCACCATCGACCGCCTGCATGAGAAGATGGTGAACCGCATGACGGCGCGCGGCTATCCGCACGACTTCGCCGAGCGCTGCTTCAACCAGATCAAGGGCTTCGGTGAGTATGGTTTCCCCGAGAGCCACGCCGCGAGCTTCGCCCATCTCGTCTATGTCTCGGCCTGGCTCAAATGCCATTACCCCGCGGCCTTCGCCGCGGCGCTGCTCAACTCCCAGCCCATGGGCTTCTATGCCCCGGCGCAGATCGTGCGCTGCGCTCGCGATCATGGCGTCGAGGCGCGTGAGGTCGACGTCAACCACAGCCTCTGGGACTGCACGCTGGAGCCTATCCGCGCTCACTCGGAGGAAGGTGGAGTGCGCGGCCTGCCAGCAAACTCCATCCCTCCCCTTGATGGGGAGGGCGGATCGGCCGAAGGCCGAGCCGGGTGGGGTGAATACCCTAGCGTCGAAGAAAGTCCCCCACCCGGCGCGCCGATGCGCGCCGACCTCCCCACGAGGGGGAGGTACGATCGCGCTTGCGGCTTCGCGCTGCGTCTCGGCATGCGCCAGATCGACGGCCTGCGCGAGGACGATGTGAAGGCCATCGTCTCGATCCGCGACGGCATCCCCGCCGAGATGAACCCCCATCTGTTTGCTCCGCCTCTCGCCGCAAGCTCCAGCCTTCCCCTTGGAGCAAGGGGAGAGACTGCTCAATCCCTCTCCGACGTCCGCGATCTGTGGCGACGGAGCGGCGTCGGCCGCCCCACCCTGGAGCGGCTTGCTGCCGCCGACGCCTTCCGCTCGCTGAAGCTCGATCGCCGCGAGGCGCTGTGGGAGGTGCGCGGCCTGCCCAAGGACTTGCCCCTGCCGCTGTTCGATCATGCGCGGGCGAGCGACACCGGCGCCGAGCCGGAAGCGCCGCTCCCGGTGATGCCGTTGTCGGAGCATGTGGTGAACGACTACCGCACCTTGCGTCTCTCGCTGAAGGCGCATCCCATGAGCTTCTTGCGGGAGAGGATCTCGCGTCGAGGCATCCTCACTTGCGCCGAGCTAAAGCGCACCCGCGACGGCATGCGGGTCAAGGTCGCCGGCGTCGTTCTCGTGCGTCAGCGTCCCGGCTCGGCCGCCGGCGTCGTGTTCATGACCATCGAGGACGAGACCGGCGTCGCCAATTCGGTGATCTGGCCGAAGGTATTGGAGCGCGAACGCAAGGTGGTGATGGGCGCGCGCCTCGTCGTGGTCCATGGCCGCATCCAGCGCCACGAGGACATTATCCATGTCGTCGCCGAGCGCCTGGAGGACAAGAGCGACTGGCTCCGTCTTCTCGACGAAACGGGCGAGAGCTTGAGCCTCCCCGTCGCCAATGCCGATGAAGTGAAACGGCCGGATCCTGGCTCCTGGCGCTCCTCACGCGATGAGCCTGCGCTTCAGCTCCCGCTCGCTCCCGCCGATCACGTCAAGCATCCCGAGACGCGGGGGGAGCGCCCACACCCGCGCTGGCATCCGCGCCGCCATCCGCGCGCCGAACGCATCATCCCGAAATCTCGCGATTTCCATTGAGCTGTGTGACCGACGCCAAACCCGCTATGCTGTGGCGCATGATCACGCGGTTCCAACTCATCGCGGCGTCTCTCGCGCTGCTGTTCAGTTTCGGTGCCACACCGGCGCTCCATGCCTTCGAGCAACCGGAGGCCCCGAGCGCAATCACGTCGAAGCCGCTCGCCACGGCGAAGACCGAGATGGTGGTGGCGGCGAACCCGCTTGCGGCGGAAGCCGGCCGCGCCATGTTGCGAAAAGGGGGCAGCGCCATCGACGCGGCCATCGCCGTGCAGATGGTGCTCAATCTGGTCGAGCCGCAATCGTCGGGGATCGGCGGCGGCACCTTTATCCTCACCTGGGACAAGGCGACCAAGACCTTGCGCAATATCGACGGCCGCGAGACGGCGCCGGCCGGAGCGACGCCGGAGCTGTTTCTCGATGCCGAAGGCAAGCCGCTGCCGCGCAAGACCGCGATGGAAAGTGGCAAGTCCGTCGGCGTCCCCGGCGTGCTCGCCGCCTTGAAGCTCGCCCATGACAAATACGGCAGGCTGCCCTGGGCAGATCTGTTCCAGCCGGCCATCGCGCTGGCGCGCGACGGGTTCACGGTCTCGCCGCGGCTCGCAGGCCTGCTCGCGGACTCCGACCCCGCGAGCTTCGCTCCCAGCGCCCGCGCCTATTTCTTCGATGCCGCCGGGCGCCCGCTGCCCACGGGTTACAAGCTCAAGAACCCGGCGCTGGCAGCGACCTTCGAGGACATCGCCGCGCACGGGCAGCGCGCCTTCTATGACGGCGACATCGCGAACGAGATCGCCGCTGCCGTCGACAGCGATCCGCGCGGGGCCGGGACCATGACGCCGCAAGACATCGCCAATTATCGCGCCAAGCTCCGCGAGCCAGTCTGCGTCACCTATCGCGACTTCGACGTGTGCGGCGCGGCGCCACCGTCATCAGGCGCGCTGACGGTCGACCAGATTCTGGCGCTGGTCGCGCCCTTCGATCTCGGCAAGAAGCCCCTCACCCCAGAGGCCGTGCATCTCATCGTCGAGGCCGAGCGCCTCGCCTTCGCCGACCGCGATCGTTATATCGCCGACCCCGATTTCGTGCCGACGCCGGCCGGACTGCTCGATCGCTCCTATCTCGAACAGCGCCGCGCGCTGATCGACCCGAAACGCGCGCGGAGTGACGTTACCGCCGGCACGCCGCCAAATACGCGCCAAGGCGCCTATGGCCGCGACCGCACCATCGAAGGCATCGGCACCAGCCACATCTCGATCGTCGACAAGGACGGCAACGCCGTCTCCATGACCACGACCATCGAGCAAGCCTTCGGCTCCCGCATCATGGTGCGCGGATTTCTGCTCAACAATCAGCTCACCGATTTCGCGTTCGTGCCCGTAGACGACGACGGCCGCCCGGTGGCCAACCGTGTCGAGCCGGGGAAGCGCCCGCGCAGTTCCATGGACCCGACCATGATCTTCGCCGCGGGATCCGGGACGAACCCCCGTGAGCTCCGCTTCCTGCTCGGCTCCCCTGGAGGGCCAGGCATCATCCTGTTCGTGGCCAAGTCGATCGTCGCCATGATCGATTGGGGGCTCGATCCGCAGGCGGCAGCGGGTCTCGTGAATTTCGGTTCCACCGGCGACGCCTTTCTCATCGAGCCCGGCACGCGATGGGATCGACTTGCCGAGGAGATGAAGAGTCTCGGACACGAGGTAAAACGCTTCGACCTGACGAGCGGTCTCGCCATCATCGCCGTCACGCCGGACGGCCTCGAAGGTGGAGCCGACCCGCGCCGTGAAGGCGTGGCGCTCGGCGATTAGTCGTGGCGCGGAGCCGCAAGATCGCCATCCGCGGTGCCGGCATCGTCGGCCTGTGGCAGGCGCTCACTCTCGCGCAACGCGGCCACGAGGTGACCCTGTGCGAGCGTTCGCCCTACCCCTTCACCTATGCCTGCAGCCTCTATGCCGGCGCCATGCTGGCGCCGAATTGCGAGAAGGAAAGCGCCGAGACCGTGGTGCGCGAGCTTGGACTGCGCAGTCTCGGGCTTTGGCGCGACACCTATCCTGGCGCCACGATCAACGGCACCCTGGTCGTCGCCCTTCACCGCGACCGGACCGAGCTCGCCCGCTTCGCCCGCATGACCGAGGGTCATCAACGCCTCGCCACGGACGAGCTGACCGAACTCGAGCCCGCACTTGGCGACCGCTTCGTCGGCGGCTTGTTCTACCCTGACGAGGGACATCTCTCTCCGGAGCCCGCGCTCCATTTCCTGTTGGGCGAGGCAAAGGCGGCCGGCGCCGAAGTCCGCCTAGGCGAGGGTGAATATCCCGCCGAGGCCGACCTCGTCATCGATTGCCGCGGCCTCGCCGCCAAGGACCGGCTCCCGACTTTGCGCGGCGTGCGCGGCGAGCGCATCGTGGTCAAGAGCCGCGACGTCACGCTGACGCGTCCGGTGCGCATGCTCCACCCACGCTTTCCACTCTACGTCGTGCCGTGGGGACACGGCACCTACATGATCGGCGCGACCGTGATTGAGAGCGAGGAGACCGGTCCCGTCACGGTGCGCTCGGCGCTCGATCTGCTCTCGGCGGCATACGCGCTCGACCCTGCCTTCGCCGAGGCCGAGATCGCGCTGCAAGGCGCCGGCGCCCGTCCCGCCTTTCCCGACAATCGACCTAGGATTATGGTCCGCGAGCGCTATATCTATGTGAACGGCCTCTACCGGCACGGTTTCCTGCTGGCGCCGGCCTTGGCCGAACTTGTGGCCGACTATATCGATACCGGCGCGGCCGATTCGGAGGTTTTCGTTGCAGATTTTGCTCAACGGTGAGCCCACCGCCACCGATGCCCGCACCCTTCATGAGCTTTGCCTCAAGCTCGGCTTTGCCGAAGCGAAGGTGGCGACGGCGCTGAACGGCAGTTTCGTCGCCACCACCAAGCGCGCGACGACAGAACTCGCGCCCGCGGACGAGGTCGAGATCGTTGCGCCCAGGCAGGGCGGCTGATGCTCGAGCTCTACGGCGAACGCTTCTCCTCGCGCCTCTTGCTCGGCACGGCGCAATACCCCTCGCCAGCGATCCTGCGTCAGGCGGTCGAGGCATCGGCGGCGGCGATCGTCACCGTCTCGCTGCGACGGGAATCCGCGCGGGCGCGCGCCGGCCAAGGCTTCTGGGAGCTGATCGAGCAACTCGGCGTGCGCGTGCTTCCCAACACCGCTGGCTGCCGCACCGCCAAAGACGCGGTGGCAACCGCGGAAATGGCGCGGGAGCTATTCAACACCTCCTGGATTAAGCTCGAAGTCATCGCCAATGACGATACGCTGCAGCCCGAGCTGATCGGTCTCGTCGAGGCAGCAACCATTCTCTCGGCGGAGGGCTTCCAGGTGCTGCCCTACACCACCGAGGATTTGAGCGTCGCCGAGCGGCTGGTCGGCGCCGGCTGCGCGGTGCTGATGCCGTGGGCGGCGCCCATCGGCTCGGCGCGCGGGCTCGTCAACCGCGAGGGCCTCAAGGCGCTTCGCGCCTATTTCCCCGACGTGCCGCTGATCGTCGATGCGGGCATTGGCGCGCCGTCCGACGCCGCCGAAGCCATGGAGCTCGGCTACGATGCCATTCTGCTCAACACGGCGATCGCCAAGGCGGGCGATCCGGTGACCATGGCGACAGCCTTCGCCCGCGCCATCGAGGCCGGGCGCCTCGCCTTCGAAGCGGGTCTGCTCGAGCCGCGCGACATGGCGACGCCGTCGACGCCCGTGGCCGGCACGCCGTTCTTCAAGATCGACCGCGTGTCTTGATCGCGCTCGATCCGTTCTACCCCATCGTTCCGGACGCTGCCTGGTTGGCCCGGCTTGCGGGCGCGGGCGCAAAGCTGATCCAGCTGCGCATCAAGAACGCGGCGCCGGACACGATCGCGACCGAGATTGCACAAGCATTGCAGACGGCGTCGGCCCATGGCTGCCAGCTCGTGGTCAACGACTATTGGCGCGAGGCGATCGATGCCGGCGCGGATTTCGTGCATCTCGGCCAGCAGGACCTCGCCAAGGCCGACGTCGACGCCATTCGCGCCGCCGGCATCAGGATCGGCGTCAGCACCCACAGCGTGGAGGAACTCGCCGCGGCGCTTGCGGCCGAGCCCGACTACGTCGCCCTCGGTCCGATCTTCCCGACGACGCTCAAGGCGATGGCCTGGAGGCCGCAAGGGCTCGCCCGCATCGGGGAATGGCGCGCGAAGATCGACTGTCCGCTCGTCGCCATCGGCGGCATCACCCTTGATCGCGCGCCGGACGTGCTCGCCGCAGGTGCCGCGTCAGCGGCGGTCGTCACCGACATCATGATGAGCCAAGGACCCGGAGCAGCGCGACGCGCGCTTGGCTTGCCGCGACCGCGCCATGGCGACGCTTATCCACAGCATCTCCCCAGGTTTGAACCTGTCATAATAGAGTCACATAGGGCTTGACCCGAGCCGCTCCCTTCTGGAACCATCCCCCTTCGGGCGACGCCCGTCCCCGGGCGAAGGGGCTCCGATGGCTTCGAGTTTCAGTCTTGACCCGGCAGTCGCGATGAGCGCCGCCGTTCGCCGCGCAGCGTGTGCCGAACTCGACGCCGCGTGCGCGGGCCTCGCTTCGCCACCTGACCGTCACAAAGGCGTCCATGACGCGCGCAAGTGCCTGAAGCGGTTGCGATCTCTGTTGCTCTTGATCAGGCCGGGCCTCCCCGAGCCGTTATTCGTGAGCCTCGTTGACAGGGTCCGCAACATCGCCCGCGGGCTTGCGCCCGCCCGCGACGCCCATGCCCTTCTCGACGCCATCGACAAGCTCAAGGGCCAGATCGACCTCGACGGCAACGGCACGCCGGTGCAGAACCTGAAGGCCTGGCTTCATCGCCGCAGGAAATCTGCCGAGAAAAGCCTCAAAGGGACCATGGCCTCCGACGCCTTGGAGGCCCTCACCTCGCTCAGGCCTGCTCTCGCCAATCTTGCTGTCTATCCCGATGATTTTCGCCCGGTCGCCAAGGGGTTGCGCAACTCCTACCGCGATGGACGCAAGGCCTTTGCCACCGCCTTTGCCACCGGCGACGACGAGGACTTCCATGATTGGCGCAAGACCTTGCAGCATCATTGGCGCCATATGCAGCTCTTGACGCCATGCTGGCCCTCCGAGCTGTCGGCGCGCGCTGAACTCGCCCGCGGCCTGTCCCAGATCCTCGGCGACGACCACGACATCTCCTTGATCCAGCAGCTCGTCTCGGCGCCGACGCTGGTGTTCGCCAGCCCCGAGGACACCGTCGCCTTCATGAAGCAGTGCCGCGAGCGGCAAAAGGAGCTGCGCAAGCAAGCGAGAAAGCGGGGCGAGAAACTGCTCGCCGAGCGGTCGCAACCGTTCGTGGCGCGCATCGAGGACTATTGGCAAAACGCAGCGGAAAAGGCGAGGCGGCCGCAGGTCGTCGCCCGACCCAACAATGTCGTCGCCTTCGGCGACGCGAGCCTCGCCGCCCGTTCGCGGGCATCAGGCTGATCAAATTCCCCGTTTCTCCCGCCAGGCCTGAAACATCAGCACCGTCCATAGCGAGGCGTGCCAATTGCGGCGCCCTTCGAGATGCTCCTGCCAGCGCGCTCTGATCGGGGCGGCATCAAGGAGCCCGGCGGCCGAGAGCCGCTCCTCCGACAGGAGTTCCTCCGCCCACGGGCGCAATGGACCTCTGAGCCAGGTGCCGAGCGGGATGGCAAAGCCGCTCTTCGGCCGCTCCACCAAAGACTTCGGCACGTGCCGGTAGAGCAGCTTGCGCAACAGCCATTTGCCCTTGCCGTAGCGCATCTTGAGCCGCGCCGGCAGCCGCCAGGCAAACTCGACCACGCGATGATCGAGCAGCGGCACGCGTGCCTCGAGCGCGACCGCCATGCTGGCACGGTCGACCTTGGTCAGGATGTCGTCAGGCAGATAGGTGACGGTATCGAGATATTGCATGTGGTCGAGTGGATCCGGCAGTGCCTTGGCGAGGTCCAAGTCGAAGATCGGACCACGCGGCTCCGACCCGCCGGCGACGATGCTGTCGGGGTCCTCCCAGGCACTGACCAGGCTGCGGTAGCCCTCCTCGCCGCCACCGCGGAACAGCAATGCCGCTTTGTACATCTTGTCGGCGCCGAGCGAGGGACGCCGGCGCGCAGGCACCATGCGGAACAGCCGATCCCACATCGCGGGGCCGGCTATGCCGAGACCGCAGGCGAGCGCGCGGCGCAACGGGGCCGGCACATTGCTCGCCGCCCGGGCGAACCGATGCCGGCTGTAGCCGGCGAACAGCTCATCGCCGCCGTCGCCGGAGAGCGCCACGGTGACATGCTGGCGGGTCAGCTTCGACAGGAGGTAGGTCGGCACCTGCGATGAATCGGCGAAGGGCTCGTCGTAGATCGCTGGCAATTGCGGGATCACCGCCAGCGCCTCTTGCGGACTGACATAAAGCTCGGTGTGCTCGGTGCCGAGATGTTCGGCAACGGCGCGGGCGTGCGGGGCTTCATCGAAACCTTCCTCCTTGAAGCCGATCGAATAGGTGCGAACGGCGGCATTGCTGCGCGCCCGCATCATCGCCGCGACCACCGAGGAATCGATGCCTCCGGAGAGAAAGGCGCCAAGCGGTACATCGGCCACGAGCCGCCGCCCGACGGCATCGCCGAGCAGGGATTCCAGCGCGTCGCAGGCCTCGGCATCGCCGAGGTCGAGTTGCTCGGCCTTGCCGCGCTCGGCCGCGGCCGCGACCGACCAGAACGCCGAGGTCTCGACATGGCCGGCGGCGTCGGTCACCGCGATGTGTCCGGGCTCGAGCTTATAGATGTCGCGATAGATCGCATGCGGCGACGGCACATAGGCGAGGCGCATATAGGCCGCGAGCGCATCCGGATTGAGCTTGGGGCGCCAGTCCGGCAGCGCCTCGAACGCCTTGAGCTCGGAGGCGAAGACGAAGCGCCCGTTTTGCCTGCCGTAATAGAGCGGCTTGATGCCGAGCCGGTCGCGGACGAGGCTCAAGCGCCGTGTCTGCCGGTCCCAGACCGCGAAGGCGAACATCCCGATCAAACGCTCGACGCTCTCGCGCAATCCCCATTCGGCGATGGCCTCGACCAGAACCTCGGTGTCGGAATGGCCTTTGAAGCGGCGGCCCTTGGCCTCGAGTTCCGGACGAAGGTCTGCGGCGTTATAGATCTCGCCATTGTAGCTGATGACGCAGCGGCCGCAGCTCGACACCATCGGCTGAGCGCCGGCTTCGGACAGATCGACGATCGAGAGGCGGCGGTGGCCGAGCACGACGCCCGCCTCGGCATCGGACCAGACGCCGTCGGCGTCCGGCCCGCGGTGATGGAGCATCGCAGCCATGGCGCGGCCCAGAGCGTCAAGCTCCTGCGAGCCGGAGCGGCGCTCGAGGTCGAGGAAACCCGCGATGCCGCACATGGCTCTAGACCTCTATCGCCATCCCGTCGTAGCCGATTTCCCACCCGGCCCGCTCGACCGCGGCGCGCTCCGGCAAATCCTCGCGCAGTGCCGGGTTGGAATTGTTGATGTGGACGAAGATCTTGCGCTTGACGCCGAGATCGGCGAAGGCGGCCATGGTGCCGTTGTCACCGGACATGTTCATATGACCGATGCGGTCGCCGGTCTTTTTCATCAGGCCTTGTGCGATCATCTCGTCATTGGTGTAGAGCGTGCCGTCGAAGAACAGGAGCGGCGCGCCTGAGAGCCGCTCGCGCAGGTCGTCGTCGAGCCTGGCGCATCCCGGAATGAAAAAGAAATGGCGGTCGGTGCCGGCCTCGGTCACCTTCAAGCCGACGGTGTCGCCCTCCTGGGTGCCGAAACCTTCGCCGGCCTGTTCGTCCTCGAGATAGAGCGCGACCTTGCCGGGAACCGGAAAGGCTTCGACCTCGAGACCAACCGGCCCCTTCGGCCCTTCCACCGCAAAGGGATGCTTCAGCGGCATCGGACGCCTTGCCACGATCGCGGCGTCGAGCACGTCGAAGATGTTGTTCGAAGCGAGCACGCCGAGCACGCGGTCGCTGGCATAGATGACAAAGGGCTGCGCCTCGCGCAGCGTGAGCAGCCCAGCCACGGCATCGACGTCGCCATTGGTGAGGATCACCGCCTTGATCGGGCTGTTGCGCGGACCCTGGTCGCTGGCCGGGTAGAGCTCGGGCGTAGCGTTGATCTGCTGGCGTAAATCGGGGCTGGCATTGAGCAGCACCCAATCGCGGCCATTGGCGCTGACCGCCACGGAGGCTTGCGTGCGCGCCGTCAGTCCGGCCACGCCCCGGCGCAGGTCGGCAGAATTCCGGCCGTTGCAATTCCACTGCGGAAAGCCGCCGCCGGCCGCAGATCCAAGAACTTTGATCAGCATGGTTGCCGGGTTGAATGGCTGCCGGAGGTCCATGCCGTCAAGGCCAAAGTCAAGGAGCCCGCAGCCGAACGCTTAGAATTGGAGCTGGCCCATGACCTTCAGGGCGACATCCGAGGTGGCATCGGTGAGACCGAAGAGAGCACCAACGCCGACAGTAAACTCGGCTTCCTTCGTCTCACTGCCGTTTTTCTCCTCCTCATCGCCTCCGAGGCCGCGCTTCTCACCCTCGTCACCGTCCGCGTTGCCGAAGTTTAGATAGGGTACCGGTCCGAGGCTGTGTTCCTGATCGTTAAACGAGCCCGGATTGGCCAGATCCTCAATGTTGCCGAACATTTCAAGAGCCAGGTCGAGCTTCTGGCTGAACTCATATTTCACTTGCCAGCCATATTCGAAACCAAGACCTTGCTGGTTGGCAAACTCCCCTTGTTGGCGGTTGAACAGTGGATTTAGTGTCAGAACGAGCGGCCCTTTGGCCAATTCGACGATAGGACCAAAGCTGAACTCATTGGGTTGGCCTTCATCGCCATTATTGAGGGCCTGCCCATAGCCTCCCTGGACGGCAAGTGCGATCCCATCACCATTGCGCTTCACCAGCTGAAACTGGGTCTCCAACTCCACTGAGGTCATCTTCAAATTATCGGTGTCCGGCTGATCGAAGCCGTTGGTGACCGACAGAAGCCACCAGTCCGTGATGCCCATCTGAAACTGGAGCTCATGGCTTTGGCGAAGCGGCGCCTCTTCCTCTTCGGCGTCTCCAATTGCGCCGCCTGTATCTGGCAAACCCGAGTGCACCGCCCCAAAATACTGAATTTCGATCTCGCCCTTCTCGATATCGGCTTCTTGGATCTCGAATTCGGCCAAGACCGGCTTGGCGCCGGTCAAGGAAAGCACTGCCGCCGCCATGGCCGTTATAGCCGCAGTTGACGCCAGGTGCTGCAGCTTGCGCTGTAGCATCGGATGGTGTTGCAAGATCAGCCCCCCAAGGAAACCCTGCTTTATGATTCTCGCATGACAGTAGCAAACTTCGCGCGGTGGTGAATGGCAACAATCGTTGCCAAGCCATGGTCTCCTCTTTACGCCAAGATGACCATCCCATGACGGGAAAATGAAAATGGCCGGGATGTTGACGGGAGGACACCCTTAAGTCACATCACCCGATGCGGAATGACTGGAAAATCGCTATTTTGCGGCTTTTCTCGCGCCTCGAACTCTGGGTTCGGCCAATGACGCCCCAGGAGTCCTCGCGGCGCCCCCATCTGGACTACGACGCGACATGCGCTACCAGACCAAGCTTCTGATCACAGCTGGCCTGCTGCTCACCATGTCTCTGTCGGCGGCCGGCCTTGCCTATTGGGGTGTCACCAAATCCCACGCCTTCCTCAGCCGCTCCCGCATCGCCCATCAGGAGCTTGAACGGCAGCTTCAGCTATCCCGCCACAGCCAGCAGTTGTTCAAGGCCTGGACCGACACGTTGCTGACCGGCATCGGCGACCGCCCTCTCGGCGCGGCCTATCTCCATAAGGTGATCGAATCCGATCTCGACGAGCTGAAGCGCCTGACCGAGATGGAGCTTGCTCTCGTGCCCGCCGATGAACGGCGGGCGGAGACGGCAGAGATGGATCGGCTTGCCGCCATTAAGGCCGAGTTCCAGCACACCCTCGACCAACTCGCCGAGGTCGAGCAGCTCCGCAGCCGCGGTCGGCCCGACGTCGCCTGGTCGACGCTGATCTCGTTGCTCAAGGGCGGCATCGACCAGAAGCTGAACGAGCTGATCGAGGTTGCGGTTGCCGATGAGACCGCCGAGGTCGATCGAATCGATGCCGATGCGGCACGGCTACTCACCCGGCTCGAGCAGATCAGCCAGGCCCATGCCGTGATCGCCATCCTCATCACCCTCGGCCTTGTGCTTCTCCTGCTTCAGCGCCTGCGGGCGCCGTTGGGCGAGTTGTTGCGCGGCACCCGCGCGCTCGCCGAGGGCGACCTCTCTCATCGCATCGCCATTTCCGGACGCGACGAATTCGCCGACCTCGGCCAAAGCTTCAACCACATGGCGGCTGACCTTCAGGCCCACCAGAAGGCGCTGGAGGAGGCTCACGCCAATCTTGAAGCCGTCGTGGCCGAGCGCACCGAGGAGCTCCGACGGGCCAACGAGTCGTTGCGCAAGATCGACGAGACGCGCCGCGCCTTCTTCGCCGATATCAGCCACGAACTCAGAACCCCGCTTACCGTCATCCGTGGCGAGGGCGAGATCACCCTTCGGGGCCGGAACAAGAAAGTGCTCGAATATAAGCACTCGATTGCCCGCATCGTCGAGCAGGCGAAGCACCTGTCCTTGCTTGTCAACGACCTTTTGTTTATTGCCCGCCAAGGGGCCGGCGCCGCGCGCCTCAACCTGCAAACCGTCGATCTTGGCGATCTGATCGACAAGGTGTGCGGCGATGCCAAGGTGATTGCCCATCCGAAGGCCGTGGACATCAGCTATCAGCGACGGATCCTCCGAGGACTTCGTTCGCGGCGATCCCGGCAAGACTGCGTCAGCTGTTCATGGTGCTGCTCGACAACGCGGTCCGCTATTCGAAAACCAAGGGCAAGGTGGAGGTCGAAATCGAACGGGCCGGTGACGAGCTCAGAGTGAGCGTCTCCGATCGCGGCATCGGCATCGCGCCGGAAGAGCTCGAGGGCGTCTTCGAGCGTTTCCGCCGCGGCGGTAACGCCAATACCCACAACGAAGAAGGCTTGGGGCTCGGTTTGCCGGTCGCCAAGGCCATCGTCGAGGCTCATAAGGGGAGGATCGAAATGGACAGCCGCTTGGGTGAAGGCACCACCGTCACCGTCGCCTTGCCGGCTTCGCCTCCGGAGGCAAGCCCGTGAACGTGCTTCTCGTCGAAGATGAGCCGAGAGTCGCCGACTTCATCGATCGTGGCCTCCGCGCCGAAAACCACGGCGTCACGGTCGCCGGATCGGGCACCGAGGGCGTCGATCTCGCCAAGACCGGCGAGTTCGACGTGATCGTGCTCGATCTGATGCTTCCCGACATGCATGGCTATGACGTGTGCCATAAGCTGCGCTCGGAGGGCGACCAGACGCCGATCCTGATGCTCACCGCCATGGACACGCTCGAGGACAAGATCAAAGGCCTGAAGATCGGCGCCGACGATTATCTCGCCAAGCCCTTCGATTTCGACGAGCTGCTCGCGCGAATGGAAGCCCTGGTGCGCCGCTCGCGCCACTTCGCGCCGAGCTCGAATGTGTTGCAGGTGGCCGACCTCGTGCTCGACCGGGACTTGCTCGAAGTTCGCCGCGGCGGCGAGACCATCAAGCTCACGGCGAAGGAACTTGCCATCCTCGAGCTGCTGATGAGCGCCCCGGGACGGGTGTTCTCCCGCACGCGGATCCTCAATCAGGTCTGGGGCTACAGCGAAGACCCCCTGACCAATGTGGTCGACGTCTATATCGCCCGGCTCCGCCGCAAGATCGACACGGAGGGCCGCGAGCCCCTGCTCGAGACCGTGCGCGGGCATGGTTATCGGCTCAAGGCCCCGGCATGAGGCGAGGCTCGGGAACATTTTCCAAGCGCTTCCAGAACACTGGCAATTCGGGCAGCCAAACCTTGCGTCGCCCGGCGGGATCGCTAGAGTATGCCCCGCCACTCTAAGGGTCACGCACCATACCAATTCCGGGTCTCGCCTAGGCGGGTCACGGCAGCATGAGCCGCTTTTTTGTGGCACCGGAGCTGCCCGCTCAGATCGTGGCAAACCCTAGAGAATTGGATCTGAAACAGGAACAACGCGGAAGGAGCGCCCGTTGCGTCGAGCTTTGTTAGCACTGCTGATTGCCACCGTCGCAGCCGTATCGGCTTGGCCCCAAGCCCACGCTGCCGCCAAGATCACGATCGGGGTGCTCAAATTCGGCACCGTGAGCTGGTTGCTGGATACCATCCAGCGCAACGGCTTCGACAAGGCCGAAGGCATCGAGCTTGACGTGGTGCCGCTCGCGAGCACCGACGCGACCGCGGTCGGGCTTCAGGCCGGTTCCATGGACATGATCGCCACCGACTGGCTGTGGGTGTCGCGGGAACGGACCGGCGGCGCCGACTTTACCTTCGCGCCCTTCACCACGGCGCTCGGCGCCATCATGGTTCCCCCGGATTCGCCGATCAAAACCTTGTCCGACCTCAAGGGCAAGAAGCTCGGCGTTGCCGGCGGCCCGCTCGACAAGAGCTGGCTCCTCATCGTCGCCTACGCGCTCCGAACCGCCAATCTCGATCTTCGCACCGAGACGACGCAGGTGTTCGGCGCGCCGCCGCTGCTTGCCGAGAAGGCGAAGCAAGGCGAGATCGACGCGGTGCTGAACTTCTGGCCCTATGCCGCAAGGCTCGAGGCTCATGGCTTCAAGCAGTTGATCGGCATCGAGGACGTGGTCGCCGAGCTTGGCGCCAAGGGTGAGGTCGCCATGGTCGGTTTTGTGTTCAGCGAATCCTGGGCCAAGGAGAACATGAAGGCCGTGGACGGCTTCCTCCGCGCCGCGGCCAAGGCCGACGATTTGCTCGCCACCTCGAACGAGGCCTGGGACGCCATCAGGCCGCTGATGCGGGCCGAGGACGAAGCGACCTTCGAGGCGTTGCGACGGCGCTATCGCGAAGGCATCCCCGAACGGTCCACGGCCCAAAACGAGGCCGACGCCAAGGTGCTCTATCAATTCTTGCGCGAGCTCGGCGGCGAGAAGCTCGTCGGCCCGGGCACCGATCTTGCCCCCGGCACGTTCTGGAAAGGCGGTCAGTCTTGAGCGTCGGCGTTGCCCGTCCCGATGCTCTCAACGGCGTGCGCTCTTATCGCGGGCCGCTGACCTCGATTCTTTCCGTCGCGGGATTCCTGCTCGTCTGGTTCATCGCCGCGGAAGTGGCGCAAAGCCGCTTGCTGCCGGGCCCCGCGGAAGTGCTGCGCTATGTCATCAACGAGAGCCGTTCACGGCGACATGTTGGCTGAGCTCGGCATCACGCTGTGGCGCGTGGCCGCCTCCTTTGTCGTGGCCATGGCGATCGGCTGCGTCGTAGGCCTGTTGATGGGCGAATTGCCGGCCGTAAACCGCGTGCTCGATCCGTGGGTCATCGTGCTGCTCAACCTGCCGGCTCTGGTCATCATCATCCTCGCCTATGTGTGGTTCGGACTGAACGAGGCCGCAGCCATTGGCGCCGTCGCCTTGAACAAGATCCCGAACGCCATCGTTACCGTGCGCGAGGGCGCGCGCTCCCTCGATCCAGGCCTCGACGAGATGGCCCGTGCCTACCGGCTGTCGCCTTTGAGCAAGTTGCGCAACGTCACCCTGCCCCAGCTTCAGCCCTATTTCGCCGCGGCCTCGCGCTCGGGCATCTCGCTGATCTGGAAGATTGTCTTGGTGGTCGAGCTGCTCGGCCGGCCCAATGGCGTTGGCTTCGAGCTTCATCTCAATTTCCAGCTCTTCAACGTGACGGCAATCCTCGGCTATACAGTCGCGTTCGTGGCCGTCATGCTCGCAATCGAATACCTCCTGGTACAGCCCCTTGAACGACGTGCGACCCGCTGGCGCAATAGGCCGGTTTAAGATCCGCATCGAGGAGAAGACCCATATCGGGGCCGACGGGACGCGCATCCCGGCGATCCGCGATCTCGTGCTCGACATCAAGCCGCAAAGCATGACGGTGCTGATGGGTCCCTCGGGTTGCGGCAAGACCACCTTGATGCGCATCGTCGCCGGTCTTGACGATCGCTACGTCGGCGAGGTCGGTATTCCCGACGGCACCCGCCTCGGCTTCATGTTCCAGGAGCCGCGCCTCTTGCCATGGCGCACGGTGCGGCAGAACATCCAGATCGTCGCGCCCGCCATCTCCAACACCGACCTCGACCAGCTCGTCGGCTCCGTCGGGCATTGCCGACATGCTGCCGCGTTATCCGCAAGAGCTGTCGCTCGGGCTTGCCCGTCGCGTCGCCTTGGCGCGCGCCTTTGCCACCAAGCCTGACCTCTTGCTGCTGGATGAGCCTTTCGTCTCGCTCGACGAGCGCACCGCCGACCGTCTGCGCCGCCTGTTACTCAAGGTGTGGTCGGCTCGGCCGACCACGGCGCTCCTCGTCACCCACAATGCCAGAGAGGCGATCCTGCTCGCCGACCAACTCGTCCTGCTCGCGCCGAGGCCGACCCATGTCGTGGCCGATGTGCCGATTACGGTGCCCCAAAGCGAACGCGACGGTGCCGTGGTCGAAAAGATCTACGCCGATCTGCTCGAGCGCTATCCCGCCAATTTCGCCGCCGGCTGAGTCAAACCTCAGGCCGCCGCTGCCGTGCCAGCTTTGCGTTGCTGAATGCCGAAGGACGGGTCGTAGGCCCACACCGAGAGCCCGAGGAACACGAGCAGGCATCCCCCTACCACCCCGAGCGCGAGCCAATTGATCTGCAGATAGAAGGCGAAGCGGATCAGCTCGACGGCATAGGTGAACGGGTTGTAGATGCAGATATTGTAGAGCCAGAGACTGCCCTCGCGCATCTTCCACAACGGATAGAGCGCCGAGGAGGCAAAGAACATCGGGAAGATGACGAAGTTCATGATGCCGGCAAAATTCTCCAGCTGCTTGATGGTCGAGGACACGAGCATGCCGAGGGCTCCGAACATCATGCCGGTCAGGATCAGTGCCGGCAGCACCGCGAGGTAGCCCCAAGGCGGCAGCTCGACGCCGAAGAAGTAGGCCACCAACAAGAATGTGTAGACCTGGAACAGGGACACCGTGACGCCGGCGAACAGGCGCGACACCAGCAAGAACCAGCGCGGCAGCGGCGTGGTCAACAGCACGCGCATGGAGCCCATCTCGCGGTCATAGACCATCGATAACGAGGTCTGCATGCCGTTGAAGAGCTGGATCATGGCGACCAGGCCAGGCGTGATGTAGACGTCGTAGGTGATGTAGGTCTGGTACGGCGGGATGATCGAGATGCCGAGCGCGGCGCGGAAGCCCGCGGCAAAAATAATTAGCCAGATCAACGGCCTAACAAGTGCCGCAAAAAAGCGCTCGCGCTGCTGCAGGAAGCGAAGGAACTCCCGCCAGACGATGCCGTAGAAGGCGCGGACATAGTGCATCCACGTCATGCGGCGATGTCCTCCTCAGTGTCACCACCGATGAGAAGCCTGAAGGCGCCGCCGAGATCCTTGGCGCCGGTCTCGGCGACAACGTCGGCGGCGGTGCCGCGCGCGACGATGCGGCCTTTGTCGAGCACGAGCAGGTCGTCCTCGGGTTCGACCTCATCGAATAAATGCGTGGCCCACAGCACACCGATATTCTCCACCCGCGCGAGCTCGTGGATATGGCGCACGATCGCCGTGCGCGTCGGCACGTCGAGGCCGATGGTCGGCTCGTCGAGCAGAAGCAGCTTCGGGCTATGCAATATGCCGCGCGCGATCTCGACCCGTCGCCGGTGACCGCCATTCAGATCGCGCACGCGCTCGCCGATGCGCTCCTTCATGTCCAAGGCGTCCAACGCCCGTGCCATGCGTTCGTCGGCGTCCTTCCGCGTCAACCCGCGCAGCGCCGCGAAGTAGCGCAAGTTCTGCTTCACCGTGAGATCGAGATCGAGGGTCGGCTGCTGGAACACGACGCCAAGCGGCGCGAGCGCGCGCGCGCCCCACTCCGCAGCCGTCCGGCCGACAATCTCGATGCGGCCGCTTGGCGCGTCGAACAGCCGCGTGATCAAGGAAAACAGGGTGGTCTTGCCGGCGCCATTCGGCCCGAGCAGCGCCGTCACCCGGCCCGGCAAAACCTCGAAGCTGACGTCGTCGAGCGCCCGCTTGGATCCGTAATAATAAGAAACGTCTTCAACGACCAGGACCGGCGTCAATGGCAAGCCACCCTTTGAGGCTTCCTTCTGCATGGCGATCTTTCGTGAGCACGGGGTGTCAGGTCTGGGACCTGCTGGCGCGCCACAGAGATAGCTCCGGAAACGCCCTTCCACAACCCTTACCCCCAATTGTTGCCACGGCACCCCGCGTGGCGTGGCCGCGTCCCTCGGGCACTGGGCATGCCTCGTCCTCCCGCGACGCCGTGCCACGCCCGGGCTTCGTTCCTTGCTCCTCCGCCAGAGCGAAGGGGGTGGCGCGCCGAAAAGCGCAAACCTTTGGTGTCCGCGTCCGTTGCCGGACACGGCGGGCGCCTCTCGGCGCGCCACATGCGCATCTGCTGCGAAGCAGCTAGCGCATGTTATTTTGCGGGCGATTTATCGGCGCCAGGCCGCGATTTCGCCGTGAGTGCCCCGCTTCCCCTGCAACGGACATAAGTCAGAGTGACGTTGGGGGCCTGCGTTTGGTGTAGGCCAGACGGTCGTCAGCCAGCTCCTGGCAGGGCCTCGTAGTGGGCACGGGCGGAGCCCCGACGCCGCCCGAGTGCCTGGTCAGCGAAACCAGACCCGCGGGCGCCGCACCCCTCCCGCCTCACGACGCCTCATGAGCACGCCCCTTCGGTGGACGAGGTGACGGCAGGATAGAGGGGGATTGGGGAGCGGGGATAAGTTTCATGCGCCACCTCGCGGGAGGGTCCCGACGACGCCATTGTCGCTCTAGCCGCGAAGCGGTGGCGCGTCGATAAGGCGGCCTCGGGGTGGGGGGCGCTGTTGGAGCCGGGCCCGCCACCCTCCCCGACAATGGAAGAGATGAAGCGCCGCGTTCGCGGGCATGGGGACGTGGCGGCCGGGCCTGGGCAAAAAAGAAGCCGCCCGAGAGGGGCGGCTTCGATTGGAAGGTGGTTGGTTTGGCTTAGAAGAAGATCACGCCACCAATCTGGAAGATGTCGAGACCTTCCCAGCTGGTGTTGAGATTCTTGCCGAAGTTCTTGCCGTAGATCGTATACGGTCTGCCGCATCTGCCGTCGCGGCCGTGTAACCGCAGTCTTGATAGTCTGGAGGTTGGTGGCATTCAGGTCGAGGTCAAGATGCTGCCAGCGGGCGAACAGATGCATGGCGGCGGAGTCGATCTCCTGCACCACGCCAACGCCATACCGCGTCACTTCCGATCCGGTGATCAGGGCAGCGGTCGTGATGGCCTGGCCCTTGTAGTAGCCGGAGTTCAGATGCCGGTCGCGAGGCTGGTGTGAGCAGAAGGTCGCACCGTTGTCGTAGACCGCTCGGCGGAGCAGCCGCAGAGGCCGCGATACATGTCGTTGTACTGGCCCCACTCACCCCAGATCACCGTGGCACCAACCGGCGAGAAGGTCCGCTTGATACCGGCCTTCACGAACCACGTGTCGGAGTCGTTGGCCGCGGCGTTGCCACTAACCTTGCCGGTGTTGAAGTTGAAGTTCTTGATACTGAGTGCCTTTTTCCTGGTCGTTCTGATACAAGCCGTAGACGAACAGGCCTGACGGAACGTGCATCGCCGACGCGCCGATCTGGAACAGCTGACCATCCTGGCGATAGTTCTGGAACGGCGTGCCGCCGCCACCAACCACCGCGACGTTGCTGCAGGTCGCGCCGCCATTCTTGATGCCAGGCGCGCTACAGCCTTCGTCAGTCAGCTGGGTCCAACCAGCAGCCGCCGAGAACTTCACACTGTTCCAGTCAGCAGCATATTTCAGAGCGACATCCCACATGTCGTCTTCGCCGTAAGACGTCGACATGCTGAACCCGGCAAAGGTCGGGCTGTCATAGCGGAACGCATTCTGCGGATAGCCGTTGCAGTCTGCACCGAGACCACCACCGGCGGTGTTGCAGGTCAGAACCCCGCCCCAGGCGAAATCGCTGGCGAGGTCGTTCGAGTTCCGGGTCCCCTTCGGCCGGACGAACATGCCGGCGCCGTCGAACACCACCGCGTTCGAACTCAATGACCGTGCCCGATAGGTCAGGCAACAGCGCCACGTTGTCGGTCGCCTGGCTCAACTGGCCCCAGTTGATCGTGCCCCACTTGTCGCTCTTCAACCACATGTAGGACAGAAGCGTGTTGATGTCCCCGAACAGGGCGCAGTTGTCGTTGAACTGGTTCTCGCAGAAGCCAGCCGACGCGCTCGTGCCCGCCGTCTCAACCGCGATCGTGTAACCAGCCGACCAGCCGGGCGCAATCTGCGCGCTGCCCGAAATCTGGAAGTGGCTCGACAAGGTCGTGTCCTTGTCACCAACGTAGAAGTTCGTCTCGTGGCCGTCGTCCCACCAAGACCCGAGCTTGACCACCCAACCGGACAAGGTCACCGAGACCTTCTTGTTGCCCTTGCGGACGGTCGTCGCCTCGAGCTCAGCAACACGCTCCTCGAGATCCGCGCAGCAGTCACCCCCAAGATCAGCAGCCTTCGCTGGGCTGGCGCTCATGGCAAAACCGCCAAGCGTCATCCCAAGCGCAGCTGCGATGGCGATGCGACTGGATGTTTTTGTCAGTCCCCCAAACATTTCCATCTCCACCTTCCCTGATAAATTGCCTAATTCAAACTCTCGGTCCGAATTGGCCTCCCGGCGTCTCCGTAGAGTCCTGCCACGAGCGTCATGGCAGAACCCCCCCGATAAGAGAGTTCTCCTATGCTTATTGCGGATTCCCATTCGAAGGTAAATTGCTATCAAAGCAGGCGGGGTCGTTTTCGGCCGTCTTGTGACATTTCCGCCACGAGACCGGCGGCGTTTTCGAACCTGTCGCACGTTTTCGCTCTGGCGAAAATAAATCTCCCAAAACAATAGCTTACGGAAAGGCGCCGGCGCGACCGAAAGCACGGTGGCGAGGATCGCAACGCGCTCAGAGACATAGCTTGTCCGCGCACGGATCGGCGCGAGGATGCCTAATGCGGAGGCACAATTTGCCCGGCCGAAACGGCGCGGAATCGCTGCGTCTGAACAAATTTAAGGCGGTGAACCCCGCCTTGCCACGATCGGCACCGGCGTGATTCGGGCGAGGGTCACGAGCAAGATGAAACCTTCGGAAGTCAGGCGCGGACGACAGATCAGGCAGCATCACCAAGACCGTCTCCGCACGCATCGAGATGGCTGTCAGCATTGTCGGAGCTTCGTCGCCTGAAGTTAATTCGATCGCGTCTTTGAAGCCCTCGATGCAGCGCAAAGTACGCGCTCTAATCTTCATCGAGATCAGGCGGCGATTCTCTTGGTTGCTACGCCGATCGCGTCGTTGCGCCTCCGCGCCACTTTCTAAGGCTCCTGGCAACCAAAGGGGCCAACCTTCCCACTGCCGATGCCAAGCGTGGTGCACACGGATCGCGTAGACCGCACCGCTCCCCGGGCCTGGCTCGACACGGGAGTAGCGATCGGCGTCAGGCGCCGCCGCTGTTCCGGGCCCTAGCGCCGCGGCCCGAGCGGTACATGAGTGATTGCAGGGGGACGAAGTCGCTGGTCGACAGCTGGAAGCCGGTGGCGAACAGCCGTCCTGCTTCTTCGCCATAGTCGGCCACGCACTCCTTGACCCAGGATTGCTGGAGCTTGGCGATGTCTTGCAGTCCGGCGCAGTGGCGCAGATGGCGCATGAATTCGAGATTGCAGTGGGTGCGCCTGGCGAGGAATCGCAGGGATTCGACTTGATATTCGACCATGGCCTTCAAGGCGCGTTCGGCACCCCAGGTCATGGCGTCGAGCTCAAGGGCCGCAGTCTCGTTGAAGGACGGCTCGTGCTCGCGCTCGGGCCCACCAACACGCTGGTCCATGCATTACCTCCGAAATCGTCTGGCCTCTCCCGCCCGCCGCGACGGCGGTGCCGCCAACGTGGGATAGGCTCATTGCTGGTCTAGGACATTGAGCCATATCAACAATCGAGGCTGCGACGGCTTCAATCTCCCCCGGGGAGAGCGATGTGAGCGAAAGCGAATTGTTGGTGGCACCGCCGGATAGGCCCTACGCCGCCCCCATTGGCGCCGTGCTGGCGGCGCTCGCCGCCGATCCGAGCGTGGGGCTGGGAAGCGTCGAGGCGGCGCGGCGCCTCAAAGAGTTCGGTCCAAATCAGCTTCAGACCCATCCGCCGGTTACGGCGGCCATGATCCTCCTCAATCAGCTGAAGGGACCCGTGGTTTGGCTGCTTGCCAGCGCCGCGGGCATCGCCGGGCTGTTCGCAGAATGGACCGAGGCCATCGCCATCCTGCTGGTGCTCGGCATCAACACGGCAATCGGCTTCACCACCGAGCTTCGCGCCGTCAAATCCATGGAGGCGCTGCGCAAGCTCGGCTCCCGTGCGTCGCGCATCCTTCGCGACGGCAGGCTTGTCATCCTGCCTGCCGAGAAGGTGGTGCCCGGCGACGTTGTCGCCTTGGAAAGCGGCGACGTGGTCACCGCCGATATGCGCCTGATCGAGGCGAACGCCCTTGCCTGCGATGAGTCGACGCTCACCGGAGAGTCGGTGCCGGTCGAAAAGACGACGGCACCGGTCCCGGGGGACGCGGTCGTCGCCGACCGCGCCTCGATGGTGCACAAAGGCACCGCTATCACGCGCGGCAGCGGACTTGGCGTCGTTGTCGCCACCGGCATGGCCACCGAGCTTGGCCTGACCACTCAGCTCGTGATCGAGATGAAGCCCGATGTGTCGCCGCTGGAGCGCAAGCTCGAGCAGCTCACCGGGCAACTCGTCAAGGCCACCCTGCTCGTCACCGCAGCCATCGCCGGTGCCGGCGTCATGACCGGCAAGCCGGTGATGCTCATGATCGAGGCCGGCATCGCGCTTGCCGTCGCCGCGA
The DNA here is from genome assembly GCA_963732955.1 of uncultured Alphaproteobacteria bacterium. Taxonomy (GTDB): domain Bacteria; phylum Pseudomonadota; class Alphaproteobacteria; order Rhizobiales; family Methyloligellaceae; genus Methyloceanibacter. The sequence continues at coordinate 112,584 of CAVTBH010000002.1, forward strand.
TCCCCGAAGGTCTGCCCATCGTCGCCACCATGGCGCTTGCCCGCGGCATGTGGCGCATGGCGCAACGGAACGCCGTCGTCGAGCGCCTTGCCGCGGTCGAGACCCTTGGCGCGACAACGGTGATCTGCACCGACAAGACCGGCACCCTGACGGAGAACCGGATGACCGTCGAGCGCCTCTGGCTTCCGTCCGATGCCTACGGCGTCGATCATGCGAACGGCCTCATTCTCGATGCCGACGGTGATCCTTGCGACATCGACCAAAGTCTCCGGCGCGCGATCGAGATCGGCGTGTTGTGCAGCAATGCGACCTTGCCGGCCTCGGGCGAGACCCCGACCGGCGATCCGATGGAGCTGGCGCTGCTCCGGCTCGGACGGCTTGCGGGGCTGGAGCGTGAGGCGCTGCTCTTCGCCGTACCCGAACTGACCGAGCTCGCCTTCGACGCCGAGACCAAGATGATGGCGACCGTGCACGAGCGCGACGGCGCGCGGTTCATGGCGATCAAAGGCGCGCCTGAGTCCGTGCTCGCCGCAGCCGGCGACACGCTCGGCGACTGCAGCTCGCTGTGGCTCGCCCATGCCGAGGCGCTGGCCGAGGACGGCTTGCGCGTCCTCGCGCTCGCCGAGAAGGTGATCCCCCGCGGGGCGGCGCCATCCTACGACGGTCTCTGCTTTCTCGGCCTTGTCGGTTTTCGCGACCCGCCGCGCGCCGAGGTGAAGGACGCCATTGCCGCCTGCAAACAAGCCGGCATCCGCGTGGTCATGGTCACCGGCGATCATGCGGTAACGGCGCGGAAGATCGCCGAGATCCTCGGCATCATCGAGCCTGGCGCGGCGCGTCTCATCGAAGGGCGCGCGCTGACGCCGCTCGCGAGGATCAGCAAGGAGGAGCGCGACGCGGTGCTCGAGGCGCAGATCTTTGCGCGCGTCACGCCGGCCCAGAAGCTCGAGCTGGTGAAGCTCTATCAATCTGCGGGCGAGGTGGTGGCCATGACCGGCGACGGCGTCAACGATGCCCCGGCTCTGCAAAAGGCTGACATCGGCGTTGCCATGGGGCTGCGCGGCACCGAAGTGGCGCGCGAAGCCGCCTCCATCGTACTTCGGGACGACGCCTTCGCCAGCATCGTCGCCGCGATCCGCGAAGGCCGGGTCATCTTCGCCAATATCCGCCGCTTCCTCGTCTATCTGCTCTCCTGCAATATCAGCGAAGTGATGGTGGTGGCGCTCGCCGTGCTGTCGGGGCTGCCGCTGCCACTCTTGCCGCTGCAAATCCTGTTTCTCAACCTGGTGACGGACGTGTTCCCCGCCTTCGCGCTCGCCACCGGCGAAGGCGAGAGGGACGTACTGAAGCGGCCTCCGCGCAACCCGCGTGAGCCTCTCCTCGGCAGGACGCAATGGCTGTTCGTTGCCGCCTGCGGCACGCTTCTGACCATCGCGACGCTCGGCGCGCTCATGCTCGGACGTTATTGGCTCGACCTCGAAGGCGAGGCGCTCGTAACCCTGTCGTTCCTGACGCTCGCCTTCGGCCAGCTCTGGCACGTGTTCAACATGCGCGATGCTCGCGCCGGCCTCTTTCGCAACACCGTGACGCGAAACCGATCGGTGTGGATGGCGCTCGCGCTCTGCACCGCGATCCTGCTTGTCGCGCTCTATTGGCCGCCGCTCGCCGAAGCCCTGCACATCACGCCGCCGAGCCGAGACGGCTGGGCTGCGATCCTCGGCTTGAGTCTCGCGCCGCTCATTCTGACGCAAGCTGCGATGGTGCTCGTAGCGGCGTTGCGGCCGCGGCCCTAGGCGCCAAGCGAGAGCACCAAGCCGTCGCGGGCGAGAGTGGCAGTGACCCCCTGCTCCTCCCCGAGCCGCTTCACCTTGTTCGCGATGGTGCGCGGCTCGCTGCGCACGATGCCACTGCCGCAATGGGTGAAAATGGCGCGCGCGACCCCCGCCTCAGCGCACCAACGGAGTTGCGCCACGACCGGCGCGTGGCCGATCGCATGATGATCGCGATGGCGTACCATCGAGCGCGTCACCGTGGCGCCGTCGCCGACATAGAGCGCGACACCGCGAAGCGCACTGGCCGGCTCGGAAAGCACAGCGACATCCGGAACGTAGAACAACGCGGTCCGCCCATGCGACACGCGATAGCCAACCGCCGGTGCACGCAACGAATGCTCGACCGGAACCGCCTCGAAACGCAGCTTGCCGATCCTGAACGGCACATTGGCGCGGACAACGTGCCGGTCGGTGATGGGGAACCGATCGATCAGAGACCAGGTCTCCGCGGTGGCAAACACCGGGCACGGCGCACCCTTAGCAAGGCCCGCGGCGTGGTCGGCATGGGCATGGGTGAGCACGATCGCCGCCGGTGCCAGGCGGCGCACGCGGCTGACCCAGTCGGCGCCGCAATCGATCATGACGCATGTGTCGCCCTCCCGGACCATGAGGGCGCTGTGGCGAAAGTGTCGCCGCGACCGGAGCTTGATCTCGCCGCGAGTGCCGAGAAAGGTGATGTCGATGGCGATCATCCTTGAGCGTGGTCGAGTGCGGATCATGGTGCCGAACACCAAAAGGCGCCACCGCATGTCGCCATGCGATGGCGCCTGACTGCGACGCTGTGAGGTGGGGCGCCTAGCCCTTGGTTATGGCGATCTTCTTCTCGTTCTTCTGCGCCTCGGGGCTCTTGGGCAATCTCACCGTGAGCACGCCATTGGCGAAATTTGGCGTCGATCTTGTCGGCCGCGACGTTCTCAGGGACCTGAAAGCTCCGCTGGAACGAGCCGTAGCGCCGCTCCGAGAGGTAATAGTCCTTCTTCTTCTCTTCCTTCTCCTCCTTCTTCTCGCCTTTGATGGTCAAGACGCCGTCGGCGTATTTGACGTCGATGTCTTTCTCCTCCATCCCCGGCAGTTCCGCCGTGATCTCGTAGTCCTTGTCCTTCTCGGCGATATCCACCGCAGGCGCGGCGCCGAAACCCGTGGTGCCGCGCCAGAACGGCTCGACGTCGAACAAGCTGCGGGCGAGCGGCCGGCGCCATGGGGCGAAGTGGAAATCATCGAACAAGCGGTCGATCTCGCGGCGCAGATTGACCAGCGGACGCCATTCGGCGGGCGTGCGGCCGGTCTCGCTTTGCTCGGCCTTTGCAGGCGTGTTGGTGACAGGTTCAGCCATGACGGCATCCTCCTCAGGGGGTTAGGGTATGCCGCAAGAAAACCCCGAGAGCCCTTGGCTTGTCTTTGACCGGCGTCAACTGATCCGTGAGCCAATTTGACGCCCGTCAATCCCGTGCCACGGAATAACGCTATGAAAGCCCATGACCAAGGCGAAGGACCTCCACGACGCGGCTTTGACCGCAATCCGCAGCGAGCCGCGGATCGGGCCGCATTTCAAACCGGAAAGCCTCAGCATCGATGGCGACGGCATTGCCACCATCGACGCCGAGGTGGACACCGTCGCCATCAAGCGGCTCGCGCTGGAGCGGATTGCCGCGATCCCCGGCATCGGCGGCGTGATCGACCGCCTCAGGGTGAGGCCAGCCTTGGCGATGAGCGACGACGGCATTCTCGATCATCTGCGCAAGGCCTATTACCAGGAGCCCGCGTTTCATCAGCTCGCCATCAAGGAGCGCCGCGGCGGCGAGGTGAAGCTCGTGCGCGATGGGCTGCCCGGCTTCGGCGGCGCGATCGAGATCGAGGTGGCGGACGGCGTCGTCACCTTGAACGGCAGCGTGCCGAGCCTCGCCTCGAAGCGTCTCGCCGGCGTTCTCGCCTGGTGGGTCCCGGGCAGCCGCGACGTCATCAACGGTCTTACCGTCGATCCGCCCGAGGAGGACGGGCCGATCAACATCGAGGAAGCGGTCAGAATCACCCTCGACAAGGACCCGCTCGTCGATGCTTCTCAGATCCGCGTCGGCGTGCGCGGCCGCACCGTGCGCCTGACCGGATGGGTGCCGTCGGCAAGCTCGCGCGACGCGGCCGAACGGGACGCCTGGTACGTGTTCGGCGTCGACGACGTGATCAACGAGATCGCGACCGGCGGCTAAGCCACGCTGGCGCGCCGGGCCTAATCCTTGAGGCTGAGGATATAGGCCGTGAGGTCGCGGAGGTTCTGCCCCTCGATGACGATATTGGGCATGGTCGGGTGGTTCGCGTTTTGCAGCCACACCCTGATCGCCGTCGGGGTCATGCCAGGCGTATTGGCGACGTCCCTGAACCGCGGCGCCTTCGGGTTCGGCGTCGGCTCCTGCGACAGCGCGTGGCAGCTGGCGCAATTCGCACGGGCATAGTCGAAGCCGGCCTGCGGATCGCCGATCTCGCCCATCGGCACGTCGCCGACGTTTTGTGCCGCGGCGATGCCGCCGGCGGCCGCGAACAAGGCGGCGCCGAGCAGCACGGCAAGGCGCAGTTGCGGGGTCATCGTCATGCCGCCCGATCCAACTCGGGCTTCCACTCTCCGCGCGAGGCAAGCGAGTTCATCTCGGCGCGGTGGCCGAAGGCCTGTTGCGCGGCTTGGGTATTCTCGGCCTTCCCAGCCCAGACCGTTTGTGGCGCGTGCTGAAGCGCACGGCTAAAGGAGAAGCTGAGTTTCCAGGGCAGCCCGCCGAGCTTGTTCATGGCGTCGAGCCGCGCCGTCGCGTCGAGATCGGACTGGCCACCAGAGAGAAAGGCGATGCCTGGCACGGCAGCCGGCACGCATTCCTTCAGCACGCGGATAGTCTTCTCGGCCACCTCGGCGACCGAAGCCTGCTTCGGCGACTTCTTCCCCGGCACCACCATGTTCGGCTTCAACACCGTGCCTTCGAGCTTCACCCGCGCGTAATAAAGCTGCTCGTAGAGCATCTTCAGGGCGAACGCGGTGACCTCGGCGCAGCGGTCGATGTCATGATCGCCGTCCATGATCACTTCCGGCTCGACGATCGGCACGATGCCTTCGTCCTGGCAGAGCGCGGCATAGCGGGCGAGCGCATGCGCATTGGCATTGACGCAGGCATGGCTCGGAATGCCGGGGCCGATATTGATCACCGCGCGCCATTTGGCGAACTTGGCGCCGAGCCCGCGATATTCGGCGAGCCGCTCACGCAAGCCATCGAGGCCTTCGGTGACCATCTCGCCGGGACAGAACGGCAAGGGATGCGCACCCTTGTCCACCTTGATACCGGGCAGCGTTCCCGCCGCCTCGATGATCTTGACGAGGGGGGTGCCGTCCTTGGCCTTCTGCCGGATGGTCTCGTCATAGAGGATCACGCCGGAGATGTTGCTCATGCCCTTGGAGCGGAACAAGAGCTCGCGATAGTCGCGGCGATTGTCCTCGGTGCACTCGACGCCGATGGCGTCGAAGCGCTTCTTGATGGTGCCCGAGGATTCATCAGCGGCGAGAATGCCCCGTCCCGGAGCCACCATGGCGTTGGCAACGCGATTGAGCTCAGCAAGGTCCACGTTTCTCTCCCTTTTTTGGCGTGCTGACTTGTAGTGTACCTTACCGCTTTTGCCAATTTGGATGGAAGGCTTGAGGCCCAAGATGAAACCAGACCTCCACCCCATGCTCGCCACCTTGATCGGTAAGCCGTTCGACGATCCGGACTGGATTTTCGAGACCAAATGGGACGGTTTTCGCCTAGTGGCCGAGGTGGAGAAGACCCGGGTCCGGCTCTATTCCCGCAACCTGATCGACAAGTCGGCGAAATATCCCTCGATCTGTCGCGCCTTGGTCCCGCTCAAGCGCTTCGCCGTGATCGACGGCGAGCTGGTCGCGCTCGACGCCAAGGGACTGTCGCGCTTCCAGCTCCTGCAAAATGCCGAGCGCGAGAAGGTCCGGCTGCAATATTGCGTCTTCGATCTGCTCTATCTCGACGATCAGGATCTCCGCCACCGGCCGCTGATCGAGCGGAAGGAACTGCTCGCTGAGATCCTGCCCAAGGATCCGCTTCTCCATTACAGCGCTCATGTCTGGGACAAGGGCATCGCCGCCTTCAGACGTGCGTCACGTGCGGGCGAGGAGGGCGTCATGGCGAAACTTTCCACGAGTTATTACTACTCGGGCAAGCGCTCGCGCGATTGGCTCAAGATCAAGGCATCGGTCGGCCAGGAGGTGGTGATCGTCGGCTTCACCGAGCCGCGCCGCTCGCGCGAATATTTCGGCTCACTCGTGCTCGCGGTACGGGAGGACAAGCATTGGCGTTATGTCGGTCGCGCCGGCACCGGCTTCGACCGCGCCATGCTGAAGGAACTCTACGAGTTGATGGCGCCGCTGATCACCGGAAAGAAACCAATTGAGGCCAAGGTGCCCCAGGAGGCTGACACCACCTGGGTCAAGCCGAAGCTCGTCTGCGAGGTGAAATTTACCGAATGGACGGCGAAGGGCGAGATGCGCCACCCGGTGTTTCTCGGGCTCAGGACCGACAAGAAAGCGACCGACGTGGTACGGGAAATTCCGGCCTAGCGCCTCCGGCAAGGCGCGAGATCCGACGGCAACTTCGTGCTGGCCATGATTTGTCACAGGGCGGTCATGAAACTTGCCCTTGATTCAGGCAGCGGCACCCGCCTAAGCGCTGCCTGAAACTGGATTGGACATGGACGAACAGGTTCGTACCGGGCCCCAGGCCCACCCCGCTGCGAAAGAGCCGCCGCTGCTGCCGCAGCCGAGCGAGGCCGCCGGCATTCCCTCCTTCGAGACCTTGGACCGCCTTGGCCGCGCGGTGACGGCGCGGCTGACTCAAGGCATCTCGCCTCATGCGCTCTATGGCGCTTGGTTCGATTGGGCGTCGCATCTTGTCAACGCCCCGGGGCGGCTCGTGGAGCTCGGCCTCGAGGCCGGGAATATCGCCGCCCGCTATGCGCGCTTCGCCACCCATAGCCTCTCCGAGCACGAGAAGCCGCCGTTCGAACCGCAAGGCTCCGACCACCGCTTCGCCGACGAGGCCTGGAACCACTTCCCCTACGTGCTGTGGCAACAGGCATTCCTGGCGCAGGAAGCCTGGTGGCGGAGCGCGACGCGCGAGGTCCGCGGCATGACGCCGAAGAACGCCGACCGCGTCGCTTTCATGACCCGCCAGCTGCTCGACGTCTGGTCTCCCTCGAATGTTCCCTGGCTCAACCCGGTGGTCATCGAGCGGACCCTGCATGAATCCGGCGCCAATCTCGTGCGCGGCGCCAATAACTTCCAGGAGGATTTCTGGCGCAAGGTCACGCTCCAGCCCGAGCCCCCCGCCGACGGCCTCGAGGTCGGCAGGGACCTCGCCATCACGCCGGGCACCGTGGTCTATCGCAACGACCTCATGGAGCTGATCCAATACCAGCCCGCGGGCGACAGCGTCGTCGCCGAGCCGGTGCTGATCGTGCCCGCCTGGATCATGAAATACTACGTGCTCGATCTGCGGCCGCAGAACTCGCTGGTACGCTATCTGGTCGAGCGCGGCTTCACCGTATTCATGATCTCCTGGCGCAACCCGACCGCCGCCGACCGCGACCTCACCTTCGACGCCTATCGCACCCAAGGGGTGATGGCCGCCCTCGATGCAGTCACCGCCATCGTGCCGGGCCGCAAGGTCAATGCCGTCGGCTATTGCATCGGCGGCACCTTGCTCACCATCGCCGCGGCGACCATGGCGCGGGATGGGGACAACCGCCTTGGCACCATCACGCTGCTCGCCGCCCAGACCGATTTCAGCGAGGCCGGCGAATTGATGTTGTTCGTCGACGAGAGCCAGATCGCGTTCCTGGAGGACATGATGTGGGATCAGGGCGTGCTCGACACCAAGCAGATGGCGGGCGCCTTCAAGATCCTGCGCTCCAACGATCTCGTCTGGTCGAAGATGATGCGCGAATACATGCTCGGCGAGCGCGACCACCCCACCGACCTCACCACCTGGAACGCCGACCAGACCCGCATGCCGTTCCGCATGCATTCGCAATATCTGCGCGGCCTGTTTTTGGAGAACCGCCTCACCGCCGGACGCTATGCGGTCGAGGGCCGGGTCATCGCGCTCAAGGACATCGAGGCGCCGATGTTCGTGGTCGGCACCGAGACCGATCACATCGCGCCGTGGCGCTCGGTCTACAAGGTGAACTTGTTCACCGACAACGAGATCACCTTCGCCCTCACCAATGGCGGCCACAATGCCGGCATCGTCTCCGAGCCAGGCCATCGCGGCCGCCACTACGTCATCGCCACGCGGAAGCCCGGCGACCGCTATATCGATCCGGACACCTGGCGCGCCCGCGCCACCGGTTGCGACGGCTCGTGGTGGCCGGCCTGGGCGTCGTGGCTCGAAGCCCATAGCGACCAGGCGAGGGTCGCGCCGCCGGGAATCGGCGCACCGACGCGCGGGCTCGTGCCGCTCTGGCCGGCGCCCGGCGTTTACGTGCTGCAGTCTTAGGGTGACACGCGCCGCCGGCGGCGCGTCGGCGGCTGCTTGACCGGCCGGTAGAACCGCCGCTTGAGCGCCTCCGTAGTCGCCACATAGCCGGCGACGATCAGGAGCGCCGCAGCGAGGATCGGGAGCGGCAGCGGGTCGAACCCGAAAACGTCGGCGACGGGCCCCGCAAAAGGCAGCACCAGCGCGATCAGCGCGACCCCCATGCTGGCCCATATCAGAAGATGGCTCGGCCGGCTCAACCGCAGCGGCTCCCGGGTCCTGAGCACGAACAGCACCGCAAGCTCCGTCAACAGCGACACCACGAACCAGGCGGTCTGGAAGGTGACCGAGTCGGCCTTGAACACGCGCAGCAGCACGACGAAGGTGACGAGATCGAAGGCTGTGCTCGCGAGCCCGAACACGATCATGAAGAAACGCACCTCGCGGATGTCCCAACGTTGCGCCGTCTCGGTCTCGGCGCGGTCGACATTGTCGGTGGAGATGGTGACCGCGGGAAAATCCGACAGGAAATTGTTGAGCAGGATCTGCTTCGGCAGCATCGGCAGGAACGGCAGCGCAAGCGTCGCCAACGCCATCGAGATCATGTTGCCAAAATTGGCGCTGGTGGTGATGCGGATATATTTCAGCGTGTTGGCGAAGGTGCGCCGGCCGTCCTCGACGCCGGCGCGGAGCGAATCGAGGTCGCGCCGGAGCAGGACGATGTCGGCGCTCTCGCGGGCGACATCGACGGCCTGGTCCACCGAAATGCCGACGTCGGCTTCGTAGAGCGCCGGCGCATCGTTGATGCCGTCGCCGAGATAGCCGACCGCGTGCCCGGCCCGTTGCAGCGCGCGCACGATGCGCTCCTTCTGCTGCGGATCGACCTCGGCGAAGACGTCGGTGCGCTCGGCGCGATGCCATAGCGCCTCGTCATTGAGATGATTGAGGCGCTCGCCGGTGAGGAGCGCATGGGGCTTGAGCCCGATCGCCTCGGCGACATGGGCGGCAACGTAACGGTTGTCACCGGTAATGATCTTGATGCGGATGCCAAGACGGTTGAGATCCGCGATCGTGGTCATGATCTCGGCCTTGATCGGATCGAGGAATAACAGGAATCCGGCAAAGTCCATGTCCCGCTCGTCGCCGCGGTGATAGGCGCCTTGCGGCGGGCACAGCCTGGTGGCGACGCCAAGCACGCGAAATCCTCGGGCGCCGTTCGCCTCGTAGAAGGCATCGAGCCGCGCCCTGGTGGCGGCATCGAGGGGAACGGCGGCGCCGTCCTCGCCGAGCACCGAGCCGCAACAGGCGATGACATGGGTGTAGGCGCCCTTGGTGATGATGCGGTGGGCGTGCGCGTCGCCCTCCTCCTCGACCACCACGGTCAAGCGCCGGCGCTGGAAGTCGTAAGGAAGCTCGTCGATCTTGCGGGGAAGCGCCGCAGCTTCCGCCGGCGTGGCCGAGGCGACGATGGCCGCGTCTAGAGGATTGTCGATGCCGGTCTGAAGCTTGGCATTGAGGTAGGCGAGACGATGGAGCGCGGGCGACGGCGCGCCGTCAGGCGCAACCGCCGCTTCGAGCACGATCTTGCCTTCGGTCAGCGTGCCGGTCTTGTCGGTGCAGAGCACATCCATGCTGCCGAGATTCTCGATGGCCTCGAGCCGCCGCACCAAGACGCCGCGCGCGGCCATGGCGCGGGCGCCCGCCGACAGCGTCACGCTAACGATCGCCGGCAACAGCTCGGGCGAGAGGCCGACCGCGAGCGCCACGGCGAACAGCAGCGACTCCGTCAGCGGCCGCCCGAGCATGACGTTGACGGTGAGCACCGCGACCACGATGACGACCATCACCCGCGTGAGCAGATAGCCGAACTGGCGAACGCCGCGGGCGAACTCGGTTTCCGGCGCCGCCGCTTCGAGCCGCGCCGCGATTTCGCCGAGCGCTGTCGCCCTCCCCGTCTCGGCGATCAGCACCGTGGCGACGCCGCTCCGCACCGAAGTGCCGAGAAAGACGCAGTTGGTGCGTGCGGCGAGCGGCGCGTCGGCAGCGGCGACACCGGGGACCTTCTCCACCGGAAAGGTCTCGCCGGTGAGCGCCGCCTCGGAGACGAGAAAGTCGCGCGCGGCGATGATGCGTCCGTCGGCGGGGACGAGATTGCCGGCAGCGAGCTCGACGATGTCGCCGGGAACGAGGTCGGCGACGGAAACCGACTTCCGCACGCCATCGCGGATCGCTGGGACCGACAACGCCAATCTCGCGCGGAGCTTGCTCACGGCGATCGAGGCGTTGAATTCCTGGAGGAAACCGAGCCCAGCGCTGCCGAGCACGATGAGGAGGACGATGGTGGCGTCGAGCAACTCGTGCACGACGAGCGCGACAAGCGCCCCGAAGACGAGGATGAGCACGAGCGGGCTTTCGAACTGCCTGAGCAGAAGCCTGAGCGCGCTGGTGCGGCCGTGCTCCTTGACGGCGTTGGGGCCGACGCGCTCCAGCCGCTCAAGAGCCTCGGCCTCGCTCAACCCCTCGCGGCGCGCGCCGAGCTTCGCGAACAGCGCCGGAAGATCGATCGCCCAATAGGGCTCGCCACGGTTCGTCCCTGACGGAAGCTCGCTGGTGTTGAGCATGAATGGTGTCGGCGGCGCCGCTATTCTCGATCTGCCCGGGAACGATCAGCAGGCCTTCCCGGAAGTCAGGCCTTCAGCCGTCGTGCCAGAAGGGTTTTACCTCGGCGAAGCGGGAATGGACCGCCTGAGCACGGTCGAGCAAGCGGTCGACATCGGATTCTTTCGACGCGAGCAGCGCCTCGGCATGCGCGCCGAGATCGTGGCCGTTGGCGATGAGCGCGTCCCGCTGGGCGAGGTCGTTCAAGGCGCCAAGCTCGTCCTGCAAATCCTTGAGCGCCGAAAGCGCCGCCTCGCGGCGCTTGGCGTCTTTGTCCTCGGGAAACAGGCTGGCGAAGAACTCGACGGCATAGCGAAGGTTTTTCGCCTTGATCCTGATCTTGTGACGTTGCTTGGGCGTGAGCTCGCGCAGATTGGCGCCAGCCTTCTTGATCTTCTTGCTGACGCGCTCGAGCATCTTGGTGGCATGCTCGACGATGTTGCGCGCGCGCTTCTTGCGCAGCTCGTCGTCGGTGGTCCACGGACCAGCCTCGATCCATTCGGCGAGGTCGAGCAAGAGGCGGCGATAGCGGCCCGAGCGGATCGCGGCGACCGCGGTGCGATAGGCCTTGGCCCGACTCTCATCGAAGGCAAGCCGGGTCGCAGCGAAATTCGCGTCGGGAACGCGGCTCTCGGCCATGGGTTTGAGGATGTCGACTTCGAACACGTCGAGATCGCGCGCCGGACCGAGCTCGTTCGTGATCCATTTCAGCTCGGCCTTGATGCGGTCCTGCTCGGCATCGGCGACGACCTTGGCGAAGGCCGCGATCGCGGCGCGCATCCGCCTGAGGCCGATGCGCATCTGATGCAGATTGGGGGCATTGCCCGCGATGACGCCGGGCGCATTGGCGACCATCTGCCGGAGGCAGCTCTCGCCGATCGCCCTGAACGCCTGCTGGCAGGTCATGGTGCGGTCGAGGTCGAGCCGCTCCGCTTTCTCCGCGCCGGGTTCCGCCGTGCTCGCGAGCTCGTAGCCGCGCTCTGCCTTGGTCTTGACCGCGAGCGTCAGCGGCGCGTTCGCGGCGAGCGCCTTGGCGAGACGAAACAGATCGGCGGGATTTCCGCGCTTCAACTCCAGCTCGACCTCATGCACCGGCGCGCGGCGCGTCGGCCGCTTCGATCTCGCCGCGGTCGACCGCGACCTCGATTTCCGAGTCGCCGCTGTCGACACGATAAACGTCGCGATCGATGCGGGTTTGGAACAAGGGCTGCAGCGTTTCGCGGACATGGGCGTTCAGCAGCGGCTCGAGCGCGGTGCCCGCCGCCAAAGCCAGATCGGGCTCGAAGCGCGGAACCGCCTCCTCCCATTCGGGCCGGTCGAACAACTGCGCACCGTCGCTCGCCTTGATGGTCTGCACAAAGCCACGCCCGGTGTCGCGGAGCCGCAAGCAGAGCCGCGCCTTCTGCAACACGAGATCCGCGGTGTCGAAATAAATCGAGTTCAGCCGCTCTTCTTTGCGCGTCGTGGCGGCGAGCAAGGGATGAGCTTCGATCGCGGCCTTGTCCGCTGGGTCGAATTCGAGCTTGAGCTCGAACTCTCTCGGCTCGCGCGGGTCTGTGCCAGCATCAGCCATGGACGCACTTTACTTGCTCAATACTGGTTCAGCCAGTTTTGCCATGGCCCGACCACACCGGTGTGACGGTTCTGCTAGTCCTCACGCCCAAGTAATAGGCTTGGGCGCGCCAAAATCTTGCGCAAGATCAGGACCGAACCACCCGTCCCGCGTCCGATGGACGCGGGGCGGCGTTGGGTCGGATCGGCTTAGGTCCGCTGCGGCGAGACCTCGTCCGGCGGAGCCTCATCCGAGGGCGCAGGCGGCGGCGGCGGGGCGGAATTCACCGCCTCGGCGGTCCACGGCACGAGCTCCTTCGCGGTCTGATCGAAGGCGGCATTCAAGGCCGCAGCGGCCGCCGCGGCATCGGTACCGTCTGCCGGTGCTGTGCTCTTGAAGGTTTTCGCCGCGACAATCTTGCCGTCGGGTCCGAGCACCTTGGCCTCGAAGGCGACCTCGCCAACAGGCTTGTCGCCGTCGATGAGCGAGAACCTCCTGATGTCGAGGAGGAGCTGAAAGCCCGCCTCGAGCCCGTCCTTAGGCCGGCTCACGGCGCGCGAATAGCCGGCATTCTCGAAGCTCTGGAGGATCTTCTCCTGCAACAGGATCGGGGCCGCGTCGGTCCATTTGGCATTGGGGATGTCGGTGCTCTCGGCGGCACCTTCCGGCTTCACGGTCATCTTGTCGGTGTTGAGCGCGAGCAGCGCCGATGGCTCCGGGATCACGAGCTGCCACGACGGCTGCTCGGTGAGCGGCGGAAAGTCCTTCACCGCGGTGAGATCGTAGAGAGGAACCTTGGCTGGCTCCGCGCCGCCGCCGGTCATGCGCTCGAGGCCGGCGATGAGGCCGTCGATGCGGTCTGAATTCTTCGCCAGCACGTCGGTGAAGGTGTTGAAATTGGCGATGGCGCTGTGAATGTTGTCGGCATTGGCGTCGAGCATGTCATTCAGCTTGCTCAGCGCCTCGCGGCCGAGCGAGGCCCAATCCTGGCCGGCGCCGGGAGCCGCGGTCAACAGCGGCAACTCGCCGTCGGTGGCCTCCGGCGGCGGCGATGACGCATCGCCCCCGACAAGGGTGATCGCGGCGCCGCCGGTCAGCCCCTGGGACTCGAGGCCGACCTGGGTATCGCTCCGCACCGGGGTGTTGTGGACGACGCCGATCGTGACCATGACGTCCTCGGGATGGGCGGGATCGAGGGTGAGACCGGTCACCTCGCCGACCCTGATGCCGTTGAACAGGACCGCGGAGCCCGCGAGCAGGCCAGAGACCGAGCTCTCGAAGCGCAAGCGGTAATAGTCGCGCTGACCGAAGCCGCCCTTGTTCTCGAGCCAATAGACGAAGCCGAAGCTCGCGGCGATGACGGCGAGCATGAACAATCCAATCAGCGCATAACGGGCTCGGGTTTCCATGTCTAAGGCGCCTCTGTCTCGATCTGGCTGACTCTCTTGGTGAGCATGCCGCCGCGTTTACCCTGGAAATAGGTCTGGACCCAGGGGTGGGTGCATTCGAGCATGGTCGACATCGGTCCCACGGCGACAATTTTTCCATCGGCGAGGGCGGCGACACGGTCGCACACCGTGTACAGACTTTCCAGGTCGTGGGTAACCATGAACACGGTGAGCCCCAGCGTCCCCTGTAGCGTCTTGATCAGGGCGTCGAAATCGCCGGCCGAGATCGGGTCGAGGCCGGAAGTCGGCTCGTCGAGGAACACGATCTCCGGGTCGAGCGCGAGCGCGCGGGCGAGCGCCGCGCGCTTGGTCATGCCGCCGGAGAGCTCGGCCGGAAACTTCTCGGCGTCCGCAGCGGTGAGCCCGACCATCTCGAGCTTCGCCAGCGCCATCTCGTCGAGCAGCCGCGGCGACAGCTGCAAATTCTCGCGCATCGGAAATTGCACGTTCTGAAGCACGGTCAAGGAGGAGAATAGTGCGCCTTGCTGGAACAGCACGCCCCAGCGGCGCTCGAGAGCGCGGCGCCTGGCGTCGTCGGCCTCATCGAGATCGACGCCGAGCACCTCGATGGTGCCGTGACGCTTGGGCAGGAGGCCGATGATGGTGCGCAACAGCACCGATTTGCCGGCACCGGAGCCGCCAACCACGCCCATAATCTCGCCGGCGCGCACCTCGAGCGACAAATGGTCGAGGACCAGCGTGTCGCCGAAGCCGACCACGAGGTCGCGCACGGAAATGACGGTATTGCCGTTGCCTTTCACGTCACATCCCGATCGAGGCGAAGAAGATGGCGAACAGACCATCGAGCACGATGACGAGGAAGATCGACTTCACCACCGACGCCGTGGTCTGAAGGCCGAGAGACTCGGCACTGCCCTTGACGAGCAGTCCTTCGGCGCAGGCGACGACGCCGATGATGAGGCCCATGAACGGGGCTTTGATCATGCCGACCTTGAAATGGGTGAGCGAGATCGCCTCCGTCAGCCGCGACATGTAGATCTCCGGACTCATGCCGCCATAGAGCAGCGCCACCACGCCGCCGCCGAACAGCGCCGCCATGCAGCCGATGAAGGTGAGCACGGGCAGCGCGATGATCAGCACGAGCACGCGCGGCAGGATCAGCACCTCGACGGGATCGAAGCCCATGGTGCGGAGTGCGTCGACCTCCTCGCGCATCATCATCGAGCCGAGTTCGGCGGTATAGGAGCTGCCGGAGCGGCCGGCGACCATGATGGCGACGATGAGCACGCCGATCTCGCGCAGGATGAGGATGCCGACGAGATCGACGGCGTAAAGCTCGGCGCCGAACTTCCTGAAATGGAAGATGCCCTGTTGCGCGATGATACCGCCGATCAGGAAGGTGATGAGCAAGATGATGGGCACCGCCTGCCAGCACACCCGGTCGAGCTGGTGCACCGCCGAGGTGAACCTGAAGTCCCGCGGCCGCGACATGACGCGCACGGCGGCAACGCCGATGGCGCCGAACATGTTGGCGAAGGTGACGAGGTCGCTGCCGATCCCGGTCGCGCCGCGGCCGAGGGCGGCGAGCGCGGAAACGAGCCCCGTGGTCCTGGAGCGCGCCGGAGCGGCCTCGCGGTTGACCCCGCTCATCTCCTCAAGCAGATGCCGGTCATGCTCGGGCAGGCCGACGATCTTGGCCTTGCCGCCGAGCGCCGTCCATTGCCGGGTGAGGCGCTCCAGCAGCCAGGCGCCGAAGGTGTCGAATTCTCGGACCGCGCCCATGTCGATCGAGACGCTTTTGGCGCGCTTGGCGTCAGGGCCGACGCGATCCACGAGGGATTCGAGCTCGGCCGCATGCGCCGCCGTCCAGGAGCCCGCAGCGGCGAGCTCCAGCCGGCCATCCTCGAATCTTGCTGTCAGCAACGACCCATTGCTCGCCATGGCGTCCTCCCGGCTCGTTCTCTCGCCTAAGCCATAGAGACGGAGCTATCCCGGAGGCAAGGCCAGATTGCGGACGCAAAAGAGCGCCCTCCCCGCCGCCATGGCCGCAATGGCGCGAGGCTCAGCTGCGGCCAAGCGTGATGCTCACGCCCTGCAAGGCAATACCCTGGGTTGAGATCGACACGCTTTGACGGGATTTGGTGAAGGACACGACCATGGTCCCGGTGACGCCACCCTTGATCGACAGCGAGATGCGGCTGGGAGTCGCGGTCCCCGAGGCGCTGCCCTCAGCGTTAAAGGTTCGTTCCTCCCAGTTGCCCGAGAGGCGGCCGCCGCTATAGCTGAGCTTGCTGCGAATCTCGATCTTGTAGCTGTCGCTAGCGCATCGAATGGCAAGCCCGAGCTGCGACCCGCCGCCGGTGTAATAGGCGTTGCATTTGATGCGCTCCCGCCGGCCCTTGTCGAGCCTGATCTCGCCGGTGCCGCCCCAAGAGCCCAGTAAGCCATCGAACGGGCTCGGATCGGCGCGGGATGGCCCAGTTGGCAGCAGCAGGATGGCAAGCGCGAGGGTGGCCGCGCCGACCAGCAAGCACCGAACGCCTAAACGCAAAGTCATGGTTGAGCATCCTCCTTCTCGCGAGAGTGTAGGGTCCCAATAAAACAGAATTGCTACCGCCCGGCGCTGGCTGTGATGCCGCAAGCGCAGGCTGGGTGCAACATACAAATCAGAGAAAACCAACCGGAAAAGTCGGCGGAAGTTCAAATTGCCGCCAACACGAGGCCCACACCAGCGAGAAAAAACAGGAGGGAGGCCACGATCAGGCCGAGACCAAGACGCCTCACGGTATTGCCGAATGCGCTTGATTTGCCCGATGCCAGTGCTCCTTGCGCAATGTAAGCATTGACGAAGGTGATGCTGGCGAGAAAAAGGCCGGCGCCAAACAAGGCAAATGCCCATTTCAGTTGGGACACGTCAACGAGCAGGCTGCGCTGCGCCGGTGATGACAGGATATTGCCGAGCAACAGCAGGAGCGCGACAGCGGCGCCGCCATTGAGGAGCAGCGACGACTGGATCGCCGACCGTGCCAATCCGACGCGGAGCTCGATGAACAGGAGCTGCAATGGGCTCACCTGGGGTGTCATCTGTCCGGCGTCCTGCATGGTGTCTCCAACGAAACGCGGGGCGCCGCCCTTAAGGATGCGGCGCCCCGGTCAAGTTCCATGGCGAGAGGGTTAGCCGCACTCTTTCATGCTGGCCATGGCCGTCTTGGCCTCGTCCATGCTGCCATAGGTGCCCATGGACTTCATGCCGGTCGGAATGTTGTGCATCGCCTCGCACTTGTGGCTCGCCGGGTCGAAGACCACGTAGAACTGCTCGGCGAGAGCGGGGGTGACGAAGGCGCCCACGAGCGCCGCGGCGATGAGATATTTGCGCATAAGCTTTTCTCCTTGAGATGGGGTGGCCGGAACTCAGCGATCCGAACCGCGCTTTGAGCGATCCGGAATGAGGGAAGGCTAGAGGCGTCGCGCGACGCTGCCCAATACCTTCTGGCTATGGTTTTGCTAAAGGGAGCGCAGGCGACGGTCCGCATCGCCGCGGCAAAAAAGAAGGGCACCCGCTTGGCTGGCGAGTGCCCTTTAGGCTTGGGAGGAGTAAGGAGGGTCCGGGAAGACCGTTTGTTGCATTAACGAACCTGGCCGAGTGTTAGCGGCCGAGCGTGGTGGCGTAGGGATTGACGAAATTGTCGGCCATGGCGGGCGCGGCGAAAGCGACGACCAGGGTCACGGCGATCAGGATCTGCTTCATTGGGGGGCTCCTTTGCGCGTCAGGGCTTGGCGTTAGCGGCCGAGCGTGGTGGCGTAGGGATTGACGAAATTGTCGGCCATGGCGGGCGCGGCAAAAGCGACAACCAGGGTCACGGCGATCAGAAGCTGCTTCATTTGGGTCTCTCCTATCGATGGTGGCCTTGCGATTTCAGCGCCGACCGGGCGGCCATTGGCTCGGTCGGCATGAGCGTTAGGTAGGGTTGCCCACCCCCAGTTCGCCAATACCCATTCGCTATGGAATTCGTGCGCCAAATGCGCGGAATAGCGCCGTGCTATCGAGTTCAAAGCCAACCGGCATTTCCGTTAAGGCGAGCTTGGGCCGATGGTTTTGGCATCGTCGCCGCCCTTCCTTCCGGCCGGCGCCAACAGCCAAAGGAGTCATCGGAATGTCCCACTTCACTCTTAGCCGCGGCCTGGTCCTCGCCGCTGTCGTCGCCAGCGCGAGCGTCATTGCCCTGCCCGCTTTCGCCGGCGGATGTCCCGCCGATCAGAAGAAGGCTGACGCCCGCGAGATGGTCGACGCCAAGCCGGTCGGCGTCACCGACACCGTCATCGCCATGATCGATGTCGACAAGGAGCAGAGCATCAAGGATCGCAAGTTCCGCATGCGCAAGCTCACCATCGAGCCGGGCGGCGTCGTGCCCTGGCATAGCCATGGCGAGCGGCCGGCGATCATTTACATCATCGAGGGCGAGATCAACGAGTACGCCTCGAACTGCGCAGTCCCGATCGCGCACAAGGCGGGCGACGTCGTGGCCGAGACGTCCGAGGTCTCGCATTGGTGGAAGAATCTGAGCGACGGCACCGTCGTGCTCCTCTCCGCCGATATCCTCAAGGATCCGAACGACCACACCATGTGAGGCTCCTCCCCCCGAAGCCTCACGCCTGGAGGTGACGGTTCCGCCCGCGGAGCGTCACCCCACTTCCCACCCGTCGCCAACGGAGCACGGTCATGGCAGAGATCAGCCGCACGCTTGAGCCCTCCCACGCCGCTACCGGCGCGTCGGGAACCTTCCTGCGTTCGGTCGTCATTGCCCTTACGGCGTTCTTGAGCCTCGTCGACCTGTTCGCCACCCAGGCCATTTTGCCGTCGCTGACCGCCCATTACGGCGTCACCCCGGGCCAGATGGGCCTTGCCTCCAATGCCGCCACCTTCGGCATGCTCGTGTCCGGCCTCGCGGTCGGCTATTACTCGAGCGCCATCGACCGGCGGCTCGGCATCCTCGTCAGCCTGGTGCTGCTCGCGGTCCCGACCACGCTTCTTGCCTTTGCGCCAAATCTTGCGGTGTTCGCAGCGCTTCGGGTGATGCAAGGCCTGTGCATGGCCGCCGCCTTCACCCTCACCCTCGCTTATCTCGGCGAGCACTACAGCGCCGCCGATTCCGCCTCGGCCTTCGCTGCTTACATCACCGGCAACGTCGCCAGCAATTTGATCGGCCGGCTGATCTCGGCGGGCATCGCCGACCAGTTCGGTCTCGCCGCCAATTTCTATTTCTTCGCCCTCCTCAACCTGATGGGCGCGGTCCTCGTCTACTTCACCGTGCAGAAGACGCCGCCCATGGCCAAGGAGACGGAAGCCATGAGCTCCCACCTCGCCGCCTGGATCAAGCACATGAAGAACCCTTCCTTGCGCGCGAGCTTCGCCATCGGCTTCTGCATCCTGTTCGCCTTCATCGGCACCTTCACCTACGTCAATTTCGTGCTGGTGCAGCCGCCGCTCGGCGTCAGCGCCATGACGCTCGGCGTCGTCTATTTCGTGTTCCTGCCGTCGATCGCGACGACGCCGCTCGCCGGCCGCTTCGTCAAACGGTTCGGTACCCGGACAACGTTCTGGGCGGCGCTCGGCGTCGCCGCGCTTGGCCTTCCCTTGATGCTGGCGCCGAGCCTCGCTGCGGTGCTGACGGGCATGGTTCTCGTCGGCGTCGGAACCTTCTTCGCCCAAGCCACGGCGACCGGCTTCGTCAGCCGGGCTGCAGCCTCAGACCGCGGCTCCGCGAGCGGGCTCTACCTCGCGTTCTATTTCTTTGGCGGCCTCGCCGGCGCGGCGATCCTCGGCCAGCTCTTCGACCGCTTCGGTTGGCCGGCCTGCGTCGCCGGCATCGGCGTGTCGCTCCTGATCGCGGCCATCCTCGCGCTGTTCCTCAAGACGTCGATGGCGCCCGAAGGCGTGACCCACACCAACTGACGGCGACGAGGCGGGCGCCACATAAAAAACCGGCAGGCGAGGGCCTGCCGGTTCAAGATCACAACGCTTAGGCGAAAGGCTTAGGCGAGGCTGATATTCGCAGCCTGCTTGCCGCGGCCGCGCTGATCGTCCTCGATCTCGAAGGAGACTTTGTCACCCTCGTTCAGCGCCGGAACGCCGGAGCGCTCGAGTGCAGAGGCGTGGACGAACACGTCCTTGTCGCCGCCCTCAGGCGAGATAAAGCCGAAGCCGCGCGTATGATTGAAGAATTTCACTGTGCCATTGACACGAGCCATTGGGAATCCTTTCCCGTTCTAAGTTGATAACGGGCCGCTCGCCGCGAACGGGGCGATCAGCGTCTTCAGATTTCGGGAAAAGGTCGTGCTCGTATTCGGCGCGATAGTCTTTGCCGTCTCTCTTGGTCCCGCGCCCACCTCGGGCGCGCCGATACACTGATATGGCGCCGATGCCAACGCATTGCAAGCCATGATTGCCCACCGCACCCGTTTGATCTGGCACAAGGTCGGTCCCTTCGCCGGCGCTAAGCTTCGATGCGGCAGACAGCTCACGTTGGTTGCCTCCTTTCTGCCTTTGCGGCTCCGACCGAACGGCTCACCACCGCTCCGGTCGGGGCCGCCCGCCCGATTTCGGAGACCCGCGATTTTGGACCGAAAATGCCTCGGCCTCGCCTGTGAGCCGGCACACTATCGTCAAATCAGAGCCCTCTTTTGGTCGGCTTGTTGCGGGAACGATTATGGCTAACGCCGACTTAAGATGATGCGACCGTTAATCATTTTCTAAGAGGCGGCGCGTACAAAAGCCCACAGTCACGTTCAGGGGGACTAACCCAATGCGCACGATCGTCACTCTCGCCCTTCTCGCCAGCTCGATCATGCTGGCCGGCTGCTTCCACCACGGCCAAGCCGTCTACGCCGAGCCGTTGCCGCCGCCGCCCATGTCGAACCCGCCGCTGAAATAAGCGAGAGCTTTGGCCGCTGCCCGGGGGCTTGGAGCCGTCTCGGGCGATGCGCCGATCGTCTCAAGAATTCGGAATGACGGAAAGCCGGAGGGGATCACCTCTCCGGCTGTTCTGCTTTGCAAAGCCCAGCACGGCAAGCACGCCACCAGCTCAAATACCTGGTGCTTCTCGGTCTGGTGAAGTCGGGGCTGGCCTGCCCCGGCTCCTCGGCCGGGGCAAGGACGGAGGCTGCGACGGCAGGCCGCCTTGGCCGGCCGGGCCTGACATCGCGGATAGCCGGCTCGCCCGGCCGCGGGAACCCACCTCAGATCAAGGCGTTGCCTTCGAGCGGTCGGACTGGCGGAAACCCCCTCCAGGATCCTCCCCACCGGCTGCTGAAGCCCGGGCCGCGCGAAACCACGCCCGGGCTTCTTCGTTTTCTCCTGATTGCCGCGCTCCCCGCGCAGGCTCACGGCCCAGCGGTGCAGGCGCTTACCCACACGAGCAGCATGATCGCCGCGGCGCCCGCGCCAAGCGCCACGAACATGTTGAGAAGGGTCTGCGGCTTGAGCGGCGGGGCAAGGTCGGCGGCGTGCAGTTCCTCCGGCAACTTCACCCACAGCCTGTCGAGCAGGATCACCGCGAGCAGAAAGCTCAAGGCCATGATCACGAGCTGCAGCGCCGAAACGCCGGTGCACACGTCGGTCCCCATCACACCCTCCCTTACTCGGCAGCGAGCTTGCGCGGCGGCGGCAGCCTGTTGTCGCCTGGCTCCATCTCGGCAGCGGGTTCGACGCCGGGCTCGGGCTCATGCAGGATCACGCCTTCGAGCAGGTCGTACTCATCGAGCCAGGCTTGTCGCGCCAGCGCCCGGTTGGTGTCGGCGTAGCCCGCTTCCCAACGCGCGCGAATACCGGCCGGCGTGAAGTCGATATCCTTGATGTGACTTTCATCGTCGAGCCGCGGCGCCAACAGCCGCACGACATGCATGCGCGTGCGGCAGGAATAGCTCGCGAGCTCCTTCACCATTGGATCCTTGTGCGCCTCTTCGGGGACGTATTTCAGAAGCTCGGTGATGACGTGACGCAGCCGGTGTGATTCGCGCTGGCGCACGATGTGGCTCGCGATCCGGCTCGAATATTGGATGTCCTTGTGCCGGTGCAGGATCTCCCAAATGGTGTCCGGCTCGCTGCCCGTCGGATTCCACAGATGCACGGCAAAGATCAGCGAACTGCGCCGGGGCTTGTCCTCGAAGATACGCTCGGCCGGCGTGTTGGAAAGGATGCCGCCGTCCCAATAAAGCTCGCCATCGATGCGCACCGCGGGGAACGCGGGCGGCAGCGCGCCGGAGGCCATGACGTGGGCCGGTGCGAGGTTCATCTCGCGTGAGTCGAAATAATGCATCACGCTGGACCGCACATGGGCGGCGCCGACCGTGAGACGCGGCGTCTTGTCGTTGATCAGCGAGAAGTCGACGAGTTCCTGCAACGTCTGCCTTAGGGGCTCGGTGGAATAATAGCCGGCGTGATCGGCCCCGAGCGGAACATGGGCGCCGAGAAAAGCGCGCATGTTGGTCTCGAAGAAGCCGGGGATGCCGGTGGCAAGGGTCGTCCACGACGACAGCGCGTTCGACACCCCGGTCCAAGCCGGGAAGGCGCCCCAGAAGGTCGAGCGCTCGACGCGGCGCCAGAATTCCTGAAGCCTGGCGAGACGGTCCTCCGGCCTGTTGCCGGCGATGATGCTGGCATTGATGGCGCCGATCGAGGTGCCAATCAGCCAATCGGGCTCGACGCCCGCCTCGTGCAGCGCCTGATAGACGCCGCCCTGATAGGCGCCGAGGGCGCCGCCACCCTGCAACACGAGCACCACTTGGCCGTTGGTGGCGGTGCGCATCTCGTTGACGGCATCGAGCGGTGAGAGAGCCTTCTTCGCGGGCATGAGCGCTTCCTCCAGAGCAATGGTTTACTCAGTGCGCGGTCCAACCGCCGTCGACGGGGATGGCGGCGCCGGTGATCGAGGCCGCAGCGTCGGAGGCAAGGAACACCGAAAGCGCGCCGAGCTCGTCAACCGTGGCGAAGCGCTTGTTCGGCTGTTGCGCGAGCAGCACCTCGCGGATCACCTGGTCGCGCGGAATGCCGTGGGCCTTGGCCTGGCCTTCGATCTGGGCCTCGACCAGGGGCGTATAGACATAGCCCGGGCAGATGGCGTTGCAGGTGATGCCTTGCTCCGCCGTCTCGAGCGCAATCACCTTGGTCAAGCCGAGCATGCCGTGCTTCGCCGCGACATAGGCCGACTTGAAAGCCGAGCCGACCAGCCCGTGGGCCGAGGCGATGTTGATGATGCGCCCCCATTTGTTGGCGAGCATCGACGGCAGCGCGAGGCGTGAGGTGTGGAACGCCGAGCTCAGATTGATGGCGAGGATCGCATCCCACTTGGCGACGGGAAACTCCTGCAACGGCGCCACGTGCTGAATGCCGGCATTGTTGACGATGATGTCGATGTGGCCGAACTTGCCGAGCATCTCCTCGATCATCTGCGCGATCGAGGCGGGGTTGGACATGTCGGCACCGGAATAGTCGACAGCGACACCGAAGTCCTTGGCGATGCTCTCCTGCTCGGCCTTGATGTCCTCAGGCTTGCCGAAGCCGTTGAGGATCACCGTCGATCCTGAAGCGGCGAGCGCCCGGGCGATGCCAAGGCCGATCCCACTGGTCGACCCCGTGATCAGTGATACTTTGTCGTTCAGCGTCTTCACGGCAGTGTCGCCGCGCTCGGTCATGGCGATGTTCATGGCCTCGGGCTCCTCGGTTAGCGACACCCGGTCCGCGGGTGGCCACGTTTCTGTCAGCCAAGATCATGCGCGGAGGCGTGGCGTTCGGGAAATGCCCATTGGCTAACACTTCCATAGGGGAGCGCTATCGCCCGGACAGCCGGCGAAGGGGCGGAAAATGGGGGAAAATGTTGCCCAAAAAGTAGGCATGTCCACCAAAGCATCTCGACGGGAAAGTTCGATCAAGCGTACAAGTCGTAATCGAGCGCGAAAGCGGAGGCCCTCCGGCTTGGCCGGAGCTGTCGCCGTGCGGCATCTGTGTACGCGTGATGCTATCAATCGTTATTGGAGCCTGTGCTACCTTGCCGACACTGAGCGAAGGTCGCGTTCGGCCAACCCGATAGGGCGCGTACGGCATGGAGATGCATCAGGTCCGCTACTTCCTGGCCGTCGCCCGGGTGCTCAATTTCACGCGCGCCGCCGAGGAATGTCACGTGGCCCAGCCCTCGCTGACGCGCGCCATCCGTCAACTCGAGGGCGAACTCGGCGGCGATCTATTCCGCCGCGAGCGGCCGCAAGCCCAGCTCACCGAGCTCGGCCAACGCATGCTGCCCCTGCTCAAGCAATGCTACGACAGCGCCATCAGTGCACGATCGCTCGCCTCGGCCATCAATCGCGGCGAGGTGGGGTCGCTCCGCATCGCGATGTCGCAAACCATCGATCCGTCGCTGGTGACCCCTCATGTCGTCGAGCTCGGCAAGCTCTTCAACGGGCTTGAATTGAAGCTCTATCGCGGCTCTAGCGCCGAGGTGCTCGGCTATCTCAAGCGCGGCGAGGTCGAGCTTGGGCTCGCCGCGGGCCTTGGCGACGAATGGGATCGCCTCGACAGCTGGCCGCTGTTCACCGAGGATTTCCACCTCGTGGTCAGCAGCATGCACCGCTTGGCCAATGCCCAGATGGTCGCCCTCGATGATCTTCGCGATGAACGGCTGGTGGTGCGGACCTTCTGCGAGACGACGCCGGCCCTGCTCGAGCTGCTGCGGGCCCAGGATTTCGATGTCGACCGCTGCCACGAGGCTGGCGCCGAGGCCGACCTGCTGGCGTTGATCGAGGCCGGCGTGGGGGTGGCGCTCATGCCGCAAAGCGCGAGGGTGCCCGACACCGTGATGCGGATCGCCGTCGGCAAGTTCCCGCTGAACCGGACCATCTATCTCTACGGCGTCGCCGGGCGACAGCGCACGCCGGTGGCCTCGACGCTGATGAAGATGCTGCGCGCCTACGACTGGTCGAGGATGGCGGCCGCGGCGTGAGCAAGTCGGCAACGCCAGGCGCCGTGACCATCGCGATCGACGAGGGCCGGAGCGTGTCCGGCCTCCTGCAACGGCCGAACGACGCGCGCGCCTGCTACGTCCTCGCCCATGGCGCCGGCCTCGGCATGACGCATCCCTTCATGGCCAGCATCGCCGATGGCCTCGCGGCCCGCGGCATCGCCACCCTCCGCTACCAATTCCCTTATATGGAGCAGGGCTCGAAACGGCCCGATCCGCCGAAGCTTGCGCAGGCGACGGTCAGGGCCGCGGTCGCTGAAGCCTCCCGCCTCGCGCCAGGGCTACCGCTCGTCGCCGGCGGCAAATCCTATGGCGGCCGCATGACCTCGCAGGCGCAAGCGGAAGCGCCGCTCGCCGGCGTCCGCGGCCTCGCCTTCCTCGGCTTCCCGCTTCATGCCGCCGGCCGCCCCTCCTCCGACAGGGCCGCGCATCTCGCCGAGGTGAAGATCCCGATGCTGTTCCTGCAAGGAACGCGTGACTCCTTGGCCGAGGTCAAGCTGATGCGCGCGCTCGCCAAGAAGCTTGGCGCGCGGGCGACGCTGATCCTGTTCGAGGACGCGGATCATTCGTTCCACGTGCCGGCGCGCAGCGGACAAATCGATGAAAAGGTCAGAGCGGCGATGCTCGACGCGCTCGCGCGCTGGATCGACGCTCTGGTCTAGGGTTCCTCGCTAGTCCCTGAGATGCGTCGGCGCTATTTTAGCGGCGGGAGTGGTTGCGGAGCCGTGTAGACCTGGCTCGTATGGAAGTGGAAGCAACCGCCGAGTGCGACGCAGGTGGCAAGGCTCGCCACCACAAACAGAATACGCATTAACGCCCCCTCTACTCTGAACTTTCACGCGTGCCGCAAGGCAACAAACACGAGGACGAATTCACCATAATCGGTGGCGGATTTGGTGACGTTATTGTCACAGTCGGCCCGGCTTTTCCACAAGATGTCAGCAACGACGTGCTTCATCTTGGCGCGATCGCCCAGAAGAGAATCGATTGAGTCTCAATGCATAAGACGTTGCGCCGGAGTCCGCGACTCAGATAAGCCGGATAAAGCGTACCGAAAGTCATCGGCGCATCATCGACAACCCGAGCCTCTTGCAGCCGTGTCCGACCGAAGCCAGTCAAAGGTTCCGATCTTCGTCTTCGTCGTTGGCGCCATTCTGCTTGGCGCCGCGGCGCTGCTCTCTGTGCTCGTCACGGTACCGAGCCCGGGCGGGCGCACGCCGCCGGCGGTGACCGCGGATGAGGGTTCGCCGCCGAAGACCGGAGCCGCCGCCGATAAGGTCGAAGCGCGTCTGCCCGCAGCCAAGCCGGCGCCGTCGGCCGTCACCGAACCCGTCAATACCGGGGCACTTGCCGGCCCCGGTCCCGGCCACACTTTCGAGCCGCCGAAGGACGACACGAGTTCCCCATCAGCGGCGATATCCACCGGTGAGCCGGCCGCGGCGGAGCCGATGTCGGACGCGGACCTCGCGGAAATCAAGGCCGCGACGCGCGCGGCGGCAGAAGTCGCCGCCGCGGAAGCGCCTAGTGTCCGGCCCAATGACGATGGCCAACACCCCGGCGCCGAAGCCGAGACGTCAGACCCGATCATGACCGCCGCCGCGCCCCACGCCGCCGATGCCGACGAACCGGAAACATCCGCCGCCGAGCCTCACGCGCCGGCGTCGCTTTCGGGCGCGACAGCCCCGCCAGCCAAGGCCAAAGCGGAGGACGCGATGACACGGGATCAGGCTCCCGGTCCAGGACCCACCGCAAACGCCAAGGCCGAGCCCTCACAACCGACCCCAACACCAGCGCCAGCCAGGGCTGCGAATGACCGCAACGCAGCGGCACCCACGCCTGCAGCCGGGACGACCACGGAACCGGCTTCGACCAGGCCGGCGTTGCCTGAAGACAGCAAACCTGAACCGGTGCCACCGGCTAAGACGGCAGAGATCACGCATCCGCAAGCGGCCGCATCGGAGCCGGAGCACGCGAGCCCAATGCCGGTTGAAACAGAGCCCCCCCCGCCGATGCCGTCCAAGAAAGTCGTCGAGGCGGCGCCCGAAGTGCCGGAGCCAACGACGGCAGAGGCGCCGACGCCGGTCAAAGCCGCAAGCGAGGACAAGAGCGACGATAGGCGGGAGCCCGCGCGGTCACGCCAGGCCGAGGCCGCGCAGCCGGCCGCGTCTCGGCAGGCCGAGACCAAGCCCGGCGCGAGGCCGATGACGCTTGGCTTCGGCCTGTTGAAGCCGAAGACGGCACCCGCGCCACATGCCCGCGGAAAGGGCTCGCGTGCCTATGGTGCCGTGGTGCGCGGCGCCGTCGGCCGTCACAAGCCGAGAGGCGTTGGCCGCGGACGGGTCACAGTGACCTTCTCGATCGGTCCCATGGGTGCCTTGCGTGGGGTCAGCGTCGCGCGGTCAAGTGGCAACAGCAAACTCGATCAGGCGGCGGTCGCCGCCGTGAGGAGCGCGGCGCCCTTCCCGGCCCCGCCATCCGGCGCCGGTCAGACCTATTCGCTTCCGATCTATTTCCATTGAGCAAGCGCGCGACGACGACGGCCGTCAGTGCGCGCTCTTGAGCGCCGCGATCAGATCCTCGACCGCCATGCGCTTGCGGTAATCGGGATCGACGAAGCGCGCCTTGACCTCGCCGTCGGTGCCGACCACGAAGGTCGCGGGGATCGGCAACAGCCAGGTGTCGCTCCCTTGTGAGCGTGTGACGTCCCAGCCCGCCCAGGTCATCAGCTCCTGCATCTCGGCCCCGACCCAGAAGGCAAGGTTGAGGGACATCGCATAGCCGTTGTCCATGTCGGTGAGGATCGGAAACGGCGCGTCCGACTCAGCTTTCAGACCCGCGGTGAAGTGTTGCTGGTCGGGCATGATGGCCGCGATCTGTCCGCCTTCGGCGGCGATCTCTCCTTGCGCCTCGGCAAGCGCGCGCGTGTTGATGCGGCAATAGGGACACCAATGGCCGCGGTTGAAGGTGATGGCGAGCGGCCCGCGCTTCAGGAGCTCCTCGAGGCTGACGAGGTGACCGGCTTCGTCGGGAAGCACGAAAGACGGCATTTGCTCGCCGGGCTTCGGCGCATTCTCGCCGACCTCGTTCTCGCGGAGCCTCACCACCAAGCGATCGACCGCGTCCTGGAACTGCGGACCGAGTTCCCGCACTGCGTCGGCGAAAGCCTGCAGGCGCTCGGGCAGCGACGCGTCCATGTCGCGCGCCTTGACCAACGCCTCTTCGAGCGCCTCGGAGAGAGTTTTCGACGTCATCTGTTAATCGTCCCCGCCGCGGACCATCTCGAGGTCCGCCGACCCGACAGCCTTAGTTTCAAGGGTTCCCGGTGCCTTGTCCATATCACTTTTGGCGGCATTCGGTGGGAGTCCGGAATACGCCCGCCATCAAGGGATTCGACGGGGTTCACGGGCATGCCGCATGGCCTCGACGAGGTCCTCGACCGCCATCCGCCGGCGGTAGTCGGGGTCGATGAACCGCGCCCTGACGATGCCGGTGCTGTCGACGACGAAGCTCGCCGGAAGCGGCAAGAGCCAAGCGTCGTTGCCCTGATAGCGCGGCAGATCGCGGCCCGAGATCGCCATCAGCCCTTGCACCTCGGCGCCAACCCAGATGGCGAGGTTAAGCGACAGCGCGTAGCCGTTATCCATGTCGGTCAGGACCGGATAGCTCGCCTCGGCCTCGCCCTTGAAGGCCGCGGCGAATTGGTGGCGGTCCGGCATGATGGCGACGATCTGGCCGCCGTCCGCCGCCACCTTGGCCTGCACCTCGGCGAGCGCCCGCGTGCTGATGCGGCAATAGGGGCACCAATGGCCGCGATGGAAGGTGACCGCGACCGGCCCCACCGCGCACAGCGCCTCAAGGCTGACGAGTTCGCCGCGCTCATCGGGCAAGACGAAGGGCGGCATCCGTTCGCCGACTTTCGGAGCGGCAGCCCCGGCCTCGGTCGCCATCAGCCGCTCGACCATGCGGTCGGTCGCCTCCTGCATCGCTGGACGCAAGCGCCGCGCCGCAGAGGAGAAGGTCTCCAGTCTCGCGCGCAACGGTGCATCCATGTCGCGGCAATAGAGGAATGCCTCGTCGACGGACTGGAACACAGGGGTCGTCATCAAACCTCCCCATCGCCGCGGGCGCCTTTACCCGTCACGGCAATGTCCGGCCTGACTTGACGCTTACGATCGCCGCCAGGCCGTTTTATCGCGTTCCTCAGGCCACTTTGCGCATGACCTGCAGCGCCTCGGCGCCTTGTTGGGGGCTCGCCATGCTCTCCACCCGGGAGCCGGTCAGACCGGTGATCAGGCGCGTGCCCCGTTGAAACGTTACATAGTTCCAGGCCCAGTTCATGGCCACGATCAGGCGGGAGCGAAAGCCAATCAGAAAGTAGATGTGCGCGAGGCTCCACAACATCCAGGCGAAAAAACCTCTGACCTTCAGACCGCCGAGATCGGCCACGGCGCGCTTGCGGCCGATGGTGGCGAGCGAGCCGAAGTCGCGATAGCGGAACGGGCCAACCGTCTGACCCCATTCCCGCGCGATCAGGAGCTTGGCGACGTAGCGGCCTTGCTGCTTGGCCACGGGTGCGACGCCAGGGATCGGCTTGCCGTCGGCGCCGAGCGCAAGGGCGGTGTCGCCGATGACGAAGATGTTGGCGTGGCCCGGGATGGAAAGATCGGGACCGACCTTGACGCGCCCGGCCCTGTCGGTCTCGACGCCAAGCCACGCACCTGCCGGCGACGCCATGACGCCTGCCGCCCAGATGATGGTCCGCGACTCGATGCGCTCCGGCCCCAGGGTGGCGCCGCCGCAATCGCAATCGGTGACCGCGGATCCGAGCCGCACCTCGACGCCAAGCTGCTCGAGCGAACGCTTCGCCGTCTCCGACAGTGCCGGATCGAACGGCAGCAACAGACGCGGCCCCGCCTCGACGAGAACGATGCGGGCTTCGCGCGGATCGATCGAGCGGAAATCAGCGGCGAGCGCGCGCTTCGATAGCTCGGCGATGGCGCCAGCCATCTCGACGCCCGTGGGGCCGCCGCCGACCACGACGAAGTTGAGCAGCCTGCGGCGCTCGTCAGGATCGGGTTCGGTCTCCGCCTTCTCGAAGGCGAGCAGGATGCGGCGCCGGAGATAAGTCGCATCGTCGAGCGTCTTCAGACCTGGCGCGTAGGAGGCCCAATTATCGTGACCGAAATAAGCGTGCTGCGCGCCGGTGGCGACGATCAGATCGTCGAAGGGAATGTGGCGTCCCTCGGCGATCACCGCGCGCCCTTCGATGTCGACGCCGCTCACTTGCGCCAGCACGACATTGACGTTGTGGGCGTGGCTGAGAATGCCGCGGATCGGCGCGGCGATGTCCGATGGCGCGAGGCCCGCGGTCGCCACCTGATACAGCAGCGGTTGAAACAGATGATAGTTGTGCCGATCGATGAGGGTGACGTCGAACGGCTTGCCGGCGAGATCCTTGGCTGCGCTCAGCCCACCGAACCCGGCCCCGATGATGACGACCTTGGGGTTTGCTGTCGTCCTTAACTGCTGCCCGACCTTGGGCATGGACTTGTCTCCATTCGCGACGTCCCGGCTGACGGGAACGCTGCCCTCACGTGGCCTTGACCGATTTTGATTAGGCGCGCTGCGGGCCTTCGGGTCCAATAGCGAGGCGCTATGGTGTCGATCATCGATCGGCATTTCCCCAATGGCCCCGGTTCTGGCTTTGATCGAGGCGGCAAAAATTGCGCGCGGCAAGCGGACGCGGCTCACCACCGGCCCCGGCGCGGCAAGACAAGGAGACGATCGATGTGGCTCATCAATCTGCTTGAACGGGGCAGGTCGCTCGCCGAGCGCATCCCCTACAGTCTCGTCGCGCTGGTGGCGCGCTTCGCCGCGGCGAGCGTATTCTGGCGCTCGGGCCAGACCAAGGTCGAAGGCTTCATGATCAAGGAGAATACCTTCTACCTGTTCCGTGAGGAGTATATGGTGCCGCTGCTGCCACCGGACGTCGCCGCCTATCTGTCGACCTTCGCCGAGCACCTGTTCCCGGTGCTGTTGATAATCGGCCTCGCCTCGCGGCTGTCGGCGCTCGCGCTCCTGTTCATGACCGCGGTGATCCAGATCTTCGTCTATCCCGACGGCTGGCCGGAGCACATCCTCTGGGTGTCGTCGTTGTTCCTGATCTTTGCCCGCGGTCCCGGCGCAGTCTCGCTCGATCATCTGATCTGGAGCCGGGTAAATCCCGCGACCGCGCCCGCCCATTGATCACCGAGGTTCCGGAGCCACTCGTTCGTTGGCGAGTGGCTCTGAATGCCCGGCTCAAGGCCGGGCATGACGATCGGGGATATTGCCTTAACGCGCGTCGCTGAGACGAATGGCGAGATTGGCGCCGATCAAGACCGCGAGCCCTTCGGAGGCGCTGAATCCGTCGGTCGCGGCGGAAGCGGCGTCGAGCGCCTCGCCGATGGTATCGCCTCTCTGCAGCGCGAGCAGAAACGTCTCGGTGCCGGCGGGAAGCCGCCGCGTCTCGACCTCGAGGAACGGCCGGGCGACGAGGGCAGCCTCGGGCCCCCAGCTCTCCACCGGGCGCTCGCCGCCGGTCTGGTTGATCTCCCAGATCGACAGCGCCGGGTAGGCGGAGGCGAGGATCGTGACCGACGGATGGAGCACGACGCGGTGCTCGGCGATCCGGTCCTTGGGCAAGTCGGCGAAGGCTTGGCGCGGCAACGGGTCGGCGTCGGCGGCGTGATAGGCGCGCCCGCGCGCAACCTCAATCCGCGCCACATCGCCGAGATAAGGCAGCGGCCCTGCGGCGTCGAACGCCTCGACGAAGGCGGGAAAGGCCTCGCCGTAATGAATGAGAAGCGGCGAGAACGGGGGCTCGCGCAACACAAAGGCATGCGCCACGGCGTTGAAGAACTCCTCGCCGACGAGACGCTTGACCACCGGGAACCGCGCGGCCAGCGCCTCGATCAGGCTTGCCGCCACGTTGTTGCGATAGACCGCGAAGCGCCGATCGGCGCGATGGAGGCTCGCGCCTTTGACGCAGGACGGCACCGGGGTGGTGGTGCTGAGCAGCGCCTCGGCGAAGTTGTCCTGAAGGTGCGCGAGCCGAGCCATGCCGGGCTTCTCACTCAACTTCGGCATAGGCGGCCTGGCGCTGGCGCCGCTTGATCTCGGCGGTCATGAGCCGGCGAGCCCGCGCCGCTTCCGCGGCAAGCACCGGGAAGGCGGGCACATCGTTGTCCCACTCGATCAAGGTCGGAACCGGGCCGATGCGGGCGATCGTGCGGGTGTAGAGGTGCCACACTACCTCAGCCACCGGCGTGCCATGGGCGTCGATCAGGAGCGGCGCATCGAGATCGTCGCGATCCTCGAAATGGCCGCCGAGATGGATCTCGCCGACATGCTCCATGGGAAAGGCGTCGAGATAGGCCATGGGCTCGGTGCCGTGATTGACGGCGGAGACATAGGCGTTGTTGACGTCGAGCAGGAGGCCGCAGCCGGTGCGCTTCACCACGGCACGGAGAAACTCGACCTCGCTCAAAGTCGAAGTCTCGAAGGCGACGTAGGTCGATGGGTTCTCGAGCAACATCCGCCGCCCGAGCGTCTCTTGGACCTCGTCGATATGGTCGGAGACGCGGGCCAGCGTCTCCTCGTCGTAGGGTACGGGCAACAAATCGTTGAGATAGACGCCCTCATGGGTCGACCAGGCAAGATGCTCGGAGAACAACGCCGGTTGATAGCGCTCGATGAGGCGCTTCAGCCGCGCGAGGTGCTCGCGGTTGATCGGACCCGCGCCGCCGATCGACAACGCCACACCGTGAAGCGACAGCGGCGCTCGCGCCCGAAGTTCGGCAAGCATGCGGTGCGGCGGACCGCCCTCGCCCATGTAATTCTCGGCATGAACCTCGAAGAAGCCGAGACCGTGATCAGTGCCGAACACCGCATCGGCGTGCTCCGGCTTGAAACCGACCCCGACGCTTGCCGCAGGGATCGCGATGTCCTTGGCGTGAGCTGGCGCGAACATATCAGCCTCGATGGGGAGATCGGGAGCGAAGGCGGCGGAGACTCCGGCGACGCCGGTCTCGCCACATCCGCTCCCATGTCTCGGTCAAAGCTTTAGCTCGCCTTGGGCTCGAGCGAGCCGTTGCCATTAGGGGTCTCGATGGCCGTGCAAGTTCCCTTCGGCACGAGCTTCCAGGAATTGCCCTGATAGTCGGTCTTGGAGGTACCGGCACAGGTGGTGCCGGGACCGGCAGCGCAGTCATTCTGGCCCTTGGGGGCCACGCCGTAGCACTTCTCCTTGCCGCCCTCGGCGGCGGCGGGAAGGGTCGCAAACACGCTCGCGAGCGCGCCGGCAAGTGCGAGTGAGATCGTGGCAGTCTTGGTGTTCATCAGGTCGCTCCGTGTTTTTTCGAGTGATACGCCGATTGCCTCGAGCGTGGTCTGATAAGAGCCTTTTGGCGGCTTTCGGGGAAATACCCTTGACCAATTGAACCCATAGCCCACGCCTATCACCCACGCGACGCACACCTGTTCACGACTTCGAGATGGGTGAGCGGTCCCCTTTTTTCCGCGAACCCGCCCCCCATTTAGGAGTTCTACCCCGCATATCGTTTGGAGACCACGGATGATCGAAGTCAGACCGTTTACGAAGCTTGGCGGCGCCGACCATGGCTGGCTCAAGGCCAAGCATCATTTCTCGTTCGCCCGCTATTACGACCCCGACCGCCTCGGCTGGGGCGCCATCCGCGTCTGGAACGACGACGAGATCGCCCCGAACACGGGCTTCCCTCCGCACTCCCACGCCAACATGGAGATCATCACCTATGTGCGCGACGGCGCCATCAGCCATGAGGACAGCATGGGGCACAAGGGACGCACCGCCGCCGGCGACGTGCAGGTGATGAGTGCGGGCGGCGGCCTCCGTCACGCCGAATATAACCGCGAGCCCGAGACCACCCGCATCTTTCAGATCTGGATCGAGCCCGACAGCGATGGTGGCGAGCCCAGTTGGGGGGCGAAGCCATTCCCGAAGGACGGCCGCGCCGGGAAGTTCGCGGTGCTGGCGAGCGGTTTCGAAGAGGACCGCGACGCCCTGCCGATTCGCGCCGAGGCGCGGGTGCTCGGCGCCACGCTCGACGCCGGCGAGACGGTCGACTACGCGCCGGCCGAGGGACGCCATCTCTATCTCGTGCCGGCCTCGGGCGAGGTCGAGGTCAACGGCGCCCGCCTCAACGCCCGTGACGGCGCGGCCATTGCCGGGGAACGCGCGATCAAGATCAGGGCGCTCGCCGATTCCGAGCTGATCATGGTCGACGCGGCCTAGCGCCCGCCGACCCCGACTCCGGAAAGGGGCCTCTTTTTGCTGGCGTAGGACCGGGCAAGCGACTTAAGAAGCTCGCCATGCTGCTCGGTTCCGAACGCCTCCTTGCCTCCTCGCGCCTCAACGGCCTTCGCGTCGGCGTCCTCGCTAATCCGTCGTCGATCGACCACGAGTTCCGGCACCTGGTCGAGCTCTTGAGCCGCTCCAACCGCGCCAAGCTCGCCGCGATCTTCGGACCGCAGCATGGTTACCGCTCGGATTTGCAGGACAACATGATCGAGACGCCGCACGCCAAGGACCCGCGGCGCAACATCCCGATCTTCTCGCTCTATAGCGAGACCCGGGAGCCCACGCCCGAGATGCTCGATCTCATCGATGTCCTCGTCGTCGACCTCCAGGACGTCGGCGCCCGCATCTACACCTTCATCTACACCATGGCCAATTGCTTAAGGGCTGCGGCGAAGAAGGGGCTGCCGGTGATCGTGTGCGACCGTCCCAATCCGATCGGCGGTCTCGCCGTCGAGGGGCCGACGCTGGAGCCGGGATACGAATCCTTCGTCGGCCAGTTCCGCATGCCCATGCGCCACGGCATGACCATCGCCGAGCTGGCACGGCTCTTCAACGAGCATCACGGCATCGGCGCCGAGCTCGAGGTGGTGCCCATGGAGGGCTGGTCGCGGGCGACGTATTTCGATGCCACCGACCTGCCCTGGGTGATGCCGTCGCCGAACATGCCGACCCTCGACACGGCCATCGTCTATCCGGGCACGGTGTTGTTCGAGGGCACCAAGCTCTCCGAAGGCCGCGGCACCACCCACCCCTTCGAGTTCATCGGCGCGCCGTGGATCGACGGCGACCGATTCGCTCTACGCATGAACCGCCTCGGCCTCGCCGGCGTCCATTTTCGCGGCGTCACCTTCGAGCCCACCTTCCAGAAGCACGCCAAGGTTCCGTGCGGCGGCTCCCAAATTCACGTCATCGACCGCCATGCCTTCGCGCCGGTCGAGGTCGGCGCGGCGCTCATCCGCGAATTCTTCGGCGCGGACTCGGACAGCTTCGCCTGGCGCGATCCGCCTTACGAATACGAGCACGACAAGATGCCGATCGACATCCTCGCCGGCTCGCCCGAGCTCAGGGTGCAGATCGAAGAGCAAATGCCGCTTGCGGACATCGTGGCGAGCTGGCAGCCCGGCGTCGCCGAGTTCGAGGAGCTCAGGCGAGGCTATCTGATCTACTGATGCGCCTAGAGCGGGTAGCAGACCGGCGCGTAGAACATCCAGTAACGGTATTGGTAAGGCTGCGAGCAGAAATAGGGGACGTAATAGGGGCGGCCAGGTCGCCGGTAATAGCGGCGAGCCTTGCGCTTGCGGTAGGTCCGCACCGGCTCGACGACGGCGCTACGCGCGTCCGCGCTCTTCAGTGCTGTGCCCGATTGAGCGGCCGGCAGCGCCGACGCCGCGCCAAAGGCGATGACCGACAACAGGCCGCCAAGCAGGATAAGAAGGGCAAATTGGCTCGTGACACGCATGGGCTCTCCTTGCCTTTCGTTCTAGGCGGCAGCGTCCGGCCACGCAACCGCAAGGCCAGCATGACATCACAGTCTGGAAAAGGAACCGTAAACCGGGGGAGACGGTGGACGCCGCCACAATTCGCGTCCAAGCCTGATGCTAGGAAGCTTGGCGGCATTGTCGGGGAGGTCTCGATGTCATTCCGTGGTTTGATCCCGTTCCTTCTCGCCGTGTCCTTCGTCGTGCTGGCGAGCCCGCCGGCGCACGCTCAGGACGTGCAGATCTGCTTCGACACCGCCGACCGCGTCACCGAGGGCGACACCGTGACCGATGCGGAGAAGCAAAAAGGCCACGAGGCCTGTCTGCGCGCGCTCTCCGACACCGCGAGCATCATGCAGAAATACCATCTGCAGGAAGCCGACTTCGACATCATGGGCAATCGGCCGAAGCCGCAGTAATTCAGGCACGCAGCGCCGGCGGCAGGAAGCTGTTGTCGCGGACGCTGACCTCCCGCGCCATCATGCGGTTGAGCAGATCGTTCATGCGCATGATCAGCTCCTTATTGGCCTTGACCTTCACCCCGAGGTTGTTGACCTCGTCGGGGTCGTTCTGAAGGTCGAACAGCTCGATCTCGTTGTTGGCGAACAGCGCCTCGAGCGTCTCGGGCGTGTTGAAATCGTCGGGGGCATAATAGCGCGCGAATTTGTAGCGGCCGTCGAAGGTAAAGCTGATGAAACCGCGGCCGGTCATGTCCGGCTTCGCCTCGGAAAAGGGTGGCGCGAAGCGGCCTTGGGCAATGTCGTGGCAGACCCTGATCATGTAGAGCGCATCCACCGTCTGCAGGCCAACATAGTTGAACAGCACGCCCTCGCGGATGGCGCCGGCAGGCGCCTTGTCCGGCGCCGCGAGCAACGAGGAAAAATCATGGCCGGGCAGACCCGCCACGGCCGCCTCGCGGAACTTCTTATCGGTGTTGGTGAGCTCGGCCAGCGTCGGGATCAGATCGATGTGGCTCGTCAGCGCATGACAATCGCGGCCGCCCGGATATTCAGGATGCACGATCACCGCGGGCACATGAGTTTCCTGCTCGTAAGGCAGCGGGCCCTTGCCGCGCAAGCCGCCATGGGAGCCGCCGAGCTCGCCATGATCTGCGGTGCGGAACACGACCGTCGATTGCCACAGATCGAGCGCGGTGAGCGCATCCATGACGCCCCTGATGTTGCGGTCGTTGTCGCGGATCAGGTTGAGGTAATAGTTGTAATAGCTGTTCCACATGGCGTCGGCGCCCACCGGGATCTCGCCGAGGAACCCGGACCAGCCGATGTCGTAGACAAGCTGCGCCCGCGGGCGGCCGGGCTGGTCCATGGGCTGGTTGTGGCTCGGCGACGGCGGAAATTTCCACTGCGTGGCGAAATTGGCGTTGTCCGGCGGCGGCGTCAGCCTCATGCCCACCGCCGACTTCTGCACGTCTTTGCCAGGCCGGTTGACGTCGGCATACATAATGTCGTGGGGGGAGACGAAGCTCACCACCAGAAGCCAAGGCTGGCCTTTCTCGTTCCGCTCATGGGCGTTGGTCCTGAGCCAGCGGATGGCGTCGCCGCAGGTATAGACGTCGGTGTCGTAGCCCTGGTCCGGCGAGCCGACCTTGTCGCCGTCGGGCGAGAAGGTGTCGAAACCGTATTCGCGCAACGCGTCGGTATAATTGATGTCGGTCTTCGGCGTGATGATGCCGCGGCGCAGCTCGAATTTGCCGA
Source organism: uncultured Alphaproteobacteria bacterium (assembly GCA_963732955.1). Lineage (GTDB taxonomy): Bacteria > Pseudomonadota > Alphaproteobacteria > Rhizobiales > Methyloligellaceae > Methyloceanibacter. The sequence continues at coordinate 150,131 of CAVTBH010000002.1, forward strand.
AATAGGCGGTGGCATAGCCGAGGTCCTTGAAGATCGTGCCCATGCTCGGCTTGTCGGTCTTCAGGCTCGGCACATAACCCAGCTCCATCTGATCGAACACGCCGTTCACTTGCGGCGGCTGGCCGGAGAACATCACGCCGCGCGAGGGCGTACACATCGCCGCGCCGATATAGTGATTGTGGAAGGTGGTGCCGCGCTTGATGAGTTCCTCCCGCGCCGGAGTCGAATAGCCTGCCGCGGGGCGGATATGGTAGGCCTCCTCGTCGGAGATGAAGAGCACGATGTTGTAAGGCCGGCCGAGAGGCGCGCTGCGGCTCGCAGGATAGGCCTTCGCGGCGCTCGCGCTGGAGGCGGACGCGGCAATAGCCGTTTCTGCCGCGGCCTCTTCCGGCAAGGCACCCAGCGCAGCCGCACCCGCGGCACCGATCAAAACCTCTCTGCGGCTGAGGTCGGATCGTTTTGAACTCGCGGCCTGAACCCTTGCCGGCGCCGGGCTTGTCGCTATCAGCCATGACCTGCCCTTCCTCGAGGCTTTCGTGTCAGCGAAAGCCTCGCGGCGAAGGGTAAAGATGCGGTTATGCCAGGGTAACGATCGAGGCCGCGCCGGCCCGCAAGCGCTACGCCGCCCGCGGGCGTGTCGGCTGCACGATGAGACTGCCGCGGCCGCGATCCAGTATCTCGTCGTCGCTGAGCTTGAAATTCTCCATGCGCATGGTGTGGAAGCGGTCGAAATACTTTTTCAGCGGCTTCTCGATGGCGCGGTCGTAATCAGGACGCGCCACGTGGGTCGCGCCATTAACCACCTTCACCACCTTGCCTTTCTTCACGATCAGCTCGCCGTTCTTGAACACGAGCTCGGGCGTCGCGAACATCGCCTCGCGGTTTGGATCGTCCTTATAGACGGTGATGTCGGCGCTGGCGCCGACGCCGAGATGCCCGCGATCCTTGAGCCCCAAACTCCGCGCCGGTCCGGCGCGGGTCATGATCGCGATCTCTTCGAGCGTATATTCGCGGGTGAGCGCCTTGAGCGTGCCCGCGGCCGCGGCATCAGGATTGATCTTCTGCAACATGTCGTTGCGGAAGCTCTTGTCCATCAGGAGCCTGATCAGATGCGGGTAGGTGTAGAATGGCGCGCCGTTGGGATGGTCGGTGGTGAGGAAGATGCGCCAGGGATCGTCGAACAGGAGGAAGGTCTCCAAGCCGATCGCCCATTGCAGCGCGTTGACGTAGCTCTTGTCGCGATAGCGCATCGGCACCACGCCGCAGCCCGCGTCGCACTCGATGTCCATCACCACCGGCTTCTTCGGATGCGCGCTCCGCGAGATCGCGTATTGGCGCATGCTGTCCCCTGACGCGGTGCAGGTCTGGCCGAACATGACCTGGCCGACATCGATGGAAATGTTCGGGGCCTTGTTGAGGGCCTCGGCTATCCGCGCCGCACCGGAGGAGAAGTGCCGGTCGCCCTCGGTGCCGTACGAGTGGAATTGGATGTGGGTTAGATGGATGGGGACACCTTCCGCGGCGCGGATGGTGTCGAGCGTCGTCTCCACGTTGCCGGGCACGCCGAGATTGCAGCCGTGAATGTGCAAGGGATGGGTGACGCCGAGCTCCTTGACCGCGCGCGCCAGCGTCAAGATGATCTGGCGCGGCGTCACGTGGTAGTAGCTGTGTTCCTCGTCGAGATCGAGCTTGCGCTGATTGAACTTGAAGGCGCTGATGCCGCCGGGGTTCACCACCTTGACCGCGATCGCCTGTGAGGCGTGCATGGTCCAGGCGACGTAATCCTTGATCGCCTCGAAATCCTCCTTGGCCGCGAGCTGGCGCAGGAAGAAATCGTCGCTGCCGAGCATGGCGAAGGCGCCTTTGTCGACCATCGGCGTGTCGCCCATCTCCATATGCGCCTGGCGCGCATTGGCCGGCAGCATCGCCGGCTCGAAGCAGGCGGTGTAGCCCATCTCGGCATAGCGGTAGCCGGTGACAAGCGTCGACGGCACGGCGTGGCCGGTGCCGGCCCGCGTCAGGTCCGTGCGCGCGACCTCGTCCTTGATGTGGTCCTCGGGGAGAAGCATGCGGGCGATGGTCATCTTGCCGCCGCCGATATGGGTGTGCGGGTCGATGGCGCCGGCCATGACGACGCGCCCCTTGAGGTCGTGGGTCTTGTCGATGCGGGTCTCGGGCGGCGGCGCGGCGACGATCCGGCCGTCCTCGACATAGATATCGCGGACCTCGCCGCTCACGCCATTGGCCGGGTCGTAGACGGTGCCGCCGGAAAGCTTGATCAGCATAAGAGGGGAACTCCCGACCTAGAGTGCGGCTTCGATGGCGGCGAGCACGTCAGCCGCGCGCGGCAGCTCGGCGCGGCCGAGATTCTTCAAGGGCAGCGACACCACATTGTCGCAACGGATCAAGGTGCCGGCATGGTCGACGCCGGGGGTGCCTACGGGGACGAACACCGCCGGCGCCTTGGCGAGCTTCAGGCCCGGCGTGCCAAGCACAATGGTCGGCACCTTGGTCGGCGGCGGCGCCAGGTCGGGCGAGAACGAGGCGATCCAGACGAGGAGGTCGCCCTCGCCGCCGGCAAGCATGCGGGCGATCGCGTAGCGGTAAGGATCGTAGTCGGGGGCGCCGCTCGCATAGCTGACGCGGAGCGGAAAGCCGCTCTGCCAGGTCGAGACCGCGCCAGCGGTGGTGCCGCCTTCGGCGCCGCCAAGCGACAGCCCGGCGAAGCGGCCGGTCTGGTTCAGGTCCTTCACCAGGCCCGTGATCTGATCGACCGTGAGCTCGGCGAACGCAAAGTCGAGGGACGGCGGCGACCAAACTACCACGCCGTACTTCGCCTTGCGGCAGAGCTCGGCCACGGCATCGATCTTGGCGAGCGTGACCCCCCCGATCCTAATCGGAGCGATGCGGAAGCCGCGGAGCCTCGCGCGCAGCACGCCCAGCACCTCGCCGGCCTGCTCGATGTCGCAAGACAGCGACACGACTTCGCCCGCGCTCGCGGCTTTGACGCTGCCCTTGCCGAGAAACACCACGGTGCGCTTCGGCGCCGTGACGCCGAACATCGAGTCCGGCGGCAGCACGATGCGCTCGAGAAAGCGCGGATGCAGCTTCTCCAGATCGTTGCCGACGATGATGATCAGGTCGGCGCGGTTGCGGGTCTCGGTCAGGGTCGAGGTGGTCCAGCCGACGGTCTGCAACACTCTGGTGTTGCGATACTGCCCCTCGCTCAAGGCATGGTCGACGATGCCGCCGCTCCGCTCGGCAAGCGCCATCGCCGCGCGCATGCCGTCGACGTCGGTGGCGAGCCCGCCAAAAAGTGGCAGCTCGGCACCCTTGATCAGCGCCGCGGCGGCCTCGATGGCCTCATCGAGCGGCACCACCTTGCCGGCGACCATGGGCGCCGACTTCGGCAGCGTCCGCTGAAATCCGGCGACCGATTTGCCGCAACCATTGTTGCGGACCTGGAGCTTGCCGCCTTCGCGCGCGATATCGATGTCGTCGCACAACATGCCGCAAAACGGGCATGTCACATTCTCGAACAGCTCGGACGGAGCGCGGCTGCCCGTGGCGTCGCGCGCGGTCGAAGTCGGCATGAAATTGACCTCTAGCTCTCGGCGGGGAGAAGAGAAAAGCACAGGGTGGGGGTCGAGCACAACTCGGCTGCCCGGGTCGCTTTGTCGCCAGCTTGGCCGCTCCGGCCAGGCCGCTTGCCGCCCGCCACCGTTAGTGCAGCATCCTGAGCCAAGACGCGTCGGTCACCATGGGGCAGCCAAGGGTCTTCTCCAGCGCCGCGATCAGCTGCTCTTTGTTCTCGGCGGTGACATAGAGGCCGCCATTCGCCTCAGCGAGGCATTTCGCCTCGCCGATGCTCTGCTCGCCGGTCCAGGAGAATCCCTTGGGCCGATAGCCGATGATATGGACGGTGAGCTCGTCGGCCTCGGCATGAAGCTTCTTGCCGACGTCGCAAGGCTCGCCGCCGCAGGTCTCTTCGCCGTCGGTCACGATTACCACGAGCCCCGGCTTGTGGCGAAAGTCGAGCACTTCGGCCGCCCGCTCCACCGCCGATGTCAGCGGCGTACGTCCCGCCGGCGTTAACGCATTCACGGCCTTCATGATGAGTCCGGCCGCATTCGGTGTCGGCTCGAGGTCGAGCTCGACGTTGCATTGCTGATAGGGCCCGGGGCCATAGGTGACGAGGCCGACGCGGCGAAACCGGGTGATCGACGGCAGCACCTCATTGAGCGCGGCGCGCACCTCGTCGATGCGGGTTACCGGCGTGGCGATGCCGAGACCGACCGTGCCGGACATCGAGCCCGAGGCATCGAACACCAGCATGGCGTCTTCGGTGCAGGGCGGCTGCTCCGGCTCCTTGGCAGCAACGCCGGAGAGCGTGCAGAGAGCGCCAACCGCGGCAACGAAGGTCAACATCCGGCGGTGGCGGAGCAGCGAGACGACGCGGGAGCGCTGAGGAGACACGAGTTCAAGTCTACTTCATTCCGGGTTCGGTGCGAATGACACCAAGGAAGGACTGAAGCTCCTGGAACGCGACCAGGCGTCGCGCCTTCGGCGTCGGTGCGAAAGCGCCGCTGCCGCCCAAGGCAAGCTCGACACCGGCGTCGCCAGCGACGCGCAGCAACTCGGCTTGATATTTGGCGATCGCCGCCTGGGGCGTGACGGAGGACGCCGAGACGACGACGAGATCAGGCTCGAGCTTCGTCACGAGCGGTCCAAGTTCGTCCGCGGGTGGCCCTTCACCGAGCCAGAAAATCCGCCACCCGGCCTCGGCGAACACGAGCTCGGCCAGGGAGAGGCCCAGAGTGTGGCGCTCGCCCGCGACCGTGAACAGCGCCACCGTCGGCGCCACGCGGGGACACGGCATCTCGACGACGCAGAGCGCAATGCCGCGGCGCAAAGCCTCGGTCGCGGCGTGCTCCTCGAAGATCTGGCAGCCTCCGGCCTCCCACTCTCGCCCCATTTCGGCGATCGCGGAGGCCACCTCGTCGGCGACCTCGGCCCAATTCGCCGAGCGCGCGCGGGCGGCGAGGAGCGTCGCCCTGACCTTGCGCGGATCGCCGCTCAGCAACGCGGCAAGCCAATCGGCGAGCGGCCCGCTCAGCATCGCTGGGCGGGCCACCGCGATCAGGCGCCGCACCTCCGTGACGTATATCCGCCGATGTCCGCCCGGCGTGCGCTCGGCGTGGAGCACACCGCTATCGACCCATCTCTGGATCGTGGCCGGCGCCACGCCGAGCCGTCGCGCCGCTTCCCCCGCAGAGACCGTCTGACCGCTCATGGCTCAACGCTCCGTCGCGGCATGGGTGCGGCATGGGTGATGTTGTCGGCACGCTCGACACCGGTCGGGTAATAGGCGCCGGTCGGTGCATTGCCGAACTCGAGCATCTTCGTCCGCGCCGCGTCGATGGCGGCGGGCTCCTTGGTGAATGTAAGCATGCGCACGGCGCAGGCGTCGGCATCGAGCTCCATGCCTTTCAGCAACGGCTGCAGGTAATAGAAAGGCTGGGGTCCGAGATGACCGAGCTTGCTCGAGGTGAGCCGGACGTGGCCGAGGATGTGGTGGCAGCATTCATGCGCCATGAGGAAATGCGAATAGGCGCGCTCGTTGGCGAGCATCGACGCGTCGATGACGATCGCCGGGCGCCCCGCGGCATCGTTTGTCGAGGTGGCCTGCTCAGGGAAGTCGCCAACGACATAGGTGGTGATGGCGCAATAGGGGTTGTCCACCGAGGAGAGCTTGCGGCGGAACTCGAAGCCGCCGCCGGCACGGCGCGGCGTGGCGGCGACCTCCCCGCTCCCGGACTGAGAGCCGGCCGCCCAAGCCGCGGCCATCGCCGCAAACAACACGGCAACCAGGAGCGCTGCGGTGCCGCAAAGGCCTCGGCGCGCGAGCGCGGGGATCGGGACGGTCATGGGCGCTCCTCCTCCAGGCCAGTCAAAGCCACGGCCTTGGCCGAGCTTATATGAGCGATTTTTAACCTTGTAAATCGCTTATTTCATTCTATTGTAAGCGCCCAGCCGGGACACAGGGTCCCCCGCCCCCCAACGGCTTTCCCCTCAAGGCCGAGGCGCGGGACCGAGCCCCGGAGCCGTCCCCCCGTGGCTCCGGGGCTCATCCACGGGCTTCCGGAATGTCCTGGTTCCCCAAGCTTGTAAGCCCACAGGCGAGAGACTAGCTTCGAAGCGAACACCGAGAAGCGGAGCAGGCTCTTGGCTGATCCCATCATCCGCGTGCCACGGTTGCTCTGGCGCGACGACGCCTTCGGCAAAGGCACGCGCGCGATCCCCGAAGAGACCGCGGTCGCCTTCACCTTCAACACCGCTTCCTATGCGGTGATGATGGCGACGCCGCAGGATCTCGAGGACTTCGCCGTCGGCTTCAGCCTGACCGAGGGCGTGATCGCCTCGCCAGACGACATCGAAAGCATCGACATCGTCGAAGAGGATGTCGGCATCGAACTCCGCATCTGGCTGAAGGCACCGCAAGCCTCCGAGTTCCTGGGGCGCCGCCGCAAGATGGCGGGCCCGACCGGCTGCGGGCTGTGCGGCATCGAGAGCCTGACCGAGGCGATGCGGCCGCCGCCGAAGGTGGGCAAGGGCCGCGTCTTCAGCCCCGAGCTGATCATGACGGCGCTCGAAGCGCTCGCGCCACGACAGGCGTTGAACCACGAGACCCGCGCCGTCCATGCCGCTGGCTTTTTCGATCCGGTGCGGGGCCTCGTTGCCATTCGCGAGGACGTCGGTCGCCATAACGCCCTCGACAAGCTCGCAGGCGCCCTCGCCCGGGACGGCGCCACGGCCGATCAGGGCATCGTGCTCCTGACCAGCCGCGTCTCGGTCGAGATGGTGCAGAAATCAGCGGCGATCGGGGCGCCGATCGTCGTCGCCGTTTCGGCGCCGACGGCGCTTGCGCTGCGCATGGCGGAAGCTTGCGGCATGACGCTCGTCGCCGTCGCCCGCAAGGACGGCTTCGAGATATTCACCCATCCGCGACGGATCGCCGGCGCCTCAGCCGGACTTCAGGCGAAGCCGCCCAACGAGGCTCTGGTCATCGAGATGGGCAAGACCACCTGAAATCCGGCCCGTGCCGGGATCGAAGTCGAGCAGCGCCTCGGTGTCGATCATGCTTGGTACGTCCACAGCCGTCGCGGCCTCAGTGGTCACGTCGAGCCTCGGCCCAAAACGCTCGTCCCGAAAATCGACGATTCCCGCGGCCTGGTCTGCAGGGGCATCGACGGGAAGCAGCCGTTCGTAATCGATCTTGGGGCGGTCTTGCACGTTCGGCCTCCATGCCACGATGGAGGATAATTGATATAAACTATATAAAATTGTCAAATAATTACGCATTCTTGGTTACATGCAAAAACGTTGAGCACTCTTAAAGGCTTAGGCCTTGAGAAGAACCTCGGCCTCGCTGAGGTCCTCGGGGCGGTTGATGTTGAAGAACGGATCGACGTCGCGGCCCCCGATCTTGATCGCGGGAAAGAACACCTCCCGCGCCTTATGCGCCCGCACCCAATCTTGCGCCTTACGGTCACCGCGCCCGAGCGCGGCTTCGAGTTCGGCAGCGAGCGAAACCGGCCATAGCCCGAACACGGGGTGAAGGCCCGCTTCGGAACAGGCGACGAGGAGCTTTCGCCGTGCTCTCCCGCCTCAGCGCCAAAGCGGCTGACGAGATCGGTGGGGAGAAACGGGGTGTCGGTCGCCGCGGAGATGACGAACCGACTGCCCGGGCGATTGGCCTTTGCCCACGCGATCCCGGCATGGATGCCCGCGAGAGGGCCGGCATGGCCGGCGACGCGGTCCGCCACCACGGGGAGGCCGAAGGCCGCGAAGCGAGACAAATCGCCATTGGCGACAATGACGAGGTCCGCGACTTGCGGCCCGAGGCGCTCCATGACGTGGGCGAGGATGGGGCGTCCCGCGAGCGGCAGCAGCGATTTGTCGGCCCCGCCCATGCGGCTCGATTTGCCGCCGGCAAGGAGAACGCCGATACCGGAAGAGGAACTCATTCGGGGACACTAGGGCGAGCGGCGATGCCCTGTCACGGGCAACAAATCCGCATGTCCCGAGGTTGACTTCGGGAGCCCCAGGATTTGAACTTGACGATGGAGCGCTGGATTTTCCGGCGGAACAAGCCACCAATTCCAGGGAGGATTTTCTAATGGATATGAACGAAATCCATGACTATGCGCGCCGGCTGCTTGAGGCCCATGGCGACGAGGCCGAAAAGGAGGCGGCGCAAAAAGCCGTCGAATGCGAGCAAGGCGGGGACAAGACCCAAGCCTATGACTGGCGCCGCATCCAGGCCGCGATCAGCACCATGCGCGGGCCACTTGCCAGCTGATCCACGGGCTCGGCGCGAGCCCGCCTAGATGAGAGTACCGCTCCTCCTCCTCGCCGCGGCGTTGCTGCCGACCCTGGCGTTGATAGAGGCCGCCGGTGCGGAGGACGCCGCTGGTCCCGCGTCCGTAGCGGTCGACGTCACCGCCTATCCCTGGGCCGCCGTCGGCAAGTTCAACAATAGCACCGGCGGCTCCTGCACCGCGGTGGCCATCAGCCCAACCGAGGTTCTGACCGCGGCCCATTGCATCTTCAATCCCCGCACCAGGCGGTTTCTCCAGGCGGGGTCGCTGCACGTGCTGTTCGGCTACGAGCGGGGCAAGTACACGCACCATGCGCTCGTAGACCGCTACGCCATGGGCCCGGGCTACGATCCGGCCAAGGAGAGCGAGACCATCGCCGCGGACTGGGCCGTGCTCACTTTGACGGCGCCGCTGCCCGCCGAAATTCGGCCCCTGCCGCCGAAGGGCGGCGTCCCGGCCCCGGGCACGGTGCTCATGACGGCAGGCTACGCCAAAGGCACGTCCCACATCATGACCGCGGACGAGAGCTGCAAGGCGCTTCCCCTCGCCAAGACCTCAGGCCTTATCGCCAATGATTGCCACGTCGCCGCGGGCGCGTCGGGGTCGCCGCTCATCGTCATGGACGCCGGCGTCGCCAGCGTTGCCGGCATCGAGGTCGCGATCGGCACCCATGCGGGCAAAGACTTCGCGCTTGCGGTTCCGGTGACCGGGATCGCCGCGCTGCCGCACCAGGGCGAGTGAACCGCCATACGCCTATTCGTGGCGAAGTGCCTCGATCGGGTCGAGTTGCGCGGCGCGGCGCGCCGGAAAATATCCGAACACGATGCCGATCAGCGCCGAGAAGCCGAAGGCGATCAAGACGATGCTCGGGTCGAGCACGAACGGAATGTCCATGCCGGTCGACGCCGAAGCAGCCAACAGCAGCCCCAGCATCACGCCGACGACACCGCCGAACAGCGACAACACCACGGCTTCCACCAGGAACTGCGTCAGCACCTGGGATTCCTGCGCGCCGATGGCGAGCCTGATGCCGATCTCGCGGGTGCGCTCGGTGACCGAGACCAGCATGATGTTCATGATGCCAATGCCACCGACGAGAAGGCTCACCCCGGCGACGGCGCCAAGCAGAATGGTGAGGATCCCGGTCGTCGCCGTCTGCGTCTCGGCAATCTGCTTCATGTCGGCGACACGGAAATCGTCCTCTTCGCCCGCGGTGATGCCGCGGCGCTCGCGCAACAACCGCTCGATATCGGCCTGAACCTTGGCGGTGTCGACGCCGTCCATGGCCGAGACGTTGAGGCTGTTGATGTCGGTGTTGCCGACGATGCGCCGATGAAACATGCGAAGCGGCATCAACACGATGTCGTCACGATCGGTGCCGAAGCCCGACTCGCCCTTGGGCCGGAGCACGGCGATGACTTCGCAAGACACCTTGTTCACTCGAATCCGGTTGCCGACCGCAGGCGTCGAGCCGAACAGCTTGTCGCGCACGGTGTCGCCGATGATGCACACGGCGCGTCCGCTCCTGATCTCGCTATCAAGGAACGGACGCCCTGAGGCAAGATTCCAATCCTGAGCGATGAGATAGCTGTTATCAGTGCCGATGGCGCCGACGGAGCGATTCTCGGAGCCATAGACCACGGTGACCGTCCCTTGCGCCATCGGCGCCACCGCGCGCACGCCGCGCAACTGCCCGCGCAACTCGGCGATGTCGCGGGTGTTGAACGGCTTCGCCGTGCTGCTCGACCGTCCCGGGCCGAATTGACCCGGGCGCACGAACAGCACGTTGGTGCCGAGTTTCGCCATCTCGGCCGCGACCTTGGCCGTGGTGCCGTTGCCGATGGTGACCATGGCGATCACCGCCGCCACGCCGATGACGATGCCGAGCAGGGTCAGGAACGACCGCAAGGCGTTGCGCCGGATCGCCTGCACCGCGAGCTTGAGGGTCTCGTAGAACATCAGGCGGCTTCCTTGCTCGGCACGTCCCGCGCGATTCTGCCATCGAGGAAGTGCACGAGACGGTCGGCATATTCGGCCATGTCGGGCTCATGGGTGACCATGACGATGGTGATCTTCTGCTCGCGGTTAAGACCGACCAAAAGGTCCATGATCTCGTTGCTGGTCTTGGTGTCGACGTTGCCAGTCGGCTCGTCGGCGAGGAGCACAAAGGGCTTGGTCACGATCGCCCGGGCGATGGCGACGCGCTGCTGCTGACCGCCGGAAAGCTCGCCCGGGGTGTGATGGGCGCGCGCTTTGAGGCCGACCCGCTCCAACGCTTCCATGGCGAGCGCCCGACGCTCCCGATAGCCCACGCCGCGATAAATCAGCGGCAGCTCGACATTCTCGATCGCGGTCGTGCGGGCGAGCAGGTTGAAGCCCTGGAACACGAAGCCGAGATAGTGCCGGCGCAGCAAGGCGAGCTGCTTGCGGTCGAGCCGTCCGACATCAACGCCGTTGAAGAGATAGCTGCCGCTCGTCGGCTGATCGAGACAACCGATGATGTTCATGGCCGTCGACTTGCCCGAGCCCGATGGGCCCATCACCGCCACGAACTCGCCTTCGCCGATGCGGAGGCTGACTCCGTCAAGCGCGCGCACGCGGCCCTCGCCCCGCCCATAGATCTTGGTGACGTTCCGGAACTCGATCAGAGCAGGCGCAGGAATATTGGCCTTCTGCATTCGCGCCATCCGCGGTCACTTGACCGTTGTCGAATCCACGATCACCGCCTGCCCCGGCGCGAGGTCGCCCTTGACGATCTGGGTGCGCTTGCCGTCGCTCGGGCCAACCGTGGCCGCGACCTCCTCAGGCGTGCCGTCGGCGGCGAGCACCCAGACCGCGCGCTCGGGACCAGTGGCGGCATGCGGACTGCTCGGCCGCCGCAAACGCGGCATGCCGGGCAGAATCTTTTGCAGGAAGTTCCTGTTGTCTGCATTCTCGCTACCCGCCGGCGGCGAGAACCGCAACGCCGCGTTGGGAATAGTCACGGCGTCGTCGACCTTCTCGACCACGACCTCTGCGGTGGCCGTCATCCCCGGCCGCAGCAACAACTCGGTGTTGTCGGTCGTGAGCACCGCCTTATAGGTGACGACGCCCTGCACCACCTCGGAGCCGAAGCGTAATTCCCGGATCTCGGCGGAGAACTTCCTATCGGGATAGGCATCGACGGTGAATGTCGCCTTCTGGCCTTCCTTCACCTTGCCGACATCGGCTTCATCGACATCGACCTGAACCTCCATCTTGGCGAGATCCTCGGCGATGGTGAACAGCACCGGCGCCTGGAGCGAGGAGGCGACGGTCTGACCAGGCTCGACGTTGCGGCTGAGCACGACGCCGGTGATCGGCGACCGGATCACGGCCTTGGCGAGATTGGTCTCGTTCAGGGCGAGGTCGGCTTCGGCGGCGGAGACGTCGGCCTTGGCGCTTTCCAGGGCGGCGAGGTTGCGCTGATGCGCGGCCTCGGCCAATTCCAGCTCCTGCTCCGAGCTCACCTTCTTGGCGACGAGCTTCTGCTTGCGGTCATATTCGAGCCGCGCTTCAAGCACGCTTGCTTCCGCCTCCGCGACCTTGGCCTTGGCAGACTGCAGCTTCGCCTTCGAGCTGTCGACCGTTGCCTTGAGCTTGTCGGTGTCGAGCTCGGCAATGGTTTGGCCGGTCTTCACGGCGCTGTTGTAGTCGACGAGCACGGTGCGGACGATGCCCGAAAGCTCGCTCGAAACCTCGACCTCGTTGGTCGGCTGCACCGTGCCGGTGGCGGTGACGGTGACAGTGAGGTTGCCCTTGGTCACGGGCTCGGTAACGTAGTTTACCCCGTTGCCCGACCCTTCGTCGCGCCACAGCATGAACGCCGCCGTAGCCGCCGCGGCAATGACAAGAATAATGAGCGGGGCCCGGAGGCGCTGCAGCCATGACCGCTTCCGATCGAGACCGAGCACGGCCTCGATATCGGCTTGTACCTGTTCCGATTTGATCAGTTCGTTCATCGCCGCCTTGGACCTTATCACAGGACGCCGCAGGCCATCGGCCTTGCGGAAGCGCACCATGCGACCATGGCGGATTAGGGGTGATGCGGATGCGAGACGACCCTGCCCGCCCGAATAGCAACGCTGTTTTATGTCAGTTCTAGACGCCGCGACCAGACGTCCCAAGTGAGCTTTTTGTAATGAAGATTGGCAGGAAGGCGTTGAGCAATGTTCGGATACAAATCTACCGCTCTCCCCCGTTCCCAATCGCGGAAGCCCGGGGTAGCCAGGGACCCGAAAGGATCACGCCGTGGACAAGCTCAGCCGCTATGCCCCCTATGCGCTCGCCGCGCTCCGCATCGTCACCGCACTCCTGTTCATGCAGCACGGCACGGCCAAGCTGTTCGGCTTTCCCGAAATGGCCAGCCATGGCGGCGGCGGGCCGAGCTCGCCCGGCGGCCTTTCGCTCCTGATGTTCGTCGGCGCGCTTCTGGAACTGTTCGGCGGGCTCGCCATCCTCGCCGGATTCCTGACGCGGCCCGTGGCCTTCCTGTTGGCCGGAGAAATGGCGGTGGCTTACTGGGGTATGCATGTGCCGGGGGGCGGCTTCTTCCCGCTCACCAATGGCGGCGATCTGGCGGTGCTGTTCTGCTTCGTCTTTCTCTATCTGGTGTTCGCGGGCCCGGGCGCCTTCAGCCTTGACGGCACCCGCGCACCGGCCGGCGGCTCGAGCTGAATTCGGCGCCACGTCCGGTCAGGGCTCGCGCAACGGCGTGTGCGCGGTGAGCCCGCGCCTCGCCATCACCTCCCAGGCCTCTTCGGCGGTGTCGACGATGTCGAACAGAGCGAACTCGTCGCGATCAATCATGCCAAGCTCTGCAAGCGCCTCGAAGTTGACGGCGCTCTGCCAATAGTCGCGCTCGAACAGGAGCACCGGCATCTGCGCCGACTTTCGCGTCTGCTTCAGCGTCAAGATCTCGAACAGCTCGTCCATGGTGCCGAAGCCGCCGGGGAACACGGCGAGCGCGTTGGCGCGCATGGCAAAATGCATCTTGCGGATGCCGAAATAGTGGAAGCGGAAGGTGAGGTCGGGCGTGGTGAACCCATTGGGCTCCTGTTCCTCGGGCAGCACGATGTTGAAGCCGATGCTCGGCGCCCCGGCCTCGGCCGCGCCGCGATTGGCGGCCTCCATGATGCCTGGGCCACCGCCGGTGACGATGACGTTCTCGTGCACGCCGCCCGCCGTCAGCGCGCCGCCCCGCTCGGAGACGATGCGTCCGAAATTACGCGCCTCCCGATACCAGAGCGAGAGGCGCTGTAGCTGCTTGGCGCGGGCCAAGGCTTCGGCGCCGCGCGCCAGTTTGAGAGCAGCTTCTGCCTGCTCCGGCGACGGCACGCGGTGGCTGCCGAACACGACGACCGTGGAGATGATGCCCATCGCCGTCAGCGCCCGTTCGACTTTGCTGAATTCGAGTGCAAGACGAAGTGGGCGCATCTCGTCGCTCTGCAGGAATTCCGCGTCTTCGAAAGCGAGCAGATAGCTCCGCGATCCGTCTTTCGGTCCTTTAGCGTCCACGGGGGGTCACGCCTCTTGCCTTGCTGCGGCGGGGGGATCGGAACATAGTCGAGCCATGCCCTCCACACCCGCGATTTTCGCCCTCCGGCGGACTTTCGCCACCTTGGCGCTTGTGGCCCTCGGACTTTGGCCGGCCCTGGCCGCTGGAGCCACCTCGTCCTCGGCCGATGGCAAACAGCTCCTCGAGAAGACCTGTGCCCGGTGTCACGCCATCGAGGCCACCGGCGACAGCCCCTTGAAGCAAGCACCGCCGCTCCGGGACGTCTACCGGAAATACCCGGCGCAGGAGCTCCAGTTCGAATTCGCCGAAGGCATGGGCTCAAGACACAAGGAGATGCCGCAAATTCAATTCTCCAGCGAACAAGTCGACGCGATTCTGACCTATCTCAGCGAAATTTCGGGCGAGCCGCCTCCGAGCGAGCAGCCTGCCCTCACCCCGGACACAGGCGGGGGCGAGCCGCCGTGATGCTGCTCGGCCGGGCGGCCTAGAGCTCCCGCTTGCCTTGCTCGGTGTCTTTATCGGCGCCGTCATCGCCGGTGCCCTCATCGGCGCAGTCGACGTCCTTGACGGTACAGTTGTCGTCGTTGAACTCGACCTTGCAATCGCGGCCCTTGTAGTGGTCGAGGATGCTCTGCCGCCATTGATCGCAAACCCGCTCGCGATCCGCCGAGGGCACATCGACCCGCCCCCAAGGGCCGTGAACATAGAGCCCGCCCGGCCCGACGAAGACGTCGGCCCATGGCGAGCGGATATCGACCTGCGCCGATGCCGCAGCCGTTGCAAGGGCGGCGATCAAAAAGGAGGCCATAGCCAATACTCTCATCGAACTCTCCTTAATTCCCGGCCGGTAGAAGCCTATCGGGTCGCGCTGGCTCGGCCATGACCTGGCTCAATTCTGGCGGAGTCTTGCTCAGATTTTGGGCGCTGCGCCCAGCAGCGTGGCAGCAAACGCGGCGGAACGCCGAACTCCGTCGCAAGACCCTCCCGTTTCTCAGGTCATCGCAAGTGGCATGGAGTATGCAGAACCCCTGGCCATAACGCCTCTAGGGTTCCGGCTTCGCTGAAGCGTCAGGTCCGAGAGAGGCTCTCCCGCCTCATACCTCGAGGCGGAGCCACGGCGGGATAAAAGCCCGGGAGACCTATACCGCGAGGTGCTTCGGCACTCGAACGGAAAGGCCTCCACTCTGCTCCTTCGAGGTCTTTCCGCTCCCGTATCGAAACCCGCCGCGGCCGCGAATGTGGTCAATGCAAGCCCTAGGGGGTGTCGATGCGCCGTTCCTTCAAGCAAATGTTCCAAGGTCTGATCGCCGCGACGGCCATTGCCGGCCTCGCCTTCTCGCCGGCCTTGGCCGCTGAAAAGAAAGACTTCAAGGTCGCATGGTCGATCTATGTCGGGTGGATGCCGTGGGGCTACGCCGTAGACTCTGGCATCGTCAAGAAATGGGCCGACAAGTACGGCATCAACATCGAGGTCAAGCAGTTCAACGACTACGTCGAGTTCGATCAATCAATATACCGCCGGCGCCTTCGACGCCGTGACCATCACCAATATGGATGCGCTGTCGATCCCCTCGGCCGGCGGCGTCGACACCACGGCCGTCATCGTCGGCGACTTCTCCAACGGCAATGACGCGGTGATCCTCAAGGACAAGGACAAGCTCAAGGATATCCTTGGCCAGAAGGTCAACCTCGTCGAGTTCTCGGTGTCGCATTATCTGCTGGCCCGGGCGCTCGAGAGCATCGACGCCCAGGAAAAGGACCTGAAGGTCGTCAACACCTCCGACGCCGACATGGCTGCCGCCTTCAAGACGCCGGAAGTCACCGCGGTCGTGACCTGGAAGCCGATCGTGTCGACTATCCTCGAAATCTCCGGACGCGCATAAGGTGTTCGACTCGTCGCAAATTCCCGGCGAGATCATCGACCTCATGGTCGTCAACACCGGGGTCCTGAAGGACAACCCGAAATTCGCCAAGGCGCTCGCCGGTATCTGGTACGAAACCCTCGCCACGATGAAGTCCGGCAACGAGTCCAAGGAGGCGATGGCCAAGGCCTCAGGCACCGACCTCAAGGGGTTCGAGGAGCAGCTCGCCACGACTGAGCTGTTTTCCGATCCAAAGGACGCGGTCGCCTTCACCACCGGCAGCGATCTGAAGACGACCACCGAGCGGGTCTCGAAGTTTCTGTTCGAGAAGTCGCTGCTCGGCAAGGACGCCAAGACCGAGGGTGCCGTCGGCGTCGAGTTCCCCGACAAGACCGTGTTCGGGGACAAGGACAACGTGAAGTTCCGCTATGACGCGACCTTCATGAAGGAGGCCGCCGAAGGAAAGCTGCAGGCCTCGGCGGACTAGCAGGCTAAAGCGAAGCGGCAGCCGGGCGGGGCGTTCATGCGCGCGATCAATCTGCGTCCAAGCGGGAGCTGGCGCTTGGCCCTCGCTCTGCTGCCGTTCGTGGCGCTGCTCTTGGCTTACGCTATCGGCTCGCACGTCCGGCTCGCCGAGAATCCGAACGACAAGCTGTTGCCGAGCTTCGCCGCCATGGGCGATGCCATGTACCACTACGCGCTACAGCCCGATCCGCGCACCGGCGATTACCTCTTGTGGTCGGATACGGCGGCGAGCCTGAAGCGCCTGCTGATCGGGCTCGCCATCTCCGCCGGGTTTGCCCTCGTCGTCGGCTGCTTGATCGGTCTTCTGCCCATCATGGGCGCGATGTTCGGGCCGTTCGTCGCCGTGCTGTCGATGGTGCCGCCGCTCGCGCTGCTGCCGATTCTGTTCATCGTCATGGGGCTCGGCGAAGCGTCGAAGATTACGCTGGTCGTCATCGGCACCACCTTGAAGCTGATCCGCGACATCGCGCTCAGGGTCGGGGAAATTCCGCGGGAGCAACTGATCAAGGCACAGACCCTCGGCGCTTCCACGGCGCAGATCGGCTCGCGCGTCGTGCTGCCGCAGATCATGCCCCGGCTGATCGATTCCGTGCGTCTCGAGATCGGGCCTGCGTGGCTGTTCCTGATCGCGGCGGAAGCGATCGCGGCCGACTCCGGCCTCGGCTACCGCATCTTTCTGGTGCGCCGCTATCTATCGATGGATGTGATCCTGCCCTACGTCGCCTGGATCACGCTGCTCGCCTTCCTCATGGATTTGGCCCTCCGCCTTCTCCAGCGCAAAGCCTATCCCTGGTTCGCGCAAGCGAGGGCGGCATGAGCGCCATCGTCTTCGACAAGGTGTGGAAGGAATACGGCGACCACATCGTACTCGAACAGATCGATCTCGAGATCGAGCCGCGTGCGTTCTTGGTCCTGGTCGGGGCGTCCGGATGCGGCAAGACGACGTTCCTGCGCATGCTTCTCGGCGAGGAGCAGCCGTCGCGCGGCGCCATCCTTCTGGAAGACAAACCGCTGAAGCCTGAGCCGGATTACGACCGCGGCGTCGTGTTTCAGCGCTATTCGGTGTTTCCGCATCTGACGGCACTCCAGAATGTCACCATCGGCCGGGAGTTCGAATTGTCCGGCGCCTGCGGCAGGCTGTTCGGGGCGAAGCGCCGCGCCGCACGAAAGGACGCGCTTGAGTTGCTCGCCGCCGTCGGCCTCTCCGGCCACGAGGACAAATACCCGGCTGCACTCTCCGGCGGCATGCAGCAACGGCTCGCTCTGGCGCAAGCCCTGATGCGCAAACCCAAGGTCCTGTTGCTCGACGAGCCGTTCGGCGCGCTCGATCCCGGCATTCGCGCCGAGATCCACGTGCTGATGAAGCGCATCTGGAACGACAGCGATCTGACGGTGGTGATGGTTACTCACGACCTGCGCGAGGCCTTCGAGCTCGGCACGCGCGTGATCGCTTTCGAACGGCCCCGAGACCGGCCCGAGGAACGCGAGCGCTACGGTGCACGGCTCAGCAAGGACATCGAGCTGTGGCCGAAGAAGGTCGCCGGCAGCACCGCGGTGTGGACCCGCCACGGCCCATCCGGCCCGCAAGCCTGACGGACCTCGCGCCCCGCGGGAGGACGACCTCTCGCGGTTGCTCTTGCTTCCGGGACGACCCGGGCATGCCGCCGGCGGGGGTGGTCGGCGGAGAGAGGCTAGAGACATGACATTGATCGCAGCGGACACTCTTCCCGGCGCCAAGCATTGGTCGATGACGCTCCCGCGGAACAACCGCCTCAAGCTGACCGACGTCGAGGGCGGCGCCAATGTCGGCATGCTGTTCTTCAATCCGATCAATCTGCTCGAGCGCTACAACACGCCCGACACGCTGAAGTGCCAGCACACCTTCAAGCTCACCCAAGGGCACTGCCTCTATTCAGACATGGGGCGGATCTTCTGCTCCATCGTCGCCGACGATTTCGGCTGGCACGACACGGTCTGCGGCAACTCGACCAAGGCCTCGGTGCGCTGCCAGATGGGGTGAGGCGAGCTATCAGGCCTGTCGCAACGACCGCTACCAGAACGGGCGCGACAGCTTCCTCATCGAGGCGGCGAAATACGGCCTCGGCCGCCGCGACCTCCCGGCTAACGTCAATTGGTTCAGCAAGGTCACCGTCGCCGACGACGGCGCTCTCGCCCTCGATGCTGGCGCCGCGAAGGCCGGCGCCGCCGTCGAGCTCCGCTTCGAGATGGACACGCTCGTCCTGCTCCACACCTGCCCGCATCCGCTCGACGCGAGCCCGCGCTTCCCGCGGAAGCCGGTGCGCTACGAGATCTTCGACGGCGCGCCCGCAGGCCTGGACGATGCCAACCGTTTGTCGACGGCGGAAAATGCGCGCGGCTTCGAGAACAACCGCCTCTATCGGATCGGTTGCAGCGAGGGGGTGCACTGATGCTCACCGAAAGCCCGCTAGATCCTGCCGACTCGCAATACCGCAAGGTGGTGCCCGCAGGAGAGTACTGGATCCACGTCGTGCGCCAGGGGGAGACGCTCCGTCTCCTCGACCTCGAAGGCAATCAGGCCGTCGACACCCTGTTCTTCAACGCCGACGACCCCGCCGAGCACTATTCGGCGTCCGACACCATCCGTGAGCAAGGCAACATCTATCTCACCACGGGCTCCGCGCTGATGTCCGATCTATGCCGGCCGCTCATGACCATCACCGCCGATACCGTCGGCCGCCACGACACCGTCGGCGGCGCCTGCTCGACTGAGAGCAATACCGTGCGCTACGCCCTCGACAAGAAGTCCATGCACGCCTGCCGCGACAGCTTCCTGCTCGCGGTCATCGAGAACGAGCAATACGGCCTCACCAAGCGCGACATCGCCCACAACATCAATTTCTTCATGAACGTGCCGGTGACGCCCGACGGCAAGCTCGAGTTCGCCGACGGCCTGTCGGCGCCGGGCAAATATGTCGAGATGGTCGCTGAGATGAACGTGATCGCGCTGATCTCCAACTGTCCGCAACTGAACAATCCCTGCAACGCCTACAACCCCACCCCCATCGAGGTTCTGATCTGGGGCGCTCGACCCTGAGATGTTCGAGAAGGTCCTCATCGCCAATCGCGGGGCCATTGCCTGCCGCATCCTGCGCACGCTCGAACGCATGGGCATAAGAAGCGTCGCGGTCTATTCGCAAGCCGACCGCCACACAATGCATGTGCGCGCGGCGGGCGAGGCGGTCGCCATCGGCCCGCCGCCGGCGGCTGAAAGCTACCTCAACATCGACGCCATTCTCGACGCCGCACGGCAAACCGGCGCCGACGCCATCCACCCAGGCTACGGATTTCTCTCGGAAAATCCGGAGTTTGCCGAGGCCTGCGAAGGGGCCGGGATCGTGTTCATCGGACCGAGACCTGTGCATATGCGCGCCTTCGGCCTGAAGCACCGCGCGCGCGAGCTTGCCCTGCAATCCGAGGTGCCGGTGGCGCCGGGCTCTGGTCTGATCCGCGATGTCGTCCACGCGGCGAGTGAAGCGTCACGCATCGGCTATCCGGTAATGATCAAGAGCACCGCGGGGGGCGGCGGCATCGGCCTGCAACTGGTCTCGCGGCCTGACGACATCGTGCCGGTCTATGAGCGCGTCGAACGCCTCGCCCGCAACAATTTCAAGAATGCCGGCATCTTCATCGAGAAATATGTCGCGCAGGGACGCCATATCGAGGTGCAGATCTTCGGCGACGGCCAGGGCAACGTCGTCTCGCTCGGCGAGCGCGACTGCTCGGCGCAGCGGCGAAATCAGAAAGTCATCGAGGAAACGCCGGCGCCGAACCTGCCCGAGGCGATACGCGCATCGCTGTGGGGGACCGCGCGCCGCCTCGGACAGTCGGTCAATTACGAGAGCGCCGGCACCGTTGAATATCTCTATGACGCCGCGAGCGACGACTTCTATTTCCTCGAGGTCAATACGCGCCTCCAAGTCGAGCACGGCGTCACCGAGGAGGTCAACGGCATCGATCTCGTCGAATGGATGGTGCGCCAGGCCGCCGGCGACATGGCGCCGCTCGACCAGGCCAGCATCAAGCCAACGGGCGCCGCGATCCAAGCGCGCCTCTATGCCGAGGATCCTGGTCGCGACTTCCGCCCGAGCGCCGGCCTCCTCACCCATGTCGCCTGGCCTAGCGATATACGCATCGAGACCTGGGTCGAGAGCGGCACCGAGGTGTCGCCGTTCTACGATCCGATGCTGGCGAAGATCATCGCCACCGGCGCCACGCGCGACGCGGCGCTCGACAAGCTGCAAGCTGCGCTCGACGAGACCGAGATCGGCGGGGTTGAGACCAATCTCGATTACCTTCGCCAGCTTTCGCACCTCGACGTTCTCAAGCGGGGCGAGGTGCTGACGCGGACGCTCGAGAGCGTCCCCTACCGTGCCAACACCATCGAGGTGCTGTCGCCGGGCACCCAGACCACGATCCAGGATTGGCCTGGGCGCGTCGGCTGTTGGGCCGTCGGCGTGCCGCCCTCGGGGCCGATGGATTCCCTCTCCTTCCGCCTTGCCAACCGCCTCGTCGACAATCCGGCAGGCGCTGCCGGGATCGAGACAACGCTCTCGGGCCCGACGCTCAAATTCAACAGCGATACGGTGATTTGTCTCGGCGGCGCCGAACTTGGCGCGACCCTTGACGCCAAGCCGGTGCCAAATTGGCAGGCGGTGCCCGTCGCAGCCGGACAGGTGCTGAAGCTCGGCGGCGTCAACGGCGCGGGCGTCCGCGCCTATATCGCCGTGCGCGGTGGCATCGATGTGCCGCTCTATCTCGGCAGCCGCTCGACCTTCACCCTCGGCAAGTTCGGCGGCCATGGCGGCCGCAGCTTGGGAACCGGCGACATCCTCCATGTCGGCGCTACGCCCGAGCGCGCTCCAGAATCCGACGCGCTTCCCGCCGAGCTTAAGCCCCGCCTCACGCGTGACTGGGACATCGGGGTGCTCTACGGGCCTCATGGCGCGCCGGATTTCTTCACCCCGGACGCTATCGACACCTTCTTCGCGGCGGATTGGGAAGTGCACTACAACTCGAACCCGACCGGCATCCGCCTGATCGGGCCAAAGCCCAACTGGGCCCGCGCCGACGGCGGCGAGGCCGGACTTCATCCGAGCAACATCCATGACAACGCCTATGCAGTCGGCACCATCGATTTCACCGGCGACCTGCCGGTGATCCTCGGCCCCGACGGCCCGTCCCTCGGCGGCTTCGTCTGTCCGGTCACCATCGCTCAGGCCGAGCTGTGGAAGATGGGTCAGTTGCATCCGGGCGACAAAGTCCGCTTCACGCGCCTCAGCCCCGCGGAGGCCGCGAACCGCCTTGCGCGGCAGGACGCCGAGATTGCAACGCTCAAGTGCGCGGCTCAGCCGAAGCTGCCCCACGGCAAATGGGGCAGCGACGGCTGCGTCGTCGGGGGCCGCGACGCGACGGCCAAGACGCCGAGCGTCGCCTACCGCCGCGCCGGCGATGCCTATCTCCTGATCGAGTACGGCCCGATCGTCCTCGATTTCGGCTCGCGCTTCCGGGCGCACGCGCTGATGCAGGCGGTCGGCCGAGCCATGGAACGCGGCGACCTCGCCGGCATCATCGACCTCACGCCGGGCATCCGCTCGCTGCAAATCCATTACGACCCGCGGGCGTTGCCGCTCGAGGATCTGATCACAGCGCTCCAGGCGATTGAAGACGAGCTCGGCGATCTGTCGGAGATGGAGGTGGAGTCGCGCCTCGTGCGCCTGCCGCTGTCGTGGAACGACGACGCGGTCCAAGCCACCATCGACAAATATATGCGCGGCGTGCGCGGCGACGCGCCATGGTGCCCGTCGAACATCGAATTCATTCGCCGTATCAACGGCTTAGAGACTACCGAGGAGGTGAAGCGCATCGTCTTCGAAGCCACCTATCTCGTGCTCGGCCTGGGCGATGTCTATCTCGGCGCGCCGGTGGCGACCCCGATCGATCCGCGCCATCGCCTCGTCACCACCAAATACAATCCGGCGCGCACGTGGACGCCTGACAATGTCGTCGGCATCGGCGGCGCCTATCTCTGCATCTACGGCATGGAGGGGCCTGGCGGCTATCAGCTGTTCGGGCGCACCTGCCAGATGTGGAATACCTACCGCACCACCGCAGCGTTTCAGGACGGCCAGCCCTGGCTGCTGCGCTTCTTCGACCGGATCAGATTCTATCCGGTGTCGAGCGCGGAGCTTCGCGACTTCCGCGACGGCTTCCTCGAAGGCAAGCAGGAGGTCGAAATCGTCCCGGGGCGCTTCAAGCTCAAGGACTACCTCGCCTTCGTCGCCGCGAACGCCGAAAGCATCGCGGCCTTCAAGGCGAAGCAGCAGGCGGCCTTCGACGCCGAGCGGGGACGCTGGCAAGAGACCGCCGGCGACAGGGCCCTCGCGATAATCGATGAAACGCCCGCCTTCGAAGCCGACGGCGCCCTCCCCTTCGGCGCCACCGCGGTGGAGAGCCCGGTGCCCGGGAGCGTGTGGAAGGTGCTGGTCGAACCGGGCAGCCAAGTCAGCGCCGGCGAGACGCTGATCATCGTAGAGTCGATGAAGATGGAGATCGCGGTCACCGCGCCTTCGAGCGGGCTCGTGCGGGAGGTCCGTTGCGCCGAGGGACGGTCGGTCCAACTCGGCCAGGCGCTGGTCATCATGGCGGAGCCAGGCGCATGAAGCTCTCTCTCGACATCGCCACGCTCGAAGCCCTCTATGCTTCCGGCGAGGCGGCGCCAGCCGACATCGTGGGTGAGGTCTATGCCCGCATCAGGGCGCGCGGCGTCGAGCCAGACTGGATCACGCTGGTCGAGGAGGACACCGCTCTCGCCTTGGCGCACGCCGCGCCGCGCGGGTCCCTCTACGGCATCCCGTTCGCGGTGAAGGACAATATCGACGTCGCCGGGCTGCCGACCACTTGCGCTTGCCCCGCGTTCACCTATGTCGCGGAGCGCACGGCGACGGTGGTCGAGCGCTTGCAGCAAGCCGGCGCGGTGCTGATCGGCAAGACCAATCTCGATCAGTTCGCGACCGGTCTGAACGGCACGCGCTCGCCCTATGGCATCCCGGCAAGCACCTTCAATGCCGACTATATTTCCGGCGGTTCGAGCTCGGGCTCCGCGGTCGCGGTTGCCGCGGGCCTCGTTTCCTTCGCGCTCGGAACCGACACCGCCGGATCGGGCCGCGTGCCGGCCGCCTTCAACAATATCGTCGGGCTTAAGCCGACCAAGGGCCTCATCAGCGCGACCGGCGTGGTCCCCGCCTGCAAGACGCAAGACGCGGTCTCGATCCTGGCGCTGACGGTGGCCGACGCCGCCAAAGTCGCGGCAGTCGCAATCGCCTTCGACGCGGACGATCCTTACGCCCGCAGCGACGCGACGCCCTTCACCGTGGACGCGGCGCCAAAGCCGCTCAGGGTCGGCATCCCCGATGGCCCGATTCCGTTCTTCGGCGACGACGACTACGAGGCGCTCTACCACGCGGCGATCGACAGGATGACGGCGCTCGGCGCCGAGATCGTCACGATCGACTACGGACCCTTCGAGAAGACGGCGGCGATGCTCTACGCCGGGCCCTGGGTCGCCGAACGCCTCGCGGCCATCGGCGACCTCGCCGCGCGAGATCCCGATGCGATCCACCCCGCCGTTCGCGGCATCGTGCTTGGCGCTCGCGCGAAAACCGCGGTCGCGACCTTCCAGGCCTTCTACGATCTTGCCGAGCACGTCGCCGCGGCGCGGCGCGAATGGGCCAAGATCGATGTGCTGTTGCTGCCGACCGCCGGCACCACCTTCAAGATCGCCGAGATGCTCGCCGATCCCATTGCGCTCAACACCCGCCTCGGCGCCTACACCAATTTCGTCAATCTGATGGATCTCGCCGCGCTATCCGTGCCGGCAGGCTTCAGGCCGGACGGCATCCCCTTCGGCGTGACCCTGATCGGGCCTGCGCTCTCCGACGGCATGCTCGCCTCGATCGGCGACGCCTTGCATCGGTCGCTTCCAAACGCGCGGCTCGGCGCCACGAAGGTCACCCTGTCATCGACGCCGCCGGTGGCCCCGGGAGCGCGCACGGGCGAGACCGTCAGCATCGCCGTGGTCGGCGCCCATCTCACCGGGCAGCCGCTCAATAGCCAACTCGTCGAACGCAAGGCGAAGTTCGTGGAGGCGACGCGGACCGCGCCGGGCTACTCGCTTTATGCTCTTGCCGGCACGTCGCCGCCGAAGCCCGGGCTCCTATTCGACGGCGCCGGCAACGGCGGCATCGAGGTCGAAATCTGGGACATGGACGCCGAGGCCTTCGGCTCCTTCGTCGCCCTGATCCCGCCACCGCTCGGCATCGGCACCGTGACGCTTGCCGACGGGCGCAAGGTGAAGGGCTTCCTCTGCGAAGCCCACGCCGCACGCGACGCAGAAGACATCACCGCCCTCGGCGGCTGGCGCACCTGGCTCGCGCGCTCGACCTAGGCCGGCGCGAATTCAAGCTGCGCAGGCAGGTTGTCGCGATGCTCACCTCTACCTTCCGTCGTCCTTCTGTCATGTGATGCCGCAACATGAGATGCGCTCGCGGCCGACACGCGATTCAATAAAGGCTGGCGGCCGCTGGACCCGGAAGCCGCTCCAAAGCGTTTAAAATCTGTAAAACTAAAATCTGTAGAAAGCTGACTGGATTTGACGGGACGGCGCTGTGAGTGCCATATCGATACCCGGGAGACGTTGTGCGACTGGTTCTGATCTCAAACCGGGTAGCGATCCCGACCGAAAGCGGACCGCATCGAGCCGGCGGCCTCGAAGTAGCGCTGGCTCCGACCCTCAAACGGTACGAGGGCATCTGGTTCGGCTGGAGCGGGAAGATCGTTCCGCGCGACCAGGTCACCACCACGACGCTAGAGAAGTCCTCGCAAACCTACGTGCTGACCGATCTGTCGGAGGAGGACTATCAGGATTACTACAACGGCTTCGCCAACCAGGTGCTATGGCCGATCCTGCATTACCGCATCGATCTCGCGGAATTCACCCGGCGCGATCTCAGCGGATATCTCCGCGTCAACCAGCATTTTGCCGACGAGCTGTCCAAGGTCATCCGGCCGGACGATCTGCTTTGGGTCCACGACTATCACTTCATCCCCCTTGGAGATGAGCTTCGCAAGCGGGGCCACACCAATCGCATCGGCTTTTTTCTGCACGTGCCGTTCCCTGCCCCCGAGTTCATAACCGTTCTTCCCCACCACGAGCGTCTGCTTGCGTCGCTGCTTCAATACGACCTCGTCGGCTTTCAAACCGAGCAAGACGTCCAAAACTTCGTCCGCTACGCCGTCAGTGAAACGCACGGCGCGAATGTTCGCGTCTTCCAGACCACCGACCGGCAGGTCGTGCTCAACAAAGACGGCCGGCAGATTCGCGTCGGCGCTTTTCCCGTGGGCATCGACACCGCCGAGTTCGAACGGCGCGCGCGCCGTGCGGCGTACTCCTCCTTCGTCCAGGAGTTCGTCAACAGCTTGGGCGGCTTGGACTTGATGATCGGCGTGGATCGGCTCGATTACTCCAAGGGGCTCATTCAACGCATGGAGGCGGTCGACCTATTCTTCTCCGCGTGGCCGGAATGGCGCGGCAAGGTCACCTATTTGCAGATCGCCCCGAAAAGCAGGTCCGAGATCCAGGAGTATCACGAGCTCGGTCAACAGCTCGACGCGCTCGCCGGCGGAATCAACGGCAAATTCGGTGAGGCCTCGTGGACGCCGATCCGTTACGTCAACCGCGCCTATAGCAGATCGGCGCTGGGGGGACTCTATCGCGCCGCCCGGGTAGGCCTTGTGACGCCGCTCCGCGATGGGATGAATCTCGTCGCCAAGGAGTATGTCGCGGCCCAGGATCCAAACGACCCCGGCGTGCTCATTCTGTCCCGCTTTGCCGGCGCCGCCGCCGAGTGCCGCGATGCGCTGCTGGTGAACCCATACGATTCGGAGTCGGTGGCAAGCGCGATCGCACAGGCGCTGGAGATGCCGCTCTCGGAACGCCGCGACCGCCATGGTCACATCCTCGCAACCCTGGCAGAGAACGGCAGTGGCGTCTGGGGGGCACGGTTTGTCGAGGCTCTCGGGCAGCTGGAGTTGGTGGGGAGCGACGCAGACTTTTGGCAGCGCTCGGCGCTGTAGCAGGCCGAGCACAGGGCGCTCGGTTGACGCGGTTGCCCTCGCTTCGTAGGGTTTGGTAGGTCGGTGCGCCGAGGCGAAAAATGCCTTCCGCGATCGTGATGCGGGCGCACTTTGAGAGCCACTGCGCCCATGACGGCGGTGAGTTTGGTTGCGTCAGCTCTTGACCCGCCCATCCCTCCGCCCGCGTGGAAACAAAATCGCGAAGAGGCGTTCTTGATTAAGCGGGCGGCGTAAGCCCTGGCGGGGTCAAGGACAATTTGAGAATGGCAACTTCTGAAGCGAAGACCAGGGAAACTCTGACGCAAAGGTCCTCGAACCAAACACCGATCGAACCGAGCCTCTCCATTCTGGAGAGCGCAGCGGAAACGCGCGTCGCGATCGAAGGCGTGTGGCCCGAGATCGACGCGGGCCGGTTTGAAATCAAGCGGTCAGTCGGCGACGTGCTGACCGTCGAAGCCGACATCTTCAGCAACGGACATGACAAGCTCGGAGCGGCACTTCTCTATCGGCGCCAGGAAGACAGCACTTGGCACGAAGCCCCGATGCGCTTCATCGACAACGATCGGTGGCGCGGCGAGATCACGCTTTCAGAGAATTGCCGCTACACCTACACCATCGCTGCCTGGCGCGACGTGTTTGCATCCTGGCGCGATGACGTTTCCAAAAAGGCTGCAGCCGGCCAGGACATTGCCGTCGAACTCGATGAGGGGCGTCGTCTCGTCGAGAACGTCCTCAAGGGGCACGGCCTCGCCGAGGCCAACAGACGCGTCGGTGAAAGCCTGACGCACGCTCTCGCGCGCGCCGAGAGCGACAGCGCGAGGCTCGAGCTCTTGGCCAGCAGCGAGCTCCAAGCGCTGATGGCGCGCCTCGGGCCGCGCGCCAATCTTTCGCGCTACGTAAAAGAGCTCGGCGTTTGGGTCGACCGCCGCCGGGCCGCCTTTAGCGCCTGGTACGAGATGTTCCCGCGCTCGCAGTCGGGCGCCGTCAACCGGCACGGCACTTTCGACGACGTCCTCGCGATGCTGCCCTATGTGAAGGAGCTGGGATTCGACGTCCTCTATTTTCCGCCGATCCACCCGATCGGGCGCACCGCCCGCAAAGGTCGAAATAATTCGCTCGAGGCCACGCCCGACGATCCGGGCAGTCCCTATGCCATCGGCGCCGCGGAGGGCGGACATGATGCGATCCACCCGGAGTTGGGAACGCTTTCGAGCTTCGAGCATCTCGTCAAGGAGGCGCGACTGCAAGGTCTCGACATCGCTCTCGACTTTGCCATCCAATGTTCGCGCGATCACCCCTGGATCAAGGAACATCCGGAGTGGTTCGACTGGCGCCCCGACGGCACCATCAAATTCGCGGAGAATCCCCCGAAGAAATACGAGGACATCGTCAACGTCCATTTCTATCGCGATGCCTTCCCCTCGATCTGGGTGGCGCTCCGCGACGTCGTGCTCTACTGGGTCGACAAGGGCGTGAAGATCTTCCGCGTCGACAATCCCCACACCAAGCCCTTCCCGTTCTGGGAGTGGCTGATCCGCGACGTGCACGAGACGCACCCGGAGGTGATTTTCCTCTCCGAGGCCTTCACGCGGCCAAAGCCGATGAAGCTGCTCGCCAAACTGGGGTTCTCGCAGTCCTACACCTATTTCACCTGGCGCAACACAAAGCAGGAGCTAACGGACTATCTCACCGAGCTCACCACCGACGACGTGCCGGAGTACTTTCGGCCGAACTTCTTCGTCAACACGCCCGACATCAACCCGACCTATCTGCAGACGAGTGGCCGGCCCGGTTTTCAGGCGCGCCTCGTGCTCGCGGCGACCCTTGCCTGCAACTACGGCCTCTACAGCGGCTTTGAGCTCTGCGAGGCGCGGTCGCTGCCCGGCAAGGAGGAATATCTCGATTCCGAGAAATACGAGATCCGCGCGTGGGATTGGGACCGTGAGGGCAACATCAAGCCGGATGTCGCTCTCATCAACCGGCTGCGGCAAACCCATCCGGCGCTACAGCAGTTTACCAACCTGCGGTTCTACAACGCCTGGAACGATCACATCCTCTATTACGGCAAGGCCACCGAGGATAAGGGCGACTTCCTTTTGTTCGCGGTCAACCTCGATCCCCACAACATGCAAACGGCTCACTTCGAGGTTCCGCTTTGGGAGTTCGGACTTCCGGACTCAGCCTCGATCGGCGTGCAAGACCTCGTCACCGGCGAGCACTTCACCTGGACCGGGAAGGTGCAGCAGATGGTGCTCGATCCCAACCAGCGGCCTTATGCGATCTGGCGCCTCACCGCCCCCGAGGGAGGCGCGGCATGAGATCGCTCGAAGGCTCGATCGCCGTGACCCGTGAGGCGCAAGCCGATCTCGAGGCGCAGCACGCGCCCGACCAAAACGCCGACGATTGGTACAAGGACGCCATCGTCTATCAGCTTCACGTCAAGGCCTTCCTCGATTCGAGCGGCGACGGCATCGGCGATTTCAAGGGCTTGATGCAAACGCTCGATTACGTCGAGTTGCTCGGGGTCACCGTCATCTGGCTGCTGCCGTTCTATCCATCGCCACTCAAGGACGACGGCTACGACATTTCCGACTATCGCCACATCAATCCGTCTTATGGCGACATGGATGACTTCAAGGCTTTCATGGAGGAGGCCCACCGCCGCGGCATCCGCGTTCTGACCGAGCTAGTCATCAACCACACCTCGGATCAGCATCCATGGTTCCAGCGGGCGCGGCTTGCGCCCAAGGGGTCTCCCGAGCGCGACTTCTACGTCTGGAGCGACACCGACGAGCGCTATGCGGGAACGAGGATCATCTTCATCGACACCGAAAAGTCGAACTGGGCCTGGGACCCCGAGGCCGGCGCCTATTACTGGCACCGCTTCTACTCACACCAACCCGACCTCAATTTCGACAATGAGGCCGTGCTCGAGGAAATCATCGAGGTCCTGAATTATTGGCTCGACCTCGGCGTTGACGGGTTAAGGCTCGATGCCGTGCCCTATCTGTGCGAACGCGAAGGCACCAACAACGAGAACCTCCCCGAGACCCACGCCATTTTGAAGCGCCTGCGCCGGGAGGTGGACAAATATCCCGACCGCATGCTTCTCGCCGAGGCCAATCAATGGCCCGAGGACACGCGTCACTATTTCGGCGAAGGCGATGAATGCCATATGGCGTTCCACTTCCCCTTGATGCCGCGCATGTACATGGCGCTGGCGCAAGAGGACCGTCACCCCATCACCGACATTCTCCGTCAGACCCCGAGCATTCCCGACGCGTGCCAATGGGCGCTGTTCTTGCGCAACCACGATGAGCTCACCCTCGAAATGGTCACCGACGATGAGCGCGACTATCTGTGGCGGACCTATGCGACCGACAGCCGGGCGCGCCTCAATCTCGGCATCCGCCGCCGCCTCGCGCCGCTGCTGGAGAACGACCGCCGCAAGATCGAGCTGTTGAACGCGCTGCTCTTGTCGATGCCGGGGACGCCGGTGCTCTATTACGGCGACGAGCTCGGCATGGGCGACAATTATTATTTGGGCGACCGCGATGGGGTGCGGACTCCGATGCAGTGGTCCGCCGACCGCAATGGGGGCTTTTCACGGGCCGATCCGCAACGGCTCTATCTGCCGCCGATCATGGACGCCAACTACGGCTACCAGGCGATCAACGTCGAGGCCCAGCAACGAGACCCGTCATCGCTGCTGAATTGGACGCGGCGCATGATCCAGGTACGGAAGGCCCATGCCGCGTTCGGGCGCGGCAGCTTGGAGTTCCTCTATCCGCGCAATCGCAAGGTGCTAGCCTATGTCCGCGAATATGAGGGCCAGAGGCTGCTATGCGTGTTCAATCTCGCCCGCTCCGCCCAGGCCGTTGAACTCGATTTGCGGCACTACGCCGGCGCCGTGCCGGTCGAACTCACCGGCGCTTCCGCGTTCCCGCCGATCGGCGATCTTCCCTATATGCTGACCTTGCCGGCTTACGGCTTCTATTGGTTCATCCTTGAGGCCCAAGCCGAACAACCTCGCTGGCATATCCCCACCCCTGAGGTCGCTCCCGACTTTCTTACGCTCGTCGCATCCGACGGCTGGCTGAATGCGCTGTCTGGACCGCAACGGCGGGTCATGGAGCACGACGTCCTTCCCGACTTTCTGTTCCGCCAGAGGTGGTTCGCGGCAAAGGACGTTCATTTCGCCCAGTTCGAGCTCCATCCCTTCGCGACCTTCGAGGGGAGACGCGGGACCTACCCGCTCGCCTTTTGCGACGCGCTGTTGGCCGGCGGCGAAACCCAACGCTACTTTCTGCCGCTCGCGGCGAAGTGGGGCAGCGAGCACGTCAGGGCCGGTGGCCCGATGCTCGCTTTCACGCTGGCCAAGCTGCGCGCGGGCGCCCGGATCGGGGCGCTTCTCGACGCCACCCGCGACGGCGACTTCATTCTCGATCTTGTCGCCGGCATCGGCGACAACAAGATCGCGGAGTCCGCCGATGGTCGCGTCGAATTTGCCGCGGGCCCGAACTGGAGTGAGCTTGGTCAAGACCCGCAAGTTCGGCCGATCGGGACCGAGCAAAGCAACGTCTCCGTCATCGTCGACGAGCGCATCGTGCTGAAACTCTACAGGCAGGTGCATCGCGGCCTGCAACCGGAGTTGGAAATCGCCCGCTTTCTCACCGATGTCGCTCATTATGCCAACACGCCCGAATTTCTGGGTTCAGTCGAGCATGTCGCCAATGGCGGCGAGCGCACGGCGTTGGCGATTGCCTTCGCCTTCGTGCCCAATCAGGGCGACGCCTGGAATGCGGTCATCGAAGCCTTGGACCGCGGCTTGGAAGATCTCCTGCTCGTGTCGGAAACCGAGGAGGACATCGATGAGCTTCTCGACCGGCTCTATGTGTTTCCCCTCGATTTGGCCAAACGCCTTGGAGAACGGACCGGCGAGCTGCATCGGGCCTTCGTCTCGCCGACCTCCGACCCTGCCTTCAAGCCTGAGCCGATAACGGCCGCCGACGTGGCGCGCTGGTCCGAAACGGTCCGCAGCGAAGCAACCCGCGTCTTGAACGAGCTCGAAAACGCCGCGATGCCTCTCGCCGAGGCGACCCAACAGCAAGTCGAGAGGCTGCTCGCCGCACGAGGCGCACTCGACGCCCGGATCGAAGCCTTGGCAGCGACGCCGCCGCTTGGCCTCAAGACCCGCATCCATGGCGATTACCATCTCGGTCAAGTCTTGATCTCTAAGGATGACGTCATCATCGTCGATTTCGAGGGCGAGCCGCGGCGAAGTTTGGCCGAGCGGAGAGAAAAGAGCTCGCCGCTGCGCGATGTTGCCGGCATGCTCCGGTCGCTGGATTACGCCGCGTCGGCGGCGCTCGAGCGCCTCGCTGCCCGCACCGGCGAACTTCCCGAGCGGGCGCTGGCGATCGTCGCGGCCTGGCGCGACCGCGCCAGCCAGGAATTTCTCCAACACTATTTCGACGCCTCATTCGGATTGGCTGACGACGCTGACGACCGGCGCGCCACAATGAGCTTGCTCGACCTGTTTCTGCTACAAAAAGCCATCTATGAGATCGGATATGAGAGTGCGAACCGGCCGGGCTGGCTGCCGATACCGCTCCTCGGCGTGCTCGATCTGTTGGAAGGAAGGGGACCGAGGTTGCGATGAGCAGAGCCTTGAAGCAGCGGCCGACAGAAGATCAAGACTGGCGCCCGGACCAGCGTGACATCGACCTCATCGTCGCCGGGCGCCACGACGACCCATTCGCCGTTCTTGGGCCCCACCGCGGCGGAGACGATGTGTCGGTCCGTGTGTTTCATCCTGGTGCTGCGAGCGTCGAGGTGATCGACAGCGCCGGCAACGTCCTCGCCGCGCTAGAGAGGCTACACGACGCCGGCTTCTTCGCCGGGCCGGTCGGGATAGAGGACGTGTCCACGGCCTATCGGCTGCGATTCCGTCGCGACGGCGCTCAATGGGAGACCGACGACCCCTATCGCTTTCCGCCTCTCCTCGCCGACCTCGATGTTCATCTCATCACCGAAGGCACCCACCGTCGTCTCTATGAAAGACTGGGCGCTCACCCGATCAGCCTCGACCAAGTTGATGGCGTCGCCTTTGCGGTGTGGGCCCCCAACGCCCGCCGCGTCAGCGTCGTCGGCGAGTTCAATGATTGGGACGGCCGCCGCCATCCGATGCGGAAGCGTCATGGCGCCGGCGTCTGGGAGCTGTTCATTCCCGGTCTCCGCCGTGACGCTCTCTACAAGTTCGAGATTCTCGGCGCCCATGGCGAAGTGCTCCCGCTCAAGGCCGATCCCTTTGCCTTCGCGCAAGAGGCGCCGCCCTCGACGGCCTCTCGCATCCACGGCCTCATCGAGCATGATTGGGGCGATGCTGGCTGGATGAGCGAACGGAACGCTGCCCAGGATCGTTCCGCGCCGATCTCAATCTATGAGATCCATCTCGGCTCGTGGCGGCGCGGCGAGCACAACAGCTTCCTGGATTACGACAGCATCGCCGATCTTCTTATTCCTTATGTCCGCGACCTCGGCTTCACCCATGTCGAGCTGTTGCCAATCAGCGAACACCCGTTTTCCGGGTCCTGGGGTTATCAGCCTGTCGGACTGTTCAGCCCGACCGCGAGGTTCGGTCCGCCCGAGGCGTTCGCGCGTTTCATCGATCGCTTCCATCAGAACGGCATCGGCGTCCTCATCGACTGGGTCCCCGCTCATTTTCCTAGCGACCCACACGGCCTCGTTCGCTTCGACGGCACCGCGCTTTACGAGCACGAGGATCCGCGCCGCGGATTCCACAAGGATTGGAACACTCTGATCTACAATTACGGCCGGCGCGAAGTGGCGAACTTCC
The DNA here is from genome assembly GCA_963732955.1 of uncultured Alphaproteobacteria bacterium. Classification (GTDB taxonomy): domain Bacteria; phylum Pseudomonadota; class Alphaproteobacteria; order Rhizobiales; family Methyloligellaceae; genus Methyloceanibacter. The sequence goes on from CAVTBH010000002.1 coordinate 183,467, forward strand.
TGCTGGCGAACGCGCTGTTCTGGCTCCGCCGCTATCACATCGACGGCTTGAGGGTCGATGCCGTCGCTTCGATGCTCTATCTCGATTACAGCCGCAGCGCCGGAGAGTGGGAACCAAACGTTCACGGCGGCCGCGAAAACCTCGAAGCCGTGAGCTTCCTGAAGGAGATGAACACCCGCGTTTATGGCGAGGTCCCCGGGTCGATGACGGTCGCCGAGGAATCCACCGCTTGGCCGCAAGTGTCCCGTCCCGTTGACGGCGGCGGGTTGGGCTTCGGCTTCAAATGGAACATGGGGTGGATGCACGACACATTGTCTTACATCTCCCGCGAGCCGGTGCATCGGGCCCATCACCACAACGATCTGACCTTCGGCCTGATCTACGCCTTCTCTGAGAATTTCATCCTGCCGCTCAGCCATGATGAGGTCGTGCACGGCAAGGGATCCCTGCTCGGCAAGATGCCGGGGGACCGCTGGGAGAAATTTGCGAATTCTCAGGGCCTATCTCGCCTTCATGTGGACCCACCCCGGTAAGAAGCTGTTGTTCATGGGCGGCGAGTTTGGGCAAGAGCGCGAGTGGAACCACGACCAGTCGTTGGACTGGCACCTGCTCGCCGATGCTTCCCATCGCGGCATCCACCTGCTGGTGCGCGATCTCAATCACATCTACCGGTCGCTGCCGTCGCTTCACCGCCTCGACTGCGAGCCCGCCGGATTCGAGTGGATCGAAGCCTCAGATGCGGCGCAAAGCGTGTTGGCGTACCTTCGCAAGGGCGGCGAGGGAGCAGCGCCCGTCGTGGTCGTCTGCAACTTCACGCCGGTGGTGCGCCAAGGCTTTCGCCTCGGCGTCCCCCTCCGTGGCCGTTGGATCGAAAGAATGAACACCGACGGTGCCGTCTATGGCGGATCCAATGTCGGCAATCTCGGCAGCGTCGAAGCGGAGGAGATCGCCGCTCACGGTCGTCCCTATTCGATCGAGCTCACATTGCCGCCGCTTGCGACCATCGTGCTTGAACACGCCGGCGACTAAGTGCACGGACAAGGCGTGTACAAGGTAGAGCCCGGCCTCCCCTACCCCAAGGGAGCGACATTCGACGGAGAAGGCGTCAACTTCGCCGTATTTTCCGCAAACGCCAACGCCGTGGAGATCTGTCTTTTTGACCCTGACGGCCGTCGAGAAATCGCGCGGATTCGGCTCCCCGAATACACCAACGAAGTTCACCACGGCTTCATCGGGGGCATCCGACCGGGCCAGCTCTATGGCTTGCGCGTCCATGGGCCCTACGCACCCACGGAAGGCCACCGCTTCAACCCCAACAAGCTGTTGTTGGATCCCTACGCCAGGCAGCTCGAAGGGCAGCTCGTCTGGGACGACGCGCTGTTTGGCTACCGCATCGGCGCGAAGGACGCGGATCTTTCCTTCGACGATCGGGATTCGGCGCCGTTCATGCCGAAATGCGTGGTGGTCGATGTCGGCAGCCGATGGAAGCCGGCCCATCCGTGGAAGGACGAGAAGCGGCCTCACATTCATTGGGCCGAAACCATCATCTACGAAGCCCACGTCAAGGGCTTCACGGCGGCACACCCCAACGTGCCGAAGAAGCTGCGCGGAACATTTGCCGGCCTCGCGCATCCGGCCGCGATCGAGCATTTGGTGAAGCTCGGCGTCACCGCGATCGAGCTTCTCCCCGTCCAAGCCTTTCTCGACGACCGTTACCTGGTCGACCGCGGACTCAAGAATTATTGGGGCTACAACACCATCGGCTTCTTCGCCCCGGCGCCGCGCTACGTCTCGGAGGGCGGCGACATCGGCGAATTCCGCTACATGGTGCATCATCTCCATGCGGCGGGAATCGAGGTCATCCTCGACGTCGTCTACAACCATACCGCCGAGGGCAACCACCTCGGGCCGACGCTGTCCTTTCGCGGCATCGACAACGCGAGCTACTACATGCTCGCCGACGACCGGCGTTACTATTTTGACAGCACCGGCTGTGGCAACACCATCAACCAGTTTCATCCGCGCGTGCTGCAGATGATCATGGACTCGCTCCGCTATTGGGCGGAGGAGTGCCACGCGGACGGCTTTCGCTTCGACCTCGCGAGCTCGCTCGGCCGCGAGCACAGAGAATTCGAAGGCAATGCGCGCTTCTTCGATGCGGTGCTGCAAGACCCAGCGCTCTCCGCCACCAAGCTGATTGCCGAGCCTTGGGACATCGGTGAAGGCGGTTACCGCCTCGGCGGCTTTCCGCCGGGCTGGGCCGAGTGGAACGGGCGCTATCGCGACGACGTCCGCAGCTATTGGCGCGGCGATCGGGGATTTCTTCCCTGCCTCGGCCGCGGGCTGCTTGGCTCGGCCGATCTCTTCGACTTTCGCGGCCGGCGCCCGTGGTCGAGCGTCAATTTCGTCACCGCCCATGACGGGTTCACCTTGGCCGATGTCGTCTCCTACAACCGAAAGCACAACGAAGCGAACCAGGAGGGCAACCGGGACGGCCACGACGACAACCGCAGCTGGAACTGGGGCCAGAAGGGACCGACAGACGACAGCAGGATTGTCGACGTGCGGGAGCGCGTGCGGCGCAGCCTGATGGCGACACTGCTGACCTCGCAAGGGACACCGATGATCCTCATGGGAGACGAAGCCGGACGGACCCAGCGCGGCAACAACAACGCCTATTGCCAGGACAACGAGATGTCCTGGCTCGATTGGAACGCCATCGACGACCGCGATGCCGCGTTCCTTGCCTTCACCCGAAAGCTCGTCCGCTTGCGCAAGCAGTTGCCGCTGTTGCGCCAAACCCAGTTCCTGCACGGCGAGCAACTTGCCGAGGATGGGACGCGGGATGTCGTGTGGCTGACACCTGACGGTGCTGAGATGACACCGGACGATTGGAACAACGGCCTCTCGAAAAGCATTGCCCTAATGCTGTGTGGAGCGGAGGAGCCGCCGCTGTTGTTGCTCGCCAATTCTCACTCGGAGGAGATTGCCTTCAAACTGGCCGCGCCAAAGTCAGTGACCGGCTGGAGGCTTCTGATCGACACGGCCGGGGGCGCGATCGAGCCCGATGAGCAACCGGCTGCTCCCGGCGCCACGATCCAACTACCGGCACGCGCCCTCCTGCTCTACGGAGGCAAACGCTGATGGGCGCGCGCTATGCCTTCGAACGAAGCTGGGGCGCCGAATTGCTCGCGACCGGCGGCGCGCGGTTTCGGCTTTGGGCGCCCGCGCTCGACAAAGTTTCTCTTGTTGCCACCGAGAGCAAGCGCTCAGAGCCGATGCGGCGTTTGGACCACGGCTGGTTTGAGCTTGCCACAGACCTTGTCGAAGTCGGCGCCGGCTACGCGTTCGAACTCCCGAACGGCATGCACGTGCCGGACCCGGCGGCGCGGGCTCAAGTAGGTGACGTGCACGGTCCATCCCTTCTGCTCGACCCCCGTCTCCATGACTGGAGGACCGGCAATTGGCCGGGGCGCCCTTGGGAGGAGGCCGTTATCTACGAGCTTCACCCGGGCACGTTCACCGAGGCCGGCACCTTTGCCGGCGTCGAGGAAAAACTCGACGACCTCGTCGAGCTTGGCGTGACCGTCGTCGAACTGATGCCGGTCGCGCAGTTCTCGGGAAATCGCGGTTGGGGCTATGACGGCGTCCTGCTCTATGCGCCGCATGTCGCCTATGGCGGACCCGCGGCGTTGAAGACGCTCGTCGACGCCGCCCATGCCCGCGGACTCATGGTCTTTCTCGACGTCGTCTATAACCACTTCGGACCGGACGGAAACTACCTGCACGCCTACGCGCCCGACTTCTTCCATCCCGAGCTGCATACGCCTTGGGGTGCGGCCATCGCCTATGATCGCGCGCCGGTGCGCGCCTTCTTCATCGAAAACGCTCTCTATTGGCTGGAGGAGTACCGTTTCGATGGCTTACGTCTCGATGCCATCGACCAGATCCGGGACGACTCGAAGCCCTCCATCGTCGAGGAAATCGCCCTCGAAGTAGGGAAACGCATCACCGATCGTCACGTGCACCTGACCACCGAGGACGACCGCAACGTCAATTATCTGCACCGGCGCGCCCGTGGAGCACCGCAGCTTTACACCGGCGAGTGGAACGACGACTTCCATCACGCGGCACATGTCATCGCCACTGGCGAGTCCGACGGCTATTACGCCGACTACACCATCCATCCCATCGTCAAGCTGGCCCGGGCCTTGACGGAAGGCTACGTCTATCAAGGCGAGGCCTCGGCTTTTCGCGACGGCAGCGAGAGAGGCCAGCCGAGCACGGATCTGCCGCTTACCGCCTTCATCGATTTCCTGCAAAATCACGATCAGGCCGGCAATCGCGCTTGTGGCGAGCGTCTCGCCTCGTTGGCACCGCCGCATGTGATCGACGCGCTCACCGCGCTCCTGCTCTTGAGCCCCGGCATTCCGCTCTTCTTCATGGGCGGGGAATGGGGCGAAACGCGCCCGTTCTTATTCTTCACCGACTTTCACGGGGACCTCGGGGCCAAGGTGCGCGAGGGGAGACGCAACGAGTTCCGCAAGTGGCGAAGCTTTGGCGATCCGAGCGCGAGAGACCGCATCCCTGATCCCAACGCGGTGAGCACCTTCGAGGCGTCGAAGCTTGATTGGAGCAAGCCGAGTGTAGCGCCTTACGCCGACCGGCTCGAGCACGTCGGACGTTTGCTCGAGATCAGGCGGAGTGAGATCACCCCGAGGCTCGCCGGGCTCGGCAGCGCCAAGGGCCGCGTCCTCGTCGCCAACGATCGGGGCCTCGTGGTGCAATGGACCCTCGGCGACGGCAGCGAGCTTAAGGCGTTCGCCAATCTCAATGACAGAGAGTGGAGCATCGCGGCAGCGGTGCCACAGCCGTTTCGCACCACGGGCAAACTGCTGTACGAGACCGGAGAGGACTGCGACGCCGCACTGCAATCTGGCCTGCTGCCGCCATGGTCGGTGATGGTTCGCCTTGTCGACGGCAGGGCAAAGCGGCAGCCCTCGCCATGAGTGACGCACTTGACCGCTTGGCCCACGCCTACGGAATAGAGCCAGACTATATCAGTGGCACCGGAGAGCGCCGCACCGTCAGCGATACCACCAAGATCGCGCTGCTCGAGGCTCTCGGCATTCCGGCGGCCGACGAGGAAGACGTCGAGAGTAGCCTCCGAACCGCACCGGATGCGGCCGGCGCCACTCAGCCCGCGGGCGCGCGCTGCTTCGTTCCCGACTGGCTCATCAATGGACGGGTCTGGGGCATCACCTGCCAGCTTTACAGCCTCCGCTCCGTGCGGAACCAAGGCATCGGCGATTTCGAGGACCTCGCGCTTCTGGCCGAACAGGCCGCGGCCGCCGGTGCCGACTTCATCGGCGTCAACCCGCTGCACGCCCTGTTCCTTGCCGATACGAGCCGCTGCAGCCCCTATTCCCCATCAAGCCGGCGCTTCCTCAACCCGCTCTACATCGCCGTCGACCGCCTCCCCCAAGCTGCGGCGGGATTGGACCCGGCCCGGATCGAGGCCCTGCGCGACACGGAGCTCGTCGACTACGTCGAAGTGGCGCGTCACAAACGCAGCGCCTTGGAGCAGGCCTATCGGGCGTTCCTGAGCGGAGGCCAAGAGGAGGTGAGCGCCTTCGAGGAGTTTTGCGATTCCCGCGGCAGCGCGCTGCTGAGCTTTGCGCTCTATGAGGCCCTCTCCGATGACATGGTTCGAGGCGGGCATCCGGCAGTGTGGCACGGCTGGCCCGAGCCTTATCGCGGCTTGAATAGCAACGAGGTGCGCCGCTTCGCCCAAGAGCATGCGGAGCGCGTCGGGTTTCACATGTGGCTGCAATGGATCGCAGAACGCCAGCTCCGAAGCGCGCAACAGCGCGCCTTGGCGGCCGGCATGCGCATCGGCCTTTATCTCGATTTGGCGGTTGGCGTCGCGCCTGACGGCTCCGACACCTGGTCAGACCCTGACGCCGTGGTGGCGGACGCGCGGCTTGGCTGTCCACCAGACATGTTCAATGAAGGCGGTCAGGACTGGGGCCTCGCGCCGCTGTCGCCGAAAGCCTTGAGGACCGGTCAGCTTGACGCGTTCGAAGCCGTGCTTTTAGAGCTGATGCGGTGCGCCGGCGCCGTGCGCATCGATCACGTCATGGGCCTGACGCGTCTTTATCTGATACCGGCCGAGGCACAGGCCTCCGAAGGCGCCTATCTACGCTACCCCTTTCGCGACATGCTCCGCGTGCTCAGCGACATCTCGTGGCGGCGGCGGACGGTGGTCATCGGCGAAGACCTCGGCACGGTGCCGCCGGGCTTTCGCGAGATGATGCACGAGGCGGAGATCCAGGGCTATCGGGTGTTCTATTTCGAACGGGAGGACGACGGCCGCTTCCGGCATCCGCACGCCTACACCGAGCGCGCGCTGGCCTGTATCTCGACGCACGATCTCCCCACGCTCAAAGGCTGGTGGAAGGGGACCGACATCGACGAGCGCGAGCGGCTGGGCATCACCTCGGCGGAGGGCGCCGCGCATATGCGAGGGAGTTGAGCCCATGATCGGCTGCTCTTGCTTCGTCTCCTCAATGACGAAGGCTTGCTGCCGCCAGAGCTCCAGCCCGTGCTCCACGACAACGCCTCCTGTCCGGGCGAGCTGCCGCCTGCGGTGTGCATCGCCGCTCATGCGATGATCGCCAGAGCACCGTCTCGCCTCGTCGCGGTGCAACTCGAGGATCTCGCCGGCGTAGGCGTGCAGGCCAACCTGCCGGGGACAGTCGATGAGCATCCGAATTGGCGGCGCAAGCTGCCGATGGATGTGTCGGACCTCGTCGAGACAGACTTGTTTCAGGCAACGACCGGCGCCTTGTCACGTGAGCGCCCGCGACCGCCATGATCGTCCCGTCCGCGACCTATCGGCTGCAATTCCGCAACGGCATGACCTTCGACCGCGCGGCGCAACTCGCGCCCTATCTCTCTCGGCTCGGCATCAGCCATGTGTTCGGCTCGCCGATCTTCCAGGCGGAGCCGGGGTCCACCCATGGCTATAACGTCGTCGACAACCGCGTGATCGACAAATCCCTCGGCGGCGACGAGGGGTTCGAGCGCATGATCGCCGCTTTTCGCGCCGAGGGACTGGGCTTCATTCTCGACTTCGTCCCCAACCACATGAGCGCGTCTCCTTACAACCCTTATTGGCGGGATGTGCTGGAATGGGGCCAGGCCAGCGACTGCGCTCAACTCTTTGACATCGACTGGACCGCAGCCAAGCTCCTCGTACCCGCTCTCGGCACGAGCTACGGGCAAGCCCTCGAAGCCGGAGATTTTGGCCTCCATTTCGACGAGAGCGATGGCGGCCTCACTTTCACCTATCACCGTCTAAAATTGCCACTGACACCGACTTCCTATGCGCAGGTGTTGGCGCGCGCCGAAGGAGACGATTTCGCCGAATGGGCGCGGCGCTTTGCCATGGCGACGCCCGAGACCTCAGCGGAACTCAAGTCGGAGCTCGCAACCGGCGCACGCGATGCGCACGTGCGCGAGGCGTTGGAACAGGCGATCGCCGCTGTGCGGAACGACAAGGAGGCGTTGCACGAGCTGCACGAGCAGCAAGCGTGGCGGCTCACCCATTGGCGTGCCGCGCGCGAAACGCTCACCTACCGCCGCTTCTTCGAGATTGCCGACCTGGTCGGACTGAAGGTGGAAAGCCCGCGCGTATTCGATGAGATCCATGCCCGCGTCGGCGAGCTGATCGCGGCCGGCAGCGTCGACGGCTTGCGTCTCGATCATATCGACGGCCTCGCGGACCCCAAGTCCTATCTGGAGCGCCTGCAAAAAACCTTCGGCGAGCCGGAGCCGCTCTATATCCTCGTCGAGAAGATCTTGGGTGCCGAGGAGGATCTCCGCAGCGACTGGCCGGTTGCCGGCACCACCGGGTACGAATTCATCGCGGCCCTTGCAGGGGTGTTGGTCGACCCTCGCGGCGAAGCGGGCATGACCGCGGCCTATGACGACTTTCTCAACGAGCACGTCGACTATGCAGCGCTTGTCGTGGACGCCAAGAGGCGCACCCTCACCCGCAACCTCGCGGGCGAGCTCGAGCGGCTCAAGGACATGGCAAATGCTTTGGCCGTGCGCCACCTTGAGACGCGGGATCTTGGCACCGATACGTTGCGGCGCGCCATCATCGAGCTGTTGGCAGCGTTGCCGGTCTATCGGACCTATGTCGATGTCACAGGCGCCGAGAGCGAGGATCGGGATATCATCGACGCCGCGCTGGAATGTGCCAAGGCGACACGCGAAGTCGAAGATGAGCAGGCGATCGACTTCCTGGGGCGCGTGCTCAAGCTCGATTTCGACAGTCCCGAGGATCAGGCCTTGGCGCTCGATTTGGCGACGCGCCTGCAACAGACCTCCGGCCCGGTGATGGCCAAGGCGGTCGAGGACACCGCGTTCTACCGCTACAACCGCCTGATCGCGCTCAACGAGGTCGGCAGCGACCCTGACCGGTTCGGCGCAGCGGTGGACGCGTTCCACGCCGCGATGAAACGGCGCTTACGCCGGCAGGCGGCAGGCCTGAGCACGACCTCGACGCACGATACCAAGCGCGGCGAGGACGCCCGCGCGCGGCTCTATGTGCTGAGCGAGATGCCGGAGCTGTGGTCGTCCGCAGTGCGACGTTGGGCCACCCTCAATGCGGGACACCGCCACGATATCGACGGCACGCCCGCGCCTGAGCCAGAAGTGGAGTGGATGTTCTATCAGGCCCTTGCCGGCGTCTTGCCCCTCGACCTCTCCCTCGGCGACACCGAAGCATTCTCGGCACTCTGCGAACGCATGGTCGGGTTCATGCTGAAGGCCGTGCGCGAGGCCAAGGCCCATACCAGCTGGACGGGGCAAAATCCTGCTTATGAAGAGGCGATCGAAGGTTTCACCCGTGCGACGCTCGACCCGACGCGGTCCGAGGACTTCTTGCGAGACATCGTGTCAACCTGTGAGCCGATCTTTCGCTCCGGCGCCCTCAACAGCCTGTCGCAGACCGCGATCAAATTGGCCGCGCCGGGCGTGCCCGACATCTATCAAGGTGCCGAGCTTTGGGACCTCAGCCTTGTCGATCCGGACAACCGCCGTCCGCTCGATTTCGAGCGGCTCGAACTCGCTTCTCGAGACGCGCGGCACCATCGACCTCGAAGCGCTGACCTCAGAGTGGCCTAGCGGCGCCATCAATATGTTCGTGGTTCAGGCAGGATTGGGGCTTCGCAACCGCGCCCGAAGTCTCTTTGCCAATGGCGACTACGTGCCGCTTGCCGTGACCGGCAGCGCTGCGGATCACCTCGTGGCATTTGCTCGGGTGCTTGGGGACGACGCCGCCATCGTTATCGCCCCACGCTTCCCTCTCGAACTTTTGCGCGGCCAAAGCAGTGTGGTGCCGTCATCGCGCCACTGGGCCGATACCACCGTAGATTTGCCTTCATCTCTCCAGGGGGCTCGGTTCCGCAATATCTTCACGGAGGAAACCTTTACGGCGAACGCGAGCCTCCCGGTGAAGGAGGTTCTGGCACGCTTCCCCGTCGCCACCTTGGCGAGGCAACGCTAGCCGGCAACGGTCAGCTTCGCGCGACGCTGCCCGGACAGATCAATTGGTCTTGGACGCTCTCGGTTTCCGAGCCTTCCACCCCTCCAAGCTTTCATCGACGCGCCGCCTGGCCTGGGCCATCGCCGCGCGCTCGGACTGGGTAATGGTGTGAAAGTTGCCCCGCGCCGGGGACGGAAGATCGGCGCTGTCTCTTTTGAGCCTTACGGACCAACAGAGGTCATGGCGCTCGAGCGTAATCTTGTATCCACGATAATTGGCTTCGCGTTCTGACGGGTGTCTCTGAGGCATCATTTCCTTACGCTCCTTTACTCTTAGCCTCGCAGGGTTGACGGGTTGCGCCGCCGATCCTTCGTTGCTGCTATTGGGGTAACGCCACACCGCGGGAAAGGATGCGCAACCGGGGGAAAAGGACATCGTGCCGCAGGGGCTGCCGCCGCCAAGAAGTTGCCCTTTTTGCGTTCTCACTTTTTGTCGTCAACTGAAGCAGTTGAGCGCGGCGAACGCGACCGGAACCGAAATTGCCCGCAGGGCTTCTTACTGGGAGTGCAGGACCCGGACTGCCTGCCGAAATCGAAGCCCGCGCAGGAGTTGTGAACGTAATGACAGTGCTACGGCTTTTTGCTCGATACGGCTACGTGCCCTTCATGCTGTTGGGGCTAAATCTCGCCGCCATCTATATCGTCTCGGCCCATTATTCCTATCTGTGGATCGGTCTCTTGTTCTGCATCGCCGTCGGCCTATCGATGCTGATGGAGTTGGTTCTCCCTTACGAGCCGGAGTGGAACGAGGGGCATGCCGATGCCGGCAAGGACATCGCCCACGGCGTCGCCTACGAAATCGCCAACATCAGCGCGCTCTTTATCTTGCCCCTGATCACGCTTCTCAATCCTTGGAAGGGGATCTGGCCGTCATCGCTGCCCCTCCCCTTGCAGTTGCTGCTTGCCGTCGTCGTCGCCGACTTCGGCATGACCATGATCCATTATTGGAGCCATCGGCTGCCGCTGCTATGGCGGCTGCATGCCATCCATCACGGCGTGCATCGCCTTTATGGGTTCAACGGCCTCGTCAGGCATCCGCTGCATCAAACGCTCGATCTTGCCTTCGGCACCTTGCCGCTCGTCATCGCCGGGCTGCCGATGCCGGTCGCGGTGCTGCTCGCGTTCGCCATCTCGATCCAGCTCCTGGTCCAGCATACCAATGTCGATTGCAAGCTCGGACCGTTGCAAAGATTTGTCGCCGTCGGCCCGGTGCACAGACTGCACCACGTGAATTGGGCCGGCGAAGGCGACGTCAATTTTGGGCTGTTCTTCACCTTCTGGGACGACTTGCTTGGAACGCTCAGGCTCAACTCGCCACGCCCGCCGATCGCCGGCGATATCGGCATTCAGGACCAGCCTCACTTTCCGCAAGTCTATCTGACGCAGTTGGTGATGCCGTTTGTCACTCGCGAAACGGAGAACGCCTTCGCCGATGAAGCAGGCGACGCGGCGGTCAATCCAGCAACCGCGCGGGCAAAGCTCTGACATCGCTGATGCCGGTCATCGCCATGCCGAAATCAAGTTCCTCGGCAATCAGCTGCAAGGCGGCGCAAACGCCACGCTCGCCGTAGGCCGCAAGGCCGTAAAGATAGGCGCGTCCGAGCAGGCAGGCCCCGGCACCGAGACCCAAGGCCTTCAGCACGTCGAGGCCGGAGCGGATGCCGCCGTCGAACAGAAGTTCCGCGCGCTCCCCGACAGCCGACCGTATTTCGGGGAACGCCCGAGCCGCCGTCTGGGCGCCGTCAAGCTGTCTGCCGCCATGATTGGACACGACGATGGCGTCGACACCGAGCTCGACGGCGAGGCGCGCATCCTCAGCGCTGAGAATTCCCTTGACGATCAGTTTGCCGGGCCAGTTCTGCCGCACCCATTTGACATCGTCCGCCGTCGCGAACCCCTTGCAGTTGCGCTCCGTCCAGGCCGACACCACCGCGAGCTCGTTGCCGCCTGGCGGCACGAACATGGCGAGATTGCCGAGAGTCCGTCTGCCGCTGAACCAGCCATACATCCAGCGCGGCTTCGCCAGCATCTGGAGCGCGAGCTTTGTCCGCACCCGCAACGGCACCACCAGCCCGTTGTCGAGATCGCGGTTGCGGCGCCCGTGCATCGCGGCGTCGACGGTCAGCACCAGCGCCTTGCAACGGGCCTGCTTGGCCCTGTCGATCAAGGTGACGTTCACCCCGCGGTCTTTGAACAAATAGAGCTGGAAGAACAGAGACGCGGAGCTTTGCGCCGCGACATCCTCCAGCGAACAGGTCGAAAACGTGCTGAGGCAATACGGGATGCCGAAGGTTTTGGCAGCGCGAGCGGCCTCGACTTCACCACCCCGGCGAATGAGCCCGGAAAACCCGATTGGTCCCAGAGCGAGCGGCAAGCTCGCCTGTTCGCCGGCGATGGAGGTCCCGAGACTCCGCGAGCCGACCTCCACGAGGACCCGCTGACGGAAACGAAGCGACTCGAGATCCTCACGATTGGCCCGCAACGAGACTTCGTCGTAAGAGCCGCCTTCGACGTAATCGAAAATGGCTTGTGGTAGACGCCGCCGCGCAGCCGCTCGCAGATCGCCCAAATGGTGCACACCGAGCGCGCTCTTGTATTCCATGCGCGAGATCTCCAACCCGGACTCCACCGCAGACGAGAGTGCTGGCGCTGACGCCCGCGACGGTGGTCTGATCGGTTGATCCATTGCGGCTGGTTCCATCTGGGGCGTGTTTGCTGCGGACGCTTGAACGTCCTGCATGGACACCCTTTTATGCGAGCAGTTTCGACGGCGTGAACAGGTTAAACTCTCCGCATGGTAATCGGTTCTAACCCTCGCATCGCGATCGCCGGATCCGGCAGAGTGGGCTGTTACGTCGGCGGCTGCCTGGCCTTGGCCGGGCGCGACGTTATCTTCCTGGCCCGGGAGCGGCTTGAAACGACGCTCAAGCAGCATGGCATGCGCATCAGCGATCTCGACGGCTTTGATCAGGCGCTTCCCAAGCCCGAGCTGACCACCGACCCGCATCAAGCTTTCGCCAACGCCGATGTGATCCTCGTGGCGGTAAAAAGCGACGACACCGAAGACATTGCCCGCGCGATCGCGGCGCGCGCGCCCGAGACTTCGGTCACCCTAAGCCTGCAAAATGGCCTGAACAATGTGCCCTGCTTGAGGTCGCATTTGGGCGCGCAACGCGAGGTTCTCGCGGGAATGGTGCCGTTCAATGTCATCAGCAAGGCCGACCAGAGATCGGCGCGACCGAATTTTCATCGGGCGACGAGCGGGACGATCCTGATTCAATCCGGCTGCTCGGGACTGCGCGACTGTCTCGACGTGCCAGGCGCACGGGTTGAGGAGCATGGTGACATCGTTGGCGTGCAGTGGGGAAAACTCGTCGTCAACCTGAACAACGCCGTCAATGCTCTGGCCGGCATTCCGCTCGCCGAAGAGCTTTCGAACCGCCGCTGGCGTCTCCTTCTCGCTCGGCAGATGGACGAAGCGCTCGCCGTGTTGAAGTCGCACGGCATACAGCCGCGCGCCGTCGGCACCATCCATCCCCGCATCATGGCTCTAGCGTTGCGCCTACCGGACCCGTTGTTCAGGTTCGTCGCCGGCAGAATGCTCGCCGTCGATCCCGACGCGCGGTCGTCGATGTGGGACGATTTGGAAGCCCATCGCCAAACTGAAATCGATCACTTGCAAGGGGCGATTCTCGCGCTCGCGACGGACTCCGGACAAACCACCCCGTGCATCAAAGGCGTGGTCGAGCTCGTCAAGCGAGCGGAGCGCGCAACCGAAGGTTCACCGCGACTGTCGCCGGAAACCGTTGCGGCGGCAACGCGCTGATCTCCTTGCAGAGAAGCCCCGCCAGACGGGGGTTGACTGAGCGGGGCTTCCGGCTCCGTTTTGGGGGAACCTGGCGAGGGGGATGAACTCCATCGCCATTTGAGTAGCTAATAAATCAAATTTTGAGATCAAGGCCCCAGACCGCCTCAGTACCACTCGTCGCGACAATCAGTTACACACCGGTGACCCGGCAACATTCATGGTTACACTGAAGTGAAAGGGCGGTGACAGGCATCCGCTACTTTCCGCCTCACCATCATCGCGTTGAACCGCGTTGGACGAGAAGGCAAAATGCAGAGCACTGCCATGCCCCAAATCCCCGCAGCACCCGTTCCTCACCCCACACGATTGACATTGCTGAGGGCCGTGCGTGCGCTTCGATCCAATCCCATCACGGTTTTTGCAGAAGCGGCTTTCGAGGAACAGACCCTTGAACTCGATCGCCCCGGCAAGACCCTGCTCGTCAACGATCCACAATTGATCGAGCACGTTCTGATCGGCAATGCCTCGAATTATTGCAAGAGCGTGCAGCAGCAAAGGCGGCTGGAGCCGGCTCTGGGGAACGGCCTGCTGACGGCGGAAGGCGAAGACTGGCGCAGCACCAGACGCATCACTTCGCCGTTATTCTCGCCGAGGGCCGTGGAAGGGCTGTTCGATGACATGCAGGCGGCCAGCGCCGCGATGTGCACCCGGTGGTCCGGACTTCTGGATCAGCCGATCGATATCGCTGCGGAGTTCCAGCGGCTCACTTACGAGATCATTTCTCGAACAGTTTTTTCCGGTGCGCTCGATGCGGAGCGCGTCCGCATTCACGCCAGCATGGCGCTCTATTTCGAGACGATTGGACGGGTCGATCTGGGGACCATTTTCAATCTGCCGGCCTGGCTCTCCATTGTCTCGCGGCGTCGTGCCAAGCCCGCCTTGGGCCTGTTCCGGGGCGTGGTCGATCAGGTGGTGGCACGCCGGATTGCCCACGGGGCGAACGAGCCTCCTGATCTTCTCGATCGGCTGATGCAGGCGATGGATCCCGCTTGCGGCGTAACGCTCGGCCCCGACGCTGTTTCCGACAACGTTCTCACCTTTCTAGCGGCTGGACATGAGACCACCGGCAACGCCCTAGCCTGGACTCTCTACCTTCTGGCCCTCTTTCCGGAGTCGGAACGCGCCGTGCTCGAAGAAATCGAAACGGTGTGTGCCGACGGGCCCTTGAGCCGAGATTGCCTGGGGCAGTTGGTCTATACGACGGCCGTCGTCAAAGAGGCGATGCGTCTCTACCCGCCGGCACCGTTCATCGGGCGCCAAGCACTCGGCCCGGACGAGCTTGACGGCAAACCCGTACGGATAGGTACGCAGATCGTGATCTCACCTTGGGTCGTGCACCGTCATCGACGGCTTTGGCGAGATCCGGATCGATTTAGCCCGGATCGCTTCCTGCCAGAGCGAGCTGACAGAATTCCCCGAGGGGCCTTCATTCCTTTCGGCCTCGGCCCCCGCATCTGCATCGGTCAGGGCCTTGCCATGCAGGAGATCGCGGTGGTTCTGGCGGCAATCCTTCCAAAGTTCAGCTTCTCGCTTGTCCGCCCGCAGGACGTTTTTCCGCTGGCCCGTATCACGCTTCGTCCTGCCCGTGGCGTGACCATGACGATTTACAAGCGGGAGGCGCCACATCAACGGGAAAGGACGCTCCGCAACCGCGACCCTAGGTCTGTTGATGACCCAAGGCGGGCCAGCCAGTTCGACAATGATCGGAAGCGCCATCGTGTGGCCGGAAAGCTCTCCGGCTTCACAGGATGATAGAGTAGGTCCCGACCCACGAGCGGGCGGGCGTGGAAGGGCCTATAGCGCATCGTGCCCTGCCGCAGATCTCCGTCAGGCGAAGAGGAACTGGTGTAAAACCGCCCTTCCCCCAAGTCGGAGATTTGAAGCGACGCTGCTTGGAGCACCGTGGGCACGAGCGCTTCAAAATGGCCGGAGCAGCCATCCCGCACCGCAGCCTCCAGGGTCTCAAGAGCACGGCGCGAGATTCGATAGACGGGCATGAAGGCTCTGACCAAGCCTTTTTCTGCCGCCGCGGGCGGGACTCGCAGCGAGCGCCACCAGGGCCAATCCGGTTCCTGGCCGTACGTTCTCAAATGGGGGGCCAGCAGGTCGCTGGTATCGTCGCTCCAAGCATCGAGAAGTGTGGACCAGGCGCCCGTGAAGACAACGTCATACTCAATGTACCAGTAGTAATCGAATTCGGGCTGGCTGCGAAAAAAGGCGAGCATGGTTAGGTGACTGTTTCCCGGAATCACCTTCGACCCCAGAGTTCGTGGGGCATTGCCAGCGAGCTCCTGAAAATCGAAAAAAACAGTTTCTGCGAGTAACGCTTCGGGAACTGGTGTTTCCGCCTGAGCGACGATGTTGGTATGCGCGTGGTCGGCCAGGTCTTCTTTCAGTTTCCGATATCGGCTGATAATTTCCGGATCAAAGAGATACGTGAAGAATCCAACGGCTGATCTCAAAAGGAACCTCCTTGGTCACGATCATATCCGTGCTTTATCGCAATCGACCCCTCTTCGAACTCAACCACAGCCTAACGCAGGCGCTCAACCTTGGTTCGGAGTATCGTTGGCTCGTCGCGGATAATGAGTTGGGAGGAAACACCGTCAGCGGCCAACGCGACATCACGATTTTTGACGGCGTGGAGAGGACAAACACGCGCGACAAGGGCAGCCTGCATCATGCCAGAGCTTTGCAAAAATGCCTGGAGCGTGTCGACACCCGCTTCGTCCTCTCGATGGACCCCGACTTCTTTGTTCTGCAGCAGCACTGGCTCGAGCGCATCGTCTCTCACGCAATAAAGCACGACATCGCTTTCTTCGGTTCAGGCTGGCACCCTCGATGGTACTATCAATACCGCGACTTTCCCTCAGCCCACTTCATGCTGATTGACCTTGAAAAGGTGCCGACGGAATCCATCAATTTCCTGCCTCTGATTGAACATGACTTATTCTGGCACCTTGTGAATAGCGACGCCTCGCCCATTCCCGACTGGCTTCGCAGCACGCTGAAGATCGGCAGAATAAGAGACACAGGATGGCAAATCTATCGAAAGTACTTTGATCATCCTTCCTTCCGCCACGAGATGCTGACCCCATCCTTCAGGCCCCCCGATACGGTTCGCGTTCGCCTAGAGGGAAGGTTGAGTTCCCTGCTTCCGGACCGGCTGCACCTCGTTTCCCGGCGCCCCGGAGCGTTCACAGAGAAGAGCTTCCTGGAGGAGCTCTGTCCGACCGCCTGGGAGCACGGTTGGGAGGAGTTCTTTTGGGGTGAGGAGCCCTTTGCCTTCCATCTGCGAAGCGTGGGGCGCGCGGCAAGCTCTGAGTCGGAGGTGAATTTGGCGAGGGGAGTGCTGAAAGACTTTGGCCTCCCGTGAGGCTTCAAGTCCAATCATGCGGACCCGAGCGCCGGAGAAGCAGGTATCAGAAACAAGGGCAGCTCGATGACGGCGCGCGTGCCGCCGCCAGGGGCCTCACCGAGGCTGAGCCGACCGCCATGCGCCTCAGCCACTTTGCGGGCGATGGCCAAGCCCAAACCAGCACCGCCGGTATTCCGGTTGCGGGACTCTTCGAGCCGCACAAACGGTTCGAGCACGATCTCGCGCATCTCCGGATCGATGCCCGGGCCGTTGTCGTCCGTCGTCACCACGAGTCGATCCGCGCGGATCTCGGCCGAAATTCTTGCTTCTCGCCCGTAGGCGATCGCATTGTCGGTGACATTGGCGAACAGCCGGCGCAAGGCGATGGCGTCGCCCAAGATTTGCGCCTCACGCGCGGCTCCCGCAAACGAAAGCGACACGCGAGCTCCCGCGAGCTGTCGATCGGTCGTTTCGCGCTCGAGAATCGGACCGACGTCGATGAGCTCCTCCTTGTGAATTGGAGCGCCGGCCTCGATGGCCAAGAGTGAATCTTCGAGGAGCCAACTCATATCGTCGAGATCCTGGGTTGCCTTCGAACGCTCGCCTTCATCGGGTATGAGCTCCGTGCGGAGACGAAGCCGGGTGGCATAGGTCCGGAGATCGTGAGAGATGCCGCCGACCAGAGCCATTCGTGCCTTGAGGAGGCCCGCCACGCGGTCGCCAAGTCGGTTGAACGCGGCGATCAGCGCCCGGATCTCCGGGGCGCTGTGCGGTGCGTCGGAAATGGCCTGACCGTCATCGGAAGGGTCGAAGCCGTCGACGGCCTCGACCAGATCGCGCAGCGGTCGCGCCTCTCGGCGCAACATGAAGATCGTTGCCGCGGCGATGGCGACACCCAAAATTCCCGCCCAAAAGCCTGGCGGGATCCCGAGGATGTTGAAACTCACGCCGCCCTTGGCCGCGACGGCCAAGGTGTCTCCGGTCTTGAGGCCGACCTCGATCTGAACCGCCCCCGGCGAGAGCCAGGAAAATGCCTTCATGGGACCGGCAAAGAGCTCCGACGATGGGTCGACGTGGACGTGGACATCACGACCTCGGAGCATGAGGATCGGCGTGTTGTAGCCGAACGCCCCCTCGTCCAATCCAGCAACTGGTCCCGCGTCAAAACGCGTCGCGGCCGTGAGACAAAGCAGGCCAAGAGCTCGAACTCTCCGCTCGTCAACGGAATAGGCTCGCCGGCCTCGGTGGTGAGTAAGCGCGCGTCGAGGTCGATGATCAGGCCTTCAAAGCAATGTCTCCGTGTTTGCTCGATCTGCGCCATGCCGCCTGCACGCCGGAGCAGGGCACGCACGCGCGCCAGGAGCTCGCGAGGATTGAAGGGTTTTGTCAGATAATCGTCTGCACCGATTTCGAGCCCGACAACGCGATCGATCGCGTCAGCTTTGGCGGTGAGCATGAGGATCGGCGTGTTGTCATGCTTGCGCAGCCGGCGGCAGATCGCGAGCCCGTCTTCACCAGGCAGCATGAGATCAAGCAGGATGAGGTCGGGACGGCAGCGGGCGAGGACTTCGTCGAGCCCGCTTCCGGATTGAACCGCCTCAACCGTGAAGCCTTCTTGAGACACACGCCGACCAACTGAGCCAAGCCTGCTTCCAAACCTTGACGGTCCGAGGCTTGGAATTCGCGGCGACCCTCAAGGCCTGTCAGCCCGATTACGACCGGATGTGCGCCCACGTGCCGCCAGGTTTCGGGCGCGGTCTCGACTGCCTCATGCGGAACGCCGATGCGCTCAGCGCGCCGTGCCGCGGTGCGCTCGAAGGCGGGGAACCATTCGACGCGCCGCCAGAGCCGCCAAGTCGCGGCGGAAAGCTACAGCCCTAAAACAGGACCTTCCTGCGGCGATGTCGGACTGCATGCCCCGATCTGGGAACCACGCCACCATCGCGACGGGATGACGTTTTGGCGGAACGCGGACTACGGCTCCAGGAGGGCGATGAGGCCTTTCAGCAACTGCTCAGGAGTCGGAGGGCAGCCCCGTATATGCAAGTCCACGGGAACAACGCGAGAGACGCCCCCCTCCACTGCATAGCTTCCCGCGAAGATGCCGCCATCGACAGCGCAATCGCCGACAGCCACCACCCATTTCGGATCGGGCGTCGCGTTGTAGGTGCGCAGAAGGGCTTCACGCATGTTCTTGGCGACGGGGCCGGTCACCAACAGCACGTCGGCATGGCGTGGCGAGGCGACGAAGCGAAGTCCGAACCGCTCGAGATCATAGAAGGCGTTGTAGAGGGCATGGATCTCGAGCTCACAGCCGTTGCACGATCCGGCATCGACCTCACGAATGGCAAGGCTGCGCCCAAGGACGCGACGCGCGGCGCGATCGAGTTGTCCCGCAAGCTCCGCCAGGGCGGCATCGCCGGGATCGGGCCGTGGCTCGGTAACGGGCCGGCTCACCATATTCTTGAATAGAAGTCTGCGCATGCGTCTCTAGAGATCGTGACCCGAATAGGAGCAGTTGAAGGACTTGTTGCAGAGGGGAAAGTCGGCGACGATGTTGCCTTCGATGGCCGCTTCCAGCAGTGGCCACTGAAACCAGGACGGATCGCGCAAATTGCAGCGCGCGATGCGACCCTGCTCATCGATACGAACCGACACCAACACGTCACCGCGGAAGCCTTCGACCAGCGCGAGCCCTTCGCTCATCTTGCCGGCCTCGCCAAGCGGCGCGCGTAGCTCACCTTGCGGAAGCTGCTTGATGATCTGCTCTATCAGGCCGAAGCTCTGCTCAACCTCGCGGATGCGAAGCCAAACGCGGGCGTTGACATCGCCATCATCACGGACGGGCGCTTTGAATTCGAGCAAGTCATAGGGCGGATAGGGAAACGCCTTGCGCGCATCAAAGGCGCGTCCCGAGGCGCGGCCGACATAACCACCGGCGCCAAAGGCCCGCGCCAAGGTGGGCGCGAGGTAGCCGGTACCGACGGTACGATCCTGGAGGGAAGCCGTGTTGTCGTAGATCTCGATCAGCTGCGGGAAATGCCGGCGCACGTCCTCAAGAAGCCCACGCAGGCTCGCGATGCCGCCGGCGTGCAAGTCTTCTGCGACACCTCCTGGCACCACCCGGTCCATCATGAGCCGATGGCCGAAACAGGCTTGCGCGGCGCGCAAGGTTCGTTCGCGCAGGATGCCGCACTCGGCGTGCATCAGGCCAAAGGACGCATCATTGCAAATGGCGCCGATGTCGCCGAGATGGTTGGCAACGCGCTCGAGCTCGGCCATCAATGCCCGAAGCCAGATGGCACGTTGCGGCACGTTGATACCGACAGCGGCCTCGACCGCTTGCGCGAAGGCAAGCGCGTAAGCGACGGTGCTGTCGCCGGAGGTGCGGCCGGCAAGCTTTGCCCCCTGCTCGATGCTTGCCCCCGTCATCAGGGCCTCGATGCCCTTGTGTACATAGCCGAGCCGTTGCTCGAGCCGGACCACCGCCTCGCCATTGGCTGTGAAGCGAAAATGTCCGGGCTCGATGATCCCGGCATGCACGGGACCAACCGGGATTTGATGCATGCCGTCGCCTTCCACCGGCAGGAAGGCGTAGGCCGTCGCCGCAGCCTCGGACCGCCGGTGCGATCCCAACGGGTGCCGCACTCCCCACACGCCGTGGTCGAGCCAAGGCCGCGTGTCGGGCAACCCAACCGGCTTCAGGCCCCAGAGATCGCGCATGGTGCGCTCGAACCTGATCGCCGGCGCATGATGTTTGCCGACGGAGGGAAAGTCATGCGCTTCGATCGTGAGCACGGCGATATCCGCCGCCCCTTCGTCGAGCAATGCCATATGCGCCGCGCGCTTGTCGCCCCACTCACCGAGCAGGGTGATGCGTCCTGCCGCCAAATGGTTGATGGCCGAGCCCCAGTCGGGCTTGCCCACGACCAAGCGCGGCCACGGGCGGTGACCCTCGGTCTTGCGGCCGCTCTTGGCAATGTCGCCCAGTAACGTCATCGGCGCTCCTGATTGCTATCCCAAGAGTTTCGCCACGTTCTGGAACCAGGCAACAAGCGGACCGGGCAGATAGACGCCGGCGGTCAGAACGAGAGCAAGGTGGGCAACCATGGGAACATAAGAGCCCTGCGCTTTGTTCGTGGCCCCATGCGGCTCGCCGAAAGCGATGGAATTAAGCCGCAGGAATAACGCGCCGACGCCGATGAGGAGCCCCAGCACGAGCGGGATAGCGAGGAGCGGCTCGCGGGCGAAGGCCGAACTCACCACCAGGAATTCGCTCATGAACAGCCCAAGCGGCGGCAGGCCCGCGATCGCCACCACGCCAAGCGCGAGACCCCAGCCGAGCACCGGATTGGTTTCGGTGAGGCCGCCCATATCGGCGATCTTCTGCGTGCCCTTCACCTGCGCGATCCCCCCCACGGCGAAGAAAATCGCCGACTTGGTGAGGGAATGCATCGTCATGTGCAGGAGCCCGGCGAAGTTTGCGAGCGGACCGCCCATGCCAAAGGCGAAGGCGACAATGCCCATATGTTCGATCGAGGAATAGGCGAACAGGCGTTTGATGTCGCGACGCCGATACAGCATCAATGCCGCAAACAGAAGCGACACCAACCCCATGCCGATCATCAACGGACCGGGCGCAAGCGCATGGGGGTTCGCCGCAAGCAGCATCTTGAAGCGCAGCAGCGCGTAGAGCGCGACATTGAGCAGCAACCCCGACAGCACTGCGGAGATCGGCGTCGGTCCTTCCGCGTGCGCGTCAGGCAGCCAGGCATGCAGCGGCACGAGGCCGACCTTGGTGCCATAGCCGAGCAACAGGAACACGAAGGCGACGTTGAGGAGCGCCGGCTCAAGCGCGGCAGCGTGGGCGACAAGCGTGGTCCACACCATGGAGTCTGGACCTTGGCCAATGACTGGTTCCGCGGCGAGATAGACGAGGATGGTGCCGAACAGGGCAAGGGCGATGCCGACGCTGCCGAGGATGAAATATTTCCATGCAGCTTCGAGGGCCTCGTGCGTGCGGTAGATGCCGACCATGAGGACCGTGGTAAGCGTCGCGAGCTCGATCGCCACCCACATCACGCCGATATTGTTGGTGACGAGCGCCAAGTTCATGGCGAACATCAGGAGCTGGTACATGGCGTGATAGAAGCGCAAGAACGCGGGCGTCAGCCGGCCGGTCTCCAGCTCATGCCCCAAATAGCTTGCGCTGAACACGCTGGTGGTGAAACCGACGAAAGTGGTGAGCAAGATGAAGACGTTGTTGAGGTCGTCCACCAGAATGTAGGGCCCCGGCGCCGGACGCCCGTAGAATAACAAGGACAGCGCCGCCAGAAAGGTGAGCAGTGCCGCAGCGACGTTGAGATAAGTCGTCAACCGGTAGCTCGGCAACACCGCGAACATGAGCGCGGCGGTTGCCGGGATAAGCAGCACTGCCGTTACCGCATCGAAGGTCATGATCGTTCTCCACGGAAGCGGTCGAGCACGTGAAGATCGACCGTGTCGAAGCGCTCGCGGATGCGGAACAGGAAGATGCCGATCACGATGAAGGCGATGAGGATGGAGAAAGCGACGCTGATCTCGACCACGAGCGGCATTCCTTTGGCTCCGGTGGCCGCGAGCACCAGTCCGTTCTCCAGCGACATGAAGCCCACAACCTGACTCACGGCGTTACGTCTCGTTACCATCATCAGGAGCCCGAGCAGCACCACGGAGAGCGCAAAGGCGAGATCCTCGCGCGCCAGCGGATCGGCTTCGGCGGTGACCCGCAGCATGACCACCATCGACAACGCGACGAGGCCGATGCCGAGCAGCATAGTCGGGCCGATGCCGACGACGGTCTCGATCTGGCGATGGATGCCGAGCTGCACGATCATCCGATGCAACACGAGCGGAATGACAATGGCCTTGAACACAAGCGCGATTGCCGCCGTGACGTAAAGGTGTGGTGCATCTTGCGCAAAGGCCTGCCACGCCACCGAAAGCGCCAGCACGAAGGCGTGCAACGCATAGACATTGAGCAGCGCGTAAAGGCGGTCCTGGTAGAGCAGCATGAAGCTCACCAGCACGAGCGAGCCCGCAAGCAAGTGAGCAATGTCGAAGGTAAGGCTGTGCATCTAGAGACTCCGCGACACGAACAGAAGCAGAGTGGCGAGGAGCCCAAGCATCAGCGCTGCGCCCAGGAATTCCGGCACCCTGAAGACGCGCATCTTGGCGATCGAGGTCTCGAACACGCCGAGCAGGAAGCCACCCAAGCCGAGCTTGAGGAGATAGGCGAACAGGCCGATGGCGAGCCCTACCACCGTCGCGTCGGGCGACGCCAAGCCCCAGGGGACAAAAATGCAGGCGATCAGCGAGATATAGAGCAGGAGCTTGATCGCGGCGGATAGCTCGATCAACGCCAGGTGCCTGCCCGAATATTCGAGCACCATGGCTTCATGCACCATAGTGAGTTCAAGATGCGTGGCGGGATTGTCGACGGGGATGCGGGCGTTCTCGGCAATGGCCACCATGATCAGAGCGATGAGCGCGAGCCCGAGTGAAACGCGCAAGCCCACCTCGGAGGAGACCAGGAACCCGGCCATGGTCGAGAGCTGGGTCGAGCCCGCCACCAGTGCCAGCGTGAACACGATCATCAGCATGGCGGGCTCGGCGAGAGAGGCGATCATCACTTCGCGGCTCGAGCCGATGCCGCCGAAGCTCGTGCCGACATCGAGGCCAGCGAGCGCAAGGAAGAACCGGGCGCTTCCCAGAAGCGCAATGATGGCGATCAGATCGGCGATCCAGGAGAAGAGCAGGCCTGTGCGAAAGGTCGGCACCAACGACGCCGCGACCCACGTCGCGGCGAAGATGATGTAGGGCGCCGCTCGGAACAGCCACGAGGCGCTCTCCGCCAGGACCACGTCCTTTCGCAACAGCCGCATGAGGTCGCGATAAGGTTGCAGCAGCGGCGGTCCTTGCCGGCGCAGGAGCCGGGCCTTGACCTTGCGCACGAAGCCCGTGAGCAGCGGCGCGAGCAACAGCACCAGCGCCATTTGCGCGCCCTGGACGGCAAGATTGACCATCATGGCCATATGGCGAGCACCACAAGCAGCCCGACCAAGGCGGCGAAGACCAAAGTGAGGTAGCGGCGAATGGTGAGCGACTGCATGATGTTGAGGCGCTCGGCGGCGACGGCGACGGCGCGTGCTACCGGCGCATAAAGCGTGTCCCAAACCGGATCGTGAAGCTCGACCTCGAGGCGCGCGGGCCGCATGTCACCCGGTGGCGGCATTTCGACGTGCTCGCGCGCTCCAAACAGCAGCGTGCCGAAGACGCGGCGGATCGGTTGGGCGAAGCTTGAGGCGGTGTATTGGGTGGCGGACCCCAAGCCGGGATAGCCGCAGTCCCACGCCGGCGCCCGCCGCAGCCTGTTCGAGGCCAGGCGATGGATGGCGACAACGGCAAAGGTCGCCGAGAACACCATGAAGAGGAAGACGAGCAGGCCGTTATAGGAGCTGCGGCTCTCGGCAATGGGAACGATCGAGAGATAAGGCACGCTGCTCTGCTGCGGCATGCTGGCGCCGATCAGAGTGTGGCTGACCGTGTCGAGCGCGTCGATGAAGAAACCGGGAAGGATTCCCGCCAGGAGGCAAAGGCCGGAGAGCAGGAACATGGCAGCAAGCGAAAACCGGTCGATCTCGTGCGCCTGCTCGGCAGCACGGGAGCGTGGCTGGCCGAGAAAGGTCACGCCAAACGCCTTGACGAAACAGGCGGCCGCCAGGGCCGCGGAGAGGGCAAGCAATGCGCCCACCGCCGGCACGAGAAACTTCAACGACCAGGGCGGCAATTGCGGGCTGAGCAGAATCGCCTGAAAGGTGAGCCATTCAGAGACGAAGCCGTTCAGCGGCGGCAACGCCGAGATCGCGACGCAGCCGACGAGAAAGGTAAAAGCCGTGAGCGGCATGCGATGGATGAGGCCGCCGAGATGCTCCATGTCGCGCTCTCCGGTCGACGCGAGTACGGCGCCGGCACCGAAGAACAACAGGCTCTTGAACAGCGAATGGTTGAAGACATGCAGGAGGGCCGCGGTGAAGGCGAGCGCCGCCGCCCACGCCATGCTTTGCGCCTCGAACGCCAGGGCAAGGCCGAGGCCGATGAAGATGATGCCGATGTTCTCAACCGTGTGGTAGGCAAGCAGACGCTTCAAGTCGTGTTGCATCAGCGCGTACAAGACGCCCAACACGCAAGTGACGCCGGCGATGGGCAACACCACGAGACCCCACCACCAGGCTGGCGGCCCAAGCAGATCGAACACGATGCGCACGAAGCCGTAGACCGCGACCTTGGTCATCACGCCGCTCATCAGCGCCGACACCTGGCTCGGGGCCGCAGGATGGGCGAGGGGAAGCCAGGCGTGAAGGGGGACGAGACCGGCTTTCGATCCGGCCCCGACCAGAGCAAGCCCAAGCACGAGCGCGGTGACTGTCGGTGAGGGATGGCTGTCGCGCATGGTGGCAAAGGCGTAGCCGCCGTCGGGACCCGCCAGCAGGCCGAAGGCGAGCAGCAATGCAAGCGTGCCCACGCTCGCCATGACGAGATACACATATCCCGCATGCAGATTGGCGCGGCTGTGGTGATGCGCCATCACTAGGGCCCAGGACGAGAGCGACATGAACTCCCACGAGAACAGGAAGGTGAAGGCGTCGTCGGCGAGGAGAACAAGCGTCATGCCGGCGAGAAACACGGGATAGAACGGCAACACGCGCTCGGGCGCCTCCTCGTGCCGGCCATGGCCGAGCGCGTAAAGGCTCGCGGCCGCGCCGCCGAACGCGATGACGATGAGGAAGAAGGCGCTGAGCGCATCCAAACGGAAATGCGCGCCGAGCCATGGCAGCCCCAGAGGTAGCGTGAGGGTTGCGGGCTCTGCGGCTCCCAGAAGATCCGCGGTCGCGAGCGCGGCGACCACGGCACATGCGAGCAGCGAGCCGCCATAGACGAGAATTTGGGCCGCGCGTGTCCGGCCGATCAGCACGCCAACACACGCAAGGATGAGCAACCCAGCAACGGCAGCGAGGATTATTGGGAGGCTCATGACCCGACTCAGCCCTTGAGGCGCACACCACGGCCACCGCCCTGGCTCGCAGTGCCGTCCGCGATCAGTTCGATGCCAGCGGCGTCGAGCGCAGCGACGAGCTTCATCAGCGAATCGACGTTGCCCCTGATGACGCCGTCGCTCGCTTCCATCCGTTGAATGGTCGGCAGGGACAGACCGGCCATCTCGGCCAGTTTGCGCTGGTCAATTCCAAGCAGAGCCCGCGAAGCCCGCAATTGTCCGGCGGTGATGATGGCTTGGTCCCTTCAAGCGCGGCAACGAAATCCCTGCTCCATACTTGCATTTCTAGGTATCAAAAGTGAATATTGATGGCTTAGCCATAATGACGCACGGGCCGGCAACAAAGGGCTGCGCGTTCCGGGGCGCCCCGTACCAGCGACGTCGAGCTCATCGCTTGTGGGTTGGAGCTCGCCCGCACAGTCGCAGCGCGCACGGCAAAGCTGGATTACGCCGTCCTTGCGCTTGCAACTCACCGGGCGACGGCTTAGCAGGGCGCCGAATGCACGCGATCTTCGACCAAGGCCCGCCGCAACCGTGCCCGGCGCCCTTCAATCTGGCGGCCTACGTCCTTGGGCACGCGAAAAGACTCGGAAGCAAAATCGCGGTCGCCGTGATCTCCCCGCTTGGCGCAGAACGCTGGAGCTATGCGCAGCTCGAAGCGGCCGTGTTGGGAACCGCGAGCGGATTTCTATCCGCAGGCCTGAGGCCCGGCGACCGCTTGCTCATGCGGCTTGGCAACAGCGTGGAATTCCCGATTTGCTATCTCGCCGCGCTCGCGGCCGACATCATCCCGGTGCCGACATCGCTGCTCCTAACGGAGCCCGAAGTGACCCGGATTGCCGAGGAGATCTCGCCGCGGCTGATCGTGGCCGAGGAAGGATTGGCGCTTCCTGCGGAACCGCCCTGCCCCGTTCTGCCGGCGAAGGCCATGCGCGCCATGCGCGACTTGTCGCCCGCGCGCTACGCGATGGGCGACCCGGACCGCCCCGGCTACATTATCTATACGTCGGGCACCTCGGGGCAGCCCCGCGCCGTCACCCATGCCCATCGCGCGATCTGGGCCCGCCGGATGATGTGGGAGGGTTGGTATGGGCTGACCGAGAGCGACCGCCTGCTCCATGCCGGCGCGTTCAACTGGACCTACACTCTCGGCACCGGGCTTTTGGACCCCTGGACGCGTGGCGCGACGGCGCTGATCCCCGGCAAAGGGGTGACGCCGGACAAGCTCGGTCTCCTGATGCAGCAGCACGACGCGACGATCTTTGCCGCCGCCCCCGGAGTTTTCCGCCGGCTCCTAAGAACGCCGCTGCCGCCGCTCGGAACGCTGCGCCACGGGCTCTCGGCCGGAGAGAAGCTGCCAGACTTGACCCGCGCCGCCTGGGAGGGCGCGACCGGCACGAAGCTTCACGAGGCCTTCGGCATGTCGGAATGCTCGACCTTCGTATCTGGCGCACCCACCCATCCCGCGCCTGCCGGCACGTTGGGCTATCCGCAACAAGGCCGCCGGGTGGCCGTGTTGGGCGATGACGGGCCGGTGCGCATTGGCGAGCCGGGAGTTCTCGGCGTCTCGACCCGCGATCCGGGGCTGATGCTCGGCTATTGGGGGGCGGAGGAGGAGACGCGGCAGCGTATCCTCGGCGAATGGTTTCTGACCGGCGACATTGTAAGCATGACCGGCAACGGCGCGCTGACCTATCTCGGCCGGGTCGACGACATGATCAACGCCGGCGGCGTCCGGGTCTCGCCCATTGAGGTCGAAAGCGCGCTGAACGCCCATCCCGCGATCCTCGAAAGCGCCGCCGCGGAAGTCAGGGTCAAGGCCGACACCACGGTCATCGCCGCATTCTATGTCTCAACGGGCCCGGTCGAGACTGTTGAACTGGAACGCCACGTCGCCCGCCGTCTTGCCCGCTACAAGTGCCCGCGAATCTACGCCCGTGTGGAGGCGCTGCCGAAGGGGGCGAACGGCAAGCTGTTGCGGCAGCGCTTGCGCGAGAGCTACGAGGAGACCCATCGTCACGGCTGATACGCGGTGCGACGGGACCGCCGGTTGTCGAAGGCTAACCCGCCGCAAGCTCCTCCAGCCTGCGGGCGAGTTGGTTCAACTCCCACTTTCTCGCAAGCGCGGCAGCTTTATCCCAAGTCGGCTTTTGACTGCGAAGCTGGGGCAACGGTGCCTTTTTGTTCATCGTCGCGATGGATCGGTAAAGTCGCAAGTCTTCTGCGTTCGCGGGAAATCTACCGGCGGCGAGAGCGGCTTCGAGACTGCCGTATCTTTGCAGCAGCGTCGCAGCACCCGTGGCGCCAACGCCAGGTGCGCCCGGCAACTTGTCGGAGGGATCGCCTCGCAAGGCGATAAAATCCGGAACCTGGCTCGGATCGACGCCATATCGCGCCCGAACCTCGGCGGGATCGATTCGCGCCATTTCGCCGGCGCGGACTGGATACAGAATGGTGGTGCGATCAGAGGCAAGCTGGAAGCTATCGCGGTCGCCGCTGGCAACTAGGACCGTGCCTCCGCGCTTTTCTTCCTTGGCGGCTGCGGCGGCAAGAAAATCATCCGCCTCGAAGCCAGCCGATTTCGCATTCTGAAAGCCGCAGGCGGCAACGAATTCCGGTAACACCTCAAGCTGCTCGAGCAGGGCGTCATCGAACTCGCGCCCGCCTTGGTACGCCGGAAACTTTTCATGCCGATAGGTGGGGACCTCTAGGGTGTCCCAGGCGACGATCACGGCGCGCGGCTGTTCCTCGCGATAGAGACGGAGCAGCATGTTGGCAAAGCCGAGGATTGCGCCGGCCGACTTCCTGCCCTTCCGCAGGATCGATTTCGGGAGAGCGTGGTAGGAGCGGTGCGCGAAGGAGTCGCCGTCGATGACGAGAAGCGGTTGTCGCGGTGCCCGCGTGGCGTCGTTTTTCCCATCCTTCGACCGGCGTCGCTTCGGCCTTTCCGGAGTACGGGGTTGACGCTTGCCTGGCGCAGCTTTGAGCACAATCCAGACCGGCGCATGATCGCTGGCGCCTTCAAAGCCTCTGACCTCGCGGTCTATCCCTGCATCGCTCAATCGCTTTGCGGCTTTTGGATTGAGTAGCAGATGATCGATGCGAAGGCCGGCGTCGCGCGGCCAGCGTTGTCGCGTGTAATCCCAGAACGTGTACATCGGCTCATCAGGATGCAACGTGCGGATCGCATCGATCCAACCCTGATCGAGAAGTCGCTGAAACAACGCGCGAGGCTCCGGCTGCACAAGCGCGTTCTTGGCATAGGATTTGGTAGCATAGATGTCGGCGTCGGTCGGCACGACATTGAAATCCCCTGCGAGCACGACCGGCGCGTCGATGGCGCAGATCTCGGCGGCGTGCGCCAAAAGCCGCTTCATCCACGCAAGCTTGTATTTGAACTTCGGCCCAGGCTGCGGATTGCCATTCGGCGCATAAAGCGTCCCAATAAGCACACCGCTTACCGCTGCCTCGATATAGCGGCTTTGCAGGTCGGCAGGGTCACCAGGCAACGCGGCATGGGTGAGGACGGGATCCCGATCGCGGGCGAGGATCGCAACGCCGTTCCACGACTTTTCGCCGCGCCAGACGGCGCCGTAACCGGCCTTTTCGATGCTGTTGACAGGAAACTCGGCATCGGCGGCTTTGAGTTCCTGGAGGCATGCCACGTCGGGCCGTGACTGGCGCAACCAAGCGAGGAGATTCTCGAGCCGCTTGTTGACGTTGTTGATGTTGAACGTGGCGATCTTCATGCGTGGCACCCGGCGACCACTGGTCCGAGGTCGGCTTTGGGTCATTCGTTGAACTGGGTCGTTCAGCGAAGTCCGCTTCGCCCAACGTAGCGGACATGCGCAAGCACAGACGTCTGCTGGTCCTAGCCTGACGGACTCTATCCGCGCTCGGTAACTACGGCCGCGCGTGGTCTCGACAAGGCGATATCGAGCTAACGTCCCACGACACCGGTGCGCCTCAACAACCAGAAGACGACCGCAGAGACCCCAACGATCAGCCCTATCGACCAGACGAACCCGTAGCCATTTTTTGTCAGCGGTAGCCCCTCGACGTTCATGCCGAAGACACCGGCGACCAAAGTCGCTGGCAAGAATACCGTTGCCACAATTGCCAACACCTCAAGATGGCGATTGGTCTGCTCAGCCGTCTTGAGAGTGACCTCCTCCTGTAAGAGATGTGCCCTGTCGCGCAAGGCCACGATCTCAGTGTCCAGCCAATCGAGGCGTTGGCCCAACCTGTTGGTCGCAAGCCGAAGTGCTGGCTTTGAGGGCTGTGAGCCGTCGCGCTCGAATTGGTGAATGAGCGAGCGCGACATCCCAAGTTGCCGGTGCAGTTGCACCGTGGTCCGCCGAATGCGCCCGAGGGTTTGCCGCTCGTCGCTCACCTCGGCAGACAGGATTCTTTCCTCGACGTCATCAAGATTTCCGGCCAGATCCTCAGCGTAGTCATCCACTGCATCGACCACGTGCTCCACAATCGCCTCAAAGAGTGTTGCGACCGTTGTAACTTTGCGACCCTTCTGCAATGCAAGACGGATGTGATCCTCAGTGCTCAGCGTGTGGCGGCGACTGCTGACGAGCAACCTCTCGTTCATGGCGAAATGGATGAAGCCTATCTCCATGTTAGCGCCCTCGCGGACAATATCCGCGAAAACGCCATAGACGCACGCGTCGTCGGCGTGAAGCTCTTGATGATCGTCTTCAGCAATGAGCGATTCGCGTGCCGGCTCCGGAAGAGAGTTGAACGACGCCAACGACCGGGACGCCCTCGCGTCGGCAAGGTTGAAGTGCAGCCACAGCCAGCCATCCCGGTGATCAGGCATCGGTTGATCGACGGCCAACTCCTCTGTGACCCCGTCTCTGTGGAAACAAAAGGCCCATGAGAGGCCCGGCAAAACCTGGCCGCGAATTTGGGAACTGGCGCTAGCGACTGCGGCCCGCCCCTCGGATCTCTTCTCAACCATCATTTGATCCTCCGCACCATTCGAGACAGTAGGGATCTCACGACACAGCCCGACCGCGCCGCGGGGTCAGAGCTCTACCCTCAAGTTCGAGCGTCACAAGCCTAGCCAACAGAGTCGCAGGATAAAGCTGGCCGATTATAGCTTCTAAGTTGCAGAGGCTGCGGGCCAGGGGATGCACCGGGACAATGTCGCCATAGCCGGTTGATGTGAGCGTAACAAAACTGAAATAGATGAACTTACTAGCAAGCGCCGGGTCGTCCTCTACGCGGATGCCTGAAAATGTGTCGGGACTGAGCATCCCGACTAATGTGAAGAGTCCGACGAACACAAGACCGATGGTCAGATAGAGTAGAATCGCGCCGACGACGCGGTGGTATGTGACCCGCCCGGACGCAAAGACCGCACGAGCAACCACCCATATCAGCGCGAGACCTGTCGTGACCCAGGCAATCGCTTCGAGATGAACGTCAAGGCTTGCGTCTACCCTGAAAGGAAGAAGAGCGGCGGCGATGGTGAGGCCAATCGCGACGAGCAGGGCAATGACAGCCAGCATGCTTCCGGACATAATGAAGACGCCGGCGACAAGGACCAGCGCCATGGCAATTCCGTAGTTTTGGGAATGGATAGTTCCCGCGGCGTGAAGCGGAGCGATCACAAACAACATCAGCATCAGCAGGATCGTTAGCGCAGTGAGCAGCGGATCCCGTAGCCGGTCCTGCGCGCGCCTAAAGCGGTCCCTAAAATCTGACCCTAAGCGTCTGCTCTCAATCATGGTCTCTCCTCCGCTAGTCGTCGCTGTCGGCAGTCAGAACCACTGTTCGCCAGGTCGCTCAACAGGATCTTTGACGGAATCTGCCAGAATCCACGGCGGCAGCGCAGACACTTCGCGTCCATGACCTAACTCGGCAAGAGCCGCTATCGGCCTCCTGAGGAACGGACATCGGTCGATTTTGTGCCCTTATTTTGAGCCCCGCTCGGAGTCTGAAAACAGGGGCAGAGCAGACATGGTCTGCCCCTCAATCCTTGACCGCTTTGTGGCCAGAAACGGAATGAATGCAGTCCAATCTGGCCTGGTTCTTGCGAGCCACAGACGCTCAACTGAGGCGCCTCAAGGTTGCTAGGCTTGTCATTATGCAGGCCTGACCGCTATGGCGGGGGGCAACCTGGAGCCCGCATTTCTGAAATGGGGACGTCGCCCTGTCTGTCGTCGCTGCACTTCACCATGTGACCCGGTACCGCTATGACCGGCCGGTAGAGCTCGGGCCGCATGTCTTGCGCCTTCGGCCAGCGCCCCACTGCCGCACGCGGATTCCGAGCTATTCGCTGAAAATCACACCGTCGAACCACTTTATTAATTGGCAGCAAGATCCCCACGGCAACTGGCTGGCGCGGCTGGTGTTTCCGGAACGGGCGAGGGAATTCTGCGTCACGGTGGACCTCACGGCTGAAATGTCGGTCATCAACCCGTTCGATTTTTTCGTCGAGCCGTCTGCCGAAACCCTACCGTTCAGCTACTCCAAAGACCTCCGCGGCGACTTGGCGGCGTATCTTGAGGTCGATGAAGGTGGGCCGTTGCTCGAGGCCGCAATCTCCGGCCTGGAGCCTGCGGGAAAGCGCACGGTCGATTTCCTCGTCGGTCTGAATGAGCAGGTTCATCAGACCGTTGCCCATGTCATACGCATGGAGCCTGGGGTTCAGACGCCCGACGAGACCTTGTCGCTCCGATCTGGATCGTGCCGCGACAGCGCCTGGCTGTTGACCCAGATGATGCGCCGCCTTGGCTTTGCCGCTCGCTTCGTCTCCGGCTATCTGATTCAGCTTAAGGCCGACATCGATCCGATCGAGGGACCTCTCGGAACAAGGCGCGATTTCACTGACCTGCACGCCTGGGCGGAGGCCTATGTTCCAGGCGCCGGATGGATCGGCTTTGACGTTACCTCCGGCCTCCTATGCGGCGAGGGACATCTGCCGCTGGCGGCATCGCCCCACTACCGCTCGGCGGCCGCCATCACCGGCGCGGTGAGCCCGGCGGAGACCACTTTCGAGTTCGAGAT
The DNA here is from genome assembly GCA_963732955.1 of uncultured Alphaproteobacteria bacterium. Lineage (GTDB taxonomy): Bacteria > Pseudomonadota > Alphaproteobacteria > Rhizobiales > Methyloligellaceae > Methyloceanibacter. The sequence goes on from CAVTBH010000002.1 coordinate 216,428, forward strand.
GGACGTCTCGAGGCTGGTCGACACCATACGCATCACCAGACCGTTCGACGACGCCGGTTGGAACGCCCTCGACAAGCTCGGCGGGCAGGTCGAGGCCGATCTGCAAGCTCAGGACGTGAGGCTGACCATGGGCGGGGAGCCCACCTTCGTGTCCGTCGACGACTTCGAGTCCGCCGAATGGCAGACCGACGCGTCCGGCCCGACCAAGCCGATCATCGCCGAGCAGCTGATCGAGCGTTTGCAGCGCCGCTTCGGACCGGGGGGCATGCTGCATTACGGCCAGGGTAAATGGTACCCGGGCGAGCCTCTGCCGCGTTGGGCGCTGGGACTTTACTGGCGCCGCGATGGCAAACCGATTTGGCGTGGCGAAGCCCGAGCCGAAACGCCACGGCCGAAACCAGCGACGGCGTCCGACGCAATGGCTCTGACACGGCGGCTGGCAGGCCGCCTCGGCGTCGATCCAGCGTGCGCTCTTCCCGCGCGCGAGGATCCGCTGCATTGGATCAAAGCCGAAGGCGATTTTCCGCCAGGCGTGGCGCTGGACGACGACGCAATCGACAGCGCGCCGTCTCGGAACCGTCTGCGCCGGGCCATGGCGGGGGGGCTTTCAAAGCCGGTCGGCTACGTCCTGCCGCTCCGTCGCGGGCTTACCAGGGCCGAAGGCAAGGGCTGGCTCAGCGAGACGTGGCGGTTCAAGCGTGGGCGCCTCTATCTCGTCGCCGGCGATTCTCCGATCGGCCTTCGGCTGCCGCTCGGTTCACTACCCCCGGTCAAGCCCAAGGACTATCCGTACATCGTTCCCGTGGACCCCTATGAGGAGCGCGGGGCCTTGCCGAGTTTCGACGCGCTTTATGCCACGAAACCCGTGGCCGCAGACTCCGCCCCGAGCAAAAGCCGCGTCACCAAGAAGAAGGACGGGCGCGCCAAAAAGCCAGTGGTGCGGACAGCGATCGCGATCGAACCGCGAGATGGCGTGCTGTGCGTGTTCATGCCGCCACTCGCGCGGCTCGAGGAATATCTTGAACTCGTCGCTCACCTCCAGATCGCCGCCGAAGGCGCGCCCATCCGGATCGAAGGTTACGCCCCGCCTGAGGATGTCAGACTAGAATGTCTAAAAGTCACCCCCGATCCCGGCGTGATTGAAGTGAACGTTCAGCCGGCCAGCGATTGGCGGGAGGCTGTCGCGATCACCACCGGCGTCTATGACGACGCGGCAGCCTGCCGGCTCGGCGCCGATAAATTCATGATCGATGGACGTCACACCGGAACCGGCGGCGGCGCCCACGTGGTCGTCGGCGGAGCAGGCCCGGCCAACTCGCCGTTCCTGCGCCGGCCAGACCTGCTGAAAAGCCTGCTGCTCTATTGGCAGCGCCATCCGTCGCTGTCCTACCTGTTTTCCAGCCTGTTCGTTGGACCCACCAGCCAGGCGCCGCGTGTCGACGAAGCCCGCCATGACCTGCTGTACGAACTGGATATCGCCCTTGGCATGATCCCAGAGCCCGATGTCGCCGCACCGGTGGTGCCCTGGCTGGTCGACCGGCTGTTGCGCAACCTGCTCACCGATGTGGCCGGCAACACCCACCGCACCGAGATTTGCATCGACAAGCTCTATTCGCCCGAAGGGCCGACGGGGCGACTTGGCCTCCTCGAATTTCGTGGTTTCGAGATGCCGCCCGACGCGCGGATGAGCCTTGCCCAACAGCTCCTGATCCGGTCCTTGATCGCTTGGTTCTGGCGGCAGCCGCAGACCGGCCGCTTGATACGGTGGGGCACGGCCCTGCACGACCGTTTCATGCTGCCGCATTTCGTGTGGAGCGATTTCCTCGATGTCCTCGCCGATCTCAACCGGGCGGGCTACCCCTTCGATCCCCAATGGTACGAGGCGCAGAAGGCATTCCGCTTCCCGGTGCACGGCTCGGTTCAGTATGGCGGCGTCAGCCTCGAGCTTCGCCATGCGCTGGAACCCTGGCATGTGATGGCCGATCAGAGCACCGAATCAGGCACAGTGAGATTCGTCGACTCCTCGGTGGAGCGGCTGCAAGTGCTGGCAAGGGGCTTCAATCCGGAGCGCTACGTGATCACCTGCAACGGCAGAACATTGCCCATGACCTCGACCGGGGTGTCGATGGAGGCCGTGGCCGGCGTGCGCTACAAGGCTTGGAAATTGCCGAGCGGCCTGCACCCGACCTTGGGAATCAACGCGCCTTTGACCTTCGACATCGTCGATCTTGCCAATAACAGATCGATCGGCGGCTGCGTCTATCACGTCGCCCATCCCGGCGGACGAAGTTATGATACATTCCCAGTTAATTCCTATGAGGCTCAGGCAAGACGCGATGCGCGCTTCCAGGAGCATGGTCACAGCCCGGGGGTGGTAAGGCCGCAGCCCGCGAATTTGACAGGCGACTTTCCGATGACCCTGGATCTGAGGACCCGCGGTGGCCCTTGAACTCCCCAGCGACGCTCTGGGCGCCGCGGCCGCGGCTCGCCTCTCCGACTGGCTGCGTGGCTACCGGTCGGTGGCGGGCGTGCCCGACGAACTCATGGATTCCACGGGACACCCGCGCGACTACTGGCTCCGCTTCCTCGGCGATTTCGCCGAATACGAGGAAGGCGAGTTCAAGAGCCGCTTCAGTCTCGCCACCCGCCATATCCGCGATACCGGCGTCTCGTACCGGATCTATGGCGAGGAGAATGAGCGGAGCTGGCCGATCAACCCCTTGCCCCTGATTCTGGGCGAGGGGGAGTGGGCGCAAATCGCCTCTGGTGTGGAGCAGCGCGCCAATCTGATGGAAGCGCTGCTCCAGGATTTCTATGGCGAGGGCAACCTGCTTGCCGACGGCGCCTTGCCGGCGGCCGCCGTAACCGGCAGCAACGATTTCATCCGCGCGATGCGGGGGGTCAAGCCGCCCGGCGGGCGCTATTTGCAACTTTACGCCGCCGACCTTGGCCGCGGACCGGACGGACGCTGGTGGGTGCTGGACGACCGTACCCAGGCCCCCTCCGGCGCCGGCTATGCGCTTGAGAACCGCCTCGTGCTCTCGCGCGCCTATCCGAATCTCTACAACGCAATGAACGTCCAACGCCTCGCCCCGTTCTTCGACGAGCTGCGCAAGGGCCTTGCCGCCGCCGCCGACCGGAGCGACCCGCGAATTTGTCTCCTCACGCCCGGCCCATACAACCAGACCTATTTCGAGCAGGCCCATCTTGCGCGCTATCTCGGCTTTTTGCTGGTCGAAGGCGACGACCTCGTGGTCCGCCACGGCCGGGCCTATGTCCGCACCATCGCCGGGCTGAAGCGCGCCGACGTCATTCTGCGACGGGTCGACGCCGACTTCGTCGATCCGCTCGAGCTTAACAGCGCGTCGCGGCTCGGTGTGCCGGGCTTGCTCGATGCGATCCGCAACGGCGGCGTGGCGGTGCTCAACATGCCTGGCTCCGGGGTATTGGAGTCCGAGGCCTTGCTGGGGTTCTTGCCGAAACTCAGCCGCCGGTTGCTCGGCGAAGAGCTGAAGATGCCCAACGTCGCCACCTGGTGGTGTGGCCAGCCAGCCGAACGCCGTCTCGTCGAGCGCGATCTGGAGCACCGCGTCATCGCGCCCGCGTTCAACGCCCCCGGGCCCGACGGCACGTCGCCGAGAGGGCGGCTTGTGGCCGATCTGTCGGCTCCGGAGCGTGAAGCGTTTCTCACCCGGCTGAACGACCGGCCGAGCGACTTCGTCGGTCAGGAGGTGGTGCGGCTCTCTACAACGCCGGTGCTGCGCGACGGCCGTCTGGAGCCGGCGCCTTTCGTGTTGCGCGTTTACGCCGCCGCGACGCCCGAGGGGATGCGCATCATGCCCGGCGGCTTCTGCCGCACCTCGGACCGGCTCGATGTCAGGGCCATCTCCATGGGCGAGGGCGCGCGCACATCCGACGTTTGGGTCATCGCCGACGAGCCGGTCGAGCGGGTTACCTTGCTCGCGAGCACCGACGACGTGAAGGTCAGGAGAATTACCGGCCACCTGCCGAGCCGCGCCGCCGACAATCTATTCTGGCTCGGCCGCTATCTCGAACGCGCCGGGGTCACCTTGCGCTTGGTGCGCAGCCTGTGCACGAGCCTGATGGATTCCGAAGCCGCCCTGCATAGCGCCGGGGAGACGCTGGACCGCCTGCAGCAGCTTCTGGTCGCCGCGGGCGCCGTGGACAAGGAGCATTCGGGGCGCGCCTTGGAAATCGCCAATGATGCTTTGCATGATGAGGAGGCGCCCGGCTCGGTCATCGATTTGGTCCGCGAGGCACGCCGCACCGCGTCCAGCATGCGGGAAAGATTGTCGGCCGACTTCTGGACATTGCTCCTCAATCTCGACGCGCGCCTTCTCGAAGGCGCTCGCAATCCACTGTCCGAGGCGGAAATCCTGCAACAGGTCGAAAGCACGTTGCAGACGCTCGCCGCCTTGTCCGGCCTTGCGCAAGAGAACATGAACCGCGGCCCCGGCTGGCGCTTTCTCGACATGGGGCGGAGGATCGAGCGCGGCATTAACACCTGCCGCTTTACCCGGACGCTCGCCGGCAGCACGGCTACCATCGACGACCTCGACCTGCTGCTCGACCTCGCCGATAGCCAGATCACCTACCGCGCCCGTTATCTTGTCGGTGTGGCGCTGACGCCCGTGCGCGACATGGTCATGCTCGATCCGTTCAACACCTGGTCGCTGGCCTTTCAGGTCTTCGCCCTCAAGGAGCATTTGGCCAACCTGCCGTCGCTATTGGACGACGGCATGCTGGAGGAGCCCAATCGCATCCTGCTGCCGCTCATGGCCGAGGTGCAGACCGCGGATGCCGACGACCTCGATGTCGACAAGATGCTTGCCTTCGAGCAGGCCCTGATGCGGCTCTCCAACGCCATTGCCGGGCGCTATTTTCTGCAGGGCGCCAACGCCGTGCCCACCATCAAACTCGCAGCCCTCGCGTGATTTATAACATCCGTCACCGCACGACCTATAAGTACAAGGACGTGGTGACGTTCGCGTGGTGCGTGTTGCGTCTGACGCCGCAATCCTCGCCCGTGCAGACGGTGCTGGAGAACGACATCGCGGTCACGCCTCAGCCATCGCAGGTCGTCGAGCGAACAGGTCCGTTCGGAGAGCGGGTGCGCACGGTGATGATCGACCAATCCCACCTGACCCTGATCGTCGAGGCTAGATCGCGGGTGGATGTCCACGCCTCTCCGTTCGAGCCCCTGCCCTATAGCCCCACCTGGGAGTCCGTGCGTGCGCGGAGCTTCGAGACCACGGCGGTCGGATATGACAGCCCCGCCGCCTTTCTTTATCCGACCGCGCGCACACCGATCCTGCCGGCGATCACCGACTACGCCAAGGCGAGCTTTCCCCACGGGCGGCCGATCATCGAGGCGGCAGCGGCGTTGATGAGGCGCATCCGCTCCGACTTCACCTATGACGTTGAGGCCACCAACGTCTCGACCCCGCCGGGAGAAGCATTCGCGGCCCGTCGCGGCGTCTGCCAGGACTTCGCGCACATCATGATCTCGGGCCTGCGCGGTCTAGGCCTGCCCGCCGCCTATGTCAGCGGCTACTTGCGCACCATTCCGCCACCAGGCCGGCCCCGTTTGGAAGGCTGCGACGCCACCCATGCGTGGGTGATGTTGTGGTGCGGAGAGGAACGCGGTTGGATCGGCTTCGACCCCACCAACGCCATCGAGGTGCGACATGACCACATCACCCTCGCGATCGGGCGCGACTATGCCGATGTCGCCCCCATCGACGGGGTGATGCTCGCCCCCGGCAAACAGGCGCTGAAAGTCGAGGTGGATGTCATTCCCGAACAGGAAGCCGGCGTCATTCGTCCCGCCTTCGCCGGTCGATAGCCGCCGACTTGCCGACCTAGCTCCCCACAGCGCTCTCGGCAGGGATGTCAGCTTCACCCTCGAAGAACGGACATCCCCCTCCGCATCAATGTCTGCAAAGTGCCAGGAGCAGACGTCAAGCCACGCCTCAGCGGTCCTGGTCCCCACAGCTTCTGCCAAAGGGAGACGAGTTGCTCGAACTCGTCGACCGCGACATCCGCCTGCAATATAAATGGCTCACGCCCATTCGGGATGATCTAGCCTAGTCAGGGGAGGAAGAGACGCGCCCGTAGGGCAGCGCCCGGGACCGCCCTTGACGTTGAGAAACCGCATGTCCCCCTTCGCGCCGCGAGGGCTTAACCCGACACTGTTGATGTCGCGGCGGCTGGCTTTGTGGGGCGGGGAACCGCGCCTGGCGATATCCGAATCTGGTAAGGCAGAGGCCTTCTCCTCGAAGGAAAAGGCGCTGCAAATCAAGTTGGTTGCGGGGGCTGGCAACCAGCGTCGTTTGCACCTTGACTACGGGATCCTCTAGGAGACGCCACTAGCTGGGATTTCGGCGCCGAGATGTCTGCTACGAGGGGTAAAGCGGACATCCCTAATCCACGCTCTAATGTCCGCTAATGACCTAGAACGGAAGTTCTAGGGTAGCAAACGGTATGCCTCAGCAATGCGATAGTCCGGAAGCCGCTCGGCGCCACCTCTCATAGTTAAGACGCGCGATCCCGTAAGCATCCGGAATTGACAACGCCCAAACGAAAAGGCCACCAGCCGCGCGACCGATGAAGGATTGGTCGGGCGTGGTCGTGAGCCAGCAGAGAGCCGCGAGCAGCAGCGCGAAAAAGGCAAAGCCCAAGCCGCGTTGCGGTTGCCCAACCGCCACGTGCCCTGCACCTGGCGCCAATATCGCTAGGCCAAGGACCGCGTAGGGATGCCATGGCGCTCTCGTGCTCATGCCGCCCGCTTCCGCCGCCGCGCTTCAATCGCGCCGCGCAACAGTTCAAGCTCCTCGAGCAGCTTGGCAAGGTCGCTCGCCGGAACCTCGGCGGCATCGAAGACAGCTTGCCGGAGCAGCAGGTGCTCCCCGCGCCGTCCCTCGCCCGCCTGCCGGATCATGCGCAAGCCCTTACTGGTGACGGCGACCTCCTTGACTCGCGGGTCGGCCAGGCTGGCCGCTAGATGCGGTGTCAGTTGTCGCAGCAATTGCTCGGCGCGCGCATCCGATCCGCGAATCAGAACCTCCCGGGGGAAGGCTGGAGGAGCCTCCAAGGAATAGGTGAGCCTATTCGTTAGCGAATAGAATTCGTATCCTGCAGGCCGGACCAGAACAGCGAGGCTCGGAACGTCGGTTAGCGCGTCAAGGAGTGTGACGGAGACCCAGAGCTGCGGCAGGCGACGAAGAACCATCGTGTCCGGAATCAGTTCCACATGCACGCGTCGTCCACGACGCGAGCCGACTAGGCATGGAAACCCGTCACCACGGTGGCGGATCTGCGCGCCGTCGAGACCGCTAGCACATCGGTAGAGCAGAGCGTGCCGCGCGGCGCGCGCCAACCGGTGCTCGCGCGCGGCCAATGCACCGACGCCTGCGAGGCCGAGTCCAATCAATGTCGCAGTCAGAACTGGCATGCTCTTTCTTTGCCGCCCGGAGTCGTGCCCTACGGCGTGCCGCCGACCAGATCCCTCGGCAGCACCCGCCGGAAGCGTCAGTATCCTCGCGGCCGCGGCCAAGCCATGGTGAACTGGTCGCCGCGCTTGACATATTTGTAGCGATGGAAGGCAAACCACAGCGAGGCGATGATGTAGAACACCATCATTGCCACGAGCTGGGTGCCATAACCCAGGAACACCGCGAAGTAGGTAACGGCACACAAGGCGAGCAGCACGAACGCCGGCAGTGGATGGAACGGGTGCTCGTAGCCCCGCCTGATCGTGCCGAGTGGCCACTTGTTGCGGAACATGATCACATTGAACGACATGTAGGTGTAGCCCAAGAGGCCCGATAGGATCGAGAAGGTGATGACCTGATCGAGCGGCGCGAAATAGGCGAATACCAGTGCCACGGGCACGAGAAACACGATCGAGCGATACGGCGTTCTGTTCTGTGGATGCACCGCCCCGAACCAGACCGGCAGGTAGTGGTCGCGGCCCATCGAGAACCAGGCGCGTGAGGCATCGTTGATGCAGCCATTCGCCGAGGCGAGCGTCGAGAACATCGTGCCGACGAAGAGGAGCACCATCATGAATGTCGAGCCGGTAAGACGCGCCGCATCGAACAGCGGCGTGATCGCCTGGCCGAGATATTCCCACGGCATCAGTCCGGAGCAGACATACCAAGTCATCGTTGCCGCGATCAGCAAGGTGATGATGCCGGTCATGGTGCCGAGCGGCAGCGAACGCGGCGGCGAACGCACCTCTTCGGCGGCTTGGCACGTGCCCTCGATGCCGAGGTAGTACCAGAGTCCGAAATGGATCGAGGCGATGACGCCGAGCCACCCGTAAGGCAGGCCGTTCAACAGCCCGTCCAGCTTGAGAACCTCGCTGCCCCAGGGCTTCACCGCGGCAAACAGGATCACGATGGCGATGAACGCGATGGCCGTGATGACGAGATTGAACGTCAAGGTCGCGTAGACACCACGATAATTTAGCCACGCCAGGAATAGGATCGTGAGCACGATAAACGGTTTGTCGTGCACGCCCTCGAAGCCGGCCATAGTACCGACGGTTTGCACCAGGTAGCCCAAGGTGATGGCATTGGCCGCCTCGAGCATCGTGTAGGCGAAAACGAGGAACAGACCGACATTGAAGGCCGCAAGCGGGCCGACGATATGCTTCGCCTGGGCGTACTGGCCGCCGGCAGCCGCGACCGTGGACGTAACTTCCGAGTCGATCATCGCCACGCAGGTGTAGAGCAGCCCGGCGACCCAACAGGCGATGAGCGCCGCGATGGCGCCACCTTTGCCGACGGCGAAGTTCCAGCCCATGTACTCGCCGACGAGAACGATGCCGACACCGAGCGCCCATACGTGACCCGGGCCAAGGACTCGAAGCAGCGATACCTTCTCGCCGTGAATTGCCGTTGTCTGGGTCACCGGTCGCCCCCCTGGTGAGTCGGATCAATGACGAGAGTGTCCTCGATGTCGCCTTCCTGTGACGACAGCAGAAGCTCTTCCGAGTAAGCGCGATTGGTGCGGATGAGATCGACGACCATCCACAGGCCGAGGAGGATCGAGATAGCCCAGGCGACGTATTCAAGAATCTGGAAGCTGTTCATCTGCTCCCCCTATTTGTTGAATTTCTCGTCGATGACGTCCTTGTATTCCTTCTTCGACCAATGGAAGAGGATGTAGAAGTAAGCGATCACTACGACCGCCGTTATGAGGAGTTCCAGCACGCTGAATGAGTAGTCGAAGCGGGAGGCGATGAGATCCGCGGCTGACTCGGGCGTGTAGCCGAGCTTTTCCCACTGGGCCGCCATGGTGGCGTTTTGACCCAAGCCGCTCCAGGTCTTGTCGGCAAAGTCGATAGTTGTTTTGCCGCCGCCCGCGAGCCCAAGATAGAGGGGCGCGAACAGAGCCAAGAACACGAGCCCAAGAAGGAAAAAGCAGTCGATAACTTGTCCGAGCTTCGACTGCTGCGGCGGCTGATACGGTGGCTTTCTCGCCATGGACCCCTCCCTAGCGCTTGGCCTTCTGCATGATGTCCAGGTAGTGCAGGTCGAGGCCGTAGATGTGCTCCTTGTCCTCGGAGTAGTGCTTGATCATCGCGACGATCGAGGCCGAATTAAACAGCAGCACCAAACCGCCGCTGATCGCCAAGGCGAGAGCGACGTTGCCATCGCCGGTGTTGGGCCACACCTCGTAGAACACGAACGCGTATAGCAACCAAAGCACGAGCAGCAGTCCGGACGCCCACAGGCAGTCCTTGCTGAACATGCCGGCGATGCGCGGGTCGCTGGATCTTTGCTGCACCCCCACCCCCGCGTGTGTCGCGCTCGATTTTTGCTGCATGCCCGCTCTCCCAATGGGTTGGATGACACCGCCGTCCGACTATCTCGCGCAGTCGACCGCGTTAACTCGCATTAAAGAGGGTAAACCACGCAGAAACTGGGTCTATTCGCTGTGTGTAGGGAGGCGTTTGCCGAAACGGCGATCTGACTACGACTTTGGTTTAGGGCCGGCCGCGAGGCATTCACCTCTGCGACGCGGCGAGGAGATTCAGGTCGGGCGCAGCCGCTCGACAAGCGGGTGAGCTTTTGACGGTTACGCCGCTAGCGGGTCACCAAGCTTGCCTGACCCACGCGGAGCAGGTCGGCCATTCTGACCAAGTCTGCCAGGGAGCGCGCCTGCATTTTTCGCATGATGTTGGCGCGATGCACCTTCACGGTGGCGTCGCTGATGCCCATGTCGGCCGCGATCTGCTTGTTCGACAGGCCTGCGCTTATCAAGCCGATCACTTCTTTTTCGCGCGCGGTCAAAGATTCGAAATGAGCATGCAAGGCCGTGAGGGTTTTCTCATCCCTGCGCCGCATCCGATCCCGCTCCAAGGCCACGCGGACCGCCTCGAGCAGATCCTGGTCGCGGAATGGCTTGGTGAGAAATTCGACGGCGCCGAGTTTCATGGCCCGCACGCTCATGGGAATGTCACCGTGGCCAGTGATAAAAATAATGGGGAGGGAGATGCCCAGCTTCAGAAGTTCATTTTGAAACTCAAGCCCGGTCAGGCCAGGCAACCTCACATCGAGAACCAGACAGCTGGCAACTTCGGGCCGGCGAAAGTCGAGAAAGGTCTGTGTGGAGTCGAAAAGCTCGGTATGCAGTCCCACCGACTCGAGGAGATTCTTCAACGAGTCGCGAACCGAGGCGTCATCGTCTATGACGAACACAACCGGTTCAGGTGAGGGGCGTTCCTTCATGGGGATTGGCTTGGTTCGTCGTCTGGCAAGCTGACTTGAAACACCGATCCGCGCGAATGAGCCGGTGACACCGTCATGCGGCCGCCATGTGCTTCAACGATCGATCGGCAGATTGAAAGTCCCATGCCCATTCCTTCGGGCTTCGTGGAAAAAAACGCTTCGAACACGCGCTCAAGATCCGTCTGATCAATTCCGGTCCCCGTGTCTTCGACGGTTACGACTATGCCACAGCCGTCTGCCTTTTGGGAGCGAACGGTTAGGACACGCACGCGCTCCTCGATGGAGGCCATGGACTCCGCGGCATTCGCGATCAAATTTAGAAGGACCTGCTGCAACTGGATACGCACCGCTGAGATGCGCGGCAAGTCCTCGGAGAGCTCGGTTCGAACCGTGATGTCATGATGCTTCAGGTCCGCCCTTACGAATGTCATGACATCGCGGATGAGGTCGTTCACATCGAGCTGTACGCGCTCCTGACTGCTCTTTTCCAGCATGCCACGAATGCTGCCGATGACTTCGCTCGCGCGCCCCCCATCGCTGACGACGCGATCGAGCACCGAACGCGCGCGCTCCACATTGGGCGGATCCTGGCCGAGCCAGCGCAAACTCGCATTGGCGTTATTCACGATTGCTGCAAGCGGTTGATTGATCTCATGTGCGATCGACGCCGCCATCTCGCCCATGGTCGTTATCCGCGCGACGCGGGCGAGCTCGGCTTGCATCGCCGCCCTTCGCGCGGCGTCGGCGGCCTCGCGCTCGCGTGCCGCCGCGAGCTCGACAAGCATCGCGTTGAAGGCGACCGCCAGCCGGCCAATCTCGTCCCGGCTTTCGTAATCGGTGCGGAGGTTGTAGTTCTTCGTCTGCCCGACCTCGTCGGCGAGACGCTCGAGCTTCAAGAGCGGCCGCACGATAAGACGGCCGGTCGCGATGGCGAAGCCGAGCGCGAACACGGCGAGAAGACCGTTCAGCAAGAGGCTGCTTCGCAGCTTGCTGAGGAGGTTGGACAACCGAGTATTCAAGAGCCGCTTGAGCTCGGCGAGGCTCGCGGTCCAAGCATTGATGGCGCTATCGACCGCACTCACATAGGTGCGATCGAGCGCGCTTGCCTCGCTGGCGCCACCGAGCTTCGCCTTCACGGCATCGAGGTAGGCGTTCCACGCCGAGACCATGTTCGCCAAATCGGCATCGAGGGCTTGCCGCAGAAAAGCACCGCTACCGCCGCGGTATGACGCTTGTAAGTCTCGCTCGATGCCGTCGAGGCTCGAGCGGATCATGCCGTCCAATACCAAAGCTCGCACCGCAAGGCTCTCGGGCGTCGGCTGCGCCGAGGACGGCATCGCGAGCTGAGATTGCAACTCTCCGATCTGGCTGAGCAGGGTCGGCATTTTGGCAACGACGATGTCTTGTACGTAGTAGCTGTCGAGATCAGGATCGAGCGTGAGATTGGAATCGTCGCCGATCCGCGATGCGAGGTTGCGCGCGCCGGTCAGCGCGTCGACAAAAAGGGCCTGCCTCCGGCTATCATCCGTTGCTGATGCGAGCCTATCGATCGTCTCGGCGAGGTGCCGCTCAAGCTCTGCGGTGTCCAGGTGATCGGATTCAGCCTCGGTTTTCGCGAGCCTGTCCACGGCCCGCTTCTCTGCCGACGGCGCGCCAGGCTTTCCGGTCAGGATCGCCGCGTAGACCCCGCGCAGAGCGTCCAGATACTGGACACCAACAAGCTCCTTGCGCACGAAGTGGATGGCGATTTGCTTTTCGGCGACGAGGCCATAGGTGGCTACCACCAGCGCGCCGACGAACACGCTGCACAACAGCAAAAGCTTCGTGCTGGTTCGCAGACTCTTGAACATCGCAAAGCTCTGGGGTCATGGAGCTGCGCTTTGGAGCGAAGCCCCCGCAAGTTCTCGCTCCCGGCATAGATCAGAACCGGCGGCATAACTCAACGACGCATCGATACGCTTCGCAATCCCCTAGCGGATGCATAGCTGCCGGCATTCTAAACCAAAGGCGAATGCCAGCTATCGCTTCGGGAATGGCTCCAGCCCCCCGGCCAATAGAGCCCCTTCCTTTCGTTGCCTATCCTGTCGAGAGCGCGAAGTCGCGACGACGAAAGCCAATCGAACCAATAGTCGCGGCTCGATCAACGCCTAGAGGAGGCGCTTAATCATGCTGAGACTCACACGATATGCAGCACTGCTCGCCCCGATAGTTCTGTCTTCGGCAGGCTTGATGATCGGTGGAGCAGCCGCTCAAGCGGACCAAGGTGCGCCGGCAGGTGATGCCGCTTCAACAAGTGCCGGAGCAATCAGCGCGGTGGAACACGCCAAGCCCGAGGCTGGAGGCAGGGTCATTAAATCGACCCACGCAGGACCGGCGTGGCCGGGATCATCGGCGCAAGCCAAGCCCGAGGCCGGCGGCAGAGTGATGACGTCAAGCCACGCAACAGGACCGGCCTGGCCGGGATCGACTGCGCAGGCAAAGCCCGAGGCCGGCGGCAGGGTGATCACCGCGACCAAGCAGGTCGCGGATGAAAGGGCGACGTCGCAGCGAACATCCGCGGTCGCTTGCACGGCCGACGCAACGGCAGCGGATCGCTGCTGACAAAGGCGGCGCCGTTCGCGCGGCTTGCCTCACGCGAGCGCCCGGCCATCGAAGCAGTTGATTGGGGGGCGTTTGGCACGTCGTCCAAATGAAGGGGTGAAAAGAAACACGGTTCGGCCGGCACGGAGCGGTCCTCGGGAGCGGGCAACGCGCGCGAGGACGTGACGAGGAGAGAGGGGCAGCATGGTCGAGACCGCGGGAACTGCGGCTGCAGGCGCTGGGGCTCACACGGGTGCCCACGGAGACTCCCAACTTCATCGTGTCATTGGCTGGAAGGATGCGTTCTGGGTCGCGAGCGGCGTCCCGGCACTCGTGCTGTTCTCGATCGGCGGCATTGCCGCCACGGTCGGCACGCCTTCGGTCCTGGTCTGGACCTTGTCGGTTCTCTTCGGCTTCCTCCAATCCTTCACCTATGCCGAGATTGCCGGTCTTTTTCCCAATAAATCCGGAGGGGCGTCGATCTACGGCGCCGCGGCTTGGGTGCGCTATTCGCGGTTCATCGCGCCGCTCTCGGTGTGGTGCAACTGGCTGGCCTGGACGCCTGTGCTCGCCATCGGCTGCGGCATCGCCGCGGGCTATATCCTCAATGCACTGTTTCCACCTGAGGCGGCCATCAGGACATGGGAGATCCAGCTCGTCGACCTCGGCGTCCTGAAGGAAGGCCTGAAGCTCCGCCTGAACTCGACCTTCTTCATCGGCGCCATCCTGATTTTGATTTCATTCGCGATCCAGCACCGCGGCATCCTGAGCACCGCACGGGTGCAGACCATCGTCGGCGTTGCGGTGCTGTTGCCGCTGCTAATCATCGGTATTGTGCCGCTGATCACCGGCGACGTCTCGATGAAGGCCTTCGAGCCGTTCGCGCCCGGCACCGACGCCGCGACCGCGGCTTGGGACAAGGCCGGCTGGACGCTGTTCTTTGGCGGCCTGTTCATCGCCGCATGGTCGGCTTACGCCTTCGAAACCGCGATTTGCTATACGAGCGAATTCCGCGATCCGGGCACCGATACTTACAAGGCTATCCTCTATTCGGGACTGCTGTGCATCGCGGTCTATACGCTTGTGCCGCTGTCCTTCCAGGGCGCGCTCGGGCTCGCCGGTGTGATGGCGCCAGGCATCGTCGACGGCTCGGGTGTAGCGCAGGCGATGGCGGGCATGGTCGGTGGCGGCGCCTTCGTCACCAATCTTCTGGTGGTGATGCTGCTGCTCGCCCTCATGCTCGCCATCACCACAGCCATGGCCGGCAGCTCGCGCACCCTCTATCAAGGATCGGTCGACGGCTGGCTGCCGCGATATCTCAATCACGTCAACAAGAACGGTGCGCCGACGCACGGGATGTGGACGGACCTCACGTTCAATCTCATCCTGCTGCTGATGTCGGACTACCTCTTCGTCCTTGCCGTCTCCAACGTCTGCTACATCGTCTTTAATTTCCTCAACCTGAATGCCGGCTGGATCCACCGCATCGACAACGCTCATATCAAGCGGCCGTGGAAGGCGCCGGACTGGCTGCTTGCCATCGGTGTCGTGCTTGCCTTCGTCAACGCCTTTCTGTTGGGCGCCGGCGCCGATGTTTGGGGCACAGGCACCCTGACATCCGGCATCGTCGCCATCGCGTTGATCATCCCGGTCTTCATTTACCGGCACTACATCCAGGACAAGGGCCAGTTTCCGCCGGACATGTTGGCCGACCTCTCGCCCGACGGCAGGACCATCGGAGCGCCCAAGGCGGGCCTTCTGCCCTACGCCACGCTGGGCGCAGGCGTCCTCGCCGCGGTGATCGGCTACGTCATCTTCTGGACCTGAGGAGAACATCAAGGCTGAACGCCCCCGCAAAACTCGGGCGCCGTTCACGGCCTGGCGCGGCCGAGATGACAAGAATGGTTTTCCCCACCTGCCGCCAAGGTCATCGGCGGCAGGAGGCCCTCCCCAACCGCTACCCACGGGCGGGGACGGAACCCCTGCCGACTTACCCCCGGCAGGGGTTCTTTTTTGCTCCCACAACCTTCGATCTTGGCCTCATCGATTACCACGCCCAGCAGCCCTCGGTCAGTCTTCCTTCCATCCCCCCTCTCTTAGGCTTGGAAGTGATCTTCGGAGCCCAACAATGTCTCTGCTGGCACCTTACAGACATTATGTGGACGCCGAGCATGTCCGCTCTTGGGGGTGAAGCGGTATTCCTAATCCATGCTCTAATGTCCGCTAGTGACCCATAGCGGACATCCGGCGCGGCGTGTTGGCATTGGCAAGAATGATTTTGCGCAGCACGCCCGGGAAATTGCAGCGCGTCACGCGAGAAGCTGCGTCCGGCTCTCATTGGTCACTCCCAAAAAAGAAAGCCCGGCACAAGGCCGGGCTCGAGGAGCATGTTAAAGATCCTTGCGCTAAAAGCCTTGCGACGCAAACCAATCGTCAATTTCCTTCCGAGCCTGATCCTTGGCTAAGCCGTAGCGCTGTTGGATCTTGCCTTCGAGTTGCTCACGGCGGCCATTGATGGCAGTTAGGTCATCATCAGTGAGCTTGCCCCACTTCGCCTTGACCTTGCCTTCGAGCTGCTTCCAGCTTCCTTGAACACGGTTCCAGTCCATGACCATCTCCATATAGATTTTCGGGCGAACTTGCCATGCACTTGCGGATGTGCCGGTGATAGCCATATGGGGCCTCACCGCGGCATTACAAGCATCGTGAGCAATTATGAACGTCTCGCTAGCAAGGGTTGAAACGAGATTCGGAGCCAATCAATAATGTGCCATTGCGAAGGTCACGCGGGCGGAGGCGCGCATTCAGATAAGGGTTAGTGGCATGATGGGTTTAGTAGCGTTGTTTTCGATTGCAATGATTGGCTACTTGTACGGCTGCGACGTGTCGGACGATCGATAATCCAAGCTTCCCGCAGATCATTACGGTCCGCGCAGCGAGTTTCTCGGACGAGTACCACCCCCGGCTACGATAGCGCTGGTTTGTGATGCGCGATAACGCCCGGTGGTGAGTTTGCAATTTGGTTTGCAAAACGAATGTCGCGGGCCAATGTCTGCTATTGGCACTTAGCTGACATCAAGACCGATACTGAGAATGTCCGTTCTGAAACGGAAAGCGGACATCGCTGATCCACGCTCTAATGTCCGCTAATGACCCAAAGCGGACGGACGCGACGTACGCTTGGGCCTAGCCGGATAGGTCAGAAATTGATCAGGCCGCCGGCGGAGACGTAACGGAAGTCGTCAATGTCGCCGAGGGTCGGCCCTGTGATGTCGACCGCCTGCTGTCGGTATTTGATCCAGAGCGTCATCGCCGCAGCGTCGATCTCTTGGGCTGCGCCGAAGCCCCAGCGCGAGAACTCGCTCGCCGAGGCTCCGGCGTTGAGTGCCGCCGGGGATAGCTGATCAGTGTAGTCGCCGTATTCACCGTAGAGAATGGTGTGGCCGAGCGTGTTCCATTGCCGGCGGATGCCGCCCTTGAGATACCAGTGATGGGTGTCGGGCTCGGTGAGGCCGGAGAAGATCGAACTCGTTGTTGTTGTCCTCGCTGCCGTAAGCGGCGTGGATGAACAGGCCGGTTGCGAGATGCTGCGCGTAGCCGCCGGCTTGGAAGTAATCGGAGTTCTTCTGGAACGAGATCGGCGGCGGCTGGACGCGCTGGTCTGTGTTGCGCGAATAGCCCACCCCGAGCGCGAGTTTGAAGCCGCCGACGTCGCCCTGATAGCGGGCTGCAGCCTCGATGTCGTCGTCCATTCCGTAGCTCGCCGAGAAGGAGAAGCCGCCGAAGGTCGGGCTGTCGTCAGGGCTCCTCGCGAAGGCATGCGCGGCTAAGCTGTCGTGGAGAGCGATCGAATGCGCTCCACGCCTTTGGATTTATGAGCTGGCTTGGTAGATTTTCTGAATCTCATTGTGATGCGGAATCCCGGGTTGTTGTCTTCGACGCTGAGTTGGACATTGTGTAACCCTGCGACCGCTGCCACGAGGGGAAGGCCGAGCCCGCTGCCCTGGATCCTGGCATTTTGCTCCAGCCGATAGAATCTTTGGAAGATCCTTTCCCGCGCGTCGTATGGCACGCCCACTCCATCATCGGCCACACTCGCGACGATCTGCGAGCCATCATGAGCAAGCTATACCGCGATATGCGAACCCTTCGGCGTGTGCCGGATAGCATTGTCAAGTAAGTTAGCCAGCATTTCGGTTAGAAGCTCCTTGTCACCCAGCGCCGTAGAAGAGGGCACGATATTGGCAGTGATCGACTTGCCTTCGTCCTCCGCCACAGGCTCATACGCCTCGCAAACCGTCGTGAACAATGCGCTCAGATCGAGATCTCGGAATCCGGCATGACGCTCCCCTACCTCGATTTCTGAAATGCGGAGGAGCGCAGAGAACGTTTCAAGGATCTTCTCTGTTTCCATCCGGGCGACGTCAATGGCGCTTTCGCAACTGGCGTTGCCCTTGGCCGCGCTCCGCGCCGCTTCGAGCTTCTGCTGTAACCGGCTCAAGGGGGTGCGTAATGCATGCGCAATGTCATTTGACACCTGACTTGAGTTTTCCATGAGTGTCTCAATTCGATCCATCATTTGATTGAGGGTGTGAGAGAGGAGGTCGAAATTGTCTTTTGTGCCGCGCAAAGGGATGCGCGATCCCAAATCGCCGCAAATGATCGCATCAGCGGTGCGCCTGATGGCGTCAACGCGCTTCAAAAATCCCTGGCTTAGCAATAGACCACCAAGCGAACTTAGCACGAGGAAGCCTAACAAGCCCCAGCCACACGCCTCGATCCAGGCATAGCGCAAGTCCTCGATGGATCCGAAATCGTCGGCAACGGAGAGACGCATCTCGTTGTCCAATCGGACAGTGAGAACGCGAAAAGTTCGCGGGCGCTGATCACCAGTTACGGGGGTCGAGTTTTGAATATCGTTCCATCCGAGGGGGAGCGAAGTTCCAGGCAAATTTCCGGCGACGCGATTTCCTTTGACATCGACGAGTAGGTATTCAAATGACAACGTGCGATTGCGCCTCTGCACCTCCTCGATAAGTTCCGAAGTGCCTTCGGACCGCAGTTCTTCTCTTAAAAGTTCAATCTCAGCTTCGATACGCACCGCCATCTGTCGTTCCAACGACGACAAAATGGTCCAATAAAAAATGGCGCCAAGGATAGCGACCGAGGCAGCGAATAATAGCGCGTAGAAAACTGCGAGCCCAAAGCTTGCCGTTCGAGCGATCCTAGGAAGGGGGCCGAATGACATAACCGAACCCCCGGATAGTGTGGATCAGCTCCTGCCCGCCTTCCTTGGCGAGTTTGGCCCGAAGTCTGCTAACGTGGGTCTCAACAATTTTAGTTTTAGGGTCGAAGTGAAACTCCCAGACCCTCTCCAACAGCATTGTTCGCGTGACGACTCGGCCCGCATTTCGCATCATGTATTCAAGCAGCTGAAACTCTCGCGGTTGCAGATTGACGGCCACGTCACCGCGCCGAACACGATGCGCTATAAGATCCATCTCCAAATCTGCTACCCGCAATACCGTCTCGATCTGAGCTAACGGCGGGCGACGAGCGAGCGCATTCATTCTCGCCATGAGTTCAGAAAGTGCGAAGGGCTTTGTGAGGTAGTCATCTGCGACTTCAAGCCCTTCCACCCGATCAGCGATTCCGGCAAGTGCGGTAAGAAATAGCACCGGGACATCGACGCCAGCACTCCGAATCGTCTTCACGATCGCCAGCCCATCCAGACTAGGCAGCATTCGGTCGACGACAATCACATCATATTTTCCGCTCACAGCACGAAGCAAGCCATCCCGACCGTCTTCGGTATGATCGGCCGCATGTCCCGTCTTCTGGAGACCATCAACGACGTAAGCCGCCGTGGCCACGTCGTCTTCAATGAGAAGGATGCGCATGGGTGGGGCGCTCGCTTGCAGATTTACAGTTGGCTGAGGCGATTTAAGCTGGCCCCGTCTTGGCTTACGGCTACGCAACCGCATAATTGCGCGCCAAGATCACGTCCAAATTTGGCCGAAGAGTTGTCGCCCGTCGGAAAAGTATACCGATTTGTATACTTCGCCTCCGCGGCATCCGACCTTCCCGCCGTTACAACCAGGGCTTCTTCGGCATTCGCTGGCAACGGTAGCCCGTCCCAGTGGCTGGAATTAGGTGCTAGGGGAAATTTCCATCCCGATCTAACAGGAATTCCCTGAGCTTGCCTCCAAGCGCTCTCGGACTAATGCGGCAATCCTCCCCGTTTCGTCTGGTGGATGATAGGACCATGACTGGATGGTTGCCGTGAAAGATCGAGTAACACCATCGTCCAGAAGCGCCTCGTGGAACTTACCCAACTTCCTTCCGCCATTTCCACTGGCGAAGATGTGAACAGGCTTGCCGGTTGCGGTTGCCTCGGACACCATTGATACTGAATCGCTCGTGACAACGATTGCATCAGCAAGCGCGAGCAAGCCTAGATAGGGATTCTCGCCTGTTCCATCCCAGAAAAAAGCGGGCACGGAATTGAGACGCTCACGCAGAATTCGCTCATTCTCCTCGCCGGTTCGCCGCGAAGGCGTCACGGCCAAGCTACCGCGGCACTCTTCCACAGCCAGCACTAGGTCCCGGGCCAACCTTCGCATCGTGTCCGCTGAAAATCGTTGATGCTTGTTCGATCCGCCAACAAGGACCGCAATCAGAGGACGAGGCAAGTGGGACAGCGCCGGCTTGAACCGTTGCGCAGCTGCACGAAGCTTCTCGCTCGTGATCCTGTGCAGAGCTGTTCGCGCTACGAGAACATTATCCCCACGAAGAGAATCGTGCAGCGGCACTACAACCAGGTCAAAGCGACTGGGCCTCGCATAAGGTCTCTGAACGTGAACTGCAAAGGTTCTATTTCTGCTGGCCTTGCGGATTGCTAGCGCAGCCGCGACGCTGCCGCGACCACTTGAGATCAGCAAGTCCGGCCAGGGAGGCGCAAGCGGAATCCCGTTGGTTGTTCTCGCGAGCGGGTTCGGCCAAAAACGAGGCGAAAGGTACGTCAACGGCGCTGGGGGACGCCGTACATGTTTTACTTCGCAGCGAATGCCTACTGCCTCCGCCAAGCCTAGACACTGATTCTCCATGCCGGCAAAACCCTCGGTGAGGGCCCAACAAATCGGGTCCTGCGGCATGCCTCTCACGGAATTAGGAGAACCGAAGCTTCTTAACGAGAGCGGACCATCGATGCCGTGCGATCTCTCGATCCACGAATTTTTGTTCGGTGACCCAATTCATCTGAATAACCCTCCGTTCTCCCTCGAAGGGTAGATGCCCATGGAATGAATGGTCGCTCCGTTTGAATATCAACATTGTTCCAATGACGGGCGAGATCTCGGTCGCAAACTCGTCGATGTTCGTTCCGCTGCGGAGTACTCGCAATCTCCCGCCCGATGGTGCCCATGACGGATTCATGTACAACAACACCGTTACGATTTTGCTCTCCGTGTCCGTATGAATCTTTCCGTCCTTACGCCGACAGAACCCTCGCACTGTGAACATGGTCGGTCGTCCTTCCAACTTGACCGACAATTTCTGTTCCACAATCTCGCGGAAGTTTTTTCCGTCCAGCGCGCGTATGAGCCTGGAAAAGTTCGGTCCAAATATTACTGTCGATAGCGGAAAGCTGCCCCCCTTCTTGATGGAAGGGTAATCGCTTATCAGCCGCTCCTGCCATTCCGCTCTGATCAACTCCGATACAAGAAAATGGTCGTAGGGGTCGGTTTTGAGAGCGGCGGAGCGAAGTCTGTCTAAGTCCAAAACTCCTACCTCACTCCGACTCTCGAGCGTCATCACGTCATTCATGCCTGTTCCCTCGGCAACGCGACCATCGGCGACGAGTTAGGCGGCGCAACAAAGCGCACATTCCCGATGCGCCCCGCATCTGGCCTTTAGCTGCTAGACGCTCTGCGTTGACAGGGTTCAAATCTGCGGTACCACGCACCCCGACGCAGATGTCTATCGCCAGCTAGCGATGATCTCAATTTGTGGCGTCGCGAGGCTCCGGAGGTTAACGATAGGTATACTTGCGGAAACCCGGCGCTCACTTCCGGACAAACGTTGGCCGGAATGAGGTCACTCCAATGCCGATGCAGTTGGGTTGCCTGCGACGGATCGCCGATCGCCCAATTGTTATCGACCGCGCACACCGGTGTCGTTTATGACTTCACTCAGCCTGAGGCTCAGGGGATCGGGCATGTCCAGCGCCGCTGCTCTCAATCGCTTCCGCGCTGTCGGAATCAGGGCCGTCGCGCCAATTTTCTTTCTTAGTCCGCTGGTGACCTCCGCGGTTCCGCGACTGGCCTGGCTTTTTTTCTTCCTCGTTGCGATCAGCTTGATCGTGCCGTTTCTGCGGCGGGGCGGCGACTGGCGGCAGCTCATCAGGCCGAGCGCGGCATTGATTGGTATGCTCCTTGTCGCGCTTTACGCCTTAGCCAGTGCCGCGTGGGCCGCAGATCCGGACGCCGCACTTGGTGAGGCATCCCTTCTCTTGGTGGTGGTCCTGACCGCCTTTGCCGCGGGCACAGCTTCAGTTGCTTTGGACAGGCAGGAGCTTCGACGAACGGCCCTCGCTTTCGCCGGTGGCGCGTTTATCGGGGCGCTATTTCTTCTGATCGAGTTGTTGACCGATGGCGCCATAACGCGCACGGCCATGAACTGGATAACCCTGCTTCAGCCGGACCGGGCCAAGCATCTTGTGATCTCCCAAGGCAAGGTAACCAAAATCAACCTTTCGCTGCTTAACCGAAACGTGGCCATGCTGATGTTCCATTTTTGGCCCGCTCTTTTGATTCTTTGGGCGAGCTATGGGGGCACCCGGCGTGCGATTTCTATCGGTGTGTTTCTCTTGGCGACAGCTGTCCCCGTCGCCATTTCGGAGCACGACTCGTCGCAAATCGCACTGATCGGATCTCTGCTCGTTTTTCCGCTGGGGTGGGCTTGGCGAGGCGCTACCTTCCGCGCGCTTGCTGTTCTCTGGTGCCTGGCTTTTGTAGTCGTGTTGCCCGTCGATTTTCTCGCATTCAAGGCCGATCTACATATGGCAACTTGGCTCCCAGGCTCATTTCGGGCCAGGGTCATTCTTTGGGAGTACACCGCCGAACGGGTGCTCGATCATCCTTGGCTTGGCATCGGAGCCGCGTCCACGCCGGCACTCAGCGAACGCCGCGCGGTGGCCCAGCGACCGACGGGGTTCATCTTTCCCAGAACTACTGGGCAGCACGCACACGACCTGTTCCTTCAGACTTTGTACGAGCTCGGCATTCTGGGCGCGATCCTGGTCGCCTTCGCCGGAGCGGCAGCGGTGCTCCGCATATCTCTTATACCGTTTGACGCTCAGCCATTCGCGGCCGCGACGTTTGCGACCTTCTTCGCAATAGCCGCGTTTGCTTGGGGTATTTGGCAGGAATGGCTGATGTGCGCCGTTGGGCTAGTCGTGATTTACTCACGGGTTGCAGCGAACGTGATCAGTAGCGACAACGATCCCATTGACGAGGATGGACTGCGCCAGCAGGCAAACCTCCAACTGGGAAAGGTTGCAGATTTGTATATCGGCGCATGATGCGTTGTCACTATTCCATCCAACTTCCGACCAGATTGTCCCTTCACGTCAAAAGGTTGGCGTTGCGAGGGGGGCTCTATCCTTGTCTCATTCAATACCAATCGGCGCCGGCGCGGTCCGGCCATTAGTCGATCTTGTCCGTAGCCAACGCGCGCCGGCTGGGTCGCATGCGGCTGCCAATCGCAACGCGCCCGAGGTTGCAATAGGTTTTGCCACTGGTGCTGCCCTGATCTTGGCCATGGCGGCTACTCCGGCGATCGCTTACACGGGCCAAGAATTGGCCAGGTATGCGAAGATAGGCATAAGTGAGGCTCGCGCGCTCGCTCTGCGCGCCCATCCCGGCAAGATCACGGATCAAGAGTTGGAAAAGGAGAAAGGCGGAAGCGGGCTCCGGTATTCTTTCGATATAAAAAACGGGACTGTGACCCAAGAGGTTGGGGTAGACGCACAGACCGGAAAAATTCTAGAAAACAAAAAGGAAGGCCCGAATCCAGATTAATTGATGCCCCTCAACATTGAACCGTGGCCCCCATAGCGGGGCCATGGGCACCGCCTTAACGGGATGCCGGAGGATTTATCCACACCAAAGTCTCTGGCCTCCACCAATAGCGACCAAGGCAGGTGAGAATGGTGCGTCAAGGCCATTTAATCCGCGCAAGGCGAACGCTATCCTGTTCAGAACAGCTCAAAATAAGAACCTAGGCCGCTGCCGCAGAAGCAGCAGGGCGATAACAGAGAGAGCAGGGCTTTGGCAGGGGCGCGTCCAGCTATGGCGATTGTTGCAAGCTGCGCGTTTCTTGCTGCTTGCCAATCCTATGCGCCACTCCCGCTTCCCAGTTCCGACAATTTGGCCACGACTGTGGCTATTGCTTCCGCCCCGCAAGGGCTCACTCCGAGCGGCTATCATGCGGAAGCAAGCGGTCCCGCCCTTTCGATGCGGGACGCAGCAACCCTAGCGGTCATCAACAATCCAGACCTAAAGACGGCCGTGGCAAGCGTTAAGGTCGCCGATGCGAAGCTCTATGCCGCTCACTTGATTCCCGACCCGCAGTTGACCTGGAGCATCGACGCCCCCCTGGAGCATATGGTTGGCTTGGTGAGTGCTTACGGCATCATGCCGAGCTACGATATCCAGGCCCTCATTCTTCATCGTTCCGAGGTCCGGAGCGCGGAGGCGAGCCGACAGCAAACCGCCCTTTCTGTCGAGTGGCAGGCGTGGCAGCTTGCGCAGAAGGCGCGCGACTTTTTCATCCAAGAAAAATTCCTTGAAGAGAAGCTGGTGCTGCTTGAGCGCAATATGGCCTTGTTTCGCAAGGATTACGATCGGGAAAAGAAAGCTCTGGCCTCCGGGGATGTCACCTTTGCGGCAGTCAGCGCGGATTTAGTGGCTTTGGCCGACGCCGATCGGGACCTCAGAGCGGCGCGGCGCCAGGCGGCCGCCAATCACATCGCCCTCGCTACCGTCATGGGCGTACGGCCAGAGATCGCCTTTCGCCTTGGTGACCTCAACCCGCTGCCCTCCGACGTCATCAATGTCAACGCATTGTTGGCGTCGCTGCCGCGTCGCCGTCCTGATCTACTTGCGTTGCGTGCCGGCTACGAAAGCCAGGAAGCGATGGTCAGACGAGCTATTCTGGCGCAATTTCCCTCTATTAGCATTGGCGTGAACCGCTCTCGCGACAACACCGCTGTGAACGCGATTGGTCCAGGCATCACCATGAACTTGCCTCTTATCAATCGCAATCGCGGTCAAATTGCCACGGAGGAAGC
Organism: uncultured Alphaproteobacteria bacterium; assembly: GCA_963732955.1. GTDB lineage: Bacteria > Pseudomonadota > Alphaproteobacteria > Rhizobiales > Methyloligellaceae > Methyloceanibacter. The sequence continues at coordinate 241,118 of CAVTBH010000002.1, forward strand.
CACGCGCAATCAGTTGCGCGCGGAATACCAGGCGCGCATCGACCAATCGATCTCGGATGTGCGCACCATTCAAACAGAGGTCAGGTTGTTGAAGCAGGAGATCCCCTCGCTCGAATGGTCTGTGGGAGAGTTGCGTACTGCGGTTGCCCGCGCCCGCCATGGATTCGAGACCGGAGATTTTCCGGCGCTCAACTTCGTCTCCATGCAGACATCGCTGAATGCGAAGGAGCTCGAGCTTCTGGACCGTCGCCAAATGATTTGGCAGGCAGCCAACAACATGGCCGTCCTCTTGGCCGATGGCCCGCGTGAGCTCGCCCCACCTTGGACGATCCGGCAATGAGCGGTACCTCGAAACAATGGCTTGTCGCGCTCGTTGCGCTTGTCCCGGCGAGCGCCGCAGTCACTGGCGCTATCGCCGACAACAACCCGTCACCGAATGACGAGACCCCGACGTCGACGAGCACCGAGGCGCCCCTGTCAATTAAGACCGCGGAAGTGAAACGCCAACAGGTTACCGAGACTGTCACCGCCTTTGGCACTGTCGCGGCCGACCCAAACAGTCAGTTTGTGGTTGACTCGCCGATTGATGGCATCGTCCGAAAGCTCAATGCGTATCAAGGCCAGGTCGTCCAGGCTGGGGATGTGGTGGCCGAGATCGAGCCGGGCCCGGTCGCGCGCGCCAAGTTCGCGCAGCTGCAAACCGCCGTCACCAATGCCGAGCAACAATTGGAGCATGTGCGCCGGCTCTTTGCGCAGCAGCTTGCTACCAAGGATCAAGTTGCCGCTGCGGAGCAAGTGTTGGCCGATGCACGCACTCAGCTTGAGGCGCAGAAGGCACTTGGTGCCGGCGACGAGCAGGTCGTACTGCGTGCACCCAAAACCGGCATCGCGACGAAATCTCGCGGCCCAGATCGGGAGCCAAGTTACCGCAAAGCGACAATTGCCGAGTTTGCCGACCGCGCCGCTTTGATGGTTCGCGCTCGGTATTGAGCCAAGCGAGGCGGTCCAGGTCGCGCCGGGAGACAAGGTTCGATTGGAGCACCTTTTCGCCGATGGACCGACGGTACCTGCTGAGATAGCCAGTGTCGGAGCAATTGTTGAACCGACCACACGGTTGCTTGATGCCCTGGTCCGAGTGACCGGAGTTATCGCTCAGCAATTTGCGTTAGGGGAAACCGTCAAGGCGACGGTCGCCGCCAGGCAGACGGAAGTGCTGAGCGTGCCGCGCGCCGCCGTGCTCTATGACGGTAATCAGCCCTATGTTTTCTTGGTCGAAGACGGACACGTCCGTCGACAAGACGTGACCCTAGCCCAGGCAGAAGGGGAAAGCGTTTGGGTAGAAGACGGCCTTAAGGCCGATCAAAGGGTAGCGATTTCCAACCTCATCGGACTTAGGGATGGCGCTGCCGTGAGCGCGACGTCGCCTTGAAGATTCCCGGTCTGGCGGCCTCGCATCGCCGCTCCATTCTATTTCTCCTGCTGCTTGCTGCCGTATTTGGCGGCTTGGCGGCCCTGTGGCTGCCTGTGGCCCTATTTCCACAGATCGACTTCCCGCGTGTGGTGGTGTCCCTCGATGCGGGCGACCGTCCCGCGGACCAGATGGTCGTCCAAGTGACCCGGCCTGTAGAGGTCGGCGTACGCGCGGTCCGAGGCGTGCGTGAGATACGATCAACCTCGACCCGCGGCAGTGCTGAAATTTCCGTGAATTTTGCTTGGGGCACGGACATGCAGCTCGCGACCCTGGACGTGGAAGCTGCGGTGACGCGGCTGCTCGGAACACTCCCGGCCAATACCAAATTCACCGATTCGGCGCATGGACCCGACCGTGTTTCCGGTTGCCGCCTATAATCTCACTTCACGCACGGTGGATCAGGCAAGTCTGCGCGCGATCGCAGAATATGACCTTGTGCCCCTCCTGTCGGCAGTTAACGGCGTTGCCAAGGTGACGGCGTTAGGAGGCGATATCGCCGAGTTCCAAGTCGATGTCAGCCCCGACGACATGGTGGCCTATGGTCTCACGATTGACGACGTCGCGCGGGCGCTCTCATCCTCCAATGTCTTGCAGGCCGTTGGCCGGCTGCAGGATTGGCATAAATTGTTTCTGGTTTTGACGGACGACCGACTGACCACACTCGATGACATTCGCCACACCATCATTCGCTCGGGGCCAAACGGCAAGATTGAGCTTGAGGATATCGCTAGGGTCGTGCGCGGACCGGCTCCTCAGTGGGTCATCGTCTCGGCAGATGGTGTGCCGGCGGTCTCCTTGCAGATCTACCAGCAGCCGGATGGCAACACGATCCAAATTGTGCAGGATGTCGAACGGGTGCTCGAGGCCCATAAGGACAAGCTGCCAGCCGGAACCGAGCTTAAAGCATGGTACGATCAGGGTGAGCTGATAGCGGCTTCCGCGAAGAGCGTTCGTGACGCCATTCTGATTGGCATTGCCTTGTCGGCCGTCGTCCTGTTCGTCTTCTTGCGTAGCTTCAGGATTACGCTGATCGCCGTCATCGTCGTTCCGGCTGTTTTGGCCATCTCCGTCCTGGTCCTCTATGCCGCAGGAATGACGTTCAACATCATGACCCTTGGCGGCATGGCCGCGGCCATCGGCCTTGTCATCGATGATGCCATCGTTTTGATCGAACAGATCGTTCGGCGTGTGGTTACACTGCCGAATGCATCCCACTCGGAACGCGTCAGGATCGCGGTGTCTGAGTTTGGGAGACCTCTGGTAGGATCATCGCTTGCCACCATCATCATCTTCTTGCCGCTAGCGTTCTTAAGCAGTGTGGTCGGCGCCTTCTTCAGGGCGCTGTCGCTGACCATGGCGAGCATCCTGGCCATTTCATTGCTGATCAGCTGGCTCGTCATTCCACTTTTGTCCGAGCATCTCTTGCGTCCGGGCCTGGAGGAACAGGAAGCGAGCAGGGCAAGCCGGTTTGGACGTGGATACGAATGGTTATTGACGCGGCTGCTGAGACACCCATGGCTCGTTCTGCCCTTTCTCTTGTTCATCATCGGCGCCGGGATGTTTGCTTACCCCCAAGTCGGCTCTGGCTTCATGCCGGCCATGGATGAAGGCGGCTTCGTGCTTGACTACAGGGCGCCCCCCGGAACTTCGCTGCACGATACGAACGAGCTGGTGAAGCAGGTGGAGGACGTGCTCCGCGCCACCCCTGAGGTCCTCACCTACTCGCGGCGCACGGGGGCGCAGCTTGGCGGTGGGCTTACCGAGGCCAATCAAGGCGATTTCTTCGTACGCCTCAAGCCATTGCCGCGCCGGCCCATCGACGAGATCATGACCGCCGTTCGAGAACAGATCGAAAAGCAGGTCCCCGGGCTCCAAGTCGAGCTCTTACAATTGATGGAAGATCTCATCGGCGATTTGACGGCAGTGCCGCAGCCGGTCGAGGTCAAGATTTTTGGCGACGATGTGGAGGCTTTGCTCACTACCGCCCCTAAAGTCGCAGAGGCTATCTCGCAGGTGCCCGGCATTGTTAGCGTGAACGACGGTATTCAGCTTGCCGGAGACGCACTCTCAATTCACGTAGATCGGCAAAAGGCGGCCATCGAGGGGCTGGATCCAGCCTCGATCACGACCCAAGTCGCTGCGTTTCTTAGTGGCATGGTAGCGACCAAGGTCCAAATGGACCCACAAACAATCGACGTGCGCGTTTGGCCATCGGCCAGAAACCGCCGCTTCACGTCGGATCTTTCTCACATGCTGCTTCGGGCGCCGGACGGACACTTGGTCGTTCTCAGTCGCGTAGCCTCCTTCCAGCGCGTCGTGGGTCAGCCTCAGGTGGTCCGGGACAACTTGAAGCGCATGGTTCCGGTTACCGCCCGCATTGAGGGGAGGGACATTGGATCGACGGTGCGTGACGTCAAGGCGGTGCTGGCCCGCCAAGATCTCATTCCAGCGCAGCTCTATTACGAGCTCGGCGGCCTCTACAAAGAACAGCAGACGGCGTTCGTCCAGCTCACGATCATCTTCATTGCCGCCGTCTCTTTGGTGTTCGTGCTGCTGTTGTTTCTCTATGAGGACTTCACGATAGCGTCCCAGGTCCTACTCGTACCCATCGTCGCGGTGAGCGCAGTGTTTGTCGGATTGTTCCTCACGGGGATTGATCTCAATATCACTGCCCTGATGGGTTTGACCATGGTAGTGGGCATCGTGACCGAGGTAGCCATCTTCTACTTCAGTGAATTCGAGCGGCTGAAGAATGAGGGAGCTACAGTCGAGCGGGCGCTGATCACTGCCGCGCAAAATCGCCTGCGTCCAATTGCTATGACCACCATAGCCGCGGCTCTTGCGCTGCTGCCGCTCGCATTGGCGCTTGGTCAAGGCGCCGAGATGCAACAGCCTCTGGCAATCGCGATTATCTCTGGCCTGGCTGTGCAGATGCCGCTTGTTTTGTTGATAATGCCGGCCACGTTTTTGGCTCTTCTCCGGCTCCTCGGTTCAGAGCCCCGTAGGCGTGCGTCCTAAAGGGTAAATTCGTCCCGCAGCCAGGAGCGCTCGCGCGTGTTATACGTCCGCTTAGGGTCAGAAGCGGACATTGCAGGGCGGTCTCCGGATGTCTGCTTTATGCTCCAAAACCGGACATGCTCAGCATGGTCATTGATGTCCGCTAAGTGCCATAAGCAGACGCATACCAGATGCTATAACCCTATACGGATGGCTACGCTCAAAAGGTAACTGGCGAATGCGTTGAGGCTGGCGAGGGCAGTGCAGTTCGGTCCCGCCGCGCGAGCTCTCAGCGGCAGGGGTCGTGCGGTGATACTGCCTGCGCGCCTGCCAGTCGAGCAGCGCGAGATAGGTGTCGTTGCGGTGCAGTCCGCGCTTTGCCCGACGCCCCAATTGGCTGGAAGGAGACGCCATCCGGTGTATGGTCCCGCCGCTTGAGGAGTTCTGATACGATCACCTAACGTCGGCTCGCCAACTAGTCCGAAAAGCTCGTCCATGCATTTCTCAGTCATCGTTCCCGTATTCAACGCGGAGCGAACGGTCGACTGCTGCATCGACGCTTTGCTTGCCCAGGACTATCCGAAGTCGAAGCTCGAGATTCTGGTGGTTGACAACCACTCCACCGATCGGTCGGCAGAACGTATTCGCCGTCGCACGGGCATTCGCTTCCTGTCGGAGCCGCGGCGGAGCCCCTACATCGCCCGAAACCGCGGGCTAGCCGAGGCTTGCGGTGAGGTCCTGGCCTTCACCGATGCAGGCTGCGCGCCGCATCCGGAGTGGCTCTCGACGTTGGCAAGGGTATTCGAAGCGGGGGAGGTGGGCGTCGTGCTCGGTCGCCTGGTTAGCGCAAGCCGTTCACCAACGCTCAAAGCGTTCGACGCCTACGAGAGCGCGAAGGACGCCTACGTTCTGACCAGCCGCCAGCCGGATTTATACTACGGCCGCGCCGGCAACATGGCGGTTCGCAAGCGCATCTTCGAGACGCTCGGACCTTTTAACGAACGGAAGAGAGGCGGCGACACGGTCTTCATCCGCCGCGTGGTGGATCGCTTCTCAACGAACGCGGTGACGTACTGTCGCGACGCCGTGGTCGAGCGCCGGGACATTGGCGGCGTTGCCGATTATCTGCGCAAGCTCGTGTCCTATGGCCACCGCTGTCGTCGCTACCGCCAATTCGTGGTTGCGCGACCAATGAGCACGCAGCAGAGGCTGCGAGTGTTCCGCGACACGGTGCGGGACAACAAGCTCTCCGCCGGCCGCTCCGCGCTGCTGTTCGGGATTTTGGCGCTCGGCTTCGGCGCTTGGTACATCGGCGGTGTCAGCGCGCTGATCGCCGCGCAGCGGCCTCCCGACTTAGACTAACGGACACGGCTCCACCAAGCGGCAGCTCGGTTCCGGACGCTGCTCAAGGACCCTATTCGGTCTGCCTGGAGCCGCCGCGTGCCACTTTCTCCCGAATTTTGATGAATTCGACGTACCGGGAATAAAAAGGGGAGTCCCCACCGTAGACAAGTAGACAATAAGAAGTTCATTGCCCGTCGACATTGATTCCAAACTCGTTGTGGTAGGGAGCGCGAGACGCGCTGCCTTTAGCATCGAGGCAAACAGATTCCACGACTAAGATGTAGTCTGTCACCTTTCTCATATCGACGGAGGCGAACTCACGGACCACTGATGGGGATGACCAGAAATGGTGCGGGTAGAGATCGTTGGACCATCGGCCATGGCCATCCACTCGTTGCAGTACGTATTGATGGTATCCACGGATGAAGGCTGAGAGGCGTTCGGCATTCCACTTTTTTTCAAACTCAGAATGGTTGGAATCAAACGTGCACTTGGCTGACTGTCTGTACACCAACGACGAATACGTCCCACCATTCGTCAACGTTGGAAAATAGTTGCCGGGGGGCAAGCCGAAGCTCATGTGTGCCAACGGATAGGAGTAAAACCCGAAAGCCGTGTACGGTAATCGGGTGCGTCCCTCGGGATAGACAACCTCGAAATAGGCACTGTTCACAGCGCGCGTATCGTACCAGCCGAGCCACGCGATGGTAGCGAAAGTCTTCGACGCGACCACCATAAACGCGCCGATAACTCCCGTCTTCCAGTTCAATACACCGGGAGCTAACTGACCCATCGCCGCAATTATCGCGAGATTCAGCATGAACCAAGTCCAGAAGTTCGCGCCAGCGAGAACGAAAATGCCGACGTGCATGAGGTCGTAGAACGCGAAGAGTAGGATGAAAAGGCGCCGGTTCGAGAAGGCGACAATCGACGCTAGTTGCCCAAGCAAGATCATGATCGCAAGCGGACGCGCGAGGAAACTTATCGATCCAATGGCGATCGAATCCAGACCAGCCCAATCGCCCCACAGCAATTGCTTGTTGTACAAAGCGACAAGGAGGAGGTTTCCGTTTTCATTGTGAAACGCCCAATCCGTAACGCTGCCCCCCAGACTCGCCTTTGCTACACCGGAGTAGAAGTAATTGGCGGCATGTAGAGCTATCGCTGTGATAAGAACTAAGACCCACGGATTGCGAGCGCAAAGGGGGAAGCCTGGGGTCAGGTTCAGGATGTGACCAAGCCCGCTACGCTTGGTTAGTTGCAAGGCAGTAATTGCAATGCCTAGGTAGACTGGAACTTGGTAAAGCGGCTGCACGTCCAGCAGCGTGTGATATTCTAGCCCCGTGACATAACTCGCCGTCGTTTTGATCCAAAAGATGTAGAAGCCGCAATAGACGAGCCATGATGGCCGCCAAAGTGCAACAATCGCCGCGAATCCGGCCGCTGCCCATGCGAGTAGAATGATCTCACGACTGAGACCAAAAACAACATGGAGGGTAGGAAAGCCGGGAAACAGCGACAGACTGTAGATACCGGTTGTTATCGCGAGTCCGCGAGCTAGTGTAACAATCGAATGTGGGACGCCGGCATAGGTTACGCCTGACGTTACAAGACAAACCGTGAAGGCCACTAATAGGGTTAGCGGATATAGCTTAGGGTGTTCAGCGTAGAAGCTCAGCAGGGAAGCGTAGCAGGTGAACGCTGCTATCGTGGCCGCAAGCACCAGTAAAGACGTTAGCCACTCTTGCCGCAAAGAAGCGTCGCAAAGCCGACTCCGAGCGACCGGCCAATTGTGGACGACAAGCGGCGGCATTTCCCTTCTTCTAGCATGCACGGGTTTGTTGGCATTGTACGGTTTTTTTGGAAGGCCGACGAAGCGACTCGCCCACCCCTTGGCGTCGACCCCTTTTCGGACTCTGTATTGGCGCGGTGCTAAGCTTGGCTAGCTCCAATGCGATTCGACCAAGTGGCCCAACGCTCCGGGTTATCGCTCCATCGCCACTTCCGCTTCAAGATTTTCAAGATCGCGAAAAATCGAAGCGACAGCCACTAGGCGACCATTGCGCTTGAAGCGCAAGAGGCAGTCCTTGCTCCTGATGTCGCCATCAATCCCGATCTCGTCCCATGTTTCCGCGTGACCCAGGTAGTTGATTGGGACATCGTAGTGCTGACTCCAGAAGAATGGCACGGCGGTGAAGGGCATCGCGTGACCCAGCATGTTGAGAGCCGCGGTCTGGCCTTGACGCTCGGCGACGACCCAATGCTCAACGCGGATATGTTCACCTGAACGTGGGTCTGGCCATCTGGCTATGTCGCCTGCGGCGTAGACGCCCGGCGCGCTCGTCTCCAGATATTGATCGACGACAACTCCCCGGTCGAGCTTCAGCCCTGCTTTCTCGGCAAGGTCGAGCCGCGGTCGAACGCCGATGCCGGCGACGACAAGATCGGCCTCGATTCGTGTCGCCTGACTCCAACTGGACTGACTTTCCCTCGATGGCGATGGCCTTGTTCTCGAGGTGAAAGTTCACGCCATGCTCCTCATGGAGACCGCGGATGAAGTTACCCATATCGGGACCGAGGATCCGCTCCATCGGCCGTTTATCGGGCGCCACAACGTGAACCTCTAAATTCCGCGTGCGTAGCGCGGCAGCGACCTCAAGCCCGATAAAGCTTGCCCCGATGACGACGACCCGGCGCGCCGCCTTGGCACGCTCGATGATGGCCTGGCAGTCATCGAGCGAGCGTAGCGTAAACACATGCGGCTGATCAGCGCCGGGGATGGTGAGGCGGACAGGCTCGGCTCCCGTCGCCAGTAACAGCCGGTCGTAGGAAATTTTGCCGCCGCCGGTGATGATGACTTCGCGAGCTCGAATATCGACCTGTAAAGCGGTCTGCCCTGTGCGCGCTTCAATGCCATTGTCAGCATAGAAGCGCTCATCCCGGAGAGGCACGTAATCGGAGGGAATGGTGCCCGCGAGGTAGTCCTTGGACAGGTTGGGGCGATCATAGGGCAGGGCGTCGTCGCTGCTCAACATGACGATGCTGTTCTGAAAGCCCTTCCGCCGCAGCAGTTCTGCGGCGGCAAAGCCGGCGGCGCCGCCACCGACGATGACCATCCTTTCGGGCTCGCCAACCGTCTTACCGCGTGGCTTCGGGATTGCCGACTCCCGCCTTTCGCGCACTGCGATCCTTCCGTCGCGTTGCTCGACATTCCAGCAAGCAATTGGGCTAAGCGCCGGTGCACGGAGGGCTTCCCCGGTGCGTAAATCGAAACAGGCGTGGTGCCAGGGGCAGCGCACCGTGTCGTCCACGAGGAGACCCTCGGCAAGAGGGCCTTGATAATGTGTGCATTGGGCACCGACCGCGAATACCTCGCTACCGCGGCGCACCAGCAGAATCTGCTCACCGCGGGCATGACCAACGAGCATTGCTCCGTCGGGCAACTCATCGAGAGCAATGCCTTGAGTGAGGTCTGGGCCGTCCAGCTTGGCTCCCTGCTCCATTCTTCTGCCTTCTCATCTTAGGATCGCGCCGGCGCTCGGTCGAGGTCAATCAATCATGCTCAGGAATTCTTGCCGCGTCAGCGGATTGTCACGGAAGCAGCCCAGCATTCGGCTCGTGACCAGGTCCGTGTCCGGCTTATGCACGCCGCGAGTGGTCATGCAGTGATGCGTCGCCTTTAGAATGACGCCAACCCCCTGAGGCTTAAGGGCCTCGTCAATTGTGTTTGCAATCTGGGCCGTCATTTTTTCCTGAATCTGCAGGCGCTTTGCATAGGCGTCCACGACCCTGGCGAGCTTGCTGATTCCAACGACGCGGCCGCTCGGCACGTACGCCACCCAGGCGCTGCCGGTGATGGGCGCCAAGTGATGCTCACAATGGCTCTCGAAGCGGATGCCACGGAGCACGATCATCTCGTCATAGCCTTCGATTTCCTCGAAGGTCTTCTCCAGAATCAGGGCGGGATCCTGGCGATAGCCGGCGAAAAATTCGCCGAAGGCGCGAGTGACACGAGCGGGAGTTTCGATCAACCCCGGTCGCTCTGGATCGTCCCCTGCCCATCGGATGATCGTCCGAAACGCTCCTTCAACATCGGCTCTGTCGGGCCGGCCGACATCAACAGGTTGCGAGGCCCTCCCAAGTTCCAGCGCACGCACATTCGAGCTCATGGAGATGTCCTCGTTTGTTGGCCGGCGAAGGGGCTTAACCTCCGCCCACGTTTCCATCCAAAGCTTGCAGTGATTGACACCAGCACCGCCATATCGCGTTGGCTGTCTCCGCCTTCGCCTTCACTGTCCATCCGCGATGACGGAGTGCCGGTCGGATGCGCTTTGTTGATTCTCAAAATGAACTAGCACGCGGTCGGTGAGCGCCTCGCAGTCTGCGCCAGCGAAGGGAACCGTCTCCGACAAGGCAGCGCATAGTTCCGGGTCGAGCTCCTTCTGCAACCGTCGGCGCGCGCGGAACAGACGGGTCTTTACCGTCTCCTCCGGAATTCCCAGGACTTCGGCCGTTTCCTCAACGCTCAAGCCCTCGATCTCACGCAGTATGAACACCGGTCTGAACGGGTCTGGCAGCCGCGCGATCGCCGACTCCAACAATTTGGCAATCTGGCGCCGCATCAAGATTTTTTCCGGCGATTGTGTCACTGATCCTGCCATCAGCTTTTCCCGATATTCTTCCAAGACAAGAACCGAGTCGTGATTGAGTAGCCGAGACCGCCTTTGCGCGCGGCTCCTTCGGTTCAATGCCTCGTTGACGACAATTCGAGTGAGCCATGTTGAAAGCGACGACCTTCCGGCGAAGGTCCCGATGGCGCCGAAGGCTCTCATATAACCGTCCTGGACGACCTCCTCGGCTTCCGAGCGGTCCTTGAGGATGCTCCAAGCGGTACGATAGAGCCTCTGGTTGTTGCGGACGGTCACCAGCCGCACCGCCTCAAGGTCTTTCGCTGAGATGCGGCCGGCGAGCTCGCTGTCAGAAAGCGTAGCGTAGTCGCTGGGCCTCTGCTTCAACATGCTTTCTACTCGAGCGGTTCGTTTGACCATCGCCCGCAAGCCCAATCAGGATTTTGCTGAAGCCAGTTGCTGCGCCAGGCGCTCGGCGTGCTCGAGATGCACCTCGAACATTTTGAGGCCATTCTGCAGCAGAGATTTTAGATCAGAATTTTGAGCGTCCGGGATCAGAGTGGTGCTGAGAGCGCTGTTCACCGTCTTGTGAAACGCGACCTCATGGTCGACATAGGCCTTATCGAAGGCTGCGCCGGTCAAGCCGCCCAGCTGCTTCCGAGTTGCTTCCGCCTGTTCGGTCAAGCTCTGGCTGGTCGGGTTGTCCTCGGGCGTCACCTCCAGCTTCTTCACGAGGGCCAGCGCTTGATCGTTGACGGCGGTGTGATCGCCGATCATGCGTTGGGCAAAGGAGCGCACGTCTTCGTCTTGAGATTTTTCGAGAGCCAGTTCGCCGGTTTCAATGTCAATCAGACCCGCGGTGTAAGCGATATGCGCGATCTGCGGGTCGGTTGGCTTGGCGGGCGCGTCGGCCCAAAGCAGCCCGGGGCTCAGCATCGCCAGGACTATTACGAGCGGGGTGAGTTTATTCTGCATAGGTCGAACCTCGTTGAAGGGGCGCTTTCTCTCAGGGTTTGCCGATTAGACAGCAGCCTGCACGAAAAGGTTCCCGGGGCCGTGGCGCTTTGTTGCAAGCAAGAGGCTATATCCTCCATATATCCTCCGCCGCATGACGTCTCGATGAGTGTTTGTCGCTACTGAGCGTGGCCTCACCGGACCGGTTGTCGTTGCCGCATCAATCGCGGACGCTGGTCTAGCCTATGGCCTTCTTGCAGCCCACCTCGTGGAATTGCGAGCCATGAAGACCATGTCATGAAGACCATGCCCCTAGGGCCCGAGAATGAGGCTGCAGATCACGATCTGACGCTCATGCTCGCTCGCATTGTCGAGGACATCTCGTGCGACGGGTTTGCATTTCGCGCCGGCAACGACATGTGTTCCATTCTGCGGTTGCGGGGGCTTGGTGCGTGGTCCGCGTTCGCGTCTAGTTGGGACGATCTCGGGCCGGATGTGTACATGGCCGACGGCGGGCGCTACCGCCGAAGACGCTTTGCCGCTTTCGGCGTCTCAGGCGGAGCCGTCACGCGCAAGCCCCATCAGCCTCACTATCAAAGCCGTGATCACAATCCTCTGAACGGTGGCATCGAGCGCTGGTTTACGCCAGTCTCGGATAGCATTTCCGCCAATGGGTTCACGCGAGGCATCTTAGGGGTCTGCACCACGATCTTCGATGCGGCGTCGCCAGGCGGCGAAACACCGCCCACCTGGCATGTGGAGATGCACCAATTCCGCATCGAAGCCGACAGCGGTCGGTCGGGCCTGCCGACACCAGAAGGCGCGCACCGGGACGGCGTCGATTGGGTCTGCGTCCTGCTCGTCAATCGCTGCAACGTATCGAGTGGGGTCACTCAGATCTTCGATCCCGAGGGACGGCCACTCGGCGAATTCACGCTGACCGATCCGCTCGACACAGTCTTTCTCGACGATCGGCGCCTGCTTCACGGCGTCACGGCTATTGCTCCCAAGGATCCCGCGTTGAAGGCATTCCGCGACGTCTTGGTGCTCACCTTTCGGCGCGACGAGCGGGAGGATCGCGCCCCATGAGCGCTTCTCTGCGAACCGAGGCTTGTGATCTGCTTGGATGTGAGCATCCCATTGTCTTGGCCGGAATGGGGGGCGTCGCCCGATCGGAACTCGTCATTGCCGTGACGCGGGCCGGCGGCTTCGGTTTCCTCGGCGTGGTTCGGGAATCCCCAAGCCTGATCCGCCGCGAGGTCGAAGCCGTGCGCAGAGCTACGTCGAAGCCTTCTTCAGACAGGTGCGGAAGATGCCCGCGTTGGGGCAGAAATCCGGAGGCCAAGGCACCGGGCCCTTCGAAACGAGCAGCCAGTCGCGGCAAGTCCGCACCCAAGCGCAGGAGCGGCACCTGGTGCGCGCCTCGACAAAGGATTGCCCTCTGTCCTTGCGAATGACGTCAAGAACGTCCACGCCGCACCGCTCCATCATGTCATCCATGAGCCCTTGGCGGCGCAGCACCTCCTTGAATATGGGCCACTCGGGTGTAGCGATTGGCATCGGCCGTCCCTTTCTGGGTTCGTCAAACCAAGCTTCCCTCGGTCAGCGCCCCGGCAACCGAGGAGAATGCATCGTTCTGCTACTTTTGCCCGCGTTTGTCGTTCTTTAGCGCGAGGAGCGCGTGGCCGTCGTTGCGCCACGTCAAACTCGCTGAACGACCACCGTGGAGGCGTCCCTCAGGCAGCTCAACCGGGCTCGATCCGCGGCCCGATGAGCATCGGCGCATATATGATAAGGAACAGTCCGAAGGCCGCGATCCAGGCGGCGCCCGCGGCCTCGAGCAGGATTGCCTGGACCTCCGGGAGGAACCCGGCCGCAATGCGCAGTAGCGTCGCCAAGATCACGGCGCAGTATATGGCCATCGTGGAGATCGGCGCGGTGAGGTCGCGGCCGGTATGGCCTCGGGTCGCACGCGTCATCACACCCAGCGTCATGAGGCCGATGGCGCCGACGGTCCAGGCATGCAAGGCGGCCGTCCCGGCAATGCTTCCAGGCAACAGAATGGAGACAGTGCCCAGGAGAAAACCGAGAGGGATGAAGGCGTAGCCAAGATGCAAGACGAGGACGAGGGGCTCGCCCCAGGCATCCATCCCCCGCCAGCGGAAAAGGCGGATTGCCTGCGTGATCGTGGCGGCAAGAAAGAACAGTGCCGTTTCGACGCCGCCGGGTCTCACGATCCAGAGGAGCAGCGCCGCGCCAGAAATGATTAGTGCCACTTTATCCACGCGGCCGAATGGAGCCGGCAGACGTGATGATCTCATCCGGGACAGCCAGCTATGGGTAAAGCTCGGCACTATTCGGCCGCCGATCAGCATGATGAGCCCGATCAGCGCCGCAACCCCGACCCGAACTGCGATGCCGGGGGCTCCAGCAATGAGCACCTCGGCGTTAAACGCGATGTCAGCCGCCGCCAAGAGGCCGACAAGGGCAAGCGGCTTCAGGTTCCGCCAATTGCGGCCGGCCACGATCTCGCGCGCCATGACAAGCAAGAGGCACGGGAGAAACAAACTGTCGATCACGACGGCCGGGAGAGGCCCGACCGGTCCCATCACCAAAAACGCGGCTCGGGCAATACTCCACAATGCGAACAGCAGCATGAGACGCCACCCAGCAACCGGCAGGCTCCCGGTCCAATTGGGCACCGCAGTCAGGAGAAAGCCTGCCACGACGGCGGAGCCGTAACCGAACAGCATCTCATGGGCGTGCCACGCCAAGGCCCCGTAACCCGGGGCAAGCTCCCACAAGCCCCCGAGCGAGCCGAGCCAAAGCGCCACGGACAGGATGGCCCATAGTGCCGCCCCGAGGAAGAATGGGCGAAAGCCGTAGCTGAATAGAGGCCCGCCCACGGGCTGGTGGCCGACCCGATCCTGGCCCAGGCTGCGTTGCATGGATGTAGTCTCCCGCCCCACGACGTGCCTCAAACACGAAATTACGACCACGGCGTGGGATCGATGTTGACGCAGCGCAAGCTGATGTTTCTTCAGCGCGAGCGGTCTTGCTCCGGGGCGGCTTCCCTGGGGCCACCCTCTGCGAGCTCGGAAAGGGCCTTAACATCTCGGACCACGATCCTGCGACGGCCGGTGGTGACGAGGCCCGTGTTTTCCCATGCGCCCAAGACCCGGCTCACGGAGTGGAGGGTTGTTCCCGACGCCTCGGCGAGGTCCTGCTGGGTAATCGGGAAGTCGACTAGAACCCCCTCTTCCGTATGCCGCCCGGACTGCGTGACGAGCCGCAACAAGGTATGGGCGACGCGATGCTCGACCTCCTCGGTCGACAGCTCCTTGATCCTGGCATGGGCCTCTTGCAGGCGTTCACCCATCATCTGCATGACGTTGACGGCGAAGACCGGATGGGCCGCCATGAAATCGTCCCAGGCCTGGGCGGGCCAAGCTAGGGTGACGCTATCCACGACTGCGCTCGCAGTAGCCGGATAGTCCTTGCGGCGGAGCGCTTTGGCGATCCCATAGATGTCGCCGGGATTGACGAAGCGGATGATCATCTGCTGTCCGTGGGGCGTCGTCTTCACCACCTTGAGGCGCCCGTGCAAGAGCACGAAGAAGGTGTCGGCCACGTCCCCCTGCCGGAACACGGCAGTCCCTTTCGGGATGCGCCGTGCTTTGGCGAGGCCGATCACGTCATCGAGTTCGACCTCGCCCATGGCGCTGAAAACTGGCAGCGCCCGGATGAGGTTGCGGTCCAGATTCGGCATTATGCCCCGGGGCCTTTTCCGAATTTCGTGGGTAGGCCCCTTAGGGTAGCGATCACCGCGCCAAAAGGTCAAACGGCATTGCGCCGCTGGCGGTTTTTCGCCCTAGTTGGAGTCGTGGGTCACGTGGCGCAGAGCGCGTTTGAGGCAGGTGAGACCAGGATCCTCGGAGTGCTGCATTGCGCCCATAAGTGTAACCCATTCCTCATCCGATGCTTCTCGAGCGTAGCGTTGCACCGCGAGCGCGGCAAGGGCGCCAAGCGCGAGGCCTTCCGCATCGGCGCGCTCGCGCAAGGCCGCAAGTAGAGTGACATCGCCAAGGCGCAGGATAGCCTCCGTTGCGATGGTATCGTTGGTGAAGCGGGAAAGAAGATCGCCGAGCATAATAGGCGCTCAGCTGACGCGGTGCGCTTCTGCGCCCGCAAGAGCGATGCCGGCGATTTGCGCATTCGAGACCAGCCGCGCGATATACTGTGCCGTCGCTCGACGCCTGACGTTCTCGCGGAGATAGTCCGCGATACGGTCGACGGCCAGATCGAACGGCAACTCCGTCCCCGCGACCTTGCCGTCTAGGCGAATGATGTGGAGCCCGTAGCGCGTTTCCACCGGAGCTTCGGTGATCGAGCCAGGCGTCAGCTCTGCTAGCGCCTGTTCGAATTCCATGGTCGTTTGCCCGGCGGTGATCTGCCCCAGGGAGCCGCCTTGCGCTGCTGACGGACAGGCGGAATGAGCGCGCGCCAGATCGCCAAATCGCTCAGGCCGCAGTTTCAACTCCGCGAGCACCGATGCAGCCGCCGCTTGCGCCTGCGCAAACCCCTGCACGTCGTCCCTGCACGCGGCGAAAAGAATATGCGACCCCGCACAGATCGGTTGCGAACGGAAGCGCCGCCGATTCTGTTCGTAATAGCGCCTGCAGGCAGCCTCGTCTGGTTCCGGTGTTGTCACCTCTTGCTCTATCAGACCCCGGATCATCGCTTCTTCTTCGGTTTCGCGCCGTCCGCTTCCGTCGCTTTGCGGGGCCGGCGCGATCCTGAGACGACGCGCCTCTTGCAGCAGCAACTCGCGGATGACGAGCGCGCGTGCGGCCGACTGCCACGCCTCAATGGGCTTCGACGCCGGGTGATGCTGCGCCTCGCGGGCGATTGCATCCCGCGGGATCACTACACCGTTCACGCTTACCTCACTCGGCTCGGGGAGAGACTGGAGAGCATGAACAGCGCAAGCCATAGACTCACTCCGCCGGGATGGGTCGAGCCGCCTGCTGTCGCGTGCGCACCACCTGATAGCCGCGCCGCCCGAGATACCAGATTGGCGCGCTCCATACATGAACCAGGCGCGTGAACGGGAACACCAGGAAGATCGTCATGCCCAGGAACAGGTGCAGCTTGAAGATGGGATTTGCGTCCGCGACGAGCGACGCCACACCCGGCTGCAGGGTCATGATTCCTTGGGCCCAGGTCATGAATTTAAGCATCTCCGATCCATCCAAATGCTCTAGCGAGATCGGAATGGTGGCGAGGCCCAGGAGCAGCTGCACGTAGAGCAGCAGCAGGATGGCGATGTCGCCGAACGAGGAGGTGTTGCGGATGCGCGCGTCGAAGAGACGCCGGTACGCCAAGAGCGAAATGCCGATGAGGCAGGCGATGCCGGCAACGCCGCCAACCACGATCGCCATCATCTGCTTGAAGCTGTGACTGATGCCGAGGAAATCGAATACCGCGATAGGGGTGAGCAGGCCGACGAAATGGCCGACGAAGATGACGAGAATGCCGACGTGGAAAAGATTCGAGCCCCAGGTGAGCTGCCGGCGCCGGAGGAGCTGAGCTCGATCCGGAGCGCCACGTGTATTGCTCGCGATCGAAGCGCACCAGGCTGCCGATCAGGAAGACCGTGAGGCAGAGATACGGGTACCAGCCGAAAAGAAGCTGATTGATGGTATCGCTCATGGCACCGCTCCCTTTGGCGCGTCGACCACCGGGCGCCGGCCCGCACGTATCTGAGATACGATCCGGTCCTTGCAGCTTGGAGTGGCTCCCGGACCGAACGTCACCGCCTCCTCTTCCCATTGCGCATCGAGCGCAGCGAAGTCGTTGGGATCAACATCTTGGCCTTCCGGCGACACTTCGATGGTGGGCGCGTCCGGAGCCGAGACGGCAAGTGAGGTGAGAGCTTGGAACACCGTCTCGTAGGGCGCCTGCCGCTTGTGCAGGCGTTCAGCAAGCGCCGTCAGGATATGCGCGGGCTGGCTAAGTTGCGTGCGCGCTTCCGCCAGCGGGCGCGTGGCGAGGAATTCGAGAAAGGCCGGGAGGTAGTCGGGAAGCTCGCTGGCGCTGAGGTAAAGCCCATTGCGCTCGTAGAGGCTCTTGAGATCGATCATCGCCTGACCACGGTCGCGGCTCTCCCCATACACATGCTCGAAGAGGTGCAGCGATAGCGAGCGCGTGCGGTCGAACAACTCGACATAACGCTCCTGCAACGCATAGAGATCGGCGGTCGCAATGTCCTCGATCAGAGCGTCCAGGGCGCGGCGTCTCCCCGGCGGCAGAAGATCCTCCTCATCAATGACGTGCCGCAACTCCGGCGCAGCCTTCTGCAGCGCCTCATCCGGGTAGCTGAGCAGAGCCGAGAGAACCTTGAAGGTTTTCATTACACGACCTCCATCGGCGTCTTGGCGTGCTTCTTCGGCGTTCCGAACAGGTTCGCTTCTGTCGTCCCGCCAGAGCAACCATTGCCAAAGGAGAAGCCGCAAGAACCGCGCAAATCGTAGGCGTCCTCGTCGAGCTCGCGATGCGCGGTGGGGATGACGAAGCGATCCTCATAGTTGGCGATGGCCATGATCTGGTACATCTCGTCGATGTCCTCGGGCTTAAGATCGACACGCCGGGCGACGCCCTCATCAATCACGCCGTCCACGGTCTTGGCCCGCATATACGCGCGCATGGCGAGCATGCGCTCAAGCGCCAGAACGATCGGCTCTTCCTTCCCGGCCGTGAGCAAATTGGCGAGGTATTTAAGCGGGATGCGAAGACTGCGGACATCCGGCATCTCGCCGTCGTGACCGATCTTGCCGGCCTCCGCCGCCGAGCGGATCGGCGACAGCGGCGGTACGTACCAGACCATCGGCAGCGTGCGGTATTCCGGATGCAGCGGGAAGGCGACCTTCCAGTCCATCGCCATCTTCCATATTGGCGAGCGGATGGCGGCTTCGAGCCAGTTCTCCGGCACGCCATCGGCGCGTGCCTGATCCAGCACTGCCGGGTCGTTGGGATCGAGGAAGATCGAGAGCTGGGCCTCATAGAGGTCCTGCTCGTCGGCGACGCTCGCGGCGTCTTCGATACGGTCGGCGTCATAAAGCACCACGCCGAGATAGCGGATGCGGCCGACGCAGGTCTCCGAGCAGACCGTGGGCTGACCAGCCTCGATGCGCGGGAAGCAGAAGATGCACTTCTCCGACTTTCCGCTCGACCAGTTGTAGTAAATTTTTTTGTATGGGCAGCCCGACACGCACATGCGCCAGCCGCGGCATTTGTCTTGATCGATGAGGACGATGCCGTCTTCCTCGCGTTTATAAATGGCGCCAGACGGGCACGCCGCGACGCAGGCCGGATTGAGGCAATGCTCGCACAGCCGCGGCAGATACATCATGAAGGTATTCTCGAACTGGCCGTAGATCTCCTTCTGCACGCCCTCGAAATTGACGTCCGCCGAGCGTTTAGCGAATTCGCCGCCGAGGATCTCCTCCCAGTTCGGGCCCCATTCGATTTTTTCCATGCGCTCGCCGCTGACGAGCGAGCGCGGCCGCGCCGTGGGCATGGCCTGAAGCTCCGGCGCTTTTTGCAGATGCTGATAGTCGAAGGTGAAGGGCTCGTAGTAGTCGTCGATCTCGGGCAAGTCCGGATTGGCGAAGATGTTAGCGAGCACGCGCCACTTGGCGCCAACCCTCGGCTCGATTTTACCGTTCCGCTTGCGACGCCAGCCACCGTTCCAGCGCTCCTGGTTCTCCCACTCCTTGGGGTAGCCGATGCCCGGCTTGGTCTCCACGTTGTTGAACCAGGCGTATTCCATGCCTTCGCGACTGGTCCACACATTCTTGCAGGTGACGGAGCAGGTGTGACAGCCGATGCACTTGTCGAGGTTCAGCACCATCGCGATTTGAGCGCGAACCTTCATTCTGCGGCCTCCAGTCGGGGCGTCCCGGCGGGCTCGTCCGCGGCCGGCCTCTCAAGCCAATCGACCTCTGCCATCTTGCGTACGATGACGAACTCGTCGCGGTTTGAACCGACGGTGCCGTAGTAGTTGAAGCCATAGGACTGCTGGGCGTAGCCACCGATCATATGCGTTGGTTTCAGCACTGTGCGGGTCACCGAGTTATGGATGCCGCCACGCTGGCCGGTCTGCTCGGAGCCCGGCACGTTCACGACCTTCTCCTGCGCGTGATACATCATGCACATGCCTTCCTTGACGCGCTGGGAGACGACGGCGCGGGCGACCAGCGCGCCATTGGTGTTGAAGGCTTCGATCCAGTCATTGTCGACGATGCCGGCTTTTCCAGCATCGATCTCGCTGAGCCAAACGATCGGCCCGCCACGCGACAGCGTCAGCATCAGCAGATTGTCGGTATAGGTGGAATGGATTCCCCATTTCTGGTGGGGGGTGATGAAGTTCAGAACCACGCTCTTGTTGCCATTAGGCTTGCGGTTGATGACCGGCTTCACCGACTTGGTGTCGATCGGGGGACGATAAACGCAGAGGCCCTCACCGAAGGCACGCATCCAGAGATGGTCCTGGTAGAGCTGCTGCCGGCCGGTAAGGGTCCGCCACGGGATCAGCTCATGCACGTTGGTGTAGCCCGCGTTGTAGCAAACCTTCTCCGACTCAAGTCCCGACCAGGTCGGCGAGGAGATAATCTTGCGCGGCTGGGCGACCACGTCGCGGAAGCGGATCTTCTCGTCCTCTTTGTGAAGGGCGAGATGTGTGAGCTCGCGGCCGGTGGTCTTCGACAAGGACTCCCACGCCTTGACCGCGACCTCGCCGTTCGTCTCGGGGGCGAGGCTTAGGATGACCTCGCATGCATCGATGTCGGTATCGATGCGCGCCAAGCCTTTGGTTGCGCCCTCTTCCTCGACCTCGCCATTTAGCCGCTTGAGGAAATCGACCTCGTGCTCGGTGTTCCAGCCGATGCCCTTGCCGCCATTGCCGAGCTTGGTCATCAGCGGCCCGAGTGCGGTGAATCGCTTATAGAGGTTGGGGTAGTCACGTTCGACGACCGTGACCTGTGGCATGGTCTTGCCGGGGATTGGGTCGACCTCTCCCCGTGTCCAATCCTTGACGTCGAAGGCTTGCGCGATCTCACCGGGCGTGTCGTGCATGATCGGGGTAAGCACCACGTCCTTCTCGACGCCGAGCACTTCCGGCGCGACCTCGGAGAAGGCCTTGGCGATGCCCTTGTAGATCTCCCAATCGTTGCGCGCCCCCCAAACCGGATCTACCGCCGATGTCAGCGGATGGATGAAGGGATGCATGTCGGAGGTATTAAGATCGTTCTTTTCGTACCAGGTCGCGGTCGGCAGAACGATGTCGGAATACATGCAGGTGGTCGACATGCGGAAATCAATCGTAACGAGCAGGTCGAGCTTTCCTTCGGGAGCCTGATCGTGCCACTTTACCCCTGTAGGCCTTTGCGCCCCGGTCGCGCCCAGATCCTTCCCCATCACGCCATGTGAAGTGCCGAGCAGGTGCTTCAGGAAATATTCGTGGCCCTTGCCGGATGCGCCCAACAGGTTAGAGCGCCAAACGAACAAATTGCGTGGCCAGTTGGCTGGATTGTCCGGATCCTCGCAGGAGAGCGTGAGCTCGCCGGATTTGAGCGCTGCAGCGACGTAGTCCTTCGGCTCCTTGCCGGCGGCGGCGGCATTGGCCGCGATCGAAAGCGGGTTCGTCTCGAGCTGAGGCGCGGAGGGCAGCCAACCCATGCGTTCGGCGCGCACATTGTAGTCGATGAGCGCCCCGTCCCACGGACCGGCAGGTGCCGTGGGCGAGAGGATTTCGGACACGTCGAGCGTCTCGTAGCGCCATTGATCGGTGTGGGCATAGAACGCCGACGTTGAGTTCATCTGTCGCGGCGGACGACCCCAATCCAGCGCGAAGGCGAGCGGCAGCCAACCCGTCTGCGGACGCAGTTTTTCCTGCCCCACATAATGCGACCAGCCGCCGCCCGACTGGCCTACGCAGCCGCACATCACCAGCATGTTGATGATGCCGCGGTAGGTCATGTCCATGTGATACCAATGGTTCACCCCGGCGCCGAGAATGACCATGGAGCGCCCGTTCGTCTTCTCGGCGTTGTGGGCAAATTCGCGGGCGATGGTGATGATGTTGCCACGCGGCACGCCGGTAATCCGCTCCGCCCAAGCAGGGGTATAGGGCTCCAGATCGTCGTAGGACGCGGCGAGATGATCCCCGCCGAAGCCTTGATCGACCCCATAATTGGCGATGAAGAGATCGAAGACGCTCGCGACCAGCGCCTCGCCGTCCTTCAGCAGCATGCGCTTAGTGGGCACGTTGCGCGTCAGCACGCCGGGATGGTCAGTCCCGGAGAAGTGGTCGTGCTCGCGATTGCCGAAATATGGAAAGGCGACCGGGGCGAGCTCGTCGTAAATCCCGGCGAGAGAGAGCTGCAACCTTGTGTCTTTGCCCCTCCCGTCCTTCTCTTCGAGGTTCCACTTGCCTTGGTCGCCCCAGCGAAATCCCACTGCTCCGCTCGGTGCCACGACCTCTCCCGAAATTTCGTCATAGGCGACCGTCTTCCATTCGGGGTTCGCTGTCTCGCCGAGGGCACCGTCGAAATCACTCGCCCGCACGAGGCGCTCAGGCACCAGCCCTGCGTCGTTCTGAACGAGGCGGACGAGCATCGGCATGTCAGTGTATTTGCGGGCGTAATCGGCGAAATAGGGGACCTTGCGCTCGACGTGGAACTCGCGCGCGATCACATGGCCGATTGCCATGGCCAGCGCCGCGTCGGTACCCTGCTTCGGATGTATCCAAAGGTCGGCGAATTTCGCCGCCTCCGAATAATCCGGGCTAACCACGACGCTCTTGGCGCCGCGGTAGCGCGCCTCGGTGTAAAAATGAGCATCTGGCGTGCGCGTCTGGGGGACGTTCGAGCCCCACAGCATCAGGAAGCCGGAATTGTACCAGTCGGCGCTTTCGGGAACGTCGGTTTGTTCGCCCCAGGTCTGCGGTGACGCCGGCGGCAGGTCGCAATACCAGTCGTAGAATGACATGCACACGCCACCGAGCAGCGACAAATAGCGCGAGCCCGCGGCGTAGCTCACCATTGACATCGCCGGGATCGGCGAGAAACCGAACACGCGGTCCGGCCCGTAGGTCTTCACGGTGTAGGCATTGGCGGCGGCAATGATCTCGTTGACCTCATCCCAGCTCGAGCGGACGAAGCCGCCAAGACCGCGCTTCTTCACATAGGCGGCGCGTTTGTCGGGATCCTCGACGATCGAGGCCCAAGCGGCGACCGGGGTCCTGGTCAAGCGCGCGTCACGCCAAAGTCTGACGAGCCGCGAGCGTACCAGCGGATATTTCACTCGGTTGCCGGAATAGAGGTACCAGGAATAGCTCGCACCTCGCGAGCAGCCGCGCGGCTCGTGGTTGGGGAGCTCGGGCCGCGTGCGCGGATAGTCGGTCTGTTGCGTCTCCCAGGTGACGATGCCGCCCTTGACGTAGATCTTCCACGAACATGACCCGGTGCAGTTGGCGCCATGCGTGGAGCGCACGATCTTGTCGTGCTGCCACCGCTTGCGGTAGCCGTCCTCCCAGCGGCGGTCCTCGCGCGTCACCACCCCGTAACCATCGGCGAAGTCGCCGACCACGCGATTGAAAAAGGTGAGGCGGTCGAGGAAGTGGCTCATGGTCCGGGCCTCACGTCTTGGGTACTCGATAGCTAGCGGCGCGCCGAAGCGCCACGGGGCTCGAACTGAGACCGTCGGCAACCTTTAGACGGCTCGCGGTGCCTGACGTTGACGCACGTCAACTTGGCGGCGGCTTTCCGGCGCCACCTAGTATTTTGACACCGGCGAAGCCTGGCTGATGCCGGGGCGCGCGCACTCGCGTAAGCCCTGAGGCGCCTTGCAAAACCCCGCGAGGTTGATGCGCATCAAGTTGCCGGATCGTCGACATCGCTAGTCTATAAGCGCCACCGATCGAGGGCTCGAATGGGGGAGGACATGAGCACGACGCATTCGGCTCCGGGGGCAGCCCGGGCCCTTTGGCTGTCGACGATCGCCTTCACGGTGTGTTTCGCCGTTTGGACGATCTTCGCTATCATCGGCGTGCGCATCAAACAGGACCTCGGGCTGAGTGAGACCGAATTCGGTTTGCTCGTCGGCACTCCCATTCTTACCGGGTCGCTCTCGCGGGTCTTCCTCGGCATCTGGGCAGAGCAATATGGTGGCCGCGTCGTCTATGTGCTGACCATGGTGGCGGCAGCCGTCGCCACCTTTCTGTTGTCCTACGCCACCACCTATCCGTGGATGCTCGTCGCCGCTCTCGGCGTTGGGCTTGCCGGTGGCTCCTTCGCTGTCGGCATCACTTACGTGTCCCATTGGTACCCACCGGAGCAACAGGGGAGGCCCATCGGAATCGTCGGCGCCGGCAATGTCGGCGCGGCCATCACCAGCTTCACCGCTCCATTCGTGCTCGTCGCCTTTGGCTGGCAGATGGTGGCGGTCGTCTGGGCGGCTATTCTGGTGGCCACAGCGATCCTCTTCTGGCTCGCGACCGTCGACGAGCCCGAATTGAAGGCCCGCCGGGCGAGGGGCCAGGGACCTCGGTCAATGCTGCTGCAATTGGCGCCGCTCCGCCGTCAACAGGTCTGGCGGTTTTCGCTCTACTATTTCTTCGTCTTCGGCGGGTTCGTCGCCCTTGCTTTGTGGCTGCCGCATTACCTGATCGGCGTCTACGAACTCAACCTTGAAGCCGCGGGAATACTCGCTGCGGCCTTTTCAATTCCAGCGGGTCTGTTCCGCCCCTATGGCAAGCATCTTTGCGACCGCTACGGCGCCCGGACGATCATGTACTGGACCTTTGGCGTTTCCTTGGTCTGCCTTTTGATGCTCTCCTACCCGGACGCAGACTATGTGATCAATGGCATCAAGGGCCCGGTCGCCTTCTCGACGCGAATGAACCTTATTCCATTCGTGATCACGATCTTCGTTCTTGGCTTCTTCATGTCGTTCGGCATGGCGGCAGTCTACAAGGATATGCCCGCCTATTTCCCCAAGGACATAGGCTCGGTCGGCGGCCTTGTCGGCATGATCGGCGGCCTCGGCGGCTTCATCCTGGCGATCGCCTTCGGCGTCATGGCCGACCTGACTAACATCTGGACGAGCTGCTTCATGCTGCTCTTCGCGATCGTCGCCGTCTCCCTCTCCTGGATGCATTTCGCCATTCGCCACATGGAGACACGCGCCGTCGGGGATGTGCTTGCGGCGATGCCGCCATTTGCCGAGCTGGAGGAGGCGCACGAGCGCGAGAAGCCCACCATACAGGCTGCGTTGATCCAGGATTGGCGCCCTGAGGATGCGACCTTCTGGGAAATGACGGGACGCGGGATTGCGCGGCGTAACCTATGGATTTCCGTGCCCGCGCTCCTGCTAGCCTTCGCGGTGTGGATGGTATGGAGCGTCGTGGTCGCCAAATTGCCGGCGGTCGGCTTCACCTACACGACCGATCAACTGTTCTGGCTGGCGGCGCTCCCCGGTCTCTCCGGCGCGACGCTTCGCATCTTCTACTCCTTCATGGTGCCGATTGTTGGCGGCCGCCTTTGGACGGCGCTGACGACGGCATCACTGCTGATCCCGGCCTTCGGCATTGGCTACGCGGTGCAAAACCCGAACACGCCCTATCTTATCTTCCTCGTGCTGGCGCTGTTGTGCGGGTTCGGTGGCGGCAATTTCGCCTCGTCGATGGCCAACATCAGCTTCTTCTTCCCCAAGAAGGAGAAAGGCAATGCGCTTGCCCTCAACGCCGGCCTCGGCAATCTCGGCGTCAGCGTGGTGCAGTTCGTCGTACCGCTGGTGATCACTGCCGGCGTTTTTGGCCTGATGGGCGGTGAGCCGCAAACAGTCTCCGACGGCAGCCGTCTCTGGCTGCAAAACGCGGGCTTCATCTGGGTGCCGTTCCTGATCATCACTACCATCGCCGCTTGGCTCGGGATGAATGACATAGCCTCGGCGAAGGCCTCGTTCACTGAGCAGGCCGTGATTTTCCAGCGCAAACACAACTGGATCATGTGCTGGCTCTATACCGGCACCTTCGGATCCTTCATCGGCTATTCCGCTGGGTTTCCGCTTCTCGCCAAGACCCAGTTCCCGGATGTGAACTCGCTGCCCTTTATCTTCCTCGGGCCCCTGGTCGGCGCCCTGTCGCGCGCCGCCACCGGCTGGATTTCCGACCGCTGGGGCGGCGGCCGCGTCACCTTGTGGGTATTCATGGTGATGATTGCCGCGGTCGGCGGAGTCCTGTTCTTTCTCGGGATCAAGGACCGGCCAGGCGCCTTCTGGGGCTTCTTTGCGATGTTCCTCGTGTTGTTCTTCGCCACCGGCGTCGGCAACGCCTCAACCTTTCAGATGATCCCGGCGATCATGCGCAAGGAGATCGGTCGCCTGATGCCAGGCCTGCCGGCCGCCGAGCAAACCCGTCAGGCCGACAAGGAATCCGCCGCGATCATTGGATTCACCTCGGCGGTGGCGGCCTATGGCGCCTTCTTCATCCCCAAGGCCTATGGCAGCTCAATCGCCGTTTCTGGGGGACCCGAGCTCGCGCTATGGGGCTTTCTCGCTTTTTACGTCTCTTGCGTGGCGATCACTTGGTGGTTCTTTACCCGCCGGGGCGGTCTGCTCCACGACGTGGAGCGCGGTGGGACCCCGACACCGGCGGCGACGGCCGGAGCGACCGCGTGAGGAGATTGGAGCCCCATGAGCCAGACCTCGGCTGGGGATGGAATGGTGCAGCGTTGCGGCGTACTGCGGTAGACTGTGACCTTCTACGGCCGGGCTTGCGGGGATCGAGGGGCTTGCTAACAGTGATGAGGATGCGTTCAGCTTGGGCGCGATCGGTTCACTTGGCGGCCTGCCTAGCGATCATGACGGCGGGTTTGCTAGGAAGCGCCGAGGCGACTAGGGCCGCCGACCTTGGCGGTGATTGCTGCGCCGACCTCGAGTCGCGTGTCGCCGAGCTTGAGGCGACGACGGTGCGCAAGGGTACGCAAAGGGTTTCGGTCACGGTCTCGGGCTACGTCGCCAAGCAGATCATGGCCTGGGACGACGGCCACGAGAGCAACGTCTATGTCGCCGACATCGGCCCGACCCAGGCGACCAATTTCAGGTTTCTGGGAGCCGCGAAGATCTCGACCGATTGGTCCGCGGGCTTTCTGCTCCGGCTGCAGGACCTCGACGACAACTCGCAGGGACTCAATCAGTTTAACGACAACGCCAATCTCGGTCTCAACGTGCAGATGTCCTATTGGTATTTGCAGAGCCAGACCTATGGCAAGCTGAGCCTCGGCAAGAACGCGCTCGCCTCCAAGAGCGTCGCCATGTTCACCGACCTCTCCGGCACGCAGCTCATCGCTAACTACGTGCTGTTCGACGGCAACGCCTTCTTCCTGCGTCAGGACGACACGCTGCTCAAGCTGCGCTGGGGTGACTTCGCCTATTGCTACTCGCAGCAGCGGCCATGGGGCGGGGATTGCGACGGTATCGTTATGGATGGCGCGCGCTATGACAGCCCGACCTTCGGCGGCTTCTCCTTCTCGGCGAGCTACGGCATGGACGACGACATCGAGGCTGCAGCCCGCTATCAGGGTGACGTCGGCGGCTTCAAACTCGCGCTCGGGGTGGGCTATTCGAGCAACACCGACCAGCGCGTCCAGCCGCCGCCGATCTCGTTCCAGAAGAACTCCGATTACTTCCAAGCCGGCGGCTACGCGCAGCATCTCGCAACCGGCCTGTTCATCCACGCCGCTTACGGCAGCGAGGACAACAACAACGAGTCGATCTTCTCCGGCCTCACCGAGCCCGACACCCATCACTGGTATCTCAAGGGCGGCATCCGCCGGCAATGGAACACGCTCGGCCACACCATTCTCTACGGTGAATACGGCGACTACACTGATCAGCTATCCCCGGCGGCACTCAACGCCGGAGCCTCGGCGAGCGAGTTCTCGCGCTGGGGCTTCGGCGCAGCCCAAGAGATCGACGCTGCGGCGATGACGCTCTGGATCAAATACCGACAGCAGGCGGTCGACATCACAGGGCCGACCCTCGGCGACATTGACGACTTCCGTTACGTCTCCGCCGGCGGCCTGATCAATTTCTGATCTACCCGGGCTAAGCCAAGCGTGCGTCGTGTGTGTCCGCTTTGGGTCATAAGCACACATCGGCGCGCGGATCAGCGATGTCCGCTTTCCGTTTCAGAACGGACATTCTCAGTATCGGTCTTGATGTCAGCTAAGTGCCAACAAGAGACATCGTTGGCAGTGTCAAGACAGCACGCGGTAGCCTCCATCCCATGCCGTCGCCGACTTCACCTTACTGTTGGTCGGCCAAAAGAAAGTCCAAGGAAGACTGATAGGATTGCGTGCAAGGCAACCGCTGGCCACAGGAAAATGCCAGCCAAACCACCTGCCAAACCAAGGTAAGCGAGATACAGCGCGACGGCTGCGCTGTAGATCAACATGCCGAAAAGTGGCGGCCCTGGCCAGCAGGCGACCCCTAAACCGATCAAGGCGATGCCGGCGACGCGCGCTACAGCTATGGCGATGCCGGTGAAGTCCTCACCCAACAACAACTGCCCGACGAGCGACGGAACAATCAATAACGCCATGCCCGTCGCGGCCTCGGCGACGGCGGCGAAAATCAGCACCTTTTTCATCGCCCCGATACACCTAGTCTTTAGAACTCGCGACCTGTTGGCCGGTGGCTGGAAGCTGCTAGGGCTTCGCTTCCGTGTTCTGCTCCGGTTGGAGCTTGAATGTCAGCTTGTCGATCTTGCCGGTGAACTTGAACGGAACGTCGTAGCGATACTCGATGAGCGCCAACGGGGTGCGCGTGTCCAACCCGACGTCAAAAGACTCGTCCTCCGGGAACGTAACCGGGGTGGTGTGGTCCAGCGTGTTCTTGGCCACTTCCTGACCGTCCACCGATAGGACGCCGGTGCCGCCCTTACCGAGACCCGGCTCGTCTGGTTTGAAGTCGAACACGATGGTGTGCTTGCCGGGCTCCAGTTCGGGCCCCTCCCACATCGTGCGTTTGAGGTCGAGCAGGTTGTAGAGGAACACCACCTTGCCCCGGCCGACGCCGAATTCACCCTTACTCAGGAACAGGCCGTAGCCGCCGAAGCGCCCACCCTCGGTGACGATCATGCCTTCCGCACCGCCCTCGGGGATCTCGACCTCCGCAGTGATGGTGTAGGCCTTGTTGAGAATGCTCGGCGCAGCGCTGGGAGGGGTGCCGGCCAGCTCGCCCGAATAGGTGAACTTCGTTTGTCCCGCCGTAAGGTTCGGGCGCGGCGTATTCCAGCGCGCGAGCGTCGAATTATCGAGCGGCAGCACGTCGTATTTCTTCGCCTCGGCGTAGAAGAGATCCTGCATCTGCTTGAGCTTCTCCGGCATCTTGGTGGCCAGATCGTTGAACTCGGTGGGATCTTCCGCGACGTTATAGAGTTCCCAATTGTAACCGGTGATCACATCCGGAGGCGCCTTGGTGCTCAGCTCCCAAGGAAGAGTCACCGGGGTCGTGTTAGCCACCCACCCGTCGTGATAGATGGCGCGATTGCCGAGCATCTCGAAATATTGCGTTGTGTGCTGGGTTGGGGCGTCGGCGTTCGCCTTGTCCCAGGTATATACCATGCTCACGCCCTCGATCGGGCGCTGCTTGATGCCGTCGATCGTATCGGGCGCCGGGATGCCGGTCGCTTCGAGGATGGTCGGCACGATGTCGATGAGGTGGCTGAACTGGCGGCGGATGCCGCCAGCGTCATTGATGTGGCCAGGCCAGGACATGGCCACGCCCTGGGCCGTCCCGCCGTAGTGCGACGCCACCTGTTTCATCCATTTGAAGGGCGTGTCCAGCGCCCACGCCCAAGGCGCAGCAAAATGCGGGAACGTCCGTTCCGATCCCCAGAATGGATACCAGAGAAACTGGTCTTTGACCGGCACGGCTATGCCGTTAAAGGTGGTGAACTCGTTCGGCGTGCCGTTGAGCATGCCTTCGGCACTCGCGCCGTTGTCGCCACCGATGTAGATGATCAAGGTGTTGTCGAGCTCGCCGAGGTCCTCGACCTCCTGGATGACGCGGCCGATCTCATTGTCGGCATAGGCGAGATAGGCCCCATAGATGTCCGCCTGCCGGATGAAGAGCTTCTTCTCGTCCCAACTAAGGGAATCCCACTCCGGCAGTTCTTTCGGCCAGGGCGTGAGCTGGGCGTTCTCGGGCATGATGCCGAGCCGTTTCTGGTTGGCGAAGATGGTCTCACGCAGCTTGTTCCAGCCGTCATCGAACAAGTGCATGTCGCTGATCTTCTTGGTCCACTCCGGCGTGGGATGATGCGGCGCATGGGTGGCGCCCGGCACGTAATAGACGAACCAAGGCTTGCCGGGAGCGATCTCCTTAAGCTGCTTAATGTACTGGATGGCCTCATCGGCCATCGCCGTCTCCAAGTTCCAGCCGGGATTGCCCTGGAAAGGATAGATGGCCGTTGTGTTGCGGAACAGGTTCGGCTGCCACTGGCTCGCGTCACCACCGACGAAGCCGTAGAAATAGTCAAAGCCCATTCCGTTCGGCCACTGATTGAACGGCCCAGCCTGGCTCGACTGGAACGAGGGGGTATTGTGGTCCTTGCCGAACCAGGCGGTTGCGTACCCGTTATCTTTCAGGATGGTACCGATAGTGCCTTTCTCAAGTGGGATGATGGAGTCGTAACCCGGGAAGCCCGTCGCTATTTCACCCACAACCCCGTAGCCCTCCGAGTGATGGTTGCGGCCCGTGATAATCGCTGCCCGGCTCGGTGAGCACAGTGATGTCGAATGGAAGTTCGTATAGCGCAATCCATCCCTTGCGATGCGGTCCATGGTGGGAGTGGGTATGACGCCACCGAAGGTGCTTGGTGCGCCAAAACCCTGATCATCCGTCATGATGAGCAGCACGTTGGGCGCGCCCTTCGGCGGCACGACGCGCGGCGGCCACCAAGGCGTAAACTCCGAAGCCTTCTCCTTAATCACACCGCCGAATTTTGGATCGGGCGGCGGAAGTTGTTTTCCCGTGATCGTCGTGGTGGCCTCGGGCGAACCTGGGACGCCTGTGACCTGCTGACCCAATGCCGAGACGCAACTGATGGCAAGAAGACCTGCGGCGGCGGCGAGCATGCTGCGCCTGATTTTCATGGCAGAAAACTCCTGCTGAGACGGGTGCCTGGGCAAAAAAGGCTCGCGCACTTTGGCGGGAGAATGTCGCATTGAGCGAACGGCACTTTGACTCGCGTCAAACGTGCCGGTTGGACAAAGGTCGCTATGCCTAAGCGGCTGTGGGGAACAGCCGTGCGATGTCCGCTATGGGTCACTAGCGGACATTAGAGCAGTGGATTAGGAATACCGCTTCACCCCCAAAGAGCGGACATGCTCAGCGTCGGCAGTAATGTCCGCTAGGTGCCAATTCCGGACCTAAGAAGCAGCGAGCGCCTTCGCAAAGTCAATGCCGAGGTCGCGAAAGATCACTTGGGCAGCGTTACGGCCTGGGAGCATTGAGATGCCAGCACCGGGATGGCTTCCGGCCCCGCACAAGTAAACATTTGAGATTGGGCCCCTGTAGCCGCTGAGCTCTGGGATCGGCCGCATTGCCCCCATCTGATAACCCACCATGGATCCATGCATAACGGTGCCTTGGTAACAGCTCGACACTAGGCGTTCAAAATCAACGGGTGTCTGGATAGCTTGGCCGACGATCCGCTGCCGAAGATCGGGAATGTAATCGCGTTCGAGGCGTGCGATAAGGCGATCGATGAATGGTTCTTTGGCGTCATCCCAGGTTGTGGCCGAGATCGCGCCTGCCGCATCCCCTTTGATCTTGTAGGGGACCGGCGCAATGAAAAGTTTCAGCAGACCCTTACCGAGAGGAATACGGCTCGGATCGATACTCCCTTCGTTCCAGAGAGCGCAAAAGGGCTCCGAAGGAAGCAGGCCACTGCGAACTTCAAGGAACACTTGGCCAAGATATTCGAAGTTTGCCGGTGTACAGTGCACCGCAGGCGAACGTGCTGGCATTTCGCCCGCCGTGTATTGAACCGGACAGTCAAGCGCGAGGAAAAGAGACATTGCGGCAGGACCGTATTCGTACCTCCTGATCTTGGCGGCAATGTCTCCTCCAATCACGTCCTCACCTAGCAGATCCAATGCTAGGTGACGCGGATCTGCGCTCGAAGCGACGAGCGTACCGACCTCAATCTCTTCACCGTCATGAAGGCGGACCGCCACCGCTTTGCTATTCACGACGCAGATCTTTTCGACCCTTGCCCCTGTGCACACCCTGCCGCCATGCGCCTGAATGACTGCGACGAGGGCGCGTGGCAGGTTGTGCATGCCGCCCTTGACGAGATTGTTGCCGCCGTCCTGGATCACCGTATTGAACAAGGAAGCGAGGCTGGCACCACCACCATCATCAGGGGCGACGCCCACGTGAGCTGCCCATGTGCCAACCAGAAGCTTGGTCTGGGGAGCCTCAAAAACTTCGTCTGCCCAAGCTCTTACCGATTGGAGCTGAAATCGATAAAGATCTAAGCCACCAAGCGAAGAGGAAAGGCCCGCCATTTGGTCGCCGAAGGAGATTGGCGCGCGGTTTACGGAGGCCGTAATCGCCTGCTTCTGCGCTAGGTAGCCCTTAAAGATGGTCCGCCAGGTTTCTGCATCCCTATTCGAGAACTTGCCAATGCTCTCACAGGTTTCGTCAACGGTCGCGAAAAGCCCGGTGCTGGTGCCGTCCGGGAAGACGTGCACGATATTCGGGTTCGAACGGATCAGCTCGAAGCCATGGTCGGCAAGTTTTAGTTCGTCCGGCGCGGGGGACAGGTTGGCGAACTGGTAGCCGATAGCATGGACGTCCGACTGGTAGCCAGGGAGGGTAAGCTCTTCCGACGTACACTGCCCGCCAACTCGATCATACGCATCAAGCACGACGACAGACAGGCCGGCCTTGGCGAGATAGGCCGCGCAGGTCAGCCCATTGTGACCAGCACCAATTACTACCGCCTCGCAGGTGCCTTGCATAGCTCATCCCCTAAACCGGATGTTGTAAACGTCTGAGTCAGTCGCGACAGCTTGCTCCACGCAGCGACCTTATGAAACATGCTCGTTTCATACGCCTCCAATGTCCGCTTTGGGTCATTAGCGGACATCGACGAGCAGATCAGGGATGTCCGCTTACCCCTTAAAAGCGGACATGCTCGTGGCCGGAGTCAACGTCCTCTAAGTGCCAATAACCGACGTTTCTGTTGCCTTTAAATAGGTTTCAGGCGAGAGGGACTTTTCGCGGAAGCTAATCCCGACAGATCCAGCGCTTGCAGCAGCGGACAAGGTGGCCATTCCGCCAACACGTCCCGTAATTGACGCAAATTTTCGGACATTCAGCGAGCAGCACGCCAGCGTTGCGTTCGGCCGCAAGACTCGTTGGTGGAGGGGTGTCCGCCGCCGAAACCGCCAGGGACGGCCCCGCCGAGGCAAGGAAGAGTGCCAGTGCCAAAGCCCTTGGATAACAAACGTTGCATCTTTGGCCTCCCGCGTGAGGTGCTGGATCGTCGATTACCATAGTGCGCCCTGGCGAGGAATGCGCCATTGTTCGCGCTAGATCCTACGCCATAAATTCAATCGCAGGCCCTGATGCCGGCAAGGGACCAGAGCCCTTGCCGAGCACAACACTGAGGAGCCGCAACAATGGGACGGAACGCTTCTTCTGACACCGAGCTCGAGCCCGCTGCCGCGGACTCCGCGAAGCTCAAGCTCAAGGACTATGAAAAGGCCATACGCAAGCTCCAGACCGAGCTTTGCTTGGTTCAGGATTGGGTGCAGCAAACGGGGCAGCGGATCATCGTTGTTTTTGAGGGTCGCGACGCTGCCGGCAAAGGCGGAACAATTCGGGCGATGACGGAGCGGGTCAGCCCTCGCACCTTCCGCCTCGTTGCCTTGCCGGCTCCCTCGGATCGCGAAAAATCGCAGATGTACGTCCAGCGCTATCTCGCGCATTTCCCAGCGGCCGGGGAAATCGTGATCTTCGATCGCAGCTGGTACAACCGCGCCGGCGTGGAATACGTCATGGGCTTTTGCACTAAGGAACAGCACAGACGGTTTCTGCAAGTCTGTCCTGAGTTCGAGAAGCACATCG
The DNA here is from genome assembly GCA_963732955.1 of uncultured Alphaproteobacteria bacterium. Classification (GTDB taxonomy): domain Bacteria; phylum Pseudomonadota; class Alphaproteobacteria; order Rhizobiales; family Methyloligellaceae; genus Methyloceanibacter. The sequence continues at coordinate 274,718 of CAVTBH010000002.1, forward strand.
TCGACAACGGCATCCGCCTGATGAAGTACTGGCTCGAAGTGAGCAACAAGGAGCAAAAGCGTCGGTTCGAAGCGCGGGTCGAAGATCCTTTGCGGCAATGGAAACTCAGCGCCATGGACCTTCCCTCGCGCGAGCGCTGGTATGACTACTCGCGTGCCAGGGACTTGATGCTGGAAGCTACCGACACGGATTATGCGCCCTGGAATATCGTTGACTCCAACGACAAGCGGCGCGCGCGGCTAAATCTCATCTCGCATTTTCTAAGTGTGCTCCCTTATGAGAGCTCGCCGCGCGAGAACGTCAGGGTGCCCGACCGCCAGAAAAAGGGTGCTTACGATGACGCAGCCACAATCCGGGATCGGCGATGGATCGAAGAGAAATACTAGGCGCACGACGCGACGCCGTGCATCCGAATCTTCCCTACATTGCACCGAGGCATTCTTGAGCTTTCGGTGCCGCAGCGTACGCCGAGCGCCGCGGGGTAACGATGGTCAGCACTGACCAGAGCGAACGACTTCGTAACGCTGCCCTCGCTGTGATTGCGCTTGGCGTCATCCTTGCGGGCCTTATTTACGGACGAGGCTTTCTCATTCCGCTCGCCATCGCCATTCTGCTTTGGAACCTGCTCGGGGCGGTGATCGAGCGTTTTGCCCAGATCCGCATTGGCGAGTTCCAGCTACCGCGATGGGTCGCTGCGTTGTTGGGCGTCGCCGTTGTCGTCCTCGGCCTTTACGTGATCCAGTCCATTCTCCTCGGCCAGGTGGATGCCATCAGTGTGGCGTGGCCGCGCTATATGGCTCGTCTCGAGACAATCGTGGGTGATCTTACCCAATGGCTCGGGGCCGAGCAGTCGGCGAAATTGAAACAAGCGATCATGAGCATCGATCTCACTCGGCGCGTCGCCGGCGTCGTTTCCTCCGCGCAATCCTTCGTCGTCAGCTTCTTGCTCATACTCGCCTACGTCGGCTTCCTGTTCGTGGAAAGCGCCTTCATGCGGCAGAAGATCGCCGCGATGTTTCCCGATCAGGCTCGAGCGCGCGAAGCGAGCGCCGTTCTCACCGCTGTTTCTGAAAGCGTCCGCCGCTACATCTGGATCAAGACCGTGGTCAGCACGCTCACGGCCGTCGCATCCTATGCCGTCCTCAGGTTGCTCGGCATCGACTTCGCCGCGACCTGGGCATTGTTGATCTTCCTGCTGAACTACATCCCTAACATCGGCTCCATCGTCGCCGTTTCGTTCCCTGCGCTCGTGGCTTTGGTCCAGTTCGACACACTCGGTCCCTTTATTGTGCTTGTGCTCGGCCTGACCAGCCATTCAAATTGCCGTCGGCAGCGTGTTGGAGCCCATGCTGATGGGCCACACGCTGAATATGAGCCCGTTCGCCATCATCCTTTCGCTCGCCTTCTGGGGGACGATCTGGGGCATCGTGGGCATGTTTCTCAGCGTGCCCATTATGGTTCTGGTCATGATCGTGTGTGCGCACATCCCGAGCTGGCGCTGGGTGGCGATCCTGTTGTCGAAGGATGGCCGCATCGAAGCTTGAGAGTTGTCCATTGATGAGTGCGCAGGGTCAGGCCTGTTCTTTTAGCGAGAGCGTCACGTGAAGAACGCCACCCTCCCGCCTGACTTGCATGGGTAGACCGCTGCGCCGGAAGACGGCGAGCATGGATTGGTTGTCGGCAAGCACATCCGCCTCAAAACCGGACACGCTCGCCTCGCGAGCGATCCGCACGAGCTGTCGCAAAATGAGCGAGGCGATCCCGCAGCCCCGATATTTACCATCCGTCAAGAAGGCGATCTCGGCCTGACCCGAGTAGGCACTGGTCGAGACGTAACGTCCGCCACCGATCAAGACTTCGCCTTCCTTTGCTTGAGTGGTGACGACAAGCGCTACCACTTGGTCGAAATCGACGTTCGTCAGTTGTTTTAGCTCGACCTCGCTCAGCTCCCTCTTGGGATTAAAGAAGCGTCTGTAGATGGAATCTCGATCCAGATTTTTGAACGCCTCCAGTATGCTGCTGCTGTCGTCGCCGCGGATGGCGCGAACCGCGACGGGCGTGCCATCCTTCAGAGTCTCCTGAGCCAGGTAGTCTCGGGAGGACTTGCCCCGCTGGAATGCGCTCCTAATCGCTCACCCCCATTTCAGAGTGATCCCGATATCTCCAGGCATCCCCTCTGGCCAGGAGACAATTTGGAATCGCAATTTGTATCCGCGGGGGCGAAGCTGCCTCTCCCAGAACTGGTACATCTCTTTCGGCAAGCCGGTCAGCGTGTTTTCCCAACCAGGTTCCTGCTGGTTAATGGCGCGTCCGTGATCAGTGGTAAGCTGGTTTGGGAAGCGATAGACTTGAACCTCGGTAAGGCCGGCGGTCGCCGCGCGGTTGATGATCAGGGCCACACGCCGGAGCGCTTCCTCGTCAGACACGCCCGAGGGCTTTGTCAGCTTATCGAGCAACACCTTTTTCTCGGCTTCAGCGTCGGTCTGTCTGCGCACGTACGCTGAAGCCTTCTCGGCCTCGGCGAGCGCGATCCTTTCCATCACCTCCTGAGCGGAGGGGAGCGAGAAGTCTTCACCCGCAGCCATTGCTACCTCCAACAAGCTTGCAACTAATGCCCACCTGCATCACCTCCGCCTCCACCGTGGCCCTCAAGGAATACAAAATTTTCCCAGCTCCGCATCCGCAAAAGGATGCGCCGGATGAGCGCGAAGTGGTGCGCATAGGGCGTGTAGACGGCAACTTGAGCCGCAGCACCACCCGGGATGTTGTAGCCGGAGGTGTCCTCATCGACATCGATTAAGGCAACGGCCCGCCCGCCAGGGACGCTCGCGCCCATATCCTGCAAGGCGCCCGTGGCCTGCAGTTGCCCGGTGGCAATTGCATCGAGCACATACTTCACCTTGCCTTTGAAGACGCGTCCAGGTATCGCGTCGAAGGCGACCTCAGCCTCGTCTCCAGTGCGCACGCGCTGAAGAGCGTTTTGCTGGAATCCTGCAGCCAATTGCCGATCATCGGTGTGAATGAACACCATGACCGGACGCAGCGGAGCAGGAATGACATACATCCCCGGACGCAACGCCATTTGCGTCACGTAACCAGCGCCAGGCGCCCGCATGACGGTTTGATCGAGATTGTACTGCGCATCGCTCAGCTCGGCTCGCAGGCGCGCAACGGTGGTGTTCACACCGCCGATCTCAGACTCATAGGCCAGTCGCGCCTCTTCCGCCGCTGATTCCGCTTCCGCCAAAGCCTGCTTCGCCGCGTCGATATTGCGCGTCGCCACATCAAGCGCCGCCTGCGCGATCACCTTCTTTTCGAACAGCTGCTCCTGCCTTGCATAATTGTCTTGCGCGAGCCTAACCTGAACCTTCACCTTTCCGACGACAGATGCCGCTTGATCAGACGCTGCCTTGAGCTGCTTGACGTTCTGCTCAGCCTCAGCGAGGAGAGCCTTCTTCTGGTCGACGACGTATTGGTAGGGTCGCGGATCAACGCGGAATAACTCGTCACCCTCTTTCAGGGGAGTGTTTGGTTGGGCTGGCACCTCGGTCACCCGTCCCTTGACTGCCGGCATAATCGGGGTGGTCGCGAAATAGATACGCGCGCTGCTGGAGAAGGGGTGGTTGTAGTTCATAACAAGCAGTATCACGCCGATCATGAAAATGCCGCCGAGGGCCGCAGTGGGAAGCGTCCACTTGTTGACGGGTATTCGGAAGATCTTGAAAACTGCTACACAAATCGCGCTGTAGATTGCAATCAGCAGGAGTTCCATCACTTTGCTCCGCGCTTGACGGTGGTGGCCTCAAGCGGCGTGCTTGCCGCGAGGTCCGGGCGCTTGGCTCGCGTCTCAATGCGCTCCGGCCTGGCCGCAAGTTCCCCAGTGTTCGCATGTGCTTCGAGTTCCTGCACCCGTCGCAGCAGATCATCGAGCTTGTCGGAGTAGGCCGCATCGCCAGCCTCTGCAGTGCCATGGTCGAACCCCCACCCGCGCTCGGGCCGATAAAGCATCGCCCAGATCCACAGGAACGGCCAAAGCGCGTGCAGGGTGAACAGGCTTACCCAGCCTGCGGCATGGATCGCGTCCTGATGGGGATGGCCGCGCTTCTTGGCGATTTCGTAGGGCACGTCGTGGATGGCGATGATCCCGTAGAACAGGGTGATCACCACGAAAATCAGAAGGCCCAAGGCGAAATAGTTGAGGAAGGTGTCAAAATCGATGCCTTGCTGGTAGAGGGCCGCGCCGCCCGCAATGACGAGAGCGCCCAAGATGAGCGGCGCAAGCACCAGCTTGGCGAACCAAACAAAGGATAGGGTGAAGCGGCGAACCGTGTCTTTTGACATACGTCCCTCTCCAAGACCGCAGAACTCAGTGGCGAGGCACTAGCCAAATCGGCGGGGATTCACAGCATCATCGAGAAAAGGTCCAAGCCGATGCAGCCCTTGATGCCGATCAAGCAATCATAGCATCTCGGGCCGGATTTTGTCCCAGCTCGAAATGGAACGCACGGACTTCCGACCTAACCGTTTTTTCGCCCGGACCTGCTCCGTTCGGATCAGTTCACCGGGAAGTGTACACGCACTTAGCCGAAGAACGTTGGCGTACCAAAGCCTTCCCGGCTCAGTGCTTGGGCGTATCAATACCATCGACGGCAAACGTGCCCTGCACCCCACAACGCGCACCTGCGGACTTGGCGGCGGGCAACTCCATAGCCGTAGGGCCTATATCCGTAGTGCCTGTACCCGCCGTAGCCGTAGTGCCTATAGCCGTGGTGCCTATAGCCGTAGTGGCTATAGCCGTAGTGGCTACGCCCGTAGCCGTAGTAACGGACTTGCGTGATCATGCCGTCCGGGTGATGAAGCGGCGCGGGCGACATGGCCTCTGCCGACGTTGCAACGGCTAAGGCAAAGACAGCAAAAGCGATCAACCTGATCATTTCTTTTCTCCCTCCGATCCGGGTCGCAAGAGGGAAAAGGCCGCAGCATGTACTGCGGCCCTTGCCCCACGCGGATAACTAGTTTGCCGGCGGCTACTAACCGATAGGTCTCACCAATAGCGATAGCGGTGATGAGAGTAGCCCCGATGATTGTAATAGTGGCCATGGTAGCGATAACGGTAATAGCCGCCGTGGTAGCGATAAGGGTAATAGCCGCCGCCGTAATTATATCCACGGTGATATGCACGCCTATGATGCCTGCGGTGGACGCCAGCAACGCTTCCGGGTGTTAGCGGTCGCCCGATACGGGCTTGCGCATTGTCTATGGACAAAGACAAACCTTTGTCTTGGGATTGATGAAGCGATATAGGCGCCGAGCACAGCACCGCTGCTCCCAATAGAGTGGCTCCAATCACGCTTATCTTTTTCATCAGCATTCTCCTCCCTATTAGGACCTGCTTCCGGTAGCATCTCAGTACCAACGAACGCAAACCCCTCCATTCCATCGCGCACACCTGCGGACTTCTCGGCGGACATGACGCCTGGTAGTTCTGGCCACGCAGACACCATTAATCCGTACCCTGCCCGCGCCGCACGCTTCGCGGACTTGCGTGATCATGCCATCTGGACTGATGAAGCGGCGGAGGCGACATTGCCTGCGCCGACGTCGCGATGGCCAAGGCAAAGACGACAGCTATTACTCTAACCATTGGTGTCTCTCCTGCTTGAGCGTCTCTTGACTATCAGCAGCTCGTCTCGATCATAATTTCGGGCAGGCACTTCCGATCATGGAGTCCAAAGCTGCTTTGGCCTCATCCATGGTGGCGTATTTGCCCAAGTCTTTCGCAACCAGGTTGCGGAGGATTGGAAACCCGACACGGTCAGTCTGTCGGGCTTCTTAGTTTTCAGTGGCCCGTGACCACTCCGCGGCGGACGTGGCGTCGGGCGGATGTAGTCGCGCAGCGACCGAGTGCTTCATTCCAGCGCATGCCCGCTCCACAGTTGCTGCGGATTTGCGTGATCATGCCGTCTGCCTGATGAAGCGGCGCGGGCGACATGGCCTGCGCCGACGTTGCGACGGCTAAGGCAAAGGCAGCGATAGCGATCGACCTGATCATTGTGTTCTCCATACTATCCCCTCGAGGAGAAAGACGCCCAACCGCTACACGCGGCTGGGACATCTCAGCGCGTTTGCTTCACGCGCGCGCCGGGAGGGAAAGACCGGCACGATCCGACCACATCCTCTGCTAGACGGGGGGACTAGCGATGTGCGATGCGGCCGTTTGTACAAGCCTAGTGGGAAGCCCTACAAAGAACTGGTCAAAATTGCTCACCCACCGATCATTCGCCGTCGGAAGCCATTGTGATGCCGGGAGTTCTCATGCAAAACCATGTGCAATAACGAGGTATGGACTTCTAAGCCTCCTCCGTTGTAATCGATGAAGCCCAATTTCCTGAATTTGTTCATGAAAAAGCTCACCCGCGACCTCGTCGTGCCGATCATCTCGGCGAGAATCTCCTGGCTCACTTTCGCTATTACAGGTTTTGGCCTTCCCTCCTTGCCAAAATTTGCCATCAATAGAAGCAGCCTCGCCAGGCGCTTCTCGCTCGAATTGAACAACTGATCGACCAGGTCCGATTTCAACACGGGCATTCCGAGCGAGGAGATGCGATATGAACAGCTCGGAAAAATTCGGTTCGTTATGGAGCGCACGCGCCATAGTGGCCTTGTCGAGCCGCATAATTTCGGACTCTGTAATCGCGGTCACAGTCGCAAGGCGACGCCGATGGCCGTTCAGGCAGCCCTCACCAAAGAAGTCCCCCTTCTCATGGAGAGCGACCACGGCTTCCTTGCCCTTCTCGGAAAACACGGTGACCTTGCACTTGCCGTCCATGATGTAAAAGACAGCATCTGCCGGATCTCCCTGGCCGAAGATTGTTTCATCCTTTCGATATTTCGCTTTAGTCCTTCCCCCGCCTGCGTGTGATAGGAAAGACTCAAGAACGAAGGGCTGCTTCCTCTTGGTTTTTACGGACAAGGTTCCGCGCTTGATACGTGCCGCGTCCAAGTCTGATCGAGGCTTATCAGCCATTTCCTCCTCCTGAAGGTGTCAGTCGAAGAAGACCACTTCCCGCCACGCTCTCGCTCACGTGTGGCCATGTGAACCTCCGCCAATTGCGTTTCAACGTACTCCTTTCCGCGAATCGTCACCCGCAAATCAAAGACAATTTTCTTGCAAATTCGCGCCGTTCGCTAAGCGCCAATGCATGGAGGGGTTTGCATTCGCGGGTGCTGAGACGCTACCGTATCGGCCGGGGACGGAAGGGAAGGAGCAACGTTCAAGTTTGCTCTCAGCCTCCCTCGGATTTTTCCAGAGAAGTGAAATTTGGAAGCTACACTCCCTCCGAGTGGTCACAAGCCGAGGGAGGGAGTGACGCGCTCTGCGGGCGTAGATAACGGCCTCACCGCGTCGGGCTGCACGTCCTAAATTTCTCGAGACCTTCGACTGCTGCGCGAGCGATTCGAGCGATCACTTCGTCGACCAGCGTTGATCGGGCATCGCCAAGCCGTTCGATGCTCGCCTGCAGGGTACCCAGTCTCTCGGTAAGTCGTTCGATCTCTGGCTCCTGCCGAAGGGTTCCTTCGGCCCTAGCCTGCTTTAGTGTTTTCGCCAGCGCACGGACATCTCCACCAACACTCTGGATGCCGGCGAGGAGTTGTCGCGGCTCGACATTGATTCGGGAAAGCACCGCATCCGTCATCGTCGCGGAGACATTTTCGGCAAGATGCGTGACCTTTGACGTTGCGACCAGGGCGAGAATAGCCGCGACGATAACGAGTATGGCGGTCCCGTTGATTAACGCCATCAGCAACTGACGTGGCAACCGCCGCAATCGCAGTGAAAGCTCGTTGCTATCCGGTGCGGGCAAGGAAAGCCTCCTTTCGTGTCGGCCTGCCGCAACCTCGCATTGGCGGGCACCTAAACGGAAACATGGGCCCGCCCCAACGATCACGCGAGGAGAGCAAACCACCGATTGGGTCGACACTCGGTAAGGAAAGGCCCGCAGTCCATTCTCTGCGGCCTGAACGGAATGACCTGGTTCTCTTCCGAACGAGAGCAAAGCTATACTGGTTCAATCGGCTTCGCATTACCGGCATCAAAACGGCTGCGACTCCAGATCGCCACTCCGACAATTTCTGGGCGAGCGAGATTCCTGGTAAGCTATACCTCGGCTAGGCGGCGGTGACCATCAGCGTCGTGCTGGGAAAAGCGGCGTTCGCTCCACCCGTCCCGGCGTCAACTTGCCCCTGCTGGTTATTTCGATTGCGTAACACTACCAGGCCGTGAAACCGCTTGTTACAGCAAGAAGCGTGTAGGTGCGGAGTTGTCCCGATGTTGGGGAGTGAGGCGTCGTGCTGCGCCAATTCCTAGTGGCCGCTGCGGCTAGCATCTGCGCAATCGTGATCCACGCGCTAGTCATGACGGCGGTGGTGCGGGCGTCGCAAGCGACGGCTATGAAGGTTGCTATGCGGCCCAACCTGCTCCTGATCGCCGTGATGGTTGCCACTGTCTCGGTACTCATGGCCGCCCACACCTTCGAGGTGATCGTCTGGTCCCTCGCTTATCGTCTCGTCGATGCATTACCAGCCGGCACCAATTTTTTGTACTTCGCATTTGTGAACTACACGACGCTGGGATACGGCGATGTCATTCCGGTCGAGCGTTGGCAGCTGCTGGGACCGATTACGGCGATGAACGGAGTGCTGCTGTTCGGCTGGTCTACGGCCGTCATCTTCGAGGTGCTGCGCAAAACGATGGCTGTCAAGGCTTCGGCTACCGCCAGTCCTTCGAGGAACCGTGATCTTCCTCGGCGAGGCCGCATTTAGATCCGAGGGAACTGTCAGATGCAGGACGCCAAGAGCGAGCATCACCACACCGGCCCGAGCCGATGGATCCCGGCGCTGCGATGGCTGCCGGCCTATGAGCGGCCTTGGCTGCGGGCCGATCTTGTCGCCGGAATCACTCTGGCCGCCTATCTGCTGCCGGCTGCGCTCGGGGATGCGTCCCTTGCCAATCTACCGCCCCAGGCCGGCCTCTACGCCTGCCTGTTCTCTGGCTTGGTCTTCTGGCTTTTCTGCAGTTCCCGGCACACGGCCATTACGGTCACGTCCGCCATCTCGCTGCTGGTTGGCGCCTCGCTGGCCGAGATTGCCGGCGGTGATGTTACCCGCTTTGGCGCGCTTGCGGCGGGCACGGCCCTCCTCGTTGCGGTCATTGCGCTGATCGCGTGGGCGGCGCGGGCCGGCGCAATCGTTAACTTCATCTCCGAGAGCGTCATGGTCGGTTTCAAATGCGGGGTGGCTCTCTTTCTCGCCAGCACGCAATTACCGAAATTGTTCGGGCTTCACGGCGCGCACGGCGACTTCTGGGAGAACACGCGCCATTTCCTCGCCCATCTGAACGAGATCAATCTCTCTTCGCTTGCGATCGGTCTTGCTGCACTCACCATACTCATTCTCGGCAAGATCTTTTTGAAGAATAGGCCGGTTGCGCTTTTCGTGGTCATCGGCGGCATTGTGGCCTCGATGCTGCTCGGCCTGGATGCCAAGGGCGTCAAGCTTCTGGGCGAAGTGCCTCAGGGGCTTCCGGGCGTCGGGATTCCCGATATTTACTGGTCCGACGTCAATGCATTGCTGCCGCTTGCGCTGGCCTGTTTCCTGCTCGCTGCCGTGGAGACGGCTGCCATCGGCCGCACGTTCGCCGCCAAGCACGGCGGCCGCCTCGATGCGAACCAGGAGTTCTTGGCGCTTGCCGCATCCAACCTCGCAGCAGGCCTTGGCCGTGGCTTTCCCGTGAGCGGGGGCATGTCCCAATCGCTCGTCAACGAAGGGAGTGGCGCGCGAACCCCGCTGTCCGGCGCCATCGCCGCCGCATTCATCCTCGTTGTCGTTCTATTTCTTTCGCATCTGTTGAGCGCTCTTCCTCAACCTGTCCTTGCGGCCGTCGTTCTGATGGCCGTCACCGGGCTGTTCCAAGTGGCGGAGCTAAAGCATCTTTGGTTAGCAAGCCGGCCCGATTTCGTGGCGGCAATAGCCACGCTTTTCGGGGTGCTTGGCTCTGGCCTCCTGCGCGGGGTGATGATCGGCGCGGCCATCTCGCTCGTCCAACTTATGCGCCGCGCCTCACGCCCACACGTCGCCGTGCTCGGCCGTATTCCTGGTACACGCCGTTTCTCCGACATGGAGCGGCATTCAGACAATGAGGCAATACCGGGCGCGCTGATCTTCCGGCCGGAATCGAGCCTGGTCTATTTCAACGTTGACCACGTCTGCATGACGATCCTCGACCGGGTGCGGCAGGAACCAATTCCTCCACGCCTCGTCGTTCTCGATCTATCAGCCGCACCGTTCGTCGATTTGCAGAGTGCGCACGCCCTTGCAGGGCTCGCCGGCGAACTCGGCAGCGCGGGCAGCAGTTTGCAGGTGGTGGAAGCCCGCTCAGGAGTAAGAGATCGTTTGCATGGCGAGGGACTCGACGCGCGGCTCGGCGGCATCAACCGGTTCATGACAGTCGCCGACGCTCTGGACAGATTATAGACCGCACTCAGCGAACCGACTAAGCTGTCCTCAGAACCGAACCGGGACCTCGCAATAGCAATCAAAGACCCCAGGCAGCAAGCCGTCGCCCTGATCCCGACGGCGCCAGCCTGATGATTGGTGGGTTTATGGCCGTCGTGCCGTGATCAAGGAACAACTGCGAATGCTTGCAGGCGCTTACTCGGATGAGCCTCGCCGCTTCGAGCGCGTCCAAGGATAGAGGCGAGCGTCTATGATAGACGACTATGGGGAGTGGATCAGGGCGTCCACATCGTGCGGTTTCTGATCTTGATCGCAGTCCTTAAAACCTGAGCTTGCCCGTCCCAAGAACTTCGGCTTTCGCTCTTCTCTGGGACATGACAGCGGCTCGGTGCAGGATTGGGTTCGGGAGACGGGCGGCGGACGGCGTCTCGGCTCACGGTTCATTGCCCTCTAGGCGCGGCAATTGCTTGCCAAGAGCTGCTTCCACGGCTTTCAGTAGCAACGTGTCAGGATTTTTGAGGCAATAATTCTCCAGTTTGTCAGCATTCGCCACCAGTCGTTGCGTATCGACCATCATCTCCCCGCGCAAGCCATGATAGTAGCCGCTGACCCATATGGCGATGTACTTCGGATCCGTGATCTTGTAGGCCGCAAATTGGCTGCAGGTGACTTTGGACACATCAAGCGTCACCTGCGCTCGGGCTGCAGGCGCGATCGCCATCAGGCAGACCGTCAATCCAACGACGGCAAGAGGGCGGATGTTCATGGCTACTTGCCTCCTCCAAACTCTCCTGCGCCACATTGACCTTAGTCAATGTCTCCTCAACGGTGCGGCGCTCGAGTGGCCGGTAGAACCAAATAGTGGCCCGATGATGTTCGACTCGAACGCGCATTGGGCACCGGTTCGCGGCCTTCTTGTGGCGGCCCCAATCTATGCGGAGTAGCCGGGGAGACGGCAAAAGCAAGAAGGAGACTACAGCCGCGCCTTGGGCCACCGACTGGCGGATCTTGAGAGGCAGCAAGGGCTCGCTTGAGGGCCGATTGAGCAAAGCTCCCCCATCAACCGTTCGCCTCCACCCCGAACAGGCGCTAAACGACTCCAACATCAGTGCCGAGGCGACCGACGTGCTCCGCTCCTTAATCGACCGCATTGAGCTGCGTCCAAAGGGCGAGGGCCAGGGCATCGCCACCCTCCATGGCGACCTGGCTCAGATCTTGGCCCTTTGCGACGATCCCAACCGCAAACAAAAACTCCCCAGAGCCGGGGCTTCGGGGAGTCAACTGTCAGTGGTTGCGGGGGCTCGCAACCGCCACTATTTGCTCTTCCGTGCCGAGGGCCTACCAATCGTCGTCCCCGACTGCCACGCTCCTGCGTTCACCGCCTAGTACGACCCTCAATTCTTGCTGGTGACCGACAGCACCACTAGTTTGCCAACTGATCGGCCAAGCGCATGCGGTCTTTGCGCCCCCCAAATCGATGTCGCTTGTTGGCACTTAGAGGACGTTGACTCCGGCCACGAGCATGTCCGCTTTTAAGGGGTAAGCGGACATTCCTGATCTGCTCGTCGATGTCCGCTAATGACCCAAAGTGGAAGTCTGAGGGCACCCCCTTCGGCACCTGGGAAGCCAACAGTTACTCATGCTAACAGAGATCAATCACTGCGGTTCCGCGAAGGTCGCCGCCTCGGTAGCCGCCGCAGTGCCGCCGACGACCGCCAAGATCTCCGCCTGTCGGAAAAGCCCGCTTTGCAGCAGCCGAATTCTGAAAACAACTCCATTGCACTCGCTGCACGTCGAACTTGGCGCGAGGATGGTGCCCTTCGCCGGGTACGAGATGCCGGTTCAATATGCGCTCGGCGTACTCAAAGAGCACCTGCATACACGCGCGGCCGCCGGTCTATTCGATGTCTCCCATATGGGGCAGATCGTTGTGCGCGCGAAATCCGGCAATGTGCGGGATGCGGCGTTGGCGCTTGAGCGGCTCGTTCCGGTCGATCTCCTTTGTCTAGCACCGGGTCGCCTGCGCTACGCCTTCTTTACGAACGCACAAGGCGGCATTCTCGACGATCTGATGGTCGCAAATTTTTTCGGTGATTGTCTGCTGCTTGTCGTCAATGCGGCCCGCAAGGAAGCGGACGAAGTGCATCTGAAAGCCCAACTTGGGAATGAGTGCGAGGTCGAGCGGCTCGATCGGGCTCTGATCGCGCTTCAGGGGCCGAAAGCGGAGGCGGCGCTTGCACTGCTGGCGCCGGAGTGCGCTAGCATGCGGTTCATGGACATGCGGACGCTGACCTGATGGGCGCCGAGTGCAGGGTCGCCCGCTCAGGTTACACAGGGGAAGACGGTTTTGAAATTTCGGCTCCTCCCAACATCGCTCGTGAGATTGCGGAGGAACTGCTCGCAAATGCGTCTGTTGCGCCGATCGGACTCGGCGCGCGGGATTCGCTTCGCTTGGAGGCAGGACTGTGCCTTTACGGCTCAGATATCGACGAGAGGACGACGCCGGTCGAAGCGGGGTTGTCCTGGGCGATCCAGAAAGTCCGCCGCCGTGGCGGCGCACGCGAGGGCGGGTTCCCGGGTGCTGAGAACATACTCAGGAAGCTTGAGTACGGGGCGCCCCGCCATCGCGTAGGCCTGCGTCCGGAGGGACGGGCGCCTGTGCGCGCCGGCGCACTGCTTTTTGCGGCAGAGGACGCGAGCGTACAAACGAGCGTACAAATAGGAACGGTAACCTCAGGTGGCTTCGGTCCGAGCCTCAACGCCCCGATCGCGATGGCCTATCTGCCAACCGCGTTTGCGGCGCCCGGCACAACAGTCTTCGCCGAGCTGCGCGGTAAGCGCTTGCCTATCGCTGTCGCGCCGCTCCCGTTCATCGAGCCTAAATACAAGCGCGGCTGAGCCGCCCGATATCTGGAGGACACATTGCCGAAATATACCGCAGAGCATGAATGGCTTAAGCTCGATGGAGATGTTGCGACCGTCGGCATCACGCAACACGCGACGGAGTTGCTTGGCGATATCGTTTTTGTGCAATTGCCTGATGTCGGCGCTAAGCTCGCCAAGGGTGACAGCGCCGCGGTCGTCGAATTGGTGAAGGCGGCGTCCGACGTCTACGCGCCTCTCGAGGGCGAGGTAGTCGAGGTAAATCAAGTCGTTGTCGATGACCCGGCGCTTGTCAATGCGGATCCGCAAGGCTCAGGCTGGTTCTTCAAGCTAAGGCTTGCAGACACCAAGGCCATGGATGGTCTCTTGGACGAAGCGGCCTACAAAAAGCTGACCGAATAAGCGGCCTGTTCATGACCTCCTCCGAACGATACGAACCCTACGATTTCGCCAATCGTCGTCACATCGGGCCGTCGCCCGAAGAGATGGCAGAGATGTCGCGCGTTGTCGGCGTTGATAGTCTTGATCAACTCATCTCGGAGACCGTGCCGGAGGCGATCCACCAGGAGTTGCCGCTCGATTTTGGCCCTCCGCTGTCCGAACGCGGCGCGCTCGATCGGATGCGGGCCACCGCCAACAAGAACCGGGTGCTGACATCGTTGATCGGCCAGGGTTACCACGGCACGATCATGCCGCCTGCCATTCAACGCAATATCCTGGAAAATCCAGCCTGGTACACTGCCTACACGCCCTATCAAGCGGAGATCAGTCAGGGGCGTCTCGAAGCGCTACTGAACTTCCAGACGCTAGTCTCGGATCTGACCGCGCTTGATGTCGCCAATGCCTCGCTGCTGGACGAGGCAACTGCTGCGGCAGAGGCGATGGCGCTCGCGCATCGCGTCACCAAGTCGAAGGCCACCGCCTTTTTTGTCGACGAGGAGTGCCTGCCGCAAACGATCGCGGTGCTCAAGACGCGCGCCGAGCCCCTCGGCTGGCAGATCGTCATCGGCGACCCGTTCAAGGATCTGGAGCCGGAGGCGGTTTTCGGCGCTCTTTTTCAGTATCCAGGCGTATGCGGCGCCTTCCACGACTTCTCCGGACTCATCGCCAAGCTTCACGGCGCCAAGGCGCTTGCCCTCATTGCCGCCGACCCTCTAGCGCTTACGCTGCTGAAACCGCCGGGCGAAATGGGAGCCGATGTCGCAGTCGGCTCCATGCAGCGGTTCGGAATGCCCGTGGGCTTTGGCGGACCGCACGCAGCCTATATCGCGGTGAAGGACGCGTATAAGCGCGCTCTGCCTGGCCGTATCGTCGGCGTCTCGATCGATGCGCGCGGAAATCGGGCCTACCGCCTTGCACTGCAGACGCGCGAGCAGCACATCCGTCGCGAGAGCGCGACGTCGAATATCTGCACTGCACAAGTGCTGCCGGCGGTCATAGCGTCGATGTACGCCGTGTTCCATGGCCTCAAGGGACTGAAGGCAATCGCCGAGCGCGTGCATCGCAAGGCCGCACGTCTCGCCGACGGGCTTGCGTCGCTGGGCTTCAAGATCCGCCCCAGTTCTTCTTCGATACGATCACCGTCGAGGTCGGCCCCTATCAGGGTCTGATCATAAGAACGCGGTGGATAACGGCGTCAATCTGCGCAAGGTCGGCCACGATCGCATCGGTATCACGGTAGATGAGCGGACCAGGCCAGCCACGCTCGAATCCGTCTGGCGCGCGTTCGGCGGCTACGATCTCGTCTACGGTGATGGATATCCCGAATACCGGCTTCCCAAGGCTCTCATTCGCCGGTCAACTTATTTGGCGCATCCGGTCTTCCATATGAACCGGGCGGAGAGCGAGATGACGCGCTACATGCGGCGTCTCGCGGACCGGGATCTGGCGCTCGATCGCGC
This sequence comes from uncultured Alphaproteobacteria bacterium, assembly GCA_963732955.1. Lineage (GTDB taxonomy): Bacteria > Pseudomonadota > Alphaproteobacteria > Rhizobiales > Methyloligellaceae > Methyloceanibacter. Next base: position 290,017 of record CAVTBH010000002.1, read on the forward strand.
CATGATCCCGCTTGGCTCATGTACGATGAAGCTCAATGCGACGGCTGAGATGCTGCCCATTACCTGGCCCGAATTTGCCGAGATCCACCCATTCGTCCCAGCCGATCAGGCCATCGGTTATGCCGAGCTGATCAGCGACCTTTCTAAGAAGCTGTGCCGGATCACTGGCTTCGACGCCATCTCGATGCAGCCGAACTCAGGCGCGCAGGGCGAATTGGCTGGCCTACTTGTGATCGGCGCCTACCACAAGAGCTGCGGGGAAGCGCATCGCAACGTCTGTCTCATCCCGGCCTCGGCGCACGGCACCAACCCCGCGTCGGCATCCATGTGCGGCATGAAGGTGGTCGTGGTGGCGACGGATGCGGAGGGCAACATCGACGTCGCCGACTTCCGCGCCAAGGCCGAAGCGAACGCACCAAACCTTGCGGCGTGCATGATCACCTACCCATCGACCCACGGTGTGTTCGAAGAGACGGTGCGCGAGGTCTGCGAGATCACCCATGCCAACGGTGGCCAAGTCTATCTCGACGGCGCCAATATGAATGCGCTCGTTGGACTGGCAAGACCGGGCGACGTCGGCGCTGACGTTGGCCACCTCAATCTGCATAAGACTTTCTGCATCCCCCATGGAGGTGGCGGCCCCGGCATGGGCCCAATCGGCGTCAAGTCACATCTCGCACCCTTCCTTCCCGGACATCCGGAGACGGGCGGCGGTGCGCTCACGGTATCGGCCGCACCTTATGGCTCGGCATCGATCCTGCCGATCTCGTGGAGCTATTGTCTCATGATGGGTGGGGCTGGAACTCACTCAGGCGACGCGCGTCGCGATCCTCAGCGCTAATTACATCGCGAAGCGGCTCGCCGGCGCTTACGACGTGCTTTACACCGGTAGGAACGGGCGCGTCGCGCACGAATGCATCATCGATACGCGCCCGCTCAACGCGCGCGCCGGGGTGACCGTCGACGACATCGCCAAGCGGCTCATCGATTGCGGCTTTCATCCGCCGACCATGAGCTGGCCGGTGCCAGGAACCCTGATGATCGAGCCGACGGAATTGGAGACCAAGGCTGAGCTCGACCGCTTCTGCGAGGCTATGCTCGGCATACGCGAGGAAGCCTCCGCGATCGAAGAAGGCCGCATGGGTCGCAAGGATAATCCCCTGAAGAACGCGCCACACACAGTGGAGGACTTGGTCGGCGACTGGGACAGGCCCTACTCGCGCGAAGCTGCCTGCTTCCAGGCTGGCGCTTTCCGGGTCGATAAGTATTGGCCCCCGGTCAACCGTGTCGACAATGTCTATGGTGATCGACATCTCGTCTGTTCCTGCCCGCCTATGGAGGTGTATGTGAAAGCTGCCGAATAGGCTTGATGTCCGCAGGCAATGGCTCGCTTCGTCAAGATTGCCTCCGAGTGCCCTTCCAATGTCGCCAATTGGCACTTAGCGGACTTTTTGAGCGGGCTCGCTTCACGTCCGCTAACGGGGGTGAAGCGCACATTCCCGCAATGGTTCGAGCGATGCTTTTTAAGCGATGCCTTTTTATAAGTACGCGGCCTAGTCGCCGACGATGTATCATGCGGTGATAGCTGACACGGGTCGAGAACTCCATCTAGGCCAGCGGCTGCCTCCTCTATGTATCTCGGTTTCGAAGACCATCTCTCGTTCACTGCCCTTGCGAGGGCGTGGGCCATAGAACCTGGCACGCTTGCCGAGGGCGCCATGGTGCAGCGCCTGCTATCTGCCTATTGGCTCGGCGAGTTCGATAACTTTAGTCTTCCCGAGCGCCTTGGTGTTCTGTGGCGGACTGCCCACTGATGTCTTATCGGACCTTGGAGGAGAGGACCTTGTCTTTGCCGATTTGGCCGGGCTCGCAATCTCTGACTATCCGCCTCAAGGGCAAGCCATCCTTGAGGCGGTCCAACTGCCAAGGGATATGATTGAGGCTTGGTGCCTCGCCAAAGGCTTTCCGAAGCCCGTGTTCTGGTTTGGGGGTGACAAGAAGAGGAGAGGGCTCCCGGGGCGCCCCTCAAGCATGCACCTCATTGAGAACCAGATGGAGTTGCGTGCAAAGGAGGGACGGCTCGCTTCGACCCTTGGTCAAGAAAGCCAAGAATTGGCGGATTGGGCAGAGAAACATTTGCCGCCCCAGGAACGTCGGCCGCAGCCACGTACAATCGGCAATCGCCTGCGTAGTCGCTATCCTAAGCTGAAATCCGCGGCGTCAATTTCAGCCTCAGACGAAAAGCACGAAACTAAGTAGTTTCGGGCGGGCTAATTCGTGCGCCTCGCCGACCCTATCTGGGCCGCATGGGCAAACTCGACGATAGGCGGCCTGCGGCTCGCTCTGCGGAGACCGCCTCGAAGCCTGAGCGATCTCTAGTCACGCTTGTGCGGCTGCTGGCCCGCTCTGCAGCGCGCGACCTGTCGGGAATTTCGGAAGGCGCCACTCGCGGTGCCGGCCATTGCCCACATTGTCCCGCCTCCCCTGACCCGACCGAGGAGCCCAGCCGTGAATAAGCCCGTGATGGCCCACGCCCTTACCCAGCTGCTTACGATCAACGAGACGGCTCGCATTGAGCACGTATCCCCTCGCACCGTCCGTCGCCAGATCGAGAGCGGTGACCTCCGTCACCACCGCATCGGCAGGGCCGTACGGATCAGCCCAGAGGACCTGGCCTCCTTTCTCAACAGGTTGAAGAGGTAGAGGGAAGAAGTGTCAACTCATGTCATCATAAGTCATATGCGGCAAAATTCTCGTTAATACCTGGATATATACTTCCAGGCAATTTAAATTGTCTTGTATTAACGATTATGTTACTGCGTCATAACGTGACATAACGAGGCCAGTTATGACCATTATTAAGCCATCACGAAGTATCTGTGAAGGGGCAGAACCAGCTCTGCCATCGTTGGAGCATGTGTTCGAGCGGCTTGGGACGGTAGAGGGTCTGTCCACCCGCGATAGGGCCGATTGCCGCTCGGCCCTGCGCAGCATTGGCCGGATCATCGGCCGGCCCCTCAGCGAAATTCCCGCCAGCCCCCGGCATCTGAGGTCGCACATGGATGGGCTGTCGCCGGCACGCTTCGGGCTCAGCCGTGGCCGATGGGCTAACATCCGCTCGCTCGGGCTGAAGGCGCTCAAGCTGACGGGGATAGCCGCTCTAACCAGTCGCCATGTTTCTTCGCTCTCCCCTGATTGGCAACGGCTTTACGATCTTCTGCCGAAACGGCCCCAACGGGTGAGCCTCTCGCGCTTCGTGCACCGGCACTCCGAGCTTGGCGTCGGCCCGAAGGAGGTCACTCAAGAAACTTTCGAACGCTTCGCCAATGAGCTTGAGCATCGCGGCCTGCGCTCAAGACCGCGGGAGGCCTATCGCGATGCCTGTCGCGCCTGGAACTGGGCGGTGGAGAATGTGCCCGGTTGGCCTTCCACAATCATCGTGGTTTCGGACCGCCGCAATCGATATTCGCGGCCATGGGAAAGCTTCCCACCTTCCCTCAAGGCAGACATCGACGCCATGCTCGAGGCAACTATAAGCCCCGACCTTCTATCGCCCACAAGCCGCCGCCCGATCAAACCTGTTAGCGCTCGGTCACGGCTGACGCTCCTGCGGCGGTTCGGCTCTGCTTTGGTTCTGCGTGGCCGCGATCCCCTTACCCTGCGCAGCATCGCCGATCTGGTTGAGCCCGACACTGTGCGAGAGGCGATGAGGTTCTTTCTGGAGCGGTCTGGTAACCGACCCACCGCCGACATCCACCAGATCGCCAAGCTGATGTGCACCCTGGCCAAACACTGGGTAGGCGTCCCGGCCGCTCACCTCGCCGAGCTCGTTGCCTTGCGCAACCGCCTTGACCCCGGTCGCCATGGCATGACCGAAAAGAACCGGTCCACTCTACGATGGTTCGAAGACGACGCTCTCGTTGCCAAGTTCCTCTCCCTTCCTGAGACCATCGCCCGCCGGCATCGCAGCAAAACCGAATTCAAGATAGGCCGCGCGGTGGAAGTGCAGATCGCGCTCGCCATCGAGCTTTTGACGGTGGCCCCGGTCCGCTGTGAGAATCTTGATACGATCCATCTTGAGCGTAACCTCGTGAGGGTCGGCTCCCACAAGGACGTGAAGATACATCTTTATTTCCCGGCGGATGCGGTGAAGAACGAGGTCGAGCTAGAGTTTCCTCTCCCTTCCTCGACAGCCCAGCTCCTCAACCTCTATCTCTCCGAATTCCGGCCCAAGCTGGTGCGGGTTCCCAACGATTGGCTCTTCCCAGGCCAAGGCGGGGGCCCGAAGCAAGCGGCAGGTCTTAGCAGACAAATTGCTACCGCTGTTCAGCGCGGGATTGGCGTGCGGCTGACCGCGCACCAGTTCCGCCATCTGGCCGGATTCCTCTATCTCAGACGCAATCCGGGTGGCCATGAGGTCGTGCGTCGATTGCTTGGCCACAAATCGATCGAAACCACCATTCGCTTCTACGCCGGCATGGAGGTTTCGGAGGCCATTCGCCACTACGACCAGCACATCGAGAATCGCCGCGCCGAACTTGCGCGACCTAGCTCGGGCAACAAGTGCAAGCAGCCTAGAGGGCTCCGCCATGCCTAAGCCGCGCCGCTCCCTTCGGTTCGAACATTGGCCAGACATCGACCAGGCACTCTGGCGAGAGGCGGTTCGCAATGATGATCTCCTGGCCGGCGGCGTCGCAGCGCGTTGGGCGCCACGGACTCGAGAAACGGTCTCCAAGGGTTACGGCGATTGGCTGTTCTGGCTGGAGAGTCAAACTTTGCTCGATCATGCCCAAGCCCCTCAAGACCGATGCTCGCCCGCTAAGCTCCTAACCTACGTCGAGAGCCTGCAGGCGCGAGTGAGCCCGGCGACAGTGGCTCACCGTGTGATCGCGCTAGCGCGCCTTGTGCGCGCTGGTGCCCGGCTCAGACCGCTCGCACCTCCGAAGGGTTATCAACAATCTGCCAAAGCAGAGCGTGACCAGCCGCAAGCGCGCAAGGCTGCAAGACCCAGCCGATCTGGTGGAGCTCGGCCTAAATCTGATGCAGGATGCCGAGCGAGGCGTCCACAGGAGCGCCCGCAAGAATTCCTGCGTTTACCGGGACGGACTCCAGATCGCGCTCCTGGCCATGCGCCCTTTGCGCCGTCGGAACTTCGCCGAGATGACCTTGCACCGACGCCTCGTGAGAGAGGGCCAAGGCTGGCGCATTCACTTTGCTTCCGCCGAGACAAAGACCGGGGAGCCAATCGACGCGCCCTTCCCGACAGAGCTTGTGCCCTATCTGGAAAGCTATCTGAACCGGTATCGACTACTTCTTATGGGCGAGCGCTACCGCGGCGACCGACTGTGGGTAGGCTATTTCTTCAGCCCCCAGGCACCCCACACGCTCGGCATCAATATTGCGGAGCGCACCGAGCGCGTCTTCGGCAGGCGAGTGAACCCTCACCTCTTCCGCGATTGCGCCGCTACCTCGATCGCTGTGCACGACCCCGAGCACGTGCGGATCGCCGCCGCAGTACTTGGCCATCGCAGTTTCGCCACCACCGAGCGGCACTACAATCTTGCCACCGCCCTCAAGGCCGCGCGAAACTACCAGGAAGAGCTAAAGTCGCTCCGGAGGCGCACGTCATGACCCGCGCAGTCATTTACGCGCGATATTCGAGCGATCGGCAGAGCGACCGCTCCATCGAGGATCAGGTTCGCCTTTGCCGTGAGCGGCTAGAGGCTGATGGTCACATCCCAACTCAGGTTTACTCCGACCACGCCGTTTCCGGAGCCACGTTACTGCGCCCAGGCATTCAGGCCCTGATCGAGGACGCCAGCCGCGGCAAGTTCGATGTCGTCTATGCCGAGGCCCTAGACCGCATTAGCAGAGATCAGGAGGACGCCGCTGGTTTCTACAAACGCATGCGGTTTGCCGAAGTCTCCACAATCACTCTGAGTGAGGGTGAGATCACTGACCTCCATGTCGGGCTCAAGGGAACGATGAATGCGTTGTTCCTCAGGGATCTGGCCGAGAAGACCAAGCGCGGCCTTAGAGGGCGCGTAGAGGCCTGCCGATCGGGCGGCGGGATTTCCTACGGTTACGACGTCGTGCAAGCCCAGGACCATGGTGGCGCAGGGCTAAGGGCGATCAACGGAGAACAGGCCAGGGTCGTCGTGAGAGTTCTTTCGCGATTATGCCGCGGGTAAATCGCCCCGGCGTATCGCCTTCGAATTGAACAAGGAAGGCATCGCGGGACCCTCCGCCAGGGGCTGGGGTGCCTCGACGATCAATGGCAATGCCCAGCGCGGCACCGGTATCCTCAATAACGAGCTCTATATCGGTCGTCTTGTCTGGAATCGATTGCGCTATGTGAAGGACCCCGAGAACGGCAAGCGTAGATCGAGACTCAATCCGTCTGATCAATGGATCACCAAGGACGTTCCTGAGCTGCGGATCGTAGCCCAGGACCTTTCGGACAGGGTCAAGGATCGTCAATCGGCTGTGAAGCGAAATACGCGCCCGGATCGCCGGCAATACGCCAAGGTGTGGGAACGCCGTCGCCCGCGATTTCTGCTCTCGGGTCTCATCAAGTGCGGCGCCTGTGGTGGTGGCTACACCATGGTCAGCCGCACGCTTTATGGGTGCGCCAATGCACGAAACAAGGGGACGTGCGCCAATCGGCTGAACCTCCGCCGCGACGCGCTCGAGGTTACCATTCTGGAAGGTCTGAAGCGTCACTTGATGGATCCTGAACTCTTCAAGCTGTTTTGCGAGGAGTTCACCAAAGTCTTCAATCGCCTGCGTGGTAGCAGCGAGGCTGAGCGAAGGCGTAAGGAAACCGAGCTTCGTACGATCAAGATCCGGCTAAAGAGGGTCGTGGATGCGATCGCCGAGGGAGTGCCTGCCCTTACACTGAAAGAGGAGTTGCTCTCGCTTGAGACCAGAAAAGTGGTGCTCGAAAAAGACCTGGCCGGCTCGCGCGAGGAACCCGTCCGCCTACACCCAAAAATGACCGAGGTTTATCGCAAGAAAGTCGACCAACTGGCTGCGCTCCTTGAGGGCGAGGATGACAAGGAAGAAGCCTTCGAAGCCATCCGCGCCCTCATTGACCGGATTGTTCTCTCGCCTGAGCACGGCCAACTGAAGGTCGACCTTTATGGCGAAATCGCCGCCATCCTGATGCTATCTCAAGCTAGCAAAAACCCTGCCGGCGATCTCGCGGGCAGGGCTGAGCAATTAGTGATGGTTGCGGGGGCCTGCAACCACCGAGAATTGACTCTGCGGCCCATAAATATTTGACGGTGGATTTGGCCTACGCATTGGGGCAGATAGCGGACATCGCTCACCCCTGAGCCGAGGTCTGCTAAGTGCCATCACCGACATGCACTGGGGCACGATGGTGCTTTGGGCGAATGCCGAAGACAGAGATCATGCCCTTCCCCTTGATGTCGAGGGGCCCAAGATCCTCGGCCTCGAATTGGGTTGAGATCTGGTCCCATATGCCCTCGGTCACCGCAACGGTGCCTGGTTCGGATTTGTCCAGCATGCGCGCGGCGACGTTGACCGTGTCACCCCAAATGTCGAACTGATACCGCTCCTGCCCGACCACGCCAGCTACCACCGACCCGGCGTTCACGCCGACCCGCGCTTCCCATCCGAGATGTGCGTCGATCAAAGTGGACGCCATTTCGAGGCCGCAGCGGATCGCGGAGCCAATCGGGTCCTTCAGCTCCTGGAGGAGTCCGCCCGCCGCCATGAACCCATCGCCGATAGTCTTGATTTTTTCAAGACCGTGGCTGGCCGTGATCCGCTCAAAGATGACAAACAGGGCATCGAGCCGCGAGACAACCTCCTCCGGCTCATGCTGGTCGCAATAGGATGTGAAATTGGTCACGTCGCAAAACAGAACTGCCACGTTCTCGTAGCGCCGCGGGATGACTGTACCGATGCTGCGGATCTCGTCGGCGGCCTTCTTCGGAAGCAAGGCGTGTAGAAGTTCATCCGCCTGATTGCGAGCCTCGCGTGCTTGCGCAAGAGCTGCTTGCAGGGCGAGCTGGGTTTTGACTCTCGCCAGTACCAGGGGTCCCGAAAACGGTTTGTGGATATAGTCAACTGCCCCCACCTCAAATCCCTTCTCTTCATCTACGGCATCCGTCTTCGCCGTGAGAAAGATAATAGGGATTTCTCGGGTGATGGGATTTGCCTTCAGGCGCCGGCAAACCTCGTATCCGTCCATTCCCGGCATCATTACATCGAGCAAAATCAGGTCCGGCCTCTCTGCGGCGCTTGCCAGCACTAGGGCCTTCTCGCCATTGGTCGCGACCTTCGTCCGATATGCGCCCCTGAGGACGCCGGAGATCACCCCGACATTGGTTGGGGTGTCGTCGACGATCAAAACCAGCTTATTCCCCGAGGTTTGTGTCATTTGTGTTCAGGAGCTTGACAAAGGGCTTCCCTCAGACACACAAGCCAGACCTTGCGTCGCCCCACAAAGCTGGGGCTTGGATTTACGACTTTGCGGTACCTTGATCAGGGAGCGCAGCGTGGATCGCCTCGACGACGGTGGCGAGAGACTCTGAAAGGCTCTCAAGCGCCTCATTGACCCTCTGCCCTGTCTGAATCGCAGTCTCGGCATTTGCGGCATGCTCTGCAACCGATGTGGCACCGAGAGTACTTGCAGCGCCCTTTAATGAGTGGGCGTCACGCTCGGCTGTGAAAGTATCACCAATCGAGAGCGAGGCCCGAATGGCCTCGACGGTCCCCGCTTGCCTCGCTGCGAACTTACGCAACAACGACTCGTAGCGCTCGCGCTTGCCTCCGATACTCTTCAGTCCCAAGTTCGTATCAATCCCAGCAATTTCGAGCGTATCAGGATCCATGAGATGCCTCCGATCTTGCGTCGACATCGCCGCGCCGGGCCCACCGGAGCAGTACGCTAAATAGCTCGTCGGGGTCGATTGGCTTGCCGATGTGATCGTTCATGCCCGCTTGTAGGCACTTTTCACGATCGGCTGCCATAGCGTTGGCGGTCATCGCGATGATTGGCAGGCGCTGCAAGCGCGGATCTGATCTGATTGCTCGAGTAGCCTCGATTCCATCCATCACAGGCATCTGCATATCCATTAGCACGGCGTCGTATTCATTTTCCTGCGACATTCGAACTGCGACCTCGCCGTTCTCCGCCAAATCGACTTCAATCGCGGCATCTTCGAGCAAACCAATAGCGACCTCTTGGTTTATCTCGTTGTCTTCGACCAGCAGCACGCGCGTTCCGCGCGTCCGGGCGATTTCGAACGAAGGAGCAACTTCTACATGACCATTTGTGTCTTGGTGGGCGCGGAGAATAGCAACGATTGTGTCGAAGAGGGTTGACGAAGTAACGGGCTTGACGAGTACGTTCTCAAGTCCATTTTCCTCCGCCTGTCTCAACACATCCTCGCGGCCATAGGCGGTCACCATCACGAGGTGAGGCTGGTTAGAGAGATCGGGCAAGGCAAGAATGAGCCTGCTGGTTTCGATGCCATCAAGCCCAGGCATTTGCCAGTCAACGAAGATGATCTCGTAAGGCTCGCCGCGCTTGGCGGCCTGGCGAACCATTTCGACTCCCTCTTCCCCCGAGGCCGCCTCGTCAGCTACGAAGGCCATGTTCGTCAGCATGTTCGACAGCACGCTGCGCGCGGGGGAATTGTCGTCGATGATCAAGACGCGTCGGCCGCGTAGGTCGGACCGAAGTAAGTTCGGACGCTGCGCGACGGCGCCTTTGCCGAGACGCGCTGTAAACCAAAATGTGCTCCCCTTACCTAGCTCGCTCATGACCCCGACGTTCCCGCCCATCAACTCGGCAAGCCGCTTGGAAATGGCGAGCCCCAGCCCGGTGCCACCGTATTTGCGAGTCGTCGACGTATCAGCCTGCTCAAACGCTTGGAAAAGACGCTCCATTTGGGCGTCAGTCATGCCGATTCCGGTGTCGGAGACAGAAAATCTGACGACCTGTCCGTCTTCAAGGACCTCCAGCACCTCAGCCCTGACTACAACCTCACCCGCCTCGGTGAACTTGACGGCGTTGTTGCAGAAATTGATCAGGATCTGCCCCAGCCGCAGCGGATCGCCTCTGAGACGAGCCGAGACGACCGAGGGCTCGATGTCAAAGATCAGCTCCAGGCCTTTGTCCGACGCCTTTTCGGAGATCAGGTTGCTGACGTTCTCCAGGACCTTGTCGAGATCGAATTCGATCGTCTCGACTGTCAACTTGCCAGCCTCGATTTTTGAGAAATCGAGAATTTCATTGATGATGCCGAGTAGGTGCTGCCCAGAGCTTTTTATTTTTAGCAGATAGTCCCGCTGGCGCGGCGAGGGATCAGTCTTTAGCGCGAGGTGAGAGAGACCGAGGACAGCGTTCATTGGCGTCCGGATTTCGTGGCTCATATTTGCCAAAAACGCGCTCTTCGCCTCGTTCGCCTTCTCCAGTTCCGCCTGGGCCGCTTTGATAGCCTGCTCCGCGGCCTTGCGGATATCGATATCGCTCCACGAGCCCACGACCTCGGCAGGACGCCCCTGCGAGTCCCGGGTCAAATGCTGCTCGTCACTAACCCAGCAATACGACCCATCTTTCTTGCAGAACCGGTATTCAGCCAAGTGCCGCCCCGTTTCAAACAGCCGTGCTTGCTCAGCCTCGACTCTCGCAAGGTCCTCGGGATGCACACATGACCGCCAGAAATCCGCGTTTTCCAAGTACTCATCGGGCCGGTATCCCAGCAACGCCTGTATGCTGTCGCTGACAAAGGTTGGGGCGAAATCTCCGCTAGCACGGAAGCTGTAGACAACGACTGGAGCGGCACCGAGCAATAGGGATAGGCGTGCGCGCGCGTTCTCCTCCGCTTCCTTTGTCGCCTGCAGCGCTTGGTTGTTGGCGTTCAGCGCCTCAATAAGTTCCTCGACCCCCTGCTCTGCGATCACAGCTTGGCATTGCGCGATGTTGGCGTCTGAAGTGGCCGTGCCATCCCGGATCACGCAGGTTCCGCGCCATCCGCGCCCCTCGCCGTCGACCAGGGGCTCGACGCGATCGAATCCGACTTTGAGAAAGCGGTCGCGAGTGGGGTTGGCGTCGGCGAAATCGACATTCAACTCTGCCACGGAGATGTCTCTCTTCAGAGACACGCAAAGCTCAAGGGAACCACGCTCGATCGCGACTTTAGCGTGATCAGAGGCCGCGGCAGCGAGCCGCGCGCTGCGGCTTGGCCCGAAGCCGAGTCGTTGAGCAACGGCAAGCAGCTTGCGGCGCATGGCGACCACCCCAGCTGCACCGCTCAAGGTCAACTGACCAAGTTTCACCATCTGCATCGCATCACCGCGCACGAAGCGTCATCCCCGCCTTTGCCGAAGCGCTGGACCACGTTGAAGGCGATCGTTGGAGCCGGATCGAGACCAAGACTTGGATAGTCATCCAATCGAAAGCGGCCAGCCACACCATCGGAAAACAGCAGGAGGACGTTCGTTGGCCGCAGCGTGAGCGCAACCGGTCGCGGTGAACGCACGCGTTGACCGAGCACACCATCGCCGAACTCAATGGTTTTGGTGACTGCACCGAAGATGCGGCAGCGTACATTGCCAAGTCCCGCAACCCATCCCTCGAGTGTCTCTATGTCCAGCCACGCCACGGCGGCGGCGGCGCCTCGCGTCCCGCGGGCGCTTTCGTGCAAGACTCCAAGGACGTCGCCTGGCTGGGGTGTCGCTGTGGTCGGCAGCCATTCGGCCAGGGCCGCACTGAGTTGGGCACCGATCTCATGCGCTTCCGGACCATGACCAAGTGTATCGATCAGAGCCGCAAACATCCCGCTCCCATGTGACTGCACATGCACAACATCGCCGGACAACGTTTCACCGTCGCAAGGTCGTACGTAAGTACCCAGCTCGACTCTACCTTCCACGTCGTTTTACCCACTTCGTGGCAGTCACAACCGCGCCCGATCCAGGTCGGGAGTTCGATTTCAAGGGAGTCCATTATCCGTGCAGCACCAGGTAGGCCAAGACCGAGCGTGCCGCCTGTGGAATAGTGATCCTTGAGCGCCGAGCCGATATCTTGGAAGCCTGGGCCATGGTCAATCGCTTTGAGCTCGACGCCCCCGTCGGCATCGTCCCCAAGCCAAGTCACCAGCAAGTGACCACGGCCGCCGCCGTATTTGAGGATGTTTCTGCCGAACTCGGAAGCAACAGTCGCTATCATTGCTACTTCTACCGCACTAAACGCAGCTCCCAGGCGCTTGTTGAACTGAACATTCACCACGGCCGCATGCAGGTCAGCCTCGGCTTGAATATCAAAGCGACCGAGCGTCGTCCGGCTCGTATTCGGGGTCTGACTCTGGTTCTTGGTCGGATTCGGGTTCGAATTGATCACGGCTAGGATTGAGCTCCAGCAGGGCCTGCTCCAGATCGACGGTGGTTCGCAGCGACCCGGCGGTTATGCCGGCCGACGCAAGATAGGCAACGACGCCAGGTCTAAGTCCAGCGATCACGCAACGTAATCCGAGCCACTCCATGGTGCGGACGATCTTCTCCAACTCCATAAATTCATCGAGGTCGATGAGTTCGCATCCGGAGGCCTCAAATACCACGCTGTCGGCGCCACGGCTTGCGTGCATTTCAGCTATCGTGGCTGCTGCGGCTGAAAGAGATCCGGCATCCGCCGTTCCTTCGAGAGTCACGACGAGCGTTTGACCAATTCGAGTTAGGACGAAGCGCCCCTGGGACATGCCAGCCTCTGCTTATGCACCCGGCACAATTAGCGATGTATCTGGTCAGTGTGCGCCCTGCCGCTTGCCCGCCCGTCCCGCAGTGTGGGTTCGATGGTGCCCAAGGCAAGCTGGAGAGCATCGCGAAGGGTGGCCGTCGTGCGCACCTCCCCGACATTGGCGCCCAATTCAACAAGCGTTCGCGCGACGTTCGGCGAGATTCCCGAAATTATGCAATCGCATCCCATCAGCTTCGTCGCTTGGGTGATCCTGATGAAATTGTTTGCCACGGCAGTGTCGACAGTAACGACACCGCTGATGTCCATGACGAAGACCCGGGCCCGACTTTCGCCAATGCGCGACAATACCTTCTCCATGATGTCTTGCGTACGTTGCGAATCCACAATGCCAACCAAAGGCAACAAAAGAACCCCGTCCCAGATGGAGGAGACTGGTGTAGACATCGCCAGCATCGCCTTCCCGCTCTCGATGACGCGCTTCTTGGCGAATTGGGCGATCTGATCGCTGGTCACATAAGTGTCGAGCGCCAGTAGCTTATTGAAGGCGCGCACCGCCGATCGACGCTCCTCCGTGTCAAGCTCACGGCTTTGGAACTCCTCCATGAAGAGAAGCTGGAAGCGTAGCATCGCGGCGAAGTAGATGAGATTTGGCATGTCGCGCTGGGCGTGAACCTCGCCGATGTGGACCCGATAGTCGATGTAGCGCTGATCGACGACGCCGCTGAAGAAGTCCGCCCAATAAACCTTTTGCAGCTTCTTGACCCGTTCCACCGTGTCCTTGCTGCCGAAGAAGACATTGAACTCTTGCTGTTGTTCCAGCCACTCGTAGAAACGGTCAACCACGGTGTCGATCTTGTCGCTCAACGCGCCTCCATGTTCTTTGAGAAGAGCGAGGTCCTCCGACGAGAGGTCGAACCGATCAAGCAGCGATTGAGATGAAAGCGAGTGAGACATGACGCTACTATTCCCCAGCTTTGGACGCGGATGTAGACAACCGAGCTTGGTGGATTTTAATAGGCTTTTTAGCGGGATTTTATAGATTTTTTAAGGTGATTTCTAAGTCAGTGTTAGCACGTCGGCTAACGCCAAACTATGCAATTTCTGCCACTCCATCCCGGCGATGAGCGTGGTCCTATTGCCAGATCGGACGGGGCCATGGGCAAAGGTTACTTCGCAGCGACGCATTAAAGTCATGGACATAGAAGAGCCACGCTAAATTCGGATGCCCTTCGTGTATCTCAGCCGAAAAATCTCTTTTCGGGAATGGCTCCTGGTTGACACCTTCGTGCGCATGCAGTGAAGCTCACGCCCTCGCATCTCGAAGATTAGGATTATCCTGACCGGAGCAAAGTGGATGAAGGTTTCGGACAAAACCCGTGCGGAGGCGCTTGCGGCCAATCTTCACAGCACCATCAACATGTTCACAGCCACGTACTGCGAGTTGACGTCCGGTACCCGAGACCGGTACCTCGATGGTGCGTTAATGGAGTCATTTGCCCTGCATGCTAGAAACCTGTTTTATTTTTTCCTGCCCGCCGATCTATGGCAGGCTCCTCCGAAACCTGACGACATGATGGCCAGCCACTATACCGATGAAGGATACGTCCCCTTCGAGCCTGAACAGCAACTTAAGGACACCATCGAAACCGTGAACAGGCTCGTCTCTCAGCTGAATCTTTCCAGCGTGGATGCGAGCAGCATTGGCGTCCAGGAGAGACACGAACTGTTTTCGGCCTTGATCGCAGAGGTTTATAAATTTTCCGCGTTCCTTAGACCTCAATACAAACCCGCTTGGAAAGCGTGCTTACTGCCAATATTGGATGCGTAAACCGCCAGCGCTTCCGAGTGATCAATGCCATTTCTCTCTCCTTTTGTTTGGGTTGGCTCGAACGCCCCACGGTCAGACCGGGGGAACAAGCCGCCGGGTCAAGGAGGGCTCCCTACGAGGGTCCGCTTGTGGATACGTTGGGATGCCTTGATCCCGCGCGGCGCGCCCGGTCACGTTGGCGTTCAGGCTGAGCCAGAACCGGACACAAAGGGGAAAGAGAAACAAAGGCATGCGATTGTACGCACGCTGACCGCAACAAAAAGGCCGGCGAACTTGGGCGACCCGAGAATTGCTTTCGGCATGAGCCGAGCGCCGAGGACGCGCGCTGCACACGACCACATGCGGCGCGGCATGGCTACGTCAGGAAGGCATAAGCAAGCAGCAAGACGTACGCGGTGACCGCGAGGCTCGCATGCACGCCGATCAGCAAGCCGACACGGCGGGGAGTCCTGCGCCCGAGAAGCGCGATCCCAGCTCCCGCCAGAGCGGCCAGTGCCGCCAGTATTGCCGCCGCCGGCCCGAATGAAGCCGTGCCGTACCGGTCGCCCGTACCGGCGCCGCTCACGAGGAAAAGGATCAGCGCGGACAGACCGGACGCCCCTAGCAGCCCATGAACGGCTCCGACAGTGCGGGACGGCAGGCGCCTGTCACCGAGAAAGCGGATGCCGATGGCAACGCCGAGCAGCACCGCGAGAGAGAGCAACGCAAGCGCCAGGGAGAGCATCAAACATTCGATCAAGTGGCCAGCGATAGCCAGCGGAGCAAGCTTGAAGACCAAACTCGATCAGGTTAGCTCGCAAATCAAGACGCCGGAAAGCAGCCTGCTCTATTCGCGGCGAGCCCCCCGGGACCTAAGGGGCGCGTAGTGAACTGTACAAAAGAAAACGGCGCCCCCGCGTATGGGAGGGCGCCAGTTTTTTCAGAAAAACTGCCTACGTCTTAAGCGCGGTCTAGCTCGGCCGGGAGATAGCTCGTCACTTCCATGCCGGCCTCAGACTCAGTAATTTCGGGTTTGAACCACTCTCTCATGATCGTCTCCTTGGTATTGTATAATCTACTGTAGTACATATGGCCAGGAGACACGATAACCGCAATGAATCATGCATTAACAGACGATGACATTCACATTAAGAAACAGCGTGAGAACCTTACGTCCGGCTCAAATTATTTAGCTAAATCTCCACAGCACGCTGTTGCGAATTTAGAAGTCTAAAAAAAACCCGGAGGTTTGATCCTGCCGGGTCTTTTTTGATGACGAAGGAAGGAGGGCTTAGGCAACTTTCTTCGTCATTGCTTTCTCAACGGGCTTGTAGGCCTCGCGCGCGACGTTGGTGTACATCTCGCCGATCTTTGTCGCCTCGGCGACCCAGCTGTCATAGGCGCGCTTGGCGTAGGCGGACTGAATCTCAACGGCCTGCTCAAACGACTTCACGCCGACCAGCTTCTCGAAGGTGCGGGTCGCGTCCTCAAAAGCATCCTTGGAAAACGCGGTCCACCGCGCAGCGATAGCCTGGAAGCCCTTGTTCAGCTCGCCATAGGAGCGAAGCACGGATTCGTAATTGTCTTTGCCCATCTTCTGGAAGTCTTCAGTCGCTTTCTGCATCGGCTCAAACATCTCGGCCATCTCGGGGGTCCTTTCAAAACGGGGGGTCACGGAAGCGCTGGGAAGCCATAATATATTGCACTGCACCATTTATGTCAAGCCCATTGTGCGCCGCACAATAGGTATGAAGAAGCCCCATACGGGGGAACGGGGCTTCTTCGGTTCCTTGGGGGGAACAGTGATGGGGAGGGACTCCCATCACGCCAATCGGCATAGCATTTCCGTATGACAACTGACTGTGCGCTTTGCCACAGAGACGAAAGGACCTATTCGGCCTTCGCGATCAGCTCATAGCTCAGCGCACCGGATGGGCACTGTTTCACCTGCTCGATAATCGCGGCCGGAGCCGCGCCGTTTACGTCGATCCACGGCTTTTTCGAGACGTCAAAGACGGAAGGCAGGCCGCGCACGCACTCAGCGGCATGTATGCAGATGCCGGGATCGAAGCGGACGACGAGCTTGTCGTTTTTGTATTCCTGCATGGTGATGCCTCCTGCAGCGCGTTACCTTCACATCTTTTCGTATTCTAGCAAAAGAATAGGAACGGGCAGGCAAGCACTGCGCAAAGAAGCGCGAGGGATCGTCACCCGGATGGGCCGAAACCGCTCGTCAACCTTTTGGCGCAATTCGTATGGCTTCGGTCAAAGTCTCAGGGCACGATGTTCTCGGCGGCTGTACAGGCGTGGCATCCGAACGTGGAACGCGGAAAAAGGCACTTTCTAGCCGGGCTTCCGCCGCTGGGGCACGCTCCCACCAATAAGCCATCCCGCCAACTTGCCCCCTGTCCTCCATCCCGTAATAGCATTCGAGGACGTAGGTATCGCCCATTGCTTCCAATTCCCGGCCGAGGGCAAGCTTTGGCGCTTGGACCGCCTGTGGTTCGTTCCGGGGAGGAAGCGTGTAACGACGGAAGTGCTCTGAGGCCTTTTTCAGCGTTATCCTTTTGACGGTTCCCGGCTCGCGCTTGACCATTTAAATCGCCAAGAGGTTACGGCCTTCGAGAAACGAAGGAGGCGGCACGGGCGGCGTGAAATTTTCCGGTACTTCACCTAGGAACACCTCGACCGCATCTTTTGTTTTGACAACCTCTGGGATCGTAAAACCCGAACGTCGCAGATTTATTCTCGCCTGGATTTCTCCTACCTTGGCCTCGTCTCCGGCATGACAGGAATCAAAGATCCTATTCTCTTCCCTGCAGACGCCTTCCGCAGCCTGCCACTGCTCTGCTTCATTCTCTTCCGCGCAGGCCGCGAACTCTTTGTAAAAATCGATGCATTTTTCAGGAACTCCTTCTTTACGGAACTTGTCGATCACCTGGTCTAACGAAAGTGTGTGCGAGCTCGAGCCGTAAGCTCCAACAGGCCCGATATTATTGGGATTGAGCCCAAAAATGTGAGCCCAACCCCGAAAACCTGAGGGCGTTTGAAATTTTTGAAGTACGCTTAAGGCGGTTTGTTCGAACGTCTTCTCTATTCCCTTATAGTAGTTCAGTTTCTGCTGGAGCTCCGCTTTTTCGGGACAATCGCCGCAACGCTGAAGAGCCAACTCGGCCTCAACGATGTTTCTTTTCATCGCGGTCCGATGCTCCCTATATAACTCGGCCGCAGCTGTGACTTCGGCGTTATTCTTTGCGATCATGTCCATTACGAAGAAGTCCTCTAAGGGGTCTGCTTTCGCGCTGGATAAGACCAGAAAGCTGAGTGTGAGAGCCAGGACCTGCGGGCGCATGATGGCCTCCTGCGTTAGGTTGGCCAAAGCTGTGCTTAAAGTGTAAGTAGTTGGGCTGTGGGCGGCAAGTCGTAAGGAGCAAAATTCATTTTCGCAACTTAAAGTCCTGAGCCCAGCAGTCGGGAAACGCGGCCATGAGGCCGCTTTTCGCTGCGGATAAGTGAGACGAACTATTTGCCCGCGATCTCTTCTGCGGGCTCGGACGGAACCCGAAGAACGATGCGGCCGCCGTCCACCGGAACCAGATCGAGCTGCAAGGTGAGGCCCTTGCCGTCGTCGTGATCCCAGGCCGCGCCGATGCGGGTCCAGAAGGACTTGTCCTCGCCGCGCTCGGCCACGTGATAGGCGATCAAGGACGGCGCCTTGGGTTCGCGGGTTTCTTTCTTGTTGCGGTCTTTCGTGTTGTAGCGTGCCATTTCTCTCTCCTTTTGTTTGGGTTGGCTCGAACGCCCCACGGTCAGACCGGGGGAACGAGCCGCCGGGTCAAGGAGGGCTCCCACCGAGGCTCCGCTTGTGGATACGGCGGGATGCCTTGCATCCTGCGCGGCGCGCCCGGTCACGTTGGCGTTCAGGCTGAGCCAAAACCGGACACAAAGGGAAGAGAAAGCGGCATGCGATTGTGTGCGCGGGGGACGGCAACAGGAATAGCGCGCCCGATGGCAACGATAGCGTCGCCACTCGCGTAGTCTAAGCTCTCCCATAAATTTCAATTGGAGGGACTGGCGACTTGCCTATTTCGCCTGCTCGAACATGGTGCCCGCGCAACCGCCGCCATAGTCGCCGGAATCGGGGCTCCATTGCGATACGGTGACCGTACCGGCGGCGTTGGGATTGTCGCTTAAGAATTCGAACGGCACATCGCCGCGGCCGATATCGCTCGGGACGAATTGAACGACTGGGACGGGCTGAGATTTCCCCATATGAATGACCGTCCCCCGTGTCGCGAACCGATAGGTCAAATTCTGGCACTCTCCGCGGCAAAAGATCACGTATCTCTTATTGCCAAAGGTATTGAACTGGAGTCGCGGACGCGTCGATGCGCTGAAACTGGTACTTTGCGACGCAATGCATTTGTAGCCGGATTGGAACAGCCAAGAGTTCACCTCCTCGATCGGTTCGACGCCGATCTCTCCCTTGTAATCCCCCGACATCGTCGCATCCTGGTATTGGAACTCATAGATGGGGGGGCCACCTGCCTGATATTTCCCCTGGGGGACGCGCTTCGGCTTCGAACTCAATTCAGGCTTCACATTTTGCTTCTGCGGCCCGCTCCGCCAAAGTTTTCTGTTGAATAAGATAATCATGCAGATCGCCGATCACCTGATTGTACATATTGCGATCGCTGACCATGCCCTTGATGCGAAGCACCCAGGCTTGCGGACAGGCTTTCCACAGGAAGTTGCCAAAGTCCACGATCGCTTGGTCCCGCTTCCTAGTGTCAGAAAATTGAACCTCATTCGATGCATGCATGAGCACCTCGAGCTTGGACTGACACCATTCTTGCGCCGATTCCGAAACGTGCTTATTGCGCGAGGCGGCCGGCACGATATTTGTTGTCGTGAACGTGTAGTCGCCGCTGCGAAAGATCTCCAACTCCGGCATCCTCACCGGCCTCGGGCTCAGTCCCGGCGTGGCAGCTGCTGCAGCGGATGGAGGCCCTCCTGCGGCCCGCTGACGGTTAGGCGCTCTTGGTTTCGCCAGCCACCCGGTCTTTAAGGCGCCTGACACATCATAATGTCCCCTGAACACATAATCGTCTCCGGCGAACCCGACCACAAGCATTGTGGATAGCTGGGGACATGAGGGGGACAGTGACTTTTTCAACTCAAAAAGGAAGTTCTTCAGGGGAGATTGATCTCCCTCGTAGACACTAGGGACGGGAGCCCGCAATTCAACGCGGATGTAGCCCTGGCCGCACCAGTTCTTGATGTCGCTGTACGCGGAAAAGTTCCCAAGTTCAAACAGCTTGATCTTTGCGGTGGCAATGTCGGGGCATGCAAAAAACGAGGCGAGCCAGAGCGTCGCGATCGCCGCGCGGAACTTGCCTTTGCCCATGTGAGCCAACTGGCCCGCCCCTTCACTGCATTCCAAATTTTTAATCGGCTCCGAAAGTAAGCGTATTGATCAACACTTGCCGAGCCATTTCTGTTTGCTGCTCTTCCATTGCTCTCATGGCCTCCTGCAATTCAAAGGCCTGGACCGCAGCCTCCTGGCACTTCTCATCAGCATCACAGAGAACGGCGCTCGCGATGGCGAGGCCCGCCAAGCCATAGCCAATTGCCTTCAGGGCATCGATATCCTTGAGACCGAAGGGGCCGCTCGCAAGGACCTTGCTGTCAATCGCCGCCCTTAACTGCTTTGCCTTTTCGGAAGTTTTGGCATCCGGCCCGCTGGCTGCCTGATCGAACCAGCGCCGGGCGGCGAATTCGTTTCGCCGCACGCCAATGCCTTCTTGCAGCATCATGGCGAGGATGAGCTGCGATTCCTGGTGCCCGGCCTTCGCGGCCGCGAAGTACCAAGTTGCCGCCTCCTTGGCGTCCTTTGGCACGCCGAGGCCGTTCGTGTAGGCGAGGGCAAGAAAGAACTGCGCGCGCAAATCCCCGGCCGCCGCCGCCTGCTTGTATAGCTCCGCTCCTTTGGCGCGATCCTCAGGAACCCCATTCCCAGTCTGATAAAGGTAACCGAGACTGGTCACCGCCGGAGCGTAGCCTGCCTCCGCGCCCGTTTTGTACCAATTCGCAGCTTCGGCATAATCCTGGGGCGTCCCCTTCCCAATCTCATAGGCGAGGCCGAGCACGAACTCGGCCTTGGGGTCTCCACCTTGCGCTCTTGCGAGGAGACTATCGAATTTCGAATCGGCAGTAGAACTGGAGCTCGTAAGGACGAGAACGACGACCACCAACAAGAGGGATGCGTAGATGCGATAGGGCACTTCTACTTCCCCGGCACTTGGGTAGCCCGAAGGTGGACCAGGGGTTCCGGTGGACGCCCCAAGAATTATAACATGCTCTGCACGACGAGTTGCAACCGCAGGTTACCTCGTCAACCATATACAGGCAAGACGCCAGGCGGCATTGTCAGACAAACCTGAGCGGGCCTGCGAAGGGTGCTGGTCTGAGGCGTTCAGGCCGCCAGCTGACGCCACTCGGCCAGGGCGGCAGAACGGTTCTGTTTGAAGATGTCGCGCCGGTTGAGGTGACGGTCGTGGTTGAAGTGGTTGTGGATCGAGGCATGAGCGGCGGCAAACTTTTGGAGGGTCTTCATGCCCCTGAACTTCGCCATCACTCGTTCTCGTCGTCGGAACGGCTGGTGGGAATTCTCAGCCCGATTGTTGAGCCACCGACCACACTCCTGATCGGCCGCATTGCCGATGACTTTCATCGCCGATCGGTACGACCGAAGCCGGTCGGTTACAATTGATCGCGGTCGGCCGTAACGCCTCATCGTGCGCTTCAGGAATTTCAGCGCAGCCCTGCGATCCCGGCGCTTCGTCACGAAGACCTCAAGCACCTCCCCTTCGTGATCTACCGCACGCCAGAGATAATGCGTCTCTCCATTGATCCTGACGAAAACCTCGTCCAGGTGCCAGCGCCATTGCGAAAACGACCAATGATGAAGGCGTCGCTTCCTGATCGCGTCTGCAAACATCGGACCGAAACGGTTCCACCAGAACCGCACCGTTTCGTGACAGATGTCGATGCCCCGCTCGAACAGGATATCCTCGACCTGCCGCAGTGACAGCGGATAGCGGATATACATCATCACCACGAGGCGGATCACCTCGGGCGAGCTGTTGAAATAGCGGAAGGGATTGCGCATCGCCGGAGGCTAAGAAACCTCGCCAGGAGGCTCAAGCCAATTTACTCTGACAATGCCTCACTTAGCCATAATGGTCGTCTTTCGACGATTGGTCTCTTGCTTATGATAAATCCGTAGGCCTCGTCGAGCGTGAAGCCGTGCCGCTCGCAAAGCCAAGTGGCTACCACCAAGGGGCTTCGCTCCCGGCCCGCCAAGCAGTGAACGAGCACTGAGCCGGCTTTCAGGAACTCATCGATGGCGAGGTGTGCGGTCTCGAGGAGGTGCACCTCGCAGCGAATGAAGCTACCGTATCGCTCTTTGACAAGCTGCGTCTCGCTGTCGTTGAGGATGACGCCGCTGTCAACAGCAAGAACGGGTGCGTGAAAACAGCACTGAAGGACACGCGCTTTCGACCACACAGATCGTCCGGAACCCCGCCTCGCGGGCGTAGCGACAAGCCCATCGCCCGCCCAGCCAGAGACCGGGCACGATCTCCTGAGCGTGTCGTTCTAGCTTAGGCACACCCATTTAAGTCACTCCGTCGCGTCTCGGTGGACCATGTGCCGAGTGCCTTACCGAAGGCTGCCGCCGAGACAGGACGCCGTCCCAAAGTTCACGGCCACTTCCCCCGGACGATAGGCGCGCGTAAGTTTTTCGACGGGCCGGCCTTCACAGTCGAAGCACACCGCGTGATCGGGCATGTAGTTCACGATGAAACCCATCGTCCTCCCAAAGAAGTGGACGAATGGCGTTTTACGCACAACCGCGAGCGCCTGCTCCGCGTAGGTGACGGGCGGCTGTGACTGGTCAAAGGGGATCCTCAACCATCGCTCGGCGCCACCCGTAATATTGAAAATGAGAGCTTGAGATGGTCGTGTATCCATTCCTAAGAGAATGCCGTGCGGCTTGAATGCCGCACGCCAAGCAGCCTCTGCGTTCGCCGCGGCGCGGGAAGCACGCTCCTCGAGTTGTTCACGGGTCTCATTCAAAGCTCGCTGGACAACGTCAGGCGAGAGCTCGAGTGCAACCGCCAGCCCCAGCAGAAGAGATGTCGTTCTTTGCAGGTCGCCTTCGTAGAGTTCGTCGAGCCGGCGGATGCCCTTTGCGATGTTCCTGTAGCCGCATTGCCGGACGAGTTCCGAACGGCTTAGACCTAGTTCTCGGAAACGGCTCTTTATAAGGATTTGGATCGCCAGCGGAGCCTCTCGAGGCAAAGCTGACGCAACTGGATCTGTTGCTGTGGGCATGAAAAACCTCCTGCGGTGGCGCACCGAGGAGGACTTGTCTCTACGACCCGTTTCGTTGCCGATTGCGGCCGCATCCCCTTTCGGGAAACCACCTTGCCCGGGTAGGCAGGTTGGCGAGGGCAGAGCCCCTCTCTAGATGCTGTCTGGTAGCTAGGATAGATGCGTTCAAATCGTCAAGGGGTTTCAGTTTCCCATAATTTTCTTAGTGGCAGCCGCATTTGTAGGCGCACAAAAACTCGAACCTTGGACCCTCTGATTGAGAGTCAGTGGCCGATAGAGAGTGGAAGCGTCGTCTTTGGGTCGGAAAAATTCTCATACCGGCGCCGTGGCGACCCGGTGGCGACCCGACGCAGACCAACGGGCTTTCGGAAGGACAGGCATTAGTCTACATAATTCATTTTACATAGGTAAATTGGTTGCGGGGGCAGGATTTGAACCTGCGACCTTCAGGTTATGAGCCTGACGAGCTACCGGGCTGCTCCACCCCGCGTCAACTGATGTCCACCCCATGGAGGGCGGGAACCTATAGCAGGTTCGAAGGAGATGTGAAGGGCGCCCGCGCCATCAAGTGTCGGACCGCCTGCAGCCCTGATATAGGGATTTTCAGCGCCTTTGTGAACCTTCTGTTACGACCGCGCGCTTGAGACGCGGGCCGTTTTCCAAGGCGGCTCGGTCCAGACAGTCGGCTCTCAGTAGGGCGCGGGAGCCGGAGGACCACCGAAACGGTAGGACAAGCCAAGAGTGACGTGATTGGTCCAGACATCGGTCTCAAGCGATCCGCCACCCACCAAATCGGCGTCGTTGGTAGAGAAGCTGAGCTTGTATTCCCCGAACGCTGACACATGCGGACCAAAAGCGTATTCCAGTCCGACCAAGCCCTCTGCAGCGACGCCATCCAACTGATAATCAAATGTACGGGGGTTTGGCGGCCCTGGCGCTCTGCGAACTTCAACGTGAGGGAAGGCGAAGCCGACGCCGAGACCCACATAGGGGGTCCACCGCTCGTGCATCCAGCGATATTGGCCGCCGAAGAACATCTCGTTCAGGCCGTCGGTGAACTCCATGGTCTCGAAGGTGTTGCCGACCCGGTCCTTGGGTCCGACCTTGACGCCATCACGGGTGCCGGAAACGCCGACGACGGCGCCCTGATCGGCGATGACCTTGGCGTGATGATAGTCGATCATTAGGCCCCAGCTCGGCACCGCGTTGAGCCAATAGGTTCCGCGAATGCCCCAATAAGGGGGCGCCCCGAAGGAATCGCCGTCCCACGGCACGTCGTTCAGCGTCATATTCGTGCCGCCGGGCTGGACCAAATGGATGTCGCTGTCGAAGCTGCCGTTCCAGCCGCCATAGACGCCGATCTGCATCTCGGCAGCGGCGGGCGAGGCGCCGAAGGCGAGGAGCCCCGCACCGGCAAGCACTGCAACAACGATCCTCGGAGCCACAAGCCCGCAGAATGGCAAGCGCAGCATTCGTTTGAGCCCCCCAACCGAGGCCCATTTCTGGGCCTCGTTCGCGCCGCGCGCGCACAACCGTTCTGACACGAGAACCCTGCTCGCGTGGCTTACAACTTAATTACAACGGCAGGGCTCGGGGTGCCAAGCTCAAGCGCCCCCTATCCCTAGCGAATCTGGGACTCTGTTGCCGAAAAGCCGCGCTAATCCCGGGCTTTTTCGGCGGTTTCTGATCTAGGCCAGCCAAGCCAGTTTCGCGTCCGCATCCCCCGCAGGCGATAGCCGCCCCCAGGCGCGGGCTCGAACAGCCAGCGGCGGGCGGCGAATCGCTCCCGCACCAAATAGGGGAAGACCGTGCCGAGGATCGCGCCGCCGACGGCATCGGTGAAATAATGCTGGCCGATCAGGACCCGGCTCGCCGCGATCCACACCGCGACCGTGTAGAGCAGGATCCTGCCCCTCGGCCAGAGCATGCCAAGCACAGTGGCCAACGCAAAAATGTTGGTGGCGTGCCCCGACGGGAACGAAGCGTGGTCGGGATCGAAGGAGAACAGCTGGAAGTCGAACGGCCCCGCGGTGTCGAACAACTTGGGGCGCGCCCTGCCGAGGATGTACTTGGTCAAATTGGCGATGAGGCCGGCGCCGCCGACGCCGACAAACACGAAGCCGATGGTGCTGGCGATCAGCCCGTAGCCCGCGGCGTTGCGGAAGCCCTGATGCCGCCGCCGCAGCACGAGAGCGAGCGCGATCAGGCAGCCCGCAGGAACCAGCACCCAATTCGACCTGCCAACATTGGTGATGGCGCGGAGGAAATTACGGGCTTCAGGCGCAAGCGCCTTGGCTCGCTCCAAAAAGAACGGGTCGAGGACATAGACCCCGAACAGGATGATGGACACCGCCAGCACCACCTGCTCGAGGATGGGCAGCTCTCGCAGGCGAAAGCTCATCAGCTGCGTCACATGACATTGGCGGGGCTTGGCGCCCGCTTGCCGAGCCAGATGAAATAGATGTTGCGGGCGTAGATCACGAGTCCGGCCGCCTGGCCGAGGATAAACACCGGGTCCATGCGATAGATGGCATAGGCCAAGAGCATGGCGCCGCCGGCGAAGCTGAAATACCAGAAGGTCTCGGGGATGATGCTCGCCCGCGCCTTCTCGGTCGCGACCCATTGCACGATGAAGCGCATCGAGAACATGAACTGGGCCGTGAAGCCGATGGCGATCCAGATCAGATCCCTCGTCGGCGTCGCCGCCCACCAAGACGCAAGGTGCGAAAAGCTCATTACACTCAAGACCCCATTTTGACCTGAGCAGCCCGCGCTTCCTCGCGGCTCCCGGTCGCGCCCGCCTTGTCCTCGACGACAGGTGGCAGCGCCGTTCGTTTGCGCAGCCAACTAACCCCGACGAGGTCATATAGCCCAATCAGCGCCCGCCCGAGATTGGTATATTTCGACGCGCCCCTGAGCCTCGGCCGATCGTTCACCGCCTCATAGGCAATTTCGTGGCCATACGTAATAAAGAACGCCGGTAAATACCGGTGCATGCTGGTAAAATAGGGGAGCGCCAGGTAATCGGCGCGGTGATAGACCTTGAGGCCGCAGCCGGTGTCAGGGCAGCCGTCGTCGAGGACCTTGTCGCGGGTCCAGTTGGCAAAGCGTGAGGCGGCCTTGCGCGAGCCCTTGGCCTTGCGGCCTTCCCTGATGCCCCCGACAAGGGCCGGTTCCCCGCCTTCGGGCCCGAGCCGGGCCACGAGCCGCATGATGTCCGCCGGGTCGTTTTGGCCATCGCCATCCATGGTGGCGATCACCGGGGCCGTCGCCGCGATTACGCCATTCCGGAGCGCAGCACTTTGGCCCGCGCGCCGTTCGTGGCGAAGGTAGCGCAGCACCTTGTGGCGGGGCATCAGGGCTTTGATCTCGGCGCCGGTGCCGTCGTCGCTCGCGTCGTCGACCACGATCACCTCCTGGAGGGCCGTCTCCGGCACCGCGGCGATCGTCTCCTCGATCAGCCGCCCGATATTGCCGGCCTCGTTGTAGGCGGGAATGACGACGCAGATACGCATGGCAAATCCCTGAAATTCGGGCCCGAAGCGGTCAAAGGCCACTGAGCCCTCCTCAGTAGCAAGCTTTCAATTGAGCGCACAACATTGTACAGGGGGCGCCTATCCCCATCACCGCCCGTGACCGCCTTGCAAGCCACCGACGCCGCTCGCTCAAGCCCATTGCGTTCCCGGGACCGTCCCGCGGACGAGGCCTATGGGCCTTGGCTCCTCGCCATCTTAGCCGGATTGCTGGCCGCGAGGATGCTCGCCCTCATATTCGGGCGGACCGATCTTTTCTTCGACGAGGCCCAATATTGGGTGTGGTCTCGCGAGCTCGCCTTCGGCTACTTCACCAAGCCGCCTCTCATCGGCTGGACCATCGGGGGCGCGACGGAAATTTGCGGCAACGCCGAGTGGTGCGTGCGGGCGCCGTCCCCGATCCTCTACACCATCACCGCGCTCTTCGTCTTTCTCACCGGCCGCGCGCTCTATGACGAGCGCATCGGCTTCTGGTCGGCGGTGGTATTCGCCACGCTGCCGGCGGCGTCATTCTCGTCGCTGATTATCTCCACCGACGTTCCCCTGCTCCTGTTCTGGACCTTGGCGCTTTATGCCTGGGTCAGATTGATCGAGACCGGGCGCATGGGTTTTGCGGTTCTGGTCGGCATCGGCGTCGGCGTCGGCCTGCTCGCCAAATACGCCGCGATCTATTTTGTGTTCTGCGTGGCGATCGACGCGCTGAGCGACCGGCGCGCCCGGGATGCGCTTCGCGGCGGCCGCGGAATCGTCGCCGGCGCCATCGCCCTCGCCCTCATCGCCCCGAACCTTATCTGGAACGCGACCCACGGCTTCGTCACCTTCTCCCATACCGCCGACAACGCGGGCTGGAAGGATTTGCCCATCCATCTCGGCGCAGCGCTGGAATTCCTCGGATCGCAATTTGCCGTGTTCGGCCCGATCCTCTTTGCCGTCTTGATCTATCTCGCGTGGGCGACGCTGCGGCGAGGCTGCGCGGAGCCGCAATGCCGGCTGCTCGCCTTCTCGGTGCCGGTCATCCTCTTGCTGACGCTTCAGGCGCTGTTGTCGCGCGCCTTCGCCAATTGGGCGGCCGCGGCCTACCCCGCCGCCACCATTCTCGTCACCGCGGCGCTGCTCGCGAGCTGGCCCAGGCTATTTCGGATCTCACTCTGGCTCCACATCGGCGCCGCGATCGCCATTACCATCGGGCCGCTGGTCGCGCCAAACCTCACCGCGATCGCCGGCCCGAACTGGAACCCCTATTCCCGTGTGCTCGGCTGGCGCGAACTCGCCGACGCGACCGGGCGCACCGCAAAGGCTGAAGGCGCGAAGTCCGTGCTCACCGACAATCGCGAGGTGACGGGGGAGCTCTTGTATTATCTCAGGGACGAGCCCCTCCCCATCTCCCTCTGGTTCCATGAGGACGTGCCCCGCAATCATTTCGAGATGACGCACCCCTTCAGCGCAGGAGCACCCGAGCCCGTGCTCTATGTCACCTTGCTCCAGTCAAAGACCTCGGTGCTGAAGCGCTTCGACACTGGGAAGCTCGTTGCCAGCGAACGCTTCCCGCGCGACAACCCGGTCAGGGCCGCGCGCTTCTTCCTGTTGCGGGGCTATGGCGGTGACGATGCAGACTGACCCCGAACGAGAAGCTGACGCGTCGTCGCGTCTCGAGCTCATCGCCACCGCGGCGCTGATCGGGGTCGTGGCGGCGCTCATCTTTGTCGGCTGGCCCGAGCTCGATCTTGCCGCGAGCCGTCGCTTCTACGTCGAGCCGCGCCACTTTGCCTTCAACCAATCGGCGCTGGTCGATGCGCTTCGCGTCGGCTTCCGGTTGCTCACTTGGACGGCCGGCATCGCGGCTATCGCCGGCATCGTGCTCGCCCTCGCCAGGGACCGGCGCCTGTTCGGGCTCGGGCTGGCGCAATGGATGTTCCTGGCGCTGGTGCTGATCACCGGGCCTGGTCTTATCGCCAACACCCTGCTCAAGGACAATTGGGCGCGGCCGAGACCAAACCAGGTGGTCGAGTTCGGCGGCTCGGCGAAATTCACGCCCGTTCTCGAGCGCTCCGGAACCTGCGCACGAAATTGCTCGTTCATCAGCGGCGAGGCGTCCTCGATCTTCGCCCTCGGCTTCGCCATCGCCATGCTGGCGCGACGGCGGCGCGCGGCGCTGATGGCCGCGGCCGTTGCCGCCGGTGCCGCGAGCGGCCTGATCCGCATGGGCGAAGGCGGCCACTTCCTAAGCGACGTGGTGTTCGCTGGGGTGCTCATGGCCCTCGACGTGGCGCTGATGCATTGGCTCGTGTTCGACGTCCTGGCGCCGCGCCTCGAGGGACAGGCCTGGTGGCACGAGAGGGCCGTCGACATCGGCGGCCGGCTGCGACTTAACTGCGAAAACGCCTATGACCGTGGCGCCGACTGGGTCACAAGGCATCTGCCGACACCTGGCAGGGGCTCTCGCACCGAAGATCCCGGCAACGCAAGCGAAGACAAGCCGGGTGAGACCTGAAGCGAGGCGTTACGTGAGGGGAAGGCTCAGACTGCCCAGATGGCAAGGGCGACGAACAGGATGGCCGCGAGCGTAAGGAGAACGGCGACGGCGATCTCGGCGAGCCTGATCTTGGTCAGACCAATCCTTCGTCCGTCCATCCGCGCGGTTCCGCTCTGATGTGGCCTCACCCACCAAGTCCTTTCGCTTCACCCCTCTATTCGTAGGCCCGGCCATCCCCCATGTCGTTGCGTTGTGATGTCGCGCGCGGCAGTGCGTCGCCTGCGCTGAATCGTCCCCTTAAGCCAGGAGCTTAGGTGGCTGGCGGGGCAGCCTGTTTAGGGGGTGACGGCGCTTCGCTCTTGGGCGACGACGGCACTCTGGCCGTCGGCATCTTCGGCGCCCGGCGCATCGCGGCCATAGATGTCAGGCCTGAATTGGGCAACGCCGTTGTCGGCAACGAAGGCGGTGAGGTAGACGAAATGCACCGGCAGGGGGCTCTTGAGCTTGACGTTGATGCTCTTGCCGTTGTCCACCGCGGCCTGAACCTTCTCCGGCGTCCAATTCTGCGGACCGAGCAGCCAAGCCACGAGATCCAGCACGCGCTGGACGCGCACGCAGCCTGAACTGAAGGCGCGCAGCGACTGGCTGAACAGCTGCTTCAGCGGCGTGTCATGCATATAGACGCTGTGCTTGTTCGGCATGTTGATGCGCACCACGCCAAGCGCGTTGAAGGTGCCGGGATCCTGCCTGAAGCGATAGTTCACCACCTCCGGCGCATTCCAGTCGATGGTCGCCGGGTCGACCGACCTCGACTGCGCCACCACGCTGAAATGCTCCTCGGCGAAATAGCTCGGATCCTTGCGCAGCTTCGGGATGAGGTCGGCCCTGGCAATGCTCACGGGCACCGTCCAGGTCGGATAGAAATTCACTTCGATCACCTTGGCCGACACCGCCGGCGTCGCCCGCGTCGGCTTGCCGACGACGACATTGCTCTCGAGCGCGAGCGCGCCGTGATCGACCGCCTGAAGGGTATAGGCGGGGACGTTGACGAGAACGTAGCGGGGCGCGTTGTTGATCTTCATCAGCGACTGCACGCGCGCAAGATTGGTCTGCAACTGTTGCAGCCGCTCCGTCGCCGAGACGTTCAGCGCGGCGAGGGTACGTAAGTCGACGAAGCCGCTGACGCGCAAGCCGTTGCGAATCTGGAACCGCGCCAGCCCGTCCTGAAATTCGGAATCGAAGCGGCCGCTGCCATTGTCGTTGGGAAGGTCGCCGCAGAGCGCGAGCTGCCGCCGGATGGTGACGATCTCCGAGCCTGAATCGCCAAGCCGAAGCGTCGTGCCCGTCGGCACCGCCGGCCAGCCGCCGGCCGCGACGATGCGCTGGTAATAGGCGATGGCCTGTTGCAGCCCGGCGACCGCCGCTTGGCTGACGAAGGGCGCGGTCATGGTGTAGGCGGGGCTCAGGCGATCATAGAGCTCCTCGCGGGCCTGTTCGCGGCGTGCCCGTTCTTCGGCGCCAAGCGCCCCTGTCGTGGTGTTCGACCGGAATGGGTTGAGCGGATCGAGGACGCCGGCAGCAGCCGGCGTCACCGTCACGACGCCGAGCAACGCCACGGCCGCGGCAGGGAGGAGGAGAAACTTTGCCAGCTCCGGTCTTCCAAGCATGCGGCGACAGCGTTCCCGTCTTCCTTGGCGCCCACCTCGAGGCGCCATGCCCCGTGATCCTTCCGCCGGGCAGCCGGAAGGCTCCGGCACGCCCGATTTCGGCCGAGTCGAACACGTCTGCCACGGCGGGCGCAACCCCAAAAAATTCATGAACCGGAATTTCGCCGACATATCATTTACTAACCTGGGTGAGCCGCGCCCGGGCGCATCACGTCATGTCATCCTAGAAGTCATCGCGAGCTTCTGTCGTAGGACCCCACAGCGCCCAGAAGTTGCGGACGCGTCACGCGCCACTCCAAATCTCGATTTGGCTGCTGGAAAGCTCCGCTTCCCCGAGGCGGCGGTCGAGGCGGTCACCTCGATCTTCGCCTAGCTGGCGCGCGCCGGGCGCTTTGGCGTTCGGCCTAATAGGTCATGCGGCCGGCACGCACCTTCTCGGGCGGCGCCGCGAACAGGGCGCTGATGGCCTGGCCGCTCCGGCCCACCACCACGACGCCGTCGCCAGGTTCCGCGCGCAAGGAACTCGGCGGCTCGGTGATGGCCTCGCCATCGCGGCGGTTGAGCTGGACGATGAAGAACAGCCCTTTCGCCCGCATCTCGATCTCCTCGATGGTGAGTCCCGTGAGCGCGCCCTCCTCTGGCACGACGATGACCTCCATCACCAGACCGAGATTGCGCAAGGTGCGCTCAAGCTCACGCATCTTCTCCAACTCACGGATGAAGCGCGAGGTTTCCGGATAGAGAATGATCTCGGCGATGCGCTCGGCGCCGATATGGGTCGGCAACACCACCTTGTTGGCGCCGGCATGAATTAGCTTGCGCTCGGTCGAGACGGTGTCGCCGCGGGCAACGATCTCGATGTCGCGATTGAGATTCCGCGCGGAGAGGGTGATGAACACGTTGGCGGCGTCGTTGGGAAGCACCGTAGCCAGCGACCGCGCGCGGTCGATGCCGGCCGCTTCGAGCGCGGCCTCGTTGGTGGCGTCGCCCTGGAGACAAAGATGGCCGGCCTCGCGCGCCTCGGCGACGCGATGGTCGCTCTGCTCCAGCACCACGAGCGGCGCGCCGCCATCCTTCAGCGCCCTGGCAAGCGCCACGCCGATGCGGCCATAGCCGCAGACGATGACATGGTTCGAGAGCTTATCGACCTCGGTGTGCACGCGCCGCGACCCCAGGATTTGCTGCAACGGACTCAAGGTGAAGAACTGCACCAATGCGCCGGTGAAGAAGATCACGCCGGTGCAGCCGAGCACCATGGTGCCCATGGTCAGCGCGTGCAGATAGGCGGTGTCGATCGGATGCACTTCGCCATAGCCGACGGTGAACACCGTCAGCGTCACCATGTACACCGAGTCCTGGAAGTTCCATCCGGCCTCCATGTAGCCGGCCGTAGCGAAGACCACGACCACGAGCATGAACAGGCTGACGCGGATGAGGTTGCGCGAAGGAAAAATGAGAAGATTGTCCGTCGCCATAATCCGCGGGCCGCGCAAGCCTGGTTTTCAATGCGGGCGCGGGGGATTATGGCAAGGAAGCCGGCGCCCCGGAACGATTATCTGGCGACAAATCGCGCAAATTTCGGAGCTGCCGATAAATTAGGCAACTGCGCGATCAGTCGTGGTCATTTGGCGCCGAGCTTGCCCAACAGGCGATCGATGAATGGCTCCTGGCCGGGAAGGATCTTCTCCCGCGCTTCTGCGGGCGCGAACCACGCCGCGCGATCGACCTCGGGAAAGGACTGCATGCGCCCACTCTTCGGCGGCCACTCCATCTCGAAGTCGTTCGACTTGAGATGAGCCGGATCGAAGTCACCCGCGATGGCATAGGCGCTGACCAGCTTTCCGCTGGGCTGCGCCAGCTCGCCGAGACTCAGAACCTTGGTCGGCCCGTTTATCGGGCGCGTGCCGAGTTCCTCGGTGAATTCGCGGATGGCGACGGCGAGCGGGTCTTCGCCCTCGTCATATTCGCCCTTGGGGATCGACCAGGCGCCGAGATCCTTCTTGGCCCAGAACGGGCCGCCCGGATGCACGAGCAACAGTTCGAGCGCCTGCGGGAAGCCGCGATACAGCAACAGGCCGGCACTTTGCTTCATGGCCTAGACCACCGCGCCGCATCAGCCTAAGCGGCAAACTGCGCACTCGGCGTCGAGCGTGAAATCTCCAACTCCTCCGGCGTCATGTCCACCGGCACATCGGCAAAGAGCGGCGTGCTCAGATAGCGCTCGCCGGTATCGGGCAGCATGCACAGGACCGTCGTCCCCTCAGGCGCCTCCGCACAGATCTGCAACGCGCCGGCGAACGTTCCTCCGGCGCTGATGCCGACGAAGATGCCCTCCTTCTGCGCGAGCTCCTTGCTGTAACGCAACGCGTCGGCGCCCTTGATCGGGAGGATGCGGTCGATCACGCCGGTGTCCACGGCATCTTCCGTGAGCTTGGGGATGAAGTCCGGCGTCCAGCCTTGCATCGGATGCGGCTTGAAGGCCGGGTGTGCCGAAGCCGGCGAGCCATCCGGGTTGCGCGGCTGCTCAATTCCGCTCTCGAGCAGCGGCGCATCTTCGGGCTCGCAGACGATGATCTTGGTGTCTGGCCTCTCGGCCTTGAGCACGCGCGCGACACCTTTCAGCGTCCCGCCCGTGCCGTAACCAGTGACCCAGTAATCGAGCCTCTCGCCCTTGAAATCGGCGATGATCTCCGGCGCCGTCGTGCGCGAATGCATGTCGGCATTGGCCTCGTTTTCGAACTGCCGCGTCAGGAACCAGCCATGCGTCTCCGCCAGCTCGGTGGCCTTGACCACCATGCCGAAAGCCCGTCCGGCCGCGGGCGTCAACACGACTTTGGCACCGAGAAAGCGCATGAGCTTGCGCCGCTCCACGCTGAACGTCTCGGCCATGGTCACCACGAGCGGATAGCCCTTCGCCGCGCACACCATGGCAAGACCGATGCCGGTGTTGCCGCTTGTCGCCTCGATGACCGTTTGTCCCGGCTTGAGTTGGCCCGACTTCTCGGCAGCCTCGATGACGCCGAGCGCCAAGCGATCCTTGACCGAGCCGAGCGGGTTGAAGGCCTCGATCTTGACGAACAGGTTCGCACCGGGCGGCGCCAGCCTGTTGATCCTGACGACGGGCGTGTTGCCCACCGTCTCAAGAATGTTGCGGAACTTGCCCATGTCAGATTCACCCTTCTGGCCACTCGCCCGAGTATCTATGCACGACTTTGTCGTGGATCGCCAACGGGGATCGCGAGACGGGAGCGCAACAAAAGGCCACGCGCTCAAGTAGGCCGAAGGCCGATAGCGCACAAAAAAACCGCCGCAGGAATCAACCTGCGGCGGCTTTTCGGGACCAACTCGTGAAAGAGGGGAAATCTCGATGAAGCGCGGTAGCGCAATTTGAAGAGCCACCGCCCTTGGTAAGCCTGGCGACGACCTACTCTCCCGTGCCTTAAGACACAGTACCATCGGCGCTGGAGCTTTTCACGGCCGAGTTCGGGATGGGATCGGGTGTTCACGCTCCGCCAGAATCACCAGGCCAACAAAGGGCGGTGACAAATCTGGTCCTAACGTACCCGATCTCCATGCGCTCATTGCACACCGCGCTCAAAGCGCGACGCGCGATAGCGCCATGAAGATGGGCACTGACAATGAAAGCAATCAAGCCAATCGAGCGATTAGTACTGGTTAGCTTCGCGCATTGCTGCGCTTCCACACCCAGCCTATCAACGTGGTGGTCTTCCACGGCTCTCAAGGGAGAACTCGTTTTGAGGTAGGCTTCCCGCTTAGATGCTTTCAGCGGTTATCCCGTCCGCACTTAGCTACCCTGCTGTGCCGCTGGCGCGACAACAGGTCCACCAGAGGTGCGTCCATCCCGGTCCTCTCGTACTAGGGACAGATCCTCTCAATTCTCCTACACCTGCGGCAGATAGGGACCGAACTGTCTCACGACGTTCTAAACCCAGCTCACGTACCACTTTAATCGGCGAACAGCCGAACCCTTGGGACCTGCTCCAGCCCCAGGATGTGATGAGCCGACATCGAGGTGCCAAACGATGCCGTCGATATGGACTCTTGGGCATCATCAGCCTGTTATCCCCGGAGTACCTTTTATCCGTTGAGCGATGGCCCTTCCACGCGGGACCACCGGATCACTAAGGCCGACTTTCGTCTCTGCTCAACTCGTCAGTCTCGCAGTCAGGCAGGCTTATGCCTTTGCACTCGTCAGCTGATTTCCGACCAGCTTGAGCCCACCTTCGCGCGCCTCCGTTACTTTTTGGGAGGCGACCGCCCCAGTCAAACTACCCACCATGCACTGTCCCGGACCCGGATGACGGGCCGCGGTTAGATATCCATGATCACAAGGGTGGTATTTCAACGATGGCT
>CAVTBH010000002.1:330000-755592 GCA_963732955.1 uncultured Alphaproteobacteria bacterium
CCAAAGGCAGCTCGATCTCGTCAGAGGGACAGCAAAACCGGCTTCGGTGTTGTCCGCCCGACGAACTAGGGGAAGCACGTCTTTGCGCGTGCAGGGCGGTTGCCGAAAGACGGGGGGGAGCTCGGATTGTTTCTGCGCCGCGGTTCATTTGCGCGACGTAAACCTGGCCAGGCCCTCGTTCCAGTCGAGGGTGGCCGGCTCCCCAGCATTTATCTCGGCACCACCACCTCAACGCCGAAAGCGAAGCGCGAGCTTCCGGCCGTCTATCTCTGCGAAGGGCATGAGGGCGCGAGCGGCCGGCTGAAATGGCTTGCCAGCACCTGCGTCGCCGGGGTCGTCGGCGTCTGTCTGATCGGCGTTGCCGTCTATGCCTCGATGAACATGTCCGACGGCAAGGGCATGGTGAGTTCGATCAAGCGCGCGAGCCTCGCCGCCATGAGGCCGATGCGGACCGCCACCGTTGCCCGTGACGGCCAGAGCGCCACCACCGACAAAGGCGATCGCATCCAGCTCACGGCGAGCGGCTTCACCAACCGCGACGTCATCCACGAGACCGTCGTCCAGCACCAGGGCTCCCGCGAATACATCACCATCAAGCCTTATGTTCGGATCGTAGCGGGGCTTGCCACCGCCCAGCCAGACGACGTCGCCGACCTTCCCCCCTTCAATCCCTTCAAGCTCTATTCCGACGCGACGCCGGTCGGCGGCGACGGCACCGCCTCCCCCGATGCGCCGCAGGCCGTCGATCTCGCCGTCACCGATCTTCCCAACGGCGCGCTCCCCCAAGACGATGGCGTCGAGCTCAAGCCTGATGAGATCAATCAGATCGTCGCCGAGGCCGCCGAGAATTTCGCTTATGCCGACATGGCGCAAGGGAGCGGTGACGCCACCGGCTCGCTGCTGAAACCCGTCGCCTACCGCCCGGCCGGTGACGGCTCAAACCCCTCGCCGCTCGCCCCGAACATCACCGTGATCCACAAGATGACGGATGCCGACGACGATGATGCCGACGAGATCGACAGCGATCTCGGCGAGGGCGCCGAGACCAAGACCATAAAGGTCGGCCGCGGCGACACGCTGATGAGCCTCGTCATCAAGAGCGGTGCCGATGCGGGTCAGGCCAAGGCCATTATCGATGCGCTCGAGCCAAAGTTTGCCGCCGACGATCTGAAGCCCGGCCAAGAGCTCCGTGTCACCCTGGTGCCCGCCCCTGGTGACACCGACGATATGGAGCCGGTCAGGGTCGGCGTGTTTGCCTCAGGCTCCTACCTCGGCGGCGTCGCGCGCAATAATCGCGGCGACTTCATCGTCGCCGACCAGGCCGGCGTGATCTCCCCCGAAGACAGCGCCAAGCAGCAGCGCGCCACGCTCTACACGAGCTTCTATCACGCGGCCATGAGCCAGCACATTCCGCCCGAGACAATCCTCAAGCTGCTCCGGGTCCACTCCTATGACGTCGACTTCAAGCAGAAGGTGAAACCCGGCGACGGCTTCGACGTGTTCTTCGACGTGCCGGACGCGGCCGACGATCGCGACAGCATCGGCGAGGCGCTCTACACCTCGATGACCGTCGACGGCATGACGCAGAGCTTCTATCGCTTCCGCACCCCTGACGGTCTCGTCGACTACTACGACCCCGAAGGAAACAGCGCCAAGAAGTTCCTGATGCGCAATCCCGTCAAGGGCGGCCGCTACACCTCTGGCTTCGGCATGCGCCGGCATCCCTTGCTCGGCATCAACCGCATGCATACCGGCGTCGACTGGGCCGCGCCCTCAGGCACCCCGATCCTCGCCGGCGCCGACGGCACGATCGAGCGCGTCGGACGCCAGGGCGGCTACGGTAACTATGTCCGCATCCGCCACGCCAACGGCTTCGCCACCGCGTACGGCCACATGTCGCGCTTCGCCGACGGCCTCGTCCCCGGACTTCACGTCAAGCAGGGACAGGTGATCGGCTATGTCGGCTCGACCGGCTACTCCACCGGGCCCCATTGCCACTACGAGATCCTGGTCAACAACAAGTTCGTCAATCCCATGACCATCCAGGTCCCGCGTGGCCTCCAGCTCACCGGCCGGCAACTGGCAGAATTCCAGAAGGAGCGCCGCCGCATCGACGAGCTGCGCCAATTGGACCCGGTGACCAACCGCGTCGCCCAGGCCGCGCAGTAGCGCCTCAGGCAAATCTTCTCGCTCGCTTCCCTCCTTGTTCTCTCCTCCCTTCTTTTTGCCCGCATGGCCTTGGCCGGATCGGGAAAACTGTCCTTGCCAAGCGCCAAGTGTAATCCGATGCTTACCCTGCCGTGGTAGATTCGCCCTCTTCGAACGCTCAAATCCTAGGAGGACACATGCGAAAGCTGATCACTGCCGGCGCGATGGCGGCGGCATTTCTTGCTGCCGGCGTCATCGCCGGGCCCGCAAGCGCCACGCCGCTCACCGGCGCCGGCACGCTTCCGGCGCAAAGCCAAAGCTCCTTGCCCATTCAGAACGTCGCCTGCTGGTGCGGCCGCTATCGCTGCGCTTGCGGCCGGCCGTACCGCTATTACCGGCCGTACCGGTACTACCGGGGCTACCGCTACCGCTACTAGCAGGGCGAGAGCGCGGGCGCCTCACGCAACGACGCGACGCGCGATCGATCCGCAAACACGAGGCCCGGCCCCTACGGCCGGGTCTTTGCTTTGGCCTCATCACACACCCGCCGCCAGCATTCGCGCCAACTCTAAACGCGACGCGAGCCTGCGGGGACAACCGCCGCAGATCGCCGGGAACGCCGCAGCGAAGGCCGGCGTTGATAAAAAGGCAACCACGTGGAGCCCCCGCCCACACCAAGCGCGTCCTCATGTGTTAGGATTTCAGCCCCCGAGGACGACAGACGAAGGAGGACCCATGCGCAAACTGATCACTGCCGCCGCTGCGGCCGCGGCCATCCTCGTTGCTGGCGCCATCGCCGGCGAAGCCCAGGCGGCGCCGCTCGGAAGCGCCGGCATCCTGCTGCCGCCGACACCAAGCGCGTCGCCGGTGCAAAAAGCCGCGTGCTGGTGCGGCCCCTATCGCTGCGCCTGCGGCTGGCGCCGTCCGTATTACCGGCCCTACCGCTACTATGGGCCCCGGCCCTACTACCGCCCGTACCGCTATTACGGGCCCTATCGTCGCTGGCGCTATTAGCGGCGAGCGAGCGAATTGACCTGAAGCGAAGCCCGGTCCGTCGCGGCCGGGCTTTTCGCATGCCGGGACCCGCGCAGCCGCGATCCTACCGGTCGATTTTGCTGATCTTGGAGCCTTCGAGGGAGAGGCTGTACATCAGGCCTTGCTGATCGAGCACGAAGGCGATGATCGGGCTCGTCAGCGAATCGGT
Organism: uncultured Alphaproteobacteria bacterium; assembly: GCA_963732955.1. GTDB lineage: Bacteria > Pseudomonadota > Alphaproteobacteria > Rhizobiales > Methyloligellaceae > Methyloceanibacter. Next base: position 333,353 of record CAVTBH010000002.1, read on the forward strand.
GTCGATCGAGCCGCCGGCGCCGAGATTGACCACCACGATCGAGCCATCGACGCCGACCTTGAAGCCGGTCGATCTCTTGAACGCGGCGAGCGCGTCCTCGGTCATGAACATGATGATGATGGTCTGCGCCTGCGCCCCGAGCTGAAAGCCGAACGAGGCCGAGATGATGTTGTAATAGCCGTCGGGCTCGCCCTTCACGATGAGCACGCCTTCGCCGTAAGACCCGCCGATGCCGAAGCCCGCCTTGTACACCGAGGGGAACACTAGCCACCCCGCGGCCTTGCGCGCGAGCTCCCGCCCGGTGCCGGGATATTTCTTGTCGAAGCTCTCCAGCGTCTTGTTGGCGGAGGCGTTGATCTCGGTCGCGGTCCCTGCCGCGCTCGGACCGGCGCCGGCGAGAAGCGCAACGAGGGCGAGACCTAGGATCATTCCGGAAATGTGTTTCATGCGGCGATTATCCTCGAACGCCCCGTCCTGGAGCAAGAGCCATAACCGACCCCCACCCAGCGCCAAGCCGTCGCGCCGGCCTCCCTCTATCAGGGGGAGGGATGCGGCATGACGTCCTGTCGCTCGTTGGGGGCCCTGCTCAAGCCGCCTGCTTCACCGCTTCGCCATTAATGACGAGGCCGTCCTTGTCGGCGGTGATCTTAACGGTATCGCCCTCGCGAAGCTTGCCTTGCAGCACGAGCTCGGCGAGCGGGTCTTGCACATATTTCTGGATGACGCGCTTCAACGGCCGCGCGCCATAGGCGGGATCATAGCCCTTTTGTCCGAGCCATTCCCGCGCCTTTTCGTCGAGCTCGATGGCGAGCTTGCGGTCGGCCAGGAGCTTCCGCAGCCGCTTGATCTGGATGTCGACGATGCCCGTCATCTCCTCCCGCTTCAGCCGGTGGAACAGAAGGATCTCGTCGACGCGGTTGAGGAACTCCGGGCGGAAATGCGCGCGCACCACGGCCATCACCTGCTCGCGCACGGCGTCGGTGTCCTCGCCTTCGGCCTGGCTCACGAGATATTCGGAGCCGAGATTGGATGTCATGATGATCAGCGTGTTGCGGAAATCGACGGTGCGGCCCTGGCCGTCGGTCAGCCTGCCGTCGTCGAGCACCTGGAGCAGGACGTTGAACACGTCGGGGTGCGCCTTCTCGATCTCGTCGAACAGGATGACCTGGTATGGGCGCCGGCGCACGGCCTCGGTGAGCGCGCCGCCCTCCTCATAGCCGACATAGCCGGGAGGGGCGCCGATCAGCCGCGCCACGGAGTGCTTCTCCATATACTCCGACATGTCGATGCGGATCATGGCGTGCTCGTCGTCGAACAGGAATTCGGCAAGCGCGCGCGCGAGTTCGGTCTTGCCGACGCCGGTCGGCCCTAGGAACATGAACGAGCCGATCGGCCGGTTGGGATCTTGCAGGCCGGCGCGGGCGCGGCGCACCGCGGTCGAGACGGCGGTCACGGCCTCCTTCTGGCCGATGACGCGCTTCACGATCTCCTCCTCCATGCGCAGCAGCTTGTCGCGCTCGCCTTCGAGCATCTTGTCGACGGGGATGCCGGTCCAGCGCGATACGACTTGGGCAATGAGGTCAGCGGTCACGACTTCCTGGGCGAGCTCGCCGCCCTGGTCCTCGGCCTCCTCGATCTCCTTGAGCTTGGTCTCGAGCTCGGGGATGACGCCGTAAGCCAACTCGCCGGCCTTGGCGAGGTCGCCCCTCCGCTGCGCCTGCTCGAGCTCGACCCGGGCGGCATCGAGCTTCTCCTTGATCTTCTGCGCGCCGGCGAGCTTCTCCTTCTCCTCCTGCCAGCGCCGGGTGAGGACGGTTGCCTCTTCCTCGAGATTGACGAGCTCCTTCTCGAGCTTCTCCAGGCGATCCTTCGACGCGCGGTCGGACTCCTTCTTCAACGCTTCGCGCTCGATCTTGAGCTGGATGATGCGCCGGTCGAGCTCGTCGAGATGCTCCGGCTTGGAGTCGATCTGCATGCGCAACCGCGACGCCGCCTCGTCGACGAGGTCTATGGCCTTGTCGGGCAGGAAGCGGTCGGTGATGTAGCGGTTGGAGAGCACTGCCGCCGAGACGAGCGCGGCATCGGCGATCCGGACGCCGTGATGCAGCTCGTATTTTTCCTTCAGCCCGCGCAGAATGGAGATGGTGTCCTCCACCGTCGGCTCGGAGACGAAGATCGGCTGGAAGCGCCGGGCGAGCGCCGCGTCCTTCTCAACGTTCTTGCGATATTCATCGAGCGTGGTGGCGCCGACGCAATGGAGCTCGCCGCGCGCAAGCGCGGGCTTGAGCAGGTTCGAGGCGTCCATGGCGCCATCGGCCTTGCCGGCGCCAACGAGGGTATGCATCTCGTCGATGAACAGGATGATCTGACCTTCCGCCGCCTCGATCTCGGAGAGCACGGATTTCAGGCGCTCCTCGAACTCGCCGCGATATTTGGCACCGGCGATCAAGGCGCCCAGATCGAGCGACAGCACCTTCTTCTCCTTGAGGCTCTCCGGCACGTCGCCATTGACGATGCGGTGCGCAAGCCCCTCGACGATCGCGGTCTTGCCGACGCCGGGCTCACCGATTAAGACGGGATTGTTCTTGGTACGGCGGGACAGAACCTGGATGGTGCGCCTGATCTCCTCGTCGCGGCCGATCACGGGATCGAGCTCGCCCTTGGCCGCGGCCTCGGTGAAATCGCGGGTGTAGCGCTTCAGCGCGTCATAGGCCTGCTCGGCGCCTGCCGAATCCGCGGTGCGGCCTTTGCGCAAATCGTTGATCGCGGCATTGAGCGACTGCGGGGTGATGCCGGCATCGGCGAGGATGCGCGAGGACTCGGCCTCCTTGGCCATGCTCAGCGCCTGGAGCACCCGCTCCACGGTGACGAAGCTGTCGCCGGCCTTGGTCGCGATCTGCTCGGCCTGGTCAAGGACGCGGCCCAAGGCCGGCGCCATATGCACCTGCGCCCCGCCGCCGGAGACCTTGGGCAGCTTGGCAAGCGCCGCCTCGGTCCGCTCGAGCGCCTCCTTCGGCTTGCCGCCAGCCTTGGTGATTAGCCCAGCGGCCAAGCCTTCCGGGTCGTCGAGCAGCACTTTCAGGAGATGCTCGGGCGTGATCTGCGGGTTGCCCTCGCGGATGGCAAGCGTTTGCGCCGACTGCACGAACCCCTTCAGGCGGTCGGAGAGTTTCTCAAAATCCATGGAATGCTTTCCTCTTCAGGACGCCAGAGCCAGCGAACAAGGTCAGAAGAGCGGGCGAGAATGCCCTGTGTATCCGAAGCCAATACCCGCCAACACCTTAACGGACATATAGCGCGGCCAAGACCCGGGAAAAAGACGAACCCCGCGGAAAAGCGCGGATTACTGGGCTTGTTTTTCCTGATTTACCTCAGGCGCCCGGCCGCCATGCAGCCATACTGCTGCTCAGCACGCATCGGCCGCAGACCAGGCCGCAGTCCTAGACCAAGGCACGAAAAATTGGCCGCAAGTCGGCGGCCCGACCTTCGGCGCCCGCGAACCCGATCAGGTCACCGGATCAGCAGCGCTCTCATCGGACGCCTCACTATCGGCGTCGGCGCCATTGCCATCTCGGCTGTGATCTTCGCCGCCGTTCTGGCCGCGGCGGCCCTGGGCCTCGCGTCCGCCACTCCGCTGCTCGCCGCCACCGCCCGTCTCAGGCACGCCATCGTAATCGCCGTCGTCATCGCCTTCGGCGTTCCAACGCGGCCGATAGCCGTTCGGTCCGTCGCCTGGCTGGCCGCCATGCTGGGGACCGAACTGCGATTGCGCCGCCATGATGATGCGGTTGTAGTGCTCGGCGTGCTGGAAATAGCTCTCCGCCGCGATGATGTCGCCCGATGCGAGCGCATCGCGCGCGAGCGACATGTATTTCTCGGCGATATGAACCGCGGTGCCGCGGATCTTCACGTCCGGTCCGTTCGATTCGAAGTTCCGTGCCAATGGATTTTGGGGCTTGCGGCCACGACCGCGGCCCCGGCGATTCTGTTGTCCTTGCCTCATAGGCTTCTATTTAACCCTGATAGGCGGCGAAACGCCGCGACTTCGTCCCTGCCTTTCAGTTTCTTGTTGTGCCCGGATCTCAGGTCCGAGTTGGCGAAACCATCGCTCCATCTGCACACGCACCGGCACCCCGTACCGAGATCCGTCAGTCAAATCCCGCTTATGCCTTTGCGTAAATCCCGGGCGCCAAACCGATCTTCTTCGTTGCGCCTGTCAACCTAGAATTAGATGGGCGGTCGAGCAGCCCCTGAACGTCCCGAAAGGCACGCCGCCTTACAATCGAGGTTCAAGAGGTGTCGCTTTCGTTGCCGTCTGCAACCGGCCGGCGCTGTTAACGCCAATTGGCCGAGATTGTCTCTTCCGCTGATCCTCAAGCTAGTATGAACCCCGCCATTTTCCAAGCCCTTTTTCACGCTGCGCCCGTGGGCGCTGGGAGCGCTCCCGAGGCGCCTCAAGCCCTCGCCCCGACCACCCGCGGCCTGGCGGCGAGGTCGCGCCACAGCCATTCGCCCTGCGGGGCCTTCAGGCCGGCGTCACCAAGGAGGCCCTGCACGGCTTCGGTCTGATCCGCTCCGGTTTCAAACAGCACAATGGCACCCTTTTGCAACAGTTGCCTTAACCGCGGCAGAATGCGGCGATAGGCGTCAAGCCCGTCGTGCCCGCCATCGAGCGCAGGCAAGGGATCGTGAGCTGCCACCTCGCGCGCCAATCCGCCGATGTCGGCGGTGGCGATGTAAGGCGGATTGGCGACCACCAAATCGAAATTGCCGCTGACGGCATCGAGCCAATCCGAGGCGACGAAGCTCGCCCGCTGCCCAACACCAAGGGCCCGCGCATTGTCGCGGCCGAGCGCAAGCGCCGGCAGGCTGACATCGACGCCCACGCCGATGGCCATAGGCAGCTCCGCCAGCAAGGTGATCAGAATGCAGCCGCTGCCGGTGCCGAGATCGAGCAGCCGCAGCGGTCTATGGCGCCAACCCTCGCGGTCGATGACTTCAAGCGCCGCCTCGATCAAGGTCTCGGTGTCGGGGCGGGGGTCGAGGGTATCGGCATCGATGCGGAAGGGACGCCCATAGAACTCGCGGGACCCGAGGATACGCGACACCGGCTCGCCGCGGAGCCTGCGGTCGATGGACGCCGCGAACCGCGTCGCCCCCTCAAGCGGAAGCACCGCGTCGCCCTGCGCGACATAGGCTTCATGGGTGAGGCCGGCGGCGTGGCAGAGCAGGAGCCGCGCATCGAGCTCGGGCGTCGCGATGCCGCCTTGGCGCAGCAGCCGCGCGGCCGCCATGCAGGTTTTGGCGAGTGTCTGCCTGGGCCCAAGGGCGAACTCACCCACGGCCTTCGTCCCGAACGCTTGCGAGCAAGCCGGCCTGATGCTCGGTGATCAGCGCGTCGATGATCTCGTCGAGCCCACGGCCTTCGAGCACAAGATCGAGGCTGTGCAAGGTGAGGCCGATGCGGTGGTCGGTGACGCGGCCTTGCGGGAAATTATAGGTGCGGATCCGCTGCGATCGGTCGCCGGTGCCGATCTGGCTGCGGCGGTCCTGGGCCCGCTCGGCGTCCTGCTTGGCGCGCTCCAGCTCATAGAGCCGCGCGCGCAAGACCTTCATCGCCTTCGCCTTGTTCTTGTGCTGGGACTTCTCGTCTTGCTGGCTGACGACGAGCCCGGTCGGCAGATGCGTGATCCTGACGGCGCTGTCGGTGGTGTTGACCGATTGGCCGCCGGGGCCGCTTGCCCGGAACACGTCGATACGGAGGTCCTTGTCGTCGATCTTGATGTCGACGTCCTCGGCCTCGGGCAGCACGGCGACCGTCGCCGCACTCGTGTGGATCCGCCCTTGCGCCTCGGTCTCGGGCACGCGCTGCACCCGGTGCACCCCGGATTCGAACTTGAGCCGGGCAAACACGCCCTTGCCGGTGATATTGGCGATGATCTCCTTATAGCCGCCGGTGGCCGACTCGCTCGCCGAGATGATCGACACCTTCCAGCCATGGGCGTCGGCATAGCGCTGATACATGCGGAACAGATCGGCGGCGAACAACGCCGCCTCCTCGCCACCGGTGCCGGCCCTTAACTCGAGGATCGCGCTCTTCTCGTCGGCCTCGTCCTTCGGCAGCAATTGCATCTTCAATTGAAGCTCGAGGTCCTCGATCTTGGTGTCGAGGGGGCCAAGCTCCTCCTCGGCGAGCGCCGTCATGTCGGTGCCTGACCCAGGATCGTCGATCAGGTGTTGCAAGTCCTCGCGCTCGCGGAGCGCGGAGCGGAGCGCCGTGATGGTCGCCACGATCGGATCGAGCTCGGCAAATTCGCGAGAGAGACGGATGTAGCTCTCCTGATCCGTGCCAGACGCGAGCGCGCCCTGCACCGTCTCCCAGCGGGAGACGAGCTTGTCGAGCTTTGCGGCAGGAATCGTGGTCATGGGTCAGGATGGGACGTTGCCGGCTAAGAGGCGCCGGGCAACCGATCAGCCTTGCGGCTGCGCGGGTCGTTGGGATCGGGTGCGGACGGCGACGAGGCGCCGGGCTTCGGCGCCGGCCCAGAACCAAGGAGCACCGGTTCCGCAAGCCATTTCCATAGAGCAAAGGTGCCCCCGAGCACAATGAGCACGACCGCGCCCCATTTCAGCACCGGCTTCCACGGCAAGGCCTTCCGCGCGGGTTTCGGTTCGGGGAGCGGCGCGGCGCGTGGCGGTTGGACCGCGCTTGACGGTGGCTGCGGCGCCCTCCCTTGAGGTGGAACTGGTGGCCGCGGGCGCTGCGGCGCGGGCGGTGCGCCTTGCGGCTGCGGCGGCGGGAATGGGCGCGACTGGCCGGGCATGCGTTGCGGCGGCATTTGGCGCTGGGGCGCTTGGGGGTGGGGCGCTTGGGGGTGGGGCGCTTGGGGGTGAGCCCCCTGCGGCCGCGGCGGCACGGCGGGCCGCATTTGCGGCGCTTGTGCCTGACTGGGGCGAGGCCCCAGCCCCGGGCGTCCGGGTGGCGCCCCCTGCGGCCCGCGCGGTTGCGGTGGCGCCGCTTGCCGCGGCTGCCGCTGCTGCGGCTCGGCCGGCGGCCGCGAAGCCGGCTGCCCCTGAGGCTGCCGGTCGAGCCCGTCGGGGGGCGCCATGAACGGCACATCGGGCATTGATTTCGGTGCGAGCTCCACGATCCCGGCCTCGACTTGCGCATAGATACGGCGGAGCAGCGGCTGCACATCGAGATTGAGGAGCGTGCCGTAGGTCGCCACCACCCGGTAGGTCTCGGGCCACGGCGGCAGCGCGAACAGCGCACCCTGCTCTAGCGCCTGGACCACCTCCGGCCGGGTCGCGAGCTGAGCCGCAAGATCGGCCTCGGACAAGCCGCTCGCGGCTCGCAGGTCCTGAAACAATTCCGCCACCTCAGCGTCATAGCCGGCTGGCATCTCTTTGATCCCGTGAATGTGCAGGCGATCTCCGGCGCTCGCATCCGCAGACACTTTTACTGTCGCTGAGCGCGGCGAAGTGGCCATTCATTGTCCTGCGACTCTCACCCCACACAAGCCCATCGGCCACGGCTTTGCAAGCCTCCGCCGGGACGCAGGGGAGCGTCCCTGGGACCTGTTTCCTATCGGCCACAGCGCCGCTCATATCTGCACGCCTTTCTCGGCGGCGTAGGCCCTAAGCTCGTCGCGCACCGTCGTCGCCCTCGTGCTCAGCAAGTCCTTGAGCCGTTCCCAGAGATCGCCGGCATCGACGGACAGCACCATGGCCTTGACCGGTCCCAACGACGCAGGCGCCATGGAGATCGAGCGGAAGCCGAGGCCGATCAGCGCCATGGCCTCGAGCGGCTTGCCGGCCATCTCGCCGCAGAGATTGAGCGGCACGTCATGCCTCGCCGCAGCCTCGACGATGCCGCGAAGCGCCAAGAGCGCGGCAGGATTGAGGTTGTCGAAGCGGGTCGCTACCAGCATGTTGCCGCGGTCGGCGGCGAACAGGAACTGCATCAGATCATTCGAACCGACCGAGGCGAAATCGGCGAGCGGCAACACGCGGTCGAGCTGCCACAACAGCGCCGGCACCTCGATCATGACGCCGATCAGCAAGCGCTTCGGCTCCGGGCGGCCGTGGCGCTTCAGGATGTGGAGCTCGCGGTCGATCAGCGCCCGCGCCGCCAGCAACTCGCCGATATCGCCGATCATCGGCAGCATGACCCGAAGCTCGCGACCGTGCGCGGCTCGGAGCAGCGCCCTGATCTGGGTGCGGAACAGCGCCGGCCGGTCGAGCGCCATGCGGATCGCGCGCCAGCCGAGCGCAGGGTTCTCCTCCTTGGCGGCGCGGAAATAGGGCAGCACCTTGTCGCCGCCGACATCGAGGGAGCGGAACACCACTGGCCGGTCACCGGCGGCATCGAGGATCGCCTTGTAGATGCGCGTCTGCTGCTCGAGCCTTGGGAAGGTCGAGCCGATCATGAATTGCAGCTCGGTGCGGAACAGGCCAATGCCGTCGGCGCCGGACTGATCGAGATGGGGCAGGTCGACGAGAAGCCCGGCGTTGATGTTGAGCGATACCCGCTCGCCGTCGAGTGTCACCGCCGGCACATTGCGTAAGGCGGCATACTGCGCCTGGCGCCGCGCGCGGAAGCGGACCTTGTCGGCATAGGCCGCGATCACCTCCGGCGTCGGCCGCACATGGAGTTCGCCGGCCTCGGCGTCGATGATTGCGGCATCCCCTGGCTCGACGGCGTCGAGCACGCCCTTGGCCTGGCTGATGGCGGCGATGCCGAGAGCCCTTGCCACGATGGCGACGTGGCTCGACGGACCACCCTCCTCGAGCACGAGGCCGCGCAAACGCTGGCGGTCATAGTCGAGCAATTCGGCGGGACCCATGGTGCGGGCGATGAGGATGGTGTCCTGCGGCAAAGTGCTCGCCGCCGCCGTGCCGGCGCCGCCGGCCAACAGCCGCAACAGCCGGTTGGAGAGGTCGTCGATATCGTGCAGGCGCTCGCGCGCATAAGGATCCATCTGGCGAAGCATGCGCGCCCTCGTGTCGTTGCGCACGCGTTCCACCGCGGCCTCCGCGGTGAGGCCCGTGATCAGCGCCTCGTCGAGGCGGCGCCGCCAGCCGCGGTCATGGGCGAACATGCGGAACGCCTCCAGCACCTCGCGATGCTCGCCCGCGCGCTGAAGATCGCCGCGCTCGAGCATGCCGTCGATTAGTCCGGCCAGCTCGTCGATGGCCTGTGCCAGCCGCCGCCGTTCGAGATCGATGTCCTCGGCGATCAGCTTGGAGACGACGATGCGCGGCTCGTGCAGCACCACGTGGCCGAGCGCCACGCCTTCCGACAACGGCAAGCCCGCGAAGCGCACGCTCTGATCGCGGCGGCCATCGGTGGCGGACTCCTCGTTGACCGTGACCCCGCCGGACGTGATCATCTCAGCGATGACCATGGCCGTGGTCTGGAGCGCCTCGACCTCCTCGTCGCTATAGTGGCGCTGCGTGCGGTTCTGCACCGTCAGCACGCCGATGCTGTGGCCACCGCGTAGGACCGGCACCCCGATGAAGGAGTGATAGATCTCCTCGCCGGTCTCGGGCCGGTAGGAAAAGGCGGGGTGGGTCTGCGCGTCGGCGAATTGCATTGGCTCGGCCTGTTCGGCAATTAAACCCACAAGGCCCTCGCCACGTTTCAAATGAGTGTTGTGCACCGCCTCGGGATTCAACCCCTCGGTGGCAAACAGCTCGAGCGAGCCGTCGCGCCGGCGCAAATAGAGCGAGCACACCTCCGCCACCATGTTGGAGGCGATCAGCACCACGACCTGGTCGAGGCGAACCTGGGCGCTCTCGCGCGCGGCCATGATCTCGCGCAAGCGGCGAAGCAGCAGTCTCGGGGCCCCAACGGAAACTGGCATAGGTTTTCGGTCCTCGCCGGGCGGTTTAGCGGCGAACCACGCTCGTTTAAAGGCTTGAGCTGGCCGCCGGGGCCGAAACTCTAGCGGCTGTCGAGCCCGAACAGGGAATGCAAGGTCCGCACCGCAAGCTCAGCATACGCCGCATCAATCAATACGCTGATTTTGATCTCGGAGGTGGAGATCGCCTCGATATTGATGCCTTTTTCGGCAAGGGCGCTGAACATCTGGGCGGCGACGCCGGCATGGCTGCGCATGCCGACGCCGATGGCCGAGACCTTGGCGATGTCCGTGGAGCCGACCAAATCGGCATATTCGACCTTGTCCCGCGCCTTTTTCAGCACCTCGACGGCGCGGTCGAAATCGGCGCTTTGCACGGTGAAGGTGAGGTCGGTGAAGCCGTCCTCGGAGACGTTCTGCACGATCATGTCGACATTGATATTGGCGGCGGCGAGCGGGCCGAATACCTGAGCGGCGACGCCCGGCTTGTCGGCAATCTTGAGCAGCGTCACCTTGGCCTCGTCTCGTGCATAGGCGATTCCGCTGACGACATTCTGCTCCACGATCTCATCCTCATGACAAACGAGCGTTCCACAATCCTCGGCCGACGTTCGACAGTCGAGGTCCGGCGGATCGAAGCTCGAGCGCACCAGAACCCGAACTCCCCGTTGCATGGCGAGCTCGACTGAGCGCGTTTGCAGCACCTTGGCACCTTGGGAGGCCATCTCCAACATCTCTTCATAGGAGATCCTGGGCAGCCGATGGGCTTTGGCGACGATCCTGGGGTCGGTGGTGTAGACCCCGTCGACATCGGTATAGATGTCGCAGCGGTCGGCATCGAGCGCCGAGGCGAGCGCTACCGCGCTCGTATCCGAGCCGCCTCGCCCAAGCGTCGCGATGCGGCTGTCGGGACCGAGCCCCTGGAAGCCTGCGACCACCGCCACCTCGCCGCTGAGCATCCGCGCCTTCAGGCTATCGACGGCAACACCGGTGATGCGGGCGGCGCGGTGGGCGCCGTCGGTCGTGAGCGGGATCTGCCAGCCCTGCCAGGACCGCGCCGGAATGCCGAGGGACTGGAGCACGAGCGCGAGCAGCCCCGAGGTTACCTGCTCGCCGGAGGCAACCACGGCGTCATATTCACGGGCATCGTAGGCGGCGGAGATTTCAGGCTCCCCATTGCCTTGCCGGCGCTTGAAACCCCAGGCCTCCTCGACGAGAGCCACCAGCTGATTGGTCTGGCCGGCCATGGCCGAGACCACCACGGCGCAAGCGTGCCCAGCGTCGACCTCGCGCTTCACATGCGCGGCGACGTTGCGGATACGGTCGATATCGGCGACGGAGGTTCCGCCGAATTTAAGCACCAACAGCGACATGCTTAACTCCGGGCTTCCGGCGCGCCGTCGCGACGACCTTGAGCCCCAGCAAGATTAAGGCCGGCCACGCCGGGCCGGCCAGAACGCGCTCTTCATAATGAGTGCGGGCCGCCGCCGCAACCGGGCTACCCTTAAGCCGGAGCATCGACCTGTCCCCGTGCTTGACAGGGGCTTAAGGCCGGCGGCCAATGCCTCCCATGACTCCGGCGCCGCATAGCACCCCCACCTTGGACCGCAACGAAGTTGCCCGCTTCGCCAAGCTCGGCGGCGAATGGTGGGACGCGAACGGCCCGTTCAAGCCGCTGCACCGCATCAACCCCACCCGGCTCACTTATATTCGCGACCAGCTGTGCCGCGCCTTCAAGCGCAATGCCAAGGAGGCCAAGAGCCTCGAGGCTTTAAGCGTGCTCGACATCGGCTGCGGCGGCGGCCTCGTCTGCGAGCCGCTGGCGCGGCTCAGCGCGCGCGTCACCGGCATCGACCCTGGTGAAGAGGCAATTGCAGCGGCGAAAGCCCATGGCGCGGCCGGCGGCCTCGATATCGACTACCAGGTGGCGACCGCCGAGGAGCTTGCCGCGCGAGGCGAGAGCTTCGACGCCGTGCTGCTCTTGGAAGTGATCGAGCACGTCCCCGACGTGCCGGCCCTGATCAAGGCCATCGCGCCGCTGGTGAAGCCCCGCGGCATCATGATCCTCTCCACGCTCAACCGCACCCTCAAGGCCTTTGCGCTTGCCATCGTCGGCGGCGAATACGTCTTGCGCTGGCTCCCGGTCGGTACCCATCAATGGGACCGCTTCGTCACCCCGGACGAACTTCGTTCGGCTCTGAGCGGCGCCGGCCTGAAGCTCACCGACACCACGGGGATGATGTACGACCCCTTCGCCGACCAATGGCGCTTGGGCCGCGACACCGACGTCAACTACTTTGGCACGGCGACTCGGACCTAAGCGGCGCGGGCCCGCTGGCGGCGCCACACCGAGGGTGGCACCCCGACCATCTTCTTGAAGGCGCGGCTGAACGAGGCTTCGGAATCGTAGCCGATCTCGTTGGCGATGGTGGCGACGTTAGCGCGGCCTTCGGCGAGCAGCCCCGACGCGATCTGCATCCGCCATTTCGCGAGATATTGCATTGGCGGGACGCCGACGATACCGGCGAAGCGCTCGGCCAGCACCGAGCGGGACAACCCGACCTCTCTCGCCAGCTCCTCGAGGGACCAATCATGGGCCGGCCGCCGGTGCATCTGCGCCAGTGCCTTGCCGATGAAGGGATCGCGCAAGCCGGCAAGCCACCCGGACTGCTCCGGCGGCAGCGTCTCGATGTAGCGGCGAATGACCTCAATGAACATCAGCTCGCTCAGCTTGGCGAGCACGCTCTCGCCGCCGGCACGCTTCTCCGCCAACTCCACGATGGCGAAGCGGATGAACTGGCCCAACCAGCCTTGGTCGCTGCCTTCGGGATCGCCGACCTTGATCACCGGCGGCAGCGTGTCGAGCAGCGGATTGAACGGGCGGGAATCGCAGGCAAGGAAGCCGCAAACGACTTTGGTGACCGGCCCGTCGCCTGCACCGTAGGTGGCGTAGAAGGGAAGCTGTGCCGCGGTGACGGTGTCGATCTTGTCCTGGGTCACTGGATCGGCGCGCATGCCGGGATCGCTTGCCATGACATGCGGATCGCCCCTGGTGAAGACGATGACCTCCCGCGCCCCGACGGCGACCGGCGCCTCACCGATGATGTTGCCGTAGCACTGCCCTTCGATAACGACGTGGTAGGCAATCAGATTCTCGGCGCCGGGCAGGATCTTTGGCAAGACCATCTCCCGGCATGGTTGCTCCGCGACCCAGGGCGCTCTCGCCACGACATCGAAAAAGGTGGCGCCGGTCAGTCGGACCGTTCGCAGCACATCGGACAGCGCATCTGCACTCATCAGATTCTCCAGCCCTGATACAACCACCCGGACCTGCCCCACCATGGCTCCACTCCTGGACGCGCTGTCAAGGGGTGCGGACGCCAGATCATTCGCCCCCGCCATGACAATACCTAGATACGGCCCACACAAGATACGGCCCCACGCGAACCTCGCTGGCGGGCCTAGGCCGGAAAATCGAGATCAAGAACGGTGAAAGGATGACGATGGGACACAAGGGACAATGTTTCTGCGGCGCGGTTCAGGTCGAGGTGACCGGCGAACCGGAGGGAATGGGCTACTGCCATTGCAACTCCTGCCGGTCCTGGTCGGCCAGCCCGGTGAACGCCTTCACGCTGTGGAAGCCGGAAACGGTGACGGTCACCGCGGGCGCCGAGCACCTCGCCAGTTTTGCCAAGACCCCACAAAGTCAGAGGCAGTACTGCGCCAAATGCGGTGGCCACATCATGACCAATCACCCCTCGTTCGGCATGGTCGACGTCTACGCCGCGACCATACCGACGCTCAAATTCGCGCCCGGAGTCCACGTGAACTACGCCGAGACCGTGCTGCCGATGCGCGACGGCCTGCCCAAGTTCAAGGACTTTCCCGCCGAGTTCGGCGGTTCCGGCGAGACCATCCCTGAATAGCCATCAGACCTAACCAGGAACGCGACCATGAACGTTCAAACTGCACCTTCCTCCATCGATTTCACGCCATCCAAGAGCGGACGGCACGACGCCGGGGGCTCCGGGATGAGCAACACCGACAACACCGTTCCGATCGAAGCCTGGAACACCGTGTTGTTCGAAAAGTTCTGTCGCTTTCGCCATATCATGAGCAAGGGCCTCTCTGGCCACAGCGATGAGTTGTTCCGGCGCAAGCCTTATCCGGCGGGCGCGCGCGTGCTCGACGTTGGTTGTGGTTTTGGCGACACGACCCAGCGCATTGCCGCCCAGGTGACGTCTGGCGGCGAGGCCATCGGCGTAGATTGCGCACAAAATTTCGTAGACCTCGCAACCCGCGAAGCGGACGAAGAATCGATAAAGAACGCTTCGTTTTTTGTCGCCGACGCGCAGTGCGACGATCTAGGCGGCCCCTACGACCACGTTTTTTCGCGCTTCGGCACCATGTTCTTCTATATGCCGGGTTTCGCGCTGCGCAACATCCGGCGCGCGCTCGCACCTGGCGGCGAGCTGACGATGATCGTGTGGCGCCGCCGCGAAGACAATCCTTGGGTCCACGAGGCCGAGTGTCGGGTAAGAGAGATCGTTCCCGTGGTCGCCCATGAAGACACCGAAGAGGTGCATTGCGGCCCAGGCCCGTTCTCGATGTCCGGCCCGGACATGGTCAGCGACATGCTGCGGAGTGCAGGCTACGAGCACATCGCCTTTGCCCGCTACGACACGGATATTTGCATTGGCCGCAACTTGGATGAAGCGGTCGAATTTGCCTTAGCGCTTGGACCGGCGGGAGAGATCATACGGCTCGCAGGCGAAGCCGGCGAACGTGTGCGGGGGCAGGTGATCGCCGCGTTGCGCGACACCCTTTCCGACTATCAGCGCGTTGACGGAATTTGGACCGGTTCAAGTACCTGGTTCGTCACCGCCAGGAATCCCATGGGCTAACGAACTCTACCGGCTTCGCCGGTTCAGAGACCCACCTCCCCCCCTTCCATCGAGAAAGGAACTCAAGTCATGAATGTCCAAACATCTCCCGCGAGCATCGACCTCGCCGCCGTCAAGGGACGCCAGCAGATCGCCTGGGGCTCGGGCGACTACGCCAGGATCGGCACCACATTGCAGCTCGTCGGCGAGACGCTGTGCGAAGCAGTCGATCTCCGCAGCAACCAGCGCGTCCTCGACGTCGCCGCCGGCAACGGCAACGCCACGCTCGCCGCCGCGCGCCGCTTCGCCGCAGTGGTTTCGACCGACTATGTCGGCTCGCTCCTGGCGCGGGGCCGCGAGCGCGCCGAGGCGGACCGGCTTCCCGTCACCTTCCAGGAGGCCGACGCGGAGAACCTTCCCTTCGCCGACGCGAGCTTCGACGTGGTGCTGTCGACCTTCGGTGTCATGTTCACCCCGAACCACGAACGCGCCGCGAGCGAGCTCGCCCGCGTCTGCCGGCCAGGCGGCAAGATCGGCCTCGCCAACTGGACCCCGGAGGGGTTCATCGGCCGGCTGTTCAAGACCATCGGCAAATATGTGCCGCCGGCTCCAGGCGTGAAATCGCCGGCGCTGTGGGGCACGACGGCCCATCTCGGCGCCCTGTTCGGCACCAACGGCGAGATTGCGGCGGAGAAGAAACACTTCGCCTTCCGCTACAAGTCGCCCCAGCATTGGGTCGAGCTGTTCCGCACCTATTACGGCCCGGTGCTGAAAGCCTTTGCCGCGATCGAACCGCCGCAGCGCGAGGGCCTAGAAGCCGACCTCTACGCCCTTCTCGACGAATTCAACGTGGCCAAGGACGGCACTCTGGTCGCCCCTGGCGAATATCTCGAGGTGGTCATCACCAGGAAAAGCTAGGGCCTCGGATCTGGCCCGGGTTGCGCCTGCAGGGGACGCTTAGTCCCCTGCGGGTCTTTCCCGCCCGGTCCGCCGCGTCATCGCCGGGTTGCGCCTTGGCGGCGACATCGACGTGGCCTAATTTGGCGTCATGATCTTCCGCCAGCTGTTCGATCAGACCTCAAGCACCTACACCTATCTGCTCGCGAGCCGCCATGGCGGCGAGGCGCTGATCATCGATCCCGTGCTCGAGCGGGTCGATCGCTACGTCCAGCTGCTCAGGGAGCTCGACCTCAGGCTGGTCAAGGCCGTCGACACCCATCTCCATGCCGATCACATCACCGGCCTCGACGCGCTCCGCGAGCGCACCAATTGCATCACCGTGATGGGCGAGCAGTCGAAGGCCGACGTGGTCTCCATCCGCGTCCGCGACGGCGACACGTCGCCATCGAAGGCTTGAGCCTCGACGTCGCCTACACGCCGGGCCATACCGACAACTCCTACAGCTACATCCTGCCGGACCGGGTGTTCACCGGCGACACGCTCCTGATCCGCGGCACCGGGCGCACCGACTTCCAGAATGGCGATGCGCCACGCCCAGTTTGAACTCGATCTTCGGCCGGCTGATGAAGCTGCCTGACGAGACCCTGGTCTATCCGGCCCACGATTATAAAGGCGACACGGTGAGCACCATCGCCGAGGAGCGCGCCTTCAACCCGCGCCTTCAGGTCAAGTCCGTCGACGAATATGCCGAGCTGATGGCCAACCTGCATCTCCCCAACCCGAAGATGATGGACGTGGCGGTGCCGGCCAACATGCGCATCGGCCTCGCCCAGAACGTCGTCGCCGACCGCGGCTGGGCTCTCACGGCCGACGAGGTGAAACGCCTGCTCGGGCAGAAAGACGTGGCTCTGATCGATCTTCGCGAAGCCCAGGAGCGGCGCCGCGACGGGGTCATCCCCGGCTCGCTGCATGTCGCCTATCCCGATGTGCAGGAGAACCTTCAGCCTGACGGGCTGTTGCGGCAACTCGCCGACGCGGCCGGCAAGCAACTCGTCTTCTACTGTGCCTTTGGCGAGCGCTCGGCCATGGCCTTGCAGGCGGCGCAAGCCGCAGGGCTCACCACCACGCGCCATCTCCATGGCGGCGTGCAGGCCTGGAAGAACGCGGAAGGCCCGCTCACGAACTAGCCAGCAGCAAGCGCCCTAGTAGCCGCGGTAATAGCCGCGCGGGGGCCGATAGTACCCTTGCGGGCCGTCATCGGGGTTGAACCAGCGGCGCCCGAACAGACCGCGGCGGCGCTGCGGCTCCTGCGGATAGTAGTAGCCGGGCCCAGGCCCGAACCAGCCGCCCTCAGCCTCCCGATAGCGGGGAGTGGTCGGCTGCTTTGCGATCTTGGCTTCACCGCCGGGCGTGACGCCGTCAAGGGTGACCGTGGTGTTCTCCAGGCCGTTCGCCTTGACGAGCTCGAACAGAGCGGTCGCATTCTTCGGATCGAGGCGCACGCAGCCATGGGATGCCGGCTTGCCGAGATTCTTGGTCTCGTAGCTGCCGTGAATGGCGTGGCCGTCCTTCATGTAGAAGATCGCATGGGGCATGGGAGCATTGTCCCATTCCTTGCTGTACCAGATCTTGTTCATGGAGCTCGGCGTATAGGTGCCCGAGGGCGTCGAATATCCCAGCTTACCGGTCGACACCGGCCAGGAATATTTCTCGATGCCGTCGACGAAAACGGTCATGTGCTGCCTGGACTTGTCGATATTGACCAGGATTTTAGAACCCTCCGGGGCCGCGGCCTCGGCCTTCGGCTTGGCACCTGAGGTATTCTCCTCGGGCTCGGCGGAGGAGGACTTGTCCTGAGGCTCGGCTTCGGCCTCCTCGGCCGGCGTACCGGATTTGGCCCCGGCTTCCGTCTTGGCCCCGGCCTCAGCCTGAGCGCCCGGAGACTTCGAGGCGGGCTCGGCAAACGCCGCTGATGACAACAGGAGAGCAACCGGGAGGATGAGAAAGCTTGGTTTCAGCAAATCGAACAGGCGCATGGACCTTCCCTTCAGGTTTTTGCGCGACACCAACGCTCGGGCAACCCTTCAGATAGTAACTCAACAAGGCTGTACCAGGGCATCTGCCAACGATAAGTTTACCGCGAACGTAATTTTTTCATGACGGTCTGTGCCAGGGGTCAGTTCTCATCCTCTGGCAGCGGCGGCAATGGTCGCACGGCAATGCCTTCTTCCGTCAGCGCCTTGGCCTCTTCCAGCGTCGCCTCGCCATGGATGCTTCGGGGAGGCACCTCGTCGAAATGGATCTTGCGGGCTTCTTCCGGAAACTTCGCGCCGACATAGTCTGAATTTGCCGTCATCTCCTCGCGGAGTTGGCGCAGCATGGCATAGGACTTCCGGCGCTCGGCGGCCTTGGGGCGCGGCACCTCGGCCTGGCGCTTGGCCACATAAGGCGCCATCGGCGCCTTAGACACTTCGGTGCTGCCGCAATCGGGGCAGGCCACTGCGTGGACCTCGGCCTGCTCGTCAAAGGCGTGCGATGAGCCGAACCACGCCTCGAAGCTGTGGCCCCGGTCGCAAACGAGCGCGTAGCGGATCATGACGCCTCTCTTTGGCCGGATGCGCCTTCAGTGGCGATCTCGACCCCGAACTCACGGCCGTGGCGGAGCGAGGGCACCTTCGCCCGCGCCGCGTCGCTTTGCGCGAGGTCGATATCGGCGAGGAGAATCTGGGGATCCTCGCCCGCTTCCGCCGAGAATCTCGCCCCAAGGCGAGATGATCAGGCTGTGCCCATAGGTGCTGCGGCCATTCTCGTGCAGTCCGCCCTGGTCGGCGGCGAGAATGAAGGCCCCGGTCTCGATGGCGCGGGCACGGAGCAGCACATGCCAATGCGCCTCCCCGGTCTGCCTGGTGAAGGCCGCAGGCACGGCGATGAACTCGGCACCGGCCACCGCAAGCGCGCGGTAAAGCGCAGGGAAGCGAAGATCGTAGCAGATGGTGAGACCGAGCCGCCCCCAAGGGAGGTCGGCGACCACCGCCTTGGCGCCAGGATCGTAGTTCCGCAATTCGCGATAGCTCTCGCCGCCCGCAAGGTCGACATCGAACAGATGCAGCTTGTCGTAGCGCGCGGCCACCACGCCGTCGGGGCCAATGACATAGGAGCGGTTGGCGATCTTGCCCGACGGCAACTTCATGGCGAGCGAGCCGACATGGAGCCAAGTGCCGAGCTCGCGTGCAAGCGCCTTGAGGCGGGCGAGCGGCGCCGCCCGCTCCTCGACGTCGATCGCGGCAAGCAAGCGCTCCGTCTCGAGCTCCATGATCGCGGTGTTCTCCGGCGTCTGCACGTAGTCGGCGCCTTGGGCTGCCGCACGGCGGATCAGGTCTTCGGCGGCGTCGAGACTTGGCGCCACGGCGCGGCCGGATCTGAGCTGAACCAGCGCGGCGCGGAATTGTCTGTGCGAGGCGGCGGTCATGGCGTCGGCGCGGGGATCGCCGCGAGCTCGGCGAGAAGCGCATCGAGCTTCGCCTCGCGCTCGAGCTGGGCAAGTTCGTCATAGCCGCCCATGTGCCGATCCGCGGCGAAGATTTGGGGCACCGTGCGCCGACCGAAGGCGCGCGTCGTCATCTCCTCGCGTTTGGCGAAATCTCCGCTCACATCGATCTCGGCGTAGTTGAGCCCCTTCCGCTCTAGGAGCGCCTTGGCGGCACGGCAATAGCCGCAATAGGGGGTCGTGTAGAGCACAATTCTGGTCATCCTGGTTCCGCTGCTTCAGGCCCGATCGGGCTTCTTTATTTTGCCAAATATGGTGATTCCAACGGCTTTCTCCAAATTAGAGCAGGAAGGCGGCTGGCTCCACGGCTCTGGCAAGCGCAAGCACATCGACGCGGGCGGCGCCGCCTCGCTTCAAAACGCGGGCGCAAGCATCCGCCGTGGCTCCGGTGGTGATCACGTCGTCGACGACGACGACACGCTTACCGAGAAGCTCAGCGCGCGGGCGCAGCACCCGGAAGGCGCCGGCGACGTTCCGCCGCCGCTGCGCCGGCGAGAGCCCGACCTGGCTCGGCGTACGCTTGACGCGCGCGAGCAGAAAATAGTCGACGGGGACGCCGCTGAGCCGTGACACGGCGCGCGCCAACATGGCCGATTGGTTGAAGCGCCGCGACCACAGCCGCGAGCGGTAGAGCGGCACCGGCACCATCACGTCGGCTTCGGCAAGGAGGTCGGCGCCGACTGCGGCCATCCAGCGGCCGAACAAGACCACGCCCTCGTGGCGATCGCCATATTTGAAGCTCTGGATCAGATCGCGCATGGTCGCTGAATAACGCGCCGCGGCCCGCGCACGGTCGTAGACTGGCGGCTCGGCGATCGCCGCCGCCGACAGCGCCGTCTCGCCGGTGTCGTAAGGGAGTGGCACCCCGAGCCGCGCGCAGACGGGAGGAGCGATAAAATCGATCCGCGACCAGCATGCGCCGCAGAGAAGCCCGTGGGCGAGCGTCTGCTTACGGCAGGAGAAGCAGACCGGCGGCAACAGCAGATCGGCGAGGGCCGCGAGCGCGCGGCGAAGGCCCCGTCCCCATGGGGGCGCTGCCGCGGAAAGCTCGGCCTCGTTGGTCGTCATGGGCCATGATAAGGCCGAGACCACGGCCGGCGGAAGAGAGAGGACGGGCTAATTCATGAGCGCAGGCGCGGAGCTGTTCGATCGCGGCCTGTTGCGCCGCCGCCGCTCGCGCTTCGCCGGCGAGGTCTCCCAGCATGAATTTCTGCTCGACCGCGTCGCCACCGAGATCGCGGAGCGCATCGAGGCGATCCTGCGCGAGTTTCCCCTCGCCCTCGACCTCGGCGCCTTCAACGGCGTGCTCGGACGGAAGGTCGGTGCGCTCCCCTCGGTCGGCGCCATGATCTATGCCGAGAGCGCGCCGGCCCTCGCGCGCCTGTGCCCCCGCCCGGCAGTCGTCTGCGACGAGGATCTGCTGCCGTTCCGCGACGGCAGCTTGAGCCTTGTGGTTTCGGGACTCGCCCTCCACCGCGTCAACGACCTTCCCGGCGCGCTCGTCCAGATTCGCCGTGCGCTCCATCCCGACGGGCTGTTTCTGGGCGCGGCCCTTGGCGGCCGTTCCTTGCAGGAGCTGCGGCAATCGCTGATCGAGGCCGAGGCCGAGGAGGAAGGCGGCGCGAGCCCACGCATCGCGCCCTTCGCCGACGTGCGCGACTACGGCGGTTTGCTTCAGCGCGCGGGCTTCGCGCTGGCTGTGACCGACGCCGACCTCTTGACCGTGATCTATCCCTCCCCGCGCGACCTGATGCTGGAGATCAGGGCGCTCGGCGGCGGCAACGTCATGGCGGCGCGGCGGAAGGAGCCGCTGCCGCGGCGGACGCTTCAACGCGCGGAGGAGATTTATCGCAGCCGGTTCGGCACCGAGGACGGCCGCATCAGGGCGAGCTTCGAGATCGTCTATCTGAGCGGCTGGGCACCGCACGAAAGCCAGCAGCAGCCGCTCAAGCCGGGAAGCGCGGTCAAGCGGCTTGCCGACGCGCTTCGCACCGAGGAGCATCCTGCCGGCGACAAGGCCTCGTTCCCAGCGAAGAAAAAGCGCTAGCTGTTCGCATCAGCCAGCAAACCCGGCAGCAAGACTTTCAGCGGCTCGTCTGCCGGCGGCATCGCGTAAGAGCCAATCTCCTGCGGCCGCACCCATTGCAGCTCCTGGCCTTCTTGGGCGGTCGCCATTCCGCGCCAGCGCCGGCAGAGATAGAGCGGCATCAGCAGGTGGAACTTTGGATAGCTGTGGCTGGCGAAGGTGAGGGGCGCGAGGTCGGCTACGGCGATGTCGATGCCAAGCTCCTCGGCGAGTTCGCGGACGAGCGCGCCTTCCGGCGTCTCGCCGTCCTCGACCTTGCCCCCGGGAAATTCCCAAAGGCCGGCAAGCGAACGGCCCGCCGGGCGTTTGGCAATCAGAAGGCGGCCGTCGCCGTCGAGCAGCACGCACGCCGCGACGAGTACGATGGCCGTCACGACCGGTAGTCGGCGTTGATGGCGATGTATTGCGCGGTGAGGTCGCAGGTCCACACCGTCGAGGCGCCGTCGCCAACGCCGACATCGACGGCGATCTCGATCTCGGGCCGCTTCATGTAGGCGGCGCCGAGCTCTTCGCGGTAGGTCGGGTCGACCTCGCCGTTCGTCGCCACCTGGATGTCGCCAAACTTGATGCCGAGCGTATCGCGATCCGCTTCCTCGCCGGCCTTGCCCACGGCCATGACGATGCGGCCCCAATTCGGATCCTCGCCGGCGAGCGCCGTCTTCACCAGAGGCGAGTTGGCGATCGAGCGTGCGATGGTCCGCGCCGCGGCAGGGCTCTCGGCGCCGGTGACGCGAATGGTGACGAATTTGGTCGCGCCTTCGCCGTCCTTCACCACCTGATGGGCGAGGTCGCGCAGCACCTCGGTCACCGCGGCGCGGAAATCGTTCAGCCGCGGATCGTTGCTGAGCCCGATGCGCGGCGCGCCGCGCGACGCCGCAGCGCCCGTGGCGAACAAGAGCAGCGTGTCGCTGGTCGAGGTGTCGCCGTCGATGGTGATGGCGTTGAAGGTCTCGTCGGCGGCAGGCGCGAGGATCTCATGCAAGGGCCGCGGCTCGATCGCGGCGTCGGTGAAGAGAAAGGCGAGCATGGTCGCCATGTCCGGCGCGATCATTCCGGCGCCTTTGGCGATGCCGTTGATGGTGACGGCTGTGCCGTCGATCTTGACCTCGCGCGTGGCGAGCTTGGGATAGGTGTCGGTGGTCATGATCGCCCGCGCCGCCTCTTCGATGGCACCTGGAGAAGCCTTGGCGGCCAGTTCGCCCAGCAGCCCGGTGAATTTGCCGGGATCGAGCGGCTCGCCGATGACGCCGGTCGAGGCGATATAGACGTCGGCCTCGAGGCAGCCGGCGGCGTTGGCCGCGGCTTCCGCCGTGAGCGTCACCGCCTCGCGGCCGCGCTTGCCGGTAAAGGCATTGGCGTTGCCGGAATTGACCACGAGGGCCCGCGCCATGCCATGATCGAGATGGGCGCGGCACCATTCGACCGGCGCCGATGCGGTCTTGGATTGAGTCAGCACGCCGGCGACGGTGGTGCCGGCGTCGAACAGGGTCAGCAGCAGATCGGTGCGCCCGGGATACCGAATGCCGGCGGCGCAGGCGGCGAAGCGCACGCCCTCGATGCTCGGGAGGCGCGGCAGTTCATTCGGCGCGAAAGGCGAGACCCAAGCCATCTCTCGACCCCGAGCTAGGGAGAGCAGCTCCCGTCAGTGATTATCTTCGACGTTGCCGGTCGCGGGCTCATCCTCGGGAGGAGCCTCGCCCCTGACTGCGGCATCCTGCATCGATTTCTTGATCTCGGGATCGGTGATCTCGATCTTGGCGTTGGCATTGAGGCCTTTGATGGTCTCCTTGGCCTTCTGCGCCGTGAGCTGGCTGATGATCTGGTCCTTGACCTGATCGAAGGTCGGCAACGGGCGGGTGCGCTTCTCCTCGACCTTGATGATGTGCCAGCCGAATTGCGTTTGCACCGGCTCGGAGATCTCGCCCTCTTTCAGCGCAAAGGCCGCGTCCTCGAACGGCTTCAGCATCTGGCCCCGGCTGAAGAAGCCGAGATCGCCGCCTTCGGCGCTCGGGTCCTTCGATTTTTCCTTGGCCAGCGTGGCGAAGTCCTCGCCCTTCTTCAGCCGCTCTTCGACTTCCTTGGCTTCCGCTTCGGTCGCCACCAGGATGTGGCGGGCATGAATCTCTTCCTCGGGCTTCAGCCCGGCGATCTTCTCGTCGAAGACCTTCTTGGCCTCGTCCTCCGTGACGGCGGTGCGGACGCTCTTGTCGTAATAAGCGTCACGAAGCGCCCGGCGCCGGTGATACTTCAGCCGGTCATCGAAGCTCGGACCGCTGTCGAGCGCGGCCTGGGTTGCCGCTTCGGCCATCAGCTCGTTCTCGATCACGAATTGCAGCAACATGCGCCGGCGGTCGGCCGGCGGGAAATTGGCGAGCTGAGCGCCAACCTCGGAGGCCGCGAAGTCGAGATCGGACTGCTTGATATCGACGCCATTGATTTTCGCAACAACCGCATCGTCAGCCACCGCCGCGAGCGGAGCGCAGGCAATTGCGGCCGCAAGGAGCAGCAGGGTTCGCCAGGTTTTCACGGAACTGAGGTCCTCTTTTTCAGCCCGCCCTGACCAGGCTTCTGGAAAGAGAGTGGCGGGCGGGTTGGGTCGTTTCCCCCGGGCGCCTTTTAAACCCCGCCCGTGCCAGTGCCAAGCGGCGAATCTGAGGCAGCCGGGGGTCCTGACGGCCGCCCCCGCCAAGAGACGGAGGGTACGAAAATGCCGATTGACGAGCGGAGATTATTTCCATATTTCTCGATCTATGGAACTATTACCGGCCATCGACGCCTTCGGCGCGCTTGCGCAAAAAAGCCGCCTTCAGATTTTTAGGCTGCTGATGCAATGCGGCCCAGAGGGCATGGCGGCCGGCGACATCGCGCGCACGCTTCGGATTCCTTCCAACACACTGTCGTTCCACGTCGCCGTGCTCGCCCGCGCCAAGCTCGTGACGTCGCGAAAGGACGGCCGATCCATCATCTATGCGGTGGATCTGGAAGGGACACGGACGCTCTTGTCCTTCCTGGTGGAGGACTGCTGCCACGGCAAACCCGAGATTTGCGCAGCGCTTCTGCCCTCATCCGCCGAAGAGTGTTGTCCTGCGTGACATAACAAGTGAGGAACGCCCCCCATGGAACTCGTAAGTAGCAAAGACCCCCTCAACGTGCTTTTTCTCTGCACCGGAAACTCGGCGCGATCGATCATGGCGGAATGCATTCTGAACCGCCTCGGGCAAGGCCGGTTCAAGGCCTATAGCGCCGGGAGCCAACCGCGCGGCGATATCAACCCGCAGGCGCTCGCCGTATTGCGCAAGTCCAGTTTCGACGTGTCCAAGCTCCGCTCGAAGTCCTGGGACGAGTTCGCAAAACCCGGCGCGCCGGAGCTCGATTTCGTGTTCACGGTCTGCGACAACGCCGCGCAGGAAGTCTGCCCTGTCTGGCCGGGCCAGCCCATGACCGCCCATTGGGGTCTTCCAGACCCCGCCGCCGTCGACGGCAGCGAGGCCGAGAAGGCGGTTGCCTTCGCCGACTGCTTCCGCATGCTCAATCAGCGCATCGGCATCTTCGTCAATCTACCCTTCGACAAGCTAAGCAGGCTGTCACTGCAAAAGCGGCTCGAGGACATCGGCAAGGTCCAGAGCGCAGGCGCGAAAGAGCCGGCCTAAATCACCTTAAGGTGAGGCGCCGCGCGCTGTTCAGCCCGCGCCTCGCGTTGACAAGGATTGGGCCTCCTCTTATCTGTCACTTGCGTTCGTTTCCCTGGCATTTTTTGGTCGCTTTCCGCGGGTTTGATCGGGGCCGGCCGGGAAGGGAGGCAGGCGCTTCGAACCTGCTGTGACGAACCAGGCACATCCACCTCAAAGCACGCTTCGGCGATAAAGAGGCCACAACACATGCTTTCCTTTGGCGTCTTGGCCAGCAAGGTCTTCGGCTCATCCAACGACCGCAAGCTCAAGAAATATGCTTCGGCGGTCGCGGCCATCAACGCGCTCGAACCCGAGGTCGTTGCCTTGTCGGACGAGGAACTGCGCGCCCGCACCGACGCTTTCCGCGCGCGGGTGAAGGAGGGCGAGAACCTCGACGATCTGCTCCCCGAAGCCTTTGCCACGGTCCGGGAAGCGGCGAAGCGCGCCATCGGCCAGCGCCATTTCGACGTGCAGTTGATCGGGGGCATGGTGCTCCATGAGGGCCGCATCGCCGAGATGAAGACCGGCGAAGGCAAGACCCTGGTGGCGACGCTTCCGGTCTATCTCAATGCGCTGACCAGCCGCGGCGTCCACGTGGTCACCGTCAACGACTACCTCGCCAAGCGCGACGCCGCATGGATGGGCGCCATCTATGAGTTCCTCGGTCTCCGCGTCGGCTGCATCGTGCACGATCTCAGCGACGAGCAGCGCCGCGACGAATACGCCGCCGACGTGACCTACGGCACCAACAACGAATTCGGCTTCGACTATCTCCGCGACAATATGAAATATGCGACCACGGAGATGGTCCAGCGTGGCCACGCCTACGCCATCGTCGACGAGGTCGACTCCATCTTGATCGACGAAGCGCGGACACCGCTCATCATTTCGGGTCCGCTCGACGACCGCTCCGAGCTTTACCAGTCCATCGACGTCTTCATCCCAAGGCTGATCAAGGAAGATTACGAGCTCGACGAGAAGACCCGTGTCGTCACCTTGACAGAGGCCGGCAACGAGCACGTCGAGCGGCTGCTGATGGAAGCAGACATGCTCAAGGGCGACTCGCTCTACGACGTCGAGAACGTCACCGTGGTGCATCACGTGCAGCAGGCGCTGCGCGCCCATACGCTGTTCCAGCGCGACCGCGACTACATCGTCAAGAACGACGAGGTCATCATCATCGACGAGTTCACCGGCCGCATGATGCAAGGCCGGCGCTATTCGGAAGGGCTGCATCAGGCGCTCGAGGCCAAGGAACACGTCACCATCCAGCCCGAAAACCAGACCCTCGCCTCGATCACCTTCCAGAACTATTTCCGCCTCTACGAGAAGCTCGCCGGCATGACCGGAACCGCGCTCACCGAGGCCGACGAGTTCCTGGACATTTACGGCCTCGACGTCGTCGAAGTGCCGACCAACATGGAAATGATCCGCGACGACGAGCACGACGAAGTCTATCGCACCGCCGACGAGAAATATCGGGCCATCATCAATCTCATCAAGGACGCGCAGAAGCGCGGCCAGCCCATGCTCGTCGGCACCACCTCCATCGAGAAGTCGGAGCTGCTGTCCAGCCTGCTCAAAAAGGACAAGGTTCCGCACCAGGTGCTGAACGCCCGCTATCACGAGCAGGAGGCCTTTATCATCGCCCAGGCCGGCGTGCCCGGCGCCGTGACCATCGCCACCAACATGGCCGGCCGCGGCACCGACATTCAGCTCGGCGGCAATCCCGACATGCGGATCGAGAATTGGATCGCCACCGAGCGCGAAAAGGGCAACGAGCCTGACGCCGAGGCCATCGCCAAGGAGCGCGACGAGATCAAGGCCGACATCGCCAAGAAGAAGGAGCAGGCCCTCGCCGCCGGCGGCCTCTACGTCATCGGCACCGAGCGCCATGAAAGCCGGCGCATCGACAACCAGCTCCGCGGCCGCTCGGGCCGCCAAGGCGATCCCGGCCGCTCGCGCTTCTTCCTTTCCCTCGAAGACGATCTGATGCGCATCTTTGGCTCGCAGCGCATGGACGGCATGTTGCAGGCGCTCGGCCTGAAAGAGGACGAGGCCATCGTCCATCCCTGGATCAACAAGGCCCTGGAGAAGGCGCAAGCCAAGGTCGAGGCGCGCAACTTCGATATCCGCAAGAATCTGTTGAAATACGACAACGTCATGAACGATCAGCGCAAGGCGATCTTCGAACAGCGCCTCGAGCTGATGACCGATGCCGATATCGGCGACACCATCGGCGACATGCGACACCACGTCATCGACGATCTTGTGGCGCGGCACATCCCAGAGAAGTCATTCGCCGAGCAATGGGACGTCGACGGCCTGAAAGAAGGCATGCAGGGCATTTTCGATCTCGACCTCCCGATCGAGGAGTGGCGGCACGAGGAAGGCATCGGCGCCGAGGAAGTCTATGAGCGCTTGATGCGGGCAGCCGACGAGCGCGCCGCCAAGCGTGCCGCCGATATCGGGCCGCAGATCATGCGTCAGATCGAAAAGGCGGTGCTGCTGCAGACGCTCGACCATCTCTGGCGCGAGCATCTCGTCACGCTTGAGCATCTCCGTCAGGTCATCGGCTTGCGCGGTTACGGCCAGCGCGATCCGCTGAACGAGTATAAGAGCGAGAGCTTCACCCTGTTCGAGCACATGCTGGCGCGCTTGCGCGAAGCGGTGACCGGCCAGTTGATGCATGTCCAGCTTGCGAGCCAGGACGAGGCGCCGCCGCTCGAGGCGACCGAGCTTCCGGCCATGGAGGCGCATCATTTCGATCCGCTCACGGGCGAGGATGAATTCGCGCTCGAGGCGGCCGGCGCCGGTGCTTCTGCCGGCGCCGCGGCGCCGGCGCGGGCGCGGAAGGCGCAGAGCGCTCAAGCGGCCCCGAACCCCGCCGATCCCTCGACTTGGGGCAAGGTCCAGCGCAACGCGCTTTGCCCTTGCGGTTCCGGCAAGAAATACAAGCACTGCCACGGCGCCTATAGCTAAGGCCCCGGGTTCGCTGCCTGCATGAGGGAACCGGAACGGGCCATCCGGCCTTGTTTGCCCGGATGAACGCCCCACAGGCTCACAGCATGCATTCAACCCAACCCGTGCGCCGTCCGGACCGCGCGCCAGTGCGGGCGCGACGCTCATGACCCTCGCACAGGTCCTCGCCTTCGCCGTGATCATCGCCATGATGGCGCTGTTCGCCTGGGGGCGGCTCCGCTACGACGTCGTGGCGCTGCTGGCGCTGCTCGCCTCCATCGCCGTCGGCATCGTCAAGCCCGACCAGGCCTTCAAGGGCTTCGGCGACGACATCGTCATCATCGTCGCCAGCGCGCTCCTCGTCAGCGCCGCCGTGTCGCGTTCAGGCGTCATCGACCGCGTCATGCGCAAGCTCGGATCGCGCCTCACCACCACCACCCAGCAGGTCGCGGCGCTCGTTGGCGCGGTGACAGTAATGTCGGGCTTCGTCAAGAATATCGGCGCGCTGGCGATGCTGATGCCGGTCGCCTTTCAACTCGCCCGCCGCACCGGCACGTCCCCCTCCTCGCTCCTGATGCCGATGTCGTTCGGCTCCCTGCTCGGCGGCATCATCACCCTCGTCGGCACGTCGCCGAACATCATCGTCTCGCGCATGCGCGAGCAGATCCTCGGGCAGCCCTATCATATGTTCGACTTCACCCCGGTCGGCGCCGGTATCGCTATCGTCGGAGTCATCTTCCTGCTGTTCGGCTGGCGGCTCCTGCCCGCCGACCGCAAGGGCGCGGTGTCGATGGACGCCGCCTTCAATCTCGAGGCTTACACCACCGAGGTCGTGGTTCCGGAGGACTCGCCCGCCAACGGCATCACCGTGAAGGCGCTGGAGGATCTCGGCGAGAGCGAGGTCGAGGTTATCACGCTGCTTCGCGGCGCCGAGCGGCGCTACGACCCCGCCGGCAACGCCGTGATCAAGGCCGACGACATTCTCATCCTGCAAGGGGAGCCGGCGGCACTCGAGCAGCTCGTCAAGCTGGAAAAGCTGAAGCTCGCCCGCGACGCCGAGGACCTGGAAGTCGACACGCCTCATGACGTGATCGGGGTGATGGAAGCGGTGATCACTCCTGAATCCGAGTTGGTGGGTATGTCGGCGGAGCAGCTCAAGCTGTTTCACCGTCACGGCGTCAATCTTCTCGCCGTGAGCCGGAGAGGCCGGCGCATTACCCACCGTTTGCGCGCGATCAAGCTGAAGGCCGGCGACGTCATCGTGCTGCAAGGCGACCTCACCACCATGCCCGAGACACTCGGGGCGCTGCATTTGCTGCCGCTCGCCGAGCGCGAGCTCCGCTTCGGCCACAAGGAGAGCTACATCCCCCTCGCCGTGCTCGCCGTGGCCATGACCCTCGTCGCCTTCAACGCCGTCTCGGTGACCGTCGCGTTCTTCGGTGCCGCGGTCCTCTTGCTGCTCGCACGCTCCTTGAGCCTGCGCGAGGCCTATGACGCCATCGACTGGCCGATCCTCGTCATGCTCGGCGCGCTGATCCCGGTGAGCGAGGCCTTGCGCACCACCGGCGGCACCGACCTGATCGCCGGCTGGCTATCGCAAGCGGCGACGCAATTGCCCGCCGCTGGCGCGCTGGTCTTGATCATGATCACCGCCATGGCGGTGACCCCGTTCCTCAACAATGCGGCGACGGTGCTCGTCATGGCGCCGATCGCGGCGACCTTCGCCATCAATCTCGGCCTCAACCCCGATCCGTTCCTGATGGCGGTCGCCATCGGCGCGGCTTGCGATTTCCTCACCCCGATCGGGCATCAGTCCAACACCCTGGTGATGGGGCCTGGCGGCTACCGCTTCGGCGATTATTGGAAGCTCGGGCTGCCGCTGTCGGTGATCGTAGTCGTGGTCGGCATCCCGCTGATCATCATGTTCTGGCCGCTCAATCCTTGAGCGCCGTGGCCGCACATCCCGCAGTGGCAGGCGTGTTCCCCTCGGCGACGACATAGCGCCCGTCGCAAACGCTAATAACGGGCGGCTGATGCGTCTTCTCGAAAGCGTCATAGCCTTGCTTCAGGTCGGCCCAGAAGTCGCCCCAGCGTTCGGAGTGCCGTGCCGCAAGATTCCGTTCGGTCATGCGGAAGGGAAACACCTGAACGTCGAAAGCGGGCTGCCCTGAATCGAGCGCGGCGGTGACCAGCCTCCAGATCTCGTCGACTACATCGTTGGTCATGGCGTAGCACCCGACCGACTGACAGCCGCCGTGGACCATGAGAAACGATCCGGTGCGCCCATGGGAGCGGTCGAACGCGTTGGGGAAGCCGAGATTGAAGGAGCGGTGCCAGCGGCTGTTCGGATTGAGCTGCTCCTTGGTCACCGAATAGAAGCCTTCCGGCGCTTGCAGGTCACCCTCCTTCAGCTTCGGGCCAAGGCGTCCCGACCACAGGCAGATCGGATAGGTGGCGAACAACTGGTAGCGCCCGTCCTTCTCCATCCACAGCTCGAGCGCCGACTCGAGCTTGAAGATGCGCACGAACACCGGCGCGCCGAGCTTGAGGTCTTTCGCCTCGAGCCGCGTATCGAGCCTGGCGAGCTCGGGAGTGCCGGGAAGCGGCTTGCCGTTGCGGTAGTACCAATGGTTGCTTGCGCGGGTGAAGGCGATCGAGGCGCGATCGAGCAGCTGCCTGCCGTCGCGGCTCAACAACAGGACGGCGCCGCTGAACACCGCAAGCGCGATGAGAAGGCCGAGAATTAATCGCACCATGACGCCATCATCCGGGAAAGAGCGGCAATCGCGTGGCGCTTATTTGCGCTTTGACTTCGCCGGTGCTGCCGGTGCCGGCGTCGCCGGCGTTGCCGGGCCGAGCGTAAAGGCCTGATAGACCGGCTTCGGCGGACCGAAGGCAAGCCCGAGCCAGCTGCCGAGCGGCTTGCCGATCGTTGAAGACGCATCGGCCGTGCGCCCGTTGGTCTTGGCCGAGGCCTCTTGCAGCGCCGGTCTCCGCGGCATCGCCGGAACCGGAAGCCGCTGATAGGCCGGACACGCCGCTGCGGGATCCGGTCTTGCGCCGCCGACGAATGACGCGTTGATCAAATAGTGCTTGTCGCACACCTCGATCTTTGGCGGCAGGTGCGTTTTCTCGAAATAATCGTAGCCCTCTTTGAGGTTGCGCCAGAAGCCGTACCACTGATCGTCTTTGTGCTTCGCCATGTTCTCCGCCGTCATGCGGAACGGATAGGCTTGCACCTGGAACCCTTGCTGACCGCCGGCAAGAGCCTCGCGCGCGAGGATGTAGATCTCCTCGACGACGCCGTCGGTCATGGCGTAGCAGCCGGCCGACTTGCAATCGCCATGCACCATGATGTCGGCACCGGTGCGGCCATAGGCGCGATCGTAGGCATTCGGGAACCCGAGGTTGAAGGAGAGGTAATATTTGCTCTTCGGATTCATCTGCGCCGAGGACACGAGATAGAATCCTTCCGGAGCTTGGCGGTCACCCTGATTGATCTTGGGTCCAAGTTTTCCGGACCAGTCACAGATCGGATAGGTCTTGAAGTGATAGTAGCGGCCGTCGTCCTTCGCCTTCCAAACTTCCAGCTCCAACTCGGCCTTGAAGATGCGAACGAGCACCGGCGACTGCTCGCTCATGCCCTTCTCGGCGAGAAGCGTGCGCGTCTTGGCGGAAAGCGGCTTGAGGTATGGGGGCGAGAATTGGCCACAGCCGCCAAGCGCGATGAGTGACGTCATCACGCCCATGGCAACAATGGTGCTGAGCCAACATGAACGAAGCATACGCAGTGCCCCTTGCGCACCTCGTTGAAAATCGTACCCAGGGAGTTAAAGCGAGGTTAGCGCTTGATATCCCCCGCGCCTGACCCCTTACCCCCGCTTTTGCTCGCCATTATAGCGGCAGAAAGCCAGAGTTGGACAAAAAAGTGGCGTTTTTCAAGGCGAATTCGTCAAGCCACACGGCCTATTGCCAGGAATTTTTCCCGGCGCGCCTTGCGGATGGCCTCTGGCGGCATGCTGTCAAATTCGGCCAGAGCCTGGCCGATCATCTCTCCGGTGGCCTCGACCACCTCCTGGCCGTCCCGGTGGGCGCCTCCGGTGGGCTCCGGGATGATGCCGTCGACCACCCCTAGCTTCAGCAGATCCTGGGCCGTGATCTTCATATTGGTGGCGGCGTCGACGGCGCGGGTCGAGTCCCGCCACAGGATCGAGGCCGCGGCCTCAGGGGAGGCCACGGTGTAAATGGAGTGCTCGAGCATATAGACCCGGTTCGCCGTGGCGATGGCCACGGCCCCGCCAGATCCGCCCTCGCCGATGATCACCGAGACGATCGGCACCCCGAGCCCGAGGCAGCAATCGGTGCAGCGGGCGATGGCCTCTGCCTGGCCCCGCTCCTCGGCGCCGATGCCGGGATAGGCGCCTGCCGTGTCGATCAGGCTGATCACCGGGAGCGAAAACCGGTCGGCGAGCTCCATCAGCCGCTGGGCCTTGCGGTAGCCCTCCGGCATCGCCATGCCGAAATTGTGCTTGATGCGGCCCTCGGTGTCGGAGCCCTTCTCGTGGCCGATGATCATCGCCGAGCGTCCCTTGAGGCGGCCGATGCCGCCGATGATGGCCTGGTCCTCGGCGTAGAGCCGGTCGCCGGCCAAGGGGGTGAAGTCCTGCACCAGGCCGTCGATGTAGTGGCGGAAATGCGGCCGTTCGGGGTGACGGGCGACTTGCGTCTTCTGCCACGGGGTGAGCTCGGCGTAGGTCTCTTCGAGCGCGTCTTTCGCCTTCGCTTCGAGCTTGGCGAGCTCTTCTTAAATCGACACGGAGTGCTGCTCCGCAGCGAGAGCTCGCAACTCGGCGACCTTGCTTTCAAGCTCGGCAATCGGCTTTTCGAAATCGAGATATGTACGCATACGGCGAGAAGAAGCCCCTCGAACCCGCGCTTTACGGGTCATTGCGCGCCAGCGGCGCCGGGAACATGGATGTTAAGTGGCCTTGGGAAACAATGCTGTCAACGGTCAACTCTAGAGCTGCTGCTAAAGACCTAAGCCTAGCGCCGTTTGGTTAAGTGGTGCTGAGCGAGGGGATGGTGCTGCTCGACCAGGCGCCGGAGCCGCTCCTCGATGACGTGGGTGTAGATCTGGGTCGTGGAAATATCGGCATGGCCCAGGAGCTGCTGCACCGTCCGGAGATCGGCGCCGCGCTCGAGCAAATGGCTGGCAAAGGCGTGACGCAACACATGCGGCGACACCCGCGACGGCTCCATACCGGCGGCGATGGCGAGCGATTTGAGCTCCTGGCCGAAGCGCTGCCGCGTGAGATGCTGGGCACCGTTGCCTGACGGAAACAGCCACGAAGACCGCGCTCTGCCTTGCGCTTCATCCTCGGCAAGCGCAGCGACGTGGGCGGCAATCGCGTCGCGCGCGGCGTCGTTGAGCGGCACCAGCCGCTCGCGGCCGCCCTTGCCTTTGATGGTGAGCACTTGGTCGTCGCTGACCAGCACGGCGCGCTGCAGCCCGAGCAGCTCCGAGACCCGCAAGCCGGTGGCATAGAGGGTCTCGAGCAGCGCATAAACGCGGAGCGCCCGGCGCTTGGCCGAGCCGTCGGCGGCCTCGCTTGCGCTTTGCGCCGCTGTCTCCAGGAGCCGTTCGACCTCGTCGAAGGCGAGCAGCTTAGGCAAAGGCCGCCCGAGCTTCGGGCTGTCGATGGCCACGCTCGGATCGTCGCCGCGCAAGCCTTCGCCGAGCAGAAAGCGGAAGAATTGCCTGATGGCCGAGAGCTTCCGCGCCCGCGACGTCGCGGCGAGGCCCTTGCGGCTCAGGGCGGCAAGGAAATCGCGGATGGTGTCGGCGCTCGCATCCCGCGCGTCGCGCTGCTTGGACGCCGCGAAGGCGAGGAACTCGCCGAGATCGCGGGAATAGGCTTCGATCGTTTTCTCGGCGGCGCCGCGCTCAGCCATAAGCATGTCGAGAAAGAGTCCGAGATCCGAGCCGCCGTCAGGTGTGGAAACCCCTTCCCCCGCGCCCAAATCTCAAGCCTTTCCGCGCTGAGGCCAATGGGCGTAGAGCGCCTCGAAGCCGATCCGCCGCGCCTCGGCGTCTAGTCCGACCCGCCGAAGCGCCCGCAAGGAGTCGCCGAGCCCGATGAGGTGCGCGCCTTGCGGCCCCTCGGGACCGAGCACCGCCGCGACCAGCAGAATCGTCCGCCCGACATCGCCGCTATCGGCGGCCTGCTTCAGGCTGGTGAGAGCGCCGGTCTCCGGCAGATAGCCGTCAGCCGGCTGCGGCGTCTTGCCGGCGAGATCCCACAACGGGATCGGCACCTCTTCGCCGAGCGCGTCGAGCACGGTGACGAGGCGCTGCAACAGCGCGCCCGGCAGTCCCGATTGCAGGGCGATGTCGACGCCGGCGTCGAGCGCCGCGCGTGCGTTCTGGCCATAAGGATCGGAAGTGGCGAGGAGAAGCTGCCAGCTCCGCAGCCGCGGATCGGCGGCCTCGGTCCATTGCCATGCCGCCTCGGCGTCGCCGGCAAGCGCCGCGACGCGCACCCCGGTCTCGGCGAAGCCCGCCCCCGGCGTGTCCTGGGCGAAGCCGCCGGTGACTTGCGCCAGCGCCTGCGCCATCGGGATTTCGATCCTCGCGTCTCTGCCGCTGGCAAGCAGCGCATCGATCAACTCGGCGCGGATCTTTGGCGAGGCCTGGCCGTTGAGCGTAGCGAACAGCTTGGCGCGGAGCGCCGGCGGCGATTGCGCCGATTTGGGCAGTCTAGACGCGGCATCGCCATAGGCCGCGGCCAACATGGTGCCGTCGATGATGTTCAGCGCCGCGGCCCGCTCCGCCGCGGCGACGCGAAGCTCTGCCGGAGCGGACTGGTCGCGGGCGATGAGATAGAGCAGGTCCGGCGTCGCTCTCGCGGCAATGCCGGCCCCGGCGCTGTGGCCGAGCTTGAGGAACAGATAATCGACCACATCGACGCTTCTCGGCAGGGGCTGCTTAGCGCCGGCAAGGGCGGCGGCGGCCATCCCGGTATCAACCCCGTTGTCGCGGGCGAGATTGAGGGCAAGTTCTGCGCCGCCCCTATCGCCGCCACGCGCGGCGCAATAGGCCGGGATCAGGAAGATGGCGCGCTTCGCCAGCGAGTCACGCCAGGTCCCCGCCTGAGCGCCGCCGAGGCCGAGGCCGCAGGCCTCGTCGTCGCGGCCTGCCGCGAGCAGCGCCACGGCATAGACCGCTGCGGCGCCTGGCTCATTTGGCGCCCCAGCGCCCCCAAGCACGGCAATCACCTCCTCGATGCGGCCGGCGCGCATCAACGCGCCGACCTTCGCCTTGACGTCGCCATCGGCCTCAGGGTTGGTCGCAAGCGCCCGCCCGATCAGCCTGGTCAGCGCGGGCGAGGGTGACGGCCATGGCGCTTGGGTGATGAGGCTCTCAAGCTCGGTGGCGGAAACGCTGCGCCAGAGGTCGGCCGGCAGCGGGCTCGATCCTGAGCCTTGCGTCCCGCTACCCGGGTACGGCGTCTGCTGGATGGGCTGGGGCCAAGTGTCGTCGCGCGGCGGCGCATAGGCAGGCTGCTGTGGCGTCTCATAGGCTGGTTGTTGCGGCTCGTAGGCTCGTTGCGGCGGCGCGTAAGCTGGCTGCTGCGGCTGATAGGGCGGTTGCTGCGGTGTGTAGGCCGGTTGCTGTGCCTGATATGGCGGTTGCTGCAGAGTGTAGGCCGGTTGCTGTGGCTGATAGGCCGGCTGTTGCGGCGCGTAGTTAGGCTGCTGCGGCGTGTAAGATGGCTGTGGAGGCGGCGCGTAGGCTGGTTGCTGCGGCGGATAGGCCGGTGGCGGCGGGGTCTCACCCTGAAGTACCGGCAATTCCTGGCGCTCGACTTGGGCAACAGCCGACCCGCCTCCAAGGAGGAGCAGGGCGATAACCAGCATTGCGGGCCCAGCGAGGAGACGCCTACTCAGTCCGTACCTTGACGCCACGCAAGGATTTGGAGATTTCCTTCGGCTGAGGTTGGAAATATTCGGCGAGCACATAGAGGCTTCCAGTGACGACACCGGCGATCACCCCGAGGACCATCAAGAGTCGGAAGAGTGTCGGCATCGAGGCGCTCGTTTCCCTTAAGGGCTTTTTGTGGTTTTTCCCCCACGGCTCTTGTAGCCGCGAACAGGGCACTATTATGACCCGAACCGGCCGGTCGCTTCCAGCTTTCCGGCATGATGGATGATTCGAAACACCGTTGTCAGCACGAGAAAATCATGGAACCGTGCGGGCTTGCGGCCACGCGTTACCGACGCCCCGCCGTACGCGCCGCCCACATAGCGAATGAGCTTAGGACTGGCAGAGCGCAAAAAGGAGAAGAAGGAGCGGCGGCTCGCCTCGATCCGTGACGCCCTCGGCTCGCGGAGCATTGTGCTGATCGGGCTCATGGGCGCGGGCAAGACGGCGGTCGGCAAGCGGCTTGCCGCCCGGCTCGATCTGCCCTTCCTCGATGCCGACCACGAGATCGAGCTTGCCGCCGGGCAGACCATCAGCGAGATCTTTGCCGAGCACGGCGAGCCCTATTTCCGCAGCGGCGAGGCCAAGGTTATTGCCCGCTTGCTCGGGGGCGGTCCCGAGGTCCTCGCCACCGGCGGCGGCGCCTATATGGACGCGCGCACCCGCGCCAACATCAAGGCGCAAGGCATTTCGGTCTGGCTGAAGGCGGAGTTGCCGGTGCTGCTGCATCGCGTGCGGCGGCGGGACCACCGGCCCCTGCTCGCCGCCGGGTCCACTGACGCGGTCATGCGCGAGTTGATGAAGAAGCGCTATCCCGTCTATGCCGACGCCGACATTACCGTCGAGAGCCGCGACGTGCCTCACGACGTCATCGTGTCGGATGTGGTGGAGGCGCTGGTGCGCTTCCTTGACGACGAAGC
This sequence comes from uncultured Alphaproteobacteria bacterium, assembly GCA_963732955.1. GTDB lineage: Bacteria > Pseudomonadota > Alphaproteobacteria > Rhizobiales > Methyloligellaceae > Methyloceanibacter. The sequence goes on from CAVTBH010000002.1 coordinate 370,165, forward strand.
CAAGGCGGCGCCACGCCGCCGCGGCAAGAGTGAATGATGGCCGACGAACTCGCCACTTTGGTTGCCAATGCCGACGAGACCACGATCAGGGTTGGCCTGGGCGAGCGGAGCTATGACATCGTCATCGGCGAGGCGCTGCTCGACAGCGCCGGTGCGCGCATTGCCGCCGCGGTGCCCGGCGCCCGCTGCGCCGTGGTCAGCGACACGACGGTGGCCGGGCTCTATCTGGAGCGCCTAAAGGCGAGCCTCGGCGGGCTCTTCCTCGGCGAGGTGGTGGTGGCACCCGGCGAAGCCAGCAAATGCTTTCCGGTGCTCGCCAAGGTCTCGGAGCAATTGCTCGAGCTCGGCGTCGAGCGTGGCGACGCGGTCGTGGCGCTCGGCGGTGGCGTCGTCGGCGATCTCGGCGGCTTCGCCGCAAGCATCCTCCGCCGCGGCGTCAGGCTGGTGCAGATCCCGACCACGCTCCTTGCTCAGGTCAATTCCTCGGTCGGGGGCAAGACCGGCATCGACACCGCCCAAGGCAAGAACCTGATCGGCACCTTCCATCAGCCGAGCCTCGTGCTCGCCGACATTTCCGTGCTCGACACGCTCAGCCCCCGCGAGTTTCGCGCGGGCTACGCCGAAGTCATGAAATACGGGCTCCTCGGCGATGCCCCGTTCTTCGCTTGGCTCGAGACGAGCCGGCCGCAAATCTTCTCCGGCGAAGGCCGCGAGCGCGCCGAGGCCATCGCTACGAGTTGCCGCGCCAAGACGGCGATCGTCGAGGCCGACGAGCGCGAGGAGAGCGGCACCAGGGCGCTGCTCAATCTCGGCCACACCTTCGGCCATGCCTTGGAGGCCTATGCCGGTTATTCCGACCGGCTGCTCCATGGCGAGGCCATCGCCATCGGCATGCGCCTCGCCTTCACCTTCTCGGTCGAGCAGGGGCTTTGCCCCGAGGTCGACGCCGCGCGTGTCGCGGACCATCTCGCCGCTGTGGGCCTGCCGGGCGACATCGGCAGCATTCCGGGGGAGCCGCCTTCAGCCGAGCGCCTGCTCGCGCTGATGGCTCAGGACAAGAAGGTGAAAGGCGGCAAGCTCGCGCTGGTGCTCGTGCGCGGCATCGGCGACGCCTTTGTCGAGGGCGACGTCCCCATGGATCGCCTCGCGGCGTTTCTCGAACGGGAGTGCCCGCGCTCATGACTTTAGGGCTTGGCATCACTCTCGGCGCCATTCTCGGGCTACTCATCCTCTCGGCGTTCTTTTCCGGCGCCGAGACGGCGCTGACCGCCGCCTCGCGCGCCCGCATGCACACACTCGAGCAGGACGGAAACGCGCGCGCCCGCCTCGTCAACCGCCTCCTGCTCGCCCGTGAACGCCTGATCGGCGCCATCCTGCTCAGCTACAACCTCGCCAACATCGCCGCCTCGGCCCTCGCCACCAGCGTGCTGCTCAAGCTCTTCGGCGATGCCGGCGTCGCCTATGCCACCATCGTCATGACCGTGTTGGTCGTGGTGTTCGCCGAGGTGCTGCCCAAGACCTACGCCATCGTCAACGCCGACCGCATGGCCCTCGCCGTCGCTCCGGTGGTGCGGTCGGTGGTCTCGGTGCTGGCGCCGGTGACCGCCGCCATGCAGGTGCTGGTGCGGCACACCTTGCGCTTGTTCGGTGTATCGGTGAGCGCCGATACCGACGTGCTGGGCGCCCATGAGGAGCTCCGTGGCGCCATCGAGCTGCATCACAAAGAGGGCGGCGTGGTGAAGCTCGACCGCGACATGCTGGGCGGCGTCCTCGACCTTCGCGAGCTCACCATATCCGACATCATGGTCCACCGCACCAAGATGGACGCGATCGACGTGTCGCTGCCGACCGAGGTGATCGTTGACGCGGCGCTGAAGAGCACCCATACCCGCCTGCCCCTTTGGCGCGGCGAGCGCGAGGAAATCGTCGGCGTGCTTCACGCCAAGACGCTGCTGCAGGCATTGCGCGACGCACGCGGCGACTTGGGCACCGTGGACATCATGGCCTTGTCGACCGCGCCCTGGTTCGTGCCCGACACCACCACGCTCAAGGATCAGCTCAACGCCTTCCTGAAGCGCAAGGCGCATTTCGCCATCGTCGTCGACGAGTATGGCGAGGTCATGGGCCTCGTCACCTTGGAGGACATCATCGAGGAGATCGTCGGCGACATCACCGACGAAACCGACATCGCCGCCATCGCCGCCAAGGTTCAGCCCGACGGCTCGCTAATCGTCGATGGCTCGGTGCCGATCCGCGATCTCAATCGCATGATGGACTGGGATATTCCCGACGATGAGGCGACCACCATTGCCGGCCTCGTCATCCATGAGGCCCAGGCCATTCCCTATCCCGATCAGCGCTTCACCTTCCACGGCTTCCGCTTCGAGGTACTGCGCCGCCAGCGGAACCGCATCACGAGCTTGCGGGTGACGCCGCTGGCGAAGACGCGAAAGGCCCGGCGCGAGGCGAGGGCCTTGAGGCCCTAGCCCCGCTTGGCCTGTTCTTCTGGGGTCAGCGCCGTGACCGCGAGCGCATGCACCGGCCCGGCAAGCTCCTCGGCAAGCGCCGAGTTGACCATGCGGTGACGCTCGAGACGCGATTTGCCGGCGAAGGCCGGTGACACCACCACGACGCTGAAATGACTTTCGCCGGTCTGAGGCGAAGAGCCATGGCCGGCGTGATGGTGCGAATCGTTCACCACCTCGATCACCGCCGAAGTGAAAGCACCGCCCAACTTCTCTCTGATCGACTGCTCAACACGCATCAGTCCTGCATCCTCTCATCATTCATTGCTTTTCGGCGGTGGCTCGATCAGCCGCACCGTCAAGCTTGGCGCCGCCGTCCTTATCGCCGCGGCGATCGTGTTCAGCCTATCCACCGATCCGTCCAAGGCAACAACGCGCACCACCGGATTGAAGTAGCCCATCGTCGGCCGTCCATTCGACACGTCGAGATGCGGGCGTGACGAGAGCGCGCGATAATAGTCCGCCATCGCGTCGGGCGCAGCATCCAGCGCGAAGCGATCATAGGCGAGATTTGACGTGACCACGATGTCGGCCATGTCCTTGGTCGGCCGGAAGCTGATGCCGAGGATGCGCCGGTTGCGCTCGTAGTCGGAATAGCGATCGAAGATGACGCGCCCGCCGCTTGCCGCGACGATCGAAGGCACGACGCCGCGCGGATCGACATCGGGCGAATTGATCCGCACCGACATCGACGAGTGCCGGCACGGCCGCCAAGACCAAGACGATTGCCGCAAGGATGCCGCGCCGATCCCACCGCGCCGCGAGCTCGTAGATGAACGAGGCGCCGAGGATCAGGAGCAGCGGCACGAGCGGCAGCATGTAGCGGGCAAAATCGGGAAACGGCTTGAGCGGGGTCGCCTCGTGGACGGCGTACCACACGACCGCAAAGGTCGCGATCAGCGCGAGCGGCATGCGCCGCTCCCGCGCGGCGACGAAGGGCGCCGCGAGGCCGAGGAGGCCGAGAGCCAGAAGCGGCGTACCGATGCCGGGCCACAGGCTTTCGCGAAGATGAAACAGGCCCCAGGTGACCCGCAGCGGCAGCGGCACGTCATGGCCTTGGATCGAATGCGTGAGCTCGAAGTTCACGCCCACACGCCAGCGGTTCAAGCGCCTGATCGCCGGCAGCATGATGAGCAGAAAGGTGCCGATGGAGACGGCACTGACGGTCCCCACGCGGAGCGCCCGCCGCTCGGGTCCCGGGGTCGGGACGAGGACAATGGCGAGAATGGCAAAGGGCAGGATCAACGCGCCGATATATTTCGATCCGGCCGCGCACCCGATGAGGAGACCGAGCAGGATGGCGCGATACGGCGCCGGCTCCTGCAGCAATCTGATCAGGGTCGCGAGCGCGAGCAGGAGAAAGGCCGCGACGAAGATATCCTCCTTGAAGATGCGGGCATGGACCACGAAGAGCGGCGTCGCCGCCGTGGCCGCGGCCGTGGCCAAGGACGGCAAGGCGGGAAGCACCAGCCGCGCCAGCATGAAGGTGGCGAACACCATGACGCCGCCGGCGAGCGCGCTGATAATCCGGACGAGCTGCGCCAAGGATAAGAGGTCCGTCGGCTGCGCCACCAGCGCCGCGGCTTGCGCCAGGTCGATCATGAACAGTGGATGGTAGTAACGGTAGCGCCCGGTGCTGACGCCTCTGAGCTTGACGAGCTCGTCCCAGGCAGCGCCGAGCGGATAGTCGATCAGGTGAAGCGTGACCGCGACCGAGATCGCCGCGAGCAGAATGGCGGCCAAGGTCGGCCAGGATATGCGCGCCCGCATCGCCATCCTTGCTTCCCGCTGCTGCCCCCGACCCGACAGGCTTCCGACATGCTTTATTCAACAATGGCTGCTCCAATCGGAGCAGCCTTCTGGCCTCCGGACTACCAGAGTTGGGCGCCGCCTTCGAGGGAGAGATGGGCCGCGCTTGCCCTCGACCAGACCGACTACCCATAATTGCTATTGATGAAACTCAACTCAAAATTCTTCGACCGGCTCCGCGTCAAGCCCGACGCGGCACGCCTCGTGCGGGAGGCCTGCCCCAAATGCGAATGGCAGGGTTGCACCGAGCCTGGCCTCTACCCGGCGCCCAAGGGACGCGGCCTCGAAGGCAAATATCACCGCTACTGCCTCGAGCATGTGCGGCAGTACAACAAATCCTACAACTACTTCTCCGGCATGCCCGACGAGGAGGTGGCGAAGCATCAAAAAGACGACACGATCGGCCACCGCCCGACCTGGTTCGTCGGCGTCAACTCGGCGGCACGCAACCGCGCCGGCCGGTCGCAGGAGCGGCGCAACGGCTTCGGTTATCGCTTCGGCACCCAGGATCCCTTCGGCTTGTTCGGATCGGGCCCGCAGCAGGCGCCCGAGCCGCCGCCCGAACCGGCACGGCCGTTGCGCAAGGTCGAACGCAAATGCCTACGCGAGCTTAACCTCGAGGCTAGCGCCACCAAGGCGGAGATTCGGGCGCGCTTCAAGGACTTGGTGATGCGCCACCACCCTGACCGCAACGGCGGCGATCGCCGTTCCGAGGACAAGTTGCGCGAAGTGATTCAAGCCTATAACTATTTGCGTCAGGTGGGGCTTGCTTGAAGGCCTGGCCCCCATTGATTGACCCGGGCTCAGGCTTCGGCGAGCCCCAGAGCTAACCCCAAGCGACAGGCTCTTCGTATCCATGACACTTGCAGCTTCTACCTACGGCGCCGGGCTGCCGGACATGACCGTTTCGGTGCGCCAGGTGTTTGGCATCGACACCGATCTCGAGGTTCCCGCCTATTCGCAGGTGGACGAGCACGTGCCTGATGTCGATCCCGACTATCTGTTCAACCGGGACGTGACACTCGCCATCCTCGCCGGCTTCAAACACAACCGCAGGGTGATGATCCAGGGCTATCACGGCACCGGCAAGTCGACCCATATCGAACAGGTCGCGGCGCGCCTCAACTGGCCGTGCATGCGCATCAATCTCGACAGCCATGTCAGCCGCATCGACCTCGTCGGCAAGGACGCCATCGTCATTCGCGACGGCATGCAGGTGACCGAGTTCCGCGAGGGCATCCTGCCTTACGCGCTGCAGTCCAACACCGCGCTCTGCTTTGACGAATACGACGCCGGGCGCCCAGACGTGATGTTCGTGATCCAGCGCGTGCTCGAGGTCTCCGGCAAGCTCACGCTTCTCGATCAGTCCAAGGTGATCAGGCCGCACCCGGCCTTCCGGCTGTTCTCGACCACCAACACCATCGGTCTCGGCGATACCAGCGGCCTCTATCACGGTACGCAGCAGATCAACCAGGGTCAGATGGACCGCTGGTCGATCGTGGTCACCCTCAACTATCTGCCCCATGACGACGAGGTCGAGATCGTGCTGGCCAAGGCCAAGGCCTGGAACACCGACGCCGGCCGCAAGATCGTGGGCAATATGGTCCGCGTCGCCGAACTGACGCGAAACGCCTTCATGAATGGCGACCTGTCGACGGTGATGAGCCCGCGCACGGTGATCACCTGGGCCGAGAACGCCGAGATCTTCGGCGATGTCGGCACCGCCTTCGCGCTCAGCTTCCTCAACAAATGCGATGAGCTCGAGCGCGGCCTGATCGCTGAATTCTATCAGCGCTGCTTTGGCGAGGACCTGCCGCAGTCGACCGCCAATATCGCTCTGAGCTGACCATGAGTGTGACCAAGCGCAAAGAGGCGCCGCTCGATCCGTTCAAGCGCGCCCTTTCGCTTGCGACCCGGTCCCTCGCCGCCGACAGCGCCGTTGAGGTCGTGTTCACCAACGAGCCGCCGGGGCTGGCCGGCAAGACGGCGCGGGTGCCCGAGCCGTCCCGCGTGCCGACCAGAAGCGAGATCGCGGTGATCCGCGGCCATGCCGACGCTGCGGCCCTTGCCGTCGCCTGTCACGATCCTGGTCTTCATGCCGCGCTGGCGCCGTCTGGCGGCGAGGCGAGAGCCGTGTTCGAGGCAATCGAGCAGGCCCGGGTCGAGGCCATCGGCGCTCAGCGCATGCGCGGCGTCTCGGCCAATCTCGCGGCGCGGCTCGAGCAACGCTACGAGCGGACGCGCGTTAGCGACGCAAGCGACCGCTCCGAGGCGCCGCTGCCGGAAGCGCTTGCGCTCCTCGTGCGCGAACGCCTGACCGGGCTCAAGCCACCGCCCAAGGCGCGAGCTATCGTCAATCTGTGGCGGTCCTGGATCGAGAGCCGCGGGCACCAGGTCCTCGACCGCATGCCCGAAACCTTGTTCGACCAGGATGCTTTTGGCCGCCTGACTCGCGATCTTCTCGCCGCGCTCAATCTCGCCGATCAGCTCGACCAAAGAGGCGAGGAGAGCAGCGAGAACCAGGAGAATGAGGCTGAGACCGGCTCAGCCGACGCCGAGGACGAGGATTCCGAGGGACGCGAACGCGCCGAGCTCGCCTCAGAGACGCAGAGCGACGACGACGCTTCGGGCGAGGAGAGCGCCGAGGATCGCGAGGAGGGTGGCGCCGACCGCTTTGACCGCGACGTCGATACGCCCGAAGGCCCGCGCCGGCCCGAGCCTTGGCGCCCCAACCTGTCGGTGCTCGATAACCCCGAGGCCTTCGGCTACAAGGTTTTCACCCAAGCCTATGACGAGATCGTCGGCGCCGAGGATCTCTGCGACGCCGATGAACTCGATCGTCTGCGCGCCTTTCTCGACAAGCAACTGCAAACGCTTCACGGCGCCGTGGCGCGGCTCGCCAACCGTTTGCAGCGGAAGCTCCTCGCGCAGCAGAACCGCGGCTGGGACTTCGATCTCGACGAAGGCCAGATCGACGCCGCCCGCCTCGCCCGCGTGATCGTCGACCCGATGCATCCGCTGACCTTCAAGCAGGAGCGCGACACCCAGTTCCGCGACACCGTGGTGACGCTGCTGCTCGACAATTCAGGCTCGATGCGCGGCCGGCCGATCATGGTCGCCGCCTGCTCCGCCGACATTCTCGCCCGCACGCTCGAGCGCTGCGGCGTCAAGGTCGAGATCTTGGGCTTCACCACGAGGGCATGGAAGGGCGGTCATGCCCGCGAGGAATGGCTCAATGCCGGCAAGCCCGCCTTCCCCGGCAGGCTAAACGATCTCCGCCATATCGTCTACAAGGCCGCCGATGCGCCGTGGCGGCGCGCGCGGCGCAATCTCGGGCTGATGATGCGCGAGGGCCTGCTCAAGGAGAATATCGACGGCGAGGCTCTGGCCTGGGCGCACAAGCGGCTGCTCGCCCGGCCCGAGCAGCGGCGCATTCTGATGATGATCTCCGACGGCGCCCCGGTCGACGACTCCACGCTCTCGGTCAATTCCGGTTCCTATCTCGAGCGCCATTTGCGCCAGGTCATCGAGGAGATCGAGACGCGCTCGCCGGTCGAGCTCGTCGCCATCGGCATCGGCCATGACGTGACGCGCTACTATCGCCGCGCCGTCACGGTCACCGACGCCGAGGAGCTTGCCGGCGTCATGACCGACAAGCTCGCGGAGCTGTTCGACGAGGATCTTGCCTGGCGTCATCTCTACCGCGCCGCGCCTCAGTCTGCGCGCGCCAAGCGCCACAAGCTGCACTAACGGCCGGCGTGGCACTCAGGCTCTCAACAACATCGCGCGCACTAGCGGCAGCGGTCGCCGCCTCCGCAGTTGCAGTGCTTCTCGGCGCTCCGGCTCTGGCCGACAAGCCGGCAAGCGTGCTCGCCGGCGCGCAGAAGGTGACGGTCACGGCCATTCCCATCGATTTCGACCGCGACAATCCCGGCCACAAGCAATTCGGCAAGCTCGTCTGGCGCGGCGGCGTCAATCTGTTCGGCAAGTCGGCGTTCTTCGGCGGCTATTCGGCGCTGATCGTCGATTCGTCCGGGGAGTCACTACTCGCGGTGTCGGACGCCGGGACCTGGCTCAGAGCCGACATCGCCCACGACGGGCGACATCTCAAGGGCCTCGCCAATGCCACCATCGGGCCGATCTTGGGACGTGACGGCAAGCCGCTCGCGGCGGACCGGGATCGCGATTCCGAAGGCTTGGCGCTGCTCCAAGGTGACACCAGCACGGGCACCGCGCTCGTCTCCTTCGAGCGCAACCACCGCATCCTGCGCTACCCCTTCACGCCCGAGAGTTTCGGGCCACCGCAAGGGGGGCTTACCCTGCCAGCTGAGGCACGGCGCATGAACTTGAACCGTGGCATCGAGGCGCTGGCCCCGATCCGTACCGGCAGGCTCAAAGGCGCGACCGTCGCCTTCGCCGAGCGCCTGCTCGACAAGAATGGTAATTACCGGGGCTGGCTAATCGGGGGACCGGCGCCAGGGGCCATCGCCATCAAGGACATCGGCGGCTTCGACATCACCGACGCGGCGCCGCTTCCCGACGGCGGCATCGTCCTGCTCGAGCGCCGCTTCCGCTACAGCGAAGGCATCAAGATGCGCATCCGCCGCATCGCTGCCACGGAGCTGAAGCCTGGAGCCGTGATCACCGGCGAGATCCTGCTTCAGGCGAGCGACGCGCTCAACATCGACAACATGGAGGCAATCTCCGCCCACCGCTCGAAAAGCGGGGAGACCATCCTCACTCTGATGTCTGACGACAATTTCAGCCCGTTGCAGCGGACACTGCTGATGCAGTTCGCTCTGGTTGAGGGCAAGGCGGCGCTGGCTGCGCCCGGCGAGCGCTGACGCGGCCGTCTTTAAGCCGGTACGGCAGCCGCCTGCGCCTTGGCAAGCTCGCGCTTGAGACGCTTCGCCTTCAACGACAGCTCGTCGTCGCGCGCCTTGGCAAGGAAGGCATCGAGGCCACCGCGATGCTCGACGGTGCGCAGCGCCGCGGCGCTGATGGTGAGGCGCACGCGCTTCTTCAGAGCCTCGCTCTCGAGTGTGACATTGCACAAATTGGGCAGAAAGCGACGCCTCGTCCGACGATTGGCGTGGCTCACATTGTTGCCGGAGAGCACCGCCTTACCGGTCAGCTCGCAACGACGGGCCATCGTATCAAATCCTTGTTTTCTTCAGTGCCTGGATAGAATTGCAGCGGAACCTCCGGGCGGGCCCAGCGTTCACGCGAAGATCGGGGCGAGATATACGGGGCCGGCCGGTTGCGGTCAAGGCGACGGAAGCACCCGGCCAACCTCAGAATTGACGAATTCTGCGAATACCCCGACAGTGCTGGCAAGCCGGTTTTTGGGGGCCAACCAGTCCAGGGTGGGGCCATGCAGATTGCAAGACATAGCCTAAGCCTCGTGGCGGTCGCAGTTCTGACGCTCGCCGTCGGCGGCACCCCTGTGGTCGACGAGGCCGTCGCTGGGAGCGCCAAGGGGCCTGCGCGCCGCATCATCGCCACCTACCGGGTTGATCTCGCCGGCTTCAACCTTGGCGATTTTCGCCTAACCACCAATTTCCGCGGCGCCGACTATGAAATGCGCGGCGAGGGGCGGTTTTCGGTGCTCGAAGGCCTGCTGTTCCGATGGACAGGCTCGACCGCCAGCAAAGGCACGGTGAATGAAGCCGGCTCGCCCGAGCCCGCCATGTACGCCCTCAGCTACGAGGGTGGCGACAAGAAGGGGCAACTGCGCATGACCTTCGACGGCGGCGCGGTCACCCGCGTCTCCATGGTGCCGCGGAAGAAGCCGAACCCCCATGTCATTCCCACCACCAAGGAACAGCTTGAGGGTGTTCTCGATCCGATGACCGCGGCGTTCCTCTATGCCCGCTCGGGTAATCCCAATGGCGATCCCAAGGTCTGCAACCAAACCGTGCCGGTATTCGATGGCGAGCAGCGCTTCGACCTCGTGCTCAAGCCGAAGGGCACGGTGAAGCTTAAGAAGGATGCCTCGACCGGCTATTCGGGCTTTGCCGCGGTGTGCGGGGTGAAATTCATTCCGATCTCGGGCTACCGGCCCGACAATCCCGGCATCCAGCTGATGTCCGAGACCGACAAGATCGAAGTGTGGCTGGTGTCGCTGCCCGGAACGGAGATGTACGTTCCCTACCGCATTGTACTGCCGACTATGGTCGGCTATGGCTCGGCGACCTCGACGTCGTTCCAAGTGCAGCGGGGCGCCCGGCGCGCGAGCCTCGACGAATAAACGCTCGGCCAAGGCCAGGGGTTAACAGCGGCCCCCCAAATCCCAATATGTAGTGGCGAACAGATGACGAAAATTAGTACTCCCCTGATTCGTCCGTGTTCCGTTCCCGCTTGTCCCCTGCGTTGCCAGGTTGCTGGCTGTTAGGCGTTCCAACAGCTTGATTCCACCCGAGGAAGACGCCATCGACGACGACATGGCGGAAGAGGGCGCAAGGCTGGTGACCCCCGTGGAGAACGAAATCCGAATGGCGCGAGTCAGCGATTCGGACGGGGTTCGTTCCACCCTCGTTCCGATTCAGCCACGCCGGGCAGTAGCCCATCATATGGATTCGGATGTGCTGACATGAGCCGATCCTTTCCTCTCAATCAAGCAGGGCCTCCCAAGGGACGCGGCGTCACCGCCGTGCTCGGGCCCACCAATACCGGCAAGACCCATCTTGCCATCGAGCGGATGCTTGCCCATGAGGTCGGCATCATCGGCTTGCCGCTCCGGCTATTGGCGCGCGAGGTCTATGACAAGATCGTGGCCCGCATCGGCCCGGGCCGCGTCGCTCTGATTACGGGCGAGGAGAAGATCAAGCCGCTTTCGCCGAGCTATTATGTCTGTACCGTCGAAGCGATGCCGCTCGATCTCGAGCCTGACTTCCTCGCCGTCGATGAGATCCAACTCGCCGCCGACGCCGAGCGCGGCCATGTCTTCACCGACCGCCTGTTCCATGCCCGTGGCCTGAACGAGACGCTTCTGCTCGGCGCGGCCACCATGCGTGACGCCATTCGCGAGTTGTTGCCGGGCGCCAATATCGTCTCGCGACCGCGGCTGTCAAAGTTGACCTATGCCGGCGACAAGAAGATCACGCGCTTGCCCCGGCGCTCGGCTATCGTCGCCTTCTCCGCCAATGACGTTTATGCCGTTGCCGAGCTGGTCAGGCGTCAGCGGGGCGGCGCCGCCGTGGTGCTCGGCGCGCTGAGCCCGCGCACCCGCAACGCCCAGGTCGCGCTCTATCAGAACGGCGACGTCGATTTCCTCGTCGCCACCGACGCCATCGGCATGGGTCTCAATCTCGATCTCGATCACGTCGCCTTCGCCGGTTTGCGCAAATTCGACGGCCAGGTGCATCGCGACCTGACGCCGGCCGAACTCGGGCAGATCGCCGGCCGCGCCGGGCGTCACATGAATGACGGCACCTTCGGCGTCACGGCGCAGGTGCCGCCGTTCGAGCCGGACTTGATCAATCGTCTCGAGGATCACAGCTTCGATGCCGTCGGCATGTTGCAATGGCGGAACCGCAAGCTCGATTTCACCTCCATCGAGCGCCTGAAGGACAGCTTGCGCGACACGCCTGAGCACCCGCGGCTGATCCGCTCGCGCATGGTCGATGACGTCATCGCGCTGGAAAATGTGAGCCGCGATGCCGCCGTGCGCGACATGGCCTCAGGGAAGGCGGGCGTCGGGCTGTTGTGGGAGATGTGCCAGATCCCGGACTACCGCAAGATCTCCGCCGCCAGTCACGCCGAGCTGGTGAGCACGCTCTTCCGCTTCGTCATGAGCGATGCCGGCAAGATTCCGGCCGACTGGTTTGCGCGCCAGGTCGCGCTCGCCGATCGCACCGATGGCGACCTCGACACTCTGTCCAACCGGCTGGCCCAGATCCGCACCTGGACCTTCGTGTCCCACCGGCCGCAATGGCTCGAAGACCCCGAGCATTGGCAGGACCGCACCAGGGCTATCGAGGACGTGCTCTCCGACGCGCTGCACGAGCGCCTGACGCATCGCTTCGTCGATAAGCGAACCAGCGTGCTAATGCGGCGGCTGCGCGACAAGGAGGAGTTGCTCGCCGAGATCGCCACCGACGGCAGCATCCTGGTAGAGGATCATTTCGTCGGCCGGCTAGACGGTTTTCGCTTCACTCCCGACGCCAGCAGCGACGGCATTCATGGCCGCGCCACGCGCCATGCCGCAGCGAAGGTGTTGGCGGGCGAGCTTGGCGCACGAGCCGCGGCACTCGCCGCAGCCACGGACGAGGCCATCACTCTCAAGCCAAACGGGCGGCTTGCCTGGCGCGGCTCCGACGTCGCCCGCCTCGAACGCGGCGACACCGCGCTCAAGCCCAGGATCCAGTTGCTCGCCGACGAGCATCTTGGCCCTGGCGAGCGCGAGCAGGTGCTGCACCGCCTGGAGACCTGGCTCGCAACACAGCTTGCCAGCCGGCTGTCTTCCCTCGTCGCCCTCAACGAAGCGACCGATCTTTCTGGCCTCGGCCGCGGTCTCGCTTATCGGCTGGTGGAGAATCTCGGCGTGCTCCGCCGCGATTCCGTGGCGAGTGAGGTCAAGACCCTGGACCAGAGCGCCCGCGCCCAGCTGCGCAAATACGGCGTCCGCTTCGGCGCCTTCAACATCTATATTCCGGCGCTGTTGAAGCCCGCCGCCGCCGACCTCCTGCTCCTGCTCTGGGCGCTTCATTCGGGCCGCGACCACGGCATGGAGAGCGATACGTTGCCGCCGCGGCCGCAGCAGGGACTGACGTCGGTGGAGGCCGACGCCGGCGTGCCCGAACCTTATTGGCATGCCGCCGGGTTTCAGCTCGCTGGCTCGCGCGCGGTCCGCATCGACATGCTGGAGCGGTTGTCCGATCTCATTCGAGCGCGGGTGACGTGGCGCCTCGGCGAAGGCGAGGACGCAGCACCTGCGCCGTCAGGTGCGACCGGAGACGGCGGCTTCCGCGTGGCGCCGGAGTTGATGTCGGTGGTCGGCTGCTCCGGCGAGGACTTCGCCTCGATCCTGAAGGCCCTCGGCTTCAAACGCGATCGCCGCAAGCTCCCGGAGGCCGTGACCCCGCCAGCCACGGCTGAGAGCCTCGGTGCCGATACTGGCCTCGACGGTATCGCCTTGACCGCGCCCATCGTCGAGGAGATCTGGCGGCCGGCGAGGCGGAAGGCGCCGCGCCAGGGCCGACCGGATGAGACGGGAAGCAAGCCAAGAGGCCGCACGGCGAATGCCGAACAGCAGCGCCAGCGGGAGCCACATCCTCGACCGGAGCGGAAAGAGCGCGTTCGCGCCAACGACGCTTCGCCCTTCGCCGTGCTCGCCGAGTTGCGGCGAAATCTTGCTGCGAGGCGCCCCGAGGGCAGCTGACCTTCCAATGGACGGGCAACGGCTCGACAAATGGCTTTGGTGCGCGCGGCTGGTGAAGACCCGCTCGCTCGCGGTGAAGCTGATCGAGGGGGGCAGGGTCCGCGTCAATGGCGTGCGAACGCTGAAGGCAAGCCGTCCGCTGCGCCTTGGCGACGTCGTCACCGGCACCGCAGGACGCCGGCTGTTTGTCGTCCGCGTCACCGGTGCCGCCGAACGGCGAGGCCCGGCGAAGAGCGTCGCCGCGCTCTACGATGATCTGACCCCGGCAACGCCGAAGTCGCCGCCGGGCGCCACCGTCGAGGTTGAGCGGGGGCCGCGGCCAACCAAACGCGATCGGCGGAAGCTCGACGCCTTCAAGGCCGAGCGGACCTGATTGGCGCTGGGGCAAAGGCCCTGATCAGGCGACCCTTGGCCCGAGTGCCTTTATCATTACGGGCGCCGACTTGATCCGGCCGTGGCGCAACAGCTCCGTCGCCCGTGACACATCGACCGGCCGGCTGAACAAGAAACCTTGCGCTTGCCGGCAACCGGCCGCAACCAGGAAGTTGGCCTGGGCTTCGGTCTCAACGCCCTCGGCGACGACGCCGATATCGAGCTCTCGCGCCAGTCGGATCACGGCCTGCACCGCGGCGGCATGACGCCGGTCGCGCGTCACGCCGGCGACGAGTTCCCGGGCGAGCTTGAGCCGATTGAGGGGAAGCACGGTCAGATATTTGAACGAGGAATACCCGGTGCCGAAATCGTCGATGGCGATTTTCGCGCCGAGCCGGTGAAGCCTCTGTAGCGTCGCATTGTGCTTTTGCGTCGCCTCCATCAACACCGTCTCCGTGAGCTCGAGCTCGATGCCCCCGGCATCGACGTCCCACGCCGCCAGCGCGTTGCGCACCTCGCCATCGGCGCCGGTGACATAGGGACTCCAGGTGATGCGCATCACCGAGTCTGGTCGTACAGGATATGGCCGGTGAACCGCTCGAACTCGCTTCTGTCGACTTCGACCGAGGAGTCGTAGAACGCATGCACGGCGGTGAGCTTGCTAAGATAGTCGTCGAGCCCCCGTTGCAACACATCGCCATAGTCGGAGGCGGCGCTGGTGAAGGCCGTCTTGGCAAGACGGGCCTCCCAGTTTGAGACCGAGAGCCAGGCGATGAACGAGACGGTCAGGCAAAGAGCAGCAACGGCTAACAGTGGCAACAGATGCCGACCCCGAGGCCAAGTCTCGCCGGTGTCGACGCTGTCCACCATGACGCTGTCGTCCTTCCGCGCCGATGCTCACTGGCTGCGGGCTGCCGGCGGGGTGCGGCCGCCGGAAAACCGTAGTTGATACGGGCTTTAGACGGGTGAGGCAATTTAAAGCTCGAACTTCGCTAAAGCCCCGATCCACACCGGCGCCAGGGTCGCTTGTGCTGATTGCGCGATTGCGATAGCAAGGCGCCCGGCCTGATATTTGCGGCCGAGGGGGCCGACGCTTAGCGCTGCCCTCAATTTATAGCCATGTGAGATCGATGACCTACGTCGTCACTGAAGTTTGCATCAAGTGCAAATACACCGATTGCGTCGAAGTCTGCCCGGTCGACTGCTTCTACGAGGGCGAGAACATGCTCGTCATCCATCCCGACGAGTGCATTGATTGCGGCGTTTGCGAGCCGGAGTGCCCGGTCGATGCCATCAAGCCGGACACCGAGCCGGATCTCGACCGGTGGCTTGATCTCAACCGCCAATATTCGGAAACCTGGCCCAATATCACGACCAAAAAGCCGGCACCTGCCGACGCTGACGCTTTTGTCAGCGAACCCGACAAATTCGCCAAATATTTCAGTACCGATCCCGGGGAAGGCGACTAGGCCGTAGGGCGAAAATTCACCTTAATTGTCAAAATGTCGCATGTTGCGGTGCCGAGAGGCCTATGTTGCGACACCGCATACCTTCCCGATTCACCAACATTGTGTTATCCTGGTGTCGAAATGGCGGACTGCCGCCAGCGAGCATCAGGAGAGGCGTCCCTCGTTGCAGGTACGCTTTTTTTCCGTCTTGAGGGAAAAATGCCGCGATCAGACCACTGATCGACGTCTCTTGTTGCGCCCGCTGCCGCGATCGCCGTCCGCAAGACGGCGCGGAAGGTCGTCATTGCCCGGATGACAGGCGGTCATCGCCGGATAGGACAAAGTGCCCCTCGCTGGCCCCACATTCAACAGAGTGAGACGAGAGTAATGCCTGAAAAGAAGAAACCCCAGCAAAGACACGGCTTTCGTACCAACGAGTATATCGTCTATCCGGCTCATGGCGTTGGCCGCATCGTGGCCATTGAAGAGCAGGAAATCGCCGGCGCGAAGCTCGAACTATTCGTCATCAACTTCGAGAAAGACAAGATGACGTTGCGCGTGCCAACCGGCAAGCTCGAGACCGTCGGCATGCGCAAGCTCTCCGAGGACAAGATCGTCAAGAAGGCGCTCGGGACGCTGAAGGGCAAGGCCCGGGTGAAGCGGACCATGTGGTCGCGCCGCGCCCAGGAATATGAGGCCAAGATCAATTCCGGCAACCTGGTGGCCATCGCCGAGGTCGTCCGGGATCTCTATCGCTCCGAGGCGCAGCCCGAGCAGTCCTATTCTGAGCGGCAGCTCTATGAAGCGGCCCTTGATCGCATGGCCCGGGAGATCGCGGCGGTCGAGCGCATGGATGAGGCGAGCGCGATCGCCAAGATCGATGACGTGCTGGCCAAAACCGCGCGCCACGCCAAATTGGCGGCCGAGGCTGACACCCGCAATCGCGCGGCCTGACGCAACGCGCCGCGTTGCTAAAGCGCTAGGCCCGGCCCTCGCCGGGCCTAAGCTTTTTTCGGCGCGGGGCGATGGCCTCCGGCGGAGCAGCCTGATCCAGCTCTTGCGCTTAAAGGGCGATGCCACCTGGCGCGGCCGGCGCTTGGCGATCTCGATGCGGTGCGGCGGGCGCGACCGGCGCAGCTAGCGCGGCCGGCGCATCCGGCAACACTTCGATCTGCTCGGCATGAGTAAGGCGGACCGTGGGCCCGTTCCGCCATTCGATCCAACCACGCACTCTCACATGCTTGCCGGCCAGGGCCGTGACGTCGAGGCCTTGAGCCTTCAGCGCCGCCTGATCCTTGCGCTCGACGACGATGGTGAAGTCACGGTGCCAGTCCCGGTCGAAATTGAGATAGATCCTGGCGCGCGTGTCACCCACCGCGGCCACCACGCCCTCGACGAGCTGATAGCTCCGGGTGAGGCGGCCGAGACGCTCCAAGTCGCTCGCCGCCAGGATGCGGTAGGTGGAGACGCCCCAGACGCCGGCATGCTTCGCCCGGGCTTCGCTCTCACGCGCGAGCAGCTCCTTGATGCAGGCGTGGTTGTCGGGGAACGAATAGACGCGGGCAAGCCCTCTCGCCACGAGTTCGCCTTGCAGCCAGACGCGCTCATCACCCTTCACCGCGAAGACCTGGGCCAGGGCGTGGCCATGGCGGTCAAGACGCCGGCCGCCATAACGGAGCTCGACCTCGGCACCTGAGGCCAGTTGCGACAGAGCCGCCTTGGCATCGTCCACCAGCGGCCAAGGGCGATCGCCACGCCAGCCAAGCGGCGCTGCCGGCGCTTTGGTCCCGATCAACCGCACCACGGTGCCATCGGTCAGGGTCAAGGTGTCGCCGTCATTGATGTCGGCGACGGTGCGCCGCTCCGGCTGAGATAACGCCGAGAGGCAATCGGTCGATGGCGAGATGAACTCTGCGCGCGCCACGCTGCTAACGGCAGCACCGGTGGCGAGGATAGTGAGAAGCGCGGCGCCGTGGCGCCAGCCAGAAAGATTGAGCAGAGATTGATGCCGATACGCTCTCCTCATCGCCTTCACGCCGGGACCGGCGCCCCCGATTACGACCGAGCCTTATGTTCCCATTTTGTTCCTTCAACGCCAGGCTGTCAACAGGATTCCATTCGCGTCGCCGCGACGCTCTGGAAACGAACGGTTGGCCCGCGTCTCGCTCGAATTTGCGGGCTGTCAATCGACGCCGATAGGATATAGATCACGACAAGCGGCCGCGCGGACCCGCGCCCGTCGCAAGACCCCGTAGCTCAGTAGGATAGAGCATCAGATTCCTAATCTGAGGGTCGCAGGTTCGAATCCTGCCGGGGTCACCACAGAACCTAGCGTCTCGCCCTGGCTGGCACCGTTAACGCACAGCACGCACATAGTGAGCACGAGACATCATCTGTCGTGCCTACAAGAGAACGCACGGCACGTATGACGTAGGCCTGCAGCGGTGCCTCCTTGCTCAGAGCCGGAGTCGTTAGCGTCTAAAGAAGCGCAGGCAGAGTTTTCACATGTGTCAAAATTTTCGCAAATTGCAGCATTCGCAATCCGTGATTTTGTCAGCGCCCCCAAAACCGTGTAAGATGACGCCGCGAGCAAACAGGGCAAGGGCTCATGTCGCACGCCACTCTGCTGAAAGAATATGGCGATCGGGTCGCTCATATCGAGGTCGACGGCTTCGTTACCCTCGCATGCTACAACCAAATCACCGTGACCTTGGATCAGGGCATCAATAAGAATCCTGGAAGAATGCGCCTGCTTGAACACATCAAGCATTTTTCCGGAATCGATCCCCTGGCGATTATTCCAAACACCCTTTTCAATCTGCGAAATTATTCTTTCTTCGAGCGTGTGGCCGTCGTTTCAGACAATCGCTCGCTGATCGGCGCGGCCCTCACACTTTCACCGGCGGCAATGTCCGTTGAAGTGCGGACCTATCCAACGGCTCAGCTTGACGATGCAAAAAAGTGGATTTTTGAAGGGCTCCCTGCAGACGGCAGCACCGGAACAGCCACGCAGACGCGCAAACAAAAAGCGCGGCAGAAACGGTAATTACTGACGGATTAAACTCTCAGTCTCCTCGAATTGTTAGCATTCTTAGAGCGTTGGTCGATGGCCAACGCTCCGCGTTGCCGATGTGTCACTGTCTCCGACTTTTGCACCCGCGCTGGTTGATAAACGGTGTGCCGCGCCGGTGTGAGGCCCTATCATCGCTGCGAGGTTGGCACTTGGTGGAGGCCGGGAGCCATGACTGTTTCGCGGCACCTCATCGGCATGATCGCATGTGCTTCCGCGGTTCTGGCGGCAGCGCCGGCTTGGCCGTCTGGCTATTTCATCGACCAACAAAGCGTTCCAGGACTCGGGCGGTGCAACGCGGCGAATGTCGCTGCCGCATATGATCCCAGCACGATCTTCTTTAATCCCGCAGGCCTCACCGAGCTCTGGAACGGCGAAGCTTCATCCGACACCCGGAAGGCCTCCGTTGGCCTCAGTGTGATCATGCCCAATTCAGAGATCCGAAATAATGGATCGACCACGGCCACCCCCGGCACGTTGGGCCTGTCGGTACCATCGAAAGGACAGGATCAGACCAACCCCACACAACCCACGCCGGTCGGCAATATCTATCTCGCGCAAAGGCTACCCAACTCGCGCTTCTACTTTGGGCTCGGTCTCACGTCGCCGTTTGGCCTAGCGGCAAAGTACGATGAGGATTGGTTCGGGCGCTACGATTCCACCGAGGTCAAGCTCCTCACCATCAATATTGGACCCACTGTCGCATACAAGGTGTCGGAGCAACTGTCGATTGGGGGTGGAATCGATTTTCAATACGCTTACGCGGAGTTGACCTCAGCGATACCGAACCCCTTGGTTCCTGGCGGGCCAACGCCCGCGACCGATGCCCGCTTCTATGTCGATGGGAATGACTTTGCCGTTGGTTACAATGTCGGGCTGCTCTACAGGCCGACGAACGCGCTCCGGATAGGGGCCCATTTCCGCTCCGGCGTAAATCACGATCTTTCAGGAACAGCCCTCTTTCAAGGCTTCGTCGGGAATTTACGCACGAGCGCATCCTCGGAGCTTAACCTCCCGGCGATCGCATCGATCGGAGCTGTATTAGACCTCACTTCCAGATGGTCTTTGTTCAGCGACGTGACGTGGTATGACTGGAGCGTCGCGCGCGTGACAAGAATCAAATTCGAAAACGGGACACCCGATGCGATTCGCCCGGCACATTACGACGACACCTACACGGTGGCTTTGGGACTAGAAAATCGGCTGACCGACAAGCTGACGGTCCGCGGCGGCATAAAATTCGACCCCACCCCGACGACCGACGCGTTTCGAGACACGACCTTCGCCGATGCGGACCGCCTCTGGCTTGCCGTTGGCGCGACATACAAGTTGGACAATTCTCTGACCGCAGACTTTGCCTTTACCCACGTGTTCGAGAAGAGCACCTCCATCAACATCGATCGCACGTTCTTCGACGGCACGCCGCTGGCAACGAGCACATCGGTCGTGGCGCGTGTCCAGTCATTCGTCGACACGCTTGCCGTCAACCTCCGCTACACGTTTTAGCCTACTCTGCGTCGGTTGGGGCTAACGAAACAAGCCTCCCGATAACAGCATGCGCAGGCTAGCGAGGTGTGCGCTGACCGCACGTTCAAGCGCGTCAAGGCCGTCCAACGAGGTCGCGGCAATTGGATTAAGCTGAGCCTCGCCGAGCTTTCGGAGTTGCTCGAGGGCTTCGGCAACGGACACGCCCTCAGGCAGATGTTCCACGAGATCAATGACCCTGAATATGTCCAGAAAATGCGGGAGGCCCTCGCGCATCAAGGCTTCGTCCAGGTCCTTGAGAAACGCCATGTCCGGCGGCTCATAGTCTTCTGGATCCCAAATCTCGCAGAAGTCCCCCAGCAAGTTTCCTTGTTCTCGGGACAAACCATGATCGCTCTTCTGAAGGATCTTATGCAGGATGGCGTTCACCGCGTGGCGTGCCAATTCGTTGGCCGCCTCCATGGTCGTCAGCCGCGTATGGGTGGCCATGTAGGTGCCTGCAGCTACCCATCTGCGGAATAGCGAATCTCTCGGTAACTCATACCAGACAATGCTTTGAACGCTACCCCGGGGAGCGCCTGTTCCGCTTTGTCCGGGCCGATATGCCCATTGGCCGGGAACGTTGATGATGTAGGGATTCGAATTGTCCAGGGCGAGCGCATGTTGCAGCGAATCGGCAGGGATCTCTATCAGCGGTCGCCCATCCGTCGGATCGAGCGGGACATCCAAGGCTAGCGTCAAACGGGGGGCATCGTTCAAATCGATGCAGTTATCCCTGTTGAAGACAACGATCGAGAACTGATCGCTCCCATGCCTGTCTGGCGCTGCCTTGGAGGAGATCGCGATCGTGGTATCGCCGTGCATAGCGACGGCGCAATCTCGAGGACAGTCGCGTTCTATCTTCTGGAAGAGTTTCTTCGCGGTCTCTATTTCGTTTCCCATGCCCGGAACGCTAAATGGTTTGCCTTGAAGGAGAACTCTAAACTCTTGCGTAGAGGGTCCCGTGATCGTAATGAGCGCATGCCGCATGCTCACTAGCGGCGAGATGATGAGCTCATCTGTGCCAAGAACCTCCGCTACGGCTATTCCCGACCTCGTGATGGCTTTGCCCACGTCGTTGCGAAAATCTTCCGGCGTGTTTTTTGTCGCTGGCGTCACGCTGATCGCTGGCGCTTGGCGCTCACCGCTGAGTTCGATCGTGTAGTTTTGTCCACTCGAAACGCCTCTTATCTTCAGAATGGCGCTTGCACGAAATGCAGCCGTTATTGTTGACCGCCCGTTTAGATCGGTTCGTCCGACGAAGCTGATGCCTTGATCGAGATGGTAATATCGAGGCAACACCAAGCACTTAGCGTATATCGTCTCGATCGCCTTGAGCGCCTGGTTCCACGTCTTAACAGCCAGTTCCCGGCTGGTTGAGTTCCATGCTGTGGGCATCCTTCGGGAAGGACCAGCGGGGTCGCCATAAGGAGCGTACCAATTGCCGATATCGAAAGATGCTTGACCAACGATTGTGCCGATCGGCTTCACGCGATCGCGCCAGAAAGCCAGTTGAGAAATCGATGTGAGGGCCCATGGCGAATTGGGGTAGTACACGTGCCCTTTGCCGAACCGATAATTGGCGGGCATGAAATATTGGATACCGCTTATGTCTCGCAGCGGATCTCTCGCGTCGGCTGGCTGACCGGTTCTTGGATCACGCCGTCGCGGCTCAGCGGCACCTCCGGATGTCCGCCGCCCCGTGGCAATGTCGAAGTTTTTGAGTTGCTGGAAGGGGCCGGTGAACCCGAGAACATCATCATTATCGTCATTGTTCTGTATGCTCGACCGCGCTTCCCAAATGATCCTAGAGGCTTCGGTGAAGGGCAAAGCCATCACGTAGAAGTTGGACTCCTCGGGCTCGAGTTCCTTAGTCGGGTCGGCAGGATCGAAGTCTGAATTGTCGTATTCCGGAATTGCAGGAGGCTGCGGCTTTGGCTCCTCGACTTCGGGCACGAATTTCCCACTATCACCCTTCGGCTTTGGCCCCTCGACTATGGGGCAAATTCTCCCCTCATCCTTCTTAAGGCCCGTCAGTCGACCGACGAAAAATTGTACGCCCTTGCGTTTGAGATAGGCCTTCCAATGGTTCAGCCAGGCCTCACTCGTGCTGGCGTTGAGGGTCTTGTCCGCAGTGAACTCCTCGAGCGGATTCTGCGCCAGCATCTGAATCAAGGCGTTGTATTGCGTGCGCGCGTCGGTCTCCTTCGCGGACATGGCGACGAGAGCCTGTGGCGTCCCGTCGATGAAGTCTTCGGCCGCATCCGAATATTTCACTCGATCCGCGCGAATGTATTCCCAGAAGGAAATGCTCTCGGCTTCGCTGGCCCTGCGAGCTTTGCACGACGTCATGTATTTGAAGAAATGAGTTTGGAGGCGCAGCAGGTCACGATCCGTGAACTTCGCTTTTTGCTTAAAGAATTCGATCGTCTGCTGCAGGTCCCGAAGCGTCGTAAAGCGCCGCAGCTTGACCGTGATCAGCGATTCACCGTCCTCGAATCCGATTGACGGATCGGGAGTGTCGACGAGCTGATCATAGGCGGTTTCCGCCGTCAGGTTCCCTTGCTTGTCGAAAATGGGCGTGCGTTTCATCGTATCGAACAGGTGACGATAAAAGCTTGGGAAAAAGCGGTAGCCATGTTCGCCCGGCATTCGCTGTTCGATGATTTGAAATTCGACCCGATTCGATCGCCTACGGTCCAGCTCCTTGCCTTGGTCCCCCAGGGGGGCCTCTCCCCCCCTCCCCTGAATTGTCAAACGCTTGTCGAGGTAGGGGATCGAGAATTTCGGCTCCTGCGACGGATCCTTCGTATCCGGCTTTGCACACTCGTTCAGCTTTATGAGCTCGTCACGGACCAACGCTGCCCATCGCGCACTTTGGCATCGGTTTCGTTCTGGCCGCCCGTCGGTGTCGGTGTAGCCAAGGATGAGGACTTGCAGGATGGCGAGTTCGCGATCCTTATCGTCGTCCTGCGGACGCTCAGCAGCTGCGGCGTTTCCCGCAAGCGCCAGGCGCTGTTCGACGATTTCCTGGTGCTTTTCATATTCCTCGTAGGCATCCCTAAGCTTCGAAAGCACGTCTGCGAGCTTGTCACGATTCTTGGTGCCTAACTCGTCTTCGAAGTCCAGCCACCCTTTGTCGATACAATCCTTCTTGAACCGAATCCGATGCGTCAGCGGAAAGCACTTCTGAACTGGTCGCATCGACGAAGAGTCCTCGTCCTTCAAGATTTGAGGTATGTGAATATCTTCAGGCTTCACCCCGGATTCGATCAGCAATTTTCTCAACGTTTCAGGATCGACGTTGACGCGGCCGGTCTGATTCGCCGCCATTCCCCCAACCAGACAGGAATACTCCTCCGTCGGGCTCTCCATTGGCTCGTAAACCTTAACCTTGATGCCGCGTTCGGCGAGTTCGTGCGCCACGCTGAGTCCGGCCACTCCAGCGCCGAACACGGCGACGACCGGCGGGTGCACAAAATCCATCGTTGGGCTTTTCATCGGATTACCCTCCGGATGAGAACTCTTGTCTGTAGTCGGCAAGAAGAGCTGGAAATCCCGGGCTGCGCATGGCGCCATCGAGGTACGCGGCAAGTGCTGAGTAAAGCGTCTCTATTTTTTGCACATTCCCTCTGATGAAAATCGCACCATCGAGCACGGCTTCCTCAAGGGAGGACCTGCCGTCGATCACGTGGAGGATCGTACCCTCGTCGAACGCGAGCCAAATGTCGGCGTGCCCGCCGGCAGGCTCAATGACAAATTGACCGTCACCGAAATAGGCGACGCGCGCCCTTGTGCCGGCACGAATATTGATGCGGAGGTCATTTAGCCCAGCAGCCAAGCGCCCATAGTTCTCGCGTGACTCGTGCTGGAGCAAGTCAAGCGACTTGGAGAGGTAAGAGAAGAAGTCAGCGGATGGCATGGTTGAACTCCGCCAGCACACGCCCATGAAACCGAATATCCTCTCGGCCGACCCGGCCGGTCACTTCGGCCTCACCGTCGACCTCCGAAAGCAGCGTGAGGCCCTCGGGACCATCATTTGGGACGCCGACCTGCGCATAGGCTTCGAGTTCCACAGCGAACACTGACGTGGTCGGACCAGGCATTCGCCGCAATCTCGATCGTGCGGGGAATGTTGCTGGTGACACCAGGCACCATCAGATTGACGATCGAGGGCAGCCGCAATGTGCGCCGTTGCGTCAACAGGTCAGACTGCCGAATGTTCATGTCGGTGCCGTGAAACACCCGGGCAGACCAAGCATCCCGCCAAACCATCAGGCTTTGAGAGTAGGTGCGGTTGCGGCTGCCATCGCTGATCCGCATGTAGACGAGGCTCCACGGCACCGACAACGAAGTTGGGAGTATGGTTGCCCACTCCCAGCTGTAGTCAGCACCCCAGCGGAAGTGACCCCAGTTGCGATCGTGGTATGCCGGCGCTTGGTCGACAGTGAACGTCCGGCCGGCGCTGAAGACTTTGCCCTCGGCTGCAAGCCGTGGCACGACAAGCCAACGCATGCGTTCGGCCGCCGAGAGTTCTGACGCTGCTGGCAATTGCCGGCCTCGCAAGTGGCCAGAAGCGAAGTTCAGCACCCAGTCCGTCCGAGTTCGGCGCCACATCGACGTGATAACAACCATCGGCGAATTCGATGCGGTTGGTGCCGATGATCAAATCCGTCGGCCTGTCGCCAATCCGCGCGTCCTCGGGAGCGAACTGAACAAGATCGCCGTCCCAAACGCCTTCGCGTCGGAGGATCAGGACAACGCGCGGAACCTCAGACACCTGCCTATCACTTGGCGAGGTGCAGTCCATCAGGCTGAAATTGACGATGACGGTTAGGTCCGGGGCAAGGGCACAAAAATGACTCCATTCCTTGTGTCCAAGGACACCGTCCATCGGGGACTGCGAGCGCCGCCAATAGTCGCTGTGTGCAAGAGCGGGCGTCGAGGCTCGCCCGCGCTCCCGGACAAAAGATGGAGATCGGAGATCGCTCATCGCAAAAGATCCCGCTCCATGTCCGCTTCAGGCGTCACGGTGTGCTTTGGAAGGGGCTGCGATCGGCATTGGCCAAGCCACCGATGAAGGGTTCCTCGAATGCTGAGAAGACCGAGCAAGGCAAGGACAAGATCCTCATCCGCGGATTCGGCGCACGCGTTCGACCGGTCGGATCGAGCGGCGGAGGCGTCTATTTCCGCTCGTTCGGCTAGGACATCGAGAACCCGCATCAGCCCCAAAAGCGCAGGGATGATGTCGTTGTGCTCCGCCGTGCAGTCGCGTTGCCCTTGAAGAGTGAAGTTGTTCATCGCGACACCAGCCCACGAAAGAGTCGATCCAGCAAATGGTCCGAACGATCGGCACCACTGAGCATGAACAGCGTGTCGATATAGGCGGAGGGCAGGATGTTCGGTGGGTCGCGCTCCAGCAGTGAGAACGTGGTCAGGTCGAATACGTATCGAAGCTGATGCACAAGCGTGGAGTTTTCGAGTTTGGCTTTCCATTCTCGTCCTTCAGGCGTTGCTGCAAACTTTCCGCCTTCGGCGACCAAAGCGCTGAATGCCGCTTGACATGCAATCGGGTGCTTCAACAGCGCAGCTTGGAGAGCTTGCAGGACTCGAAGCGTAGCCTCATCGAAGTCGTGCAGCTCTATGGTCGGGATGGTGTCGTCCTGTTTGAGCATTGCGCCTCACTCCCTTCCGATGCTCGTCGTAGATCTCAACACAGATGAATAACTTGAGGGCGAGTTGATCGCGCAGATAGATGTCAGCGTCGAACTCGAGCGTTGCGTCCCGCACATGCTGGCAGCGGCTTAAGTCGACCGAAGCATGGAAGATGGCGGCCTGTTGAGGCACGAGTCGTTGGTTGGCCGGCTCGAACGCCAGCATGGCTTGACCCTCAAAGCCGGCTTCAGTGCCCGGCATGCTGCGCGCGCGAATGTCGACATCGGCTGGACTGATCGGTCCGGTTGACGCAGCGGAAATGACCGGCGGTGCGGCCTCCTCTGGGGCATTGCAAGAAGAGCGTCTGTTGAAATGCTGCTAGAGCAGCGTTGAGCGGCTGTTCGCCGCTTCGATGCCCAAGGAGACGATCGACTGCAGCCGACTGCTCCCGCAGGGCGGCCTCGAGCTCCTGTATTTTCTGATGGCTCTTGACGGCGCTTTCCCGACGTTTGTTTGCAGCGGCCTCGAAGGCCCCGTGAACCGACCTGAGCGTTTCGATTGATGGACCGAAATCGGGATTTGCCGTTGGCATCAGCATGGCCCTGGCCAAATCCGACAGAAACATGTGAGGAGAGGGGAACGAGGGCTCGGCCAGCCTCTGGTCGTCGCCGTGGTTGGCGGAACCATCGGCCTCGTTGATCAGCATCAGCAGTTTCAGGAAATCCAGCACCGGCGATACCAGAAACGCCTTCGAGATGTCGGATTGACCGAATTGGGGGGACATCTCTTCAATTCCTCCGATTAATAGTGAAATCGGCCAGATCGAAGAGGAACTCGCTGTGGACGGTTGGAGCCCAACGTTGCGCGAAGCGTTGGAGGTCGCGCTTGAAGCGAGCGGCGTATTTGTGCGCCGTGTCCCAGGCGTAGGCGATGCTGTCGGTTTGCTCGATCAGCTGACGCATAAATTTGATCTCGTCCGCACATTTGGCCTCCTGTTGCCTTTCCTTATCCCCTGCGGCGCGAGGGTGAGGCTTGCGGAGAATGCCGAGGACTACAGACCGTTCGGCAGGTGCCGCGGAGCGCAGGGCATGAATGAGAATGAGGGTGTGCTTTCCCTCCCAGAGGTCGCCGCAGAAATCCTTCCCGTAAGTGTCCGAATTCGCGGACAGATTAAGAACATCATCCTGGATCTGGAACGCGATTCCCAAGGGGATTGACAAGCGTCCGAGCTTTTTGACTTCAGTGTCCGACAGTCCCGCGGCGACCGCTCCGGCCATGATGGGCGCTACGAAGGAGTACCAGGCTGATTTCTTGTAGACGAGCCGGACATATTCGGTGTCGCGCTGTATCCAGTTCGCGGCGCGGACCCAGTCAAGCTCGATCATCTGGCCTTCGACAGTCTCCCGAGCCATGCGCGAGACAACCTGAAGAATCTTGAGCGCCTTCCCCAAGCCCACGCGTTCGATATTGTCGAGCAGGGGCTGCATGGCGATTGCCAACATTCCATCGCCAACGTTGACTGCGATCGGCAGACCGTATTGACGATGCAGCGTCGGTCCGGAACGACGCACCTCTGAATGGTCCTCTATGTCGTCAAACACGAGGAATGCGTTGTGATAAAGCTCCAATACCGCGGCCGTCGGGAGCACCGCCGAAAGAGACCCGCCACTCGCGCGACAGACCGCAATGCTGAGCGCCGGCCGCAACGCCTTGCCGGGCCTTAAAGGATACTCGAGCATGAGTTCGTAGAGGCCGCCAGTTCGCGACGAGTTGCGTGGCATCATCGCGCGCAACTCTTTCTGCACCAAGTCGCGGCACGCCTTCAAATACGTCGGCGCGATTCTGCATTCTTGGACCATGGTATTGCGATCCCGACGGCTTATGTGGCACCAGGAAACAGAGTTGCGGCCATCGCCTCCGGCCTTCTGACGCCCTGGCCCTTGAGGAAGGCGGTTCCAATTGCCAACTCCTCTTCACCTTTACCGCCGCCTCTTAACTTGCCTATGCGTATACTTGCTGCGCTTCGATGCATCCCCATCCCAGCCCTATCGAAACCGAGCTTGGCTTTTTCTAGCTCGACACCCTCGCTCTCCGCATCTCCCCTTATTGCAGCAACGCCAGCACTGATGGCGGCAGCCATCGGAGCGGCGTGGGGTAATGATCGCGCAGCAATCGTATCCGCTTCTCTCGAGGCGACAGCAACAAGTCGGGCTCGCTCCCTACCAGACTGGCCTCTCGCCGCGGCAACCGCGGCGCGGGCGCGCACGTCGCGCAACAACGAGCCGATACAGGCAAGGTGTAGCAGGCCGGCACGTCGTATCAGAGGCCAACGCTGCTCAACCAACGACCACGCGTCATCCGCCCTGCCGCTGTACAAAAGCGCATTCGTGGCAGCATTGAAATGATGAAAATGCATCGCGGTAAACCGGTCGCCAAACTGGTCAGACGAAATCTCCTCTATGGTCGCATTGGCAGCGTTCAACGCATCGACCGGTCTGTCATCGGCTAGTGCGAGAAACACCAGGTAGCCGGACCTGAAAACGGTACTTACATAGCGATCCCGTCTGCGCGCCGCATCGTCGAGCAGGCTGGCAACCTTCTCCTTTAATACGCGCAGGTCTCCCAAAAAGACTTGCGCAGACAGCCCGAAGCTAAGACTAACCGTGACTTCCCAATTGACGCCTGTGCAATCCCTCTGGAGCTGGCCCACAGTGTCCCAGGCCAAATCTCGACAAGCGCGCCAGTCTCCATCGAACCAGGCGATGCTCGTGCAACAGACCTGCATGAAGGCATGATCATATGGGTCGCGTGAATCCAGTAGCAGAGCGTTCGCTCGCCGCAGAAGCTTCTCTCTTTGTCTGAAGCTCCAGCGTCCGCCGATGTTGGCGTAGACACTGGCCTCGAGAGCCAATGCTCGGAGCAGGCGCGAACGATCTGACTGCCGTACTGCCTCGGTCAGATACCAACTCGTCATCGCCTCTCCGACGACATAGTCGAGCATGACCATGTTTCGGGACGCGACCCAGAGTGTGTCCAGTCGAAGCAGATCTTCCGGGGGTGTGTCGGTGAGCACCTCGGGACGGATGTGTTTGAGGCTCAGTTGAAACACCAGACGGTTCCATAGGGACCTCAAATTGGCCCTACGTGGTCCGCCCGGAAACGGAAGCTGCAAACCTTTGAATACATCACGAAGGTGGAGTTCGCCTTGCGATAAGCAGCCGCCTGTCAGGAATTGCTCAGCAGCCTTAACTTCGACCGCTGATATTTCATTCGCATGGCAGCCCATTTGTTTTGCGTTTGCAGACGCCTTCAAATAGGTGTTCGCGGCTTCCTCCGTGCGACCGGCATTCGCGAGAGCCTGTGCCTCCTCCTTCAGTAGGGGCCAATCTTCCGCGCCGCGCTCGCGCAAATCCACAGCCAATCCAAAAAGCTCAGCAGCGCGGTCGAATGCGAGCCGCTCCGCGGCGTTTCGACCGCCGATAAGGGCATACTCCGCCGCCGCCGGTCGATTCCCTGCACCAAGATAGTGCTCGACGAGCACTTGAGCGTCGACCGACGGACGCGTTCTCAGCGCTTCGGCGATACGGCCATGGAGGTCCCGCAGAACATCTGCGTTGAGCAGGCCCAAGACGATTTGGCGAATGCGGTCGTGATAGCTCTCCAGCGACCACTGTCCGCGCACCATACTCTTTCTCAAGAGATGATCACGACAGAGCCGATAGAGGGCGGCAGCCCCAGCGCCCTTTGTACCTGCGACTTCAAGCAAGACCTCTTCTTCAAGCGGTCCGTTCGAAACAGCCACAATCTCGAGCAGCGACTGGAGCGTTTCCGGCAACGATAAAAGACGTTCCTTTATTAGTGAGCCGACATCGGTTGGGGCCTTCGCCTCGCCCGCTTTTGATGGCGTCGTCTGATGATGGCAGGCAAGTTCCATGACGAATAGCGGCAAACCGCCGGTGTCCCGACTGACCTGTTTGAGAAACCCGTCGCGAGGACCGAGGGAAACTCCTGCCAATTCAGCTATCAGCGTATTGATTTCTTCCTCCGACAGCGGCGAAAGGACAATGCGATCGAGAGGTGGAGGTAGCCCGGTATCGGGTTCGGAACCGGACAGCCTCAAGACCACCTCATTGTCTCGGTCCTCGCTTCGAAACGAGATGATCAACAGGCAGTTCGGTGCTCGGAAGCGATTAAAGACCTCTCGAAGCACCGAAATGCTCGCCAAGTCGCACCACTGAGCGTCATCAATCCAGATGATGAGCGGCCGTTGCGCTGTGACCTTCAGCAACAGCTCTTGGAGCGCCTCAAGGGCCTGCCGCGTGACCTCGTGTGGATCGTTTGCCAATTGGGGTAGGCCGTCGCGCCTTGGGAACTGCACGCGAGCAAGAACCGGAAACAGCTTGAGAAGGGCGTAGAGATGCCAGGGGGTCGCCTCGGCCAAATACTCCGGCGGCTGAAGGACTAGGAAGCAACTCAAATTGTCTATAAGCCCGTCGACCGCGTTGTATTGTACCGCCTCCTGAAAGTGGCATCTCGACCTGAGAACAAGCGGTCTGTCAGAATCGTATGCCGATGACGCGAAGTGCTCGATGAGTGCGGTCTTGCCCACCCCCGAAACGCCCTCGACAAGCACCGTTACATTTCTCTGACGACTGCACTCGAAAGCGTGCCGAAGTCGCTCTATCTCCTTCGATCGCCCAACAAACACGTCTTTGTTGCGGTTAAGCTGTAGCAAGCTGTACCCGTGCGTGCCGGCGTCCATTCCAAGGTCGGCAAGCTTCGGGATCTCCGCGCCTGTAGGTCTCGTCGCCGGATCTCGCTGCAACAGCGCAAGCGAAAGCTCACTTAAATCCTTTGGGATGTTCTCGTCGAGCAAGTGCGGTGCAACTGGAGGCCTTCTCTGCGAACTCATAAAGACCGACAGGTGTTTCCGCGCGGAACGGCGGCAGGCCGATGAGCGCCTGATACAGCGTGGCGCCGACGCTGTACCAATCACTGGCTTCCGAGGCCGGCGCGCCCTCCAATCGTTCCGGAGAAATATAGGCTAGGGTGCCGGCATGCATGCGGGCTTGCGACGAGGTGGAGTCGGATGTGCGAAGGTCGAGAGAGAGTCCAAAATCGACCAACACTGCACGACCGGCAGGCTCAACGAGTACGTTGCTCGGCTTAATGTCTCGGTGAAGCTTGCCTGCGGTATGCAAGGCCATGAGCCCTCTGATGGCATGTCCGAGCGCAAGTCGAAGCGGCGCGAGCTCACCTCCTGGCGCGGCAGAAGGGCAACCAGTCTGGGGGCGACGCGCGAAGGTTACGAAGTCCACACCCTCAATGAGCTCCATTGTGAGGAAGCCCTTGCCCTCACTGATTTCGAGCTCGTAGAGCTGAGCGAGATTGGGATGGAAGATGTCAGACAGGGAGCGGAATTCCTGCTTGAGGTAGTAGACCTCCTCAGGGTCTTCCGAAAAGCGCAGCGACTTCAGCGCAACAATCAGATTCTTGTCTAAGTCAAATGCCTTATAAACGACGCTCGTCGCTCCACACCCAATTTGGGAGTAGATTTCGTAACGGCCTGATATCCGCGCCGGAGACGATCCGGCTGTCAAATTCATGACGGATCCTCAAAGACCAATCGCGAGGTGCTGCCGCTGTCGCCTGAAGTCCTGACTTGCAGGGCTCTGGACCAAACCGTATCCCGCGTTGCAATACGCTTACCCCTTTGGCTAATATCCGTCCAGTTGTGCGGTGCCCCGAGCAAACTCGCTGGGGCGGGAAGGTGACGCATAACGTGCGGACCACGAGACTTGCGCTGACGGGAGGCATTCTCATCCCCGTCCCTCCGGATAGCCGCTGGGCGTCTGGAAGGGATTTTCAGCTTGGTGAGAAAAACATCGCTATCGGTCGCGGACCAGATTGCGATGTCCGCATCAACCATCCGCAAATCTCACAGCACCACGCTGATATTTGTCCGAGAGAGGACGGTTATTATCTGGTCAAGCGCAACGCCACCTCACTCCGAATAAATAACCTTCCGGTGCAAGGTGAAAAGCGGTTGCAAACGAACGACATTATCATGCTCGCTGCGGGCGTCTTGTTGAGTGTCAGCCTGTATCCTGGAAGCGAGAATGCCCCTACGGAGCGCGATATCTCCCTGACGAGGCAATTGGCAACCATCCTGTCCGCGGATCTCGTTGGCTACACCGAGCTCATGTTTGCCAACCCCGAGTGGACAATCCGAAAACTTCTGAATGATTGTCAGGGAATTTTCATAAAGGAAATAGAGGCCCACGGAGGCCACTTCTACCAGAGGCGAGGAGACAACTTCCTGGCCATCTTCTCCACGAGTGCGCCGGCCATTCGGTCTGCGATCGCTGTTCAAAAATCTCTGCAAGAATTCAATCGGGGGCTGCCTGGCGCCCAACAGTTGCGGTTCAGGGTTGGCGTTAATGCTGGCGTTATCGTCACCGACGTTAGCGGCGAGATCGGCGGTGATGCGATTAATTTGGCTGACGCAATTCAGAAGCTCGCGGAGCCAGGTGGGATA
This sequence comes from uncultured Alphaproteobacteria bacterium, assembly GCA_963732955.1. GTDB lineage: Bacteria > Pseudomonadota > Alphaproteobacteria > Rhizobiales > Methyloligellaceae > Methyloceanibacter. Next base: position 402,488 of record CAVTBH010000002.1, read on the forward strand.
TTGGTGTCGCGCGGCGTTTTCGACGAAGTCGCTGGAGAACTAAGGGGGCTGGTGGAGTTTGAGCAGGCTGGATTCTGCAACAAGGATGAATCGCGAAAGATCGAAGTCTATCGAATCAGACATATCCCTGCCTGACGCCCCGCGGCCTTCACCGTGACAACTGTCTTGCCGCACCGGATCCGGTTGACGTGACGGCAAACGAGGCTCCGGCCCCCAATGTAGGGTGAGTCAGAGAAAGGGCCGGAAGGTTTCTCCGCGGACAGACCCTCCGTCACTTTTGCAAGAGGCTTTTTAGCTGCTCCCACTCACGCCCGAATGTACTCCAGTCGCCTTGCCGAAGCGCCTGCTCGGCCTTCGACATGGCCTCTTGTGTCGCGGATGGGAGCGCTTGTGGCGCCGCTGTCTCCTTCGGGGCCGCCGGTTGGGCGCCGAATACGACTTTGAGGGCGTCCGCGAGCGTCAATTCCATCGCCAGGCGGTGGCCATTGCTGACGATGACCCGCTTGAGCTGCGGAATATTTGTTCCTTCCGCGAGCAGAAATACCGGTTCGACGTAGAGAAAGGACTGGTCGATCGGGACGACGAGGAGATTGCCCCGGATCACGCGGGAACCGCGCTGGTCCCACAGCGTGAGCTGGCGCGCGATCGTCGTGTCCTGATCGATGGTGGCTTCGATCTGGAGCGGCCCAAGGATGAGATTATCTTTCGAAAGTTTGTAGACGATCAACTGGCCATAGCCGGGGACATCCGACCGGGCAGCAATCCAGGCGATCATGTTGTCGCGGTTTGTGGGCGTGACGGGAGTCATCAGAAGGAACCCCAGGCGCGTTTCGCCGGGGAGCTTCATCAGGACGTAGTAAGGCTCCATCTGGACGGTCTGGCCACCGAATTTCTCGCGCGGCGGCGCCCAAACGTCCTCCCTGTTGTAGAACACTTGCGGGACGGTCATGTGATAGGTGTTGAATTTGTCGACCTGGACTTCGAATAGGTCCTGCGGATAGCGCAGATGTTGGCGCAGGCCAGGCGGCATCTCGTCGAGCGAGCGGAATAGGCCCGGCAACGCCGCATCGTAGACGCGAAGGACCGGATCCGCGGGATCGATGACGTAGAAGTTCACATCGCCCTGATAGGCATCGACCACGACCTTCACCGAGTTACGAATGTAACTGAATCCGTCGTCGGTCGGCTCGGAATAGGGAAACCCGTTGGCGACGGTATAGGCGTCCTGGATCCAGAACAGCCGTCCCTGATCGACGACGAGATACGGATCCCGATCCAGCTTCAGGAACGGTGCGATTCGAGAAACCCTCTCCTGGACCGGTCGCCACAGTTGGATGCGGCTTTGCGGCGAAAGGTAAGAGGACAGGACGATGCTCATGTCGAACTGGTGCCAGGCGAAGAGCGCCTTCTTCCAGAAGCTGTCCAGCAGCACGCCCCCGTGGCCGGCGTAGCTGGTGTAGAAGTTCTGATCCCCCTCGGGGTAGTCCAATTCCTTCACGCCGGTGGGCACGATTTGATATCCCGACATCTCGCTGCCGTAATAGATCTCGGGGCGAGAGACGGTCAGACCCGGAGAGCTTCTCGGCGGCAAGTCCTCGATGGTGAACACGGGCCCGCCCTGGTCGTCCTTCTCGGCGGCGAGGCACATCGCCAGACCGTAGCCATGGGTGTATTGGAGGTGCCGGTTCACCCAGCTGCTGCTCTTCGCCAGGAAGTCCGCGGAGAGTTCCCGCGCCGCCAGCATGACCTGCCGATAATCCTTATCGATCCAATAGCGATCGACATCGACATCGCTGAACGCGTAGTAGGTGCGGATTTGCTGAAGCTGGCGGAAGGTCTGGCTCAGCGGGCGATGGTCCCAGATGCGGATGTTGTCGACGGTCGACTTGTTCTCCTGCATCCCCGCCTCGTTGAGCGTCTTTTCGGCGGTGTGGAATCGCACATCGATCTTGTCCAGGCCGTAAGCCGCTCGGGTCAGCGCGATATTGTGGCGCAGAAACGGTGTCTCCAATTCGAGTTCGTTTGGCTCAACGACCAGCCTCTGAAAACTCGCCGGAATCACCTCTAAGGCAGCCAGCACGACGACCACACAGGCACCAATTCCAAACGCGGCGAAACGCGGCGCGTCGGTCGCGGCGGCCCAGAGCAAGATGCAGATCAAGCCAAGGGTCGCCCACATTGCGACCCACAAGCCGACGAGGACGATGTGAACGTCCGTGTACCCGGCGCCAAACACCGCGCCTGAGGATCGCGTCAGCAGGTCGAAGCGGTCGAGATAATAACCCCAGGCCGATGCGGCGAGCAGCAGAACGGCGTTGGCAACAAGATGGCGCAGCACCCTTGGATCGGCGGCCAAATATCTCTTGGCACCGAACCGGAGGGCCCCGAGGCGAAGGTAGGCGAGGCCAAGCATCAACGTCCCGCCTAAGGCGAGTAGGACAAGGCTAGTCTGAACCAGATTGAGGAACGGCAACACGAACAGGTAGAAGCCAATATCGCGCGCGTAGATGGGATCCGACAACCCGAAATTCTGGGCCCAAACCAGGCGCAGCAATCGATCCCACTCGCCAGCGAACGCAAAGCCGAAAATGCCCGCCGCCGCCGCCGCCCCCAGAATGAGAAGTGGGGTGAGTTGGCGCGCATTGAGCTGCGTTGCCCCTGTCGTTGGCCAGCCCTGGGGCATGCCGGCGGCGGGATGCGGGCCACGCATCAGGTTGTGGAGGTCGGCAAACTTGGCCAGAACCAGGAGATTGACCAGCACATAGGCGAACACAGGAATAAAGGCGATGGCGAACATGGCCACCTCGGCGAGCCGAAGCCGCCAGAAAACAACTCCGTAGCCGAGCGCACGGAACCACAGCAGCTCCGCAGCCCAATCGACGAGATTGAACAAGACGACAAGAAGGACGACCCCAAGCAGCGCCAAACCCACGGGGGAGCGGAACAAGCGACGCGCAGGGCTCGTTAGGGGGCCGCCGCCGGCCCAGGAGATTTTCAGCCTGTCAGTCACGCCACGCTGCTCATCTACCTCTTCCGATGGGCGAACTTTAAGTCGGTACAGCTCAATGCCGCATTGAAGCAGCGGCACGTTGGAGCCGATCGGGGACTTCCTGAGTATAGACCCTGTGACAGGACCGCGCCTGATAGAGTCAGGCGCGGAATACCAGAACGGTCATTTCGCGGGCGCCGCGACCACCTGGTTTGCATCACGCAACACCACGTAGATCGCCGGGATCACGAGGACGGTGAGCAAGGTCGACGAGGCGAGGCCGAACAGGAGCGAGATCGCGAGCCCCTGGAAGATGGGGTCGAGCAGGATTGTCGCCGCTCCGATCATGGCCGCGAGCGCGGTCAAGAGAATGGGCTTGAAGCGCACCGCCCCTGCTTCCAGCAGCACCTCGCGCAAGGTCTTTCCTTGGCCGGCGCCGTGGCGAATGAAATCGACCAGCAGAATCGAGTTGCGCACGATGATGCCGGCCAGCGCGATAAATCCAATCATCGACGTCGCCGTGAACGGCGCGTTGAACAGCCAATGCCCGGGCACGATGCCGATCAGGGTGAGCGGAATCGGCGTGAGGATCACGAGCGGCAGCTTGAAGCTGCCGAACTGCGCTACCACCAAGATGTAGATGCCGACGATGGCCACCATGAAGGCGGCGCCCATATCGCGGAAGGTCACGTAGGTGATCTCCCATTCGCCGTCCCAGAGGGCGGTCGGATTGCTTTCATTCTCGGGCTGGCCGTGGAAGCGGACGGTTGGCTTGGGCAGCGCGCCCCAATCATGGGCGTCGATGCGGGCGTCGACGTCGAGGATGCCGTAGATCGGGGCTTCATAGGCGCCGGCCAGTTCCGCCATCACCATGTCGGCGAAGCGGCCGTCGCGGCGGAAGATCGCTGGCGAGCCCAATTCCTTGCTCACGCGCACGACGTCGCCAAGCTCGACCACGGTCTTGTTGCCGGGCACGCTGTTGGCTGGGACTGGCGTCGAGGCCAGCTGTTCACTCCAGGAGAGATCGCGTTTTGGCAGGCGGACGACGATCTCGATCGGATTGCGTCCTTCGCCGCGATGGGAATAGCCAACTGTGGTGCCGCCGAACAGCGCCTGGATCGTGTCATAGACGTCCTTTTGCTCGACACCGAAGAATTCGAGCCGGTCCTGGTCGATGGAGATGCGCAAGCGCGGCCGCGGCTCGCCGATCGAATCGTCGATGTCGACGATGTAGGGCACCGAGGCGAAGATCTTCTTCAACTCGGCGGCGACGGCGCGGCGGGTCTTGGAATCAGGCCCGTAAACCTCGGCCAGCAGCGTCGCCAGAACCGGCGGCCCTGGCGGCACTTCGACCACGCGGGCCACCGTGCCGTCCGGCAGGCTCACATCCTTCAAACGGGCGCGGAGATCTAGGGCAATGGCGTGGCTACTGCGGTCGCGGTCGCTTCGGGGCGCAAGGTTCAGGTGAAGCTCACCGAGCTCGGGAGATTCCCGCACATAGTAGTGGCGTACAAGCCCGTTGAAGTTGAAGGGTGCCGGCGTCCCGGCGTAGGTCTCGATCGAGCGAATTTCCGGCAATTGGCGCGCCACATCAGCGATCGAGAACAAGGTGCGCTCGGTGTCTTCGAGCGTCGCGCCCTCAGGCAGATCGACGACGACGGAGAGTTCGGACTTGTTGTCGAAGGGGAGCAGCTTGACCGTGACTCCCTTGGTCACGAACAGCATAGAGGCGGCGATCGTCGCCACGCCAACCGTGATCAGAAAAGCCCAAGCACTCCAGCGCGAATGCACGACCGGGGCGGCAAAGCGCCGATAGAGCTTACCAAGAAAGCCTTCGCCATGCGCCGCTTCATGCTCGTGAACCGGACGTCCCTCGGGGCTGAGGCGCAGCATCAGCCACGGAGCGATGACCACGGCGACGAAGAACGAGAACAGCATCGCCGCCGAGGCATTGGCCGGTATGGGTGCCATGTAAGGTCCCATCAGTCCGGAGACGAACAGCATCGGCAACAGCGCCGCCACGACGGTCAAGGTGGCGACGATGGTGGGATTGCCGACTTCCGCCACCGCCTCGATGGCCGCTTGCATGCGGTTGCGGCCGTCCTTCATGGCCCAATGGCGGGCGATGTTCTCGACCACCACGATGGCGTCGTCGACGAGAATACCGATGGCGAAGATGAGCGCAAACAGGCTGACGCGGTTGATGGTGTAGCCCATCAGCTTGGAGGCGAACAGCGTGAGCAGAATGGTGGTCGGGATGACGACAAGGGTCACCAAGGCCTCGCGCCAGCCAATGGCGAAGGCGATCAGCACCACGATCGATACCGTTGCCAGGCCGAGATGAAATAGGAGCTCGTTCGCCTTGTCGTTCGCAGTTTCCCCGTAATCACGCGTTACCGTGACGTTGATATCGGGTGGGATCAGCCGTCCCTCGACGCTCTTGAGACGCGCCAGAAGGTCCTCGGCCACCACCACGGCATTGGCGCCCGCACGCTTGGCGAAGGCGATGCTGACCGCCGGCACGCGCTGCCAATGCCCCTCCGTTCCCGGCGTGTCCATCCACACGCGATGCTCCTCCGGGCTCGGTCCGATCACGACCGAGGCCACGTCGCGCACGTAGACGGGACGGTTATCGCGCGTGGTCACGAGCAAAAGCCCGACATCGGGAATGCCGGAGAGCGTCTGCCCGGCGGCGACGTCGCGCATGGTGCCGTTGTCGCGCACCGCACCGGCCTGGAATGAACGGTTGGCGTCACGCACCTTGGCAACGAGTTGCTGCAAGGTGACGCCGAACAGGGCGAGCTTCTCCGGGTCGGGCGCGATGCGGATTTGCTGCGGATTGCCGCCAGAGATATAGGTCAGGCCGACATTGTCGGTCTTGACCAGTTCGGCACCGAGCTCGTCCGCCAGCTGATACAGGTCCTTATCGGTCCAGCGCGCGGCCGCGTCAGGCTTTGGCGACAGCGTCAGCACCACCACGGCGACGTCGTTGATGCCGCGCCCGACAATCAGCGGCTCGGGAATGCCGACAGGGATGCGATCAAGATTGGCGCGGATCTTTTCATGGACGCGAAGAATGGCGTCGTCGGCGTCGGTGCCGACCAGGAACCGCGCCGTCACCATCACGCGATCGTCCACGGTCTGGCTGTAGACGTGCTCGACGCCGTCGATGCCCTTGATGATGGTCTCCAGCGGCTTAGTCACCAACTCGACAGCGTCCGGCGCCTTGAGGCCGTCGGCGTTGACGCGAATGTCGACCATGGGCACGCTGATCTGCGGCTCCTCCTCGCGCGGGATGGTGAGGAGCGCGATGAGCCCGACTGCCAAAGCCGCGAGCAGGAACAGCGGCGTCAGCGGCGAACGGATCGTTGCTTGGGTCAGACGCCCCGACAGTCCGAGCTTCACGGCCGCACCAAAATGTCGCCGGCGTTGAGTCCGGAGAGGATTTCGAGGGCATCAGGCATGTCGGGACGCGGCAGCTCGCGGCCGCGCTGCACCGGGACGTCGATGACGGTGCCGTTGTCGCGACGAACATGGGCATAGTCGATGCCGAAGCGGGTGGTAATGAACGAACCCGGCACAATGATGCTGGTACGGTCACCCGCCGATACCCAAACACGGATGCGTTCGCCGACGAAGTAGTCGCCAAGACCGGCGACGTCCGCATCGGCGACGACGCGGCCATCCTCGATGCGTGGATAGACGAGGCGAATGGTACCGAATTTCGCGCCGCTCTGGCCGAACTGTTCGCCATCGATCCGCACCGTGTCGCCGGCCTTGAGAAAGCGGGCGTGGCGCTCCGGCACCCGCAGCCGCAGGATGAAATTCTGTTCCGCCACCGTGGCGATGGTCTCGCCCGGCAACACCACGGTGCCGGTCGTCACCGGCACGGTCAACACACGGCCCGAAGTCGGTGCCAGCACGTTGCCTTCGGTGACTTGTTGTTGCAGCACCGAGCGTTCGGCAGTCCGCGCTTTCAGCAAGTTTGAGGCCACATTAAAAGCGGTCTGTGCCTCGTCGAGCCGTGTTTTAGGCGCGATCGCCCGTGCCACGAGTTCCTGGGCCCGGGAGAGATCGATCTTCGCTTGACCGAACTGAGCTTCGAGGCCTGCGATCTGGGCATCGAGCGACTTCATCTGCAGCGCCATCTTTTCGTCGACGACGGTGGAGACGACCTGCCCCTCTTTGACGGCATCGCCTTCCTTGACGGTGAGATCCACCACGGTGCCACCAATCCGCGCGCGGGCCGGGACGACATCCGCGCTTTCGACCGTCGCGAACACCGCCTTTTCGTCGGCAACCGTCTTCGGCCCGACGACGAGAGTCTCCTCGGCGAGTGCGTGTTGCCCGAGGAGAGCAAGCGCAGCAAAACTAAGCGCAACAGCACGCATTCTTGACTATCCCCTATTCGCCTCGGTCCATAGGCGGACCCAGCTTGATGTCGTGTGTGCGCCGATCCGCGTCATTGATTTGGCGCAACACTCTGGCGACGAGCGGGTCGCGCTGTCTTGCTGCGTGTCTTTGACGCGCACACCTTGGCCGGCGCGCAGTACACCTGATAGAGCGTGCGTACGAGTTCGCGTGCGGGAGCACTGCCGATCGAATACCAGATGGTCTGCCCGTCGCGCCTTGCCGTCACCACCCCATCCTTGCGCAGCAGAGCGAGATGCTGCGACACGGTCGAGTCCCGGACATTCAACAGCGCCGCGAGTTCTCCGACCGAGCGCTCCTTCTCGGTCAACTGACAAACAATAAGAAGGCGGTGCCGGTTGGACAGCGCCTTCAACAGCTCGCTCGCCTGGTCGGCGGCAGCGAGCATTTCATCGCCTTTTATTTTCATAGTTGCGTATATACAAAGAAGCGCATATATAGTCAATGCCGGTTGGACGATGGTCGTCCGGCTGGCGAGCGGCCCGGAGCACCGGGCGCTCACCCGAGTTTCGGCTCTTTGATCAGGAGATTCGCCGTGAACGTCGATCGCGCAGTGCTTACGTTCGCCGGCAGCATGGTGCTCATCAGCGCCGCGCTTGCCTGGCTGGTCAGCCCCTATTGGCTGCTTCTCACCGTCTTTGTCGGATTGAACCTGATCCAGTCGGCTTTTACCGGCTTCTGCCCGGCCGCCATCATCTTCCGCAAGCTCGGTCTGAAGGCTGGTCCCGCATTTGAGTGCACGTCGGCCGGAAACTGACTGACGCCAGTAGTTAGGGAGGAACAAATGGCTCACATCGTCGTACTCGGCGGCGGCATCGGTGGCGTGTCGTGCGCCTACGAGCTGAAGAACACCGTCCGCAAGGAAGACAACATCACGCTCGTATCGGACAAGCCGTTCTTCCAGTTCACCCCGTCCAATCCGTGGGTGGCGGTGAAGTGGCGCACGAAGGAGAACATCACCATCGACCTCACCAAGGTCTTGCCGAAGCACGGCATTGACTTCAACGACGCCGGCGCCGCCCGCGTCCATCCGGCGGAGAACCGCGTCGATCTCGGCGATGGCTCCTCGCTCACCTATGACTATCTGGTCATTGCCACCGGGCCCGAGCTTGCCTTCGACGAAGTCGAGGGGCTTGGCCCTGCGCACAACACCCAGTCGATCTGCGACGTCGATCATGCCACAGTGGCCAATGAGCGGTGGGAAGAGTTCTGCAAAGATCCGGGGCCGATCGTCGTCGGCGCCGTCCAAGGCGCTTCTTGTTACGGACCGGCCTACGAATTCGCCATGATCATGGACGCCGATCTTCGCCGCCGGCGCATCCGCGACAAGGTGCCAATGACCTTCGTCACGCCGAGCCCTATGTCGGCCATCTCGGCGTCGGTGGCGTCGGCGACACCAAGGGCCTGCTCGAATCCGAGATGCGCCAGCGCCACATCAAATGGATCACCAACGCCAAGGTCGACAAGGTCGAACCCGGCAAGTTGTCATGCGACCGAGGTCGACGAGGACGGCAAGCCGAAGAAGACCCACCAGGTGCCGTTCAAATTCTCGATGATGCTCCCTGCCTTCCGCGGTATTCCGGCGCTGCGCGGCGTCGAGGGGCTGACCAACCCGCGCGGCTTCGTCATCGTCGACAAGCACCAGAGCAATCCGAAGTTTCCCAATATCTTCGGCGTCGGGGTCGTGCATCGCCATTCCTCCGCTCGAGCAAACGCCTGTGCCGGTCGGCGTGCCCAAGACCGGGTACATGATCGAGTCCATGGTGACGGCCACGGCGCTGAATATCGGGCAGCTTCTTCGCGGCGTGGCGCCGAGCCACGAAGCGACCTGGAACGCGATCTGTCTCGCCGATTTCGGCGATTCAGGCGTGGCGTTCGTCGCCATCCCGCAAAATCCGCCGCGCAACGTCAACTGGGCCTCGAGCGGACGTTGGGTCCACGCTCGCCAAGGTCGCGTTCGAGAAATACTTCCTGCACAAGATCCGGGCCGGCGACACCGAGCCTTACTATCGAGAAGGCGGTGCTCAAGCTCCTGGATATCGCGAAAATCAAGAGCCCGGCAGCGTAGGGGTCGCCCGGGCCTTAACGCGAACGACTTGGCAAGCGCATCGCGCCTTGCCCGCTTATGATGCCGGGCATGGACCAGGCGGAGAGCACGCGGGTTACCGAGCCGGCCGTTCCAGCATCGTCACCCGCCCACGGGCGGCTGTCGGTGATGGCGCTCGAGCGCCGGCGCCGGCGGCAATCTCCTCGAATGGTACGATTTCGGCGTCTACGGCTTGTTGGCCCCGGTTCTGGCGGGGGTCTTCTTCCCGCCTGAGGATCGTGTCGCCGCGCTGATCGGCGCCTACGGCCTGTTCGCCGCCGGGTTCGCCATGCGCCCGATCGGCGGCGTCGTGCTGGGACATCTCGGCGATCGGCTCGGCCGCCGCTTCGTCCTCGTCTATTCCATCGTCATCATGGGGCTGGCCACGGCGGCCATCGCGCTCCTGCCGAGCTATGACATGATCGGTGTCGGCGCGCCGCTGCTCCTGTTGCTGTTGCGCGTCATCCAGGGCTTCTCGGTCGGCGGCGAGTTCACCGGCTCGGTCAGCTATCTCGTCGAGACGGCGCCGCAACATCGCCGCGGCTTTGCCGGGAGTTTCGCCAATTTCGGCTCGACCGCCGGAATGTTGCTGGCGGCGGCCGTCGCCGCGGCGACCGTGACGTTTGCGAGCCCCGAGCAATTGCACGACTGGGTCTGGCGCCTCCCCTTCCTGCTCGGCGGTCTCATCGCCGCCGGCGGCTTTTTCCTGCGCCGGCGCTTGCGCGAGACCGGCTACCAGCCGAAGGCCGCGCGGCCGAGCGATCCTCTCCCACTCAAGCAGGCTGTCACCTTGGCGCCGCGCGCCATGATCCTGGCGATGCTGTTCACCTCCGGCTACGGCATCGTCAACTACCTGACCATGGTGTTTCTGCCGGTCTACGCCAGCGAGTTTGGCGGCGTTGCCGAGAGTTCGGTGTTGCAACTCAACACCGCGGCGCAAGCCGTGGCGCTGGTCTTGGTCCCGCTCGCCGGCTGGCTCAGCGACCATCTCATTCGCCGCCGCACCCTGCTGATCGCCGCCTTCGTCGCCGAGGGCGTCGTGGCTTCGGCTGTTTCACATCTCGCCGGAACCGGCGGCATTGCCGGCTTCGCGCTGGCCCAGATCCTGTTCGGCATCCTGCTCGCCCTGGTGATGGGCACGGCCCCGGCGATGCTGGTCGAGCTGTTTCCGCGCGAATACCGCATGAGCGGCTACTCGGTGTCCTTCAATGTCGGCATCGGCATTGCCGGCGGCACGGCACCGGTGGTGGCGACATCCCTGATCGGCGCCACCGGCAACCTCCTGGCGCCGGCCTGGTTCCTGATGCTCGGCGCCGCTCTCGCCGCGGGCGCCGCAGTGTTGATGCAAGACCGCAGCCGCGACCCGCTTCGCTGAGGAACCGGGAGAAGCCGATCTCCCTCGGATAACCCGCGCGCGAGCCGCCGAGGCCGGTTGCCTGGCGCCGAAGGAGGCATATGCTGGTCGCGCCGTGCCAAGGAGGCATCATGACCCCGACCGCCCTCATCTTCGTCGTCTGCCATGCCCTTGCCGATCAGGGGCCCCTCGACGTCAACGGCCATCCCGTCGACGGCATCAAGCTCGACTACGGCACCTGCCGTAACGAGGTGGTGCAGATCTACGATCAGACCGAAGGGCTCGGCCTGCCGCAGCAGCACCCCGATCTCTCCAACCCCAATGTCTGCTCGCGCATGTCGATGAGCGAGACCCCCGCTTGGGAGCGTGATCATCCTGGGTGGTATGTGCGAATGGTGAAGTGCCCGCATCCCGACGGGACCTTCCCCGGGGACACCGACGTTTAGCGGGGTTCCGGACCCGCGCGTTTTGCCTGACCGCTAGCGGGTGGGCATCGGCTTTTCGCCGCGGTAGTCGTAGAAGCCGCGCTTGGTCTTCCGCCCGAGCCAGCCGGCCTCGACATATTTCACCAATAGCGGACACGGCCGATATTTTGAATTGGCGAGGCCCTCATACAGCACCTGCATGATCGACAGGCAGGTATCCAGCCCGATGAAGTCGGCAAGCTGCAACGGACCCATGGGATGATGGGCGCCGAGCCGCATGGCGGTGTCGATGGCATCGACCGAGCCCACGCCCTCGTAGAGCGTGTAGACCGCCTCATTGATCATCGGCAGCAGCACGCGGTTGACCATGAAGGCCGGGAAATCCTCCGACACCGCCGTGGTCTTGCCGAGGGTCTCAACGAAATCCTTGGCTTTGGCGAAGGTGACGTCGTCGGTGGCAATGCCCCTGATCATCTCGACCAGCTCCATGACCGGAACCGGGTTCATGAAATGCAGGCCGATGAAATGCTCCGGGCGATCGGTCGCTGCCGCGAGCCTGGTGATGGAGATCGACGAGGTGTTGGTGGCGACGATGGCACCCGGCTTGAGGAACGGACAAAGCGAGACAAAGATCTTGCGCTTCACCGTCTCGTCCTCGGTTGCCGCCTCGATGACGAGATCGGCATCGGCGAAGCCCTGGAAGTTCTCGGCGTAGCTGATGCGCGACAACGTCTGGATCTTCTCCTCCTCGGTGATCTTTCCGGACGCGACCTGGCGGGTCAAATTCCTGTCGATGGTCTCGAGCGCCTTGTCGACCTTCTCCTTGGACAGATCGTTGAGGATCACCTCATAGCCGGTGAGCGCGATGACATGAGCAATGCCATTGCCCATCTGGCCAGTGCCGATAATGCCGATCTTGCGAATAGGCGTCGTCATGTCCTTCTCCTGAGATGTTCCCGTCTCGGTCAGGCTACCTGTCGCGCCTCGAACCATGTCGTCCATCGTCATCCTCGTGCACCCGCTGGCTCAATACCCTGCCTTTTTCAGCTCGGCGTCGAGTTCCGGCAGGACCGTGAACAAGTCACCGACGAGGCCGTAGTCAGCGACCTGGAAGATCGGAGCTTCGGCATCCTTGTTGATCGCAACGATCACTTTCGAATCTTTCATGCCGGCGAGATGCTGGATGGCACCCGAAATGCCAACGGCGATATAGAGCTCTGGCGCCACCACCTTGCCGGTCTGGCCGACCTGGTGGTCGTTCGGCATGTAGCCGGCATCGACCGCGGCGCGGCTGGCGCCGACCGCAGCGCCGAGGCGGTCGGCAAGCGGCTCGATCAAGGTCTTGAAGTTCTCGCCCGATTGCATGCCGCGGCCGCCGGAAACAACGATGCGCGCGGCCGTCAGCTCCGGACGCTCGCTCGAGCTGATCTCGCTCGACTCGAAGCTCGAAACCCCTAGCGGCGCGGGTGCTTCGATCGTCTCCACGGTGGCGCTGCCGCCCTCGCCTGCGGCCGGAAACGCCGTGGTGCGAACCGTGGCGACGATCTTGTTGTCGCTGGTCTTGACGGTCTCGAGCGCGTTGCCGGCGTAGATCGGCCGCACGAAGGTATCTGGGGATTTGATCTCGACGAGATCGGAGACCTGCGCCACGTCGAGCAGCGCCGCAACCCGCGGCGCGAAGTTCTTGCCCATGGTCGTTGCCGGCGCGAGCAGGACGTCATAGTTCGCCATCAGTGGCACGACGAGGTTCGCCATCTCCTCGGCGACGCGCTGGCTGAGATGGGGCGCGTCGGCAAAGAGCACCTTGCGCACGCCCTCGAGTTTGGCGGCGGCGTCGGCGACAGCGCCGGCGCCCTCGCCGGCAACAAGGATATCGACGTCACCGCCGAACTTCTCCGCCGCGGCAAGCGCCTTCGCGGTGGCGGGCGCAAGCGTGCCGTTGTCGTGTTCGGCGACGAGCAGGACCGCCATCTACAGCACCCCCGCCTCGTTCTTCAATTTGTCGATCAGCGCGGCGACGCTGTCGACCTTGGTGCCGGCTTCGCGGACTTTCGGCTCGGCGACCTCGATCACCTTGAGGCGCGGCGTGATGTCGACACCGAGCGCCTCCGGCGTGGTTTCGTCGATCGGCTTCTTTTTCGCCTTCATGATGTTTGGGAGCGAGGCGTAACGCGGCTCGTTGAGACGAAGGTCGGTGGTGATCACCGCGGGCCGCGACAACAGCAAGGTCTCAAGGCCGCCGTCGATCTCGCGCACGACGCGGACCTTGCCGTCGGCGAACTCGATCTTCGAGGCAAAAGTCCCTTGCGGCCAGCCGAGCAGACCGGCGAGCATCTGACCCGACTGATTGCAGTCGTCGTCGATCGCCTGCTTGCCCATGATGACGAGATCGGCGCCTTCGTCCTCGACCACGCGCTTCAGGAGCTTGGCGACGCCGAGCGGCTCGACCACCGCGTCGGTCTTGACCAGGATGGCGCGGTCGGCGCCCATGGCGAGCGCGGTGCGCAGCGTGTCCTGCGCCTTGACGGGACCGATCGAGACCGCGACGACCTCGCTTGCCTCGCCGCGCTCCTTGATGCGGATGGCCTCCTCGACGGCAATTTCGTCGAAGGGGTTCATCGACATCTTGACGTTGGCAAGGTCGACGCCGCTGCCGTCCGATTTGACGCGGATCTTGACGTTGTAATCGACGACCCTTTTGACAGGGACAAGAATCTTCATGCGGCTATTCTTTCCCGCACGTGCTTTGGTCTCCCCCCGAACCCCGCACTTGAGCACGTTATCTCGCAAGTGCGAAATGGCCCGGACGGTACTGCCGGCAACCCCTCAAGTCAAGGTTTCAGGGACTTTCGGGAGGGCTTTCAAGCCCCTCCCCTGGTCTGGTCGAACAACGGCACACCGCGCCGCCGCATGAACAAAATGAGGATCGCCCCGGCGGAGAGGCCGCCAATATGGGCGCCCCAGGCGACGCTTTGCTCGGTGTCGAACAGAAGATTGGCGAATTGGGCAAGAATCCAGAAGCCGAGCGCCCAATAGGCCGTGATTTTGATCGGAATCCGCCACAGCGCCAGCACCCAGACCTTCACCTTCGGATGCAGGATCAGATAGGCCGAGATGATCCCGGCCACGGCGCCGCTCGCGCCGATCAGCGGCAGGTCGGAGTCGGGCATCACCCAGGAATGCGCCACGGCGGCGAAGATCCCGCACATCAGATAGAACATGATGAACCGGATATGCCCCATGGCGTCCTCGACATTGTCGCCGAACACCCAGAGAAACAGCATGTTGCCGAGCAGGTGGATCCAGCTCCCGTGCAGGAACATGTAGGTGACGAGGGTGAAGCGCTCCGGCACCAGGAACGGCGAGATGATGGTCTCGTCGCCGAGGCCATGGCCCATGAGCTCCGCCGGCACCACGGCGAAGGCCGCAAGATTTTCATCCTCGAGCGGAACGAACCAGCCGGTCTGGAAGATCACGTAGATGGCGATGTTGAGAACGATCAACGTCACCGTGACGTATTGATAATCGATGGTCTTTAGCGGGTTGGTGTCGTGGAGGGGGACGAACACGAAGGCACCCGCTCAAGTTACCGGTTCTGGCCTGGGACCCACAGCACGTCGGCCCTGCCCTTGTCATTGGCGTAACGCGCCGCAACGAACAGAAAGTCGGACAACCGGTTGACGTAGCGCAGCGCCGGCGGCCCGATCGGCTCGTTCGGCCGCGACGCGAGCGCAACCATGAGCCGCTCGGCGCGGCGCGACACCGTCCGGGCGAGGTGCAGGAAGCTCGCCGCGGGACTACCGCCCGGCAGCACGAACGACCGCAACGGCTGCAAGTCCCGGTTCAGAGTGTCGATCTCGCCCTCGAGCCGTTCCACCTGGGCGTCGGTCACGGCGAGGCGGCCGCGCGCGTCCTTGGCCGCGTCCGGGTGCGCGAGATCGGCGCCGAGATCGAACAAATCGTTCTGGATGCGGGCAAGCACGGCGTCGAGCGCCGGCATCCCCTCCCGGGTATGGAGGCGGGCGAGGCCGATCGCGGCGTTGGTTTCGTCGACGGTGCCATAGGCCTCGACGCGGAGATCGTATTTCGCCACCCGCTGCCCCGAGGCGAGCGCCGTGGTGCCGTCATCGCCGGTGCGGGTATAGATTTTGCTGAGAACAACCATCGCTCACCCGCTAGGCCCAAGCGGGTCATGCCGTCAATAGGACGAGTACCCTAGCTGGCCGCGAGAAGGGGTCAAGACCTTGTCATGAAGAACCTAATAGCGCCCCGAGAAGTAGAGGGCCGCAACCACGAGGCAAAGGGCAATGAATTGCAGAACGACGCGCCAGCGCATCAGGGTCTGGCTGAGGTTTGGGCTGCCGCCCCGGAGCATATTGGCAAGCCCGAGCAGCAGCACGAGCGCCACCGCGCCGAGCGCAATGGGAATGGCGTAATAGACGAGCACATTCATGGGCATGTCTCCGGCTGGGCGGGGGCATCTCCGGTAAACGTCGAAACAGCCCCGGCGTTCAGCCTGACGCCGGCACCGCCCTGCCCCAGTTCTAGTTCCGCCGCGCCACGGCGTCGAGAGCGCCGCTCGGCAGCAGCCTGCGTAACAGGGCCACGGCATAGGTCGGCACCGTAACGTAGTAACGGGACTTGGGACTTTTGCTTTCCAAGGCATGGACGAGCTTGGCGGCAACGGCCTCGGGTCCGAGCTTGAAGGCCTGCTTGCCGCCTTGCTCCATGCTGGCGATGCGGGCGCGATAGACGTCGCGATGAGCCGAGCGCTCGATGTCGATGTTGCTGCGGTACGCCTCGATCGCGCGCTCGACGAGGCGCGAGGCGATAGGCCCGGGCTCGATCAGCGACACCTTGATGCCACTACCCTCGAGCTCGAGACGCAGCGCATCGGCGAGCGCCTCGATGGCGAATTTCGAGGTGCAGTAGGCGCCGCGGTAAGGCGCGGCGATGAACCCAAGCACCGAGGAGCAGAACACGATGCGGCCGTCCCCGTTGGCACGCATCGCCGGGATCAGGCGCGCGGTGAGATCATGCCAGCCGAAGAAATTGGCCTCGAACTGCGCCCGCAACACCTCGAGGCGGAGATCCTCGACCGCACCGGGCTGGGCATAGCCGCCGTTGTTGAACAAGGCCGTCAGTTTCCTGTCCGTCGCCGCAAGCACATGCTCGGCGGCGGCGGCGATCGAATAAGGCTCGGTGTAGTCGAGATAGAGGCTCTCGACCCCTTCCTCGTCCTTTAGCCGGGCGATATCTTCTGGTTTCCGCGCCGTGGCGAACACCCGCCAGCCGCGCCTCTTCATCTCACGCGCCGAGGCGAGCCCGATGCCAGACGAGCACCCGGTGATGAGGACGGACCGGCCACTCATCTCAGGCGCCCGGATTGAGCACAAAGATGCCCACGTCCTGCGCGCCCATGAGAGCAATCCAAAGGAAATAGGGCACGAGCAGCAACGAGGCCGCCCGGCTCGCCCGCTCAAAAAGAACGATGGTGATGACGATCGCAAGCAGGAGCATGAGGATCACGGCCACCGCATAAAGCGGTAGATGCAGCCAGAACAAAGCGAACGTCCACGCCACGTTGAGAGCGAGCGCAATCCCGAACCAGGTGAGGCCGCGCTTCCGCAGCGTTGCCGTTTCCGCACGCCGCCAAAAGGTCCAAACGGACACCGCCAGCAGCGCGTAGACCGTGGTCCAGACGATGGGGAAGCTAATAGCTGGCGGCGTGAATTCCGGCTTTTGCAGCGTCTGATACCAACCCATGTTGGCATGGGCCATCAAAGCGGTGAGCGCTTGCGCGCCGAAACAGGCGGCAAGCGCAAGCAAAAGCACCCCAAACGCCCTGTTGTTATGTGATGTGGCAGACACTCGGCACACCCCGGCATGATTGCGTGCGGGGATCACTAACAGACCGGCCGATAGAACAGAAGCTCAGCCCTCGAGCAGGCGCCTGGCGATGACCTGCGCCTGGATCTCGGCAGCGCCCTCGAAGATCGAGAGGATACGCGCGTCGCACAAGACGCGGCTCACCGGATATTCCAGGGCGAAGCCGTTGCCACCATGGATCTGGAGCGCGTTGTCGGCGGCAGCCCAGGCCGCGCGGGCCGCCAGCAGCTTGGCCATGCCGGCCTCGAGATCACAGCGGCGCCCAGCATCCTTCTCCCGCGCCGCGAAATAGGTGAGCTGGCGGGCGAGGAGAATTTCCGCCGCCATCATCACCAGCTTGTCGGCGACGCGCGGGAAGGCGACGATCGGCTTGCCGAATTGGTTGCGTTCGCTGCCATAGCGGAGACCAAGATCAAGCGCACATTGGGCGACCCCGATGGCCCGCGCCGCGGTTTGAATCCGCGCGGCCTCGAAAGTCTGCATCAACTGCTTGAAGCCCT
Organism: uncultured Alphaproteobacteria bacterium; assembly: GCA_963732955.1. Taxonomy (GTDB): domain Bacteria; phylum Pseudomonadota; class Alphaproteobacteria; order Rhizobiales; family Methyloligellaceae; genus Methyloceanibacter. The sequence goes on from CAVTBH010000002.1 coordinate 420,162, forward strand.
GACCCTCCTCGCCGCCGAGAAGATTTGCGGCCGGCACCACAAATCCATCGAAGGAGACGTCGAACTCCTTCATGCCGCGATAGCCGAGCACCTCGATCTCGCCGCCGGTGATGCCCTCGGCCGGGAACGGGTTCTCATCGGTACCGCGCGGCTTCGGCGCGAGGAACATGGAAAGGCCGCGATAGCCCTTCTCGTTCGGATTGGTACGCGCGAGCACGGTCATGAGATCGGCGCGGGCGGCATGGGTGATCCAGGTCTTCTGCCCGGTGAGGCGGTAGACGTCCCCGTCCTTGACCGCGCGCGTTGTCAGTGACGCGAGGTCCGAGCCGGTATTCGGCTCGGTGAACACCGCGGTCGGCAACACCTCGCCGCTGGCGATCTTCGGCAGCCATTCTTGCTTCTGCTCCTCGGTACCGGCGTTCAGGATCAGCTCCTCGGCAATCTCCGAGCGCGTGCCGAGCGAGCCGACGCCGATATAGCCGCGGGAGAGTTCCTCGGAGACGACGCACATCGCCTCCTTGCCGAGGCCGAGGCCGCCATACTCCTCGGGCAAGGTCAGCGCGAACACGCCGAGCTCTGCCATCTGGGATATGAGCTCCATCGGCACGTACTCGTCCTTAAGGTGCCACTCCTGCGCATGCGGAACCACCTCGGCTTCGGAGAACCGGCGCATCTCCTCGCGCATGGCTTCGAGCGTCTCGTCGAGGCCGGGATCACCATAGGCCGCGGCATGTGCGCCTTGGGCCTCGCGGATCAACGCGATGGCGCGGGCACGGGTCGCGGGCGTCGTGCCGGCAATGAGCGCGCGGACCTGGGGGGTGAGGAAAGCGGAGAGATCTTTCTCCGAGACGCCAAGTTCGTGCGCCCTGACCATCTCACCCTGGCTCATCATCACGCCGCCATGGAGTTGGGCGGAATATTCGGCGGCGCCAATCTGCGCCAGCAACGCGTCCAACTCGCCGAACCTGCCATCCTCCTCCATGCGCTTGGCGTAGCTTGCGATCTGACGGAGCGCCTCGACATAGGTCGCGATCCAGGCAAGCCCGTGGGCGGCATGCTGCTCGCGCTCGAGCGCGGCGCTATCGATCTTGCCGTCCGGCGCGAGCTTCGCGGCGACCGCGTGCACGCAAGCGTCGTTGAAGGCGGTCGCCGCCTCGGCGACAGCCTCGAGGGTGGGGATGAGGTCGGGGATGCGGCTCGACTGAAGGTCGGCCGGGCTTTCGGCAAGGGCTGTCACCGGTCGATATCCTCAAAGACTGCAATAGGTTCTGGTCCGCGAGGAAAGAACCGCGCGGAAGCGCCAGAGTCAAACCTGAAATCCGAGGGGCGGAGAGACGGTGGAGGACGCGAAGGCGGACTAGCCGCCGTGCATCTCCTTGCTCGCCTCGATCACGTCCTCGAAGGTGCGAAGGCCGGTGCAGGGCGCGCTGACCAGCACGGCCATGTTGCCCGGGCGGTGCTGGTTGTTCCACATGCGCATATGCGCTTTCGGAATCTGCTCCCAGGGGAACACTTCCGACATGCAGGGATCGATGCGCCGCTCGACCATGAGCTTGTTGGCCTGGCTCGCCTGAAGCAGATGGGCGAAATGGGAGCCCTGGATGCGCTTCTGATGCATCCACACATAGCGGGCATCCATGGTGAGGTTGTAGCCGGTGGTCCCGGCGCAGAACACGACCATGCCGCCGCGCTTCACCACGAAGCAGGACACCGGGAAGGTGGCTTCGCCCGGATGCTCGAACACGCTGTCGACATTGACGCCCTTGCCGGTGATGTCCCAGATCGCCTTGCCGAATTTGCGCACCTCTTTGTTCCAGGCGTCATATTCCGGCGTGCCGACCGTCGGCATCTGTCCCCAGCAATTGAATTCCTTGCGGTTGATCACGCCCTTGGCGCCGAGCGACATGACGAAGTCGCGTTTGTCGTCGTCGGAGACAACGCCGATGGCATTGGCGCCGGCGGTGGCGCAGAGTTGGATGGCCATCGAGCCGAGACCGCCAGAGGCGCCCCACACCAGCACGTTATGTCCAGGCTTCAAGGTATGGGGGCGATGGCCGAATAGCATGCGGTAGGAGGTGGCGAGCGTCAGTGTGTAGCAGGCGGCCTCCTCCCAGGTGAGATGCTTGGGGCGCTCCAACAGCTGCCGGTCCTGCACGCGAGCGAATTGGGCGAATGACCCATCGGGTGTCTCGTAGCCCCAGATGCGCTGGGACGGGGAGAACATCGGATCGCCGCCATTACATTCCTCGTCGTCGCCGTCGTCCTGGTTGCAGTGGATCACGACCTCGTCGCCGACCTTCCACCGCTTCACCTTGGAGCCGACCGCCCAGACGATGCCGGACGCATCGGAGCCGGCGATGTGATAGGGGTTCTTGTGCACGTCGATAGTCGACATCGGCTGACCGAGTGACGCCCAGACGCCGTTATAGTTGACGCCGGCGGCCATCACGAAAACGAGCACTTCGTGGGAATCGAGCGGCCAAGTCGGCACCACCTCGACCTGCATGGCCTCGTCAGGCGGGCCGTGACGTTCCTTGCGGATGACCCAGGCATACATGCTTGCCGGGACGTGACCGAGCGGCGGAATCTCGCCGATCTGGTAGAGATCTTTCAAGGTGCCCTGCTCAGTGGCCACTGCCGTCGACATCTCATTCATCCGTTTCGTCCCCCTGGTTTTGAACCCGGGCCGTTGTTGCACTGCGTCAATTTGGGCTATCCATCTCGCGACTGCAACATCTTTGCGCATGCATCTTGATGCGCAAAGGCCGTAAACAGCAGCGCGAACGCTTTGAGACGACCCCGCGACGGCCTGTCGGGGCCGTTCAAGCCAGGAGCGTTAGCAAAAACGAAGCGCCATGCCCAGAGCGAATTACGCCACGATCCGGAACGCCTTGCGCCCAAAAGACGCCATCGAAGCGCCAAAAACAGGCCTTTTCTGCTTTCCTGGTGCGGCGGGACGCCGCTCCGGCCGTGCAGGCAGATAGGGGACGCTGCCTGTGATTGAAAATCTCATCGTCGTGGCCGCCCTGATCGTAACCGCGGCAGTCGTGCTCTCGCCGCGGCTCACAAAATCGGAAGTGTGGCGCGCGACCGTGACGCCGCTCGCCTCGATCATCGGCTCGGGCTTTCTCGTGTCGCTGCCACTCTTTGCCGGGGTGCTCGGCGACTACGCCCTGATCGGCATGACGGCGCTGGTGGTGGTGGCCTATCTCCTCGGCGGCGCCATCCGCTTCAACATTCTCCATGGCGAGCCGCTCTTCGCCAAGCACACTCATTCCGCGCTCGATGCCGTCGAAGACCTGTCTCATCTCGCGCTCGCCCTCGCCTATTTCATTTCGGTCACCTACTACCTCACCCTGTTCGCGGCGTTCCTGCTCAAGGGGCTGGGCACCACCGACCCCGTCACTGGCAAGATCCTGACCAGCTGCATCCTGTTCGCCATTGGCACCTACGGTTTGATCCGAGACCTGCACGGCCTCGAGACCATCGAGGAATACGCAGTCGGCCTCAAGCTCGCGGCGATCGGCGCCGTGCTCGCCGCTCTTGCCTGGCTCAATATCCGGCTGTTCGCTTCGGGGACTTGGCATTTGGCGGACTTGAATGTCGAAATCGGGTGGACCTCGATCAGGACCATACTCGGGCTTCTCATCGTGGTTCAGGGTTTCGAGACCTCGCGCTTCCTCCAAGGTGCCTATCCGCCCGAGCTGCGCGTGCGAACCATGCGCGACGCGCAGCTACTTTCCGGCGCCATCTATCTCGTGTTCTTCCTGCTTGCGACCGTCACCCTGACGCCCAAACCCTTCGACGGCGACGTCGCCGCCGTCACCGACATCCTCAAGGTCGCCGCCAGCTGGCTGCCGCTCGTCTTGATCGGCGGCGCCATCTTCGCTCAACTCTCGGCGGCGATCGCCGACGCCATCGGCGCCGGCGGCTTGATCGAGCAGCTGAGCCGGAACGTGATCGATCACCGCCACGCTTATCCGGTGGTGGCGCTGGTCGGCATCGTCCTCACCTGGTCGCTCGACGTCTTTGGCGTCATCGCGTTGGCCTCGCGGGCCTTCGCCCTGTTCTACATGCTGCAATGTCTGGTGGCCGCGGGCGTCGCCTCGGTGGCGCCCGATGTGAACCGGCGGCTGGTTCGGGCGGCAGGTTTTATCGCCCTTGCCGGTCTCGCCGGCGCCGTGGTGCTGTTCGGCATTCCTGCGGCAGGAATTTGATCTCGAGATTTGCTATAGACATTATGACACGCGGGAGTCCGCACCACGCGGGCTGCACCGTTGCGGTGAACGCGTGCTTCGATAGGATGAGTGCCGGAGGCGATGATGGCAGAGCACAAGAAAGACAAGCCGTGGATGTTCCGCACCTATGCCGGGCATTCGACGGCTGAGGCCTCGAACGAGCTCTACCGGCGCAATCTGGCCAAGGGCCAGACCGGACTTTCGGTCGCTTTCGACCTGCCGACCCAGACCGGCTACAACTCCGATCATCCGCTCGCCCGCGGCGAAGTCGGCAAGGTCGGCGTTCCGATCTCCCATCTCGGCGACATGCGCAGCCTGTTCGAGGGCATCCCGCTCGCCGAGATGAATACCTCGATGACGATCAACGCCACCGCGGCCTGGCTGCTCGCGCTTTATGTCGCGCTCGCCGACGAGCAAGGCGCGGACCAGGCCAAGCTCACCGGCACGGTGCAGAACGACATTTTGAAAGAGTATCTCTCGCGCGGCACTTACGTGTTTCCTCCGGCGCCCTCGCTCCGCTTGATCAAGGACGTGATCGTCTACACCTCGCGCGAGATGCCGAAATGGAACCCGACCAATGTCTGCTCCTATCATTTGCAGGAGGCGGGAGCGACGCCGACCCAGGAGCTCGCCTTTGCCCTCGCCACCGCCGAGGCCGTTCTCGACGAGGTGAGGAACTCAGGTGAGGTTCCCGACGAAGACTTCCCCCAGCTCCTCAGCCGCATCTCTTTCTTCGTCAATGCCGGAGTTCGCTTCATCACCGAGACGTGCAAGATGCGCGCCTTCGTCGATCTCTGGGACGAGATCGCCGAGAAGCGCTACGGCGTCACCGATCCGGCGCTGCGGCGCTTCCGCTATGGCGTGCAAGTGAACTCGCTCGGCCTCACCGAGCAGCAGCCCGAGAACAACGTCTATCGCATCCTGCTGTCGATGCTGGCGGTGACCTTGTCGAAAAAGGCGCGCGCCCGCGCCGTCCAGCTTCCGGCTTGGAACGAAGCGCTCGGGCTGCCGCGGCCCTGGGATCAGCAATGGTCGCTGAGGCTGCAGCAAATCGTCGCCTATGAGACTGACCTGCTCGATTATGGCGACATCTTCGACGGCTCCGATCTCATCGAGGCGAAAGTCGAGGAGCTGAAGGAGGAGGCCCGCGCCGAGCTCGCCCGCATTCAGGACATGGGCGGCGCCGTCGCCGCCATCGACTACATGAAGGAGGCGCTGATCGCCTCCAACGCGGCCCGGGTCGAGGCCATCGAGAAGGGCGAACAGATCCTGGTCGGCGTCAACGCCTATACCGAGACCGAGCCATCACCGCTTGCCGGCGGCGAGGATGGCATCCTCACCGTGTCGGAGGCCGTCGAGATCGAGCAGGTCGCCAACCTCCAGGCTTGGCGCCAGCGCCGCGACGAGAAGGCGGTGCGGCGGGCGCTGATCGACCTCAAAGCCGCGGCGCAAGAGGGCCGCAACATCATGGAGCCCTCGATCGCCGCCGCCAAGGCCGGCGTCACCACCGGCGAATGGGGGCAGATCCTGCGTGAGGTGTTCGGCGAATATCGCGCCCCCACCGGTCTCGGCGCCGTCCGGCATCCCGACGAGGCGCGGCTCGAACAGGTGCGCCGCGCCGTCGACGACGTGTCGGAGAAGCTCGGCCGGAGGCTCACCTTCGTCGTCGGCAAGCCGGGTCTCGACGGCCACTCGAACGGCGCCGAGCAGATCGCGGTACGCGCCACCGATGTCGGCATGGAGGTCGTTTACGACGGCATCAGGCTGACGCCGGCGCAGATCGTGGAGCAGGCGAAGGAGGCGAAGGCCCATGTGCTCGGGCTCTCGATCCTGTCGGGCTCCCACGTCGCCCTCGTTCGCGACGTCGCCCAACGCATGCGCGAGGCAGGCCTCGGCGAAGTTCCGATCGTGGTCGGCGGCATCATCCCCGCCGACGACGTCAACGTGCTGAAGCAGTGCGGCGCCGCGGCGATCTACACGCCCAAGGACTTCCAGCTCAACGACATCATGATGGGCGTGGTGCAGTTGGTCGACGCCAAGGCGGCCGAGCTTGCCGAGGAAGGAATTCCGCTGCCGCCGCTCAAGGTGGCCGAGCGCGTGCCGCTGTAGAGGCTTGTCCCTCGTGGCGCTCGCCGCAGCCCACCCCGGCGAGCCCCAAATTGCCCGGAAAAGGGCCAGAATGGCACTCCCTCGCGTCAACAAAGGCCGCGTGGCTCTCGCCAATCATTGCCGCTAGAATGGCGAATCGCGGCCTAGCCGCCTCGCGAGTTCAATCGCATCGCCATTGGGGGGCATCATGAACTTCAATTTGAGCGCACCGCGGAGAGAGACGTTCCTCGTCTCCATCGTCATCGCCATCCTGGTCGTTCTCGGCATGATCGTGCCGCTGCCGTTCTTCACCGTTTACGGCCTCGGTCTCTTGCTGATCGCCTATCTGATCCTGGCCGCGGGCGTTCTGCTCGACAATCTCTGAGGCACCGAGAAGCGCTGAGGCCCGGCCTCAGCGCACCGCCACCAGCGGCTCGCCTTCGTCCTCGGCGGAGAGATAGGGCTTGAGGGCAGCATATAGCTCGCGGCCGCGGATCGGCTTCGACACATAGCCGTCCATGCCGGCGGCGAGATAATCCTCGCGGTCGCCTTTCATCGCATGCGCGGTCAGCGCCACGATGGGCACCTCGGCGCGGGACCCCTCGAACTTGCGGATACGCCTCGTGGCCTCGACGCCGTCGAGCCCAGGCATCATGATGTCCATCAGCACGAGGTCGTAGTCGCTGGTTTCGAGACGCTGGAGCGCCTCGGCCCCGTTGGCGACCATGTCGTGGGTGAGCCCGAACTCCTCGAGATAGGCGCCGATCAGCATGCGGTTCACGGCGTTGTCCTCGACGACGAGGACATGGCCTGACAGGCCGCCGGCGACACGCGTTTCGCTCGCCGCGGGCGCCGCGGCGCGCGCGGTCGGAATCGTGAACCAGAACAGGCTGCCTTGGCCGGGCAGGCTCTCGCAGCCGATTTCGCCTTTCATTAACTCGACCAGGCGGCGCGCGATCGAAAGCCCAAGCCCGGTGCCACCATATCGGCTGCTCACGGCGCGGTCGGCCTGCACATAAGGCTGGAACAGGCGATCCTTCTGCTGTTCGCTGAGGCCGATGCCGGTATCGGTGACGTCGAAGCGAAGGATGAGCTTGCCGTCGGTTTCACCCGCATTGACGTGGAGATGCACCGCGCCATGCGCCGTGAACTTGATAGCGTTGTCGATGAGATTGGCGAGCACCTGACGGAGGCGCGCCGCATCGCCCTTGACGCCGCGCGGGCAGCTCATGCCGACATGGACGCCGCTGTCGACGCCTTTGTCATTGGCGCGGGCGCGCAATTCGCGGCCCGTACTCTCGATCAAGGCGTGGAGATCGAACGCGGCGAGATCGAGTTCGACACGTCCCGCTTCGAGCTTGGAGAAGTCGAGCAGATCGTTGAGCACCGTGAGCAGGCTGCGCGCCGACTGGTGGATGGTCTCGGCATAGCGCCGCTGGGTGCCGTCGAGCGGTCCGCCGAGCAGCAGCTCCGACATCGAAATCACGGCGCCCATCGGCGTCCTGAGCTCGTGGCTGACGACGGCGAGCAACTCTGATTTCGCCTTGTCTGCGGCTTCAGCCCGCTCGCGCGCCTCGCGCTCGGCGTCAAGCGCCGCAGCGAGGCGTTCGATTTGGCCGGACGGATCGTCCGGCCCGAAAGCTTCCATTTTCATGGGTAACGCATCCACCTAATCCCGACCCCGCGTGAGCATCCCAGAAACCACTTAAGAGTCGGCTAAATTGCCCGGACCAGATATAGGCGGGGCGAGATCGATGACCACAAGCGGGAGCCATGCGCAGGATCGTCACCGACGCCGATATCAGGGAAGGCTTGGCCGCCCTGACGGCCGCCTGCCCGCATCTCGCCAGGGTGCATGAAGAGACCGGCGCGCTCCCGCCGCTGCGCAAGCGGCCCAAGGGCTTCGAGGGCCTCGCGCGCGTCATCGTCGGCCAGCAACTCTCGATCGCGAGCGCCGACGCGATCTGGGGCAGGCTCAGCGCGGCGTTGCAGCCGTTTGCCCCTGCGGTGCTCCTGGCCATGCCCGACGACGCGCTGAAGGCGGCGGGGCTGTCGCGGGTCAAGGTCGAGACCCTGCGACGGCTCGCCGTGGCGGTGGATTCCGGCGCCCTCGACATCAGTGCCCTGGCGCGCGCCAAGGATGAGGTGATCCACAGCCAAGCTGACGTCGATCAAGGGCATCGGCCCCTGGACCGCCGACATCTACATCATGTTCTCGCTCGCCCGTGCCGATGCCTGGTCGCCAGGCGACCTCGCCCTGCAATACGCCGTGAAGGACGCGCTTCGCCTCGATGCGCGCCCTGGACCTACCGAGATGATCGCGCTGGCCGAGATGTGGCGCCCGTGGCGAGCCGTTGCAGCGCGGCTGCTGTGGTCCTACTACAGCCACCGCCGCAAGACAGGTTCACCATTGAGCAACTAGCTCGTCCGACATCGCCGCTGTTGGCGACAACCAACCCTGCCATGCCCTACAGAGAGACATGATCGTTTGTTCCTGCTCTATGATCAGCGCCGAGGAGGTTGCCGCGGCGGTTAAGGCGCTCCGAACGGCGGACCCGTTCGTGGTGCTGACGCCAGGCACGATCTATCGCCAACTCGGCAAGCGCCCGTCTTGCGGCAGCTGCCTGCCGCTGATCGCCAAGCTGATGGTCGCCTATGACGAGGAGGGCGTCAGCGGCACAGGTCCACGCGCGCGGCTTGGCGTGGAAGAGCCTTGATCGCGGCGGTTTCCATGATCCGTGCCGGATTTTGTCGCGAAAACGACCTAGCCGCACAGCACAGAACACGCCATGATTGTCACAACGGTTGAGAGGAGAACATCGAATGAAGGGAAATCCGCGGGTCATCGAGTATCTCAACAAGGCCCTCACCAGCGAGCTCACCGCCGTCAACCAATATTGGCTGCACTATCGCCTGCTCGACGACTGGGGCTTCACCAGACTGGCCAAGAAGGAGCGTGAGGAATCCATTGAGGAGATGCATCACGCCGACAAGCTCGTCACCCGGATCATCTTTCTCGAGGGCTTCCCCAACATGCAGAAGCTCGATCCGTTGATGATCGGCCAGAACGTCAAAGAGATCCTCGAATGCGACCTCAAGGCCGAATATGGCGCCCGGGCGCTGTACATGGAGGCCCGCGCCGCCTGCCGCAAAGAGGAAGACTATGTGAGCATGGATTTGTTCGAGGAGCTGCTCGAGGATGAGGAAGGCCATATCGACTTTATCGAGACGCAGCTGAACCTGCTCAAGGACATTGGCATGGAGAATTACGGCCAGCTCAATGCCCACCCGGCCAACGAAGTCCCGGAGGACTAGGACAAGCTGGCGCGCCCACCGCAACTCAGCTAAGCCCGCTCAATGACGACGCGTCTCGACGGACCGCGGCTGCCGCCCGCTTCAGGCGAGCCGGCAAAACAGCTCGTGGTGTTTCTCCACGGCTATGGCGCCGACGGCAACGATTTGATCGGGCTTGGACGCGAATGGGCGCGGCAGTTGCCCCACGCGGCCTTCGTCTCCCCGCATGCGCCCGAGCCGTGCGGCATGGCGCCGATGGGGCGGCAGTGGTTCAACCTCACCTTCCGCGATCCCGGCGAGATGGCGCGCGGCGTGGCCAATGCCGGGCCGATCCTCGATGCGTTTCTCGCCGCTGAGCTCGAGCGCCTGCGCCTGCCATCAAGTTCGCTCGGGCTTGTCGGCTTCAGCCAGGGCACCATGGTTGCGCTCGCCACAGGGTTGCGGCGACGGCCGCCGCCGGCCGCGATCGTCGGCTATTCCGGGGCGCTGGCGACCGTCGAGGGTCTGCCCGAGGAGGGCAAGGGCCCCGCGATCCTGCTGGTCCATGGCGATATGGATGAGATGATCCCGGTCGACGCCATGACGATTGCCCGCGAGCAACTCGCGCAAGCCGGCATCCCCGTCGAATGGCATGTGGCCAGAGGCCTCGGCCACGGCATCGACCCGACCGGCCTGAAGCTCGGCGGCGACTTTCTCCGCCAAGCCTTCGCCGCGGCGAAAGTGGCCTGAAGCGAGGCGGAGCACCCGCCTCCCCGACACAAGCGCTTGCGGCGGGAAAGCGCTCCGGCTGCGCGGACCCACCGCATGTAGGGGCCTTCACATTCCCGACACGTCCCTATAGTATCCCCCCGCGTAACCCGAGTGCGACGGGCACTAGCTAAGAGGACTTAGCCGCCTTGACCGTCGCCACCGCCTCCGCCACGCCGGGATCCTTTCCTGCTCTTGTACTCAACGCGGATTACCGGCCGCTCTCCTATTATCCACTGTCGCTCTGGGCCTGGCAGGACACGGTGAAGGCCGTGTTCCTCGACCGCGTCAACATCGTTTCCGAATATGACCGCGCCGTTCACTCGCCGAGCTTCGAGATGAAGCTGCCGAGCGTGGTGTCGCTCAAGACCTATGTGCGGCCGGCGCTCTATCCCGCCTTCACCCGATTCAACGTGTTCCTGCGCGACCGCTTCTCCTGCCAATATTGCGGCGACGGCCAGGACCTCACCTTCGATCATCTGGTGCCGCGCTCGCGCGGCGGCCTGACCCGCTGGGACAATGTGGTCGCGGCCTGCGCGCCCTGCAATCTGCGGAAAGGCGGCAAGCTTCCGCTCGAGGCCAAGATGTGGCCGGCGCAGAAGCCCTACCGGCCGACGGTGTTCGAGCTCCATCGCAACGGGCGGCTGTTCCCGCCGAATTATCTGCATGAGAGCTGGCTCGATTATCTCTACTGGGATACCGAACTCGAGCCGTAGAGCTCCGCATCGGCAAGCCGGATCGCATCAACTCTCGCGCCGCTCGAAGACGTCGCGCCGCTACAGCGCGGCGCCGACGCCGAGACCGGCGAGGATCGCCGACATCACCGCATTCCATCCGGCGAAGGAGAGGCCGGCGAAGCGCCACATCGCTTCGCTGCAACTCACCACCTTGGCGTGCTCGAGCTCTTGGCTGAGACCGCCCGCGCCCCATTCGACCGCGGTGCCGCCTGAGCACGAGGTCGGGCCCGGCCACCATTTCCACTCGACGCCGGAATGATAGATGCCGACGCCGGCATTGATGAGGAAGGCAAGGGCGATCAGCGCGAGCACGATGCGCGTCAGCGTGAAGGATTCCGCGCGTGCGGTGAAGAACGCGATCACCGTCGCAGGCACGGCGAAATAATAGGCGTAGCGCTCTTGGAGGCAGAGCGGACAGGGCGCATAGCCGCCGTAACGCTCGAACATCAGCGCGAGCAGGATGGTGGCAAACGCGATCGAGAACAGGACGGCGCTGACCAGCATCAGCTGGCCGGCAAGCGTATCCTTCGATGCCGCTTCAGAGGTCATAATATCAGAATGCGTATTTGGCGATGAGGAAGCCGCCGACGATTGCCGCGAGGAAGCCCGTGGTCACGAGCGTGAGGCGCTCCTCGATGAAGCCCCTGATCGGCTCGCCATAGATGCGCAACAGCTCGGCCTCGATGAAGAAGCGCAGGCCGCGGGTGATCGTCGACAGCGCGACGAAGGCGAAGAAATTGTAGCCGGCGAAGCCAGAGGCGATGGTCACGATCTTATAGGGGATCGGGGTCAGGCCCTTGATGAGGATGATCCAGGCGCCCCATTTGGCATAGGCCTCGCGGAAGGCGTCGATGCCCTCGCCATAGCCATAGGCCGAGATCAGCCAATGGCCGACGGTGTCGAAGAGCAGCGCGCCGATGGCGTAGCCGAGAATGCCGCCAAGCACCGAGGCGACGGTGCAGACGAGCGCGTAAAGCCGCGCCTTCTCCGGGTTGGCGAGCGCCATCGGCACCAGGATGACGTCTGGCGGCACCGGGAAAAACGAGCTTTCGGCGAAGGAGACGGCGGCCAGCGCCGGCAGCGCGTGGCGCCCCTTGGAAAGCCTGATCACCCCGTCATAGAGCCCCTTGAGCATGGCTGACTGCTTACCGGGGCGCGGAGGGCTTGTCCATTGGCTCGGGATCGGGCTCAAGGGGTGACCAGCCTCGCGGTTGACCGCAAGTTTCGCTTACCCCATGTTCCGGCCCGTGCCCCAGTGGCGGAATGGTAGACGCGGCAGACTCAAAATCTGTTGCTCGCAAGGGCGTGCTGGTTCGAGTCCGGCCTGGGGCACCACTCCTCATATTGACGGGCGCTTTGAACGGCGTTCCCACGCGCTAATGCCGCGCGTACCAGGAAAGCCCGGCGGTCGCGGCAAAGGCCCCGAGCATCATGCCGATGACGTTCAGAGCGACGATCACCGCGCTGCCGCGTATGAGGTCGCTATCGAGCTCCGCTAGGCCGATACCCAACATGACCACGGGCGGGACCAGCGCGACGGAGATCGCAATCCCGGCCAACGCCTCGATAATGCCGGGCCAGAAGAACGCAAAAGTGCCAGCGAGCCCTGAAAGAAACGCGACGATGAAATAATAGGTGGGAACGGTGGAAAGCCGGTCGGCAATTTCCGAGAACGCTTCACTCGGAATCACAGCGTTGATGACAATCGAGACCACGAGCGCGAGGCCGAGACCGATGGCGAAGGTCGTAACGCTGTTCTTGAAGGTGGTCCAATCGCGCCAGAACACCGACACGCCGACAGCGATGACCGGATAGAGCAAGGGCGAGACGACCATGGCTCCTACGATCACCGCGGGGCTGTTCATCTCGAAGCCAAACGCGCAAATGCCTGCCGAACTTGCCGTCAAGGTGACGAAGGCGAGGTCGATCTGTGCCCGCTCGACCAGGCGGTGGTACGAGTCCTGAAGGACTTGGGGCGAGATATGCCGTCTCATGTCGCCTCATCAGAGAAAATGCGGGTACTGCCTACGTCGTGCCTGTCGCGCAGACCGATTAATAGGCTGCGTTAGCAGCCGCTGCTATGGCAATCGGATCCGGCCCCCGGAGTGAGTTGACGCGATGTGCGCCAATCACGCCGGGGGAGGGAACGCCTTCATGTGGTGCTCAGCAATCGCCGAGCGTCTTTTGCCACCCGAGCGTGAAGGTTCAATCCGTCTCGAGTTGCGGGCCATTGAGGCGTTGATAAACGGGCACGCCGAACTCGGCCGCCCGGCGATAGCCGCAAATCACGCCGCGCTGCCCGATCATGTTGACGCCAAACAGGAGATCGACCCGGTCGCCGCCGTAGAAGTCGGGGCGGTCTGCACCGGCCCGACGATTTCGGGATCGATGCCGCTGATGTCGTCCTGCGTTTGTGCGGCACGGAAGAAGCAAAAACGGCTTGCACTTTAGGCCCATGGCGAAGCGGCGCTCCCTCGCGCGGCTTGGTCCATTGAGCGCCGCGCGAGAATGCCTTTCACCTGTTGCGGTCGAAGTGCGCCACCAGAAAATCGATCAAGAGCCGCATGCGGTAGGGCAACCGCTGACGCGACGGGTAGACGACATGCGTGGCTGAAGGGGGCAACTCATAATCGCAAAGCACAGCCTCCAGCTTGCCGCTGCCGATCAAATCGTCCGTATAGGTGTTGGCGAGATGGGTCAGGCCGAGACCCACCGCCGCCGCCTCTGCCAATGCGGTGCCGCTGTTGCTGGACCAGCGACTCTCGACTTTCAACTCGAACGGCTCGCCGCCTTTGGCCTGAAATCGCCAAGGCATCAGCGAATGAGTGATGCATTCGAAGTCTTTCAGATCTTGAGGCGTCTGGGGCCGGCCGGCGCGGTCGAGATAATCGGGTGAGCCGTAAACTTGCATCCGCCGCGTCGCGAGGCGCCTGGCGATGAGATCGGGGTCTCCCGGTGCGCCGTGGCGGATGGCGAGATCAAAGCCTTCGCGCACCAGATCTACTCTGCGGTCGACGATATCGAGGTGGATACGAATGCGCGGATAACGCGTCGCAAACTGGGCCAACGCCGGCGCGAGAAAACGGTCGGCGAACACGCCTCCGGCGGAAATGCGAATAGCACCGACGGCCAATTGTTGCTGGTCGGCGATATCGTTCTCCAAGGCGTCGACGTCGGAAAGAATCATCAGCGCCCGTTCGTGATAAAGCGCTCCGATCTCGGTGACGTTGACGCTTCGGGTCGTGCGATGGAGCAACCTCACGCCCAGGCGCTCTTCCAGGGCCGAGACCCTCCGACTGACATAGGACGCGGACACGCCAAGCGCGTCGGCCGCTGCGGTAAATCCACCTTGGTCCACGACCGCAGTGAATTCCAGAAGGCCATCGAAATTGCGCATTATTGCTCCTCAACAACAATGCTTGAACTCTGGAGCGTCTTTATAGACCGGTTTGAAAAAGGCCAAATAGTCAAACTGGAAATCAACCGCCAATGCCGGAGCCCGCAGCAGGGCCCAGATGCGCGATGCGCCCTGTGAGCACGTGCGAATTGGCGGAAGGAGCTCGATATGCCCGCCCGAATTCTGATGATATTGACGTCTCACGATGTGCTGGGCTCGACCGGTCAAAAGACTGGTTTTTGGCTGGAGGAATTGGCCAGCCCCTACTACGTCTTCAAGGACGCAGGCGCCCAGGTCACGCTCGCCTCTCCCAAGGGAGGCCAACCCCCGATCGATCCGAAAAGCAACACGCCCGATTGGCAAACCGATGCAACGCGCCGGTTCGAGGGCGACCCGGAGGCGAAGGCGGCGTTGGCGAAAACCAAGCGGATCGTAGAGCTCGACGCCGGGGATTATGATGCAATCTTCTTTCCCGGCGGCCACGGGCCGATGTGGGACTATCCCGGCAATCAGCCCTTGGCAAACCTCATCGAGGCATTCGATGAGGAGTTAAAGCCCATCGCCGCCGTTTGCCATGGTCCGGCGGCTCTGGTTGCCGCCAAACGCTCCGACGGCCTGCCCTTGGTGAACGGCCGCAAGGTAACGGGCTTCACCAATGGCGAGGAAGCTGCCGTCGAGCTGACCGAAGTCGTGCCCTTCCTGCTCGAGGAGAAGCTCAAGGAGCTGGGTGGCAACTACGTCAAAGGCCCCGACTTCGAGTCGTTCGTCATTGCCGACGGACATATCGTGACGGGACAAAACCCCGCTTCATCGGCGGCGGCGGCCGAGAAAGTACTCGAAGCCCTTGGCGCGACACGGATCGCAAAGTCGGCCTGACGGCTGGAATGGCGGGGATCCGCGCCGGGTCATCGCCGATAGAGACCATTTCTCACTGCAACATTGGATGTAGGAGGTTGGCATGGCTGAGTTAAAGGGAGGCTGCCATTGCGGCGCCGTTCGTTACGAGTTCGACTGGTGATGTCATTTTCGGCGGTCATTGCCAGTGTACCGATTGCCAGAAATGTGGTGGCGGCGGACACGGCTCGATTTTTGCCGTTCCCAAGAACAGCGTGAAGATGACCGGCGAGGTCAAGGTTTACGAGGTGACCGCCGACAGCGGCAATACGGTGGGGCGCGGGTTCTGTCCCAGTTGCGGTGGACCGATTTTCACGGTGTCGTCCGGATTGCCAGACGTGATCATGCTCAAAGCCGGCACCCTTGACGATCCCGAACAATTCAAGCCCGGCATGGTGATCTACACCAAGAGCGGACCCGGTTGGGATCAGGAAGTGGTCAAGGGTGGATTGCCGACATTCGAAGCCATGCCGCCCATGGGCTGACGGTCAGGGCGAGTGATGCCCGGGAACCCCGGGCACCACTTGGCTCGCGTCCGTCGACTCAGCGGACCACAAGCTTGATCGGATCCGAGCTCGGCGGATCGAAATAGCCGAAGAACTCAGTTGCCGCCGCTTGATCGCCTTCGATCTTGAGCTCGCCGTTCTCCAGCGCCTGCTTGACATTGGTTTCGCCGAGAAGGATGCGGTCGAGCAGATCCTTAGTGGCGACGAAGGTGGCGTCGGCGTCATCCGGCGCCTCTTCGTGGAACACCGCTACGCCGTTCCTGATCTCGAGCGCGTTGTCCTCGCCGACATCGGTAAACTTGAAGCCGATGGTGAGGCTCTTGTCCCCCGCCTTTTCGGGATCGAGCCGGACGCGAAGCGACTCGATGATGGCATTGGCCGGCAATGCCTTGATGATGTCAGGCGCGGCGAAGTTCCAGATCTTGCTGTAGTCGAGCTTGTCTTCAAGCTCGAGCGCGCCGCCGAGTGCAAGCCCGCGCCAATAGATGTTGGGCTGGAGATAGGCCCATTTCCGCATCGCCTCGGCCTTGAGCTTGCGCGCCTCCATGTCGTTGTGATCGACCCGGATCGGGTAGGTCAGGATTTCCATGGCCCAGCCATAGTTCTTGCCGTCGATGGCCTTCTTCGCCTCTGCCAAGATCGCCTCGCGGCCGCCGAGCGCGCTCACATAAAGCGCCGCCCGTTCCTTGAATTCGGGCCGTGCCAATGCGGTCGGATCGGCCTGATACCAGCCGAGATAGCCGTCGTAGATATTGCGCGTGCTGTGGGCGACGGTGCCGTAGTACTCGCCGAGCCAGGGGTCCTCGGCGAGATGCGGCGGCAGCTTCACCGCCTTGGCGAGTTCGTCCCGCGTATAGCCCCTGTTCATCAGCCGCACGGTCTGGTCATGCACGTATTGGATCGCGTCACGATAATTGGTGATGCGGTCGATGATGAACTCATTGCCGACCCAGGGGCGCATATGCGAGCCGGAATAGCTGTCGGCCTGCTTGGCGTATTTCAGCAGGTTGTCGACGCCCTTGTACCATTTGACGGGGTCGCGGAACTTGGTGCCGCGAAGCGTGTACATGTTGGGGAAGCTCTCGCCCTGGATCGTCTCTGAGCCATGAACGTGCTTCAGGTCCGGGAACCAGACGTCGATCTCGTCCTCGGCGTCGCCATAGGCATGAAACAGCTTCATGCGCACGCCGGCGACCTCGACGTCGAGCTCGTCGTCAAAGGTATCAGTCGGTTCGATCAGCGACACCGGCCCGACGTCGAACGTAGGCCCCAAGGCCTGATGCACGCGGCCCTCTGGACCAACCGGCAACAAGGTGCTGGCCAGTGCCGTGCGCATCGACAGAATCGGCCCGACCACGCTCGCATCGTTGATCAGATAGTCCTCGAAGGTGTCATGGGCGAAGATTTTGACGCGGCCCAATTTGACGTCATCCTCGGTGACGCCGAGCCCCTTGACCCCGAACGGGTGGTCGGGGTGGCGGTGGGTATAGATCACGGCCTTGATCGGCTTGTCGGTGATCTTGCGGAAGTCCTTCATCACCTCGGCGGCGAATTTGTCGTTCTCGCCGGGATCGATGATGATGATGCCGTCATAGCCGACGACCATGGTCATGCTGGTGATGCCGTAGCCCACGGCGACATAGACCTTGTCCTTGACCGGCATGTAGATGCCGCGGCCCATTTGCCTGGCGAAGGCTGTTTGCTCGGGATTGATGGTGTCGGCGGCCTCGGTGTAGGCGAGATTGTCGCCGTGATCGACGACGAGCGGCGCGAGATGATCCTTCCATTTGTCATGTTGGGCCATCAGCCGCTCGACCTCGGCCTCATCGGCGCGAGCCATCGCCGCCGGAAATCCCGTGAGGAACGCGGCGGCAAGGCTAACGATCAAAACGGTCAGTGTGGTTTTGCGGAGCGTGGCGTGGCGCGGGTTGCGAGACGCAGACATGCCGTTACCTCCCAGGCTTGCAGCAGGCTTGTGAGAGGATCCGCAAGAGTGGCGCCACGGACCAATTAGGTGCCCACCATGGTGGTGTAGCAGCCTAACAAGCAGAATCGTGATGACAACCCTCAATCACCCCAAGGTGATGAGTTTCATCAAGCCGTCACGTTGCCCACGCTCGAAGGCGCGCATCGGCGCAACAATGCCGGGAAGCCAGCCTCAAGGCTGGCTCCTCGGCATCATGCGCAAATGAAAGGATCGTCGATCGTCAGCCGCGCATCAGGTCGCGCCAGCTGTTCTCTCTGACATCGACGCCGTAATACTGCGCCGCCTTCTTGATGTTGGCGAAGGCGAGATCGCGATCGGCGTCGGAGACGTCCTCGACCTGATCGAAGCGGGCGAGCGCGTTAACGACGTGCTCGGCGTCGGTCAGCGGCTCCTTGCGCTGACGCGGAAACGCAAACACGCTCTCCGGGAGCTCGGCCCGATTGTGGATATCGCCGTATTCCGTGCTCGGCGTCCAAGTGGCTTCCATGTTGTTTCCTCCCATGGTGCTCGGGGGACTGACAACGCCCCCATTCCACATCGGTGCCAGTCGTCAGCGAGGTTACTTGCTCCGACTTCTCAAGCGGCTGACGTCCGGCACCTCCTCGCCAAGAGCGGTCGCGAGATCGATTTGATGATCTTGCTCTTGCACGAGGATCTCTCGGATCTGTTCGGCCAAGGCGAATTCACCGAGAGCTTCGCATTGCCGAACTCTTTCACGGTAATTGCGAATGGTTTCGTTCTCGTTGTCTAAGTCGAACTTAAGCATATCCCGCATCTTTTCTGAAACTTTGACCGGCTTCGGGGTGACGGTCGGCATCTTGCCGAGATAGTCGATCTGGCGCGAGATGGTGAGCGCGTGCTCGAGCTCCTGATGGGCGTGCTGCTCGAGCTGATCGGCGATGTTCATGTACTCCGCGCCCTTCAGCACTTGCGAATAGACCACATAAGCGATGATTGCCTGGTATTCGCGGGACAGATCCTCATTCAGAAGCTCCGCCAGTTTGTCCCGGGTAATCGACTGATCCGCCATTGATTTTCTCCTCCGAAGAAATACTCCGCCTCGCCGCCCGCGACTGGTTCGCGAGAACTCGATAGCGCCGGCAAGTCGTGTTCTAGATTAGAAACCGTCACAGTTATATCTGCGCAATGCGCAGGATGGCAGCATAACGTCTGGGGCGGTGGCGGGTTGCAACTCAAGACGCGGCTATTCGGCACCCCGATCAGGAATCCGCGTTTACCATGGAGACGAAAATGTCGGAGGCAACGACACCCACGCCCGAAATTCGCTTCACCGAGGACGGCCCCTATCTGGTCTCGGGAAACATCCCTCTCGCGCGAGCGACCATTGGCACCAACGCCGAGGGCGAGTCGGTGCGATGGGACTGGGGTGCCCGCTACTCCACTGAGGCGAGCTATGCCCTCTGCCGTTGTGGTCATAGCGCGCAGAAGCCGTTCTGCGACGGCAGCCATTTGAAGGTCGGGTTTGACGGCACCGAGACCGCGAGCCGGAAGCCTTATCGCGAGGAGGCCAAGGCGATCGTCGGCCCGGCCATGACCTTGACCGACGTCGAGAGCCTCTGCGCCTTCGCTCGCTACTGCGATCCCAACGGCCAGGTCTGGTCTCTGGTCGAGGAGACCGACAACGCGACAGCCCGGCGCGACTTCGTGCGTCAGACCTGCGACTGCCCGTCAGGGCGGCTCGTTGCTTGGGACAACGCCACCGGCGAGGCGATCGAGCCGCATTACGAGCCCTCGATCGGGCTGGTCGAGGACCCGGCGCAAGATTGCTCCGGTCCGCTGTGGCTGCGCGGCGGCATCGCCGTGATCGGCGCCGACGGCTTCCGCTACGAGACCCGTAATCGCGTCACGCTCTGCCGCTGCGGTGCCTCCAGCAACAAGCCGTTCTGCGACGGCACCCACGCCGCGATCAAATTCAAGGACGGATTGCAGTCTTAGGGCGCGCCGCCGCCGGTCTGCGCCCGCAGGCTCTGGATCAAAGCGTTGAGCTCGGCGTTGTCCGGTTCGGACTTCGATAGCTGCTCGGCATAGCGGAGCGCCGCGCCAGTGTTGCCAGCGTTGCGATAGAAGCCGATCAACGCCACCATCGTATCGCGATCGCCGGGATGGCGTGCAAGGTTTTGCTCCAACACCTTGATCGCCTCGTCGAGACGCCCCTTGGAACCAAGTGCCACGGCATAGACGTAAGCATAGCGCGACCGCGCCGGCTCGAGCTCGGCGGCGCGCCCCAGCTCAGCAAGGCCCTCGTCCTCGCGTTTGAGGCGGACGAGCGCGAGCCCAAGCGCATGATGGAGCCCTGCGTCCTGGGGTGAACGCTCGAGCGCCTGGCGCAACACCTTCTCGGCTTCGGCCTCGCGTCCGAGCTGCCGGTAGAGGTCGGCGAGATTGGCCGCGGCGGGTGCGAAGCTCGGGCTCAAGCGAAGTGCTGCCTTGTACTCGGACTCAGCCTTGGCGGTATCGCCCCGCCGCGCATAGAAATTGCCGAGGGTCGAGCGCGATTCCGGCCGGTCGGCATTGAGCTCGTTTGAGGCGATGAACTCCTTGACGGCGTTGTCGAGCCGGGTGCGGTCATCTTGCGACAGCCCAGCGGTGGGCATGCCGGCGAGCAGCGCGGCGGCGCGTATCCGCACCCCGCGCACGGGATCGGTGAGGAGCGGCGACACCATTGTCCAAAGTTGTCCCGCCGGTACCCCGTCCAGCATGTCGAGCGCGGCGACGCGCACCAGGGGATCGGGGTCGGACAGGTTCTTCTGCGCCAGCGCAAGGGTCGGCCGCGACAGTGTCATCGCTTCGAGCGCGCTCGCCCGCGCGAAGGCCGGGGTTTGCGGATCGTCTACGACCGCGGCGAGCAATCTCTGCGCGCCAGCCTCATCATTCCAGGCCGCGTGGAATGCCGGGCCGTAGGTCTGGAAGCCCTTGCGTTCCGGGCCGAACCAGCCCGCAATCGCGGCCGCAGCCCATTCCGAGGATTTTCCGGTATGGCAATCGGTGCAGGCATTGTTGGTTCCGAGCTTGGCCGAGAGGTCCGGCCGCGGCACGCGGAAACTGTGGTCGTGGCGCTCGTCGATCACCATGAAGGTCCGCGCCGGCATGTGACAGGAGACGCAACTGACCGCGGGGCTCGCGCCCTCATGATGGCTGTGCGCCGCGGTGGCGTAAGTCTCGGCGTGGCATTGCGTGCAGACCTTGTCGCCTTGAAGCTTGAGCTTGGCGCTATGGGGGTCGTGGCAATCGCTACAGGTCACGCCCTTGGCGGACATCTTGCTCTGCTTGAACGAGCCGTAATTGTAGACCTCGTCCTGCATCTGCCCGTCCGGCTGATAGATGCCTTGGGTCATCAGCGCGACGATATGGGTGTCGGACAGCGGATGCCCCGGAACCCAGTCCTCCGACATCTGCCCGCGGCGGGCGTGACAGAGCCCGCAGGTCTCGACCTCCTTGCGGAGCTGAGCGGGTGCCGCGCTTCGCTGCGGCTGGCCGGTGTTCGCATCGCGCGCCCAGGTCACGCCGCTCCGTTCATCGAAGCGCACCAGGAGACCTTTGTCCGGATCCGTCTTGGCGGAAGGCGATAGCCCCTTGGCCCAGGCAACGTGGCGCGAGCCTTGGCCATGACAGGTCTCGCAGCCGACGCTGATCTCGGCCCAGGTGGTGTGAAAGCTGTCGGTGGCGGCGTCATAGTTCTTGCGCACGCCGGTCGAATGGCACTCGGCGCACATGAAGTTCCAATTCTGATTGAGCTTGGTCCAATGCAGCACGTCATCGCGGCGGATATCTTCGTGGGGATAGAGATGGAACCAGCGTTGGCCTCCTTGGGCCTTCGGCCGCGAATCCCAGGCAAGCGACAGCGCTTGCACGCGCCCGTCGGGAAACTCGACGAGATATTGCTGCAACGGATCGAGGCCGAAGCTGTATTTCACCTCGAAGGTCGCGAGCTTGCCGTCGGGGCCGTCGGTCTCGGCGAAGAACTTGCCGTCCTTCTTGAAGAAGCGCGAGTGCACGCCGTGATAGTCGAAACTCGCATCGTTGAAGTCGCCGAGCACCGTTTTGTCGCTGGCGTGCGCCATGGCGTGCGCGTGCTGCGAGCCGTGCCAGAGCTTGGCTTCGTCGCGGTGGCATGTGGCGCACGTTTCGCTGCCGACATAGGCGAACTGTTCGCTCGCGCCTCCCGCAGGCCGGTGCCAATCCGCGCCGCGCCACCAATGGGCGCCGGCGCCGGCCAACAGCACGAGGGCCGCGGCGCCGAGGACCGCGCCCCACATCACGCGCGCCGATCCGGAGCCTGCCGCCGGCGTCTCGCCAGCGCCCGCCGACGCCGGCTTGGCTTTGGGTCGCGGCGCCGGCGTCTTGGTCGGCTTTGGCTTGGCGCGGGATTTGGGACGGTTGCGGGTCAGTAGCGGTGCATCCAAAGGCTGTCTTCAGGCTGCGTTCATCGGCCGTGGCTTAGCATAGCGGCCAACATTGAGCGCGGCGTTTCCGCGCGGGTCGCCCCACTTAGGGTGGCAAAACCGCGCAAGCCCGCGCAAATGCCGGTGAGTCTTGAGATATTTTGATATAGCGCAAGGTGCGGGAGGCAAGGCTTTGCTTCCTCGAATGGATGGTGTCAGGGCTGTATTTCCTGGCCAAGGTGTGGTTCAAAAGAGCCGAGATTTGGCGGGGTCGCCGGGCAGTTCGGGTTGAGAATGATGGATTACGAGAACTATTTCCGGGAGCATCTTGACGCGCTGCATCGCGAGGGTCGCTACCGGGTTTTTGCCGATCTGAAGCGCCGCTGCGGCGCCTTTCCCACCGCCGACCATCATGGCGGCGATGGCGTGCGTGACGTCACCGTGTGGTGCTCCAACGATTATCTCGGCATGAGCCAGCACCCGGTAGTGCTCGCCGCCATGCATGAGGCGATCGACACTGTTGGCGCCGGCTCCGGCGGCACCCGCAACATCTCCGGCACCACCCATTATCATGTCGAGCTCGAGGCCGAGCTTGCCGACCTCCACGGCAAGGAGGCGGCGCTCCTGTTCACCTCGGCCTATGTCGCCAACGATTCCACGCTCTCGACCTTGCAGCAGCTGGTCCCCGGCCTCGTGATCTTCTCCGACGAGAAGAACCACGCCTCGATGATCCAGGGCATCCGCCATGGCGGCGGCGAGAAGCACATCTTCCGCCACAACGACGTCGAGCACCTCGAGGAGCAGCTGAAGAAGTACCCACTCGGCACGCCCAAGATCATCGTGTTCGAGAGCGTCTACTCCATGGACGGGCACATCGCCCCGATCGCTGCGATCTGCGACCTCGCCGATAAATACAATGCGCTGACCTATCTCGATGAGGTCCACGCCGTCGGCCTCTATGGGCCCCGCGGCGGCGGCATCGCCGAGCGTGACGGGGTCATGGACCGCATCGACATCATCAACGGCACGCTCGCCAAGGGCTTCGGCGTCATGGGTGGCTATATCGCCGCGAGCAAAGCCTGCTGCGACGCCATCCGCTCCTATGCCCCTGGCTTCATCTTCACCACGTCGCTGGCGCCGGCGATCGCCGCTGGCGCGCTGGCGAGCATCCGCCACCTCAAGGCAAGCACCGCCGAGCGGGAGCGCCATCAGGAGCGGACGGCGACGCTCAAGGCGCGGCTTGCGGTCGCCAAGCTGCCGGTGATGGACAACCCGAGCCACATCGTCCCGGTGATGGTCGGTGATCCCGTGCACTGCAAGGCGGTGACCGACACGCTGATGCAGCGCTACCGCCTCTATGTGCAGCCGATCAACTACCCGACGGTGCCCCGTGGCACCGAGCGCATGCGCTTCACGCCGTCGCCGGTGCACACCGACGCGCAGATGGATTATCTCATCCAAGCGCTCGAGGAGCTGTGGGCCCGCTGCCCCGTGGCCAACGGCCAGTATGTGAGGCTGGCCGCGGAGTAGCCCCGCGTTGGGGTAAACTTGCCTCTCAGATCTGGGAAGGGGCAATGCTCTGAGGGCGCTTCTCGCCATCGCCATTCTCTTGTGCGTGCCGTGCCTCGCCACCGCCGAGGAAGGCCCGCGGTCGCCCTGCTCCAGCCTCGCGCCCGTTCCTGCCTTTGCCGCGCCCGGCGTACCACCCAATATCGGTGTCTGGACGAGCGCCGACCTCGCCTCGGCCTGGACGCCGCCGGCCTGCACCGGCTGGGTGGCGAAAGGTGACGGCGTCTTGGTGGCCGTCGCTGGCCGATTTGCCTATCGCGGGAGCACCGATGGCCTCCTCAAGCGCTTCGGCGCCGTCTCGGCCTTGGCGGGGCTCCGTTATTGGTCGGTCACCGAAGGCGGTTGGCGCACACTCATCACCCACGCCACCGCGCTCGAAGGGCCTGACGCTAGCCGACCGCGCCCCGACTTCACCGTCGCCGAGATGCGAAACGGCGCTGGCCTCTACCTCGCCGAAGCCGACAACCGCGCTTCCGGCGAAATCGTCTACCGCATGCGCCTCAAGAGCTTCGCACCGAATGGCTTCGTCGTGTCGATCGAGAATGTGAGCCCGGTCGAGCGCTTCTACCTCACGCTGTTCGCCCCGGGCGATTTGCAGTCGGTGCATTTCCTCGAGCGCGTAGGTCCGCGGGACTGGGCCTATTACGGCCTCGCCTGGGCGGGCGAAGGCCTGCCGTCGCGGCTCGCAGTTCCGAAGGCCTCCTATGTGAACCGGGCGCTTGCGCTCTACCGCTATTTTACCGGTACAAAGGCTACAGACGATTTCCGGCGATAGGCTGCTTAGAAATGCACGGCGAGCCAAACCGTCGGCGGCTCAGATTGCGTCCAGGTCACGCGGTGGCGGCAGTGCGCCGGTAGCAGCACCCAGTCGCCTTCGGCGAGCTCGCGGTCACGCTCTTCGCCTTCGATTCTGAGCCGGGCGGCACCGGCAACGACCAACACCCATTCGTCGTCGTCCTGATCGTACCATTCGCCTTCAGGCGTCACCTGGCCAGTGGAGACAATGCGCTCGATGCGGAAGCTCGGCGCCCGTTCAACCAGGCGCTCAACGATCTCGTCCGCGCGCCGCCCCTCGGGAATGCCGGCTTGCAAATTCCCTGATCTGACCATGCCGCAAACTAGCATACGCGTGGGGCAGGAGGAGATGCTGGACGATCAGGCTGCCGCATGCTCCGCGATGCCCGCACGGTTCAGCGCGGCGAACTCCTCGTCGCTGAGATGGATCGCCGCCGCGGCCACGTTCTCTTCGAGGTGGGCGACCTTGGACGTGCCTGGAATCGGCAGCATAGCCGGACTCCGCTTCAGCACCCAAGCAAGCGCGAGCTGCCCCGGCGTCACGCCACGCTTCCGCGCCATGGCATCGAGGATCGAGCCGCTCTCGGCAAGCTTCCCCGCAGCCAGCGGAAACCAGGGAATGAAGCCGATGCGTTGCCGCTCGCAATAGTCAAGCACGTCCTCGCTACCGCGATCGACGAGGTTGTATTTGTTCTGCACCGTGGCGACGGGGAACACCTTGGAGGCGGCCTTGATGTCGTCGACCGAAACCTCGCTCAATCCCGCATGTCGGATGATGCCGTCGTCGAGCAACGACCTCACGGCGTCGAATTGCTCGTCGGGGGGAACCTTGGAGTCGATCCGGTGCAACTGCCAGAGCCCGATCGTCTCCACCCCGAGCCGCTCCCGACTCTTCAGCGCCTGTTCGCGCAAATAATCAGGGCGGCCGTCCGTCTCCCAGGCGCCGGGCCCGCTTCGCCTGAACCCCGCCTTGGTAGCGACGAGAATGCCTTTATAGGGGTGCAGAACTTCGCGAATGAGGTCCTCGGAGACATTCGGGCCGTAGGAGTCTGCGGTATCAATGAAATTGATGCCGAGTTTGGGAACACGCCGAAGTGTCCGCACGGCTTCTTCCCTGTCCTTAGGCGGACCCCATACGCCCGGCCCGGTCAGGCGCATGGCGCCAAAACCGAGGCGATGGATTTCGATATCCCCGCCGATCTTGAATGATCCCGATTGGCTCGCATCCAGCTTTGACATACCGTGTTGTCTCCTACGCAAGTTCATCAATTGAGTTGTAGCGCATGGTGGGTTTGGCGACTTCTAGCCTGAAGCCGAATCTAAGGGCTCTCTCCTTCCACTTGAACTCTCCAGACCTATTTTACGTTGCTCTGGCGTCCGTTTGCCGCACGAAAACCTTCACCTTCGCGGGAGCGCGCCAGGATCGGTCGTGTGAGATTGGGCCAGCTCTACCATCGCAAGGATCTCTCCGCGAATGATAACGCGGGGCTTCACCGGGCGGCAGCGCCCGCCGGATATTGCCAAGCGGCTGCCCCCTGGGCAGTCGCTGACCGAGGACTTTCCCGTGCTTTCCGCTGGACCAACGCCGCATATCCGCATCGAGGATTGGTCCTTCACGCTAAAAGTGGGGCCGAAGCCGATCGCGCGCTGGAATTGGGCTGAGTTCAACGCGCTGCCGCAAACCAAGCAGACTCGCGACATTCATTGCGTCACCAAATGGTCGAAGCTCGACGCGCCCTGGCAAGGCGTGCTCATCGACGACATCTTGGTCGCCGCCGGCCTCGACCAGCCACCGACGCCGTTCACCCTCGCCCATTCCTATGACGGCTATTCCACCAACGTGCCGGCCGCCGACCTCGTCGGCGGCAAGGCCATGATTGCGCTTCGCTATGAGGGTGCTCCACTCCCGCCAGACCACGGCGGACCCGCCCGCCTTCTCGTGCCACACCTCTATTTCTGGAAGTCGGCGAAATGGGTGAATGGCTTGCAGTTTACCGAAAGGGATGAAGCCGGCTTCTGGGAGCTCCGCGGCTACCACATCTATGGCGATCCCTGGCGCGAGCAGCGCTTCGCCGGTGACTGACGCGGGCACCACCAACTTGGCCGCTTCACGCGCCTTGCGCTGGCAGCAAGCGACCATCACCACCATCGTCCCGCAGACCCCGCGCGTGAAGAGTTTCGTCTTCGCACCGTCGCATCCCTTCTCGTTCCGCGCCGGGCAGCATGTCGATGTTCGCCTCACCGCGCCTGACGGCTACAGCACCGAGCGCAGCTACTCGATCGCCTCGGCGCCGGAAACGAAGGACAGCATCGAGCTCGCCATCGAGCGTCTCGACGACGGCGAGGTCTCACCCTTTTTCCACGAGGTGGCCGTGGTCGGCGATGAGATCGAGCTGAGAGGTCCGATCGGCGGTCATTTCGTCTGGGATATTGCTGATGGCGGACCGCTGCTGTTGCTCGGTGGCGGGTCCGGCATCGTTCCCCTGATGTCCATGATCCGCCACCGCGCGGCGCAAGGCTCAACCATACCGGTGCTGCTGTTCTACTCGGCGCGGAGCTGGGACGAGATCATCTTCCGCGACGAGCTCATTGCGCTGGACGACCGCCAAGACCGCTTCGAGCTGGTGTTTGCTCTCACGCGCGAGCGAGCCCGGCGGGAGCGCGATTACGAGCGTCGCGTCGATACCGCAATCCTCACCGAGGTGCTGCCGCGACTCCCGCAAGCGCCGAAGCACGTGTTCGTCTGCGGCTCGAATGCATTCGTCGGGGTTGCAGCCGATAGCGCCATCGCCACCGGCGTCGCCCGCGGCATCATTCGCACCGAACGCTACGGCGGCTGACGCTTCTCTCGTTGGAGAGACGTGGCCTCTAATGCTAGAAGCTCACGCGCCATGCCAACGCCCTCTCTCACCCGCGACCGCCCGATTGTGAAAGGCCGCGCCGTCCTGCTCATTATTGACGTGCAGAACGGCAGCTGGAGCGCGGCCGAGGCCATCAAGCGCCCCGAGCATCAGGCTGCCGGAACCCGCGCCATTGCCAATATTCGCTACCTGCTCGATGCGTTCCGGCGCGCTGAACTCGAGGTCATTTACACGGTGATGGAAAATCTCACCGCGGACGGCCGCGACCGCAGCCTCGACTACAAGCTCTCCGGCATTAACATTGCCAAGGGCTCGTGGGAAGCGAAGGTGATCGACGAGCTTGCGCCCGCACGCGATGAGATCGTCCTACCCAAGACGTCGTCCTCGGTGTTCAACTCCACCAACCTCGATTATCTCCTGCGCAACATCGGCATCGAGGACGTGTTCGTCGTGGGCTTCCTCACCGACCAATGCATCGACCACGCCGTCAAGGATGGCGCCGACCGCGGCTACTACATGACCTGCATCCACGACGCCTGCGCCGCCGAGACCGAGGCTTTGCACCAGGCGGCGATCTCCTGCTTCAAGGGCTATTGCCGCCTGCTCTCGACCGCCGAAGCCCTCGCCCTCGTTCCCGGCGACTGATCATTTGCCGTTATTCAGCACCTTGATGTCGAAGGGCTTGAGGTCGGCGTTCGTCTTCAGGAAGTCAGTGACTTCCGTGATTTGGTCCACCCTCGCCGAGGAGATGATGCCCGTGGTGCAGGTCGAGTCGGTCAAGGTATCGGTGACGATGGCATACGGCCCCTGATCCTTGACGCTGGTGCACGCGCAATTGGCCTTGGTCGGGTCGTCCTTGTCGATGGTGCACGGCTTATCGAGACACCAGGCCCAGGGTCTGTCGTTGCTGCAGATTGCGTAGCTCTTCACCGGGAAGTAACGCGATTTGATGTTGCCGCCGCTCGTCGCGGCTGCGTCCTGGCAGGCTTCAAGTCCTGCCGAATAACCGGTCTTCACCTCGCACGCGCAGGACACGGTGTCCTTGGTGCCTGCAACCGGGGTGCACGGCGCCGTGGTGCAAAGCGCATAGGTGCTCTGACAAACCTTGAAGTCGGTCTGGTCAGCCAGCCTTAGCGGGACCTCCCGCTAGCGCCACGAGCGCGGCGACGAAAAGGCCGGTCAGTCTCCACATTGGCATTCTCCTCTGATCCGGTTGGCCGCCATCAATACACTTCGGCGTAGCGCGCGCAGAGTTCCGCCGGCTCGAGCCCCTGCACGTAACCAAGCTCGGAGCGCTTGTGGCGGAGATAGGCTTCGAGGAAGGTCGGCCCGAACCAGTCCTTGACCGCGGCGCTTCCCTCCATGCCGTCGAGAGCCTCGGCAAGCGAGCGCGGCAGCGGCTTTGGCGTGTCCTTCGGCTTCGGCAAGGCGAGCTTGTTGGCGATGCCGTCGGCGCCGGCGAAAATCAGAGCGCCGAGCGCCATATAGGGGCTCGCCGCACCGTCGGTGACGCGGTACTCGAGATTGAATTGGCCGGCGACGTCCTTCTCTTTCGCTGCGGCAAACACCGGGCAGACTCTGAGCGCAGCGCCGCGATCCTGCTTGACGATATCGATTTCGGTCGGGGCCCAGCGGTTCGGCGTGAGGCGCAAATAAGACACCGGCGACGGCGCGGTGATCGCCGCGATCGCGGGCAGATGATGCAGCACCCCGGCGGCGAATTGCGACGCCGGCTCGCTCAAGCCTAATCGCCCGTTGGGATCATAGGTCATCGGCGCGCCGGATGAACCGTGCAGGCTGAAATGGACGTGGACGCCGTTGCCGGCGCCGTCCGCAACCGGCATCGGTGAGAAGATGGCGCGGTGGCCGAGGCGCAAGGCTGTGGCGCGGGCCATCTCGCGCACGATCACCGCCTGGTCCGCGGCCTTCAGTGCCGGCTCGGGCGAGACCGTGACCTCGTATTGGCGATCGCCATATTCCGGCAGGAACGAATCCGGCTTGAGGCCGGCGGCGCGGAGGCTGGCAATGAACATCTCGCCGAAGGCGCCGGCGCGCCGCCAGGCGCCAAGGCTATAAGCATGCCCCGGCCGGGCCTCGATGCCGGTATAGACGAATTCTTGCTCGAAGGCCGCGATCACATTGAGCCCGCTCACCTCGTCCAGCCTGGCCACAGCCCGGCGCAGGAACTCGCGCGGACAGCATTCCCAAGGGCTGCCGTCGGTGTTGCGGATGTCGCCCAGAAAGAAATGCTCGACGGGGGCGTCGTCGCCGAACTCAACGCGAACCTCGGCGTTCGGATCCGGCACCACCATCAGATCGCCGCCGGTACCGAACGGCGTATCGAGGATCGGTCCGAACGCGGTCTGCATTAGATTGGAGTGGGTCCAGCCGATGCCCTTCTTCTTGCGCGAGTTGAGCTCGCTCGCTGGGAAGCCCTTGCCGCGCACATGGCCCGCGATGTCGCAGGTGCCGACGAAAATCAGCTCTTCACGCAACCGAGCCCTCCCTTTGGCTTCCGACGTCAGCGTCGCCAGTGTACGTCAGAGGCATGAACAAAATAGACCCCGAATTCTTCGACCTCCTCGTTGCGAGCTACCGGCGCTTCGTCGGCGCCGAGCCGGCGTTTCTCGCGGGCGGCGAAGCCACGCCGGAATGGCTCTATGAGCGTGCGTCTCATTGCGTGCTCGCCCATGACACTGCCAGCGTCCCGTGCTTCGTCTACGCCAATAGAGCGGCGCAAGCCTGCTTCGAATATAACTGGGACGAGATCGTCGGGCTGCCGTCGCACCTTTCGGCGGAGCCGGGAGGCCGGGCGGAGCGTCAGCGCCTGCTCGATGCCGTGAGGCGCGATGGCTTTGCCACCGGCTATTCCGGACTGCGCATCGCCAAGTCCGGGCGGCGGTTCTGGATCGAGGATGGCGTGCTGTGGCAGCTCGCGGATAAGGGGGGCGTCCTCCGCGGCCAGGCCGCGAGCTTCGGCCGCTGGCGCGATGCCTCGGCTTAGGTCTTTGGCGGCAGGGGGGCCAGTGGCGGCTGGCGCTCGTCCTGGGGGATGGTCGGGTCGATGCACGCCCAGCTCGGCGCCATCGCCGTCCAGATGGTGATGTCCGGCTTGGCGATGTTGGGGTCATCAAGGGTGCCGGCGCGGACGGCGAGCATATGCGGCCGCGCCTCCGACCCCGTGAACACCGGAGTGCCGCAGGCCGCGCAGAACTGCCGGTGCATGACGTTGCCGCTGTCGGCCGTGCTCGAATAATCGCGGAGCTCGCCTTCGACGCTGATGGCCTCGCGGGGAAACACCACGTTTACCGTGGCGCTGCCCGCGCCGATGAATTGGCAGGCGCGGCACCAGCAGGTGCGCACCGTAATGGGTTCCGCCTCGATGCTGTAACGCACCGCCCCGCACATGCAGCCGCCGGTAATCGCCATGCCTCACCTCTCGCCTCTTATGCAACAGAGGCGCATCCTAGGTCGTGTCGGAGGCTGGCGACAAGTCGCCGAAAGGCCAAGGCTAGTGGCCGGACCTCTTGCGCTGATTGACCTCGGCCTGGCTCACCTCGCCGGCCTTGATCAGAGCGCTGACGCAGCTGTTGGACAGGCTGTGCCCGGCCTTGTTCATGCAGAGGCGGAGGGCCTCGGTCTCGAGCCCATAGTCACTGCAATATTTGCGGTAGTCGTTGCCGCAGGCCTTGCGCACCAAGGGCGTGATCGGCGCCGCGAGCGCGACCGAGACGACACCGCAGAGCAAAACGAGAGCGAGCGGCAAAGCCGCGCGAGAGGATGTCATGGACGGAGCCCCCAAGAAAATCCGGTCAAGGCATCGAACGAGTGCCGATGAGCTTAACGCGATTCCTTGTGGACAGGGACGCCACCGCGAAAAAAGAAATCTCTTGTTGGCGATGAGCCACAGCGCGCTCGCGCATGATGCGAGACGGCACACGCCGCAACCCGAGAGCGCCGAGGCCGCTTCCGCCTACGCCTTGCCCATCAGCGTCTTCTGCTGCTCGACATCTTCCTCGGAGACGTCGCCTCAGGCTAGCGGCGCGGGCCGCCGGCAAGCTCCCGCAATTCCTCGGCCTGGCGGGCGAAGGTGCTCATGCGCTCCTGCCAATAGCTCATCTGCAAGCTCACGAGCTCCATCGGCGTCTTCACCGCGGCGAGGCGCATGGCGAAGTCGAGCCCCGAGCGCATGTTGGCCTGCGTCATCTCCACCAGCTTGCGGTTGACGGCGAGCGCGCCTTGTCCGGCTTCGGTCAGCGACAGCGGCATCATCGCCTTCGGCATGGCGAAGCTCGGCATCGCGAACGGAGGCTTGAACGCGGACATGAGGGAGACCGTCTCAGCGGCAGGTGCCGGCTTGGCGGGCTTGGGCGCCGGCTTGGCATCCTTCTTCACATCCTTGTTGGCTTTGCCGTTCGACTTTGCCTCGACCTTGAGCTTGGGCTCGGCCTTGATCCCGGGCTTAGCCGGAGCCTTCGGCGCTGACGCGGGCTTCAGCGCTGGCGCAGCCTTCACCGGCTTCGCCGCAGCTACGGGTTTCGGCTTAGGCTTAGGCATCGGCATCGGCGCCGCCGCCTGCACGCGCATCACCGGCTTCGCCTCGCTCACGGTCTTGGCCTCGCTGAGGTGAGCCTTGGCCTTCGGCGCGTTGTCGTTCGCTTCTTTCTGTTTCTTCGTCTTACGCTTTTTCTCGTTAAGCGACTTGGTACCATTCTTCATGAGATCATCCCCGCTTGGAGGCCGGCATGATCCAGGCAGGATTGTCCAAAGCGTGCCGGCAAGTTCGGGCGCGCCACCGGGCACGCCACCTTGAGTCGCACTATGGGGAACCTCGCGGCCTTTTTGCGGCGGCCGCCAAACACTGATTCCTTTGACCAATTTAGGCTGCGTTTTGCGGCGCGTCACGCTTATTTCGCACTTGCGAAGAAAAAAGGCGCCCATTCGCCGCAGCGACCCAGGCGAAATAAGCCTCGGCTTCGGGGCTTCCCGCCATCTCCTCCTGAAACGTCTCGAAGCCCAGGCGGCACGACTTCGCGGCGAGAAGCGCCTTGAAGAAGTCGCGGACGCCGGGAGGGAGGGCGGCGAAGTTCCGCTTGGCGCACCGATGCGGCCGGCCGCGGCAGGCCTTGGCGCGGCGACAGGCGGCATTGCCGCACAGCCGCCACAGCGACAGCATGTCGGCGATGCGCCGCAGGATCGCGGCGTCATGCGATTTACGGCTGTCGCGTCCCACTGCTATCACCGTCTCCGATCCCTCTTGCCTCACCATGAAGAGGCCTCCGGTCGCGGGGATAACCGTTCCCGCCGGAACGGCAGTTCGCGGCAAGCCTTCAGGAGCGCGCCATGCGTCTCGTGCTCGCCCTTGTCCTGATCGCGCTCGGCACCGTCACGGCGAACGCCGTGGCCGCCGACGATCCCGTCTCTCTGATCGCGGCGATCTACAAGACCTATACCGATATCGGCCCCGGCAAGTCCGGCATGCCAGGCCTCGCCCACGTCTACAGCAAGCGCCTGCAAGCGCTGATCGACAAGGATGCGACGGAGACGCCGGAAGGCATGGTCGGCCGCATCGACTGGGACGTGTTCGTCGACGGCCAGGACTGGCAGCTGACCAATCTCGACATCGAGGCGGTGTCGCGTTCCGGCGCGGCCGCGACGGTGCGCGCGACCTTCAAGAATTTCGGCGAGCCGCGCGATATGCTGTTCGAGCTCGTGCGCGAGAACGGACACTGGCGCATCGACGAGATCCGGGAGACGCTGAAGCCGCGCTGGGCGATGTCGAAGATCCTGAGCGACGCGCCAGACGCCTTTCCCGACGGCATGCCGGGCAGCGGCGACGAAGGCGACTGACTCTGGCGTCATGACCTGCGCTCTCCTCGCCGCGCCACTTCGGCTTGATCTTCCCTCCCCCTTGAGGGGGAGGGATAGGGAGGGGGGTCCAAACGAAAATTCATCACTGCCCTCGCGCCGTCACCCCCCTCGGCGCCGGCAAGCGGCGCCTGCTCCCCCTCAAGGGGGGAGCAAGAAGAAAAGGGATCGCTTCACGCATCAGGCACGCTCCGTCCTTGCCGCGACGCGAGCACGCCCGGGCTTTGCTGAACTCTCCCCTCGAAGATGAGGGGGCGGCGCGCCGACAGACGCAAACCTATGGCTCCGTGTCCGTCGCCGGACACGGCGGGCGCCTCTCGGCGCGCCACATGCGCTAAGGCAGCGAAGCGATAGCGCACGCTATTTCGCGGCGATTTTTCGCACCACGCCGGGCCGCGCTTTCGCCGTCAGTGTCCCGCTTCCCCGGCAACGGACCGAAGTCAGAGTGACGTTGGGGGCCTGCGTTCGGACCGAAAAGGGTCCGAGACCTGACGGTCGTCAGCCAGCTCCTGGCAGGGCCTCGTAATGGGCACGGGCGGAGCCCCGGCGCCGCCCGAGTGACCCGTCAAGCGAACGAGCCCCGCAGGCGCCGCACCTCATCCCGCCGGTCGCGCGCTTCGCGATAGCGCCCCTCAAGCGGATGAGGCGATGACACGATAAGGGAGGCTGGGGAGACGGGGACAAGTTTCAGTTCCCGCTCTGTGGCAAATGCGGACATGCAGGTTCGCATCACTTGCAAACGTTCTGCAACCGTCGCGCGATTGATTGTTACAGCGAAAGAAAGCAAAGCTTCGCCTCCAGTTAAGGGAGGTCGATTATGCCTAAAAAAATCATATATTCAGAGCAAAACTGGCTCAATGGAGCAGGCTCTCTCACCGCCTTGGTGACGGCTCTCGCCTTCGGCCTGGGAGCGCTCGGGATAGCTTCTTCAGCAGCCGCGCAGGAGGAGAGTAAGAAGCCCAATATTGTGTTCATCATGGGTGACGACATCGGTTGGATGCAGCCGAGCATCTATCACGAGGGCATAGCCGTCGGTGAAACTCCCAACATCGATCGCATCGGGCATGAAGGCGCAAAGTTCATGACCTACTATGCCGAGCAGAGCTGCACCGCTGGGCGTACTGCGTTCTTCACCGGCATGCATCCGGTGCGCGTCGGCATGGTTCTCCCGGAAATCCCCGGAAGCCCGTCCTACCTGCGGACAGGCACGCCTTCACTCGCCAAATTTTTGCTCGACCTCGGCTACAACACCGGCGAGTTCGGCAAGAACCATCTTGGGGACCGTACTGAGTCCCTGCCAACCGCGCACGGCTTCCAGGAATTTTGGGGCTATCTTTATCACCTCGACGCCATGCAAGGCGTGAGCTTCCCCGACATCAACAAGTCTCCGACGGAGCAGGTGGTCGCTCCGCCTTGCACGAACACGCCCATTCCCGGCCTGTCTGACGTTCCCGGTGCCGTCGATCCTAAGACAACAACGTGCCTCACACCTCCGCGTCCGGTGCTGTTATGCAAATCGTCCGACGGCACAGAGGCGAACCAAACCTGCCAGGATGAAGGGCCGTTGACGTTGAAGCGGTCGGAGACGGTGGACGAGGAGATTTCGGCCAAGGTTATCGATTTTCTCGATCGCAACGATCCGAAGAAGACCAACAAGCCATTCTTCGTCTGGTACAACCCGGCGCGCATGCACATCACGACCATGTTGCCGGAGAAGTACATGGATATGGTCGGCACGAAGGGCGGCAAGGACTGGGGCGTCAACGAAGCCGCCATGAAGCAGTTGGACGACAATATCGGCTACGTGCTCAAGAAGCTTGAGGACATGGGCCAGCTCGACAACACCATCGTCGTCTTCACCACCGACAACGGCGCGGAGACAATCACCTTCCCGGACGGCGGCACCACACCCTTCAAAGGTGGAAAGCTGTCAACCTGGGAAGGCGGCATGCGTGTCCCCCTGCTCGTTCGCTGGCCCGGTCACATCAAGCCCGGCACTGTCAAGGACCAGATCTTCTCGGCGCTCGACTGGGTGCCCACGTTTGTCGACATCGCGGGTGGTCCTAAGGGTGACGAGCTGAAGAAGGAGATCGAGGCTGGCAAATATCCCGGGATCGTCAAGACGACCCTCGATGGCTTCGATCAGCGCGACTATCTCGAAGGCAAGTCGGAAACGTCCGCCCGAGACGTCTTCTACTATTATTCGGGCAAAGACCCGTCGGCGGTACGGTACAAGAACTGGAAGATGTACTTCGCCATGGTTTCCGACGCCCCGGCGGGCTTCATCCATGGTGTGGTTCCGTATCACTGGACCCAGGTCGTCAATATCAAGCGTGATCCCTTCGAAACCTCGGTTGGCGATCAGCAGAAAACGCTCTTTGGCCTCGCGGGGGCTCTCGCTGGACCCGTTACCGCCTACGTCTACGACTGGAACATGCTGCCTATCGGTCAGCAGCTTTGGCTAAAGGACCTCCAAACCTACGTCGACTTCCCGCCATTGCAGAACCCGGCCAGCTACAATCTGGACCAAGTGATGCAGCAAGTTCGGGAAATGAAAACGGGCGGTCCTGAGTAGAGCCTTGTAGGATTGAGGAGTGAGCGGGCGTCCAACAGGGGCGCCCGCTTTGTTACGACTCGCCCGGAACCAGAGCCAACTTCAGGGCGCCTCCAGGCTCCTGCTGCATCATTTCATCACCGGAGCTGCCGTGGCTGAACGCCGAGGAGCTGCCTTGAAAGTTTCGGCATACGGGCGGAAGCTCTTGCTCCCAACCCAAATCTTGGGAGGAGACCATGATCGATCACCTCCAGCCGCTCCCTATCGCGACGGCGGGTCCCGCGCCGGCCGGCGACATCATCGCCATCGTCTATACGGACTCCTCCGGGAGCAGGCTCTATGTCGAACCGCTGCCACCGCAGTCGCTGACCTGCTTGGGGCCAGTTGCGGTTGGCACGGTCGGCTGCCCCGTGGACCGGGTCTGGTACGGTTTCGCGAATGCAACGGCGCAGCAGGAAGCAGACGCTGAGTGGCTTTACCGCGGCCCCGACCTCGACCGGAACTGGGTCCTTGTGGTGGGACACCTGGCGACGGTGACGGTCAGGGATCATCGGACCGGGGCCGAACCCGTCGAGCAAACCTGGTTCATGGTCAACAAGCTCTATCTGACCCCGAACCGGGGACGTGTCATCGAGCGCCACGCGACGCAGTTCTTCTACGCCACGGGAACCACGAGCAACGCCCAGGTCATCGCCATCAGCCGCGGCGAGCAAGCGCCCCGGCCTGCGCACATCAC
This sequence comes from uncultured Alphaproteobacteria bacterium, assembly GCA_963732955.1. Classification (GTDB taxonomy): domain Bacteria; phylum Pseudomonadota; class Alphaproteobacteria; order Rhizobiales; family Methyloligellaceae; genus Methyloceanibacter. The sequence goes on from CAVTBH010000002.1 coordinate 456,836, forward strand.
CTGGACCGGCATGGCGACCTACGGAGGCAATAGCGGTCCGAGCAGTGTGGAGGACATGTTCGTGACGGGAGAGGCCGACTTCACGAGCTCTCCTCTGTCCATCAGGGCAGACGAGTATTTCGTCCGGCAGACCCGCTGACGAGGGCTACTTTTCAGCCAATATCGTTGGCGTTCCGACCGCGCCTCACGCGTGCTTTTCGACGTGCCGGGGTGGTCACGTGCGGCGCCGGCGCTTAGGATTGCGAGCAACTGGTGTCAGGCGCGGTGCATTCAAATCGACGAATAAATGGCCGGCGTTATCCCTGGGAGCACATGGCGCAGCGCGAGTTGCTGTCCGTCAGACTGTGTGACCTGGACGTCTCCATCGAGGGAACCTGGCTCGAGGAACGGATCGAGCGGGTGCGGGACGAGCTCGCCCAGCGCAACCTGCGCTTCAACCCGCATTTCTGGCTTGCCGACGAATGGTTCTCGCCGACCGGCGTGCCCGGCGTCGCGCTGCCGTTCTACCTCGCGCACCCCAAGCTGATCCGCCTCGAGCGCTCGCAGATGCTCGAAGCGGAGGGCGCGACGCCCGAGTCCTGCTTGCGGCTGTTGCGGCACGAGCTGGGGCACGCCATCCAGCACGCCTTCAAGTTTCAACGCCGCCGCGAGTGGCGGCGTCATTTCGGCAAGGCGAGCACGCCCTATCCGGAGGCCTACCGGCCCAATCCCGCGAGCCGCCGCTACGTGCACAATCTCCCCGCCTGGTACGCCCAGAGCCACCCGGAAGAGGATTTCGCCGAGACCTTCGCGGTCTGGCTGCGCCCCCGCTACAACTGGCGCCGGCGCTACCAGGGCTGGCCGGCGCTGCGCAAGCTGAAATATGTCGACAGCCTGATGACGGAACTCGCCGGCGAGCCGCCGCGTGTCCGCAGCCGCGCCAAGCCCTTCGCCCTGTCCCGCGAACGGAGGACCCTCGGGGAATACTATAAGCGCAAGCGGGCCCACTATTTGGTTGGCTTCTCCGACGCCTACGACCGCGATCTGAAGCGGCTGTTCAGGGAGTCCGAGGGCAATGGCGACCGGCGCGAGGCGGCGGCGACGTTTCTACGGCGACACCGCCGCGAGATCAGGGGCATGGTCGCCAAGTGGACCGGCGAGTACCAACTTACGCTTAATCAAGTTCTCGAGCAGATGATCGGACGATGCCAGCAACTGCGCCTGGTGGCGGACGGCCCGGAGCGCAATCTGGTGCTGGACTTCGCCATCATGTTGACCGTGCACGGCATGAACTACCTTTACCGAGGGCGCGAATGGCACGCCATGTGAGACGATAGGCATGCGCAAGAAGCGGGTGCTGGTGCTGATGCACGCCGATCTAGTGCCGCCCGACGACATCGCCGGCAAGCCCGACGCCGAGGTCCTCGAATACAAGGCCGAGTACGACGTGGTGACCGGCTTGCGCGAGTTGGGGCACGAGGTCGAGCCGCTCGGGCTCTACGACGACCTGATGCCGCTCCGCCGGGCCATCCACAACTTCAAGCCCCACATCGCCTTCAATCTGCTGGAGGATTTTCGTGGGGAGCCGATGCTCGACCAGAATGTCGTGAGCTATCTCGAGCTCATCCAGCTGCCCTACACCGGCTGCAATCCACGCGGCCTGATGATCGCCCGCGACAAGGCGCTCTCGAAGATGATCCTGCACCACCACCGCATCCGCGTTCCGCGCTTCGCCGTGGTCCCGGCCGGTCGCAAGCTCAGGCGCAAGCCCGCCCGGCTGGAGTACCCGCTCATCGTCAAGTCGCAGCTCGACGAATCCTCGCTTGGCATCGCCGAGGCTTCCATTGTCAACAATGACGAGAAGCTCGCCGAGCGGATCGACTTCATGCACGCAAATGTGGGCACCAGCCTCATCCTCGAGCAGTACGTGGATGGCCGCGAGCTGTATGTCGGGGTCATGGGCAATTCGCGCCTGCAGGTGCTGCCGGTTTGGGAGCTGGAGATGGGGCGGCTGCGCTCCGACGCGCCCAGGATCGCAACTCGACGGGTCAAGTGGGACCTCAAGCTCCAGGAGCGTCGCGGTGTCGAGATCGGCCCTGCCCGGGACCTGCTGCCGGAGCTGGAGCGGCTCCTGGTGAAGACGAGCAAGCGCCTGTATCGCCTGCTGCAGCTCAGCGGCTATGCGCGCGTGGACTTCCGCCTCGATGCCGAGGGGCGGCCGTACTTCCTCGAGGCCAACCCGAATCCCGACATCGGCTACGGCGAAGAATTCGCGGAAGCCGCCGAGGCTGCCGGCATCGACTACGAACCGCTGCTCGATCGCATTCTCGCCATCGGGCTCCGGAAGCGCTAGCGCCAGGCGAAAGGGGCGTCGCGCGGCTCTTAGTCGTGAGGCAAGGCTTCCCAATCTGGCGGCACGCGTCCTTGAGATCCGGGCACGGGCTGATCGAGCGGATGCGGGCAGCTGTTCCAATTGCCCTATAGCGCTCCGACGCCATCATCGGCGATGCAGCAACCGCGCGTCACGCATATTTGGCCTCGCCACTTCAAGGGGGTATGGTGCCGGGGCACTGCAATTTTTTCGGACTCCAGCCCATGGCAGAGCAAACCGGCAGCAAAAAGTACCAGGTCATCATCTCCGGTCCTGGCGTGAACGTCGACACCATGACGGATGAACCCGTGGCGCGGACGTTGATGGCGGTCGTCATGGGTGGATTGACCGAGCCACCGAGGACGATGCCCCCCGGAGGAAAGCGAGAGACGACGACGCTTCGGGATTTCGTCGCTTCATCCGGGGCCAAGAGCACTGCCGCCCAAATCCTCGCCATCGCCCAATTCGTCCGCACCATGGAACGCAAGGACGAGTTCACCCGCGACGAAATCGGCGGCAAATTCGAGCTCGCCGGCCTGGCGCCGCCGGCAGATCTGGCGCGCGATTTTCAGACTGCCGCAAACCACGGCTGGATCGCGGAAGACCCGAGAGCGCTCGGCCATTTCTTCATCACGAGCGGAGGCCACGAGGCGCTGCGGAAAAAGTTCGAGGGCGATTGATCTGCTCGCGATGCATTCGCCGGCAAATGATGCGCAATGGCACGTCGCTTCCGATTTGAGCCGCTAGCTCCACATTGAGACAGCTCAGCGGAACTGAACAGCGGTCGTGCACCTTTCCGGGTTGTGTTTCATGTGGGTTGGTATCTCAATATCGATTTCGAGCAGAGATACCATCTCGCCACGTTCGATCTTCAGTCGGACCTTATCTGCATCCACGGTGACGTGCTTGTTGATGGCCGCCAGAATATCCTCGTGAAGGATGGGGATAAGGTCGGGGTTGCCGCCCGCGCACCGTTCGTGCATCAGCAGGACCTGTAGCCGGTGGTGAGCGGTGGTGGCCGATCGCTGCCGACCGAACAGACCTGCGAACTTCATGCCGCCCTCCGCCCCAGAAGCTTGCTGAACAACGTGGTCCTGTCGCTCGGCACGACCAGCGGTATCTGTTCTCCTTGGAGTCTGCGAGCTGCGTCGCTGTAAGCGCGCGCCGCAGCACTCGTCGGTTCGTTTATCGTAACCGGCAAACCCATGTTCGAGGCATGCAAGACGTCTTTGCTTTCAGGAATTATCCCAAGCAGAGGTATGCAGAGAATCTCCAGAACGTCTTCGACGCAGAGCATCTCACCGCGTTCCGCGCGAATAGGGTCGTACCGGGTTAAGAGAAGGTACTTCTCCATTTGCTCGCCGCGTTTAGCCTTATCGGTGGTCGAGTTGAGCAAGCCGATAATCCGATCCGAATCGCGGACCGAAGACACCTCCGGATTCGCCACCACCACGGCGAGGTCGGCGTGGCGCATCGCGAGCGAGGATCCCCTCTCGATACACGCCGGGCTGTCGCAGATAACCCAATCGAACGATGGTCGCAGCTCACGGATCACGCGTTCGACACCGTCATCCGACAGGGAATCTTTGTCGCGCGTCTGGGAGGCGGCGAGCAGAAAGAGGGTGTCTATCCGCTTGTCGCGAATGAGCGCTTGAGAGAGCCTTGCGCTGCCCTGAACGACGTGAATCAGGTCATAGACCACTCTCCGTTCCGCCCCCATGACGAGATCGAGATTGCGCAAACCAACGTCGAAATCGACAACGACGACCCGCTCGCCGGCACGCGCCAGGGCCGCACCAAGCGCGGCGGTCGATGTTGTCTTACCGACGCCTCCCTTTCCGGATGTCACCACCACCACTTGGGCCATTTAAGTGCTCCTTCGGTTCAGTTCATTGTTATGATCTTCAGCTCATCCCCTTCGAGCCAAGCTTGCACTGGCGCTTTGCGAAGATGAGGCTCGACGTCGTCGGCAACGATGTAGTGGCCATCGATCGCGATGAGTTCGGCGTCCAGCCGACGGCAGAAAATTCTCGCCCTTCGGTTGCCATAGGCACCCGCCAAGACTTTTCCGCGCAACGCTCCGTAAACGTGAATGGAACCGGCGGCGACGATTTCTGCGCCCGAGGCCACTGACCCAACAATGGTCACGTCGCCGTCCGGGTGAACGATCGCCTGGCCCGAGCGCACTGGAGCATCGATTAGTAGCGAGCTCGCCGACGCTGGTACGGAAGACTGGATTGCCGGCACCTCGGCCGCATCAGACTTGTCGGCTTGGCCTCGCACCAAGAATGGAACTTGGCCATCAACATCCGATGGATTTGCCCCTTCGACGCCGAGAATCCGGATGTCACGTCTGCTCAATTCGTCCAAAAGACCGAGGAATGTCGGTTTGGTCAGCGAGAGGCCCGAGACATCGATCACCACCGACTTCCGCGCGAAAAAGCCGGGTGAGCGGGTGAGCAAAGCATCCAAGTCTGCAAGCCAGGCATCGATAGGGGATTCCGGCTTGACCACCAGAGCGTGGAACGAGCCGCCGCGAAACTTGAAGGATGGCCGTGCTGTTGACATCTCGTTAACCCTCTGGCCGATAGGAGGGCCTATATGGTTAACGACGGGTTAATTTCCCTGGCGGGGCAAACGGAAAAAGCGACCCACTCGCGCCCTCACCGCAGACCGAGCAGTTGGCGTACGCGCAATGTCGGCTCAGGGTCAAAAGCTGACGTCGACCCTCCCCCGTCGGCCGCAATGGCACTCAGTTCGCGGCTGGCAGGAACATCAATCGGATATAGGACCGCATCAGCATGATCTGTTCCGGCAGAACCGCCGGCTGGCCGAGCGCCTTGGACGTCACGATCCCGCCTTCGATGGTGTTCGATACCATGTCCGCGAGATGCTCGAGGCTGACCTCATCACGCATCGGATAGCGTTCAGCAATCTCTTCGAATATCGCCAGGAACCGCTTGCGCCACCCGAGAACCGCAGCTCGGTTCAACTCGCGCACTTCCCTGTCGTATAGCCGCTCCGTGTAGCAGTAGGTCGCGACCAGGCAACCGGGATGGCCGTTTGGCAGATCCGCCATCATCTCGGCGAAAAGCTTCAAACCGATGAGAAACGCATGGAGGGGATCGTCGTGCAGTTCCCGTGCACGGCCAAAAACCTCGTCGAAGAACTCGTCCTCGCGGTCGATGTAACGCTGCAGAAGGTCGCGCGCGAGTTCATTCTTGTGCTTGAAGTGGTAGAAAAATCCACTCTTGGTGATATCCGCCTCCGCGATGATCTCGTCGATCGACGTCGCGCCGAAACCTTTCGTGAGGATTGCGGCCTCTGCAATGTCCATCAGGCGTTCGCGGGTTTTCTGCCCTTTGCTCATACCGTACCTCCAGTCAAGTTTTCCGCCGGCAGTCGCGACCTACATCGCCCAGAGACCGGTAATAGACTGAAATACATAAGCGAATAATCGTGCCTATCCGTACCGCGAGTTCTCTATCGCTGCGGTCGTGACAGAGGCATGTTCCCGGACATCAAGAGCTCGAACGAACTTGAGCTGCAACCATAGGCATACGCCGACACAGAAGGAGTAGGAACATGAAAACGTTACTGGCAATCGCGCTTACCGCGGCAACGCTGACGATCGGCACCGCAACCGTGGCCCCGATTTCGGGCACTGCTCTCGCTGGCGGGGGCGGACCCGATAAGTGGTGCGGAGGGGCCATGTGCCCGCGGAGGCAGGCGCCCCTAGAGGTTCATCACTGCCGGTAGACCCCCCTAGACAACGGTCGGCCTCTCCACGGGGAGGTCGGCCGACAATGCTTCGATGCTTCAACACGGAAGACAGGGACGTCGGTCATGCGGCGGCTGACAAATCATAAGAGCGACGATGAACATGAGGTCATGGGCATCTTGGAACTCTTTTCCGCGTCCCTGTTCCTCATGCTCGGGATCATCGCGGCTCTGTTGGGGCTGCTATAGCGAACCGTATCGTTGAGGAGGCGACTCCGGCTGCCGCCAGCGCTGGCCGCTGCGGGCCACATTTTGCCCATTCACGTCTGGTAGGGCACTGGCGCGAAATGACAGGACCGGCTGTCGCCCGCGGCTATTATCGGTACGGTTTTCGACCTCGGTTCAATGAACGCGGAGCGGGCGGCTGCTCCGCTTTTCCACAAACGACACGAAGGAGAGAGACATGCAGTCTGCGAAGGCCCCTTTGCGCCGTGGGTCCGTTGCCGCGGCGGCGGCTGTGACGATCCTGTGCCTCCTCTCGAGCTTCGGCGCGCGCGCCGCGGAGGTCTCGCCGGAGACGCTGAAATCGCTCTCGGCGCCCGACAAGATCGAGACGAGCATCGGCACGCTCGAGTTCAAGGACGGTGTACCCAGCGACGCGACCGCCGCGAAGGTCTACGACACACTCGCCTTCACCCGCGCCCTCAACGCCTACAACAACAGCTTCCGCGGCGCCTCGGCTTACGCCATCGCCGAAGGCCTCAACAGCGCCGGCGCGGCGGATAACACCGTCGTCATCTTCTCCGAGCTGATGGACGCCAACTCGCTGTTCCTCACCGCCAACGCCGATACCGTCTATTACATGGCGGTCATCGATCTGACCAAGGGCCCGATCGTCATCGAGCAGCCGCCGATGGGCCTCGGCACCATCAACGACATGTGGTTCTCGTGGGTGATCGATATCGGGTTCCCGGGCCCGGATCGCGGCCGCGGCGGCAAATATCTGCTGGTGCCGCCGGGCTATGACGGTCCACTGCCGGAGGGCGGCTTCTTCGTCGCGCATGTGAAGACCAACCGGGCGCTCTACGCCGCGCGTGCGTTCCTCACCGACAACGATCCGAAACCGACCGTCGACAACATCAAGAAGAACGTCAAGATCTACGCGTACGCGCCGGGCGGTTACGGCACCAGCATCGCCACGGCGCTCGAGGGCAAGGTCAGGCTTGGGGCCAATCCGCCGGTGCCGGAGACCAAGTTCGTCGAGGCGAGCGGGAAGTCCTTCAACACCATCCCGCCGAGCGGCTTTGGGTTCTTCGAGATGATCGACAAGAACGTGCAGGAGGAGCCGGCCGACAGCTATGACGTCGAGCTCGCCGGCCAGCTCGCGGCAATCGGCATCGTGCACGGCAAAGCGTTCAAGCCCGACGACAAGATGAAGAAGATCCTCTCCGACGCCGCCGCGGTCGGGAACGCGACCGGGCGCGCGTTGAACTGGCGCTTCGCCCAAGCCCATCCCGACTGGGCCTACTACCCGGATTCCCACTGGGGCAACATGCTGTTCGAGGGCGGCGCCTTCTTCGAAACGCCGCCGCCGTTGTTCGAGGGCGGCATGTTCAAGCCGTTCCCACCCACAGGCGCGCGCACGCTCGATTCGCGGACGGCGTTCTATTACGCCTACACCCTCGATTCGCCCGGCATGATCATGCGCATCCCGAACGTCGGGTCGCAATATCTCATGGGCTTCCTGGACGCGAACGGTGAGCCATTCGACGGCGCCAAGACCTACAAGGTGACGCTGCCCAAGGGCATTCCCGCCGGGAAGTTCTGGTCCTTCACCCTCTACGACAACCAGACCCGCTCGATGCTACAGACGCCGCAGAAATATCCGCGGGCCGGCAGCCAGAGCTATCCCTCGCCCGCGGCGGAAGCGAATCCCGACGGCTCGACAGTGGTTTATTTTGCTCCGGAGCAGCCCGAGGGCGTCAAGCGGGGCAACTGGGTCCAGACCGACCCCAAGAAGGGCTGGTTCACGATCCTGCGTCTTTACAGCCCGCTCGAGTCGTTCTTCACCAAGGCATGGCGCCCGAGCGAAATCGAAGTCGTGAATTAGCGGCGGGCCGTTGCGCAGCACCAGTTGCTGAACATGACTGCATCAGCGGGTTGACCGGAGGTGCTGAAGAAGATGCCGGCCTAGCGAGACAAAGGCGCCCCGCCGCTGGGAGAAGAGAAGAGCGGCGGGGCTAGGGTGGAGAGCTTTTTGGATCGCCGTGCAACTCCAAGACTTGCAAGCGCGACTCCCAACGCGGAAGTCATCCCTCCAGCGGGTTAACGGCGTCTCTGGCGCGTTGTCGGTGTCGACTATTTCGGTACGCCCACAAACAGAGCGCCGGTCAATTTGCCGTCTTCGCCGGTGAGCGGTGCGTAACTGGCTTGATAGTCACGACCAAAAAGGGTCGCCGGCCCGGTGTAGGAGCGCTTTTCGGCCAAGGCTTTATAGGCCGCGCTATCATGGTCAAGTTTTGTGCTGGCCGCGGATTGTCCGGCTTCCATCAAAGTCGTTTCGGTTCGAACAAAATCTTTGCCGTCATAAGAGAAGATCGTCGCTTCGAGTTTGGTTTCCGCCAATGAAGCGCTGCTGACAAGAACCGCGACGGGCAACAGCAGCCCGAGGATCACAAAGAGTCTGAGGTTTGGCTTATGCATTTTTTTCTCCCTTTAATCCGAGACCTCAACCGTCAAGTCGGGCACGTCGTGTTGCTCGCAGGCAAGACGCCGCGACTCTGGACCGTGGGGGATACTCTGGTGTGCCGAGAAAGGGGGCGTGCACGTAGTCGGCACGGTAGTCTTTACCGTCAGCGCCTAGTGTACCGGCGTGCCAGCGCCCAAAAGATCGGCTCAAATATCGGCAGCGACAAGCTTTTTGTGCGGAAGATTTGCCGACAACTTGAACCGTGATGTCAGCTTTGCGGTCAAAAGCCGACGTCACGACGCCCGCAGGCTTCGGTCGGCTTTTGTTCAACGTCGCCGACCTGCGCTGCCAGCGCCTCGCGACCTTTGGACGGCATCTCAAGACCGCGCGCGCGGGCGTTAGACGGCACCACCGCGCCCTAATTGCCGAACATGCCCTGCATCAACGGATTTGCGGGAGGCGTGGAAGGCGCTGATGCAGGCGCCGGCTCGGGATTAGCTTCGGCTTCGGCCTCGGCCGCGGTGGCGTCCACCGCCCAGCCACCGGCCGCGGGTTCTTCGGCCGGTTCTTCTCCGGCGGTGGCCTCGGCAGGCGTGGTCTCAGGCCGCGGCTCGGCGCCTTGCGGCGGCTTGGTGTCGAACATGCCCTGCATCAACGGGTTGGCTGGGGGAGCGGCAGCGGGCGCCGGCGCGGGCTTGGCCTCGGCCTCCGCTGCGGTCGCTGCCACCGCGCCGCCATCGGCCGCAGGCGCTTCCCCGGCGGTGGCCTCGGCGGGAACCGCATCGTCCTGCTGCTTGTTACCGACGATGGCGCCGACACCCTTGATCGCGCCTTTTGCCAGGGCCCCCGGCAGCGCAACGCCGGTCTCGACGAGACCCTTCCCGCCGGTGTCGATGCCGATGAGATTGGCGGGCACGGCGATCAATCCACCGCCGAGTTTATTGAGCTGCTCATAGGCGGCCACCGGGTGATCGAGGATGCCGACAATATCGGGATAGAACAAAGGCTCCGACCACGGCCCGGAGATCGCCACCGGCACGGGGAAGCCCAGCAGCCTGTTCTTGCCACCGTCGCCCTCGACGCTCGCCAGCATCAGCGGGTTGACCCGGAATTTGAGCGTCTCTGCCGGCAGATCCACCGTTCCCCCGCCACCCATCGATACGAGTGGCCCGCTCAAACGCAGATCATCGGTTTGGGCTTGTCCATTGGCGAGGGTGAAGCTCGCGCCAAGCGCAGTGAAAACGGTCTTCGCTTCCTCGTCATACTGCCAGCCCGTCAGGACGCCGGTGGTGAGGTTGCGCAGCATTTTAGCGACGCTGAGGCCGCGAAGAGCACCATCGGCGAACGCGAGCTTCGCGGTGCCGTTGAAGGACGCGACCATCGCCGGCTGACTATCGCCGCTCGCGGTGAGGTCGACGTCTATCGCCGCTTTGCCCTCGATGCTTTGGAACTCCACCGCATCATTGAGGAACGGATAGGCGTCGACATTGGCGAGCGACAACTGGACGTGCTGCGTCGGCACCTCGCCGCTGGCATCAATCGCAAGCGCCCCGGTGCCTGTGCCATTGTAGAGATTCAAGCTTGGAATCTCGGCAGAGAGCTTGCCGCCGTAAAGCGTGGCCCGGATCACGCCGGAATCGATCTTGAACCTGTCATAGATGAGCTGACCGACGTTGATGTCGAGATTGGCGTTGATGGTCTTGAGCGGCGAGAAGTCGATGTTAGTATCGATCTTGGCCTCGCTCTCTCCCGGAGCGCTTTCGCTATTGCTGACGCCGGCTTCGGTTCCGACGCTCGCCGACGCAGCCCCTAGATCGGCGAGTAGTCGGTTGAGATCGAGCGTCTCAGCTCTGAGCGATGCGCCGATGCCGGGAACGTCGCCCGCGAGATCCGCGGTCACAGCTCCCGTTGCGGTTTGACCGCCGGTGGTAATGGTAATGGGACTGAGCGTGAGGGTATTGTCTTTATAGGTCGCGTGGCCGGAAATAGCGTGGTTGGCGGCCTGTGCCGTGAAATCGGTGAGCGTCAGCGTGTCGTCCTTATAGCTGACGGAGCCGGCAAAAGTCGCCTCCCCCGGGAGATGGGCTGGGGCATCGATGGCAAGCCTTGCCGGCGCAGGGCCTCCATCAAGAGCCTGACGGAAGCTGCCGATCGAACCGGCGACGTGGATCGGGTCGCCTTTGTGCTCGGCCTGCACGTCGAGCGTTAGAGTGTCGTTCTCGTATGTGGCGCTGCCGGCCACGGTATCGGCGCCGGATTTGGCGGTGAATTGACTGAGCGTCAGGGCGTTGTCTTTGTCGTTGTAGGCGGCGGCACCGGCAATAGCGTTATCGCCAAACTCGGCAGTGAATTGGGTGAACGTCAGGGTGTCATCGGCATAGCTGACTGAGCCGGCAACAGTTGCCGCCGCCTGAAGATAGTCCGGAGCATCGATGGCAAGCCCAATAGGCGCGGAACCCCCGGCGAGAAACGCGCCGAGACTGCCGATCGAGCCGGCGACATGGACGGGCTTGCCGTCGTAGCGGGCCTTGATGTCGAGCTTCAGCGTGTCATCTTGGTAGATGACGTCGCCGGCAGCACTATCGGCGCCGGATGCCGCAGAGAATTGCGTGAGCGAAAGCGTGTCGCCGCCTTGGTAGGCGGCGGTGCCGGAGAGGGTAGCCGGGGCCGGTAGATAGGCGGCAGCGTCGATGGCAAGCTTTATTGGTGACGGGCCGCCGTCGACAAACTGACCGAAGCTATCGATCGAACCCGCGGCGTGGACCGGCTGGCCTTCGTACCGGGCCACCATGTCGAACGACAACGGGCCGCTGGCTTCAGGCAGCGATGCCTCGAGCATCAGGGCCTCAAACCGCTTACCGGGGACATTGCCAGAGCTTGGCAGGATCAAGATGCCGTTCTTGATGACGAGCCTGTCCAGGTTCAGGCCGTTCAGCGGTTTGGCTGCCGAACGGCCGTCTCCATCCGATCGGATCTCGCCAGCCGTGGCGTTCGACGAATCCGGCATCGCGATCACTGGATCGATGAGGGTAACTTCGGTCATCTGAACCTTGCCGCTCAGCAGGGCCGGCAACACGAGGCCGAGACGCAGCCTTCTCGCAGTAACAAACTCCGTCCCGTCTGCCGACGCCGTCTGAGCGATGCCGACATCGTCGGCCACAAGGTCGATCGAGGGAAACATGGAGAGCCGAACCGGTCCGCTGACTCTGAGGCGGTATCCGGTTGCTGCCTCAACCTTGGCGAAGGCCTTATCGCGTACGACGGCGGTGGAGATCAGCAGGGGCCCGACCAAAACGACGGTCGCGGCGATGACGGCAAGGATGGCGATGATGGAGGCAACGGCCCACAGTGTAGTTCGCACGTGCCCCCCGAATGTTGTGGACCCTCAACGCAATTACGCCGATCTCCAGGGTAGACGAGAAGCCTTCCCGAGTCTCGCGCCGTTGCCCTTACAGCGGCGGAATGTGAACAAAATTAAGGACATGGGAAGATGGGGACCGCGGCGAGCGCAGTGAGCAATCACTGCTGCCGCAAGGTCATCGAGTGTGGTCACAAGTTCGCCGCCTCGGCCCCGCGAGTAGTCCCGCTAGTTCGTGGGAATGCGAATAACAAAACCCGGCGCCGGTTCTGGAACAGGCTCATACGGATTAATCGTCGTGTCGGTTTCAGGCGGTAACCCGGCGCCAAAATCGAACTTTGGTGCAACAATAAATGGACCCGCAGCTTTCGCCGGCTTGTCGACACTGTTCACGTCGCGGTGATCCGTCGAGATGTTCCCATTTTGCAGGTCAAGCTGGAGTTGATCGGACGGAGTCATCATCTCATCTGTTGCATCCTCAATGGCGATTTCGGAAGTCTCCTCAGTGTTGAGAAGAGAGTTGTCCGATTCGGCCAATGCGACGGTGGGAAACAAGAAGAGCGCCGTTAGCGCAAAATAAATATTGTTCATCGCCCATCTCCCCAATCCTCTTGTTGATGCACAAGCGCCGTGAGAGCCTTCGCGCAGCCTAAACACGAACGACGCGTGCAATTTTCGTCCTTAGGGACATTTACGCAGGGAAGAAAACAGCTCTGATTTGGTATCTTGTCCGAGCTAGGTATTGCGCACATAAGGAGCAAGTCATGGCCGACAACAACCCGTTCGAAATTCCCCCTCAAATTCGCGAGCTTACAGAAAAGAACATCGAGCAGTTTCGCCAGTTTTACGACCAATGGATGCAGGGTGTGACCAACGCGATGAGCATGTGGTCGGCAACGCCCGCAGGGCAGGCCGCTCCCGGCTTCGACGGCCTCCGGAATCGAGCTGTTCAATTTGCCAAGGACAATGCCGACGCCGCGTTTTCGTTGGCGCAAGACCTTGCGCAGGCAAAGGACCTGCAGCACCTGATGACGCTTCAGAGCCAGTATGCAGAAGCGCAGATGAGGGCTTTCACGGCCCAAACGCAGGAGCTCGGGCATCTTTTGACCGAGGCCATGCAGAATATACGGACCAGATCCTAATTCTAGGGGTGAAATCTCGCGCTAGTGCCCTTCATACTTGAAGGAGACTTTTACCTTGGCCCGATAAGCCTCCACCTTGCCGTCGGCAATGACCAGGTCCAGGTCTACCACCTCGGCCACCCGCAGGTCGCGCAGGTGTTCGCCGGCGCGCTCGACCGCAACCTTGGCGGCTTCCTCCCAGGACGACGTGCTCGTGCCGATCACTTCGATAACTTTATAGACGCTCTGCGGCATGGTTGTTTCTCCTTAGATCCGTGACCCGCGAGACTGGCGAAAGTGGCTGGGGCGTTTCCGGTTGCTTTCGCCCACCATCTTACGCCTAAAAGAACGTCGGTGTCTGGTCCCGGCCACCAATCCGCCGTTGGCCCTATCCGTTATGGGTCAAAAGCTGACGTCGCGACGCCAGGACTTTCCCGCCACCGCGGGCAACGTAAGTGGATCGTACGTTTGTCGTGGCTTGTGTTGTGGAACTTATTCCGAAGGATTGACCACAACTCGAGCGTTTCTTGACGGTCCGTCATCCCCCTTCGGCTCCAGCTACCAGCTCAAGGCGCGCGCTCTTGCTGCTCGCGCACGCAGCCCTCCCGGGGCGTACGACATACGAGGTGATCCATATGAGGGAAACTGTTTCGGCGTTGCTCACCCGTTGGCAGTCGGATCTAGGTTCTTACGGAAGACTTTACGAAACGCGTCCCTATCTCGAAGCCTACGCGGCACACACTGATTACCGTGTGGTCAAGGACCCCCATGCAGCCGTCGGGGGAAGCGACGCCTGTGGGCTTAGGTCGGATTTCGTGCGCCGAATCGAGCGCTGTCGCGAAATGACAGGGCCGACTGCCGCCCGCAACTAGCGGGGTGCCTCGCCTCGCGACCTTTGGACGGCTTCTCAAAGCGGCGCGCGCAGGCGTAGAGTGCGGTCGAGACCCTGGAGGGGCACCATGCGGCTCGCCCTTCTCACCATCGTCATGATCGCAGCGCTCCGCCTGCCGGCGGAGGCGGGTACGGATTTCGACTGCTTCGTCACGCCCCAAGGCGAGACGAGATGCGCCTGCGAAGGCGATGACAGTTGCCGCGCCATGGACAATTCGACCGCTTGCGTCTCTGAGCCGGAATGCGACAACGGCGAGCTCGGCGTCATTATCTGCAGCTGCAAGGCAACCCCGGCGTCACGGCAGCACTGACCGTCGCTGTCCCCCGCGGCCTGAGACGAAGCGCACATCGGCTTTGTCCCAAAAACAGACTCAGTCGGCCTTTTCACAGAGGCACCAAATTGCGACAGGGCCTGCAGCTCGGCATTGAAAGCCAGTTTCCGCGGGGTCGGCCTGGACATCGGCCCGTTGAATTTTCGGAGATCAATGACTGGGCGGTAGAGACAAAGTCTTAAGGCCTAATCTGCGCAACTCGGCGACATCCGTCACGCCATTGGCAGCGTACGCCATCAGCGTCCGACTAAGCTCGATTTTGCGTTCATGGTCCTCGGTTCGATCCCGATAGGGCTCGTGTGCCGCGAGCACCGCCCAAACGTCGTAAAACGCTTCCTCCAAGGCTGAGAGCATTGGATCGTCATCACCACCGACAGGAAATTGAGAGGCCATTGATTAGCGCGCTCCTCGGTCGGACTTGAGGTTCGTGGCTCCGGCACGGCAAATACCCAGACAAGCGATTGTCGTTCGGCTCAGGCTCTTTTCTTTTTTTGGCTGCTTTTGCTCTTCGCCGGCTTGGCTGGGGCGCCTTGCACTCTCCCAGCGTCCGCCATTTGGCGTAGGAGAATCATGGCACCTGGCCGCATGTACTCCACGCCGATGTAAGAGCGCATCCCCATGATCGATTTGCCGGCGTAGGAAACTTTGAAGCGACCCTTCCCCGAGGGATGGAACCCCAGGGTGCCTTCGACGATGGAGCCATCTTCGAGTGTGGTCGAGATCGGCTCTGATGCAGTGAGGGCTTCGGCTAACTGGACGCTTCTCATGGTTCCTCGCTATTGGTTCACGTTCGTTATGATCCGCTTCCGGTCAGGACATCGGATGAGACGATCGCGGTCACGGCGAGGCTGAGAGTTGTGAGAGTGTCAGCTCGAGCCGTGTTGTTCTCCCGACAAAAAGCCCGGAGTGCCGTGACACGAAAGCAGGCTTCAGCAAAGTGTAAGTCCAGGCGTTCGCTGCTGTTGGCGCCCTTTGCGGGTCATGCGACCCGGGGCTTGTTTCGCTCCTCGCGTGCCATTTTCAAGATCTCGTCGGAGCGTTTACCCTCGGTCTTAATGCCTATTCGCTTTAGCTCCGTCTTGGCATCATCAACAAGCTGATCGATTTTGGTCAACGGACGCTCGGAGTTGTTTTTCTTGTCCATCCTGCGAATATGCGCTCATTGCCATCCCGTAGCCAGCGGCATCGGAACCCGATCGGCCCGTTGCGGGCCTTGCTCCGGAACGGCTGCCGCCCTGCGATTTAGTCAGCTTCGCCCCAGCGATCATGTATAGTCTACCCCACAAGTGAACATGTCCCCCCCAAACCGCCCGCCGCAGCAACCAATCACGCATCCCGTGCTTCGGGTGGCCGTGCAGGGTAGCGAGATCGTGGTCACGGCGCCGGACAGCGACTACGTGATGACGTATTACATGCCGGCGGATTCCCTGAAGCTCCTGGCGGGAAGCTTCCCGCGCAAGGAAGACAGGAGCGTCTCGATGACCCTGGCAGACTTCTTGACCTCGGCTTGGAAGCTCGCCAACGACAAGGCGCGGGAGTTGGGCTGGATCACATGACCGAGCAGCCCGATCTCAACACCGGCACCGAGTGGTCCAAGAAGGACCTGTTCTCGCTTCGCAACAGGATAGAGCACGGACGCACCGTCGCTCACCTTGCCACCTTCCTGATGCGCAGCGAAGCAGAGGTCCGCGCCAAGGCAGCCGAACTCGGATTGGCGCTTCCGGCCGTGCTCCCCTCGGCTGAGTCTCAACAATAACTCGCAATTGCTGGCTTGAAAGCGCAGGGTCGCATCCATCGTTGTCGCGAATCAACAACAGCCAGCAATGGCTGAGAGCCCGTCCCTTGAGCAACGCGCGATTGCCCCCATGCTGACGCCTGCCCAGTCGAGAACCGCGCGAGGTCTGTTGGAGTGGTCACAGATCGAGCTTGGTGCGCGCTCAGACTTGAGCGAGCGCGCGGTCCGGGACTTTGAAAAGGGCAGACGCCTGCCCTCGGCAAATAGTCTGGTCGCAATTCGCTACGCTTTTGAAGATGCCGGCGTCGAGTTCACCAATGGCGTTGAACCCGGGGTAAGGCTGAGTCCGGGCAAAGGATTCCAGTGAATGCGGCGCGATTATTGTGACGGTCCCGTCACCGCAGGACGGGGCAGCGGATAATTTCCGCTCTCGTACAGCGAGCGAATTTCGCTGCCGTTGAACCGTTCCTCTGCGACCTCGAGATAAGTACCCAAGAGGTACTCGCGCGGCATCTCCTCCATGGCGAAGCGTATGGCTTCCGCGGCAACTTCGAAGCGCTTGTAGGTCACGCTCCCCGCCCGGCGCTTATAGCCCCTGGTCGGATAAAGCTCCCCAAGGGCGGTGTAATCGAATGCCATTTGCAAAAATCCTTTCATCGGCTCATTCGCTGATCGCCGCGCCGAGCCTCGGCTCGAAGCGGCGCTGGGTTGACGGCCTTACTATCGCGGCCGCGCGATGCGGCCGTGGTACGTGGCGGTCCGGGTTGGTCCCCTGCTTGCTCGCCAAGCAGCCCGCGCTTTCAGCAGCGTGGCCTCGAACTCATCGACCGGCGAATTGCCGAGCTCCGGACCGGGGCTCGCGAGAGGAACCTTGTCAGAAGCATGGGAAGGTTTGGCGAGCTGAGTGCCAAAGTTGGCGTGTAAGGTCGCGCGCATAGGGTTTACGTTCCTTCAGATTTCAAAGTTTTCGAGCGGTTGCCGGCGGAGCAGCGGGCGTGATTTTCGTCTAGGGCCTGCGCCGCAGACAGAAGGCGGCGAAACCCGCTCGGCGTGCTGAGATGTTCGGAAAAAGGGGGCGTGCACGAAATCGGCACGGTAGTCTTTCACCGTCATCGCCTGGGGCGACGTGCCAGTGCCTCGGACTATAGGCTTTACTCAGGCGCAATGCAAGTGAAGCGCGAGAAACGCGTCATGTCACCTGCAGAAGTTGTGACGCGCGCCCTGCGCGAGCGCGCTAGTAGCCCCTGAGCTGCTTGATCTCGTCGGCGCTCAAGCCGGCGATGTCGTCTTGCGTCAGGTTCTCAACGCCGACCTTCTCCGCTTTGGCTTGAGCCGCCTTGAACTTCGCTTGCGGATCCGGCTTCGGCTTGGCGCGGGGAGCCGTGCTGGCGCTCTTCTGTGGCGCGGGCCTCGTCGTCGCGGTCGTCGGCTTCTTCACCGCGGCCCAGCGCGGCGAGCTCCGCCACACCATGCCGTTCGATGGCTGCGGCGGTGGCGCGGCTTCGGCATAAGCGGGACGGCCATAAGGCGCAGGCGGCGTTCGCCCATAGACCGGCGGCGTGATGACCTGCGGTGGCCGGGCATAAGACGGCCGGCCGTAATACGGTGGCGGCACGCCCTGGCTGTAGCTCGAACTGCCATAAGGTGATGGCGGTGACGGCCGCGAGGGGGCGTAGCTCGGCCGCCCATAGGGCGATGCAGGCGGCGCCGGCTGGGCGGCGTCATAGGTCGTTCGGTCATACGGGGGAGGAGGAGGAGGCGCTGCCCCGTCGCCGGCATAGTCTGACCGGCCATAGGGCGCCGCCAACAACTGCCTGCTTCCATCGTCATAGCCGGCCCCGCCGTCGGGCGCGCCCGACTGGTCGTAGGCCGCCGGAGGCGGTGCCGCGGCCTGCTCTTCCGCCCGCCGCGCGCAGGACAGCAAAGCAAGCCCGGCGGCCGCGATTGCCGCTACGCGAAGGACCTTGCGCATGGGACCGATCCCCTCCGGGCTGTCAATGGCCCGCCGGGGAAAACACTAGGCCCGGGATGGTTACCGAAAGGTCACGAAACGGAGGCCCTTCGGGCGCAGCAGGAAACGCGGTCCCCTCTCGGGACTGCTAATGGCCGTTTTTCTTGCGGCGCTGGACCTCCGAGCCTGACACCTCGCCGGCAGCGACGATGGCGTCGACGCAGACCTTGGTGAGGGACTTGCCCTTGCGGTCCATGCACAGCCTGAGCGCCTCGGTCTCGATGCCGTATTCGCCGCAGAGGCGGTGATAATCGGAGGCGCAGGCGTTCTGGAGCGCCTTGCTGTAACGCGTCTCGGCATCGGCGCCGCCGGCGGCGGCGCCGACACCGAGCATGGCCGTGACGAGAGCTAAAGCGATCTTCATCGGTGGTCCTCCATCCGCTAGCCTTGGGTTAAGGCTCGATCCACGCGGAGAGTTCCACTCCCGGCGTCATCATCCCCCACCGCGCCGTACGTCCTTTTTACGCAAAGCTCGGCCCGTGACCACATGCACTTAAGTCTGATGCGGGCCCCTTCCGCCTCGACTAGAATAGGCGCGCGCGTCGCCCCCGCGCCCCGCGCCGAGCCATGAGCAACCGAACCGACACACGAGACCGGTCGCATCGCCCACGCCTTGCCACCTTCGCCACCTCGCATTTCTGCGAGAAGGCGCGCTGGGCGCTCGAGTGGCACGGCATCCAATTCGACGAAGTCACCTGGCCGCCGGGGCTTCACCGCGTGCTCGCCGCCCGCGCCGGCGCCAAGGCGACGAGCCTGCCGCTCCTGATCGGCGCGGGCGAAGTCGTCGAAGGGAGCAGCGCCATCATCGATTGGGCCGAGCGGAACTCCGCCGAGTCCGGCCGGAGCCTCGCACCGGATACCAGCCGCGACGAGGCCGCGGGCATCGAGCAGCGCGCCGACGAGGTGATCGGCATCCAGGTGCGCCGCCTCGCCTATGCCGCGCTGCTGCCGGGGCATGCCGACGTCGTGAAGCGCGCCATGTTTCAGAGCGCCGCCGGCTGGCATCGCGTCGCCGGTAACCTCACCTGGCCGCTGGTGTGGCGGTTGATCATGAAGAACTACGACATCGGGCCGGGCGCCGCAGCCGACAGCCGCGCCAAGCTAGAAGCTGAGCTGGACTGGCTCGACGGCCTCCTGGCGGACGGCCGCCCTTATCTCGCCGGCGAGCGCTTCAGCCGCGCCGATCTCACCGTAGCGAGCCTGCTTGGGCCCTTCGCCCGCCCGCGGGAGATGAAGGTCTATCACGAGATGCGCGCGCCGGAGGCCCTCGCCGCGGATGTCCGCCGTTGGAGCGAGCGGCCGGTGATGCGCTTCGTGCGCGGGCAATACCGCACACACCGCCGCCCCGCCGCGGCGTAACGAGGTGCGACCGACCCCGCGCACCTGGGGCGCGGGGGCAGACAACGTCAGACGCGCCGGGCTCGGCTCAGTGGCCGAAGGGGTTCCAAGACCCCTTTGGTGCGGAGGTGGTGCGCTTGCTCGAGCTGGTGCGCTTGTGCGTGCTCTTCTTCGAGCTCGTCTTCGTGGTCTTGCTCGAGCTCGGTTTCCGCAGGCGATCGGCCTGGCCTTTGCTCATCTCCCCGGCATCGACGAGAGCCGACACGCACATCTTGGAGAGCTTCTTCGCCGAGCGGGACATACAGGCACGCAAGCCCTCGCTGCCGACTGCATAGGCGTTGCAATAGCGATCGTAGTCCGGCTTGCAGTCCCGCTTCACGCGCTCGGTGACCGCGCCCGCGGCAGTCGAAAACGCGATCAACGTCGCGGCAAGGAGCGCGGTGGTGGTCGTGGGCGAAAGTCTCATGGTCATCGGCTTCAAACTCTTCATCCTGGACGCGTGTGGTGCTGTGGGTCGTCTAGCGGTGGAACGCGAGGCTCGCGACCTGGCGATAGATGCCGGTCTTCTCGTTGAGCTGCACGATGTTGATGGTATGCCCGTCGCCGGCGATCTTGATGCTCATACGGCTCGAGAATTTATCGCCGCTGATCTTGGCGTGGACGGTGTCGTCCCCTACCGTGCCGGTGATGCCGCCATTGGCGTCATAGGTGACTTCGGTCCACGACCCTCTGATTTTGCCGCTCTTGTCGGTCATCTTGGCGGTGGAATTGATGTTGTAGTCCTCGCCGGCGCAGCGGAGGTGCTGGGTCAGGGTCTTGCCCTTGACGGTGTAGGTCACCTTGCAGGCGACGGTCTTATCCCCGCCGCTCGACGGCACCACGGTGCCGCCACCCTTCCAATCCCCCTTCAGTTCCTCGAACGGATCGCCGGCCGCCACGGCCCCATGGCCGGGCGCAAGCAATGTCGCGGCGAGAAGAGCCGCGGCGAGCGGTATGGCCTTATAGGTCGGCATCTTCAGCTCCTGGCGGTGATGGTCCCCGAACCTCGTTCGTGCGGCAATATCGCAATATCGCTTGAGCGACAACATGCTTTGCCGCACGCCGAGGCTGCTTGTCCTGCCTGCGAAAAATGGCCGGATCGGGTCAACCATGAGGCCTCATCTTGCGGCCCCGATGGCTCGAGATGGGTCTCGTCCAAAGGAACGCCGAGAAAGGCGAGACTCCGTGCTCCCTGGGCTACATCCCCATGGCTTTGGCCTTGTTGAGCAGGGCTTCGGCCTGGCGGATCGAGGCGATGTCGATCAACCGGCCGTCGAGCGACACCGCGCCCTTGCCTTCCTTTGCCGCCTGCTCCATGGCCGCGACGATGCGCTTGGCCTTGGTCACTTCGGCTTCAGACGGCGTGAACACCTGGTTGGCGAGATCGACCTGGGAGGGATGGATCGCCCATTTGCCCTCGAAGCCGAGCACGGCAGCGCGCTTGGCTGCGGCGAGATAGCCGTCGGGATCGGAGAAATCGCCGAACGGCCCGTCGATCGGACGCAGACCATAGGCGCGGCAGGCGACCATCATCCGCGACAGCGCATAGTGCCAGGGGTCGTTCCAGTAATAGGAGCGGTTGCCGCTCTCGTCCTTGTCGGAGAGGATGCCGTAATCGGGGTGCGGCGCGCCGATGCCCATGGTGCGGGCGCGGGTCGAAGCGGCATAGTCGGCGACGCCGAAGCTCATGGCCTCGATCCGCGGACTCGCTTGCGCGATGGCCTCGACATTGGCCATGCCGAGCGCGGTTTCGATCAGGAGCTCAAGCCCGATCTTCTTCTCCCGCTTCTTAGCCATCTCGATCTGCGTCACCAACATGTCGATGGCGTAGACGTCCTCGGGCACGCCGGTCTTGGGGATCAGGATCATGTCGAGGCGCGGGCAATTCTCGACCACGTCGACCACGTCGCGATAGGCGTAATGGGTGTCGAGGCCATTGATGCGGATCATCATGGTCTTCGAACCCCAATCGAGATCGTTGAGGCCTTGGATGATGTTCTTGCGCGCCTGCTCCTTGTCGTCGGGGGCCACGGCGTCCTCCAAGTCGAGGAAGATGATGTCGGCGCCGCCCTTGGCCGCCTTCTCGAACAGCGAGGGATTCGAGCCCGGCACGGCAAGCTCGGAGCGGTGGAGGCGCGGGGTCGCCTGCTGGATCAGTGTGAAGCTCATGTCGTCTTGTTCCTTTCGTCTGGTCTCAAGTTAACCCGTGGCCCCAAGGCCGGCGGCGATGGTGTTGATGGAGAGCAGCAGCGCGGGCTTCCAGCGCTCGCGCTCGCTCTCCGTTGCGGCGCCTCTGAACCGGCGCAACAGCTCGACCTGCTCGCGATTGACCTCGTCAATGGTCGGCAGGCGCTCCTTGACGGCCTCCCGATGGCGGGGGAAGCGCCCGGCAATCTCATGGTCTCCGCTCACCTTCAACACCATCTCCCTGGTGAGACCGAGCTCGGCCTCGATCATGGCGAAGATCGCCTCGCGCACTGCGGCGTCCTCGACGAGACTCGAATAGTCGCGGGCAATATCGAGATCGACGATGAGGAGCGCCTTCTCGACCTCGTCCATGATCAGGCGGAACAGGCGCGAGTCCTTGAACATGCGCTTGAGCAGCGCCTCACCCTCCTCGCCCCGCACCGCCATGAAGGTCTCGAGCGCCGAGCCCAAGCCGTACCAGCCGGTGATGAGATGCCGGTTCTGGGCCCAGGCGAACACCCAAGGGATGGCGCGGAGGTCGGCGAGCGAGCGAGCGCCGAAGCGCCGAGCCGGGCGCGAGCCGATATTGAGCAGCGAGATTTCCTCAAGCGGACTTGCGCTCTGGAAATAGGTGACGAGATCGGGGTGCGAGATGAGCCTCGTGTAGGCCGCGCGCGACGCCCCTGACAGCGCTTCCATGGCGTCGTCGATCTCGGCGTGGGGGACGAGCGCCTCCTCGCGCTCGGACTTCAGCGCATGCTCGAACACGCTCGCGGCAAGGAGCTCCATCTGATAGAGGGCGGTGCCGCGATTGGCATATTTCGACGACACCACCTCGCCCTGCTCGGTGACGCGGAAACGGCCTCTGATCGAGCCCGCGGGTTGCGCCGCGATGGCGCGTCCCGTCGGTGCGCCGCCGCGCGAAACCGAGCCGCCGCGCCCATGGAAGAAGGCGATCTTGACGCCGGCCTGGTCGCCAAGCTTGGTGAGCTTCGATTGCGCCTTCGACAGCTCCCAATTGGAGGTGAAGAAGCCGCCGTCCTTGTTGCTGTCGGAATAGCCAATCATCACCTCCTGCACGCCGCCCTGCCAGCTCGTTGAGCGGCGGACGAGCGGCACCGAGAGCAGCTCACGCATGATGGCGGGCGCCGCGCGAAGATCGTCGATGGTTTCGAACAAGGGCACGATCGGCAGCGGGCAGATCTCGGTGCCGGCGGCATCGAGGAAGACGCCGGCCTCCTTGGCAAGCACATAGACCCCGAGCACGTCGGCAACCGAGCGCGTCATCGACAGGATGAAGCTGCCGAAGGCCTCGCGGTCGAGTTGCCCCCGCATCTCCGGCACGAGGCGGAACATCGACAGCGTCTCCTCGGCCTCTGGCGCCAACCCTTCGAGCTTACGGTTGGGATCGCGCGGCCGCCCAAGCTCGGCCATGATCCACACCTTCCACGGCTCCGAGCCTGGCTCCGGCATGTGGCCGCCACCTCGGCCAGCAGTCATCCGCCAGATTTCCTGCAAGGCCTCGGTGGTGCGGGTCGTGTTCTCGCGAAGATCGAGGCGCACGGTGGAGAAGCGGAAGATCTGCACGGCGACGCGCACCGGGCGCACCAGATCGGCGGCGACCGAGGCGAGGTTCGCCTCCTCCAGCGCGTTTTCAAGCACGCGAAGATCGACGATCAGCTCGTCGGCATTGGCGTAATAGGGACGGCCCTCCGGGGCCTTGGCCGCACCTTCGGTGCGAGCAATGGTGGCGTCGAGCTTTCTCAGCACGCAGGTAAGATATTGGCGGTAGGCCTCGCCGGGATTGCGCGCGCGGATCAGCGCCGAATCTCCGCTCGCGTCGAGTTCGCGCGCGAGTTCGGCGCGGAAGCTCTCCGGCACCGACGCCGCGCGCTCGGTGATGGATAGCGCGCGGGCGAGGTCGGTAACCTTGGCGCGATAATGGCGCAAGCTCGCGAGCGCATTCTGCTCCAGCGTTGCCCGCGTCACCGGCGTGGTGACGAAGGGATTGCCGTCGCGATCGCCGCCGATCCACGATCCGAACTGGAAGAAGGGCGGCACGTCGAAGCGGCGGTCGGGGTATGACGTCTTCAGGGCGCGATCGACGCCGCTCATCATTTTCGGCGCCATCTCGAACAGCGTCTCGTCGAAGAAATGGAGGCCCCGCAACACTTCGTGTTGCACCGACGGCTTCTCCAGATGCAACTCGCCCGTCATCCACACGAGCTCGATCTGGTCGCGAAGTTCGTCGAGAGTGGCGTCCTGCTCGCGCTTGGTCCAACGTGGGTTCTCGAGCTCGCGCAACAACAGATAGATCTTGCGGTACTTCTCCAACACCGTGACGCGCTTCGACTCGGTCGGATGCGCGGTGAGCACCGGGCGGATGCGCAAATTGGCGAGGAGCTTCTGGATCTCCTCGGCGCCGATGTTGGTTCGCGACGCCTCGGCGAGCACATTGCTGAAGGTGCCGCGCAGCTGCTCGCGGCCCTTGTTGCGCTCGGCGAACCGCCGGCGGCGCATGGCGGCGTTCTGATCGGCGATCGACAACAGCTGGAACCAGATGCCTTGCGCCTGGAGCGCGCGGGCCATCGCCTCGGGCGTCAGATTGGAGATGATGGCGCGGCCCTCGAGCACGGTCTCGACCTCCGGCCGATGCCGCCGCGCTACATCGAGCAGCAAGCCGAACAGGAGGCTCGCGGCCTCGCGCACCGAGGTTCCGGCGATCAGAGCCGGCGACGGAGCGCCTGCAGTCTCGACCTTTCCGACGTTGTCATTCATGAACCGTCCAGGCACATCTGGCGCCGCCGCGAGACCGAAATTGGCAAGGCGCCCGCCTCGCTTCACCGAGGCGAGCGCCTTCCGCCCATCAAAGCCCGTGCGGCGCGCTGCAAGCTCAAATATGGGCCCGCGCCTCCGCCTTGCCGGACAGCACGCTCGCCACGGTGGAGCCGAACTCGCTCGGATTCGGCGCCACGGTGAGACCGCATGACTTCATGATCTCGGCCTTCTCCGCGGCGCTGTCGCCGGCAGCGGAAATGATGGCGCCGGCATGGCCCATGCGCCGGCCTTTCGGCGCGGTGAGGCCGGCGACGAAGCCGACCACCGGCTTCCTCATGTGTTCCTTGATCCAGGCCGAGGCCTCGGCCTCCTGGGGCCCGCCAATCTCGCCGATGATCAGCACCGCCTCGGTGTCCGGGTCGTCCTCGAACAACTGCAGATGATCGAGGAAGGAGGAGCCGTTGATCGGGTCGCCGCCGATGCCAACGGAGGTGGTGATGCCGATGCCGAGCGCCTTCATCTGCGAGGCCGCCTCATAGCCGAGGGTGCCGGAGCGCGAGATGACGCCGACCTTGCCCTTGAGATAGATGTGGCCAGGCATGATGCCGAGCATGGACTTTTCGGGGCTGATGATGCCGGCGCAATTGGGCCCGACCATCATCGGCCGCTTATCCTTTGGATAGCGGCGCATGTAGCGCTTCACCCGCATCATGTCCTGGGCCGGAATGCCGTCGGTGATCGAGCAGATCAGCCTGATGCCGCCGTCGGCGGCCTCCATGATGGCGTCGGCGCAGAACGCCGGCGCGACGAAGGTAATGCTGGTGGTGGCGCCGGTCGCCTCCACGGCGTCCTTCACGGTGTTGAACACCGGCAGGCCCTGATGCTTGGTGCCGCCCTTGCCGGGGGTGACGCCGCCGACGACGTTGGAGCCGTACTCGACCATCTCCTTGGTGTGGAAGGAGCCTTTATCGCCGGTCATGCCCTGCACGATGATCGGTGTGGTTTCGTCGATAAGGATACTCATTGCTGTTCTCCCGGGTCGCGCGCGGCCGCTTAAGCCGTCGCCCGTGCAGGTTCCTGCATCTGTCTGAAGGCCGCGACCGCCTTGTCGGCGGCTTCGGCCAATGTCTCCGCGGTGATGAGTTCAAGCCCGCTCTCGGCGAGGATCTTGCGGCCCTCCTCGACATTGGTGCCGGCGAGGCGAACCACGAGCGGCACCTTGACGTCGACGGTCTGGCAGGCCTGGACCACGCCCTTGGCCACCCAATCGCAGCGGTTGATGCCGGCGAAGATATTGACCAGCACCGCCTGCACCTTGGGATCCGACAGCACGAGCTTGAGCGCCGTAGCGATACGCTCCGGAGAGGCGCCGCCGCCGACATCGAGGAAGTTCGCCGGGCTGCCGCCGGCGTGCTTGATCATGTCCATGGTGGCCATGGCAAGCCCAGCGCCGTTGACGATGCAGCCGATCTCGCCGTCGAGGCCGATATAGTTGAGGTTGTGCTCGGCCGCTTGCGCCTCGCGCGGGTCCTGCTGCGAGGGATCGTGCATGTTGGCAACGTTGTGACGGCGGAACAGCGCGTTGTCGTCGAACGACATCTTGGCGTCGAGCGCGAGTACGCGGTCGTCCTTGGTCACGACCAGCGGATTGATCTCGAGCATGGTGGCGTCGCAATCGCGGAAGGCGCGATAGGCGTTCATGATCGTGGTCACGGCGCGCTGCACCTGCTTGATGTTGAGACCAAGCTGGAAGGCGAGCTGGCGCGCCTGGAAGGCCTGGAGGCCGACGGCGGGCTCGACCAGGACCTGAAGGATGGCCTCAGGCTCGGTGCGCGCCACCTCCTCGATCTCCATGCCGCCGCGCTTCGAAGCGATGACGCGAATGCGCTCGGCCTTGCGGTCGAGCACATAGCCGAGATAGAGCTCGCGGTCGAACGGCTCCGCGACTTCGACATAGACGCGCTGCACCGGCTTGCCGTCCGGGCCGGTCTGGATGGTGACCAGCCGCTTGCCGAGCAGATCCGACGCCGCCTCGCGCACATCGTGGTAGGTCTTGCACAGCTTGATGCCGCCGGCCTTGCCGCGGGCGCCGGCATGGATCTGCGCCTTGACTGCCCAGTTCCAGCCGCCGAGTTCGGTGGCGGCATAGACGGCCTGGTCGGGACTGAAGGCGACGGCGCCCTTCGGCACCGGCACGCCGAATTGAGCGAGCAATTCCTTCGCTTGATACTCGTGAACGTCCATTTTTCCTCCCTGATCAACTCTTGGCCGGTCCCGGGTGCGAGCCTTTAGCTCAGCTTGCCCTTGACCAGCTCGTATGCGTCCTCGGTTGCCTTCTCCGCGCCTGATAGAAGCGTCTCCAATTCCCTCAGCTTAGCGTCAGCGAAGCTCTTGTCAGTTATCATTTTCGCATTGGTATAGACATTTAGCGCCGCGCTTCGCAGTGCAGCATAAGCCGCGAGCACGGCGACACCGGCGTCCGAGATGACGTTGAGGTTGCCCTTGCCCGACGCCTTCGCGGCAACATCGATGACCTCGCGCGCGGCGTGGCAGCAACGGAGCGGCACGTCCGTGGCGAGCTTGAGCGCGTCCTGAATCGCCGCGGAACGCTTCTCTTTGTCGGCATCGGTCTCCTTCGGCATGCCATAGGCGGCCATCACCGCGTCGAAGGCTTGGACGTCGTCCTCGATCATGCCGGTGAGGCGATGCCTGAGCGCCTCGGCCTCGGTGAGCACCGCCTTCATCTCCTCCTCGACCTCGGCGTATTTCTTCTTGCCGATGGTGAGATGGCAGACCATGGCGACGAGTGCCGCACCCATGGCGCCGATGATCGCCGCAGCGCTACCGCCGCCAGGCGTGGCCGCGTTGCTCGCGAGGTCGTCGAGGAAATTGTCGATGGCGCTCTGTTTGATCATCGCTCGTCTCAAGCCATCTCTTTCGCCAGCTTGTAGATCTCCTCCGCGTCGAACACGCCCTCGGAGCTCTCGAACAGCTGCTTGATGCAGGCACGGTGCAATTTGAGCTTCAACCCGCCGATACCGAGCGCGCCAAAGGCGAGCTTGCCGTCATAATCCTTGCCCTTGTCGGTGGCCGCGATGCCTTCGACGCCGAGCGGCGGCTGCGCGTTGACGTCGGCGAGCAGCTCGATGTTGGGGTTGGACTTCCAGGCCGAGGCGGGCAGCAGCTGCACGCCGATGGCGCCGGCCGAATAGACGACGTTGGCATCCTTGACAGCTGCGGCGCGCTCCTCGTCGGTGCCGCCGGCGACGCCCTTGACCTTGACGCCGAAGCGCTTCTCGATGGCCTTGGCCGCTTCCTCGGCGCGCTCCTTGGTGCGGGAGGTGATGGTGACGTCAGCGCCTTCCATGCCGAGAAAGGCCGCGGCCCGCATGCCGACGGGACCCGTGCCAGCAAGCACCACGGCCTTCTTGCCCTTCAGCTTCATGGCCTTGGCCAGAAGCGCCACGCCGGCTGCGGCGGTAGTGTTGGAGCCGTTCGAATCGAGCATCACCGAGACGCGGAACGGGCCGAAGAAGTGTTTCTTGATCTTCTCGAACAGCGCCTCGCCTCTACCCATGTTGCCGCCGCCGACGAAGATCGCGGTGTTCTGCTTGTCCTTGCCCCCGCGGGTGAAGATGGTGCCGTCGACCAGCGCCCCGACAGTGTCCGGTGTCACATTGGCGTAGCCATGAACGCGGTCGGCACCGCCGTCATAGGCAACCACGGTGTCGAACACGCTCGGAAAGGCATCGGTGTCGAACAAGAACAGCAGCTTCTTCATGGTTCGTCCCTTTACTCGACGACGTTCTGCGGCTTGCCGCCCACGAACGCCTCGATGTTGTCGATGAGCTGGTCGGCCAGGATCTGCATCGCCTCGCGGCTGGCCCAGGCGACGTGCGGCGTCAGGATGAAATTCGGCAGCCTGAGGTCGAGGAGGATGTTGCCCTCCTTCGGCGGCTCCTTGGTGAGCACGTCGAAGCCGGCGCCGGCGATGGTGCCGTTCTGCAGCGCTTCGGCGAGCGCCGCCTCGTCGACCAGGCCGCCGCGGGCGGTGTTGATGAGGATCGCAGTCGGCTTCATCATCTTGAATTCTTTCGCCCCGATCATGTTCTTGGTCTCGGGCGTGAGCGGTACATGCAGGGTGATGACGTCGCTCTCCTTGAGGACCGTGTCGAGATCGACCAGCCCAGGCTGCGGAAACACGTCGAACGGCAGGATCTTCATGCCGAGAGCTTCGGCGCGCTTGGCCACCGATTTGCCGATGGCGCCGAAGCCGATGACGCCGAGCGTCGACCCGGCGACGTCATGGATCGGATGATCGAAGAAGCAGAACTGATCGACCTCGCCCCACCTGCCGTTCCGCACGTCCTCGACATAGGCAAGGAGGTTGCGGCGGAGTGCGAACATCAGCGCGATCACATGCTCCGGCACGGTGTTGAAGGCGTAGTTGCGGATATTGACGACGGTGACGCCGTGTTCCTTACAATAGGCCTTGTCGACCACGTCGGTGCCGGTGGCCGCCACCGCGATCAGCTTCAGCTTCGGAAGCTGCTTCAGCGTGTCGGCACGCATCGGCACCTTGTTGATGATGGCGATGCTCGCATCCTTGAGGCGATCGACGATCTCCTCCGGCGTCCACGTCGAACTCGTACTCTTTATAGTTATGCGGGAAGTTCGGCCGCCTGACATCGGCGCCGACGGATTCTCGATCAAGAAACACGATCTCGTGCTGCACGCGACAACTCCCTAGACCTCGCCGCGCCCTCGAAGGAGCCCGCGACAATGACTTCAATCTCGCCGCCGCCGACGCCGAAACGGCGAACAGTGGCACGCGCACCGAAACGTCGGTGAAACTGGCCTCCAACCGCCGCTGATGCCGGCGTGCACCAGCTATTCAGCGGCGACCTGCCTGAGCTCGGCGCCGCCGCGGAAATGAGCCTGGGCCGCGGCGACGCCGCTGCCAAGCTCGACCTCGATGCCGTTATCGCGCATGGCCATCTCGGCGCCGGCAATGGCGCCGAGCAGCATCAGCTCGTTCAGGTCGCCGAGGTGACCGATGCGGAACAGCTTACCCGCAACCTGTGACAGGCCGGCGCCAAGCGCGAGATTGTAGCGCTGATAGGCGGTGGCGACGACATCGGCGCCGTTGAAGCCGGGCGGTACCATGATCGCGCTCACCGTATCGGAGTGCCATTTCGGCTCCTTGGCGCAGAGCTTGAGGCCCCAGGCCCTGACTGCGGCGCGGGCGCCGCCGGCAAGATGGTGATGGCGCGCGAACACGTTCTCCAGCCCCTCCTCGTCGAGGACATTGAGCGCCTCGCGCAGGCCATGAAGCAGCGTCACCGCCGGCGTGTAGGGGAAGTAGCCGGACGGGTTCGTCTTCATATGATCGGTGAAATCGAAATAAGCGCGGCGGCAATTGCCGTCCGTCATCGCCGCCAGCGCCTTTTTGCTGGCGCAGGCGATGCCGAGTCCGGCGGGAAGCATCAGGCCCTTCTGCGAGCCGGTGATGGCGACGTCGACGCCCCATTCATCCATGCGGAAATCGAGGCTCGCGATCGAGCTGACGCCATCGACATAGAGCATCGCCGGGTGGCCGGCGGCGTCGATGGCGCGGCGCACCGCGGCGACGTCGCTGGTGACGCCGGTCGCGGTCTCGTTGTGGACCACCATGACGCCTTTGATCTCGTGGGTCTTGTCGGCGCGGAGCGCCTCCTCGATGCGGTCGGGGTTGGCGCCGGTGCCCCACTCCTCGTCCTGGACGACGACCTCGAGCCCGTGACGGCGGGCGAGCTCGATCCAGAGATGGCTGAACTGGCCGAACCGCGAAGCGAGCAGCTTGTCGCCGGGGGCGCGGGTATTGGTCAGGGCCGCCTCCCAGGCGCCGGTGCCGCTCGACGGGAAGATGAAGACCTGCCCCTCTTCGGTCTTGAACACGCGCTTCAGGCGCTCATAGAGCGGCCGTGTCAGCTGGGGAAAATCCGGGGACCTGTGGTCCTCCATGGCGACGTGCATGGCGCGCAAGACGCGGTCGGGCACATTGGTCGGACCCGGCACGAACAAAAAGTTACGCCCCGGCTTTCTCGCTCCCGACATACACGTTTCCTCCGAAAATTTGGGGATGCCTCAATTTTAGGCCTTAGACTTAAGGCCTAGGCGGGACATGGTGGTAGCGCCCGCGTGCGCTGCTGGCAACCCCTTTGCTTGGCTAGAACAGGCCGCTGATGCGGCCGTCAGAGGCGAGCTCGATGGCGTTGGCTGCCGGAACCTTGGGCAACCCCGGCATGGTCATGATGTCCCCGCAGACCACCACCACGAACTCTGCGCCGGCCGAGAGCCGCACCTCCCTGATGGGGATGATGAAGTCGCTCGGCGCACCCTTGGCGTCGGGATTGGTGGAAAAGCTGTATTGGGTCTTGGCCACGCAGATCGGGAACTTGCCGAAGCCTTCCTTTTCGAGCTCGGCAAAGCGGTCGCGCACGCTCTTGTCGCCGGTGATGTCGGCAGCGCCATAGATCTCCTGGGCGATGGTCCGTGTCTTGTCCCACAGCGACATGTCGTCGGGATAGAGCGGATGGAAGTCGCTCGGCTTGGTCTCGATGGTGCGCACCACGGCCTTGGCGAGATCTTCGGCCCCGGCGCCGCCTTGCGCCCAGTGATCGGCAAGGATGCATTCGACGCTGATCGCGGCACAAAGCCGCTCAAGCAACGCGAGCTCGGCCTCGGTGTCGGTGGAGAAGCGATTGACTGACACGATCACCGGCAAGTCGTAGCGCCGGAGGTTCTGGACGTGGCGCTCGAGATTGGCGAAGCCCTTCTCCAGCGCCTGGAGATTTTCCTTCTTGAGATCGTCCTTGGCGACACCGCCATGCATCTTCAGGGCGCGGATGGTGGCGACCAGCACGGCGCAGTCCGGCTTCAGCCCGGCTTTGCGGCATTTGATGTCGAAGAACTTCTCGGCGCCGAGATCGGCGCCGAAGCCCGCCTCGGTGACGACGTAGTCGGCAAGCTTGAGCGCGGCCTTGGTGGCGATCACCGAGTTGCAGCCATGCGCGATATTGGCGAAGGGGCCACCATGGATGAAGGCCGGATTGTTCTCCAACGTCTGCACCAGGTTCGGCGCGAGCGCGTCCTTGAGCAGCGCTGCCATGGAGCCTGAAGCGGAGAGCTCGCTTGCCTTGACCGGCTTCTTCTCGCGCGTCTGGCCGATCTGAATGTTGCCAAGCCTGCGTTGCAAGTCGGCGAGGTCCGAGGCGAGACAGAAGATCGCCATGACCTCGCTCGCCACGGTGATGTCGAAGCCCCCCTCGCGCGGAAAGCCGTTGGCCACGCCGCCAAGCGAGCTGACGATCTGGCGCAGCGCCCGGTCGTTCATGTC
This sequence comes from uncultured Alphaproteobacteria bacterium, assembly GCA_963732955.1. GTDB lineage: Bacteria > Pseudomonadota > Alphaproteobacteria > Rhizobiales > Methyloligellaceae > Methyloceanibacter. The sequence goes on from CAVTBH010000002.1 coordinate 488,763, forward strand.
GACGGCGCGGCGCCACGTGATGCGGCGCACATCGATGTCGAGCTTGTTGCCCCAATAGACGTGATTGTCGATCATCGCCGCGAGCAGATTGTTGGCGGCACCGATGGCGTGGAAATCGCCGGTAAAATGGAGATTGATGTCCTCCATCGGCACCACTTGCGCATAGCCGCCGCCGGCGGCGCCGCCCTTCACGCCGAAGCAGGGCCCGAGGCTCGGCTCGCGGATGCAGATGACGGCTTTCTTGCCGAGCTCATTGAGTGCGTCGCCAAGGCCGACCGTGGTCGTGGTCTTGCCCTCGCCTGCGGGCGTCGGCGTGATGGCGGTGACGAGGATCAGCTTGCCGTCTGGCCGGCCGGCGAGCGAAGCGATGTAGTCGAGGGAGATCTTCGCCTTGTAGTGGCCGTAAGGCAGGACGTATTCGGCCGGAATGTCGAGCTTTTCGGCCGCGACCTCGATGATCGGCCGCATGACCGCAGCTTGCGAGATCTCGATGTCGGATTTTGGCTTCCGGTGTTGTTCGTCTGCTCGCCGGTTTTTCTCGGCGCTTTCACGCGGCTGGACTGACATATAGCGCTTTCCCTGGGACTTTGCGGCGACGTTGCCACTGGAATAGGCAGGGTAATTCATTCGCTTGCCATCTTGCAATCGCCTGTGCACGTTCAGCGGTCACAGGGAGGCCGAAATGACGCCAGTAGAATTGCTTAAGGCCATGTTTCAGGCAGCGGTCGAGGCGGCGCTGCCGTCGGTCTGCGTGCCCGCGCATCTGCCGCCGCGGCCCAAGGGGCGCACCGTCATCATCGGCGCTGGCAAAGCGTCCGGCGCCATGGCCAAGGCGCTCGAGGACAGCTGGGACGGTCCCCTCGATGGCCTCGTCGTCACCCGCTACGGCTATCGCGTGCCGACCGAGCGCCTCCAAGTGGTCGAAGCCGCGCATCCCGTTCCCGACGCCGCAGGCCGCGACGCGGCGCGCCGTATCTTCGATCTGGTCCAGGGCCTGACCAAGGATGATCTCGTGCTCTGCCTTATCTCGGGCGGCGGCTCGGCATTGCTCGCGCTTCCCGCCGCCGGCGTCACGCTGGAAGACAAGCAGGCGGTGAACAAGGCGCTGCTCAAATCGGGCGCCACCATCAGCGAGATGAATACGGTGCGGAAGCATCTCTCGGCGATCAAAGGCGGCCGCCTCGCCGCTGCCGCCGCGCCGGCCAAGGTGGTGGCGCTGATGATCTCCGACGTTCCCGGCGACGATCCCTCGATCATCGCCTCAGGGCCAACGGTGCCCGATCCTTCAACCAACAAGGACGCGCTCGGCATCATCGCCAAATATCGGATCGAGGTGCCGGAGAGCGTGCGCCGCGTGCTCGAGACCGGAGACGAGACGCCGAAGCCCGGCGACCCGCGCCTCGCCGCCGTCGAGAACATCATGATCGCGACGCCGCAAGCCTCGCTCGAAGCCGCGGCCGCGGTGGCGCGGAAGGCCGGCGTCAAGCCCGTGATCCTCGGCGATAGCATCGAGGGCGAATCCCGCGACGTCGCTCTCGTCCATGCCGGCATCGCGCGGCAATGCGCGCTCCGCGGTCAGCCCGAAGTGCCGCCTTGCGTCCTGATCTCTGGCGGCGAGACCACCATCACCCTCAAGGGCAAAGGCAAGGGCGGGCGCAACACCGAGTTCCTGCTCGCGCTCGCCATCGCGCTCGACGGCATGCCGGGCATCTATGCGCTCGCCGGCGATACCGACGGCGTCGATGGCTCGGAGGATAATGCCGGCGCCATCATCACGCCGGATACGCTTGCGCGCGCCGAGGCCGCTGGCCTGAACGCCAAGGCGATGCTCGCCGACAACGATCCCTGGACCTTCTTCAAGGGCATCGGCGATCTGCTGATGACCGGACCGACGCTCACCAACGTCAACGACTTCCGCGCCATCCTGATCGAGAAGGGGACCTGACACCATACGCTCCCCATCGGCGGCTGGGCCGCGATGAGATGTCAGTGCGGCTTCTGCTTCGGGTAGAGCCAGGCGTACAAGAACCCCGTCACGATCGGGGCCGCAACATACATCGTGAGCCCGGTAACACACGCGGTGAGCACGGCCGCAACCACGAGACTTGGCAACTCGAGCAACTCGGGGAAGCGCTTCAAGGCGTGATGCAGCGCGACACTCACCGGAAACATACCGAGGAACATCACGACCGTCATTTTGAAGCGCGTAGGCATCATCTTGCCTTGGCCGTGGGACGCCAACCGAAACCAGGTTTCGATGCCCGGCAACACCTGCGATCTCGGCGCGCGGGCCGCAACTTGCTTGCAGCGTGTCATGAGCCGCTCATGGTCGACGCCGGCTTCCCAGCCCTGCAATTTGGCCACGTCGTCGAATTGAAGGGCGACGCGAAAGCAAGATCGGTGTGGCGGGCTTGGCCGGAACAGGCCGAGTCCAAGAAAGCCTTCGCTCGCCTCCACCGACGTCATCCAGTCGTCGATGGCCATTTCAAGAGCGCGGGCGGCACCCGGTTTTGGTTCGAATTCGAGGAACTGGGTCGCGCCCTTATCCCTGGGAGTGCCGCGATGCTTCATGACGTTTCCTCTAGCGCCCCGGGGCGATCAGACAGGCTCCTACACACCCGAGAAGGGCGCAGACCTTCATTCTGCTATCCTGCCACCTTCTCTCCCATCGCTCTACCATTGGGCGCTGCTTTATCTGTTGCTCGACGCGATCGGACCGCTTGAGAAGGCGGTCTATTTTTCCGTGGAAGCGTTTACGACGGTCGGCTATGGCGACGTGGTTCTCGATGGGAGCTGGCGGCTGCTATCATCGCTCGAGTTGGCAAATGGGCTTCTGATGTTTGGCTGGTCCACCGCTCTTGTTTTCGCCGCGGTTCAATGGATTTACGAACGGCGAACGAAACTGCCCCACGAATAAGGAACGGCGAACAAGCGAGGCGGCCATCGGCGATTTGCTGATGACCGGGCCGACGCTCACCAACGTCAACGACTTCCGCGCCATCCTGATCAAGAAGGGGTAAGCTAAGCCGACTAGGGCTGGGGAGGGCCCCCGCGGTGACGGTTACGAGCTTTACCACTGCCTCTGGCATGGGCCCGCTGCCGCGGCTGGTCGAGGAGGCCAACGGCGCCCGCGCCGTCGAGCGCATATTCCGCGCCGAGGGCCTCCCCCTCTGGCTCGCCCACGATCAGACCGGCAAGATGCCGCTCCGCTCGATGATGGGCTTGATGGAGAGATCCGCCCGCGAGCTCGGCGATGAGCTGTTCGGCCTCCATCTCGGGCTCGCCATGAGGCCGGAGGACTACGGGCCGTTCGTCCGCTACATGGCCTCGGCGCCAGACCTCTTGACCTTGATCCGGCGCTCGATCCGCTCGCTGCGCTACCACATCTCCGGCTGCGAGTTCGACCTCGAGATTTTCGATCAACGCGCAAGGTGGGGGATCCGCGCCTCCGACAAGACGAGCTTCGGGCGGCGGCATCTCGTTGAGCACGTGATCCATCCGATGCTCAACGTGATGCGGCGCTATCTCGGGCCGAACTGGTCACCGCTCCGCGTCGAGGTCGAGCACGACCGGCCCGGGTGCTGGAGTCAACTCGAGGAGGGCATCGGCGTACCCGTGGTGTTCGGGTCCGACACCAACGCCATCGTTTTTCCCGCTACGCTGCTGTGCCGCCGCGCCCTGCATCAGATCCCGGCGAAGAATGTCCTCACGTGGCGCGAGCTTCGTCACATGGTAAGCCGGCGTCCACCCCGGACGATCGTCGAAGCCGCCCGCGAAACCGTCCAGATCCGCCTGCTCGACGCGACCGCCGACCTCGATGGCGCGGCGCGATTGCTCGGGGTCGCCTCGCGCACCCTGCAGCGCCAACTGGCGCTGGAGAATCTGAGATATCGCGACCTCGTCCAGCAACTGCGCATGGAGCGCGCTCTCGACCTGCTTCAGGAAAGTGCGGAGCCCATCACGTCAATCGCGTTTTCGCTCGGCTACAACGACGTCGCGAGCTTCACCCGCGCTTTCCGGCACTGGACCGGAATTGCTCCAAGCCACTATCGGCGCCGGGCACCCGCTCACGAATAGGAGCCTCACGCGCCCCGGATTGCCAGCTGTCGCTTGGCGTGAAATATCAAGCTACGGCAACCGTCACCGCCTATCTGGACGGAGTTTGTTTTCGCGGTCGGTGTTGGGGGCCTTACATGAGTCAGCGTCTGCCTCGGCTCCCTGAAGACGATCCCCACCGACAAAGACGTGCCTGGTTTGGACTAACGTGCCTGCACTCGAAACCCATGAGGGAACCCATGACAAAATCAGCTTTGGCAATCGCAGCGCTCGTTGCACTCGTTGCGGCTTTTTCGACGACGGCCTTCGCCGGCCCCGTCACCGAGGGGGAAAGGCAGTACTGCGCCTACGACTATCGGGATTACTGCGGACAGGACGGACTCGGAAGTCAATTGCTGGCGCTGTGCATGAGCCAGCATGGCAAGGAGCTCTCCAAGGAGTGCATCCAAGCGCTAATCGATGCCGGTGAGGTCACCAAGACCGAGGTCGAGGAACGCGAGAAAAGCGGCCAATAGCAAAGCGAGGGGGTCGCCACGGACAGCCGGGAGCCCATGAGGCCCGGCTGCTTCGTCCGAGCGAGCGGGAATCTTTTGACCTGGCGCAAGGTCACTAGCGGCACACGGGTCTGATATCATTATGCTTTTTGACGTAGACGAGCGCTTTCACAAGCGGCGGTTGAGTTCACTTTTTTGATAGGAGGCGATCATGAACGGCGGCATTCGAAAATCGCAGCTTGTTGGAGTGTTGATGGGGGTTGGCCTCGTTTCCCTCCTCGCAGCGCCTGGGACCGTGGCCCAAGAGACAACAGGCGTTCCGGGATCGGCGAGCGCCACCACCACCATCGACGGCGCACAGCTCCCGCCGCCACCGCAGCGATTCAAGGGCACGATCGAGCGGAACGCATCGCAGTCGACACCTTACTGGCCGGCGCGCGTGGTGCCGCCGAAAGGCGCCCCGAACATCTTGCTGATCATGACGGACGACTCAGGCTTCGGCGTGCCGAGCACCTTCGGCGGCGTGATCCCGACGCCGGCGCTCGACCGCGTCGCCAACGATGGCCTGCGCTACACCAACTTCAACTCCACCGCGCTGTGCTCGCCGACGCGGGCCGCGCTGATCACAGGGCGCAATCATCATTCGATGGGCTTCGGCGTCGTCGCCGAGCAGGCGACCGGCTATCCCGGCTACGACAGCTTCATGACCAAGGACAAGGCGACGATCGGAAAGATCCTGAAAACCAATGGCTACTGGACGTCGTGGTTCGGCAAGGACCACAACACGCCTGACTTTCAGGCGAGCCCGGCTGGCCCCTTCGACCAGTGGCCCGTCGGCATGGGCTTCGACTATTTCTACGGCTTCGTCGGCGGCGACGCCAATCAGTGGCAGCCGAATCTGTTCCGCAACACCACGGCGATTTACCCGTATTACGGTCACCCTAAGTGGAATCTGATCACGGCGATGGCCGACGATGCGATCGAGTATTTGAAGCGCATCACCGCGATCGATTCCGAACAGCCGTTCTTCATCTACTACGTGCCGGGCGGCACACACGCGCCGCACCATCCGACGCCGGAGTGGATCAAGAAGATCAGCGACATGCACCTGTTCGACCAGGGCTGGAACAAGCTGCGCGACACGATCTACGCCAATCAGAAGAGGCTCGGGGTCATCCCCCAGGATGCGAAGCTCACCCCGTGGCCGCATGACCTCCTGAAGAACTGGGACGAGCTGACCCCAGACGAGCAGAAGCTCTTCATCCGCCAGGCCGACGTCTTCGCGGCATACGTTGCCTACACCGACCACGAGATCGGGCGCGTGATTCAAGCCGTCGACGACATGGGCAAGCTCGACAACACGCTGATCATCTACATCAACGGCGACAACGGCAACAGCGCCGAGGGCACGCTTATCGGCACGCCGAATGAAGTCGCTTCGCTGAATGGCGTCGAGATACCGGTCGCCGATCAGATGAAGTTCTACGACGCTTGGGGGTCCGACCAGACCTATCCGCACATGGCCGTGGCCTGGACCTGGGCCTTCGATACGCCATTCTCATGGACCAAGCAGATCGCCTCGCATTTCGGCGGCGTTCGCCAAGGCATGGCGATCTCGTGGCCGGGGCATATCACTGACAAGGGCGGCATCCGCAACCAGTTCAGCCATGTGATCGACATCGTGCCAACCATCTTGGAGGTCACCGGCATTCCGGCGCCGACCATCGTCGACGGTATCCCGCAGGCGCCGATCGAGGGCACGAGCCTCGCCTACACCTTCGACAAGGCTAACGCCGACGCGCCGACGCGGCACACGACGCAATATTTCGAGATGATGGGCGACCATGCGATCTACCACGACGGCTGGATCGCGAGCACCAAAGTGATGCGGCCGCCCTGGGACATCGCCGGCGCAGTGAGCCAGGACCCGGCTGGCTTCCCCTACGAGCTTTACGATCTCAGCAAGGATTGGACTCAGTCCGAGGACCTCGCCGCCAAATACCCGGACAAGGTCAAGCAGCTTGATGACCTGTTTTGGATCGAAGCCAAAAAGTACCAGGTGGAGCCTCTCGACGCGACGGTGGCCACACGCCTTGTGCAGCCGCGTCCGAACCTCGCTGCGGGGCGCAACACGTTCACCTGGTCGGGCAAGATTACCGGCACGCCGAATGGCGACGCACCGAGCATCCTCAACGCCTCGTTCAACTACAAGGCCGAGGTCGAAGTTCCAGAGGGCGGAGCCGAAGGGATGATCGCGACCCAAGGCGGCCGTTTCGCCGGCTACGGCTTCTATCTGCTCAAGGGCAAGCCCGTGTTCCTCTACAACTTCTTCGACCTCGAGCGCACACGCTGGGAAGGACCTGAGGCATTGTCGCCAGGCAAACACACGCTCGACTTCGACTTCAAATATGATGGTCTTGGCGCTGGCACGCTTGCTTTCAACAACGTGAGCGGCATTGGTCGCGGCGGCACCGGTGTCCTCAAGGTCGACGGCAAGGAGGTCGCGACTCACAGAATGGAGCACACCGTTCCGCTCATCATGCAGTGGGACGAGAATTTCGACATCGGCGCGGACACCGGGACGCCTGTTGACGACGCCGACTATCAAGTGCCGTTCGAGTTCACCGGCAAGCTTGACAAGCTGACGCTGACCATCGACCGGCCGCAGCTGACGGCGGAAGACGAGGAACGGCTCAAGGACGCGGAGCAAGGCGCGGCTGACGGCAAGTAGGTGCTGGGGTTAGGCGGCCACGACGGGCAGTCTCTCGAGTACCCTGAGGCCCGGATTTGGCCGCCACCTGACCTCATCGGCAGGGATCACCAGCGCGAGTTTCGGCCAGCGCGTGAACAATGCCTGGAGCGCGCATTTGCCCTCGATCCGCGCGAGCTGGTAGCCGAGGCAGAAATGGATGCCCGTGCCGAAGGCGACGTGGCGGTTCGGGTGCCGCTCGAGATCGAGCGCCTCCGGGACCTCGTTCGAGGCTTATGCTGCACCCGAGTGCGACTGGGCTGCTTTCGATTTCCGCTTCGAGGGCGGCTTGGATTTCGATGTCTTGCCCGGTTTCGCCCTCTTGGCCGACCTTTTCGGGCGCGTCGGGGTCTGCGCCACCAGTGAAACAGCGGCGCGGCGCGGCGGCACCCGTCCGGTGGCGAGCGGCTTGCTCACCTGACTCTTGTACCTGATCCCGCGGCGCGCGAAGCCGACTTGAGATTTGATCTCTGCGCGCCGCCTGGCGACGTCGTCGGCGAAGTAGGTGTCGTGCTTGTCGCTCAGCGGATCGTAAAAGCCGATGTAGCCGCCCGGATTCACGCCGAAGGATGGCAGCCGCTTGCCGTCGAGCCGCTTGCTGCTCAGGAAGTCGTTCCGGCTTCCAGGCTCGCTGTCCACGGTAAAGTAGAGCGGAAGGACGAAATTCGACACCGGCACGCCGTGGATCTCGTAACTCTCGGCCTGCACCGCGTCGCACATCTCGTACCAATGGAACACCAGCCGGCCCTTCTCCTTCGGATCCGGATGCGGGCCCATGATCAGGCGATTGACTTCGGCATCAGCGATCAGTTCCAACCCTTCGTGCGACAACGTTACCTGCCAGGGCTCGCCCATCTCGCGCGAAATTTCGGTGAAGACGAAGCCGAACGGAATGCCGCTGAAATGGAGGTCGTGGTAACCGAGTGCGTCGGTATCGTCGCTGATCTTATCCTCGAGATAGATGATCGCGTCGCCCCGCAAATTCGCCGTCGGATTGTCGAGGTCCGGATCAACACCGATTGCGCCCTCCAGTCGAAGCGTCGCGCCGATGCTCCAATACGGATAGAAGTCCTGCTCGATCTGGGCGTTGATGGCGCGGATGGCCTGTTGGACCTCAACGTCAGGCATATCGGTGTGATTGATCACGGAGATGATCATGCTGCAGCCTCCCTTTGACGAAAAACGCCGACCCTAGATCACGAGGAGAAATACAACTTATAAGAGCATATATATGTTGTTACACCTTAGTATGGGACGACTCAAGCGGGTAGCAAGGTCACGCTCAGCCAAACACCCGGGAGGGCGGACTGCCTCGAGCGGGACCGCGGGGCAGAGGCTGCTCGCGGTTCACGACAATCCCGCCAATGCCGCGCGCATCCCCGGCACGAGCTTCGTCGCCGATTGGATTCCCGTCACCTGACGACGCTAAGCTCGGGCCCTCAGCGACAGCAGGAGGACAAGACGCGATGATTGATGCCGATTCTGTTCGAACCCGCCACGGGCTTGCCGCCGCAGCACTCGGCCTGTTGGCGCTCGGCTTGGCGCTCGCGGCGCCGGTGGATGCGGGACGCGCCGAGATCGCCTGCCCGGCGCCGCCGGACTACGCGGCGAAATGCTGCCCGCCGCATCCCTTGTCGCTCGAGGTGCCGCGGCCGTCGGACTTGCACGCCATCGATGAGCCGATGAATGTCGGCGAGTACAAGCGGAAGCTCACCAACTACAAATGCTCCGGCGACTACGAGAAGGCCGTCGAGTCGGTGCTCGCAGTGGCCATCACTTTCGTCGAGGAGCATGCCGCAAGTGTGGAGAAGCCCGCGCTCGTGCTCGACATCGACGAAACCTCGCTCTCGAACTGGCCGGGCCTCGTCACCAACGACTTCTCCCTGATCAAGGACGGCCCTTGCGACCAGGCGATCCCGGGGGCTTGCGGCCTCGTCTCCTGGCAGCTCCATGCCCGGGACGAAGCCATCCTGCCGACGCTGAAACTGTTCAACGCCGCCAAGGCCAAGGGCGTCACCGTATTCTTCATCACCGGCCGCTGCGATGTCGGCCCGATGCGCGAGGCGACGGTGGCGAACCTCAAGGCGGCCGGATATGACGGCTGGGCCGACCTCGTGCTGCGCCCCGCCGAGAGCTGCGCCAAGAAGCTCGACAGCGTCGACGAGTTCAAGGCGCCGGCACGCGCCAAGATCGAGGAAGAGGGCTACACCATCATCGCCAATGTCGGCGATCAATGGAGCGACCTCAATGGCGGTCACGCCGAGCAGAACTACAAGGTCCCAAACCCCTATTATTTCATCAAGTAGCCTCGGCGCGGCGCGCCGGCTGAAGCAAGAGAAACCCGCCGCGGTCCACGCGGCGGGTTCTGCCAATGGCTTGCAGGAGTTGGGGGAGCCCCGCAAGCGATCAGCCATGCAGGAGCACGGTGTCGATCACATGGATGACGCCGTTCGACTGCATCACGTTCTTGATGGTGATCTTGGCGGCATCGCCCTTGGCGTCCCACACCCAGAGCTTGCCGTCCTTGATCTGGAAGGTGAGATCCTTGCCTTCGACGGTCTTGAGCATGGTCTTGCCGCCGTTCTTCTTGGCCATGGCCATCAGGTCCTTGGCGGTGTAGCGCCCGGGAACGACGTGATAGGTGAGTACGTCGACGAGCTGGTCCTTGTTCTCCGGCTTCAGCAGCGTGTCGACGGTGCCGTCCGGCAGTTTGGCGAAAGCCTCATTGGTCGGCGCGAACACCGTGAACGGACCAGGGCCCGACAGCGTGTCGACGAGGTCGGCGGCCTTGACCGCGGCGACCAGCGTGGTGTGGTCCTTGGAGTTCACCGCGTTCTGAATGATGTTCTTCGAGGGATACATCGGCGCGCCGCCAACGGTGACGGTCATGTCGTCCTTGGCGAAGCTCGGGAGAGCAGCGAGCCCTGAGACGGCGATGGCCGCGGCGGCGACGGCAGACAAAGCAAAGGTCGAGAATTTCATCGGTCAATCTCCTCTAGCTTGTTGGGGCACCCGTTCTCGGGTGTCGCCCTGAGCTACGGAGAGCGGCGCCCTGCGGACGCGAGCGATGCCGCTGAACTTTTCGTGAAGCGATTTGATGCGGGAGCTCGAAACCTACAGGCTCGCGAGCTTGCCGTTGGCGATCACGGGACCTGTTGGCTTGCCGGTTGGCGACCCGCCGGGCGGCTCAAGCGTGATGGCAAGCGTCGAATCGGCGCTGACATGGGGCAGAAGCTCGGGCGGCACCACCACCTTGACCGGGCGCTCCGGATCGACGAGCCCGAGCGAATGCGGCGTGCCGCCGGGCGGGATCACCCACAGTTCGTAAGAGCGCTGCTGCGCCCCGGTGAGGAGCGCCGCCGGCACCACGGTGACGCTGCCGTCGGCGGGGTTTGCCGCGGCGAGAAACTCGGGCTGCCCCGATGGTTGGTCGAGCCGCGCCAAAAGCGGCGGTCCGACGCGGGGAAGCTCGGCGACATAAACGAGCGCGGCGAGGCTTGCAGCGGCGACCGCCGCCGCGCCAATGGCAAATGTGCGCCAGAAGGCAAGGCTCTGCAGGAGGCCCGGCCGCGCGGCGGGCGGTGCGGGTGCCGCGAGCGTCGCCTCGATGCGGCGCCAAACCTCCGCAGGCGGCGTGACCGGCGCGACCTGATCGGCGAGGCCCACGAGCCGCGCCTCCCAGAACGCCACCTCGGCGGCGAAAGCAGGTTCGCGCTCGATGCGCAGCTCGGCAGCGCGGCGCTCCGCGGCGGAAAGCACACCGAGAACATATTCCGCGGCGACAAGATCGCCGTGCTCGCCAGAACCTATGGTGTCGTCGTCGTTCATCGCTCCAGACACGCTCGGAGTTTCTTGAGCCCGCGCCTGATCCAGCTCTTCATGGTCCCGAGCGGCACCTCGGACCTGCGCGCGAGCTCCTCATAGGTGAGGCCGTCGAGAAACGCCGCCCTGATCGCGACCCGCTGCCGCTCCTCGAGTTCCTCGAAGCAATCGTCGAGCCGCGCGTGTTCGTCGCGCGCTTCGAGGCGCTCGATCGCGCTAGGGCCCGCATCGGCAATGTCGTCGGCGGCCTCGATCGGCAAACTTCTTCGCGCCACCGCACCGGACCGCAAGCGGTCGATAGCGCGATTGCGGGCGATGGCGACCAACCAGGTGATCGGGCTCGCCACGCTCTTGTCGAAGCGCGCCGCCTTCCGCCACACCGTGAGATAGACCTCCTGCAACACGTCCTCTGCCTCGCTCCTATCGCCCAAGATACGAAGGCAGACGCCAAAAAGCTTCGCCGAGGTCGCGGCATAGACGAGACGCAATGCGGCGCGGTCGCCGGCCGCCACGCGGGCGATCGCGGCGGCAAGCTGCCGGCGCCTCGTCTCTGCATCCATGCCGTTCGGAATTCCGTCTTGAGGCCTCACCGCAACTACAAGGATAGAACGATTTTGGCGGAGACGGGGCGGAGCGCCGCCCTCGCGGCCGCTCACGTCAATTTCGCAGTTGCGAATTGAGGGCACCGCGTTACTCTTTGCCATCAGGGTCGGGAGGCTGCCAAGCCGGGTTTAACGTGCACCCGGCGCCCTGCCAGCGCGCAGCACGGTTTCGACGAGGAGCATGAGAAACCTCGGCGCGTGCCACGGAACAGTCGAATTTCCGTTGAGTATGGGGCAACACAGCTTCGCGGACCGAGCTTGAGGGGGGTTCCCGAGCCTAGTTGCACTTGGCTCGGGCCAGGTGTGGGGCATTCCCGACACGGGAGAGGCATAATGTTGAGACGCGCTGGCCTTGGCCTTCTCGTTGGAGCGATGCTTTCGGCTCCGACGGCAGCCATCGCCGGTCCGGCTCTCGTGTTCGAGCCTTACAACGGCACCGTGTTCTACTCGGAGGACCCGGATGCGGCCTGGTTCCCCGCCTCTCTCACCAAGATGATGACCGCCTATGTCGCCTTCCAGGCGATTAAAAAGGGCGAGATCAGCCCCGACACCAACATCACCTGCTCCAAGCACGCCGTCGCTCAGGCCCCGAGCAAGCTCGGACTGCCGGTCGGCGGCCAGATCACGCTGGAGACGGCACTCAAGGTCCTGATCGTCAAATCGGCCAATGACGTCGCCGTCATGGTCGCCGAAGCCGTGGCCGGCAGCGAGGATGGCTTCGTCCAGCGTATGAACGACACCGCGCGCAAACTCGGCATGACGCGCACCCACTACGCCAACGCCAACGGGCTTCCCAACGAGAACCAGGTCACCACCGCCCGCGATCTCGCCAAGCTCGCCCGTGCCCTCATCGTCGACTTCCCCGAGCACGCCGACATCTTCGCCATGCCCAGGGTGCAGGTCGGCAACAAGGTGCTTCGCGGCCACAACGGGATGCTGATCACCTTTCCCGGCGCCGACGGCATGAAGACCGGATTCATCTGCGATTCCGGCTTCAACGTCGTGGTGAGCGCGACCCGCGACGGCCGCAAGCTCGTCGCCGTCGTGCTGGGCGAGCCTTCGGTCGCCATTCGCACCGACCGCGCCGCCAATCTGCTCGAGAACGGCTTCAAGCGCTATTTCTGGAAGTCGCTGTTCGGCACCACCATCGATGGCATGGCGATGCAGACCTCGATGAACGAAGGCCCGGCGCATCTGCGCGAGGCGGTGTGCGGCGCTGGTCGCATCAAGAAGAAGAGGCGGCGCCGGACCGCCGGCAAATAGCGAAGCCCCGGATTCCAACAGGTCCTCACGCCCGGTAGCGTCATCATGAAGCCTCGACCGCGCAGGCCGAGGGAGGCTAGCGTTGCGCCTCATTCTTGAAGTCGTGCCACGCGGCGAGCCCCAATACCCATGCGCAACCCGATGCCTTACGCCTTCACCGCACTCCTTCTCGCCGGCGGCATGCTCGCCGCGCGCGCGGTCGAGCCGCCGGACAACGTCGTCGACGAGGTGAATTCCGCGATTCAGGCCTGCAAGGATCTTGATGGGGCGCCAAACGCCGATGCCGTGCTGAGCGCCAGCGACGTCAACGAGGACGGTGGCGAGGACTGGATTGCCGATTACGCCAAGCTCGATTGCGCCGGCGGCGTCAATCCGATGTGCGGCCCCGACGGCTGCGACTTGCAGATCTTCCTGTGGAACGGAGCCATGGCATGGCCGCTCACCTTCGACGAGACGGTGAAGAGCTACAAATTCACGCGCCACGCCGGCAGGCCGGTGCTGAAAGTGGTGTTGGCTGGCGCCGATTGCGGCAAGCCGAGCGGCAAGGATTGCGACGTTACCTACGATCTCGACCAGGACGACATCGTCGAAGAGCCATAGCGAGCGCTTCAGAAGGGCGGCCCTGGCCTGGCGACAAAGGCCGCCTCGTCTACCGTCGATTGCCGCCCGAGCACGGCGTTTCGATGTGGGAAGCGGCCGAAGCGGTCGATTACCGCCTTGTGCCGTAGCGCGAAATCGAGATTGAGCGGGACACCGAGCACGGCGTAGAGCCCGACCGACTGCGCCTGGTCGGCGTCGTCTTCGGAATGCTGAAGCGGCATATAGATGAAGGCGCGCTGATCCGGCGTCAGCGTCTTGTCGATGCCCTCGGCGATCGCCTCCTTGGCGAGGGCCAGCGCCATGTCATCGGTGGCGAAGGCGCGGGCATCGTCGCGGAACATGTTCCGCGGAAACTGGTCGAGCACGAGGATCGCGGCGAGCACGCCTTCCGGGGTCGCGAGCCAAGTTTCCGGCGCGCCGTCGCGAAGCTCGGAATAGACGGCGCCGAAGCGCGACGCGATGGTGGCGTCGATCGCCTCGTCGCGTCGAAACCAGTCCTGGTGCGTGAGTTCCCCGAACCAGAAGCCGAGAATATCGTCGATGATGGCGGCGGTGGTCATGCCGCTCCTTTCGCCAGGCTCGTCTCGGCTCACGCGTTCGCGGGCGCCGCGATGGCGGCCTTGATCAGGGTAAGCGCCTCGGGCGAATCCCATTTCGCCGGACCGACCAGGCGGCCGATCTCGCGGCCGTCGCGGTCGAGCAGAAGCGTCGTCGGCATCCCCACGGCTTTCACCACGCTGAACATCTTGCCGGACGGATCCGTGTGGAGCTGCACATGCGTGGCGCCGGCCTCGGCCAGGAATTGCTTCGGCTTGTCGCCGCCGCCGCGGTCGATATTGATCGCGACCACGGCGAAATCCTTGCCGCCAAGATCGGCCTCGAGCTTGTCGAGCGCTGGCATCTCCGCGCGGCACGGCACGCACCACGTGGCCCAGATGTTGAGCAGCACCACCTTGCCCTTCCAGTCGCCGAGCGACTGCTCTTTGCCGTCGCCATTGACGAAATTGACTGCGGGCAGGTCTTGCGGCGGATTGCGCACGACGAAGGCCGCCATCGCGCCCTTGTTGAGACCGGCAAGCGGACCTTGCCCTGCGGTGCCAGGAGGCGCCGTGGCCTGCTGTTTTGCCGGCGAAACAGCCTCCCGGCCATTGTCAGAGGGGGCGAAACTCCAATATACCGTGCCGAACCCGGCAATCGCCGCCACCAGTGCGGCGATGATAATGGTGGCCGGCGACGCGTCCCGGTCGCGTTTTGCGCTGCTGTTCACGTCTTCCTCGCTCACCGTCTTTGGACAGGGTCTTAGTCTCGTGACCAACACCATGTGGGGCGGCCGCTTCTCATTGAGCCCCGCCGCGATCATGGAGGAGATAAACGCCTCCATCGACTTCGACAAGCGCCTCTGGCGTCACGATATCGTGGCGTCCAAGGCCCATGCCGCGATGCTTGCCGAGACCGGCATCATCACCAAGACGGATGCGAGCGAGATCGTGCGCGGCCTCGACAAGATCGCTGGCGAGATCGAGGCCGGCACCTTCGCCTTCAGCCGCTCGCTCGAGGACATCCATCTCAATGTCGAGAGCCGCCTCGCCGAGCTGATCGGACCCGTCGCCGGCAAACTGCATACGGCGCGGTCCAGGAACGATCAGGTCGCGACCGACTTCCGCCTCTATGTCCGCGACGAGATCGATACCATCGACGCGCTCCTCGCCGGGCTTCAGCTCGCTCTCGCTGAGATCGCGCTCGCTCATGCGGCGACGGTGATGCCGGGCTTCACCCATCTGCAAACCGCGCAGCCGGTGACCTTCGGCCATCATTGCCTCGCTTACGTCGAGATGTTCGGCCGCGACCGGGGACGGTTCCAGGATGCGCGGAAGCGCCTGAACGAATCCCCGCTCGGCGCCGCGGCCCTCGCCGGCACCGGCTTCCCCATCGATCGCGAGGCGACGGCGAAGGCGCTCGGCTTTGCCAGGCCCACCGCCAATTCGCTCGACGCCGTATCCGATCGCGACTTCGCGCTGGAGACGCTCGCAGCGGCATCGATCACAGCGACGCATCTTTCGCGCCTTGCCGAAGAGATCGTGCTGTGGACCTCGCCGCAGTTCGGTTTCGCCCGCCTCTCCGACCGCTACTCGACCGGCTCATCGATCATGCCGCAGAAGCGGAACCCGGACGCGGCCGAGCTCGTCCGCGCCAAGACCGGCCGCATCACCGGCGCTTTCCTCGCCCTCGTCATGGTGATGAAGGGGCTCCCGCTCGCTTACGCCAAGGACATGCAGGAGGACAAGGAGCCGACCTTCGATGCACTCGCCGCGCTGAAGCTCGGCCTTGCCGCCATGACCGGCATGGCCGGCGATCTCGACATCGATGCCAAGGTGATGAAAAAGGCCGCGGGCCACGGCCACGCCACCGCCACCGATCTTGCCGACTGGCTGGTGCGCGAGGCAGGCCTGCCGTTCCGGGAGGCCCACCACGTCACCGGACGAATCGTGGCGCTCGCCGATGCCAAGGGCGTAACCCTGCCGAGGCTCACTGTGGCCGATTTGCAGTCCGTGGACCCAAGAATCACGGAGGGTGTGTTTGCCGTGCTGGATGTTGGGAAATCGGTCAAAAGTCGGACAAGTTATGGTGGTACAGCCCCTCAAAATGTCCGGCGTGAGGCCAAACGCTGGATAAAGCGTTTGAAGAGGGATGGCCGAACAGGATAGAAATGGGGAAAGGGCCGCGTCACAAGGCCCAGGTCAAAGGGGCACGACCATGGGAAGCGCTTTGCGCGTCCTCCTGACTGTTGCGCTTATCATCGTGGCTGGCGCGGGCTTGAGTGCTTGCGGCAAGCGCGGTTCGCTCGACCGGCCGAAGCCCAACTACCCCGAGACCAAGGCCGATCCCGAGACCAAGATGTCTCAAGCGCCCAACCGGTCGCTCTGGATTGACCGCCTGCTGCAATAGGCTTCATAAGCCGCCATGCACCACTTCACTTACCGGCGCGGCGCTGGCGGCGGAAGCGTTTCGGGCGCGAGCGTCCTTCATGCCGAGGATGTGAGCCTCGCCGACATCGCCGACGCGGTCGGCACGCCCTTCTATTGCTATTCGACGGCGACGCTCGAGCGGCACTATCGCGTCTTCGCCGACGCCTTTGCCGGCGCCGACGCCGAGGTGTGCTACTCGGTCAAGGCCAACTCCAATCTCGGCGTGCTGGCAACGCTGGCGCGGCTTGGCGCCGGCATGGACGTGGTGTCGGAGGGCGAGCTTCGCCGCGCGCTCGCCGTTGGCGTCGCGCCCGACAGAATCGCCTTCTCCGGAGTCGGCAAGACCAAGGACGAGATGGCCTTCGCGCTCAAGCAGGGCATCCTCGCCTTCAATGTGGAATCGGAGCCCGAGCTCAGGCTGTTGAGCGAAACCGCGACGGCACTTGGCAAGACCGCCAGGATCGCGCTTCGCGTCAATCCTGATATCGACGCCCGGACCCACCACAAGATCGCGACGGGAAAGGCCGAGAACAAATTCGGCGTGCCGTTTGCGCAAAGCATCGCGCTCTACCGGCTCGCTCGTGACCTGCCTGGCGTCGAGCCGCGCGGCGTGCATATGCATATCGGCAGCCAGATCACCGATCTCGCTCCCTTCCGCAATGCTTTCGCGCTGCTCAAGGAGCTGGTCGAGGCGCTTCGCGGAGAAGGCTTCGCCATCGACTTTATCAATCTCGGCGGTGGCCTCGGCGTGCCATACCGGACCGACGAACCGGCGCCGCCTCTCCCTAAGGCCTACGCCAAGCTCGTCAAGGAGGCCGTCGGCGATCTCGGCTGCAAGCTTCTGTTCGAGCCGGGGCGCATGATCGCCGCCAATGCCGGCCTGCTCGTCTCCCGGGTGATCTATGTGAAGCAGGGCTCGCCGAAGACGTTCACCATCGTCGACGCGGCCATGAACGATCTCGTGCGCCCCACTCTCTACGAGGCCTATCACGAGATCTGGCCTGTGACCGAGCCCGCGGCAGACGCGGCCACCATCGTCACCGACGTCGTCGGCCCCGTCTGCGAGACCGGTGACTACCTTGCCCTCGGCCGGCCGCTCCCGGAACTTCGGGCCGGCGACCTCGTTGCCATCATGACGGCCGGCGCCTATGGCGCGGTGCTCGCCTCCGAATACAACACCCGGCCCCTGGTGCCGGAGGTGCTGGTCTCGGGCAAGCGCTTCGCGGTGACCCGGCCGCGCCCGAGCTATGGCGACATCCTGGCGGCGGAGCGGCTGCCGGAGTGGCTTGACGGCGGCCCCTAGGGCCTCCATTTCGCCCGCATCGCGCCGCACTGTCGTTACGGATGTTTCACGGTCCTATGATCCCCGCGGCCCCCGCTTTGTGCTAAGCCTTGCCGATGACGCGAACGCCGACTGGCCGTACCCGAACCCCGCCGGAAAAGCCGGAGGACAAGGCGCTTTCCCGGCGCTTTGAACGGCGCGTGTGGCTGAGCCGCCTCGCCCTGATCGGCGAGGGGGTCTGGGAAGCGCTGCTTTGGCCGTTCGTCGTCATCGCCGCCTTTCTCATCGTCTCGCTGTTCGACCTCTGGGCCCTGCTACCGCCACTCGCCCATCGGGGCGTGCTGATCGCCTTCGGCATCGCCTTCCTCGTGTCGCTGTTGCCGCTGCTCCGCTTGAGCCTGCCAACCAGGGTCGAGGCGTTGCGGCGGCTGGAGAAGAATGCCGGCATCAAACACCGCCCCGCCTCGTCCTATGAGGACAAGCTCGGCACCGCCCCCCGCGCCGAAACCACCATGCTATGGGCGGCGCATCGCGAGCGGCTCTCGCGCCTCGTCGCCAAGCTCAAACCGAGCTGGCCTGAGCCGCGCACCGACCGCAAGGACCCCTACGCCATCCGCGCTGCGCTCGTGCTCCTGCTCGTCGTCGGCGTGCTGGTGGCGGGGCCGACCGGGTGGGACCGCATCGCCTCGGCTTTCAATCCGAAGCCGCGGGCAAGCGCCTCGCTGCTCCGCCTCGACGCCTGGGTGACGCCGCCGGTCTATACCGAGGTCGCGCCGATTGTGCTCGCCGACGGCTCCGAGCCGGTCGGCGCCGGCTCCGAGAGCATCCGCGCCCTGTCGGTGCCGGAGCGGAGCGAACTCCTGGTCAGGGCCTATGCGCCGCAAGGCCAGAGCGTCGCCCTCGTCTCCCAGCCCGATGACGGCTCGGAGGCGACAAGGGTGACGCCCAAGGTGACGGGCAGCCAGGGGCTGATGGAGTTCACCTTGCCGCTCACGAAGCCGGGCGCGGCCGACGTCGAGATCGGCGGCAATACCGTGACGAGATGGCGCTTCGATCTGATCAAGGACGAAGCGCCGCGCATCGGCCTTCTCGGCAATCCCACCACCACGCCACGCGGGGCGCTGCGCCTGACCTATCGCGCCAGCGACGATCATGGCGTCGCGAGCGCCGAGGCGCGCTTCGCTCTTGCCGACACCGACGCGGTGAGCAGCGAGCCCAGGCTCGACGGCGGCAAGCCCAAGGCGGATCCGCTGCTCCAGCCGCCGGTGATGCCGATCCAACTGCCGCACAGCAATGCGAAGCAGGTGGAAGGCAACGCCTCACAGGATCTGACGGCGCACCCCTGGGCCGGGCTCAAGGTCCGCATGACCCTTCTCGCGCGCGACCAAGCCGGGCAAACCGGCACCAGCGAGCCCTACGAATTCATCCTGCCGGAGCGCAAATTCACCAAGCCGCTGGCGAAAGCCGTGGTCGAGCAGCGCAAGAAGCTCGTGCGCGAGCGGGACAGCGTCGAGAAGGTGGCCCGCGCCATCGACGCGCTGACCATCGGCGGCGAGCGCGCCATCGAAGACAGCTCGGTCTATCTCGGGCTGCGCGACGTCTATTGGCGTCTCAACACCGATCCCTCGCCAGGCGCCATTGCGAGCTCCGTCGATCAGCTGTGGGACATCGCGCTCCGCATCGAGGATGGCAACCTGCCCGAGGCCGAGCGCGACGTGAAGTCGGCGCAGGACCGGTTGATGCAGGCGCTTAAGGACAATGCCTCGCCGGAAGAGATCCAGCGCCTGATGGATGACCTCCGCGCCGCGCTGTCGCGCTACCTCCAGACCCTGGCCCAGCAGGCGCAGCAGAAGGGCAATCTGCCGCCGCAGAAGAACAAGGATGGCGATCAGCTCGTGTCGGAGCAGGATCTCGACAAGCTGCTCAACAACATCGAGCAGCTGGCCAAGTCGGGCTCGAAGGATCTCGCCGAGCAGATGCTGGGCGAGCTCAAGGACATTCTCGACCGGCTCCAGACCGGCAACTTCGCCGACAATGCCAAGCAGCAGCGCGCCGCCAAGATGATGAACGACCTCAAGAATCTGGTCGACAGCCAGCAGAAGCTGCTCGACGAGACCTTCGGCGCCAAGCGCGAGCAGGGCGAGCGCAACGGCAACGAGTTCAAGGTGAGCCCGCCTGGCCAGCCGATGCAATTCGGTCAGGGCATGTATATGGAGCCGTTTGGCGCCCCGCAGCCGGAAAGCGCGCCCACGGGGCAAAGCCCGCAAGGCAATGAGGGCGCGCAAGGGCGCTCGGGTGGAAGCGGCCAGCAGCCCGGACAGCAGGCCAAAGGCCAGCGCGCCGGCAAGTTCGACGACCTCGGCCAGCGCCAGGGTGACTTGCGCGAAAAGCTGCAAAGCCTGCTCGACCGCATGCGCATCGACGGTGCGAGCCCGCCGAACCAGCTCGACAAGGCCGGACAGGCCATGGGCGAGGCCCAGGAGGCGCTCGGCGAAAAGAACCTTGGACGCGCGACCGACGAGCAGAGCCGCGCGCTCGATCAGTTGCGCCGAGGTGCGGAGTCCATGGCCGAGCAGATGATGGAAGGTGGACAGGCCCAGGCCGGCAAAGGCAAGGGCAACAACGGCCGCGATCCGCTCGGGCGGCCCGACCGCAACAACCGCCCCGACCTCGGCCTGAGTGTCCAGGTCCCCGACCAGATTGATATCCAGCGCGCCCGCGAGGTTCTCGACGAACTCAGGCGGCGGCTCGGCGATCCGACGCGGCCGGTGATCGAACTCGATTATCTCGAGCGCCTGATCAGATCCTACTAGCCGAGTAGTGCGGGCGGCATCTCGCCGATGAAGGGCAGCTCGCGATAGCGGTTGCGGAAATCCATCCCGTAGCCGACGACGAAGACAGGCCCGCAACGAAAACCCGTGAAATCGGGCGCGACCTCGACCGCGCGCGGCACGTCCTTGTCGACCAGCACGCACGTCAAGACGCGCTTCGCGCCGCGCGTCAGCAGGCGGTCCTTGGCGAAAGCCAGCGTCCGGCCCGAGTCCAGAATATCGTCGACGATTACCACGTCGCGGCCGTCAAGATTACTGTCGACCTCGTGCAGCACCCTGACGGCGCCGCTCGAGGTCGCGGCGCCGTCATAGCTTGCGAGATAGATGAAATCGATCTCGGGCGAGAGCCCAACGCGTTGCAGCGCCCTAACGAGATCGGCGGCGAACACGAAGCTCCCCTTGAGCACGGCGACGATGATGAGATCGTGGAGCTTGGTCGCGGCGATGTCGCGCGCGAGCTGATCGATTCGCCCGGCGATGTCCTCGGCACTGAACAGCGGCTTGACCGCGCCGTCCGGAGCCACGGTCATATCGTCATTCGGCCTTGGCGAAACCGACCTTGACGCTGCGCACCGCTGCCGGCGGCGTGGGAATTTGCACGGCGAAGGGTCCCTTGGCGCCGGCTGCAAGCGGCGGCACCTTGGTGCCGACCTCGGAGAGCGTCGCACCCTTCTCGTCCAGCATGGAGATCACCACGATCGGCACCGTGACGTTGCCGCCGGTGAGATTGACGACATTGCCCTCGACCTGGAGCACCTGCTGGCCGCCGGCGACCGTCCAGCCGGAGCGCACATCGACGATGGCAAGCTCGTTCGACACCACGGGGCTGCCGAGCATCGCATAGAGCCGATTGGCGCCTGGCAGTATCGAGACGACGGTCTTCGGCGCCATCGCAACCAAGGCGGCGATGATCAGGAGGAACAAGGCGAGCGCACCCCAACCGATGGCGATCGGCGGCGGCAGCTTGCGCCTCTTGCCTTCGCCGGCGATGGCCACATTCGCTGCAGCCTCCGCCTCCGGATTGGTCAAGGCGCCGGTATTGTAGCGGCCGAGGTCGTTGCTCGAAGACTCGGTGCTCGACCATGAGCTGATGGCCGTCCCGCCGCCGCCGTTTCCCGGAACATCCGGTTGGAAGTCCTCATCGGATCCGAATGGGGCATTGGGCGGCGGGGTGCGGTTCCCGAGCGGCGGCGCGCCATTGGCCGCCCTGGGCAAGAACGCGCCTGACGGGGGCTTCGCCGGGGGTGCCGTTGGAGCTGCCGCCGGCCGGGGCGGTGGCGGCGCCGCCTTGGCCACCGGCGCGGCCGGCGCCGGTTTCGGCGGCGCTCCAGGCGCCGGTTTCGGCGGCGCGGCGGGGCGAGGCGCAGGCGCGCGAGGCTTCGGCGCCGCGGCCGGTGCCGCTTTCGGCGCCTCCACTACGGCCTGCGCCTGCCAGACATGGGCGCATTTGCTGCAGCGGACGCGGCGCCCCTCGGGCGGAATTACGGCGGCGATCTCGTAGCGGGTGCCGCAAGCTGGACAAATAATGACCGTCATTGTTCCAAAACCATCATGGTGCGGCCTCGCCTTTTCCGAAGCGGCCCACGCCCTTGCCCAAATCCATTGATACCGAACAGCCAGTTCAGCATAAAGACGCAAGTTGGGCCGAATGTTAAGAGGCTAGAGGGTCGGGGCGTGATCCGTTTCGAAAATGTCGGGTTGCGCTACGGCAACGGACCCGAAATTCTGCGCGGCATCAACTTCCATGTGCTGCCGGGCTCATTTCACTTCCTCACCGGCCCTTCGGGCGCGGGGAAGACCTCACTGCTCCGTCTCCTGTTCATGTCGCTCCGCCCCTCCAGAGGCCTGATCTACATTTTCGGCGAGAATGCGCTTGAGCTCGATCCGGCCGGCCGCGCCGAGCTGAGGCGCCGCATCGGTATCGTGTTCCAGGATTTCCGGCTGCTCGACCATCTGACGACGTGGGAGAACGTGGCGCTGCCCTTGCGTGTCACCGGCAAGCGCGAGGCGGATTACCGCGAGGACGTCACCGACCTGTTGCGCTGGGTGGGACTTGGCGACCGCATCGACGCTTACCCGGAGATTCTGTCGGGCGGCGAGAAGCAAAGGGCGGCGATCGCCCGCGCCGTGATCGGCAGGCCCGAGCTCCTGCTCGCCGACGAGCCCACCGGCAATGTCGATCCGGTGATCGCCGATCGCCTGCTGCGGCTGTTCGTCGAGCTGAACCGGCTCGGCACCTCGGTGATCATCGCCACCCATGACTATGCGCTGATGGACCAACTCGACGCGCCGCGCCTCGTGCTCTACGAGGGCCACCTGGAGGTCAGATGATCAGTGCCCGGGCCATCGTCACCGACCTGCGCGACTATCCCTGGCGCAATCTCCTCGCCGGGCTGCTGCCGGCGCGCTTCCAGCCGAAGACGGTGCAGATCGTGCCCTCGGCCTCGATCGCAGGCAATGCGCTGACCGTGGTGATTGCCATCATGTCGTTCCTCGCCTGCCTCACCGCGGGCGCCGTCTACATGATCAACCAGTCGGCGCGCGCCTGGGTCAACGACATCGCGAGCGAGATCACCGTCGAGCTCGATCCGGTCAATGCCGCCGACATCGAGAAGAAGATGACGCTGGTGTCGCTGTTCCTCGCCAAGCAGGCCGGCATCACGCGGGTGAAGCCGCTGACCGCGGAGGATTCCGCCAAGCTGCTCGAGCCCTGGCTCGGCCATAGCGACGCGCTCTCGGCGCTGCCGATCCCCCGACTGATCGCGGTCGAGATCGACCGCTCCAATCCGCCCGACATCAAGGCCATCAGCGAGGCGTTGTCGCAGAATTTCGAGGGCGTCACCCTCGACGATCACCGCCGCTGGCGTGCCGAGATCCGCACCCTGACGCGATCGTCTGCCCTTGGCGGCCTCGGGGTCCTCGCCCTCGTCGCCGCGGCGACGGTCGCGGTGATCGTGTCGGCGACCAGAAGCGCCATGGCCTCCAATCGCGACATCATCGAGGTGCTCCATTTCGTCGGCGCCACCGAGCGCTTCATCAGCCGCGAATTCGAGCGCCACTTCATCGGGCTCGGCGTTCGCGCCGCGCTCGTCGGCGCGGTGAGCGCCATGCTGGTGTTCCTGCTGATGCCGGTGGTGATGCACCTGCTCGGCGGCGAAGGCGCAACCGTAACCGAGGCGAGCCGGCTCGTCGGCTCGGGCGAACTCGACTTCCCTGGCTATTTGCTCTGCGTCCTCGTGGTGTTCGTCGTCGCCGCCCTGTGCATGATCACCTCGCGTTTGGGGGTCATCCGCGTGCTCAAGACCTATGACTAAGTCGGCGGAAATGCGGGAGCCTTCGATCTCTGCAGCTGATTTGATCTTGAGTTAATTCAGCCTATTGTTGCGACCCCATGACACGGTCGGACCACATGGTGGCGGATAATGAGCCAAGGTCGGCCGACCGGTTCCGGCTCTTCGTCGCCGGCGTGCGGCTCTTGTTCGACCTCTTCCTGCTCGCCATCGTGCTGCTCCTGATCGGCTTCCTGCTGTTCGCGGGCAGCCTCGAGCGCGAGCATCGGGATCCGGCGCGCTCGGCCGAAGGCATCGCCGTCTTGACCGGCGGCGTGTCGCGCATCGACGAAGCCATGAAACTGTTGACGCGGCACAAGGCCAAGCGTCTCCTGATAACCGGCGTCAATCGCACCACCACCACCGAAGAGCTGAAGCAGCTCGCAAGCCAGGGCGATCAATATTTCTCCTGCTGCGTCGACATCGACTACGAGGCGCGCAACACCATCGACAACGCCACCGAAACCAGCCAATGGGTGGCGAAGAATCACTACGACTCGATCATCGTAGTGACGTCGAACTACCACATGCCACGCGCGCTGGCCGAGCTCGAGCGGGTGATGCCGGAGGTGACGTTGATCCCCTACGCCGTCGTCGACAACAACGTCCATCTCGACCATTGGTGGACCTATCCCGGCACCACCAGGCTCTTGTTCAGCGAATATGTGAAATATCTGCTCGCCGTTGCGCGGCTCGGCGCCACCCATTTCGTCGGCAAGGTGTTTCTCGGCGGCGCCCCGAACGCGACCGAGGATGCCTCAGAGCCGTGATCGATCGAAGCACCGCATGGCCCGTTCGCTCCTGTTCAATCTGCTGTTCTATGTGACCACGACGCTGTTCGTGGTGCTCGGCAGCCCGCTCCTGTTCGCGCCGCGAAGCTGGGCCATGGCCGCGCTCAGGGTGCACTCGCGCTTCGAGCTCTGGCTGTTGCGCGTCATCGTCGGCACCAAGCTCGAGGTGCGCGGCCGCGCCAACATTCCGGCCGGACCCTGCCTCGTCGCCTCCAAGCATCAGTCGGCGTGGGAGACCTTCGCCCTGATCCCGCTATTCCGCGATCCGGCGCTCCTGATGAAGCGCGAGCTGTTCTGGATCCCGTTCCATGGCTGGTTCTCGAAGAAGTTCGAGATGATCCCGGTCGACCGCGACAAGGGGCCAGCCGCGCTCCGCTGCATGCTGCGCGAGGCAAGGAAGCGCATCGAGGCCGGGCGCGAGATCATCATCTTCCCCGAAGGCACGCGACGCCCGCCCGGCGCGCCACCGAGCTACAAGACCGGCGTGATTCTCCTTTATGAGGCCCTCGGCGTCCCTTGCGTCCCGGTTGCGCTCAATTCGGGTCTGTTCTGGCCGCGGCGTAGCCTGACCCAGCGTCCCGGCACCATCATCGTCGAGATCCTCGAGCCGATCCCGCCGGGCCTCCCGAAAAAGGAGTTCCTCGAGCGGCTCGAGACCAGCATCGAGACCGCCACGAACCGGCTTTTGGCCGAGGCAAAGGAGACGGACGGGGAGAAGCACCGGCCGTTAACCTCCCATTAACCTGATCCGCGCCAAGCTCGCGTTCTGGATTTGTTCCAGCGAATCAGTCGTTAAGAATTGCCCGCCGGTCGTCTTGAATTCGTCATTTCTCAACCCATCTCTGGGACTGTTGAGGCGGCTTGGACGGGAACGGGACCATGTGGATGCACCAGTCAGATGTGACCGATGAAGCCCCTTGGGGGCCTGCCGACGAGCCCGCCCTCGTCTGCGCCGAAGCAACCTTCGCCCAAGCCTTTCATTACTGGCGTGGCGCCTCGGGCCGCCGCTATCTCCATAGCGTCTATACCCTGATCGGCTGCCCGGCGCTGCCGCGGGCGAACTTCATCTTGGTCCGCCGCGACGAGGACGGCACCAGGACGCCGCTGATGTTCGGCCAGACCAAGGACGACGCCGCCACCTTGAACCTCGCCCACCTCCGCCATGAGGGCGCGAAGCGCGGCGCCAACGAGGTGCATATTCATCTCCTTGCCGAGACCCCCGAAGCGCGCGCCAATGTCGAGGCCGACCTCACCGAGGCGCACTACAAGCGCCGCGCCGCCAACGCTGCCTAAGCCTTCAGATCGCATCGCCATCGTCGACGGCGATATAACCGCCCTTGCCGTTGACGCCATCGTCAACGCCGCCAACACAATGCTTGCCCCGGGGGGTGGCGTCTGCGGCGCGATCCATCGCGCCGCCGGTCCCGATCTCGCCGAGGCCTGCGCCAAGCTTGGCGGCTGCGACACGGGAGAAGCCAAGATCACACCGGGCTTCAAGCTGCCGGCGCGTTACGTCATTCACACCGTTGGCCCGGTCTGGAGCGGCGGCGGCGCCAACGAGGATCCCCTGCTCGCGTCCTGCTATCGCAACAGCCTCGCTCTCGCCGATGCGCACGACCTTAAATCGATCGCCTTTCCTGCGATCTCGACAGGCATCTATGGTTTTCCGCCCGATCGCGCGGCGTTGATCGCGGTTCGCACTGTGCACGACGCGCTACCCGACTTGCCTGCGATCGAGCACGTTGTGTTCTGCTGCTTCGGCAGCGAATCGCGCCGCCATCATGAGACGGCCATCGCCGCAGTTAGAAGCGGCGAGGCGACGTGACCCGACCGGTCATCGTCTGGTTCCGCAACGATCTCAGGCTTGCCGACCATCCGGCGCTTGCCGCAGCGGCCGCGAACGGCCCGGTCCTGCCACTCTATATCCTCGATGACGCAACGCCCGGCCACTGGCGCATGGGCGGCGCCGCGCGCTGGTGGCTCCATGGCGGCCTCGCCGCCCTCGCCGGCGCGCTGAAGCAGCAAGGCGGAACGCTGATCTTGCGCCGAGGCGAGGCTCCCAAGGTGCTTGCGGCGCAGCTCGACGAGACCGAGGCCGCAGCCATTCACATGACGCGCGGCTACGAGCCCTGGGAGCCTGGACTCGAGGCCGCCGTCTCGTCGCTTTGCGAGCAGCGTGGGGTCGCGTTTCGGACCTTCTCCGGGCGGCTCCTGTTCGAGCCGGAGACGATCGTCACCAGCGACGGCCATCCCTATCGCGTGTTCACGCCGTTCTGGAAGGCGTGCCTCGCGGCACCTTCGCCCCGCGCGCCGCTTACGGTGCCGACATCGATACAGTTCACCGACGCCAACACCGACACGCTGGCGAGCCTCGGTCTATTGCCGACACGTCCGGACTGGGCCGGCGGCTTGCGCGACACCTGGCAGACCGGCGAGGCGGCGGCCCGTGCGCGTCTTAGGAGCTTCATCGACGATTATCTCGCGGGCTACGCCGACAATCGCAGCCGCCTTGACCTGGACGCCACCTCGCGGCTCTCGCCGCATCTCCATTTCGGCGAGGTGAGCCCAAACCAGGTGTGGCACGCGGTAGGGAGCGCGGCGGCGAAGGTCGATGGCAAGATCGACCGCGGCGCGGACTTTTACCTGCGCGAAATCGGCTGGCGCGAATTCTCCTATCATCTCCTTGCCGCCAACCCCGGCCTGCCGTCAGACGCGCTCCGCCCGGAGTTCGCGGACTTCCCCTGGGCGAAGAACGAGAACGCGCTCGCGGCGTGGCGCGATGGACGGACCGGCTTTCCAATCGTCGATGCCGCCATGCGCGAGCTGTGGCACACGGGCTTCTTGCCGAACCGCGCGCGCATGATCGTCGCCTCGTTCCTGGTCAAGCATCTCTTGATCCCGTGGCAAACCGGCGCCGACTGGTTTCTCGACACCCTCGTCGATGCCGACCTCGCCAACAATGCGGCGAGCTGGCAGTGGGTCGCTGGCTGCGGCGCCGACGCGGCACCCTATTTCCGCATCTTCAACCCGATGCTCCAGGGGGTGAAATTCGATCCCGACGGCGATTACGTGCGGCGCTGGGTGCCTGAGCTTGCGAAGCTCGAAGGCGCCGATATCCACGCGCCCTGGGACGTGCCGCCGCTCGCGCTCAAAAGCGCAGGCATCGTGCTCGGTGACACCTACCCCGAGCCGATAGTCGATCATCAGGCGGCGCGAAAGGGCGCTCTCAAGGCCTTCGACGTCATTCGGAGCCGATAGATCACCCCTCTTTTGCCCGGCTTCGAGCCACAACGCGTGCGACCTCACGGCAGCCTGTGAAACTGCGGCGCTACGCGGCCTTTGCCTTAGTGCCGCTAGCGGTTAAGCTCGCCGCCGGACATCGACGCCGTCACCAGAAGCGGCCGCTCCGAAGGCTAGCCAGAAGGCAGGGACAATGCCTGAGCTCGATCCAGTACTGCTCTCGCGCATTCAGTTCGCCTTCACGATCTCGTTCCACATCCTGTTTCCGTCCTTCACTATCGGCCTCGCCGCGTGGCTGCTCGTGCTCGAGGCGCTGTGGCTCAAGACCGGACACCCGGTCTATCTCCAACTCTCCGAGCAATGGACCAAGATCTTCGCCGTGTCGTTCGGCATGGGTGTCGTCTCCGGCGTGGTGCTGTCTTACGAGTTCGGCACCAATTGGAGCGAGTTGTCGCGGCTCGGCGGCAACGTCATCGGGCCGCTCTTGTCCTATGAGGTTCTCACCGCCTTCTTTCTCGAGGCGGGCTTTCTCGGCATCATGCTGTTCGGCCACGAGCGCGTGCCCAAGGCCGTGCACGCCTTCGCCACCGCGATGGTCGCGCTCGGCACGCTGATCTCAGCGTTCTGGATCCTGTCGGCCAATAGCTGGATGCAGACGCCCGCCGGCCAGGTCATGGGCGCCGACGGCGTGCTCCACGTCGATGATTGGTGGCAGGTGATCTTCAACCCGTCCTTCCCCTATCGCTTCACCCACATGGTCGCCGCCGCCTATCTGACGACGGCCTTCATGGTCGGCGGCATCGGCGCCTGGTACATTATGCGCGACCAGAGCGTGCCCCATGGCCGCGTCATGCTCGGCATGGCCTTGAGCCTGCTGGTCTGGCTCGCGCCATTGCAAGTCGTCATCGGCGACCTCAGTGGCCTGAACGCGCGGGAATATCAGCCCGCCAAGATCGCCGCGCTTGAGGCCCATTGGGACACCGAGAGAGGCGCGCCGCTGATCCTGTTCGCGTGGCCGGACACCAAGACCGAGAGCAACAAATACCAGATCGCGGTGCCGAAGCTCGGCAGCCTCGTTCTCACCCATGAGTGGGACGGCGAGATCCGCGGCCTCAAATCCTTCCCGCCCGAGGACCGGCCCAACCCGATCATCCCGTTCTTCGCCTTCCGCATCATGGTCGGGGTCGGGCTGATCATGATCGCGCTGTCGACCATCGGCGCGGTGCTGTGGCTGATGGGCCGGCTCTATACGACGCGCTGGTTCCTGAAGGCGATGATGTGGGCGTCGCCGCTCGGTTTCGTCGCCGTGCTCGCCGGCTGGTTCACCGCGGAGGTCGGCCGCCAGCCCTGGGTAGTCTATGGCGTGCTGCGCACCGTCGATGCCGTCTCGCCGGTGCCGGGCGGCAAGGTGCTCACCTCGATCATCCTGTTCGTGCTCGTCTACGGCATCGTGTTCGGCGCCGGCGTCTACTACATTGCCCGGTTGGTGCGGCGCGGGCCCGACGAGACGCCGCCTCTCCCCGAGGAGGAGGGCGATCCATCGCGCAGACCCATGGCTGCAGCGGGATAGGCCCATGAACCCGGACGTCCTCCCCATCCTCCTGCCCCTGGTCTGGGCCTCGATCCTTGCCCTTGCGGTGTTCCTCTATGTGCTGCTCGGCGGCTACGACCTCGGGCTTGGCGTGTTGTTCCCGCTCGCCCCGACGCATCAGGACCGCGACGCCATGATGGGTTCGGTGTCGCCGTTCTGGGACGGCAACGAGACCTGGCTGGTCATGGGTGGCGGCGGCCTGCTCGCCGCCTTCCCGCTCGCCTACTCGGTGATGCTGCCAGCGCTCTATCTCCCCATCATCCTGATGCTGATCGGGCTGATCCTGCGCGGCGTCGCCTTCGAGTTCCGCTTCAAGTCGGATCGCTACCGTTGGATCTGGGACGTCGCCTTCACCGGCGGCTCGATTCTTGCCGCGCTGATGCAAGGCGTCGTCATCGGCGCCTTCGTGCAAGGCTTCAAGGTCGTCGACAACAAATTCGCCGGTGGCACCTTCGACTGGCTGACGCCGTTCTCGGTGGTCACCGCGCTCGCGGTGGTGTCGGGCTACGTTCTGCTCTCGGCGGGATGGTTGATCATGAAGGGCGACGAGGCCTTGCGCGGCTGGGCCTATGACGTCGGCCGCTTAGCGCTCATTGCCGTCACCGCGTTCATCGTCATCTTCAGCATTTGGACCCCGCTCACGCATCCCGAAATCGCGGCGCGCTGGTTCTCGCCCGGCAACATGGTGATGCTGAGCCCGGTGCCACTCCTCACCGCCGTCACCATCGTCGCGCTCTGGGTCTCGCTCGGCCGTCGTTGGCGCTATCTGCCCTTCCTGCTCGCGATCGTGATCTTCCTGCTGTGCTACACCGGTCTCGCGGTCAGCCTGTTCCCCTACATCATCCCGCCTTCGGTGACGCTATGGCAGGCGGCGGCAGCACCTGAGTTCGCAGCTCTTCATGCTCTACGGCGCGATCCCGATCCTGCCCATCATTCTGGGCTACACCGCCTATTCCTATTACGTGTTCTGGGACGCGACCGAGCACAAGGGCTATCACTAGCCATCAGTCTCACCACTTGCCGGTGAGGTCGTGCCGCATCAAGCGGCGCTTCAACAGCAAGATCTTGCCGTAAGCCTCCTCGACGCGCTCGCGCTTGATGCGGCCGCTGTGCACCGCGTCGGTGATGATGCCGTGGATTTTGATGCCAAGCTCGGGATCGTTCGACTTGATATTGGAGAAAACGAGCAGGTCGATGCCGGCGTTCACCGCCATGACGACGCGCTCGTCGAGCGGATGGTCGAATCGCACCGCCCCCATCTCGAGATCGTCGCTGACGACGACGCCCCTGAAGCCGATATAACCTTTGGCGCGGAGCGCGTTGATCGCCTTCGCCGACAGCGACGCCGGCAGCCTGTCGCCGTCGCTGAAGCGCGGGTGATAGAGATGCCCGATCATGACCATGTCGAGCAGGCCGTCGCGAGAGAGGTCGACATAGGGCTCGAGCTCCACCTCGCTCCAACCGCGGGAGATGTCGGGCAGCACCTTGTGGCTATCGGTCCAGCTCGAGCCGTGGCCTGGGAAGTGCTTGGCGACGGGGACCACATTGGCTTCGCGGTGCGCCTCGATGAAGGCGCCGCCGAGCTTGGCGACACTGCCTGGGTCCTTGCCGAAGCTTCGCTTGCGGCGCACCACGACCGGATTGCCGGCATTGACGCTGAGATCCAGCACCGGCCCGAAATTGACGTTGATGCCGACGCTCGCGAGTTCGCGCGCCATGCGCTCGTAGAGATGGAGCGCCCCGTCGCCCGTGCTGAGCTTGGGGTCGGCCCCGACCGTTCGCGCCGGCGGAAAGCGGGTGAAGCCCTTCCGCCGCGTGAGCCGCTCCACCATGCCGCCTTCCTGATCGACAGCGATAAAGGGCACCAAGCGAGAATTGGCATTGGCGAGATAGGCGGTGAGCAGGCGGAGCTGGCGCGGCGAGCGGATATTCTCAGGATAGAGCACGACGCCGCCGATCTCGCCTTTGGCGAGCTGGTCGCGCACGGCGATGACGCCGGGGTCGCGCTCGCTCTCGCCATGGAAGCCGACCATGATCATCTGGCCGATCATGCGGCCGAGGAGATCATCGTCCGCCGCGACTTCCCGCAAACTGGCGAGGCCGTCGGGCTCGGCTGCCACGGCAAGGCGTGCACTCAAGCCGAGGGCGAACACTGCGAACAGCAGGCCGCCCGCTGCGATCGCAATGCGCTTCATGGTGAGGTCGAAGCGACTGTCATATTTAACGCCTAATGCCACTTCGGCCCGTGGCGCGCCACCTTAGAAGCGCTGCTTGCTGAATTTCTGGGCTCCCGGCCTCGACGCTGCGGTGTGACGTGTTATGGTCGCACCGTGCCGAGCCCTAGAGGAGCGGGCTATGCGTGTTCCGAATTTCCCCTCGAAATTTCTGGTCGCGGCCGTAACGGCCCTGGCCGTTGTCCTGATCCTGGCGCTGAGCGCGAGCGTCGATGCCGGGGACAAGCACAAGAACAAAGGGGGCGGCGGCGGCGGCAACAAGCAGGGGCTGAATTGCCCGCCACCTCTGGTGAAGAGGGGCGGCGGCTGCGCCATGCCTGGCGGCGGCAATGCCGGCAAGAACAACAACAAAGCCAACAAGGGACAGGCCGGAAATCGCTTCGACAACAGGAAGCAAGGCGGCAAGCAGCACGACGACAACAAGCGAGCCGGCAAGAACGATAACAAGAAGCAGGGTGGCAAGCCGAAGGACGACAAGAAGTTCGGCGGCGCCCCTGGCGGCGGCAAGCGTCCCGACGACAAGAAGCAAGCCGGCAAGCATAACGACAACAGGAAGCAAGGCGGCAAGCAGCACGACGACAACAAGCAAGCCGGCAAGAACGATAACAAGAAGCAGGATGGCAAGCCGCAGGACGAGAAGAAATTCGGCGGCGCCCCCATCGACAAGAAGCACGGCGGCAAGACCGCCGATGACAACAAGAAGGGCGGCAAGCATCACGACGGTGACAAGACCGCCGATGACGACAAGGGTGGCAAAGGTCACGGTGGCGGCAAGGATCACGGCGACAAGACCGCCGATGACGACAAGGGCGGCAAAGATCACGGCGGCAAGGGCGGCAAGCATGGTGACAACGAGCATGCCGGAAACCAGGGCCACAGGGACTGCAAGCCGCCGTTCGTCTATTCCTGGCGCGCCAAGGACTGCGTCAAGGGCGAGCATCGGGGCCCCGAGCGCGTGGTGTGTAAGGGCGCGCTCGAATGGCGCAAAGGCAGAGGCTGCGTGAGGCCGGGACACCCCGGCTACGACTGCGGCTGGCCCATGATCAAGATCGGCAGGGCTTGCGTTTGCGGCCCCGGTTTCATTTCGCGCCACGGCGAATGCTGGCGGCCGCCGGTGATCGTGGTGCCGGTCGGGCCGATCGGGCCCGGTCCTTATCCCGAGGAACCTTATCCCGAAGAGCCTTACCCAGGTGGACCGCCAGCGATCGGCCCCGGCGGGCCGCCGCAACAGGCCGAGCCGTTGCCGCCGGAGGAGGGGCCCGAGGAGATCGCCGAGCCCGAGCCCAAGCCGGTGGCCGAACCTCAGCCGGTGGCGGACATCGAGCCGGCCATCATCCGTTGCCTGCCGGACGATCTCTACGATCTCCTGGAGGAAACCTACGGCCGGCGGCCCGATCTCGACCGCTGCCCGGCGGCCTGCCTGCCGAAACCCATCTTCTACACGCCGGCCGAGCTAGACGATCTCGCCGACAAATACGGCGTCAATTGGTGCGAGAACTGCCTCCAGGTCGGCGGCTACATGCCGCTTCCCTCGATCCTGCGCCTCGAGCGCGCCGCCAACGTCACCATCTGCGTCAATCCCGACATGTGCCGGGTGCCGACCGGAATCGGCGGCGGCTATTCCGGCGAGCGCGCGACGACGATCCGCACCATCTTCAAGGGCCTTCCGGCCGGGACCGACAACGAGGGCAACATCGCCGTCGTCATCGGCAATCATGAATATCAGGGTGAGTTGCCGGATAATCCCGACGGCGCGGCCGATGCCGATGCCGTCCTGGCGCTCCTCATCGACCAGCTCGGCTACAAGCAGGAGAACATCATCGATCTCCGCGACGCCACCCTCGCCGATCTCAAGCGCGTGTTCGGTTCGGACGACGATCCCGGCGGCGAGCTCGCCAAGCGCATCGACAAGGACGATCCCGGCGATGTCTTCATCTATATCGCGAGCCACGGTCTCGTGAAGGAGGACGACGGCAAGGAGGCTTATCTGCTTCCCGTCGACGCCAAGGTCGATCTGCTCGACGACACCGCCTACGCCATGCAGGACCTCTACGACAATCTCGGCAAGATCGGCGCCCGCACCATCATGCTGATGCTGGAGGCGAATTTCGCCAACAACCTCGACGCCCTGATCGATCCGCCGAACCTGCCCGAGCTCGAAGTCGAAGCCATGCCGGCGGAGCCAGTGCCTGGGCTCGCGGTGTTCAAGGCCTCCGACCGCGATCAGAAGGCGATCCAGGATCCCGAATACGGTATCGGTCTCTTCACCCGCTACCTGATCGAAGGTCTCGCCGGCAGGGCCGACGAGGCGCCGCTCGGCAATGGCGACAAGAGCATCGATACCGTCGAGCTCTACGTCTACACCGCCGACGCGGTGAGGACCGCGGCGCGGAAATCGTTCGGGCTGGAGCAGAAGCCGTTGCTCAGCAAGATCGACAACCTCGTGGTCGGCAAGCTCGGCTCAAACTGAGCGCTATTCCAAGGGCCGCGCCACGCGGAAGCCGATGACGTTGAGGCGTGAGCCTTTGGGGAAGCTCATGCGGGCCGACGGCCGCGCGAATTCCGCCTCGTAATACCAGGCGCCGCCCTTGGCCACGCGCCGCTTGCAATCGCCGCCGCGCGGCGAGGCATCAGCGGGCGCGCCGGCATGGCTTGGGTTCCAGCAATCCTCGACCCATTCGAACACGTTGCCCTCCATGTCGTGGAGGCCGTAGGGGTTCGGCGGGAAGGACCCGACCTCGACGGTCTTGCCCTCGTAGCTCCCGCGCTTCCGGTTCGGAGCGTCGCTGCTCGCATCGAAATTGGCCTGAGTCTGGGCGAGCTTCTCGCCGGCGGCAAATGGCGTCGACGTGCCGCCCCGCGCCGCGAACTCCCATTCGGCTTCCGACAACAGGCGATAGGCCTTGCCGGATTTCTGCCTGAGCCAATCGAGATAAGACTTGGCGTCGTCATAGGAGACATAGATCACCGGGCGCCGACCGCGGCCCCAGCCGCCATCCTGGGGCCGGTAATTGTTGCAGCCGCCTTCGAGGGCGCAAGCCTCGAAATCGTCGAAGGTGATCTCGAATTTCGAGATCGCGAATGGCGACGCGACCGTGACCTCGTGCTGAGGCTCCTCCGCTGCCTGATGCCCCTTCTCCGACTTCGCCGCGCCCATAAGGAAGCGACCTACCGGGACCACCACCATGTCGGGGCAACCCTCGCAATCGGTGAAAGTCGAGCCGACATCGTGCTCGAGCGGACCCGAGGTGATGCCAGGCACGACAGGCTTCGGCGGCACCGGCAGGGCCGCGACTTGCGTCTTGGTCGCCCGCAACACTGCGAGCAGGCTCGGCGTGATCTCGCCGTCGGGCGTCAATCCGGCCTTGGCCTGGAAGCGCTTGACCGCGTCTTCGAGCGTGGCGTCCTCACCGCCGCCGCCCCGGCTCTTGTCGGTGATGAAGCCGAGCTGTTGCAGGATCGCGCGCGCTTCGCTGAGCGCGCCCTGATCGTTCAGCGCGCTCTCGGCGGGCAAGGACAGCACGGGCTCGCCGCAGCCGGCGTCATCGAGGCAGACCTTGGGAGAGCCGCCGCGGGTCGTGATCTCGGGCACCTGCACGCCGCGCGAGGCGACGCGCACATCCTTCGCCGTCAGCTCGAGCAGGTCGCGCAGGAACAGCCGCGGATGCTCGTCGAAATTCTTGAGCAGCGATTTGGCGAAGGGCGAGTGATCGCCGACCTCGCCGTCAGCGGCAAGCTGGCCGGACAACGTGGCGTTGGCAATCAGCAACGAGCGATCTTCGTCCGTCAGGCGCGAGAAGCCGCGAAAGCCGCTGCCCGAATTTGCGCCCCGCGTCGGACATTGCGGAAACGGATTGTTGCGGCAGGCATCGAGCAGCACGATCTGCTGCGGCGCAGGGCCCGCCGCGGCGAACAACTGGTCGAGCGCGACCGAGCGGATCGTGGTCTTGTTGGCGCATTCGATCTCCATGTCGGTCGGCGCCACGACATTCTTGCCGTCGATCTCCATGCCGTGGCCGGCGTAATAGACGAGCGCAACCTCGGCGCCCTCGGCCTCGCGCTTGAACCGCTCCAGCGCATCGAGCAGATCGGCGCGGGTGAGATCGTAATGCTCGGAGACTTCGAAGCCGTGAGCCTTGAGGGTAGCGGCGACGGCCTTAGCGTCGGGCACCGGGTTGTCGAGGCTCGAGAGATGCTGATAGTCGCCGATGCCGACGATCAGAGCGACGCGCTTCTCGTCAGCGGCTGCCGGCAGCGCCACCGCGAACACGAGGGCGAGCGCTGCGATCAGGGTACGAAACATGGCATTTCGCCTTTCCGTTCGCGCCAAACCGAGCCCTCGGCAAGCCGGTTTTTCAGATTTTGCGAGAGTAACATTGGCATCGACCGCCGCCCATACCAGGGGGAAACACGGATTTTGCCACGATTGTGAATAGACTGGCGCTGGCGCAGGCGCCTAAACCCCGAGGCCACGATCGAGGATGGTTCCGGCATGACATTCCCCCCGCTTCCGGTCCTTTCTGCGGCCGCGCTCGCCCTGCTGTTGGCGCTGACCCCGGGCGCCTTGCGCGCCGAGCCGAAGCAGCCGAGCCAGGAGGAATCCGAGGACGTCAATTTCGCCAAGAGCTTCATCGGCAAGAATTACGATGAAGAGCTCCAGATCGAGGGCTGGAACAATCTCGGCGGCGGTCTCGTGTTTCCGCCGATCTATATCCATCACTATCAGCGCGAGGACGGCACCTCCCTCGTGCTTACGAGCCGCGAGCTGACGCGGGCGACAGCAACCGCGCCCGCCAACTACGAGGTCGCCGACGCCCTGATCGTGCCGCCGCCGCCATCAGGCGTCGAACTCATCATTTCATGCGTGCAAGGCCAGGACGAGACGCTCCGCTTCCTGGGACTCGCCAAGGGACCCGAGAGCAAAGAATGGTGGACCGAGGTGCGCCGTGCTTGGGAGATCGCGCTCGATTCGGGCAAGATCTCGTCGATCAAGACCAAGGGCGTCCGTTGCACCAACGTGAGCTGGGGGCAGTAGGAGGATTTGCGACATGAAGGCGATGCTGATGGGCCTCGTCCTTGCCGAGAGCGACGATATCGTCGAGGAGGGCGGCTATCGCTACTTCCCCCTCGCCATGGTGCGCACGGAGTGGCTGAAGAAAGCGCCGAAGACGGAGAGGGATCATGCCTGTCCGCACGGCGTGCAGTTCTACGACGTTGTCATCGACGGCAAGCGCACGGAGCGCGCGGCGTGGATGTACGAGGCGCCGCAATCGTCAATGCGCCACGTCGCCAACCGCTTCGGCTTCTGGCGCGATGTCGAGGTCGGCTAAAACCTATTCACTCCCAAGCCGGGACCTTCTCCACTGCCGCGAGGGCGGTAAGGCGCGCCTCGAGCTCGCGGGTGAAGCCGGCATAGGATTCCTGGCCGTAGATCGGCTCGCCGACGCTCACGACGCAATTGAAGGGCACGAACAGCGCCGAGCCCTTGGGCAACGCCTTGCCGAGGCCGTGCATGAACACCGGATGCACCGGCACGTTTCGGCGGGCGCGGGCGAGATGGCCGATGCCCTTCTTGAAGACGGCGAGCGTCTCGGGCTCGCCGCGCGAGCCTTCCGGGAACAGGATTAGGATATCGCCGCGATCGAGCGCCGCCTCGCATGGCGCGAGCGGATTGGCGCCCTCCTTGGCGCCGCCGCGGGCCACGGGAATGATGCCGATGATGTTCAAGGCAAACCAGCTCATCAGCCCGGGCTTGAGGAAATAGTCGGCCGCCGCAACGGGGCGAACGTGAGGCAACAGCCGCAACGGAAACAGCGACATCAACGCCAGCGTATCGAGGTGGGAATTGTGATTGGCCGCGATCACCGCCGGTCCCTTGGCCGGCAGGCGTTCGCGATGGCGCACGGTCAAGCCCAGCGCAACCAGGATCACCGCCCTGACGACGACGCCGAAGAACACGAAGCGCAGCACCTTGGTCATCGCATCGTCCATCACGGAAAGAAAAAGTAGCGCACGAAGTGCGTGAACACCGGCGCGGCGTAAGTCAGGCTATCGACGCGGTCGAGAATACCGCCATGGCCGGGGATCAGGCCGCCGGTGTCCTTGACGCCGAGATCGCGCTTCATCGCCGACATGGTGATGTCGCCGAGGAAACCGGAAACCCCGATGATTACCCCGGCGAGCGCCGACCAGCGAAAATCCATGGGCGTGAGATAGGGGCCGATCACCGCCGCGACCAGGGTGGTGGTGGCGACGCCGCCGACGAGGCCTTCCCAGGTCTTTTTCGGGCTGACGCTCGGCGTCACCTTGTGGCGGCCGAAGAGCTTGCCCCAGACATATTGGGCAACATCGTTGAACTGGGTCAGCATCACCAGGAAGAACAGAAGTCCGAGGCCCCCGGCGACCGGGTTCACGGCGTCGCCGGAGACGAGCAGCATCGCCATGTGGCTCAAGGTGAACACCGTCATCATCAGGCCCCAGCTCAAGGTGCCGACGGCGCGCAAGAAGCCTTGGGTGTCGCCGCGGAGCGCCATCACCATCGGCATGAGCAGGAACATCCACACCGGGATGAAGACTATGAACATGCCGTACCAGTCGATGCCGGCCCAATAATATTGGATGGGTATGGCGAGATAGGCGAGCAGCAGTACGCTGCGATCGATCCGCCGCGTGGGTATCAGCGACAAATATTCCTTGAGCGCGAGGTAGCTGATGAAGCCGAGAAACACGATCGCCGCGGTGCGGTTGAACAGCATGGCGCAGGTGAAGGCGGCGATCATCCACCACCACGAGCTGACGCGGCTGTTGAGCTCGCTATAGCGGTCGCTCGCGTCGCGCTGCATCAGCACGAACACGACGACGGTGGCGAGGATCAGAACCGCATAGATACCGGCGGTGGCGAAGACCACATTGGCGGGGATGCCCCAATAGGTGATCATGGCTGCGGTGCCTTGGCGCGAAGCGTCTTGGCGCTGGCGACGATGCTCCGCGCGCGATTGACGATGGTGAGGGCGTCGAGCGCGAGCAGCACAGCGAGATAGAGCGTGGTCCAGGGGCCCGGCGCGACGCCGACGCCGATGAGAAAGGCGAGAAGGCCGAAGGCAAAGGCGCGGTCGCTCTTGCCGAGAGGACCGTCATAGCGGCGGGGGCCGCCGAGGAGCGGTCCGAGCGCGCCGGCCATCTCGCCGATGATGGCAAGGATCACCACGACCACGACGAGCGCGGCGTTAACGCCGGCGACGAGGGCGAAGGGAAGATAGAGCGCGGCATCGGAGACCACATCGCCGAGCTCGTTCAGCACGGCGCCGGCAGGGCTCGCCATGCCGTGCTCCCGAGCCATCATGCCGTCGAGCGCGTTCAGCGCCATGCGCACGAACAAGGTGATTGGCAAGAGCAGGAACGGCCAGCGCGATTGGGGTAGCAGCGCAAGCCAGGCACCATGGGCCAGGCTCAAGCCGAGCGCGGCGAGGGTCACACCATTGGCGCTGACGCCGGCCCGCGCCAAGGCGTGGGCCAGCGGACGGAGCAGCGCCTGAAAGCGCGGCTTCAAGTCGTAGATGGTGGCCAAGGCGCTCCGGACCCGCTGCTGCCAAGCCGCACGTCAATATCACATGATTCGAGGTCTGCGCGCCGGGACGCGAGTTGGCGGCAACAAGGCCGCCTCGCGCCGTGACATCCGGCCGGCGAGGCTAGCTCTTGGCGGCGACCTGCGCCAACAGCTCCTCGACCTTCGGCAGGATGCCGTCGACGATGCGCGCCACGCCTTCGGCATTGGGGTGCATCCCGTCGTTCAGGGTGAGATGATCGTCGAGGGCGACGCCATCGAGGAAGAACGGATAGAGGATCAGGTCGTAGCGGGCGGCGAGATCGGGATAGATGGCGCCGAAGGCCGCGACATATTCCTTGCCGAGGTTGCGCGGCGCCTCCATGCCGGCGAGCAGGATCGGCAGGCCGCGGGCCTTCACCTCGGTGATGATCTTCTCCAGCGTCGCCTTGGTCGCCGCGGGATCGAGGCCCTGGAGCGCGTCGTTGGCACCGAGCTCGATGATCACGGCGCTGGCGTCGTCGGGAAGCGCCCAGTCGAGCCGGGCGAGCCCGGCGGCGGCGGTGTCTCCCGACACGCCGGCATTGACCACCTTGACGGTCCGGCCGCGCGCCTTGAGCGCCGCTTCGAGCTGGGCCGGAAAGGCCGCGCTCTGCGGCAGGCCGAGCCCCGCGGTGAGGCTGTCGCCGAAAGCGACGATCACCGGCTCGCGGGTCTCTGCCGCTTTCGCGTCCAGTCCGTGGGTTGCAAGCAGCGTGGCCGCAGCGATCATCATCACCAAAAGCCGTTCCATCTTTTGACCTCTTTGCTCTTCTTTATTCCACGCCGCCGTGTCATGTCAGGACTACGACGCGATTCCCATGGATCAAGCTCTGAAGCAATCCCAACCGGCGGCCATCAGGCTTGAAGGCGTGCATGTCACCCTTCCCTCCCGCGCCGGACCGGTCGCCATTCTCCGCGGCCTCGACCTGAGCGTGGCCGCCGGCGAGGCGATCGCCGTGGTCGGCCGCTCCGGCTCGGGCAAATCGACGCTCCTCCTTGTCATTGCCGGTCTCGAGCGCGCAACGGACGGCGAGGTCTCCGTGCTCGGCGCCGATCTCAGCGCCCTGAACGAGGACGACTTGGCCCGCCTCCGTGCCGCGAATATCGGTATCGTGTTCCAATCCTTCCACCTGGTACCGACCATGACCGCGATCGAGAACGTGGCCCTGCCGCTCGAATTCCTCGATCGCGACGACGCATTCGCTGCCGCGCGCGCGGCCCTTGCTGAGGTCGGGCTGTCTCACCGCGAGACCCATTTTCCCGGCCAGCTCTCAGGCGGCGAGCAGCAGCGCGTGGCCATGGCACGGGCGCTGGCGCCGAAACCCTCCCTCATTCTCGCCGACGAGCCCACCGGCAACCTCGATGACACCACCGGCGCTGAGGTCATGGATCTCTTGTTCACGCTGAAGGAGCGGAGCGGCGCGACGCTCCTCTTGATCACCCACGACCGCGCGCTCACCAAGCGCTGCGACCGCATCGTCACCCTGGCCGATGGCCGCATCCAAGGCGCGGGGGCAAAACGCCGCGCGTCGGCCTCGTGACTGCGGCGAGCGTCGCCTCAAACCCGCGCGGCGCGCGCACGCGGCTCCCGCTCGCGCTGTCGATCGCGCTCCGCGAGCTTCGCGCCGGGGCCGGCGGCCTCCTCGTATTCGTGCTGTGCATTGCGCTCGGCGTCACCGCCGTCGCGGCAATAGGCTCGCTCGGCGCCTCGTTCGACGAGGCCCTGGCGCGGCAGGGACGGACGCTGGTCGGCGGCGATGTCGCCTATGAGCGCGTGCATCGTCGCGCCAATCCGGACGAGCGTGCCGCGCTTAACGCCGAGGGCGAAATTCAGCGAATCCGCGAGCTTGCGCGCCATGGCGCGCTTGGCGGGCGGCAAGAGCGCGCTGGTCGAGATCAAAGCCGTCGACGGCGCCTACCCGCTTTACGGCGCGGTCGAGATCGCCGAGCCCAAAGGTACTGACCCGCTGTGGCGCGATCCTGCCACCATCGTCGTCGGTCGCACCCTGCTCGACCGTCTCAACATCGCTATCGGCGACACCGTCACCATCGGCGACGCCAAGGTCAAGATCGGCGGCGTGCTCGGCGCCCAGCCGGACCGCCTTGCCGACCGCCTCGCCTATGGGCCGAAGGTGCTGATGTCGCTCGATACGCTCATGAGCACCGGCCTCGTACAGCCCGGCAGCCTCATTCGCTGGATCTATCGCTTGAAGCTCCCGCCGGCGCAGCGCGACGACAAGAAGGCGCTGAACGCCGCGCGCTTCACCATCGAAGCCAAATTTCCGGAGAGCGGCTTCGCCATCCATGACTGGACCGATCCCGCGCCGTCGATCCGGCGCGAGGCGCAGCGCTTCACCCAGTTCATCAGCCTGGTCGGCCTTGCCGCGCTTCTGCTCGGCGGCATCGGCGTCGGCAACGCCATCGGCAGCTACATGGCCAAGAAGCGCACGGTGATCGCGACCTTCAAGAGCCTCGGCGCTTCGAGCCGGCTCGTGCTCCAGGTCTATCTGATCCAGGCGATTCTGTTGGCGGGCCTCGGCATCGCCATCGGGCTCACAATCGGCGCCCTGACCCCGGCCATCGTCTCGGCGGTCTATGGCGACACCATTCCCGTCGCCCTCGCCGTCGAGCCACATCCCTGGTCGCTCCTCGTCGCGGCTGCGGCCGGGTTCCTCACCATGCTGCTGTTCGTGCTGCTGCCTTTGGGCCGCGCAGCCGCGGTGCCGCCTGCCGTCTTGATGCGGTCCCACCTCACCCAGGAAGGCGAGCGCCCGGGCTGGGGTTTCGTTGCCGGCGCCGCCTTGAGCGGCCTCGCCTTGTTCGGGTTGGGGCTCGCAGCCTCGGAGGAGAAGGTCATCACGGCCTCGATCTCGGCCGGCATCGTCGCGGCCTTCCTGTTGCTCTACGGCTTCGGCTGGCTGTTGCAGAAGCTCGCGGCGCGCTTCCGCCGCACCAAGCCGCCAGCCTGGGCGCTCGCGCTCGCGAGCATCTCGGGACCGGGATCGATCGCGCGCCAAGTCGCGATCTCGCTCGGCCTCGGGCTCGGCTTCCTCGTCGCCATCGCCCTGATCGACCGTGCCCTGATGGCCGAGTTCGCGGACACCATCAAGGAAGACGCGCCGGCTTATTACTTTCTCGACATCGACGCCAACGACTTGGCCACGTTCCGCGGCATCGCCAAATCCGTCGAGCCCGACGCCAAGCTCGCCGACGCGCCGATGCTTCGCGGCCGCATCGTCGCCGTAAACGGCGTTCCGGCGGAGAAGGTCGATGCGGCACCGGAGAGCCGCTGGGTGCTATCGAGCGACCGCGGCCTTACCTATGCCGACGAGGTGCCGAGTGCTTCGACCGTGGTCGAGGGCAAATGGTGGCCGAAGGGCTATGCCGGGCCGCCGCTCGTCTCCCTCGACGTCGATGCCGCGCACGGCCTCGGCCTCAAGCTCGGCGACACCATCACCGTCAACGTCCTCGGCCGCAACGTCGAGGCCCGCATCGCCAATCTACGCAAGATCGATTGGGAGTCGCTTGCCATCAACTTCGTCATGGTGTTCTCGCCGAACACGCTCGAGAACGCCCCGCACCGTTTGTTGACCACGCTTGAGCTGCCGGAGGGCACGACGCCTGCGCGCGAGGGCAAGCTGATCCAGGCGCTCGCCGAGCGTTTTCCGCTCGTCACCGCCATCAAGGTCGGCGACATCGTCGATGCCGCGCGCGACCTGCTCGAGAAGGTGATGACCGCGATCCGCATGACCGCAGGCGTCATTCTCGCCATCGGCGCCTTCGTCCTCGCCGGCGCCGTGGCCGCGACCCATGAGCGCCGCAAATATCAGGCCGTGCTGTACAAGACCCTGGGCGCCACACGGGGGCGCATCATCCGCGCCGAGCTCGCCGAATTCGGCCTGCTCGGCCTTGCCACCGCGGTGTTCGCTGTCGCCGCCGGTACGGCCATGGCGGCCGCGCTGACGTGGTGGGTGTTCGACGTGAAATTCGTGTTCTCGGGCCTCGCCGCCGCGGAAACCATCGTCATCGCGCTCGCGCTCGTGCTCGGCCTCGGCACTGTCGCCACCTGGCGGGTGCTGTCGGCCAAGGCCGCGCCCTATCTCCGCGCCGAGTGACGGGCAGAGGGTGACAAACCTATGACAAAGCAGCGGTTCACTGGGCTTTTCCCCGAGGCGCGGCTTGCACTTCGGGGGCCTTGCACCCATATTTCGTGCAACGTGTGTTTTGGGGCTAATCTCGCAACTGGGTGAAAGGATCAACATGGCGGACCTAGATAGACGATACGCGCAAGGCACGACCGTCGGCCGCGCCGAAACCGGCGTGATCGATCAGGGCCTCCGCGCCTACATGCTGCGTGTCTACAACTACATGGGCATCGGCGTCGCCATTACCGGCGTGGTCGCTTACCTGACCTTCGCCATGGCCGTGGTCGACACCGGGGCCGGCGTGCAGCTCACGAGCTTCGGCTCCTTCATCTACGCCAGCGCCTTCAAATGGGTGGTGATCTTCGCCCCCCTGGCCATGGTGTTTTTCCTCTCCGCCCGCATGAACCGCATGAGCCTGCCGAGTGCTCAGCTCGCCTTTTGGGTCTTCGCGGCGTTGATGGGATTGTCGATCTCGACCATCTTCCTCGCTTATGCTCATGCGAGCATCGCGCGGGTGTTCTTCATCACCGCGGCGTCGTTCGGTGCGCTGAGCCTCTACGGCTACACCACCAACAAGGATCTCTCGGCCTGGGGCTCGTTCTTGTTCATGGGCCTGATCGGCATCATCATCGCGATGCTGGTCAATCTGTTCCTGGCCTCGTCGGCGCTGCAATTCGCGATCTCGGTCATTGGCGTTCTGATCTTCGCCGGTCTCACCGCCTATGACACGCAGCAGATCAAGGAGATGTACTATGTGGGCGACGACGGGACCGTTGCCGGCCGCAAGGCGGTGATGGGCGCGCTTCGCCTCTATCTCGACTTCATCAACCTGTTCATGATGCTGCTGTCGCTGTTCGGCGACCGCCGTTAGCATCGAGACAACGGGCACAAGTCAGGGCCCCGGCCGTTTGCCGGGGCCTTTTCTTTTGACGTCGTGCATCAGCAAGCCGACCAGTGCTCGTAGACAGTGCCGATCTCCTTGTCGTGCTCACGAGGCTTGCAAGGCTCCTTCGTCGGTTTCGCCTGCTCCACCGGCGCCCCGCGGGGATTGACGCACAGCGTATAGCCGGTGACGGGATTGACCAGAGCTTCGAGGCACTTTGCCGGCACCGCCGGTGCATCCTCCGACGAGGCCGGCTTATCTTCCGCTTGAGCTGCCATCAGCAGCCCCGAGGTGACGCCCAAGGCGACGACGAGCGTCTTGAGATATTTCACGTTTCGTCCTCCGTGTTCATTGAGATTCCGACCCCCCGGTATCCGCCGCCATCTTAGACCCGCGTTGCAAGGCACGGCATTGAAGATGTCTCATCCCCGTGATGAGC
Organism: uncultured Alphaproteobacteria bacterium; assembly: GCA_963732955.1. Classification (GTDB taxonomy): domain Bacteria; phylum Pseudomonadota; class Alphaproteobacteria; order Rhizobiales; family Methyloligellaceae; genus Methyloceanibacter. The sequence continues at coordinate 533,665 of CAVTBH010000002.1, forward strand.
GCTGCTCATGGGAGACCCGATCGGCGACTTGCCGAAGCCCGAACCGAGGTCTATGCCTCGTGAGGGGCGCGGGGCTCACCTGCGCGGTAAGGCGTGCCGATGCTTTACGATACAGTCCTGTTGCGAACCTTCGTCGCCGTCTGCGAGCAAGGCAGCTTCACCAAGGCGGCGCGCGAGGTGAACCTCACCCAATCGGCGGTGAGCCTTCACGTCAAACGCCTCGAGGATCAGGTCGGGTCGCGCCTGATCGTGCGCAATATGCGCGGCGTCAGGCTGACAGAGCAGGGCGAGGTGCTGCTGTCTTATGCGCGGCGCATCCTCGCTCTGTACAAGGAAGCCGAGCAGAGCCTTGGCCGTGACAGTGACGGCCTCGTCAGGATCGGCGTCCCTGAATATTTCGACCTGCACACCCTGTCGTCCTTGCTTGGCCAATTCTCAGCGCGATACCCCGCGGTCCGGCTGCAAATCGAGCTCGGCATCGGCCCTGACATCTCAGCACTTCTCGACGAGGGCGAGCTCGATCTCGTCATCGTCTCTAACGAAATCCGCGAAGGCGATGGCGTGCCGCTCTGCCGCGAGCGGCGCGTTTGGGCTGCGGGACGAGCGATGCAGCTCGATCCTAAGGAGCCGGCGCCGCTTGCGCTCTATCCGCCATTCTGCCGGTGGCGGCAGCTCGCCTTGGAAGAGCTCGATCGCGCCGGCCGGCCATGGAAACTCGTGATTCAAAGCGCGGGCACGGCCGGGATCCTGGCGGCCCTCGACGCGGGGCTCGCGATCACGATCCTTCCGGAGTTCAATCTTCCGGCCACGCTCAAGGCGCTTGGCGCGCCCGAGGCCCTGCCGGCGCTCCCGGACTTCGAGTTCGTGCTGCGGCGGAGCCGCAACGCCTCGCCGGCGGCCGACCATCTCGCCGAGATGATCGTCAACTTCTTCGAGCTTTCAAACGCGCTCAGACCGGACGCCGGCATGAACTACAAACAGCGCTCGCATCTTCTGCTGCGCACGCGGCTCGAGGCTTAAAAGTCGGGCCGCGCGGTACAATCTCCGGCGCGTTCGGGTGAACATGGACCCCCTCAACAAAAAGGCGCTGGCCTCGGTTGCGATCGTGGTCCTGGTCATGGCGACGGTGTTGTTCGTCTTTGCCGGGACCTTCGACTACTGGCAAGCGTGGACCTTCCTCGCCGTCTATCTGGCATCATCCCTCGCCATCACCCTCTATCTCATGAAGGCGGATCCGAAGCTCCTGGCACGGCGCATGCGCGGCGGCCCGACGGCCGAGCGCAGTCCCAAGCAAAAGCTGATCATGGCGCTGACCTCGCTCGGATTCATCGTCCTCATCGTGCTCCCGGCGCTCGATCATCGCTTCGCCTGGTCGCACATGCCGCCTTATGTGGCCGTGACAGGCGACGCGCTAGTCGCGCTCGGCTTCATTGCCGTCCTGCTTGTTTTCAAGGAGAACAGCTTCAGCTCCGCCACCATCGAATTGGCCCCCGACCAAACGGTCATCTCGACCGGCCCCTATGCGCTTATGCGGCATCCAATGTATGCGGGCGCCCTCGTTCTGCTGCTCGGCATCCCGCTTGCGCTCGGGTCGTGGTGGGGATTGCTCATCGTCGTGGCGATGCTGCCGGCGCTGATCTGGCGGCTGATCGACGAGGAAGACTTCCTGGCAAAAAACCTGCCGGGCTACGTCGCGTACCAATCGCGGGTGCGATACCGTTTGATACCCCAAGTCTGGTAGCCCGCTCTGAGGAAGCTGCCACCGACGAGCAGCTTCGAGTGCTCGGCGCGTGCTACGCCTCAACGAGGCGCAAACCCCTGTCGAGGGCGCGGAGCACGCGGGCGAGATCGTGGCCGCGCTTGAGAATCAGGCCCGTGGCGGCGATGACGCTATAGGCGCCCTGGCGCCGCGACAGCCTAGGGGTTTTTTCAATTCGGTAGAGCGGGCACTCCGACGCGCGCCGGAACACCGAGAACACCGCCTTTTCGCGCAAGGTGTCGATGGCGTAGTCGCGCCACTCGCCGCTGCGGACCTTGCGGCCGTAGACACTAAGGATTTGAGCCAATTCCTGGCGGTCGAAAGCGATACCGCCGCGCCGGGCAATGACCTCGGATTGATGGGATTCGCCGCCGGCCTTGCGGGCCAGCGGCAAGACTATGGGCTCGGTTTCGCTCAAACGCGCGCCTCCTGTAACGGAAGCGTCATGATGACCCTAGATGTGAGCAAATTCAAGCAAATGCCGCGACCCACACGAGTTGTAACAGAATGAAACACTCATCACAGTTCCGCCCCAGTTCAGCCCTTGGCAAGCCCCAAAGACCCGTATCATGGAGGTTGTTGCCTCTCGGCCCGGTCTTGGTAGAGGCTTCGGATATCTCAGCCCCCCAGCCCCCCGGGGTCTTCTGTCGGACCGGGCCATTTGCAAAACATGAAGGGTCGGCCAACGCCGACCCTTTGTGATTCGGGGCGTCGCCTCTTCTCAAGGACCCGCGACGGCTGACTTCCGTTCAAACTCGGCCGCGCCCAGGATCGGGCCGAAATTCTCCACCTGCAACAGCGCGAACATGCAGTCGCCGCCCATGGTCTTCAGGTCCTTGAGCGGCAGCTTGAAGGTCATCGCCTGGCCATGCCACATGCCGATCGGCGTGAACTCGCGCACGGGATGATGATAGGTGAGCTCGCGGCCGTGATTCTCGCCGCGCGCCACGGCAACCTTCTCCACATCCTTGGCGATGGCGAGCCACACCGTCGCAGTCCGGCGGTCCGAGCCCTCCGGGGCGGCGCCGACATCGATGACAAGCGCGTCGCCCTCGGCGCGCATGCTCACCGGAACCTTGACGCTGCCGAGGCGCCTCTCCGCAATCTTCACCGCGTCGTGGACGGCGTTCGCGTCAGCACCATTCACGTGCGCCACGCCGTCGACCACGATCTGCGGCGTATAAACCCTGCCGTCGCCGCGCGCCCTGGCATAGTTCCGCTGGCGCTCACTATTGGCGGGGCTGCCGAGCGTGTCGCGCCAGCCGAGATAGTCCCAATAATCGACAGCGAAGGAGAGCGCGACGAGATCCGGCTCCTCGGCGAGACGGCCGAGCAGGGCATCGGCAGGTGGGCAGGACGAGCAGCCTTGGCTCGTGAACAGCTCGACCACCGCCTTGTTCTGAGGCGTGACGCCCGCCACCGGCTCCGCGCCGACCGATCCGCCGAGCATGACGGCCGCAAGCGCCAGAAGCATGCCGGTGAAGGAGAGAAGGAGCCGCTTCATACGTCTTACAATGCAGGAAAAAGTCGCATGGTTTTGCCGAAAAGTGCTCACCCGGGGTCACAACTCGGTGACTGCCCCGAGCCATCAAGGGAGGTTTTAGAAGGACTTAGCGGCCCCCGACTTGAGCCAGGTCAAGCCGCTTCTCTCGCCAGCGCGCGCAGCACGAAATGAAGGATGCCGCCATTCTTGAAATAGTCGAGTTCGTCGAAGGTATCGATGCGCGCACGAAGCGGCACGGCCCTCGTCTCGCCGCTCGCATAGGTGATGTCAGCCTCGATCCATTGCCCTGGCTTGATATCGCCAATGCCGGCCAGGGTGACGGTCTCGTCGCCTTTGAGCCCGAGCGACTGCCAGGTCGTGCCCTCGGCGAAGACGAGCGGCAGCACGCCCATGCCGATCAGGTTGGAGCGATGGATGCGCTCGAAGCTCTCGGCGATCACCGCACGCACGCCGAGCAGGCGCGTGCCCTTGGCCGCCCAGTCGCGTGACGAGCCGGTGCCGTATTCCTTGCCGGCGAACACCACGAGCGGCACGCCCTCTTGCTGATAGCGCATGGCGGCGTCGTAGATCGGCAGCCGCTCGCCGGAAGGGTAGTGGATGGTGACGCCGCCTTCGACGCCCTTGACCATCATGTTCTTGATGCGGGTGTTGGCGAAGGTGCCGCGCATCATCACTTCGTGATTGCCGCGGCGCGAGCCGTAGGAATTGAAGTCGTGCGCTGCGACGCCATGCTGGGTGAGGTAATGCCCTGCGGGGCTGTCGCGCCGAATCGAGCCTGCCGGCGAGATGTGATCGGTGGTGATCGAATCGAGGAAGAGGCCGAGGATGCGCGCGCCGACGATGTCGGTCACCGGCGCCGGCGCCAGGGTGAGCCCAGTGAAGTAGGGCGGTTCCTGCACATAGGTCGAGGTCTCGTCCCAATCATAGGTGAGGCCGCCCTTGATCGCGATGTCGCGCCACTCCTTGTCGCCCTCGAACACGTCGCCGTAGCGGCGTTTGAACATCGACCGCTTCACCGCCTTGCGCACGAGCTTGGCGACGTCCTTCGACGACGGCCAGATATCCTTGAGATAGACCGGCTCGCCGTCGCCATCCATGCCGATCGGGTCCTTGGCGAGATCGGCGCTCATGGAGCCCGCAAGCGCGTAGGCGACCACGAGCGGCGGCGAGGCGAGATAGTTGGCGCGGACGTCCTGGTTGACGCGGCCCTCAAAATTGCGGTTGCCCGACAGCACCGCGGCAACGGCGAGCCCGTGCTCATGGATGGTCTTGGAGATCTCCTCGGGCAGCGGACCGGAATTGCCAATGCACGTGGTGCAGCCATAGCCGACCAGGTTGAACCCGAGCGCGTCGAGATGCTTCTGCAGGCCGGCCTGGTCGAGATAGTCGGTCACCACCTGCGACCCCGGCGCGAGCGACGTCTTGACCCAGGGCTTCACCTGGAGGCCGCGCTTCACCGCATTCTTGGCGAGCAGCCCCGCGGCGACCATGACGTAAGGATTCGACGTGTTGGTGCAGGAGGTGATGGCGGCGATCACCACATCGCCGTGGCCGAGGTCGTAATTCTTGCCGGTGACGGCGACCCGCTTTCCCGCCTCTTTTCCCTTGCCGTATTCCTTGTCGAGCGCCTCGGCGAACGAGGTTGGCGCCTTGGCCAGCGGCACCCGATCCTGCGGCCGCTTCGGCCCGGCGATCGACGGCTCGACCTCGGCGAGATCGAGCGCAATGGTCTCGGTGAATTCGGGATCGTCGGTCTTGTCGTCGCGGAACAGGCCTTGGGCCTTGCCGTAAGCCTCGACCAGGGCAATGCGCTGGTCCTTGCGGTCGGTAGCTTCGAGATAGGCCAGTGTCTCGTCGTCTATGGGGAAGAAGCCGCAGGTCGCGCCATATTCCGGCGCCATGTTGGCGATGGTGGCGCGATCCTCGACGGGAAGATGATCGAGGCCCTCGCCATAGAACTCGACGAACTTGCCGACAACGCCAAGACGCCTGAGCCGCTCGGTGACGGTCAACACGAGATCGGTCGCGGTCACGCCTTCGTTGAGCTTGCCGCTCAAGCGAAAGCCCACCACCTCGGGGATCAGCATCGAGATCGGCTGGCCAAGCATCGCGGCTTCCGCCTCGATGCCGCCGACGCCCCAGCCGAGCACGGCGAGGCCATTGACCATGGTGGTGTGGCTGTCGGTGCCGACCAGCGTGTCGGGGAAGGCGACCGTGGCGCCGTTCTCCTTCTTGGTCCACACCGCTTGCGCCAGATATTCGAGATTGACCTGGTGGCAGATGCCGGTGCCGGGCGGCACCACGCGGAAATTGTCGAAGGCGGACGAGCCCCAGCGCAGGAAGGCGTAGCGCTCGCGATTGCGCTCGTACTCCCGCTCGACATTGACGTCGAAAGCGCGCGCATTGCCGAAGGCGTCGACCATCACCGAATGATCGATGACGAGATCGACGGGGACCAGCGGGTTGATCTTGCGGGGGTCGCCTTTCAGCGCGCCCATGGCGTCGCGCATCACCGCGAGGTCGACCACGGCGGGTACGCCGGTGAAGTCCTGCATCAGCACCCGCGCCGGCCGAAACGCGATCTCGCGGTCGCTCTTGCGCTCCTTCAGCCAGTCGGCGATGCCGCGAATGTCGTCGGCGGTGACGGTGCGTCCGTCCTCGTGCCGCAGCAGGTTCTCAAGCAGCACCTTGAGCGAGAACGGCAGGAGGCCGATGCCCGCAAGGCCGTTGGCCTCGGCCTCCTTCAAGCTGAAATAGTCGTAATGGCGCTTGCCGGCCTTGAGTGTCCGGCGGCATTTGAAGCTGTCGAGCGAGGTCTCGGCTACCGATGTCAATAAAGGACTCCTTGGAGCGCAAAGCTGATCTTGCGCGAACGAGGCGACAGGGAGACGACATGCAAAGGCTTGGCCAATCGCTTGCCGGGAAAGCGCCGCCCAGGCCGCCGGGAGATCAAGGTAAACCCTCCCCCGGACTATTGGCGGCGCGCTCGCGCCTATATAAGAGCCCTTGCGGTGAGGAGACAATGCGCGAGAGCGACCCAGACCATCCCTTTTGCGTCCTCGTTCTTGCCTCTCTTCGTGTCAACCTGAACGAATTCCGGGCAGATGCCTCAAGAGATCAGCCTCGCCGCCCATGACATCAGCTGCCAGCGCGGCGGCAGGCTCCTATTCGAGGGCCTGAACTTTGCCTTGACCCCGGGCGAGGCGCTGCTCGTCACCGGGCCGAACGGCGTCGGCAAGACCAGCCTGTTGCGCATGATCGCGGGGCTCCTGCCGCTTCATGGCGGGCGGTTCGAGGCCGGTGACAGCGCTGTCCCGCTGCCTGAGCTTTGTCATTATGTCGGCCATCTGAACGGCATCAAGAGCGCGTTGACCTTGAGCGAGAATGTCGCCTTCTGGGCCGATTTCCTCGGCGGCGGCTCAGAGGACCTCGAGGCCGCGTTTCAAGGCTTCGGCCTCGGCAGCATCGAAGGGCTTCCCGCAGGCCTTCTCTCCGCAGGGCAGAAACGGAAGCTGTCGCTGATGCGCCTATTCGCGGCGCCGCGCCCGATCTGGCTGCTCGACGAGCCGTCGGTGTCCCTTGACACGGCATCGGTGGCAGTGCTCGGCAAGGCCGTCGCCACGCATCTCGGGCAAGGCGGCATCGCCGTTGTCGCGAGCCATACCCCCCTCAAGGTCAAATTCGCGCGCGAGCTTGCCCTGAAGCGGGAGCCCGCGCCGTGAGTTCGGCGGTCGCGCTGTTTCGTCGCGATGTCATGCTCGCCTGGCGCGAAGGCGGCACCACCGGCACCGCGCTCGGCTTCTACCTCGTCGTCGTCGCCATCATTCCCTTGGGCCTTGGGCCCGACCTCAATCTCTTGTCGCGCATCGCTCCCGGCGTACTCTGGGTGGCGCTGCTGCTCGCAAGCCTGCTCTCGGCCGACCGCATCTTCCACAATGACTATGAGGACGGCAGCCTCGACACCCTCGCCATGGGGCCGTTGCCGCTCGAGCTCGTCGCGGCGCTGAAGAGCCTCGCCCATTGGGTCACGACCGGCGTGCCGCTTGCGCTTCTGGCGCCGGTGCTTGGATTGCTCCTCAACCTCCCCATCGAGGCCTATCCGCTGTTGATGCTGTCGATGCTGGCCGGCACGCCGGCAGTGAGCTTCGTCGCCGCCATTGGCGCCGCGCTCACCTTGGGGCTGCGGCGGAGCGGCGTCTTATTGGCACTCCTGGTGCTACCGCTCTACGTGCCGGTGCTGATCTTCGGCGTCGCCACCGTGTCAGCGGCAAGCGTTGGGCCGGCCTCGCCCTGGCCGCCCTTCCTCATTCTCTGTGCGCTCTCGCTTGCGAGCCTCGTGCTGGCGCCGATCGCCTCGGCCGCGGCGCTTCGCACCGCCATGCGCTGAGGCGCCAGATTGCACGAGCACCCCAAACCAACTAGAGGGAAAGCCATGTGGAGCCTCGCCAATCCCACGCAATTCTTGAGCATTGCCGACCGCATCATTCCCTGGCTCGCAGGCCTGACCTTTCTCCTGCTCGGCATCGGCCTCTACCTCGCCTTCTTCGTGGCACCGCCCGACTATCAGCAGGGCGAGACGGTGAAGATCATGTTCGTGCATGTGCCGTGCGCCTGGCTTGCCATGTTCGGCTACACCCTGATCGCGGTGGCGAGCATCGGCTCGCTCATCTGGCGCCATCCCCTCGCCGATGTCGCCGCCAAGACCGCAGCGCCGATCGGAGCCACCTTTTGTTTCCTCGCGCTTGTCACCGGCTCGCTGTGGGGCAAGCCGATGTGGGGCACCTATTGGGTTTGGGACGCGCGGCTGACCTCGATGCTGGTGCTGTTTCTGCTCTATCTCGGGCTGATCGCGCTGTGGCAATCGATCGAAGAGCCGGGCCGCGCCGGCCGCGCCGCGGCCATCCTCGCCATCGTCGGCTTCGTCAACGTACCCATCATCCACTTCTCGGTGGAATGGTGGAACACGCTGCATCAGCCGGCGAGCATCTTCCGCGCCGGCGGGCCGACCATCGATCCGTCGCTGTTGACGCCGCTGTTCGTCATGGCCGTGGGCTTCACGCTGCTATTCGTGCTCCTGCATTTGATCGCGATGCGCGCCGAGATCCTGCGGCGCCGGGTGCATGCGCTCCGCCAGATGCATGTCGAGCGCGCCGCTGCGGCCGCGTAGCCAAAGCCCAGATGCCCGACCTCGGACCTCACGCCGCCTTCATCTGGGCCGCCTATGGCGTCACCCTGGTCGCCGTCGTGGCACTGGTGATGGTCATCGTCGGCGACGATCGGCGCCAGCGCCGTCTGATCGCCGAGCTCGAGCGTCGGGGACTCACGCGGCGCTCGGCCAAGGCCGCGACCGGGAAGCCCACCACCTCCGCGAAGCCGAAATCGGCGCCAGCTAAGACGCCGCGGGCGCGAAAGCCGAAAACATGACCGAGCCGGTGGCGAAATCGTCTTGGCGAAAGTGGAGCCTCGCGCTGCCACTTGTCATCTTCGCTGGCCTCGCCGGCCTGTTCTGGCTCGCGCTTCGTGGCGGCGACCCGTCCAAGCTGCCCTCGGCGCTGATCGGCAAGCCGGTCCCCGAATTCAACCTGCCGCCGATCGAAGGCCTGAACACCGGCACCAGCACCGTCGACGGCTTCGACACCGCTGATCTCGGCAGCGGCAAGCCGACCATCGTCAATGTCTGGGCGTCGTGGTGCGTCCCGTGCCATGAGGAGCATCCGTTGCTGATGGCGCTCGCCAAGGAGCCTGGCGTCCGCCTCTATGGCATCAATTACAAGGACGATCCGGCAGCGGCCCGGCGCTTTCTTGGCCGCTATGGCAATCCCTTTGCCCGCGTCGGCGCCGATCGCTCAGGGCGCGTCGCCATCGATTGGGGCGTCTATGGCGTGCCCGAGACCTATGTGATCACTGGCGACGGCAAGATCGCGTACAAATATGTCGGCCCGCTCACCGAGGCGGTGATCCGCGACAAGCTCTTGCCGCTGCTCGAGAAGAACGCCGCTACCCCGCAAGGTTAGTCGCTTCCGGGCAAGCCGCTATTTGCGGGCAGCGGTGACGATGGTGTGGAGGATATCGAGGAACTCCTGGCGCTTGGCCGGCGGAAGCGCGGAGAGCAGGCGGGAATCCGCTGCGGCCGCTCCCGGTTCGGCATCGCGCAGGCCCTTCCAGCCCTGGGCGGTCAGCTTGATGGCATACGCCCTGCCATCCTCTCTCGCCCGGCGCCGGTTGATCAGGCCGCGCGACAGGAGCCGCGCCACGATATCCGCAAGGGTCGACCGGTCGATCCCGGTCCTTTCCACAAGGTCGGTTTGGGTCAACCCCTCCTCTTCGGCGATGGTCATTAGCACCGCAAATTGACGGGGTGTCAGGCCGCTGGTGCGCGCCTCGACCTGGAAGATGTCCGTCGCACACTGCCCCACACGATGGATCAGATGAGTTGCGGAACGTTCGAGCTGATTTGGATTCTTTGGAGCCATCGCAAACAAGCCTCTTCGCGCAGCGCGGGCAGTGATCCGGCGTTTGTGGCCGATGCCCAGTCCTTGACCAGTTCCTTAGCTCAACTCCTAGGCGGCATCGCCCACCGCACGGCCAGAGCCGATCGGGTTGCATTGCCGACATCTACAAACTGCCTTAGGGGACCCCCAACACCCCATATTGGGGCTCAGTCCCGCGCCGACAAGACACGATCAACTAAAATTTTAGGAATTTTGTTCGTAATCTGAAACAGCGTTAATGACGCTGATCCGGGGGGTTCCCCTCGCTTGGGGCGCTGGAGTCGGGCGCAGTGCCGTAGCGCTGCATCAGCGGCATCTGCGACAGCGCAAAGGCGAAGGTGATCGGCAGAAAACCGAAGGCCTTGAACGTCACCCAGGTGTCGGTGGAGAAGTTGCGCCACACCAGCTCGTTCACCACGGCCATGGCGATGAAGAACAGTGCCCATCGGAACGTCAGCTTGCGCCAGCCTTGCTCGGTGAGATTGAACACAGGCCCCAGCAGCAGCTCGAGCACCGGCTTCTTCAGAAGCAAGCCCGCCCCGAGCAGCGCGGCGAAGATCAAATAGACGATGGTCGGCTTCAGCTTGATGAAGGTTTCGTCGCGGAGATAGAGCGTCAGCGTGCCGAACACGAGCACGACCGCGCCGCTCACGAGCGGCATCACCGGCAGCTTGTGATAGCGCCATTTGGCGACAACGAGCGCGATCAGCGTCACCACCATGAAGGCTGCAGTCGCCGCATAGATGCCCGCCGCAGAGTTGGCGCCGAAGAACACGAGCAGCGGCCCAAGCTCGATCAGAAGCTTGGTGGCAAGCCCCGAGCCGGACTCCAGCGTTCGGTGCTGGCGCTGGCGGCGTCGCGTCAGGCTGCTGCGGCATTGTTGGTGCCCAAACCGGCAATGGCGCGCGCAAAGTCTTGCGCATCGAAGCTCTGGAGATCATCGACGCCCTCGCCGACGCCGACGGCGCTCACCGGCAGCCCGAAGCGCTCGGCGATGGCGACGACGATACCGCCACGCGCCGTGCCGTCGAGCTTGGTCACGACCAGGCTGGTGACGCCGGCGATCTCCTGAAAGATCTGCACTTGATTGATGGCGTTTTGGCCGGTGGTGGCGTCGAGCACCAGGACGACGCTGTGCGGGGCGTGCGGATCGAGCTTTTTCACCACGCGCACGATCTTGGCGAGCTCGGCCATCAGATCCGACTTGTTCTGCAAGCGCCCGGCGGTATCGATGATGAGCACATCGCGGCCCTCGGCCTTGGCGCGCTCGAGCGCCTCATAAGCGACCCCGGCGGGATCGGCGCCAACATCCTTGGCCACGACCTCGGCACCGACGCGGTCGCCCCAGACTTTGAGCTGATCGATGGCCGCGGCGCGGAAGGTGTCCGCCGCCGCCAGCATCACCGTCTTGCCGTCGCGCATGAAGTGCCGCGCGAGCTTTGCCGCCGTCGTGGTCTTGCCGGTGCCGTTGACGCCGACGAGCAGGATCACGTGCGGACGGGCAGCCGCCTTGAGGGTCAGCGGCTCGGCCACCGGCGCGAGCACCTTGGCGATCTCGGCGGCGAGGACCTCGCGCAAGCCTGGCGCCGTGAGCCCGCGATCCTGGCGCGTGGCGCCAAGCGCATCCCTGATGCGCGACGCCATGGCGACGCCGAGGTCGGCCTTGATCAGCACCTCTTCAAGCTCGTCGAGAGTCTCGGCGTCGAGCTTTCTCCGGCTCAACACCGAGGTGAGATTGTCACTGAGCGCGTTCGAGGTGCGCGCGAGCCCCTGGCCGAGGCGGGCCAGCCAACCTGTCTTCTGTGGCTGGTCGCCGGACCCCGAGCCGTCCTCGTCCTTAGTCATGGCTCACCCTGGCGATCAGGGCGCTGCCGTCATGGCCCTCGACCACGGCAGGAACCAGCCTGCCCGCGCCGTTATTCGCCTCGATCCGAACCGGGGTGAAATCAGGCGCGCGGCCTTTGCCTTCGCCCTCGAGCAGCACCTCTATGCGGCGGCCGGCGGCGCCGCCGAGATGGCGCAGAAGCGCGGCGACGCCCTTCTCCCTGAGACGTGCCGCACGCTCGGCGACCACCGCGCCATTGATCTGCCGCATGCGCGCTGCGGGTGTCCCCGGCCGCGCCGAGAACGGAAACACGTGGAGGAAGGTGAGGCCGCAATCATCGACCAGCGACAGCGAGCCTTCGAACATCGCCTCGCTCTCGGTGGGGAAGCCGGCGATGAGATCGGCGCCGAACACGACGTCCGGGCGTAAGCGCCTCACCTCGTCGCAGAAGTCCACCGCATGGGCGCGCGAATGGCGGCGCTTCATGCGCTTCAGCGTGAGGTCGTCACCCGCCTGCAAGGAGAGATGAAGATGCGGCATCAGCCGCTCCTCCTCGGCGATCGTCGTCATTAGCGCGGCGTCGGCCTCGATCGAATCGATCGAGGACAGCCTGAGCCGCTTGAGCTCCGGCACGAGCCTGAGGATCTTCTGCACCAGCTTACCGAGCGTGAGGTCGCCGGGAAGGTCGGCACCATAAGCCGTGATGTCGACGCCGGTGAGCACGATCTCGGCATAGCCGTTTTCGACCAGCGTCCGCACCTGCGCCACGACCTCGCCGGCAGGAACCGAGCGCGACGGGCCGCGGCCGAAGGGAATGATGCAGAAGGTGCAGCGGTGATCGCAGCCGTTTTGGATCTGTACATAGGCGCGGGCCTGCCCGCCGAAGCCTTCGACCAGATGGCCTGCGGTCTCGCGCACCGACATGATGTCGTTGACCTTGACCCGCTCGGTGCCATCGAGCCCGAGCGCGCGGAACGTCGAAGCCTCCGTCTTCTCCTGATTGCCGACGATATGATCGACCTCGGCCATGGCGGCGAAGGCCGCCGGATCGACCTGCGCGGCACAGCCGGTGACCACGATCTTGGCGTCCGGCCGCGCGCGGCGGGCCTTACGGATAGCCTGGCGTGCCTGGCGCACGCTCTCGCTGGTGACGGCGCAGGTGTTGACGATCACCGCCTGCGCAAGTCCCGCCTCCTCGGCGTGCCGACGCATGACCTCGGATTCATAGGCATTGAGCCTACAACCGAAGGTGATGATCTCGATCTCTGACATGGCGGGCTTCTAACACAAAACTGTTGGCGCCGCGAACCCGGCGCCCCTGCCGCAGGTTGGCGCCCTTGCCGCAGATTGGTGCCCTTGCCGCAGGTTCAAGCCGTCTGCGCCGGCTGCAACAGCTCCGGGGGCAGCGAGCCCTCGTAGTCGAGCTCCCAAGGCCCGGTCATCAGCACGTGGCCATCGCCCTCGCGCCACTCGATCACGAGGTCTCCACCCGGAAGCTTCACCGTGGCCTTGCGCTTGGTAAGGCCACGCCTAACCGCAGCGACCAGAGCGGCACAGGCTGCGGTGCCGCAGGCGCGTGTCAGCCCGGCTCCCCGCTCCCAGGTGCGAACCCGCAGCTGCGCGGGACCCGCGACCTGCGCCAGCGAGATATTGGCGCGCTCCGGGAACAGCGGATCGTGCTCGACCACCGGCCCAAGCAGCGCCAGGTCGTGGGCGTCGACATCGTCGACGAAGAAGATGCAATGGGGATTGCCCATGTTGACCACGCCTGGCGCATTCAGCGCAGGATCGTCTTGCGGCCCGAACGCGATCTCCCTGGTGTCGGTGACGGGCTTGGCCAGCGGGATCTCGTCCCAATTGAGCCGCGGCGCACCCATGTCGACGGTGACGCTGCCGTCATCGTTGACGGTCGCGGCAAGCATGGCGCTCTCGGTGGCGATGGTGACCTTGGGCGAGCCGCTCTCCTCGGCAAGCAGCGCCGCCACGCAGCGCGCGGCATTGCCGCAGGCGCCGACCTCACCGCCGTCGGCATTCCAGATGCGCATGAACACGTCGGCGTCGGACGCAGGCTCGAGCGCGATCAGCTGATCGCAGCCGACGCCGTGGGTTCTATCAGCGATGGCCGCGACCTGGTCGGCCCGCAGCGCGAGCGGGTGCTCTCTGAGATCGAGCACGACGAAATCGTTGCCGAGGCCGTTCATCTTGCAAAAGGAGAGGCTCATGTCGCCCTTTTAGCTGCTCTTCATGACGCGCCCAAGGATGAGAAAGGCAACCAACGCCGCGAACGCAAGGGCGGCGCCTGCGGCGAATGTGGCGTCGGGGCCGATCCCTGTCCACAGCGCCCCGGCGAGTATGCTGGCAAGGAGGCTGAACAGTCCCGTCACTAGGCCGAAGATGCCGAAGGCCGTACCCCGCAGCCGCTGCGGCGCCGAGGCGGCGACGAGCGCCGAAAGCACACCTTGGGTCAGGCCCATGTGCAGCCCCCACAGCGCGATGCCGCCGAAGATGGCGCCAAGCGAGCCGCCGAAGCCGAGAGCAAGATCGGCAATCATCAGCGCGGCGAGGCCTGCCAGCAGCAGTGGCCTGGCGCCCGCCTTGTCCTGGATGCGGCCGGCGGGATAGGCGGTCCCGGCGAAGACGAGGCTCATCACCGCGATCACCGCCGGCGCGAGCGCAAGGGCGAGACCCGCCTCTTGCGCCCGCAGCACGAGAAAGGCCTCACTGAAGCGCGCCAAGGTGAAGATCGCGCCGGCGCCGATCACGAGCCAATAGGGGCGCCCGAGCTCGGCGATTTCCTTCAGCTTGACCGGGACTTTTTCGCCTTTGGGCGCCGCCTTCGGTTCCCTCACGGCAATGAGGAGGATGGCGACGGCGATCACCGCGGGGGGCACCGCGAACCACAGCACGGTGCGGATGTCGTCGTTGAAGGCAAGCATCAGGAGAATGGCCGCGGCCGGCCCCAGCACGGCGCCGAGCGTGTCGAGGGACTGGCGCAGCCCGAAGGCAGCGCCCCGCTTCTCCGGCGGCGTCACGTCGGCAACGAGAGCGTCGCGCGGCGCGCCCCTGATGCCCTTGCCGACGCGATCGGCAAAGCGCGCGAACAGCACCGTGCCGACCGATGTCGCCAACGGAAACAGCGGCTTGGTCGCGGCGGCGAGGCCATAGCCGAGAACCGCGAGCAGCTTCCGCCGCCGGATCACGTCCGACAGCCAACCGGAGAAGATGCGCGTTATTTGCGCTGTCGCCTCGGCGATGCCCTCGATCACACCGAGCACCGCCGCCGAAGCGCCGAGATTGAGGACGAGGAACAGCGGCAGGAGCCCATGGATCAGCTCCGACGACATGTCCATGAACAGCGACGTGAGGCCGAGCGCCCACACCGTGCGCGGCAGATGCCTATCGGTTGTTCTCTCAGCAGCCACGCCCTAACTCCAAGATTGCCTCACGCCTCACCGTTGCTATATGGCGTAGCGGTCGGCGAAAGTCCTGTGCATCGGCGCAAGGTCTAGAACAGCGTGAGGAAACGCACATGCCCTCGGTTCCGGTCAACGACCCGGCAAAGGCCCTCGTCCCCCATACCCTGAAAGAGGCCGTTACGGGCAGCGCCAGCGGACCTCTCGCCGGGCGAAGCTTCATGATCAAGGATTTTTTCGCGGTCGAGGGCCACAAGATCAGCGCCGGCAACCCCGACTATTACGCGGCGGCGAGCCCGGCGAAAGAAACCGCGCCCGTGATCAGGCGGCTGCTCGCCGCCGGCGCCACGCTGACCGGTATCACCATTTGCGATGAGTTCTTCTACAGCCTGCTTGGCACCAACACCCATTACGGCACGCCGATCAACACCCGCGCCTTGCGCCACGTCGCCGGCGGCTCGTCCTGCGGCGCCGCGGCCGCCGTCGCCGCCTCGATGTGCGACTTCGCCCTGGGCGGCGATACCGGCGGCTCGATCCGCGTGCCGTCCGCCTTCTCCGGGGTCTATGGCCTGCGCCCCACCCATGGCCGCGTCGACATGACCGGCGCCATTCCCATGGCCCCGAGCTACGACACCGCCGGCGTGCTCGCGAACGACGCCGAGCTGTTCCGCGCCGCCAACCGCGCCATCCTCGATGACAATCGCGTCGAGGCGCCGATCGAACGCGTGATTGTCGCCCACGACATGTTCGCGCGCTCCGAAGCGAGCATCGACGAGGAGCTGTGGCGCGTGCTCGATCACGTGAAAGGCGCGCTGCCGCCGCAAGAGCGCCATGAGGTTGCGGGCGAGGAGTTCGAGACCTGGCGTAACGCCTTCCGCTTCAATCAGGGCTTCGAGCTGCAATCGACGTTGCTGCCATTCGCGCTGGCCCACGCCGACGGCCTGTCGCCCGCGATCCGCGAGCGCTTCGAGATCGCCGCGCGCATCACCGCGGAGGAAGCGAGGATCGGCCGCGAGATCCGGGCCGAGGCTGCGAAGCGGTTGCATGATATCGCGCGGCCGGGCACCGTGATCGCCATGCCGACGACGCCGACCCTGCCTCCCGAACGCGACATCCCCGACGGCGCCTCGACGGTGGAATTCAGGGCGCTCACCCTCGGCAGCGCCTGCCTCGCGGGGCACGCCGGGCTGCCGCAAATCTCGATCCCGGCCGGCACCGCCGCGGGCTGCCCGGTCGGCCTCTCCTTCATCGGCTGGAAGGGCGGCGACGAGGCCTTGCTCGATCTTGCCGTCGAGCTCGCGCCCCTCGTTGGAGGCTAGACTATGACCGCACACAACGTGATGACAACTCTCGGCGGCGTGCTGATCGTGATCGGCGTCGGCATCATGGTTTATGAGATGGGCAAGATCTGGCCGCAGTCAAAGCGCCGCGCGGCGCAGGACCCCGATGCCCCGAAGCCGCGACTCCCGTCTACCGGTATCGCGGTCATGGGCGCCGGCGTTCTCTTAGTTGCGCTAGCGTCCGTCCTGGGCCCTTAGGCCCGGCCTTGACTTGAGCTCCGCCCTCAACGACATTGCTGCCGAAATTCTGTGGCAGCTCGATTTTGGAGCCGCCGCCCTGGGCATGAATGCGCTCCAATAGGCCGGAAGGCCGGTAGCGCAATATCGGGAACCAGGGGGGTCAACACCCGACAGCGCGATGCGCCCTCGGGTGCGTTTTTCGTTTGGAGAGAGACGAGCGGATGTTCGAAACCCTGTCGGAGCGCCTTGGCGCCATCCTCGACAAGCTCACCCGTCGCGGTGCGCTGACCGAGGCCGACGTCTCCGAGGCGATGCGCGAGGTCCGCCGGGCGCTGATCGAGGCCGATGTCGCACTCGACGTGGTGCGCGACTTCACCGAGCGGGTGAAAGAGAAAGCCGTCGGCCAGGAGGTGGTGCGCTCCATCACCCCGGGCCAGATGGTCATCAAGATCGTCCATGACGAGCTCGTGCGCATGCTCGGCTCCGAAGCCTCACCGCTCGACCTCGCCGCGACGCCACCGGTGGTGGTGATGATGGTCGGCCTCCAAGGCTCGGGCAAGACCACGAGCACCGCCAAAATCGCCCGCCGCCTTCAGACCCGCGACAAGCAGAGAGTGCTGATGGCCTCGCTCGACACGCGCCGGCCCGCGGCGCAAGAGCAGCTCCGCGTTCTCGGCGAGCAGACCGGCGTCGCCACGCTGCCGATCGTCGAGGGAGAGGGGCCTGCGGCCATCACCAAGCGCGCGTTGGCGGCGGCGCGCCTCGGCGGCTTCGACGTGCTGATGCTCGACACCGCCGGCCGCACCCATATCGACGAAGAGCTAATGGCCGAGAGCGCGGAGATCTCAGCGCTGGCGAAGCCGCACGAGACCCTGCTCGTCGCCGACGCCCTCACCGGCCAGGACGCCGTCAATCTGGCGCGAAGCTTTGATGAGCGCTTGCCGCTCACCGGCATCGTGCTCACCCGCGTCGACGGCGACGGTCGCGGCGGCGCGGCGCTGTCCATGCGCGCCGTCACCGGCAAGCCGATCAAGCTGATGGGCGTTGGCGAGAAGCTCGACGCCATCGAGGACTTCGATCCGTCGCGCATCGCCGGGCGCATCCTCGGCATGGGCGACGTCGTCGGCCTCGTCGAGAAGGCGATCGAGACCGTCGAGATCGACAAGGCGGAGAAGATCGCCGCCAAGGTGCGCAAAGGCGCCTTCGACCTGGAGGACCTTTCCGACCAGCTGAAGCAGATGGAAAAGCTTGGCGGCATGGGCGGCGTGCTCGCCATGCTTCCCGGCGTCGGCAAGATCAAGAAGCAGCTCGACGCCGCCAATCTCGATGAGACCATCCTCAAGCGCCAGCAGGCGATCATCGGCTCGATGACGCGCGCCGAGCGCAAGAATCCGAAGCTGCTCAATGCCTCGCGCAAGAAGCGCGTCGCGTCCGGGTCAGGCACCAGCGTTCAGGACATCAACAAGCTGGTGAAGATGCACCGGCAGATGGCCGACATGATGAAGGCCATGGGCAAGAAGCGCGGCATGTTCAGCGGTCTGTTCGGCGGCGGTCCGCCGCAAGAGATGCCGGCCGAGTTGCCGCCTGACGCCGCAGCCGCGTTGCCGAAGAATTTACCGCCGCTACCGCCTGGCGGCTTCCCCGGGCTCGGTGGCGCGTTGCCGCGCGGCCTTCCGGGGCTTCCGGGCGGCGCGCCCCGCGGTCTGCCGGGCTTGCCGAAATCGAAGAAGCGATGAGTTCCTAGGAAAATCGAGAGAGAGGATCGAGCATGTCACTGAAGATCAGACTGGCGCGGGCCGGCGCCAAGAAGCGGCCGTTCTATCGCATCGTCGTCGCCAACTCCAAGAGCCCGCGCGACGGCCGCTATATCGAGAAGGTCGGCACCTTCAACCCGCTGTTGCCGCGCGAACTCGGGCGACCGGGTGATCCTGGTCGAGGAGCGGATCAAGCATTGGCTCGGCCACGGTGCCCAGCCGACCGACCGCGTGCTGCGGTTTCTCGACAAGGCCGGGCTAGCCAAGCGCGCCGCGCGCCTGAACCCGACCAAGGCTCAGCCCGGCAAGAAGCGCCTCGAGCGCGAAGAGGCGAAGCGCACCGCTGAGGAGGAAAAGGCCAAGGCCGCCGCCGAAGCCGCCGCAGCCCCTGCGCCGGAGGAACCCGCTGCCGAAGCTGAGGCCCCTGCCGCCGAGGCCGAGCAGCCCACCGCCGAATAGTCTTGGGCGAGAAACCGGACCGGGTGCTGCTCGGCGACATCGGCGCCGCGCAAGGCTTGAACGGCGAAGTCCGACTTCGCTCCTTCACAGCGACGCCGGCCGATATCGCAAGCTACGGTCCGCTCGAGGACGAGAAAGGCACGCGAACGATCGAAATCCAGTCGGTCCGGGTGATGTCGAAGGCGGTGGTCGCGCGCATCAAAGGCGTCACGACGCGCGAACAGGCGGAAGCGCTCACCGGCACCAAGCTCTATCTCCCGCGCGCACGCCTGCCCGATAGCGATGCCGACGAGTGGTACCATGCCGATCTGATCGGCCTCACCGCCGTGGATGGCGAGGGCTCTGCGATCGGGAAAGTGGTCGCGGTTCATAATTTCGGTGCCGGCGACATCATCGAGATCGAGCCGGCCGCAGGCGGCGAAAATCTGTTGGCGTCTTTCACCGAGGCGACGGTGCCGGAGGTCGATATCAACGCCGGCACCCTCACCCTGGTCATGCCGGAAGAGGAATAGGTCGAGGATGGCGACCTGGCGCGCAACCGTGCTCACCATCTTCCCCGAGATGTTCCCGGGACCGCTTGGCTCGAGCCTCGCCGGCAAGGCGCTCGCCGAAGGCACCTGGGCGCTCGCCGTCACCGACATCCGCGACTTCGCTACCGACAAGCACCGCTCCGTCGATGACACGCCGGCAGGGGGTGGCGCCGGCATGGTAATGCGCGCCGATATTGCCGCCGCGGCGATCGACGCCGCCCGCGTGAGGATGCCGGCCGAAGCGCCGGCGATCTATCTCTCGCCGCGAGGCACGCCGTTGACCCAAGGACGCGCGCGTGAGCTCGCGGCAGGTCCTGGCGCCATCCTGCTCTGCGGCCGCTTCGAGGGCATCGATCAGCGCGTGCTCGAAGCGCGCGCGGTCGAAGAGATCTCCATCGGCGACTATGTGCTCTCTGGCGGCGAGCTCGCGGCCATGGTGCTGATCGACACTATCGTCCGCCTGCTTCCGGGCGTCGCCGGCAACGAAGTGTCGCTCGACGAGGAGAGCTTCACCTCGGGGCTCCTGGAATACCCGCATTACACCAGGCCCAGGGACTGGGAGGGCCTCCCGATCCCCGAGGTGCTGCTCTCGGGCGACCATGCCAAAATCGCCAAATGGCGGCGCGAGCAGGCCGAGCAGATCACCAAGGAACGCCGCCCTGATTTGTGGGCGAAGCTGAAGAAGCGCTAGCGCGACGAAGCGATGGCCGGCTTTTTTGGCCTAAATCCATCGACAAAGGGGGTCGGTTGCGCTAGGAACACGCCTTCGCGTGCGGTCTCGCCCGCGAAATTCACGGATCACGATCAATCAAAAAGAATGGCGTTCGCCTCAATGGCTTAAGAGGCCTAGGCAGGCGCCCCGAGAAAGGTTTGGCCATGAATATCATCGAGCAGCTCGAAAAAGAGCAGGCTGCGGCGCTCGCCAAGAAGCGCAAGATTCCCGAATTCGGTCCCGGCGACACGGTCAAGGTCAACGTCAAGGTGGTCGAGGGCGAGCGCGCCCGCGTCCAGGCCTATGAGGGCGTGTGCATCGGCCGCGCCGGTGGCGGCCTGAACGAGAACTTCACCGTGCGCAAGATTTCCTACGGCGAGGGCGTCGAGCGCGTCTTCCCCATCTATTCACCGTTGATCGATTCGATCGAAGTGGTGCGCCGCGGGCGTGTCCGCCGCGCCAAGCTCTATTACTTGCGCGGCCGCCGCGGCAAATCGGCCCGCATCCCCGAGCGCCAGACCGCGCGCGGCAAGCAAAAGGAAGCCTTCAAGGGCTTCACCAAGCCGAAGGGCGAGGCCGACGATCTCAAGCTGATCCCCGGCGTCACCCCTGAGCTCGAGAAGAAGCTGAACAAGCTCGGCCTGATCAAATTCGACCAGATCGCCAATCTCACCGACGACGAGATCGCCCGGGTCGACGAGGCGCTCAATCTCAACGGTCAGATCGAGAACGACGACTGGACGGCGAAGGCGGTCGAGCTGATGGCCGAGACCACCGCAGACGAGGTCCCCGCCGACGAGGCCGAGGCCGAGGGCTCACCTGAGACCGAAGAGGCCGAGGCGCCAAAGGCCAAGCCCACCAAGAAGGGCAAATAGGCTCCCTGCGGGCTCCTGTTTCCTTCGTCATGGCCGGGCTCGTCCCGGCCATCCACGTTTTCAGGGTTCAAATTTCGGCGTGGAGGCTTGGCGACGGGGCGTGAGCATGACGCCGAGGAGTTGGCAATTGGGCCGCCGAAAGCTATCTGAAGTGAAGAAATCCGACATTTTCGAGTACGACTGGACCATGACCGAGCCCCGCACCCTTTACGACAAGATCTGGGACGAGCACCTGGTGCACGAGGCGCCTGACGGCACCGGGCTGCTCTATATCGACCGTCACCTGGTCCATGAGGTCACGAGCCCTCAGGCCTTCGAGGGCCTGCGCATGGCCGGCCGCAAGGTCAGGGCCCCGGAGAAGACCCTTGCCGTGGTCGATCACAACGTGCCGACCACCGACCGCTCCAAGGGCATTGACGATCCGGAATCGGCGCTCCAGGTGGCGACGCTTGCCGACAACGCCCGCGAATTCGGCATCGAGTATTATCATGAGCGCGACCGCCGCCAGGGCATCGTCCATGTGGTCGGCCCCGAGCAGGGCTTTACGCTGCCCGGCACCACCATCGTCTGCGGCGACAGCCATACCTCGACCCACGGCGCCTTCGGTGCGCTAGCGCACGGTATCGGCACCTCGGAAGTCGAGCATGTGCTCGCGACGCAAACGCTGATCCAGAAGAAGGCCAAGAACATGCGCGTCCGCGTCGACGGCGCGCTGCCGGTAGGCGTCACCGCCAAGGACATTATCCTCGCCATCATCGGCGAAATCGGCACCGCCGGTGGCACCGGCCATGTCATCGAATATGCCGGCGACGCCATCAAGGCGCTGTCCATGGAAGGGCGCATGACCGTCTGCAACATGTCGATCGAGGGCGGCGCCCGCGCCGGCCTGATCGCGCCGGACGAGACCACCTTCGACTACATCAAGGGCCGCCCCCGCACGCCGAAAGCGGGCGCCTGGGATCAGGCGCTGCGCCACTGGCAGACGCTCTATTCCGACGACGACGCATTCTTCGACCGCGAGGTCGTGCTGCATGCCGAGAAGCTGCCGCCGATCGTGAGCTGGGGCACGAGTCCCGAGCAGGTGGTCTCGGTCACCGGCCACGTGCCGCGGCCCGAGGAGATCGCCGACGAGACCAAGCGCAAGGCCGCGATCCGCTCCCTCGACTATATGGGCCTCGCAGGCGGCGAGAAGATCACCGACATCACCCTCGACCGCGTGTTCATCGGCTCATGCACCAATGGCCGCATCGAGGATTTGCGCGAAGTGGCCAAGGTCGTCGCCGGGCGCCAGGTGCATCCCAATATCAGCGCCATGATCGTGCCAGGCTCCGGTCTGGTGAAGGAGCAGGCGGAAGCCGAGGGCCTCGACAAGATCTTCAAGGAGGCCGGCTTCGACTGGCGCGAGCCCGGCTGCTCGATGTGCCTCGGCATGAACCCCGATCAGCTTCGCCCGCGCGAGCGCTGCGCCTCGACCTCGAACCGTAATTTCGAGGGCCGCCAGGGCAGGCTCGGCCGCACCCATCTGGTGTCGCCGGCCATGGCCGCGGCCGCCGCTGTCGCCGGGCGCTTCGTCGACATCCGCGACTTCCGGTAGACCGGCCTTCCGACGTGAGGCGGTGATGACATCCCTTGGGACGAAGTCCCTGGCCCAGCAACAGTTCGGGGCGGCAGCCGCCGACTACGCCACCTCGACGGTCCACGCCAGGGGCGCAAGCCTCGCCCGCTTGGTCGAGCTGGTGGCGCCGAAAAAGCGCTGGCGCGTACTCGATGTCGCCACCGGCGCCGGCCATACCGCGCTCGCGCTCGCCCCACACGTCGCCAAGGTCACCGCAAGCGACATTACCGAGGCGATGCTCGCCGAGGCCAAGAAGCTCGCCACCGCGCGCGGCCTCGGCAATGTCAAGACGGTCCAGGCCAAGGCCGAGGACCTGCCCTTTCCAGACATGAGCGTCGACCTCGTTACCTGCCGCCTCGCCGCGCATCACTTCGGCGATGTCGCGGCCTTCACCACCGAGGCGTATCGCGTGCTGATGCCGAACGGTCTGCTTGCGGTGGTCGACAACATCTCGCCCGACCAAGAGATCTTCCCTTCGCTCGTGGCCGAGGACGCGCGCCAGTGGAGCAAGGCCTATAATGCTTTCGAGAAATTGCGCGACCCGAGCCACGGCCACTGTCTCAGCCTCACCGCCTGGCGCGAGGTCCTCGGCAAGGCCGGCTTCGACATCGTCGCCGCGGAGCACATGGACCAGGATCTCGAATTCGAGCCTTGGGTGACGCGCATGCGCTGCGACGAGGCAACCGTGGCGCGGCTCATGGCGCTGCTGCACGAGCAGCCGTTGCGCGCGTTGCTCAAGCCGCGCCACACCAAGACCGGCACGGTGTTCACCCTGCAGGAGGGCATCATCGTCGCGCGGAAGCCTGCCGACCCATCCAGCCGATGAACAGGCGCACGCCCATCAACGGCGGCATCGAATGGCACCGGTCCAAGGCGCCTTCGCTCGCTGAGTTCGAGGCCATCGCCGACGCCGCCTACCGGCGTCTGCCGGCCGCGTTCCGCAAGCTTACCGGCGATCTCGTCATCCGCGTCGAGGATTTCCCCACCGACGACGTGCTCGACAGTCTCGGCATCTCTTCGCCGTTCGACCTGCTCGGCCTTTACCACGGCGTCGACCTCGCGCGGAAAAGCGTGATGGATCCCTCCGTGCTGCCGGACATGGTGTTTCTCTACCGCCGCCCGATCCTCGACTATTGGGGCGAGCATGACGACACCCTCGGCCAAATCGTGACCCATGTTCTCGTCCATGAGATCGGTCATCATTTCGGCTTCTCCGACGCCGATATGGAGCAGATCGAGCAGGAGGCGGCGCCATAGCCGAAGGGGCGTCGCGGCAAGACGGGAAGGACGCATGCCGGACCTCGGGCGGCTATCGACGTCTTCCGCTTGGGCAATAAGAGCATTGGGACGTGCTGCAAATCGTCAAGAGCATTGGGACGTGCTGCAAATCGTCCCCGACGATGCCGCCAATCCGAACGGCATGTTTTGATGGCGTGAGCTACCAGTCGAGCCGCTTGCCGTCACCGACGAAGCTCAGGATCGCGTCCTCGAGCTTGGAATATTCCTCGCAACTCCTGCCGCAGCGGTCGGCGATCTCCATCAGCTCCGCCTTCGCCTCGCCGAGGTCGCCTTTCTGCAGATAGCCCTCGCCGAGATATTCCCGCGCCTTCACGTAGTTCGGATCGAGCGCGAGCGCCTTATGGTAATAGTCGATGCCCTTGTCGAGATCGCCTAGCTTGCGCGTGTTGTAGCCGACCATGTTCAGCACCGCCGGCTGCACTTGCTTCTTGATGCGGGCCAAGAGCGCGAGCGCCTCGCCATAGCGGCCGTCATCGGAGCGGGCGTGGGCTTCGCTGTAGAGATCCTGGTCGGTCAGCGTCGCCGAATGACCGTCAATACAGGCCTGCGCGCCGCGGCTCCACACGTTGCCCGAGGCGCAACTGACCTTGGCGCAGCGCTTATGCTTGATGCTGTATTTGTAGCCGGCGGGGCAGCCGCTCTTGGTCGCCTTTGGCGGCTCATCGTCGCCGCAATCGGCCTCGGCCATGGCACGGCCTCCCGCCAGTGCGAGCGCGGCGAGCAAAATCACGCCAAAGAGCCACAGACGCCCGACACTTTGCGCCGACCTCGAATGCCACGTCATAAGCAGCCAAGCCTTTGTGAGAGAGTGATGAGCGCCACCGGCTAGACCCGCTGCCGCCATCATTTGATGCCACAACAATAGGGCGGGCCATATCGTCAACCTCACCTTCACGCAGTTTTGAGTATTGTGACAGGCGGGCGACAACGGCCCAAGACATAGGCTTTCGGGCATCGATCTATTTGCCGTTGACGGGGACGGCGCCACGCATCCAGAGTCGCCGGGCATCTGGGGCACATCAAGGGCAGCAGAGGAAGACGTCATGGGGTTGGCTGCCCTTGCGAGGGCCATGATCGCGTTCGCTCTCACTCTCGTGGTCGCCGCGCCCGACCACGTGGCGCTGTCGATGGACAAGGACAAGGCGGTGGCACCAGGGCGCCTCGTCATCGAAGGCCGGCGTCTCTCCTGCGGCAGCACCCAGACCCTGCTCCGGGACTTCGAAGGCTTCGCCGTCTCCTCCACCGTGATCATGCTCAATATGCAGGCCCTGAAAGGCCTGCCGCGCCAGGTGCAATGGCTGATCTACTACCATGAATGCGGGCACATCCTGTTCGGCCCGAGCGAGCACGCCGCAGACTGCTACGCGGTCAAGCGCGCGCGGCGCGAAGGTTGGCTCAACGACCAGGTCCTCAATGACATCTGCGCTGCGTTCAATATCGCCGGTCACGGCCCGGTCCATCCCGACCCCGAGGAACGCTGCGACCAGCTCCGGCAATGCTTCGGCAAGAAGGGAGGGGTCACCGCCCGCGACGGCAATTAGCTCCTTTTTCGGCCCTTAAGGCCGATTGCATGGAGCTCATTCGCCTCGTAAGCTTAAGACCAATGAGGGACGAAATGATCAGGATTGGGGGCACGCTTTTTGGCGTTTTGGCTGTCTGGGCCGGCGCCCTTCATCTGGGGCCGGCTTCGGCCCAGGAAGCGACCTTTTTCAGCGGCTCCGACGCCCCCACCGTCGAGGATTACCTGAAGGAGGTAGGCCCCGAGGCCAAGCTGATCCCCTTCGACAAGTTCAAGATCGACGGCCGCTCCGTGGTTTGTGGCCGGCGCCCGGTCATCCTCAACTCGAACTTCGACTGCTTGGGGTGGCGCCTTTCCCGGCTTCCTGATCCTCAACACCAAGAAGATCAACGGCCTCACCACGCCGGTGAAGCTTTATATCTACAGCCATGAATGCGGGCACCAGTTCATCGGCGCCGACGAGACCAAGGCCGACCTGTTCGCCATCAGGCGCGGGGTGAAATGGGGCTGGCTCGACGCCGTGGGCATGGAGGACATCTGTGCCTTCATCTCCACGCTGAAGGGCGATGGCGTGCATCCGCCGCGGCCCGAAACGCTGCGAGACCATGCGCAATTACTACAAAGAGTTGATCGAGAGCGGCGCGACCCAGTCAGCGAGCGGACCGGAGCAGCACAACCAAAGGCCGATCGCGCAGACCTTGGGGCCGCAATAGCGCGGGCTAGAAGATCCAGGCGATCATCAGCCAAAACACCACGAAGAAGACGAGAAAGCCGAGGATCGTGAACGGCAGCTCGCCGAGCACGGCGTCACCGCCGGAGACGATGGTCATCACCAGGATCACCGCGAGCGACACGCCAAAGGCGATCACCGCCGCCTGCTTCAGATCAAGCCCGCCGGCGAAGGGACTGGGGCCCTCGAACATCCCGGCGAGAAAATAGAGCGCGACGCCGCCCATGGCGATCAAGAGCGCCACGGCGATGGCAACCGCGACGAACAGCTTCGCCGCGTCGTTCCGGTCGCGCCGGTCGGCTCCGCCACTCATGGTGCAAGCTCCTCGCCGTTAGTCGCCTTCAGCCTGTGCCTCCTGGGCCTTTGAGATCGCCTCCCGGATCGCATGGGGATCGGGCACGTCCTTGATGGTGAATTCCGGCTCGTCGCCGGCGGTCGAGACCTGAACCGTGCCGACGCCGAGGATGCGGTTGGTGAAGCTTTGGGTGACATGGACGGATCGGACATGCCTGAGGTTCACCGAGAGACGGTCCTTGCTCAGGATGCCCTTCTCATACATGAGCTCGTGCTCGGTGACGATCAGCGTCGTCGCACGCGTCTTGATGTACCAATAGAGCAGAATGATGATGCCGACGCCGAACGCGGCGATCAGCACCACCGCGAGCACGAACCAGAACGGGTGGGCGCGGAACATCGCCGGATGCGCTTCATACACCACTGTCTCCGTCATGCCCACTCCGCCTCTTGTCTATCGGTCGAGGACCTTAGTCCCTCGCCCCTAGACCTGAAAAGCGAAGATGTTGAGACGGTTTTTTGAGGGGCTCGCCCTCTGGTCAGCCGCGGGCGTTGCCGCTAGATAGAGCCCAACTCCCAAACGCGAAGGCCGGGTCATGGAGAAATTCACCACGCTCACGGGCATTGCCGCGCCGTTGCCGATGATCAATGTCGACACCGACATGATCATTCCCAAGCAATATCTGAAGACGATCAAGCGCACCGGCCTCGGCCAGGGCCTGTTCGCCGAATTGCGCTACGACGAGGAGGGCCAGCCGAAGCCCGACTTCGTGCTGCACCAGGCGCCTTACGACAAGGCCAAGATCCTCATCGCGGGCGATAATTTCGGCTGCGGCTCGTCACGCGAGCACGCGCCCTGGGCGCTGCTCGATTTCGGCTTCCGCTGCGTCATCGCGCCGAGCTTCGCCGACATCTTCTACAACAACTGCTTCAAGAACGGCATTCTGCCGATCAGGCTGCCGCAAGAGGAGATCGACAAGCTGCTCGATGACGCCTCGCGAGGGCCCAATGCCACCATCACCGTCGATCTCGAGAACCAGGAGATCCGCGGCCCCGACGGCGGCGTCATCCATT
The DNA here is from genome assembly GCA_963732955.1 of uncultured Alphaproteobacteria bacterium. Taxonomy (GTDB): domain Bacteria; phylum Pseudomonadota; class Alphaproteobacteria; order Rhizobiales; family Methyloligellaceae; genus Methyloceanibacter. The sequence continues at coordinate 561,038 of CAVTBH010000002.1, forward strand.
TCGACATCGATCCGCATCTGAAGCGCTGCCTGATCGAGGGGCTCGACGACATCGGCCTCACCATGGAGAAGGCGGAGCACATCGACCGCTTCGAGACCGAATCGAAACTGCGCCGTCCTTGGATCTAGGATACGGGAACAGTCTCCTATTCGAACACCATCGGCTTCGACCTCTCTTCGAGCAGCGTCTTGCCGTCGCGGCTGACCTTGACCTCGGCGGAGTAACTACCCTCGGGCCAGCCGCCGGCGGGGACGCCCTTCTTGCCGACGAGCAGAATGGTGTTCGGCTTGTCCTCGGCGAGCGTCTCGGTGTTGCGCATCAAGGACTGGTCGTCCTTGTTGAGGGTGATGTCGACGGTATCGCCCTTCTTGAGGTCTGAGGCCCAGACATAGGCGATGCCCGGGCTATTGAAGCGGGGCGGCGGCAAAGCGTCGCCTTTTTCGAGTTCCGCTTCCGTCACCACATGATCGGTAAGGCCAAGGCCGCGGATCTTCGCGTCCTCTGCCGATGCCGCCACCCCGAACGCAACCACCAGCACCAAAGCCAACAGCACCCTTGTCAGCATTGCCATCTCCCGTTACCCAAGCGGCCATGTCTTAGCATAGGGGGGAGCCCGATCCATGGCCGTTTTCAATGTCTTGCTGCTACCGGGCGACGGCATCGGGCCGGAGGTCATGGCCGAGGTCGAGCGCGTCGTCGCCTGGGTCAACGCCCAAGGCCTCGTCACCATCGAGACCGAGACCGATCTCGTCGGCGGCTGTGCCTACGATGCCCATGGCGAGGCGATCTCCGACGCGACCATGGGACGCGCGCTTCAAGCCGACGCCGTGATGCTCGGCGCCGTCGGCGGCCCCAAATGGGATGGCGTTCCTTACGAGCAGCGCCCCGAAGCTGGGCTATTGCGGCTCCGCAAGGACCTCGAGCTGTTCGCCAATCTGCGCCCGGCGATCTGCTATCCCGCGCTCGCCGACGCCTCGTCGCTCAAGCGTGAGCTTGTCGACGGCCTCGACATCATGATCGTGCGCGAGCTGACGGGTGGCGTCTATTTCGGCGAGCCCAAGGAGATCACCGACCTCGGCCACGGCCAGAAGCGCGCCGTCGACACCCAAGTCTACGAAACCTACGAGATCGAGCGCATCGCCGCGGTGGCTTTCGAGCTGGCGCGGCTCCGCCGTAATCTCGTTCACTCCGCCGAGAAGCGGAACGTGATGAAGACCGGCGTCTTATGGAACGAGGTGGTGACCAAGCTGCACAAGGATCGCTATTCAGACGTGACGCTCCAACACATTCTCGCCGACAACTGCGCCATGCAGCTCGTCCGTGCCCCGAAGCAGTTCGACGTCATCGTCACCGACAATCTGTTCGGCGACATGCTCTCCGACGAGGCGGCAATGGCCACCGGCTCGCTCGGCATGCTGCCGTCAGCCTCGCTCGGCGCCACCGACGCCCATGGCCGCCGCCGCGCGCTCTATGAGCCGGTGCACGGCTCCGCCCCCGACATTGCCGGGCGCGGCATCGCCAATCCGATCGCCACCATCGCGAGCTTCGCCATGGCGCTTCGCTATTCCCTGGATCAGGGCGAGACCGCGGACCGGATCGAGAACGGCGATCGCAGCCGTCCTCGATCAAGGGCTCCGCACCGCCGACATCGCCCAAGAGGGCTGCCGCACGGTCTCGACCTCGGAGATGGGCAAGGCCATCGTCGCCGCGCTCGGATAGCCCGGCCTGACGGCGCTGGACAGCATTTCGGCCCCCAACCATACTCCGCGCCGCGACGCGGGCGTGAAGAGGCAACCCCGATGGCCTTTCGTTTGACCCTGATAGCGGCTCTTCTGTTGGTGGCCGTGACCCCCATGGCCTCGGCCGCCGAAGAGACAGGCACGGAGGCCGCGGCCACCGCAGAACCGTCGCCGCCGGGCGCACGCGCGGAGGCCCTCACGCCGGAGGAGAAGTCCGAGAAGGAGGCCCGCAAGGCCTGCAAGATCGAGATCTGCGACGTGCTTGCCACCAAGGACCCGGCCGGTCCCGACATCTCCTGCGACATCGTCAAGACCTGGCGCGAAGCCGCCATCACCAAGATGCTCGGCGGCAAGTTCGACTGGCCCTGGGGCAAAGCCGTCTGCCAATCGAAGCTCGTGGTCAAACGCGAGGTATTGGCCAAGGCTATGAGCGAGACGAGCTACGAGGTGGTGATGCCGACGCAGAAGCTCTCCTGCACCCTCGACCAGAAGAAGGACGGCAAGCCCTATGTTGTCGATGTTTCGGTCGCGCCGAAGGTCGCCTTCGAGAACGGCAAGGCGGTGACAGCGAGCCTGAACTGGGGCGAGGCCAGCGGACCGATGCTGGTCTATGCCTTGATCTACGCCGGCACCGGCCTCGACAATGCCAGCAACATTCTCGGGCCGGAGGTGGTGCGCATGGTGAACGAGTTCACGGGCAAGAAATGCGCCGAGGTTAGAAACGAGCGTCCCGACGCACGTTAACTCGATCGGCAAACTGACGCGGTACTGTCCAGCTCGTCCTCAACCGGCGAGCGCCGCCCTATGAGCATCGCGAAGCTCGCTCTGCTGCTTGTTGTCTTCGTCGATATCATGGGCCAGGGCTTGCTCTACCCAATTCTGACGACACTGATGCTGGACCCCAACCAGCCGTTTCTGCCGGCGAACACGCCGCAATCCGCGCGCAGCTTCGACTACGGTCTTGTGATCGCGGCATTCTTCTTCTCCTGGTTTCTGGGCGCGGCCTATATTTCCCAACTCTCCGACATGATCGGTCGCAAGAGGGGCATCCAGATCTGCCTTGCGGGCGCCTTTTTGGGAAACGGCCTGACAATCGTATCGCTCTTTACCAATTCATACTGGCTCCTCCTGATCGGACGTGTGGTGACCGGCTTTACCAATGGCAATCAGCCGATTGCACAGGCCGCCATGATCGACCTGAGCACGAGCGACGAAGAGAAGACGCGCAATCTCGGCCTTATCGTCGCCGCGGCGAGTATCGGCCTCGTCGCAGGTCCGATTCTCGGCGGCGTCTTATCCGATCCTGTCGTGCTCGGCTCCTACGCGACGCTGAAACTGCCGTTCTACGTCGCGATTGGTCTGATCGCGGTGACGATCGTGCTCATCGCCCTGTTCTTTCGGGACAAGCGTCAGGACAAGCGTCCGTTCAAGATTAAACCGCTGGAGATTTTCCTGGTGCTCTGGCGCGCTGTGGAGCGGCCGGCGATTCGGCGGATTTCCCTCGTCTTCTTTTGTTTCATGTTCTTTCTGAACGCGTTCCTCGTATTCATGGACAATTACCTGACTGATCGCTTCGGCTACGGCACGCTCATGAACAGCATGGCCATGATGGTCTTCGGTGCCTGCGTTGCCGTGGGTAGCCCGGTCCTACCGTCCATTTTCGAAAGGTTCACAACCAAGCGCCGCATCGTCGTATCGACACTTGCGCTTTTTGCATGCGCCGCGCTTGCTTTCGTCGCGGTGCCATCCGGCCTGCTGACCTTTGTTCCGATCGCGGTTTTCGCGATCGCCTTTTCGGTCGGCTATCCCACGTTCTTGTCGATCTACTCGCTAAGCGTCGACGAGACCGAGCAGGGTTGGGTGATGGGCGTCGCCACCGCCCTGTTTACGCTCGGCGCCGGCCTGACATCCCTTATCGGCGGCGAAGCCGTGTCCCTCGATATTCGGATGCCGTTTTTCTATGGTGCCACCGTTGCGGGCGTGGCCATCCTCCTCGTCTTGGCCACCTGGGGCTTTCCCGCCGTGCAAAGGATCGTCGACCCGAAGAAGCTGGACTTGGAACAACGCGGTATGCCAATTAAACTAGGGCAAAGGGGAGGCTGATGTACTTCGCCGCACCATATCTCATCACGCTGGGCCGCGTGCTCCTGGCGCTGATGTTTATTCAGGCGGGCATCAGCAAGATCTTCGGCTATGCCGGCACCCAAGCGGTGATGGAGTCCCATGGCGTGCCGGGCATGCTGCTCCCGCTCGTGATCTTCGTCGAGGCCGGATGCGGCCTAGGCGTACTACTTGGGCTGTTCACCCGCTGGTCGGCGATCCTGCTCGCCGGCTTCTGCGTGCTCGCGGCGTTCATCTTCCATTTCGACATGGCCAACAGCATGCAGATGATCAACTTCATGAAGAACCTCACCATCGCCGGCGGCTTTCTCGTGCTTGCCGGCGCAGGCCCCGGCGCGCTCGCGCTGGATAACCGCTTCCGCTAGAGATGCCGGGCCGGCAATTGCTGGCCATGCGAGGCGGCTTTACTTTGGGCCGGTGTTCCCATACATCGCCCGCAAAGCCGTACGGGCTCATCACCAGCGCCAGGGATTCAGGAGTTGGCCATGGGGTACAAGGTCGCCGTCATCGGGGCCACCGGCAATGTCGGCCGCGAGATGCTCAATATTCTGGACGAGCGGGCGTTTCCCGCCGATGAGGTGTTCGCCGTTGCTTCACGCCGGTCGACGGGGGTGGAGGTGTCGTTCGGCGACCGCCGCCTCAAATGCCAGGCCCTGGAGAATTTCGATTTTCGCGGCGTCGACTTCGCCCTGATGTCGGCAGGCTCAGCCGTCTCCAAGGAGTGGTCGCCGAGGATCGGCGCGCAAGGCTGCGTCGTCATCGATAATTCGTCGTGCTGGCGCTACGACGCGGACGTGCCGCTGATCGTGCCCGAGGTCAACGCCGACGCGGTCGCCGGCTTCAGCAAGAAGAATATCATCGCCAATCCGAACTGCTCCACGGCGCAGCTCGTCGTGGTGTTGAAGCCGCTGCACGATCTTGCCAAGATCAAGCGCGTGGTCGTCGCCACCTACCAGTCGGTGTCCGGCGCCGGCAAGGAGGCCATGGACGAGCTCTGGGATCAGACCAAGGGCATCTTCGTCACCGACTCCCCTGAGCCCAAGGTGTTCACCAAGCAGATCGCCTTCAACGTCATCCCCCATATCGACGTCTTCCTCGACGACGGCTCCACCAAGGAAGAGTGGAAGATGGTGGCGGAGACCAAGAAGATCCTCGATCCGAAGATCAAGCTCACCGCGACCTGCGTTCGCGTGCCGGTGTTCGTCGGCCACTCCGAAGCGGTCAATATCGAGTTCGAGCGGCCGGTCACCACCGAGGAGGCGCGCAGCGTGTTGCGCGAAGCGCCTGGCGTGCTCGTGGTCGATAAGCGCGAGCCGGGCGGCTACGTCACCCCGATCGAATGCGTCGGCGACTATGCCACCTATGTGTCCCGCATCCGCGAGGACAGCACCATCGACAATGGCCTGTCGCTGTGGGTGGTCTCGGACAATCTGCGCAAAGGCGCATCCCTCAACACGGTGCAGATCGCCGAGCTGATCATCAACCGCAATCTCTTGAAGAAGGCGGCGTGAGCAGCGCCGCCTAGGCCGCCGCGAGCGCAGCGAAATCCCCGCCATTTTCGTCGAGCGCGATGACCTCGCCGCTGGCGATGTCGAAATGGAGGCCGTGCAGCGCGAGCAGCCCCGCCGCCTCGCGCTCACGGATCGCGGGGAAGCTGCGGAGATTGGCGAGCGACTGGCGGATGCCGGCGAGCTCGAAGGCCGTCTCGTGCGAATGGCTCGCCGTGTCCTCCTCGCGCAGCTTGAGGCCATCGAGCAGCGTCAGCCAGCGGGCGATGAAGCTGTTCTCGTCGGCGTTGCCCTTGAGGCTCTCGCGATAGGCGGCAACACCGCCGCAATGGGAATGCCCGAGAATGACGATATGAGGCACCTTGAGCACGAGGGCCGCATATTCGACCGCGGCGCTGGTGCCGTGAAATTTGCCTTCCGGCTCGTAGGGCGGCACCAGATTGGCGACGTTGCGCAGGATGAACAATTCGCCGGGACCGGCATCGAAGATGGCCGAGACGTCGACCCTCGCATCGCAGCAGGCAATCACCATCGCGGTCGGGGTCTGCCCGAGTTCGGCGAGTTGGATGTAGCGGCCGCGCTCCGGCCCATGCCGGTCACGCAGAAACCGTCGATAGCCCTCAACCAAGCTCTTGGGCAGCCCCATAGCTGATCTCCTTTGACGCGGGCGGGCACAATTCCAGCCTCTCGCGCGTTTGTCTAGCAGGTGGTTCCCGACGGCTCGATAGGCTTTCCCTATTGACCCTTTGGCGGGGCCCTCTTGATTCCACGGCTGGAAAAGTCCGAAGCTTGGGGCCTGCCGCGCGATCGAGAAGGTCAATCAAAAAGCGCCGCCGGCCGACGGAAACGCCGGGATGAGACGGGGCCCCAAGCCCCGAACCCCATCCCCCGAATTTGAGAACGCATGCAACGCAGGGTGCTTGCCAGGCGAGCCTGGGCTCGCAGGCCATCGCGCGCATGCGGTAACGACAAGGAGCAAAGTCATGGCCAAAGTACTCGCCGTTCTCTACCCCGATCCCGTCAACGGCTACCCGCCGAAATATGCCCGGGACGACATCCCCAAGATCGACCACTATCCCGGCGGCATGACCACGCCGACGCCGAGCAAGGTCGACTTCACGCCCGGCGAGCTGCTCGGCAGCGTCTCGGGCGAGCTTGGGCTTCGCAAATTCCTCGAAGACGCCGGCCACACCCTGGTGGTGACCTCCGACAAGGAAGGCCCGAACTCGACCTTCGACAAGGAGCTCGTCGATGCCGACGTCGTCATCTCGCAACCGTTCTGGCCGGCCTATCTAACCAAGGAGCGCCTCGCCAAGGCCAAGAAGCTGAAACTCGCCATCACCGCCGGCATCGGCTCCGACCACGTCGATCTGCAGGGCGCCATCGACAAGGGCATTACCGTCGCCGAGATCACCTATTCCAACTCGATCAGCGTCGCCGAGCACGTGGTGATGATGATCCTGGCGCTTGTCCGCAACTACATCCCCTCTTATGGCTGGGTGGTCACAGGCGGCTGGAACATCGCCGACAGCGTCGAGCGCGCCTACGACCTCGAAGGCATGAATGTCGGCACCGTCGGCGCCGGCCGCATTGGCCTTGCCGTCTTGCGTCGGCTGAAGCCCTTCGACGTCAAGCTCCACTATTTCGACAAGCACCGGGTGCCGGAGAAGGTCGAGAAGGAGCTCGGCCTGATCTACCACCCGACGGTCGAGTCCCTGGTCAAGGCCTGCGACGTGGTCACCATCAACGCGCCGCTCCATCCCGAGACCGAGGATCTGTTCAACGACAAGCTGATCGGCATGATGAAGCGCGGCAGCTACCTCGTGAACACCGCCCGCGGCAAGATCGTCAATCGCGACGCCGTGGTGCGGGCGCTGGAGAGCGGTCAGCTCGCGGGCTATGCCGGTGACGTCTGGTTCCCGCAGCCAGCGCCGAAGGATCACCCTTGGCGGACCATGCCGCACCACGGCATGACCCCGCATGTCTCCGGCACGTCGTTGTCGGCGCAAGCCCGCTACGCCGCCGGCACACGCGAGATCCTAGAGAACTTCTTCGCCGGCAAGCCGATCCGTACCGAATATCTGATCGTCGACAAGGGCAAGCTCGCCGGCACTGGCGCGCAATCCTACACGGCCGGCGACACCACCAAGGGCGCCGAGGCCGCCTAAGGGCCCCGCCGTTATTGCCTCACCAAGGCCGCCGATCCGTGGCATTAGGGATCGCGCGGTCTTGTTGGGGCACTGCCGATGAAGGTTCTGATTTCTGGCGCAGGCATCGCCGGGCTTTCGCTCGCGCTTCGCCTGCACCAGCTTGGCATCATACCAATTGTGGTCGAACGGGCGCCGGCGCTCCGCGCCGTTGGCTATATGCTCGGCCTGTCCGATCCCGGCTATGATGCCGCCGAGCGCCTGGGCATCGCCGACGATCTGCGCGCGGCGCAATATCTGCCGGAGCGCTTGGTCTATATCGGCGCCGACGGACGCCGCCTCCTGGTGCTGCAAGGCCGTGCTCTCGATACCCTCATCGGCGAGCGCCAGATCAACCTCATGCGCGGCGACATCGAGCGTATTCTCTACGACCGCATCAAGGATCACGCGGACATCCATTTCGGAACCTCGATCGTGTCCTTTGAGAATGGCGACAGCGGCACCACTGCCACCCTCGACAACGGCAACGTCATCGACGCGGACCTGCTCGTCGGCGCGGACGGTCTGCATTCGCGGGTCCGGGCACTCGCCTTTGGTCCGGAACAGGAGTTCGTGCGGTTTCTCGGCGCGCGGGTCGCTGCCTTCATTCTCGATCGGTCGCTCCTCCCGGAGGTGAGCGCAGACGAAACGTATTCCTTGACGGAGGTCGGCCGCGCCGCCGGGGTCGCCGCCGTTCGCGGCGAGCGCGTGATGGCGTTCTTCATGTATCTCACCGAGCGCAGCGACCAGCCGGTGGAAGCCGAGCTGAGGCGCGCTTTCGCCGGGTGCGACTGGCGCGTGCCCGAGTTGCTCGATCATGTACGCAAAGCCGAAAGCATCTATTTCGACGAGGTCGCCTTGGTCGAGTTGCCGCGCTGGTCAAAGGCGCGCGTGGCGCTGCTCGGCGACGCCGCTTATGCGGTATCGCTGATCGCTGGCAAAGGCGCGACGCTGGCCATGGCCGGCGCCGTGATCCTCGCCGAGGCACTCGCTGCGTCGCCGAACATCAACACCGCTCTCGCGCGTTACGAATTTCGCGTCAGGCCGTGGGCAGAGTCGAGCGCAAAGGACGGCGCGGCGGAATGTCGTGCTGTTCACGCCGAGGACACGGTTGCAGCTGTTCTTGCGCGAGCAGGTGCTTCGACTGGCCTCATCGCCGCTGTTCGCGCGCATGATCAAGCGCGCCCTGAACCGCAAGGGTGAGCGGCTTTAGGGCACCGGCCTGATCACATGTGGATGGCGCGCTTGTCGACGGCGAGCGCGGCCTCCTTCACTGCCTCGTTCAAGGTCGGGTGGGCGTGGCAGATGCGGGCGAGATCCTCGGCCGAGCCGCCGAACTCCATCAGCACCACGGCCTCGGCGATCATGGTGCCAGCATCGGCGCCGAGAATATGCACGCCAAGCACGCGGTCGCTCGCCTCGTCGGACAAGACTTTGACGAAGCCCTCGGTGGTGCGGTTGACCTTGGCGCGGCCATTGGCGGTGAAGGGGAATTTGCCCACCTTGTAGGCGATCCCGGCCGCCTTCAGCTCCTCCTCGGTCTTGCCGACGCTTGCGACTTCCGGCGCGGTATAGACGACGCTCGGGATTGCATCGTAGTTCACGTGGCCAGCTTGCCCGGCCAGGATCTCAGCCACGGCGACCCCCTCGTCCTCGGCCTTGTGCGCCAGCATCGGCCCTTCGATGACATCGCCGATGGCGTAGATGCCGGGCACGCTCGTGGCGTAAAGCCCATCGACGACGATGCGGCCGCGGTTATCAGTCTTGACGCCAAGCTCGGCGAGCCCAAGCCCCTTGGTGTTCGGTACCCGGCCGACCGCGACCAGCACCACATCGCAGTCGAGCGTCTCCTTGGCGCCACCGGCGATCGGCTCAAGCGTCAGCTTGCAGCCCTTGCCGTCGCTCTCGACGCTGAGCACCTTGGTCGCGAGCTTGAAGACGATGCCCTGCTTCTCCAGGAGCCGCTGGAACTGCCTCGCTACCTCGCCGTCGAGACCAGGCGTGATGCGGTCGAGCATCTCTACCACCGTGACTTCGGCGCCGAGCCGCCGCCACACCGAGCCGAGCTCGAGCCCGATATAGCCGGCGCCAATGACCACGAGCCGCTTCGGCACCTCGGGCAAGGACAGCGCCCCGGTCGAGGACACGATGGTCTTCTCGTCAATGGCGATGCCGGGAATGGCCGCGACCTCGGACCCGGTGGCGATGACGATGGCCTTGGTCGCGAGCGTCTGCCTGCCGCCGCCATCGGCGGTAACCTCGACCTTTCCTGGGGCCACGATCCTGGCGGCGCCGTGAAACGGCTCGATCTTGTTCTTCTTGAGCAGGAACTCGACGCCCTGGACATTGCCCTTTACACCCTCGTCCTTGAACGCGAGCATGGCGGCGAGATCGAGCTCCGGCTTCACCTTGATGCCCATGCCAGCAGCGGCACCGTCGGCGGCCTCGGCATAGCGCTCGCTCGCGTGGAGCAGCGCTTTCGACGGGATGCAGCCGACATTGAGGCAAGTGCCGCCATGGGTGGCGCGCTTCTCCACCACCGCGACCTTCATGCCGAGCTGCGCCGCGCGGATGGCGCAGACATAGCCGCCGGGACCGGTGCCGATCACGATCAGATCATATGCGTCAGCCACGCCCCCGCTCCTCACACTCGGTGCTACCCATGTCTCAGCTCAGTCTATAGCGTCTGCGGTCTTTCGCCATTGTGACGGTTCTGTGCGGCCGGGGTGGCTGGGCAAGGAGATCTGGAACAGTCACATCACGAGTCCACAAGGCTCGATTGCCGGACCCTAACAGCGACAGGAAGGCGGTTCCAGCGTTGCCTTCGGACTAGAGATCGAGCACGAGGCGCTTAGGGTCCTCGATGGCATCCTTGACGTGGACCAGGAAGGTGACCGCCTCCTTGCCGTCGACGAGGCGATGGTCGTAGCTGAGCGCAAGATACATCATCGGCCGCGCCACGATCTGCCCGTCCCGCACCACGGCGCGTTCCTCGATGCGATGCATGCCGAGAATGCCGGATTGCGGTGCGTTCAGGATCGGCGTCGACAACAGCGAGCCATAGATACCGCCATTGGAGATGGTGAAGGTGCCGCCTTGCATCTCCTCGAGGCCGAGCTTGCCCTCCCGCGCCCGGGCGCCGAAATCGGCGATCGCCGCCTCGATCTGAGCAAGGCCCATGCGGTCGGCGTCGCGCAACACCGGCACCACGAGCCCGCGCTCGGTGCCGACGGCAACACCGACATGGTAGTAGTTCTTGTAGACGATGTCGGTGCCGTCGATCTCGGCATTGACCGCCGGGATATCCTTCAGCGCCTGCACACAGGCCTTCACGAAGAAGCCCATCAGGCCGAGCTTGACGCCGTGCTTCTTCTCGAAGGCGTCGCGGTATTCGCGCCGAAGCGCCATCACAGCGCTCATATCCACGTCGTTGAACGTGGTGAGCATTGCCGCGGTGTCCTGCGCCTCCTTGAGGCGCTTGGCTATGGTCTGACGGAGCCGCGTCATGCGCACCCGCTCTTCGCGAGATTCGTCCTCCGGCGCGATCGGCGGGCGTGGCGATGGCGGTGCCTTTGGTTCCGGCGCACGCGCGAGCAGCGTCGCGGCGGCGCTCGCCACACCGGGCGCAGAGCTCTCCGCTGTGGCTTCGGCACGAGCCCCGGACGCCAAGGCAAGAACGTCCTGCTTCAGCACCTGGCCCCGCCGCCCGGAGCCATGGAGGCCCGCAACCCCGATCCCCTTCTCGGTCAGCAACTTGCGCGCCGCCGGCGATGGCGTCATCTCGTCATGAGCGCCAAACTCCTCGCGCGGCACCGGCTCGCGCTGGAGCGCAATCGCCTCCGCGGGCTGCTTCGGCGCTTCGGCTGCCGGCTGCACCTGCGCCGCGGCCGAAGCGGGCTTTGACTCCTTTGCCGGCTCCGGCGCCTTCGCCGCCGGCGCCGCGGCCTTGCCGTCGCCAACTTGAATCGCGCCAAGCACGGTGCCGACGGCGACAGTGTCGCCCGCCTTGACCACGATCTCCGACAGCACCCCGGCAGCGGGTGCCGGGACCTCGAGGGTCACCTTGTCGGTCTCAAGCTCGACCAGCGGCTCATCGGCGGCGACCGCGTCGCCAGCTTGCTTGAACCATTTGCCAACGGTCGCCTCGGTCACGGATTCGCCAAGGGCCGGCACGCGGATCTCTGTCGCCATGACCTCTTCGCCTCGTCCCTACCCCAATGCCTCGTCGAGCAGGAGCCTCAGCTCCTGCTGGTGTTTGCGCATCAATCCTGTCGCGGTTGCCGCCGAGGCCGGGCGCCCGGCATAGCGCGGACGCCGGTGCTGGGCCTCGATGTGATCGAGCACCCAGCCGAGGTTCGGCTCGATGAAGCTCCAGGCGCCCATATTTTTCGGCTCCTCCTGGCACCACACCATCTCGGCCTGCGGAAAACGCGACAGCTCCTGGATCAGCGCGCGCGCCGGGAACGGATAGAGCTGCTCTACGCGCAACAGATAGACGTCGTCGATCCCACGCTTGTCGCGATCCTCGTAGAGATCGTAATAGACCTTGCCCGAGCACATCACCACGCGCTTGATCTCCGCATCGGGCTTGAGCTTGATCGCCTCGCCCTCGAGCAGCTGGGCATCGTCCCACAGCACGCGGTGAAAGCTCAACTCCGGCCCGAGTTGCGTGAGGTTTGACACCACGCGCTTGTGACGCAGCAGCGACTTCGGCGTCATCAGCACCAGCGGCTTGCGGAACTTGCGGTGGAGCTGGCGCCGGAGCGCATGGAAATAGTTAGCCGGCGTGGTCAGGTTGGCGATCTGCCAATTGTCCTCGGCGCTCAGCTGGAGATAGCGCTCGAGCCGCGCCGATGAGTGTTCGGGACCCTGGCCCTCATAGCCGTGAGGCAACAGCAGCACGAGCCCCGACATGCGCAGCCATTTGCGCTCGCCGGAGGAGATGAACTGGTCGACCACGACCTGCGCGCCGTTGGCGAAGTCGCCGAATTGCGCCTCCCACAGCACGAGCGCGTTGGGCTCGGCGAGGCTGTAGCCATATTCGAAGCCGAGCACCGCCTCTTCCGACAGCATCGAGTTGATGACCTCGAACTCGGCTTGGCCTTTTCGGATGTGCTTGAGGGGCGTGTATTTCTTCTCCGTGACCTGGTCCATCAGCACGGAATGGCGCTGGGAGAACGTGCCACGCTCGCTGTCCTGCCCCGACAGGCGCACGCGGAAGCCTTCGTCGAGCAAGGTGCCAAAGGCAAGCGCCTCGGCCGTGGACCAGTCGATGCCGGTGCCGTCCTCAATCATCTTGCGCCGCCCGGCGATGATGCGGGCGATGGTCTTGTGCGGCGTGAAGGTCTTGGGAATGTGGGTGATCTTGCGGCCAACCTGCTTCAGCACGTCGAGATCGACGCCGGTCTGCCCGCGCCGCGCCCCCTCCTCGGCAAAGCCGATATGAGACCAGCGCCCGTCGAGCCAGTCGGCGCGGTTCGGGCGATAGGCTTCGGCCGCGGAGAATTCCTCCTCGAGCAAGGCGCGGAAGTCGGCCTGCATGCGCTCGACATCCTCGCGCGTCATCAGACCTTCGTCGATCAGCTTGTTGGCGTAGATCTCACTCACGCGCGGGTGCTCGCGGATGCGGGCATACATTAGGGGCTGGGTGAAGGCGGGCTCGTCGGCCTCGTTGTGGCCGTGGCGCCGATAGCAGAACATGTCGATGACCACCGGCTTGCCGAAGCGCTGGCGGAACTCGACTGCAATCTTGGTGACATAGACCACCGCTTCCGGATCGTCGCCATTCACATGGAAGATCGGCGCGTCGATGATCTTGGCGACGTCGGACGGGTACGGCGACGAGCGCGCGAAGCGCGGCGCCGTGGTGAAGCCGATCTGGTTGTTGACGATGAAATGGAGCGAGCCGCCGGTGCGGTGGCCGCGCAAGCCCGAAAGCCCAAAACACTCCGCGACCACGCCTTGGCCGGCGAAGGCGGCATCGCCATGGAGCAGGAGCGGCAGCACCTCGCGCCGCTCGCGGTCGCCGAGCTGATCCTGCTTGGCGCGCACCTTGCCGAGCACCACGGGATCGACGATCTCGAGATGCGAGGGGTTGGCCGTCAGCGACAGATGCACGCGGTTGTCGTCGAACTCGCGGTCGGACGAGGCGCCGAGATGGTACTTGACGTCGCCGGAGCCTTCGACGTCATCCGGCTGCGCCGAGCCGCCCTTGAACTCGTTGAAGATTGCCCGATAGGGCTTGGCCATGACATTGGCGAGCACGTTGAGGCGGCCGCGGTGGGGCATGCCGATAACGACGTCGCGCACGCCGAGTTGACCGCCGCGTTTGATCACCTGCTCCAGCGCGGGCACCACGGCTTCGCCACCGTCGAGGCCGAAGCGCTTGGTGCCGGTGTATTTCACGTCGAGGAACCGCTCGAATATCTCGGCCTCGAACAGCTTGGCGAGAATCGCCTTCTTGCCCTGCGGCGTGAAGCGCACTTCCTTGTCGGCGCCCTCGATGCGCTCCTGGATCCAGGCCCGCTGCTCGGGATCCGAGATATGCATATATTCGGTGCCGATATGCTGGCCGTAGGTACGCTTCAGAATGCCGAGCACCTGCCGGAGCGTGCCGAATTCGAGGCCGAGCGCGCCGCCGAGGAAGATCGGACGGTCGTAGTCATCTTTGGTGAAGCCGTAGGTCTTCGGCCTGAGCTCGGGATGCTCGCGCCGGACCGTAAGCTCGAGCGGATCGAGCTTGGCGATGAGGTGTCCGCGGGTGCGGTAGTTGCGGATCAGCATGCGGGCGGCGAGCGTATCGCGGGCCGCGTCAAGCGCCTGCTCCTCGGTGAAGGCCGGAGGCGGCGCCTCGATCAAGGCCGTGCCGTTGCCGCGACCCCAGGATGGTCCGCGCGCGCCGAGGATCACGTCGTCGCGGTCGTCCTTCAGGCTGGCGAAGAACGCCCGCCATTCCGGACCGACCCGGTTCGGGTCCTGCTGATAAATTGCGTAAAGTTGTTCGAGATAGGCAGCGTTGCTGCCGTCAAGAAACGACGTGCTCGCAAACACGTCGTTCAGTTCATGCCTCGTCATGTCATCAACCTTGCCGGTAACTCGGACCACCGGCGTGCCGCCCAAAAGCGGCGAGTGTTTGGCGCGACCCCGCTAACCGCTCATGTAATGTGTCTGCAAGCGCGGTGCCAAGGGTCGAAGACCATAAGTCGCGACGTTTTCGGGTTGGGTGTGCCTCAATTTTATGCTGTGCCCTCAAGACCGCCTGCGACGGCGGCAGCGGGTGCATCAAGCTCCGTTGAGCAGATCCTTGAGCGTGGTGCCGAGCGCCGCCGGGCTCGGCGACACGCGGATTCCAGCCGCCTTCATGGCCTCGATCTTGTCGCCCGCCTTGCCCTTGCCGCCCGAAATTACCGCCCCGGCATGCCCCATGCGCCGGCCGGGAGGCGCGCTGACACCGGCGATGAAGCCCACCGTCGGCTTCTTGACCTTGGCTTCGGCAAGGAAGGTTGCGGCATCCTCTTCGGCGCTGCCGCCGATCTCGCCGATCATGATGATCGCTTCGGTGGCGTCATCGTCGAGAAACATCTTGAGGCAATCGATGAAGTTCGTGCCATGCACGGGATCGCCGCCGATGCCGATGCAGGTGGATTGACCGAGCCCGGCGGCGGTGGTTTGCGCCACGGCCTCGTAGGTGAGCGTGCCTGACCGCGACACGATGCCGACCTTGCCAGGGCGGTGGATGTGGCCCGGCATGATGCCGATCTTGCATTGATCCGGCGTGATGACGCCCGGACAGTTCGGTCCGATCAGGCGCGTATGCGAGCCCGACAGCGCCCGCTTCACCTTGACCATGTCGAGCACGGGAACGCCTTCGGTGATGCACACCACGAGCGGCACTTCGGCGTCGATCGCCTCGAGAATGGCATCGGCGGCGAAGGCGGGCGGCACATAGACGGCACTCGCATCGGCGCCAGTCTCCGCGACCGCCTCACGCACGGTATCGAAGACCGGCAGGCCGAGATGGGTGGTGCCACCCTTGCCCGGCGTGACGCCCCCGACCATGCGGGTGCCATAGGCAATGGCTTGTTCGGAATGAAAGGTGCCTTGCGCACCGGTGAAACCCTGGCACATCACCCGGGTGTTGCGGTCAACGAGAACTGACATTAGTTGGCTGGGCTTGCTTGTGGTTTGAGAACGGCGTTGATGTTGTCGTCGAGAGGCAGGCGGATGGGATTGAGCAGCTCGAGTGCCAACCCGCAATCGCCGGCCATGGCCCCGAGCGAGGTGGTGGTGAAATAGTTCACATGGTCCGGATAGCGAAACCCACACCATTTGCCACCTAGCAGGCGCCGATTGAGGCTGCCATAATTTGGCACCCGCACATAGACGGCGCCGCCAGGGGCGAGCACGCGCGAGCATTCCGCTAACAGCGCCTTGGGCTGCTTCTCATGCTCCAGGAACGAACGGAGCAGAATGCCGCTGAAGTAGCGATCCGGGAATTCCTTCACGCCATCGACGGCTGGAGCATGAATGGCGCGGCCGCCGCGGCTGCGCATTTGAGCGTCGGCGGCCCGCGACAGCTCCCCTGAGATCTCCACGCCGAAGGGCACGAAGGGCTCGGGCACCTTCTTGCCCGAGCCGCAGCCGACGTCGAGCACGCGCCCCGGGGAGAACAGGCGCTGGAGCCGCCCAGCGATGCCAGGCGAATAGATGCCGGCGCGCCAGCGGGTCATGCGGTCGAGCCACATGCGCACCGGGCTCTGCGTCTTCCGCCGCTCGACCTCGGCGACGCGGGTCTTCTCCCAGGCAAATTCACTGACGAGGTGCTTGTATTCGGGAGGATTGCGCAGGAAAACGAAGCCGCAAGCCGCGCATTCGACGATCTGCCATGGCGGTGAGGAATAGGCGGGCAGCGCCTGAAACGCCGACGCGCCGCATTGCGGACAATCCCGCGCAACACCTTCAACCGCAGCCATTCGATTTACGCCCCCACCAGTGAGCCTAGAGCATAGCCTTTATTTCGCACCTGCGAGAAGGCTCTTTCTCCGCCGTCTCACGCGGCCTTTTTGACCGCGGCCACGATCTTCTTCGCGGCATCGTCGAGATCGTCGGCAGGAATGATGGCGAGGCCGGAGTCTTCGAGCAGCGCCTTGCCGCGGGCGACATTGGTGCCTTCGAGCCGCACCACGAGCGGCACCGTGACGTTGGTCTCGCGGGCCGCGGCGATAATGCCCTCGGCGATGGTGTCGCAGCGCATGATGCCACCGAAAATATTGACCAGCACCCCGGTGACATGCGGATCCGACAGGATGATCTTGAACGCCTCGGTGACGCGCTCCTTGGTGGCACCGCCGCCGACATCGAGGAAGTTGGCCGGCTCGCCGCCATAGAGCTTGATGATGTCCATGGTCGCCATGGCGAGCCCCGCGCCGTTGACCATGCAGCCGATGGCGCCGTCGAGCTTGACGTAGGAGAGGTCGTGCTTGGACGCCTCGACCTCGGCGGGATCCTCTTCGTTTAGATCGCGGAGCTCGGCGATATCCGGATGGCGGAACAGCGCATTGTCGTCGAAAGCCATCTTGGCATCGAGGCAGGTGAGATTGTCCTCTTTCGTCACCACCAGAGGATTGATCTCGATCAGGCTCGCATCCTTGTCCATGAACAGCTGAAACAGAGCCCCGACCAGCGCCGCGCATTGCTTGGCCTCGGGTCCTTTCAGCTTCAGCGCCGAGGCGATGATGCGGGTATGGAACGGCTCGAGACCCGTCGCCGGATCGACGCTCAGGGTCACGATCTTCTCCGGCGTTTCGGCGGCAACCTTTTCGATGTCGACGCCGCCTTCGGTGGAGGCAATGAAGCTCGACTCGCCCGGAGTCGCGGTCGACGAGGAGCGAGAGATAAAGCTCGCGCGCGATGGCCGTATCCTCCACCACATAGACCCGGCGCACGATGCGGCCCTTCGGGCCCGTCTGCGGCGTGACCAGCGGCTTGCCCAGCATGCGCTCGGTCTCATCACGGAGCTCTTCGAGCGTTTTCACCAGCTTGATGCCGCCGCCCTTGCCCCTGCCGCCGGCGTGGATCTGGGCCTTCACCACCCAGGCCGCGGCCCTCAGATTCTTGGCTGCGGCGACGGCACCTTCGACGGAGGCAGCCACGTCGCCCTGAGCCACCGGCGCGCCATAGGCGCCGAGCAGCGCCTTGGCCTGGTACTCATGAATGTTCAATTCAGATCCCCCTCGCTATTCGATCGATCACGACGCCGCGGCAAGGCTAGGCGCGATCCGCTGACAGAGCTCCACCAGCGACTTCACTGATTCCACCGATTTCATGAAGGCGTCGCGCTCATGCGAGGTGAGCTCGAGCTCGATCACGCGCTCGACGCCTTTGGCGCCGATGATCACGGGGACCCCGGAATAAAGCCCCTTCACGCCGTATTCGCCATTGAGATAGGCGGCGCAAGGCAGCACTCGCTTCTTGTTCTTGAGATAGGCCTCCGCCATTTCGAGCGCAGCCGCAGCGGGCGCGTAGAAAGCAGACCCGGTCTTGAGCAGGCCGACGATCTCGGCGCCACCGTCGCGCGTGCGTTGCACGATCTCGTCGAGACGCTTCTGCGTGATCCAGCGCATGCGCACGAGATCGGGCAGCGGAATGCCGGCCATCGTCGAGTAGCGCACGAGCGGCACCATGGTGTCGCCGTGGCCGCCGAGCACCATGGCGGTGATGTCCTCCGCCGAGACATCAAATTCCTCAGCGAGGAAGTGGCGGAACCGGGCCGAGTCGAGAATGCCGGCCATGCCCACCACCTTGTTGCGCGGCAGCCCGCTTGTCTTCTGCAGCGCCCAAACCATGGCGTCGAGCGGGTTGGTGACGCAAATGACGAACGCTTCCGGCGCATATTTGCGCAAGCCCGCACCGACCTGCTCCATGACCTTGAGGTTGATCTCAAGCAGGTCGTCGCGGCTCATGCCGGGCTTGCGCGGCACGCCGGCGGTGACGATCACAACGTCCGCGTCCTTGATCTCGGCGTACTCGTTGGCACCCCTGATCTTGGAGCTGAGCTTATGCACCGGCGCGGCCTGTGACAGATCGAGCGCCTTGCCTTGCGGGACGCCGTCGACCACGTCGAACAGCACGACCTCGCCGAGTTCCTTAAGGCCAGCAAGATGGGCGAGGGTACCGCCGATTTGACCCGCGCCAATCAGCGCAATTCGACTACGCGCCATGATGTACCGCTCCTTTTGCTGTGATCTCGCGCTCCCTGCCGGCAAAGGCCGGGGCTCCTCCGGGCTTTCGTTACCGGCAATCCGGGCCTCAGGCAAGGCGCATCGGCCTTGGGCGAAGCCACCCATTGGTCCTATTGGTGGTGCTTCGGCCGCTGCGCGAGATAAGCCTCCGACCGCATCTCCATCAGCCGGGACGCCGTGCGGGCGAAGCTCGCCACGCCGTCGCCGTCGGCATAGAGGTCGATCGGCTCGGCCTCGGCCGAGGCGATCAAGCCGACGCCATTGTCGTAAAGCGCGTCGATCAACATGATGAACCGCCGTGCCTCGTTGCGGCGCTCCGGACCGAGCACCGGGATGCCGTCGAGCATCAGCGTATGAAAGGTGTGGGCGATGCGCTGGTAGTCGAGTGGCCCGAGCGCCGCGGCGCACAGCTCGGCGAAGGAGAACCGCGCCACGCCAAGTGCCGCTTGCGGCACGGCGATGCTGCGGCCCTTGACCGTGAGGGTCTGCGCCGCGCCGCGCTCGCGCCCGGTCAAGGTCCGCCAATTCGAGTCCATGACAGCCCTCGCGCGGGCGTCGAGCGGCGTGAGGTAGAGGTCGCTGCCGTGGAGCTTCTCCAGCCGATAGTCCTTGGTGGCTTCGATCTCGTGGGTGTCCATGCGTTGTTCGATCATGGCGATAAAGGGCAGGAACAGCGCCCGGTTGAGCCCGCCGCGGTAGAGGTCGCGCGGGGCGCTGTTCGAGGTGGCGACGATCACCACCTCCCTGGCGAAAAGATGCTGGAACAGACGTCCGAGGATCATGGCGTCGGCGATGTCGGTGACCTCGAGCTCGTCAAAGCAGAGGAGCGCGGCACCCGCCGCGATCTCCTTTGCCGCGCTCCCGATCGGATCCTTGGCCTTCTTGCGCGCCCGCTCGATAGCGTCATGGGCTTCAGCCATGAATTCCTGGAAATGCACGCGCCGCTTCGGCGTGAACGGAACCGCGTCGAAGAAGAGATCGAGCAGCATCGTCTTGCCGCGGCCAACGGCGCCATAGAGATAGAGGCCCTCCGGCGCCTGGCGCTTCCGTGCGAACGAGATGAGCCGCACGCCGAGGTTCGGCTCGGCATAGTCCAGGAGGCGGTTGGCGAGCAGTTCAAGCTTCTCGGCGGCCAGCTCCTGCGCGACGTCCGGGGTGAGCAGCCCGTCGCCCACCATCTGCCGGTAGCGCCTCAGAGGTCCGTCTTGCATGAAACCGCCATCGTCGATTGTTGCGCCTTGCCCTATCGGCCCTGTCGGGACAGGGACCGATCGGCTATGCTCTAAGCAGGGGAACGGCGCCAAGCCAAGAGGGGGCCCTGATGGCAGCGAAGCCGCCAAACAAACACTCTCGTCCGGAGGACGAGGCCCCGTTCGACGATATCGACCTCGAGGAATCGATCGAGGTCGGCGGCGTGCCGCTGATCGTCTGGGCCGCGCGCCTCACCTTGTTCCTCTTGATAGAGGGCCTGATCGTGCTCGGCTCCTATGCCTATTACGGCTTTGGCACCGACCCGCATGAGTTCGGCCCGGGATTTCGGCTCGATCCGATCCACGCCAGCGTCAATCTCGTCTGGGGTCTTGCCGGCAGCGTCATTGGCTTCTTCATGCCGCGCCTGTCGATTGCTTTCGTGCTCGCTTTCGCGGTGTTCTACACGCTGTTCGCGGGCTTCGGCACCTTCACCGCGGATCATTTCGGCATGACGCTCGATACCACGGACAATGTCGTGAACTGGATCCTGGCGCTGTCGGGCTGGATGCTCTGCATCTACGCCTTATGGCAGGCTGGCCTTCACGCCGTGCCGCCGCAAGACAGCCAAGAGTCCTGAGAACCCAAGACCCTTAGGGCTGCACTTCGGTGGTCAGGGGCCGGTCCTTCGGCTTTACCCGCACCACGAAGATCTTGGCAGGCTGCGTGCGGCTCACATTAAGGCCGCGATGGACCACATTCGGTGCCACATAGATGGCCTCCCCGCGCTTCACGACCTCGGTCGGCTCGCCGTCCTTTTGCAGCATCAGCTCGCCTTCGAGCTGGTAGTCGAATTCGTGGGCGTCGGGATGGATGTGCCAGGGCACCGAGGCGCCGGGCGGGAAGGTGTAGAGCTGAATGTTGACCTCTTTGTCGGGCTCACCGGCGAGGTCGGCGACGAGCAGCTGCTCTGAGGTAACCTCGCCAGGGGCGTGGGCGGAGCGCTCCAGCACCAGCGCCGCGACGACGGCAACAGCGACGACCGCGGTGGCAACCAGGGCCTTGGTGGTGATCATGGCGAGCGCTCCTCGAGGCTTGATGGAGTTCCATACCCCATTCGAGTCTCGAGGTGATAGGGCCCGAGAGGCGTCTTCGCGCCTAATACGTGCTCGGGTCGATGCCGGTGACGGGCTCGATCGGCGCCCAGCCCTGATCGGGAATGGTGGCCACGACCGGCAGACCAAAGGCGACGTCGGGGGCGACGACGACACCGGCGTCCATTGGGCCGAAATTGACGTCGGCGGTGGAGAGCGCGGACACGCCCGGCCCGATCAGGCTGGGCGCGGTGCTGAGCGCGCCCTCTCCGGACTGGTCATTGGCGAGTGCGGGTGCCGCAATGAGCGCACCAGCGCCGATTAGTGCGAGCCCCAAACCGAAGTAGAGCCTGCTCGTCATGTCCGGAGCCTCCTTTGGGCTTGGCCTGGTTTGTGTGGTCCCTCAGGAGAGCAGAAAAAGGTTCCAGATTCGTGAGCGCTCCCCTCAGGCGTTTGGAGGGATGAGCCTCCAGATCCACCTGGGGAAGCACACGTCAGGCGCTAATAGACGCCGACGCCAACGCTGAAGCCCGGGCCGCCGACGGCAAAGCCTGGACCGTAATAGCCCGGTCCGTAGTAAGGGGCCGGCCCGTAATAGGGGGCGTAAGCGTAGCCGCCGTAATAGCCGTGGAGCGGGGCCACGCGACCGGCGTGGCGCCGGTAGCCGTAGGACGAGCTTGGTGCAATGCGGCTCCAGGTGCCGCCGAAGTTCCCCTCATTGTGGAGGGAGTTCGCGGACGCGGGCGGCGCGCCGAGCGCGGGGGCGCCAAGGAGCGTCGCGGCGATCGCGCAACCCTTGAGTGCAGCATTCATGGCTAGCCTCCTTTCCGTTGCTTCTGAATCAACGGGAGAGGTGGCGGGCGGGTTCCCTGAGCCGCACGGGTCGCCGCGGCAACGATCCAAGCGATACCGGGAGAATGTTCCGTCTGCTGACGCTTAAGCGATCGCGCCTTCGGTGTCCTGGCGACGCGCCTTTACGCCGAAATCGGCGAAATAAATGAGATAGGGACAGACGTCCTTGGGCGTCTCGGAGTCCGACATGAACCAGAGATGGCAAGCGCTCTGGCACCGGGCGCAGTCGCCCATGGCGAGGATGAACTCATCGCCGGCGCGCACGGCATCGACCAGGCTTATCGGCTCGCCCTCGATCAATTGGGCGACGTCGGCCTCGTCAAGAAATTCGTATTGGTTGTTGTCCCTCAATGAGATGCGCCAAGCGCGTCCTGGAACGTGCATGAGGTTTCCCTTTTTCCGGTTTTCCCCGCGAAATCGCCTTACCGGACGGCAGGGAACAATAGCCATGGCTATTCCGAGGTGCAACACCGCTGAGGGCATCGATCCCGGACTTCAACCGGTTTTTTCTAGCAATTTTTAGCTAAATTACACGCGCCAATTTGACGCATCGGTGACGCCTCGCCGCAACCAAAGGTAGCATTCGGCCTGCGCGGCTTCAGTGGACCTCGGTTACCGACCCATTCAGCCGCAAGGCAAAGAGCAACGGCTCCCTGCCCGTGGCCGAGGACGATTGACGTCAGGCGGCGCGCGGTCGGAGCTTCGGCACCGAAGAGGGCAACACCACGAGCGGGATCGCCCCACTCTCGTCGCCGATCTCGATCACCCAGTCCTCCACGGCATCCCGCGAATGCGCGCGCAGGCGGTAGATGAGATGCATCGCATGCCAATGGGCTCCGTCTAGCCCGGCGAGCTCGACGCCATGAGTGTCCCGCACCGAATTCCCAGGAGACACGATGTGAAAATAGTAGCGCGGCATGATCCCTCGCCCCTCGACACCCATTCCAGTCGTGCTGCGACGGCAGCAGGAGAGCTTGGCTAGATCACGTCCCGGTGTCGGAGTGATCGTTGGCGGCCCCTCGCGGCGACAGCCGGCGCACCAAGGACATCAACGCCGCATCGCGGCTCTCGCTGCTCGCGGTGGCGGCGCCGATCGACCGCTGCACCACCTCATGGATGGTGGCATCGATGTTCTTGAGCGTGGTCAGCACCTCGGTCGCGAGCCGCATGTAGTGATCCGCAAGCAGAAGCGTCTGCTCGTGCTGGCGGCGGAGCTCCTCGTTGACGGCGCGAAGCCGGGTGAGTTCGAGCTCGGTATTCCCGGCACGGAGCTTATGGCTGTCGCGCTCGGCGATCAGCCGCTGGATCGCGGCGGCGAGCGACGCCGCTTCGCCGGGGGGCTCGTTCGTCTGACGCAGAGGACTTGGGTCCCCTTTGGTTGCGGCCGCATCGGCAGTCCCGGCCTCCTTGCTACTCGTATGCAGGCTCCTGCTTATCGTTGCAGCGCTCTTCAGCGACTCGATCATGGCGTCTCCCCTGTTCTTATGAGAGGTCGGCGGTAGGTAACGAGATAAGCTTGATCGGGGCCCTAGCAATAGATTTTATAAAATATCTGGCGATTTTTCTTACCCATAGTTAAATCCTTGGCAGGGATGACTGGGATATGCCTTCGCGATTAATTGGTCGCTAGATTTATTTATTTACCTCTTGTTAGCCATGATCGGCGCCCTCAGTCCGAGCGGCCAGGCCCGGCGGCGCATTGTCCCACCCCCTACATGCACTTGCAAATTATTCGCATGTAACATAACATGGGGTTGATCGCCTCGGGGATGCGCGCGGACACCCTCCCGCAATGAGGACGTCATGTTGAGTCCGGTCAGGCCGGCAGAGCTCGATATTGTGCCAAACGCCGAGGCGACGCCGCCGGCTAATGGCTGGCGTCGCGTCGGCGGCACGCCGTCCCTCGCGGAAGTGTATGGCTCGATCAGGACGCGGCCCAAGGGCCCACTGTGGCGCAAGCTGCTGACCTTTCTCGGCCCCGGCTATCTCGTTGCCGTGGGCTATATGGACCCCGGCAACTGGGCAACCGGTCTCGCCGGCGGCTCCAAGTTCGGCTATGCGCTGCTCACCATCGTGCTGCTGTCGAACCTGATGGCGATCCTGTTGCAGGCGCTGTGCATCAGGCTCGGCATCGCCTCGAAGCGCGATCTGGCGCGAGCCTGCCGCGACGCATTTCCGCGCTTCGTGTCATGGCCGCTGTGGGCGCTCGCCGAGCTTGCCATCTGCGCCACCGACCTCGCCGAGGTGATTGGCACCGCCATCGGCCTCAATCTCCTGTTCGGCATTCCGCTCGAGATCGGCGTGCTCTTAACCGCGCTCGACGTGTTCCTCATTTTGTGGATGCAGCAGCTCGGCTTCCGCTATGTGGAGGCCTTCGTCGTGACGCTGTTTTTGGTGATCGCGGTCTGCTTCGGCCTCCAGATCGCCATGGCCGATCCCAATTGGGGCGAGGTGATCCGCGGCTTCGCGCCGACCATCGAGATCGTCAAGAACCCTGACATGCTGTATCTGGCGCTCGGCATCCTCGGCGCCACCGTGATGCCACACAATCTCTACCTGCATTCGGGCATCGTGCAGACGCGGGCGTTCGGCGACAGCGTCCCGGAGAAGCGCGAGGCGATGAGGCTCGCGACCGCCGACTCCACCATCGCGCTCACCTTCGCGCTGCTGATCAACGCCTCGATCCTGATCCTGGCGGCGGCCACCTTCCATCGATCCGGGCAATACAATGTGGCCGAGCTCGGCGAGGCGCATAAGTTCCTGGCGCCGCTGCTCGGCTCGGCGCTGGCGCCGACGCTGTTCGGTATTGCGCTGCTCGCCTGCGGGCTGAACTCCACGGTGACCGCGACCTTGTCCGGGCAGATCGTGATGGAAGGCTTCCTCGACATTCGCCTGCCGCCCTACCTCCGCAGGCTGCTGACCCGCGCCATCGCCATCGTGCCAGCGGCCATCGTCACCATCTGGTACGGCGAGCAGGGCACGGCCCAGCTCCTGATCCTGAGCCAGGTGGTGTTGAGCCTCCAGCTCCCCTTTGCCGTGGTGCCGCTCGTGATGTTCACCGCCGACAAGAGCAAGATGGGGGCGTTGGTGGCGCCGCGCTGGGTGACCCTGCTCGCGGTGTTGATCGCGATCACCGTGATCGTGCTCAACATCAAGCTGCTCTCCGACTTTTTCTTCGGCTGATCCCCGTTCGCGCCGGCTCTCCCGCCATTTTTCGGGCGGATTCTGCGCCGATCCACGCAGGGTGAACCCCGGTGGGCCAAGCATGAGCGCAGTCAGGGCAGCCAGTGCCATCCTCGTCGCGGGCCTATGCCTGTGCGCCTGCCAAGCGCCGATGGCGACCCTGGAGCGCACCATTTCGGGCGACCCCGCCAAGCCCTATCTCGGAATGACGAAGGATCAGGTCATCGCCTGCGCGGGCAAGCCTTCGGGGAGCTACGGCACCACCAGCGGCGAGACGCTGGTCTATCACTATTCGGGCGCGGGGCCCGTGCCGTCGGCGGCAAAGGAGAAGCCGGACCAGAAGAATCCGTTCGCGAAGTCCAAATCCGAGAAGAACTGGGACTGCAGCGCGAGCCTGAGCTTCGAAGGCGGGCGGCTGACGCGCGTGA
This sequence comes from uncultured Alphaproteobacteria bacterium, assembly GCA_963732955.1. Taxonomy (GTDB): domain Bacteria; phylum Pseudomonadota; class Alphaproteobacteria; order Rhizobiales; family Methyloligellaceae; genus Methyloceanibacter. The sequence goes on from CAVTBH010000002.1 coordinate 586,577, forward strand.
ACTTCGCGCCTCGCGGGGTCGTCAGTCCCTATGAGAAAAAGAAGGATCCGAAGACGGGCGAAAAAGTGACGGTCACGCCGCCCCCGCCGTGCAACTTCTCGCTGCCGAACTGCGCGGGCCGCTGAGGGGCACGGCTCACCCGGGCAGGTGGCATACGGCCTCGACATTGTTGCCGTCGGGGTCGATGACGAAGGCGCCATAATAGTTGGCGTGATATTCGGGCCGGAGGCCCGGCTTGCCGTTGTCGGCGGCGCCGGCCCTGATCGCCGCGTCATAGAAGGCATCGACAGCGGCGCGGTTCGCCGCCGCGAAGGCGATGTGCATCGGGCCGCTCGGATCGCCGCCCTCGCTGAGCCAGAAGAACGGCTTCTGATTGGCGCCGAAGCCGACGGCGGCGCCATGACCAGTCTCCTCCGCCGAAACCTGCATGACGATGGCGATGCCGAGCGGCGCCAGCGCCTTGAGATAGAATTCGGTCGCGCGCGCGATATCGCGCACATGCACGCCGATATGATCGATCACTCGCTGCGCTCCACCAGTTGGCGCTTCAGCGAAGAGATGGCCGCTGCCGGGTTTAGGCCCTTGGGACAGGCCTTGGTGCAGTTGAGGATGGTGTGGCAGCGATAGAGCCTGAATGGGTCCTCGAGCTCGTCGAGCCGCTCACCGGTCCGCTCATCGCGGCTGTCCTCGACCCAGCGATCGGCCTGTAACAGGATGGCGGGGCCGAGATAGCGGTCGCCGTTCCACCAATAGGACGGGCAGGCCGTCGAGCAGCAGGCGCAGAGGATGCACTCATAGAGCCCATCGAGCTTGCTGCGGTCTTCACGTGATTGGCGCCACTCCTTTTGCGGCGTCGGCGAATCGGTCTTGAGCCAAGGCTCGATAGAGCGGTGCTGGGCATAGAAATGGGTGAGGTCGGGCACGAGGTCCTTGATCACTGGCATATGCGGCAGGGGATAGATCGCGATCGTCTCGGGCGCGTCACCGGCATGCTTGGTGCAGGCGAGCGTGTTGGTGCCACCGATATTCATCGAGCATGAGCCGCACACGCCCTCGCGGCAGGAGCGGCGGAAGGTCAGAGTCGGGTCGATGTTGTTCTTGATCCAGATCAGCGCGTCGAGAACCATCGGCCCGCACTCGGTCATGTCCACCCAATAGGTATCGAGCCGTGGATTGTCACCGGTTTCGGGATCGTAGCGATAAACCCGATATTCGCGGAAGCGCCCCTTGTCGGCATCCTCCGGCGGCGGGTTCCACTCCTTGCCCTGGCGGACCCGGGAATTCTTCGGCAGCGTGAATTGAACCATTGACGACCCCTGAGCTCCTCACGTTGTAGCGCCGGTCGGCAGCGAGAGGCAAATCCACTCGTCGCATAAAGCAGCGCGAGGCGACAACCTAGAAATCAGGGCAAGGCTGGCAACTCTTGTGCCAATTGGGCTGCGTCCAGCAGTTCGCGCACTTTGCGGGCGAGTTCCTGCTGGGTGTAAGGCTTGGCGAGGAGATGCACGTCGGGGTCGAGCCGGCCCTGATGCACGATGGCGTTCCTGGTATAGCCGGTGGTGAATAGGACCGGCAGCGCCGGCCTCATGGCTTTGGCCTTATCGGCAAGCATGCGGCCCGTGACCGCGCCCGGCAGCACCACATCGGTGAACAACAGGTCGATATGCGGCTGCTTGGCCAGCAGCTTCAACGCCTCTCTGGCGTCGGCGGTGCCGATGACGCGATAGCCGAGCTCCTCAAGGACCCTGGTGGCGTAGTCGCGCACCCCGTCATTGTCCTCGACCAGCAGTATCGTCTCGTGCGGTTCTGCCCTCGGCACCGGCGCCACATCCGGTGCCTTGGCGGTGGGAACAGCGCCAACCTCATCGGCCGGGCTCAGCCGCGGCAGATAGACCTTCACCGTCGTGCCATGGCCTTCCTCGCTGTAGATGCGAATATGGCCCCCGGTTTGTTTGACGAAGCCATGCACCATGGGGAGCCCGAGACCTGAGCCCTCGCCTGCGGCCTTGGTGGTGAAGAACGGCTCGAAGACCCGCTCGATGATGTCCTTGGGGATGCCGGTCCCCGTGTCGGTCACGCTCAACAGCACATATTGCCCCTTGTCCACGTCGCCAAACTGTTCCGCATAAGTCTCGTCGAGAAACGCGTTGGCGGTCTCGATGGTGAGGCAACCGCCATTCGGCATTGCTGCACGGGCGTTCAAAGCCAGATTGAGGAGGACGTTTTCGAGCTGATGCGGGTCGGCAAAGCTCGCCCACAGTCCTGCGCTCAACACCGTCTCGATGTTAATCTGCTCGCCGATGCTGCGACGGAGCATGTCGAGCATGTCGGCCACCAGACGGTTGAGATCGATGCGCGCCGGCTCCAAGGCTTGGCGCCGCGAGAAGGCGAGCAGCCGGTGGGTGAGCTGCGCCGCGTTGCCGGCGCCACGCAAGGCCCCCTCCAGCGGCTTCATCAGGCTGGCCGTAAGATCCGAGACGTTTGCGGAGCCATCTGTCTTGGCCAGCCTTCGCTTCATGGAGTCGAGATTGCCGATGATGATGGTGAGGAGATTGTTGAAGTCGTGGGCGATGCCGCCGGTCAGCTGACCCACAGCCTCCATCTTATGCACCTGGCGCAACGTTTCCTCGGCCTCGAGACGCCGTGCCAACTCTGCTTGGAGCTCGATGGTGCGGTCGAGCAGCCCCCTCAAGGCGTGGCGCGTCGAGGCCGCGAGAATGACGGCGAGCACGATCGCAGCGAAGAGGGCAAGCCCGATCAAGACCGACAGCCCGAGACGCAATTGCCTCGAGCGTTCCTGGCGCGATGTCAAAAGATCGCGCTCGCCCATCAGACCCTGGGAGACTTCGCCGACGATTTTCTCCGTCAAGGCCTTGCCTTCTCCAGCGTCGACAAGAGTCACCGCCTGATCGCGCTCTCCTTGCTTCGTCATCGCGATGCTGCGGTCCATAAGCGCGACCCGCGATGTGATCAGAGGACCGAGCCGCGCCAGCCTCGCCCGCTGGTTCAGATTGTCGGCGGTGAGTTGAGTGAGGCGATCGAGAAGGGGCGGGATCCGCGCTTTGGCATCCTCGTAAGGAAGGAGGTAGGGATTGTTCTCGGTCAGCAAGAACCCACGCTGGGCGTTCTCGGCGGTTCTGAGGTTGTTCAACAGCGACTGGAACGTGCTCTGGACCTCGAAGGTGTGGTTAACGAGCCGGTCGGCCCGCTCGCTGCGACTGACGAGAATGGCCACGCCGACGACCGCCGCCAGGACCAAGCCAAAGCCGATGACGATCACGACTCTCGCGCTCTTCAGCAATTGGGTGGCCTGGATCACGCGCGACGGCACGGGCAATATCCCCTTGGGTAAAGGCGAAAAATAGCGCCTCTAGTAGGCCGGGCGCGTTGCCGATACAATCACGGCGCCCCTAAAGCGAGGCAAGCTCTTTGTAGGATTGACCTAATTGCCGCGCATCCTCGTCGTCGACGACGAACCCCTGATTTCGATGCTGGTGGAGGATTGGCTGACCGAGCTTGGCTGCGAGGTCGTTGGCCCTGCGGCCTCCGTTGCCGACGGGCTCAAGCTCGCCCAGAGCACCGAACTCGACGGTGCCATCCTCGACGTAAACCTCGGCAACGAGACCTGCTATGCGCTCGCCGAGGCCCTTCGGAGCCGAGGCGTACCGCTTGCCTTCGCCACCGGCGACGGCAGCCTCGGCGAGGTCTCCGATTTCCCAGATCCAATCATTGTGTCGAAGCCGTTCGATTTCGCGGCGGTGAAAGCCGCTGTCGAAGCCTTGCTCAAGCGCACCGAGAAAGCCAAGGCCGATTAGCCTGGTAAGGGAAACTCAGTACACCCGCTCTTTCGGCTCGATGTAGGCGATCTCGTTGGAGAGCGTGTAGGTGTGCACCGGCCGGTAATCGAGCTTGACCATGCGCGTCGCATAGTCGGCCCAGGACAGCGTGTGCTTCATCCAATTGGCGTCGTCGCGCTTGGGGAAATCCTCGCGGGCATGGGCGCCGCGGCTCTCTTCCCGCGCCAGGGCGCCGGCGACGGTTACCGCGGCCTGCGAAATCAGATTGTCGAATTCGAGCGTCTCGACGAGATCCGTGTTCCAGATCAGCGAGCGGTCGGTGACGTGGACGTCGTCACTGTCCTTCCATACCTCGATGATCTTGCGCACGCCCTCCTCGAGCACCGGCTTGGTGCGGAACACGGCACAATCGCTCTGCATGATTTTTTGCATCTTGAGCCGAAGCGCCGCGGTCGGCGTGCCGCCAGAGGCATAACGGAAGCGGTCGAGACGCTCGAGGGCGCCTTCGCCCGCATCCTTGGGCAGCTCGGGCATCGACCCGCGCTCCTGGGTGACCTCGGCGCAACGGATAGCCGCCGACCTGCCGAACACGACGAGGTCGATCAGCGAGTTCGAGCCAAGCCGGTTCGCCCCATGCACCGAGGCGCAGGCCGCCTCGCCGACAGCGAACAGCCCGGGCACCACCGCGTCTGGATCGTCATCACGCGGACAGACCACCTCGCCATGCAGATTAGTGGGGATACCGCCCATATTGTAATGCGCCGTGGGAATCACCGGGATCGGCTCGCGGGTCAGATCGACGCCGGCGAAGATGCGCGCGGATTCGGTGATGCCCGGCAGCCGCTCGGCGAGGAGGGCAGGATCGAGGTGGCTCAAATGCAGATGCATGTGCTCCCGGCCCGGTCCGACACCGCGGCCTTCCCTGATCTCGATGGTCATGGCGCGGGAGACGACGTCGCGCGAGGCGAGGTCCTTGGCCGAGGGCGCATAGCGCTCCATGAAGCGCTCGCCTTCGGAATTGGTGAGAAAACCGCCTTCGCCGCGCGCGCCTTCGGTGATGAGCACGCCGGCGCCATAAACGCCGGTGGGATGGAACTGCACGAACTCCATGTCCTGAAGCGGCAGCCCGGCGCGCAGCACCATGGCGTTGCCGTCGCCGGTGCAGATATGGGCTGAGGTGCAGGAAAAATAGGCGCGGCCATAGCCGCCGGTGGCGAGGATGACGTTCTGGGCGTGGAAGCGATGCAAGGTGCCGTCCTGCATCGACAGCGCCACGACGCCGCGGCAGCGGCCCTCGTCGTCCATGATCAGGTCGATGGCGAAATACTCGATGAAGAACTCAGCGGAATGCCGGAGCGCCTGGCCATACATGGTGTGCAGCATGGCGTGGCCGGTACGGTCCGCGGCGGCGCAGGTGCGCATGGCCAGGCCCTTGCCGAAATTGCTGGTCATGCCGCCGAAGGCACGCTGCAAGATCTTGCCGTCGTCGGTGCGCGAGAAGGGCACGCCCCAGTGCTCGAGTTCGTACACCGCCTCGGGCGCATTGCGGCAGAGATGTTCGATGGCGTCCTGGTCGCCGAGCCAGTCCGAACCCTTCACGGTGTCGTACATGTGCCAGCGCCAATCGTCGGGGCCCATATTGCCGAGCGCGGCCGCGATGCCGCCTTGCGCCGCGACGGTGTGAGAGCGCGTCGGGAACACCTTGGTGATGCAAGCGGTGCGCAAACCAGCTTCGCTCGCGCCCACCACGGCGCGTAAGCCGGCGCCGCCGGCGCCGATCACCACCACGTCGTAGCTATGGTCGATCAGGGGATAGGCGCGGCCATTGATGCTTGGTGCGCGGTCCGGGGTGGCGTCTTGAGGCATGCGGCTAGGTTCCGAGACTGATTTTCACCAGCGCGAGCGTGCAGGCGAGCCCGATGCCCACGGCATAAAATGTAGCGAGCAAGAGCGCCGCGATCTTCAGCCCGTCGTCTTGGATATAGTCCTCGATGATCTCCTTCAGCCCAATGCGCATATGCGTTGCGGCGGAGATGACGAGCGCGAGCAGGGCGAGCGCGACGAGGGGCTGCGCCAGATAGGCCCTCACCGTCCCGTAGTCAGCGCCGATATGGCTGACGATCGTAACGATCAGGAAGATGACGAGCGGCACGTTGGCGACGGCGGTCAGGCGCTGGAGCCAAAAGGTCTCCGTGCCGCGCCGTGCCGAACCAAGGCCGCGCACTTTGCCGAGCGGTGTCGCCATGGCTAAGCGCCCCCCTTGAGCCAATAGCCCACCGCCCACAGCGCAATGGTGAGGACCGTGGAGCCGATGATGGTCGTCCAGGCGAACACCTCGATGCTGACGAGGTCGAGGCCGTGGCCGGTATCCCAGATCAAATGGCGGATGCCGCCGAGCATGTGGTGGATCAGGGCCCAGCTGAACATGAACAAGAGGAAACGCCCGAACAAGCCGGCGAAGAAGGCATTCACGGTGGCGAAGGCCTCGGGGCCAATGCTGACGGCGATCAGCCACCAGGCAAGCAGGATGAAGCCGATTGCGAGCGCCGCGCCAGAGATGCGATGGGCGATCGACATCATCATGGTCAGCATCGGCCGGTAGATCTGCAAATGCGGCGAGAGCGGCCGCCGCGCGTCGGTCGTGTTGCTCATGGGGTGTTCGCTTGGCCAGGAACCTTCAGGATGTCAGCCAGTCATAACGTACAAAGTCCCATGGGGGCAATCATCCCATCGGCGGCCTTTTGGCGAGGCCAAGGACCTCGCGAGCCGCGCCCTCGCTATTCGGTGATGACGCCGCAGGCGATGCGGTCCCCGGCATTGCCAGCCGGATCGGTCAGGGCATCGTCGGCGCCATCGTGAACGACAATGGCCGTGCCGTCGTCATCGAGGAGAGCGCGCTCGCCGCTGAGGGTGACCAACGGCGCCAGCGCCTCAATGGTGATCTTGCCGCTTTCGGGCACGTAGATATTGGGCAGGTCGCCGGCATGCGGACCTTCGTCGCTCAACAGCCCGTGCTTGGTCTCGTCGGGGTTGAAATGACCGCCGGCCGATTTGAAATCCGGCGGCTCGCATTTGCCGACCGCGTGCAGGTGCAAGGCATGCTCGCCGGGCGGTACCGCGGTGAGATCGAGACGCATCAGCACCCCGCTCGGGGTGCCGGTCAGATCGACGGTGCCGACCTCTTTGCCATCCTTGTCCTTGAGCACGGCGTGGGCCGTATCCGCTGCGAGCGCCGGCGAGGCAACGACGAGACCCGCGACCAACAAAAGGGCGGCAAACACCGGTTTCCGTTCCATGACTGTTCCTCCGCCCTCATCGCCTCGGCGTTTATAGCGCGGAACCTGCACAGGAAGTTGCCGTCATCGTCGCACATCGCGGCGTGATCGGCGCTTGGACCCCTGGGGTGGTCTTTCACGTCTAACGCGGCAACGCCACCCAACAATCGAGGTCGAGCACAACGCCATCCTCGTAGCGGCCGTCGGCCTTTTGGCCGGGGAAGTCGGCGCAATTCCGGTCCTTGACGGCGAACAGGCGCAAGCGGAGCGCGCCCATATCGTTGCGTCCGGGGAGCTCGGCCTTATCGATCACCTCGCTCCAGGCGTAGATGGTGTCGCCGGCGAATGACGGCGCCACGTGCCGGCCGCCATTGATGGCAGCGAGATGGAAGGCATTGGCGAGGCCGTTGAAGCTCAAGCTCCGCGCGATGGAGATGATGTGCCCGCCATAAACGATGCGCCGCTTGAAGCGCCCCTGGGCTTCGATGTGCTGGTTGAAATGGACCCGCGCCGTGTTCTGGTAGAGGCGCGTGGCGAGCTGATGCTCGGCCTCCTCGATGGTCTGGCCGTCGACATGGTCGATCTTGTCGCCGACGTTGTAGTCGCCCCACTTCTTTGACGAGCCCGCGAGTGCGTAGTCGTAACCTTGGAGATCAAGCGTCGGCAGCGCATGGCCTAGTCGCGAGGCTTCAACCTGGGCGACCAGCTCCGGCACATGCGGCTCCGGCGCCGGCGCGCTCTCGTCGCGCTTGTTGACCATCACCCAGCGCGTGAAGCTGAGCACGGGCTCGCCCCTCTGATTGCGGCCCGTCGAGCGCACATAGACGGTGCCGTTCTTGCGGTTCGAGTTCTCCTTGAGCCCGATGATCTCGGTCGTCGCGGCGAGCGTGTCGCCGGGATAGACCGGCTTCAAGAAACGAAGGTCGGCATATCCGAGATTGGCGATGGCGTTCCGGGAGATGTCCGGCACGGTCTTGCCGAGCACGATGTGGAACACCAGCACGTCGTCGATCGGCGCCATCGGATAGCCGATGGCCTGAGCGAAGGCGTCGGACGACTGCGCGGCGAAGCGCGATGAATAGAGCGCGGTGAACAGGCTGACGTCGCCGACGGTCACGGTCCGCGGCGTCGCATGCACGATCTCCTGACCGAGCTTGAAATCTTCGAAGAAATTGCCGGCACTTTCCTTGGTCATGTCTCGCGTCTTGACGTCATTCATAGCGATCGGGAGAGCCTTCCAATTCGATAGGGAGGCGCAACCATAGGATCGCGGCGGGGTTCTGTCATCCCGCCCTGGGACGCGAAGGAAAGGCCTGACCCGGCGATTCGCTGACGCAAAAACAGTGACGGCCCCCGCTTTCGCGGAGGCCGTCACTTAGCAAACTCTTTCAGATCGACGCTGATTAAGCGCGGTCGAGCTCGGCCGGGAGGTAGCTCGTAACTTCCATGCCAGCCTCAAACTCGGTGATCTCGGGTTTCAGCCACTCTTTCATAGGTCGTCTCCTTCGGTGAACTCTCAAGTTCGGTGAACTTACGACCTTAATATGAGGGTGGGGGATGGAAGCCGCATGACGCGTCCATGAACAGCCTCTGAATGCCACATTAAGAAATTCTGAACGGGAAGATTCGGCAAGAATGCTGGCTCTCCTGTGGTCTTGAGGCGGCTTTCCCCTATATATAGGGCCTTTGTGAGGGCGAAGCCACTATGACTAGCCCCCAGCCACCGCATCAGTCCGGCGACCGCTACTGAAACAGCAGCACGGCGTTGGCGAGGGTCTCGTAGATGCCCCACGCCAAGGGAATGCCGACAAAGCTCCAGGCCAGAATGAGCTTGAGGGTGTTGGCGTCGGAAACGTCATTGTGGGCTTTGGCCATTCCTCGTCCTCCCTCAGGATTTGGCTTCTTCCGGCTTCAGATGATGGCGTTCATGCACCGGATGCATGAAGAAATTCAACAGGAAGCCGATGAAGAGCAGTCCGGCCATGATGTACATGGTGATCGAATAGGCGTTGGCTTTGGCCACCCCATGATCGATCTGATATTCGCGGATGTAGTTGACCAGCACCGGCCCGAACACCCCTGCCGCCGACCAGGCCGTCAACAGCCGGCCGTGGATGGCGCCGACATAGCGGGTGCCGAAAATGTCCTTGAGATAGGCCGGGATCGTGGCGAAGCCGCCGCCATACATGCTGATGATGATGCAGTAGAACAGCACGAACAGGATGACGCTGCCGGTGTGACCGGTCCACGGCACCGCGGCATAGAGGGCCATGCCGAGCAGGAAGAAGATCATGTAGGTGTTGCGGCGGCCGATATAGTCGGAGGTGGAGGCCCAGAAGAAGCGGCCGAACATATTGAAGATACTGAGCAGGCCGACGAAGCCCGACGCCGCTATTGCCGTGATGCGGCCCGGAAACATTTCCTGGCTCATGGCCGAGGCCTGTCCAAGGACGCCGATGCCGGCGGTGACGTTGAGGCAAAGCACACCCCACAACAGATAGAATTGCGGGGTCCTCAGCGCCTGGTCGACATGCACGTTCTCGGTGGTGATGAGTTTCTGCGACTGCGTCGGCGCGACATAGCCTTTGGGAGCCCAGCCCGGTGCCGGTACGCGCACGATCACGGCCCCCATCATCATGAAGAAGAAATAGATCAGGCCGAGCACAATGAAGGTCTCGGCCACGCCGACATGGGTGGGGGTGGCGAATTGCTGCATGAGCCAAACCGACAACGGTGAGGCGATCAGCGCGCCACCGCCAAAGCCCATGATGGCCATGCCGGTGGCCATGCCGGGCCGATCGGGGAACCAGGTGATGAGGGTCTTCACCGGCGAGATGTACCCGATGCCAAGCCCGCAGCCCCCGATCACCCCGTAACCGAGATAGACGAGCCAGAGCTGGTGCAGGTAGATGCCGAGCGCCGAGATGAGGAAACCGCCGCCAAAGCAAAGTGCCGCGGTGACCATGGCCTTGCGCGGCCCGACGCGGTCGAGCCAAGTGCCGGTGAAGGCGGCGGCGAGGCCAAGAAAAACAATGGCGATCGAGAAAATCCAGCCAAGCTCGGTCAGCTTCCAGTCGCCGGGAGCCAACTCGGTGATGCCGATCAGCTTGGTCATCGGCAGGTTGAACACGCTGAAGGCGTAAACCTGGCCGATACAGAGATGAACGCAAAGCGCCGCGGGCGGCACCAGCCAGCGGCTAAAACCCGGTTTGGCAACCGTATGCTCGCGGTCCAGCCAGCTGCCGCTGCCTGCGTAGCTCTCGCTCGTCATCGTCTCCCCCCTCCGCTGTTTCAGCACTCATTTTTGCCAATAGTCTGAACGCGCTTGGATTTGACCGCAAGGGGCCAGCGGCGATCAGTCCTCCCTTGTCCCAAGCCCGACGGCCTCAATGAACCGCTTTGCAAAAGGCCGATGACAGTCGGGTGACGCCCGACCCAAGAGGCCGGGGGGCGCTACGACCGACCCTTGGCGATCACCGACAGCACCAGGGCGGCAAAGCCCACGAACTGCGCCAGCCCATTTGCGGCCTCGCCCCACTCCCATCGCGCGCGCCAACTGGCCCAGTCGTCAGGAACCGGGCCGTTGACCCATTTGGCCAGCTCGACATTGGCGGGATAGACCAGGATCCACCACGCCAGCAGCCCGATGGCGAACAACACCGCAGCCGCGGTGGTGAGCGTGAAGCCGCCGTCGCCATGGGATCGTGCCAGCGCCGCGAGCACGATCATGGCGATCAGCGCCACGACCTGCAGCAAGACCCCGAGCGGGCCTGACAGACCGAAAAAACCGCCCTGCACCGTCGCGCCCACCCACAAATACTGATCCCAGGCGAGGCGCGCCGGCAGCTGCAACAAATGGCCGACGGCAACGCTAAGAGACAGCGCCGCAAGCATCACCATGACGAAGCGGACGCTTCTGAGCGACATCTGGACCCCCTCCGAAGAGCCATTGTTCTCGCCTCGCGTGAGCTTGTCCAGGGCGCCCGCTAGGATGTCCCCGGTGGTGGCGAGCCCTCCTTGACGCGAAACCGGCCTACGGTGAGATCGCCGATCTCAACCTCCTTGAACCTCGCTTTGCGAATCTCGAGCCTGCCCACGGCGAGTGCGCCGATGGCAAGCGCTCCAATCGCCACCGCCCCGAGGGCAAAAGTCCCCAGGGCAAAAGTCCCGCCGGCCACGGCCGGCACGCCAACCGGGGGCGACACGATCGGTTCGAGGGCACCGGCATGAACATAGCGGCGCGAGACGCGGCGCGCAGGCGCACGCGCGAGAGCGGGTAGGGCTAGAGCCCCAACGAGAAACGCCAGCGCCCGCATGGCCACCTCCTCATGACATTTGATACCTTTTCAACTCCCGGCTGCCATAGTAGCCCGACGCCAGTGCCGACGGGGAACGATGTACAATCGCATTGCCGGTCAAAATCTTGAGCGCATCGCCGCCTTGAGCGACGGCCTGTTCGCCATCGCCATGACACTGATCGTGCTCGAGATCCGCGTCCCGCCCGAAGCGAGCGTTCACAGCGAGGCCGACCTCGGTCGCGCGCTCGTGGCGCTGTCGCCGCGTATCATCATGTATCTGATGAGCTTCCTCACGCTCGGCATCTTCTGGGTCGGCCAGCAGACCCAGCTCAACTACCTCGCCCGGGCCGATCGCGATCTTGCCTGGATCCACATCGGATTTCTCGCCGCGGTGGCGACCATGCCGTTCTCCACCACGTTGCTCGGCGAGTTCATCACCTATCGTCTCGCGATGATGATCTATTGGGGCAACATCGTCCTGCTCGGCGCCACTCTCTATTGGAGCTGGCGTCACGCGCGGCGCGCCGGACTGATCAAGCCAGACGCGCCGTCTCACATCGACCGCGCCATCGAGCACCGCATTCTCATCGCGCAATCGCTCTATGCGTTGGGAATGGCGATGTGCGTGGTCAGCACGTTCATGAGCATCGCTTTCATCTTCCTGGTGCAGATCTATTACGCCGTGGCGCCGCGCCTGCCGCGAAAATTTGTTTCAAGCTGAGCGATCGGGCCGCGTGTCTCCTGGACCCTTCTTCGTTGACTAGTCGAGCGTCTTGCGGAAGCGGAACAGCGCTAGCGCCATGGCGGCGATCATGAATACCGCTAGAGCCAGCACGTCCATCTGCATGTCGGCGAAACCGTTGCCCTTCAGCATGATCCCGCGAACGATGCGGAGGAAATGGGTGAGCGGCAAGATCTCGCCGAAGGCTTGGGCCCAAAGCGGCATGCCGCGATAGGGGAACATGAATCCGGACAGCAGGATGTTCGGCAGAAAGAAGAAAAACGTCATCTGCACCGCCTGCAGCTGGTTCTCGGCGATGGTCGAGAAGGTGTAGCCGACGGCGAGGTTCGCCGCGGCGAACAGCGTCGCCAGCGCAATCAAGAGCGGCACGCTACCGAGGATCGGCACATCGAACAGAGCATGCGCCGCGCCGAGGATGATGGTCATCTGCACGAAGCCGACGAGCACGAAGGGCGCGATCTTGCCGATCATGATCTCGACCGGGCGGATCGGCATCGCGAGCAGGCTTTCCATGGTGCCGCGCTCGATCTCCCGCGTCACCGCGAGCGCGGTGAACATCATCATGGTCATGGTCAAGACCACGCCGAGCAGCCCCGGCACGATGTTGTATTGGGTGACGCCTTCGGGGTTATAGCGGCGCTGCAAGGTGAGCTGGAATGGCGGCGCCTCGGCCTTGATGGCGTCGTCGGGCCCGCGCAACTCCCGCCTGAGCGCCGTATCGATCAGTCCCTGGAGGGCGGAGATCGCGGTTCCCGTCGCCACCGGGTCGGTAGCATCGGCAATGACCAGGACCGATGGCCGGTCGCCGCGGCGCACGTCCCGCTCGAAACTCGCCGGAATCTCGACGGCGAACTGGATCTCCCATGAGCGGAGCATCTCGTCGAGCTCGGCCGGGTCACGCACCTGCTTGCGAAAGTCGAAATAGTCGCTGTTCTTCATGGCCGCGAGCACGGCGCGCGTCAGTGGTCCGTCGTCACGCACCAGAACCGCGGTCGGCAGGTTCTTGGGATCGTTGTTGATGGCGTAGCCGAACAGCACGAGCTGCAGAATCGGAATGAAGAGCATGGTGGCGAAGGTCATGCGATCGCGCCGCATCTGCACGAATTCCTTGACGATCATCGCCCAGGTGCGGCGGAAGAAGCCGGGGTCGCGGCGGCGGCCGGCACCGTTATAGGGAACGCTCGTCACGATTGCTGACCCTTGGATTTGTTCATCAACAGGATGAAGACGTCCTCGAGGCTCGGCTCGCCCCGCTTCCAGCGATGCGTCCCATTGGCCTTCTTGGCTGCTGCCGCCGTGGCATCGAGGGCGCGCTTATTCTGGCCGCTGACATGCAGTTCGTTACCGAACGGCGCGACCATGTCGACGCCGTCACGCTGATGCAGCTCTTCGGCGAGTGGCTGGAGGTCCGGCCCGGATACGATCCAGGTGTGCAACCCCGATTGCGCGATGACGTCGTTGGCGGTGCCCCGCGCCAGAAGTTCGCCGGCGGCGATATAAGCGATCTCGTGGCAGCGCTCGGCCTCGTCCATATAGTGGGTGGACACGAGCACGGTGATGCCTTCGGACGCGAGCCGGTGGATCTCCTCCCAAAATTCGCGCCGGGCCTTGGGATCGACGCCAGCCGTCGGCTCATCGAGCAACAACAGCCGCGGGGACGGCAGGATGCAGGCGCCAAGGGACAGCCTTTGCTTCCAGCCGCCCGAAAGCTGGCCGGCGAGTTGCTCCTCCCTCCCGTCGAGACCGAGTTGATGGATAGCCTCGGTGGCCGCCTCTCGCGGTCGCGGCACGCCATAGACCCGGGCGACAAATTCCAGGTTCTCGCGAACCGACAGGTCCTCATAGAGGCTGAAGCGCTGGGTCATGTAGCCCACGTCACGCTTGATCTCATCTGCCTGGGTGACGATGTCGTAGCCAAGGCAGGTGCCGTGGCCAGCATCGGGCGTGAGCAGCCCGCACAACATGCGGATGGTGGTGGTCTTGCCGCTGCCGTTCGGCCCGAGAAAGCCGAAGATTTCGCCCTTTGGCACTTGCAGGGTTAGGTTCTTGACGGCAACGCGGTCGCCGAAGGACTTGGTCAGTCCTTCGGCGTCGATGGCGATCTCCTTCATCGCTGCGCCGCCTGTGGCTGCGGGCCGAGAGCCACCGACACCGGCTGCCCGGCAGTGAGTTCCGCGGTACGCTCGATGGGGCGCGCCTCGACGAGATAGACTAGCTTCGCGCGTTGCTCGCGCGAGAAAATCACCGGCGGCGTGAACTCGGCATCGCGCGAGATGAAGCTGATCTTGGCGTGGAGGTCCGGCGGGCAGCCGTCACAGGACACGTTGACGATCTGGTCGACCCTGAGCTTGGCGCGTACCGGCTCGGCGACGAAAAACCGAACCTTGAGGTTGGAAGGTGGCAGCAGCGACACTACCGCCTGACCCACCTTCACCACTTCGCCGGGACGAAAATAGACTTCCTCAATGGTGCCGCCGGCCGGCGCAAACACCTTGCGCTTGCCGAGATTCTTCTCGGCTTCGTCCAACGAATGGTGAGCCTCCGCGACCGCCGCAGCAGCAGCATCGATCATGTCCGAGCGGCCGGGAAGCTGTGCCGCAGTGATGCGCCGCTCCGCCTCGACCACCGCAGCCTCGTTGCTGTCGTGCTGCGCCACGGCATCGTCAAGCTGGGCTTTGGCGACCCAGCCTTTGTCGAACAGCATCTGCACGCGGTCGAGATTCGTCGTCGATTGCTTCAGCATGGCTTGAGCTCGCACCAGTGCCGCTTGCAGGACTTCGATCTCGCGCGGCCTCTGCAGCTGTGCCTTCGCGTCTGCGAGCCTCGCTTCGGCTTCAGCGACCCGGGCTTTCGCCGCATTGACGGAGGCCTCTTGCTCCGAGCTTTCCAGGGTGAAGACAGGGTCGCCCTGTTTCACGCTGTCGCCTTCCTGCACCGCCAGGGTGGCAATACGCCCCTCTTGCTCGGAGCCAACGAGCACGAGGTCCGCCTCCATGTAGCCGGGATAGACCGACTCCTTGTTGAGCGGAAACGTGGTCAGCAAGAACGCCGCCGCGCCGATCACGATGGCGCCGATGAAGATGGCAGTGAGACGCTTCATGGTGCGTCGCCTTGCGTGCTTGGTCCTCGGGAGGACGCCTTCGGCGCGCGGACGGCCTCGATAAGGAGATCGATATTGGTGGCGAGCAGCTTGTCGGTATCGATGTGGTGGTAGCGCTCGAACAACGTGCGCCACAGGATCGCCATCAGCACCGGCGCCACCAAGAGCTGCGGATAGTCGCGGAGCGGCGTCGGCTTGAACTCGCCGTTGGCGATGCCGCGATCGATGAGACGCTTCATCGTCTCCAGCCCGCGCGAGATGACGTTCTCGTAGTAGAACTGCGTGAGCTCGGGATGCTTGTAGCCTTCCGAGATCAGGAGCCGCACGATGAAGGCGCGGCGCGAGCCGGGAAGCTCCTGGATGAACTTAAGGAACGGGCCCTTGAGGAAGTCCTCGACCGAAAGCTCGGTGGTCTCCATGCGCTCGCGGATCATGTCGAAATGCGAGGTGATGACGCTGCGGATCACCGCCTTGAACAGCTCAACCTTGGTCTTGAAATAGAGATAGGGCAGCCCCTTGCTGACCTTGGCGCGGGCGGCGACGTCCTCGAGCCGCGTGCCGGCGAAGCCCTTGTCGGCGAACTCCTCGAAGGCCGCGTCGACAATCTGTTGCGGACGGACGTCCTTGTCGCGCCGGCGCTTCGACGGCGCCTTCTTGCGATCGTCCAGTTTCCTTGCTTGCGCCATCGGCTTGACCTTTCGGCTCGCAACCGTTCCGGGTCGGCGGGGCAGAATTCCACCCAATTCCTCATATAATGACTGACCGGTCAGTACTGCAAGGGGAAAGGGCTTGGAAAGGGGGAAATCGGCTGATCCAGGGCAGCGATCGTGACCCGGCGAATTTCGGTGGGAAGCGCCTAAGCGCGGGGATGCGCCTTGGCGTAGGTCTTGAGGAGATGCTCGCGGTCGACTTCGGTATAGCCTTGCGTCGTCGACAGGCTGGCGTGGCCGAGGAGTTCCTGGATGGCGCGGAGATCGGCGCCGGCGCCGAGGAGGTGGGTGGCGAAGGAGTGGCGAAGCGCATGCGGCGTCGCCGTCTCCGGAAGCCCGAGCGCGCCCCGGGCGCGGGCGATCACGAGCTGGATGATGCGAGGGCTGAGTTGCCCGCCCCGCGCGCCGACGAAGAGCGGATCGTCGGACCCGAGTTGCATCGGGCAGAGCGAGAGGTAGCGCTCGATCGCCTCGCGCACCACCGGAAGCACCGGCACCACTCGCGTCTTGCCGCCCTTGCCGTGAACGCGCAGCATGTCGCGGCCGCGGATCGGCGCGTCCTTCCGTGTCAGCGACAGCGCCTCGGAAATGCGCAAGCCTGAACCGTAGAGCAGCGCCAGCACGGCGGTCTCCCGCGCTGTGATCCAATCGGCTGCGTCGGGCGTCGCGATATCGGCACCCTCGACGAGCGCGGTGGCCTTTGTCGCCGTCAGCGGCTTCGGCACCGAATGCGGCAACTTCGGCAGCGCTACGGTGCGCACTGCGTCGTTCTTGCCGAGCCCGCGCCGCTCCAGGAAGCGGAAGAACATGCGCAGCGCCGAGAGCGTGCGCGACAGGCTGCGGCTGCCGACACCTTGGGCCCGGCGCGCGGCGAGGAAGGCGCGCACATCGCGAGCGGCGAGGGCGTTGAGATGCGCGAGCGTCGGCAGGCGGTTCAGCTGTGTCGCGAGGAAGGCGAGAAACTGGCCGAGGTCACGGCCATAGGCTTCGGAGGTATTGACGGAGAACTGGCGCTCGACCGAGAGATAAGCATGCCACGCCTCCACCGCGCTCTGGAGATCGGGCGCGGCGACGATCACGGCTTCAGCTTCGGCATCTCTGGCCAAGCGGCAATCCCCCATCCAACCCTATGAACGCCGCACGCGCCGGGCGCTACTATGGGGTAGGACTCCTTCTCGAACTCTTAACCAATTCGAGCAGCGATTTGGCGAGAGCAAAGACCAGCGAGACCATCGTGCCGGTGCAGCTGCCGCTCGCGCTGCCGGCGCCTTACGACTATCTCGTGCCGTCCGGCATGGAGGTGCGGCCCGGGAAATTCGTGATCGTGCCGCTCGGCCCGGTCGAGCGCCTCGGCGTCGTCTGGCATCGGGGCGAGAGCGGCGAGGCGAAGGTCGAGCGCAAGAAGCTCCGCGAGATCATCGAGGTCCTCGACGACGTGCCGGCACTGCCGTGCGTCTCGCTCGACTTCGCCGATTGGGTCGCGCGCTACACCTTGTCCTCGCCCGGCATGGTGCTGCGCATGATGATGAGCGCGGGCCACGCCTTCTCGCCGCCGAAGCTCCACTATGGCGTGCGGCTCGAAGGGCCGCCGCCGCAGCTCATCACTCCTGCGCGCGGCCGCGTGCTCGAGGTCGCCGCCAACGGCCTGACCTGGATGAAGTCGGCGCTCGCCGAGGCCGCGGGGGTCAGCCCCGGCGTCATCGATGGCCTGGTCGACGCCGGCACCCTCATCACCGAGGAGCTTCCCGCCTGGGCGCCGCCCCAGCTCGATCTCTCCACGGCGCGGGCGCGGCTCACGCCCGAGCAGGCGGCAGCGGCCGAGGAGCTCCGCGACAACACGCGCGACGGCTTCGTCGTCACTCTGCTCGACGGCGTCACCGGCTCCGGCAAGACCGAGGTCTATTTCGAGGCCATCGCGGAAGCCCTCGCCAAGGGCAAGCAGGCGCTGGTGCTCATGCCCGAGATCGCGCTGACGAGCCAGTTCATCGCCCGTTGCGAGCAGCGCTTTGGCGCCAGGCCCGCCGAATGGCATTCAGGGCTCTCGGCGCCGCTCCGGGGACGCGTCTGGCGCGCTATCGCCGAAAACGAGGCGAAGCTGGTGGTCGGCGCCCGCTCGGCGCTATTCCTGCCGTTCCCCGCGCTCGGGCTCATCGTCGTCGATGAGGAGCACGACCAGAGCTACAAGCAGGACGAGCGCGTCACCTATCAGGCCCGCGACATGGCGGTGCTCCGCGGATCGCTTGGGGCTTTCCCCGTGGTGTTGAGCTCGGCGACGCCCTCGATCGAGAGCCTGGTGAACGTGGCTCAAGGCCGTTATCGCCACGTCAAGCTTGCCCAGCGCTACAAGGCCGCGAGCCTCCCCGACATCACTGCAATCGACATGCGGCGCGATCCGCCCGAGCGCGGCAAATGGCTGTCGCCGCTCCTCGTCGACGCCGTCGGCGAGACTTTGGGGCGCGGCGAGCAGGCGCTTCTGTTCCTGAACCGGCGCGGCTACGCGCCGGTCACGGTATGCCGCAATTGCGGCTTCAAATTCGAATGCCCCAACTGCTCCGCCTGGCTCGTCGAGCACCGCTTTCGCCGCAGGCTCGAGTGCCACCATTGCGGCACCTTCATTCCGATCCCGGAGACCTGCCCGAACTGTGGCGCCGAGCATTCGCTGGTGCCGTGCGGACCGGGCATCGAGCGCATCGCCGAGGAGATCGCGGAGGATTTCCCCGACGCGCGCCGTGTGCTGTTGTCGAGCGACCTAACGCCAAGCGTCAGCGATCTCCGCGAGACCTTGCGCGAGATCGAGGACCGCGAGGTGGATATCATCATCGGCACCCAGCTCGTGGCCAAGGGCCACCACTTCCCGGGTCTCGCGCTCGTCGGCGTGGTCGACGCCGATCTCGGCCTCGGCCACGCCGACCCCCGCGCCGCCGAACGCACCTTCCAGCTGCTCAGTCAGGTGACGGGGCGCGCCGGCCGCGAAACGATCCCAGGCCGCGGCCTGATCCAGACTTATATGCCGGACCACCCGGTGATCGCGGCGCTGGTCTCTGGCGACCGCGACACCTTCCTCGCCCGCGAGATCGAGGCGCGGAAGCAGGCAACCATGCCGCCGTTCGGCCGGCTGGCGGCGCTACTCGTGACGGCAAGCGCGCGCGACGCGGCTGAGGCGTATGCAAGGGCACTCGCCCGCTCGGCACCGCAAGCCGCCAAGATCCAGGTGCTCGGTCCGGCGGAAGCGCCGCTTGCGGTGATCCGCGGCCGCTACCGCTTTCGTCTGCTGGTGAAGGCCGCGCGCGAGGCCGACCTTCAGGCCTACTTGCGGCTCTGGCTGAGCCAAGCGCCAAAGCCGAAGGGCGACGTCCACCTCAATGTGGACATCGACCCTTACAGCTTTTTGTAGGCAGCCTAAGCGCTACGGATGTCTTGGGCGGCCCGCGCCAGGATCTCGACGATCCGCGTCTCGGCCTCGCCGTTGCCGGCCTCAAGCCGCGTCGCCGTCACCGTGCGGAGATTGTCGAGCGCGGCATCGACGAGTTGCGGCACTTCCTTGGCCTCGTCCTCCCGCCGCTGCCAGGCGCGGCGCCGGCGCGAAAGCTTCTCGCCGATGGCGGCCAGCCGCTCCAGCACCATGTCGGCGACGTCGCGATTCTCCTCGAGATAGGCACGGCCGTCCTCGGTGATGGTGTAGCGCTTCTTGGCGCCGTCGCTCTCGGCGGTGACGTAACCGGCCTCCTCGAGAAAGGTCAGCGTCGGATAGACGACGCCGGGGCTTGGGCTGTAGCAGCCGCTCGTCTTCTCTTCGATCAGCTTGATCAGTTCATAGCCGTGGCGGGGCTGCTCGGCGATTAGCGCGAGCGCCAAGAGCTTTAGGTCGCCTTGCGCCAGCATGCGGCCAACGCGGAACCAGTCGCCGCCACCACCGCCTGGCCCAGGTCCCCAACCGGGTCCCCTCCCGCCGCCATGGCGGGCGAAGCGCCGCGCCGCCCACAGGCCGCCGCAGCGATCTTCAAAGTGTTTCAGTCCGTGCATATCGGGTAACTCCATAAGTTTGACATATCGTTAGATATAACTAAATTCGTTCTATCACAAGATATATCTTTGACCTGGATCAGGGCCGCTTGGCCGGTCCTCGCCAAGGCTTATTGCGCCGCCGCAACCCATATGTTACAGGCTCGCGCCAGGGCTTCCGGGGGCCGTTGGCGGCTCGTTTCTAGCTGCTGACGAGGAAGCCAAATCCTAGAATTCCAGGGGTCCCAGGGGCGTGGCCGCCGGCGTTTCAGGCGCTCGTCAAGACGAAAGGCGTTATTCGAGGTGGCAGGCGGCGAGGACACCCCTTCAGGCGTAGCAGGGCGTTACGCGACGGCGCTGTTCGAACTCGCGCTTGAAGAGAATGCGCTCGAGCAGGTCGAGCACGATCTCAATCGCTTCAACCAGGCGCTCGACGCGGTCGAAGATCTGCACCGCCTGGTGATGAGCCCGGTGTTCACCGCCGACGAGCAGCAGCGCGCCATGGCCGCCGTGCTCGAGGAAGTGAAGATCGAAGGCCTCAGCGCGAACTTCCTCAAGCTCATCTCCAAGAACCGGCGCCTGTTCGCGGCGCCGGACATGATCAAGGCCTTCCGCGCCCTGCTTGCCAACCATCGCGGCCAGACATCCGCCGAGGTGATCTCGGCGGCGCCGCTCGAAGAGGGTCAGGTGCGCGCGCTGCAAACTGCGCTCAAATCTGCGCTGCACAAGGACGTCCAACTCGAGCAGCGCGTCGAGCCCGCACTTCTCGGCGGCCTCATCGTCAGGGTCGGCAGCCGCATGATCGACAACTCGCTCCGAACGAAACTCAATGGTCTGAAGCACGTCATGAAAGAGGTTGGCTGATGGATATCAGAGCCGCCGAGATCTCCGCGATCCTCAAAGAGCAAATCAAGAATTTTGGCCAGGAGGCGGAAGTCTCCGAGATCGGCCAGGTGCTGTCGGTCGGTGATGGCATCGCCCGTATCTATGGCCTCGACAACGTCCAGGCGGGTGAGATGGTCGAGTTCGCCGACGGCACCCGCGGCATGGCGCTGAACCTCGAGGTGGACAATGTCGGCGTCGTCATCTTCGGCGACGACCGCCACATCAAGGAAGGCGACGTCGTCAAGCGCACCGGCGCCATCGTCGAGGTGCCGGTCGGCAAGGGGCTGCTCGGCCGCGTCGTCGACGCGCTCGGCAATCCGATCGACGGCAAGGGCCCGATCGAGTCCCACGAGAGGCGCCGCGTCGATGTCAAGGCGCCGGGCATCATTCCGCGCCAGTCGGTGCACGAGCCGATGCAGACCGGCCTCAAGGCCATCGACGCCCTGATCCCGATCGGCCGCGGCCAGCGCGAGCTGATCATCGGCGACCGCCAGACCGGCAAGACGGCCATCATTCTCGACACCATCCTCAATCAGAAATCGATCAACGCCGGCAACGACGACGCGGCGAAGCTCTATTGCATCTACGTGGCCATCGGCCAGAAGCGCTCGACCGTGGCGCAATTCGTCAAGGTGCTCGAGGACAACGGCGCCATGGATTATTCCATCGTCGTCGCCGCCACCGCCTCCGACCCCGCGCCGATGCAGTTCCTGGCGCCGTTCTCAGGCTGCGCCATGGGCGAATTCTTCCGCGACAACGGCATGGCCGCGGTGATCTTCTACGACGATCTCTCCAAGCAGGCGGTGGCCTACCGCCAGATGTCGCTGCTGCTGCGGCGCCCGCCCGGACGCGAGGCCTATCCCGGCGACGTGTTCTATCTGCATTCGCGGCTCTTGGAGCGCGCTGCCAAGCTGAACAAGGACAACGGCTCCGGCTCTTTGACCGCGCTGCCGGTGATCGAGACGCAAGCCAACGACGTCTCGGCCTATATCCCGACCAACGTCATCTCCATTACCGACGGCCAGATCTTCCTCGAGACCGACCTGTTCTATCAGGGCATCCGCCCGGCGGTGAATGTCGGCCTCTCGGTGTCGCGCGTGGGCTCGGCCGCCCAGGTGAAGGCGATGAAGCAGGTAGCCGGCAAGATCAAGGGCGAGCTCGCCCAATATCGCGAGATGGCGGCCTTCGCCCAGTTCGGCTCCGACCTCGACGCCACGACACAGCGGCTCTTGAACCGCGGCGCGCGGCTCACCGAGCTTTTGAAGCAGCCGCAATTCTCGCCGATGAAGGTCGAGGAGCAAGTCGTGGTGATCTATGCCGGCGTCAACGGCTATCTCGACCCGATCCCGGTCTCGGCAGTGTCGCGCTTCGAGAGCGAGCTGCTGCGCTATATGCGTTCCGAGCACAAGGGCATCCTCGACACCGTCCGCGATCAGAAAGAGCTGTCCAAGGACACCGAGGCGAAGCTGAAAGAAGCGGTCGACAAATTCGCCAAGGCCTTCGCGTAGGTTTTAGAGCCCATGGCTTCGCTGAAAGAGCTGCGCAATCGCATCGCCAGCGTTAAGGCGACGCAGAAGATCACCAAGGCCATGCAGATGGTGGCCGCGGCGAAGCTCAGGCGTGCCCAGAGCGCGGCCGAGGCGGCGCGGCCCTATGCCGAGCGCATGGAGGTGGTGCTCGCCAATCTCGCCACCGCCGTCGCGGGCCAAGAGGGCGCGCCGGTGCTGATGGTCGGTACCGGCAAGGACCAGGTGCATCTCCTCGTGGTCTGCACCGCCGAACGCGGCCTCTGCGGCGCCTTCAACTCCTCCATCGTGCGCCTTGCCCGCGAGCACGCCAACCGGCTGATGCGTGACGGCAAGGAGGTCAAATTCCTCTGCGTCGGCAAGAAGGGCTTCGATCAGCTCAAGCGCCAATACGCCTCGAAGATCGTCGAGGTGATCGAGCTCAGAGGCGTCAAGCAGCTCGGCTTCGACAATGCCGAGACCATCGCCGAGAAGCTGCTCGGCCTGTTCGAGGCCGGCGCGTTCGACGTGGCGACCTTGTTCTTCTCGCGCTTCAAATCGGTGATCAGCCAGATCCCGACGGCGCTGCAGATCATTCCCGCCGAGATCCCGGAAGCAGCGCCCAAGGCCGAGGCCGCACTCGGCGGCGCCGTCTATGAATATGAGCCCGGCGAGGCCGAGATTCTGACCGATCTGCTGCCGCTCAACATCGCTACCCAGATCTTGAGGGCGCTGCTCGAGAACGCAGCCTCCGAGCAGGGCGCGCGCATGAGCGCCATGGACAGCGCCACCCGCAACGCCGGCGACATGATCGCCCGCCTGACCTTGAATTATAACCGCACGCGTCAGGCCATGATCACCAAGGAGCTGATCGAAATCATTTCCGGCGCCGAGGCGCTATAGTTTCCAGAGATCGAGAAGGAAGCCTCCGATGGCACGTAAGTCCCCCGTGGTCGCAGAGACCAAGAAGCAAGAGAAGAGAATCGCCGAAGGCAAGGGTGCCAAGGGTAAAGTACGCCAGGTCATGGGCGCCGTGGTCGACGTGCAGTTCGGCGAGAATCTCCCCGAGATCCTGAACGCGCTCGAGACCGACAATCACGGCAGCCGGCTCGTGCTCGAGGTCGCCCAGCATCTCGGCGAGAATACGGTGCGGACCATCGCCATGGACTTAACCGAAGGCCTGGTCCGCGGCCAGGAGGTCGTCGATACCGGCCAGCCGATCGCGGTCCCGGTCGGCGAGGAGACCTTGGGGCGCATCATGAACGTCGTCGGCGAGGCCGTTGACGAGGCGGGCCCCATTCGGACAGCTGCCAGGATGCCGATCCATGCGCCGGCTCCGTCCTATGTCGATCAGTCGACCGAGGCCGAGATCCTGGTCACCGGCATCAAGGTCGTGGACTTGCTCGCGCCTTACGCCAAGGGCGGCAAGATCGGGCTGTTCGGCGGCGCGGGCGTCGGCAAGACCGTGCTGATCATGGAGTTGATCAATAACGTCGCCAAAGCCCACGGCGGCTATTCGGTATTCGCCGGCGTCGGCGAGCGCACCCGCGAGGGCAACGATCTTTATCACGAGATGATCGAGTCCGGCGTGAACAAGGACCCCCGCAAGGAGGGCAGCGCCGAGGGCTCGAAATGCGCACTGGTGTATGGCCAGATGAACGAGCCGCCCGGCGCCCGCGCCCGCGTCGGCCTCTCCGGCCTCACCGTCGCCGAATTTTTCCGCGACCAGGGCCAGGACGTTTTGTTCTTCGTCGACAACATCTTCCGCTTCACCCAAGCCGGCTCCGAAGTGTCGGCGCTGCTCGGCCGCATTCCCTCGGCGGTGGGCTATCAGCCGACGCTGGCCACCGACATGGGCGCTCTCCAAGAGCGTATCACCACGACGCAGAAGGGCTCGATCACGAGCGTGCAGGCGATCTACGTGCCAGCCGACGATCTGACCGACCCGGCGCCGGCAACGTCCTTCGCCCATCTCGACGCCACCACGGTGTTGTCGCGGTCGATCGCCGAAAAGGGCATCTATCCCGCCGTGGATCCGCTCGATTCCACCTCGCGTATGTTGTCGCCGCTGGTCGTCGGCGAGGAGCACTACGCCATCGCCCGCCGCGTGCAGGAAATCCTGCAGCGCTACAAGGCGCTCCAGGACATCATCGCCATTCTCGGCATGGACGAGCTGTCGGAAGAGGACAAGATCACGGTAGCCCGCGCCCGCAAGATCGAACGCTTCCTGTCGCAGCCCTTCTTCGTCGCCGAGGTGTTCACCGGAGCGCCCGGCAAATTCGTCGACCTCGCCGACACCATCAAAGGCTTCAAGGGTTTGTGCGAGGGCGAGTACGACCACCTGCCGGAGCAGGCGTTCTACATGGTCGGCACCATCGAGGAGGCCACCGCCAAGGCCGAGAAGCTCGCTGCCGAGGCCGCGTAGACATGCCTGACACATTCAAATTCGAGTTGGTCTCGCCGGAGCGGCTGCTGGCCTCGGCCGAGGTCGAGCAAGTGCTGGTGCCGGGCTCGGAGGGTGATTTCACCATGCTCGCCCAGCACGCGCCTCTGCTCACGGCGCTGAGACCGGGGCTGCTCGAGATCGGCTACGGCGGCTCCGACCACCGCCGCTATTTCGTGCGCGGAGGCTTCGCCGAGGTCGGGCCATCGGGCCTCACCGTGCTCGCCGAGACCGCGATCGACCTCGAAGAGCTCGATGCCGAGGTGCTAAACCAAGCCATTAAGGATGCCGAGGAGGACGTGGTCGACGCCAAGGACGACGACGCCCGGGACCGCGCCAAGACGAAGCTCGATCAGCTCCGGCAGGTCCAGACTACCCTCAACCTCTAACAGGCCCTAGCCCGCGGCGAGGAACGGCTTTAATTCCCCGATCACGGCCTCGTAGACCGGCCGCTTGAAGGCCACCACGAGACCCGGCAGGCGCTCGAGCGGCACCCATTTCCAGGCATCGAATTCCTGCTCGTGACCCGGCTTCGGCGCGAGGTCGATCTCGCTCTCGTCGCCCTCGAAGCGTGCCGCGAACCAGAGCTGCCTCTGGCCGCGATAGCGCCCCTCCCACACCTTGCCGATGAGATGGCTGGGGAGATCGTAGGCGTACCATTGCCGCGTGTGGGCGATGAACCGCGCCCGCGTCACCCCGGTCTCCTCCTCGAGCTCCCGCCGCGCCGCGGCCTCCGGCTCCTCGCCGTGGTCGAGGCCTCCTTGGGGCATTTGCCACCATTGGCCCCCGCCTTCTGGCGCGCCCTCGCGATCGGACCGCCTGCCGACAAAGACGAGACCGGCCGGGTTGACGAGCATCACGCCGACGCAAGGCCGGTAGGGCAGATCGGTGTCAATGGTCATGGCGTGTTGGTCAGCTCGGGCGCTGCGACCGCACCGCGGCACTGATCGGAATTAGCACGATGCCCTTTCCGGGAAGCTGCTCGGCCCAGGCCGTGAGCTGCTTGACCGTGGCCGGCTTGGCACTGGCGACACCAATGGCCGAGCCTTGCTCCTTGGCGAGAGCTTCGAGCTTGGCGAGCGCCTTGGCGATGTCGCCCGGCGACGGCAGGGCGTCGATCTGCACGTCGGCGGCGGCGAAGTCGAGGCCGAGCGCGCCGGCAACCTTGTCTGCGGTCGATTTCGGCGACGTGCCGTCATCGATGAAGAGTAATCCTCTCGCCTTCACCTCCTCGAGCACCGGGGCGAGGGAGGCCTGGCTCTGCTCGAACTTGGCACCCATTTGGTTGGTGATGCCGACATAGCCAGTGAAGCGCGACATCAGCCATTGCAGCCGCTTGATGTTCTCGTCTGGCGGCAGCGTCGTGAGCAGCGTATGCGGGCCGGGATCATTCTGGGGATAGTCTTCCGGCTCGAGCGGAATTTGCAGCAGCACCTCGTGGCCATCCTCGCGTGCCCGTTCGACCCAGTCCTGAAGGTTGCGGCCATAGGCCCCGTAAGCGACGCTGATCTGCGGCGGCAATCCCTTGATGGCATCGGCGGTGACGCCGTCGGAGAGCCCCATGCCGTTGACGAGAATTGCAATTCGAGGGGGCTCGTTTGCGGTGGCCTTGGCCGCGTAGCGCGAGGGACGCGCATAGATGTCGATGGGCCTGGCGCCATTTTTGGCCACTTTCGGCAGCGGCCCGTACACTGATTCCTCGACCAACTCTTCAACCGGAACGTTCACAAGGGTGATTGGCGCCGATTCCGATTCTGGCGGGTCGGGAATAGACGGACTGCCTTGTGGCGGCGCCGGGCCCGACAGTGCGGCCGTCTGTTTCACCTCTCCGCCTTTCTGACCGGCGCCAGCTTGTTGCTGAGGTGCGGCGTTCGGGGACCCCGGAGCCGATTGCGGCAGCGCCGGAGGGGCGCCTTGCTGCCCCGGCCCGGCAATGCCGAAGCCTGGCGGGAGATTGATCTGAGGCCCGGCAGGCGCGGGCGGTGGCGGTGCTGGTTTCGGCGGCGGCGCCGACACCGCGACGGTGACCGATGGGTCGCTGGCGCCCCCGCCCGGGAACAAGGCAAAGAACGCGATAGCCACCACCAAAACCGCAAGAACAACCGAAGCCGTGATGGTCAACGCCTTCATCTCGCCTGCACCTCCCCCACGCCTAGGTTCCTTGCGAGCGGGGCCGATGGCCCCTTCAATTCGGCCATGGTCGAGCCGCCGGCGCCGAGCGCCGCGCGGTCAAGACCGGCCGATCTAATTGGCTTCGGCCTTCTTCTTCGACTCCGTGTTGACGGACTTGATGCCGCGCAAGAGGTCGAGCGCGTATTGCAGCTGCGTGTCCTTGTCCTTCTCGGGCGCCACATAGGCCGAGCTGCCGGACTCTTCCTCCTCAGGGGGACCGGCCGCCTCGTCCTCTCCCTTGAGGTGACCGCGGAGATCCGCCTCACCCCTCGTCTTCTGGGCGGCAACCTTGTCCTTCAGATCGTCGGGAAGCTCTTCCTCGACGACAACCTCTGGATCGATACCCTTGGCCTGGATCGAGCGGCCGGATGGCGTGTAGTAGCGCGCCGTGGTGAGCCGGAGCGCACCATTCGAGCCGAGCGGGATGATGGTCTGCACCGAGCCCTTGCCGAACGACCGCGTGCCGAGCACGATCGCCCGGTGATGGTCCTGCAGCGCGCCGGCGACGATTTCCGATGCCGACGCCGAGCCGCCATTGATCAGCACGATCATCTTTTGGCCGTCGGTCAGGTCTCCGGGCCTCGCATTCGACCGCTGCGTCTCCTCGAGATTGCGGCCCTTGGTCAGCACGATCGCGCCCTGATCGAGGAACGTATCGGAGACCGAGATCGCCTGATCGAGCAAGCCGCCGGGATTGTTACGCAGGTCGATAACGAAGCCCTTCAGCTTCGGACCGATCTGCTTCTTCAGGTCCTCGATGGCCTTTTGCAGATTGGCCGTGGTCTGCTCGTTGAAGGTCGTGACCTTGATGTAGCCGACGTCGCCCTCGGCGCTGTACTTCACCGGGTTGATGTGGATCACGTCGCGCACGACCTTGACGTCGAATGGATCCTCCTTGCCCTTGCGCACGACAGTCAGCGTGATCCCGGAATTCACCGGTCCGCGCATCTTCTCAACGGCCTCCTGCAAGGTCAGGCCGAGAATCTGCTCCTTGTCGAGATGGGTGATGAGGTCACCGCTCTGGATACCGGCCTTGGCCGCCGGCGTGTCCTCGATCGGCGCCACCACTTTGACCACGCCGTTCTCCATGGTCACCTCGATGCCGAGGCCGCCGAACTCGCCGCGTGTCTGCACCTGCATGTCGCGGAAGTGCTTCGGATTGAGATAGGCGGAATGGGGATCGAGCGCCATCAACATGCCGTTGATCGCGGACTCGATCAGCTTGGAATCTTCTGGCTTCTCGACGTAATCGGCGCGGACGCGCTCAAGCACTTCGCCGAACAGATCGAGCTGCCGGTAGATCTCCGAGTTCGCGGCCGAGGCCGACTCGCTGCGCGCCAGAGTCACCATCGTCGAGCCGGCAGCGAGCACGGCCAGCACCAAAAGCGTCCACAGCGCGTATTCGGATTTCCGCATCACCCTTGCACCTTCTCGGAAGCCTCGGTCCACCATGGACCGGGGTCAATCGGCCTGCCGTCCTTCCTAAGTTCGACGTAGAGAACGGGGCGCGAATTTTCGTTGTTGCCTTGGCTCGTTGGTGACGACGTGCCCATCACCGCCACCGGCTCGCCCGCGAGAACGAACTGGCCGAGGCTCACATCGATGCGGCCCATTCCCGCAAGCAGAACATGATAGCCGCCACCGACATTGATGATCAAGAGTTGCCCATAGGATCGAAACGGGCCGGCATAGACCACCCAGCCGTCGGCGGGAGCGATAATCCGCGCTTCACCGCGGGTTTGGAGCGAAATGCCCTTGAGCGTGCCCGCGACACTATCGGCTTGACCGAAGCGCTTGAGCCGCTTCCCCTGGGCCGGCAGCGGCAGGCTGCCCTTGGTCGCCTCGAAGGGAAGGGCGGGCTTCAGCCGATCGGGGCTGGCAAATGCCACCTTGGTCGGGTCAGGCTTGATCTCGACCAGGGCCTCGTTCCCCGGGGTCGCAAGCGCCTGATTCTGCGTCCGCGCGCGCAGCGCCTTCTCGGCTGCGACCTCGGCGTCATACTGGGCGACCTCGGCCTTGGCGATGCGCTCGTCGAGCCGCGCAATCAGGTCGTTGAGCTCGGTCACCTGGGCGGCCTGCTGCTCGGCGGCGAGCCGCGTCGCCGCAAGCTCGGTCTCGCTTTGGGTCAGCTTGGTCTTCTTTTCCTGAAGCAGCTGGTCGATGCGGTTCTGCTCGGCGGCGAGCTTGTCGGCCTCGCTCTTCTCGGCGTCCCGTTGCTCGCGGATGCCGCCCTCGAGCGCAACGAGGCCGTCGAGCTCCTTGGAGAGATTGTCGGCCTGATATTTCAGCTCGGGAAACACATCAGCCAAGAGCATGGCACTCCGCACCACGGCGAGCGCGTCGTCGCGTCGCGTCACCAGCGCCGGCGGCGGCGAGCGGCCGATCCTCTGCATGGCGCTCAGCATTTTGACGATGGTTTCCTTTCGCTCGGTAATCGAATTCCGGATGACGTTGACCTGATCGGTGAGCTCGGCGAGCTTCGCCTCGGTCTCTGACAATTTTGCCTCGCTCGCCTGCACCCGCTTGCCTGCCTCGATCAGTTCGGTGTTGAGCTTGGCCCGCGCCTCCGAAAGGGCAGCGACGTCCTTGGACAGCCCAAGCTCCTGGGCACGGCTCGATTGCAGCTTCTGTGAGGTCTCCTCGAGTCTTTTCTGTGCCTCCTCGCGGGAGAGGTCGTCCTCCGCCGCAACCGGTAAGGGGAAGGCGCTAAAAAGCCCCAGAAGCAACACACCGGAGACGATAAGCCGGAATGGATGCTCCAGGGACCGATGGCTGGGCGCAATCCGCATTGAACAGCGTGCTCTTCCCCCGTCCCGTCTCCTCGCGCAGGCCGAAAAGAAAGGACTCGAGCGAGGTCGAACCGAAGCGGAGCGGTGAGGCAGAATCAAGGCAAATATGCTGAACAATTCTTAACTTTTCCCCTCACCGTCAGGCACGATGGTAGGGATGACCGGCAAGGATGGTGATGGCGCGATAGATCTGCTCGGCGAGCACGATGCGCGCGAGCCCATGGGGCAGCGTCATTTTGCCGAGCGAAAGCCTTTTGTCGGTGCGGTCGAGCGCCTCTGGCGCGAGGCCTTCGGCGCCGCCGACGAGGAAGGCGAGGCCCTGAGCGCCCTGGTCGCGAAACGTCGCGATCGCCTGCGCCAATTGGGCGCTGTCGACCTCTTCGCCTTGGCGGTCGAGGCCGATCAGCTTGTGCGAGGTTGGGACCTTGCCGAGCATCACCATCCCCTCGGCCGCCATGCGCGCCGCCGGCGTCGGTCCTCGTGATTCGGGAATTTCGATCATGGTCACGGGAGCGAGGCCGAGCTTGCCCCCGGCGGTATCCGCGCGTGCGAGATAGTGACCGAACAGATCCCGTTCCGGCCCCTGCTTCAACCTGCCAACGGCAGCAATGAGGAGCCGCATAGCGCGATCCTTCAGGCGTCAGCCCTGAGCGCAGCTCTCAGCGATCAGACCACCATGCGCTCCATGGGGCGGTCCGCCGACCACATCTTCTCGAGATTGTAGAACTCCCGCACTTCAGGACGGAAGATGTGGACAATGACATCGCCGGCATCGATCAGCACCCAGTCGCCATGAGGAAGACCCTCGACGCGGGCGCGTCCGAAGCCGTCGTCTTTGAGTTTGCGGATGAGATGATCGGCAACGGCGGCGACGTGCCGTTGCGAGCGTCCCGATGCCACGACCATCTGGTCGCCGATCGAGGTTTTGCCCTTGAGATCGATGCAAACGACATCCTCGGCCTTGGCATCGTCGAGAGTGTCGAGCACGACATCGAGCAAACGGTTCGGCTTGGCGCGAAATGACGCAAAGCCGGAGGGAGGCGTGCCGCTACGGGCACCCTCTCTTGGTGAGCGCATGTTTTGGTGGATGTCCTTCTCTCATTGCTCCTAGCGGAAGCGGCTCTGTCCCCGCCGGAGACAGGAACCCCGTATCGGAGTGCCGCTTCGACCCAAACATAGTCTGCGTCGGCCCAAGCTTTCAATAGCTAGTATGGGCTAGCGACGTTTGGCCTTCTTCTTGCTTTTCTTCGCGTCTTTCTTCACCGCCTTCTTGGCTTTCTTGAGCTCTTTTTTCGCGGCCTTCAGCGCCTTTTTCCCCTTGGGTGAAGCTTTTGTGGCGGCCGCTGCCCTGCCCTCGCGCAAGGTTGTAGACGAGAGGTCCGACAGCGGCAGCGTGAGCAACACCCAGGCCGGCGGCTTCATCAGGGCAAGTCCAGCCGCGTCCGATTCGTCGAGGCGGGCGGAGGCGAAACGCTGTGCCGCCCGGCTCGCGGCGGCTTTGAAGCGATAACCCGGGCGGTCGATCACCGCGATCGGCACCAGCCGGAACAGTTCAGCCCAGGCACGCCAGCGATGGAACGCGGCAAGATTGTCGGCGCCCATCAGCCAGACGAAATGGACCGAGGGGAATCTGCGCTTCAGGTAACGAAGGGTGTCGATGGTATAGACGCTGCCGCGGCCGGCCTCGAAGCCCGTGACCACAATCCGTGGGTGATTGGCGATCTCTTGCGCCACGGCCACGCGCAGAGCGAGGTCCGGGGCCTTGCCGCGATCCTTCAGCGGATTGCCGGGGGTCACCAGCCACCACACCTGATCGAGACTGAGCCGCTTCATGGCGCCAAGGCTGATCTGGCGGTGGGCGGCGTGCGCCGGGTTGAACGAGCCGCCAAGGAGGCCAATGCGCATCCGCGGCGCGGCCATCGGCACCTTAAGATGCGATGCCCGGCCGGACTTCTCTCTCTGCCCTGTGGGGAGAGGGAGTTTTTTCGCTGATCCCATCCCCCTCACCCGAGCGCTTTGCGCTCGACCTCTCCCCATCGGGGAAAGGTGAAAGCGCCGATGCGCCGAGCGAAGCGCGTCACGGCCTGGTCTGGCCGGAGCCATGCACGACATATTTGAACGTCGTCAGTTGCTCCAACCCAACCGGCCCACGGGCATGGAAGCGCCCGGTCGCGATGCCGATCTCCGCACCCATGCCGAACTCACCGCCGTCGGCGAATTGCGTCGAGGCGTTGTGCAATACGATGGCGCTGTCGACGCGGGCAAGGAAGCGCTCGGCCGCAGCCTTGTCGTCGGTGATGATGGCCTCGGTGTGCTGCGAGCCGTAGCGCGCGATGTGGTCGATCGCCTCATCGAGGCCATCGACCACCTTCACCGCGATGATGGCGTCGAGATATTCCGTCGACCAATCGTCTTCGCTCACCGGCTTGACGCGGGCATCGACGTTTTGCGTGTCTTCGTCGCCCCTCACCTCGCAGCCGGCATCGATCAGCATCTCGACCAGCGGCTTGAGATGCGTCGGCGCCGCGGCGCGATCTACCAGTAGAGTCTCGGTAGCGCCGCAAACCCCGGTGCGCCGCATCTTGGCGTTGAGCACGATGGCTTTCGCCATATCGAGATCCCCCGGCGCGTGGACATAGACGTGGCACACGCCCTCGAGATGGGCGAACACCGGCACCCGAGCCTCTTCCTGGACGCGCTCGACGAGGCTCCTGCCGCCGCGCGGCACGATCACATCGATGGCGCCGCCGAGGCCGGCGAGCATGAAGCCGACCGCCTCGCGCTGCACCGTGGGCACGAGTTGGATGGCAGCCTGCGGCAGACCGGCTTGGGCGAGGCCCTCGGTCATCGCGTTGCAGATCACGAGCGAGGACAGGAAGCTCTCCGAGCCGCTCCGCAGGATCACGGCATTGCCGGACTTGAGGCAAAGGCCGCCGGCATCGGCGGTCACGTTCGGTCTCGATTCATAAATGATGCCGATCACCCCGAGCGGCACTCGCACCCGTGAGATCTCCAGGCCGTTCGGCCGGGTCCAGGAGGCGATCACCGCGCCGACCGGATCGGGCAGCGCCGCGATCTCGCGCAGTCCCTTTGCCATCGCCGCCACCCGCGCCTCGTTCAGCGCCAGGCGATCGATGAAGGCGTCGTCGCGGCCTTTGCCGCGCGCGGCGTCGATGTCGTTCTTGTTGGCATCGAGGATCGCGGCCGTGCCGGCCTCGAGCCGCGCCGCCATGGCCTCGAGCGCCGCGTTCTTCTGTTCGGTCGAGGCGAGCGCAAGCTCGCGCGCGGCCTCGCGCGCCATGCGGCCCATGAACAGCATCATCGGCTCGATGCTGGTTTGCGGCTGTCCTGCAAATATCGACATCTGAACGCCTCAACTCTTCCGATGCAGCACCATATCGTCTCGGTGGATCAGCTCAGGGCGCCCAACGTAGCCGAGAATGCCTTCGATTTCACTGCTCTTGCGGCCGATGATCGCGCGCGCGTCGGTGTGGTCGTAAGCCGCAAGCCCGCGCCCGATCTCCGCGCCGTCGCCGTTTCTGATGATCACCGCATCGCCGCGCTCGAAGCTGCCCTCTACTTTTGTCACGCCCGCCGGCAACAGGCTCTTGCCGCCGGCAAGCGCCGCGGCCGCCCCCTTGTCGAGGATCACCGAGCCCTTCGGCTCGAGCCTGCCGACGATCCAGCGCTTTCGCGCCGCGATGGGGTCAGAGCCCGCCAGAAACCAGGTGCAACAGCCGCCGGCGCCGAGCGCCGCGATCGGGTTCAACACCTTGCCGCTCGCGATCACCATATGGGTGCCCCCGGCGACAGCGATCTTCGCCGCCTCGATCTTGGTGACCATGCCACCGCGCGACAATTCCGAGCCGACGTCGCCGGCCATGGCCTCGATCTCCGGCGTGATGTCCGTCACCTCATCGAGGCGGCGCGCTGCGGCCGACGACCCGGGCGGCGCGGTGTAGAAGCCGTCGACGTCCGACAACAGCACGAGACAATCCGCGCTCATCATCGAGGCGACGCGCGCGGCGAGGCGATCGTTGTCACCGTAACGGATCTCGCTCGTCGCCACGGTGTCGTTCTCGTTCACCACCGGCACCGCGCCGAGCTTGAGCAGTGTCGTCACCGTGCTCCGCGCATTGAGGTAGCGCCGGCGCTCCTCGGTGTCGCCGAGGGTCAAGAGCACCTGCGCCGCGACGATGCCGCGCGCGCGGAACACGTCTTCATAAGCATGCGCGAGGTCGATCTGACCGACAGCTGCCGCGGCCTGGCTGTCCTCGAGTTTCAGCGCGCCCTTTGGCAGCTTGAGCACGTTGCGGCCGAGCGCAATGGCGCCCGAGGAGACGACGATGATTTCCTTGCCGCCAGACTTGAGGGTGGCGATGTCCTCGGCGAGCGAGCCGAGCCAGTCGGCCTTCAATGCCCCGCTCGCGCTGTCGACGAGGAGCGACGAGCCGATCTTGATCACGATCCGCTTGGCGCGCGCCCATTCCGGTCTCATGGCAGCCACCCGGCTTCGCGGGGCACAGGCGCCTTGCGCTCTTCTCTCGCCGTCCTGATTTCGGAAGCGAGCGCGCGCAAGGCCGCCTGCACGCCATCGCCGCTAACCGCGGAGAGCACGAGAGGCTTCGTGCCCACGACCTTGGCAAGCGCCTTCGCCTTGCGCTTGAGTTCATCGGCAGGCACCGCATCGGACTTCGACAGTGCCAGGATCTCAGGCTTCTCCTCCAGCCCCGCGCCATAGGCCTCAAGCTCGCCGCGAATGATGCGATAGGCCTCGGCGGGATCGTCGAGAGTGGCATCGACCAAATGGAGCAGCACGGCGCAACGCTCGACATGGCCGAGAAAACGATCGCCGAGGCCCGCGCCCTCATGCGCCCCTTCGATCAGCCCGGGAATGTCGGCGAGGACAAAGTCGGTGCCGTCGACGCGGACCATGCCGAGATTGGGGTGAAGCGTGGTGAAGGGATAGTCCGCGATCTTGGGCTTCGCCGCGCTGACCGCGGCAAGGAAGGTCGACTTGCCCGCATTGGGCAACCCGATAAGACCGGCATCGGCGATCAGCTTGAGCTGGAGCCAGATCGTCATCTCCTCGGCCGGCTGCCCGGGATTGGCTCGGCGCGGTGCCTGGTTGGTCGATGTTTTGAAGTGGCTGTTGCCGAAGCCACCATTGCCGCCGCGGGCAAGCGCCACCCGTTCCCCGGGCTCGGTCAGATCGGCGATCAGTGTCTCGCCATCCTCCTCGAAGATCTGCGTTCCCGGCGGCACCTTGAGCACGACGTCGGCGCCTTTGGCGCCGGTGCGGTTCTGGCCCATGCCATTGCCGCCCTTTTTGGCCTTGAAGTGCTGCCTGTAGCGGTAATCGAGGAGCGTGTTGAGATTGGCGACGCATTCGACGACGACGTCGCCACCCCTGCCGCCGTCGCCGCCGTCAGGACCGCCGAACTCGATGAACTTCTCGCGGCGAAAGCTGATGGCGCCGTTGCCGCCGGCACCGGAGGACACATAGACCTTGGCTTGGTCGAGGAATCTCATGTCGTTTCTAGCGAGACTTCAGTTCGCCTTGCCGCCGGGGCCCGACCGGGCCGGGGCTTTGGAGAGTAGGGCGTTAAAACCACAGGTGGTTAAACCACGAGTTCTTTACCGCAAAGTTCCCGCCTCGGAGAAGGAGGGCTCCGGCAGGTCCTGGGACCCCGGCGCCAAGGCCCGCTCCCGGGTGAGCCGATAGGTGACGCAGCGCGATTTGTTGCCGCGTGCGGCGCAATCGCGAAGCACCTCTCCGGACGGCTCGAATCCGAGCTTGGCGATCACCCGCGCCGAGGCGGGATTCTCGCGAAAATGGCCGCAGGTGAGATAGTCGAAGCCTTCCGTCTGGAATACATGGCGGATCAGCGCCCGCGCCGCCTCGGTGGCAAAGCCGAAGCCCCAGTAGGGCTTGCCGAGCCAATAGCCCATCTCGGCATGGACCTGGTCATAGGCGCGATAGCCGACGCATCCGATCAGGTCGCCGCCAAGATCGATGGCAAAGGCGACACCTTCCTCGCCGTCCTGGTGGCTCCTGATCCAGTCGGCGGCCATTTCCGCGCTGTAGGGATGGGGGATCGTTCCCGTCAGGCTCGCGACCTCGAAGTCGCCGGCGAGCAGGCTGATGCGCGCCGCATCGCCAATAGCGGGTGCCCGCAACAGCAATCTTTCGGTCCTGATGATCACCGCAGCAAGATAAAGGGGTGTCGACGCCGAAGCGAGCCCCTCGTGGGCAGCCTCGACGCGGCAAACTATTCGCAGTTGGAGGGTGCCGTTGCACCCCGGAAGCGAGCGGTCATCCAGGACAGCGCGGCCGGAGCACTGTCGCGGGCGACGAAGCTATGGGTCACGCCCGGAAGCTTGAGGAAACTCACCCGGGTTCCCTGCTTGCAGAGATGCTCGCCAAAGCGCTTGGTGACGTCGAACGCCACCGTGGTGTCGGCCGTGCCTTGCGCCAGCAACACCGGGGCGCCCGCCTTCATGTGGCCCGGCGTGTTGTGCGTCATGATCGACTTCCATGGGTCGACCTTGGTGGGGTTAACCTTCAAGAATTCTTTGCGCTGGAACGGCCGCTCCGCAAAATCGAGCAGCATCAGTTCGGGAAGCGAACTCGATACAATCATGCGCCATCTTCTCGAAGGCCGGCATGGCATCGGCCTCCACAACTGATGCGACGGGATGGTGATAGAGATTCGACCAGGACCAGAGCGCCATGGCGGCGAGCTCTTTCCCTCTCGGTGTAGCCATGTCGGCATCGAACAACACGCCGAGATAGGTGGCGGGCGCAGCCGCGGCAATACCGACGAGCTTGAGCTCGGGGGTGTAATGGCCGGCAAGTTCCCCGGCATAGAGCACGGCGTGCCCGCCCTGACTATGTCCCCAGAGGGCGAAGCGGTCGCCTGCGCCCGAGTCCGGCAGGTTGCGCGCGGCCCGGACCGAATCGAGCACCGCACGTCCCTCGCTCACGCCGATCAGATAGGGGTGGACGCCGGGCGTGCCGAGCCCGGGATAGTCGGTGGCTGCAACCACGAAGCCCGCCGCCAGGATGTTCTTGAGACCCCAGATCGTTTTGGCCGGATCAGGCCGCAACGAGGGCGCGCAAGGCTCCACCACGCCGGTCGTCGGATGCGCCCAGGCGATGACGTCCCGCCCCCCGGCCGGCGCCGCACCGGCCGGAACGAACACCATCCCCGACACCGCAATGGGCTCGCCATTGAGGCCCTTCGAGCGGTAGACGACGCGGTAGCCTTTCCCCCCCGGGCCAACGCCCTGCATTGGCGAGACGGCGATGAGCGTCCCGGGCTTCCCTGGCAGATCGCCGGGCTTCAAATTATGCTTGGCCGCTTCGGCTTGAGCAGGGACGAGGCACAGCCCGAGGACTAGTGCTGCGCTAAGGTTCAAGCCATTTCCGTAAGCAGGCATCTTCGATCCCCCTCCTGCCCGGTCGAGGGCTCGATGCTGTGACCGCGTGGATCGCGGCGTTCGCTTGTTGCCGCAATGCGCGGAATACGCGGAGCGGGCGCTGTCCCGCGAGTGGCGTCGGATCAATGCGAGGCCAGCGACGCCTCTGACGAGGTCGATGAAGCTAGTGGACCTTCACCGAGACGTAGACCCGGCCCTTGGCCTTGGTCTCGTATTCGACCTCGCCCTCGCGGACGGCAAAGATGGTGTGGTCCTTACCCATGCCGACGCCGTTTCCCGGGTGCCACTTGGTGCCGCGCTGACGCACGATGATGTTGCCCGGAATGACGCTCTGGCCGCCGGACTTTTTGAGGCCCAGGCGCCTGCCGGCCGAGTCGCGGCCGTTCCTGGATGAGCCACCAGCTTTCTTGTGTGCCATGGGTCCGTTCCTTTAGCTCTTCTTCTTCGCCGCGGGCTTGTTGGCGGCGGTCTTGGCAGCGGGCTTCTTCGCCGGCGCCTTCTTGGCCGGAGCGGCCTTCTTAATCGGCGCCGCCTTCTTGGCCGGTCCCGCGGCCTTCGCCGCAGGCTTCTTTGCCGGCTTCGCCGCGGCCTTCTTCTCCGCCGCTTCGGGCGCCTTGCTCTCGGCCTTCTTCGGCTCGGGACGCGCCACCTTGGTCTGCGACGGCTTCTTGCCGTCGGTCAGGATCTCGGTGATGCGAAGCGTGGTCAGATCCTGGCGATGGCCCTTCTTGCGGCGGTAGCCTTTCCGCCGCTTCTTCTTGAACACGATGATCTTGTCGCCGCGGCCCTGCTCCACCACCTCGGCAGCGACGAGCGCGCCGGCGATCGTGGGGCTTCCCGTCTTAGGACCGCTATCGCCGCCAAGCAGCAGCACCTCGCCAAGCTCGACGATGTCGCCGGGCTCGCCGGCGATGCGCTCGATCTCGATGATGTCGTTCGGCGCCACGCGATATTGCTTGCCGCCCGTGCGAATGACCGCGAACATGTTCTTAGGCTCTCGTCTCTAACTCTTGGCTTGGAAGCCGGCCTGCGCCAGGCCGCCTTGGCAGGGGCCGGAGGAACCGGTGGGGTCAAAGGCCGCGAAAATCGTGGCCCGAGCCCACCAGGCGGCGCAATATATAAGTGCAAAACCATAAGTCAATGCGCCGATGCGCCGACTGCGGACCTCATCATTTCGGCGCGCGGCGCGGGACGATCAGCCGGGCCACCAGGATTTGCACCACCTCGCCACGCTGATTGCGGGTGACGATCCGTACCGTCGCGGCGCCACGGTCCGGCCTGGACCGCGACGGGGTGACCTGCTCGATTTCGCTCTCGACCTGCAGGATGTCGCCGGGCCTGGTCGGCTGCGGCCAGGAGAGCTCGCCCCCGGCGCCGACGAGGCCGCCAGCCAGCGGCAATCCCGACTCGACGAGGAGGCGCATGGTGATTGCGGCGGTGTGCCAGCCACTCGCCGCGAGGCCCGAGAACAGGCTGTCCTTGGCGGCGTCGTTGTCGAGGTGAAACGGCTGCGGGTCGAACTGGCTGGCAAAGGCCTTGATCGCGGCCTCATCGACGACGTGCCGTTGACTGGTGAAGCGCTGCCCCACCCGAAGGTCATCGAGATAGAGCAGATCGCCGCTACCGTCGCCGTCGCCGACCTCACTCGCAATCGCCATGATCCATCTCGATCGTCGGTAGCCGTTGGGCGGACCAGCTCGCAGCATCGCCCGGCGACAGGTTGCGCCCGTGCCTCTGGTTGCCCAAGGCAGGTAAGCAAGCTAGAAGGTGCCGTCTTCGTCAAGACCGATGGCCGACGCATTGGAGAGGTGCCGGAGTGGTCGAACGGGACGGTCTCGAAAACCGTTGTGCGGGTAACCGTACCGTGGGTTCGAATCCCACCCTCTCCGCCAGTTTTCTCAAATAATGTCAGAGGAGCAGGAGAGCCGACTGGTCTCGCTTGGCTAATCTTCAAACGGCTTTATCGTTAGCCCTAGCGGAGAATGGTTGCGAGATTTCGGCGGGAGCTCCTTCTTCGCCCCGCCCATCTAGGGCGGCAATTGCATTCTTGAGCGTGGTCCGGATGCGCTCGATGGCAGCGGAGTTGATCGCCCTGGGATCGAGGTAGAAATCGAGGCCGGTGATGTGTTCGCTGAAGATCTCGATCTTCCGCCCGGCTTCGTCCAGCACACCCTCCACGACATAGGGGACCACCATGCGATTGATGCCCTTTACCGAGATCGGTGGCAACGCGCGCGCCGCCACGATGTCGCGCACGAGAGCATAGGTCTCGTAGCTGAGGACGATATGTCCGGGCTCGGCGATCGATTGGAGACGCGCCGCGAGATTAACCTCGGCACCGATGGCGGTGTAGTCCATGCGGTCGACGCTGCCGAAATTGCCGACGTTGCAGAAGCCGGTGTTGATCCCCATGCGCACGCGGAACGGCTGTTCCGTGCCTGCACTGCGCCATTTGACATTGAGCTCGGCCAGCCGGCGCTGCATCTCCGTCGCCATGTTGAGGCAGGCCCCGGCGTCCTCCACCGTGCCCCGGGTCTCGGGATCGCCGAAGAAGATCACCAGGGCATCACCGATGAATTTATCGACGGTGCCGCCGTGCTTGAGGGCGATCGCCGACATCTCGGTGAAATACTCGTTGAGGAGGTGGGTGATCTCCTCCGGCTGCAGACCTTCCGTGGTGGCGGTGAAATCCTTGATATCGGAGAAGAAGATGGTGAGCTGCTTGCGCTCGGTGTGAATGGTGACGTCCTTCTGGCCGCTGAAAATGCTCTTGAAGATTTGCGGCGCGAGATAGTGGGAGATCTTGGTCGAGATCCTGACGAGAAAGTCATTGGAGGCCTCGAGCTCTCGGTTCATCTCCTCCAGGCGTCGATTGAGCTGCGCCTCCTTCTCCTGCAGCAGCGTCATTTCATAGGCTTTCTGCTGCAGACGGCGGGTCGCGTCGCGGGAGGCTGTGACGTCGAACAGCACAACCCAGGTCGTGTCGCCGTCGAAATGGAAATGGAGGTCTGCGGCGACGCCGCAGTCGAGCTCGACCGAGGGAACGGAAAAGGGCGACTCCTCGAGCGGCAGAAGTCCTTCGAGGAAGAAGGCCTGCTCCACCGCAGGCTCGCCGAGGCGCAGGGCCGCCAGCCCGTAATTTTCCAGATGCCCGCCGGCGCCGACTAGAATGAGCGAGGGATCGATGTGGAGGTAGGCGACCGCCCGCTCGTTATAGGTCAGCTCTCGCAGGCGCTCGGCCAAGCTCGCGGGCAGGCCTTCCATGAGTTAGCTCGTGGTGCGGACCGCAAGGTCCTTGAAGGCATCCTCCACGCCTTCGCCGGTTCGAGCGCTGCTTGGCTGCACCCACCAGCCGTTCTGTCGGAGCTCCGCCACGTCAGCGTCGCCGATCGACCATTGCTCCGAAAGGTCGCTCTTGTTGAGCAGCAGCACGAACGGCAGCGGACCGAAATCGGCTTCGACGCGTTCGCGCAGCGATAGCGCGACATCGAGGGTCGAAGGGCGCGTGCCGTCGGCGACCAGCACGTATCCAGCAGCGCCGCGCACATTGGTCATGCGGAGCGAGCTGATATCGTCCTCGCCGGCCAGGTCCCAAAGGATGAGGTTCACGGTCCGGTCAGGCAAGGACACGGTCTTCTTGTCGATCTTCACGCCGACAGTGGTGAGATAGGCTTCGGAGAACACGCTGTGGACATAGCGCTTGACCAGGCTGGTCTTGCCAACCGAGAAGCCCCCGAGCATGCAGATCTTCTTCTGCAGCACCGCCGTCATGGCTCTTCCTCAAACCCGATCGAGAACGAGACGCGGCGGTTGGCCGAGCGGGCCGCAGCGGCGGCCGCGGAGGTGTCGTCGGCAAGCGGCTCGAGCTGACCTGCACCGCGCACTTGAAGCAGATCGGGATCGACGCCACGCTTCTTCAGCAGCGCGCGTACCGCCTCGGCGCGTGCCACGCTTAAGGACAGGTTGGAGGTGCCCTGGCCTTGGCTGTCCGCATGCCCGGTCAGCGTCACCCTGATGACGGCGTGCAAGGTGGAAGACAGCTTCACAAGCTCATTCAGTTCGTTCGCGATCTCATCGAGAACCTGCTCCTGGCCGGCGGCCGGCAGCGACTTGCCGCTGTCAAAATTGATGCTGCGTGCCTGGATGACATCGCGCAATTTGCCGAGCGCGCCCTCGCTGATGTCGCGCACGGCCGACAGGTCCAAAACCGGCGCCCCCGCCGGCAGCGAGCTGCCGACCTTGCGAGCGCGCGAGATCCACGGCGAGGGGGCCGACCCTTGCGCAACGATGCGGTCGCCTTCGATTGCGAACGTCATGCCGGGTGGAGGATTGAGGGAAACCTGCAGCCGCTTGAGCACGAATTGCGGGTCGAGGCCCTCATAGGGCTCGAAATGCGCCTCGACCCGCGCCGGATCGATGCCCGCCTCGCCAAGCAGCTTGATCGGGTCGATGGCGAGCGGATCGCGCAATCCAGATACCACGAACTTGCCGTCGCGCGCCTCCGACTTGGTGATCACGATGCCGGGCTCGGCGCGGAGCCGCGCCACATAGGCCTGCCATTGCCGCTCGTCCACTTCCCGGCGCTGCTCGTCCGCCTCATCGTCATTGCGTACCCCGGCGAGGTCGAAGCCCGGTGCCCCGGCTGGCAACATCTGCGCAACGGCGTGCGCACGGTCGAGCCACGCCCGCGGCGCCGACCCCTGCGCTACGATGCGATTGCCATCGATTGCGAGCGTCACGCCCGGCGGCGGATTGAGCGTCACTGTAAGCCGCTTCAACACCGATTGCGGGTCGAGCCCCTGATAGGGCTCGAAATGCGTCTCGACCCGCTCCGGATCGATCCCCATCGCGACCAGGAGCACGAGCGGGTCAACGGCGAGCGGATCGCGCAATCCAGATACCGCGAACTTGCCGTCGCGCGCCTCCGACTTGGTGACGACAATGCCAGGCTCGGAGCGCAGCCACTTCAGATAAGCCTGCCATTTCTGCTCGTCCGCCTCATCTTCATTACGTACCCCGGCGAGGTCGAAGGCGGGTGATCCGGCCGGCAGGGCTTGCGCAACAGCGTGCGCGCGGTCGAGCCACACCCGCGGCGCCGAACCTTGCGCCACGATGCGGTCGCCTGCGATCGCAAGCGACACGCTCGGCGGCGGATCGAGCGTCGCCTTGAGCCGTCTCAACACCGATTGCGGATCGAGCCCCTGATAAGGGATCCAGCTTTCGACAACCCAAGCGGGATTTACTCCCGACTCGCGCAGTACCGCCTGCGGGTCTGCCGCCAACGGATCCCGCAAGCCCGACACCACGAACTTGCCGTCACGCTTGCCAGCTTCGGTGACCACGATTCCGGGTTGCGCCTGCAGCCGGTCCAGATAGCCCTGCCAAAGCTGTTGGTTGTGCCACCACCACGCGGCCCACGCCCCCGCGATGATCAGAAGCAGCGCGAGCGAGCCCAGTATGACCGCGCGTCCGAGGCTGGAGCTTGGCGGCGCATGCTCGCCAACCACCAGTTCGCGCAGCCGCGCCTCGACATCGCCGAGGCCGGCGCTATCGCCGTCGAAGCTCTCGAGCGCATGATGTCGCTCGGCGTGAATGCGCGACAGGGTGTTGCGCATCGTATCGTGCAGCCCCTCAGGCGGATCGCCGCGGATCACCGCGACCAGCGCGGCGAACGGTCCCGGCTCCGACCATAGCCGCAGCTCCCCGAGCCGCACCGAGTCGAGCCCCTGGTGCTCGGCGCCGCTGAAGGAATTGCGGACAAAATCCTGGATGGCGATCAGCATGGAAGAGACGAGCTGCGGGTCTTGGCTCACAGCATTCTCGGCCGCCACATGGGCGATCAACAATCCGGTATGACGGTGCACCAGGAACACGTGTTCGACCTGGTAGACCAGCGTGTGCTTGAGCACGACCTCGGCGAAGGGACGTCCAGTGCGCCAGGCCTCCCAGCGCCATTTGAGCCCTCGCAAGGTGAGGCTGTATTTCAGGGCCTGATTGACCCGCTGGAACATCTCGTCGATGGTCTCGCCGATCGACTTGCGGATCGCCGGTACGATCGTCGGGTAAAGGATGTTGACCAGCGTTGAGGGATCGCTGCGGATCGAGCTCTCCGCCGCCTTCTCCATGACGGGCGCCAGCACATGCCCCATCCGCTCATCGCTCGTCGCACGGGCGATCGCGGTCGGCAAGATGCGCCCGATTGCAGCAGCCAAGCGCTCGGGATCGTCCACCGTGCCGGCGAGCCGCCACACCGTCTCGATCTCGCGGCCGACCAGCAAGGTCCGCAGCTGCTCGAGCTGCAGGTCGCGCGGAAGTACGCCGTTTCGCTCCGTGCGCAGCTCCGGCTTCAGGCTTTCCGCGATTTCGACGAGCAGACTCGCCAGCGCCTTCCGATCGATGGCGTCGTCGCCCGAGGACGAGCGAAGCAGCCCCTCAAGAATATCGGGGGAGTTGGTCACCTCGTAGCGCTAGCTGGCCGCCCGGCCACGCGATGGTTCGATCCCACCCTTGCCGGTGCTCGCCGCGTCCTGGTTCAGGCACTTGGCGACCTCGACGAACAGGCCGGCCAGCAGGTTGCGATCGGTTTTGACGTTGCTGAGCTCGGCGAACATTTTCTCGATCGCGTGCTGAAGATCCTCGTTCTTGCGCTTGATCTCCTCGCGCAACGACTGCGCTTCCTGGGTCAGGCGGTCGGCCATGTCGCGCTCGAGCTGGCTCAATTGGTCCGACGTCGCGCGAAGCCGTTTTTCCAGCGCCTGATTATGCTCGCGCAGCGTCCGCTCGATCTCCTTGTCGGTATCGGCGCGCAAGTCCTTTTCTTCGCGGAGCTGCGCCGCGAGCAACTCGACCTGCTTCTTCGCGTTCGATTCGAAGGCGCTAAGATTGCGCGCCGTCTCGGACTCGATGTCCTTGAAGCGCTGGAGAAACCGCTCCTCCAGCTTGGAGAAACGGCGATCGTAGTCTTGCATCTGGTTGCCAAAGAGCAGATCGCGGATCTTGTCCACGCCCACGACTTCCGCGCCAGCAAGCGGACCGTTGCCCAGTTGCGCTGCGGCTACGGGGTCGACCAACTCGGCTTCGGATTTCGATGATTTCCCCGCCACGGTACACCTCCACTATGTTGTTGCGAAAGTAATTTAGGGCAATTCCGATGCATGGGCATCGTCTATTGTGAGCCTGTAAGAGCTAGGAGATTCAGTTCCGCGGCTCGATTGGAGCCTCGGAAACTGCGAATTTTACCTCCCGAAGGCCTTCGCTCG
This sequence comes from uncultured Alphaproteobacteria bacterium, assembly GCA_963732955.1. Classification (GTDB taxonomy): domain Bacteria; phylum Pseudomonadota; class Alphaproteobacteria; order Rhizobiales; family Methyloligellaceae; genus Methyloceanibacter. The sequence continues at coordinate 630,997 of CAVTBH010000002.1, forward strand.
AGCCAATTTGTGATGCTTTTTTGAGCATCATGGCAGCCTCACCTTTTGCAGTTGATCCGCCGAACGAGTGATTGTGAGGCGCAAGTTACAAGTGATTAGTGGCACGGTTGCGGTGGGTCATTGGCGAGGCCAACAGATCATCGCGTCCCGTTTACCCTCCAAAGGGCAAGGTTTGGATTGGGAGCTTGCAAACCAATTTGCAAACCAACCGCGTGACACAGCATGGCACCGAACATAACAAGGCGGGATCACGGGACTGAAATTGGCGAACTAGAGAAGACGCTTAGTCACTGGACGGCATAGGCCAGCATGAGAAATCTTAGAACTCGAAAACCGTTGTGCGGGTAACCGTACCGTGGGTTCGAATCCCACCCTCTCCGCCAATTTCAACATGCACAACAGCAAGTTAGAAATTTGGTCTCAATGATGCCTACCGCCGGCATTTCTCGTGGCGCGAAGCCTGACTATCCGCAAGTCTGGAGAAGCTCTTGTCGAAATGCGATGGAGAGGCATTTTGCCGGCTCTGCAAGATTGTCGTCGAAAGACAAGCCGCCTATCGACTACCGGCGTGGGTGCGTTCCATCTTGGCGCCGCGGATCGCGCTCGGACTTTAGTGAGACTCGGCGCTTTCGAGATGCTTCAGCAGCCGCAAATTGTCGTCTTCCATGATCTTTTCGGAGTCGGCTTCTCTCCTAACCGAAGTTCAGCCGCGCACCCGCCGCCGACCATGCGCCGTCGACGGCGAGGATTGCTCCCGACACATAGCGCGCGGCGTCGGAGGCGAGAAACAGGCAGGCGTCGGCGATATCGTCCGGCGTGCCCATCCGCCGCAACGGAACAGAATCGATGACGGATTGCCTCGCCTCGGGGGTCGGCGCTAGCCGCGCCATGCCTTCGGTGCCGTCGATGGGACCGGGAATGACAGAGTTCACGCGAACGCCCTCGGGCCCCCATTCGATGGCAAGCGTGCGGGTCACCATGTCGACCCCCGCCTTCGCCGCGCATACGTGCACCTGCATTGCCATTGGAACAATCGATTGCGGGGCCGAGATATTGATGATGCTGGCACCGGGCTTGCGGAGATGCGCGTAGCAGCCACGCATTACGTTGAAGGTTCCGAGCAGATCGATATCGACAACCGATTTGAAGCCGTTCGGACTGAGGTTGGCGGCAGCAGCCGGGAAGTTCCCAGCCGCGCCTGAAACGAGCACGTCGATCCGGCCGCAAGCTTCGGCGAACGCGCTGGCGGCGGCGGCGACCGCATCAGCTTGACGGACATCGAGGCTATAGCCGAACGCGCGCCCACCAGATCTTTTCAGGATGGCAAGTGCGGTGTCGATCTTGTCCTGCTTGCGACCGCCGACGCCGACCGTCGCACCCGCGGCGGCGAAGGCTGCGGCGATGCCCAGATTGATTCCGCTGGTGCCCCCGAATACCAGAGCAGATTTTCCACTGAGATCGAAATGCGCATTCATGCCGATACCCCCTCTATTCCTGAACGGTGCCTGTGATCACGGCACCATATCCTCGACAACGATCGTTCTGGGTCAAAGGCGGATGAATGGCCAGGCCTTGTGGAGGTCCGCTTTGGCGGGGTTGGCGGACATGGGCTGGTTATACCGTGGGCTCGAATTCCACTCTCGCCGCCAACAGTTTAGGGAGCGCCGGCCTTAGTCAACTCAGCGCGGTCATGTTGTGAGGGCGGACGAGAGGCTGCGCTCCTGACGACGTTTCATCAACAGCGTCACAGTCAGGGCTATCGAGAAGACGGCCGCGCCATCGAGCAGGAGCCGTTCGACCAGCAACGGCGCGTCGACGGCGACGAAGAGGTTGAGCACGACGCTGATAATGGCGCCGAGGCAGAACACTTGCAGCGAGCACCTGCCGCTTTTGATGACGGCATCCGCGACGGGCCAGTTTAGAAACGAACTGCTCTTCTTCACGTAAGTGGCGACAAGAACGGTCACGCTCAGAAAGTGAAGCAAGCGTATCGCCGATAGGTTCGCCTTCATGTGAAGCAGCGTCGCGTCCGACAGCGCGAGCATTTCTAAGTTCAGTTCACCAAGATGCCCTCTGGCGAGCTTGTAAATAAGTCCGATCGCCACAACCATCCACGCCGCGAGCAGCCAACGCCGCGTCTGGAAGGTTTGCAAACGGGCGTCGCCGGTATTGTACAAAGTGCCGCCGAACATGCCGATGCAGAACAGGAACTGCCACGCCAAGGGATTGAAGTAGGAGTGGTCGGCCAAGTGTGGGAGCAAATCCGGATAAGCTTGCGACAGGCCATAAATGATGCCGCTCGTTATGAGGGCGAGCCCTCTGCTCATAGTCGCCATCAGCAGGAAAAGTGGAATCGCCGCGAGCGTCAGCTCGAGATAAAGCACCAAGATGCCGGGCAAATCTGGCGGCGACATCAAAAATATCGCCGACCGGATTGCAGCCAGAGGATCTTCGCGGAGGGTGATGAAGGCCTGATGGTTTGAGGGTATGGCGACGATGTCCCGGCTGAGAGCGATGAGCAGGATCGTCGTAATGCTGGCGACAAGGTAATAGATGTAGATCTGGAACGCGCGCTTGAAAGTTGCCCTGAGGAGTTGGCGTGGGCCGTGCCGCGAGAGGACACGCCCGTAAACGATGCCGCAGGAGACGCCCGACAGGAAAACGAATATTTCAGCGGCGTCAGAGAATCCCAAATGGGTGTAGGTAAATCGGCTGAGCGGATCTCCGGGTACGTGGTCAAAAATGATCATGTACAGCGCGACGCCGCGAAAAAAATCGATGCGCAGGTCGCGTGTAGGCGTTGCCGATTTTTCCGTATTTCCGACCACTTTGGCTGACCAGCCTATCGTCCTTCAAAGACCCCTTCCGGGCTGAGGACCAGGCACACGGGGACGAATGCATGACACGTTTTGGCGGAAGGACGTGACGAGGATTCGTGCGAGCGACAGGCGTGAAAGGATTAGCCAAAAAGGAGTAGCCGAAGCGAGGACCGGAAAGGCTTAGCCGCCGCCCGCAGCCATAAATTAACAACCGCGTGTTTCTTGCTACGCCTTGGCAAAGGATGGCGCGGAAAGCTTGGCTTTCCGGCCTTCTTGGATCTGACCCAGGTCCGGGATCGCTAACTGTTCAGCTAAACGTCTGTGCTAAACTCCTGGGAAACTTGAGCGAGAGCACCATGGCGAAGCCTTCGCGCCCCCGATCTCTGACGCGGGCGATCATCGATCATCCCTGGACAAGCTTGCAGGACGGGCTGCTGCTCTGCTGCGTGATGATCTCCGCGGTGCTGCTCGCCTACCAGTACAACCTGTTCAGCTTCATCGATACGCTTTCCGACAAGCAGCGCCGGATAACCGTGGCGGAGGGACTGTTCCTCACGGTCCTCCTCGTCGTCTGCATTTTCGCCTTCGTCCTCCGCCGGCTTTACGAGGAGAGGCGAGGCGTGGCGCGTGAGGTTGCAACGAAATTCAGGTTTCGGGAACTCCGGGAGCAGGCTTTTCGCGATCAGTTGACGGGATTGCCGAACCGCCGCGCGCTGCTAACGGCGCTGAAGGCCGCCACGGACTCTTCCGACCCTGCCAACCGCAAGCTCGCTCTGTTCCTGGTCGACCTCAACGGCTTCAAGAATGTCAATGATGCTCACGGCCACTCCACCGGTGATCGCGTGCTGAAGAGCGTCGCCCAGCGTTTTCGCAAGGTGGTCCGGCCGAGCGATGTTTTTGCCCGCATCGGCGGCGACGAATTCGCCCTGTTGTCATACAACGTCGACCGCGAGGCAGCCGAAGCGATCGGGTTGCGCCTGATGGCGACATTGGATCGGGAAATTCGCCTCAGCGGGCAGTCGTTCAAGATCGGTGCGTCTGTCGGCGCCGTGCTGAGCCCTGACGACGCCGCCACGACAGCGGAAATCCTGCACAAAGCCGACATGGCCATGTACCGCGCCAAAGTCAAAGATGAGCAATCAGCCCTCGTGTTCTGCGGACCAGATATCGACACGGCACCAGCAATCGCGCCTAGCGCCAAGCGTCGGAGGCTAGCGGCTGAGCCACGATCCAAGACCTGACCACAGTGCCGAGTTGTCCTCGGTCCCGGCATCGGCGGCGCGCGTGCGGCTCCGGCGGACCGTCTCGCCGACAACGTTGCCGGCATAGATCCAGCCGCTCTGCGAAGTCTTTGGATCAGTGACACGCATCCAGCCGCGCTTTCGTCCTTCAAGGGAAAGCTTGGCGCCCTTGGCGATGACGCCGACGACGTCCGCCGAGGACGACGGTCCCTTGCGCAAATTGACGAAGGCGGACGGCTCGACCCATTTGATGTCGTCGTCTTCGGTGTCGCCTTGGGCCACGGGATCTGGCGCCGGTGGCGAAACCTCTGCGGCAGCGATCCTTGGCACCGCAGCGCCGTCGGTGATCAGTTCCGCGATGCCGATACCGCCGTCGGTCCGCTCGTCCCAGGCGCCCATCCCGGAAAGGGTCGGCTCATAGAGGAGGCCTGCGGGCAACGACGCGGCCATGGCGGCTTCAGAGGTTTCGGCCACCTCGAGCCTGGTGTCGGCTGCGGCAACGACTGCGCCATCGGGCGCGATCAGCCTCAGTCTGAGTGTCGACCCGCCAGCGGCGGCATCGCCGGCGACAAGACGAAGATCGCCGATCTCGTCCGGCCGCAAATTCCACTCGCCGTCGCCGTAGGGACGCCCCGCCGACAGCGTGACGCCTCCCGGCAAACCGCCGATGGCGATGACGCTTCGCGCCGGCATCGCCGTCGCGTGGTGGAGCTCAATCGGGAAGCGCAGTTCGCGGCCGGCCTGAACTTCGAGAGCAGCGGGCGCGCCGAGCCTCGTAGTTTCGGTGACAGGCGGCGAAGAATTGCCGTCGAGCGCGGGCATCGCCGCGTTGGCCTGGACCGAGGCCCACTGGCCCTTGTTAGGCACGGCTCTCGGCCTCTCGAACCAGGATGAACTGACGGCGCCGAACCACAACATGGCGGCGAGGGTCACGCTCGGCAGCAGCGCCACCGCGATCAGCACCACGATCAGGGTGCGGACCCCGGGCGGCGCGGCGACCACGAGGCGCGTCGGCGGCTCCGGCTGGATCGTGCGCCGACCGTCGAAGTTGAAGTCCGGTTGCGCCCCCGGTGCGAAGCGCTCGGCGATCCGAACGAGCGCATGATCGTCGGATCCTGAAGGGCTGGCCTTGCCGGACTTGGGCTGGGCCCGGCGCTCTTCCTTGACCCCCGACTTGGCGCTGGAACGAGATGTCACTCTGATGGGAATCGGTTGAGCCATCTCGGCTGCATTTGGCTTGAGATAACCCATGGAAGACCTCCAATGTCATCAGCATTGGACGCGCACGCGACCGAACGGCGAGAGCGCGAGGGGTAGTGCCGCTCTCGCTCCTCGAACACGGAAATTTACCGGAACGCGCAACAGCGCAACGCACTCAACCTGAAGGCGCCAAGCTGCCGCGGCTCCAGGCCGCAGTTCGGCTCTTCACTAGCGCTGCAATCCCTCTGACAGCCTTTAACGATCGATCAGCCAATCGGTTCCAAGGACGAGGAGAAATTTTTTTGGTCAGCGGGTCCGATCAGCCGCCACGACCGTGCGCCGCGGGCAGGTTCGCGGTCCATTCCAACGGCGCTTGCGACACCATCGGGCAATCGAGCGTTTTTTCCAGCGCCTGGACCAGTTCCTCCTCGTCATTGGCCTTGATGTAGAGACCCTTGTTCTCCTGGGCGACGCACATCAGGTCCAGGACACTAGAGCCGCCGCCGGTCCAGGAGAAACCTTCATAGCGGAAGGCAATCACATGCACCGTGAGACCGAAGCCCGTGGCCCGCAATTGCTTGGCAAGCTCGCAAGGCGAGCGCCCGCAGGTCTCCTCGCCGTCGGTCACCACCACGATAACGCCGGGCTTGGCCCGGAAATCGAGCGCCTCGGCGGCCTCCTCGATGCCGGAGGTCAGCGGCGTCCGCCCTGCCGGCACGAGCGAGTTCACCACGCTCATGATCGGCGCCGTGGCGTCCGGTATCGGCTTCAGGTCGAGCTTGACGTTGCATTGATTGTAGGGACCGGGGCCATAGGTCACGAGGCCGACGCGGCGAAAGCGGGTCGCGTTCGGCAACACCTTGGCAAGCGCGGAGCGCGCCTCGTCGATGCGCGGCCGCGAATTGGGAATGCCGAGGGTCTGGTTGCCGGACATGGATCCGGACGCATCGAACACCACCACCGCATCTTCGGTGCAGGGCGCAGGCTTCTTCTTCTGCTCTTCGGCCTGAGACGCTGGAGGGTTGCACGCAAGGAGAAGTGCGAGCGCCGCAACGGCCGGCTTGAGGACGCGAACATTGGCAAAGCGGCTGCCGCGAGGCGGTGACTTCATTGCTAAACGCTCCCGGATTTTTCGGCGAACATTAGCAAAAAGGTGCCTGTGAGGTAACCGGCGTTTCGGGTTCGGCAATCGAATTGCCGAAGCCGCGACATGATTTCGCAAGGTGGCCAACCGCCGACGACGCAAGCCTCGCGGTTGGGGGCCCGTGCCGATAAACTCAGGCTTTGGCCAGACCGCGCTTCAGGTCCTCGAGCGTCAAGGCCGGGACGATCTCGATATAGGCGTCGAGCGCGGCGAACAGCGGCTCGTTAATGTCCGGGAGCCGCGCTTGGTCGGACTCCTCGAAGAACACCAAGCCGGCGCGCTCGCCGTCGAGCACCATGAAATACGCCGCCTCGGCGTTCACCTTTTTGACCAGAGCCTCGATCGCCGGCGCCATGGTGCCGTCGGCCAAGGCCTCGTTCCCCTTGTCCACCGGGATCGTAAATTTGAGCATCAACCGCATGATTTCCTCCTGTTGTCTTGCCTTGTCCCACCTCGAACTGGATCGCCCAGCGCCTCGCGGGGCAGCCGGTACCTCGGGCATCTTCCGGCAACATCATAAGCAGTTTACGGCAGGCCCTTGCGCCTTGGACAATCTTGCTGTCCGGTGTCCCTCCCCATCCGCCACAATTCTCCTATTATTCCGGGTTAGGGGGACCCGATTCCCTGTTGCTTCGCCACGTCCAGGCGTCGCTGAGTATCCCGACATGACCAGCCGAGGGTGATGATGACCACAGGACCGGAGCGCCACCAGCCAAGCCACGGCTTCATGGAAGCCCATCAGGACCGGATCGCCGGTCGCGGTCTCGGCTACCTGATCTTGCTCAACGGCATTTCAGCGATCGTCATCGTCGCGGCCTTTGTGTTCGGCTTCCAGATCAGCGCCGAACCCAAGCTGGCCGCCGCCATGGTGGTGTTCGGCACCGGCGCCATCGCCGGTCTCGTCAGCTCCTTTGTCGCCTATCTCAATCGCATCGTCAGGGCCGAGATGCCGGAGCGCCCGCGTCTCCCGAACCTTCTTAGGCTGCTCGGTATCATCGCGGTCATCGTCAGCGGTGCGGCCTTTCTCTCCGGTCTCAGCATGGTCGGCACCACCTCAACCGCCAAATCGAGCTCCCAAGCCAAGACCAGGCTTCAGGACAAGGGCCAGGCCCAATCCCGCAGCACTGACAACAAGGATGCCTCGCGAATTGCGCCCGGCAGCGACCGGAGCAACTCAAAGCCTTAGAAATCCGGGCGATTCGACTTCGGCCACCAATTATGGTTAACTGCCTCCCGCCTTGGGAGGGACAGCGCCCGAAGAAGCGCGTAAAGCCGTGGCTGCCGGTTAATCCGGAGAAGCAGCGCGTGCCCAGGTCAACGGACAGTGCAGCGACATTTTCTTGGCCCGCCGCCGAGCCACTCGGCTGTTGTGTGCCAAGCGTCCAGGCCTCCTCGCGGCTGCGCCCAGCAACCATCCAGCACCGCCCCAATCAGCTGGCGGGGACCAAGAGGGTAGATCCATGACCATGACCTTCGATCCCGACACGGCCGCCAACAAGACTGCAGAATTCTACAAATCGCTCACCCAGTTTCAGTCCTTGGAGTTCGACACGGCCATCCCTGAGGCGATGCGCGCCTTCGCCGGAAGCGCCGTAAGTCAGACGCGCGAAGCCTATGACCGGGCCAAGACCGCCCTTGATGCGGGCCTTGAGGCCGTCGAGCGCTCCTGCGATGCCGCGAGTAGGGCCACCTCCACGCTCAACCGCAAGATCATCGACATCGCCCAGCGCAACTTGAATTCTGGCTTCGACCTGGCCAAAGACCTCGCCAGCGCAAAGAACATGGCCGAGATCGTGGAACTGCAGGGCGCCTATTGGCGGAAGCAGTTCGAGACGCTGCTTGCTCAAGCCGAAGAGGTTCGCACTCTGTCGATGCACGTCAGTGCCGACGTGGCGGAGCCGATCCAGCGTCATGCAGCCAAGCAAGGCGATGAGGTCCGCGCCCTGTCACGACGGATCACCGCCGAGGCCGCGGAGTCGATCAAGCGGCAGGCGACGCAGATCGAGCAGGACCTGCGCAAGGCAAGCTGACGCAGCCCGCGTCGCCGACACGCGAGAACCGCCTGGCACGCCGTCCAGGCGCGGTGTTGGCGCGCACCTAATCCCCTCGAAAGCACGGGGCATGGCCGGAGATTGCGGTATATACTCCCGCCCCTGACCCCAGCGTAGAGCGGCCAAACGGCCGTTTTCGGGGCAAAGTCACGAGGGGACATGGCAAAAGCGTACGCTTATCTCGCGGCCGGCGCCGCTCTCATCCTGATGGCGCTCCCGGCCTCCATGAGTGCGTTGGGCGGCGGCTATGAAAGCCCACCCACCTTCTCCCCGAGCAAGATCCTGCCGCCCGACCTGTTGCGGAGCCCCTATCACACCATTGTCGGCACCGTCCCGGTCGAGAACTTTCTCGACCGCTATCAGATGCAGACCAAATACGGGACCTTCACCGTGCTTGGCACCGAGCTCCTGCGCATGCGCGTGCGCGAGGTCGCAGCGACGGCAAAGCTCGAGGAGATCAACGGTGCCGAGACGCTAGTGACCTCGGCGGGGCGCACCGCCTTGAAGCCGTTGGCGACGGCAAAGGACCTGGTGACGGCGCCTGGTAAGACGCTCAACGAAACCGTGAAAGGCGTCGGCGGCTGGTTCAACCGCGTCGATGCCTCGATGAGCGCCACCGATCCCAACCGCGAGGGCACCATTGCTTCCCTTGCCGGCGGCAGCAAGGCCCGCCGCAAGCTCGCCTTTGACGCCGGCGTCGACCCCTACACCACCTTCGAGCCCCTCAACGCCGAGCTGACCCGGCTCGCGAGCGCAAGCGCCATCGGCAAATCCGGGGTCAATGTCGGTCTAGCGTTCGTCACCGGGGGCGCCGGGATCGCCATCAGTGTCGGCGGTAACGCCGAGACCCTGCGCGAAGTGCTCCGCGACAAGACCGCGGCGGAGCTCGAGCAACTCGGCCGCGAAAAACTAGCCCAGATGGGCGTCTCGCCGGGCACCATCAATGCCTTCTACGCCTCGTCATCGCTGACGCCCACCGACAAGGCGGTGATCGTCGCCGCCATGATGCAGCTCGGCAATGCCGCGGGGCGGGAAATCTTCGTGGCGCGCACGGCCCAGGCCAAGAGCTATTCCGAGGGCTTCGCCTATCGGCGCAAGGCTGTGCTCACCGCCGCCTATCATAAGAAGATCGCACCGGTCCGGTCCTTCGTCGCCGTCGGGGGGACGCCATTGATGCAGACGGCGAAGGGCCTCGTTGCCATCGTGCCCATGGACTACGTCTATTGGAGCCCGCAGGTCGAAAGCCTTGTATCGAGCGCAGGCCCGCATGGCGAGCTCTGGATCACCGGAACCGCGAGCAAGCTTGCCACCCAGAACCTCGCAACCCGCGGCTGGAGCATCGTGCCGAAGGCCGGATCGCGCCTCGGGAACTAGGCGTCAGTTCTGCGAGACGGCGACGCCCCAAGGGGACATGCCGACCGGCATCGACTTCACCACGGTGAGGCTCGGCACATCGATCACCGAAACGTCGTTGCTGTTGCCGTTGGTGGTGAACAACAGCTTCTCGTCCGGGGTGAAAGCAAGCTGCCACACTCGCTGGCCGACGAGCAGGTACTGCTCCACCTCGAGCTTCTTGGCGTCGATGACCGCGACGTGATTGGCCGGACCCAAGGCGACGAAGGCCTTGGACCCATCCTTGAGGATGCGCACACCAACCGGCTGCATGTCTTCAGGCCTGACCCCGGGGATTTCGAAACCGAGCGTCTTGATGATCTTTCGCGTCTTGGGGTCGATCACCGAGACGGTGCCCGCCACCTCCGATGTGACCCACAATTGCGACCCGTCGGCGGTGAATTCGGCGAAGCGCGGCCGCGAGCCAACGAGGACGTTGTCGACGATCTCGTAGCTGTCGGTACCGATGAAGTGCGCCATGTTCGAGGTTTCGGAGGTGCTGATCAGGATCTTGCCGTCCGGGCTGACGCCGACGCCCTCGGGCTCGACGCCAACCGGCACCTCGGCGATGACCTTGCGTTCGTTGAGATCGATCGCGGTCATGAGGGCATCGTCTTCATTGGCGATGTAGACCGGGTTGCCCGATGGGTGAATGTTGAGCTGCTCCGGGTCCGGCCCCGACGGCAGATCGCCGACGATCTTGCCGGTGGCGACGTCGAGGATTTGCACGGTGTCCTCGTCGCTGGCGCAGATCAAGAGTTGCTTGCCATCCTTGGTCAGCATGATGCCCCGCGGGCGCTGGCCGACTGGAATGGTCTCCTGCACCTGGAGCGTCTTGCTGTCGATCACCGTGATGGAGTTGCCCTTCTCGTTGGAGACATAGACCGTATAGGCCGAAGCCTCGCCGGCGAGGCCAGCCAAGAAGACCGTTCCGGCGACCGCACTCACAAGCCTAACTCTACGCATCGAACTTTCTCCCTGTGCGCGCCTCGCACCGGCCAGCGAGATCTGTGGCGCCTATTTGAACCTGCATTTGCTTTCCGGCTCGTCGATGCCGAGCGTGTCGACCTCGGCGCCGCGATGCAGGAAGCCTTCCTGCGGTGACACCGAGACGGGAAGATCGGGGCCGGCGATGATGATCGGCTGGCGCAACTGCCCGTCCCAAGCGCGAAACGTGACTTTCTGGCCCTTGAACGCGGCGAGGTCGAGGTCCTTGCTGCGGATCAGCGCATTGACCGGCGTGTAGTCCGCCGAATGCGCGCGCGTTGCCCCCTCGCCGATGGCACGCACCGCGATCCAGGCCTGATAATCCACCGGCCACATGAAGCGCTTGGCAAAACGCTGAAACCTGTTCTGCATCTGCGTCGCGCCCCATTGCTCATGCGCCGGATGCCAGCTCATGGCCGTGAGACCGGCCGTGCCCGCGACGGGGCGCGGGTCCCAAGTGCGGTAGGGAAGGTAGGGTCCGAACACGTCCAACTCGTCGGCGACGATCAGCACGTCATAGTCTGGCGCACCTTGGGTGAACACCGGCATCTGCCGCTGGATCTGCATTTGTCCCGTATCCGAGCGCCGCGCCCCGGGTGTCTCCTTGTATTCGCGCTCCTCGACGATGGTGCCGCCGAAGCGGCCGGCAGATCTCTCGATGGCCTTCAAATAGGCGATGTCCTCCGGGAACACGCCCGTCACCACGAACCAGCGCTGCCACCTCTTCCAGACGAGATATTGGGCAAGCGCATCGGCAAGCATGTAGCGGTCCGGCGCGGTATGCAGCACGTTGGCGCGGCAATTTTCCTGACGCAGCGTCTCGTCCTCGGAACGCACATTGATGAGCAGGACGTCGTCTTTCGCCACGGCATCCGCCAGTTGCAACAGCGTCGCCGACGGCGCATCGACCAGAATGAAATGATGGCCGCTGTCGACCAGCCGCTTCAGCGCCGCAACGGCATCGCCGCCCACCGGAACGCGCTCAACATCGAGCGTGAATGCCTGCTTGGTGAATCTGCCCGTGGTGTTGTTATCCTTAAGAGCCATCTCGGCACCGGCGATGCCATAGTCCTCCGGCTCAACATGAAGACGCGACAGCGGGATCGGGCGCTTCACTTCCTGTTTGAGATAGCCGATCGGCACTTCGGTGACGTCCGCCGCGGCCGACTTCGCGGGCTGCGTCGGTGATTTCGCAGGCGCTTCGGCAGGTGAAGATTGAATGTCAGCTGGCGCAGCCTTGAGCGCGGGCGCAGCACTGAGGAACAGGCAAAAAGCGACGGAAAGCCAGAGCTTTGGGCCGGAACGCGTCGGCCGGAACGGCCACCTCGCTCGCAACACCTTACGCTTGTAACGCTGCATGGCGAGGGGACACTAGGGGCTTGGGGCTTCAACTGCAAAATCGCGTGCCATGGCCGGGACTGTATCCGCTCGCCCGATGCCGAACCACAAACGAGACAGAGCAAGTTTGGCAATTTCTATTGCAAGGCGGCAGCTCAACGAGCGTCAAATCCTAGGGGTTGATTGACAAATTGGCAGTGCGCGAGCAGTCTCTGCGGCGTGGAAACCGAAAGGAGCGTCCGAAATTTCGGTCGATCGGTCCCACGCAAGGGAGGAAACAATGGTGAGTTTTAGGATGGCCGGCGCGCTCGCGTGCGCGCTCGGGCTCGGCCTCGTCGGGATGACCCCGGCCTGGGCCGGAGCCGAAACTGAGACCTCTGCGACAACGACGACGAAAGACGCGCCAACGCCCGAGGTGACGCAAGATCAGCTCAGTGGCGCAGCGCAAGACGACAAGAATTTCCTGCACACCAACGGCAACTACGATCAGACCCGGTATTATCCCGGCAAACAGATCGACACTTCGAATGTCGGCAAGCTGCACCCAGCGTGGATCTTCCAGACCGAGGTGAAGGAGTCGTTGGAGACGACGCCAATCGTGGTCGACGGCGTGATGTACGTCACCACCTCGTTCGATCACGTCTATGCGATCAACGCCAAGACCGGCGAGGAATATTGGCACTACAAGCACAAGATGGGTCCGGTCACGACCTATTGCTGCGGTCCCAACAATCGCGGCGTCGCCGTCTATAAAGACAAGGTCTACCTGGCCACGCTCAACTCCAAGCTGGTCGCCCTCGACGCCAAGACTGGCAGCCTGCTCTGGCAGACCGACATTGCCGACCCCGAGCTTGGCTACAGCGAGACCATGGCGCCGACCGCCGTCGACGGTAAGATCCTGATCGGCACCAACGGTGGTGAATACGGTATCCGCGGTTTCGTCCGCGCCTATGATGCCGACACCGGTAAGCTCGTGTGGAACTTTGACACCATCCCCGAGAACTCCGTCGGCGTATGGGCGACCCACGACGCGACCGGCAAGGACATGCATCGCGACGTCGCTGCCGAGAAAGAGGCGCTCAAGAAGATGGGCGATCCCTACAAGACCCTCGGCGGTGGCGTGTGGCAGAACCCGTCGGTCGATCTCAAGACCAAGCGCATCTACTTCGTGGTCGGCAACCCGTCGCCCGACCTCGACGGCTCGGTCCGTCCTGGTGACAACCTCTACACCAACTCGCTCGTATCGGTCGATCTGGAGACCGGCAAGTACGTCTGCCACTTCCAGTACATCGCTCACGACTTGTGGGATCTCAATTCGGTGAGCCCGACGGTCTTGGTCGACGTGAAGGACAAGGACGGCAATACCGTTCCGGGCGTCATCCACGCCGGCAAGACCGGCAACGTCTACGTCCACAAGCGTGACGATTGCAGCCTGATCCGCTTCTCCGAACCGATGGTGGATCAGACCGGCATGTGGACCCTGCCGACCGCCGAAGGCGCGCCGATGCTGCCTGGCGCCAATGGCGGCGTCGAATGGTCGGTGATGGCCGTCAATCCAGAACTCGGCCTGACCTACGCGGTGAACCTCCACCAGCCCATGACGTATCAGGTCGAGAGCTCGCCCTATCCGGGCGGCAAGCTCTGGCTCGGTGGCGCGTTCAAGATCATCCCGGGCTCAGATCAGTTCGGCAACGTCACCGCTGTCGACTACAACACCGGCAAGATCGCGTGGCAGAAGAAGACGCCGCTGCCGATGATGGGCGGCGCTCTGACCACCGCCGGCGGCCTTGTGTTTACCGGTGAGGGCGATGGTTGGTTCCGCGCTTATGACGCGAAGTCCGGCGACGTGTTGTGGTCGTTCTTTGCCGGCGCGGGTGTCAACGCACCGCCTGCGTCCTATTCCGTCGACGGCAAGCAATACATCGTCGTCGGTGCCGGCGGAAACACCCAGATCGACTTCAAGCGCGGCAATAATATTATCGCGTTTACGGCCGATTGATCGAAGCCGCCCACTGGGCGACAATTGACGATTGTTGAGAGGACGGGGCAGAACAGCGCCCCGTCCTTTTTTTGACCGGGAACGTTTTGGTTCGGGCTTGGGCTAAGGAGGCAATGCTGATGAGACTGGTCCTTCTCCTCGCTGCCGCGTTGGCGCTTATCGCTACGAGCGCCGGAGCCGCGGATGGCATCGAGGAAAAGGCGAAGCTCTGCGCCACCTGCCACGGCGAGAAGGGCGTTCCCATCAACAAAACCACGCCCGTGATCTGGGGACAGAACGAAGGCTACCTCTACCTCCAACTCCGTGACTTCAAGAGCGGCGCGCGCAAGAACCCGCTGATGGGCCCGGTCGCGGCGACGCTCGAGAAGCAGGACATGAAGGATCTTGCCGCCCACTTCACCAAGCTCAAATGGCCGAACTTGGGGCAGCCCCAAGCGCCGGGCGATGTGACCAAGAAGGCCGAGTTCAGCGGCCTCTTCCATTGGGTGCAGGGGCTGTCACCTCGATCACTTTCAGGGTGACGGCACCACCGCACGGCTCGCCGGCCAATGGCAGGAATATCTGCAACAGACCATGATGGCCTTTCGCGACGGCTCGCGCGGCAACAATCCCGGCATGTCGGACCTGATGAAGGCAGCAGCGCCGGACGATCTCGAGGCGCTGTCGAAATATCTCGCCGGCCTTCAGATCGACGCCTATCTCGGCAATGGCCGCTGACGCTTTAGTGCTTTGCCGCGATCTTCTCGCGGAGCGCCGTGAGTGAGGTGAGGTCGCTCGCGCTTTTGCCTTGCAGATCGCGAAGCGCCGGGTCGGCGCCATGCTCAAGCAGAAGATCAACCGCGACCTCGTGATTAAGCTCGGCTGCGATCATCAACGCCGTGCGGCCGCGATTGTCCTTGTCGTCGATCCTCGCGCCGCGCTCGAGAAGAAGGTTGAGCACCTTGGTCATATCGTTGACGCCGGCTTCGGCGGAATAGCCCGCGGCCCACATCAGTACCGTCAGGTCGTTGCCATAGCGGGCATTGACGTCGACGCCATGGTCGAGCAGCAGGCGCACGATGTCCGAAAATCCCCGGCCGGCCGCGTAGACGATCGCAGCCTTCTTGGTGTCGTCCTGGACGTTGGGATCGGCGCCTTTATCCAAGAGCAAGGTCACGATCGGCAGGCTCCCCATGTAAGCGCCGGCCGCGAGCGGGGTGATGCCGCTCCGTCCAGGCAGGCTGATGTCGGCGCCACGCTCGACCAAGAGTTGAACCGTCGGCAACCGGCCCGTTTCCGCTGCCTCGTAAAGCGCGGTGGAGCCGTCGAGGCTTCGCGCATTGATTAGGGCGCCGCGATCGATGAACAAGGCGACGATCTCATCCTCGCCGGCTTGCGCCGCTCGACCGAGAGGGCTGAAGCCGACGCGGTCACGCGCCTTGAGCGAGGCGCCGTCATCGAGGAGCCGGCCGGCCAGCGCCGCGCAGCCCTTCTTCGCCGCCGAGAACAGCGCGTCATTGACCTCGATTGTCGAGGCGCTCCGCTTGATCTGCTCGTAATGCTGCTCTTGCAGCTGGCAGATTTTCTGATTGCCGGCCTGAACGCTTCCCCCCGCAAACACAAACGCCAGAAGCGCTGCGGCGAGGAGGAGGCGGGGGGAATACGCGAACCGAGAGGCGAACACTCTTGAGCTTCCTTCGTGATGTCGTGATCAAGCAGGGGACGGCGACCTTAGCCCATCGGGACCCCGCCGCACAGTGGCCGGCGACGTGCAACCTGGAAGGCGGCAACCCGCCGAGCTCACGGCGCCATCGCGGTGACCTGATAGAATTTCTCGCGCCACGCGCCGCCGTCCTTGACCATGATCGAGGTGACGAACGCGCGCGGCGGGATGGTCTTGCCCTTGAAAGTGCCGTCGAGCCGCGCCTCGAAGGTGCGGATCGCCGCGTCGGCCCCGAGCACGGCGACCATCGCCTCGCCGATGATGGTCTGCTCGTATTTGAGATCCGCGAGCAAATCGATCTGCGCCGCCGCCGATTTCGGGGCGTCGTAGTAGGGCGTGACGGCGACATGGTCCGAGGTCACCAGGGCCTTGATGGCGTCAGCATCCTGATGCTCGAAGGCTTGATCGAGGGCGGCCGCGGCCTTGGTCACCGCGGCGATGGTCTCGGCATCGCCGGCTCGCGCCGGTGAGATGACGGCAAAGAGGCAAAGTGCCAGTGAAATTGCCGCTGCTGATTTGGCCAAGTTACGCTCCGTTGATCTCGGTGGCTGCCTCGCGGCGCCCGCAATGCTAGCAACGCCGCGAGCCGGACCGCAACTCGTCTCATGGCCGTGGCTCCGATCACGCGCCGGTCTACCAAATCTGGTTAACGAAGCCTCACACCGTGACGCATCCAGTCTTGCCTGGGTGGCAGAGCTGGTCCAGGCTCGCGGCAAGGTTGGCGCCAGGCAAATGGGAGGGATCATGCCGTTGCATTTCGGGAAGGTGTTTGGGGTGATCGCGCTGCTAACGGTCGCGGCCTTTGTGCTCTGGCTCCTGTGGGGCGCCCTGTTCGAAGGCGAGGAAGCCGACCAGGAGCACCCGGCGTCCCTCCCGAGCGTCACGGCCCCGGCCGTTCAGCTTGCCACCGCCGACTGAGCGAGAAACGCAGGCGCCCGTGTCCAAGATCATGGTGTTCGGGGCCGGCGGCCAAGTCGGCCGGCACCTGAGCGAAACTGGCGCGCAACTTGGGCGGAACGTCGTGGCACTGACTCACGCCGAGGCTGACATCTGCGACCCCTCTGCCGTCAAGAGCGCCGTCGCGCGTCATCGACCGACGGCCATTGTCAATGCCGCGGCCTATACCGCAGTCGACAAGGCCGAGAGCGAACCGGTCCTCGCGCTCCAGGTCAATCGCGACGGCGCCGCCGTCGTCGCCGCGGCAGCCGCCAGGGCCAAGCTGCCCCTGATTCACCTCTCGACCGACTATGTGTTCGACGGCACCGCGCGCGAGCCCTATCGGGAAGACGATGCCGTCAATCCTCAAGGCGTGTACGCCCGCAGCAAGGAGGCCGGGGAACGTGGCGTGAGAGAGGTCTGTGACCGTCATCTGATCCTGCGCACGGCCTGGGTTTATGGCCCGTTCGGCACCAACTTTCTCCGCACCATGCTGCGGCTCGGCGCCGAGCGGGACGAGCTCGGCATCGTCGACGATCAGATCGGGTGCCCCACAGCGACGGGCGACATAGCCGCGGCGATCTTGACCATGGTGGACAAGGTAGAGGCCGCAGATTTTGCCGATTGGGGCACCTACCATTATGTCGGCGGCGACACCGTCACCTGGTTCGGCTTCGCCCGCATGATCTTCACCGAGGCAGCCAAGTTCGGCCATAAGGTTCCTCAACTCAGGCCTATCGCCACCAGCGACTATCCGACGGCGGCGCCGCGCCCGGCCTATTCCGTGCTCAGCACGGCAAAACTCTATCGCCGGTTCGGCATTGAGCCGAAGCCGCTGCGCGACGGCGTCGTCGCGACGGTTCAGAGATTACCTGGCGGAGGGATGAGGTCGTGAAGGGCATTATCTTGGCCGGTGGCACCGGCACGCGGCTTTATCCAACCACCATCGCCACCAGCAAGCAGCTGCTCGCGGTCTACAACAAACCCATGATCTATTATCCGCTGTCGGTGCTGATGCTCGCCGGCATTCGGGAGGTGCTGGTGATCACCACGCCCGAGGACGAGGACCGCTTCGTCCGCCTCCTCGGCGACGGCGGCCGCATCGGCATGAACTTCTCCTACGCGGTCCAGCCGCAACCGGAGGGTCTCGCCCAAGCCTTCATCGTCGGCCGCGATTTTATCGGTACCAACTCCTGCGCGCTGATCCTCGGCGACAACATCTTCTACGGCACCGGGCTCACGCCGATGCTGCATCGCGCCGCGGCGCAAGAGCAGGGCTGCACGGTGTTCGCTTATCTCGTCAACGATCCCGAGCGCTACGGCATCATCGAATTCGACGACCTCGGCGAGCCGGTGAACATCGTTGAAAAACCCAAGGCACCCAAATCCCACTGGGCGGTGACCGGGCTCTATTTCTACGACAACCGCGTCGTCGATATCGCCGCGGGCCTCAAGCCGTCGTCCCGTGGCGAGCTCGAAATTACCGACGTCAATCTCGCTTATCTCGCTCTCGGCGAATTGCTCTGCGAGCGCATGGGCCGCGGTTTCGCCTGGCTCGACACCGGCACGCCCGACTTCATCTTGGATGCCTCGGAATTCGTGCGCACCATCGAGCACCGCCAGGGCTGGATGATCGCCTGCATCGAGGAGATCGCCTATCGCAGCGGCTTCATTGATGCCGAGCAGCTGTCGCGCCTCGCCGGTTCGCTGAAGAATACGTCCTACGGCCGCTATCTCGAGCTCGTCGCCGAGGAAGGCCCGCTGCAATATTGAGGCGCGCGCCCGCTTCATCCCCGCTCGCGGGAGCCGCCA
This sequence comes from uncultured Alphaproteobacteria bacterium, assembly GCA_963732955.1. Classification (GTDB taxonomy): domain Bacteria; phylum Pseudomonadota; class Alphaproteobacteria; order Rhizobiales; family Methyloligellaceae; genus Methyloceanibacter. The sequence goes on from CAVTBH010000002.1 coordinate 649,618, forward strand.
TCCTGGACTTGAGGGCGTCGGCACGCCAGAAGGACCGCAAGCGAAAAGGCGATCAGCAGCAGGGAAGCGCCATGGACTATCGCGAGCTCGGGCGTACCGGCCTCAAGGTGAGCGCGCTCTGTCTTGGCACCATGACCTTCGGCCAACAGAACAGCGAGGCCGAGGGCCATGAGCAGATGGATTATGCCGTCGATTGCGGCATCAACATCTTCGACGCGGCCGAGCTCTATCCGATCCCACCCAAGCCCGAGACCCAGGGCCGCACCGAGGAGATCATCGGCACCTGGTTCGCCTCGCGTCGCGCCCGGCGCAAGATCATGGTTGCCACCAAGGCGATCGGCCGCACCAAGATGGACTGGCTGCGCCAAGGCCGCGTCCGCGGCCGTCAGAGCCGCGAGCAACTCATCGAGGCGCTTCACGGCAGCCTGAAACGGCTCAAGACCGACTATATCGACCTCTATCAGCTGCATTGGCCAGACCGGCCGATGCGCATCTTCGAGGGTCTAGACTATGTGCACCTCGAAGGCGACGCCCACCCGATCGAGGAGATTCTCGGGGTGCTCGGCGAGTTCGTGCGTGAGGGCAAGGTCCGCTTTATCGGCCTCTCCAATGAGACCCCTTGGGGCGTGATGACCTTCCTCAAGGCCGCCGAGATCCTTGGCCTGCCGCGGATCGTCTCGATCCAGAATGCCTATAATCTCGTCAACCGCTCCTTCGAGACCGCCCTCTCGGAGATTTTCTACCGCGAGCAGGTGAGCCTCCTTGCCTATTCGCCGCTCGGCCAGGGCTATCTCAGCGGCAAATATGAGGGGGGCGCATTGCCGTCCAGCTCGCGCAAGGCGCTTTTCGACCGTCTGGGCCGATATGAGCTGGGGAATGGTCCTCGCGCCATCTCGACTTACGTGGCCTTGGCGCGCAAACATGGGCTTGACCCGGCGCAAATGGCAGTCGCCTTCGTCACCTCTCGGCCGTTCGTCACCTCAACCATCATCGGGGCAACGACCATGGACCAGCTCAAGACCGACATCGCAGGCGGCCTCTCCAGGCTTTCAGAGGAGGTACTCAAGGACATCGAATCCATCCATGTCGACTATCCCAATCCTTGCCCTTAGACCCTCAGCTCCTAAGTTTCTGCCATGCCGAGACTGTTTTCCGGGATTGAAATACCGGCCACCGTTGCGCAGCGGCTCAACCTCGTGCGCGCCGGCCTCAATGGTGCGCGCTGGATCGATCCGGCCAACTATCATCTGACGCTGCGCTTCCTTGGCGACGTCGATGGCCACACGGCGCGCGATTTCGCCCACGGCCTCGGCGACATCCTGGCGTCACCGTTCGAGATCACGCTCCGGGGCCTGTCGAGCTTTGGCGGCCGCAAGCCCCGCGCCATCTTCGCCAGCGTGGCGCCGTCCGAGGCGCTGCAATCGCTGCAGCGGGCCCATGAGCGCGCGGCCCGCGTCGCCGGTCTACCGCCGGAGCCGCGGAACTTCACGCCCCACGTCACCGTGGCGCGGCTGAAAGGCTCGAGCTCCGAGGCGGTCGCCACCTATCTCGAGCGCCAGGGCGGATTCTTGGGCGAGAGCTTCGAGGTGAGCCGGTTCGTGCTGTTCTCGTCCCGCGCCTCGATCGGCGGCGGCCCCTATGTGGTCGAGGCCGCCTATCCGCTCGAGGACGACTTCGGCGCCGACTATGACGATGACGGCGTAGACGGTGCCGACGAGGAGGAGTTCGGCGAGAGTTAGGCTCCGCGCTTCGCCGGCAGCGCCTCGTCCCCGACCAGCGCGGCGACCAGGCCATGCGCCGCCTCCTCGATCAGATCGAGCGCATGATCGAAGCCTTCGGCGCCGCCGAAAAAGGGGTCAGGCACGTCCTTGGTGCCGACATGCGGCGCGTAGTCGAGGAAGTAGCGGATCTTGCCGTGCGCCGCTTTTGGGGCCCGCCGCTTGAGCTCGGCATAGTTCGAGCGATCCATGACCAGCAAAAGATCGTAACGGGCGAAGTCCTCGTATTCGACCTGGCGCGCGGATTGGCCCGAGATGTCGATGCCCCGTCCCGCCGACGCGGCCTGGGCGCGATCGTCCGGCGCCTGCCCCACATGCCAATCGCCAAGACCGGCGGAGTCGATCTCGAAGCAATCGGCAAGGCCCTCCTCCTCGATCACGCGGCGGAACACGCCTTCGGCCATGGGCGAGCGGCAGATATTGCCGAGGCAGATGAAGAGCAGGCGGTGCGTGGTCATGGCGCTCATTCGCATGCGGCCGAGGTGAACACAAGGCGGCGGGGAGCCGCTTCTTGCGATGCCGGCATCCCCACCCTATGTCTTTGACGGACTTCGGCTCTTTCAGCCTTGGCGAGGTAACGGACATGATGGCCTGGAACGATGCGAGCGAGCTCCGCAATGTGGCGCTCGGCAAGGAAATCAGCCTGCGGGCATTCGCCGAGCGCGAGCGCAAGGTGCGCAACGAGTTCTGGCAGAAGGTCCGGCGCTTCGCCGGCCAGGTGCCGTTCGTCGAGGACATTGTCGCCGGCTATTATTGCGCGCTCGACCCGGCGACGCCGATGCGCGTTCGCGGCATGCTGCTCGCGGCCATCGCCTATTTCATCCTGCCGCTCGATTTCATTCCCGACATCGTCGCTGGCCTCGGCTTCGCCGATGATGCGGCGCTGGTCACGGCCGTGCTCGCCTTGGTCTCGGCGCATATCACCCCGACCCATCGCGCCGCCGCCGCGCAGGCGCTGGACAAGGAACTGCCGCGCGCAACCTGAGCAGCACCTTGATGCCTAAGCTTGCGGCTTGACGATCACCTTGCCGCTGACCTTGCGGTCTTCGATCAACGCTAGCGCCGTCGCCGTGTCCGCGAGCGGAAAGCTGCCGTGGATATGCGGCTTGATCAGTCCCTGCCGGCACCAGTCGAGCAGCTCGACCATGTTGGCGCGATGCTGCTCCGGGTTGCGGTCGACGAAGGCCGACCAGAACACGCCGATGATCGAGCAGCCCTTGAGCAGCACCAGATTGAGCGGGATGCGCGGGATCTCGCCGGTGGCGAAACCAAGTACGAGAAACCGACCCTCCCACGCCGTCGCCCGCAGCGCGGGCTCGGCATAGGGTCCGCCGACGCAGTCATAGACGACGTCGACGCCCCTCTGCCCGGTGAGCTCCTTCAGCCGCGCCTTGAGATCCTCGTCGTCGTAGTTGATCCCCTCCGCGGCGCCGTGGTCGCGGGCGATGCTGAGCTTGTCGGCCGACGAGGCGGCCGCGATGACGCGCGCCCCCATCAGCTTTGCCACTTCCACGGCCGCGAGCCCGGCGCCGCCTGCCGCACCGAGCACGGCGATGGTCTCGCCCGGCGCGAGCTTGCCGCGATCCTTGAGCCCGTGCAGCGCCGTGCCGTAGGTTACCGGGATCCCGGCCGCCGCCTCGTCGCTCACGCCATCGGGGATGGGAACGGCGTTCTCCGCCTTGGTCACCACCTTTTCGCGGCAGCCATTGCCGCGGATGAAGGCAACCACCCGCTGCCCCGCCTCAAGATCTGAGACGTTCGTCCCGACCTGTTCGATAGGGCCCGCGACCTCGGCGCCCGGCGAGAACGGGAGCTCCGGGGTGAATTGATAGCGGTTGCGCAGCACGAGCGTATCGAAGAAGTTGAGGCCCACGGCCTCGGTGCGGATGACGATCTCACCATCTCCGGGGCTTGGCTCCGGGACGTCTTCGATGCGCAACTTGTCCGGTCCGCCGAATTCGCTGAATTGCGCCACGCGCATGACTGAGCTTCCTTTGCTTCGCTCGCTTCTTATGTTGAGCACCACCGTCGCCGCGGAGGCTGGCGCCATAGAACAGCTGTGAGGATCCTTGGAAGGCACCGCACGAGGATATTTCGCCATTGGCGTAGAGGGCGTGTCGAAAGCCGTCAATCTCGGCAATCTGCTGCGCTCCGCCCACGCCTTCGGCGCGAGCTTCGCCTTCACCATCGGCGCCGACGCGCGCGCCATGGATACCAGCGCCGACACCTCGCGGGCGCGCGGCCATCTCCCCGTTTATCATTGGCCGAGCGCGGCGGACCTGCATTTGCCGAGAGGATGCAGGCTGGTCGGCATCGAGTTGCTCGACGAGGCCGTCGAGCTCCCCGTCTTCCCCCATCCGGTCCAGGCGGCCTATGTGCTTGGGCCTGAGCGCGGTGTCTTGAGCCCGGCGCTCGTCGCCCGCTGCCATCATCTCGTGCGCATCCCGACGAGCTTCTCCCTCAATCTCGCCACCGCCGGCGCCATCGTGATGTATGACCGGCTGCGCTGTCTCGGCCGCTTCGCCACGCGTCCCGTGGCGGAAACCGGGGCGCCGCAGCCGCGGCCGGAACATGTGCGCGGAGCGCCGCGTTACCGCCGAAAGCGCATGTGACGGCCTGTTCTGGCCAAATGCGACTCAACTCTGTATGGTAGGCCCTGCTCACAACGAATCGGGGAATGGGACAATGCACCGAGCCGTTCGAGCCGCCTGCGTTGTCGCGGCGCTAATTTGCACGCCAGCTTTGGCGGAAAACGCGAAGTTGCTGCAAAAATACAGCGACTGGTCAACCTACAGCGCGTCAGGCGGTCCTAAAGTCTGCTTCGCGGTCACTCAGCCGAAGGACCAGAAGCCGAAAAACGTCAAGCGTGATCCGGTCTACTTCTACGTCTCAGCTTGGCCTTCCGATCAGGTCACCAACGAGATCAGCGTCAAGATGGGGTATCCCTTCAAACCGGGGGCCACGGCGACGCTGACGGTCGGCAGCCAGAAATTCGAGCTGTTCACCAAGGACGAGGGTGCTTTCGTCGAGAAGTCCGAGACGGAGAATGAGTTGGTCCAGGCGCTGCGTAAGGGCAGCAGCATGAAAATCGACGCCAAGTCGGCCCGAGGCACGCCGACGAGCGACACCTATTCGCTCAACGGCGTCAGCGACGCGCTGGATCGCATCGCCAAGGAATGCGGCGCAAGCCAGAGCGCCGCGGGGCGTTAGGCCGGTTGTGGTTGGGAGCGATGTCCAAGGGTTTCGCGCCCTTGGCAATTGGGCCTGCCCGCATGATATGACGGGCTATGTCCCTCGCGCCCACGACATCGGCACCTCCGAAAGCGCACCTGGAGCGCCCTGAGCCGCTGCTCGGCTTGGATCGCGCCGGCCTCACCGAGAAGCTCGTCGGGCTCGGCGTGCCCGAGCGCCAATCGCGCATGCGCGTCGGTCAGCTGTGGAACTGGCTTTATGTCCGCGGCGCCACCGACTTCGCCGCCATGACCAACATCGCCAAGGAGTTTCGCGGCGAGCTCTACGAACACTTCACGCTTGCGCGTCCCGCAATCGTCACCGAGCAGGTATCGGCCGACGGCACGCGAAAATGGCTGCTGCGTCTCGATGACGGCAAGGAAGTCGAGACGGTCTACATCCCCGAGGAAGACCGCGGCACGCTTTGCATCTCGAGCCAGGTGGGCTGCACCCTCACTTGCAGCTTCTGTCACACCGGCACCCAAAGGCTCGTGCGCAATCTCACGCCGGCCGAGATCGTCGGTCAAATCATGATTGCCCGCGACCGCCTCGGCGATTGGCCCGGCGCCGTCGCCGACGACCCGCGCGGCATCCCCGACACGATGCGCAAGATCACCAATGTGGTGCTGATGGGCATGGGCGAGCCGCTCTACAACTTCGACCATGTCCGCGACGCCTGCCTGATCGCCGCCGACGGTGAGGGGCTCTCGGTATCGAAACGCCGCATCACGCTCTCCACCTCCGGCGTGGTACCGGAGATCCCGCGCTGGGGCGAAGAGGCCGGCACCATGCTGGCGATCTCGCTTCATGCCGTGCGCGACGAGCTTCGCGATCAACTCGTACCCATCAACAAGAGATGGCCGATCAAAGACCTGCTCAATGCTTGCCGCGCTTATCCCGGGCTTTCCAACGCCAAGCGCATCACCTTCGAATATGTGATGCTCAAGGGCGTCAACGATACGCTTCCCGACGCCAAGGAGCTGGTGCGGCTGCTGGCCAAGATCCCGGCCAAGATCAACCTGATCCCGTTCAATCCGTGGCCTGGCGCGTCGTTCGAATGTTCGGACTGGGAGCAGATCGAGAAGTTCGGCGAGGTGGTGAATCGCGCGGGCTACGCGAGCCCGGTACGCTCACCGCGAGGCCGCGACATCATGGCGGCCTGCGGTCAGCTCAAAAGCACGAGCGTCAAGCAGCGAGCGAGCGAGCGGCTGGCGACACCGCTTTGAGCCACTTACACACGCTCCCGCCCGATCTGCCACGCCCCGTCGATGATGGCGCCTGCCGCCACCTCGCCGGGATGGTGATGCCCAACGTTTGCCTCTCATCCACATCCGGCCGCATCGTCGATGTCGGCGCGCTCGGACCCGGACGCACGATCATCTATTGCTATCCCAAGACCGGCACGCCAAGCGGGGCGTTGCCTCCGGGCTGGGATGCGATCCCTGGCGCGCGCGGCTGCACGCCGCAAGCCTGCGCCTTTCGCGACCACGCCAAAGAGCTTTCGGCCCTTGGCGCCCGTCTATTCGGCCTCAGCATGCAGACCACCGCCTATCAGCTCGAGATGACGAAACGCCTGCATCTGCCGTTCGAGGTGTTGAGCGATGCGGAGCATCATCTGACGACGGCGCTCGATCTGCCGACATTCGAGGTGGACGGCACGCGCCTGATCAAGCGGCTTACGCTCGTCGTGCGCGACGGTACCATCGAGCACGTATTCTACCCGTTGTTTCAGCCCGACCAGCATGCGAGCCAGGTTGTTCGCTGGTTGCAGGAGACCTAGCCACTCCCCGCCTTGGCCCAGACAAGGGCAGTCTCGAGCCGGTCGTTGCCCCAGAACAGCTCGTCGCCGACGACGAAGGACGGCGCCCCGAACAACCCGCGCGCCATGGCTTCCTCGGTCTGCTGCTTGAGCGCGTCCTTGTTCGTGGGCGCGTTGGCAGCCTCTAACGCGGCGGTCGCGTCAACGCCGACCAACTCAAGGATCGCGCGGAGCGTATCGTCTGCGCTGATGTCCTTCTGCTCCGCATAGTTCGCGAGGAACACGGCCCGGGTGAAGGCCGGCGTCCAGCCCTCGCTCGCGCCGGAAAGGGCGAGCCGCGCCGCCTTCAGGCCGTTCTGGGGAAACTTCACCGGCGGCAGCTTGAGCGGCACCCCCTCCGCGGCGCAGACGCGCTCGAGGTCGCGCCACATATAGCGGCCCTTGGCGACGTAAATGTTGAACGGCGAATCGTTCCAGCCAAGCGCCTTGAAGATCGGCCCGAGCAGGAACGGCCGCCAGCGCACATCGACTTGAGCCTCCCGCGCCAACCGCTCGATGCGCATGGCCGCGGGATAGGAATAGGTGCTGGCGAATTCGTACCAGAACTCGAGATTGGCCATGGCCTTGTCCCTGACGCATCAGCCCCCAGTCTGGCCTATAGTGCCTCCCGTCTCCAGCCCGACCCTCGTCGCATAAGAGGTTTGGATGATCGTCCGCACAATCTTCCGCGTGCTTTGGGCCGCTCTGGCCTTCCTCGTCGCCGCGAGCGTCGCCCTCGGCACGCTGTTCTTTCTCGGGGCGATCTGGGTCGGCGACGAGCTCCGCGCCGCGGCGCCCGACGATCCGCTGCTGCGTCACCAGGGCGCCGCTTCGGTGTTCGGCATGGTTCTGTTCGCGAGCACCGTGGCACCGGCGCTGACCGTTCTGCCCGCGGCGATCGCGGCGGTGGCCGGCGAGGCTCTCAGGCTCCGGTCGTGGATGTATTATGTCCTCGCCGGCGGCGTGGCGCTTGCCGCCATCCCCGTGCTCGCCCCGACGGAACCGAGCCTCCCCACCGGCGAATACATGACCATCTTCGCCGCGGCGGGCTTCGTCGGCGGCTTTGTCTATTGGCTGTTGGCTGGGCGTAACGCTTAGAGCGCGCGAAAGAAGCCAGGTGGGACCGGTCCCCGTTTGTGTGGGGCCGGTCCCTGAGACGCAACACGATACTCGTCCTGGAGATGCGACCTCTCAGGGTCGCGAGAATCACTTTCGGTGATTTGCCTTAACAAGCGGTAAGCGAGCCCTCTCCGGCCCCTCCACCCCTTGCGCAACGGCCCTCCCTGCCTATAGTCCGGCGCGACGCATCAAGGCTCCCCGCCGGACGAGGCTTAAATCCATGGCGACCGACGTCAAGAAGGTGGTGCTCGCCTATTCGGGCGGGCTCGACACCTCGATCATCCTGAAATGGCTGCAGGAGACCTATGCTTGCGAGGTCGTGACCTTTACCGCCGACCTCGGCCAGGGCGAAGAACTGGAGCCCGCGCGGAAGAAGGCCGAGCTGCTCGGCATCAAGGAGATCTTCGTCGAGGATCTGCGCGAGGAGTTCGTGCGCGACTTCGTGTTTCCAATGTTCCGCGCCAACGCGCTCTACGAGGGGGTCTATCTGCTCGGCACCTCGATCGCGCGGCCCCTGATCGCCAAGCGCCAGATCGAAATCGCGAGGGAGACCGGCGCCGACGCCGTCGCCCATGGCGCCACCGGCAAGGGCAACGACCAAGTGCGCTTCGAACTCACCTATTACGCGCTCAATCCGGACATCAAGGTCATCGCGCCCTGGCGCGAATGGGACTTCAAGTCGAGAAGCGACCTGATCGAATTCGCCGAGAGGCATCAGATCCCGGTGGCCAAGGACAAGCGCGGCGAAGCGCCGTTCTCGGTCGACGCCAACCTGCTGCACTCGTCATCCGAAGGAAAGGTGCTGGAGGACCCGGGCGTCGAGCCGCCGCCTTACGTCTATCAGCGCACCTTGTCGCCGGAGGAGGCGCCTGACAAAGCGGTGGAGATCGCAATCGGCTTCGAGCAGGGCAATCCGGTCTCGATCAACGGCGCGCGCCTGTCGCCTGCCGCGCTCCTTACCGAGCTCAACGCCTATGGCAAGGAGAACGGCATCGGCCGCGTCGATCTCGTCGAGAACCGGTTCGTCGGCATGAAATCCCGCGGCGTGTATGAGACACCCGGCGGCACCATTCTGCTCGCGGCGCATCGCGCCATCGAGTCGCTGACCCTCGACCGCGAGGCGATGCATCTCAAGGATTCGCTGATGCCGCGCTATGCCGAGCTCGTCTATTACGGCTTCTGGTTCGCGCCCGAGCGGGAGATGCTGCAAGCCTTGATCGACAAGAGCCAGGAGCACGTCGAGGGCGAGGTCACGCTCAAGCTGTACAAGGGCAATGTCATCGTCGTCGGCCGCTCGAGCCCGAAATCGCTCTATGCCAGCAAGATCGTCACCTTCGAGGACGACGCCGGCGCTTACGACCAGAAGGACGCGGAGGGCTTCATCAAGCTCAATGCGCTCCGTCTAAGGCTTCTCGGCAAACGCGACCGGTAGGTTCTCACCATGTGGCCCGACACCCGCCTGCTTGATCTCCTCGGCATCGAGATTCCCATCGTGCAGGCGCCGATGGCCAATTCCACCGGCATCGCCATCGCGGTCGCGGTGGCCAATGCCGGCGCCCTCGGCTCGCTGCCTTGCGCCATGCTCAAAGCCGATGACGTCCGCGCCCGCTTGGGCGAGATCAGGCAGCGCACCAACAGGCCGGTCAATCTGAACTTCTTCTGCAACGAGCCGCCGACGCGCGACGCCGGTCGTGAAGCGGCCTGGCTCGAGCAGCTCGCACCCTATTACACCGAGCTTGGCGCCGAGCCGCCGTCTTTGCCGCTCCAGGCCGGAAGCGTTCCGTTCGATGGTGACGTGTGCGCCGTGGTTGAGGAGATGAAGCCGGCCGCCGTCAGCTTTCACTTCGGCTTGCCGGTCCCGGACCTCGTCGACCGCGTCAAGCGCGCCGGCTGCAAAGTTCTGTGCTCGGCGACGAGCGTCCGCGAAGCGCGCTTCCTCTACGAGCATGGCGCCGACGTCATCATTGCCCAAGGCGCCGAGGCCGGTGGCCATCGCGGCATGTTCCTCGAAACCGATGTCGCAACGCAGATCGGGACGTTTGCGCTCGTGCCGCAGATTGTCGATGCCGTGCCGCTGCCGGTCATCGCCGCGGGAGGCATCGCCGACGGCCGCGGTGTCGCCGCGGCCTTCGCCCTCGGCGCTTCTGGCGTGCAGATGGGCACCGCCTATTTGCGTTGTCCCGAAGCTGAGATCTCGGATCTCTACCGTGCCGCGCTGCGGACCAAGGAGCCCGCGACCGCCATCACCAACGTCCTCACCGGCCGCCCGGCGAGAGCGATCCTCAATCGCTTTATCGAGGCTCATGGCCCGGTGAACCCGGACGTGCCGTCCTATCCCCTCCCGACCCAAGCCGTCGTTCCGCTCCGGAAGAAAGCCGAAGAGCAAGGTTCGCGGGACTTTTCGCCGCATTGGTCGGGGCAGGCGCGCGCGCTCGGCCGCGACCTGGACGCGGAAACCCTGACCAAGACGATTGCCGAAGAAGCGCTCGAGCGGTTACGCGCGCTCGCGCGCTAGGCGACGGCGAGGGTGGTCGCCGCCGGCGCCTGCGCGACCGCCGCGTCAACGTCGCAGTCATGGCTGATCTGCGACAAATCGCACAACCCGCCGCCGAGATAGAGGTGATGCCAGAGCTGCGTGGCGACCACGCCGCCAAGACCTAGGTTCGCAAAGGTGCCAAGCTTATCGCCCTCGCCCTTGGCCCAGGCTTCGCAATCCCGGCACACAGCCTCCACGCTGAAATAGCCGGTACGGGCGAGCGATTCCGGGCTCAAGAGATCGCGCACGAAGGACGGCGGATTGGCAAGGAAGGTCTCGGCGAGCGGCGCCCGGAACATCGCCTTCTTCCGCTGCGCCACCTCCTCGGGGAGGATGCGCGCCGCGGCCTGGCGCAGCAGATATTTGTCGCGTGTGAATCCGTTGAGCTTCCAGCGCGGATGAATGCGGGAGGCAAACGCGATCACCTCCTCGTCGAGGAACGGGTAGCGCGTCTCAACGCTGTTGGCCATCGCGACGCGATCGCCCTTCTGGCTGAGCAGGAGGCCCGCGAGGTGCACCTTGTAGCCGAGATAGAGCGACCGGTTGAGCGGATGCCAGCGGCCCATGCGCTCGAGATCGAGATCGAGATCCTGATAGGCAACGAACGCGCCGAGCTGATCCTTGAGTGCGCGGCTGTAATAGCGGGTACGCGACGTCCCCACGAGATTGTAGAGGATGGATTGAGCGTGCGGACCGGCGATGATCTCGTCGATGCGGGCGAATTCGCCGAAGCTTAGATTGGGCGTCGCCCATTTCCGCGCGATGCGGCTGATCGCCGTGCTCGGCCTGAAGGCGTCGCCGACGTCGAGCGTGCGCGCGGCCTCTCTGATCTTGAACCAGACATAGCCCGCGAAGCCTTCGTCGGCGCCCTCGCCCGTCAGCACCGCCTTGAAGCCCTGGGCGTGCACCTCGCGGGAGAGCGCCAACAGCGCCGCACACGAGGTATCGAGCACCGGCGCCTCTGCGGCGCCGATCAGCGCGGCATAGGTGTCGGCGATGACGTCCGCGCCAGCTTCGACCATGGTCGCGGCACAGCCCACCGCGCGCGCGGTGACCATCGCATGCGCTTCCTCGTCGAGTTGGGGGTCTGGCACCTTGATGGTGAAGCTCGGAATCGGCTCGCCGCGGACCTTGGCGGCGGTCGCGAGCACATAAGCGGAATCGACACCGCCTGAGAGATAGCCGACCACCGGCACGTCGGCCCTGAGCCTGACCTCGACCGCCCGCTGGAATTTGGCCTCGAACTCATCGATCAACCTTGATGGGTCGGCGGCATCGTCCTCTTCGCCCCAATCAGGAAAGTCGAAATCCCAATAGCGGCGTTCGACAACCTCGGCCGCGTTGCCGTCTTGCCTGAAGGCGATGCGGAGATAGTGCCCCGGCAGGATCGAATGCACGCCTTGGAACATGGTGCGGCGCGACGAGAGTGCGAAAAAGGTGAACAGGTGATCGAGCCCGTGCACATCGGCCGCGGCTGGCACCTCACCCGAAGCGAGCAGTGCCTTGATCTCCGAGCCGAAATAGACGGTGTCGCCCTGGCGCGACCAAAACAGCGGGCAGATGCCGACACGGTCGCGGGCCAGGAGCACGCTGCGCTTGGTGAAATCGAACAGGACGAAAGCGAACTGGCCTTTCAACTGTGGGAACAGATCCTCGCCGTGCTCCTCATAGAGATGCACGATCAACTCGCAGTCGCTGTCGGTGCGGAAGCGATGGCCTCGCGCTTCGAGCTCCGCCTTGCGCTCAGGATAGTCGAACAGCTCGCCGTTGCAGACGACCGCCACGGTGCGATCCTCGTTGAAGATCGGTTGCTGGCCGTTGGCGACGCCGACAATGCTGAGCCGCCGCTGCGCAACGCCGATGCCTGGCGCGAGCAGCGTGCCGGAATCGTCGGGCCCGCGATGAAATACCGCGTCGCCCATGCGCTCGACGAGCGCCCTATCGGGCTCCCGCCGGCCTTTGAGGTCAATCACACCGCCAAAGCCGCACATACTGCCTCGCTGTAAAATTCGTTAATTATTGGAATCAGCGCCCCGTTGGAAACTCAGCCTTCCTTGCAGAACCCCCACCGCATGACGGGAGCCGGACGCAGGTTAGCGCGAAGAGCGCCTGCCGCTCGGAAGCCTCGTGGCTAGGCTGGGCATTTGTATGACGGCAGCGGAGCGAGCTTTCAAGGCGTTTTCGGGGGCCGGGTGGATTGCCCCGAAATCCGGGCGGGTTAATGCGGGAAAGCTTTGCGCTCGAAGGCGAGACAACCCATCTATAGGGTTGCGCGAGGAGTGCGCCCCGAAAGGTTTCAACGATGCGTTGGTCTCTCCCCATTGGCTCTATCGCCGGTACGGCGATCCGGATCCATGTCACTTTCCTGCTTTTTCTCGTTTGGCTATGGGTCCTGTTCTTTCGCCAGGGCGGCACAGAAGCGGCGTGGCAGGGAACCACGTTTATCGTCCTCATTTTCTTTTGCGTGCTCCTGCACGAGCTCGGCCATGTCTTCGCCGCCCGCTATTACGGCGTCAAAACCCGCGATGTGACGCTGTGGCCCTTCGGCGGCATCGCCAGCATGAAGCGCATGCCGGAGAAGCCAAGTCAGGAGCTTGCTGTCGCGGTGGCGGGCCCGGCCGTGAATGTCGTCATCATTGCCGTGCTCGCGCTGTGGCTCGGCCCCCGCCTCGGCACGGAAAGCCTCGCTGAGCTCGATAGCCCAACCTTGTCCATGGCAGCCAAGGTGCTTTGGGCGAATGTCATCCTCGTGGTGTTCAACCTAATCCCGGCCTTTCCCATGGATGGCGGCCGCGTGCTTCGCGCCCTGCTCGCCATGAGGATGGGGAGTGCACGCGCCACTAAGCTTGCCGCCAGCATTGGTCAAGCCTTCGCCGTGATCTTCGGGATTCTCGGAATCCTCTATAATCCGATGCTGATCGTGATCGCGGTGTTCGTGTTCCTCGCCGCATCGGGCGAGGCGAAAAACGCCGAGTTGAACGCCATGGCTCGGGGCGCGCTCGTCTCCGACGCCATGATCACCGAGTTTCAATCGCTGCGGACGGACGCGACCATCAATGACGCCGCCGACGCGCTGATCAGGACCTCCCAAACCGAATTCCCCGTGATTGACGGAGCCGGGCGCCTGCGCGGGGTGCTGTTCCGCGACGCCATGATCAAGGCGTTGAAGGAGAAAGGTCCTGCGACCCCCGTGCTCGAGGTCATGATCACCGACGTCCCCACCGTGCCAATGCAGACCAAGCTAGAGAAGGCCGTCCGCTATCTGATGGAGAAACCGCGCTCGGTTGTCGGCGTGACCGGCGCCGACCAGCGCCTGGTCGGGCTGCTTACGGTCGAGAATCTCGGAGAGATGATGATGGTGCATGAGGCGCGGCCGAGCACGGGCCTCGGACCGCGGCACGCCAGCGGCTAACGATCTAGCTGTCCTTGGGGGTGCCCCCATTGCGCGAGCGTCACATGCGCTCTATATCGCTGTCATATGAAGCCGCGGGCCCGTTCAGGCCCGCGTTTTGACATTTGGACCCCATGCAACTCCGCAACATCGCCATCATTGCCCATGTCGACCATGGGAAGACCACGCTCGTCGACCGGCTGCTGCAGCAGTCGGGCGCCTTCCGCGACAATCAGCGCGTGGCGGAGCGGGCGATGGATTCGAATGACCTCGAGCGCGAGCGCGGCATCACCATCCTCGCCAAGGTGACCTCGGTGGTCTGGGACGGCACGCGCGTCAATATCGTCGATACGCCGGGCCACGCCGACTTCGGCGGCGAGGTCGAGCGCATCCTCAACATGGTCGATGGTGCGCTGGTGCTCGTCGACGCCGCCGAGGGACCGTTGCCGCAGACGAAATTCGTCGTGTCCAAGGCGTTGAAGATGGGGCTCAAGCCCATCGTCGTCATCAACAAGGTGGATCGCCCCGACGCACGCCCGACCGAGGTGGTGAACGAGGTATTCGATCTGTTCGCGAGCCTCGATGCCGCGGACGACCAACTCGACTTCCCAATTCTCTACGGCTCGGCCAAGGAAGGCTGGATGGCGGCGAGCCCCGAGGGGCCGAAGGACGCCGGCATGCAACCGCTGTTCGACCTGGTGCTCACCCATGTCGCTCCCCCTACGGTCGAGGAGGGGCCGTTCCGGCTGCTTGGCACCATCCTCGAAGCCAATCCTTATCTCGGCCGCGTCGTCACCGGCCGCATCACCTCTGGCACGATCGCCCCGAATCAGATGGTCAAGGTGCTCGACCACGACGGCAGGCTTGTCGAGCAGGGCCGCGTCTCCAAGGTGCTCGCCTTCCGCGGGCTCGAGCGCATCGGCCTCGATCAGGCCACTGCCGGCGATATCGTCTCCATCGCCGGCCTGCCGAACGCCACGGTGGCGCACACCATCGCCGCGCCCGAGGTCGAGGCGCCGCTTCCGGCTCAGCCGATCGATCCACCGACGCTCTCCATGACCTTCCGCGTCAACGATTCGCCGCTCGCCGGCACCGAAGGCGACAAGGTGACGAGCCGCATGATCCGCGACCGCCTCTTGCGCGAGGCTGAGGGCAATGTGGCGCTCCGGGTCACCGAATCGAATGAGCGCGATTCCATGGAGGTCGCGGGACGGGGCGAATTGCAACTCGGCATCCTGATCGAGACTATGCGGCGCGAAGGCTTCGAGCTTAGCGTCTCGCGCCCGAAGGTGCTGTTCCGGCGCGGCGAGGCAGGCTCCCTGCTCGAGCCGATCGAGGAAGTTGTCATCGATCTCGACGAGGAGCACGCCGGCGTCGTGGTGCAGAAGCTGTCCGAGCGCAAGGGCGAGCTCGTCGAGATGCGGCCATCTGGCGGCGGCCGCCAGCGGCTCGTGTTCTACGTGCCCACGCGCGGACTGATCGGCTATCAGGGCGAGCTTCTCACCGACACGCGCGGCACCGGCATCATGAACCGGCTGTTCCACGCCTACGCGCCCGACAAGGGCCTGATCCAGGGCCGCCGCAACGGCGTGCTGATCTCCACCGACGCCGGCGACGCCGTCGCCTACGCACTGTGGAACCTCGAAGACCGCGGGCCGATGATGATCGACCCCGGCACCAGGGTCTATGCCGGCATGATCGTCGGCGAGCACACCCGCGATAACGATCTCGAGGTCAATGTGCTCAAGGGCAAGAAGCTCACCAACATCCGCACCACCTCCAAGGACGAGGCGGTGCGGTTGACGCCGCCGATCCGCATGACGCTTGAGCGCGCGCTCGCCTATATCCAGGATGACGAGCTGGTCGAGGTGACGCCGAAGTCGATCAGGTTGCGCAAGCGTCACCTCGATCCCAATGAGCGCAAGAAGGCGGAACGCCGCCAGCTCGAGGAAGCGCGCGCCTCCTGACGCTTCTGGGTCCGCTGGCTCAAACCTTGTTCGGCGGCAAATCGGGCAAGAACTTTACCGCGTGAGCCGCCAGCGCAGCGCAACCCGCACCCGGATTCTGCGCAAAATCAACGCCGTCAGCGCCATTCGCACGAGACGCCAACAAGCAATTGGCGCTACCTAATCTCGGCGGCGGAGGTGGAGAAGATCGAGGCAGTCCTCTCCGAGCTCGGATGCAGCGGCTATGAAGGCCTGAAAAAGGAAGAAGAGGGCATCTACGAGATCGACGATGCCAAGTGCAAGATGGGCACCATGGACATCAAGCTCGACAAGGACGTCAAAGTGCTCCTCATTTCGCGCTACCAGGCGACCCAAGGCTCAAGCTCCGCACGGTGGACTGACCCAGGTCAGTCCGCTGTTTTTTGCTCACCACCGCTCTACCACTTAGCGACGTCTCGCCGCTGCCGCTCCTGTGCGGAAGCCTGCAATCCCTCTGCACAGCGCCCGCGGTCTGCGCTAGGCTTGCGTCATGGAAACCGACGTCGTCCAGATCAGGCCGGCAAGACCCAAGGATGCTTCAGCATTAGCGGGTGTTTATGCCGAAGCCTGGCGCGGCGCCTATCAGGGCATTATTCCCCACCTCTCGCTCGAGCGCATGATCGCGCGCCGCGACGAGCGCTGGTGGAAGGGGACGCTGGCCGAGCGCCGTCCCCTGCTCGTCGTCGATTTCGACGGCTCGGCATGCGGTTATGCCACCTATGGCCGCTCCCGCTCCGGGCGCACACCGTTCCAGGGCGAGATCTTCGAACTTTATCTCCACCCCATCTATCAGGGCCTCGGGCTGGGGGAGAAACTGTTTGAGCGCGCGCGCAGACGCCTGCTCGACCTTCGCCTCAAGGGACTCCTGGTCTGGGCGCTCACCGATAATGACAGCGCTTGCGGGTTTTATCTCAGCCTCGGCGGCAAGCCGGTGGCCGAAGGCGCGGAGAAGTTCGGCGAGGTCTCCTTGCGCAAAGTCGCCTTCGCTTGGAGCTGAACGCGGTCAGTTGCCGACCGCTTCCATGCCGATCCCACCCTTTTGACGAGGCTCGAGACGGCTTGGAGCACGCCGGCGCGCATCCATTTCCTGGTTCTCCAACCGCATCTTGTAGGCAAGTACGGTCCACCACAGCGCCGTCATGATCGCGGCGAGCGCAAGCGCACCGAAGGCGAGCGGCAGGACGAAGGTCTCAACGATGGTCACCGCGTAGTTTGGATGGTGCAGATAACGATAGGGCCCGCGGGCAACAACCGGCGCGCAGGGAAGTGTGAAGATGCGGTGCGTCCAAAAACGCCCGAGCGTGCCGATAACCCAATAACGCACCACCTGGAGCAGCAGATAATAGACGATCAGCGGCCAGAGAATTGGCGCGTCGGCCGGGATCAGGAAAAGCAGCGAAGCGATCCAGGCAAGGTGCGTTGCTGCCACCACCGGATAATAAGCGCTTCCAACCTCATGCGCGCCCGCGGCGATCAGGGCCTTGGTGTTGCGCGCGGAATAAAGCTCTTCCAGTCCGCGCTGAACGAGGATCAGAAGTGCCGCGATCTGGGGCCCGCCGATGAGGTCGAGGGCAGCCATTCGAGCTCAGAGCTCCACGGCGAGGAAGTAGGCTGAAAATCCGGGACCGAAGGCGGCGAGCAGATGCGGTCCGCTGGCTCCCACCTTGAGCGCCTCGGCAAGCGCGAACAGTGCCGTTGGCGACGACATGTTGCCGAACGCGCGAAGCACCTTGCGTGAATAGGCGAGATCGTCGTCGCTGAGGCCGAGCACGGCCTGCACCGTGTCGAGCACCTTGGCGCCTCCTGGATGAAACAGGAAGCCGCTGAACTCGCCGAGGCTCATGCCGTTGGCGCCGAGAAAGTCGTCGACCGCGGGTTTCAGATGACGGCGGAGCAGCGGCGGCAACTCCGGGCTCAACACCACCCCGAAGCCGTCCTCCTTGATGTCCCAGCCCATGATGTGCTCGGTGTTCCGCCAGAAATGATCGCCGACGGCGAGGATGCGGCCGCCTGCGTTCGCGCCGTGCTCGCGCCCCTTGGTGTTGGAGAGCACCACGCCTGCGGCGCCGTCACCGAACAGCGCTGCCGACACCAGCATCGCCATGCTCGCATCGTTGACGCGAAGGCAGAGGCTGCATAGGTCGACGGTGAGGAACAGCACGTTGGCGCCAGGCATGGCCTGAGCGTAGCGCGCGGCGCGCGCAAGGCCGCCGACGCCGCCGCCACAACCAAGTCCGAAAATCGGCAAACGCTCCACGGACGCCGGCAGCTCGAGCCGGTTCAGGAGCTTGGCGTCGAGGCTCGGAATGGCGAGACCGGTGATGGTGTTGACGACGATGGCCCCGATGTCGCGGAGCTCGAGGCCCGCAGCAGCGGTTGCCTCTCGCGCCACCTGTTCGAGCAGCTCAGTCGCGTGCTTGAGGAAGCTCTCGGTGCGAGCCTCCCAGCCATGCTCCTGCTCGTACCAGTCAGGCGGCTCGCAGGCGTAGCGGGTGTCGATGCCGGTATTGCGGAACAGCGCGCTATGCCCGCCAAGCTCGGAAAAGATGGACCGTGCGCGACGGGCCGCGTCCTCCTGCGAAAGGCAATGCCGCGGCACCGCGGTCGCGACGCCGGCGATGGCGACGTCGAAGCCTTTCCGCGCTACAACCGATGAGCGAGCTTCGGCAGTGGTCTTGAGCATGAGAAGGCCTTGTGAAACCGGTTCAATCTTCTGTCGGATGCAATCTGAGGCCATGGCCACGGGCGAACCATCGGTTGCGATGCCGCACCGGCTCAAATCTTCGTGTCCCGGCTTGGCTCACCTCCCGAGACAAAGGTGCAAGCCCGCAGGGCTTGTGAGGCGGCCTCTCCCGGCCTAGAAGGTCCCCCCGGGGGGGTAGGCGGAGAATCGCCCTCGCCGTTGCCCTGGGTTGAACTCCGCTGATGGTCTCGTAGCCATGTCCGAGATGAAGATCGCTGTGCTTGGCGCCACGGGCCGCATGGGCCAGTCCCTGGCGCGCGCCGTGGCCGCAACCGAAGGCTGTGTCCTCGCCGGCGGGGTCGAGGCCAAGGGCTCGCCCGCGGTTGGCCGCGACCTCGGCGAGGTGGCGGGTCTTGGGCCCCTCGGCATCCCGATCACCGATGACCCGCTGCCGCTGTTCGCCGAGATCGATGGCGTGCTCGATTTCACCGCGCCCACGGCCACCGTCGCCTTCGCCGGCCTCGCGGCCCAGGCCCGCATCGTTCATGTCATTGGCACCACCGGCCTTTCGCCCGATGACATGGCCACGATCGAAGCGGCCGCGCGACACGCCGCCATCGTCAAGGCCGGCAATATGAGCCTCGGCGTCAATCTCCTCGCCGGCCTGACCGAAAGAGTGGCGCGCACGCTCGGCCCTGAATTCGACATCGAAATTCTCGAGCTGCATCACCGCCATAAGCGCGATGCCCCCTCGGGCACCGCCCTGATGCTTGGCGAGGCCGCGGCGTCCGGCCGCGGCGTCGCGCTGAAAGACCACGCCGTGCGCAGCCGGGAAGGCGATGTCGGCCCTCGTCGCGAAGGGGACATCGGCTTCGCCGTCATGAGGGGCGGTGACGTCGTCGGCGAGCACAAGGTGATCTTCGTCGGGGACGGCGAGCGGATCGAGCTCGTCCATGTCGCCACGGACCGCGGCATCTTTGCCCGGGGCGCGGTCAGAGCGGCGCTTTGGGCGAGGGGCCAGGAGCCGGGGCTTTATTCCATGGCTGATGTCCTCGGCCTTTGACACCGCGCAAAGCTTAACTGCCCAAGCAGTTGGCAAAATGCCGGTGCTGCGCCTAAAGTCCGGCCTCTTCGCCGCCATGAGGCCGAAAAGGAGTCGAAGGAGTGAGTTCCCGCCCGAGCCCGCCATGCGCCTCCAACACGAAATCAGGTCCCGCCTAGGCGGTAACCAGCACAGCGCCCGACCGATGTCCGATCGCAAGAGCGAAGAGCCGCTTCCTATGGACAACGTGCTGGTGCTCGTGCGCCACGGCGAGAGCGAGTGGAACCGGCTCAACATCTTCACCGGCTGGCAGGACGTCGATCTGAGCGAGGAAGGGGTCGCCGAGGCCCATCGCGCCGGGGACATGCTCAAGGCCGACGGCTGCCATATCGACATCGCGTTTTCCAGCACGCTGAAACGCGCCCAGAACACGATGCGGATCATCCTCAGCGAGCTCGATTACAAAGCCATTCCCGCCATTCACGACGCCGCCCTCAACGAGCGCGACTACGGCGATCTCGTCGGCATCAGCAAGGACGAGGCTCGCAGGCGCTGGGGCGAGGAGCAGGTCCATATCTGGCAGCGCTCCTACGATGTCGCGCCCCCAGGCGGCGAAAGCTTGAAAGACACCGCGGCGCGCGTGCTGCCGTTCTTTGCCAAGCGCATCATCCCCGAATTGCTGGCCGGCAAGAACGTGCTCGTGGTCGCCCACGGCAACTCGCTCCGCTCGCTTGTGATGCAGCTCGACCGCTTGACGCCGCAGCAGGTGATCGGCCTCAACATCGACACCGGCGTGCCGCTCGTCTACCGGCTGCGCACCGACGGCTCGGTGGTGGAGAAGCGCGCGCTGGGGGGCTGAGCCGTGCCCGGCATCTGAGCGGAGCCAAGCGCGTTGGAGAGGGCCCTGGCGAAGTCCTCCCGCTCAGGGTCGCTGAGGAAGGACGCAATCACGACCCGGTTGCCGTGGGAGGCAAGCGACAGTTCGCTTGACCGTCCGATGCGCTCGTCGAGCTTGACCCGCACCCAATAGGGATTGAAACGCCAGATCTGCTCCCGGCCTGAGGGTTGGACCCGCGTTACCGTCAGTGTCTCCGGCGTGAGATCGACGGTCTCGTAGAGCCGTGCGGCGCGGTAGTTCAGCTTGAAGGCGACATAGACCAGGGCCACGTCGAGCCCCATGAAGCCCATCACCGGCCAAGCCCCGATCATGTAGAACAGGAGGCCGGTGCTGAAGGAAACGAGACAGACGGCGGTCATCAGCACCACGAAGCCCTTCGGCCCGAGCGACCGGTGCGGCATCAACAGCGCGGAAAACCGTCTTTCCTCTTCGCCCGTGGCGGGGTCTGTCATAGGTTCGTCGCCATCTTTGAGGTCATTGTTAGGATAGTGGCAGATGGGGGTTCAACCGAAAAGCGCCAAGCGGGGTGCTCGCCCTAAAGCCAAACGCCCGAGCCGGCGAAAAGGTGCCGCGCCCGGCTCGCGACTCACCCCGGCCGAGATCGAGGACCTGTTCCAGCGCTTCGAGCGGCTCGATCCCCACCCCAAGACCGAGCTTCACTATCGCGACCCCTTCACCCTTCTCGTCGCCGTGGTGCTCTCGGCACAAGCAACCGACAGCTCCGTCAACCAAGCGACGCCTGCCCTGTTCAAGCTCGCCGACACGCCACAGAAGCTCGTCGCCCTTGGCGAGGCGAAGCTCACCGAGCAGATCAAGACCATCGGCATCTACCGCAACAAGGCCAAAAATCTGATCGCGCTGTCACGCAAGCTGGTCGAGGAGCATGACGGCAGGGTCCCCGACAGCCGCGAGGCTCTGGTCGCGCTCCCCGGCGTCGGTCGCAAGACCGCCAATGTCGTTCTCAATGTCGCGTTCGGTAGGCCGGTCATCGCCGTCGATACGCATATCTTCAGGGTGTCGAACCGCACCGGGCTCGCGCCGGGGAAAGATCCCCTCGCCGTCGAGCTCGCGCTCGATCGCGTCGTCCCCGAGCGCTACAAGCACAATTGCCACCACTGGCTCATTCTCCACGGCCGCTATGTGTGCAAGGCGCGGAAGCCGGAATGCTGGCGCTGCCTCATCAGCGACATCTGCCTCTACGAGCCGAAGACGCCGGCGCCGAGTTGAGGGGAGGATCTAGGCCGGTCGCGCCGCGAGGCGGCCAAGCCCGGCGCGGCGGGCAAGCGACTTGTAGATGTGCACCATGAACGCGGTGGCGAACAGCGGCGTCAGCAGGTTCAAGAGCGGCACCGAGGCGAGGCCGGCGATGATCAGGCCGCACACCGTGACATAGGCCGTGTTGGCCTTGCGCAGCCGCCGCGCCTCCTCGGGGGCGAGATGCCGCATCGCCACCATCTCGAAATATTCGCGCCCGAGCAGGTAGCCGTTGCCGGCATAGAAGGCGATCAGGTTGACGCCGGGGATCAACAGCAGGAACAGGGCGACGATGTTGACCGCGAGCACGACAACGAAGAATTTCAGGCCGACGCCGACGGCGGCAAGCGCCGCAAGCTCATGCCCCGGAGGATCTTGCGGGTAGTAGACCCGCTCGACCTCGCCGGCGATGTCGTCGAGATAGAGGCCGGCCATCAGCGAGGTCACCGGCGGAATGAGGAAGATTGAGCCGGCGACGAGCGCGAGACCCCCAAGCCATTCGATGGTCTTCTCGATCCAGTCGGGCCAGGAGACGAAATGGCTGAAAACCCACTCGACACCGACGATGAGGAGGACGAACAGCAGGACAGTGAAGCCGATGCATTTGAACAGCACCACGCGGAAGGGCGGCGTGAACATCTGCCGGAAGGCTTGAACTGCTGCGCTGATCATGTGCTGTTCCAACCGTTGCGGTCGCGAATATAGTGGCCGCCCCGGCCATTACCAGATCGTGCGGGCAACAAAGGGATGACGAGGACATGACGGCAGGCGAGACGGCAGCAACGCGCTACGACGTGGTCGGCATCGGCAATGCCATTGTCGACATCATCGCCCGCTGCGACGACGCGTTCTTGACCAAGCACGATCTCGACAAGGGCTTCATGCGCCTGATCCCCGCAGGCGAGGCCGACCGGCTGTACGAGGCCATGGGCCCCGCGGTGGAGCGCTCCGGCGGCTCGGCCGCCAATACCATCGCCGGGCTCGCCTCCTTCGGCGCCAAATGCGCCTTTATCGGCAAGGTCGCCGCGGACCAGTTCGGCGGCATCTTTCATCACGACATCCGCTCGCTCGGTGTCGATTACACCACACAGCCGTCGCTCGACGGCGTTCCGACTGCGCGCTGCCTCATCCTGGTCACGCCCGACGGCGAGCGCACCATGAACACCTATCTCGGCACCAGCGTCGACTTCGCCCCGGCCGACATCGACGTGTCGCTGCTCGAGGCGGCGAAGATCGTCTATCTCGAGGGCTATCTGTTCGACCGCGAAAGCGCCAAGGCCGCGTTCAAGGAGGCGTCCCGTCTCGCGCACCAGGCCGGCGCCAAGGTGGCGCTGACCCTCTCCGACGCATTCTGCGTCGACCGCCATCGCGACGATTTCCGCGCGCTGATCAAGGAAGGCGCCGACATCGTGTTCGCCAACGAGAAGGAGATCACCTCGCTCTACGAGGTGAACAGCTTTCAGGAG
Source organism: uncultured Alphaproteobacteria bacterium (assembly GCA_963732955.1). Taxonomy (GTDB): domain Bacteria; phylum Pseudomonadota; class Alphaproteobacteria; order Rhizobiales; family Methyloligellaceae; genus Methyloceanibacter. Next base: position 672,799 of record CAVTBH010000002.1, read on the forward strand.
GCGGCCGACCGCGCCCTTGCCGATTGCGAGCTTGCGGTGTTGACCCGCTCGGAGGAGGGGTCAGTGATCCTGACCGCTGGTGAGACCGTGAGCATCAAGGCTGCGCCGGTCCCAGATGTGGTCGACGTCACCGGCGCCGGGGACCTCTACGCCGCGGGCTTTCTCTATGGCCTCACGCGAGGTGCGCCGCTCGAGGCCTGCGGAGGCTTGGGCAGCCTAGCGGCCGCCGAGGTCATCGGCCATATCGGCGCGCGCCCCGAAATCTCCCTGCGCAAGCTAGCCCAAGACCGCGGCCTGCTCGGGTCTTGAGCCCCCCTGTGGCCATTTCGTCACGGGTGCCCGCCAATTTTCTCTTATTACTCAAGGTTTAACCCGCGAGGGGCGCTCGGCTGCTACGTTATCCACAACACGGAGTCGAGTCGGGGGATTCCATGAGTAGATCGTCGCGTCTTATTGCCTGCGCCTTGCTGGGGGCCTCAGCCCTCACGGCGCAGCTTGCCTTCGCTCAGCCGGCTCACGCCCAAGACATGACCACCGCAACCTTTGGCGGCACGACCCTCTGGGTTGGCGGCGGTGTGCAGTTCCTTTCCCTTCCGGACATCAGGTTCACCCAGGCGGGTGGGCACCGTCAGAAGAATAGCGAGAGCGACTGGTTGGATTTCGGTGGAGCTGCCGGCGGCGGCTTCGAAACCGCGCTCGGCTTCTGGGGCGACTATCGGGTAACGAGCGGCATCAAGGGCTTCTGGTCCCAAGTCGACACCGACGACAGCAGGGGCTGCAACGGCGGTACGGGTCATTGCGTCGTCTTCGATCCGGCAACCGGAACGGGTTTCAGCAGCTCAACCCTCCGCACCAAGACCGACCGACAAGCTAACTATTGGGGCACCCAAGCGGAGTTGAAGTTCGGGCGGCCCGAGCCGGTGCTCACCAAACCGAATCTGTACCGGAATGACTATTTCATCATCGGCGCCGATGTCCGCGGTATCGACCAGGACAACAAGCTGCACAGTTCGGTAGGCACGGCCTTCACTTACAAGGAGAGCCTCGATACGACCTATTACGGCGGCTATTTGGGCTTTGGCGGCGAATACAGCTTCGGCTTCATCCCGTTCTTAGGTTCTGCCGTAAAAGGCGTCGGCGGCCTTTACGACCGGCTTGGTCTGCGCACATTCATCAATGTCCGTGGCGGCCTCTACTCCGCCGACACCGACTATGACGGCGTTTTCAACGGACCGGTCAGCTCAAGGGTGTCCAAGTCGACCGATGATCTTGCTTTCATCGGCACCGTGTCTCTCGAGACGCGAAAACAGCTCGGCATGCGCACGAGCCTCTCGTTGTGGACCGACTACGAATACATCTCTTCGGTGCCCAAGATGCGCTATGCCGACGAACTCGGGACGGCCGACGCGGATCGACGACGAGGGCGTCTTCGCCAGTCGCACGATGCTCCGGTTCAACATCGGGCTCGGCTCGTCTCAGCTCTACCAAGAGCCGCTGAAGTAATCCGCCGTTCCAGCAGCGGTCACAGCTTCCTGAGATCCACGGCTTCAACCGAGTGATCCGCGCCCTTGTGCAGGATCAAATCGGCGCGCTGGCGCGTCGGCAGGATGTTCTCTCTGAGGTTGACGAGATTGATCGTGCGCCACAGCGACAGCCCGATCTTGCGGGCGTCCTCCTCGGACAGGTTGGCGTAGCGGTGGAAATAGGACGCGGGATCGCGGAATGCCGTCTGCCTTAGGCGCAGGAAGCGCTCGACGTACCAGGCCTCGATCAGCTCGTCGGCGGCGTCGATATAGATCGAGAAGTCGAAGAAGTCCGAGACGAAGGGAATGGCGGCGCCGTCCTTCGGCAACTTCGCCGGCTGGAGCACGTTCAAGCCCTCGACGATGACGATGTCAGGACGCTCGATCTCGATCGATTGATCGTGCAGCACGTCGTAGACGAGGTGAGAATAGACCGGCGCCTTGGTGCGCTCGTGTCCCGATTTCACCTCGGCGAGGAAGTTGAGTAGGCGCGGCAGGTCGTAGCTCTCGGGGAAGCCTTTCCGCGTCATCAGCCCGCGCGCTTCGAGCACGGCATTGGGAAACAGGAAGCCGTCGGTCGGAACAAGCTCGACCCGCGGATGGCTCGGCCAGCGGGCAAGGAGCGCCTGGAGCACGCGCCCCGTGGTGCTCTTGCCCACGGCAACGCTGCCGGCAAGGCCGATGATGAACGGCATCTTGCCGTCGCCGTTGCGCAGGAACGCCGTGGTCGAGCCGTGCAGCACCTGCAGCAACTCGACGTAGAGATTGAGCAGCCTCGACAGCGGCAGATAGACCTCGACCACCTCCTTGGTCGACACCCGCTCGGTCAGGCCGCTGAGGTTCTCAAGATCGGCCTCGGTGAGCAGCATGGGCGTATCCGCCCTGAGCGCCGCCCAGTCGTCGCGGGAATAGGTTGCGTACGGAGAAAACGCGACGGTGGGGCGCGGATTCATGGGCGTTGCCGGACGTCAGACCGACGCCGCTTTTCGCCTCTGTTGCGCGAGCTCCGTGGCGCCCATCCGCCGTTCGAGCTCGGCCAGGACCTGGTCGAGAGCGACCTCGCGCGACTCCAGCACCACCAGCAGGTGATAGAGCAGGTCCGCGGCCTCGGCGATCAACGCGTCATCGTCCTGGGCAAGCGCGGCGATGGCCGTTTCCACCGCCTCCTCGCCAAGCTTCTTGGCGGGTTTCACGGGGGCGCCGTCGAGCAGCCGCCGCGTATGGGAGTCTTCCGGTCTCGCCGTCCGCCGCGCCTTGATGTTGGCGGCGAGCCGGCTCAGCACATCATTTTTGCTCATGACCCTGGCTCATACACGTTCGGGCGAGAGTGGAACAGGGGGTACCGTTCAGCAATAGCAAAGGTGAGGCATTGTGTGCCTGTTTGGCGGGCAGGATTGGGGCGGCAGCGGTGAGATATGCACAGCCTAGCCATCGAGCCGCATCGGCAGCCCGGCGGCAGCCATGAAGCGCTTGGCCTCGCCGATCGAATGTTCGCCATAGTGGAAGATGGAGGCGGCCAACACGGCAGACGCGTGTCCTTCGCGCACCCCCTCGACGAGATGCTCCAGCGTCCCCACCCCGCCGCTGGCGATCACCGGCACGGTGACCGCGTCGGACACGGCCCGCGTCAACTCGAGATCGAAGCCTGCCCGCGTGCCGTCGCGATCCATGGAGGTGAGCAGGATCTCGCCGGCGCCGAGCGCCACCACATCCCGCGCATAACCGACCGCCTCGATGCCGGTCGGCTCGCGGCCGCCGTGGGTGAATATCTCGAAGCGCGGCGACGCCTCATTGCCGCCGACGCGCTTGGCGTCGATGGCGACCACGATGCACTGGGCTCCGAACTTCTCCGAGGCGGCACGGACGAAATCGCGGTCCTTCACCGCGGCGGTGTTGATCGAGACCTTGTCGGCACCGGCCTCGAGCAGCTTACGCACATCATCAAGCTTGCGCACGCCGCCGCCGACGGTGAGCGGCATGAAGCATCGCTCCGCGGTGCGTTCGACCACATCGAAGATGGTGTCGCGATTCTCGTGGCTCGCGGTGATGTCGAGGAAGCAAAGCTCGTCGGCGCCGGCCTCGTCATAGGCACTCGCCGCCTCGACCGGATCGCCGGCGTCGCGGAGGTCGACGAAATTGACGCCCTTGACCACGCGGCCGTCCTTCACGTCGAGACAGGGAATGACGCGGATCTTGAGCATGGAACGACTTAGGCTTTGTTGGACGACGGCGTCCGGCCGAGGGTGAAGATCAGCGCGATGACGACGGCGACCGCCCACAGGCCGAGCAGGACGAGGGCCACGGGAATGCTCAGATAGGAGTACCAGATGGCGAAGCCGAGGTTGTAGAACAGCGGCCCATAGTCGCGGCCGTCGATCACGCAAGGGATCACCCGGTTGAGGTCGACCTGGCAGCCGGCAGCCTCGGCGATCATCTGGCTGCCGACGCCGATCAGCGCCGGCGCAAGTCCGATCAGCACGATGAGAATCAAGAGCAGGACGAATATGGTGCGTGTGCCCATCGAGGCTGACCTAGATTGAATCCTGCATCTCGCTCCGATGGGCGGCAATCAGCGCCAGGGCCTCCGCGGCATCGAGCCTGCCGTCATAGAGTGCGCGGCCCGCGATCGCGCCGCCAAGCATCGCATATTCGGGTCGCAGCAGCCGCTTCACGTCTTCGATCGAGGCGAGGCCCCCGCTCGCGATCACCGGGATCGACGTTGCCCGCGACAGCTCCGCCGCGGCGTCGAGATTGAGGCCCGTGAGCACGCCGTCCCGCGTAATGTCCGTATAGATGATGGCCGCGACGCCGGCATCCTCGATCCGCTGCGCGAGATCGAGCGCCGAGATTTCGCTCTCCTCGGCCCAACCCTCGATCGCGGTGATGCCGTTGCGCGCGTCGATGCCGACGGCGATGCGTCCGGGAAACTGTCGTGCAGCCTCATCGACGAGATAGGGGTCGCGCACCGCGGCGGTCCCGAGGATGACACGCGACACGCCCTCGCCGAGCCAAGCCTCGATGGTGGCGAGGCTACGGATGCCACCGCCGAGTTGCACCGGGATGTCGACCGCCTTCAGGATCTCGGCGACGGCAACGGCATTAACGGGCTTCCCGGCGAAGGCGCCGTCGAGGTCGACGAGGTGCAGCCACTCGAAGCCCTGCGCCTCGAAGGCACGGGCCTGGGCCGCAGGGTCAGCGTTGAACACCGTGGCGCGGTCCATCTCGCCCTGGCGCAGGCGGACGCAATTGCCCTCCTTGAGGTCGATGGCGGGGATCAGGATCACGGCCGCCACCTCAGAAAGTTGGCGATCAGCGCGAGGCCGAGCTTCTGGCTCTTTTCGGGGTGGAACTGGGTCCCGGCCATGTTGTCCTTGGCAACGAGCGCCGTAATGGTCCCGCCATAGTCGGTGCTGGCCACGAGCCGATCCTCCTCTTGCGGCACGAAATGGTAGGAATGCACGAAATAGGCGTGCATGCCGCCGTCTCCGGTCGGAATGCCGTCGAGCAGCGCATGGTCGTGGGTGACCCGAAGCGTGTTCCAGCCCATATGGGGAATCTTGAGATCGGGGTCATCCGGCTCGATCGCCCGGACCTCGCCGCCGATCCAGTCAAGACCTGAAGTCATGCCATGCTCAAGGCCACGGGTCGCCATCAGCTGGAGCCCGACGCAGATGCCGAGAAAGGGCTTGCCGCTCTCCTGCACCGCTTCGGTCAGGGCCTCGACCATGCCTGGAACGCCCTCAAGCCCGTGCTTGCAATCGGCAAAGGCGCCGACACCTGGGAGCACGATGCGGTCCGCTGCGGCAACATCTTCCGGCTCGGCCGTCACCTTGACCGAAAGCCGCGAGCCAGCCTCGCGGGCAGCGCGCTCGAAGGCCTTGGCGGCCGAGTGCAGATTGCCGGAACCGTAATCAATGATGGCGACGTGCATGGCGTTCATTACGGCTGCGGAAACAGGCCGATGACCTCCTCACTTTCGCTATCGGGTTTCCCCGACGGCACTTCGGTCCGGCGCGGAGCTTCGGGCGCGACCGGCCGGTCGCGAGAGGAACGCTCCTGGTCCGGCAGCCATGAGCGGAAGAACGCGAACTCCGCCGCCTCCCGGCTTTGACCGATGGCGACCCCGACCTCGCGCCAGCCGCGCCGCTCAAGCGCCGCGCGGCGAAGATCGTTTGCCTCGGCGGCAAACAGCACCACGATGCCGAGACTGATCCAGCCGAACAGTGCCTGCCCTTGATCGCTCTGGCCGAGCAGCCACCCCAGCACCACAAACAGGACAACGAACAGCACGAACTCGAGCCACATCCGCTGGTACAGGAGCCAAAGCCCCGGCACCAGGAGCGCGGGCCAGGAGAAGCCCTCCTTGACGAAGGCTAGCGCCTCGGCGCGCGTCAGCACCTCTGGCGCCTTGGCCGGCGGCTGATAAACGGAATAGACAGTCACGGCACCTGCCCGCTGGCGAGAACCAAACTAACGCGTCAGCCTTGGAGCTGGCCCTTGGTCGACGGCACGCGGCCACCCTGACGCTCATCGATGGCGACGGCCTGGCGGAGCGCGCGTGCGAGCGCCTTATAGCAGGTCTCGGCGATGTGGTGGCTATTCTCGCCGTAAAGGGTTTCGACATGGAGCGTGAGGCCGGCGTGCTGGGCAAAGGCCTGGAACCATTCCCGGAACAGCTCGGTGTCCATGTCCCCGATCTTCGACCGGGTGAACTCGACCCTCCACACGAGATAGGGACGGCCCGAAACGTCGATCGCGACGCGGGTCAATGTCTCGTCCATAGGCAGATAGGCAAAGCCGTAACGGGCGATGCCTTGCTTGTCGCCGAGCGCCTTGGCGATCGCCTGGCCGAGCACGATGCCCGAATCCTCGGTGGTGTGGTGCTGGTCGATATGGAGGTCGCCCTTAGCCTTGAGCGCGATGTCGATCAGCGAGTGCCGCGCCAGCTGCTCGATCATGTGGTCGAGGAAGCCGACCCCGGTGGAGACGTCATAGCCGCCGCTGCCGTCGAGGTCGACGCGCGCGGTGATCGCGGTCTCCTTGGTGCGGCGCTCGACGGTGGCGCTCCGCTTCGACTTGGATTTGGTCGGCTTCTGCATGGCAGGATTTTAGGACAAGGCCGTTAATCAATTCGGTTGATCGAGGGGCTTATAGGCCCTCGTCGCAGCGGACGCCACGGCAGCGTAGGACGAAAGACGAGCCAGCTTCCGCGCCCTTTCACCGCCACAGCTTGACGAAACCGGTTATCATGCCGATATCGCAATGCAGCAATGACGACATCCCCCTCTCCCAGCGTTTGGCATGCCACGACCATCCTCACCGTCCGCAAGGGCGGCAAGGTGGTGATCGCCGGTGACGGCCAGGTCAGCCTTGGCCAGACCATCATCAAGGGCAATGCGAAGAAGGTGCGCCGGGTCGGCTCGGGCAGCGTAATCGCCGGCTTTGCCGGGGCCACCGCCGATGCCTTCACCCTGTTCGAGCGGCTCGAGGCCAAGCTCGAGCGCTTCCCCGATCAGCTCAAGCGCGCCTGCGTCGAGCTCGCCAAGGATTGGCGCACCGACCGCTACCTCCGCCACCTCGAAGCCATGATGATCGTCGCCGATCCGGGCGAGAGCCTGGTGCTGACCGGCACCGGCGACGTGCTCGAGCCTGACGATGACGTCATGGGCATCGGTTCCGGCGGCAGCTACGCGCTTGCCGCGGCACGCGCCCTGCTCGACAGTGATCTCGACGCCGAAGCCATCGCGCGGAAGGCCATGGCCATTGCCGCCAACATCTGCGTTTACACCAATGACCAGGTCGTGATCGAAACCCTTGACTCCACAAAGTGACCATATGAGCAGTTTCTCTCCCCGCGAGATCGTGTCTGAGCTCGATCGCCACATCATCGGTCAGCGCGACGCCAAGCGCGCCGTGGCCATTGCCTTGCGCAATCGCTGGCGCCGGCAGCAGCTCGACGACGAGCTGCGCGAGGAGGTGCTGCCCAAGAACATCCTGATGATCGGACCGACCGGCGTCGGCAAGACCGAGATCTCGCGGCGGCTGGCCAAGCTCGCCAACGCGCCGTTCATCAAGGTCGAGGCGACCAAGTTCACCGAGGTCGGCTATGTCGGCCGCGACGTCGATCAGATCATCCGCGATCTGCTCGAAGCGGCAATCGGGCTTGCCCGCGACACCAAGCGCAAGGAGGTCGAGGCCAAGGCGCAGTTGAAGGCCGAGGAACGCGTGATCGATGCGCTGGTCGGCATCCACGCCACGCCCGCGACCCGCGACATGTTCCGCAAGCGGCTCCGCGCCGGCGAGCTCGACGAAAAGGAGATCGAGATCCAGGTGGCGGACACCGGCATGGGCATGCCGTCATTCGAGATTCCCGGCATGCCCGGCAGCCAGGTCGGCATGATCAATCTCTCCGACATGCTCGGCAAGGCGCTCGGCCAGCGCAGCAAGCCGCGCCGGGTCAATGTCGGCGACAGTTTCGGCATTCTCATGGCCGAGGAGAGCGACAAGCTGATCGACAACGATCAGATCGTTCAGGACGCCATCAAGAACGTCGAGAACAACGGCATCGTGTTTCTCGACGAGATCGACAAGATCTGTGCCCGCTCCGAGCGGATCGGCGCCGACGTCAGCCGCGAGGGGGTGCAGCGCGACTTGCTGCCGCTGATCGAGGGCACCACGGTCGGCACCAAATACGGGCCGGTGAAGACCGACCACGTGCTGTTCATCGCCTCAGGGGCCTTCCACACCGCGAAGCCCTCCGACCTTCTGCCTGAGTTGCAGGGTCGGCTGCCGATCAGGGTCGAGCTTCGGGCGCTCACGCGCGACGACTTCCGCCGCATCCTCACCGAGCCCAAGGCCTGCCTTATTAGACAATATGTGGCGCTGATGCAGACCGAAGGCGTCGCGCTCGAGTTCACGCCGGATTCGATCGAGGCCATCGCCGACGTCGCCGTCGAGGTCAACACCAATGTCGAGAATATCGGCGCGCGACGGCTATCGACGGTCATGGAGCGCATTCTCGACGAGATTTCCTTCGAGGCCTCCGACAAGGCCGGCGAGAAGCTGGTGATCGACGCCGCCTATGTCGAGAAGCATATCGGCGACCTCGCCAAGAACGCCGACCTGTCCAAGTTTATTCTTTGATCAAACTGGAACAGGGACAGCTCGGCGCGACCATTACTTCCTCAAGGCCCGCCGCAACCGCACGTAGAGCGCGCCGTTGCCGCCGAGGGGGCGAGGCGCCGGTGCGAAGCTGACCACAAGCGGCGCGAGATCAGGCTCGGCGAGCCAGCGCGGCACGGCATTGCGCAACACGCCGCGCGCCTCCTCCTCATAGAAGCTCGTTGGTGCCTGGGGAGGCGCCCCCTTGCCGGTGATGACCAGCACATGGCGCAGGCCACGCGTCTGCGCCTGCTTGAGGAAGCGGTGGAGCTGGGCGTGGGCATCGCGCTGCCGCAGCCCGTGGAGATCGAGCCGCGCCTCGACCTCAAGCCTCCCCGTCGCGAGCTGCCGCGCCGTTTGCCGGTCGATGCCGTCCGCGCGAGGGACGTGAACCGTTTTCGGAGCCGCAGCAGCCGCCGTCTTGGCCTTAGCCCGGAGCGACGGCTCCGGTGTCGGCGGCTTCGGCGCCGGTGCTCGGCCTTTATCCGCAGGCGGGCGCGACTCCCGCCGCTTCAGCGGCGAAGCGGTGCGCGCGATCTTGTCCCACAGCGCCGCATCATCGTCGTCCTTGCCGCGCCTCCCCATCGGTGCTCAAGACCCCGCCGCTTCGTTGGGCTTAAGCACGATGAAGTGAGCCGGCGCCAGCGTGGTGCCGGCGATCGCGCCAGCGCGATCGCCAGAGCCCCAGTAGATGTCGCCGCGCTCGGGCCCCTTGATCGCCGAGCCGACATCCTGCGCGATCATCAGCCGTCGAAACGGGGTGCCGTCGGGCTTCGTCAGCTCCGGCGCCTCGACGAAGATCGGCAGTCCGAGCGCGTGAAAAGAGGGATCGACGGCAAGGCTTCGCTCCGGCGTGAGCGACACGCTTTGCGCACCGATCGGGCCGCCCTCTCCCTCCTTCTCGTCGAGCAGGCGGAAGAACACATAGGACTTGTTCTCCCACATCAGCTTCTTGCCGCGCTCGGAGTCGGCATGGATCCAGTCCTTGATCCCGTGCATCGACAGCGCCTTTGGCCTATCCTCACGCCCGGCCAAGAGCTTGCCGATCGAAGTGTAGGGGTGGCCATTCTTGGTCGCGTAGCCAAGCCGCACGTGGGTCCCGTCGGGGAGGCGGACGCGCCCGGACCCCTGTACCTGCATGAAGAACAATTCAACCGGGTCGAGATAGACGAGCTCGAGATTGCGGCCGGCAAGCGCGCCCTTGTCGATCTCCTCGCGCGTATAGAACGGCACGAGCCCGTCATCCGTCTTCCTCATCGCCGTTAGGATACCGGCGGCGGAATCGCGGGCGCGCATCTCGTCCGGCTTCACCGCTACGAGATCATCGGGGCGCCCATAGGCAGCCACGGAAAATTTCGCGCTCTTCTCCCGCGAGCCCTCGATCTCGGGTTCGTAATAGCCGGTGACGCGGCCAGGTTTCGGCGCCACCACGCGATAGGGCGTGTAATGCGCTTCGAAGAAGCTTCGCGCCGCCTCGCGCGAAACCTCGCCGCGTTCCGCGAGTGCAAGCGCCGCGGCGCAAGCGCCGGCCGAGATATTGGCGCTCCCCGGCTTGGCAGTGATTCTGCGGCACGATTTGAGCAGGGTGGCGAAGGCCGCGGCCTGGTCGTCATCCTGCCAGCCTTCGATCTCGCTGAAGTCTATCGGCTCGAATCTGACCTCGGCCTCCTCCTGAACGGGTTTGCCCCTGAACAGGACGAAAAGCAGCAAGAGAAGGCCGATGGTGGCCGCGGCGGCGCCGGTCAGCAACAGCAAGGAGCGGTGGTCCAAGCCCCGCACCGGCAGGCGGCTCAGTTCGCCGATTTGGTGGCGACCAGCTTCCAGTTCGGGTTCCGGGAGTCGACCTCGCGGCAGAAGGTCCAGATGTCAGTGACCTCGCGCACCTTCTTCGGGTCGCCCTCAACCACTTCGCCGTCGGCGTCGCGCGTGACCGAGATCAGTTCGCTCACGAATTTGACCGTGACATAGGCGGTGCGGTTCTTGACGTCCGCCTCGATGATGTCGGCCTTGTTGATGCCGACGAGGTTCGATTCAACCTTCTCGCCGCGGGACTCACGCTCGCGGATGGCGCTCTCGAAGCCGTCGAACACCTCGGCGCTCAGAAGCTGCTTCAACATCGCCTCGTCGCCCTCGGCAAAGGACATCACGATCATTTCGTACGCGGACTTGGCGCCGGGGAGGAAGCTTCCAGGATCGAAGCTGGGGTCGACGCGCATCAGCTGGGTCAGCGAACGTGCCAGGGGACTGTCCTTCGGCGCATGGCCGCCAAGCCGGGCCTCGATATCCTCTACCGACGGCACCGAGGTTTCGGTGATCGGCGCCGAGCGGCCGCGCGGAAGCGCCACCACGGGCTCGTTGGTCTTCGGCGCGCCCGGGCGCTTCTCGTCTGGCGCCGAGTAGGGATCGTAGGGCTGTCGTTCGTTGCCGGTGCGCCGCCCGAGCACATTACGCAGGCGGAGGAAGATCACGACCGCCAGCACCAGAAACAGCAAAGTATAGATGTCGAAAGCTTCACTCATTCTTGCCGCGACCCGCGTTCGTGGATTGGCCCGCGATGCTTGCGGAACTCCCAAGATGCATATTGGTTCGCATCGAGAGATTTACCAGCGGGAGTCTCAGGTTTAGGGGATGATCCCACTTCACCCAATAGGGTCAACTTAAGGCATTCGTAGGGCCTAAGCCAACCCTAAACGGTCATGGCCTTAATTTGTCGCTGCCAACACCAGCCGCGGGCGGTGATCTCGACGCTGAGCTTGGAATTGCGGGACATTCTCTGCCGTGGTAGCCAGCCCTCAGTCAGAATGCTGGGGAAGCACCTCGATGGCCAAGACGAAGGACACGCAAGGCAGCAAGGGCAACGGCGACGGAAAGCCTGAGACGCAAGCCGCAGAGGGGCAGCCGGCGCCAGCGCCGGAGACGCCGAAGGAAGCCGCGGCTCCAGCCCAGCTCAACGTCATTGGCCAATACGTCAAGGATCTGTCCTTCGAGAGCCCAGCCGCCCCCCAGGCGCTACAGAATCCGCCGCCAAACCCGCAGCTTCAGATCACCGTCAATGTCTCGGTCGTGCCCAAGGCCGAGGAGGTCTATGAAACCACCGTTAACATCGAGGCCCATGCTACGAGCGACACCAGCGTGATTTACAATATCGAGCTCGCCTATGCCGGGCTGTTCCGCCTCCGCAATGTGCCCCAGAACATGCTGCAGCCGGTGCTGTTCGTCGATTGCCCGACGATCCTGTTCCCCTTCGTGCGGCGCGTCCTCGCCGACGTCACCCGCGACGGCGGCTTTCCGCCGCTGATGCTCGACCCGATCGATTTTGGCAGGCTTTATGCCCAGAACCTGGCGCGGGCCCAAGGCCAGGCCACGAACTAGCGCGAAAGTACCGCAAGAACCGGGCGCCACAATGCCCCTTCGCCAAGCGTGGCGATGAAGGCCTCGTGCGCGAGCCGCTCTTCGAGGGTGAGGCGCGAGGCGAGCGGCATGGGCCGCGGCCGCGCTCCCGTTGCCCCGGTATGCAGCAGCGCCGCTTGCGCCGCGGCTTCCGCCGCGAATTCGAGCCGCGCCTGGTGGCCGCCGACGAGCTCGACATAGACCGAGGCCAGCAACCGGCAATCGAGCAGCGCGCCATGCTTCTCGCGCCCGGAAAGATCGATGCCGTAGCGCTTGCACAGTGCATCGAGGCTGCAAGGCGAGCCCGGATGCTTGCGCCGCGCCAGCGCCAGCGTGTCGACCACGCGGTCCCAACGCAGCAGTGGACGGCTGAGGCGCTCAAGTTCGGCGTTGAGGAAAGCGAAGTCGAAGGGGGCGTTGTGCATCACGAGCATGGCGCCCTCGATGAACTCGAGCATGTCGTCGGCGAGCTCATGAAAGCGTGGCTTGGTGGACAGGAACTCGATGGACAGCCCGTGCACCTCGTACGCCGCGTAAGGCATGTCGCGATCGGGGTTGATATGGCAGTGCCACACGCGTCCGGTCGGGATGCAGTTGAGCAGCTCGACGCAGCCGATCTCGACGATGCGATGTCCGGACCCCGGGTCGAGACCCGTGGTTTCCGTATCGAGAATGACCTCGCGCAACGCTCGCTTCCCCCTTAGCGTTCTTGTCCGTGACGGAGCGTGTCCATCACGCGGCCTTTGCGGCCTTCGAGCGATTCGAGAATCTTATCGATCTCAGCCTGCATGTCCGCAAGGGTGGTGCCGCTGTCCACAACGTAGTCCGCGCGCGCCCGCTTCTCCGCATCGGGAAGCTGGCGCTTGAGCAGATGTTCGAGCTTGTCGACGGTCATGCCCGGGCGCGCAAGCACGCGGGCCCGTTGCACCTCGGGCGGCGCGCTCAACACCACGGTGACATCGACGCGGGTTTCGGCGCCGGTCTCGAACAGGAGCGGGATCTCGAGCACGGCGAATTTCGCGCCGCGCTTCTCCTGCTGGCGCAGGAAGTCGAGCTCGGCCTTGACCACCAAGGGATGCACGATGCCTTCGAGCTGCTTGAGCTTCGCCGGATGACCGGCGACCTCTTGGGCCAGGAGCCCGCGATCCACCTTGCCGCCGCGAATGGCATTGGGAAAGGCGGCGGCCACCGCGGCGACACCCTTCCCCTCGTAGAGCCGGTGCACCTTGGCATCAGCATCGCACACCGGCACCCCTCGTGCTCTGAAATGTTGCGCCGCAGCCGACTTGCCCATGCCGATCGAGCCGGTAAGACCGATGACCACCATCACGCGCCAACCAGACTTTTGACAATGTGGGCGCGAAGCTCCGGCGTCACCTCGGGACGGACGCCGAACCAGCGTTCAAATCCCGGCACCGCCTGATGGAGCAGCATGCCGAGCCCGTCGACGGTGAGGTTTCCCCTCGCCGCCGCCGCCAGCAGTTCGGTTTCCAGCGGGCTATAGACGATGTCGGCGACGATCGCGTCAGCCGGAAGCAGGGCGAGGTCGATGTCGAGCGGTGGCTTCCCGGTCATGCCGAGGCTTGTCGCGTTGATCAGGAGGCCGCAGCCTGCAAGGGCTTTGTCCTTCTCCGACCAGGGCACCACCGAGACCGCCGGGCCGAACGTCTTGGCGAGAGCCTTGGCCCGATCGTGGCTGCGGTTGGCGATGAGGACCTGCGCGGCCCCGCCCGCGAGCAGTCCGTAGAGAATGGCGCGCGCCGCGCCCCCGGCACCGAGCACCACCACGGGCCTTCGGGCCCGGTTCCAATCCGGCGCCTTTTCACGGAGGTGGGTCATGAAGCCATAGGCGTCGGTGTTGCTCGCCTGGAGGCGCCCTTGCTCATCGAGCCACAAGGTGTTGGCGGCGCCGATCGCCTTTGCCGCCGCGTCGGCGGCGTCGGCCACGGCAAGCGCCGTCTCCTTATGCGGCAGGGTCACATTGGCGCCGGCATAGCCGCGGGCGCCAAGCGAGCGCAGGAATGCCTCGATCTCCTCCGGCGACACCGCTTCCTTCTCATAGGCGCCCTCGACGCCATAGAGATCGAGCCAATAGCGGTGGATCAGGGGTGAGCGCGAATGCTCGACCGGCCAGCCGATGACACAGGCCCGTTTCACGTCTTGCTCCGATCAGCTGTCAATGACGCCGTGCCGCCTCAGCGCATCAAGCAGGGGCAGCAGGGGCAGGCCAAGGATGGAGAAATAGTCGCCATCGATCTTCTCGAACAGCTGCACCCCGATCAATTCCAGCTGATAGGCCCCGACCGAGCCCAACACCTCTTCGCCGGCGGCGGCGAGATAGCGGCCGATGAAAGTCGGCGTGAGTTTCCTCATCACCAGGGTCGAGGTCTCGCTGTGAGACCACACGCTGGCGCCGGCGGTGGCAAGGGCAACGGCGGTATGCAGCGTGTGGGTCTTGCCGCTCATATCGAGCAACTCGCGCCGTGCCCCCTCCATGCTATCCGGCTTGGAGAGGATGCTGTCGCCGAAGGCAAGCACCTGATCGGCGCCGATGACGAAGGCCTGCGGCGCAAGCTCGCTGATTGCCTCAGCCTTGGCGCGGGCGAGGACCTCGGCAACGTCCTGCGGCTCGAGTTTCTGCTCGCCGCTCACGGCCTGATGCATGGCCGCTTCATCGAGGCCCGGCGGCTCGACGATGAAAGCGAGCCCGGCTGCTTCCAGCAATCGCGCGCGGACTTTGCTGCCGGAGGCGAGGATCAGGGGCGGACGGTTGCCCTGCAGGAACCCGCTCATGGATCGAGCACCGGCGCACCGCGGTCGTGATAGAGCCGCAGGATGGCAGCCGCCGTCTCCTCGATGGAGCGGCGCGTGACGTCGATCAGCGGCCAGCCTCTCCGCGCGCATAGTTGCCGCGTCTCGGCGATCTCCGCGGCGATCGCCTCGCGGTCTACATAGGTATCGAGATGGGATGCCGCATGCTCCAGCACGCGGTTCTGCCGCACCTGGGCGATACGCTCCGGACTGGCGACAAGGCCGACGACGAAGGCATTGGTGCGCGCTTCGAGCTTTGGCGGCAGCGGCACCCCGGGGACGAGCGGCACGTTGGCGGTCTTGTAGCCGCGATTGGCGAGATAGATGCTGGTCGGTGTCTTCGATGTACGACTGATGCCGACGAGAAGAATATCGGCATCGTCGAGATTCTCAGGGAGATGGCCGTCATCGTGCAGCATGGTGAAATTGAGCGCCTCGATGCGCCGGAAGTAATCGGCGTCGAGCACATGCTGACCGGCGACCGTCGGCGTCGACGGGGTGCCGAGATAGGATTCGAACACCTGGAGAATGCTCTTGAGCGCCGCAACACATGGAATGTTGAGCCGCTTGCAGGTCTGATCGAGAACCTCGACCAGGTCGGGACTGACCACGGTATAGAGCACGATGCCGGGGCTTGCCTCGACATCCTTGAGCACCCGCTCGAGTTCACGCCGGCTGCGGACCAGGGGATGGATATGCTCGATGGCACGGACTTGCGCATACTGCACTCGCACCGCCTTGGCGATCGCGACCAGGGTCTCGCCGGTCGCGTCCGAGATCATGTGCAGGTGGAAAGTGCGGGGAGCATCCATGGCTGGGCCTTGGGATAACTCCGAATGATTAACGGAGCAACCGGACCCGCATCCGTACCCTCTCCCGTTTGATCCCCCTCAGGCCGCAACCTTGTTCACAGATTCGCTCATGTCGAAAAAATAACGGGGCTGCGGGCCTGCCCGGCAATACCCTTGTCCATCCCCAGCCTCTGGCCGAGGCTCCGCACAGGCTGTTCAACTGTCTTCAACAGTCGCGCCAAGGTCAAAAACCAAGGAGAACTGCGCAATTCCAGGCGGTCACTCACGAAGTCGTCACACTCGCCGCAAAAACACCACCTAGGGCCTTCATGCCACCCGACGCTTCCCTGTCGACAGCCTGGTGACAGCAAAGAATTAGCGCTACTCACGGCTAAATAGAAACTACAGAAAACTATTTGAGACTCTCCTTATTAATGTTTTGAGAGATCCATGTTGCGCACATCGCCTCAAGCGAACCGCCTCGTTTCAGCTCTCAAGGGCACAACTATCGCTCCACCTCCGATCTGGCTGATGCGTCAGGCTGGACGCTATCTTCCGGAATATCGCGAGGTAAGGCGCGGCGTCGGCTCGTTTCTCGATCTCTGCCGTACCCCAAGGCTCGCCGCGGAGGTAACGCTGCAGCCCTTGCGCCGGTTCGACCTCGATGCAGCGATTGTGTTCTCCGACATCCTGATCGTCCCTTATGCCCTTGGGCAGAAGGTCGAGTTTGTCGAAGGCGAAGGACCCCGCCTCGAGCCAGTCCGGAATGGCAAGGACCTGGCGCGGCTTGGTCGGACTACCGCAGGGAAGCGGCTCGATCCGGTCTATGAGACGCTTCAGCTTGTCGTCGCTGGCCTGCCCGTCGGTGTGCCGGTGATCGGCTTTTGCGGAGCACCCTGGACAGTTGCCACCTACATGGTCGAGGGCGGCGGGAGTAAGGGTCAGGCCGAGGCAAGACTCTGGGCCTACCGCGATCCCGATGGATTTCAGCGCCTAATCGATCTCCTGGTCGAAACCTCGGTTGGTTATTTGCTGCACCAGGTCGAGGCAGGCGCCGGGGCGTTGCAGATTTTCGACAGTTGGGCCGGCAGTTTGCCTGAGAACGAATTTGCCCGTTGGTGCGTTGCCCCGACTCAGGCCATCGTTGCCGGCGTGAAGAAACAAGCCCCAGACATTCCGATCATCGGCTTCCCCCGCGGCTGCGGTGCGCTTGCGGAAATTTATGCGCGAGAGACCGGCATCGACGCCATCGGCTGTGACACGAGCATGCCGCTCGCCTATATGCGCGACCGGCTGCAAAGCCGCCTGCCAGTTCAAGGCAATCTCGATCCCCTCCTCCTCGTCGCCGGCGGTAAGGCGCTCGAGTCGAGAGTTGGCGAGACCCTTGAGGCACTCAGCTCAGGGCCTTTCGTGTTCAATCTCGGCCACGGCATCGTGCCCGAAACGCCACCAGAGCACGTGGCGCGGCTGGTCGAGCTCGTGAAGGTGCCTTGAACGGGCCCCCTGGAAAATTCGATGCTGCTGTCCTATATCCTGGCCTTCCACGTCATTGCGATCATTGCCTGGATGGCGGGACTGCTCTATCTGCCGCGGCTGTTCGTCTATCACGCCGACAGTCCGAAAGGCTCTGAGCAGTCCGAGACGTTCAAGATCATGGAGCGGCGGCTGCTCCGTTTCATCACCACCCCGGCCATGGTCGCGAGCTGGGTATTTGGGCTGATCTTGGCGTTTTCCGGCCTGATCAACTGGTCCGCGGATGGCTGGTTTCACCTCAAGCTTGCGCTTGTGATCCTGCTGTCGGCGTTTCACGGGTTCCTTGCCAAATGGACCAAGGACTTCGCCCAGGACCGCAACACCCACCCCGCGCGCTTCTACCGCATGGTGAACGAGATCCCCACCGTGCTCATGATTGCCATCGTGATTTTGGTCATCGTCAAGCCGTTCTGAAGGGCTAGTCAAACCAGTTCCGCCAGCCGCCAGGGTCTGCTATAAGACGAGTCGCTTCCAATCCGGGATCGCTGTTGCGGCCCGAGAATTCCTCAAAAAACCGGGTCACCCGGAGCGGAGCAGGCGCTAAAAGTCCTGCCTCACCGCCGAGGCGATACCCTTTCCCCTTTCCCCTCTCCCCATCCGCCAAACCGCGTGTGGAGACCTCAAGTTAATTCCCATTTGGAGTAGCCGTTTATGCAGGAAATGAAACTGCAGGAACTCAAGTCGAAATCGCCGACGGAGCTGTTGAGCTTCGCCGAGGAGGTCGCCGTCGAGAACGCGTCAGCTATGCGCAAGCAGGAGCTGATGTTCGCCATTCTGAAGCAGCTCGCGGCCCGCGACGTTGATATTACCGGCACAGGCGTGGTCGAAGTGCTGCAGGACGGCTTCGGCTTTCTGCGCTCGCCCGATTCCAACTATCTCGCCGGTCCTGACGACATCTACGTCTCGCCCTCGCAGATCCGCCGCTTCGGCTTGCGGACTGGCGATACCGTCGAGGGCCAGATCAGGAGTCCCAAGGAGGGCGAGCGCTATTTCGCCCTGCTCAAGGTCAACACCATCAACTTCGAAGACCCCGAGAAGCAGCGCCACAAGATCCACTTCGACAACCTGACGCCGCTCTATCCCGACGAATGGCTGGAGATGGAGACCGAGGCCGCGCCGAAGAAAGATCTCACCGGGCGCGTCATCGACATCGTGGCGCCGATCGGCAAGGGCCAGCGCGGCCTGATCGTGGCCCAGCCGCGGACCGGCAAGACCGTGATCTTGCAGAACATCGCCCACGCCGTCACCGCCAACCACCCGGAGTGCTATCTGATCGTGCTGCTGATTGATGAGCGGCCCGAGGAAGTGACCGACATGCAGCGCTCGGTGAAAGGCGAGGTAATCTCGTCGACCTTCGACGAGCCGGCCTCGCGCCACGTGCAGGTCGCCGAAATGGTCATCGAGAAGGCGAAGCGCCTCGTCGAGCACAAGCGCGACGTGGTGATCCTGCTCGATTCCATCACCCGTCTCGGCCGCGCCTACAACACCGTGGTGCCCTCGTCCGGCAAGGTGCTGACCGGCGGCGTCGACGCCAACGCGTTGCAGCGGCCGAAGCGTTTCTTCGGTGCCGCGCGCAACATCGAGGAAGGCGGCTCGCTGACCATCATCGCTACGGCGCTGATCGATACTGGCAGCCGCATGGACGAAGTGATCTTCGAGGAGTTCAAGGGCACCGGCAATTCGGAAATCGTGCTCGACCGCAAGGTCGCCGACAAGCGCGTCTTCCCGGCCATCGACATCGCTCGCTCCGGCACCCGCAAGGAGGAACTGCTGGTTCCCGCCGATCAGCTCAAGAAGATGTATGTGCTCCGCCGCATCCTGAACCCGATGGGCACCCAGGACGCCATCGAGTTCCTGATCGACAAGCTCAAGCAGACCAAGGGCAACGCCGAGTTCTTCGAGTTCTATGAACACTTAAGCCCTGTCGCTCCCATGCTAGGCTGAGAGCGCGGGGCTTCGCGGGGGCGATCATGGCCGAGCAGCGGCACGTCGTGCCGGACGTGGTGAGACTGGCGCTTTCGCTCGCCTTTCTCTTCCTCGTTGCCGTCGCCACCGCCGGCATCAAGAGCCCCCTCTTCTTTGTGATTCTCGTCTCGGCCGGGCTCGCCATCGCCGCCATTCAGGCGATGTTCCCGGTCAGCCGCCTGTTCTCCATCGCCTTCGCCAATCTGATCGCGGTCTATGTCGCCATCTTCTCGCTGTTCGTCGAGGAGGTGTTTCACGGTCTCGGCGCGCCGCTGTTTGCGGTCGCGTTTGCGCTGCCGATCGCAGCCTTCGTTGCCGGATGCTGGCTCCGGCGCGATCAGGTGCGCGCGGTGGTCGCGCATCCCGCGATCCGCAGCGAGCGCCGCATGCTCGGCGCCTTTCTCTGGCTGTTCCCGACCTTCATCATCGGCGGCGGCGTCGTGCTGTTGTCCCACATCGTTGAGCCGGTCGCCAACTCTGCCGTATTGCTGATCGGCGCCATGGCGCTGATCGGGCTCATCGTCTTCAGCGTGAGCCGCGACGTCGCTATCTTCCTCGTCGACTCGGGGCTCCTGTTCGAAGAGTTCTTCCACCGCATCTCGCGGCTCGTGATCCCGGCCTTTGCCTTTCTCACCTTCTATTCGCTGCTGGTGATCCTGTTCGCGTCGATCTTCCACATCCTGTCGCAATATACCGCCGACGCCCACTTCGCCGTTGATGGCGTCCCTCGCGCCTTGACCTTCTCGGAGTCGATCTATTTCTCCATCGTCAGCATGAGCACGGTCGGCTATGGCGACATCGTTCCGCATTCGAGTCTCGCCCGCGTGCTTGCCTCCATCGAGATCGTGTGCGGCTTCATGCTGCTCCTGTTCGGCGTCTCGGAGCTGCTCGAATACACCCGTGAGCATCGCGAGCAGGGACGCGGCCGCGGCGGCAGCGCCCGCACCAGGCGGCGCTGAGTGCTGTCGCGTCGGCGAAGGTTACCGAACGTCCATCTTCAGGATTGGTTTTTGCGAACGATTACGCCAGTAAAAACAAAGCGTTGGCCGAACGTGCGACGCGTTGGACCATGGGACAAAATGCGCGCTCCGGCGGTACGCGGAGGTGCTATGCCAGTGATCGTGATGGTCCCCCCCATCACCTTTCTCTCCACGTGGACGTCTCCGGAAGAAGCCCCGCTCCCCCCGTCGGGGCTTCTTTCATTTCCGAGAGAGTTCGGTGGAGCCTTCTCCCTCCATGTCCCCCCCAAGAAGGGACCGTAGAAGCCCCGCCAGGTGTTGCGTGCGGGGCTTCTTCTTTTGGGGTGGTGGCACTCGGCAAAGCAGGCGATGTGGGGCGGCAGCTGATCCGCCACGCGCCTGGACAAAATGACCCATGCCTCGGTCAGGTTCGCGTAAGTCGCGGGCGGCTATCCCCAACGGTGATGGGAGTGTCTCCCCATCGAGTTCCCCCCCAAAGGAACCCGAAGAAGCCCCGTCTCCCCCCGTCGGGGCTTCTTCTTTTGGGGCCGCGCGCCGACGAGAAGCAAGCCCGAACAGGTGGCAGATGGAATCACGCGGCTTGATTGCGCGGCGAGCATCTCCCGAACCAATTTCTTCCATTGCGGTGAGCGCCAGTGGCGAAAGTCGTGTCCCGGCCCCTACGCCTAAGCCAACGCACGAAGGGCGCTGGGACAGCTGTTTTAGGGACACTCAGGGAGACTTAGAAGATTATTGGGCTCATCGCCGTCGGCCTCTGTCTTGAGGTATTTGTTTCCGAAGCGGCTCTCAGCAACAATGACCCACACCGATCTGCCGTTGACGCTTACGTAGAATCTCCACTCACCCCTCTCGATCATCTTTATCGCCTCTTGCTGACTGACCTTCCAACGCTTCGAGCCGTAGCCGCCGATATGCGTGATCCGCTCGTAGGGATCGTACCGGTCATCCTTGTTGATACAGGTGATCTGAGCAGTTTGAGTGTTGGTAGCCAACGTAGCCATAGAAGTGGCCTTTCAGGTTGGGCCGATGGCTGTTGACAAGGGATTCCGAGCGTGATTTATTCACGCTGTGAATTAGGACCTTGCTGCACATCGGCAGGTTGCACAAAGGCCGGGACGCGCCAACGTCCCGGCCTTTAATTTATCCCCACTGGTGGCATCGTAGTCAAGCCATAGCGTAAGTCGCTGAACTTAAACACACAATGTGGTAGCTTGTTGCGAGCGACGGACAAGCTACGAAAGGCATGGCTGCCGTCCTTTGGAAAATAACCCATAAAATCATTAAGTTAGGCGAAGAATCGGTACCCCGGCGGTGATTCCGGCATGCAAAAGGCACGGCTCGTGGCGCTACCCAAGCGGGTATGAGCCAGAGGCCGTGCCACCCTCACTGCCTCCACCAGCGCCGCGGGATCCGTCACGGGCGCCGAGCATTGCGGCCCGATGCATACATAGGCCGTCGGCTTGCCGTCGATTGCGGTCTTGCCGTGCGCCGGCGAGTTCTCCGGCAGCAAGTCCCTGCCCCCACGCTCGCGTGGGTCTCCTGCACCACGGCGCCAGGCAGTGACACATGCGCGAGCGCGCGGCGCATTGCCTTCGCGTCGCTCGCCCTCCGGCACGACGATGACGATTTGCGCCGGCGCCAGGAGATCGATGGCGCCGGCAAGCAGTCCGGTATGCTGGAACACATTGTTGCCGACGTCGCCGGCGAACGCGGTGACGATCTCCTCGGCGCGGTCGCGGTAGCGCTCCTCTCCGGTCCAGAGATAGAGCTGCGCCAGATTGGACACCATGGTGCCGTTCGCGTTCGGCACTGCCTCGTCCATGGCGTTCAGCGGCCGCACGATCAGATCGTCGGTGTCGTCGGCGGCGATGTAATAGCCGCCGGGGCCGTTGGCGCGATAGTGCTTCTCGAGCACCTCGACCCAGTCGCGCGCCTGGTCGATGTACTCGCTCTTGCCGGTGACGCTCGCGAGCGCGAGCGCGGCCTTGATCATGTTGGCGTAGTCGGTGGCGTTGGCGGGCGCCTTGGCTTCACCGGCGCGATAGGCGTGGAACAGCCGCCCGTTCAACGTCATCCGTGTACGGATGAAAGCGAAGGCTTGCTCCGCGGCCGCGAGCCATTCGGGCCGGTCAAAGGCGTCAGCCGCCTTGGCGAGCGCGGCGATCATCAGCCCGTTCCAATCGGCGAGCACCTTGTCGTCGAAACCGGGACGGATGCGGCTGGCGCGCCGCGCCGAGCAGCTTTGCCCGCATCTCTGCCAGCCGCTCCTCGACGTCGCGCTTTCGCAAGTCTAAGTCATTGAGTCTATTGAGAATATTCTTGCCTTCCCAATTGCCCTCCCGGCTCACGTCATAGGCGTCGGCGAAAGCCCGCGTGTCCTCCGCGCCCAGCACCTCTTCGATCTCGTCGCGCGACCACACATAGAACTTCCCCTCCTCGCCCTCGCTGTCGGCATCGAGCGATGAGGCAAAGGCGCCGCCGTCGGTGACCATCTCGCGCAACAGCCAGCCGATGGTCTCGTCGATGCGCTGCGCCAAGAGCGGCGCCTTCTGCTCGCGCCACAGCCTCGGTCATCAACTCGACGAGCAGTGCGTTGTCGTAGAGCATCTTCTCGAAATGCGGCACGAGCCAGCGGTCGTCGACGCGTAGCGGGCGAAGCCGCCGCCGAGATGATCGTAGATGCCGCCTTGCGCGATGTGGTTGAGCGTCAGCGCCACCGCGGTCTGCGGCAGGTCGAGACCGTAGCGGAGGCCTCCGCGCCAGAGATAATTGAGGAGCTGCGGCTGCGGGAATTTCGGCGCGCCTTTGACGCCGCCATTGACGGGGTCGATGATCTGGGTGAGACGCTGCGCGAGATCGGCGAGCGCGGCGTCGCCCGGCATCGTCGCCCTTGCCGCGATCGGGCTTCGGCGCCAGTCGCGCGCGCAGGGCATCGGCATTGTTGCGCACCACGGCTCGCTCGTCGCGATAGACGCGCGCGACCTGGCGCAGCACATCGACGAAGCCCGGCCGGCCATAGCGCGCCTTGTTGGGGAAATAGGTGCCGCCCCAGAACGGCTCGGCGTCGGCGGTGAGGAACATGGTCAGCGGCCAGCCGCCATGCTCGCCAAGCTCATGCAGCGCCGACATGTAGATGGCGTCGACGTCGGGACGCTCCTCGCGGTCGACCTTGATGTTGACGAAGAGGTCGTTCATCACCTCCGCGGTGGCGTCGTCCTCGAAGCTCTCATGGGCCATGACATGGCACCAATGGCAGGCGGCATAGCCAACCGAGAGCAGGATCGGCTTCCCCGTGCGCTTGGCCTCGGCGAGCGCCTCCGGCCCCCAGGCCCACCAATGCACCGGGTTTTCCTTGTGCTGGAGGAGATAGGGGCTCGTCTCGCGGCCAAGGCGATTCTCCCCAGGCGCCGGATTCGTTTGGGCATCTGTCATCGGGCCTCCAATCGCGGCTAGGATAGGCGCTTTCTCACCGCGAGCGAAGGAGCAGGCCGTGGCGAAATCGCCGGATACCATTTGCGCGCTCGCAAGCGCGTCAGGCCGGGCAGGGGTCGCCGTGATCCGCGTGTCCGGGCCTGGGGCGGGCTCTGCGCTCCGCGCGCTTTCCAGTCCGCTGCCGCCGCCGCGTCACGCGAGCCTGCGCAAGCTGAAGGATCCCAGGAGCGGCAATCTCCTCGACCGCGGCCTCGTGCTCTGGCTGCCCGGGCCGGGAAGCTTCACCGGCGAGGACATGGGCGAGCTCCATATTCATGGCAGCCGCGCCGTGGTTGGGCTCGTCGTTGGCGCCTTGCTGTCCGTGGATCACATGCGTCTCGCCGAGCCCGGCGAGTTCGCGCGCCGGGCCTTCGAGAATGGCAGGCTCGATCTCACCGAGGTCGAGGGCCTTGCCGATCTCATCGCCGCCGAGACCGAGGCCCAAGCGCGCCAGGCTCTGGCCCAGAGCGAGGGCGGGGCGCGGGCGCTCTATGAGGGCTGGCGTGAGGAGCTGGTCAAGGCCCAAGCCCTTGTCGAAGCCGGACTCGATTTCGCCGACGAGGCCGACGTCGCGGCGGACGCCGGCGTTCAGGCCGATGCCATCGTGGCGAAGCTCCTCGAGGGCATCTCGCATCATCTTGCCGACCGGCGCGGCGAGCGCTTGCGCGACGGCTTCCGCGTGGTCATCGCCGGACCGCCCAACGCCGGCAAGTCGAGCCTGTTGAATGCGCTGGCGCGCCGCGACGTGGCCATCGTCTCGGAGGAGGCGGGGACCACCCGCGATGTTATCGAGGTTCATCTCGATCTCCGCGGTCTCCCCGTGATCGTCGTCGACACCGCCGGCTTGCGCGCGGCGACAGGTGCGGTCGAGGCGGAAGGCATCAGACGCGCATTGGCGCGGGCCGGGGAGGCAGATCTCGTGCTGTGGCTGATCGATGCCACCGCGGCGGAGCCCGCGCCAATGCCGGAGTTCGCCGCGGCGGTCGTACCGCTGGTCAATAAGATTGATGTCTCGTCGGCGCCGCCTGCGCCAGAAGGCCACGCGATCTCAGCCAAGACCGGGGAGGGCCTGTCCGAGCTCGTCGACCTCCTCGCCGACAAGGCCGAGGCTGCGTTGGCCGCCGGCGAGCCCGCGGTCATCACCCGCGCCCGCCACCGTGCCGAGCTCGAAGCGGCCGCCGAGGCGCTTCACCGCTATCAGGCGGTGCGGGGCGGCCCGGAGCTCAAGGCCGAGGAACTCCGCATTGCCGCCCGCCATCTCGGCCGCCTCACCGGCCGCATCGATGTCGAGGAGGTTCTCGGCGCCATCTTCTCCGAGTTCTGCATCGGCAAGTAGGTATAACCCCTGCGCTCAAGCAGCGAAGCGGTAGCGCATCACAACAATGATTCACGTGAAACAATCCGCGTTCTCCCGCTTTGACGACGGAAGCCGAACAGCTTAGGTACGGGCCATGAACGCCCGTTCCGACAAGGATCTCGACGTCATCGTCATCGGCGGCGGCCACGCCGGCTGCGAGGCCGCGGCCGCGGCTGCGCGCATGGGCGCGTGTACCGCGCTCGTCACCCACAGCATCGCCACCATCGGCGAAATGTCCTGCAATCCGGCCATCGGCGGCCTCGGCAAGGGGCATCTCGTCCGCGAGATCGACGCCCTGGATGGCTTGATGGGGCGGGTGGCCGATGCCGCCGGCATCCAGTTTCGGGTCCTGAACCGGAGTAAGGGGCCTGCGGTGCAGGGGCCCCGGGCCCAAGCCGACCGCAAGCTCTATCGCCAGGCGATGCAGGCCGCGATCAGCGCCACGCCGAACCTCGCAGTCATCGAGGCGGCGGTCGAGGACCTGATCGTCGTGGACGGTACGGTCGCCGGCGTCGTCACCGTCGACGGCCGCAGCCTCCTGGCCGGCGCCGTGGTGCTCACCACCGGCACCTTCCTGCGCGGCCTGATCCATATCGGCGAGCGCAAGATCCCCGCGGGGCGTATCAACGAGGCGCCGGCGCTCGGCCTCTCGTGGCGGCTCTACGGCTTGGGGCTCCGCATGGGGCGTCTCAAGACCGGCACGCCGCCCCGCCTCGACGGCCGCACCATCGATTGGGACGGCTTGCAGGTGCAGGAGGGCGAAGACCCGCCGCGGCCGTTTTCATTCCTGACAACGTCAGTCACGACGCCGCAGATCGTCTGCCACATCACCCACACCACCGAGGCGACCCACGCCATCATCGCGGCGAACCTCGCCCGCGCCCCGATGTATTCGGGCGCCATCGAAAGCGTGGGGCCGCGCTATTGCCCCTCGATCGAAGACAAGGTGGTGCGCTTCAAGGAGCGTCAAAGCCACCAGATCTTTCTCGAGCCCGAGGGCCTCGACGACGACACCGTCTATCCGAACGGCATCTCGACCTCGCTCCCCGAGGACGTTCAGCTCGCCTTCCTCGCCACCATTCCGGGGCTTGAGCGCGCGCGAGTGAAGCGGCCCGGCTACGCCATCGAGTACGACTATGTCGATCCGCGCGAGCTGACGGCGGGGCTCGAGGTCAAGGCGGTGCCGCGGCTCTTTCTCGCCGGGCAGATCAACGGCACCACCGGCTATGAGGAAGCTGCGGGGCAGGGCGTGCTCGCCGGCATCAATGCCGCGCGTGCGGCGTCGGGCACCCGCGATCCCTTCATCGTCACCCGCGCCGATGGTTATCTCGGCGTGATGATCGACGATCTCGTTACCCGCGGCGTCACCGAGCCCTACCGCATGTTCACGAGCCGCGCCGAATATCGCCTCACGCTTCGCGCCGACAATGCCGACCAGCGCCTCACGCCGCTGGGCATCGCCGCCGGCTGCGTCGGGCCTGCGCGCGCCGACGCATTCGCCGCGAAGTCGAAGGCGCTCGGCAACGGCGAAGCGCTTCTGAAGCGGCTGACCATGACGCCTGACGAAGCCGCCAAGGTTGGTCTTAGCGTCAATCGCGACGGCCGCAAGCGAAGCGCCTATGAGCTGCTCGCTTATCCCGACATCGGCCTCACGGCGCTCGCGCGGGTCTGGCCCGAGATCGACGAGCTCGATGCGACAATCGCCGGCCAGCTCGCCGTCGATGCTCGCTATGCCGTCTACCTCAAGCGCCAGGAGATCGACATCGCCGCCTTCCGCAAGGAGGAGAGCGTCGCTATTCCCGCCGACTTCGCCTTCACCGGCGATCGCCGGCCTCTCCAACGAGCTCCGCCAAAAGCTCGAACGCGACCGCCCGGCAAGCCTCGGCCAGGCGGCGCGCCTCGACGGCATGACGCCAACGGCGCTGATGCTCCTTCTTGCGCATCTGAAGAAGGGCTCGCGGTGGAAGACGGCCTGACCGCGGCCGGGGGGCGGGGGCCGAAAAGAACGCCTCAAACCGATCCGTGGGCCTGCGGACTTTGCCGAAGCCTTTAAAGTTCCACGTGAAACAATCCACAGGCTAATCATCTACGCCGACCTCCTCACCGAATGGCAGGCCCGGCACAATCTCGTCTCGGCGGCGACCCTCGCGCAGGTCTGGGACCGCCATTTCGCCGATTCCGCCCAACTCCTCAGCCTCGCCCCTGAGGCCCGGGTCTGGCTCGACCTCGGCGCCGGCGCCGGCTTCCCGGGCCTTGTCATTGCTATTCTTCAGCGCGAATCACGCTAACTTCCGCATGCATCTGGTGGAAAGCACCGGGAAGAAGTGCGCGTTCCTTGCGGAGGTCGTCCGCGCCACGTCTGCGCCTGTGGAGATCCACGGCATGCGCATTGAAGAGCTGAGCAAGAGCGCTACAAGCCTTAGGCCTGAGATCGTGACCGCGCGGGCGCTGGCGCCGCTGCCGCGGTTGCTCGATCTGGCGGCGCCGTGGTTCGCGCCAGGGGTGAGGGGGCTATTCTTGAAGGGACGCGACGCCGCGAAGGAAGTTGAGGCCGCGCGCCGCGACTTCACCTTCAGCTTCCGCCTGCATCGAAGCCTCACCGCCGCGGACTCATCCATCGTGGAGATCAGCGAGTTGGCGAAGCGGCGGAAGGCAACAAGGCGATGACCACCGTCCAGCGCCGCACGCGCGTGCTCGCGCTCGCCAACCAGAAGGGCGGCGTCGGCAAGACCACGACCGCGATCAATCTCGGCACGGCGCTCGCGGCGATCGGCGAGCGCGTCCTCATCGTCGATCTCGACCCGCAAGGCAATGCCAGCACCGGTCTCGGCATCGACGAGCGCCGCCACTCGACCGCCGACGTCCTGGCCGGCAAGGTGCCCTTCGCCGTGGCGCGGGTGGAGACCAACGTTCCGGGCCTCGCCGTGGTGCCGGCCACCATCGATCTCATGGCCTTCGAGCGCGACTCCATGACGGCGTCCGGGCGGCACTATCGCCTGCGTGACGCCATCGCCTCGATGCTTGCGGCCGAAGAGCCCGACAAGGCCACCACCTATGTCCTGATCGACTGCCCGCCGTCGCTCAACCTGCTCACCGTCAATGCGCTCGCCGCGGCCGACGCCGTATTGGTGCCGCTGCAATGCGAGTTCTTCGCGCTCGAAGGCCTGGCGCAGCTTCTGAGCACCGTTGAAGAGATCAGGGTGCGGCTCAATCCGAAGCTCCAGATCCATGGCGTCGTGCTCACCATGTACGATCAGCGCACGAGCCTGGCGGATCAGGTGGTCGACGACGTGCGGCGCGTGCTCGGCGACAAGGTCTACGCCACCATCATTCCGCGCAATGTGCGGGTCGCGGAGTCGCCATCGCACGGCAAGCCGGTGCTGCTCTACGACTATCGCTGCTCCGGCAGCCAAGCTTACATCCGGCTCGCCTCCGAGGTGATCGAGCGCGAGCGGCGGATGCGTGCGGCGTAACACGACACGAAATTTGAAAGCGGCGGGGAGCGGGGAAAGGAGGCCATCATGGCTGTCGGCGCACACAAGTTGAGGCTCGGGCGGAGCCTTGCGTCACTCATCGGCGAGGGGGAGGGCGCCGACTTCGGCGAAGTCGACGGCCAGCGCATCGTCGCGCTCGATTCGCTTCGCGCCGGGCGCTTGAACCCGCGGCGGAATTTCTCCGAGGAGCAGATCGAGGAGCTCGCGACCTCGATCCGCGAGCGCGGCCTGGTGCAGCCGCTCGTGGTGCGCCCGGTGCATGGTGACCGCGACGCTTATGAGATCGTCGCCGGCGAGCGTCGCTGGCGCGCGGCGCAGCGCGCCAATCTGCACGAGGTGCCGGTCGTGGTGCGTTCGCTCTCCGATCAGGAAGCGATCGAGATCGCCATCATCGAGAACGTCCAGCGCGAAGATCTGAATCCGGTCGAGGAGGCCGAAGGCTATCGCGTCCTGATGCACGGCCACGGCTACACCCAGGAAGATCTATCCAGGGTAATCGGCAAGAGCCGCAGCCATCTCGCCAACACGCTGCGCCTGCTCAAGTTGCCGGAGAGCGTGCTCGCCTTGTTGCAGTCTGGCGACCTCAGCGCCGGTCATGCGCGGGCGCTGGTTGGGCGCGACGACGCCGAGGTTCTGGCTGCCCGAATCGTTAACGAAGGGTTAACGGTACGCCAGGTCGAGGCGCTGGTTCAGGACAAGCCGGCGAAGCCGGCAAAGGTCCGGAAGCCTGGCAAGTCCGCCGATACGCGGGCCGCCGAGGCCGAGCTCAAGGAAGCCTTGGGGCTCGAGGTCGACATCCGCTCGGGCCGCGGCGAGAGGGGCGAGCTTCGCATCCGCTACGCCTCGCTCGAGCAACTTGAGGATTTGCGCTACCGGCTGCTGCGCCAGCCAGCCGGCCGCTAGTCGCGCAAGAACTCTTCGGCCGTGAACAGCGACGTGAACGGGACGCCGGCGGCGGCGTAAAGCTCCCGCGCGCCTTCACCGCGATCGAGGATGGATACCACCAGCGCGACCTTGCCGCCGGCCTTCTTGACTTCCTCCACCGCCTGCATCGCCGAGCCGCCGGTCGTGGTCACGTCCTCGACGATGACGGCGGTCTTTCCCGCCATGTCGATGCCCTCGATGCGCTGCCTGGTGCCGTGATCCTTCGGCGCCTTGCGCACGAAGAAACCCATCAGCGGCTCCCCGGCCTCCAGGCTTCGCATCGCCACCGGCGCGATCAGCGGCACCGCGCCCATCTCCAGGCCGCCGACGCAATCGGCGTTCACGTCCTTGATGGCGTCGAAGATCAACTGGGCGAGGAGCGTCGCGCCTTCCGGATGCAGCATGGTCGGCTTGCTGTCGAAGTAGTAGCTGCTCTCTTTCCCCGAGGCGAGGATGAAGCTGCCACGCCTGAAGGACCGCTCCTTGATCAGTTCGAACAGCCTGTTGCGGCGCTGGTCCATGATCCACCCCGGGTCGTGATGACTGACGCGCGGTTACACCGCTTTCCGTTTCGCCGCAACCAGCGGGCCGTTACGCCCGTACCGACGAGCGTGGACCGGCGCGGCGCGTCAGCGTGAGCACCAGCCGCTCCGCATAGGCCCGATCGAGCTCGGGGCTCAACCGCGCGCGCTTCACCGCCTCCTGGATCAGCGGCAGCGCCTCGATCAGGCGATTGGCACCGAGGCGGCGGCAATGCGCGGCGAAGATGCGCTCGCGTTTGAAATGCGGACGCGGACGAAGCGACCGCATCGCCCCCTCGATACTCCCGCCTGACGCCTCGGCAGAGGCAACGCGGTGCAGCTGGGCGAAGTGACGCCCAAGCGCTGCGAGCGCGATGGATGGGTCGGTTCCCGCCGCAAGGAGCCGGCCGAGCTGACGGAGCGATTCCTTGACGTCGCCGCCGCTGACCTCATAGACGAAGTTCTCGACCGCGATCTCCGAGCTGTCGCCAACCACCGCGTCGATGTCGTCAGGCCCGACTTGACCCTTGCCGGCGGCGTAGAGCGCAAGCTTGGTGACCTCCGAGCGGGACATGGCCTGGTCGGCGCCGAGCCTCGTCGCGAGATAGGCGCGCGTCTCAGCGTCGATGGTGAGGTCCGCCTTGTCGAGCTCGTCGACGATCAGGTCGAAGACCGATCGCTCATCGGCATAGCAGGGCAGGCTGACCGCGGTGGCATGGCCTCTCGAACAATTTCCGCAACGCCGAGTCGGGCCGGAGCGCGCCGGCCTCGATCACGAGGCTCCCCTCGAGCGGCGCCTCGAGCAGAGCCTTCAGCGCGGGCACGTCGATCCGCGCCAGCGGCGCGACGCGCACCACCTTGCGCTCGGCGAACATTGGGATCGTGCGCAGCTCGACATCGATGCGCGACGCGTCCTCGGCGAGATCGCGCTCGTCGAGGCGGACAATCTCGGTCACGTCCTTGCTCTTGCCGGCGAAGGCAGCAGCAATCGCCGCAGCGCGCTCGGCCACGAGGCCGGCGTCGGGGCCGTAGACCAGCACCGCGCGGCAGTTGGGATCGAGCGACGTCAGGAGACGAGGAAACGAAGCGGTCTTAACAGCGACCATGGCGAATTGAGACTGGGCTCGCCGCCGCGGTCAAGCCTGCTGCGACAGATACGCGGCGATGCGGACCTTGATGCTTTCGGCGACGGTCTGGGCCGCGCGGTCCTCGGCATCGTAGCGGGCGCGCACGTTGGAGAAGATGGTCTGGAAGCGCTCATAGGCCGCGCGCGAGGTCGCCTTGCCTTCGAGCAGCACCCTGCCGCCTTGGCCGATGAGCTTGAACGTCGCATTGAGCTCATAGACCTGGCTCTTGGCGTCGCCGCTGATCTTGACCAGCTCGTTCGACACACTTTCCTTGATGACGATGTCGAGCTTGTAGGGTGCGTGCGCCGGTTCGCCGCTGCCGCCGGTGTTCCCGAAGATCAACTCGTTGCGCACGCGCTGACCGACGCGTCCGGGGATCGGCGTGACCTCGACGCCCGCCATCGCCGCGGCGAGCTTCGAGCCGTGCGCGGTCGTGCCGTAAAGCGGCTGGAACCCGCAGCCGGCGAGGCTGAGGGCCGCGACCATAGCCATGGCCGCGAGCGATGGGCTACGCCACCACATTGACGATCCTCTGCGGCACGATCACGACCTTCTTAATTTGACGTCCCCCGAGGGCGCGCACGACATTGTCGAGCTTTAGCGCCGCAGCCTCAATATCTTCCTTCGCCGCGTCGCGAGCAATCGTCAATTCATCGCGCCTTTTTCCGTTCACCTGTACCGCAATTGTCACAGTATCCTCGGTTACCAGCCCAGGATCTGGCACGGGCCAAGCCTGTTCGGCCAATAAGCCCTGATTCCCCAACAATGCCCAGCATTCTTCAGCGAGATGCGGCACCATTGGGGCAGAGATGCGGGTCAGCATTTCCGCGGCCTCCCGGAGCGCAAAACGCATATCCGGGGCGGGCGTCTCGCCAGCCACGTTCAGGGCGGCGGAAAG
Organism: uncultured Alphaproteobacteria bacterium; assembly: GCA_963732955.1. GTDB lineage: Bacteria > Pseudomonadota > Alphaproteobacteria > Rhizobiales > Methyloligellaceae > Methyloceanibacter. The sequence continues at coordinate 704,745 of CAVTBH010000002.1, forward strand.
CGCGTTGGCGAGCTCGTAAATCTGGGCGATGGCCACATTGAAGCGAAGCTTGTCGATGGCCGCGGTCACGGCGGCAACGGCCCGGTGGCTCGCCCGGCGGAGCACGAGCGCCCCGGCGCCGATCGCCTTCGGCTCGGAGGCAGTGGCCGCCTTCGCGGCGACCTCATGCACTAGCCGCCACATCCGCTGCAAGAAGCGGTAGGCGCCCTCGACACCGGCCGCCGTCCACTCGATGTCGCGCTCAGGCGGCGTATCCGACAGCATGAACCAGCGCGCCGTGTCGGCGCCATAGGCGGCGATGATGTCGTCGGGATCGACCACGTTCTTCTTCGATTTCGACATCGACTCGATGTGGCCGACGGTAATGGGCTCGCCGGTCTCCACATGGACCGCCTTGCCGTCGCGCATGGTTACGTCTTTGGGCATCACCCATTTCCCGTGACTGTCCTTGTAGGTCTCGTGGGTGACCATGCCTTGCGTGAATAGCCCCTTGAACGGCTCGTCGACCGGTGCATGCCCGGTGCGGTGCATGGCGCGGGTGAAGAAGCGCGCATAGAGGAGGTGCAGGATCGCGTGCTCGACGCCGCCGATATATTGATCGACCGGCAGCCAGTAGCCGACGGCATTGCTGTCGGTCGGCACCGCGGCATGCGGCGAGCAGAAGCGAGCGAAGTACCAGGACGAATCGACGAAGGTGTCCATGGTGTCGGTCTCGCGCGTCGCGGGCCCACCGCATTGCGGACAGGCGACGTGCTTCCAGGTCGGATGGTGGTCGAGCGGATTGCCGGTGCCGTCGAAGCTCACATCCTCTGGCAGCTTCACCGGCAGGTCCTTTTCCGGCACCGGCACGATGCCGCACGCCTCGCAGTGAATCATGGGGATCGGACAGCCCCAATAGCGCTGGCGCGAGATGCCCCAATCGCGCAAGCGAAACTCAGTACGCCGCTCGCCTTGCGCTGCGCCGTTGACGTGCTTCTTGCTGAGATGCTCGGCCATGGCGTCCTTTGCGGCCTCGACCGGAAGCCCATCGAGGAAGCCGGAATTGATGAGCACGCCGTCGCCGGTATAGGCCTCGTCGCCGATGGTGAAGGTCTTGGCATCGGTGTCGGCGGGCAGCACCACCGGCAGCACCGGCAGCCCGTAAGTGCGGGCGAATTCGAGGTCGCGCTGGTCGTGCGCGGGGCAGCCGAAGATGGCGCCGGTGCCGTAATCCATGAGGATGAAATTGGCGATGTAGACTGGAAGCTCGGCGCCCTCGATCACCGGGTGCTTCACCCGCACGCCGGTGTCGTATCCCTTCTTCTCCTGCGTCTCGAGCTCGGCGGCGCTGGTGCCGTGATGATGGCATTCGGCGATGAAGTCTGATGCCTTGGCGTCACCTTTCGCCACCGCCCGCGACAGCGGATGATCCGGCGCGAGCGCGATGAAGCTCGCGCCGAACAGCGTGTCCGGCCGTGTGGTGTAGACCTCGATGATGTCGTGTCCCTTCGCCGCCGTACCGCTTAGCGCTTCAAAGCGAACGAGTAGACCTTCCGAGCGGCCGATCCAGTTGGCCTGCATCAGTCGCACTTTTTCCGGCCAGCGCTCGAGATGCGGAAGTGCTTCGAGCAAATCCTCGGCGTAGTCGGTGATCTTGAAAACCCATTCCGGCTGCTCGCGCTGTTCTACGAGCGCACCCGAACGCCAGCCGCGCCCGTCGATCACCTGCTCGTTGGCGAGCACGGTCTGGTCGACCGGATCCCAGTTCACATGGCGCTTCTTGCGATCGACGAGGCCGACCGCAAGCAGGTCGAGAAACAGCTTTTGCTGCTGGTGATAGTAATCGACGTCGCAGGTCGCGAGCTCCCGGCTCCAGTCGAGCGACAGACCCATCGACTTGAGCTGGTCGCGCATGGTCGCGATGTTTTCGTAGGTCCAGGTCGCTGGATGGATGCCACGTTCGATGGCGGCGTTCTCGGCGGGCAGGCCGAACGCATCCCAGCCCATCGGATGCAGCACGTTGTGGCCCCGCGCGCGCATGTAGCGGGCCACCACGTCGCCCATGGTGTAATTGCGGACATGGCCCATATGGATGCGCCCGGAAGGGTACGGGAACATTTCAAGAACATAGTATTTCGGGCGTGAGTCATTCTCGTCGGCGTGGAACAGTCCCCGCTCTTCCCAGAGCGTCTGCCAGCGCGGTTCCGATTGGCGGGGATTGTAGCGTTCGTTGGCCATGAACCTAGGGCGTTGAGGGCAGAGGAGAATCGACCGGGACTAGGCCACGAAAGCCCGACTCTGGTCAATTGCGCGGGACCGCAACATGGCGCGCCGCGGCGCAAAAAAGAAGAGGCTGCCACAAAGTGGCGATCTCTGATGCCGAAGCGTTCAAGTCCAGGTGATTTGTCTGCTAGTAGCGGTAGCGATATCGGTAAGGGCGATGACGAGACAACTGACGAGGCATGCGTGGCGGACTTGCGCGGGACTCCCTGCCCTTGCGCTCGCGGTCGTCCTCGCGATCCTCGCGATCGGTCCGAGCGCCGCGCGCGCCGAGAGCCAGCAAGACATCGCTCGATGCAAGGGCGAAGACGGGGTTGCGCCCGACCAACAGATCGCCGCTTGCACGGCGCTGATCGAGGCTGCGGGACGCGAAGGTCGCGAACTCGCCCTCGCCTACTTTCATCGCGCCGCCGCCTATCTCAAGCGTCAGGATTTCGACGGCGCCATTCGTGATTTCGACGCAGGCCTGGCACAGGACGCCGACAACGCCGCGGCCTGGTTCGGACGCGGCGTTGCTCACGAGGGCAAAGGCGAGCCCGCAAATGCCATCGACGACTACAACGCCGCCATCAAGCGAGATCCCGATAACGTCAAGGCGCTCAGCAATCGCGCCGCCATCTATGCCGACCAGCGTGCGTATGAACGCGCGCTCGAGGACAACAACCGCGTCGTCGCCCTCGCGCCTGATGAGCCGCGAAGCTACGTCAGCCGCGGGTTGACCTACGCGCGCCGCGGCGACTTCGAGAATGCGCTGCATGATTTCGACCAGGCGATCGCGCTCGATGCGAACTCGGCGATCGCCTATTTCAATCGCGGCCGCGTCTATTTCAGCAAGGGCGACGTCGAGCACGCTATCGACGACTATGCCCGTGCGCTCGACATCGGGCCGAAGCACGCAGGCGCCTTCGAGAGCCGCGGCTTCGCCTATCTCACGCAGGGCCAGATCGATAAGGCCATCGCCGATTACGATGCGGCTCTGCAGCTCGACGCCAAACGCGCCACCGCGCTCTATGGGCGCGGCACCGCCAAGCTGAAGAAGGGCGATCCAAGCGGCGCCGACGACATCGCCGCGGCCAAGGCCATCCAGCCCGACATCGCCAAGGCCTTCGACCAGTCCGGCGTCGACTGAGGCCCGAAGAGTTGCGGCGCGGCGCCCGCTCTGCCATGCCGATGACATGAGCGAAACGAGGTCCGTCTCATCGGCGTTGCGCGTCGTGTTGAGCGATATCGCTGCCGCCGCGCGCGCGTCCGGCCGCGACGAAGCGACGGTCAAGCTTGTCGCCGTGACCAAGACCGTACCCCAAGACGTCATCGAGCAGGCTATCAAGCTCGGTCAGCGCCGCTTCGGTGAAAACCGAGTGCAGGAAGCGAAGTCGAAATACCCGGCGCTTCGGGCGCGTCATCCTGATCTCGAGCTGCATCTGATCGGCCCGTTGCAGTCGAACAAGGTTCGCGACGCCGTCGAACTGTTCGACGTGATCGAGAGCCTCGACCGGCCGAAGCTTGCCGCCGCGATTGCCGCGGAGTTCAAGCGGTCCGGCAAGCGCCCGCGACTGTTGGTGCAGGTCAACACCGGAGAGGAGCCTCAGAAGGCGGGCGTTCTTCCCGCCGAGACGCACGCCTTCGTCGCCGCGTGCCGCGACGAGCATGGGCTCGTCATCGACGGATTGATGTGCATTCCCCCTGTCGACGAGGAGCCGAGCCTGCATTTCGCGCTACTCGCCAAGCTCGCCACGGGGCTCGGCTTGAAGGAGCTGAGCATGGGCATGAGCGGCGACTTCGCCAAGGCCATCGCCTTCGGCGCGACTTACGTCCGCGTCGGCACCGCGATCTTCGGCGTCCGGGACCAGAACTGACCGGCTCACCGCACCACGATTTCCGAACCGCGCCGAAGCTGTCCCAGCAGTTTGGTGAGATCGCGCGGCGCGAGACCGATGCAGCCAGCGGTCGGCGTGTAACCCTGACGCGCGAGATGGACGAAGATGGCGCTGCCGCGGCCCCTCACCCGCGGCCGGTCGTTGAACCCCAACACCAGGATCACATCGTAGAGATGATCGTCGCGGCGCAGCCGGTCGATGCCCGGACGCGACGACGCCTTGACCAGCCGGTTGTAGCCGCAGTCGGCCGGATCCTCGCTCCAGGCGTCGTCGCTGCGAATGGCGCGGAGCGGCAATGGCGTCCGCGGCCGCTTGATGCGGTCGGCGCGGTACAGCACCGCGCGCACGGGAAAGCGCCCGAACGGCGTGGTGCCGTCGCCTTCACGCTTCAGGGCAGCGATGCCCCCGCGCCCCAGCGCGGCGCGAACGACGCCATGAGCGAGCGCCATGCGCCCTTGCCGCGGATTTCCCGGCGCGCGCCTGATGACGATTGCGTGTGGCGATTTAACCCTCATGGCCGATTGGACTTTTCGCCCTCGCCACCGGCCCATGCCGCTTGTCCAACAGGGGCCCGGTGCTTAATACTGGATGTCTCTTCCGCCTGTTGGGGACCCCGATGAGTAATGCGCGCAAGATCCTGGTCATCGACGACGACGACGAGCTTCGCGACTCCTTGAGCGAGCAGCTGTCGCTGCATGAGGAGTTCGAGACGATGCTCGCGGAGACGGCCTGCGACGGGCTCAAGCTCGCGCGCAACGGCCACGTCGATCTCGTCCTGCTCGATGTCGGCCTCCCCGACCTCGATGGCCGCGAGGCCTGCAAGCTGTTGCGCCGTGGCGGCTTCAAGGGACCGGTGATCATGCTCACGGGGCAGGCCTCCGATTCCGACACCATCCTCGGCCTTGAGTCCGGCGCCAACGACTATGTCACCAAGCCGTTCAAGCTCGGCGTGCTGCTCGCCCGCATCCGTGCCCAGCTGCGCCAGCACGAGCAGAGCGAGGACGCGGTCTTCACCATCGGCCCCTACACCTTCAAGCCGGCGTCGAAGCTTCTGGTCGATGCCAATGGCGGCAAGATCAGGCTCACCGAGAAAGAGACCTCGATCCTCAAATATCTCTACCGCGCCGGTGAGCGGGTCGTCACCCGCGACGTGCTGCTGCACGAGGTGTGGGGCTACAACGCCGGCGTCACCACCCATACCCTCGAGACGCACATTTATCGGTTGCGCCAGAAAATCGAGAAGGACCCCTCCCAGGCCGAGCTCCTGATCACCGAGACCGGCGGCTATAAGCTCGTTCCGTAGGCGCCTACCCAATTTCGAAATCGGCGATTACAGGCACATGGTCGGAGGTGCGTGGCCAGTCGCGTGCCTCGTCGAGCACGGTCATCGACACGGCCGTCTCGCCGAGCGCCCGCGTGGTCCAGATATGGTCGAGGCGCCGGCCGCGATTTGAGGCGCGCCAATCGCGATTGCGGTAGCTCCACCAGGTGAACAGCGCCTGCTCTGCCGGCACGTGGCGGCGCATCACATCGACCCAGTCATAGGCGGCGCGCATGCGCTCGAAGCGCTCGACCTCGGCCGGCGTGTGGCTCACCACCCTCAGCAGCTGCTTATGCGACCAGACGTCGGTCGGGAGCGGCGCCACATTGAGGTCGCCGACCAGGATCATGCGGCTGGTCCGCTTGCCGCGTAGCCCACGAAACCAGGCCTCCATGGCCTCAAGGAAATCGAGCTTGTGGCGGAATTTCGGATTGACCTCGGGATCGGGCACGTCGCCGCCCGCCGGCACGTAGACATTATGCAGAAGAATCGGCTTGCTGCCGCCGCCGTCGAGCGCCACCGAGAGATGCCGGGCATGACCGCGCCCACAAATGTCACGGCGCTTGATTGAGCTAAACGGAAGCCGCGATAGCGTGGCGACGCCGTGATAGCCCTTCTGGCCTGACACCGCGATGTGATCGAAGCCGAGCGCGCGGAGCGGCGCTTCCGGAAAGCTGCTGTCGACGCATTTGATCTCCTGGAGGCATAACACGTCGGGCCGATGCGCGTGCACAAGGCGCTCGATGAGATCGAGCCTGAGCCGGACCGAGTTGATGTTCCAGGTGGCGAGACGGAAGCACATCGGAGGAAATCAAAAGGCGCGGGGCCGTCTCCGTCAGCGCTTGGAGGTCTTGAGCGTCCGCAGTCTCGCCGCGGCATGCGGCGCGTCGGCCAATTGCTCGGTACCTTCATGCAGCAAGGCGATAGCGTCCTCATCGGTGAGGATGCCCTTGTCGATCAGGAGGTTGAGGAGACGTTGCGCGAGCCAGAGCCCGGCTTCGCCCGATCCCTCTTTGGTCGAATCCATTCCCGTCCCCTCTCAAGGTTCGTGATTTCAGCGAACATGATAGGAGAAAAAAGAAAGGCGCCCAACCGCTGCGCGTGGTTGGGCGCCAGAAGCGCGTTTTTTGCGCGCGCGTGCCGGGAGGGAAGCCGGCACGGGCGGTCCACATCTTCGGCTAGACGGGGGGCACTACCGATGAAAAGCGATGTGGGCCGCTTCTAGACCTACAAATATGGGCCTCCGCGGAGGATTTCAACCACCGCCCGGCAAAAAAATTAATGGGTCGTAAACCGCGGCCGGTTCTTCTGTCTAAGTCCTTGATAAACCTTGGCTTTCTAAAACGAGGTTAACGAATTTGTGAACGATATCAATGGCCCTTCCTGACCCGCCGAAATCACCGAAACGGCGAAAATGACACCTTGGCGTTGAAAAAATCGGCCGCCACCTTCCGGCCCGGGATGACGTTGTCGAGGTTGACCGTGGTCGTCAGTCCTTGGGCGTCGGTGATCACCCACTGCTTGAGCGTCATCTCCGGCTCGGTCTCGAACAAGAGCCTGATCTGCCCGGCGGCCTCGCCGCTCTTGTCCTCGACGGTGATGGCGAGCGACCCGTCGCCGCTCTCGACGCCGACGATGCGCGAGTCGCGGGCGAGGTCGACCCCGTCGCCAAGCAGCAGGCGGAACGGCGTCGATTCCAGCGGATATTTCTCGATGGTCTTGAGATCCGAATCCTCGATGGCGAGGTAGGCGCCGTCGGCGACGATGCGCAACGGGCTTGGCGGCGCGTAGTCGAAGCGGAGCTTGCCCGGACGCTGCACATAGAAGCGTCCCGTGGCGTGCTTGTTGTTGGAGTCGATCTGCTCGAAAGTGCCTTGCAGATTGGTGATGCCGTTGAAATAGGCGTTGATGCGCTGGACCGCTGCGTCCTGCGCGTCGCCAAGGAGCGGCGTCGATGATGGCGCCGCTTCGACTGCGGCGTCCCAGCCGGCGCCCTCATCGGGGGCGCCGGGGCTGATGTCGCCTGGCTCCGGCGCCGCCGCGTCATAGGGCGCCTCTTGCGCTTCCGCCGGGACGACGGTTCCGGTTGTCGTTGGCGCCTTCTCCACCGTGGTCGTGCTGTCTTGAGCGAGCGCAATGCCGGCCGACAGGCACAGTGCTGGCGGCAAGCAAAGCCAAGCGGTTCTAAGGCGCATTGATGACCCCCTGGATGACCCCCTTCTGGACCGGTGCGACCCAGTGCTCAAGCGATAGATGATTCCGCCAAATCTGGTCAACTTCTTGGCGGAACGATCATTCTTAGACCCGGCCTAATAGGGCGAGGCGCCGTCGTCGCCGCCGACCAGGATTTCCCTCTTACCGGCATGATTTGCGGCCCCGATCAGGCCTTCGTTCTCCATGCGTTCGATCAGCGTCGCCGCCCGGTTGTAGCCGATGCCGAGGCGGCGCTGGACATAGCTGGTCGAGGCCTTGCGGTCCTTGAGCACGATGGCCACCGCCTGGTCATAGAGCTCGTTGCCGGAATCGCCATATTGCTCGCCTCCGGAGTCGCCGTCCTCGTCATCTCCGGCTTCCTCCTCGGTCACCGCTTCGAGATAGTCTGGCACGCCCTGCTTCTTCAGGTGACGCACGATCTTCTCGACCTCCTCGTCGGCGACGAATGGGCCGTGCACGCGCATGATCCGCCCGCCGCCCGCCATGTACAGCATGTCGCCCTGGCCGAGCAGCTGCTCGGCGCCCTGCTCGCCGAGAATGGTGCGGCTGTCGATCTTGGAGGTGACCTGGAAGCTGACGCGGGTCGGGAAGTTCGCCTTGATGGTGCCGGTGATGACATCGACGCTCGGGCGCTGCGTCGCGGTGATGAGGTGAATGCCGGCGGCGCGCGCCATCTGCGCGAGGCGCTGCACCGTGGCCTCGATGTCCTTGCCGGCGACCATCATCAGGTCGGCCATCTCGTCGACGATGACCACGATGTAGGGCATCGCCTCGTAGTCCATCTCCTCCTGCTCATAGATGGCGCGGCCGGTGGCGCGGTCGAAACCGGTCTGCACCGTGCGCGTCAGCATTTCGCCCTTGGCTTCGGCGTGAAGGACGCGGGCATTGTAGCCCTTGATGTCACGCACGCCGAGCTTGGACATGCGCTTGTAGCGCTCCTCCATCTCACGCACCGTCCATTTCAGCGCCACCACCGCCTTCTTCGGATCGGTGACCACGGGCGCAAGCAGATGCGGGATGCCGTCATAGACCGACAGCTCGAGCATCTTGGGGTCGATCATGATGAACTTGCACTGATCCGGCGACATCCGGAACAGGAGCGATAGGATCATGGTGTTGATGCCGACCGACTTGCCGGAGCCGGTGGTGCCGGCGATGAGAAGATGCGGCATGCGCGCAAGGTCGACGACCACGCCTTCGCCACCGATGTTCTTGCCGAGCGCGAGCGCGAGCCTGCCGTCGGTGTCCTGGAAGTCGGGCGATTCGAGCAGCTCCCGTAGCACCACCATCTCGCGGCGATCGTTCGGAAGCTCGATGCCGATGGCGTTGCGGCCGGGGACCACGGCGACGCGCGCGGCGATCGCGCTCATGGAGCGGGCGATGTCGTCGGCAAGACCGATCACGCGGGAGGATTTCGTTCCAGGCGCGGGCTCGAGCTCATAGAGCGTCACCACGGGACCGGGACGCACGTTGGTGATCTCGCCCTTGACGCCGAAGTCCTGCAGTACGCCTTCGAGTTCGCGCGCGTTCTCCTGAAGCACCTCGTCGCTGATGCCGCGACCTTTGCTCACGCGCGGCTGCTGCAACAGCTTGAACGGCGGCACCTCGTAAGGCTCATCCGACGGTTGCGCCCGACGGATGCCGGTGTGGCCTTTCTTGAGGCCCTTGCCGCGGGTGATGCGATAGCCGGGGTCGGTGATGTCCTCCTCGTCTTCGTCGTCGGCCTCCTCGTCCTCGTCGTCATCGACGTCGAAAGGTTGCGCATCGAAAGTCGGCTCGATGCGGCCGTCGGGATCCTGCTCGGACCAGGCCGCTTCCAGAGCCGCGGTGGCGCGCTCCTCGTCGAGCTCGGGATCCTCGTCCGGCTCTTCCTGCCGTCGGCGCCAGGCGAAGCCGCGGCTGATGGTGGCGCGGGTCTGCTTCGCGGCGTCCATGGCGGCGCCGAGCGAGGCATTGGCCCATTCGCTCGAGATCCTGGTCCGCGGCGCCCATAGCGCGATAAGCGCCGAGGCGCTGGTGCCGCAGGCGAACAACAGCAGTGAAGTGCCGACGACGAGAAAGGTGAGGCCCGCCACGAAATAGGCCGCGGCCGCCGGAAGCACGCCGATGAACAGCGTCGCCGCCATGAAGATGTCGCCGAGAATGCCGCCAAGCCCATTCGGCAGCGGCCAGCTCTTCGGCTGCGGCAGGGCCGACATGAACGCCGCGAGCAGCATCACAGCCGCCGGCCACACCAGCAGCCTCATTCGGCGGCGCTCCGGCGTCGTCTTGAAGATGAGATGGGCTCCCCAGGCCGCGAGCGGCAGGAACAGGATGATGGAGGCGAGGCCGAGGAACTGCATGGCGAGGTCGGCGATGGCCGCACCCCAATGGCCCAACAGATTGCGGGGCGACGCCTGCGTCGCGTTGTTGAAGCTCGGGTCGTAGATCGACCAGGTGGCTAGGCTTGCCCAGGCGGCGCCGGCAACGGCGACGAAGCCAAGCCCATAGGTCCCGAACATGATCCGCCTCAAGCCGGACTCGACCGAGCCCGGCAGGAGCCGCCGCCGCGCTGGCTGCCGCCCCTTCGTTTTGCGTTTTCTGGCCATCCCTATCCCAACGTGGCAACGCTTCGCGCGAGAGCCTCCCGCGTCGTCTCAGGGTCGCGCACGAGCGCCACCCTGACGTGTCCGGCGCCAGGATTAACCCCGTGATCCCCGTCACGGGCGAGATAAGCTCCCGGCAGCAGTCTGACACCACACCCTTTCCAAAGGGTTGTTGCCGCCTGCTCGCCGCCGCCGTGAGCCGACATATCGAGCCAGAGAAAGAAGCTCCCTTGCGGGCGCCGATAGCCGAAGCGCCCGCCGAGCACGGCGTCGGCGATGCCGAAATTCTGCCGGTAAAGCGCCCTCCCCCGCTCGACATGCGCCTCGTCCGACCAAGCGGCCACTGAGACATGCTGGATCGGCAGCGGCACCTGGGGTGCCGCCACGTTGCGGAACCGGGCAAACGGCGCGATGAATCCGGCATCGCCGGCAACGAAGCCCGAGCGGAGGCCCGGCAGTCCCGAACGTTTCGACAGCGACTGGAACGTCACCACATTGGCGAGGCTGCCATCCATGGCGATCGCAGCCTCGAGCGCGCCTGGCGGCGGCTGGTCGTTGTAGATCTCAGAATAGCATTCGTCGGCGAACAACATGAAGTTGAAGCGGCGCGCGAGGCGGATCGCCGCTACGAGGTAGGCGCGATCCGCCACGGCGCCTTGCGGGTTCGACGGCGAGCAGAGATAGAGCGCGACAGTCCGCTGGAGCAGGTCCTCATCGAGCGCGTCGAGTTGAGGCAGGTCGTTGGTCGCGTTCGAGCAGGGCAGGAAGATCGGCTCGGCGCCGGCGGCCGCGCCGGCGGCCGCATAGGCCTGGTAGAACGGGTTCGGGATCAACACCGCCGGCCGCTTGAGCGCTGGCTTCCGCGCCAGCGCCGGGAAGATCGCCGAGAACAGGCCTTCGCGAGAGCCGTTGAGCGGCAGCACCTGCGCTTCCGGGTCGATCCGGCCGGCGAGTGGCGGGTAGCGCCGGGAGAGCCACCCGACAATCGCCTCGCGCAAGGCTGGAATGCCGCGGATTGGCGGATAGCGTCCGAATTCGGCGAGATGGCTTGCGAGCGTCGGCCCGAGAAAGGATGGCATCAGCGCATGGGGCTCGCCAAGCGACAGGTCGATCGGCGGCGCTCCCGGCTCGATGCCTTGGAGCAACGCGGTGAGGCGCGCGAACGGCGAAGCGACGAGCTCGTCGAGTGGGCTGGGCCCTGGGTAACCTGCCATGGTGCGGGTGTTACGGGATGCCTTGGCCCGCAGCAATGCCTCCCCCCGGCAGTCGCACAAAAAAGAGCCCCGGCGACAGGCCGGGGCTCCAAGACAGAGCTGAAGTCAAGGGAGGGAGACCCCGCTCTAAGACAACAGTTGTAGTCCCTCTGGTTTCAGTCCGCGCTTGGCTACGGCACCACCTCTCCATGAAGATTGATGTCGAGCCCTTCGACCTCGACCGCCTGACTCACTCTCACGCCAACCAGGATGTTGGTCACGATAAGGATGATCCAGGTCATGACCGCCGTCCAAACGATGGTGGCGACGATGCCTTCGATCTGAATGAGCACTTGGCCTGGATTGCCTTCGAGCAACCCCGACGTGCCGCAGACCGCCTTCAAGGCAAACACACCGGTCAATAGCGCTCCGATGATGCCGCCAACGGCGTGAACGCCGAAGGCATCGAGCGAGTCGTCATAGCCCATCGCGCGTTTGAAGGTGGTTGCCGCGAAGAAGCAGCCGATGCCGGCCGCGGCGCCGATCCAAAGCGATCCGATCGGACCCACATAACCCGACGCCGGGGTGATGGCCACAAGACCGGCCACGGCGCCGGAGATGATGCCGAGCACGCTCGGCTTCTTGTGCACGAGCCACTCGGAGAACATCCAAGCGAGAGCCGCGGCGGCGGTGGCGATCTGGGTGACGGTCATGGCAAAGCCCGCGCGTCCGTCAGCAGCAAGCTCGGAGCCCGCGTTGAAGCCGAACCAGCCGACCCACAGCAGCGAGGCGCCCATCATGCTGTACACCAGGTTGTGCGGCGCCATGTTCTCGGAGCCGTAGCCGTAGCGCTTGCCGATATAGAGGGCGCAGACGAGGCCAGCCACACCAGCGTTGATATGCACGACCGTGCCGCCGGCGAAGTCGAGCACCCCGAGGCCTCCGAGGAAGCCGCCGCCCCACACCCAGTGGGCGATCGGCGCGTAGATGAGGATCTGCCACAGCACCATGAAGATCACCAAGGCAGAGAACTTCATGCGGTCGGCGAAGGCGCCGGTGATCAGCGCTGGGGTGATGATGGCAAAGGTCATCTGGAAGCACATGAACACGGATTCAGGGATCGTGCCTTTCAAGGTGTCGACTTCCATGCCCTTGAGCAGGAAGCGGTCCAAGCCGCCGATATAGGCGTTCATGCTTCCGCCGTCGGTGAAGGCCAGCGAGTAGGCGATCACCATCCACACGATGGTGACGATACAAGTGGTGGCAAAGCTCTGCATCACTGTCGCCAGCACGTTCTTCTTCCGGACCATGCCGCCGTAGAACAAGGCAAGGCCGGGAATGGTCATCATCAGAACCAGCGCGGTTGATGTGAGCATCCACGCCGTATCGCCCGCGCTGAGGGTTGGTTCGGGCGCCGGCGCTTCAGCCGCGGCCTCTTGGGCCAGGGCTGGATCGACATAGGCGAGGATCATCACAGCAAGTGCTGCGACCACGCCGCAAAGAATTTTCATCAGGGTCACCATCTAATTACCTCCCCCTCTAGAGCGCGGATTCGTCGGTTTCACCGGTACGGATACGCACCGTCTGCTCGACCGGAACGACAAAGATCTTGCCGTCGCCGATCTGGCCGGTCTTGGCCGCAGCAACGATGGCATCGACCGCCTTGTCGACCTGATTGGACGGCACGACGACTTCGATCTTGATCTTGGGCAGGAAGTTCACGGCGTATTCCGCGCCCCGGTAGATTTCCGTGTGGCCCTTTTGCCGACCGTAACCTTTGACTTCCGTCACGGTCATGCCTTGCAGGCCGAGCTCGGTGAGGGCTTGGCGCACCTCATCGAGCTTGAATGGCTTGATGATTGCCATCACCAGCTTCATCTGTTCACCCCTCCATGTTGCGGCTTCGTTTGTGGCTATGGGCCGCGTCAACCCGAAGCCAGAGTCAAGCCCCGTGCCAACTCGGCGAATTTGCGAAAATTCGTTGGCTTTGATGGGGTTTCTCGGCCCGGTCCGGACGCACCTAACCGGGAGGCTTAGAGATTTTGCCTATGATTTAGGCAGTTCTCGCCGTCAGCATCGAAACTGGTCAGAAATTAGTCAGGATGGCGCTCCCGGACCAAACCTTCCTGCGCCGTTGACGCTACCAGCTCGCCCGAGAGCGTGAACAGGCTGCCGCGGCAAAACGCGCGGCCGCCCCCGGAGCTTGGACTGTCCTGGGCATAGAGCAGCCACTCATCGGCTCTGAAGTGCCGATGAAACCAGATGGCATGGTCGAGGCTCGCCAGCATCAGCGACGGGTCGAAGATGAAGCGGCCATGGGCGATCAGCGCCGTGTCGAGCAGGGTGAAGTCCGAGGCATAGGCGAGCACGCACTGATTGAGGGCAAGATCGTCGCCAAGGGTGCCGTTGGCCCTGATCCAGACCTGCTGCGTCGCCGCTCGCTTTTCCTGCGACAGGTACCGCGTGATATCGACCGGTCGCAGCTCAATCGGCCGTTCCCGCTCCCAATAGGTCCTGACCTGGGGCGGCAACCGGTCCATCAGCCGCTCCTTGAGCTCCGCTTCGCTTGGCAACGAGTTCGGGCTGAGGCACGTTCGGCATTTTGATCTGATGCGTAAGGCCGGGCTCGGGCTTGTGAAACGAGGCGGCCATGGAAAAGATCGCCTGCCCGTGCTGCACCGCGACCACGCGCCGGGTGGAAAAGCTGCCGCCGTCGCGGATGCGGTCGACGCTGTAGATGATCGGCACCGCGGGATCGCCCGCCCTGAGGAAATAGGCATGCAGCGAATGCGCCGCGCGTCCATTCACCGTGCGGTAGGCTGCGACCAGGGCCTGGCCGATGACTTGGCCGCCGAACACGCGCTGCCAGCCGGCCTGCGGGCTGACGCCGCGGAACAGGTTCTCCTCGAGCCTCTCGATGTCGAGAATGGCTAGCAACTGGTCGAGAGCGCGGCTCATGCTTTCGCCCTTTACCAGTTTCGGCCGAAAAGCGGAACGCGGGAGATAGACGCTTGCGGGAGACGGCGTTGAGCGGGTTAGTAGGCGCCGAAGTTGGAGGCCCATGACCGTCATGGCCGAGATCGATCACTCAGACGTCATCATCGCCGGCGGCGGCTTTGTCGGCATGACGCTCGCGCTCGCGCTGGCGAAGCACGCGCCGAAGGGCTTTGGCGTCGCCTTGGTCGATGTCGAGCCGCTACGGGCCGACAAGGCCGACGCCCGCGCTTCGGCGCTGACCGCGGCGAGCAAGCACCTCCTCTCCGCGGTCGGCATCTGGCCCGCACTTGCCGCAGGCGCGCAACCCATCGACAGCATCGAGATTACCGACAGCACGCTCGATGCGCCGCTCCGGCCCCATCTTCTCGGCTTCGACGACGAGCTCGAGCCGGGCGAGGCCGGCGCCTACATGATCGAGAATGCCGACCTCCATCGTGCGCTGGTCGCAGGCGTGGCGAATGAACCTGCCATCGAGATCATCGCGCCCGACAGCGTCGTCGACTTCGCTAGCGGTGCCGTCGGCGTCACCGCAAAGCTTGCGAGCGGCAAGGAGATCGGCGCCACGCTACTCGTCGCCGCCGACGGCAAGCGCTCGCGGCTCCGCGAGCGCGCCGGCATCAAATGCATTGGCTGGAGCTATCCGCAAATCGGCATCGTTGCCACCGTCGCCCATGCCAAGCCTCATGGCGGCAAGGCAGTGCAGCACTTCCTGCCCGCAGGCCCGTTCGCCATCCTGCCGCTCACAGGCAATCGCTCCTCCATCGTCTGGACCGAGGACAGGGCGGCTGGCGAAGCCATCATGCGGGGTGACGAGGCCGCATTTGTGAGAGAACTCGCCAAGCGCTTCGGCGATCGCCTCGGGGACATCGCGTTAGCCGGCCCGCGCCAATCCTTTCCGCTTGAGCTGCAAGTGGCGCGGAGCTTCGTTGCCGATCGCCTTGTCCTCGTCGGCGACGCCGCGCACGCGGTTCATCCTCTCGCCGGGCAGGGACTCAACATCGGCTTCCGCGACGTGGCGGCCCTCACCGAGATCGTCGTCGAGGACGCGCGCCTCGGGATCGATATTGGCGCACCGGCCTCGCTTGAACGCTACGAGCGGTGGCGCCGGTTCGACAGCGCCTTCTCGGCGACGGTGATGGATGGGCTCAACCGGCTGTTCTCCAACGACAGCGCTCCCTTGCGCGTCTTGCGCGACCTCGGCCTTGGCGTGGTCGAGAGAACGCCCTGGCTCAAGCGCATTCTCGTGCGCGAGGCGGCGGGCGTCGGCGGCACCGTGCCCCGTCTGCTCAAGGGCGAGCCGATCTAATCGAGCTTGCGCGCTTCGTCCGGCAGCATAATGGGGATGCCGTCGCGGATCGGATAGGCGAGGCCGGCGGCGCGGCTGATCAGCTCCTGGCGGTCGGCATCGTAGTCGAGCGAGGTCTTGGTCAATGGACAGACCAGGATCTCGAGCAGTTTCGGATCGAGGCGTCGCGCGCCGCGGTCGGCGGGATCGTTGGTCATCGTCCTTCGTCCTTCGTCATTGCATCGACGTTCCGGAGCCGTCGTCTCGCTGGGCGAGCTCCATCTCGGCGAGCGCCACCAGCGCTTCGGCGCGGGCCTTCAAGTCCTTGGCTTCGAGCAACGCCTGCTTCTCCTCAGGTCCGTATGGGCTCAGAATCGAGAGCGTATTGACCAGGCGCTCATTGGTCGCGTGTTCGATGCGGTCCCAGTCGGCGTTGAGGTCGTTGGCGATGAGATAGTTCTTCAAGGTCTCGAGCAGACGCGACCTGTCGACGTCGTCCTCGCCATGACCGCTGGTGAAGTCCATGACATACGGCGCGTAATCCACACGGCAAAACCGAAATGGGTGCTCCGACTCGATGTCGCGTTTGACCGCGAAGCGGGCAATCCCCGACAGCGAGATCACGGTGCGGCCGGCGTCGCCCTCGTTGAAAGCCGTGATGCGCCCGGCGCAGCCGACGCGCCGCAAGGGAAAGCTCTTTCCCGGAGGCGACTCGGCCTTGCCGCCGTTGGGCCCGGGCTGGACCACGCCAATCACTCTGTCGCCGGCGAGCGCGAAGTCGACGAGAGCAAGATAGCGCGGCTCGAATACATTCAGAGCCAGCGTGGCGCGGGGCAACAGGATGGCGCCGCGAAGCGGGAAGATCGGCAGCACCTCCGGCAGGTCGTCGGGGCTTCGATATCGCTCAGTGACCCCCACGCGGTTAGCGCTCCTTGTCTTTACGCGAACAACAACGACGAGAGCTTCTGGCGCCCCTCGATGGTGACCGGGTCGCTCGCGCCCCAGGCGTCGAACAACTGCAGCAGCAGTTTTCGCGCCGCGTCGTCGTTGAAGGCGCGATCCTTGCGAATAATGGTGAGCAGCTCGTCGAGTGCGCCCTTGCGGTCGCCTTTGGCATTGAGCGCGACGGCGAGATCGAAGCGGCTCTTGGTGTCGTTGGGGTTAGCGGCGAGCTTGGCGCGGATCGCTTCGACGTCGCCGGCATCGGCTGCCTTCCGCGCGAGCTCGAGGCTCGCCCGTGCGCTCGCGACCGGTGCGCTGTCCGCCTTGGCTGGCGGCACCAGAGCAAGCGTCTGCTCGGCGCGCGCAAGGTCGCCGGTCTTGATGTAGCATTTGGCGAGGCCGGCTGCGGCTTGCGCGTTCTCGCCGTCCTTCTGTAGCGCTTCGCCGAACAGCTGCGCCGCGGTGTTGGCGTCGCCGGCGGCGAGAGCTTCCTCGGCCATCTCGAGATCCGCGCCTCCGTCGCCTTCCCCACCGATGAGACGATCGATGAACGCTTTGACGCGGGTCTCGGGCAGCGCCCCCATGAAGCCGTCCACCGGCTTGCCATCCTGGAAGGCGAACACCGCGGGGATCGACTGGATGCCCATTTGGCCCGGGATCTGGGGGTGCTCGTCGATATTGAGCTTGACTAATTTGACGGCGCCTTTGGCGGCGCGAACCGCCTTCTCCAGGATCGGCGTCAGTTGGCGGCAAGGACCGCACCACGGCGCCCAGAAATCCACCAGCACCGGAACCTCGCGCGACGCGTCGATGACGTCGCGCATGAAGTCGGTGGTCGTCGTGTCCTTGATCAGATCGCCGCCGGCCGCGCCGGCGCCTGCCTCGCCAAGGATGGGCGTATCCATGCTCCTCTCCGTCCGCTGTCGGCCCGCAAAGCCAGTCTCGAGGCTTGACCCGCCAAGGCTTGGTTGCAGCCGGAATTTGCTCCGGACCCAGTTTATCGGGGAACATGGGCCGCTCGCCACAATTTCGCAACTGCCGTCGCGGGGGCCCCGCCGGGCGGCAAAGGGCCACGTCAGGCGGGCAGAGAACGCCATGCCGTTGCCTTACGCGGACAGTGCCATGACTTTGGGCTCGTGACCGCAGGCACGAATGAAGCGCATCAGGTCGGTGCTTGCGATCCGGGTCGTCGCCGTGTTCTCCAGCGGATGGAAGTTGACCTCGGTGAAGTCGAGCAGCGCCGCATCGACCACCACCGTGACCCGCGCGTGGCTGTCGTTGATCAGTGCGAACGGCGTCACCGAGCCGGGGGTCACGCCGAGCAGCGCCAACAGCAGCTCCGGCTTGCCGAAGCTGAGGCGGCCGAGACCGAGCCGCGTCGCCAGCGACTTGAGATCGATCCGGGTGTCGTCCTTGGCGACGACCAGGAGGACGCCGCCGTCCTTGTCGGCCAGGAACAGATTTTTGGTGTGGGCGCCGGGGAGGCTGTCGCGCAGGTCCTGCGACTGAGCCACCGTGAACACCGGGTCGTGCTCCACCGTGGTCGCGACGATGCCGAGCTCCTCGAGCCGGGCGAGCAGATCCTGCCGGGTGGCCACGCCTGATGTCACCTTGCCAGACCTCCAAAGCGCCGTTCAATACCGCCGCTGCCAGGTGACCCCAGCGGCTCCTATAGACAGCAAAAGTCTGATCAACTAAAAACGCCCCCTGGCGCGCTCAGCCGCGAACGTCAAGGTTCGGTCGCTGCGCGAAGGAAAGTCTGGGATCGCGGGTGTAGCTCAGGGGTAGAGCACAACCTTGCCAAGGTTGGGGTCGAGGGTTCAAATCCCTTCGCCCGCTCCAGTTTCTCTCTAATAGCGGGGACGTACAGTCTCCAGTTCTCTCACAAAATTCAGGGTGTCGCGGCTCTCATCCTGCTGTGATCGCAAGAGTGACGTCCCTGGCTCGCAGGGCGCCCTCTCCGGAGTCCGCAGGGAATCAAGTTTAGGCAAACCTTTTGGTTAGACTTACCCATCAGACTTCGCCCGGTTGTGGGACGCGGCTTCGCCGCAAGTCTGGCTAAGGGAGGAATTCTTGAGCGGCATAGAAATCGTGAATGCGCTGCCGGCCTGGGCGCTTGCCCTCGTCGTCATCAGCGTTTGCGCCTTCTCCAGCGTCGGTCTGCAGCTTCTGACCCGCTGGCGCTTTGGCGTCGATTTTCTGTCGTCGAACCAAGAAGTGGCGGGGTTCAAATTTGCGGTGGTCGGCGTCGCCTATGGCGTGCTCCTCGCCTTTGTCGTTATTGCCGTCTGGAGCGAGTTTGAGCGAACCGAACGAGACAGCTACGCGGAAGCGGAGCGGTTCTACAACCTGCACCGAAACAGCTACAACTTTCCTGGGGAAGCCGGACAAAAGATGCGGCACGCCCTCATCGCCTACGCGATCGAGGTGCGCGATAACGACTGGCCAATGATGGAAAGGGGGCTGCGCGGCAGCCCATCGGCGGCAGAGGCTTATACCAGGCTGAGCCTTGCCGTCGGACAGACCAAGCCTGACAGCATCGCGCTGCTCCCGAGCGTCACTCATGCCATCAATCTCATGCAGCAGATCGCCGACTATCGTCTGGAGAGGCTGTCGGATGTTGGCGGTCACGTGACGCGGGCGATCTGGGGAGTTTTGCTGCTCGGCGCAATTGTTACTCTCGGCTATCCGGCATTCTTCGCCGCGAGGAATGTCAACGCGCAAATCCTCATGACCGCGGGGCTCGCCGCAATCATCGGCGCAACCTTGTTTCTGACGATTAGTATGAATTATCCCTTCTCGGGATCGGAGGGGCTGACGCCCAAGCCGATTGACGATGTCATTCGGCGCATGCGGATGGAGAACGAGGCCGAGTCACGCCCAGCGGGGGATGCCGCTCGTCCGCCTCGTGCCGAATAATCGGGGTCAGTACGCCAAGCGAGTAAAAACCCCATCAACCGACAAGGCTCTAGCGGAATAGCCAGCGCATAAAGCCGCTGGAGTTCGGTCCGGCTAGGGACCGCCCGCGATCCCGGCTCGCCGCGCGCCGTCGTGACGAGCCCGTGCCGGTACGCGTCGGCGCCTCGTTCAACTCGAGCCGATTGGGAACGCCGTCGGGGTCCTCGACCACGACCGCTAGGTTGTTCCAGGTCCATTCGGCTTCGCGACTGCCCCAGCGCAACGGTTCGATGCCGACGAGCTTCCTGCCGCGCGTGTCGATCAGGGCGACATATTCGAGGCGGGTGCCATCCGGGGCGGAGCCGGCATAGTAGCTGAGCATCCCCGTCTTGCGCAGCGGGCCTTTGAGCATCTTCCAGTCGAGGAGCGTGGGCTCCCCCTCGCCATACATTTCGAGCACAACGCGAAGCCCGGGATAGTCCTCGTTCTCCGCCACGTAGCGGTTAGTCGCGGACAGGCTGATGGCCCAGCCGTCGAAGGGCGACGCTACCTCCTTCGGCTGGAACGCGTCGCTCGCCTCGGCAATGCGGCGGAGCGCGTCGCGGCTTTCTGGCTGGAACATGTCATAGCGGAGAGCCGCGCGATAATCCGCGGCGGCGAGCTTGGTTTGTTTGAGCGCCTCCCTGATTTCGCCGCGCACCCTGAGCGCCAACGCATTCTTTGGCGCCGAGCTCAAGGCTTCGTCGACGACGGGGAGGGCTGCCGCCGGGGCGCCGCCATCCGCGAGAGACTTGGCGAGATAAGCTAGCGCGACTGCGGATTCCGGGTTGAGGGACAGCGCCTGTCTCAGATCGGCCGTGGCTGCATCTTCCTTGCCGAGGGCTTGGTTCGCCTCGCTTCGTTCCGCAAACGCGGTTGCCGAGTTTGGGTTGAGGGCAATCGCGGCGGTGATGTCCTCGGCGGCCTCGCCTGGCTTGCCCGATCGGGCATAGGCGCGGCCGCGTTCGAGAAGGAAGGCGGCGCTTTTGGGCCTCAATCTGGTGGCGAGCGTATACTCCTCGATCGCCCTGTCGTAGCGCCGCAGCGCCATCAGCGCCTTGGCCCGATTGGCGTGTGCGATCGCATAGGCGGCATCGAGCGTGGTGGCGCGCTTGAAGTCGCGCAGCGCGCCGAAGCGCCGCCCGAATGCGAGCTGAGCCTTGCCGCGGCCGTTGAACGGCGCCGCGATATCCGGCCGGAGCTCGACGGCCTTGTTGAAGTCGCGAAAGGCAGCGCGGTAATCCCCGGCCTTGAAATGCGCGTTGCCCCGATTGTTGAAGGCCTCGGCGTAGGAGGGGGAGAGCTGAATCGCGCGGTCGAAGTCCTTGGTGGCCTCCGCGATCCTGCCGAGGCTGAGGAGTGCGTTGCCGCGATTGTTATAGAGCGTGGGGTCGCCGGGTGTGATCTTGACCGCGGCATTGAAGTCCCTGATCGCGGCCCGAAGGCGTTTCAGCCGCCACCGCGCCACGCCGCGATTCTTGAGCGCGTCGGCCTTTTCGAGATAATCGAGCGCGCCCGAATCCAGCGCCTTTCCCAATTGCGCCTCGGCATCCTGGAAGCTTCCACGGATGAGTGACGCCGACCCATCCTTGATGTCGAGCAAGGCCTGGTGCCGCGGTGTCGGCATGGCTTGGCTCGAGCCGGGCGCTGACGCGACGGCCAACAGCATGGCCGCCAGCAAGCTCAAGCCCATAACCGCAGGGCTGGGGTGCGCGCGCTCTGACCGCCGAAGAGCCGTCTTCTCGGGATCGTCGATCATGGTCCGGACCCTCGCAAACGAGAGCGACCGCGTAAACCCCCGAGCCCCCACTTGCCCCCGTTACTTGCAGACGTTGAGCGAATGCCGGTCTTGCAGGTCGAGATGAAGATGGGTGCGGTGGATGTCGTTGAACTCTGGCCCTAGGACGGTGGTGAACACGCTGCACGCACCCTGATGCACCCGGCGCAGAAACTTGGCTTGTGGGGTCGTGGTCTCTTCGATGGATGGCGCCTTGAGGTTCGTCTGCGCAGGATTGGTGTCGCCGGTGACCAGAGCCGCAGACTTCACCGCGGCGCTCGTGGCGCCACCGGCATTGATGGGCTTGACGGCGAGGTCGCTCGCCGTGCCCTTCGCCGGTGTCACTTCCGGCAGGGGATCCTTGGCCACGATCGGCACGAGCTTCGGGGTGCCGGCGAGATCGCGCCGGGTTGGACCCCAGCCTTGGGTCAGATCGACTCTGCGGCCGTCGGCGAGCAGAAACACCGGAAGATCGATTGCGTCGGCGAAGGCGTGTTGGCTGCGCCGCTCATTGGGAAGGTTGTAGAGGTTGCGGCAGGCATAGCCTGAGCCGACGATCCGCGATACCGGCGCGCCGAGCGCGGCGCGCGCTGCCGGTTGCACCGTCTCTTCCATCCAGCGGCTGAGCGCCGCGGCCATCGGGCAATTGGTGAGGAGCGGCGGATCGACAATCACCTTGTCCTTGTCGCCGAGGCTGCGGAGCAGCACGGGAGCCGGCGTGCCGCAGTCGGCGGTGCGGATCGGGGCGAGGGAGATCACTTCGGCCGACCTGGGGCCAAGCAGGCGAACGCATTCCATCAGCCCGGCGGCGACCTCGGCTTCGGACCAGTGATCCGGCGGCGGGGGAGCGTCCGTCGACCCGCCCGCAGCCGCATCGGGAAGCGGCCCAGCCACGACCTTCGCCATCTCCGTCGCGGCCACCACGACGGGGTCTGGCGGCGGGGGCATCAGGGCGGCGATCGGAGCGAGGCGGGACCAGGAGGCGTCATGACGCGCCAAGAGGGCGGACAAGCCAAGCAGCACGGCGAGCGATAACGCTACCGAGCTGTAGAGAAAGACTTTTCCGGATTGATCCATGATCGGATCCGGAACCCCCGTAGAACCGAAAACCGGACCTACGATGGCATCTCAAGATTAATCAAAGGTAGCGGGAGAGGTGCGGGCCGCCGGCCTCACGGACCGGCAGCCTCAAGCCCTGTTGCGCCGCGGAGCCCTACCAGGGCCGGGCAAACCACGGACCGCTTCGATAGCGGTAGTCGTAATTGTAACGCCGGTCAGCGGTGCTGCGGCGCGGCTTCCGCCTCACTTTCGGCGCGGCGTCATCGGCGGTGCTGACCTTGGCCTTGGCTGATCCTCTCGATAGCACGACGAAATCGCCGCCCTTCGGCAAGCCTGCCGAGTTGATGCTGGTGTCGGCGACGATGAGGGTCGACCCAGGCGTCAGCCGCTCCGAGATCTTCTGGCGGATATCGGAGGGGATCTCGATGCGGTCGAGCGCGCCGGAGCCATCGCCGCCGGTATCGTCGACGTCGATCACCGTCCAGCGGACCTTGGTGTCGCCCGGCGCGAAGTTGAGCGCGGTGTAGACATGGGTGCCGAGCGGTTCGTCCGGATTGCGGAAATTGACCGGAACGTCGAACACGTCGTCGAACTCCTGGCGCACGAACAGATGGCCCGCCGGGGGCTCCTCCTTGCCCGCGACTTCGAAGACCTTCTTCACCAGCTCCTCGTTGAAGGTGCCGGTCTCAGGCATGCCGTTCGCCTTCTGGAACATCTTGATGGCGCGCACGGTGATCTTGCCGATGGTGCCGTCGAAGTTCAGTTCGGGCAGGTACCCCATCTCGGCAAATATCTTCTGCATGCCGATGATGCGATCGCGATTGGTGCGCCTGGTGAAGAGGATGCGCAAGGGCGCCTCCGAGCGCGGCTCGGCGGCCTCGGTAGCCGCCGCGGCGACACCGGCATCGACCTTGGCCACGACCTGTGGCGGCACCCTGGTCGGCGTCCGGGTTGGCGCCGGGGGCGGGGGTCCCGCGTCACGAACCGGCTCCGGCGACAGGGCCGTCGCCTGGGCCGCTTCGGCTTTGGTCTCGACACGGCTTGCAGCGTTATCGGCGGCCGGCTGCGGCACGGTATGGGCGGCCTGACTGGACCCAGCATCGGGGTTGATGGCGTGGACGCGGTCCGGA
The DNA here is from genome assembly GCA_963732955.1 of uncultured Alphaproteobacteria bacterium. Lineage (GTDB taxonomy): Bacteria > Pseudomonadota > Alphaproteobacteria > Rhizobiales > Methyloligellaceae > Methyloceanibacter. The sequence continues at coordinate 728,321 of CAVTBH010000002.1, forward strand.
TCGGCCTCGGCATCGGTAGTGGCGAGCCCGCTGTCCGTTTCGGACTGGCTCTCCTCTGCCGCCGCGGAGGGCTGCGCCTCGCTGTCGACGGTGGTGCGCATCTCGGCCTTGGCGAGGATCACCGTCGCCGGTTCCTCTCTTGCCACCGCAGGGAGCGGCGCGGAGGTCGGTTCGGCACGGGCCTCGTGCTCTTCGGCAAGCTTCGGCAGGGGCGGCGGCGGCAGAGGCTGGAACAGCGCCTCATTCTCGATCAGCACCGGCTTGGGCCGGCCGCGCGAGGTGATCACGTTGTCGCCCTTCGACGTCATCTGGTAGAGCTTCGGCGCGAAGGAATAGAGCAGCCGGATGCAGCCATGCGAGGCCGGATATCCCGGCACCACCCCGGCGTGGAGCGCGGTTCCGGACCAGGTGATCCGGTTCATCCACGGCATCGGCGCGCCGCTATAGATGTTGGAGTGGTGCCACCTCTGCTTCTCGAGGATGCTGAAGGCGCCGATCATGGTGGGATGGGCCGCCATGCCGGTGGACACCACCGAGCTCACGACCAGATCCGTGCCGCGATAGACGTCGATCTTCTGCTGACCGGTCGACACCACGAGGGTCATCGGCTCGCCATTATCGACGTTGGTGACCTCGGGCTGCGCCTTCTTCTGCTTCTTTCCGGCCTCTGCAGGACTTGCGGTGACCGCGAAGGCGAGGGTCGCGATTGCGAGCCATGCTGCGGAACTCCGCGCGACCTTTCTGGAGATTTCGATCGCCGTGACTTTACTCATACGCCGCGCTTTCAACTCACTCGTCCCCGTCATTGATAGAAACCGCATCAAGTGCATTCGTTCCCGCAAGAAACGGGCATCGCCCCCTCACGAATCACACGTGGTGAGGCTAACAAATTTGTCTCCCAAAGCCTTCCGATTACCTAACATTTGCGGGTCACAGTCAAAGATTTCGCCTCAACCGCACTCCGCGCGAAGCGGAACAACAACCCCAAGCATCGCTTGCGAAAAAACCGCTTTGGTCCCGGCGAGACATAGTCGCGCGCGCGGTCGCGGCCAGCGAATAACTTGGCCCTGTTTCATTCTGGCAACAGTGGACTCTGGCCTCCTTGGTTCCTGGACCCGATGCCAGGCCCCTTGCCGCCGCCGTCATAGTAAACGGCAAATTTGCGGTGGCATGAGGGCAGCGTTTCGCGCATTTCGCGGCGCTATGAAGGTCTTTAAGTTGCCGTGGCAGCACGGCCCCGCGCGGCAAAAGCGCTTGCTTCAACCTCGAGCCCCCCATACACCCGAGGCCCTGAGTTCTTGCCATGTTGGGGAGGTCACCATGTTGGCACTCGCGGGTCAGCTTCCACGCGTCGCTTCGCGCGCCTTTCTCGTCGCAATTGCCGGCATCTTGCTCGCCGGCTGTGGCATCAACACCATTCCGACGCTGCAGGAGCGCGCTAAGGCGGCCTGGAGCGAAGTCCTCAATCAATATCAGCGCCGCGCCGATCTGATCCCCAATCTGGTCGAGACGGTGAAGGGCTACGCTTCCCAGGAGAGCAAGGTGCTGACCGAGGTGATCGAGGCCCGCGCCAAGGCGACCCAGGTGCAGCTGCCGCCTGACATCCTCACCAATCCCGATGCCTTCAAGAAATTCCAGGAGGCCCAAGGCCAGCTCTCGGGGGCTCTGGCGCGGCTGCTCGCCGTGGTCGAGAACTATCCTGATTTGAAATCGAACCAAAACTTTCTGGCGCTGCAGTCGCAGCTTGAGGGCACCGAGAATCGCATCGCCATCGCGCGGCGCGACTACATCACCGCGGTCAAGGACTACAATACCGAGCTCAGGACCATCCCCGGCCGTTGGTGGCGCGCGCTGCTCTATCCGGACGCGGAGATCATGCAGAACTTCACCGTTGCCGAGGAGACCACCAAGGTGCCGGAGGTGAAGTTCTAGCGCGGCTTGCGAACGAGGGCGGGCATGGCCTCAACCCCTTGGCGTTTGGGCCAGATCATCTTCGGATCGGCGCTCGTCTTCGTTATTGGCGCGGCTATGGCCGCGCCCGACTTTCCGGCGCTCACCGGCCGGGTCGTCGATGACGCCCATCTTCTCAGCGACGCCGATCGCGATGAGCTGACGGCCGACCTCAAGGCGCTGGAGGACAAGAGTTCCGATCAGGTCGTGGTCGTGACCGTGCCCTCGCTTCAGGGCTACCCCATCGAGGACTACGGCTATCAGCTCGGGCGCGCTTGGGGCATCGGCACCGCGAAGCTCAACAACGGCGTCTTGCTGATCGTCGCGCCGAACGAGCGCAAGGTGCGGATCGAGGTCGGCCGTGGGCTCGAGCCAATCCTCACCGACGCGCTCTCCAAGATCATCATCGAGACCTCGATCTTGCCGCGCTTCCGCTCGGGCGACTTCGCCGGCGGCATCAAATATGGCGTGCGCGACATCACCATGGCGCTGACCGGCGACACGGCGGAGCTGGAGCAACGGGCGCGGGCGAGGCCCGACGCCAACAATCCCCATATCGACTGGATCCTCGTGATCTTCTGGACGCTACTGATCCTGTGGTTCGTGTGGAGCTTTTGGCGCACGACGCAGCCTGGCTACCGGGCCGGTCGCCACTCGGGTCCGATCATCCTGCCAGGGCCCGGCTGGGGCGGCGGCTCAGGCGGCGGAGGCTGGAGCGGCGGCTCGGGTGGTGGCGGGTTCTCGGGCGGAGGCGGCAGCTTCGGCGGCGGCGGCGCCTCGGGCGGCTGGTAAGCATGGCGATGGCGCCTTTCACCCCTGAGGAAGAGGACATCATCGCCGCGGCGATCGGCGCCGCCGAGAGCAAGACGAGCGGCGAGATCGTGGTCGTGGTCGCGAACGCGAGCGGCGGCTATTTTTCCTATGCGCTGGTGTGGGCGGCGCTCGCCGCGCTGCTCGTGCCTTGGCCCTTGATCTATCTGACCACCTGGCCCGTCGAGCACATCTATCTCGCTCAGCTGGTCGTGTTCGCCATCGGCGCCCTTCTCAGTCAATGGGACGCGCTGCGCTTCGCCATCGTGCCCAAGGTCATCAAGCGGTCACGCGCGCATCGGAAGGCTGTCGAGCAGTTCCTCGCCCAGAACCTGCACACCACGAGAGGCCGCACCGGAGTCTTGATCTTCGTGTCCTTTGCCGAGCGCTATGCCGAGGTGATCGCCGATGACGGCATCTACAAGAAGGTGCCGCAAGAAACCTGGGAACAGGTGGTAGACAAGCTGACCGGGAATATTGGCCGCGGTGCGCGCACCGAGGGCTTCCTCGCCGCCATCGATGCTTGCGGCGGCATCCTCGCCGCGCATTTTCCGCCGGGTGCCGCCGACCAGAACGAGCTCCCCAATCATCTGATCGTGCTCGATGCCCGCTGGATCCCTTAACGCTCGGAGCGGTACCCCGGGCGCGCTGGCGCTGACCGGCTGGGTGTTGTTCGATTGGGCCACGCAGCCCTTCTACACGCTGGTTATCACGTTCCTGTTCGGGCCTTACTTCGTCAACGGATTTGTCGGCGATCCGGCACTCGGCTCGACGCTCTGGGCCTATGCCCTCAGCGTCGCGGGGCTGATCGCGGCGCTCCTGGCACCGGTGCTCGGTGCCGTTGCCGACGCTGGGTTTCGCTGGAAGCCCTGGCTCGCCGGGTTCTCCGTTCTACTCGTAGTCGGCCTGTTCGGATTATGGCTCGCGATCCCGGGCCGTACTGACCTGGTTCCGCTCGTCCTCATCTCCTTCGCTCTTGCCAATATCGCCGCCGAGCTCGCTACCGTGTTCAACAACGCCATGATGCCCTCGCTCGTCCCGGCCGAGCGGCTCGGCACCCTGTCGGGCATCGGTTGGGCCATGGGCTATGTCGGCGGATTGGTAAGCCTCGTGCTCATCGCCGGACTCGTGGTCGTGGATCCCACGACCGGCAAGACCCTGCTCGGTCTCGATCCGATCATCTCCCTCGACCCGGCGACGCGCGAGGGGGATCGGCTGGTCGGGCCGTTCTCGGCGCTGTGGTATCTCCTCTTCGTCCTGCCGCTGTTTCTGTTCACGCCCGACCGGCCTGCCAAGGCCAAGGTTGGAACGCCGGTCAGGGCCGGGGTCGCGCAACTTATCCGCGGGGTGAGGGAACTCATTCGGCATCACCGCCAGATCGCGCTCTTCCTTCTTGCCCGCATGCTCTATGCCGATGGGCTTGGCGCCGTGTTCGCCTTTGGCGGCATCTACGCCGGCACCGTGTTCGGCTGGGGCGCCACGGAGCTCGGCCTGTTCGGCATCATCCTTACCATCGCCGGCACCATCGGCGCTGCACTCGGCGGCGTGTTCGACGATCGCCTCGGCTCGAAGCCTGTCATTGTCTCGAGCCTCACGCTGTTCATCGTGGCGGCAGCCGCCGTGCTGTCAGTGGACAAGGACCATGTCCTGTTTGTGCTGCCCGTCGCCGCCAAGATCCCCGGTTCGGCGCCCTTCGCTTCCACCGGCGAGCAGGTTTATCTCGCCTTCGCCGTCTTGATCGGGCTCGCCGCGGGGCCGATCCAGTCCTCGAGCCGCACGCTGATGGGACGGCTGTCACCACGCGACAAGACCACCGAATTTTTCGGGTTCTTCTCCTTCTCCGGCAAGGCCACGGCCTTTGCCGCGCCGCTCGCCATCGGCGCCGTCACCGCGCTGAGCGGCAGCGAGCGCCTCGGCATCGCTACGAGCCTCGCCTTTCTTGTTGTCGGACTTGTGCTGCTGCTGCGGGTGAAACATCCGGAGCGAGGCGTTTAGTGCCGGAAGTGGCGCATGCCGGTGAACACCATGGCGAGCCCCGCCGCATCGGCGGCAGCGATAACCTCGTTGTCGCGCATCGCGCCGCCGGGCTGGATCACCGCAGTGGCCCCGGCCTCGGCAACCACCATCAGCCCGTCGGGGAAGGGGAAGAAGGCATCCGACGCCGCCACCGAGCCTTGCGTCAGCCCAGCGGCGAGCCCCGCGGTTTTAGCCGCATGCTCGCCCTTCCATGCCGCCATGCGCGCGGAATCGACCCGGCTCATTTGCCCGGCGCCGATGCCGACGGTGGCGCCGTCCTTGGCATAGACGATGGCGTTCGACTTGACGTGCTTCGCCACGGTGAAGGCGAACAGGAGATCCGCCATCTCCGCTTGGGTCGGCTTTCGCTTGGTCACTACCTTGAGGTCTTCGGCCGAGACCACCGCGTTGTCGCGGCCCTGGACGAGAAAGCCGCCGGCGAGTGAGCGAAAGGTGAGACCTGGCGCCTTCGGATCGGGCAGGCCACCGGCAAGAAGTAGCCGGAGATTCTTCTTCGCCGCGATCACGGCCTTGGCGTCGCGGCTCGCATCCGGCGCGATGATCACCTCGGTAAAGATTTGCACGATGTCGCGAGCAGTATCGGCGTCAAGGTCGCGATTGAGTGCGATCACGCCGCCGAAGGCACTCTCGGAATCGCAGCGAAGCGCCTTGGCATAGGCCTCGCTCAGCGTCGTGCCGAGTGCGACACCGCAGGGATTGGCGTGCTTGATGATGGCGACTGCCGGCGACACCTTCGGGTCGAACTCGGCGACGAGCTCGAAGGCCGCGTCGGCATCGTTGAAGTTGTTGTAGGACGGCTGCTTGCCGAGCACCTGCACCGACGTGGCGACGCCGGGGCGAGGCTCCCCACTCGCATAGAATCCGGCCCATTGATGCGGGTTCTCGCCGTAGCGAAGCGGGCTGAACAGCAATCCGGCGATGATCCGCCGCTCAGGCGTCGGGTCGCCCTCGCGGTCGGCGAACCAGGTGGCGATTGCCGCGTCGTAAGCGGCCACACACGCGAAGGCCTTGCCCGCGAGCCTGGTGCGGAAGCTAAGCGAGGTGGCACCACCGTTCTGCTCCATTTGGGCAAGCACGGCGGCATAGTCGCGGGGATCGACCACCACCGTGACGCTGGCGTGGTTCTTGGCCGCGGCGCGGATCAGCGCCGGTCCGCCGATATCGATGTTCTCGACGCAAACGTCGGCGTCGGCGCCGCTCCGAACCGTGTCCTCGAACGGATAGAGCGTGACGGCGAGGAGATCGATCTTGGGAATGCCGTGATCCTGAAGCGCCTGTTCGTGCGCGGGGTCGCCGCGCACGGCGAGCAGACCGCCATGGATCTTGGGATGCAGCGTCTTCACCCGCCCGTCCATCATCTCGGGCACGCCGGTGATATCGGCGACCTCGACGACATCGAGGCCCGCCTCGCGCAACAGTTGGGCGGTACCGCCGGTGGAAACGAGCTCGACGCCCTGGGCGCTCAGGCCTCGGGCAAACTCCACCACGCCCGTCTTGTCGCTGACCGAAAGGAGCGCGCGGGTGATCTTCTCCATGGGCGATTGTCTCGAATAAGGAGCAGCAGGGCCGCCGCCTATCACGATTTGCCGTCTTGGGCAAAAGCCGCGTCGGCTTTGACGCTAGGCGTCGTCCGCATCGACACCGGCGTTGGGCGGCGGCGGCATCTCGCCAGCCGCTGCCACCCGCTCGATGGTCCACACCATGCGCGCCTCGCGCTCCTGCTCCAAGCCGCCGCCAAGCACGACCTGGAAGCTCGCTTGCGGTCCACGTTCATCGGCCAGGAAGACGCTGTCCTCGAGCGCAATGGTCGGCGTGTTGGAGCGCAGCGTCCACACCTCGGTGTTGGGCAGCACGAGGCGGACGGTCCGGTCGTCCTCGACCATGTCGGCCGTCACGCTCGGATGCAGATGGAAGCGAACAGCGTAGCCGCCGCCGCTCTCTTGCGCCTCGCCCTTGAGGCCCTTCGGCGCCGAGAGCCGCTCTTCGCCGGCGACCAGGAGCCCGTCGGGCGACAGCAGCACGAGCCGCGAATGGGTGACGCCGTAGCGGGAGGTATATCCGTCATGGGAGCCCTTGAGCTCGAGACCCTCGCCATCCTCGTTCACCGCGGCTTGCACATTCGGCGGCCCGGTGAGCGTCGCGTCCGCAGTAGGCTCGCTGCCATTGGCGCCGCCGCCAAAGATCGCCGAGGAGGCGTCGTCAAAGGTGAGCGTCGAATGCGCCGGTGTCGAGCGGGCGAACAGCCGCCAATCGTCATGATCCGGCGACGGCGACCCGCAATTAACGACGAGCGGGTGCTCGCCGCAGCTCATCTCGAAGGAGAGACAGCCGGCATGGGCGCTAGTGCTCAATGACGCCGCCGGTGCCGCGGCGATGTCGGCAATGATCAGCGTCGCCCCGCGCTGCATGCGGGCGTAGCCGGAGTTCGGCGCGGCGCGGAGCGGTGCTCCTTCGGTGTCGTCATAGGCGAGCACCGTCGCCAGCGAATCCGTCGGCGTGGCGCCACTGCCGTTGAAGCGCGCCATGGTGCCATCGCCGAGGCGGAAGAAGCGCACCATGGGCATGGCGCGGTCGATGGCGTCGGAGAGTTGCTTCGGTGGCAGGTGGTCGCGGGCCATGAAGCATTGCCGGAGCGGCAGGAGATCGAGCAGGAGCTCGACCAGCGCCGCGGGGTTGCGCGAGATGTGGCCGCCATCTGGAAGGATCTGGCGGTCGAGCTCCTTGCAGAACGGCTTCAGGTAGCGGTCGACCACCGCCTGCTGCTCGGCGATGCACAGCCCGGCGTAAACGAGCGCCATCAGCGCCACGAGGCGAGGCGCGCCGTCGGGCGCATCGCGATAGCTCGCCGACAGATAACGCAGCTGTGCCGTCAGCGCCCGCAAGAAGGTCTCATAGGAGCGCGGGTTGCTGGCATCGAGCACGACCACGGAATTGGAGAGCCACGAGATCACGCGCCGGCCGACCACCTCCGGCTGCCACGGCAGACCCTTCACATTCTTGTGCAAGCGAAGAAAATCGTTGAGCAGCGCCTTGGCTTGCTCGCGTGCGAGCTCGCTGCCGGCGACCCGCAAGTGGCGCAGCCAGGCGAAGCCATGAAGCTCGCGGGCCCAGCCTTCGGACGGCGGCGTGATCTCGAACGGCGACTGCGCGCCGAGCTCGACGAGACTTCCGGCGAGGCCGAAATGACCGTTGTAGATTTCCGTGGCGAAGCTCGGATCGGCGGTGCGCAAGTCCTGCGGCGCAAGCAGAAGTTGTTCCGCCTCGGTGCCGGGATAGGCGAGGCTCGCCATGCGCATGAGCATGAAGCGGCGGAGCGCGCCAGGCCCGCGCGACGTCGGGACGCGTGACCTGCCCTGTCCGGCAAGGGGGTCAGTCGCCATGATTGATCATCTCAAGTTTGGACCCAGCGGGCGCTCGTAGCGTCCGCAGAGCCTCCCCGCACAACTCTTAGGCATTGTCGGGCCGCGCCCGACCGGGATCAAGAGGGATGGAGGCCTGCGGCGTCGTCCAAGCGTTATTTCTTGCACTTGAGGCGCGCGGCGAAGAAGCCGTCCAGGCCGCTCCAGTCCGGGGTCCCGAGGTCGAGCTGGTAAGGGAAGGTCCTGAGCAGCCCAGATGGCTGAATCCACTCAATTTGATCAAAAACCTCCTCGGTGCGGATCGGATCGATGGCTACGTCCGGATTTCGAACGAGGAGCGCCGCGACCTGGGCCTCGCCTTCCTCCGGCTCGAGGGAGCAGGTGGAGTAGACGAGGCTCCCGCCGGGCTCGAGGAGGGTCAGGGCATGGTCGATCAGCCGCGTCTGCAGGCCGGCGAGCGCCTCGATGTCCTTCGGCGATTTGAGATAGGGGATGTCGGGATGCCGGCGGATGGTCCCGGTCGAGGTGCAAGGGGCGTCGAGCAGCACCGCGTCAAACGTCTCCCCCGGCGACCAGGCGGTCGCGTCGGCGGCGACGAGAATTGCCTCGAGGTCGAGACGATCCAAATTGGCGCGCAAGGTCTTGAGCCGCGTCTTGGAGATGTCGACGGCGGTGACGTCGGCGCCGCTCAGCGCGAGCTGAGCAGTCTTGCCGCCTGGCGCGGCGCAGAGATCGAGCACGCGCTTTCCCCGCACGTCGCCGAGAAGACGCGCGGGCATCGATGCCGCTGTGTCCTGCACCCACCACGCGCCATCGTCGAATCCGGGCAAAGCTTCGATGCGACCCTTGGGCAGGAACCGCACGCTCCGCGTGGGCAGCACGCGGCCGGCGAGCTCGATCGCCCAGCTCTGCGGATTGCTCTTGACGGTGAGATCGAGCGGTGGCTCGACGAGATTGGAGGCGGCGATGGCGTGGCTACGCTCGTCGCCATAGAAGCTGAGCCAGCGGTTCCACAGCCAGTCGGGCGTGTTCACGCGCGGCGCGTCGAGTTCGGCCGCCATGCGGTCGCCCTCCTTGGCGACGCGCCGCAGCACGGCGTTAACGAGCTTATCGTAGCGGCTGGCGCGCGCATCCCATTGGGCGAGCCGCACCGCGAGGTCTATGGCCGCGTGCGGCGGTGTCTTCAGGAAGATCAGCTGCGCGGCGCCGGACAGTAGGATCGGATAAAGCGACCCTGCCTTATGCGGCAGCCCGCGCTCGAGAAAGGCGCTGAGCACGTGATCGATCTGGCCTTTACGCCTGAGGCTTGTCGCCACGATGGCGCGGGCAAGCGCGCGGTCCCGCTGCGGCAGGTCGAACAGCCAGCCCCTCGCAAGCGAGCGTCCGAGCACGTCGTCGAGCGGCTGCTTCTTGTCCAGTACGGCGCTGAGCAACGCCGCCGCGGCGCGGCGCGCCGGAAGGCCGACCTGGGCCTCCCGCGCGGCGTCCGTGTCGCGCGTCTCTTCGTCGAAAGTCATGGCGACGGTCCGCTTCGGTTCAGTCTGCGTCCCACGGGCCGCGGCGGCGGAAGCCCGCAGCTTGCGGCGAGGCCCATGGACCCGCCGCCGCTGCTGCTGGCGGCTCGGAACGAGCGTTCGCGGCGGTCTGACCCATGCGCTGGGCGATCTCGTCCAGCCGCGCGATGCGGTTCTCGACATTGGGATGGGTCGAGAACAGATTATCCATCCGCGCGCCGGAAAGCGGATTGACGATGAAGAGATGCGCCGATGCCGGATTGCGCTCGGCCGGCATGTTCGGGATTTGCTTCGCCGCGGCCGAGATCTTGCCCAAGGCCGACGCGAGCGACAGCGGCTCCTTGCTGATCTCGGCGCCGATGCGGTCCGCCTCGTACTCGCGGCTGCGGCTGATGCCGAACTGCACCAGCGCCGCCGCGATCGGGGCAAGGATGACAAGCATGAGGCCGCCGATCGGCCCGACGCCGCCATTGTTGCGGCCACCGCCGAAATAGAAGCCGAAGTTGGCGAGCATGGAAATGGCGCCGGCAAGGGTCGCGGTGATGGTCATCAGCAAGGTGTCGCGGTGCTTGATGTGGCCGAGCTCATGCGCGAGCACACCGGCGAGCTCGTCCCGGTTCAGGCGCTGCAAAATGCCGGTGGTCACCGCCACGGCGCCGTGCTCGGGGTTTCGCCCAGTGGCGAAGGCGTTCGGCTGCGGATTGTCCATGATGTAGACCTTGGGCATCGGCAGGTCCGCTTGTTGCGCGAGCTGGCGCACGAGGCCGTAGAGCTCCGGCGCCGAGCGCTCATCCACCTGGCGCGCGCCATACATCGACAGCACCATCCTGTCGGAGTTCCAGAAGGCGAACAGGTTCATCCCGGCCGCCACCACAAAGGCGATGACCATGCCGGTCTGGCCGCCGACGAGATAGCCGACGCCCATGAACAGCGCCGTCATCGCGGCAAGCAGGATGGCTGTGCGGAAATAACCCATGGATCTCGACTCCCGATCACTCGGCGCCACGGCAGAAGGCCGCGTGCTTACCGTAAATATGTTGGGAGTCCGGTGCCTTAGCACAAGGAGCAGCGGCCCCCGGTCGGCCTCCGGGCCCGGGTTTAGTAGGGCTGCGGTTACCTTAACGCTTCATCAAGGCTGCTCGGCGATGCTGGCAGGAACTGCAGCCCGTAACCCGTGAGTCGCCCATGTCCTTGACGCTCCTCGCACCAATCGAACCGGCCGCCTCCGCCGATACCGCCCCCTCGCTCACCGCCGAGCAGAAACGCCTGATCCGCGACAGCTTCACCACCGTCGAGCCAGCGTCCGATCTCGTGGCGCGTCTGTTCTATATGAAGTCGATCGATCTCGACCCGACGCTCGCGGTGCTGTTCAAGGCGCCGACCAGGGGCCAACGCCGGCGGTTCATGGCGGCGATGAAGCTTGCCATCCTCTCGCTCGATCGTCTCCAGGAACTGCAGCCGATCATCAAGCTGCTCATCGCCCAGAAGCGGCAGGAGGGCGTGAGCGCTGACGCCTATGCTACGTTCCGGCGCGCCTGGGTGTGGACGCTGGAACAATCGCTGCAAGGACGCTTCGCGCACGAGACAAGGGACGCCTGGACGTCACTCCTCAGCCAGATGACCGAAGCCGAGGCCTCTTAGGAGCTAGCCCGCGTTCATTGCGGGGGAGGGTTTTCGGACTCGTCCCCGTCAGGCGTCATTGCGTCCGCGTCCGAAGGCTCCGCGGTCGCGGCCTTCGCCGTGATTTTTCCCGCCTCGTCGACCACGATCTCCACGTCCTGGTCGGGTGCGATATCCTGCTCGGTGCCGTCGACGGTGATCTCGTCGGGCGTTGCAGTGATGGTGTGGCCATCGACCACCATCTTCACCCCATCGCCGATCGTCTCCTGGGTGAAGTCCTTATAGTGCGACACCGATATCGTCCGCTGGCCGATCGAGATATGCCGGACCTCGTGCCCCTTGTCCGAGGACAGCAAGCCGAGCGAAGCGACGATCCCAACCGCGATCACGACCACGAGTCCGAGCGCGATGAGCATTCCCTTGAGCGAGGTCATGAAGAGTTCTCCCCGTTGATGCGATCGCCCGGCTAGGCGCTGCCGCGATTCTGACGGTTCTCGACGAGATCTTCGACCACGGCGGGATCGGCAAGTGTCGAGGTGTCGCCAAGATTGGAGAACTCGTCCTCGGCGATCTTGCGCAAGATGCGGCGCATGATCTTGCCGGAACGGGTCTTGGGCAGTCCGGGCGCGAATTGGATCAGATCGGGCGATGCGATTGGGCCGATCTCCCGGCGCACCCAATCGCGAAGCTCGATCTTGAGCGCGTCGGAGGCAGTCTCGCCCGCCATCAGGGTCACGTAGCAATAGATGCCCTGGCCCTTGACTGCGTGGGGATAGCCGACCACCGCGGCCTCGGAGACCTTGGGATGGGCGACGAGCGCCGACTCCACCTCGGCGGTGCCCATGCGATGTCCGGCAACGTTGATGACGTCGTCGACGCGGCCGGTGATCCAGTAATAGCCGTCGGCATCGCGCCGGCAGCCGTCACCGGTGAAATATTTGCCCTTGTAGGTCGAGAAGTAGGTCTCGACGAAGCGCTTGTGATCGCCATAGACGCTGCGAGCCATCGCCGGCCAGGCATCGAGGATCACCAGATTGCCGGAGACCGCGCCTTCGAGCACGTTGCCCTCGGTGTCCACCACCGCCGGCTGCACGCCGAAGAACGGCAGCGTCGCCGAGCCCGGCTTGAGTTTGGTTGCGCCCGGCAACGGCGTGATCAGGATGCCGCCGGTTTCGGTCTGCCACCAGGTATCGACGATGGGGCAGCGCTCCTCGCCGACCACGCGATAGTACCATTCCCAGGCTTCGGGATTGATCGGCTCGCCGACGGTGCCAAGCAGCCGGAGCGTCTTCCGGCTCGAGCCCCTGACAAAGTCGTCGCCCGCGCCCATCAGCGCCCTGATCGCGGTCGGCGCGGTGTAGAAGATAGTGACGCCGTGCTTGTCCACCACTTGCCACATGCGCGAGGCGTCGGGATAGTTAGGCACGCCTTCGAACATCAGCGTGGTGGCGCCGTTGGCGAGCGGGCCGTAGACGATGTAGGAGTGGCCGGTGACCCAGCCGACGTCGGCCGTGCACCAATAGACGTCGCCGTCGTGATAATCGAAAATATATTGGTGGGTCATCGACACGTAGACGAGATAGCCGCCTGAGCTGTGCACAACGCCCTTTGGCGTTCCCGTCGAGCCCGAGGTATAGAGAATGAACAGCGGATCTTCCGCGCCCATCTCTGCGGGCGGGCAGTGATCCGACACCTTCTCGGCGAGATCGTGATACCAGAAGTCGCGCCCGCCATGCATGGCGCAGTTACCGCCGGTGCGCTTGATCACCACCACCTTTTCATCGCCGAGCGATTTGGTCAGCGCCTCGTCGGTGTTGTGCTTGAGCTTGACTTTCCTGCCGCCACGTAGGCCCTCATCGGCGGTCACGATGAGCTTCGACTTGCAGTCGGTGATGCGGCCGGCGAGCAAATCCGGCGAGAAGCCGCCGAACACCACGGAATGGATCGCGCCGATGCGCGCGCAAGCCAGCATGGCGTAGGCGGCTTCGGGGATCATCGGCAAATAGATGGTGACGCGGTCGCCTTTGTTGACGCCCATCGCCTTCAGCACGTTGGCGAAGGTGCAGACCTCGCGGTAGAGCTCGCCATAGGTGATGTGCCGTGGCGCCTCGGCCGGGTCGTCGGGCTCCCAGATGATTGCGACCTGGTGCTCGCGTTTCTTCAGATGGCGGTCGATGCAGTTCGCCGCCACGTTGAGGGTGCCGTCCTCGAACCATTTGATCGAGACGTCGGGGTACTCGAAGCTCGTATTCTTGGCGCGTGAATAGGGCTTGATCCAATCGATCCGCTCGCCCTCTTTGCCCCAGAACTTCTCGGGCTTGTCGACGCTCTTTTGGTAGAGCTCCTCGTACTCGTCCTTGTCGATGAATGCGTTTTGCTTCCAGTCCTTGGGGACCTTGTAGACAGTTTCCTCCGACATCGGCTCGCTCCTCCTACGCGCGTGCGAAGCCCTTTTTTCGGCATTATGGACAGCCGCGGGCCCGACGACAATCGGGAGGCTCGCGACCGGGCCAAATATTTTCAGCTAGGCTCCGAACAGACCAATGATGACGCCCATGACCACGAGCACCGCCAGCCAATGGCCGACATCAATGGCCGTGAGCAGCGGCTTCTGACCTTCAAATTGCTGGGTGACCACCGTCGTCGTCGCTACGAACCCGGCCCACACGAACAGGGCGCTGATGACACCGCCTCTGACCGTCATCACATGCACGTGCCCGATGACGCCGGCGAGGATGTAGGCCATCAGGAGATTGGCGAGCATGGAAAGAATGAACGGCACTGGCGTCGGCTTCAGGTCGCCCTTGGCCTTGCCGAGGGCGCGCAACCACATCTTGCCGAACAGCGAATACCACCCCCAGCCGGTGAGGAAACCGGCAATCGCGGCCACCACCACGGCGAGATAGTTGATCGGAACCGGACCCATGTCTCCTCCCGACTGTTGTCAGCGCCGCGCCTCGGGTTTGAGGCCGACGAGGCGGCTCACGGCAGTCCATTCCTTGGCGGTCACGGGCTGCACCGAAAGCCGTGAATTGTTGACGAGTACCATGTCCTTCAGCCCGGCCTGCGCCTTGATCTCGGCGAGCGTCACGGGCCTTGGCACGTCCGACACCGCGGCGACATCGACGCACTCCCAGGTGCCGCTGCCGTCGGTCGAGTTGGGATGCGCCTCCGCCACCACCTTGACCACGCCGACGATGCGCTTCTCGTCACCGGAATGATAGAAAAAGCCGAGATCGCCCTTCTTCATCTGCCGCATGATGTTGCGCGCCTGGTAATTGCGGACGCCGTCCCACTCGGCCCCTTTGGCGCCTTCCGTCTTCTGCTGGTCCCAAGACCAGGCCTCCGGCTCTGACTTGAACAGCCAATAGTTCATGGTCGCTGTCTCACCCGCGGTCAGGCTTGTTGACGGTCCACAGCCAGGGACGGATCTCGACGGCTTCAAACAGACCGGCCTTGGCGAACGGGTCGCCGTCAGCGATTTTCTTCGCAGCCTCACGCGACGGCGCTTCGACCACGACCAGGCTGCCGGTCATGGTCACGCCGTCGTCTTTGGTGAAGGGGCCGGCGAGCACGAGCGTGTCACCGAGACTTTTCAGATAGGCGAGATGGTCCGGCCGATTGGCGAGCCGCAGGTCGAGGCCGCCAGGCTTATCGGTGCAGATCAGCGCGTAGAGCATCGGTTCCCTCGAAACTGGCGGCGAAGGCTAGAATGAGCCTGGGCGGCTGTCTACGGATTGCTCACCGGCCTGTTGCGGTGCAGCACACTAGGCTTCGGCTCTCAGCGGCCGCGTCAACAAGGCTTCGATGGCTTCGTCCACGGTCGAGAGCCCGGAGATCACCGCGTGCACCGCCGACGCGATCGGCATGTCGATGCCGCGCGCCGCCGCCATCTCTACCACCGCGCTCACGGTATGCACGCCCTCGGTGACCGAGACCCGCGCCTTGAGCACGTCGCCGAGGGTGCGGCCTTCGCCGAGCGCGAAGCCAAGAGACATGTTGCGCGATTGCGGACTGCCGCAGGTCAGGATCAGGTCTCCCAGTCCCGACAGCCCGGTCATGGTCTCGCGCTTGGCGCCGAGTGCTGCGCCGAGCCGCATCATCTCGGCAAAGCTCCGGGTGACGAGTGCGGCATGCGCGCTCGACCCTAGCTTCTTGCCGGCGACGATGCCGGCGGCGATGGCGTAGACGTTCTTCAACGCGCCGCCGATCTCGGCCCCAATCACATCGTCACTCCAATAGCAGCGGAACGAGGCGTGGCTCAGCGCATGCGCCAGCGCGCGGCCTTGCGCCTCGCTCGGGGTCGCGAGCGTCAGGGCAGCAGGAAGTCCGCGCGCGATCTCGCCGGCGAAACTTGGACCCGATAACACAGCGGGGCGCACCTGCGGCAGTACCTCGGCGACGACCTGGGACAGAAGCTGCCCGGTCGCTTGCTCGATGCCCTTGGCGCCGATGACGAGAGGCTGGTCGGCATGCATATGACGGTGAAGCTCGCTGCCGATGGCGCGTAGTTCTTGCGCCGGCGGGACCATTAACAGGAGATCGCAGGCGGCGACTTGACTGAGCTTGGCGGTCGCCTTGATCGCGGGGTCGAGCTCCACGCCGGGGAGATAAAGCGCGTTCCGATGCCTCTCGTTGATCTCGGCGATGGTTTCCGGCTCATAGGCCCAGAGCATCACGTCGCGTCCGGCGCGCCGCGCGCTCACCGCGAGCGCCGTGCCCCATGCCCCCCCGCCAACGATACCGACTGTCTGCAAAGCCATGATCCGACTTCCCCAACGTGTCATACAGGAACGGGAGGCTGCCGTCAGGGGCCGCGCGCCGGAGGCGAAAAACCTAGACGCATTAGGCCTTTACCCCGGCGCCAAGGGCCGGCGGCGCATCGGGATCGAGCGGCCAGCGGGCCCGCGCCGGCGCGGCGAGATCATCGACCAGGCCCCGGGCGAGCCGCTCGGCGCCGGCCCAGGCGACCATGGCGGCGTTGTCGGTGCAAAGTTCGAGCGGCGGCAAGATCAGGGCGAAGCTGTTGGCCTCGGCTGTCTTGGCGAGCGCGGCGCGCAAACGCTGATTGGCGGCGACGCCACCCGCCACAACGAGTGCACGGTGGGCGTCGGCTCCCATCGTTTCGACATAGATCTCTATGGCGCGCTTGGTGCGGTCGCTGACGACGTCGGCCGCGGCCTCCTGGAAGCTGGCGCAGAGATCGGCGACCGCCTGTTCGCTGAGCGGCGCACGCGCCATGGCTTCATGCCGGAGCGCGGTCTTGAGGCCGGCGAGCGAGAAATGCGGCTCGCGCCGCCCATGCATCGGCCGCGGCAAGGGCACCGACGGCGTGCCCCGAGCAGCTTCTTTCTCGACGGCAGGGCCGCCCGGATACCCGAGACCGAGCAGCTTCGCCGCTTTGTCGAAGGCTTCGCCCAGCGCATCGTCGAGGGTCGTGCCGAGTCGGACATAAGAGCCGACATCCTTGACGATCAGGAGTTGCGTGTGGCCGCCGGAGACGAGCAGGAGGAGATAAGGAAAGCCGAGCCCGTGGGTGAGGCCTGGCGTGAGCGCGTGGGCCTCGAGATGATTGACGGCGATGAACGGCACGCCGCGCGCGAGCGCGATGGCCTTCCCCGTGGTGACCCCGACGATGAGCCCGCCGATCAGCCCGGGCCCCGCCGTGGCGGCAACGGCATCGATCGCATTCCAATCAAGTCTGGCATCAGCGAGCGCCTTGGCGATCGCCGCATCCAGCACCTCGATATGGGCGCGAGCGGCGATCTCCGGAACCACGCCGCCATAGTGCGCATGCAGGTCGAGCTGCGTCCGCACCACATTGGCAAGGATCGTTCCCGTGCCGTCGGCGTCGCGGCGCACGATCGCGGCCGCGGTTTCATCGCAGCTCGTTTCGATGCCAAGCACGGTAAGAGGGCGGTGGACGGGGGCAGTGGTCATGGCGCGTCTTTACAGATAAGACCGGGCCGATTGAAGGGGCAGCCGGATCAGGCCATTAATGGCGCCCGCCCCGGCCCTGGCGGTCGGCGCCAAGCCAAGGGAGACATGAGCTTGCCGAAGCGCCCGCTTCTGATCGGCACCAGAGGAAGCCCGCTCGCTTTGTGGCAGGCCGAGCATGTGAAGGCGCTGCTGACCAGGGCGCACGGCCTGCCACCCGGCGCCATCGCGCTCAAGGTCATCACCACCTCCGGCGACCGCATCAGCGATAAGCCGCTCCGTGACTTCGGCGGCAAGGGTTTGTTTACCAAGGAGATCGATGAGGCGCAGCTGCGCGGCGAGATCGACATCGCCGTGCATTCGATGAAGGACCTGCCCACAGTGCTCCCCGCTGGGCTGACCATCGGTGCCGTGCTGCCGCGCGCCGACGTTCGCGACGCCTTCATCAGCGCCCGGGGGACGAGCCTTGCCGAACTCCCCGCCGGCGCCGTCATCGGCAGTTCGTCGTTGCGGCGCCAAGCGCAGATGAAGCGCCTCCGCCCTGATCTCAAGGTCGTCGATCTCCGCGGCAATGTCGAGACGCGCCTCGCCAAGCTCGAGCGCGGCGTCGCCGATGCCACCCTGCTCGCCCTCGCCGGCCTCAAGCGTCTCGGTCTTGAGAGTCACGTCACCGCAGTCATGTCGACGGAGGAGATGTTGCCGGCGGTGGCGCAAGGCGCCATCGGCGTCGCGTGCCGCAGCGACGATGCCGACACGCGAGAGTTGCTGACGATGCTTAACGACGACACCGCGGCGACGGCGGTCGCTTGCGAGCGTGCGTTTCTCGCCGAGCTCGACGGCTCGTGCCGCACGCCGATTGCGGGCCTCGCCGAGGTTGCCGATGGGGCGCTGCAGTTTCGCGGCCTTGTCCTCAATCCTGACGGCACCGAGTGGCACGAGATCGAGCTGATCGGCCCCGCAGCCAACGCCGAGGGTATCGGTGTCGGAGGCCGGCCGCGAGCTGCTCGCCCGGGCCGGACCGAATTTCCTCGCGAGCTTCGGCGCGCGCTGATGCGTCTCCTCGTCACCAGGCCCGAGCCTGACGCGCGCCGCCAAGGCGAGGCGCTCGCCGCCCGCGGGCACGACATCGTGCTGTCGCCGCTCCTCGCCATCGAGGCTGTGCCGGGCGTCGACCTCGACCTCGACGGCGCCCAAGCCCTGATCGCCACCAGCCGCAACGCGCTCCGCGCACTCGCCTCTCATCCGGACCGCGCCGCCGCGATCCGGCTGCCGCTCTTCGCCGTCGGCGAGGCCACCGCCAAGGAGGCGGAGGCTTGCGGCTTTAGTGCCGTGACCGCGGCAGGCGGAACGGGCGAAATGCTGGCGCGTTTGCTTGCTGACACGCTCGACCCGGGCGGCGGCGCGCTCGTCCATCTTTCCGGCGAGACAGTTGCCTTCGATCTCAAATCGGCGCTTGCGGCGAAGGGCTTCACCGTGAAGCAGCCCGTGCTTTATCGCGCCGCCGCGGCGCCCGGGCTGAGTGAGGAGGCCATCTCGCGGCTTAAGGCCGGAGACCTCGACGGCGTCATCCTCATGTCGCCACGGACCGCGGCGATCTTTACCGATCTCGTCCGGCGCCAGGGCGCGGTAACGCAAGCTTCGCGACTGATTTGCTATTGCTTGTCAGCGGCGGTAGCACAGGCGGTGGAGCCGCTCGACGCCACGATAATTGTGGCGGCGGAACCGCGCGAGGAAGAACTCCTTGCGCTGATCTCAACCGAGGCTGCATCCTCGCGACGAGCCGATTCTTAGGAACGAAGATAGTGTGATGGCAGACCCCTTCGGCGACCCCAACGATCCCGGCGCGTCCAAACGCCCAGCGCCGACCATCGAGGGCACGGCAACCGAAATCGCCTCCGAGCCGGCCGCGGGCGCGGCGGAGTCCGCGGCCTCGGAGGCCGCCAACGGGAGCGACAACGACGATGGATTTGGCGAGCGGGCGGAGCCGGCTCCCGAGCCGCCACCGGCGCCCCGAACGAGCGCGGACGATCTCAAGGGCTTCTTCACCCATCTCGCCGCCGGCCTCCTTGGTGGCCTGATCGGCGTCATCGCGTTAGCCTTCGCCTGGAAGCTCCTCCCGCCTGGGAGCGGCGAGAAGTCCGAGATCGCCGCGCTACAAGCGCGGGTCGACAAGCTCCAATCGGCCTCGGCCCCGAGCGGAGACGCCAAGGCTGTCGCAGCGCTCGACCAGCGGGTCAAGGCTTTGGAGGATCGCAAGGCTCCCGCGGCACCTGACCTCTCGGCCCTGACCGGCCGCGTCACCCAGCTCGAGGAGTCCTTGGACAGCTTGGCCAAGACTGCAGACGCGGGCGGCTCGGTCGCCGATGCCGCGGCGCTCGACGCCAAGGTCGGTGACATGGAGCAACGGTTACAAGGCAATGTCGCCGCCGCGCTCGATGCCCAGAAGACGGAAACCGGCGCCGAGGTCCAAGCGCTCCAGGGCGAACTCGCCGCGCTCAAGGCGAAGCTCGGCGCTCTCGCCGAGGCGAAACTGGGGGATCAGTCTGAGCTCGCTCCCGAGGTGACGGCACTCGACCAGCGCATCGCCAAGCTCGAGAGTGCGATGCCCGGGATCACCAGCACCGTCGACCGCTCGGCCGCGACCGCCAAGTCCGGCGCCCTCGCCATCGCCTTCGCCAATCTCAACGAAGCGGTGACCGCCGGACGCCCCTATGCCGCGGAGCTTGCCGCGGTCCAGCCGCTCCTGCCGGATGCCTCGAGCGTCGATGACCTGGCAACCCACGCCACGGCTGGCATCCCGACGCTTCCCGAGCTCACGCAGGATTTCATCGCGCTCGCCGAGAAGGCCGCGCCACCGCCGGCGGCCGGCGGGTCTTTCGTCGACAGCGTCATTGCCAGCGCCAAATCTGCCATCACCATCCGCCGCATCGACGCCACCGCGACCGGCAACGCGCCTGATGCCGTGATGGCGCGCGCTGAGGACGACCTCGAGCAGGGCGAACTCGACGACGCTGTTGCCGAAGTCGACAGCTTGCCGGCTGACATCCGCGACGCCTTCGCCGGCTGGCTCGAGAAAGCGCGTGCGCGTCTCGCCGCCGACGAGACCCTGACCAAGCTTCAAGGCGTGGTGCTGGTGTCCCTTGGCGGCGGCGCTCAAGACAGCGGCAGCGGCGAGGCGCCGAGCCCATGATCCGCATCCTCAGCTTCGTCCTTGTCGTCGTTGCGGTGGCGCTCGGGCTCGCCTGGTTCGCCGACCAGCCCGGCTCGATCACCGTGCAATGGCTTGGTTACGAGATCAAAACCAGCGCCTTTGTCGGCGCCCTGGTGCTGATCGGCATTGCCGCCGCGCTCATTCTGGCTTGGGCGCTGTTGCGCTTCATCCTCACCCGACCGGCTGCGATGTCCGCTTACTTTCAGGAGCGCCGCCGCAGCCAGGGTTTCGAGGCGCTGACGCGAGGCCTGCTCGCCATCGGCGTCGGCGACCGCGCCCAGGCGCAGCGATATGCCGGCATGGCGCGGCGCAATCTCCCCAACGAGCCCCTGACCGCTCTACTTAAGGCGCAAGCGGCCCAGCTCAAGGGCGATCGTGCCACGGCGCGACGCGCCTTCGAAGGCATGCTCGATCGGCCCGAGACCGAGCTCCTCGGCTTGCGCGGCCTTTATCTCGAGGCAAAGCGCAGCAATGACACCACCGCCGCGCGGGTGATCGCCGAGCAGGTGGTGAAACGCGACCCGGAGCTTGCGTGGAGCGTCAACGCCTTGTTCGACATGCAGGCGCGCGCCGGCGATTGGGAGGGCGCGCTGAATACGCTCGCCATCGCCCGCCAGCACGGCAACGTAGAGGCCGACGTCGCGCTAAGGCGCCGTGCCGTGCTCTTGACCGCGGAGGCGCGCGACCTCGAGGCGTCCGCGCCGGCGAAGGCGCTCGCGCTTGCGAACGAAGCCTTGCGGCTCGCGCCGTCGCTGGTGCCCGCGGCCGAGATCGCCGGGCGGCTCCTTGCCTCGAAGGGCGACAGCCGCCAGGCCAGCCGCCTCATTGCCCGCACCTGGAAGCTGGCGCCGCATCCAGATCTTGCCCTGGTCTATGCCTTCGCCAATCCGGGCAACTCGCCCCGGGAGCGGCTGAAGCGGGTCAAGCATCTCGCCAGCCTCACCCCGGGCGACATCGAAGGCCATATCGCCATCGCCATGGCCGCGATCGAGGCCCGCGATTGGCGCGAGGCCGAAGCCGCGCTGTCGCCCTATCTGCATGATCGGCCGCCGGCGCGTGTCTGCACGCTGATGGCGCGGATCGAGGCCGGCGACGGCAACAAGGGCCGCGAGCGCGAATGGCTCGCTCGCGCCGTGCGCGCCCCCCGCGACCGTGCCTGGATCGCCGATGGCTACATCTCCGACCGCTGGCTGCCGGTATCGCCGGTGACCGGCGCCGTCGATGCCTTCGAGTGGAAGGCGCCGATTGATGCCATCGGCAAGGGCGATGACACTCTGCTGATCGAGGAAGGTCTCGATGCGCCGGAGCCGCCGCCCCTCGTGGTGTCGCCCCGGGCGCAGATCGAGGACCAGGCCACGCCGCCGGACGAGCCGCCGAGCAAATCCCCACCACCGTCCGGTGACGGCACGGCGCCGCCGCGTGTGCCCATCGTCGAGATAAAGCCTGCCGAGCCCGCGCCCGAAGCTGAAACGTCGAAGCCGCCGCGCCATGATCTCGCACCGCCACCAAGGCGCGAGCCCCAGCTCTATGTGCCGCCGCGGCCCCCGGACGATCCCGGTATCGCCCCCGCCGATACGGACGAGAGCCCGGCCTCCCTGGAGCGGTTCCGCACGGCGCAGATCCGCTAGGCGGACCCGGCGCGCGGCGTCCCCACCTTGCAACGCGGGGGTATTGGCATTAATCACTGCCACAGTATCTAGCTATATCTAGCTGTATAAAGAGCCCGCGTTTATTCGCGCTTGGGCCGCAATAGCTCAGTCGGTAGAGCGGCGCATTCGTAATGCGTAGGTCGGGGGTTCGAATCCCTCTTGCGGCACCACTTACTCGTCCGGCTTCGTCTACCTCCGTCCCAGAAACCCGACATTTTAATTGGGTTTCGCGATCAGCGACGTCCGGCCACATCCGTTGGCATCCGACGCCGTTGACGGTATATTTGACGGTGTAACTGATGTGCCATCTTGGGATATACCGTCATGCCATTGACCGAACTCAAGGTCCGCAATGCGAAGGGTCGAGCCGCCGCTTACAAGTTGGCTGATGCCCGCGCACTTTATCTGCTCGTCAGGCCGGACGGCGCCCGTTATTGGCGGATGGACTACCGGTGGCACGGCAAGCGTAAGACGCTGGCCCTCGGAGTGTACCCCGCCGTGACACTCTCCGAGGCCAGGATGGGTCGCGATCTCGCTAAGAAGCAGTTGGCCTCGGGAATAGACCCCAGTGCTCAGCGCCGGCGCGACAGGATCGCTTCGAAGTCAGCCTCCGCCAATACGTTCCGGCTGGTGGCCGAGGATTGGATGGCTAAGCTGGAGCGTGAGGGTCGAGCGGTGGCGACTCTCAATAAGATCCGCTGGTTGCTTGATCTGGCATGTCCACTCATCGGCGAGCAGCCAATCTCGACCATCACCGCGCCAACGTTGCTGGACGTGCTCCAGAGGGTGGAGGCTCGCGGTCACTATGAAACTGCTCGGCGGCTGCGAAGCACCTGCGGCCAAGTGTTCCGGTATGCAATCGCCACCGGGAGAGCCGAGCGTGATCCGTCTGCCGACCTGCGCGGGGCGCTGACGGCCCCCAAGGTGAAGCACCGGTCGGCAATCACAGATCCAATCGCGATAGGCGCCATGCTGCGAGCCATCGACGGGTACGACGGCCATCCGGTCACCTTGGCCGCCCTACGCTTGGCGCCCCTCGTGTTCGTCCGCCCGGGCGAATTGCGTCAAGCAGAGTGGAGCGAGATCGACTTCGAACAAGCGGAATGGCGCATTCCAGCCGTCAAGATGAAGATGCGGCAGCCTCATCGCGTGCCATTGTCTCGACAAGCCCTGACCATACTGCGCGATCTCCAGGCGATCACCGGGAACAACCGGTTTCTGTTCCCGTCGATCCGCAGCTCAGTCCGGCCGATGTCGGAGAACACGCTGAATGCTGCGCTGCGTCGCCTTGGCTACAGCAAGGACGAGGCAACAACCCACGGCTTCCGATCAATGGCTGCCGTGCGGCTGAACGAAATGGGCCGTTGGAACGCAGATGCCATCGAGCGGCAATTGGCCCATCAGGAGCCGAATGCTGTGCGTCGCGCCTACACTCATGCAGCGGAGTATTGGCCTGAGCGCCGCAAAATGATGCAGGTCTGGGCCGATCACCTCGAAGCTTGGCGAGATGGTGCCAAAATCATACCTGGGCAATTCGGGCAGTCGAGGGTGGCGCCCTAGCTCAAACGCCCTTTCCTGGTGCCCGGGACGGAACCAAGACTAACTGTCAGCAGCCGCTACGGATCCTCCCGCCTCGCCGAACTAAATCCGAGGACCGCCGACGCGGTTATGCAAGACGGAAGTGACATTTTACCGTTGGTGCATTGGCTGTCGCATCCCAGTGCATGCCAGCCTTTTCACAGGCAGCCTGAGTCTTGGGCGCGATCTCTCCGGCGCATGCCGATGCGGTGAATCCAGCTGCGAAAATGAAAATAAGGATCGTCACAAGGCCTTTCATGGCGCGTCTCCTTCGATTTGTGAGCCCGTCAGGCTTGCCCTTCAAGGATTCTGGGTAGTGTGCTGGCGAACGGCCTGGCAGTCGCCGAACCACGCCCCCTAACGGGGGCGCTTGGGTGCCGGTTTTTTTCGGGAAAGGGGGCGTGCACGGAATTGGCACGGTAGTCTTTACCGTCAGCGCCTAGGGTCCGGCGTGCCAGTAATAAGGATATGGGCATTGACTAAGCCTATTACAAGCTTAGCGAGCTAAATCGCCACCATTGCCCTCTATAGTTGCAAGCGCCTCTTTGCCCTAAACAGAGCCAGAAAGTCCGCTTTGGGTCATTAGCGGACGTTGAGATCATGGGTCAGGGATGTCCGCTTTCCCACTAAGAGCGGAGATGCCCAGCGCCAGCGTTGATGTCCGCTAAGTGCCAACAGCAGACATCTAGCGTGCGTACCGCCGGGATAACGTTCGATCCGTGACGTAGAAATTGCCGAGCACCAGCACATCCATTTGTGTGCGCAAGAAGCACAAGATCGCATTCTCGGGGCTTTGCACGATCGGCTCCTGCAAATTGAAGCTCGTGTTGAGAACGACGGGAACTCCTGTCAGCTCGGCGAATTTCTCGATGACACCATAAAAACGCGGGTTCGTGGAACGGTCCACGGTCTGGATGCGCGCCGTTCCATCGACATGGATCCCGGCCGGAATGAGCGCGGCCTTGTGGGGACGCACTCGCGGGGCCATCGTCATGAAGGGATCGATCTGCTCGATCTCGAAGAACTCCGCCGCCCGCTCTTGAAGAATGGCGGGAGCGAAGGGACGAAAGGGTTCGCGATGCTTCACGCGGGCATTGATGCGATCCTTCATTGCTGCGTCCCTAGGATCGGCCAGGATGGAGCGATTTCCCAGTGCGCGCGGGCCAAGCTCGGATCGCCCCTGGAACCAGCCGACGATCTTGCCAGCGGCGACGTCTCCCGCCACGGTTGTCAGCAACTCCTCTTCTCCCATTTGCTGATAGGACAACCCAGCGGCTCGGAGAGCGCGCGTGATCTCGGCGTCGGTATATCCCCTGCCGTGGAAGGAATGTTTGAGCTCGAAGCCGCGCGGATGACCGAGCGTTTGATGATAATGCCAGAGTGCGCTGCCGAGGGGAGCGCCCGAGTCCGAGGCGCAAGGTGGTACCCAGACGGCCTCGTAGTCCGTGTCGCGCAGGATACGCGCATTCGCCACGCAATTGAGTGCCACGCCACCGGTCAGGCAGAGATTGCGTGAAGGATGACGCTTGGAGAGTGCGCGAGCCATATGCACCACGGCCGCTTCGATCGTGGACTGCAACGCGAAGGCAAGATCGCGATGACGATCGCTGATGGGCTCGTTCGGCTGGCGCCGCGGACCGAACGCCTCCGTGAACCATTCCTTGAACGGCTTCGTGACGCCGTGGGTGTTGTAGCTGATCAAGTCCCGATTTATCGAAAACCGTCCCTCGGTCTCAAGGCGTACGAGCTCGCGGAACTTATTTGCGTAAGTCGGCCCGCCGGTGCCGGCGAGGGCCATCACGGTCCCTTCCGTGAACGGCTTGAACCCTAGATAGGCCGTGACCGCCATATAGAGAAAGCCTAGGGAATCTGAGACCTCGCTCTGCCACAGGCGTTGGAGCCGATTGCCAGAGCCGATATAGGCGGACTGGGCGGTCTCATCTCCATGGCCGTCCATAACCAGCACCGCCGCCTCCTCGAATGGCGACACGAAGAAGATCGCCGCATGCGCGTCATGATGCCTGACCTGCACGATCTTCAGCAGCTTCTTGTGCATGCCGAAGTGCCCCATCAATCCCCATCGAAGTCCCATGGGAACGGCGACGATCATGGTGGATATATGCGGGCGTGCGCTTGGCGGAATCATGTTGAGGCTGGCCGGAAGCCCCTCTGCCGCCCCCCAAAACAGGTTGCGCCGGAGCGACTTCATCTCCCACGGCGTCGTGATGACATCGATATCGCCGACGCCCAGGCCTTGGTCGTCGAATGCTGCCTTCAGCGAGCGGAACGGGAACTTTCGCGTATGTTTCTCGCGGTTGAACCGTTCCTCCTCCAAGACGATCGTCGGCACGCCATCCTTGAGCAGCGCCAGGCCGGAGTCATGGGTCCTAGTTACGATGCCGAGAATGTTCACGAAGAGACCTAGTGGTGGGGGTTTGCAGTAGGAGCTGATTCTCGGCGGTATGCTAAGATGAAGGTTCAATTGGTCCGTTAAGGGTCATTAGCGGACACGAAGTCGTGGCTCAGCGATGTCCGTTTTACCCTTAAGAGCGGACATGAGCAGTGCCAGCGTCAACATCCGCTAAGTGCCAGCAACGGACGAATCGACCAACAGGCAGATTCCGATCTAGCCTATTGGTCCGAGCGCCTCACCTAAAGACCCATGTGGGTTTTCGTGAAGCCAATTCATCTTGTAGGGTGTCGTCGCTTTCTCGCAATCTGCGAATTTAGTCGCTTAAGTGTCAAATAAATCATATTCAATTAAGAATGCTTATGCGCCCAGAGACGTGTACGTAGAGTGGCTATGGCCCGCGCTTCTTAGTGCGAGTAGGGGTAAAATGTAATGCACGACGAAACGATAAAGCTAAAGCTAAAGGCGCCCCGCATCGAAATTGCCTTGGGGTCTTTCTTCGACACGCATCCGGCTCGTGGCCCATACGTGGCTGTAGCTATGCTGCACACGCCCGACGGCGAAGCGCTTTATCAACCGTTAATACCTATAACCACTCAAGAAGAATCTCACCACCTAGACCCAAACGCAGCGGCTGACCTGCTCGCCGAGATTTACGATTTCATCTGCCAGCGCTGGGGCTTGGCAGGCAAACCACTAGGATAGGCAAGTAGATGCGGACAGGCTCGGCTTTCGGCCGGTGACGGTTGTCCACAGCGGCCCACCCCCCAGCTTTTTCTGCTACCTCGTAACAATACGAGGTATCTCTCCCAAGCCGACTCACATATTTTGCCTTTTTTAGAACAAATTTCTCCAGCCGAGGGGCCAAAGCTATGTGGCACCGGCGTCAACAAGTTGATTTGGTCAGCGTGGATGATAGTCCCCTACGCCCTGATTTTTTGACACGCCGCGAAAGGGCGGTGTTGGCTCGCGTCGTCGGGGGTGACACAAGTAAGGAAATCGGACGCGAGCTAGGTATCAGCCCGCGGACCGTAGAATTCCATCGTGCCAACATAATGAAAAAGTTCGGCGCAAAGAACCTTGCTGACCTCGTGCGCGAATTCATGCGCGCCTCCCATCGCATAAGCGAAAGAGAAATGGGGTGACAACTCTCACGAAGCGCGATTTGGGAGTCTCCTTAAAGCTCGTGTATGCGTA
>CAVTBH010000003.1:0-1377662 GCA_963732955.1 uncultured Alphaproteobacteria bacterium
CCAGACAAAAACGCCCCGGGATTTTGGATGTTCCCTTGCGTTCGTTCAGGACGCAAAAGCGTATTCCCAGCTTAAAGACGCGGCGCCGCCGATCCGGTAGGCAAATTGAGGGCGGCTAACCCTGTCATGCCGCCCTCGGTTCCCCCAACGGAGCCAGGAAGCCTCGGCTTGGTGATGCGTCCCGGGGCTTCTCTTTTTCTTTTTATTACATCAATGACGTGACCTCGAAGACACAGTAGTAGTGGCCAGGTTGTGCTACCAAGTAAATGCTGACGATATCGAGAAGGTCAGCTCTCCGAACCCTGGAAGCCTTGGCGATGGTCCCCGCGCGCCGAGGCTTCTACTTCTTCGCAACTGATAAAGTAGCTGCCGGAGCGCTGCCTTTATGCAGCCCTCCGAATGCGACCCGAAGGCAGAGATGGAGGGGATCAATGAAAACGCGATTACTCGTGACAGTCTCCATCGCAGTCTCAATGCTTGCGGTTGCGCCACTTTCGGCAAAGGCCGCCTGCTGGATCTGGAAACCTTGCGCTAAGGGCAATGACTACGGCGGTTCCGGAATGCCGGAATCTCAGAGCGTGCTGCCACCGGACCTGCCGCCGCTGCCGCCGGACGGATCGGTTCCCGAATCCAAGAGGGTGCTGCCTCCATTGCCCCCGGCTGGGACCGCCTCCACCGCACCGGCGGGGCTCCCACAGAAATTGACGCCGCCGAAGAATCCTGTTGCCGGGGCGTCTCCCCCAGATCCGGCGCAACCCGAAGCGGCGCCAGCGGCGGCACCCGCGCCGACACCTGGCACGGTTTACTGAATCTTGCGACAGCCTCCGAAACCGCATTGCTGCGTAACATCCGAAATGGACAAGCCACGCTTTGCTAACGAGTTGTCGGCGGTGTCGCCTCCAAACAAATGCTTCTGCGCGTCTACGTCTCAGACGGTGAGGTTACCGTCGAGCACCTGTTGCAGGCCACACAAGTGATGCCGGTGAAGCGAGATCGAGTTGCGCGGGCTCGAATTCCCTTAAGCTCGGAGAGCTCTGCCAAGGGGCGGCATAGGTCCGCTTCTGGGTCAATGCGAACTTTTTGAGTGGGTTCGCCCCACGTGGGCTTTCCGGGGTAAAGCAGACAGTTTTCCGAACGCTTCGACCGACGCCCATTTATGAGTACATGCCCTAGCAGAAACTGTGAAACGTGCATCCCTGCCACACTGCCACAAGATCCTTTCCAGCTAACATCATCAATTCACCCGGCGATAAAGAGTGGGCGTCTGCCGGAATTTGGGGAGGCCTGAAGATGACCCACTCCAACTTGAAGGTCGAAGTGCAAGGCTCTTACATTCTTGTCGCCATGCGAGGCACCTGCTTGAGGGTGAAATATCGGAAACAAGAAGCTCCGTGGCTTGCTACGGAGGAGTACGGGCCAGATGACCCAGAAGCGACGATCACCCCCTCCGAGTTCCGAGCGCTCGCCTGGGCGGCCGCTAATGACGCGGCTCGCCAGCTAGGGTGGATCAGCGGTTATGACGAGTTGCATGAATCCGTTAAGTCGGCCAATCCGAGCTAATCAAGATTGCTCGCTGGCCGGTCTGAGCCTTGAGGCTCGAAGATCAGTCGCATCACGCTGCACCTCCTGGCTGCGCGTTCGGGTCCCGGCCTGCGCGCTCAGATCCGCGTGAGCAGGGCAGGATGTCCTTAGTGGCACTTGGCGGACGTCGACGCTGAACAGCGCTACGTCGCCGAAAATCATTATGCAGTTAAATCGGTCGCCGCTTGAACCTTCTCGATTTCGATCGACCAGCCCTGGCTCGTGAGGGTGATGCTCCGATCGTGACCAGCAAACCTCGTTGAGCGCGTTCGTATGCGGTGTTACAGTCTCATAGGCGAGAGGATTTTGGGATTTGGATTTCACGTCTCTTATGAACGTGCGAAAGATTCTTGAAGGGTTTGATCGCTACGTGCGAGCCTTCCATTCAGGTTCTCTGGTGCACCAGAGCCACCAGTCTCATTAAATCTCTCTCGCCACCCTTAGGGGTCCCATGCCAGACCATGCCGGTTACGCCACGGCGGTTGCGATCCGCGAGAAGGTCTTCGACGACGCGCTTTTGAGCGCGTGGCATTCCGGTCAGATCCGCCATTCGTTTTTCAAAACGATAAAGGAGATACCGGCGCCGACAGGCAGCGTAAATCTCTTTTTCGGTGCGCCGCGCGCGAGGTTCGTTCCCTTCAATCGTGTAGACGGGATCTTGCGGATCAACGGATGGGGAACGATTGGTCTGCGATTAAATCCGTTTCCGTCACCTTCGGAAGCGAAGACTTTGGAGTGGCAAGCCGACTTACTGATCACGCCCACGGCGACCTCGATCGGGACGGTGATCTTACTCTCGGCCAAGAAGGCCGACTATAGGCTGATCGACTGGCAGTTTGACGTGTTGAGTGGCTCGCCTTTTTCGGCGGCTTCCGAGGCTTATCTCACTGGGAATTCATTTAAGAGCTACCTGCAAACATGGCTTCAGGACGCCATCGGCGACCTCTTATTTCCTATCGTGGATTTCAGCTATCTCGGCCCGTTTTCGGGGGTCTCGTTCACCACCATCGATGTCCAGTGCGTCGACGAAGCTCTCACGATCGGCTTCAACCTCGACACTGGTGAATTTGCGACGGCCGGCGACCGCACTGCGCTACACGATTTTGCCGGGGCCAATGATGTGGCCGTCGTCGTCAATCCTGATGCCGTCAAGGCGATGATGCCGAACGCCAACCAGATGGTGCAGGACCAAATCGACCAGTACGACGCTACGCTCGAACGGCTCGATATAACCTGCGAAGAAGGCCGCTTTCGCGTCAAAGGACGCGCGAGCATGACCGGCGGGGCGGCCAATTTTTCGCTGGCGGCGATTCCGCGAATGACTTACAGCCGGCCGGGTGCATACATTCCGCTGTATAAAAAGACGATGGTCGTCAAAGGGCGCTCGTGGCTCGCGCTCTCGTTCGTGCCCGCGGAACCGCAGGTCGATATTGACCGTTCGGATTGGGTCGTACTCGTTGAAACCATCGGCGGAGCCGCCACGCTAGGCTTTCTCCTGTTCGCCGTCGAAGCTTTCATTTCTCAAATAGTCCAGAACATTACCGGCGGCATAGCGAGTTCAGATCTCAACACGGGTGGCGTGACTCCGCGTGTGCGCAGGTTCGGCAACCCCCCCACTCGTTTCAAGATCGAGCAATTCGAAATACATACATCGGGAGTCTTTATCGGCATCAGTTCCAGGCTCGAAACGCCGAGCGCCAACCTCGGTGGGATCAGATCGATCCCTCGCAATTTTGTCGGCCGCCGCGTCAGGTACGAGGTGCGGCTGCCTTTCGAAGCGCTCGAGAGCGACCCATTCCTACGCATTCGCTGGACCGTGGTCGATCTCGATTTGGGGAACGTTTTGCTAAACGAGGAGGGCGTGGCACAAAACCGCCGGAGGCTTGAATTCACGCCGGCAGCGCTCGGGTCGCAGGTCGATCGGTTCGCCGTCGTCTGCCGCGTCTTTCGCGTGCTCGGGCCGTTCACGACCGAGCTCTTTAATGAGACCATCCGTCTGGAGGTCGGACCTTTTCTGCCACAAGGAGCGTTTGTCCGATGGCGATACGACGTCAAGAATCCACAGATCAACTATGACGGAGCGGCGGAACAATGGTCATACGCTGGCGACCGGGTCGTCAAACGCTGGTCGAAATTTCACCGCACCGACAAGCCCTGCAAGAACGTCAATCATCGCTCGCGCTTTACCTATTCCGACGAGGTTCTCGACGATCTTCCGTTTCCGATAAATGACATCGACGGCAATCGCTACCGCCTCTGCGATTACTGCTTTTTCGGTGGCCCGGCATCGACAATTGCTAAGCTCTGACACTGCATGCTGTCGACCTATGAGAGCGCGGCCCCTTGTTTTCGGAATGTCTACTTGTGGTACTTAGCGGGCTCTTTGAGCGGGCGCGCCTCACGTCCGCCTTCGGAGTTAAAGCAAACACTTCCCCAACGCTTAGACTGATGCCCGTTCACGAGTACACGCCCTAGGCGCGCTGCTCCACGCTGTCAGCAATCCCGATCTCGGCGAGAGATCCTGACCTCCGGAGACCTTCAGAGACCCGGCACTCGCCTTATGCGGCGATATCGAAGGCGCGAAAAGCGATGTGGTCGCGGATTACATCGAGTGGCTGACGAATATCGTACACGGGAGAAATCGCGCTGCGGAGCCGCGACCTTAGCTCCTGTCTGCCGCCGTTCAAAGAGACAAGTGGCGCGTAAGCTCGCGTCGGGGCCGGCGTTGAGCCGTACAGCAATTCTTACTCTTCCGCATTGTCGAAGCCAGAGCGTTGAAAGTGGGACACTCGGGGATTTCAGGGTGTGACGCACCTTGAGGCCAAAAAATCGTCTTATTCTTGAGCCTTAAGGTCGATTGCTCAGGTGTTTTCTGATTCTCAATTGGAGGGAACCTGAATGCAGGATCCTAAGAATTGTCGCAGCCACGCTTTGAAATGCTCGCTTCTAGCCGACAGCTTGCCGCAGGGTTCAGCGCGTCAGCTATTTACTGAGATGGCGGCGACGTGGACGAGAAAAGCCATTGAAGCGGAGAAATTTACGCCGGTTCTTGATCAAGTCCTTCCGCGTGGAAATGAGCCCTATCGTTTTGGGTCGCGGGTGGACACACAGGATCATCGTCGGCGCTAGCCTTCGGCTGACGATGTCTGATTGATTTGCGACGCCGCCAGCGGAAATCTAGCTGCTACGCTAACCGAGTCGGTTCGAACTCGGCGGAGACGGTAACTTACTCCCCTCCGCACGACCTATCGTCCCATCGAACCCATCATCGAAGTGGATGACCCGCTGCGTATGACAACCGTAGCCAGGCTTGGGTTTTCGTTTCGTTCGATACAGACCGCCAGGTGCAGCTAAGGCCTTAATTTTTGGCTTTGATCTAGCAACCGGGTTCTGCAGCTTCGCTGGCGGCGCGGGCTGGTCATTTTCCACGACGTCGGCAACAAGGGATGGCGTGCTCTTCTTGCCGAAAACCAAATCCAACAATGCTAGTACGATCATCGAACCGACGACCGCCGCTGATGTCGCGACTAGCATCAGGAAAAACGCGACGATCGGCCCGTCGAACATCATCGTAACTCGCGACTAACTCGTTTACTTCGCCACCCCCGTGTTGGACTTTCGGCCCGCCCGGTCTCAAATCAAAGCATTCGCGTTGGCTGTCGGCTGGAGGGTATGGCTTAGTGATCGTATGAGCTTCATGCGGTGGAGTCGATGGGCCCAATTTGGGATTGGTCAATATCGAACGGCTGTCCCGGCGCTCTGGCGTCTCGAGGGAGCGAAAGGAGCGAAGGGAGCGTAACCCCGGGGTCTTGTACCTAATTATCAGTGAGAGGATGGACCCGGAGCGTTGTCGGGCTCAAGTTCCGCCGCAATCAAACCGTTTGGTCCCCTCCCATAACGCACGAGCACGGTCTGGCCAGGCCTGAGCTCGGTGAAACCCGAGCGTCGGACTATTTCCATATGAACAAAAATGTCGGGCGTCTGGGGGCCGCGGGTTAGAAACCCAAACCCGCGAAGTCGGTTGAACCACTTGACCGCCGCTCTTTCCCAGTCGCTCTCGGAGACCACGACAACGTGGGTGCGCTGCGGCAACTGCGATGGATGGATTGCCGTCGAAGCGTCCATACTGCATATGCGGACGGCCTGCAGACCCTTCGGACCCCTCGTGACTTCGCAGACCACGCGCGTGCCCTCGCAGGCGGTCTGAAAGCCCCCGCGTCGGAGGCAGCTTACATGCAGGAGAACTTCCGGAAGCTCCTCATCCGGAACGATAAACCCGTAGCCCTTAGACGGATCGAACCACTTAACAGATCCTGATACCTCAGAGACATCAGGTGTTGTTTCCTCGCCGCGTTGAGTAAAGCCCTCCAAACGCGGCAGCTCGTTAGCCCCCATGATTACGCCCCCGCACCTTCGACAAAGCCGATGACACCAACAATCAGCTGGCGCTACGTCTGTGCCGATCACCCACTATCAAAGAGGCACCAAGCGCATCTACGCAATACGCGCTCAAACGATTTTTAGGCACTGTGTTGATTTCGCAACCAACCAGGCATCAGCGTTTTGCTGGGATCGTAATCTGACGACCTGCCCAGTGCGGCAGCGGGGCGGGGCTCGCGTCGGAAGAGTTGTCGCTTGGGCGCCGAGGTCTTTCGTGCTTCGGTGCGGCTTAGAGTGGTCCGACGATAAGGTTGTCCGAGAGCCCTTTCTTTCAAGAAGGGGGAAGCTGCCGGAGACGGCATTTCGCCTCATTTTCGTCTATCATCGCCAAGCCCCCCCACAACAGGGGCCGGGAAGTTTTCCTCCCGGGAGGCCGTCCTCCCGTTAACGTACTGCGTAAAGGAGGACGGTCTCCAAACGGGGACATGAGACAGCCAAAAAGCCCCAACTGGAGGCGGGGATAGATTGGATGTCCCGCGGGCGGGCGGCACAGCGGACACGAAAGGCCGGCGAAGTCGTTCGGTTTCCATGTCACTGTTGGCGCCGCGTCGGATCTTTTGAGGGCACTCCGACGAGTGA
This sequence comes from uncultured Alphaproteobacteria bacterium, assembly GCA_963732955.1. Lineage (GTDB taxonomy): Bacteria > Pseudomonadota > Alphaproteobacteria > Rhizobiales > Methyloligellaceae > Methyloceanibacter. The sequence continues at coordinate 6,601 of CAVTBH010000003.1, forward strand.
AGCTTGGCGATGTCAGCCACGGTCGTAACGGCGCGCCAGCCGGAACATTGGTCAAGATAGCTGCCGGTCTAATGCCCGGCCATCCCCGGTACCCAAGATGCTCAACTACAACCACAAGCATCTTTGAGATAGATGAACATTGAGGGAGGCGCCGGCTCGACCACCCAGGGGTTGTGACCAGTTCGCCACACTCGGTTGCAAATATTTGACACAAAACTTCCTCGCTTGTTGGCACCACCCGAAATGGCTAACGTGCGAGAGGATTAGCTCGTGGAATCAGCTTGGGGCTTGTTTGCGGCAATCCTCCCGGGGGGCGCGGGGTGAGCTTAGGATACAAGTTACGCGTTGTGCTGGTGGTTGTGGCTGTTTCCGCTCTAAGCGCGATCGCAGCGACTGTTGATGCACGCGCGGCAGGCCCCACCGTGGGCATGATCACCAAAGTCGAAAACCAAGCCCAAGTTGGCGGCGTTCCCGCCGCGGTCGGCTCACCTGTGCATATGGGCGATACGCTTAACACGGCAGCGAGGGCGCGGCTGCAGGTCACCTTCCGCGACCAGACCAACCTGACGCTTGGCGAGAACGCGACCATCGTCGTCGACCGCTTTGTCTTCGATCCTGACGCAAGCGTTGGTGAAGCTGCCCTTAACGCGACCAAGGGCGCCTTCCGCTTGACGACTGGCCGGATCAGCGAGATGCGGAACAAGAATATTGGGGTGAAAACGTCCTTCGGTGCGCTTGCCGTGCGCGGCACTGACTTCTGGTGGGGGCCCATTGAAGGACAATCCGGCGTGCTCCTGGTGCACAATAGTCGGCTCGAAGTGCGCGGGGATGAGTGCCGCGAAGGCACTGAGGATGAGCGCCGAAGGTGCCGTTGCGCCGTTACGCTTGATCGAGCGGGAGAAGGCACCGACATCGACCGTAATAGAAGATGCCCCGGAGCTGCCTATCAGTGGCCGCAAGCGAAGATCGACGCCGCGCTGTCGATGACCAGCTTCTCGCTGGCCTTCGCGCCCTCACAAGCGATACCAGCAGCTGTCGGAGCGGCCGCAGCAGCCGCGGGGTTTGGGATCTCAACCAGCACCAACAACGAGGGACCGCCACCTCAGCCGCCGCCGGTGCCGGTGTCGCCTTGAGGTGCCCACAGTAGATTTCCCTGTGGCTCGTTTGGACGCAGGCCGCTGGCTGTGCGATTGTCTGCGCGCGGACTTTGTCAGTTGACTATTTGCTGCGTATCAGTCGCGGTTGGTTCGAAGAATAAGACCGACGATTGATCTTGGCCTTTCGCGCGATACATGGCGAGGTCGGCGTGGTGAATGACTTCCTCTGCGTTTGCGCCGTCGTCGGGGATCAACACTGCCCCGATAGATGCTCCGATTATGAGCGAATGCCCTTCCGTTCGGATTTCGCCCTCCAGGCTCGCGATGAAACGACGCGCAATCGCTAGCGCGGTATCTCGATCGACGTCGTAGCAGAGTAGGGCAAACTCATCACCTCCGATGCGGGCCAAAAGATCGCTGGGGCGAGTGCTCTTCCGAAGGCGCCGGGCGATGACTTGCAGGACGCGGTCTCCGAAAGCGTGTCCGTGGAGATCATTGACGCGCTTGAAATTGTTTAGGTCTATAAGAAAAAATGCACTCTTCCGCCCGTCGGAGCGTGGCGAAGACGTCGCTGTCGTCAACGCTTTGAGCATCGAACGACGGTTCGCTAGATTTGTCAGAGAATCCCGCGATGCTTGCCACCTGAACTCCCTTATCCGCGTTTTTGCGGTGATTTGGCGTGCAACATTACGCCGCTCCTCGTAGAGCCGTCGGAGAATGAAAGCGACGATACAAAGCGCGAGCAGGATGGTCAGGAACATCGCCTCTGAAAGCGATATCTCACGCTTCGGGTCGGAGAGTTCAGGAATAAAGCTAAAGAGATTGTATTGAAGGGCGAGTAGAGCCGCGACGAGCATGGCCATCGCCAGCAGGAGTGCGTCCTGCAAGCTTGACCACGGATGTCGCGTTACGGTCTGAGCCAGCGCCTTAAGCCGAACGGTCGCCATGTGCCTCTCTCTAGCAAAGCAAAACTGGCACCCAGCCTTAGCTTAAATTAGTCAAAGAACCGCAAAAATCGTTTCATTAAATTCCTCAGGCATGGGAAGGCCTTTGTGCGGTCCATACTTCGCGGGGCAATCGCGCCGGCGGCATCCGGTCTTAAGGACGCGCAAGATGCCACTGATCACCCGACGATCGTATGAGTTCTCAACCTAGTCTTCCTAGTAGGCGGCACGTTGCTTGCGGTCGGCTTCCGAGGCGACGACGACGAGGTCGGATTTCACCATCTCGGCGACGAGATCGGCAAATGACACCTCGGGCTTCCACCCGAGGTCCCGCTCAGCCTTGGAGGCGTCCCCCAGCAGCATGTCAACCTCGGTGGGGCGGAAGTACTGCTGGTCGACCTTCACGAGAAGCTTCCCTGAGCGCGCGTCGACGCCGATTTCTTCGTGCCCCTCACCTCGCCACGCGATGGTTCTCCCGACTTGCGCGAACGCAAGTTCGACAAACTCTCGCACGGAGTGGCTTTTGCCGGTGGCGAGGACGTAGTCGTCGGGCTTTGGCTGCTGCAGGATGAGCCACATGCCTCTCACGAAGTCCTTGGCGTGCCCCCAGTCGCGCTTGGCATCTAGGTTGCCGATGTAGAGGACATCCTGGAGGTCGCATTCGATGGCGGCAACCGCGCGTGTGATCTTGCGGGTCACGAACGTCTCGCCACGGAGGGGGCCTTCGTGGTTGAAGAGGATGCCGTTCGCCGCAAACATCCCGTAGGCCTCGCGGTAGTTGACCGTGATCCAATAGGCGTAAACCTTGGCGGCGCCATAGGGAGAGCGTGGGTAGAACGGCGTCGTCTCACGCTGCGGCGTCTCTTTCGCCTTGCCGAACATCTCCGAAGTCGAGGCTTGATAGAACTTCGTGTCGTTGAGGCGAAGGATGCGCATGGCCTCAAGTAGACGCAGCGTGCCGAGGCCGTCGGCGTTCGCGGTGTACTCCGGCGTCTCAAAGCTCACCTGCACGTGGCTCTGAGCCGCGAGGTTGTAGATCTCGTCTGGTCTGATCTCCTGAAGCAGCCGGATCAAGTTGGTGGCGTCGGTTAGGTCTCCGTAGTGGAGAAAGAAGCGCGCGCCTCCCTCATGCGGATCGACGTAGATGTCGTCGATGCGCCCGGTATTGAAGGAGGACGAGCGGCGCTTGACGCCGTGAACGACATAGCCCTTGTCGAGGAGAAGCCGCGCCAAGTGGGCCCCGTCTTGCCCGGTCACGCCCGTGATCAGCGCCGTCTTCTCGGTCAAGATAACGCCTCCCCCCGAATAGAGCTATCCACACGGGCTTCCAGCGATGGCCCCTTGCGCCCGTAAGTGTCGAGATACCACCGGTAAGTCATTTTGAGCCCGTCCTCGAGACCAATTGTCGGCGACCAACCGAGCGCCCGGAGCTTGCTGGTGTCAAGCAGCTTCCGTGGGGTGCCGTCGGGCTTTGAGTGATCGAGCACGATGGAACCCTTGAAGCCGACGACGTCGGCGATCTTGCTGACGAGATCTAAAATCGTGACGTCTTCCCCGGAGCCGACGTTGATGTGGCTCATGCCTGAGTAGTGCTTCATTAGATAGACCAAGGCGTCGGCAGCGTCGTCAACATGCAGAAACTCGCGACGCGGCGTGCCTGGCCCCCAGATCAAAATCTCGCCGTGGCCGTTCATCTTTGCTTCGTGGGCCTTGCGCAATAGCGCTGGCAGGACGTGACCGCCGGCGAGATCGAAGTTGTCGCCAGGTCCGTAGAGGTTGGTCGGCATCGCCGAGATGAAGTCGTAGCCGTACTGGCGGCGGTATGCTTGGCACAGCTTGAGCGCGGCGATTTTCGCTATGGCATACCACTCGTTGGTCGGCTCGAGCGGACCCGTGAGGAGTTCCTCCTCAACGATCGGCTGCGACGCGAACTTTGGATAAATGCACGATGAGCCGAGGAAGAGAAGCTTCTCGACGCGTGCCTCTGCGGCGGCGTGGATGACGTTGGCGGCGATGGCGAGGTTGTCATAAAGAAATTCGACCGGGTAGCTGTCGTTGGCGAGGATGCCGCCGACCTTTGCCGCCGCAACGAAGACGGCTTCAGGCTTGCTGCGCGAGACCCATGCCTCGACTTGATCTTGCCGCGTGAGGTCGACCTCCTCGCGTGAGACGGTCATGATATTGCAGCCTTCCTGCTGCAAGCGGCGCACTAAGGCGGAGCCGACCATGCCCCGGTGGCCGGCGACCCAGACGCGTTTGCCTCTTAAGCTAAATATCGGAGCCATTGAAAGGGTCTTCTCAAACAGCGTCCGCACGCTGCGGGGTGCCTTCCGCGACGCGGGGGTGCGCCCGGCGGTGCCAGGCCCAGGCGGTCCTCACGATGGTGTCTAGGTCTGACAGCTTCGGGGTCCAGCCGAGCTCGCGCACCGCCAAGGAGGCATCGGCGACGAGCTCGGCCGGATCTCCCGGCCGCCGCAGGGTGTGCGAAACTGCAAGCTGCTCACCGGTTTCAGCCGATATCGCATCGAGAACCATCTTCACTGAGAGACCGCGGCCAGTGCCGAGATTGAAGGCGCCGCCAGAGTGGCCATCGAGCAGCTCGCGAAGTGCGGCGACGTGTGCCGCCGCGAGGTCCGAGACGTGGATATAGTCGCGAACCGCGGTGCCGTCGGGTGTCGGGTAGTCGCCGCCAAAGACGGCGAAGTCGGAGATGCGTCCCTGGAGGGACATCATAGCGCGAGGGATCAGGTGTGTCTCCGGATCACGCAATTCGCCCACCTCGCCGTCGCGATCTGCGCCTGCGGCGTTGAAATACCTCAAGGCGATGGACTTGAGGCCGTAGGCGCGCCCGTAATCAGACAGCGCGCGCTCAACGATCATCTTTGAGGCGCCGTAGGGACTGAGGGGATTTTTCGGGGCGGTTTCGCGGATGGGAACCTCGTCCGGTTCACCGTAGACGGCGCATGAGCTCGAGAACACGATCTTGTCGCAGCCTGCCTCCATCATCGCGTTGAGCAGAGTAAGTGTCGCGACAACGTTGTTGTCGTAGTACTTGCGGGGATCGGAAACCGACTCGCCGACATAGGCGCAAGCCGCGAAGTGAAGCACGGCGCGAATGGGCTGCTCCTTGAGTATGTCGAGGACAGCAGCCGTATCGGCGATATCTCCCTCGACGAGTGGCCCCCAGCGGACGAAGTTGCGGTGGCCGGTCGAGAGGTTGTCTAAAACGATGGGCGCGAAGCCTGCGGCTGCGAGCGCCTTGCAGGTATGCGCTCCAACATATCCCGCTCCTCCTGTAACTAACACGGCACCTGAACTCACGCGCTACACTTCCCTTCTAGTGCGACGAACTCACACCTTTACCGCCTCGGCGAGCGCTCCCTGAGAGAGCAGTTCCTCGAAATATGGGATCGTCTTGAGAAGGCCATCACGCAGCGGCGTCTTTGGGCGCCAGCCGAGCACCCTCTCGGCCTCGCTGATGTCTGGTCGCCGCTGCCGTGGGTCGTCCTGCGGCAGCGGGCGGTGCACGATCTTGGAGCGAGAACCGGTCAGCTCAAGGATCAACTCCGCGAGCTCACGCATCGTGAATTCGCCGGGGTTGCCGAGGTTAATTGGACCCACAATTTCCGTCGGGGTCGCAATCATTCTAATAAACCCTTCGACGAGGTCATCGACGTAGCAGAAGGACCGCGTCTGCTCACCGTCGCCGAATACCGTGATGTCGTGGTTAAGGAGAGCCTGAACGATGAATGTTGATACCACGCGGCCGTCGTTGGGGTGCGTGCGAGGTCCGTAGGTGTTGAAGATACGCACCACTTTGATTGGCAGCTTGTGCTGGCGCCAGTAGTCGAAGAACAGCGTCTCGGCGCAGCGCTTGCCCTCGTCGTAGCACGAGCGCGTCCCTATGGGGTTGACGTTTCCCCAGTAGCTCTCGTGCTGGGGGTGCACCGAGGGATCGCCGTACACTTCGCTCGTCGACGCCTGCAGAATTTTGATCTTGAGCCGCTTGGCAAGGCCAAGCATGTTGATGGCGCCGATGACGGAAGTCTTCGTCGTCTGCACCGGATCCTTCTGGTAGTGGATCGGCGACGCCGGACAGGCGAGATTAAAAATCTCGTCGACCTCGACGAAGAGCGGATGCGTGATGTCGTGGCGAAGCAGCTCGAAGCGCTTGTGATTGAGCAAGTGCTCGATATTGCGACGTGTGCCGGTGAAGAAATTATCGACGCAGAGCACCTGGCATCCCGTGTCGAGCAGCTTATCGGCGAGGTGCGATCCTAAGAAACCCGATCCGCCGGAAATTAGAACTCGCCGCTCGAGGTGCATAACAATACCGACCGGGTTTTACTCGCAGAGGCTAAAATTTCGCCTGTCTTGACTTAGCTGCATCGGGACGAGAGTTTTTCGCGATCACTTGTGATCGAGGCCCGCAGCGGTCTTATCAATTGCGTCACCTAGCTAGGCGACACGTCGGAACTACCAAGAAGCATGGCCTCTAGGCAACGAGGCCGTCGCCGTTAGGGGCTGACGGGCCTTCCTCCGCCGTGATTGTGGTCACGACAATAGGTGGCGGCGCAAAAGATGCCCCACCCAATGGCCGCGCTCACGGTAAAGGGCAAGACTGGATCATTGAAATACGTCTTTTCGGGCGGAACCTGCTCAAGGCCAGCCAATGAAGGAGCCGTGCATGGCGGTCGGCTGCCAACGCTCACAAGCTGCCCTGGCACTATTTTGACTTGGCAACCCCCGGAATATAGGAGCTTCGCGCTCGCGCGTTCCTCCGCCATGAGCCGGTCGCCGGCGTTTGCTTGCGTACCGCTCGTGGCCTGACGAAATCCATCGCCGTGGTTGATCAAGACCCTACCCTTGACCGACACCACGGTGGCACTGATGGCGGAGGCGGGAAGAGCGAAAAGCATCACGATACTGGGTACAAACAACAAGACCCTGTTCATGCTGGTCCCCCGGCTGAGTTGATGCAGATTGTCTAGTTTTTTACAGCCGACTGAGTGTGCAACCAAGTTAAATCCCCTTCAAGGGGCCACACTCTCAAAAGGTGTGGCAAAAATGCAAACCAAAGCTTCAGGTAGCAAATCCATACCATTTTGGTTCTGAAGTACCCGTATAAAGCGTATATTTTTGAATGTTCTTGGTTTACTTGTGTCCGCGAGCACTCCCTCGTCGTGAGCCCCACTCGCTCCCTGAAACTCGAGTTTTCCCCCCGCAGTCTGGTATCGGTTCTGAAAAGGAGGCTCGATGGGGACTGAAGCGGAAAAAAGTGCCTTCCTTCAGGAGCGCGTCGGCTACGAGCTGGCCATGCTCAATTACACCTTCATGCGGCTCGTAACCGCTCGGCCGTCGACGTTGGAGGAGCAGCTCGATCGCAATGCCTTCATGGAGGCGTTCGCCGTGCACGCACGCAACTTGATCCAGTTTCTTTCGGCGAAAACTGAGTCCGACGACCGCAATGCCACGGACTACGTCCCGGATTTCGAGGCGCCGGATCAGGCGCACCTGGAGGAGCCCCTACGTAGGCTGGAGAAGCAGATCCTTAGCCTCGCGGCCTTTCGCGCGACGGGCCCTAGGGAGAAGTTTGGCGTCGAGGACGCGCGGGAGCTTTATACCTGGATCGTTCCGACGATCCTGAAATTCGAGGAAGGCCTCGGCCCAGAGTACCGCGCGAGCCTAAATTCACTCGGCTCAGCTCGGCGTGTCTACCGAGATGATCAAGTCGAGGGATGAGATACCCTACGGGCTCAAGCCGAATTGAGTGCCACCTAGAGCGGCTTGTTCGCTCTTTTGTCGCCTAGGGGCTCACCCCAGATGCAAGGCACCCAGGATGAGCCCGGAATCTCGCAGTTGCGCCTGCTCTGCGCGACCAAAATGGATAAGAGGAGCAGCACGGCAATAAGCAGGATCGACTTAATCCACTCCTGCCTTTTCATGTCCCCATCCAGTTCCAGGAGAACGAGCGAGCATTACGAGCGCCGCTTCTTTTGCGGCTTGTTCTCGTTGGCCGGCTCGCTGCGTGCGCTTTGCTTGAGCGCCTCCTTGAGGGTCCGAGGCCGGTGATGCTTGGCGAGGAGGTCGGCGAAGGCTTCATCGGCGAGATCCTGAACGCTTCCGCCGCTGTCGCGCGCGAGCTGCTCCAGCGCCCGCAAGGTCTCCGGATCAAAGCCGATCAGCTTGCGCTTGGCCGCCATGGCTAATTTTCCTGTCGCCTCCAACTTCCCTAGCGCCTCGGGGCCCCTCCCCGTGGCGATATCTCTCGTGCTAAAATCATCCGGGGGAGACGATTGCGCAATGGGCAATTTTCCGACGTTCTGTTTGGCGGCCGCGCTCGCCGCGCTCGCCGCAGGCTGCACCTCGGGGCCGCCCAAGATCGAAGACGTGAAGGAGGTCGGCGACGGCAGCTATACCATCGCTTACAGCACCATGCCCGGACTGGGTGACGCCCGGCGTCAGGAAAAGGCCGCCGCCGCCGCGGTCGGCAAGGCCGGCGACTTCTGCCATGCCAAGAATCTCAAGATCATGGTGACCGGCGCCGCCAAGAACGTCGTCGTGTTTCGCTGCGTGACGAACTAGCCGTCGCCAGCGAGGAAAGCTCACCGAATAGTTGCCGGTGGCACGCCGCGAACTCGCGTGGCAAGATCTCGCTATCAGTCTAGTGCCATGATCTTCATCGCGGATTTGCCCCTTGCTACGGGCGTCGGAATCCGCTCACTCGGCGCCGCGGGACGAAAGGAGCATTTCCGCACGGGCGAGATCCTCGGACCTCTGACGAGCCCCACGTCCGCTTTTAGCGGGTCCCGCCCTGTCATAATCCGGATATGGAAATGTCGTGATCCTGGATTGTGAGACTCACAAAAGGGGCTGAAATGGCATTGATCGAGCAGCCGGCCGCACATGACGACGAGACGCGGCGGCGTCGAAGCAAGAACAGGCGCCTGCGGCAGGCGGTGCACCGCCACAAGCCAATTTCCAAGCGAGGCATCCAGGAGCGGCTGTTCACACTCGCGTTTTCTGGGCTCGTTTATCCGCAGATCTGGGAAGATCCGCTCGTAGATCTGGAAGCTTTGTCCCTTAAGGAAGGCCAACACCTAGTGGCGATCGCGTCTGGTGGCTGCAATATTCTGAGCTATCTCGCCACCACCCCGATCCGAATCACGGCCATCGACCTCAATCCGGCGCACGTCGCGCTGAACAAGCTCAAGCTTGCCGCGATCCGGCACTTGCTAGACTATTGCGCGCTCCACCGCTTCTTTGCCGAGGCCGATGCGCGCGAGAACGTGCGTGCCTACGAGGACTATATCCGGCCGCATCTCGATGAGACGTCGCGACGCTATTGGGAAGCGCGCAATCTGCTTGGCCGTCGGCGGATTGAATATTTCCGTACAAATTTCTATCGGCACGGCCTGCTGGGCACCTTCATTGGTGCGAGCCACCTGTTGGCGCGAATCCACGGCCGCAACCCCAGAAAAATCCTCGCCGCCAAGAGCCTCGAAGAGCAGCGCAAAATCTTCGAGAGCGAGGTCGCACCTCTGTTCGAGAAGCGGCACATCCGTTGGCTACTCAACAAACCCTCGGTCTTGTTCGGGCTCGGCATCCCGCCATCGCAGTTCGACGCCTTGAAAGGTAACGAGACGCATATGTCGAACGTGGTGCATGAGCGGCTGGAGCGACTGGCATGCGGTTTCGATCTCTCGGACAACTATTTCGCATGGCAAGCATTCGGCAGGCGCTATGCGACGGGTGCGGCCGGCCCTTTGCCGCCCTATCTGCTACGAGAGAATTTTGACAACCTGCGTTCTCGCATCGGCGACGTCGATGTGCAGCACCGGTCATTCACGGAGTATCTCGCCTCGAAGGAAGAGGCGTCACTCGATGCTTACGTGCTGCTGGATGCGCAGGACTGGATGACAGACAAAATGCTGGACGATCTGTGGGGCGAGATCGAGCGGACGGCGCGTCCGGGTGCGCGGGTGATTTTCCGCACCGCCGGCGAAGAGAGCATTCTCCCAGGCCGTGTGCCGGATTCGATCCTGTCGAAGTTCACTTATGACGCAGAGAAGTGTCGCGCGCTGACGGCGAAAGACCGGTCGTCCATCTACGGCGGTTTCCACCTCTATGTTCACAAGTCGGCGGAGGCGGCAGCGTGAGCAGCGCGACGCAGGATGCCGCCCGCCACATGGATAGCATCTACAGGTATCAGCGGTATATCTACAACGCGACACGTAAGTACTATTTGCTTGGGCGCGATCGCCTGCTCAATGAGTTGCAGCCGGACGACGGGTCGACGATTGTTGAAGTTGGCTGCGGCACCGGCCGAAACCTCATCCATGCGGCGAGACGCTGTCCGAACGCCCGGCTCGTCGGTTTCGACATTTCGCGAGTAATGATCGAGACAGCGCGCACGTCCATCGCGCGGGCGGGGCTCTCCGACCGCATCGATGTGTATCAGGCGGACGCAACAGCATTCGACCTATCGGACTTGTGCGGCGAGGCGCACGCGGGCCGCGTTTTCATCTCCTACACCCTCTCGATGATCCCCCGATGGCGGCAGGTGCTGCCACAGGCGCTCGAAGCTGTCGGTCCGGGCGGCAGGTTGCACATTGTGGACTTCGGGCAGCAAGAGGCGTGGCCCCGCTGGTTCAAGGCAGTGCTGTTCTCTTGGTTGCGTCAATTTTCTGTGCATCCGCGGGCGGAACTCGAGCCGGAGCTCGCCAAACTGGCGGACGACACCGGTGCTACGCTGGAATTCCGACACTTGTATCGCGGGTATACCTACTACGCAGTGATCACGAAGCCGGCGTGATCTGACGCTCCGAATGATCGCTGTGTGGCCAAGTTTGTTCGCATCTCGATCACTGCTAATGTCAGCTAATGACCCAAAGCGGACATTTACACTCCCTGCCAAACTCCCTAGCGGGGCTACTTTCGGTGCCACCACGCTGGCAGAGACGGCGACGAATGCCGAAGCTTCCGTCAGGACCGGACAAGGTGTCGACGAGGCTCTCAAGTCGCTATCGCTAAGGTGCGATCTCCAGGGGTCCTGTGCCTTAATGTTGCCCCTAGCTTTGTGGCAGATACACGCGCTTAGAATTGCCACCAAGCCGCCAAACTGCAGTTGAGAGACTGTTGGTTTCCCCTCTTGGGCGGAAGTTCGGGGACAGACTGCCTGAGGGGGCCCCGATGATTTTCACGATCGCTAATTCTACGAAGGGTGCAGTGCGCCTTGTTGGCTCGCTCTGTATTGCGGGGGCGTTGAGTTTGTCATCCGCGAGCTCTTACGCCGCCGGTCTGCTCAGCACAGATGGTGATGCGTTTGTCGCGCCGGTGGCGGCAACACCCTCTGGCTGGGAATTCCGCGTCACGCCCTATGCATGGGCGCCCAGTGTCAACGGCGACGTCACCGTGCGCGGTCAAACAGCCAACATCGATATGTCCTTCTGGGATCTGTTCGACTCCGGCAGTTCCGGTGCGCAATTGGACTCCCTTGCTGCCTTGATGGGGTACGTGGAAGCCCGAAAAGGCCCATGGGGTATTTATGGTGATGTCGTTTGGGGCAAGTTTGATTTTTCGGGTGGCGCGGTAACCCAGCGAAACCCCATCGCTGATTTGAAAGTGTCGGCCCGCGCCAAGGCAGGATTGAACTACGAAATTACCATGGCCGAGAGTGGTGTCACCTATGAGGTGGCAAGGTGGGGGGGGACACGTTCGTCAACAGCCCTCGATGTGCTAGGTGGCGCTCGGTATTGGAACCAGGACCTCGATCTCTCACTGGCGGTCGATGGTTCGGTCGATCTTGGCAAGCTCGGCCTTGAGAGGTCGGGCTCGCGAGCTGTCGCGCGATCCGGCACACTCGACTGGGTCGATCCCTTCGTTGGGTTCCGTGTGCGGCATGAGCTCGCGCCAGGGGGGGAACTTCAATTCCTCGGCGACATCGGCGGCTTTGGCGTAGGCAGCGATTTAACTTGGCAGCTCTTTGCTGGCTATAGCTTCGACTTTGCGGTTTGGCAGACCGCTCTCCACGGGGTTGTCGGCTATCGCGCGCTGGCTGTTGACTACACGCAGAATGACGCCGGCAATAAGACCAACCTCGATTTAATCCTACACGGCCCGGTCGTTGGCTTGAGCTTCCGATGGTGACGGGCCGTGTCATTGGGCCCATGCCTAAATTTCAGAGCTTTCCGGGCGGCTTCCTCAAGCCAAATGTGCAGTATTCCAACACGCCTCGAAAAGGCGTTACGAAGGAGATGCTCATGAAGAAAATAATTGTTCGTCTGCTATGTGCCAGTCTCGGAGCCCTCACGACCTTCGCTGGTCTCGCACACGCACAGACCGCCAAGCCCAACATCGTCGTCATCATGGGTGACGACATCGGCATGTGGAACATCGGCGCCTACCATCGCGGCATGATGGCTGGCAAGACGCCCAATCTGGACAGGCTCGCCAAGGAAGGCATGCTGTTCACGGACTATTATGCCGAGGCAAGCTGCACCGCAGGTCGCGCGAACTTCATCACCGGGGAGCTGCCGATCCGCACCGGGATGACCACGGTCGGCCAGGCCGGCGCGTCGATCGGCTTGCCGGCCGAGGCGGTGACCCTTGCCACGGTGCTGAAATCGATGGGCTACGCCACCGGCCAGTTCGGCAAGAACCACCTTGGCGACAAGAACGAATTCTTGCCTACCGTCCACGGCTTCGACGAGTTCTTCGGCTACCTCTATCACCTTGATGCGATGGAAGACCCGGCGCATCCCAACTATCCGCAAAGCCTGTTGAACGTCGTCGGCCCGCGCAACATGATTCACAGCTGGGCAACCGACGTCGACGACCCGACCGAGCAACCGCGCTGGGGCAAGATCGGCAAGCAGAGGATCGAGGACGCGGGTCCCCTCTATCCCAAGCGCATGGAAACGGTGGACGACGAGATTCGTGATTTCGCCATCGATTTCATGGACAGGGCGAAAAAGAGCGGCAAGCCGTTCTTCGTCTGGCTCAACCCGACGCGCATGCATATCGTCACCCACCTCTCTCCGAAATACGAGGCCTTGCGCAATTCGGAGAACGGCTGGTCGGAAGAGGAAGCCGGCATGGCGCAGCTCGACGACGATGTCGGGCTGGTCATGAAGAAGCTCGTAGACATGGGCGTGGACGACAACACCATCGTCCTCTTCACCACGGACAACGGCACCGAAGTCTTCACCTGGCCCGACGGCGGTCAGACGCCGTTCGCGCAATCGAAGGGAACCGTGCTCGAGGGCGGCTTCCGCGTGCCGGCGCTGCTTCGCTGGCCCGGCCATGTGCCGACGGACTCCGTGCAGAACGGCATCTTCTCTGGCCTCGACTGGTTGCCGACATTCACGGCTATCGCCGGCAATCCGAACATCACCGAAGAACTGCTGAAGGGCAAGGCGATCGGCGACCGGACCTACAAGAACCACCTGGATGGATACAACCAGTTGGCTGCCATCACTGGAAAGGGACCGTCCGCGCGTCACGAGATCTTCTACCTCGGCGAAAGCACGGTCGGCGCGGTGCGCATTGACGACTACAAGTTCCGGTTCATTGACCAGCCCGCTGGCTGGGTAGGCGAAAAGACACACCCGGACGTTCCCTATATCACCAACCTTCGGCTCGATCCGTTCGAGCGCACAGGCTGGCCGAACAACGGAACGAAGGACGGCGCGCAGCAGTACTTCGATTGGTTCAAATACCAGTTCTGGCGCTTCGTGTTCGTTCAGCAGCTCATGGGCAAGGAAATCCAGACCTTCCTTGACTACCCGCCGATGCAGCGGGGCGCGAGCTTCAATCTCGATGCCATCAAGGCCGAGATGCAGAAAAAGATGGACGAGGCGGAAGCGGCGACCAAGGGTCCGAGCAATTAGCAGAACGGCCTTTGCGGCGGGCGGCTCGCGAGGGCCGCCCGTTTCCCTGCGCGTCACACGAGCTTTTGTAAGTCCCGCGCTTGCCAACGTGCAATGTCCGCTTCTGGCACTTGCCGGACATCAATTTCGATGCTGAGGATGTCCGCTTCGAGGGGGAAAGCGGACCTTCCCAGATTACCGCCGAATGTCAGCTAATGACCCAAAGCGGACTTTGGAGCAGCAGTTCGTAATCATGGGATGTTGCCTATGGCACCAAAGCGGACGGGCGCATCCCGGCTCATCTCAGCTTTTGACCCGAAGTCGCCGTCTTCACTCGATTCGCTTTGACGGTGCCAGTCATCCTCGAAAGATCTACAATCGGCACGACTGATAATCACTGTAGCTGATGAGGACGACTATGTTTCGCAAATTGGTCTTCGCTGGGATCTATGCGGCCGTACTTTCCACTGCCGCCTTTGCACAGACCGCAGAATATGGCACTGCGGAGGAGGCCAGAGCGATGTTGGAAAAAGCCGTCGCGGCAGTGAAAGCCGACAAGGCAAAGGCGCTCGATATGTTCAATAAGGGCGAGGGAGGTTTTAAGGATCGCGATCTTTACGTGTTCTGCGCCAACGCCTCCGACGGAGTTGAGACAGCCCATCCGACTCACAAGGGATGGAAGCTCACGGACGCCAAAGACGTGAACGGTTTGGCTTTCGGCGAGGAGATTATGAGGACGGCAACCGAGGGAAAGATCAGTGAAATCGCCTATATGTGGCCCAGGCCGGACTCTGACACGCCTGTACAGAAGGTCACGTTTGTCACGAAGGCCGGTGACCAAATCTGCGGCGTCGGCTACTACAAGTGAACCGGCCAGCGGGCGACATAGATGCCGCCTCCTGCCGCCGGACATCGCAGGTCAGATTTTGCAGTTGACTGCAAATCGTGTCGCCCAGGACGGCATTGCCTCCGATAATCTTCCATTATCAGGCCCTATTAGCTCCGGCAGGCTCGTGCAGTTGATTGCAATGCTGCCGAAGTACGACGTACGTAGAGTACGGCGTACGTACGTGGCCGCCAGGCTACGTTCCTCACGCGGCGTACGTCGCTGCTCATGTAGGTTCGTGCTGAAGTACGTATGGTTTGTACGTTGTGCCAGCAGTACGGCACAGTTGACTATCGTACTGGTAAGGGACCTTAGGCAGAGGCGACATCAATGCAGTTGACTGCACGGAAGCTGCCAACCCCGTTGATCCCCTGCAGTTGACTGCACGACCGGACGGCTCGCCTGGCAAGCGCGATTTGCAACGGTCGTTCCCTCCCTAGCGTTAGGTGCGCTCGTCTAAAAAGTCGAGGTTCGATCCTAGCCCTAGCGGCTTGGCGACATCACTTGCACGATGCACGATATCGGGCCCAAAGCGCTCAGCCAGTTCATCGATGGCCACGTCCAGCCGACGCTGCCGAGCGGACGTGCCGAAGAGATCAAGCTGAATTCGGTCGTTTAAGCCGACCAGATCGTAGGCGGCCATGCCGACGAGACGGAACGGCCCGGGATGGTTGAATTCATCGAGGAGCTCGACGCCAACGGAATAGAGCCTCTCCGTAACATCGGTTGGTTCGCTAAGCCGGTGCTGACGGGTCAAGAGTTTAAAATCCGTGGTCTTGAGCTTCACGCTCACGCCAAGAGCTATGTAGCTCTTTTGTCTCAACCGCCTGCCAATCGTATCGGCTGATCGATGAAGGTGACGTTTGATATCCGCCTTCTCGCGCACGTCCTTGTCGAGCGTATGTTCGGAACCAATGCTCTTTGAAGTTCGTCGTCCAAGCACCGGCCTAGGATCCTCTGCCTGGGCTAGGGTGTAGAAGTGAAGGCCGGCGTTTCCGAGATTTGCGGAAAGGAATTGAGGATCGGCGTCGGCCACGTCCCCGACAGTATGCAGACCGAGGCAGTGAAGGCGTGCTTGGGTCTTCGGGCCAGCACCCCAAAGCCAGGACACAGGAAGCGGCGCCAGCCAGGTTTTGGCTTTGTCGGGGGCGACGACCGTCAAGCCGTCCGGCTTTTGGCAAGCACTCGCCACCTTGGCCACGTATTTGGTGGCCGATAACCCTACGGATGCCGTCAAACCCCCGGTGGCTTCACGGATAGCTGTTTTCAGGCGACGTCCAATGGATTCGGGATCGCCAAAGAGCTGCTCCGAACCGGTCATCTCGAGGAAGGCCTCGTCGAGGCTCAGAGCTTCAACGTCTGGCGAAAAATCGGCGAACACCCTCATGATCGCCGCGGAAACTTCCTGATAGCGATCGAAACGGGGTGGAACGATCAAGGCGTTGGGGCAAAGGCGCCGCGCCTTGGCCATCGGCATCGCACTGCCCACACCAAAGGGGCGCGCCTCATAGCTCGCCGTCAGCACTACTCCACGATTGCTCCGGGGCCCGACAAGCACCGGCCTGCCCCGCAGCGCAGGATCATCGAGCTGCTCAACCGCCGCATAGAACGCATCCATATCGGCGTGAGCAACAATCCGCGGCCAAGCTCTCCCTGAGCGAATCATCGCAAATGCGAGTTTAGACCAATGCTAGAGAACCGTCGCCAGGAGGTAACGCGGCGGCCCACAGGTGAGCGCCAGCGACTCCCAGAATGTCCGCTTTTAGGGGTAAAGCGGACATCTCTCATCCGGTCGCACATGTCCGCTAATGACCCATTGCAGACATCCAAGTGAGTTATGGCCTCAGCCTCAATGACCTGCCAACGCTCGTCCGAAAAAGAAATCCTTGCAGGTCAAGTACAGTTTGGCCAACTCTGCCAACCGCCCAGGAAGCGCTCAAGCAGGCCATGGCGAACCAAGATATTCTGACCATCCTAGAGGAGCGTCTCGGGCCGCTGCACGCGCGACAGCGCCTGGAAATCGAGAAGGACCATGAGGCGCAGGTCTTTGGTCAAGGCATAAACTTCTTTCACTTCGAGAACCTGCCGCTGTCGCATCTCGTAATCCGCGCCGTCCTAATGACGACGGGCCTCTATCATCGAGGCATTCGCAATGCGGCAAAGGTTGACATACGGCACAATCGGATTGAGTTGCCACACCTACCGACGGCCTTCGACGGATTCACCATCGCTCAGCTTAGCGACCTTCATGTTGAGATGAGCGAAGCCGCAATGAAGCGCGTGGTCGAGCTCACCGGTGAGGCAGGCTACGACATTTGCGTTCTGACGGGTGACTACCGCGGCCGAACCTGTGGTCCATACGACACAACGCTCGCCGGGATGGAGCGCATACGTGCTGGCCTCAAAGGCCCAATCTACGCCGTGCTCGGCAATCACGACACGATTTGCATGGTGCCGGGATTGGAGGCGATGCGGATAAGGATGTTGCTCAACGAGAGCGACATTTTTGAGCGCAGCGGGCAGCGCCTCCATCTTAGCGGGATCGACGATGCACATTTCTATGGAATGGACGACATCGAGAAGGCGGCTGCCGCGATCCCCGATGACGAGTTCTCGATTCTGATCTCGCACACGCCGGAGGTCTATCGACAAGCTGCCCATGCCGGCTTCAATCTCTTGCTGAGCGGCCATACCCACGGCGGCCAGATTTGCCTTCCGGGCGGCATCCCGATCACGCTTGATTCTGTCTTGCCACGCTCCATGGGCTCCGGTCCTTGGAAATATCGTGACATGATCGGCTACACGTCGGTGGGCGCAGGGTCATCCGTCGTCCCTGTGCGCTTCAACTGCCCTCCAGAAGTCACCCTGCACCACCTCCACCTATCGAATTGATGATCGCCGTCAGTAGGGTTTGTCGCGAAGGTTCAACTTGAAAAGGAGGGGCGACAGGATCAGTGCGCCGGCGACAAAGATTGTCACCCCCGCCACAATGTCGAAAATGCTCAGCGGCAGCAGCAACCGGCTGGCCAGAAGGGGAAAGAGGGACTCCGGAATGTGATCAAGACCTATGGCCATGCTGCTTGAGGTCAGACGCAGCCTGCGTTTCACGAAGCTGGAGAAGAGATCGCCAGCCATGGCAAAAGTCGCGATCAGGACTCCCATCCCCCACCCAAGCCCCATCAGCGACGCGCTGATGGACGTAACAAACACGGACACCACGACACCGCGTATGGTTTTCGAAGGCCCGAATATGGGTTGCCCATCGACAAAGACAGCGCCGCCATCCAGCGGGCGGCCAAACGCAGTTCCGAGGAGCTTCTTAGCGACGACAGCCGTCCCGTTGGCCACGACCACCAGGATCAGCAGCTGCAGCAACAACGAACCCTGCATAACGGCGCCCAATAGCGACCATTAAGACCGAGAATCTTATACGTCGTGAATTGTCCCGCGGCTACAGCGCCAAAAAGGCCGGGATTGGTGTCAACGAGCCACAGCGGAAATGGCGCTCGTTCTCTGAGCTGGATGTCTGCTATTGGCACTTAGCGGACATCAATGACCATGCTGAGCATGTCCGCTTTTGGAGCATAAAGCAGACATCCGGAGACCGCCCTGCAATGTCCGCTAATGACCCAAAGCTGACTTGGACCGGCGGGGATCTTTGAGCAGGACTCCGATTGCCCCGTTTGTCTCTCCGGTCTCCATGTGCGCGCTACCTATCCCACGATGCCCTTGCATTTGCCTTTTGGCGATGCCTTTAGAGCCTTGGTAGCGGCATCCCTTTGACGCATAGCCACCTTTATCGCCGAGAATTTTCATACCCGCGTGGGCGCTCGGCTTGGAATCGACGACGTAGCAATTGCCCACCGTGTCGATACATAACCCTTTGGAAACGCTGATGAGCCAGTGTTGGTTGGAAGGTAAGGAGCCAAACGTTGAAACCGAAATGTGTGCTGGTGGTGGTCATCTTTCTAGCGTTGATAAGCGTGACCCGTGCTTCGGCTGCACCTTGGGAAATCGAAGCTGTCTGCTATGAGAAGGCGCAGCAGGTAACGTTGCCGTTCCGGCGAGGGGCGTGGGAAGCGTTTATGGCTAACTGCATAGCCGACCTCACGCCAACGCCAACCAAGAACCGCAATTATCGCAAGTAGCCGACGTTGTTGCTCATTAGGGCTTCTTGGAACGCTAAGAACCCCGTCCCAAGGTCCGGCCAACCCGATAAAGACTGTAATAGCAGTACGCGACGACCGGGATCAAAAAGGCCAGCAGCAGAAGGTCGAACCAAGGCTCACCAAACGGGTTCGGCATAGCGTCACCTAACGCGCTTCAGGCGAAGAGGCCGCGAAACACAACGCTCCAGAGCGAATGCTCCTCCCAACCTTCAACGCACTCACGGATGCTACGGAGCAGCGCGTCAAGCTGAGCGGCCCGATCCTTGCTGAATGTGATCGCGCTAAAGAGGTCCATGCCGCCAAATCTGATTGGCGCCATGTCAGGACGCAAGTTGGCCGCCACGACGCTGAGCTCTGCTTTAGGTGTCGAGGTAACGGCGCCCGAGATGTGCCTTGAAGTAGCGCAGATCGAGAGGTCCGCCGGTGACCTCGGCGAGTAGCTCCGCTGCGCTCTTGAGCTGACCGCGTTCGTGAATCTCGTGACGGAGCCAGTTCATCAGGGGCGCGACGTCGCCCGCGGCGATTCTTGTGTCGAGGTCGGCAATGGCGGCGGACGCAGCGTCAAACCACTGCGCCGCCATCAACGCCCCGAGGGTATAGGCGGGGAAGTAGCCGAACAGCCCCGCGAACCAGTGCACGTCCTGCATGCAGCCGTCCTTCAGGTTGCCGTCGGTGGATAGGCCGAGGTAGCGCGTCATCAATTCGCTCCAGGCGTCGGGAATGTCGGCCACGGAGAGCTCGGCTCCGATCAGTGCCTGTTCCAGCTCGAACCTCAGGATCACGTGGAGCGGATATGTTACTTCGTCGGCGTCAACGCGGATGTGCGAGCGACGCACCCGGACGGTGAGCGCATGGAGATTTTCTGCACTCCACGCCGCGTCGCCATTCGTGCCCGGGAGGTGAGCGCGGACCTGCGGCGCGGCGAACTCCATGAAGGCGCGGCTTCGCGCAACCTGCATCTCTACGAAAAGCGACTGGCTCTCGTGCACCACAGCGCCGAGCGACCCCCCCACAGGTTGGCGCCGCCATTCGACTGGTAAGTTTTGCTGGTAGAGCGCGTGTCCGGTCTCGTGCAGCACAGCCATGAGGGACGGCAGGAAGTCACTTTCGCTGTAGCGGGTGGTGATGCGGGTGTCGTCGGGGACGCCGCCGCAGAAGGGGTGGTGGCTGACGTCGAGACGGCCGCGATCAAAGTCGAAGTCGAAGACGCGCATCATGGCGACGCCAAGCTCGCGCTGGCGCTCACGCGGGAAGGGGCCGCGTAGAGGCAGCGGCTCACGTTGGCGGTTCAGTATCCGCGAGATAAAGTCGGGTAGAAATTCCTTCAGGTCGTCGAATACGCGGGCGACGTCGATTGCGCGCGTGCCCGCCTCGTAGCCGTCGAGCAGCGCGTCGTAAGGCTGAAGCTCCAGCGCGTTGCCGAGCGCGGCGGCTTTCTCGCGGGTGAGCATCAGCACCTCGGCGAGCTGGCGGGCGATCGCATCCCAGTCGTTGGCTGCGCGCGCGAGACGCCACGTCTGCTCGCAGCGCGTCGTGGCGATCTTAAGAGCGCGCACCAGCGATTGAGGCAGCGCCGTCGCGCGAACCTGCATCCGGCGCATTGCGCGGAGGTTCGCCCGTTGCCAGTCAGACAGCGCTGCGTTGCTGGCTTCGGCTTTGTCGAGCAGCTCGCCGATTTCAAGGTCGCTTAGTTTCTGGTGTATCAAGGCTGCGATGTGTCCCAACGCCTCGCCGCGCGCGTCGCCACCGCCGCGCGGCATCATTGCCGCCTCATCCCAGCTCAGCATCGATAGTGCGTGGCTGAGGTGGTGGAGCGCCTCGAACGTCGTCTCTAACTTAGTGTATGGCGACAACGGGGATGGCGCCTTCGGGAGTTTGCTGAGTTTGTTTGTTGAGCCGCTCCTTAGCTCAAGCTACTGCGGGCAAGCAAGCAAACGGATTGAGCCGTATCGGCTCCCGTAATTCACGTGGCTGGAGGGTATCGCGATGGCGGACGACGGAGGTGTTGCAACGCCCACCTTGAGCTGCGGCGCAGCTACGGTCCCGGAAGCGTTGCTGGGATGCTGGATCCGCCGCTCCGTTCGCTTCGCCGACGGGACAGAAGACACGACGACGAGCGTAATTTGGGTGCAGACGCTGTCGGGCGTCGGCGACATCCGCATCCCCGCGGCGCGGCCGGAGCTCCAGGATCGAGCGGGGCTCTCAGACTGCTCGAGGGAGGAGTTGCTGGCGTTAGCTGAGCAGGATTGCTTCTGCGGAGTAACGCTATTCGATACTCACGCTCAGCCGTTCCCGACGGCAAGCTGGCCGAAGGACAGCTACCTGTTCCGGTTCCAGCCGATCGTGACGTTTCCCGAACCGGGGTGGATCGAGTGGCTCGATGGCGGGAGGCGCATGATCGAGAGGGCGCCGAGCGGGGCTTATGAAGAGGATTGGCGGCTGCAGTCAGGCTCTCAGTCAACGGGAATGCATCTGACGCGACGTAATGCTACCACGCAAACCTGCCTCTACGTGGCTGACGACCACGCGATCTTCGTCAGGAACCGACTAAAGGCGCTACCCGCTGACAAAAGCCTCTTGGAACTCGCGCGCGACACCGGATACGACGAAGGGCTCCTGCGGGAGATGCTCGATTGCGAATTCTCCTACGCGCGTCGTCAGGAGCCAGGCGGCCGCTACGTCATCGAGGCGTCGACGTTTCCGTGGCGAGAGGGTCGAACGCTTGAATGTCCATCGGTGGACACTCTCGAGGAGCCGCCTCTGCACCGCTCGGTGCTGGATGATCGGTGGTTAGTGGAGAGCTTCTGGCGTTCGTAGCTGACTTTCCCAGACAAACGGGGCCCCTTCCGGTTATGGCACTTAGCAGACATCGATTTCGACGCTGAACATGTCCGCCTTCGGAGGTAAAGCAGACACTTCCCCGAAGCTCAGCACGGAGAAGGACCTCTAGGCTATAATGCCGCGCGCTTTCCTGCGGAGGAGGTGACCATGTTTGCGTCGAGGCAACGAGGAACAGTGATCGCCAAGGGACTCAAGATTGTCGGCAGCGTCACCGCTGAGGGCTTAGTAGAGGTCAACGGCCAGATCGAGGGCGAACTCCACTGCACGTCGCTCGTGATCGCCCGAGGGGCGCAGGTCAGTGGAACCGTCGAAGCCGAACGTGTGGTTGTCGATGGCAATGTCGAGGGTCCGATTCACGGCGGCGATGTCATGCTCAAATCGCAGGCGCATGTCGTCGGCGACATTCACCACCAATCTCTTGCCATTCAAAAGGGTGCCTTCTTCGATGGTCGCTCAGTGCGAGAAAGCGGCCAAGCGCTCGAGAAAATCAAAGCAAGATCAATGGAAACTGCAAATGCGCGAGAGAGCCTCTCCCAGAGGCTTGAGCGGGCCGAACCTTCGGAGGACGATTAGCATTTGGCGTGGCCCCGACCGATTGCCTTCGTAGCCAGCTCATTTCTGCCAAGCATTTCTGCGCGAAGCCGCCTTTTCGAGGCGCGCTCAACCGGGGGGAGCCACGAGGGAGGCTCCGATGACTGGCAGCAATGACGCCAAGGCGCATGCACGCCGTTTTCCATCACCCTGGTGCGTCGAGCGGATATCAGGCGGCATCAAGGTGCTGGACGCCAGTTGGCGGCGACGGCTGCGGTGAAGAATTGTTAACCCTAGTTGGCCAAGGTCTATCCAACACCAGTTGGAGCCCAGACCAATGGCAAAAATCTCGTACACGCCCGCTGCTGACACCCAAATGAGCTTCTACGATGACGTCGTCGGTCCAGTCCGCTGGAGCGGCAAGCCTCTGCGTTTCTGGTATGCGCTCTTCATGGGCTTCGGCAACAGCAAGCCAATGTCAGGCGTCAAGGCTGTGCGTATGCGCTTTGGCTTGGGACCGGTTCGGATTTACCCCCCTCAAGCCGCTCAACCTTGAGGGTGCTAATCGCCTGTTGCTGGCTACCAACTCAGCTCTAACTGATCGCGCGTTCGAAGCGGTGACGGGCTTCTGTACCCATGTCCGCTAGTGGCACTTAGCGGACCACCAGCGCCGAAGACGAGAACGTCCGCTTTCAGGTGCAAAGCGGACATCCCTGATCTGCTCGTCGATGTCCGCTAATGACCCAAAGTGGACAGTGGCCTTGAGCGGCGGCGCACCTTGGCCACGACCGCCTTGAGTAACGCGCCGAGGGTCGTTTTATTCAGTCATCTCGACGTCTCGGCCTGCTAAGAGCTAATGCACCCCCGAGTGGAGAAGCCGCGAGTAACCACGGAGGAGGAAATGACAAAGTCGGTGACTATGATTCACGGCGCGTTTGCTGGACCTTGGTGCTGGGACGACTACAAAGCGTTCTTTTTAAAGCATGGCTGGACCTGCCACACGCCAGCACTGCGCTACCACGGTGGCGACCCGAAGGCCGACCCGGACCCGGATCTCGCCAATACCAGCATTGCGGACTATGCGAACGACATCGCGGCCTTCGTTCAGACGCTCGATGCAAAGCCGATCCTGCTCGGGCACGCCGTCGGCGGCATGATTGCTCAGCAGGTCGCCTCGCGTGGCCTTGCCAGTGCCGTGGTGGCGATCAATCCCAACGCGCCATGGGGCATGCTGCCTGAAACCGACGACGAACGCGCCGTCGCCCGCACCTTCATGGAGATGGGACCCTTTTGGAAAGGGTCCTTACGCGTGCCGTTCGACCTCATGGCACCGTTTGCCCTGAACAAGCTCGACGTTGCATCTCAGCATGCCGTGTTCGACAGGCTCGGGCCTGAGTCCGGCCGCGTGATGTTCGAGATGTTCTTCTGGATGTTCGACGACAGCCGTGGTGCAGCGGTCGCGTTCGACAAGGTCTCGTGTCCCGTGCTCGTCGTGTCGGGCGAGGACGACCGCGCCGTCCGCCATGCCATCGGCCAGGAGATCGCGAGCAAATATGGCTCGAACGGTACCTTTCACCTGGCCCGCGGACATGCGCACTTCCTGTTTCTGGAACCCGGCTGGGAGGGCCCCGCGCAGGTGTGCGAGGAATGGATGTCGGGAGTCTCCGGTGCCGCAAAAGCAAACATGTCGTGACGCCTGTCCGCCAGTCCCCACCATGTCCGCTCTTGGCACCAAGCGGACTTTTTGAGCGCGCTCGCCTCACGTCCGCTTTTGGCGGTAAAGCAGACATTTCCCCACCACTTCGACTGATGCCCATTCTGAGTACACGCCCTATCCCCACAGCGGGCATAGTACTGACGGTCTCCAAACCAACTAGCGCCGCTTATGCGTCACCGACGCTGGAGAGTGGCGGGGATGTCATAGGCTGGCATCAGGGTGATCTGGGGCTTGATCTCGATGACGGCCTCAGGATCCAGGGTGAACCTGTATCGTTGCCCAACGGCCGCAAGGATAATTGCTGCTTCCATGAGGGCGAACGAGTTCCCGACGCAGATGCGCGGGCCACCGCCAAACGGATAATAGGCAAACTTTGGGATCCGTTTTGCCAAACCATTCTCCCACCGCTCTGGGCGAAACTCCTCAGGATCAGGAAAATACGCGGGATCGCGGTGGTTCACCCACTGGCTCATCAGGACCGTGTAGCCGCGCTTCACACGATAGCCGCCGAGTTCCAAATCGGTGGTCGCCTCTCGCCCGACCACATACACCGGCGGGAACAGTCGCATGGATTCAGCAATCACTGAACTCGTGTAGGGCAGGTGGGCGATATCGTCGGCGGAGGGTATTTTGTCGGCGAGAACGCGCTGCCATTCCCTCACAAGCTTATCCTCAACGCGCTTGTGTTGAGAGAGCAGGTACCAACTCCAAGTAAGGGTCAGGGCCATTGTCTCGTGGCTAGCGAGATAAAGGGTCATTGCCTCATCCCGAAGCTCTTGGTCGTTCATCTGGGAGCCGTCTTCATACTGGGCAAAGACAAGTCGGGAAAGTAGGTCATCGCCGACAGTTCCGCGCAACCGGCCTGAAGCAATGAAGCCCTGCACCGTACGATCAAGCTCAGCGATTGCTCTCGTCAGGCGCAAATTCTGCGGTGTCGGTATCCAGAGCGGAAATTTAAAAACCTGCCGAAGCCGTGCGGTCATCAGATCGAATGCGAATTTTAGCGTGTCACTGAAGTGTTCACGGTCGCCATCGTCATCGAGGTCAAACAGCGTCTTCAGGGCGATCTTGCTGGTCAGGGCTTCGAATTCGTAATTGATTC
Source organism: uncultured Alphaproteobacteria bacterium (assembly GCA_963732955.1). Lineage (GTDB taxonomy): Bacteria > Pseudomonadota > Alphaproteobacteria > Rhizobiales > Methyloligellaceae > Methyloceanibacter. Next base: position 31,758 of record CAVTBH010000003.1, read on the forward strand.
GAACCGATTGTCCCGGAACCCAGGACTGAAGCGTTTCTTCAGTGAGTTCGGCCATGACCGGCGCATAGGAGCGCACGCGTGTCCTTGTAAACGCCGGTTGCACGAGCTTGCGCTGACGTTGCCAATACGCCCCTTCACTTGTAACAAGTCCGTTGCCGAGCACAGGCTTGAACGCCCGTACTCCGAAGTGCTTGATGTAATGTTTAGCGTCCTTGACCAAGACCTTTTCGATGAGGTCTGGTCTGCTGGCCAGGAAGACGCGTTTGTGGCCAACGCGAAGGCTCGCTAGGGGGCCGTACTCTCTGGCCGTATTGAGAAGGAAGTCTAATAGGTCGGCGCCGAAGTGACGGATATGGCCGCCAATCAGCGTACCTTTTGGGCCCGGAGGCAGCCCCGAACAAAGAGCTTTGTCAGCCGTGTCCATAACAATGGGTAAGCCAGGCACTCTTACGAGGCAATACTAGCCCCAAGCCGACTGGCGATTGCGGCTTTGGCATGCGTTATGCCGTGTCCAGATGCCCCGCTAGTGGCAGGTCTGAGCTTTTGTATCTCTCGCGTGCACCTATCGCGGCGAGCTCGACCGACTCGCCAAGCAGCGATGACGGTCAGCTAGGCCGTGCACTCATAAACGCGCAGCCAGCGGGGCTGTTCACTTGCCCCTGGACCGTGCTTGCCTTTGTACAAAACCCCGGCTCGCGAGAAACAGAATCGTTGGCACTCTGGCTTCCAATGTCTGCTAATGGCACTTAGCGGACTCTGTGAGCGGGCTCACCCCATGTCTGCTATTGGAAACGAAGCAGACATTCGCTGATGCTCATTTATGAGTGCACGGTCTAGCCGTCGACGGCGATGGGCGGCTTGACCTCGAAGCCATACTCGGCCGCGGACGCCGAGAGCCAGGACCAGAAGCTTCCCGCATAGCCCAAGGGCACGGAAAGCTCGAAGGTGGGGGTCTCGTCGAGCTGCCAGAGCTGGCACGGGATCAGCGCAATCTGCGTCGTCGCCGCGTCGCCCGGCTTGAACACGCGCTCGTGGAGATCGAGGCCGCAGCCTTTGGCAAGCACGTCCCGTACGCGGTTGCCGGAGAGCCGCAAGATGCCCTTGGCGTGGGATTGGTCAACGAAGGAGGCCAAGCCCTGCCCCGCTTCCCTGACGCCGGCGAGAGCCGCCCTCCCCCGCTCGCCGCCGGCGATCGCGAGCCATTCGTGCGGCCCCATGCCGATGATAGCGAGGCCGTTGCTTGCGGCGCGCTTCGGGCCGCGCGGCAGCTCGAGGCCGCTCGCGTCGCGGATCGCCGCGGCAAGTTCGGCCGTCTTGCCGCGCCTGGCGCAGATTTGCGAGACGGCGAGGCCCGCTCGCTCGGCGATGACCACGGGCCGGTCGCCGCCAACGACATGACCGTAGCGGCCGGGCACGGCGAGGCCTTGAAAGGCGGTGCGAGGAGCGAGCGAGACATCAGCCACGGACGCGCGCTCCTTCAGGATCGATGAACACCGGCGATACCACCTCGCATTCGAAATCATGGCCGCGAAGGAGATCGACGACGCGGATCCGCTCGCCGATCCGGTCGCGGCCATCGGCCAAGAAGCCGATGCCGACGTCGTGGCCGAGAGTTGGCGACCAGGCGACCGAGGTCAGGTGACCCTGGTCGTATTCGACCCGGGCGGGATGGTCGAGCGGAAGGAAGTGGGACCCGGCGGTGAGCCGCTTCGACGGGTCGACAGGCTTGACCCCGATAAGCATGGGACGATTAGGCGCCGTCAGTGCCGGGCGGGCGGCGAGGACGCGGCCGATGAAGTCCTTGTTTGCGGACATCATCTTGCCGAGGCCGAGATCTCCGGCCGTGGTCTGACCGTTGACCTCTGGTCCCGCGGCGTGCCCCTTCTCGATGCGGAGCACACCCAAAGCCTCGGTACCGTAAGGCGTGATGCCGAATTCGGCGCCCGCCTCCATCACCGCCCGCATGGCGGCATCGCCGTAGAGCGCCGGAACCGCGAGCTCATAGGCGCGCTCGCCGGAGAACGACACGCGGAACAGGCGCGCCTCGACGCCGCCGCAGATCGTGAGCTCGGCCACACCCATGAACGGCAGCGCCGCATCGGAGATGTCGAAGGCGGGATCGACCAGTTTCCGCAACACGTCGCGCGAGCGGGGACCGGCGATGGAATATTGCGCCCATTGGTCGGTGACGGAGGCGAGCGAGATGTCGAGCTCGGGCCACAACACCTGGCGGCAGAATTCCATGTGCTGGAACACCTTGCCGGCGTTCGCCGTGGTGGTGGAGGTGACGAAGTGCTCTGGTCCGAAGCGCGCCACGGTGCCGTCGTCCATAACGATGCCGTCCTCGCGAAGCATCAGCCCATAACGCGCCTTGCCGATCGCCAACGTCGAGAGCTTGTTGATGTAGATGCGGTCGAGATAGTCGGCGGCGTCAGGACCCTGGACGTCGATCTTGCCGAGGGTGGAGACGTCGCAAACGCCGACCGAAGCTCGCACCGTCTCCGCCTCGCGGGCGATGCTCGCCTCGAGGTTCTTGTCGCCGGGCTTGTGGAAATATTGCGCCCGCGTCCACAGGCCGGCCTCGACGAACACCGCGCCCTGCTCCTTCGCCCAGTCATGGGAGGGCGGCAGGCGCTCGGGGCGGAAATCCTTGCCCCGGTGATGGCCGGCGAAGGCGCCGAAGCTCACGGCGCTGAAGGGCGGCCGGAATGTGGTGGTGCCGATCTCGGGGATGGCGCAGCCGGCAATCTCGGCGAGGATGGCGAGACCGGTGACGTTCGCGGTCTTGCCCTGATCGGTAGCCATGCCGAGGGTGGTGTAGCGCTTCACATGCTCGACCGCCGAGTAGCCCTCGCGGGCGGCGAGCTCGATATCCTTGGCGGTGACGTCATTCTGGAGATCGACGAAGGCCTTGCCTTTATTTCCCTTCACGCGCCACAGCGGCTCCGTCGCGTCGCCTTCGGGGTGAGCGGCGACAGGAAGCGGGGCGAGCGGCGCGCTGAAGCCGGCCGCCCCTGCGGCCTCGGCGCCGAGCTTGGCGCCGTCCGCAAGCGCCTCGGCGAGCGTGAGATGGCCTGCGGCGGCGCCTGCGACGCTCATCCCAGGGGGCAGCGTCCCCGGCACGAAGGCCTTGAGGCGATCGTCCCAGACCGGTCTGCCGCCGAGGTGGCAGGTGAGATGGAGCGTTGGATTCCAGCCATTGGCGACCGCGAGCAGGTCGCAAGGGATGGTGGTGGTGCCACCGAGCTTGTGGCGCACGACAACGGCCCTGAGCTCATGGCCGCCGGAGGCGCGTTCCACCACCCCGCCGGGCAGGATCGGCCATGGCCGCGCCTCGTCGCGCGTTGGGGCCCGGTCTCTCGCATCGACCACGGCAGCGATATCGACGCCGGCGGCGGCGAGGTCCTCCACCGCCCGCCAGCCATCCTCGCCGGTGGTGAACACCACGGCGCGCTTCCCCGGCGCCACACCGAAGCGGTTGACATAGCTACGCACTGCCGAGGCGAGCATCACCCCCGGGCGATCGTTGTCGCCAAAGGCGACGCCCCGCTCCATGGCGCCGGCCGCTAGCACCGCGTGCTGGGCCATGATCCGCCAGCCACGATGGCGCGGCTGATGCGCCGGCGCCAGCGCGACGTGGTCGTTGACCCGCTCGATGGCGCCGTAGGTGTTCTGGTCGTAGACGCCGAACACGGTGGTGCGCGGCATCAGCCGCACAGTGTCGAGGCTCTTGAGCTCGGCGACGACCGCGGCAACCCAGTCCCTCGCGGGCGCGTCGTCGATCTCCTGCTGCTCGGAAAGCAGCCGCCCGCCGAAACCGAAATCCTGTTCGGCAAGGATGACGCGGGCCCCGGCGCGCGCGGCAGTGACCGCGGCCATCAGCCCCGCAGGTCCCGAGCCGATCACGAGCAGGTCACAATAAGCGGTCGCCTTCTCGTAATGGTCGGGGTCAGGCTCGAGCGCGGCGCGGCCGAGACCGGCGCTCCGCCTGATCAGCGGCTCATAGACCGCGTGCCAGAACGAGGCCGGCCACATGAAGGTCTTGTAGTAGAAGCCGGCGGAGAGGAACGGGCTCAACACCGAGTTGATCGACTGGATGTCGAAGGCGAGCGACGGCCAGCGATTCTGGCTCCGGGCGTCGAGGCCATCATAGAGCTCGGCCATGGTGGCGGGAATGTTCGGTTCCCGCCGGCCACCATGGCGCAGCTCGACGAGGGCATTGGGCTCCTCCACACCCGCGGTGAAGATGCCGCGCGGACGGTGATATTTGAAGGAGCGGCCAACGAGATGGACGCCGTTGGCGAGGAGCGCCGAAGCGAGGGTGTCGCCGGGGTGGCCGTAGTAGATGTTGCCGTCGAAGCTGAAATCGAGCGTCTGGCCGCGGTCGACGAGACCGCCTTGCGGCAGCCGGAACGGTTGGCTCTGTTTGGCTATCGACGCCATCAGTCGCCGCCCTCATGGGGCGAGGCGTAGGCCACGGCCTGGATAATGTGGGTGCGGGTGTCGCGCTCGACCCTGAGCCAGGAATGGCAGCCTGCGGTGTGATACCAGAGCTCGGAAAGGACCCCGGCCGGGTTCTCCCGGAGATAGACGTAGTCGTAGAAGGCATCCGCTGCGCCCTCGGCATCGGGATCGGGCCGCTTCGGGTCGGCGGCGCCGAAATAGGCGAACTCCTGGGCGTCACGCTCGCCGCAATAGGGGCATTTGATACGCATGGCCTTTAGGTCTCGGGTCCCTAGTGAAGATTGGGTTGGGCGCCCATGCCCTTCTCGTCGAGCATGGCGCCGGCCTTGAAGCGGTCGAGACTGTAGCCGCGGATCAGATTCGGCGGCTCGTCGCGCGCGATCAGATGGGCGAAGCATTCACCGGATGCGGGCGTCGCCTTGAAGCCGCCATAACACCAGCCGCCGTTGAAATAGAGGCCTCTAACGTCGGTCTTGTCGATGATGGGCGAGCCGTCCATGGTCATGTCGATCAGGCCGCCCCAATTGCGCAGCATGCGCAGCCGGGCGAAGTTCGGGAACAGCGCGAGCGCGCCTTCCATCACATCTTCGGCCGTGGGCAGGTTGCCGCGCTGGGCGTAGGAATTGTAGCCGTCGAGATCGCCGCCGAAGACGAGCCCGCCCTTGTCGGACTGGCTAACATAGAAATGGCCGGCGCCGAAGGTGACCACGTTGTCGAGCACAGGCTTCAGCCCCTCGCTGACGAAGGCTTGCAGCACGTGGGTCTCGATCGGCAAGCGCATCCCGGCGAAGGACGCGACGCGAGAGCTGTTGCCGGCGACGGCGAGGCCAACCTTCCGCGCGCCGATGAAGCCGCGGGTCGTTTCGACGCCGCGTACGGCGCCGTTCTCTATCCTGATCCCCGTGACCTCGCATTGCTCAATGATATCGACCCCGCGCTGGTCGGCGGCGCGGGCATAGCCCCAGGCCACGGCGTCGTGGCGCACGGTGCCGCCGCGCCGCTGCAAGCAGGCCGCCGCGGATGGGAAAGCGGGCGTTGTTGAAATCGGCAAAGGGGATCAGCTCGCGCACCTGCTCGGTGTTGAGCAGCTCGGCGTCGACACCGGCGAGCCGCATGGCGTTGCCGCGGCGCACATAAGCATTTCGCTGGGCATCGGAATGAATGACATTCAGGACGCCGCGCTGGCTGACCATGCAGTTGAAGTTAAGCTCCTGCGACAGCCCTTCCCACAGCTTCAGCGCATGCTCGTAGAAGAGGGTGTTCGGTGGCAACATGTAGTTGGAGCGGACGATGGTGGTGTTGCGCCCGATATTGCCGGAGCCGAGATAGCCCTTCTCCACCACGGCGACGTTGGTGATGCCGTGGACCTTGGCGAGGTAATAGGCGGCGGCAAGACCGTGGCCGCCACCGACGATGACCACGTCATATTGGGGCTTCGGCTCTGCCTTGCGCCAGACGCGCTCCCAGCCGCGATTGCCGCTGAGGGCGTTGGTGAAGACGGAAAGGGCCGAATAGCGCATCGGGTCAGTGTGCGCCGGGACACTTCCGCTTATTGACAATTAGCGACGCGCGTTTGACATTTTACGACATGAACGAGAAGCAAGCCGTCGCGGCGCCGAAGCCCCCCCGGTCGCGCGCCGCAGAGGCGACGCGTTCGGTTGGCTTTCTGCTGGTGCCGGGCTTCGCGCTGATGTCCTATACCGCGGCGGTCGAGCCGCTGCGCGCAGCGAACCTCATCTCGGGACGGACGCTTTACCGCTGGTGGCACGCAGCACCCGGGGGCAAGCCAGTGCTGGCCTCGAACGGGGTCGCCATCATTCCCGATGTCGGCGTCGGTACCGACCGCGACACGGACATGCTGTTCGTCTGTGCCGGCGGCAACCCCGCCATCTTCAGCGACAGATCGGTGTTCGCCTGGCTGAGAAGGCTCGCGCGGCGCGGCGTCACCATCGGCGGCATTTCCGGCGGGCCTTACATTCTTGCCAAGGCCGGGCTCCTCGACGGCCACCGGGCGACGCTGCACTGGGAGCATCAGCCGTCATTCCGCGAGGAGTTTCCGGATATCGCCCTTGCCCAATCGCTGTTCGAGATCGACGGCAACCGCATCACCTGCTCCGGCGGCATCTCGGCGCTCGACATGATGGTGGCCCTGATCGAGCGCGATCACGGACGCCAGCTTGCCGCGGCGGTCGGGGATTGGTTCCTGCACACGCATATTCGCGAGGGCATGGGGCCGCAGCGCATGGACTTGAGGGTGAGGCTCGGCGTCGCCGACGAGAAGCTGCTCCGCGTGTTGCGGCGCATGGAGGACAGCATCGAGGCGCCACAATCCCGCGCCGAGCTGGCGCTGCTCGCCGGCGTCTCGGTGCGGCAACTCGAGCGGCTGTTCCAGCGCCATCTCGGCCACGGCATCCACCGCCAGTACCGCTCGATGCGGCTCGAGCGCGCGCGGCAGCTGTTACGGGAAACCGCCTTCCCCGTGCTCGACGTTGCCGTGGCGACGGGCTTTGCCTCGGCCAGCCAGTTTGCGCGAGCTTATCGCCGCGCCTTCGGCGAGCCGCCGAGCCAGACCAGGCTGACGAACTGAACCCAACAGCGGTGTCAGCAGTCGAGCGTGGTGCGCCGCTCCCAGTCGGTTAGCTGCCGGGAATATTCGTTCCAGTCGGCGTGCCGCAGCTTGAGGTAGGCATCGATAAACGGCGCGCCGAGGCCTTTGCGCAACACCTTCGAGCTTTCGAGCGCGCGCAGCGCGTCGAGCAGATTGAGCGGCAGGCGCTTCGCGTCCTTCACCGTGTGGCCCTCGGCATACATGTCGATATCGAGCCTTTTGCCGGGATCGCGCTTGTTGTCGATGCCGTCGAGACCGGCAACCAAAACCGCCGCCTGCAAAGCGTAAGGGTTGGCGGCGCCGTCGGCCAAGCGGAACTCGAAGCGGCCAGCATCGGGGATGCGGATCATGTGGGTGCGATTATTGCCGGTGTAGGTCACCGTGTTCGGGGCCCAGCTCGCGCCGGAGGTCGTGCGCGGCGCATTGATGCGCTTATAGGAGTTGACCGTGGGGTTGGTGAGCGCGGCGAGCCCTTCGGCCGAATGGATAATGCCGCCAATGAATTGATAGCCGAGCTTCGACAGCCCCATCGGATCGTTCGCATCCTCGAACAGATTCTTGCCATCCTTCCACAGCGAGAAATGGACGTGGCAGCCATTGCCGGTCAAGGTCGAGAACGGCTTCGGCATGAAGGTCGCCCGCAGCCCATGCTTCTCGGCGATCGACTTCACCATGTATTTGAAGAATGCGTGGCGGTCGGCCGTCTTGAGCGCGTCGTCGTAATCCCAGTTCATCTCGAACTGGCCGTTGGCATCCTCATGGTCGTTCTGATAGGGGTTCCAGCCGAGCTCAAGCATGGAGTCACAGATCTCGCTGATGACATCGAAGCGACGCATCAAGGCCTGCTGGTCGTAGCAGGGCTTCGACTGCTGATCGTTAGTGTCGGCGATGCTCTCGCCATCTGGGCTGATCAGGAAGAACTCGCACTCGACGCCGGTCTTGGGCTCAAAGCCCATGGAATTGGCATCGGCAAGCGCACGCTTCAGCACGTTGCGCGGCGCCTGCTCCACGAGCTTGCCGTTCATGTAGGGATCGGCGGCGAGCCACCCCACCTCCTTCCGCCACGGCAGCTGGATCAGACTGTCGGGATCGGGAATGGCTAGGACGTCGGGGTCCGCCGGCGTCATGTCGAGCCAGCTGGCGAAACCCGCGAACCCCGCTCCGTTCTTGGCCATGCCGGTGATCGCCGCGGCGGGCACAAGCTTCGCCCGCATGGTGCCGAACAGATCGACATAGCTGATGAGGAAATATTTGATCCCGCGCTCTTTTGCGATTGCCGCCAGATCCGTCGCCATCCCTACTCTCCTGACCTAAAACGAGCCATTGTCACTGCCTGGTATCCAATTCGTGCCGGCGAGCGGCACCTTGGCCATCGCCGCCAACTCAACCGTGAGCGCCACGAGATCCTCGGGCTCCAAATTGCGCACATGGCTTTTGCCGCAGGCGCGCGCAATGGTCTGGGTCTCGAGCGTCAGCACCGAAAGATAGTTGGCAAGCCGGCGGCCGCCGGCAATGGGGTCAAAGCGCGCCATCAACTCGGGGTCCTGGGTGGTGATGCCCGCCGGGTCGCGACCCTCATGCCAATCGTCGTAGCAGCCGGGCTTGGTGCCGATCTTGCCATACTCCTCGGCGAGATGCGGGGCGTTGTCGCCAAGCGCAATCAGAGCCGCGGTGCCGATCGACACGGCGTCGGCGCCGAGTGCGAGCGCCTTGGCGACGTCGGCGCCGTTGCGGATGCCGCCGGACACGACCAGCTGGACCTTGCGGTGCATGCCGAGCTCCTGAAGCGCCTGGACCGCCGGCCGGATCGCGGAGAGGATCGGAATACCGACATGCTCGATGAACACCTCTTGCGTCGCCGCGGTGCCGCCCTGCATGCCGTCGAGCACGACGACGTCTGCGCCGGACTTGACCGCGAGCGCGGTGTCGAAATAAGGCCGCGCGGCGCCGATCTTGATGTAGATCGGCTTCTCCCAATTGGTGATCTCGCGAAGCTCCTCGATCTTGATCTCAAGGTCGTCGGGGCCGGTCCAATCAGGGTGGCGGCAGGCTGAGCGCTGGTCGATGCCTTCCGGCAGGGTGCGCATCTGGGCGACGCGGGGCGAGATCTTCTGGCCGAGCAGCATGCCGCCGCCGCCAGGCTTGGCCCCCTGCCCGATGACAATCTCGATGGCATCGGCCTTGCGCAGATGATCCGGGTTCATGCCGTAGCGCGACGGCAGGATCTGATAGACCAGGAGCTTCGAGTGCTGGCGCTCCTCTTCGGTCATGCCGCCATCGCCCGTGGTGGTGGAGGTGCCAACCATAGAGGCGCCACGGCCGAGCGCTTCCTTCGCCGGGCCCGACAGCGAGCCGAAGCTCATGCCGGCAATGGTGATCGGGATCTTGAGGTGGAGCGGCTTCTTGGCGAAGCGATCGCCGAGCACAACATCGGTGCTGCAACGCTCGCGATATCCTTCGAGCGGATAGCGGCTGATGGAGGCGCCGAGAAACAGGAGGTCGTCGAAATGCGGCACCTTGCGCTTGGCGCCGAAGCCGCGGATGTCGTAGAGGCCGGTCGCCGCGGCGCGGTGGATCTCGGCGATCGAATGCGCATCGAAGGTTGCCGATGCCCTGGGCGGCGTGTGAACCCAACGGGTTTCCGCTTCCGCGCTCATCAATAAGCCTCCAGATTGTCCATGTGGAAGTGATAGAGGGTGCGTCCGGAACCGTAGCGCCGGAACTCGCCGGGGTCGACCTGCCCGTTCAGGCCAGCGGCCGTGAGGAGCTCGCCGAGTTGTTGCTTATGCTCGTCGCGGAGCGGCTTTTCGATGCAGTCGGAGCCGAGGCTCTTCACGTTACCGCGGACGAAAAGCCGCGCTTCATAGATGGAATCGCCCAGCGCGTCTCCGGTGTCGCCGAGCACGACAAGGGCGCCGGCCTGGGCCATGAAGGCCGACATATGGCCGACGGATCCCTTGACGACGATGTTGATGCCGCGGGAGGAGATGCCGCAGCGTGCGGCGGCATTGCCGTCGATGACAAGGAGGCCGCCACAGCCGGTCGCGCCCGCCGACGAGGAGGCATCGCCTTTGACGTGCACCAAACCCGACATCATGTTCTCGGCGACGCCGACGCCGGCGCTGCCATTGACGATGACATTGGCGCGCTTGTTCATGCCGGCGCAATAATAGCCGGCATTGCCGTCGATCTCGACGGTGACCGGCGCGTCGAGGCCGGCAGCAATGGCGTGACGGCCGCGCGGATTGATGACGCGGAAATGGGTTTCGTTGGTCCCCTCCCCGAGTTCATGCAGCATCTGGTTAAGGTCGCGGAGTGACGTGACCTCGAGATCGACGACCTGCATCAATGGCGTTCCCAGAAATAGACCTTGGCGGGCTCAGGTTCCCACACGCGGGCCTTGTCGATGCCCGGCAGGCTCGCAAGGGCGCGATATTCGGAGCCGAAGGCGACGTAATCGTCGGTCTCGGCCATGACCGCGGGCTTGCAGGCGATGGGGTCGCGCAACACGCCAAAGCCGTCCTCGGTGCCAACCACGAAGGTGTAGAAGCCGTCGAGGTCTTGCAGCGACTGCTCGAGCGCCTCGCCGAGGCTTGCGCCCTCGCTCATGCGCCAAGTGATGTAGCCGGCGGCAACCTCGGTATCGTTCTCAGTCTCGAAGTGAATGCCCTTGCGCTCAAGCTCGCGGCGGAGGCCGTTGTGGTTGGAGAGCGAGCCGTTATGGACGAGGCACTGATCGCGGCCAGTGGAGAAGGGATGGGCGCCATTGGTGGTGACCGCCGATTCCGTCGCCATGCGGGTATGGGCGATGCCATGGGACCCGGCCATATGGGGGAGATCGAAGCGCTTGGCCACGGCGTCGGGGCGCCCAACCTCCTTGTAGACTTCCATACGGGTGCCGGCGCCGACGATCTTCACGCCCGCCCCGGCTTCCGCGATCGCCGCGCGTGCCGCCTGCTCGGACGACGAAGGCAGCTTGAACACGGCATGGGTGGCATGGATGTCCACGGCGACCGGCGCCCCAATCGCCGCCTCGACCTTCTTGGCCAGAGCAGTAAAATCGACGTCAGCTGCATCCGCGCGGAGGGTAAGCTTCACGTGCTCAGCATCACCTGCGCCGTAAATGGCGAAACCAGCGCTATCGGGCCCGCGGTCGCACATGGTGCCAAGCATCCCGGCGAGCATGTTGCCGAGCTCAGGTTCAAGCGATCGGTTCTTCAGAAAGATGCCGACAATCCCGCACATCCAATCCACCTATCCATGATTTGAAGGTCGGCGCAGCCATTGCGCCTCGTTGGAACAGCGTAGCGGCGCGGGCACGCCGTGTCAACTACTGGGAATAATACTTTCCTATTAGGAAATATCCGGCGAAGCAATTAGCTGCGCGGATAGATGATGATGGAGAGGTAAGTGGTTGGGAGTTTGGTGAGTTCTTCCGGCCCGTGCAAGGCTGCGGCATCGAAAAACAGCGCGTCTCCCGGGAGCAGCGGGTAGGCCTTGTCGGCATGACGGTACAGCACCCTGCCGGTGAGCATGTAGATGAACTCCACGCCGGCGTGCTGGAACATGATGTAAGGCTTCGCTTCCTCGGTCAGCGTGATGAGATAAGGCTCAACGACCACATCTCCCGAGATGGAGTGGCCAAGCAGCTGATATTGGTGCCCCGCCTTGGTACCGCGACGCTCGATGGTCACGCCCTGGCCGGACGGCACGAAGGAGCAGTCGCGCTGCTCCTCATAAGAGGCAAAGAACGTCGTCAACGGCACATTGAGGGCCCGGGCAAGGGCATCGAGGCTCTCGATGGACGCCGAAACCACGCCATTCTCAATCTTCGACAGCATCCCGGCCGAGAGGCCGGCCTGATCGGCAAGCTCGGCGCCCGTAAGGTCGAGCTTACGCCGCAGGGAGCGAACTTGGGTGCCGATGGCCGCCGCAAGGGAAAGGCTTCCGGCGGGCTGGGGCGCCAGCGACCCGGTCTTAAAGCCCTCGTCCGTCCGCAAAGGCTGCCGCTTCGCCCGCTTCCGCGTCGCAGCCTCTGGCCTCGCACTCTTCATTGTGGTCATCGAAGCCCTTCATGCGGTAAAGCGCGAGAATTGGCGGCCGGACCCTCGGTACGTGTTCCTCGTTTAGCGCAGCGAGTCAATCCAAGATTGTGCCAGCAGATCCGGCAACGCCGGCGTTTGTCGAAAGATCCGAAGTCCGCCAAAGACGGCTCTCCCGCCACCCCGACCGACAACGCCCGAGACACGGCTCGTTCTCGTGCTATGAAACAAAAATTCTGGCTGGGCAACTCGCGAATCATTGAAGACGGCCGTGTTGGGGACCGAAGTGCCTGATGGCGCGAAGCAGTAGCGGGGACGTGCAGTGAACGCCGCAGATCGCCCTAGTCGCCGCCGTTCATATTGCCGCCGTTCATATTGATGGCTGCTTGATGGCTGCGACATCAGCCTCAACGGGCCCAGCCAGAAGCCGGCGATCGCGATCGGTGCAGAGCAGACCGGGAACAGGACCATGCGGGCGAGCAACAATGCTTCCGTTGCGGCAGCGCGACTAACCCAACGCTATTTCACGAGCGTTACCGGAAGCTTGGTGAGGTGAACGACCTTCGTTGCAACAGACCCCATGACGAGATTTCCGATCGCACTCATGCCGCGTGTTCCCATCACAATCCCGTCGCAGGCCAAGGCCTCGGCGCATGACACGATCGATTTCGGGATGTCGCCGATCAGGACTTCGGTCGCGAACGGGACCCCGGCCCCCTCCGCCTTTTCGATCGCTGGCCGCAATATGTCCTCACTATGCTTAAGCTGCAGTTCGTCGGCCTTGTCTTCCGGCAAATAGACAGCGATCTCTCCATAGATGAGAGGCGGTTCGTGCGCGTAGGCGATCACGAGCTCCATAGGCCCATGGTCCTTGGCGAGCTTGATCGCGTATTCGAGTGCACGCATCGCGGCGTTTGAGCCGTCGAATGGGACGAGCAGCTTGTGCATTGTGGGGCTGACTCCTTCGCGAAGCAAAACTGACGCGTCACTTCCCGGTGAACTTTGATGTGGGTCAACGGACCGCAGGGTTGGTCCAATTATCCAGTCACCACTCCGCTGCGGGGAAATGAGGTTGGTGAGCACACTGTACGAGACTCGTCGCGGACTATTCGCGCACCGAGGAAGACCTTGGATCGTCCGCCATGCCCTGCTGAGCGCATCACATAGGTTCTCCTCTTATGTTCGCTTGGTGCCAATAACGGACAATGCTAAGGGAGCCTGCGTATCTTCGCCGGTTCTTTTCTCACCAAACGTTTGATATTAGAGACCCTACCTCATTCCCATGTCTCAGATCGAGTTGCGATGCCTCGGCTGTGATCGCCGGCAGTAGTCTATCACCCAGCTAAATCGACAACGAAACCGGCAGGAACCTAGTCGTGGCCGTCAATGTCGCCCCTCTCCTCGGCGCCCAGGATCTATCCGTACTGAGCGATTTTCTGCTGTTCGCCACCACCCTAGCCTTCGTGGCGATTTTTCACCGTCATACGCTCGCGATCGCCCTCACCGGGCTGGGCGCCATCGTCGTCAAGAAACTAGCGAGTACCGGCTTCGCCGAAGGCGGAGGGCTAGCAGGCCTCGTCGCCCATTTCGAGCATGAATGGGTTCTCCTCGCGAACCTTTTTCTGCTTCTGCTCGGCTTTGCTCTCCTCGCCCGTCATTTCGAGGCAAGCCGTGTTCCCGACTGGATGCCGGCTTTTCTACCAGACAATTGGGCCGGTGGTTTCATGCTTCTGGTGCTCGTGTTCGTTATCTCCTCATTCCTCGACAATATCGCTGCGGCACTTATCGGCGCGACCGTTGCACGGCGTGTCTATAAGGGTCGGGTCCGCATTGGCTATCTCGCGGCAATTGTCGCCGCATCCAACGCAGGTGGCTCGGGCAGCGTCATCGGTGACACGACCACGACAATGCTTTGGATCGCCGGCCTCAGCCCACTTTCCGTGCTTCACGCATATGTCGCGGCCACGTGCGCGCTTTTCGTCTCGGGCATCCCGGCATCGCTTGCCCAACAGAAATACGCGCCGATCGACAAAGATCAGCCGGCAGGCCTGCGCATCTCTTTCCGGCACGTTGCAGTGGTCATTGTAGTGCTGGCGTCGGCGATCGCTGCCAATGTCGGGGCGCATTTGCTCGACCCCCAAATTCTGGACACGATCCCTCTCATAGGGCTAGCGGTCGCGGCGGCACTTCTCTTGGCCGCCCCGGTCGCTCGACCGGATTGGTCCATCCTTCCGCAAGCCGCGCGCGGCGCCCTCTTTCTCATCGCTCTTGTCTCCGCAGCTTCGATGATGCCGGTCAAATCCTTGCCATCGCCCAGCTGGGAGACGGCGCTCGGACTTGGCTTCGTCTCGGCGGTGTTCGACAACATTCCGCTGACCGCACTCGCCATAAAGCAGGGGTCCTATGACTGGGGCGTGCTGGCCTACGCCGTCGGCTTCGGCGGCTCCATGATTTGGTTCGGGTCGTCCGCCGGCGTCGCCGTCGCGGGTCTGATACCAGAAGCGAAATCCGCGGCCCGCTGGCTAAGAGAGGGATGGCCCGTGGCCGTTGCCTACATAGCCGGGTTCTGCGTCATGCTTGCGCTGCTAGGCTGGAACCCTGAGATTCTATAGTGAGACCGACTAGCCTCGTTAAGCTGCATTGCTCCAACGCAAAGATCGGTCGCGGCAAATTTCAAATCTTCGGCGACATGCTGTGGTCGGGCGGCATTTTGTTGCCGCTCTTCGCCCTGCTCACGATCCTGCCGTTGCTGTGACCCGATCGGCCGCGCGCTCGTTACTTCTTCAAGCGAGTCAAAAGCTCTTCCACCTTGCCGATGGCCGCGGCCTTGTCGTGCTTCTGGAGGTCGAGCAGGAACCGGAAACCATCCTGCTCCTCGCGGATGACGAGACCTTCCTCGGCGAGGTCGTCATAGAGGCCGAGCACCTTATAGGCGCGGACCGGCTCGGCGAACCCCTTGACCTTGAACGGCGTCTGCTCCTCGGCCGCGACCTCGTCCTTGACCAGGGAGTAAGTCTCGTGACCGAGTATGATGCCGTCGATCTCGGCGTGGGATTGCAGGCGGGCGGTGAGGTTCACGGCGTTGCCGATGATCGTATAGTCCATGCGCTCGCTGCTGCCGAAATTGCCCACCGTAACGAAGCCGGTATTGATGCCGATGCGTAGCCGGAACGGCTTCTCGGCGCCGAGTTCCTGCCATTCGGAGCGGAGCTCACGCATGCGCCTTAGCATGGCGATCGCCATGCGTACGCAGGCGCGGGCATCCTCCTTGACGCCCTTCGTCTCCGGATCGCCGAAGAACACCATGATGGCGTCGCCGATGAACTTGTCGATGGTGGCGCCATATTGGAGCGCGATATCCGACATCTCGGTGAGATAGCGGTTGAGCAGATTGGTCAGCTCCTCGGATTCAAGCTTGTCGGTGGTCTCGGTGAAATTGACCACGTCAGAAAAGAAGATGGTCAGCTTCTTGCGGTTCGAGGCGATCTCCACGCCTTGTGCGCCGGAAAAGATCGAGTCGTAGATCTGCGGCGACAGATATTTCGACAGCTTAATCGAGAGCGCCTGGAGCTCGCTGTTTTTCTGCGCGATCACCGCGGCGGCGGCGTTGAGCTGCCGTTCATTCTGATCGCCAAGGCGCATCAGCCGGCGCGCGGTCCGGAACAGCTTCTGATAGTTCTTCAGTAGCTGCTGAAAATGCTCCCGTTCGCCGGTAGCGCCAAACCCGTCATCGGCGAGCAATTGTTCCGCGGCCGCGATGATGCTTTCTTCGGCGGCGAAGAGGTCGTCACCGGACATCTAGCCGGCCATTTTTTCGAGGTGGAACTTGGCGCTGGCCAGATCCTCCCCGAATTCTTCGCCAAGCTCCTGCATAGTGTCGTCTTCCTTGTCGTAGTGCCAGAAGACGTCGATCGAAGCGCCATTCGCCGCCGCGGCATCGAGCTTGTCCATCAGCATCATGATGGCCTTGGCGCTGCTGGAGTTAAGGTAGATCAGCTCGAAGTCAAAGCGGCAACCGCCCTTGCCGAGCTTGGCCAGGTAGGTGTCGAGCGCATCGAATATCGGATGGTAGAACTCGGTGACGTCCTCGGGATAGGACTCGCCCGAGAGTTTCAAATGATTTTCGCCAAAATCGAACGACACTTCGGGGGTGCGGGCCGTGGCGGGGATTTCGAATTTCCACATCATGACCCGCTCCTCAGACGCTCGCCTTGAGGCTGAAGAAGGCATAGTCATCATTGATGTCACTGAAGTCGAATTCGATCGGCTTGGAGGAGCGCCGCGCAATTTCCATAAGGCCAAGGCCTGCGCCCTTGCTGCCTTCCTCGGGGCCGGCCCGCAATTGCTCCTTGTGCACCGCCCTTAGTTCTTCCTTGCTCATGTCGCGAATCTTGCACAAGCGCGCGCGCAGACGCTCGACGTCGGAACGCGCGACGAGGTTGCCGGCATGCACCACGTAGTCCCCATTTTCTTGACCAATGGTTAGGATTCCATAGCGGATTTCCAGAATCTGGCTCTCTGACCGACCCTGTTTCTCCTCCAACTCAGCGGAATAGCGGATGATGTTCTGCATCTGCTCGACGAATACCGCAAACACGCTGCGGAGCGTCTTGGTGTCGGCGTCGTCGATGGTCAGTTTCTGCTTCAGGGCTTCACCGACGCCGCTCAGCACGGTTTCTGTCATGTAGCCGCTGTAAGCAAAGATGATGCCTTGCCGCTGCAGAGACGCGCGCAGATCGAAGAGTTCGGGAGCGAGCATCCAGGTCCCTCAGGCGCCGCCAAGCGGAACGAAGCCGAGCACGGTGAGGTCGTCGCGCCGGAGTTGCTGGCCTTGGTAACGGTCCAACTCGTTCCGCAAGATCTCGGCCTGCTTTTGCATCGGGTGGCTGCGGCTCTTTTTGAGAAATGAGCGGAAGCGGGTCTTGCCGAAGGAGCGCCCGCGCGGGCCGCCGATCTGATCGATGAGGCCGTCGGTGGTCATGTAGAAGGAGTCGGTGTTGGCAAAGGGCAGCGTGTAATCGGTAAAGGCGGTCTCCTTCGGATAGCGGCGATAGCCGATGCCCTTGCGGTCGCCCTTGATCTCGGCGACGCCATCATCATTGGAACGCCAGAGCGAGAATCGCGCACCGGCGAAGGTCATCTTCTGCTGTTTCGGATTGATAAAGCAAACGCCGGCTTCGAGCCCATCGTCGGTTTCGCCACTCTGCTGGTCCTGGCCGAGCAGACTTTGTACGCCGCGATGGAGACCGCTCAAGACTTCGCTTGGGTTCTCGCCCGGGGCCGACTGCAGCATGCGGTCGAGCAGGCCCCAGGCAACCAGCGTCATGAAGGCGCCCGGGACACCATGGCCGGTGCAATCGCCGACGATGACGGCGTGGCCGTCAGGGATCGGCTGGAACCAGAAGAAGTCACCGCCGACGATGTCGCGGGGCTCCCAAATCAGGAAGTGGTCCTCGGCCACCGTCGCGAGTTCCCGCGCCGCCGGCAGGATCGCCGCCTGGATGCGTCTCGCATAGCGCAGGCTTTGCAAGATCAAATGGTTTGCGGCTGCGGCGCGCTGCTCACTCTCCTTCAGCTCGGTCAGGTCGCTGTAAACTGCCACCCTCCCCGCATTCTCGGTGCGCCGTTCGCTGACCTGGAGCCAACGGCCGTCGGCGCGATGCTCGAGCACCGGCTCACCGGGATTGCGGTGCTGCGCCATGCGTTCCTTGATCCAGGCTTCGGGATTGTTGCGGGCGTCGCGAATGAGGCCGCGCTCCACCGCGGTGCGGAGAATCTCCTCATAGGGCGTGCCGGGCTTCGGTGGTCCGTCGCCGTGATCGAACAGCTCGGCATATTTGTAATTGCCGAGTACCAGGCGATCCTCGATGTCGTACAGAGAGAAGCCTTCCGAGATCAACTCGATGGCGTCTGTCAGCCGCTGCTCGCTTTGCTGCAAGGCGGCCTGTTCCGCCGTCTTGCGCGCTGTCACCTCGCTCCAGGAGCCAACCACCTCGAGCGGCTGACCGCTGCGGTCGCGGATCAGGTATTGCTCGTCGCTGACCCAGCAGTAGCTGCCGTCCTTCTTGCGGAAGCGATATTCGGCGGCGTGGCGGCCATCCTCGAACAGCTTGGCTTGACTTGCCTCAACCGCCTCCAGGTCGTCAGGATGGACGCGTTTCCGCCAGAAATCCGGGTGCTTCAGGTATTCGTCGGGGCAGTAGCCGAGCACGCGCTTGACGTTCTCGCTGATGAAAGTCGGCGCATAGTCACCGCTCGCGGCAAAGCTGTAGACCACGGCGGGGGCTGTCTCGAGCAGGAGACCCATGCGCGCGCGTAACGCGTCCTCGGCTTGCTCGGCGGCCCTGCGCTGGGTGATGTCGCTCCAGGAGCCGACGATCTCAAGCGGCTTGCCCTGCTCGTCATGGATCAGGTGCTGCACATCGCTAAGCCAGCGGTAGGAGCCATCCTTGTTGCGGAAGCGATATTCAATCTCGTGCCAACCTTGCTCGAACAGCTTCGCCTGGTCGGCCTCGACCGCGGCGAGGTCGTCGGGGTGCACGCGAGTCCGCCAGAAATCGGCGTTCTTGAGATATTTCTCCGGACAATAACCCAGCAGCCGCTTGATATTTTCGCTGACGAAAGTCGGGGCATAATCGCCGCTCGCCTTGAAGCTGTAGATCACCGCCGGCGCGCTCTCGAGCAAGACCGACAGGCGCTCGCGCGCGGCGTTCTCGGATTCCTCGGCCCGCTTCAGATCAGTGATGTCGCTCCAGGAGCCGACGATTTCGAGCGGTTCACCGGCCTCATCACGAATCATATGCTGGGCGTCGTTCACCCAGCGATAGGTGCCGTCCTTGCGACGGAAGCGATATTCGAGCGAGTGTTTGCCGTTCTCGAACAGATCGCCGACCTCAGCCTCGACACTCGGCAGATCGTCGGGATGGACGTGCTCGCGCCAGAAATTGGGTTGGTCGAGGTAGTCCCGCGGCGCGTAGCCGAACAAGGTCTCGATATTGGCGCTGACGAAAATCGGCGCAAAGTCGTCCTTGGCTTTGAAGCTGTAGATCACCGCCGGCGAGGCGTCGAGCAGCCGCGCCAGCCGCTTCTGCATCGAGGCCTCAAGGTCGACGAGCCTGCGTTCGGCGCCCTCTTCCTGCTCGCTCGTGGCCTCGTTCAGCACCCCTTCGATGATGTCGGCAAAGGCATCGGTGTCGATATGCCCGCGGGAAGCACGCAGCTTCTCCGCCAGCGCGGCCGCAGCCGTATTGGCACATTCTCTCAAGGTGGTCATTAGCCCAACCATTTCGCCTAAAGCATCGGCTCAGGGCCGTTTATCAAAGAAGAGCGTCTACGGAAACGCAAGTCCTTACTTGCACCTCCGGCCGTCAGTTCACATTGTTAATGATACCGTCAAGTACCCGAGCGAGGCACATAACACTGCCTCGGAGGGTGTTCGACCTTAGACCTATTCCGCGGCGATCCTCGCTCCCTCGCTTCTTTGAAGCAAGTCCTCATAGAGTTCTGCATACGCCTTGACGCATTGATCGATCGAGAAGGTCTCTTCGACGCGTTCCCGCGCTGCGGCGCCCAACCTCTGGCGGAGCGCAGGGTCGCGGGCAAGGCGGAGTATGGCTTCGCTGATCGCCTTCGGATTGCGCGGCGGGACGACAAACCCGGTCTCCTCGTTGATCACCGCCTCCGCGTTGCCCCCAACATCGGTCACGATCATGGCAAGGCCCGCCGACATGCCTTCCAGAATGACGTTGGAGAAGCCCTCCTCCCGCGAGGTCAGAAGGCCGAAATCCGCCGCCGAGAGCAACAGAGGGATGTCGGAGTATTCACCGAGAAACTGAATGCGGTGACCGATACCGCGCGCGGCGGCGAGCGCCTCGAGCTCGGCCCGCAGTCCATGGTCTCGGCCCGCGAACAGTATGCGCCAAGGCATAGAGAGCAGCGGTTCGACATGGGACAGCCCCCTGACAAGCTCGCGGTGCCCCTTGTAGTGAATGAGATTGGCGACCACTACGCCAATCAGATCCTCGTCACCAAGACCGAGGGCGCGCCTCGCCTCGCTGCGCTCGGGAAGGTTCCGCAACGGCTCGATGCCGTTATAGATCAACCGGACCTTCGCTTCGGGCACCCCCTCTCCGATCAGTTGGCTCACGACGGCGCGCGAATTGCCGGTGACGGCATCCATCTTCGCATGTAGGCGCCGTTCCAGCCGCGCAACCATCGGCCAATTCTGCTGGTAATCGGAAAGGCTTCTCCGGCTCATGACCTTGATGGGCACATTGGTGGCGATGGCGACTGGAGCGCCGATCAGATAAGGACCGGGAAGATAGAAGTGGGCGATTTGCGGGCGCCAGCGCCGCATCAGCCAATAGAGCTTGTTGGTGGCGAGGGTCACATGGGCCGGATAGCGCAACATGGAGCCTTTGCGCTTTGCCAGTCTGGGTGGTGCCACCACTTCAACGCCTGCCGCCTCCATCTGCTCGGCGCGCTCGCCACGCTCGGTCAGGCAAAACGTCACGACACTCCAGCCATGCTCGACCAGCCGCGGCAGGGTGCGGATGAGATGGCTCTCGGTGCCGCCAACCCCAAGGGACTCGGTGACGACCAGAAGGCGGCGGTCGGAGAGCTGGTGATCTAGCGGCATGCTGGCTCGCATCTTAGCTCAGTCCGGAACCCCCCGCTGGAACTCAACGGAGGTGAGGTCCTAACTTCCCCTCATCCGGCGCACGAGGGCGCGGGGAAGCCTGGTGAGGCCCCATCCTGCCGATGACATCCGAGGCACGGCGCTCTCATAGCCAGCCCAGGCCATGAGCGGCGCGCAGATCTCCTCGGTAAGAGCAATTTCACTGGGGCGCATCGCGGTCTTATACGCGCCAACGCTCGCCACAGACGGCCCCTTCTCCTCAAGTTCCGTGGTCCACGCAGCATCGTGGCGGGCTTCAGCCTCGAGCCACTCCATGGCGTCGATCCGCTCCAACGAGAGCGGAAGACCCGTTTCGCGCGCGAGACCGGCAAGAGTTTCTTGCGGCTTGGTCACCACATCCTCGTAGCGCACCAGAATGACGTCCGCGGCGGCCCCGTCCTGCATCAGCGGAGCGTAGGACCCCAGAATCTTCTTGCCGATGAAATCGATGTCCCGCCGCCGGTATTTGCCGGGGGCGACTTTAGGTTGTTCGCGCTGCCCGATGCGCAGGAAGGATGCGGCGATGTCGCGAGGGTCTCTGAGACACGCGATGCGGATCGCACCAGGCAGCACGGTCGCGGCCTCGGCATCGACCCGAATGAGGTTCGGATCCTTGAGCACCAGTGCCGACGCGCCACCCACGTTGCGCATGAGGTCGGCGATGTGACGGTCGGCGCAATCTCGGAAGAAGGCGAGCAGGTCGCCATCGGTCTTGTAATAATACTGTGTCTTCCGCGGCGTGCTTTTGGCCCGCTTGAATGCGGCGAGCAGGTCGCAAAGAATATGGGCCTCGGATAGCACTGGGGTGGCGAGCGCATTGGCCAGCAAGGTCTGAAGCAGCGTCGTACCGGAGCGCTGGGCGCCGCCGATCAAGACCAGTTGCATGGTGCTAGTTGTACCGTCCCGGTGACCAGTTGCGGCCGCTCCTGGACTCTGCACGCTCTTGGCTGCCATCTCGGCCTTCTTCTCTCAGCGAATCCCGAGCTTGACCAATGGATAGCGCCCGAGCAGGGTGCCGGCGTCGATCGCCACCTGCTGGGGCAAGGAGAAGCGCTCGCGCCACTTTTCATCGAGCTTCAACTCGCTTGACGTGCCCCGCCGCATGCCGTTGCCGCCGACATTGTGGCGTACGGGCTCGGCCCATTGGAGCTGATCGGGATCGAAGGCAAGCTCCAGCTGCTGCATTAGGCCGCTCAGCGTCTGCTCGGGATTGCGCACGAGCTCTTCATAGTGAACCACGGCGTGGGGCCTGTTCTTGACGAGGTCATAGATCTCGCGATTGGTGCGAACGTAGTTGCCGATCAGCTTGACCAGGCTCGACGAGCGTTTTCGCGAGGAGCAAATCTGACCTTTGGGATCGCGGAGCAGGAAGATCGGGAACACGTCGAGATCCAGATTCTCGAGCAGGCGCGCGAGGCGCGTCACCTGTTTCGACGAATCGACGACGTAGCGCTTGCCGGCTACCGTCGCAATCGCCTCGAACAGGGCGACGTTGTCCTCATTAAAGGTACCGATGTCAGCGTAGTCCTCGACATTGAGGTCCCTGATCGTGCGACCGATCCTGGCTTTGGTCAGGGCACTGACGTGACTCCAGAAATCGCAACTGACGAGGCTCTCGGCGCCGCAGGTGCAGCGGAGGCGTCGGCCTGTCTTTTCGAAGCGGGCGAAGCGCCCGAGCTGCTTCAGCTCGCCGACGGAGACGACGTTCGGATGGGCATTGAGCATCAGGTCGAGGAGCGTCGAGCCGCTATGGCTCAAGCTCGCGATGAAGATGACCTTCACCTTCTCGGTCTCAGCTTGCGACATCGGACGTCGCTCCTGATGCCGTTGCCCGTGCCGGCTCTTCGCCTCCGGTGCCGTTCAGCAACTGTCGATACCGGGCGCGCCAGGCTTGCGGCGGTCCTTGGAACCTCTGGCACAGCCGCTCCACCATGGGAAGATAGTCGCGTGCCATCTCGGTGGCGAACGCGAGTGGCGGCGCCTTCGATCCCGCGGCGACGTTCACCGCTTGCGGCAAGCGAATGGGAACGGCCGGGTTAGGCTCAACGCCGAGAAATGACAGGAGCTCCGCCGTCA
This sequence comes from uncultured Alphaproteobacteria bacterium, assembly GCA_963732955.1. GTDB lineage: Bacteria > Pseudomonadota > Alphaproteobacteria > Rhizobiales > Methyloligellaceae > Methyloceanibacter. The sequence goes on from CAVTBH010000003.1 coordinate 54,625, forward strand.
GGGCTTCGGGACGATCGCGGAGGTCTTCGAAGAAGCAATAATGGATCTGGCTCTTGGGGAAGATAGCCTCGAGGCGCTGGATGGTGTCGGCATAGGCGGAGCGGGCCGAGGCGCCCGACTCGCGGGCACGTTCCAAGGCGGCGTCGACGGTCGAGGCATCAGCCGCGCCCTTCTTGGCGGCATTGTTCACGGCCGACCACACCCGCTCGACGGGGTCTCGCATGACGAAGATGAGCTTGATCTTGTCGTTCATGCGGTGGATACGCCGCAGGACCTTCTCGCTGAGGGTTGCGTAAGCCGGTGTGATCTCGCCTGCGATGAAGCCCTTTGCCCGAGCGTCACGGAAGAGGCGTCCATACCAGCCGTCGCCTCGTTTTCCGAACCAATAGCGAAACAACCAGGGATCCATCGACTTCAAGCCGCCGAGCCGCACCCGCCGCCGCTCCTTGGGGTCGAACGCCGTACGCTTGGTCTCGAGCTTGTCGAAATAATGCAGCTCCTTCACCGGCGGCAACCACAAACGCGGGTGTTGCGAGAGCACGCGATGCAGCCAGGTCGTCCCCGCCCGCTGGGCGCCGATAACGAGGAAGTCCGGCCCCTTCTCGCTCATGCAATCTCCCGCTTCTTGAATGGCGCAGCCGTGGCAATTTCGTAATTTTTGAGCGCGGAATCTACTGCCATGCCTAGGTTCCCACACCAATAAGTTGACGGAGTTCCGCCCCTACTAACTTAAAGTAGTCGCGATCATAGCCCACGGCGCGGAGGCGGTCCCATTGGTGCTCGACGATCCGCCGGCGCTCGCCCGCGTTATCGCGGAGCCCCTCCAGGATCGCACGCAGCTCCGCTGCGGTCGATGCCTCTAGCGGCGACAGGTCCTGCGCGCGAAGCGTGCTGAATTTGAGCTGTTCGCGAGCCAATTCCGGAGAGAGCCAAACGCAGGGAACCCCCGCGATCATCGCTTCGACCGCGGCCGTGGAGCGAATGGCGAGAACCACGTCGGATGCCTTGATGTCGTCTAACAAGGCTATACGGTGGGGGTCGGAAATATCGTCTGGCTCGAGCCAGTCGAAGATCTCGCGGCCCTTGTCGCCACTGCGGGGATGCAGCCTCACGCGAAAGCGCAAGCCGCTCGACCCGCGAGACGCCGCGTGCATGAGCCCTGCCGCATCGGCCTCGAAGTTGGTGCCGGCGAAATAGAGCGCAACCAGCTCCTTGGCCCCCGGCTCGACGGGCTCCCCGTTTTCCTCGGCACCATCCTTCGGCGAGGGGTCGAAGCCGACGGGAAAACCCACCACGACGGTCTCGACGGTCGGCTTGAGCCTGCGGATCTGCGCCGCAGACAACTCCGAGAATGGCAGAACGAGGTCGAACTCGCCGCGGACCAGGGACAGGAATCGCGACGGCTTTAGGGTGATCTCCGTGTAAGGCAAAAGCACGGTGGCCACCCCTCGCGCCTTCGCCGCCGCCCAAAGGGCAAACTCCAGCGGCCGATTACCGTTGCCGACCACCAAGCACTTCGGTCGAACTCTGTTAAGAATTAAACGTGCCGTGTGCCGGTGCATGCGATGGTTGAAGGCGGCAAGGGCGGCGCGATCGCGCTCGACCGCGTCAACACCGGCCTTCCCCAGCGTCAACCGCACCCTCATGGCGAAGGCGAGCGCGGGACCGAGAGCAGCCACGGCTCCCGCATGTGCCGCGAGTTCTGCTCGAAAGCGGCTGCGCGGGGACCTCGTTGAGATAGTAGAAGGCGCACTCTGCCGGCTCCAATCTTTCGACGACCTGGCGAAAGAGCTTCGCCGACACGGAATAGGACGTTGCGATGAGGATTGGTGCGGGGCGCAACTCCTTGGGAACCGGCAGCGGATTGAGCAACGCCTGCGTGGCCAATCGGCGCAGGGCCCGTGCGAACGAGAACTGTTGGATATCCGGATTCTGCAGACGCCATTTGAGCGGTGCGTAGAGATAGTCGGCCGGCCCGAGACCAGCGGCATCGAGAGTTCTCGGCCATGCGCGTGAACCGCTCCTCGGTCGCCGACTTCTGGAGGGGCCCTTCGCGAACCGTTGTCGTCAATAAGGCCTCGGGCTCTGCCATTTGCAGCTCGGGTCTGGTTTCAGGGAAAGCAATTGTAGCAAGCCACGGCGAGCCGCTCAGCCACGGTTTTGCCTCGGCTCTGTGCGCTTCAGCAGCGCCTCCATGAGGAGCAAATCCAGCGGGCCATCGAGATTGACACTCCGTTCCGCCGGCATTTCGAACGCCATGGTGCGCTCCGGCAGGAACGTGCGCTGCTCCACGAGGATCCGCACCGGCACGATATAAAACGCCCCGTTGACGGAATGCACCACGGGCAAGCTCTGGCGCGGGACGCTCGGGTTGGTGCCGAGATAGGATCTCACATAGCCGCCATCGACAACGATGATCTTGTTGGGATGGGGCGCGTCATGACGCACCACGCTCACGATGGCTTGCGCCTCGGGATGGGCCTCGAACTCCCGACAGAGGGCATCGAGGTCGGCGGCGGTGCGCAGCGGGCTCGTGGGCTGCAGCAGAAGCACATAGCCGTCTTCGATCTTGGCATCGCCGATCAGATGGTTCACGGCATCGATGGTGGTGGCAAGATCGGCGGCGAGATGCGGCGGCCGGAGACTTGGCGGCGCCGCGCCGTGCAGCTTGGCGAGCGCGTAGATTTCTGGATCATCCGTGGTCACCAGGATCCGGTCGACCCAGCCTGATTCGCGCGCAAGCCGGATGGATCGTTCGACAATGGTTTCCCCATCGATGCGCAGCATGTTTTTGCGGGGGATTCCTTTTGAGCCACCCCGAGCGGGAACGATTGCCGTCAGGCGCTCACCTCGGATCATGCGACGAACTCGCTGCTCTCTGCTCTAATAGGTGATCAGCTTCTGAGTGTTCACGGTCTTGTGGCTGAGGATGGCAGCGATCTTCTCCCCGGCATTACCCTCGCCATAAATTGGTTCCATCGGGTAGCGTCCATGCTCCAGCTGCCGTTCTATAGCCTTGCGAATCGACGCGGCGTCGTGCGGCGCGTGCAGAACATTGCTTCCACTTAGGCGGCGTTGTTGGCGAGATCCGATATTGACGACGGGAGTACCGATATAGGCCCCTTCCCTGATCCCGCTCGACGAATTTCCCACCAGACACGCTGTATGCTGCATCAGCTTGACATAGGTCTTAATTGGCAGATTTTTGAAGAAGTGCATGTTGTCCGCCAAACCCTCTTCTCTCCATCGCCGGATCCCCGCGGCGATATCTTCCGAGCCGGCATCAGCGTTCGGCCACAAGACTATGGCGGGGAGTCCAATCTCGGTTACGGCCTTGAGGGTCTCTGCAATTTGAACTTTGCCACTTCCGTATTCCGTGGTTACCGGATGTTGCGAGACCAGAAGGAATGGCTCCGTCAGGTCGAACGTGTCTCCGACGCCTTCTTGAAAAATGTCGGTTTGCTCGGACAATTGTCCGTCCTCAATAAGAATCTCCGCAACTAGATCTATACGTGGGCAACCTACGACGTGAACGTCCTCGGGCCGCTCGCCGAGCCGAATTATGCGTTCTCCCGCATCCTCGCTCGCGGCAAAATGTATGTGGGCGAACTTGGTCACGGCATGACGAATGCTCTCGTCGATCGTGCCGCTCACCTCGCCGCCCATCGTATGGGCCAGGGGGATGTTCATGTAGGCCGCCGCTAGTGCCGTCGCCATGGTCTCGAACCTGTCGCCGACGGTCAGCACGAAGTCCGGCGCAAGCCTCGTAAATATCGTTGGCAGCTCCAGAAGACCGAGACCTGTGGACTTGGCCATCGTCGCAGGCGTTTCGCCTTCGATCAGCATGTGAACCTCGGCCTGCGGCTCGAAGCCGTCGGCACGAACGAGATTCGCGACCGCACCGTAGCGATCGAGCAGAGCCGACGCTCCCAACACGAGTTGCAACTCCAGTTCGGGATGTGCCTGTACCGCCCGCATCACTGATTTGATGCTGGAATAGTTAGCCCGCGAGCCAACAACTATGCAGATTTTGCGAGCGCTCACTTTACGACCTATTCCAGATCATCCCAACGCAGAATTCGCTCGGGCACCACCTCACGCACCAGCCGCCGCCCGACGATGTCCTGAATGGCTTCCGTCGGAATTCCCCCTCCCGGCTTTCTCGACACCAACATGCCCGGTGCTAAGAGCGTGCCTGCGGATAACGTTCGGCTCGGTGCCAGGCTTCTACCAAATATTTGCCGCATGAAATCCAGCGAATGCGCCATGGCATCCTTGTCGACCGGATTTGCGTCCATTTCGTTGAAGGCATCCCGGGCGCGCGCAAGAAATGCGAGCTCATCGAAGGTGATCGAGGCGGGAACGTCCGGACCGAACATGCGGCGATCGAAGGTCACATGCACTTCAATCACCGTAGCCCCGCGAGCCATGGCGGCGAGCCCTGGGAACAGCGTCCCCGAATGATCGGAGAGCCCAACCGGACAGGAATACCGGCTCCGCATTTCGTCGAGGACATTGAGACCGACCTCGCTCAATGGCGTGGGATAACGGCTGGTGCACTGCATCAGCGTGAATTCGGCCCCGCGCGAGCGGAGCAGAGCGACGGTGTCGTCGATCTCCTGCCACGGGCTCATGCCACTGCTGACGAGAATGTGCCCACCGGTCGCCACCATGGCGTCCAACAGATCGTGCGAGCGCAGTTCACCGGACGGCACCTTCCAAAACCTCACGCCGAGCGAGGCCAGCAACGCGACGGCCTCCAGCGAGAATGGTGAGCTCAGAAACACGACTCCGAGGTCCTTGGCGTGAGCTGCGAGCTCCTGCCACTGCTCGGCGGTGAACGCGGTGCGGCGCCAGTAATCGTAGCGCTTCGCATCCTGCCGCGAGAATGGCACACGAAACGGCTCGTCGAAGGTCAACTCCGCCGCCGCAATATGCGTCTGGAACTTCACGGCGTCGGCCCCGGATTTGGAAGCCGCATCGAGCAAGGCATGAGCCATGCCGAGCGAGCCGTCATGAGAAAGGGCTACCTCGGCAATCACGAGCGCTCCATTGGAGTTTATCGTTCGCTGGGTCATTGTTCTGGGCGTTTGTTCACCCCTCCAGGCCTCGCGCTTTAGTAGTGCCTGTTAATTTCGCTCAAAACTATTCGATAACCGGAGGGGTATCACTGCCATGAACTCTAGCCGTTACATGTCGTCTTCGTCTTCGTCTTCTTCCTCTGCGGCGAGGTCTTGTTTCAGTCCACGCTTGGAGGCCGCGCGCAGCGAGAACTCCTTCAGCACGGCATCGCCCTCCTCGGTGCCGAGCCACGCGAAGCGCTGCAGCTCGCCATTCTTCACGGTCAGCACTTGCTTCTCGCCGAACGATCCAACCTGATCGGCAACGCTATAGACGATCAGCGTCAATTTATTCTTCAGCGCGCCTTCGAGCAGGGACCTGATTTTCTCTCCGTCCTTGTCGAGAGATTGCGACGGCACGAGGGCAATACCCGCCTCGCTCTCCGTAACATTGGCAGGATCGAACTCCGCCGCCGCAACCGGGCCTACGGACGGCGCCAGCTTGGCATGGACCAACGCAAACATCGCTTCGCGCACTTGGCCGACGGCGAGGATCGCCAGGCAGTCACCGATTTCGGCAGGGACGTCTTTCCCATTAGGAACCGTGCCAAGGATCACCTTTGCGCCGCGATGGATCTCGGGGAGCGGGGTCGTCTCGATCTTCTTGACGTCCTTCAAGAACAGATAGTAGCGAACGATCTGAGGGTAGTAGCGGCTGACACTGGCGAAGGCCCTGATCGCATGCGCGGCGCCGTTTAGCGTCAAGCGCAAGGCGCCTATATAGGCGATGAAGACAGCCCATTGCTCTTTGCCGGACAGCGCCTGGCTTGCCATGTAGTAGATGACAACGCCCAGCAGGATCGTAATGCCAATTTCGGTGGCAAAGACGAGTTCAGTCAGAACGCGTCGGCGCATCATATAGATGCGCGCCAAGTCGTCGGCTATGGCGAGGCCCTCCGCAGTTTTTTGTTTGGTCGGGGCCAGCTGCAGCTCGCGGACCTCGGTCCTGAACATAGCCTGAGCCTTCTCTCGCTCCTTTGCGCTCTTCGAACCGCGAAGCGTCAGGGGGTAGAGAAATACCGCTGCCAAGAGGGCCGAACCAACGATCAGCAGCGTCAGGGGGAGGTCAATCCTGAAGAGAAAAGCGGCCGCGCCCAAGCCACCGACGATGGAGGTGATGGTGTTGGCGAAGCTGATCGAGGTCAGCACACCGCGCCGGCAACCGGTGGTCACACCCGCCAGTCTGCGGTCGTGAAAGATTTGGCTCGCGATTGGCGCTCGGGGATCCGGAACCCGCAAAGTCAGCAGGACCAGTCGCTCGAGACTTTCCGCGTAGTACTTCTCGACCATGTCCAAGATCTGCTTACGCGACAGGTAAAGCAGAATCGCACTGACGACGAAGCTGATGGTCGAAAAAACGACGATGGCCCAGAGCCATTCGGGCTGTTCATTCAGGTCGACTTTGATGTCGACAAAGGGGACGGTGACGAGCCCCGTCTGCTCCATCTGTTTGCCATACCAATAGACCACATAGATGGCCGCAGCCTGGCTGCCCAGATGGAGAAGGCTCAAGCCCGTGGCGAGCGCAAGCTTCCAAGTGCGGCCCTTGAAGGCTTCGTAGAGAAGCCAGCTTACCAGAGCCACATAGTTGCGACCCTGCCGCGAAATCCGTGGCAGGAACGTTTCTGGTATGATGGTCTCGCTGACGGAGACTTCCTTTTGCATAGCTAGGATCTCGCCCACAGCCGCACGGCTCGCACACCGCCCGATCCAGCGGTCGCAGAGCCAAGGTGAAGCTCAGCACGCCGCCCGCCGTAGCGCCCCACCGGGATCCGAGGCTGGGTCTTAGCACGACTTCCTCACGCTTCATCAGCCCTAAGCTCCGCCAGGACGTCGAGCCAACGCCGCCCCACGGTTGAAACATCGAGCTTTGCGACGGCACGCCGGGCCTTCACGGCGTACGTCTCCCGGAGTTCGGCTGCCGACAGCATATCATCGAGCGCTGCGGCCATGGCGGCGATATCTTCAGGGGGCACGAGTACACCATGGACACCCTCCGCCAGGATCTCCCTCGTGGCCCCTGGGCAGTCGGTGGCAATGATCGGCAAGCCACAACTCAGAGCTTCCAGGAGGACGTTCGGATAGCCTTCAAACCGGGACGGCAGGACAAAGACGCTCGTCTGACGCAAGGCCTGGAGGCTGTCCTTCGTCAGCCCCGGCAGGTCGATCTGGCCAGCGCATCCACTCTCAAGGCGCAGCCTTTCCAAAGCGGAGCGGTCAGGCCCCTCGCCGTAGATCACAAGCCTCCAATCGGGATGCTTCGCCGCGATGGCGGCGAAGCTTTGCAAAAGAACGTCGAAGCCCTTTTGATGGGTAAGGCGTCCGATCGAGACCAAGAGATGGCCGTCGCCGGCGTTGCCGGATGGCGAGTCAGCGGCAGGCATCACCGGATTGGGAATACGGTGCACGGGGACGCGGAAGTGCGCCCGTGCCCATGAGGCGATATCCCTGCTTTGCACCACGAGGGCCGTGGCAGCCGGATAAGACAGCCGGCGGGCGAGCTTGTGGAAACGCCCGAGCCCAGGCCGGTCGGGCTGATTGCGCTCGGAGACGACAACGGGGATGCCGAGCCCCCTCGCCGCCCAAATCGCGACGACGTTGGCCTCGGTCATGAAGGCTACCACGGCGTCGGGACGGACCTCCCGCAGCACCGCGCGCAGGCGGGCAAGGCGTGCCACGTTGGTCCCGAGCCTGACGGCGAGCCTGCGCGTGGCATTCGTGGCGGACAGTCCGCGCACCTCGACGCGAGGGTCCACGGCGAAGAACGGTTCGACCCCCGGGCTATCGAAGGTCGCGATGACCACCTCGTGGCCCTCGCCGGCCCAGTAATTGGCTAACAGCGTAGCGACGCGCTCGGCGCCCCCTGGGCCCAGACTGGGAATGACGAAGGCAATGCGCACCGCTCACTCGCAGCGCAACAGCCGAAGCCAAACCTCGATTGCCCGGTCGGCCTCGTGGGCGCCGGCGCGCTCTTTTGCGTTGAGCGCAAGCCGCCGGCGTAGCGTCTCATCCCGTGCCATGCGGATGATCGCCTCAGCCGTCGCCTCGGGACTATCGACGGGGACGATCAGCCCCGCCGCTTCGTCGCCCGCCCCGATCAGTTCGCATGGGCCCGGAGAGGCATCGGACACGACCGCAGGAAGACCGCACGACATGGCCTCGAGCAAAGCGTTCGGCGTGCCCTCGAAGCGCGAGGTCATGACAAAGAATTTGGCGCCGCGCAGGAAGGGGAACGGATCGGAGACCTGGCCGTTCCAGCCGACGCTCCCTTCGATACCAAGGTTGCGAGCGCGGGTCTTGAGCTCATGCTCCAAGGGGCCGCCTCCCACGATGGCGAGGCGCCAGCCGGGCAGCGCCGCGGCGACCTTGGCCCAAGCGGCGAGCAACACGTCGAGGCCTTTCTGCTCAACGAGCCGTCCAACCGTGATCACGGTCGGTGCGACGTAGTCGACAGCGGCGCTCGAGAGAGACGTCATTAGCGGATTGGGAAGGAAGGCGAGCCTCTCCCGCGGGACAAAGGCTTCCAACGCATCAAGCGCGCCAATGCTGTTGGCCGTCACCACGTCCGCCCGGCGATAGATGATGCGCCGCAGGAATTCGACGCGCGGGCGATGTCGTTGGAGCCTCGGATCGTTCCGCTCGGAGATCACCGTACGCACGCGAAGCCCGCGGGTGGCGAGCACCGTCATGATGTTCGTCTGGGTCAGAAACGAGAGCACGGCGTCGGGCTCGACCGCCTGAACGGTCCGCCTGATCCACCTCGAAATGCGGAACAGCTCGAAGCCGAAGGCGACCGCGTTCGGCACCAGTGGTCGCAGCATCCGCAATCCAGACTTCGACTTCTGTGATTGCACCGCGGCGATCTCCTCGGTGGCGTCCGCCTCGATGCCTTCGGCCTCGCGGTCGCGGCGTGGCAGCCAATAGTGGTAGGTCGCCCGCGGATCGGTCGGGTAGGCATCAGGGCGATCAGTGAAGACCATCACGTGCAGATCGATACCACGGCTGGCCATCACCTCCACGGCATTGGTGACGACGCGCTGTGCGCCGCCCGGACCGAGATGAGCGATGACGAGGGCAAGCCTCTTCTTTTCGCATAGGGCGTCCCCGACGGGGGCGTCGGCGTCCTTGCTCCGCAGGGCATCCGCACCGTCAATCTCGAGCGTATTCATCCGTGTGCTGGCATGCCGAACTATATGAAGGTCGCGGGACGATCCGCCGAAGGGCGTCCCCGCGCGCTGCCGTATCCTCGCTGTCATCGATCACGTCTTAGTCTCTATAGCCGAAGCCGCGATAGTCGAAGCCGCGGCCAGACTGACGCCAGACGTTTAGTTGGTCTTGGGGGGTGCCCCTGGGCACTCTGCAGAAGCCCGGCGCGCGTCTTTGGCCTCGTCCTTGGTATTATACGATCCGGCGCCGATCATGAGTGCGGTCTTCCCATCTGGCTTCTTCTTGCTAATACTGCATTTCTTGGTTTCCGGATCTTGCGAGACGTAATACTCCGCAGCGAAAGCCGTGGTTGAAAATGCCAAGACAATACCTGCAGCGACTATCCACTTATACATTCGGCTTCTCCCATTCCGGCCCCGCGATACGGGGATTTTCCATTTGCTTTCCCGTATTCCCCAGAGGGGTCCACGATATCACACCGGGCGTCGTCCCTACCACTAGCCGATTTTTGCCGTGGGCAGCCACGAGCCTAAGTTTTTTGAACAGCACTTCGCGATCCCGACGGTGGCGTCGGCTACGCTAAGCACGTGAGCAGGGTTGAGGGCTGTTCCCCCCTTGTCGAGCGCGATTTAGCTGTCCAGGATCTTGCGCACGAACCGTGCAGTGTCAGCGAGCTTCGCGCCAAAGACTTCTTCATGGTCGGCGCCCCAGACTTCGTATTCCATGTCTTTGAGGTGGGTCGGCCAAAAACCTGATCTGTCAACTATTTTGCGTGCCTTCCTGGAATTCACGAGCACAGCAGTTTTGCCCGAATAGGGGCGAGGGACATAGTTGGAGACGGCTGTATGAAGTTCTTGAACTACTGTGAGCATCGATTTTGTGACATGGGTGCGTCTCTCAGGAGGGATCCGATCTAGGGCGGTTCTAACCCGTACCTTGGACCCTGGTCGGGCCCGCTGCTTTTTCCAGGCCGGCGGCATCGTGTCGGGGTCAAGCAAGATCAAGTGACCGATCGTCTCCCCGTCGTCTTGAATCTGATTGCACATTTCCAGTGCAATGAAAGACCCAGAGCACATCGCACCGATGTTATAGGGACCGTGGGGCTGCAGTTCACGCATTGACCGAACGTAAAGGCGAGAGATCTCGTCAATGGAAGTCAACGGTGCCCCGCGCCCATCGAGGCCGGGAGCCTGAAAAAAGTACACCGGCCGATCTTCGCCGAGCAGATCAACAAAGATTGGTTGGAGGAAGGCAAAGCCAGATCCTCCATGCACCATGAACAGCGGCGACTTCGATCCGGTCGTGCGACCTGCAACCAGACAAGAAGGCAATTGCGATAGGTCAGAGGCTGTCTCAGCCTGGATAGCTAGCGCCTGCCTGGCGACGGTCTGTAAGTCGAGGATTCTCGAGGGGGCAAATTGGATGCCGAAGGTAGCCTCGATTTCTGAGGCGAGAGTCGTCGCCGCAAAGGAGTCGCCACCGAGTTCAAAGAAGTCATCGCATGAACCGACTGTGTCGACGCCGAGTACACGCCGCCAAACGTCTGCCAGATTTAGCTCGGTCTCAGTTTGCGGCGCCTGCCACGCGGTCGAGAGACGAAGGTCGGCCCGATGCAACAGTTGCTTTTCTGCCTCGCCTTGAGGCGACGGCCAATAGCCCTCTGACGCGCCGTTCCTCATGATGTCCCCTTCATGATGGCTCGATATATCTACTCGTCGGACCATTCGGCGGGGCTCAAGCAACCCCGTGTAGCGTTACCACTTGCGCACTTTACTCCTGAAGCCCAAACGTGTCCAAGTCGTGGTCGTATACTGATGAAGTGATGGAGGACGCCGAGGGAATGCGGATTGTGCGAGCTCAGTCCAGGCCATCGAAATCAGTGAGGTTAGGTGTACCGTGATCCGGCAGGACAGGTATTTTGTTAGCGCGAGACTAATCGCTGTTGGCGACTTTTGCCTGCGTGCTGCCAGATTTATCGTCGGCCAAGGCGCGGCTTACGAAGCGCGCCGTCACTATGAGCTTGCTGCGGAACACTTCTTGATGGTCTGCGTCACAGATTTCATACTCAAGGCCACCAAGATGGTTGGGCCAAAAGGCTAAGTCACCAACCATCTTACTTGCTTTCGCTGAGCTTACCAGCATCGCTGCCCGCCCGGGGTAGCGCCGCGGCACATGCTCGTCCAAGGCCACCTTGAGTGCCTCAACTACTCCGGCCCTTGTCTCGACGGCGTAAGCCGCTTGCTCTGGGGAACCGGGTTCCGTCCGCTCCACACGTCGCCTGATTTGCTCTACAATGCGTTGCATTTTCGCGCCACGCTTCATAGCACGTTCTGCCCCTAGCTTGCGGCGGCGGTACCTTCCACTAAGGCGGCTGAAGATACGTGAAAAGGAGGAGCTTCTCCGCGAGCCTTCAGTCTGGCTCCGCTTTACTTTGATTTCAGCAAGCATCTGCTTTATTGCGGGCGGCGCCACGGGTGGGTCGAGCAATACCAAGTGCTCCACAACTTCTCCAGCTTCCGTAAACTGATTGCACATCTCAAGTGCAATGAACGAACCAGCGCACATTGCAACGATGTGGTAGGGGCCGGCCGGCTGGATTCGGCAAATTGATTCCACGTATAGGCTGGCGAATTCTCCGACGCTGGTCAAAGGCTCTACTCGGCCATCGAGACCAGGAGCTTGGAACAGATAGATGGGCCGATCTCGGCCTACCTCCTCAAGGAAGTCTGGTCTGAAGAAGGCAAATCCGAATCCGCCATGGACCATAAACACCGGAGCTTGCGATCCACCGCCGTGACCCAGTATGAGGTGTGAAGGTAACTGTTGCCCGAGAGGCCCCGCGCTTTCAGCAATCCTCTGTGCCTGCTTTTCCACCGTCGACGCATTGATGATGTCCGATGGTGCAAATCGCACTTTGAACACAGCCTCAATCTCCGCAGCGAGTGTCGTTGCTGCGAAGGAATCGCCCCCGAGATCAAAAAAGTCGTCGGAGGCGCCAATGGGGTCGATGTTGAGTACGTCTCGCCAAATGTTGGCCAGCGCAATTTCCGTCTCGGTCTTGGGCACCGTCCAAGGAGTCGGGAGATCTAGATCACTGCGCCGCACGAGTGGCGTTTCAGCGGCGACCTCGACTGCGGTCGATCGGCTTTGGATCTGTTGCATCACCATCCCACGCCTCGCTGAAGGCCGCCCCAATGACTGGCGACAGTCCTGCCTAAAGGAGGGCCCCCTGTCCAGGAGCTATCTTAGTCGCGTCTGATATTTCGGGTCTTGGGAGTCTCGCAGTGTTATGAATTTTGGTCAAACTGTTGCAAACCTGCACCAGGTGGGGCGTTGCGGTCGACTGCCGTCGCCTAGCCTCTACCCGTAAGACACCGCTCCATTGGGGAAGCTGTTACAATTGTGGCGGGGAAGCGAATACCGCCTCTCGTCGGCCAAGGGGGTGGTGATGTCTTGGGAGGCGACGGCGAAGGCAAAAGGGCAGCCCGCCTGGGCCACGGTTTCCTCGGTGTCTGGCGAAAATGAGGACATCGTTCCGAAGGGATGACAATACCCCCACAGACAACTCCCTCCAACGCGCTCCACGAATTCGCAGGACAAATCAATCTCCTCTCTCTGCCGCCCGGGTGAAAGCAGGCTCGTAACTTGATGGCTGTGACCGTGCGGGCCCACGCCCATGCCCGCCTCGCTAAGGCTGTGCAGAGCCTCTTCATCGAGATAGATTTCTTGCCAGGTCGGCGGGTTGCCCTCGAAGGCGTGGTGGAGCAACTCATCGAGAACTGCCCCCTTTGCCTCCTCCTCCATCCTCCAGTTGAATAGATACTTCACAAATTTCGTCGCTTTGTCCGCCGTCTGGGCCACGTAGTAGCGGCCAACGTTGTCTTGAGAGAAGCTAAGCAAATAGGGTGCTTCCGCATCGAGCCAGTCGACAATGGCCTTTCCGCCTATCTTTCCCAAAACTAGATGCACCTTATGCACGTCGAGAATGCGTCCGGTCGTGAAGGGTCCCGAGGGCACGTAGAACAGACCAAAGATCCCGCGCGCCCGAAGGAACGGCAGCACGAATTCTGAATGGTCCCGCAGCCCGTCATCGAAGGTGAGGAGCACGCCGTTTGGGGCAGGACCGCCCTCCACCCAGTGAATGAAGGCATCGCGGGTAACAAAGCCGTAGGTGCGTTCGAAATGCTCGAGCTGGCGTTCGAAATCGGCCAAGCTCAGATACGGAAAGTACGGAAGCGCCGCTTCGTTCGGGCGTACGTAATGATACATGATCGGCTTCACGCCCGTTGCTCCACAAAAAGACGCGACCAATGACTCATAGCATTTCCTCTTTGCGTTCCAACAGCAGCTGTCAGCTCGGCCTGTCCTGATCTCCGTCAGACTTCACGACATAAAGATCCTCAAGACCTTTCAGTGCTGACTGTCCGAGGAGCCGAACCGCAACATTCAGACTGCGCCGATCAGGCACGAGCGGCTGGAACAGCGCCGGAATCACCGTGTCCTCGACGTCAGTTTCCTCGAACCAACCGGCGTTTTGGAAGACGGAGTGCAGCGGACGCGTGGAATAGTGGTCAATGAAGGCGACACTTCGCTCCTCAGCGTCCCGCATGACGGCCCGAAGCAAGCCCGCATATGTTTCGTCATCAAGTGCCATAACTTCCAAGAGACGCATCAGGCGCTCGGAACGGTCCTTGATCTGTTCGACACGATAGGCGACCGCCCCCTTAATCGCGCCGTCCGACTGTACGGCTGTTTTGATGACGAATTGCAACCTTGGATGCCTGAGATATCGCCAGGTCATGTAACTGGCGTCGCGGTTCGTGCCGAAATAGCCGCGCTCGACGACGGACCGCCAGAACGCGTCCCACCGCTGATCAAGTACCGACAGCGGTTCAATCATGAGGCCGGACGAGAACGGCGACGTGGCTGGCGCCTGAGCGTAGGCAAGCCAGCCCTTCCCAGTAACGATCCGGCCAGTCTGGTCCGGGTCAACGATGCGGATAAAGCGAAACAATCGCTCGCGCACCTGGTAGCCCATTGCCCGGTAGAGCTGACCGATTCTGGGCGGAAAGCCGACGACGGCGACGGCACCGATCGGCAAGCGATGGACGGCCTTCATGAGCCGCATCCATCCACCGACTGCGCGATAGTCAGGCAACACGACGAGATTACACAACCAGCCGCCGTCGATGACGACGCCGTTCCGGTTGAAGCCACAGCCAATGACGCCGAGAAATCCGACGATTTCGTCGCCGTCCCAAAGCGTGACTGCTGAAAGTCCCGCCCCCTCGAAACCTCTGCATCGCTCGGGCGAGAACTGCCAGATGAGGAAATCGCGATCCTGGCCGAGAATGTGTCGGGGTGGCTTGTGCTCGCGAAAAAAGGTGAGAACTCGATCAATCTCGGTGCGGTCGACAAAACGCTCAACGAGAGCCATGGCGGGGTCTAACTAACGTGGACCTTACTTGCCGCGGGAGCCTCGGCGTTCACGACCTTAAGAAGCGCCTCGATCGAACTAAACTGTTCGGGCTCGAGCGTTGCAATGTCTATCGTAGCACCCGTCCAAGCTTCCACCGCGAGGCAGAGGTCGATCAGCGCGTAACTGTCCACAAGGCCGGACGACAACAGATCGTCTTCGCTCTGCAGGGCTTCGATCGTTCCAGCCTTCTCAGGCATCTGTTTCGCCAGGTGCTTCAGAACGAAGGCACGAAACTCAGGCAGCTGCATACGGTTCGCGCCCCTCTAACGTTAAGTTACACTCGCCGCCTGTCGCAGGCATAACATTCTCCTCGACTGCGCATCCTTGCGAATTTCGGTCGTGAAACCAAATTTCTGCACCATCGAAACAATGCCGTCGAGGCTATGAAACCAGGTTCGTTTGGATGCGTGCTCCGTCGCCGCGTCCGAAAGCCTAGCCCAGATCACAACTTTTGTATCGGGATGGGCGAGGCGAGCAATATTGCCGATGCATTCTTCTAGCTCGGCCGGCGGCACGTGGTGCAACACGCCTTTGCAATATATCCAGCTAGGGCGCATTGCTGCGACGCGATCCAAAACGTCGTCGCCGATCACTTCCACGATTGGCGTTTTGTGCTCTGCAAGTCCCGGGGGCAATATTGCAAGACCGGTGTCGAGAATGCGACGGTCTATGTCCAAGCCCACATAGCGGGACGGCTCCAGATACTCGATCATCTTCCTGCCAACTCGTAAGGTGCCACATCCGTAGTCGACGACGACATCGGACTTTGAAACCCCGAGGCCGATAAGCGTGTCAACCACGCCCTCAGCCTGTTCAATGGACCCTGGCTGCGTGAGCGGCCCGAGGGTCGCGTGGCTTTTCTTTCCGGCAAGGGCATCTATTACGGAACAAACATAATACTCCTTGAAAGTGCCGCCTGGGTTGAGGGCTTGCCACTCTTCAAATGGAAGCTTTGCAGTATACTGTTTGAAAGTGCCGCCTGGGTTGAGGGCTTGCCACTCTTCGAATGACAGCTTAGGCAGCTTCTCTTTGGGTGCACTCTTGCCTGCTCCGCCAAAGGCGACCAATCTCGATTGGCGGACGCGCCGCAATAAGCCGGAAACTATCCTATCCATCATGCTGTCCCCGCCTTATCGCCGCTTCTGCCCTTCGGCACCGTTTTTTACCAGAAGCGTGGGGATCGGCACAACCACCACAGGCGCGCGTGGCCCTATACTTGGTTGGAAACACTGAGTTTCGATGGCGCAGCAACTCGTCATAAGCCGCCTTCTGGACGTTGCGGCCAGACACGGCGCGCGAACGATGATCGCCGCGCGCGGAAACGCACAGAGCTACGACGAGATATGGTCGAAAGCCCTAAAGCTGTCCTCCGTATTGATGGAGGAGAGCAGGGACGAGCCATTTATTGGATTCCTGGCAGAACGCGATGACACCGCCTATCTCGCTATCTTATCAATACTCGCCGCTGGCAAAGGCTACGTGCCCCTCAACCCACAACTACCGGACGCGCGACTGGCGCGGGTGGTGACACAAGCTCAACTCAAGACCGTCATCGTCGGGCATGGGCAAGCTGCCCGCGCAACTGCTCTCACGTCTACCTGCCCCGGAATCCGCACGCTTGTCGACCTCGACGGCGGAGATGCCCTAGCCGTAACGCAAGAGACGAACGTCATCTCGGCTCGCGACATAACCGCGGCGACGCCCCGAACCAACTGGCCACCTTCCGATGCCGCGCCGGCTTATCTGCTGTTCACTTCCGGCAGCACCGGAGAGCCGAAGGGCGTCGCCGTCACGAACGCCAATCTCTGCGCTTATCTGGATTTTGCGTGCCCATTCTATCGCTATGGGCCAGATGACTGCCACTCGCAGAATTTCGAACTTACCTTCGATCTCAGCGTTCACGACATGATGTGCGCATGGACGACCGGAGGTGCGCTCGCCCCGATCGTCGGCGCCGATCTTCTCTCCCCTTCCCGTATCATCAACCGTGAGCACATAACGTGCTGGTTTTCGGTGCCGGCATTGGGGCTGATCATGCAACGGACCCGGGCGCTGAAGCTTGAAGCGCTGCAATCCTTGCGAGTGAGCCTGTTTTGCGGTGAACCGCTCCCAGCCTCGCTGGCCGAGCAATGGCAACTGGCCGCGCCGAACAGCGTTGTAGAGAACCTCTATGGACCGACTGAGGCGACGATCGCCTTCACCCGCTATCGCTTTGATGCGAACGCCACGCCGCTTCAATCGCGCTACGGTTTGGTTCCGCTAGGCCGGGCATTCCCCGGTCTGCGCACCGCTATTGCCTCGCCTGAGGGATTCTCCCTCAGCGGCGACGCGAAGGGCGAGCTTTGGCTTGCCGGTCCCCAAGTTACGCCCGGATATCTCAATTCTCCTGAGCAGACGGCCGCACGATTTTGCGAGTACGAGTCAATGCCCGGCACCATTTGGTATCGGACCGGAGACATCGTTGAACGTGGGCCCGATGACCTGTTGCATTTCGTCGGCCGCGAGGATGACCAGATCAAGTTTCGCGGGCACCGCATCAGCCTGCTGGAAATCGAAAATGCTCTCCGCGAGGCCGCTGCCGTTCAAGTTGCGGTGGCAGTTGCCTATCCGCGTACGGCTCACGAAGTCCTCGGAATAACTGGCATCGTGCAGGGCGACCCAAGCCAACATGAGGCGACCATGGCCGGTCTCGCCGCGCGCCTGCCCGACTACATGATCCCGCACAAACTCGTGTTCGTTCGTCAGATACTGCGGACCCCTGTCGGCAAAATCGACAGGAAGGCAATTCTCGAGGCGTTAATCGGCGAATTGAGCCTCGAGGATCAAGTCTAGTGCCATAGCGCCGCTTTCTGCCGTCAAGGCTGAATTGGCGAGCTTGGAAGTGAGCTTCGTCATTCTGGAGGAACCGGCGGCCGTCGCAGCAAGCTGCCCGGCGGCATCACCGCGATATTATGACCCCAGGCTTGTTCACCCTGCCCGTTCGAGTTGCTTCCGGAGCTCCGAACGAAGCACCTTGCCATTGGCGTTGCGCGGCAAATCAGCCACCAGCACGAATTTCCGCGGGCGCTTGTCGGGCGCAAGCCGCGTGCGGCAATGCGCGTCGAGGGCGGCTTCGGTGAGACTGGGGGAAACGACGAAAGCCGCGATCTCCTCGCCTTCTGGCAGTTTGGTGAAGCCGACCACGGCAACCTCCTGCACGCCCTCACATTCGCCGATGACCAGTTCGACCTCGGAGGGGTGCACATTGGCGCCGCCGCGGATGATGAGGTCCGAGTTTCGGCCGAGCAGTTGCAGGAAGCCGTCGGCATCGAGAGAACCGAGATCGCCAGGATAGGCCCAGCCCCCTTTGAAGCTGTCGCCCGAACCGCCCGCGCCGCCATAGATGCTTCGCGCCATGCCGGGCGAGCGGAGGCGGATCGTCCCCGGTTCGCCGAGAGGAACCACGCGATCCTCGGCATCGACGATTTGCAGCAACACATGGGGCAGGACATGGCCGAGGGTGTCGGATCGCGTCTCGAGCTCAGGCCCCGACAGGGCGCTGATGCGGCCGCAGATGGTGGCGCCATAGACCTGGACGAAATTGGCGCAAAGCGACCGCCTCCCCCTCACCTTCTCCGCCGGCGCCATTGGCGCACCGAAGCAGTAAAGCGCCTCGAGATTCTGAAATGCAGGTGTCGAGGTGTCGCCGAATAGGTCGAACATGTTGCGGACGATGGTCGGTACCGCGCAAAGGGACTTCGCTTCACCGGCGAGCAAGGTGTCGGCAAGCTGCTGGGCGGAGAACAGCAGGGGATAGAAATAGACCCCCGAGCCCTGGAGCAACGCCGAGAAGACATGGGTCCGCGACGCCGAGAACGACATCGGCAACGGAATGAGCAACGGCCCTTCGAGCCGCTCGGCGTCGAAGGTCGATCGAAGCAGCATCCGCTCGTGGTCGATGACGATGCCCTTCGGCCGCCCCGTGGTGCCGGAGGTGAGCGAGATGAATGCTGGTGCTGCTCCGTCTTCGCCGGGCAAGACAGGGCTGCCGTCGTGCTTGGCGAGGGTCTCAGCCCAGAATGGATTGACGACAATCGACTCATATTCGGCGCCCGGCGGTTGGCGGTCTTCGATGATGGCCGCGAGGCTGAATTCCTTGGCCAGCAAATTCTTCTCTGGCCCGTTGGTGCGGAAATCCATGGGGACCGCTGTCGCGCCCAACATCCACAGCGCGATCATCAAGACGAGGGATTCGGCGTTGTCGCGGAGGCTGATGCCGACATTCGCCCCGGCGCCGACGCCGCGCGAGCGGAGCTCGCGTGCCGACTGCGCCGCCCGCGCGGCAAGCTCGGCGTAGGAGAGCGTGTGCTGCTGCGAGATGGAGGCGGGGCGATCCGGCCAGCGGCTGGCCATGCCCACGAAAACGTCGGCGAGATTGACAGAATTCAAGTCCGAACCCTCGACAGCAGCCCTCTCATCGCCCGCGACGCGTCCCCGCCCTCGGGCGCATCTTCATAGCAAAGCTACGCGGCGAAGGTCGAGGGCATTGACGACGGGCGCGCCTTCAACCAATTAGACACCCACGGGGGGCGGCGAGAGTGGTCGCCTTCGCGAGCCTTATTATGGTCAAATAGAGCGGGTTCCCATCGGGAGCCTACGAGGGCTTTCCGAAGTGTCGGTGGAAACCGCCGGCCTCCGACCCCAACATCGCGACGGAATTGCTGGCTGAATGCCATATGTAGATCTCAAGAACGAGATCCTCGATCAGGACATGTGCGCGCGCTGCGGCGCCTGCGTCGCTGTTTGCCCGCCGAACTGGCTCGCGATCGGCCCCCACAGCACGCCGGTCACCACGGTCCACCCCGAAGCCATGGATTGTGGCACGTGCTCGCTGTGCCTCGACGTCTGTCCGGGCAAGGACACGGCGATGCCGAGATCCGAAGCCAGCATCTTTGGCCGGAGCCGCACGCCCGCGGAGCGTTGGACCGGCATCTTCCGCCAGAGCCTCGTCCTGACTTCGACCGATCCCCGCGTGCTCAAGGGCGCCGCCGCCGGCGGTGCGGGGACCACGCTGATGCTGACATCGCTACGCTCTGGCCTCGCCGACGCGGTCATCGTCGTCGGACGTGATGCTGACCGCCCCTGGGTGCCTGCGGCCGTGATCACCGACAGCGAAGACGAGGTGATCCGCTGCGGCCAAACCAGCTATTGCCTGACCCCCAATCTGCAATTGCTGCGCGATCCTCGCTACGAGCGGATCGCCCTGATTGGCGTGCCGTGCGAGATCCAAGCGGTGCGCAAGATGCGGACTCTGGTGCCGATGCCGGAGGTTGCGGAGAAGGTGGTGCTGGCGGTCGAGATCGCATGCGCCTCGAGCACCATGCTCGCCGGCACCGAATTTCTCATCACCGAGAAGCTCGGCGTCGCGCTCGAGGACGTAGTCGAGATGCGTTATCGCGACGGCGAATATCCGGGCGAGTTCGCGGTGAAGACGCGCGGCGGCGAGCGGCGGACGCTCCCCTTTTTTGAGGTCGTCGACGAGTTCAAGCGCTTCAAGACGCACCGTTGCCTCGTGTGCGGCGACTGGTGGTCGGGCATTGCCGATGTGTCCATTTCCGATGGTGATCCCAACATCTACGCCAGCAGTCAAAGCGGTGCGAAGCCGCCACGGCAATCGATCGTGATGACGCGCACGCAGGAGGGCGAGAAGATCGTGCAGGCGGCGGTCAAGCTCGGCCTCGCCACGGTCACGCCGAGAGCGTTCGTTTCCGATCAGAATCTCGGACTGCAGCGGAAGCGATTCCGCTACGCCTCCTTCGCCGCGGCGATGCCAAACCGGGTGCCGGCGCCGCCGGTGGACTACGAAGAAACCGAGGCGCTACTGTCCGACAATGAAGTCATCGACCGCATGTCGTACCACATGCGGATTATGCCGAGCGGGGCCGAGGCGCCAGGTGTCGGCAAGCGCGACAAGGCTCCGGTGACGATCGGGCTTAGCCTCGCCGCCGCGCGCGAGCTCGTCTGGCGCCCGCCAGGCGACAAGGCCATCGCCCAGCGCGCGGCATTCGCCGCGGCGCTTTCCGATGGCACCAGCACGCTCCACAACGTGCCTCATTCCGACGATATCGAAGGCAATCTCGGCATCCTCCGCCAGCTCGGCGTCGACATCTGGGAGGCCGCCGATACGTCCTACGTGATCGGCGGCCGAGGATTGCGTGGCTTCAAGCTGGCGGAAAAGGGCTTGACTTTGAGCCCCGGCAACTCGGCGACGACGGCGCGCATTCTAATGGGCCTCCTTGCCGGCACGCCCGGCGATTTCCGCATCGACGGCAACGAATTGTTGCGCCAGCGGCCGATGACCTGGATCGTCGAACCGCTGCGTCAGGCAGGTGCCAATATCGTCTATGAGGTGACTCAAGGCCGGCTGCCGACGCTCATTCACGGATCGATGCTCGGTCCGATCAATCACAACGTCGAGGTGTTCAGTGCGCAGCCGGTGTCGGCGCTGCTGTTCGCCGGACTGCAAGGGAGCGGCGAGACGATGATCACGCGCCGCGCCAAGGCACGCGATCACACCGAACGGCTGCTGCGCCATCTCGGCGTCACCGTTGACGAGACCGAGACCAGCGTACGCATGTCGCCGCCGGACCGCATCCCCACCTTCGACCTCACGCTGCCGGGCGACGTCTCCACGGCGTCGCTGCCTATCGCCTGCGTGGTCGCGAGCCCGCTCCCCCGCCGCCTCGTGATCGAGGATGTCGGCATCAACGAGACGCGGACGGGTTTCGTGCGTACGCTCCAGGCCATGGGCGCCAATATCGAGATCGAGCCGACCGAGATACGCGGCAACGAGCCGATTGGCAGGATCATCGTTGAGTCCGGGCGCCAGCTTCGCGGCATCGAGGTGGAGGGCGCTTTCCTGGTGCAAAGCATGATCGACGAGCTGCCGATGCTGGCGGCTCTTGCCGCGAGAGCCGAAGGCCGCACCGTGATCCACGATGCGCAGGAACTCAAGGACAAGGACACCGACCGCATCGCCACCACCGTCGCCACGTTGCGTCCCTTCGGCGTGAATATCGAGGGCACCGCAGATGGCTTCGTCATCGAGCCGTCGGAGCTCAGAAGCGCGAAATCCCTGGCCTTGCCCCCCGACCATCGGGTTATCTTCGCCGCGATGACCTTGGCGAGTTCACTCGAGGAGCCGACGACCATGTCCGGCTGGGGAAAAATCAGCGTGTCCTTCCCCGGCTGCGTCGACCTGATGGCCCAACTCGCCTCCGTCTCACATTTCGAGGCGGTGTAAGGCGGGGCGCTCAAGGTGGAGACGGTCGATACCATCATCATCACTGGGGGCGGCGGTCATCTCGGGCGCGCCGTGGCGCGCTGGTGGGCGAGATCCGGCGTCAAGCTCGTGCTGATCGATCGCGATGCGGAACGGCTGGAGAGGACCCAAGCCGACCTCGCCTCGCTCGGGGCCGAGTTGATACTGGTCGCCGCCGATGTCGCCGCCCCGGACGACCTGAAGGCCATCGTGGCGGCGCTGCCGGCGTCCCTATGGCGCAATCCGCCATCCCTCGTGCTGGCGCACGCGCTTTCGGGCAAGGGCGCCGACGGGACCTCGGCGCGTCTCGGCGGGTTGGACCAGACGCATTGGCGAGAGGTGCTCGACGTCAATCTCAGCTCCGTTGTGTTCGCCATCGAGGCGTTCTTGCCGTTGATGAAGCAGGCTGGAGGAGGCCGCGTCGTACTCGTCTCCTCGACGGCAGGGGTCTCGGCGTCGCCGACCGCGGCCCTCTCCTACTCCGTCTCCAAGGCCGCCATTGCCGCGCTGCCTCGGCTCCTCGCTCTTGAGCTTGGCCTGTCGCAGGTGCTGATCAATGCCGTTGCGCCTGGCAAATTCCTCAATCCCGACTGGCCCGATGACCCCGAAAAGGTGAGGCGCTATGAACGGAGCGTGCCCTTGGGCCGCATTGCCTCGGCCGAAGAGGTCGCGGCGTTGATCGGATTTTTGAGCTCCAGCGCCAACACCTATGTCACCGGCCAGACCATCGTCGAGGACGGCGGGCGGCTCTCGGCGTTGCCGACAGTCGAGCAGTCATGAGCGCGTCGCCGGCCAGCAAGCTGCCCCTCGGCGATCTGGCCTACGCGCTGCCGGAGCATCTGTTGCTCGGGGCCGATAGCGCCGGACGACTCCAAGGACTGCCGCAGCGCGGGGAGATCGAGAACATCGTCATCTTCGGCATGGGCACCGGCAGGACGGCTGGAGAGGTCGTGCGCGCCGTTAGCGGCGCCAAGGTACCGGTGCCGATCCTCGTGGAAAGTGCCTACGAGGTTCCAGGATGCGTCGGCGAGCGTTCGCTCGTGTTAGCCGTCTCCGGCTCCGGCAACACCGACGAGGTGAACCATGCCGCCTTGGCCTCCGTGGCACACGGCGCCCGTCTTGCCGCCATCAGTACCGGAGGCTGGCTGATCGACTTCGCCGAGGACGCCGGCGCCGCCATCGTCCGCATCCCGCCGGAGATCAGGCCTCCCCGCGCCACTTTCGGCTTCGTGGTTGGCGCGTTGCTGGCGACGCTCGAGCACACCGGCCTTCTTCCTGAGGCGAACCCTTGGCTCGAAAGCGCTGCGTCGCAACTCCGCCGCCGCCGCGACGAGCTCAGCCACGACGGGAGCTTCGCCGAGCGTCTCGCCTCGGACCTCGTGGCCCGCCATGTGACTTGCCAGGGCGACACGCCGATCGGCGCCACGGCGGCGGAGCGCTGGAAGGCGCAGATCAATCAGAATGCGAGGCAGTCGGCGTCAGCCTCGGCGCAGCCCAATGCGAGCCATAACGAAGCGGTCGCCTGGGATTGCCGGAATGACCTTACCCTCGCGCGCGACGCCTTCGTGATGCTGCGCCATGGGTTCGAAGATCCCCGGGTGAGCCAACGAATGGATCGCCTCGCCGACTATTTGGGTGGGAAGGTCCCGGTCCATTGGGTACGTGGCGAAGGCGGCACGCCACTCGCCGTGCTCATGGATCTCGCCATGATCGCGGACTTCACCTCGCTGCACCTTGCGGTCAAGAACGGCGTCGACCCGTGCAGCGCGCCATTCATCTCTCATACCGTCAAGGAAGGCCTGGCGGTGCCGAAGGCCTTAAACAAGACTACTGGGTCTTGAGGCGTTGCGGCAGCCTGGGCGCACCGCGCTACATCTCCGACGGCTCGGTGCCGCCACCGGCGATGCGGCCGACTAGCAGCCAGTCGGCATAGGCGTCGGGAACGGCACTCCGCAGCTTGGTGTCGAACAGCGCGACATCCGCTTCATCATAGAGGCCACGCCAGCGCCCGGACTGGCCCTTGTTGACGAGGCGCAACGCGCCGCCTTCGAAATTCTTCGCCATCTCCGGAATCAGCACCGCCGCATCTTTGCGCATGGATTCGAAGCTCGCCGAGCCAGCCATCCGCTCAAGCTCGGCATCGGACACTTCGATATCGAGAAAGTCGGCGATGCGCCGCATCTCGCCCGTGAGATCGGCCTGGAGATCGTCGTAATGCACGAACAGCAGGTTCGGCGTTTTCCGCGCGTCCCAGAAGCTGCGTTCATAGTCGAAATAGGACAGATACGGCGTTCCGTCTCGCTGGCCGTCGATGGCGCCGGTGGTCAGCCAGTTATGAAAATGGACTGCAGGGTCAGGATCGACTCTTGCATAAGGACGGCGCAGGCTCGGTTCCGCCAAGCCGATGGCGTCCATCCTCTCCAGCGCCTCGGGCCGAAAGCCGGTGCAGTGATTGTGGTACGACATGCACACGTCGCGGCCGTCGCGCACCACATGGATGTATTTGACGGCGTCGAAATGCGGGATGCCGTCGAAGGGAATATGGGTCTTGACCGAGCGGCGGTGGGTCTGCCCTTCGAAATCCTCGACAAGAGCCTCGATGGGGCGGCGATTGACCTCCCACCACGGGAAGGTGCGGTCGAGCGCGAGGGGCTCCTCGGAGCGGAAGATCAACAGGCTCAGGATGCGCTGCATCCAGGTGGTGCCGCTTTTGGGATAGGTGGCGACGATGATGTCGTCAGGACGCGGCCGGAAGGCGCGCCAGCGGTCGCTGTCGATCAACCAAGTGCAGTAGCGCTTCTCCACCAACCACCCTCTCTCTGGCTTTGATCTAGCAACAATTCTCGGCTGGGCACTGGATTCCGCATGGGTGGTGCCTGTTAACACAATTCTCGCAATGTCTGGCACAGGGTCCACTAAGCTGTTTCTCGATGATCTGGATTTTGCACCCTCAGCACATGCGGCCTTGTCGATCGACGAAATAGTCTCCACTGGGACCCATCCGTAAATCCTCTTCAGGAAGTGCGCGATCGCTTGACCGTCACGATTAACGCCGCCCCCTGCTCGCCTTGTTCAAACGCCGTTGCCTCTGATGCCCTCGTTCGCGTACTCAATCGACGGCCGCGGCGCGGTCGCGCACGGTGATTTATAGCCCCATGCAAGCATTCCAGCATCAGACTTCAAAGTCACGGATCGCGATCCGGATCTGATGTACGAAGCATTTGCTCGATGTGTCTCCTTGCGTCGGTAAACACCTCGGACCAGTGACGGGATTGCTTATAGAGAAAGGTCATGCCGGGATACCAGGGCGAAGGGCCCGAATACGGCCAAAAACTCGCAGACTTCTTATCTCCGCGAACGTGCAATGTGGGTGCTCCAAGCATCCCGGCCATATCGATCGTCGTGTTGCTGATCGACACGACCGCATCGAGGGCGGCAATCTGCGCCGCGAAGCCGTCGAGATCAAGGAGTTGGTCGAATTCGGCATCATAAATCACACGACCACCGGCAATGCTCTGCAACAGCTCAAGATCGCGGGCGATATCGCCGTACTGCAGCGTTACAAACCTCAAAGTATCCTGTTGCAACAAAGGCGCCCAGCTTTCCAAGCTGGGGAGATCCTTTTTGTGTTGGTGCTCCACCACGAAATGCCGATAAGCGGACCAGACGAAATCGCGCGATACCGTTGCCGGATCGAGGCCACGCGTGATGGGTCGGGACGCAAGGCGAAAAAGGAGCGCACCATCTCCTCTTTGGTTTTGGCATAATGAAATGCGATCGTTTCGTAGTACGAGACGACATCGACTTCGGCCAAGGCTGCAGCATCGTCAACGCCTCGCGCACGTACATCCACCCCAGCAAAGCTGCGGCGCAGGAGTGGAACGAGCCGCGGTTCGGCGAGTACAACGCAGCGGCGGGCGCGCTGCGCGACCGGAGCGATAAACCGTGAAAACCGAATATCCTCGCCTATTCGATCCTCCGCATAAGAGCGGATCAGGATGCTTCGTTTGCTTAGGTCACCTCCATCCCATTCCTGGAACTGGTCGTGTCGCTGCAAAGCAGCGGCCCGCATGCGAAGTTCCCAAGCCTGCTCGAACAGTTCAAGGCTAATCAACTTATAACTTACATTGTACATCCTCTCGGGATCCCGAAGCGCCTCTCTTGCAGCCGCGTCCTCAAGGGCCTGTTTGATTGCTTCGTCGCGGTTGCCGACATGCCGAGAGCGCTTGGTGTGCGAGCGAGGACGGTTTTTTCCACGCGCGCAAAACACGCTCATAACGACACGCCGAAGTAATCCCAAAGAAGACGAAAGCTTTTGTAGCAAAGTTGACATAAGAGTGAGATTAGCCAAAAGAGAAAGCCGCTGGCAACGTGGGCGCCCTACCCGTTATTGGTCAAACGCCATCGCAGTGAGCCTTTCGCCGAGCTCGGCTGGCGCTTCTCCATTGAAGAAAATGCGCGCCCACAGCTCAAGTCCAACGACTTGAAAGCGAAGGCCGCCTGTGTCAGCCAGCATTGCAACAATTTCTCCGACAGTGTTCCTTGGCCACTCCATCAATTCGGCGAGCGTGCCGTTTACAAGAATGCCTCCTGTCCCACGCGAGTAGTCACTTGGCATCGGGAAACCTTGCTTCTTAGCATATACCACGTCCGCTGGCAGGATTTCGGCAGCTGCCTGTTTAACTAGCCATTTTCCGGTCCCGTTTTGGAGCTTGGCTCGTCTAGGCAGATGGAACGCAAAGTCGAACATCTCGTTCTGGAGAAACGGTACTCTCATCTCGATTGAAGCAGCCATTCCCATGCGATCGTGTCGATGGAGAAGCCACTGAAGTTGGCCGTACAGGCTCCAGAGACAATGGGCAAGGAAAGCGCGATCTGCTTCTGGCTCGACGGGCGCCAGAAGTGCGAGCAGACGCTGCGGCAGCAGCTCACTATCCGCATGCAACGCCACGGTGAGACGTTGACGCAGGCGCTTTACATCTTTGGCACCCGCCATGCGGCCAATTCTTGGATCGATCGCGGGGTGAACACTAAACAGTGCTCCCTCAGTGGAGAAGGGGAAGTTGGACAGATGTTTCCTTAAGTTACGACCGGTCGAGAAGTGACGCCGCCAGGAGGCCGCCTGGGACCAAATGTCGTAAGTGGCCTTTTGCCACTCGTATCCGCCAAATAGCTCGTCGGAGCCCTCACCGGTCAGCAGTACCTTAATCCCCGAGGCTCGGCACTTTTGAGCGACCGCCAACAGGGCCAGGTCGCTTGGGTGGGTAGGCGGATAGTCGGAATGCCACACTGCGAGCGGCCAAAGCTCGAGGAAACGCGCGCGATCGACAATAACACGATCAATCGGGAGGCTGAGATGCCGCGCGACGCGCGCGGCTTGCGCTCCCTCTCCGCCAGGCCACAAGACGTCTGCGACGTAGGCTTCCAAGTTTGGTAGCTGGGCTTGGGCATAAGCAGCTACTAGGCTTAAATCGACGCCCCCACTGCAGAGAGCAGCAAGAGGAGCGTCACTCGCAAGATGCAACCTTACGCTTCGTTTGAGGCAATCCCGAAAGGCGCCGACGAAATCCGTTGGCTTTGTAGCAAACGTGTTGACAACTCGGTTCACTTGGACAGCGGTCAACGCGTGAAAATACTGCTTCTTGTCAATTCCGTCGTCGGTAATCTTCCAAAAGCAGCCAGGCTCGAGTTCTTCGATGGCAGAAAATGAGGTGCCGCCCCATCCTCGCCCGCCCGAGAGAAGCCAGCACGTAATCGCGTGACGATCGACGCGCTTCTTCACTCGCGGATGCGCTAGAAGAGCCTTCGCTTCCGAGGCAAACAGGAGCTCAGTCCCGGTGTCGGTCAGGACGAGCGGCTTTATTCCAACCCTATCTCGAGCGAGCCACAATGCATTCTCGCGACGGTCAAAATAGGCGAACGCGAACATGCCGTCGAAGCGCGCTACGCTTCGCTCTGGCCCCCAGTGGTGCAGTGCCTGGAGCACGACTTCGGTGTCACCGGAGCTTCGGAAAGTTACTCCTTCGCGTTCAAGCTCCTGGCGCAGCTCTCGGAAGTTGTAAACCTCGCCATTATAAACAAGAACGCCCGCGTCATTTCCAGCCACCATCGGCTGGTGGGAAGCTTTCGTAAGGTCGATAATTGATAGCCGGAGGTGGCCAAGAGTTACTCGCTCGTCTTGCCATACGCCCGAGCCGTCCGGCCCCCGGTGCTCGATTGAACGCAGCATCTTAGTGATGACTGATTGGTCCGGCGTGCCCCCATCACGCCGCCAAATTCCCACCAGTCCACACATTGTTGCCCTAAGGCGTCAAAATTAAAGACGCTGATAATTCAGTTCATCTCTCTTGGGATTGGCCAAGATGGCGAGCTGGACCGCCTATGCACCCTGGCGCACGAGCCCGCGACTGGCTTTTCGGCTACAGGTCGCAAAAGAAGCTTACGTCATGCTTACGGCCGGCAGAGCTTGATGCAAACTAATGGCCACCCGGCTGCGGAACCCCAGGAGGACGATGCCGATAAAGACGCTGGTCATTCAACTGAGCTCTATTTCGCGATGGGCGACGAGGGTATGGACCGCTTTCTGCACGGTGGCGCACAGCAATCGAAGGATTTCATCATTGAGCGCCGGAATGCGACAGCGAGGAATTCTCAATTGAACTGCGGCGCTTATGCGGCGCTCCTTGTCGATGGCAGCTCAGCGGCGTGCGGCGTAAGAGCGCGGCAAGACGTAAACCAGTCTAGCGCCTTTGCCATTGCGCGGCCGTCTTCAAACTCAAGGCAGGACTACAAAGCTGAGACGCTTCGTGCCTCCTTCCGTGTGGGATGCCGAGGCGTTAGGGGGCTGATGTGGAGGCGGCAAAGCCTAACAGGCACGGTGTGGGCTTAATGCAGTAACTTTCTTATTTCTTCATGGAACAGCTTGCGCTTTTGTATCATTCTTTCCAATGCGACCCCGCGCGCCGATTTCCACTCTGAGTTATCAATAATAAGCGAGTTCAGTTTATCGAACAGTGACTCTTCGATATCAGTGTTCCTAACAAGTGTAGAATATTTTTCCAAGCAGCAGTCCTTGAGAAAACCCTCTACTTTTGGATGACTTATGATGCCGACACAGGGGGTTCCTAAGCCCACCGACACAATCATAGAGTGCCCCCGCATGCCCACTACGAAATTGGCCTGTCGATATAAATCGAAATACTCCGGAGCAAGTCGAGAACCACGAAATATACCGGCAACTTCCAAACGCGCTGCTGCAAGTCGGGGCGATGGTTGCAGCTTTCTTGCCGCTGCCAGGAACTCACCAGTAACAGCCAAATCGCTATAAATATGAGGAGCAAGGATGAAATTAACGGGATATCTACCGCTCAGTTCGTCGCAAACCCTCGCTATCGCTTCCCAAAGTACCTTCCGTTGCCTTTTTGGGCTTATCAGGCTTTTGTGCCCTTGCTGTAAATAAGTAGACACGCCTGCGGGCCGCCCGGGGTACTTCGGAGTTAAGCGACTATCAAGTTTATCCCCAGCGATCTGCAGTATTATGTTAATATAATCTTTTTGAATATGAGGATGCGAGGTTGGTTTTACAGGGACAAAAAGACCCGGATCAGGAATGTTCCAGATATCTGCTGTCTCCAGTGACGTCGCCTATGTCTTTCTGCAAGCGCTCCAAGCTGCCGTCGTTGCGGACAGAAAACAGACCGCCAAGTTCCCGGGTCTTCGCGATCAGTTGTGCGACAGCAGATGCCTTTTCAAGCGCCTCCCGTAGAAGAGGTTGTGCCCGATCGCATAAAAAACAACTGGTATTTTAATGTCTTGAAAAACATTGAAATCGAAGAACAAGTCAGACCAGCTATCTCGCTTTTGGTTGCAGTGATAAATCCTCCGCCGCCTATAACAGGAGATCTGCATTATTATTGAGCCAATCGACATAACTGCTGTCAAAACGCAACTTGGTATGGCTAATAAAATCAGTGATGCAATGATCGATGAACCGGATTTCGGTTTCAGTATCGATCGGCAATGTCGCTTGAATACCCCTCACCAGGGCTCCATCTCCCACGTTCGTCGTGTGAGACGCGATATGAACAATCGTTTTCAATGAAGCACCGGTGGGCGAAGCAGAAGTTCGTTATTGATCAGCTCTTCCGACACGAGAACAGTGCGAAGAGGATTCGCCAGGCGTCCGCCTAATTTCCGAGGTCTCTCAGGCGTGCCTCTTTCGAGTTCAGCGTCTGAGTTCTGCCCCATTTCTTCGTCGCAGCGCATGGGGCCATACTCGCCCCTGAATGTCAAGTTGTCGCACCCTAGCCTAAGAACTCAGAGTGCTGCCGGATCTGATGTTTAGATGAATTTCGGCGCCACATCGCTGGCGGCGCTGGAGCCGGGAGAACCGTCCAAACCAGTTAATGCAGCCTTCAGCTGTCGCCGGCAGGGACCTCTCGGCGCTCCGCGCTGGCATAATTGGGAATTGCCCGTTGACGGCCAGAACGGGCTGGGTTTACCGCGGCCACGTCACAATTTTGACATGGCAGCGGATCACACTTCCATGGAGTATAATTATTTGAATTGTGTGCGGGTGTTAGTTTTGCGTTATTCACCTGCGATTATTCCTTGTCGGAAAGGGGGAACTGACCGTGTCCCCTGGGAACTTTACTTTGGTGCGGCCAGAAACAAGTTCCTGATCCAGTGTTTTTGGCGAGAGTTTCTCGCCTATCAGTCTTCGCAAAGCTTTTTCGATGAGCGCGCTGACTTCTACGAAGAAGTCGATGCTCCCTATTTGCATCGCAATCCTACACACCGAAGCCTTTAGTGGCACCCGAGCCGGCAAAACGCGCCCGGCGCGTGAGTGGCCAAGAACAGCCTGTTCTTGGCTATAGGCGACATACTCGGCTGCGTTCCTCAGGAGGAGGTGAGCCTAGACATTTGGTAACCGAAAATAAACTGGTTTGGTCTTCAGTCTGAGTAAAGGGGCGAGAGGGGCATCGATGCGCGCAATCCTCCATGCCGGCACCCATAAGACCGGCACGACTTCAATACAGATAAGCTTAAACCACAACAGAGCGTGGTTGTATGAACGGGGTTATGTATACCCGAAACCCCGGGATGGGTGGCACAATCATAACTACCACGCCCAGGAACTGGCGCTCATGGCGCAAGGGAGTTTCGATTTCCGATCGCGATTGGAGTTCGCTTCGGGCAATACTGTAATCCTCAGCGCCGAGGAGTTCTGGGCAATTACGGGGTGCCACGATGATTGGGAAGAATTTGGCCGTCCAGATTATTGGGAACGCCGGATCGAATATTTGAAGCGAGTACGCTCTGCGTTGCGCCACTTCGAAGAGGTAGTTGTTTTTCTTTGCTTTCGACGTCAGGACGAGTTCGCGGCCTCACTCTACGCGACCAAAATTTTGAGCGGACGATTTATGGGGTCCTTTGAAGAGTTCAGGTCACGTGTCAAGCCGCTATTCGATTACCGAAGACAACTCGAGGCGTTTCGTACTGTTTTCGGAGAGGTCCGATACATCTCTTTCGATGCGCTAAAAACGGACCTGGTGCCCGCCTTCTGCAACTGGACCGGTATTCCGGTTCCTCCAGAACGAACAGCGGAACGGCATTATGTGACACCTGACGCGCGGCTCGTTCAGTGGGTATACAAACACCGAATGACGGCCGAGCCGAAACGCCTGAGCAAGCTGCGTCGCTCCTTTGCAGCGTCGCAAGGCCCATCAAGTGTCCCGCTGCTCGGCAAGGCTACATTTTGGAAGTCAGATCGGACAAGGCATTCATTCCTCGAAAGCTGCATCGATCCCGAGCCAGGCTTCTTCTCCGTGACAGACGAAGCAGTCTGTAACAAACCAGACTTTTTTGCCTGCTCCGACCAAACTCTTGATGACCTCCAATGCATTAAAGACGCTTTCAATGCGTGGCTATTGACGCACCAGAAGAAGCTCCGCGCACCTGATGTCAAGCACGCCGTCAAAGCGACAGAGCCAGGAGCATATGGGTCATTGATGCCAAGCTTGGGTTGAAGCTAAGGTTCGCTGAAGGGGAGCGGATCGAACGGGAACGACCCCTGATTAAGCTAAGCGACACCTGTGAAGGCACAATGCCCATTAAAGACATAGTGCCCATGAAATAAGGGCGTCTGCGAGCGCCAACAATCATGGCGCCGGTAGTAAGCCCGCAAGCGCAGCTCCGAAGGCGAGCTGGCCGCTCGTTGCGAAATGGATGCCGTCTTTTCTACGCTTGTATCCATCTGCCTCGATCTTGATGACCCCGGGAATAGTCACTGTGTGCTGCTGCTCGCGCACGACTTCCCAATACGGAAATCTTTTCAGGCCCTTTTTTTTCGGGGCTCCCAGAGTCACCAGGATGATTGGCAGATTGGGGTTGCCCAGGTCGGAGCGCAGATCAGCCACGAAAGCTTCAAACCGAGCTTTCCATTTCACAGCATCCTTCCGCCTTTTCGCATCGGCGCCCCCCTGCCAGAAGATGGCCGTCCTGATGGTGCCATTGGTAGGAGAAACTGCCTTCATGCGATACACGCACGACCCAAACAATGTGTCGCGCGGCTGCTTGGTCTTTGTCTTCTGCCAATCGCTGATGCTACTCCCGTCCTTGGCACAGGGAATCAGCCCAACCGAAGTGGACGGATGAGCTGAGACGAAGGCGTCGGCAAGCGCTAGTGATGGACCCACGCCGGCACGGTCATCCAACGAAACAACGTCCAGCTGGCCTTCAGGTGAATCAATGGGCTCCCTGGCAGGCTCCCACTTGTCGGCGTTAGTGAAGTTCCAAAGCTTCGTAGGATTTGAGGGAAAGCCAGCCGGAAGCTCTGATAGCTCACCGCCTCCCTTCATGTTGGACTGTCCCATGAGAGCGATAAGGTACAGGCCGGTTTGAGCACTGCACGGCTGGGCCAGGAGGCCCAGGATGAAGGCCAACGCGAACAGCCTCACAACTTTCCTCCTAATCGGCGCGACACCTCGGACAACGCGGCCGCTGTCGTGGGCTATGGTTCTGAGTTGATGCGTGCTGTGATCGTATCTGCTTTGGGTTTCAGCAACGGGCATCAGAAGCGAACGATTGAGTTTGGAGATCTGTGCACGCCAGCCAACGCAGCGCGTTGATTGCTTACAGTTCTTAGCTCGCGTTTAAGTTTACACGGCGACACCAAGACCACAATTGTGACTTGAGGGCGGCATCGGGGCGAGCCCCGTGCCAAAACCCGCCGCCGTCACCAAAGCCTCTGTCCTTAGTTAAGTCTTGGCGCCATGCATTTGGCGAAGCCATGATCAGGCTCGGTCTGCTCGTAGCTGAGCATCGCCGCGAGAGTTCCCCACCGCTTCTTCTCGATCTCTGCATTGCAGGCACCGGTGGCCTTCTCGATCTTCCAGCGGTCACCGAGGCTCGCCGTCGTGGTCATGTCGACGGCGTCCGAGCTGCACGCCGTCAGGCTCGACGCCAACACGCAACTGATGAGTGCCAATAAGGAACGCAACTCACGCAACCCTCCGCCACGGAGGGATTGAAGCGCGAGCGCGTTAGCGGAGCGTTAAGGCGCCAAGAACCCGACATCCGACCCACCTTTCAAAGCCGGTCAAGCGTAAGGCCGCCCTTGCCCGCGCGATGGCGTCCTTGTTGCCGAGCCCCTGCCGTGCCTGGAGCATGCCCCACAGGGCCCAGCTGTTGCGCGGCGTTCGTTCACAGACGCGCCACAAGCTACAGGAAAAACAAGGTCCTGTAGAAGCAGGGCGGCCGCTAACGCTTCACGGAGTTACTGTGTCGAAAGTCGAGACAACGCTACGGTTAGGAGGCTAACATAAAAGCCTATTGGGGTGATGCCGAATGCGAACTAACTTCCACGAGAGCTATTCGGAGGGCGAGATTAAGCCGCCCTCCGAACGTTCCACTGGTTTCCTATTCGCAGCTCTGGCTGTGATCGTCGCGGTGCTAAAGCGCGAAAGCCCCACCGTGGTCGTGGTGGCGCTAAGCATGGCAACGCTGCTGACAGCAATCAGCCTGATGGCCCCGCCTCTCCTCAAGCCACTAAACATTCTTTGGTTTCGATTCGGGCTTCTCTTGCACCGAGTCGTGAACCCCATTGTAATGTTCGCTGTGTTTGCGGTTGTGTTTGTTCCTGCCGGGGTGATTATGCGTCTTTGGCGCGACCCGCTCAGATCAAAGCGAACGACGGGAGCCGCAACATATTGGATCGCGCGCAGGGACAGTGGCGACACTGAAGGATCCATGACGAACCAATTCTGAACTTCAACCGAGGGGCACCTAGGTTGGTGTTAGTGAGGGGGTCCCGTTTGAGGGGGTTGCTGCGATGATAGAGTTACTGTTGCCGATATTGGTTGTGTTGGCTCTCTTTGGCGGCCTCCTGATTCTAGCCCAGGGATCTGCCGTAGCGCCGTTCATCTATGCGGTGTTCTGAGCAGCGGGGGCGACGGGGTTCTATGCGACTACTCGGCATCTCCGCCTTCTACCATGACAGTGCGGCCGCCCTCGTCGATGACGGTCGCATTGTCGCAGCAGCTCAGGAGGAACGATTTACCCGTAAGAAGCACGATGCAGGCTTTCCAGCGCACGCTATCCGCTACTGTTTGGACGCAGCCAAAGTCGACCTCGACGGCATCGATCACGTCGTATTTTTCGAAAAGCCATTTATCAAATTTGAACGTCTCGTAGAGACCTATTTGGCCAACGCACCCCATGGTTTCCAATCGTTCCGAATGGCAATTCCGCTGTGGATCAAAGAAAAGCTCCTGCAAAAGCAGAACCTAGAGAAGGCATTGAAGGCCTATGGATCAAGCCGCCGGCTTGATGGCAAGCTTCTCTTCGCCGAACACCACCAAAGCCACGCGGCTTCTGCCTTTTTTCCCTCTCCATTTGAGGAGGCAGTCGTACTGACCATGGATGGGGTCGGCGAATGGGCCACAACGTCAGTCGCCCTTGGCCGGGGTAATACACTTAAGCCGGTGCGCGAGATCCACTGGCCGCATAGCATCGGACTCCTCTATTCGGCGTTCACCTATTACACGGGCTTCAAGGTGAACTCAGGCGAGTACAAGGTCATGGGCCTTGCTCCCTACGGTTCGCCCCGCTACGCCGACCTGATATTGGAACGCATTGTTGACCTCAAAGACGATGGCTCCTTTTGGCTGGACCAAAGCTATTTCAATTATGCGACCGGGCTAACGATGACGTCGCGGAAGTTCCATGGCCTTTTCGGTGGGCCGCCGCGCGATGCAGAGACACCCCTCACGCAACGCCATATGGATCTCGCAGCCTCCGTGCAGAAAGTGACGGAAGAGATCGTCTTGCGCATTACGCGCAGCCTCGCGACGACATACCAAATTGAGAATCTTTGTCTCGCTGGTGGCGTGGCGCTCAATTGCGTCGCCAATGGAAAGGTTTTGCGTGATGGCTCCTTCAAACGAATCTGGGTCCAGCCAGCGGCGGGTGATGCAGGTGGCGCTGTCGGCGCAGCGCTCGCTGCCTATCACCAGCATCTTGGTCGCCCGCGCCAGACGAATGGGGCCTTAGATGGGATGCAAGGCTCCTATCTCGGCCCGGAGTTTTCCGGGAAAGAGATCGAGGAAAGACTTGCGTCAGCGGGCGCAAAGTTCACCGTCATCGACGAACCGGAACTCTTTGAGCATACCTGCGACGCTCTAGAAGCGGGCCATGCCGTCGGTTGGTTCCAGGGCCGCATGGAGTTTGGGCCGCGCGCTCTCGGCGCCCGCTCGATTCTTGGCGATCCGCGCAACCCCACTATGCAGAAAATGCTCAATCTCAAGGTCAAGTATCGCGAGAGCTTCCGTCCATTCGCTCCTGCAGTCTCGCGTGAGGACGTGGCTGATTATTTCGAACTCGATGTCGATAGCCCATATATGCTTCTCGTCGGCGCCGTGAAGCACAACCGGCGACGTCCCATGACCTACGAGCAAGAGCAATTGTTTGGTATTGATAAGCTCAACGTCGCACGCTCAGATATTCCGGCAATTACCCACGTGGACTACTCCGCTCGCATCCAAACGGTGCATGCGGAGACCAATGCTCGATTCCACTCTCTCCTTTCAACGTTCAAGCGCCGGACGGGATGCGCCGTGTTGGTCAACACCAGCTTCAACGTGCGCGGCGAGCCGATCGTCTGCACGCCCGAAGATGCGTTCCGATGCTTCATGGGTACTGAGCTTGATGTTCTGGTGGCGGGCAATTGTGTCCTGCAGAAAACGAACCAAGATCAAAGATTGATGCATGACTATAGGTTGGCGTTTGACCGAGACTAGGTTACCCAACCCCCCTCCCACGTCTCGACATGGTTTTGTTTCCTTCGCAGTTTTTTGCTGAACCGCTTCTTCCCGATGCCGAACTTGGGTAGGGGGGAAATCCGCAATTCCCGGAACATGACGCAAATGGGATTTCGCAATCCTGCTGTCCCGACACCACTGATATCGTAGCGATTGGGGATCTCGCATACGTACGGGACAAGCGTAGCCTTTAATCAAGCTTGGCAAACGGGTGCTTGAACAGCTTACGTCTTGTCGAGTTCACAGCATGGCTCTCGGAGGTGTCCACGCTCTCGGTGCTGCAGGACGCAAGACCGAGCACGAAAATGCAGATGAGGACAGGCGACAGCCGACGCAACACACACCCTCCGCCAGTATGGATTGAAATATGAGCGCGTTAAGGACGCCGGCTGCCGGCGCCGGGCCGCCGGCGGGCCTCGCCCTAATCGTCGCGCTCAAAGACCCCCGCGCGGCGCGCCTTCTCGATCAGATTGAACTGAGCTCTCATCACCCACGCCCGACGCCTCAGCCGCCTGCAGAACCGGCCGACGACCCAACGGCAGAGGTTAACCACTGCGTGCATAATACGATGATACCCGTTAAGATTGCAGGCGCAACCCGCCAGGACAGCCGTCGAACCTGACTGCGCAACGCCTTCGCAACGTGCGCAACGCCAGCCCGGCTAAGTCCTTGATTTATTGGTGGGCGCAGTAGGACTTCGAACCTACGACCCGCTGATTAAGAGTCAGCTGCTCTACCACCTGAGCTATGCGCCCCACCGAGGGCGGCCGGGGCAAGTCCGGCCACTGGGACCGCCCCCTTAGCAGAAGCCCGCGCGCCCTGTCTACGGAGCGTGCGTCATCAGGCCGGTCTTATCCGCCACAACATAGTGGTGCCGGCGCAAGACACAAGCGGTCGGGGCCCACCATCTCCGGACGCCGCCCCAGCGCAAAGCTGTGAAACAGAGGGCTCGCGAAAAAAGTCCTCGCCTGTGGAGAGAACTATGCAACCGCCAGTCTTTGGCCGCAAAGCGCCATTACGAGCGTTAGCCAGGAAATGCGAATTTACGTCCCTAGGGGCCGAGTTGGGGACTTGGAGGGTGACAATGAAAACTAGGTTTTGGCTAAAAATGATCGCAGGCGCCTTGGCGTTGGCCGCGTTGCTTGCCACGCCCGGCCTGCCGGTGCCAGGTGCCGACCGTCTCGGCCTCGGCGGCGCGGCGCTGGCCCAAGAGAATATCGACATCGACACGTTCTACGACGAGCTCGAGCCTTACGGGCAGTGGGTCTGGCACCCGCGCTTCGGCTATGTGTGGCTGCCTGAGGACGTGTCGCCGGATTGGCGCCCCTATACCGTGGGCCACTGGGTCTCCACCGAGGAGTATGGCTGGTATTGGGAGTCGGACGAACCCTTCGCCTGGGCCGTCTATCACTATGGCCGCTGGGGTTACGACGACGATTACGGGTGGTTCTGGGTGCCCGGCGACACGTGGGCGCCAGCCTGGGTGCAGTGGCGCTATGACGATCAATACGTGGGTTGGGCGCCGATCGGGCCGCAGCGTGAGGGCTACGCCTACGGCGCGCCGGTCGGCTACGAGCCGCCGATCGCCGAATCCTGGGTGTTCGTACCGCCGCGCTACATGACCTCCCGGGCCATCCCGCACTACGCCGTGCCGATCGCCGATCTCGGTGTCGTGTTTCTCGGCGCCACGCGTGTCTATCGTCCGCAGTTCCGCGGCGGCGTGGTCTACAACTACGGCGTTCCGCGCGATTACGTGGTCAGGATCACCAGGCGTCCGATCCATGTGCAGAAGATCTACAAGGTCGACACCTGGAAGGGCGGCCGCTACGACAAGAACCACCACGGCAATGGCATCAGGGTCTATGCGCCTGGCGTGCATAAGGGCGACGGGCATCGCGGTCCGAAGAAATTCGCCGATCATCCCGATCAGTTCAAGCCGAAGGCGAAGCTGAAGCACACGTTCAAGGGCGAGCCGCCGAAAGGGTTTGGGCGAAGCGCCAAGGACGTGAAGTCCATCGCCAAACAAGATCCCGATGCCTTCAAGCGCAAGCACGGACGCTTCGATCAGGGCGACAACGACAAGGACGGTGGCAAGGACAACGACAAGAACAAAGGTCAGGCCAACAGAGACAAGTTCCAGAACGGTGGTAGGGACAACGTCTTCGACAAGAACAACGACAAGGACAAGAACAAGGGCCAAGCCAACAGAGACAAGTTCCAGAACGGCGGTAAGGACAACGTCTTCGACAAGAACAGCGACAAAGACAAGAACAAGGGCCAAGCCAACAAGGATCACGACCACGACCGCAAGAACGGCAAGGAAAAGTTTGGCACCGCCCCCGCGCCGAAGCTCCCGCCCCCGATCGTGAAGGGCGGCACCGGCGATGCGACCTCGGGCAAGACGAAGAACAACAAGAATAATGGTTTCGGCGATGGCGATATCCGCACCCAGACCGAGCGGGGGACGGTCCGGCAGCACGACAACAACGACAACACCAAGAATAAAAACAAGAACAAGAACCAGAATTTCGGCGGTCAGAACGGACAGGGTGGTAATCAAGCCAAGGCCTTCGACCAGGGTGGCCAGGGCGGCGACAACCGACACAAGAACAAGGATCGCGATAAGGGCGACCGCGGCAACAAGAACAACAATAACAACAAGAACTTCGGCGGTGGCGGCGGTGGCGGCGGCGGCCAACAGGTCCAGCGCAATCAAGGTGGCGGTGGCGGTGGCGGTGGCGGCAACAATGGCAACAACAACAACAACAACAAGAAAGACAAATGCCAAAAGCACCCCGAAAAGCCGGAGTGCCAGTGAGGCCACGATAGCGCGAGTCCGCGGGCACCGCCCGCGGCAGTGAGACAAGACAAAGGCGACTGGCGCGAAGCCAGCCGCCTTTCTTATTCGGGATCCGCCTAAAGGCGGCGGGGACGTACCCCGCGTCTCACGAGGCCGGCGTCTAGGAGGCGAGCATGCTCTCTGGCTTCCGCCGGGCACCGCGCGCCAGGAGCTTGTTCAGGGCACTGACATAGGCGCGGGCGGAGGCCACCATAGTGTCGGTGTCCGAGCCCCTCCCCGTCACGGTCTTGTCGCCCTCCTCGAGCCGCACGATCACCTCGGCTTGGGCGTCGGTGCCTTCAGTCACGGCGC
Organism: uncultured Alphaproteobacteria bacterium; assembly: GCA_963732955.1. Lineage (GTDB taxonomy): Bacteria > Pseudomonadota > Alphaproteobacteria > Rhizobiales > Methyloligellaceae > Methyloceanibacter. Next base: position 94,160 of record CAVTBH010000003.1, read on the forward strand.
TGACCTGATAGAGGGGCAGCCGCGCCTCGTGCGGAACCATGGCCTTGATGGCGCGGAAGGTGGCGTCGACCGGGCCGTCGCCGGTCGATTCATGGGTGTGGTGCTTGCCGTCGATGTCGAGGGTGAGCGTCGCCTTTTGCGGGCCGCCAGTGCCGGCGATCACCGTCAGCGCCACGACCTTGATGCGATCGTGGGCGGAGGCAATCTCCTGATCGACCAAAGCTTCGATGTCCTCGTCATAGACGTGCTTCTTGCGGTCGGCGAGCGCCTTGAAGCGCACGAAGGCATCCTCGAAGGCGTTGTCACCGAGCTCATAGCCGAGCTCGCGCAGCTTCTCGCGGAACGCGTGACGGCCGGAATGCTTGCCCATGACCAAGGACGATTCCTTCAAGCCGACGCTCTCCGGCGTCATGATCTCGAAAGTGCCGGCATGCTTGAGCACGCCGTCCTGATGAATGCCGCTCTCATGGGCAAAGGCGTTCCGGCCGACGATCGCCTTGTTGTACTGCACCGGAAAGGCGGTGACGCGCGAGACGAGCCTGGAGGCCCGCGTCAGCATGGTGGTGTCGATCCCGGTCCAGACCGGCATGGCATCGCCGCGGGTATGGATCGCCATGACGATCTCTTCCAATGCGGCATTGCCGGCGCGTTCGCCGAGGCCGTTCACGGCGCACTCGACCTGACGGGCGCCGGCGATCACCCCCGACAACGAGTTCGCCACCGCCAAGCCAAGATCGTTGTGGCAGTGGGTCGAGAACACGGCCTTGTCCGAGTTTGGCACCCGCTCGGCGATCATGCGGATCAGGGTTGCGAATTCGTCAGGCGTGGCATAGCCGACGGTGTCGGGGATGTTCACCGTGGTGGCGCCGGCCTTGATCGCCGCCTCGACGCAGGCGCAAAGGAAATCGGCTTCCGTCCGGGTCGCATCCATCGCCGACCATTCGACGTCGTCGGTGAAATTGCGCGCGAGCGTCACCGAGGCCGTTACGCGGGCGAGAACCTCGGCCTCATCGATGCTCATCTGATATTTGCGGTGCAGCGGCGAAGTGCCGATGAAGGTGTGAATGCGGCCGCGATGCGCCGGTTTGATCGCGTCGGCGCAGACCTCGATGTCCTTGGTTTGCGCCCGCGCCAGACCACAGATCACCGAGCGCTTGGCGCGGCGCGCGATCTCCTGCACGCTCTCGAAATCGCCCTGGCTCGCGATCGGGAAGCCCGCCTCGATAATGTCGACGCCCATCTCGTCGAGCAACTCGGCGACCTCGAGCTTCTCCTCGAAGGTCATGGTGGCGCCGGGGCATTGCTCGCCGTCGCGCAAGGTGGTGTCAAAGATGACCACGCGATCCTGTCCGGCGCGGCCACTTCGTGGTGTTTGATTCTGATCGGAGTCCATCGTTTCGATCCTTAAGCTCCTTGGCTTGGCAATCTAGCACGATTGGCGAGCCGCCTGAATTCTCTGCGGGTTTCGTTGCCATCCCCTGAACGCCCGTCTCGCCTCAAGCGAGACCGCCGGAGCTCAGGGGCGTCTAAGGAGGAGCTTTGCCAGGGTGACGGGCAGGCAAACGGAGATCGCCGGCTCTTTGGCGCCGGTTTCAATCCGCATCTGGGCCTGCAATACGTGCATCATTCACCTGGTCGTGGCGCGGGTCTCGCGCATGTGGAAAATAGTGCGAAGCCCCGTCGTGGGCAAGGGCCTCGATCAGGCATGGGTCCTTGGTACCGCGACGCGGCCTAGGCGTCCGGGCTTTGCTTCCTTCTCCCCTCGCCACGAAGTGGCCGAACAGGGTTCCCCCGAAGGGGTGGCGCGCCGAAAAGCGCAAACCTTTTGGTGTCCGTGTCCGTCGCCGGACACGGCGGGCGCCTCCCGGCGCGCCACAGCGGCGATTTTTCGCTACACGCCGGGCCGCGCTTTCGCCGTCAGTGTCCCGCTTCCCCTGCAACGGACGTAAGTCAAAGTGACGTTGGGGGCCTGCGTTCGGACCTAGGGTCGTAGACCTGAGGGTCGAGACCCGAGGGTCTTGACCCGAAGGGTCCGAGACCTGACGGTCGTCAGCCAGCTCCTGGCAGGGCCTCGTAGTGGGCACGGGCGGAGCCCCGGCGCCGCCCGAGTGCCGATTTGCGAAACCGACCCGCGGGCGCCGCACCTCGTCCCGCCTCACGACGCCTCATGAGCACGCCCCTTCGGTGGACGAGGTGACGGCAGGATAGATGACGCCCGAAGCGCGGGGATAAGTTTCATACCCCCTCTCCCCCCTCAACCAGCATCATACCGGCGCAAGCCGGTATCCAGCTCGCGCCGAGGGCGCGAAAGAAAAGGAAGATGGACCCCGGCGTTCGCCGGGGTGACGTGATACCGGATACCGGCCTTCGTCGGTATATCCAGTTTCTATCTTGCGCTGCGCGCTGGACCCCCGGCTTGCACCGGGGGGTGACGATGTGGAGGGGTTAGCGGCCCCCGACGACCCGCTTCTTGGGCATCGGGATCAGGCCTTCGCGCTGAGCTGCCTTGCGCGCGGCTTTTCTGCCCCTGCGAATGGCCTCGCCCTTCTCGCGTGCCCTGCGCTCGGACGGCTTCTCATAAGAGCGCCGGCGCTTCATCTCGCGAAACAGGCCTTCGCGTTGGAGCTTCTTCTTCAGGACCCTCAGGGCCTGGTCGACATTGTTTTCACGAACAAAGACTTTCAGAGCTGGCTCCTTTCCTTTGATCGGTTGCCGTTCCCGTCGATTGCCCGCGCGGCAGCGATGCGATGCCTCCGGCCAATTCGCCGAAAGCCGAGCAACCGAACGCGGCAGGATTTCCGGTCAGGCGCGAACCCGCGGGGGCGCTACCGGGACAATCTGGAGAGCAAAAGCTCTCTTGAGGGGGTCTAGCCTCTGCCTCGCGCGCTTTGCAACCCTTCGACGGGAGGTCAGCGATGATTTCGCTGCTGTGGCCTCACTTTTTGGCGCTCACTTCGGGCGCTTGCGCTTGCCACGATTCACCTCGAAGCGCAGATCGTGCCCCTCGCCGCAGTCGTTCTGATGCACAACGAGAGCGACGGGATCGGCGAAGGCATTGAGGCCTTCTGTCGCCGCGGTCTCGTGAGCCACCTGCCGATTGTCGCAGATCGCCGCGGCTTGGACCGCCGGCGCGTCCTCGACAAGAAGCGGCCGGTTGCCTCTGAAGGTGTTGCGCGCAATCTCGACCTTGGCCACGCGTCCCCTCTTGCCGGCGATTTGAATCCCCGAACCGGCATTGTCGAGGAATTTGGAGCCTTCGATGCGGATATTGGTGACCTTATGGGCGGGCTCGTCGGGTTCGAGATCGATGCCTGCGCTCGGGCGTGTGCCGCGGGTGTTCTTGAACACCGAGTCGGTCACGGTCACCCCGTCGGCATTGACGATGGACAGTCCCTGGCGCCGGTTGCCGTCGGCGACAACACCGCAGAAGCGCACATCCTTCGCATCCTGGACATAGAAGCCGTCGCCCCACATCTTCCGTGCGGTCACGCCCGAGATGGTGACGGTGTCGGCGCCGCGGTCGATGCGGATGCCCATGCCGGCCTCGCCGATCTTGCCTTGGTGGCGATCGCGCTCGCCTTCGAGCGTACCGCTGACCACATTGACGTTGGAGGCGCCGGAGATGGAGAGCACGGCGTATTTCTTGGAACTGGTCGGAATTGCCTTGATGACCGCATCGCGCGCGAGGCGGAGCGTCATGTCGCTTCCCAGTCTGATCCGATCCTTGCTGGCGGCGTCGACCATATAGGTGCCGCTGGGCACGAGCACCGTTCCGCCGCTGCCGGCAACGGCGTCGATCGCGGCCTGGATCGACGCCGTATCGTCATTTTGGCCATCGCCCTTCGCGCCCTTATCGCGGACGTTGACCAGGAGGGCCGAAGATGGCGCGGGCGCACAGCCTACGGGCGACGGCTCCGCCTTGGCGCTCGTAGGCGCGAAAACGGCGGCGAGTAGCAAGCTCGCCAACAGCACCCTCAGCGTTCGCCCTCGATCCGTCCCTGGCGCCGTCATGTCCTCGTGCCCCGCCGCGATTCGTGGGACGCCAATCTCGCTGACAATCGGGAAGATTTGACGGCAAGGACGCGGCGGGGTCGCCGGCTGAAGCAATTGGCCATCCGCGGCTACGGCGATGGCCAAGGCATGATCGGCACCACGCTGACGGCGTTCGCGGGCGACCCATCGACCAGCTTCGAGCTGACGGCAAGATAGATGATGGTTTTTCGCTTCACGTCCGGAATGCGGTAGATGCGCGTCTTCTTGAAGAAGATGCTGGTCTTCTCGCTGAAGGCTTCCTCACGCTTCGGCAGGGTCGCGAGGTCGGCAGTGACCGGTCCCAGTTGCCGGCAGGAGACGGAGAAGTTGGAGGGATCTTCGTTGAGGCCAAGCGGCTGGCCCCAACCACCTTTGCGTGCCTGGGAGATGAAGCAGGTGACGCCCGGCACCTTTGGATCGTCGAAATCGCTGATGCACACCTTGTCGTTCGGCGACAGCAAATTGAACGTCGTGCTGACGCAGGCGACGTCATCGGCCCGCGCGACGCTCGACATCGCGAGTAGCAGCGCGGCGCACATCACAACCAGCCTCATGCTTTGCATCTCCATTTTGTGGCGTGCCGCTCTAACGGCCGAGGACGACGAGGGCGTCCCGGCACGGTGGCGACAGCGACGGCATCTGCGCTGAGAGACACTCCACGATACGGCCGCCGCCGAGCGGCACCCCGGCACAAAACGCGCGCGCGTCACCGCCGCAGGCGCGGCGCAAGAACACGAGCCTCTCCAGCGGCCGTACGGGCGCTGGTTCCACCGCCGCGGCCGGTGGCGAGGGCGGCGGCGCGGCATTCTTGGCTGACGGGGCGGCTGGAGCTGGCGGGGTGGCCGTCGCTGCCGGCGGTGGCGTTGGCGCCTCTGGTGCAGCCTTCGCCGCAGGAGCCGGTGGCGGAGCCGCCTTGTCGGCTGCAGCAGGCGCGACCGGTGCCGGAGCGGCCGAAGGCGTGGTGGCGTGCGTGGGCAGGCGGGCTCGACGTCTCCAGTGGAGGCGCGGTCTTGGCGGCGGGTGCCGGCGCTGCCGCGCCGCCGGGCTTGGCGCAGGCGCGGCCTCTGTCGCCGCTGGCGGGGGCGCGGACGCGCCGCCAAGGTTGCTCAGAGCCTGCCGGCATCCTGCCGACACGCTCGCGATATTCTTCTGCAAGCACGTCAACACGGCGGGGCCGCGGGGCACGCTGGAACAGTACGAGAAATAGTCGGAGCGGCAGGACGAGCGGAGGGCGTCCTTCTCGGCGTCGGTCATCTCGGCCGCCATGGCTCCACTTGCCAGCAGGCAGCACGCCAGCGCCGGGATCGTGCTCAGTCGCAGGGTCAGATGTCTCATGTGCACTCCAAATGACTTCAAGCTGGAAAGCGCTCTCAGCGCGTCAACCGTTCCCGAAGAAGTTGCTATCCGAGTTCGGAGCGGAGCTTCGCCAGAGCCATGGCGCGGCCGGCGGTCCTGCGGCGTTCGATGCCCTCGCGCGAGAAATCGCGAAAACCGTACTCCCCCGACCCCTCGGAAGTCGGATCGAGAGAGATTTCGACTGTCTTTACGTATTTGTAGGCGCGCGCCTTGCGGACGCCTGCGGCGATCTTCGGCGGCAGGTCGCCGGAGACGAGCTTCGCCAGTTCGTCGATGGTGGTGATGAGGTCGTTGACCCGCATTGCCGTCTTGGTGTCCTGACGCAGGCGATTGCCGAAGCGCAGCTGGTCGACGCGCTCCGTCACCTCGAGAAGAGAGCCAGGCAGCCTAGCGGTCTGGGGGAACAGATTCATGACCACGAGGATCCGCTTCACATCGTCGCCAACGCTGAAGGCATCGATGGCATCGCCAAGCGGGGTATTGTCGACGATGCCGCCGTCCCAATAGTGCCGCAGCCCGTCTTCATCCTTGATGTCGGTCCAGGGGAACTGCGGGGGCAGACTGCCGCTGGCAAGCACATGGTGGGGCTCGATCGTGGTGTGGTCCGCCTTGTCCAGCTTGCGGTTGGAGAAGCGCTTCAACACGCCGTTTTCGACATCGACGGCGGTGATCACGAGCGCAGTGTCGCTCTCATTAAGCGCCTTGAAATTGATGTGGCGGGCTAGCGTCGGCAGCAAGGGATGCGTGTCGTAGAGATGCGTCCAGCTCGAAAAGGCGAAGAGGTCGGGACGCGGGGTGTAGAAATTGGGCAGGCCGTAAAGGGCGAGATCGCGCTGAACCTGCCAGGGCCAAAACACCGGCGTCTCGAGCACGAGGTCGTTCCACAGCGCCGAGATCCGCCGGCGCGCGTCGGTCCTGTTGATGGCTCCGACGACACAGGCAGCATTGATGGCGCCGATGGACACGCCGGTCACGGCCTTGAGCGTGACCTCGCGGCCCTTGCCGACAGCTTCCTCGATGAGCTCCAACAGCGCAGTAATGGCGCCGTACTCATAGGCGCCAAGCGCCCCTCCCCCCTGCAAGACGAGGCCGATCTCCGTACTCTTGGTCGTGTCTTTCGCCATCCTACTCGGACCTCTGAACGTCGCCTCACCTCATGACCGGCCATAAACAGGCACGATCCCTCCGCGCGTGACTTTGTTCTCCGGTGACGCGAGGAACAGCACCGTCGCCGCGACCTCCTCGACCTTGGGCCAGGCATCGTAATTCGCCTTCGGCATGGCGGCGCGGTTGGCCGGCGTATCCATGATGGACGGCGCCACGGCGTTAACGAGGATGCCTTCCTTGGCGACCTCCTCGGCGAGCGCCACGGTCAGGGCAGCGAGAGCCGCCTTGCTCGCCGTATAGGCGACCATGCCGGCGCCGCTTCGCCATTCGAGCGCCTGACGCGCCGCGGTGTTGACGATGCGGCCGCCTTTTCCGGTGCGGGCAATGGCATTGACGGCCGCGGCCGAGCACAGGAAGCAGCTCACGAGATTGGTGTCGATCAGCTTCAAGAATTCAGCCTTGCTGGTCTTGGCCAAGGGCGACATGGCGAAGCCGCCGGCGATGTGGATGGAGGCCCACAGCATGGGAACGTCTTCGAACAGGCGGGCGACCCCCGCCTCGTCGGCGAGATCAATGGGACCCACCAGCTTGACCTGCCGGTGGTCACGATAGGGAAAGCGTTCAGCCTCGGCCTCGTGCCGCCAGGGCACCTGGCAGACGGCACCAGCCTCGATCAAACCCGCCACCACCGCTTGCCCGAGTGCCCCGGTGCCGCCGGTCACCACCACTTGCCGATCGCGAAAATCCACGGCCGCGCCTCCTCTGACTTGGCCCAATCATATCACGCCAAGTCTGCTCTAGCTCTTGGCCAATACCTTGGCGGCAAGAGCGGTGTCGAGGAATTCGATAAAGGAGGTTACCTGGCCGTTGGCGATGGTGATGAAATCGGCAAGCTCGGTCGTGAACACTTGCCCGGTTCCGGTGTGGTGCACCGTTGCCTGCCAGCGCACCGCGGCTTGGGCGCCGTCGATCAGCATCTCAACCACCGAGAAGTCGCTGAGCTCGAAGGTCGCGATCATGTTCTGCATCAGGCCCATGACGCTGGGATTGCCCTTGACGAAGATCGGCATGGGGCTTGCTTTGTCGGAACCCGCGACTTGAAAGGTGGCGTTGGGGGCAAACAGCTTGCGCAAGGCCTCGACGTCGCCGCGCACGCGCGCCGCGTAAAGCTCCTCAAGCAGGGTCTCGATCGCTTGGCGGTCGGTCATGGCTTGGCGTCCTTATTGAGCTCTCCCTCCGGCAAGGCGACAAAAATCAGCACGGCCAGCACCGTTATATACACGCGGAACGCGGCTTGCTGCGCATTCCAGGTCTTGGATTGCCACATGGCAAACCACTCGCCGGCGATGACCATGAACACGAAGAACCACAGCAGGAAGGCGAGCGTCGAGGCGGCGATGGCCAGAACCTTGGCGCGCTGAAACTCAGCGGCGGAGGCGTAGCGCGCCTGCCACATCCCCAGCGCACCGCCGAGAAACAGCACGGCGCACACGGTTTCCGTGGCGGTGATCAGTGCATAAACGATCTGCCACGCCTCAGGGTTGGTGACCGACCGGTACATCACCCTGTTGCCGGGAAAAGTCGTGTCCATGCTCATGACATGCTGCACGAACTCGTAGTTCCAGCGCGGATCGGCGACGTTGTCGTAGGCGACGAGCAGGCAGAAGAGCGCAAGCGCAAGGCACATGGCGATCTTGGCGAGGCGCGTGATCAGCATAGGTGAAGACTATTCACCATCAACCGCTCTCTGTCATGGCACGTAATGGGAGTGGCCTAGACCAGTCCGGCCATGACCAAGCTCTCTAACCTGGCATCAATCGACGAAGCTAGTTCTTGCTCTTGTCCACCAAGGCGCGCTCGGAGATCCAGGGCATCATGCCACGCAGCCGCTTGCCGACCTCTTCCATGTCGTGGCTGTCGCATTTGGCGCGCATAGCCTTGAAGCTCGTCTGATTGACGCGGTTCTCGAGCATCCAGTCCTTGACGAATTTACCGGACTGGATGTCCTCCAAGACCTGCTTCATCGCTTCCTTGCTGGCTTTGCCGACCACGCGCGGGCCGGAGACATATTCCCCGTATTCGGCGGTGTTGGAGACCGAGTAGTTCATGTTGGCGATGCCGCCCTCATAGATGAGATCGACGATCAGCTTCACCTCGTGGACGCATTCGAAATAGGCCATCTCCGGCGCGTAGCCGGCCTCGATCAGCGTTTCGTAGCCGTTCCGCATCAGCTCGACGAGGCCGCCGCACAGCACCGATTGCTCGCCGAACAGATCCGTCTCGCATTCCTCGCGGAATGTGGTCTCGATGATGCCGGCCCGGCCGCCGCCGATGCCGCTGGCATAAGACAGCGCGAGGTCGTGGGCGTTGCCCGAGGAATCCTGGGCAATGGCCACGAGGCAGGGGACGCCGGCGCCGCGCATATATTCGGCGCGCACGGTGTGGCCCGGCCCTTTCGGCGCCACCATGCAGATATCCATGTCGGATCGTGGCTCGATCAGATTGAAATGAATGTTGAGGCCATGAGCGAAGAACAGCGCCGAGCCCTGCTTCATATTGGGCTTCAGGTCCCGCTCCCAGATGCCGGCCTGGAGCTCGTCGGGCGCGAGCAGCATGACGACATCGGCCCATTTGGCGGCTTCGGCGACGTTCATCACCTTGAGGCCGGCTTGCTCCGCCTTCGGGGCCGACTTCGAGCCAGTGCGCAAGCCGACCGCGACCTCGGCGACGCCGGAGTTGCGCAGGTTTAGCGCATGGGCGTGCCCTTGCGAGCCGTAGCCGATGATGGCGACCTTCTTGCCCTTGATCAGATTGAGATCGGCATCCCGATCGTAGTAGACGCGCATTGAGAAATGTCCCCTGCCCTAAAAGGTTTGGCTGCTGGTGCTGGCTGCGAGTTTTTGACGCCCGTGGGCGCACTTTGCAAGTGGTCTTGGCTCGGCTATCCGGATGCCGGACTGGGTTTGGAGAGAGGGAAATCCATGAAAAACATCGACCGCTGGTTCATTCTGATCGGCCTGCTGTACGGCATCTTCGGTTTCGGCTTCGGCATCTGGGTCGGCATCAACGAGCGCTTCGATCAGGCCCATCTCCATGCCCATATCAATCTCATCGGCTGGGCCTCAATGACCTTGTTCGGGCTGCTCTATCGTTCCTTCCCGGCGCTCGCCGAGAGCAAGCTCGCGCCTTGGCATTTCATTCTCTACAACCTCGGCGCGGTGATCTTCCTAATCGGCATCCCGCTGGCGCAGGCGCATCAGACCGTGGCGCTTGCGGCTGGGGGCTCGCTCACCGTGTTCGTCGGGCTCCTCGTGTTCCTGCTCAACTATCTTCTCAACGTGTTCAGCCAACCCGGGGCGCGCGCGAGGGCTTGAGCCCTACATCCGCTCCGGCCCGCGGGAGATGGCGGCGAGACCGGTGCGCGAGACTTCGACGAGGCCGAGCGGCTGCATCATGACGATGAACTGCTCGATCTTGGATAGGCGCCCGGTGATCTCGAACACGAAATGCTCGGTCGAGGCGTCGATCACTTGCGCGCGGAACGCCTCGGCAAGGCGCAAGGCCTCGACCCGCTTCTCGCCCTTGCCCGCGACCTTGACGAGGGCGAGCTCGCGCTCGACCGGGTTCCCCTTTACCGTCAGGTCGGTAACCGAGTGCACCGGAACGAGACGCTCGAGCTGCGCCTTGATCTGCTCGATGACCATGGGCGGGCCCGAGGTGACGACGGTGATGCGCGACAGATGCGCCTCGTGCTCGGTCTCGGACACGGTCAGCGAATCGATGTTGTAGCCGCGGCCCGAAAACAAGCCGATGACGCGCGCCAGCACGCCCGGCTCGTTGTCCACGAGCACGCTCATGGTGTGGCGCTCGGGTTTCTCCTCGCGCGTTTCCAGTGAATATGCCGATCCTGGCTGGGACATGGCCTAGACCAAGACCTTGCCTTCTTCGGTGATCGCGTGCTCGATGTCTTCCTCGGTGAGGTCATCGCCGAGCAGCATGTGATTGTGCGCCTCGCCGCTCGGGATCATCGGGAAGCAATTGGCATGCTTGTCGACGCGGCAATCGAAGAGCACGGGCTTCTTCACCGCGATCATCTCGCGGATGGCGTCGTCGAGCTCGGACGGCTTCTCCGCTCTGAGGCCGACGCCCTGATAGGCCTCGGCAAGCTTGACGAAGTCGGGCAGCGCTTCAGTGTAGGAATGCGAATAGCGGCCGCCATGAAGCAGCTCCTGCCACTGGCGCACCATGCCCATATATTGGTTGTTGAGGATGAAGATCTTGATCGGCAGATCGTACTGCGCCGCGGTCGACATTTCCTGCATGGTCATCAGCACCGAGGCTTCGCCGGCAATATCGATGACGAGCGAGTTGGGATGCGCCGTCTGCACGCCGACGGCGGCGGGAAGGCCATAGCCCATGGTGCCGAGGCCGCCTGACGTCATCCACCGGTTCGGCTCCTCGAATTTGAAGAATTGCGCCGCCCACATCTGATGCTGGCCGACCTCGGTGGTGATGTAGACGTCGTGGCCGCGCGTCAGGGCATAGAGCCGCTCGATGGCATATTGCGGCATGATCACGTCGTCGCGCTTGCGGTAGTGCAGGCAGTGCCGCGCACGCCAAAGGTCGATCTGGTTCCACCAGGCCCGGAGCGCCAGTTTGTCGACCTTGGGCTTCTTCTTCTGCCATGCGGCCAGCATCTGCTCCAGCACGCGGGCGCAGTCGCCGACGATAGGGATGTCGACCTTGACGTTCTTGTTGATGGACGAGCGGTCGATATCGACGTGGATCTTCTTCGACCCCGGCGCGAAGGCATCGAGCCTGCCGGTGATGCGGTCGTCGAAGCGCGCGCCGATGCAGATCATGACGTCGCAATCATGCATGGCGTTGTTGGCCTCATAGGTGCCATGCATGCCGAGCATGCCGAGCCAATGCTTGTCGGATGCCGGAAAAGCGCCAAGGCCCATCAGAGTAGAGGTGACGGGATAGCCGGTTAGGCGCACGAATTCGCGCAAGCGGGCAGTCGCCAGCGGGCCCGAATTGACGATGCCGCCGCCGGTATAGAAGATTGGACGCTTGGCGTTCGCAATCAGATCGACAGCAGCGGCAACAGCGCGCTCATCGCCATCCATCTGCGGCCGGTAACTCTTGTGCTGCGAGTTGGAGAGGCCGGTGTAGATGCCGCGTGCGAATTGAATGTCCTTGGGGATATCGACGACCACGGGACCGGGGCGCCCGCTCCGCGCCACGTAGAACGCTTCGTGCAGAACCGCGCTCAACGCGTTCACGTCCTTGACGAGATAATTGTGCTTGGTGCAGGGCCTGGTGATACCGACGGTATCGCATTCCTGAAAGGCGTCGTTGCCGATCAGATGCGTCGGCACCTGGCCGGTGATGCAAACGAGGGGGATGGAGTCCATCAACGCATCGGTGAGACCGGTGACGGCGTTGGTGGCGCCGGGACCCGAGGTAACGAGCACGCAGCCGACCTTGCCGGTGGAACGCGCATAGCCTTCGGCGGCGTGGACTGCGCCCTGTTCGTGGCGGACGAGGATGTGCTTCAGCCGGTCCTGCTTGAACAGCTCGTCGTAGATCGGCAGCACGGCGCCGCCGGGGTAGCCGAACACATGGTCGACACCCTGATCGGCCAGGACCTGAAGCACCATCTCTGCGCCTGTCATCGCTCGTGGCATCACTTATGTCTCACATTCTGCCGGCGAAACGCCCGGCGTCACCGTCGTGTCAAATTTGGGAACGGCCCAAATGCGGCGCGCACCCTAGGGCCTCGGGGACGGAGGGTCAACGCCTAATGCAAATGAATGAAAATATTACTGCCGAAATTCTTTCTGAAAATTGCGGCTGCGTCAAGAACACGCAATTTTATTGCTCCTTCGCCCCGAACTCCTTGCGGACCGGGCACTTTGCCCCGCCAAGCCTAGACAATCGGCATCATTGCGCTTATGTGCTTGCGGGCATTGGATCGCGTCCGCCACGACGGCGTTACGACTGAAACCACCACAATCTCCCATCTCCGTTAGGTCGAATGGCGCGGGTCATTTCCGATACACCTGCTGTAAACGGTACCGAGAATGAGACCCACGCCAGAGCGTTCTGGCCGCTCACGCTCGGCTGCATGGGCGTCGTCTATGGCGACATCGGCACGAGCCCCCTTTATGCCTTCCGGGTGGCGCTGGAAGCCGCCGGCGGCATGCAGGGCGATTTGTCGCGGGGCACGGTGATTGGCGTGTTGTCGCTGATCCTGTGGGCGCTATTCCTCGTCGTCACCGCGAAATATGTGCTGATCCTGCTGCGCGCCGACAATAAAGGCGAAGGCGGCACCCTGTCGTTGATGGCGCTGGCCCAGCGCGCGCTCAAATCGGCCAAGGCCAAATACGTGCTGCTCGTCCTCGGCATGATCGCGGCATCGCTGTTCTATGGCGACGCGCTGCTGACGCCGGCGATCTCGGTGCTCTCGGCGGTCGAAGGCCTCGAGGTGGCGGCGCCGCAGCTCGACACCTATGTCGTGCCGCTCACGGTCATCATCCTCATCGCCCTGTTCGCCATTCAGTCGCGGGGCACGGCCATGGTCGCCTCCTATTTCGGGCCGATCATGACGATATGGTTCATCGCGCTTGCTGGCATCGGCCTCATGCACATCGCCGACGATCCCGGCGTGCTCAATGCCTTCAATCCGGCCTACGCCGTCGCCTTCCTGAGCAAGAACCCACTGATCGGGTTGGCCACGCTGGGCGCCGTGTTCCTTGCCGTGACCGGCGCCGAAGCGCTTTACGCCGATCTCGGCCATTTCGGGCGGAAACCGATTCAAACCGCGTGGCTATTTTTCGTGCTGCCGGCCTTGGCGATCAACTATCTCGGTCAGGGGTCGCTCGTCCTCTCCGACCCCTCGGCGGTGGCCAACCCGTTCTACCGCATGGTGCCCCAATGGGCGCTCTATCCGATGATCGGCCTCGCCACCGCGGCGACGGTGATCGCGAGCCAGGCGGTGATCACGGGCGCCTTCTCCCTGACCAACCAGGCGGTTCAGCTCGGCATCCTGCCGCGGCTTCAGATCAAGCGCACCTCGGAGACCCAGGCCGGGCAGATCTACATTCCCCGGGTCAGGGGGCTGCTGCTGGTCGGCACGCTGCTCCTCGTCGCCATGTTCCGCTCCTCGGAAGGGCTCGCTTCGGCCTATGGCGTCGCCGTCGCCGGCACCATGCTCGTCGATGGGATCATGGCGTTCATGGTGATCTGGCGGGTATGGAAATGGGCGTTGTGGGGCGCACTCGCGCTGATGGTGCCCTTCATGCTGATCGATTTCACCTTTTTCGGCGCCAACCTGCTCAAGGTTCCCCAAGGCGGCTGGGTTCCGCTCCTGATCGGCACCTGCCTCCTCGTCGTCATGCTGACGTGGCGCAAGGGCGCCGCCATTCTCGCCGCCAAGACGAGGCGGCTCGAAATGCCGGTCGGCGACCTGATCAAATCGCTGGCAAAAAGCCCGCCGCATCGCGTGCCCGGTACGGCGGTGTTCCTCACGGCTGCTCCGGAAAGCGCACCGACGGCGCTACTCCACAGCCTCAAACACTACAAGGTACTGCACGAGAACAACGTGATCCTGACCATCGTCACCGAAGGCGTGCCGAGAGTCTCGGCCGAGGACCGGGTCGAGATGCAGCCGCTCGGCGACAACTTCATGCAGGTGATCCTGCATTTCGGCTTCATGGAGACGCCGAACATCCCGCGCGCTCTTGCCATCGCCCGAAAGCTCGGCTGGACCTTCGACATCATGTCGACGTCGTTCTTCCTATCGCGCCGCTCGGTGCGCCCCGACGCGCGGTCCGGGATGCCGGCTTGGCAGGACAAGCTCTTCATCTTCCTCACACAGAATTCCGATGACGCGTCGAGCTACTTCCAACTGCCGACCGATCGCGTGGTCGAGATCGGCACCCAGGTCACGGTGTAGCGCGCATCGCGGTGGTCGCCGCGGCGATGGCAGCGGCGGCATCGGGCACCCATTCCCAATCGGCCATGAAGCGTCTTGTCCAGGTCATCTGCCGCTTGGCGTAACGGCGCGACTCCGTCTTGGCCTTGGCCACAGCCTCTTCGAGATTGGTGTGGCCCTGAAGATAGGCAGCGAGCTCGCGCACGCCGTGGGCACGCATGGCGGGAAGGCCGGGATCGAGGTCGAGGTCGAGCAGGTTGCGCACCTCGTCGATGGCTCCGTGCGCGAGCATGAGATCGAACCGTGCATCAATCGCGGCGTAGAGCAGCTCGCGCTCCGGCGCGACCACGAGCTTGAGCGCCGTCTTTCCGGCAAGCACAGGCTTGGCATTGCCTCCTTGCCATTCGGCAAGCGACACGCCGGTCGCATCGATCACCTCGAGGGCGCGCACGATCCGTTGCGGATCGGAAGGCGATAGCCGCGACGCCATCAGCGGGTCGCGCTCTGCGAGCTCGGCATGAAGGGCCTCCTGGCCATGCTTCTCGCCCTGCTCACGCCAATAGGCGCGCAGCTCCGGGGGAATGTCGGGGACGAGCGCCAGGCCCTCGGTCAGCGTCTTGAAATAGAGGCCCGTGCCGCCGACCAGGATCGGCACCCTGCCCTCCTGCTGCGACGAGGCGATGGCGGCCTCCGCATCGGCGAGCCAACGGCCAACGGAGTAGGCTTCCGCCGCCGGGATGGTGCCGTAGAGCCGGTGCGGAATGCCGACCTCCTCGACCGGCCCCGGCCTCGCCGTCAGCGCGGCGAGCTCGCGGTAGACCTGCATGGAATCGGCGTTGATGACCGTGCCGTTGAGGCGTCGCGCGAGTTCCAGGCCGGCGGCGGACTTGCCGCTCGCCGTCGGCCCGGCGATCAGGATCGCCCGCCTGTCCACTCCGCGCGCCTCACGCGACAGGGACCGCCACGAAGCGAAGGCCCCCTTTGGCGTCCGAGATCAGAAGCAGCACCGACTTCCGCCCCGACTTCTTCACCGCGGCGACCCTGGCTAGGACTTCTTGCGGGTCCGTCACCCGCTCCTGGGTAACCTCGACGATGACGTCTCCTGGTTTGACGTCCTTGCGCGCGGCCGGGCTGTTAGCGTCGACATCGGTGATGAGCACACCTTCGACATCCTTGCCGATATGGAACTGGCCGCGGAGCTGATCGGTGAGCGGCGCGATGGACAGTCCCAACAGATCCTCATGATCCGGCGCCACCTCTTCTTCCGTATCGGCGGCTTCCGGCTCTTCTTCCGGCTCTTCGGCGTCGGCTGGCAGGCGCCCGACGGTGACGTCGAGATGGACGATTTCGCCGTCGCGCGAGACTTCCATATCGACGGTCCTGCCGATTGCCGTGGAGGCAACGGCTTTAGGGAGGCTGCGCATGGTCTCGATCGGCTGGCCGTCGAATTTGAGGATAACGTCGCGCGGCTTCAGCCCAGCCGCGGCCGCCGGACCGTCCGGGACCACGTTCGCCACCAGCGCGCCTTCCGTCTGCTTCAACCCGAGGCTCTTGGCGATCTCGTCGGTGACGTTCTGCACATGGACGCCGAGCCAGCCCCGCCGCGTCTCGCCGAACTGCTTAAGCTGGTCGATAACCTGAATGGCGCTGTTGGAGGGAACGGCGAAGCCGATGCCGATCGACCCCCCGGTCGGCGAGATGATTGCGGTGTTCACGCCGATGACCTCGCCATCCATGTTGAACAGGGGACCGCCGGAATTGCCGCGATTGATCGCAGCATCGGTCTGGATGAAGTCGTCATAGGGCCCGGAATTGATGTCACGCTTGGTGGCGGAGATGACGCCGACGGTGAGCGTGCCGCCAAGGCCGAACGGATTGCCGATGGCCATCACCCAATCGCCGACGCGCATCTTGGCGGAATCGCCGAAGCTTGCAGCCTTGAGCGGATGCTTGGGCTCGACCTTGAGCAGCGCCAGGTCGGTCTTGGGGTCATGGCCAAGGATCTTGGTCACCTTGAGCTTCGAACCGTCGGTGAAGTTGACGATGATCTCGTCGGCGCCCTCGATGACGTGGTTGTTGGTGACGATCAGGCCCGAGGGGTCGATCACGAAGCCCGAGCCAAGCGAGCTCACCTTGCGCGGCAGCCCTTCGCTGTCCTCGTCATCGAAGAAATCGTCGAAGAACTCCTCGAAGGGGGACCCTTTCGGATCCGGGACCACGGGGCCGCTTTCCTTGGAGCCCTTGAGCGTTTGGGTGGTCGAGATATTGACCACGGTATCCTGGAGACCTTCGGCGACGTCGGCGACGGACGCTGGCCCCCGCGCCAGGCCGGCTGAGCCGAGGAGCGGCAGGCCGGCAAGGAGGACAGCCAAGGCGGCGGCCTTCACCGCCGAGCGAAATGAGGTTCGCGCCACCCCGTCCCGGCCTCTGCACCCCATCATGTCCCGACCACTCCAGGCCTGATCCGTAACAATGAGTTTAGCGCAAATCGCGGCAGCTTGGCAGAACGCACGCGCTCGCCGCTAGCCGCGGACCAGCCAGACTACGGCGACGCCGGCGGCAACGGCGATGGCGCCGGCAAGGCGCAATGAGGAATCCGGTGTTCCGGCGGTGGCCGCGAGCAGCTTCCGTCCGAGGCTCGGAGCGAGAGACCACAGCAGCCCTTCGATCACGAGCACGAGGCCGAAGGCAACAATGAAATCACTCATTCCCACCGCCGGACGGTGCTACTGGGCCTGAGAGGCTTGCCCGCTCGGTTCGCCGCCGCTCGAGGGCTCAGGCAGCGGTGCACCGCTACCGCCCAACTCGGCGTGAGGCTCTGCCGGAGCAGGCGCCGCCGCTTCCGGCGCAGGTCCCGAGGTCTTGGCGGGAGGAGTGGGTTGCCGTCCCTGTTGGTCCGGACGCATGCCAGGTTGGCCAGCCGCATCGTTGAAATAGCGGAAGAACTGCGAATCCGGGCTCAGCAACAGCCGCGTATCGCCCGATTTCAGCGAAGCCTCATAGGCCTTCATCGAGCGGTAGAAGCCGAAGAAGCCCGGATCTTGATTATAAGCCTCGGCATAGATGCGATTGCGCTCGGCGTCGCCGTCACCGCGGATGCGCTCGGACTCGCCGGTGGCATCGGCCTTGATCACCGTGACCTGGCGGTCAGCCGTGCCGCGGATGCGCCGTGACGCGCCCTCGCCTTCGGCGCGGAACTCCGCCGCCTCACGCTGCCGCTCGGTCTGCATGCGGCGATAAATGGCCTGCATGTTGGCTTCCGGCAGATCGACGCGCTTGATGCGGACGTCGACAATCTCGACGCCGAATTCCTTGGACTCCTGGTTCACCTGGCTCAGGATGGTGCGCATCAGTTCGTCGCGCTTGTCGCGTACCACGCTTTGGAAGCTCGCGGCGCCGAGCACGCGCCGCAGCGAGGCTTCGAGGATGGCGCCGATGCGGGAATTGGCGATGCGCTCATCGCGCACGCTCTGGAAGAACATCAGAGGATCGACGATGCGATAGCGCGCGAAGGCATCGACCACGAGCCGCTTCTTGTCGGAGGCGATAACCTCCTGCGAGGCGGTGTCGATGCCAAGCATGCGTTTGTCGAAATATTCGACGTTCTGGATGAAGGGGATCTTGTAGTGGAGCCCCGGGTCCTTGATCTCGCGCTTGGGCTTACCGAATTCGAGCACAAGCGCCTGCTGCGTCTGTTCGACCGTGAACAGCGTCAGGAAGGCAGCAACCGCGGCGATGCCGAACAGGACAAGGATCGTGGTGAGGAAGGTCCGGTTCATTGCTGGCCCCCCTCGGCGGCCGCTGGCGCCTTCTTGGTGAACTCCGAGAGCGGAAGATAGGGCACGACGCCGCTGCCGGCCTTCTCATCGACGATCACCTTGTCGGTGTCGCCGAGCACCCGTTCCATGGTTTCCAGATACATGCGCTGGCGGGTCACGTCGGGCGCGAGCTTGTATTGCTGGTAGATCTTGAGAAACCGGTCGGCCTCACCCTTCGATTCGGCCACGACCTTGTCGCGATAACCCTGTGCCGCCTGGAGGATCCGCTCCGCCTCGCCCTTGGCTTCAGGGATGATGCGGTTGGCATAGGCTTGCGCCTCGTTTTGCAGGCGCTCCTGGTCGGCACGCGCGGCCTGCACGTCGCGGAAGGCATCGATCACCTGCGCCGGCGGATCGACCTTCTGCAACTGCACTTGGATGATCTGAACGCCGGCGCCATAGGAATCGAGGACTTTCTGCATCAACTGTTGCACCGCGGCCTCGGTCTTGGCGCGGGCCTCGGTGAGGATCGGCTCGATGTCGCTCTGGCCGACGATCTCCCGCATCGAGCTTTCGGCGACATCCTTCACCGTGGCTTCCGGGTCCTGGATGTTGAACAGGAATTTGGGAGCATCGTTGATGCGCCAAAACACGACGAAATCGACATCGACGATGTTCTCATCGCCGGTGAGCATCAGGCTCTCCTCGGGTACGTCGCGGACGGCGGCCGCCGTCTCGCGGTTCTCCGCAGAGCCGCGCATGCCGATCTCGATGCGGTTGACGCGGGTCACTTTGGGCAGTTCGACCACCTCGACTGGATAGGGCCAGCGAAAATTGAGGCCCGGCGGGAGCAGCCGTACGAACTCGCCGAATCTCAGAACGACGCCAAGCTCTTCCGGGTTGACGCGCACGGTGAAGCCAAAAAAGCCGACGACGGCGATGAGCACCAGGGCGAGCGCGATGCCGAGCGGGCCGCCGAAGCTGCCGCTGCCCCCAGGGAGGGCCTGGCGAATCCTATCCTGGCCGCGGCGGAGGAACTCCTCAAGATCGGGCTGCTGGCCGGGGCCACCAGGTCGCGGGCCCCAGGGACCACCGCCGGGGCCCCCCTTCCAACCGCTACCGCCGCCGCTCTGATTGCTCCAAGGCATTATTTAGAAACTCGTCCTGATTGTCTGCTGAAGGGGTGGCGCTGCACCGACCGGGCGGACGGCAGCACCCTGACGCAAGACTATTCGCGAGGATGATGGCAGCCATGCGTCGGTGCTTGAAGGTTATAGGCTAGGTCCCGCGGCAAGTGCAATGCGGGGCGGCCTTCGACGAAGGACTAAGACTAAAGACTAAAAGGCCTCCGTCACGGGGCGCCTTTTGCGTTCCAGCACAACGAAACTGAACGGGTGTTCGTCCCGCGGGCCTGGCTCGTGGCGCTCGCGGGAGAGCTCACGCCATTCGCTGAGGTCGAAGTCCTGGAGCCAGACATCAGCGTCCGGGGCGGCGTGGACTTCGGTGAGATAGATGCGGCCGGCCAGTGGCATCACCGCGCGGAACACGTCATCGCCGCCGATGACCATGATCTCGTCAACACCCGCGGCCCCCGCGGCCTGGCGGGCGGCGGCAAGGCCCTCCTCGAGGCTGCCGGCAACCACCGCGCCGGGGGCCACGAACTCCGAATCGCGGGAAAGGACGATGTTGGCGCGCTGATCGAGGGCGCGGGGCAGCGATTTGTACGTGAGCCGTCCCATCAGCACCGGCTTACCGAGGGTTACCTTGCGGAACTGCTTCAAGTCCGTGGAGAGCCGCCAGGGCAAGTCCCCGCCCCTGCCGATGGCCCCGTTCTCGGCGCGCGCGATGACAAGCGCGATGGTTGGCCCGCCCGCCTCAGCCTCTCTTGCCACCCTTACACCGCGACCTTGGCGCGAATGGCGGGATGGGGGTCGTAGCCAACGAGCTTGAAGTCCTCATAGACGAAGTCGAACAGCGAGCTCACCTCGGGGTTGAGCTCCAAGCGCGGCAACGGCCTCGGCATCCGCCGCAACTGCTCGTCGGCCTGGTCGAGATGGTTCAAGTAGAGATGCACGTCGCCGAAGCTGTGGATGAACTCGCCGGGAGCGAGGCCTGTGACTTGCGCCATCATCAGCGTTAGAAGCGCGTAAGAGGCGATGTTGAACGGCACGCCGAGAAAGACGTCGGCGGAGCGCTGATAGAGCTGACAGGAGAGCTTCCCCTCGGCGACGTTGAACTGGAACAGGCAATGGCAGGGCGGTAGCGCCATGCGGTCGAGCTCGCCGACGTTCCAGGCGCTGACCACGTGACGTCGCGAGTTGGGGTCGCGCTTCAGCGCTTCGACGACGCTCGTAATCTGATCGACGTGGCGCCCGTCCGCCGTCGGCCACGACCGCCATTGGCGGCCATAGACGGGTCCAAGCTCGCCCTCCGCGTCCGCCCACTCGTCCCAGATGGTGACGCCATGCTCGTTGAGATAGCGGACGTTGGTCGAGCCCTGCAGGAACCAGAGCAGCTCGTGGATCAGTGACTTGACGTGGACCTTCTTGGTGGTGACGAGCGGGAAGCCTTCGGCCAGATCGAAGCGCATCTGGTGCCCGAACAGGCTGAGCGCCCCGGTCCCGGTGCGGTCGTCCTTGCGCACGCCGGTGTCCCGGATCAAGGCGAGAAGGTCGAGATATTGGCGCAAAAGCTAGGGTTCCTTTCAAGAAGGACGGCAGCCAGGGTAGCAGCAGCCTCCACCCCGATATAGGCTCGACTCAAGGTCGCGCCACCCCAATTTTAGAGAGGTGTCTCGTGATGCGTCTATTGCCGTGCCTGGTTATCCTCGCTGTTTCTCTGGCCTTCTATCCGGCCCTGGCGGCCAAGCGTCTTACCGTCGACGACGTGCGCGACATGGCCTTCGCCAAGGGCGTCGTCACCATCAAGGAGATCGAGCTCGACGACGGCGTCTGCGAGGTCGAGGGCCGCGACGCCAGCGGCCACAAGATCAAAATCGAGGTCGACGCCCGAAGTGGCGAAATCGTCAAGATCAAGCGCAAGTGAAACGCGCGCCCGCGCGCCCTGCACGCGCCTTTATCCCCACCCCGTGGGGTCCCAGCCTTCAAGCTTTTTTTTCGCGGGCCGGCGGCTTATATAGGGAAGGTCGGTGTGAGCCGACTATGGCGATAAATAGCCTTCGTAATAAGCCATTCGGACCCGGGGGCAGTACCCGGCGCCTCCACCAGGGTTCAGAGATCGGCAGCGGACGTAGAGGGGATCAACCTTCCCATGTCTCATTACCGATCAACGATGTCTGAACTCCGGCGGGGGCGAACCAGGATCGACGAGGGTGTAAAGGTCGTGCTTTCGCTCGGCATGGTACCGCCGTTATCGGGCCAACCAAATAGTTGCCAACGACAACTATGCGGAGGCTGCTCTCGCTGCGTAAGCGGCGCGATAGCCTGAAAATTAAGTCCTAACCTCCTCGCAGGGGTTAGGCGCGGTTCGGAGGGCACCGGCCAACAGAAGCCCTCCACTTTATTGACGGGGACCCTGCCTCGGGTCGCGAAGCGACGAGGTCCATGGCAGACGACGAGATCAGATACGACCTCCTCACGCAGGACGCGCTGCGCGGCGTGATTCGGAAGGTGTTGACTTTGGTGCAGAGGAGCGGGCTCCCCGGCCAGCACCACCTCTATATCGCATTCGATACCGAGGCCGAGGGCGTTTCGGTGTCGAAGCGCCTCAAGGAGCAATATCCGGACGAAATGACCATCGTGCTGCAGTACCAGTTCTGGGACCTGCAGGTGACCAACGACCGCTTCGAGGTGAAGCTTTCCTTCGGCAGTGTGCCGGAGAGGCTCGTGGTGCCGTTCCAGGCGGTGAAGTCCTTCTACGATCCCTCGGCCCAGTTCGGCTTGCAATTCGGCAAGCATGACGCCGCCAACGATCTCGCCCGGCAGCAGATGGCGTCGGCGTTGCCGGATCTTATTGGTGACGGCGACGATGACGCTCACGCGCAACCCGCAGAGCCCCGGTCGGACGCTCCCCCGTTGCCGAAGCCCGCGGAGAGCCCGCAAGTGCTCCCTGGCGACGACGAGCGGCCGGGGGCCCAAGTCGTTCACCTCGACCGCTTCCGCAAAAAATAGCGGCTGCCGGCTGCTGACGCCTTTGGCGTTACTGCCTAAAACTTAGGCTCACATCCACGTTGCTTCTTTGTTAGGCTCTGCCAGTCGACAGGTGCCAAATCCGGGTTGGGGGATTGTTTGAACGACGTCTATGACGCAGCGCGCACGCCGCAAGGCCGCACTCCTGTTCTCCTCACCCCGATCGAAGAATTTCTCTCCGAGCTGCATGCCCGCATCTCGAAGGAGAGCGGCGGCAGGGTGGCCGACTACATCCCCGAGCTCGGCAAGGCAGATCCCAGCACCTTTGGCATTGCGCTGGCGACGGTTGACGGCAGGGTCTACACCGCCGGTGACGCCGGCCACACCTTCACCATTCAATCGATCTCGAAGCCCTTCATGCATGGCTTCGCGCTGCAACAGTTCGGCCGCGCCTACGTACTCGACCGTGTCGGCGTCGAGCCGACAGGCGAGGCGTTCAACTCCATCGTGCTCGACGAGGTGGCGAACCGGCCCTTCAACCCTATGGTCAATGCCGGTGCCATCGCGGTCGCGGCGATGATGCCGGGCGAAACCCCGGAAGAACGCACCGCGACCATGGTCGACCTGTTTTCGCACCTCGCCGCGCGGAAGCTCGACATCGACGACGCGGTATTCCGCTCGGAACTGGCAACCGGCCACCGCAACCGCGCCATCGCCTATATGATGCTCAACACCGGCATGATCGGTCGCGACCCGATCGAGGCGCTCGACCTTTATTTCCGCCAATGCTCGATCACCGTAACCTGCCGTGACCTCGCCATCATGGCGGCAACGCTCGCCAATGACGGCTTCAACCCGCTGACCGGTGTGCAGCTCTATCATCCCCACTACGTGCGCGACGTGCTCTCGGTGATGAATTCCTGCGGCATGTACAACTACGCCGGCCAGTGGTCCTACGAAGTTGGCATGCCGGCGAAGAGCGGGGTCTCGGGCGGCATCCTCGCCGTGATCCCGGGCCAGGTCGGCATCGGGCTCTATTCACCGCCACTCGACCCGCAAGGCAATAGCGTGCGCGGCATCAAGGTGTGCAAAGAGATCTCCAATGAGTTCGAGCTGCATGTCTTCAACAACCGCTCCAATGTGCGGAGCGTGATCCGCCGCGACTATCGCGGCGACCGCGTGCGCTCGAGCCGTTTGCGCACCGCCGAGCAGCGCGAGTTGCTCAGTGCCGAGGGCGCCAAGATCGCCGTGGTCGAGGCGCAAGGGCCGCTGTTCTTCGGATCGACCGAGCACCTTATGAGGCGCATCACCGAAATTTCGGACACCGCCCACTATATCGTGGTCGACTTCAAGCGTGTCCATCTCGCCGACACCTCCGCCCACAAGCTCATTCTCAGAATTGCCCGAGCGATGCGCGATCGTCCGACCGAGCTTCTGTTCGCGGAGATTCCGAGCGACGGGCCTCTTGGCGAGCTGTCGCGGGTGCTTGCCGAGCACGAGACCGAGCGGCTTTGCCGCGTCTTCCTGGACGTCGATACCGCGCTCGAATGGTGCGAGGACAGGCTCCTTACCCAGCTCTTGGCGAAGGTGCCGCAGCCGAAATTCGCCCTCGCCGCCCTCGACGTGTTCAAGGGCCTCAGCCCCGAGGAGGTCAGGCTGGTGGAGACCATCGTCAATCCCCTGATCTTCGAGAAGGGCGAGGTCATCATTCGTGAGGGCGATCAGGCCAAGCTGTTCTTTGTCTTGGCGCGGGGCACGGTGAGCGTGCAGATTAAAGTGCCGACCAAGAGCGGAGAGAAAAAGCGGCGCGTGGCCTCGCTCGGACCAGGGCTGACCTTCGGCGAGATGGCACTGTTCGATGGCGGCGCCCGTTCCGCCGACGTGATCGCCGACGAGCGGGTGGTCTGCTACGGCTTTGCCGTCGAGCAGTTGAAGGAGCTCGGCGCGACCCACCCCAACATCATGGTGACCATCCTCGCCAATTTGACGCGCGATTTCTCCGAGCGTCTCCGCCACGCCAACGAGGCGATCAGCACGCTGGAGTGATCAGACGGACTCCGCCGGGGCCGGAAGCGATTTCGGCCGGGTGTCCTTGGCGGGCTCGAGCGGCACGTTGAGCTCGACATAGAGGCCGGTCGCCCTGAAATCGACCTTGGTCTCGCCACCGAGATTGTGGCGGATGCCCTTGTCGATCAGCTGCGTGCCGAAGCCGCTCCCTCGCTTCACCGGCACGCCGGCGCCGCGCTCTTCCCAGGTGAACAGCAGGCGGTTGCCGCGCGCGGTCTTCCAGCTGACGCTGAGCTGGCCGGTGTTGGCGGACAAGGCGCCATATTTCACCGCATTGGTGGCCAGCTCGTGCAAGGTCATGGCGAGGATCGAGGTGCATTGCGGCGGCAGGAGAATGTCCTGACCCTTGATCAGGATCTTGGGACCGCCCTCGCGCTGATAGGGCTCGAGCTCACGCTCGACCATGGCCTTGAGGCTCGCGCCCGACCATCGCGCCTCGAGCAACAGATCGTGGGCACGGTGAAGCGCGCGCAAGCGCTCCGACAAGGTCTGGGCCATGTCCTGGGCCGGCTTGTTGGTGGCCTGGCGGAGGCTCGCCTGCACCAGCGACTGGACGATGGCGAGCACGTTCTTGACGCGATGATTGAGCTCTCCGACCAGCATATCCTGGCGCTGAGCAACGCGCCTTCGCTCGGTCACATCGCGGAAAATCAGCACGGCGCCGGCAAGCGAGCCATCGAATCCGAGAATGGGTGCGCCGGAATCCTCGATGGGCAGCTCCTTCTTGTCCCGGGTGACCAGAAGCGTCCCGGATTCGAGGTGCGTCGTCACCCGCTCGCGCAAGGCCCGAAGCGCCGGGTCGTCGATCGGCTTCCGCGTAGTCTCGTCGATGACCCGGAACACTTCCCAGATTGGCCGGCCGCGCGCCGCCCCTACGGGCCAGCCGGTGAGCTGCTCGGCAACCTTGTTGAGCAGGAGCACGCTACCCGCTGGGTCGGTGGCGATGACGCCTTCGCTGATGCTCGCAAGCGTGGTGCTGAGCCACTCTCTTTGACCTCTGAGCTCGATCAGGGCCTCGTTGCGAGCGCGATCGGAGCGCCGCACGGCGTCGATCGTGGTCCACGTGAACGCCGCCAGCACGATGATGCTGGACACGGCGAAAATGGCGAGCGTCGCGGCGCTGTCGTAATAGGTCGCCAACTCGGCCTGGCGGGCGAACCAGCCGATGACCAAGGGCAAAATCAGGATGCCGGGAAGCAGGCGGCGCAGCATCTCGCCGGCCGGCGATGCCTCGGTGATCGCCGCCACGATGCCGTACTCCGGAGACGCGGCAAGGAGGCCCGCGGCAAGGAGCAGCATGCTCGCAAGCCCGTAGGGCGACATGGCGGTGAAGGGGAAGGGATAATAGAAGGTGGCGACACCGTAAGCGTGGCCTACCAGGACCGTCAGCACCTGCGCCAGCATGGCGATGGCCAGGACCTGGCTCAAGGCCGAGCCGAGCCGATTGCTCTTGGCGGTGAGCAGCGCGAGCCCGAACAGGATGAGCCCCGCGGCCATGCCGGGACCCATGCGGGTCAGATTGACGTCGCCGGCGGCCTCTGGCGGCGCCGGGTGTTCGCCAATCAGGATGCGGTCGATGCCAAAGTCGAACCCGTAGAGGTCCTGGATGAGGCCCGCCGTGCCGAGCACCACGAGGGCCACGGCGATCAGCCAGGAAATCGGCCTAAGCCCTCGAAATGTCAGCCAGACCAGCGCGGCGCCGGCGGCCAGCACGGCAGCGGCGGCATCCGGTGCAAGGCCGTGAAGATTGGGCAGAATCCGGTCCAGCGCCGGCAGCGAGACGTGCCAACTGACGAGTGCCAGGGCCCCGATGGCGCACACCACGAGGCCGCAGATGCGCGCCACGTTGAGCGCCACCCGCACGGCACGTGGCGCCGGCAGCGCCATCTTCACCGGAACCTCAATCACGAGCCTTCCTCACCCAATATCGCGGAATTCGGCCGCGGCAGAAGTTGGGCGCTCCTCGGCAGAAGGCCACAAAACGAGCGACAATGAACGCGTTCTCCCACCCCTTTGCGGTGTTATAGCCTAGCCAACGTCAAGCCGATAGATCATGACTTTGCCCCAAAAGCGGCTTGGCGACCGCCCGCCTGACCCCATGGCCGCCAAAGGAGACGTAAGCATGGCTTCGACGAAGACCCCAAGCAAGACCGCCGCGGCCGCCGCAAAAATGCGGAAAGAGACCGATTCCTTCGGTCCGATCGAGGTGGCTGAGGACCGTTATTGGGGCGCCCAGACCGAACGGTCCCGCCGGAACTTCAGGATCGGCGAGGAGATCATGCCGAGGCCCCTGATCCGGGCGCTCGCCCTGGTCAAGAAAGCCGCCGCCCTGACCAATCTCGAGCTCGGCCTGATCGAGGAGCGCTTTGCCCGGGCGATCGCCGAGGCGGCCGACGAGATCATCGCCGGAAAGCTCGACACCCATTTTCCGCTGCTCGTGTGGCAGACCGGCTCCGGCACCCAGTCGAACATGAATTTGAACGAGGTGATCGCCAACCGGGCGAGCGAGATGCTTGGCGGGACCCGCGGTGCCAAGCACCCGATCCATCCCAACGACCACGTCAATCTCGGGCAATCGTCCAACGACACCTTCCCGACGGCGATGCACATCGCCGCCGCCGACGAAATCGCCCGTCATCTGAACCCGGCGCTTGCCCATCTCTATCAGGCGCTGAAGGACAAAGCCGAGGCCTTCCAGGACATCCTCAAGATCGGCCGCACCCATCTCCAGGACGCAACGCCCCTGACCCTCGGGCAGGAATTCGGAGGCTACGCGGCCCAAATCGACCACGGCATGGAGCGGATCAAACAATCGCTCTACGGGCTTTACATGCTGGCGCAAGGTGGCACGGCGGTCGGCACCGGACTCAATGCCGGTCCCGGCTTCGATGAATTGTTCGCTGCCAAGGTCGCGGCGATGACCAGGCTCCCCTTCATCACGGCGCCGAACAAGTTCGAGGCGCTGGCGAGCAACGACGCCTATGTCTTTACCCACGGGGCGCTGAACAGCCTCGCCGTGTCTCTGTTCAAGATCGCGAACGACATCCGGTTGTTGGGCTCAGGCCCGCGGTCGGGCTTCGGTGAGTTGCTCCTGCCTGAGAACGAACCGGGATCCTCGATCATGCCCGGCAAGGTGAACCCAACCCAATGCGAGGCGGTGACCATGGTCGCGGCCAAGGTCATGGGCAACAATGCCACCATGTCCTTCGCCGGCAGCCAAGGGCATCTCGAGCTCAACGTGTTCAAGCCGCTGATGGCGTTCACCATGCTGCAATCGATCAGGCTCTTGACCGATGTCTCCATGAGCTTCACCGACAATTGCGTGGTCGGCATCCAGGCCAACCGCGAACGCATCAAGGAGCATCTCGACCGCTCGCTGATGCTGGTGACGGCGCTCGCGCCCCACATCGGCTATGACAAGGCCGCCGAGATCGCGAAGTCGGCGCATAAGCGTGGCACCACCTTGCGCGAGGAGGCGGTCCGACTTGGCGCCGTCGACGAGGCTGAATTCGACCGGCTGGTCAGGCCGGAGGACATGATCGGTCCGAAGCGGTAAGTCCCGCGTCATGGCGAAGCCGCGCCACAAGCGCTCCATCACCATCGCCCGCCACCGCACCAGCGTCTCGCTCGAAGATGAATTCTGGGATGCCTTGAACGAGCTGGCGCGGCGCGAGCAGCGATCGGTGGCCGATGTCATCGCCGAGATCGATCGCAAGCGTTCGGGGGCAAGCGCCGAAACGAGCCTCTCGGCGGCGATCCGGCTTTACATCCTGGAGCGCCTCCGCGCCGAACGCGCCTAGCCGCCACCGAAAATGCTGATGCCCTTCTTCCAGTCGTCGGGTGCGGGCTGCGGCCGCGGCCGGCGAACACGCGGCGCAGGAGACGGCGCCGGGGTTTCCTCGGCAGCAGCCGGAAGCGGTTGATCCAGCGCAGGCGCGCTTCCGTCCTGAGCCCCGGTTCCTTGGGCATCGCCCGACCAGGGAAGCACCTCCGGCGCCCGGTCGGGCGTTGGCGGTGGTGGCTCGGTGCTGCTGCCGGGCTCGAGCACGGCGGCACGGGGCTCCTCACGCGGCGCGGGCTCGACGGGTGGCGCCGCGGCCCTCGCCGCGGCAGCAGCCCTCTCCTCCGCAGCCTTCTCGGCTGCGGCCTTCTGGGCGGCAGCCCTCGCCGCAGCAGCTAGTTCCGCGGCGGCCTTCTCGGCTGCGGCCTGCTCCGCGGCGCGTTTCGCCGCGGCAGCCTTCTCAGCTGCAGCTTGCTCCGCGGCGCGCTCGGCGGCAGCGGCTTTTTCGGCTGCACGCTTCTCGGCGGCAGCCTTCTCGGTGGCGGCTTTCTCGGCTGCGGCCTTCTGGGCGGCAGCCTTCGCCGCAGCAGCTAGTTCCGCGGCGGCCTTCTCGGCTGCGACCTGCTCCGCGGCGCGTTTCGCCGCGGCAGCCTTCTCAGCTGCAGCTTGCTCCGCGGCGCGCTTGGCGGCAGCGGCTTTTTCGGCTGCACGCTTCTCGGCGGCAGCCTTCTCCGTGGCGGCTTTCTCGGCAGCGCGCTTCTCGGCGGCCGCCTTTTCAGCGGCGGCTTTCTCAGCCGCCAGCTTCTCCTCGGCAGCCTTCTCCGCGGCGGCTTTCTCAGCCGCTAGCTTCTCGGCGGCGGCCCTCTCCGCTGCGCGCTTCTCAGCGGCCGCCTTTTCAGCGGCGGCTTTCTCAGCGGCGCGTTTCTCCGCGACAGCTTTCGCAGCAGCGGCCTTCTCGGCGGCCGCTCTGTCGGCCGCGGCTTTCTCCGCCTCCCGCTTCGCTTGAGCCGCCCTCCGCGCCGCCGCCTTCTCGTCGGCGATGCGCTTCTCTTTGGCAGCCTGTACCGCTGCGGCTCTCTCCACCGCGCGTTGCTCGATGGCCGCCTTCTCGTTGGAAAGCTTCGTCCCCGCCGCTGGCGAACTCGTGTCGGCAGCATCATCGTCGGTGTCGGCGTTAGAGGCAGCGTCGTTTGCCGCATCGGCGTCAGCTTGAGGCTGGCCGCGGCCGCTGACATCGAGATTCTCCAGCCGCTCGACATCCTCCTGCATGCGCCGCACGGTGAGATAGGTCTCGATCGGCGCGGTATCGATTGCCGGAGAGATCGAGCCGGCGTCCGCGAGCGGCCCGGCGAAGACGATGTTCACCGGCGGCAATTCGGCGCTGTTGTCGCCCGCGAGCCGCATCACCCATTCGCTGTCCACGCGCAAGCTCGCGAGTTCGACGTAACCGTTGATGGTCGTCTCGGAGGCTTTGTTGGCGAGCGTCGCCGGCGCGACTTTCAGGGTGCCGTTGTCGATCTTGAACGGCAGCTCCGCCGCCCCGTACGGATAGGTGCCGCGGTTCAGCGTATCGCGTACGGCCTTGGTCTGCGCGGCGATCTGATCCTTGTCGAGTTTGATCTTCCGCGATCTCAAGACGGTCCGAGCCACCCTCTTGAGCGGCGCCAGCGACAAGTTTTGCAGGACGCCGGGATCGACGAACAGGGTGCCTTCGCCGTTGAGGCCGGCGACAAGGCCCGTCGGGCTCAGCCCCTCGCCGGCGATGTCGAGCCCGATTGTGAAGGGCCCCTTGGCGAGAACACGCCCGGCGAGAGCCTGGGAGACTTGATCGAGGCTGCCCTTCGCGAGCTCGGCATGGGCCTTGAGCTCGGCGCCGGAGCCTTTTGGTGACAACATCCCCGTGGCGAAGAAGGCGCCGCCGAACAGTCGCCCTTGCAGGTCGGTGACGGTGAGACCGTTGCTGTCGATGTCGACCTCGAGCACGGCCTGGTCGATCTTGAACGGCGCCCCAAGCGTCAGCGTGTCGGCGTTGAGCGTGATCTCGCCTTCAGCGCCGGTAAGCGGCTCTAATGCAAAGCTCCGTGCAGGCCACACATCCGAAGCGTCCCGGGCGATGGTGCCGAGCACCTCCTGCGTGGCGGCGGTTTGCTGCCAGGCGACCAGCGACCCCAGCAACGACGGCAAGGACACCGTGCCGGCATCGGCCGTCAGTGTGAAGCGCGTCTTGTCGCCGCCGAAGTCGAAATGGGCAGTTCCCTTGACGGCCTCGCCTGCGACCGTGCCGGAGATTTCGGTGACGTCGAGGACCTCGCCCTTCTTCTCGATTCCGGCGCTGAGGTCGAGGGGAACAGATGAGGCGCTCGGAGACGGCTCAAGCCCGAACAGCAGAAACGCGAGCGAGGCGTTGGCGCTCTTTGCCGAGGCTTGGCCCGTAAGAGCGAGGCCATCCGGCTTGAGCGCGCCTTCTCCTTCGAAAGCGCCTTGCAACGACGCCGTGGTCAGCTCCAACCGCCCCGAGACGCCGGTCTTTGGCACGCCGTGCGCCTTGAGGGTGACTGTGCCCTCATCGGTGCCGGTCAAGGCGGCAAGCCGATCAGGCGCCATGCCGGGAATGAGCAGGCTCAACACCGCATGGGGTCGGTCGCCGCTGATGGTGCCGGCGATGTCTATCTCCGCCTCGGCGAGCTTGGCGGGCTCGCCCGTGGCCTTTGCGGTGAAGGCAATGTCCGCGGCGCCGGCTTTGCCGTTCACCGAGAGGGAAGCAACGGAGGTGTTGCCTTCGCTTGCAGCGTCGAGGCCGATGTCGAGGTTCAAAGGCACGAAGCCCGCAAGCTGCTTCGCTTCCCTTGCCCCCTCCGTAAGCCCCAACAGCTCGCTAGCGACGCGGAGCCCCTCCGGTGTGGTGGCTTGCAGCGACAGATCGACCTTCCCCGCAGGCGCGCCGCTCAGGCGCTCGATGCGGCCATTGCCATTGAGCGCGATGGCGCCTTCGGCGTCGAAAGCGAGCCGCTCGACGGCGAGCGTGTCCTTGGCCAGGCTGAACTTAGCATCGAGGCGCCCCGGCGGGATGTTCGGCAGCAACAGCTCGCCGACGCGGAGCGTGGCGTGAAGTTCGTCGTCGCGCCAGGAGGTGAGGAGATCGGGCGCGACGGCACCCTTTTTCGGCTTTGCCGCGGAGGCCGGCAGCCAGCTCCGCCATGCGGCGCTCTCGCCCATCACCTCGCGGAGATCAAGCCGGTCGCTATCGAGCACGAGGTCGATCAGGCGTTGATCGCCGGCGCGATAGTGCAAAGCGCCGTTGAATTTGGTGCCGCTCAGTTCGCCACTGGCACCGTCGAGCTTGAGATCCCCATGTCCCAGCGTGGCGTTGGCGCTGAGCGAGAAAGCGCCGACGCTGGCCTGGCCCGACATGTCGCGGTCGCCGGCGACCCAGCGGAGCAGCGTGCGGAGCTTCGAACCTTCAAGCTTGACGGGCCCAGCGAAGACAGGCCCGTCCCCCGCGCCGGTGAGGCGCCCCGAAACCTCGAGACGATTCTCGCCGGGAAGCTCGGCCTTGAGCCGGTCGATGGTGACGGCGCCGTCGCGGGCAGTGAGGGCAACATCGACGCCGCCGACCAGATCGCCGCCGATGCTCGCCTGCTCGAACGTGGCGGTGAAAGACCCATTCCCGACCGATCCCGCCTGCTGCAGCACTTTCTCGGCAAGCGCGTTCAGGACTCCCATCGCGGAGCCGGCCACCTCGGCTTTGCCTGACCCGCTCGCCGCGAGCAAGGCATCAACGTCAACCCACCGGCCGGACAACGCACCGCTCGCCTGCGTCTCCTTGCCAAAATCGAGGGCGAGCTTGCCCTTCATCATCTGCGAACGGCCCTTGGTGTGGAGCGCGATCTCGAAATTCGGCAGTTCGACGTGGCCCGGGGTCGCGTTGAGGGCACCTTTCAGTTCGAAGGCGGCGATCTGGACGCCGGGGATTGGCGCCTCGCCATTGGCACCATTGGCACGAGTATCCTCGGACGCCGGGGCCTGTTCGTTCGCTGCTTGCGGCGCTGGCGGGGCACTCGGCGCGATGCGCATGACGACGTCGCCGTCATAGGACGGCTTGTCCCGCAAGCCGGTCACATCGCCGTCGAGAAGGTAGGTGGTACTGCGGTCGGGATCGCGGAGTGCCGCCTTCAACTTAAAGAGACCGTCGGCACCGCTTTGGCTCGTGGAGAAGCGGATCTCCTGTGGGCGACGATCGAAGCTGTAGGTCGCCGAAACCTTGTAGGGCCCCGACAGGGATGCGGCGCTCGCCACCCCATCCACTGCATCGATCACGAATGGCGCCCGATCGGCCTGGATCACTTCGAGGCGGCCACCGCTGACGCTCACCTCGTCGAGCATGACATCCCTCGGCGCGAACGGCAGAGGCTCCCCGGACCTGCCGACATCGGCCCAACTGCCCGTGCCGTTAGGGTTGAGCACCAAGCGCAGCACCGGGTCGGCGATAGCGATCTTGCGGGCTTCCAACGCGCCACGGAGCAGCGCGCCGATATTCAGCCATGCCTCGATCGAGCGCGCCTTGAGCAACGGTTCCGCGAAGCTGCCCTCGTCGTTCGCAACCTTGACGTCGTCGAAGCGGAGCTCAGGCGTCGGCAACAGCACCAGGTGGACCTTGCCGCCGACCTTGACCTCGCGGCCGAACAGCTTGGTCGCCTGGGCCTCGAACACCGGCCGGTAGTCGTTCCAGTCGATGAACAGTGGTGCCGCGAACAGGGCGCCAAGCACCATGATCAGCGCTGCCGTCAAGCCGAGCAGGAATGAGTTCACGGAAGTCTATGCCTTAGGCTCAAGCGCGAGCATTGGCGAGGGGATGCCGCAAAGCCATGGACGCGTATGTCCAATCCCTCGCAGGTTCGGTCATGGTACCGCAAAAATCTTGCCAGGATTGAGGATATTCAAGGGGTCCAGCGCCTTTTTTATGGCAACCATGACCTCGACACCGAGGCCATGCTCCTGAACGAGGTAGTTGATCTTGCCCTGGCCGACGCCGTGCTCGCCGCTACAGGTTCCTTCCATGCGCAGGGCGCGCTCGATCAGCCGGTCGAGGAAGCCCTGAACCGCGCGGCGCTCTGCCGGATTTGCCGGATCGAACACCGGCATCACATGGAAATTGCCGTCGCCGACATGGCCGACGATCGGGGCGAGAAGTCCGGTCCTGTCGATATCGTCACGGGTCTCGCCAACGCAAGCCGCGAGCTTCGAGATCGGCACGCAGACATCGGTGGTGACGAGGGTGCCGCCGGGAAGAAGTCCACGCGCGGCCCAATAGGCATCGTGGCGCGCCTGCCAGAGACGGCTGCGCTCCTCGGAACGCTCAGCCCAGCGAAACGGCCCTCCCCCCTCGCTTGCCGCGATCTCGGCAAAGACCTCGACCTGCTGCCGCGTTGCCGCCTCGCTGCCATGAAATTCCAGGAACAGAGTCGGCTGCTCTGCAAGCGTTAGCCGCGAATAGGCGTTGCAGGCCGCGATCTGAACCGTGTCGAGGAGCTCGATGCGGGCGAGCGGCAGGCCCATCTGCATCGCCGCGATGGTGGCGTTGCAGGCGCCTTCGATGGTAGCGAACGGGCATACCGCCGACAGGATGGTCTCGGGGATGCCGTGCAGCTTCAAGGTCAGCTCGGTGATGATGCCGAGCGTGCCTTCGGATCCAACAAGCAACCTGGTGAGATCGTATCCGCTCGAAGACTTCCGTGCGCGTTGACCGGTCTTGAGCACGCCGCCGTCGGCCATCACCGCGGTGAGGTTCAAGACATTGTCGCGCATGGTGCCGTAGCGCACGGCATTGGTGCCGGAGGCGCGGGTCGCGGCCATGCCGCCGAGGCTCGCATCGGCACCAGGGTCGATGGGGAAGAACAGGCCCGAATCGCGGAGATGCTCGTTGAGCGATTTGCGGGTAACACCAGCCTCGACGATGCAGTCGAGATCCTCCTCATGCACAGCGAGGATGTGGTCCATGCGGGAGAGATCCAGCGACACGCCGCCGAAGGGCGCGTTGACATGGCCCTCGAGCGAGGTGCCGGTACCGAAGGGGATCACCGGCACACGCGCCGCGGCGCAAAGTCTCACCACCTCGGCGACTTCCGCCGTGTTCTCGGCAAACACCACGGCGTCAGGCGGCTGGCAGCTGATCCAGGTCAGCGTGTTGGCGTGCTGCTCCCGAAGCGCGAGGCCCATCGAGAAGCGGTTGCCGAAGCGCTCGTGAAGCGTCGCGAGCAGCCTTTCCTTGGCATCTCGCGATGCGGTTTCGACCTGGTGCGAAGCAACGGTGTCCATGGCGGCACTTTAGCACCGCTATGAGTTCCTGAAACCTAAGCTTGTGCAGCTGGCTCTAGGACACCGCAATGTCCAGCACCGCGGCGTAATGCACGCTCGCGGCGGTCAGCACGAAGCCGTGCCAGATGGCATTCTGAAACGGCAGCTTCTCCCAGAGATGAAACACGACGCCGACGGTGTAGAGCACGCCGCCAAGCATCAGCAGGAGCGCAACGTGTTCCGGGACCGCCGCGACCAGCGGCTTCCACGCCACGACCACCGCCCAGCCCTGGACGAGATAGAGCGCCGTGGAGACGCCTTCGAGATAGCGCGGGGCGAACAGCTTGATGGCGATGCCGAGCGCGGCCATGGACCACACCACGGCGAGCAAGGTCAGACCCCAGGAGGCGTCCATCTTCATCAGCGCAAAGGGCGTATAGGTGCCGGCGATCATGAGGAAGATGGCGGCGTGGTCGAGACGGCGGAAGATCGACTTGAGCTTCGGCCTGACGATCAGGTGATAACCGGCGGAGCAGCTGAAGGTGGCGACGAGGGCAATACCGTAGATCGCGAGACTGACGATCCACAGCGCGGCCTGGGTCTCGAAGGCAACGATCAGGAGCGCGACCAGCGCGATCAGGCTGGCGGCGACGCTGACGACATGGATGCAGCCGTCGGCGACACGCTCGCGCTTCGTGTATCGCGGAAACACAGCACTACCCATCCCAATCAACCCTTCTCCCCCATCTAAGCAGATGGAGATTGAAGAGGAGATTACCAAGGGATGTGGCAGGCGTGAGGCATCCGGCACGCAACGCGCGCCGGAAACCTCACACAACTGTGACGGAAACGTCGGCTAGTTGCCGCAGACCTTCGACCCGGAGGTGCAGACGTAAGGCACCACAACACCGGTGAAGCAGGTGGTGTAAGTCTTGGCGTCGACGAACTTGCCGTAAATGACGTCCTTCGGCACCACGGGCCGCACGGCCTTCCAGAACGGGTCCGGCTGGACCTTGTAGGCGCTCATGCTGACGTAGCGCCACCCCTTTTGCCGCCTGATTTCGCTGGCGCTTTGCGCCGCGAGCTGGCGCGACATGCTCAAAGCCTCCGCCTTGGTGTCGGCGCTGTGCGTCGCCTTAATCACCTGACATCCAGCTGCCGCAGGCTGAGCCGCCCACACCGCAGTTGCAATCACACCAATCATGACAATCTTCGCCGCTCGAAGCATAGCCCCACCCCTCAGAAAGATTCGTTGCCCCGCAATCGAGCTTTTTTGCCAGCCCGGAGCCGCCCTGGCAACCTTGGTTGTGACGAAAGCGCCTGTGGCGAATTGCCCGCTCGGGCGGGCGAGAGGTCCCTAGCGTTTGCAATCCAAGGTCTTGCCCTTTTTCCCTCAAGCCCGATGTATAGTTTGAAAGCAATGACAAAGATTCGCGCGAACGCGGCCGAGATTTCCGATTCCGGTGAGCCACAGCTTCCGACCTCCATGCGCGCCATGGGGCTCAAGCCGCTGCGTTATCTCGAAGATTTGAACCCGGAGCAGCGCGAGGCGGTCGAGACGCTCGATGGACCGCTGCTCGTGCTCGCCGGGGCCGGAACCGGCAAGACGCGGGTGCTCACGACCCGCATCGCCCATATTTTGAGCTTGGGCCAGGCTCGCCCCTCCCAGATCCTCGCCGTGACCTTCACCAACAAGGCGGCGCGGGAAATGAAGGCGCGCATCGGGCAGCTGATCGGCGGCGTGGTCGAAGGCATGCCCTGGCTCGGCACCTTTCATGCCATCGGCGTCAAGATCCTCCGCCGCCATGCCGAACTGGTCGACCTCAAGCCGTCCTTCACCGTGCTCGACACCGACGATCAGATCAGGCTGCTAAAGCAGCTGCTCGAGGCCGAGAACATCGACGAGAAGCGCTGGCCGGCCCGGCTGCTCGCGGCGATGATCGACGGCTGGAAGAACCGAGGCCTGGTGCCGAAGCGGGTGCCCGAGGGCGAGAGCTTCGCCTTCGGCAATGGCAAGGGCCGCGATCTCTACGCGCTCTACCAGCGTCGGTTGAAGGAGCTGAACGCCGTCGATTTCGGCGATCTTCTGCTCGAGAATTTGCGCCTGTTCCGGGAGCACGCGGACGTGCTCGCCCAATACCAGCAGCGCTTCCACTTCATGCTGGTCGACGAATATCAGGACACCAACGTCGCCCAATATTTGTGGCTGAGGCTGCTCGCGCAGGGCAGCCGCAACATCTGCTGCGTCGGCGACGACGATCAGTCGATCTATGGCTGGCGCGGCGCCGAGGTCGACAACATCCTCCGCTTCGAGACCGACTTCCCCGGCGCCAAGATCATCCGCCTCGAGCGCAACTACCGCTCCACCGCCAATATCCTCGGCGCCGCGTCAGGGCTGATCGCCCACAACCAGGGCCGGCTCGGCAAGACGCTCCGCACCGACGGCGACGCCGGCGACAAGGTCGAGGTCCGAGGCTGTTGGGACGACGAGGAAGAGGCGCGCGTGATCGGCGAAGACATCGAGCAGTTCCAGCGCCAAGGGCAGAACTTGAGCGAGATCGCGATTCTGGTGCGTGCATCCTTCCAGATGCGCGCCTTCGAGGATCGCTTCATCACCCTCGGCCTCCCCTATCGCGTCGTTGGCGGCCCGCGTTTCTACGAGCGCCAGGAGATCAGGGACGCCACGGCCTATTTCGAGGTGACCCTCAATCCTGCCAACGACCTCAAATTCGAGCGCATCATCAACACGCCGCGGCGGGGCTTGGGCGAAGCGAGCCTGAAGTCGCTGCACCAGCTGGCCCGCGCCCATAGCGTGCCGCTGATGCAGGCGGCGCGGCTGATCGTCGAGACCGAGGAATTGAAGCCGCGGCCACGAAAGGCACTTGCCGATCTGATCGACGCCTTCGACCGCTGGCGGTCGCTGATCGACACCATGCGTCACACCGAGGTGGCGGAACTCATCCTCGATGAGTTCGGCTACACCGCGATGTGGCAGGCGGAGAAATCGCCGCAGGCTCAGTCGAAGCTCGAGAACCTGAAAGAGCTGATCCGCTTCATGGAGGAGTTCGACACCCTCGCGGGCTTCATGGAGCATGTCAGCCTGGTCATGGACGCCGAGGCCGAGGAAGGCGCCGAGCGGGTCAATCTGATGACCCTGCACAGCGCCAAGGGTCTCGAATTCGATGTGGTGTTCCTGCCCGGTTGGGACGAGGGGCTATTGCCGCATCAGCGCAGCCTTGACGAGTCGGGACGCTCGGGCCTCGAGGAAGAGCGGCGGCTTGCCCATGTCGGTCTGACCCGGGCGCGGGCGCGGGCCAAGATCACCTTCGCCCAGAACCGCCGCACTCACGGCATGTGGCAGCAGGCGATCCCGTCGCGGTTCATCGACGAGTTGCCGATCGACCATGTCGAGGTGGCGGAAGATCGCGGCTTCCACGGCAGCTACGGCCAGAGCCGGTTCGATACCGCCGAGAACCTGTTCGCGAGCGGCTTCTACGAGACGCCGGGTTGGCAGCGCGCGCAGCGGAACCGGCCGCGCGGCGGCGCGACCACTAGCCCGCGGGCGCGAGAGCCGATCACCATCGACGGCACCCTGGTCGCGGCGAGCACCGTCGAAGGCGCCGGGCTCGAGGTCGGCACTCGCGTGTTCCATCAGAAATTCGGCTATGGCCGCATCGTCCAGGTCGATGGCAACAAACTCACCGTCGATTTCGACAAGGCCGGGCAGAAGAAGGTGGTCGACAGCTTCGTCGAGCGCGTCTAAGCGCCACTGAACTCGCCGTCGACGACGCCCTAGTGGCAGCGGCGCACGCGCACCCCGTTTACCCACACCGTCCGGCACACCACCGCCGGACGCCTCACCACCACCGCACCATGACGCCCGGCGCAACCGGCGCGATGCACGCCTTTCGCACAGACCACGGCATTGGCATCGGTGGGAACCGTCGTCAGAAACATGCCGGCAGCAAGAGCGGCGAGTACGAGCAGGCGCATGATTGTCTCCTTGGGGTAGGCTGTTGCGACGGTGCTTATCGTCGGGTCGGGCACTGCTATGCGTGGAAAGTGAAAAAATTAGGACGGCCCCCACGCCTGACCGCGTCCCCTGACGCGTCGCCGCCAGGGTTTGACTTTTGATCGTCATTTGCGCGCCGGCACTCCCTTCGCCTAATCTCGGCGCCAAGCCAGCCCTGCTGGACAGGGTGCAAGCCTCTTTGCCTCGAGGCGTCGGCGCGCCAATACCGGAATACTTCATTCCGGCCGGCCGTTACGAACTCCGTACCAAGATCGTCGGGATGCTGTGCGGCGAGGAGGAGCGAACGTTGCTTGATGTGGTTCCGGCCTATGTCGCGACGATCGAGGTTCCGGCCGGCGACGCAGGGGCCGTAGCTGACGCGCTCGAAGGCGCCGAGGCCCCGGCGGCCCTGGCCGTAAGCATGTTCGAGCTGGGCGAGGGCCAAATAGAGGTCTCGGCGCATTACGCCGACGAGCCGGCGCTCGAGCAGCTGCTCGCGCTCATCGGTGCGGCTATCGGCGCGGGCGACTTCGGGGATCTCCGCATCGAGCAACTGCTGCCGCAGGACTGGGTCGCGCGCGCAGAGAGCTTGCGGGCGCCGGTCAGAGCCGGGCGCTTTGTCGTCCATGGCCGCCACCACCGCGGCAAGTTTCCGCGGGGCCGCAACGCCATCGAGATCGACGCCGGGCTCGCCTTCGGCACCGCCCATCACGCCACCACGCGCGGCTGTCTGATCGCGCTCGACCGGCTGTCGAAGCAAATACGGCCCCACCGCGTTCTCGATGTCGGCACCGGCACCGGCATCCTTGCCATCGCCGCGGCACGGGCTCTCAACGTGCCGGTGCTCGCAAGCGACATCGACCCGGTCGCTACCGCGACCGCCGCCGCGAACGCGCGGATGAACGGCGTCGACGCCAAGGTGCAGGTGCTGACTGCGGCCGGGCTCTCGCATCTCCGCCTCAGCCGCGCCTCCGTCGACCTTCTGTTCGCCAACATCCTGCTCAACCCCTTGCTCGCGCTTGCGCCCGCCTTCGCCGGCGCGGTGCGCCCTGGGGGCATCTGCGTGCTGTCGGGGCTGCTCAATGCCCAGGCGCGGCAGGTCGAGGCGCGGTTCCTGGCCCTTGGCTTCAGTCTCGATTCGCGAATCCTTCTCGATGGATGGACGACCTTGCTGCTCCGTCGTGGTAGCCGGCGCAAAGTGCGCCGCGATTGATTGCGGCAGCCCGCCACCCTACAAGGCTCCACCATGTTCCAGACCTTCGATGAGGTGAGTTCCCCGGGTGCCTCGCCCGAGCGGGTCAAGGCGCTGCGGCGCGAGCTGAAAGCGAGGAAGCTAGACGGTTTCCTCGTCCCGCACAGCGACGAGCACCAGAACGAGTTCCTGCCGCCTTCCGCCGAGCGGTTGCGCTGGCTGACGGGCTTCAGCGGATCGGCGGGGACCGCGATCGTGCTCGACAACGCCGCCGTCCTGTTCGTCGACGGCCGCTACACCCTCCAAGCCCGCGATCAATCCGACACCGCGATTTTCGAGGTGTTGCAAATTCCAGAGGCCAAGGCCTCGAATTGGCTCGCTACCAAGCTGCCCAAGGGTGGCGTGGTCGGCTACGACCCCAAGCTCCACACCATCAAGGAGATCGAGCGTCTCACCGAGAGCCTCGGTAAGGCCGGAATCACCCTTGCGCCGCAAGCGACCAATCCGATCGATCTCTTGTGGTCCGATCGGCCGGCGCCGCCTGCGGCTCCAGTAGTGCCGCAGGCGCTCGAACTTGCTGGCCGCAGCGCGAAGGAGAAGATCGCCGAGGTGCAGGAAGGCTTGAAGCGCGCCAAGACCGACGCCGTGCTGCTCTCCATGCTCAACTCGATTGCCTGGCTGTTCAACATCCGCGGCGCCGATATCAGCCACTCACCGCTTGCGCTGGCCTTCGCCATCGTGCCGGCGCGGGGGAAGCCGCAGCTCTTCATCGATCCGGTGAAGCTTGGCGGCAATGTGCGCGGACATCTCAAGGCCGCGGCCGAGATCCTGCCCCCCGACGCACTCGAAGCGCGGCTCAAGGCGCTCGGCGAGAAATCGGTCCGCGTTCGCCTCGACCCCGAGACGACGCCGGTCCGCTTCGCCCAAGCGCTGGAGGCGGCAGGCGCCAAGATCATCAAGGGCGACGACCCTTGCATACTGCCGAAGGCGATCAAGACCAACGCGGAGATCGAGGGCGCGCGCGCCGCGCATGTTCGCGACGGCGCCGCCATGGTCCGGTTCCTCGCCTGGCTCGACGCCACCGCGCCAACGGGCCGCGTCGATGAGGTTGGCGCGGCGATCAAGCTTGAAGAGTTCCGGCGCGAGACCGGAGAGCTGAAGGACATCAGCTTCGACAGCATCTCGGCAGCAGGTCCGCACGGTGCCGTGGTGCATTACCGGCCAACACGCGCCGCGAACCTCAAGCTTCGACCGCGCTCGCTCTATCTGATCAACTCCGGCGGCCAATACCCGGACGGCACCACTGACATCACCCGCACTATCGCCATCGGCACCCCGACCGGCGCGATGAAGAAGCACTACACGCTCGTGCTCCAAGGCAACATTGCCATCGCCTCGGTACGCTTCCCGAAGGGCACGCGCGGCCAGGATCTCGATCCCTTCGCGCGGCGGCCGTTGTGGGACGCTGGGCTCGACTTTGACCACGGCACCGGGCACGGCGTCGGCAGCTATCTCTGTGTGCACGAGCCGCCGCAGCGGCTGTCGCGCCACGGCAGCGTCGCGTTCCAGCCCGGCATGATCCTGTCGAACGAGCCCGGGCTTTACCGCGAGGGCGAATACGGCATCAGGCTCGAGAATCTGGTGCTGGTGACGCCCCCCGCCCCGATCAAAGGCGGCGACCGCGAGATGATGGGTTTCGAGACGCTGACCCTCGTGCCCTTCGACCGACGCCTCGTCGACCCCGGCCTTCTCACCCGCGATGAGCTTGCTTGGCTCAACGCTTACCACGCCGAGGTGAGGCGCAAGATCTGGCCCCTGCTCAAGGGCCAGGAGAAGACTTGGCTTCGCCAGGCCACGGCGCCGATCGGCTGACGGCGATACGCTACGGGTAGTGTTTCGGGGCTGGGGCCGAATCAGTTTATGGTAGGCCCATGGCAAAAACGATCACACAGGCCCTACAACAGGTGGCCACCAAGTCGCGTTGCCCATCCTGCGGGCACGAGATCGAGTCGACCCTCGGCGAGATGAAGCGGCAGCCGCAATTCGCTTGTCCCTCCTGCGGCGGCGATTGCGATGTACGCGAGGCGGTAGCCTGGGTCGAGGTTCACGCCCGGCGCACCTGGCTGAAGCGCGTCGCGTAGCGTCCATCGGCCTACTGGCCGATCAGCTTGAGCCACTCCTCCTCGCTGAGCACGTGGACGTCAAGGCTCTGCGCCTCTTTCAGCTTGGAGCCGGCGCCAGGACCGGCAACCACATAGTCCGTCTTCTTGGAGACCGAGCCTGCGACCTTGGCGCCAAGCCGCTCGGCCTTGGCCTTTGCCTCTGAGCGGGTCATGTGCTCCAGCGTGCCGGTGAACACCACGGTCTTGCCGGACACGGGTGATGCGGTCTCCACCGCCTCGAGCGGCTCCGGGCTCACATGCTCGAGCAGTTCGTCCACCACCTTCACGTTGTGCGGCTCGGCGAAGAAATCGGCGATGGCCTCGGCGACGGTGGGGCCGATGCCCTCGATATTGTCGAGCTCGGCGTAGGCCTCCCCTGCCCTCTCTTGTGCCGCCGCGACCATGGCGTCGCGAAAGGCTTTGGCGGTGCCATAGCTTCGCGCCAAGAGCCGCGCCGTGATCTCGCCGACATGGCGGATGCCAAGCGCATAGATGAAGCGGTCGAGCCGCACGGCGCGGCGCGCCTCGATGGCCGCGAACAGCTTCTCCGCCGAGGTCGTGCCCCAACCCTCGCGCTCCTCAAGCTTGGTGGTGGAGCGGCGATTGCGGGCCTGAAGGGTGAAGATGTCCGGCGGCGATTGGATCAAGCCCTCGTCGTAGAACGCCTTGATGTGCTTCTCGCCGAGCCCCTCGATATCGAAGGCGTTGCGCGAGACGAAATGCTTGAGGCGCTCGACCCGCTGGGCCGGGCAGACAAGGCCCCCGGTGCAGCGCCGCACGGCATCGACCTTGCCGGTGATGGGATTGACCTCGCGCACGGCATGGCTGCCACAAGCCGGGCACAAAGTGGGAAAGACGAATCGTTTCGAGCCCTTAGGCCGCTTCTCTTGAACCACGCCGAGAATCTGCGGGATGACGTCGCCGGCGCGCTGGACGATGACGGTGTCGCCGATGCGGATGTCCTTGCGCTCGATCTCATCTTCGTTATGCAGCGTCGCGTTCTGCACCACGACGCCGCCGACGGTCACCGGCTCGAGCTTCGCCACCGGCGTAAGCGCGCCGGTGCGGCCGACCTGGATCTCGATGTCGTGCAACACCGTGGTCGCTTTCTCGGCGGGGAACTTATGGGCAATGGCGAAGCGCGGCGAGCGCGAGACGTAGCCCAGGCGCTCCTGGAGATCGAGGCGGTCGAGCTTATAGACGACGCCGTCGATGTCGTAGTCGAGGCCGGAGCGGCCAGACTCGATTTCTCTATAGGTCTCAAGCATCTCCTCGACGC
Organism: uncultured Alphaproteobacteria bacterium; assembly: GCA_963732955.1. Lineage (GTDB taxonomy): Bacteria > Pseudomonadota > Alphaproteobacteria > Rhizobiales > Methyloligellaceae > Methyloceanibacter. The sequence goes on from CAVTBH010000003.1 coordinate 137,227, forward strand.
TCTGCGTCAGCCGCATCAGCGGATTGACGGGAAAGCCCCAGCGGAGAAAGGCCTGATAGATGCCCCATTGGGTATCGGCCGGAAGTCTCGGCGCCTCGCCCCAGCCATAAGCGAAGAACTGCAGCGGCCGCGAGGCGGTGATCGACGGGTCGAGTTGGCGGAGCGACCCGGCAGCAGCATTGCGGGGGTTGGCGAACAGCCGGTCACCCTTCGCCGCTTGCGCCTCGTTGAGGCGCTGAAACGCCGCGCGGCCCATGTAGATCTCGCCCCGCACCTCGAATGGATCGGGGAAGTCCTTGGCCCTGATCACGCCCGGGATGTCGGCGATGGTGCGGACATTGACGGTGACGTTCTCGCCTTCATAGCCATCACCGCGGGTCGCGCCCTGTACCAGCCTTCCCTTCTCGTAGCGAAGCGTAATGGAAAGGCCGTCAATCTTGGGTTCGGCGGTGAAGGCCAGGCCTTCGGTGGTGTCGAGGCCGAGGAAGCGCCCGATGCGGTCGAGAAAGTCGCGCAAACCCTCCTCGTCGAAGATGTTGCCGAGGGAGAGCATCGGCACGCGATGGGTGACCTTGCCGAAAGCCTCGACCGGGGCCGCGCCGACGCGCGAGGACGGGCTGTCCTCGCGGATGAGCTGCGGGAAGCGCTGCTCGATTGCCTCGTTGCGCTCGCGCAGCGCGTCATAGGCGGCATCCGAGATCTCGGGCGCAGCCTCGCGATAATAGAGCGCGTCGTGATGGGCAATCTCGCGGGCAAGACGCTCAAGCTCGGCCGCGGCCTCGGCTTCCGTCAGTTGCGCGACCCGCCTTGGCTCTAAGACGGCGCTCTTCGTGCCGCGCTTCGTCTTGGCCTTGGTCATGCCGATTTGCTCATCAGCCGCTCGGCCGCGGCCCGCGCCTCGTCGGTGATGGTCTGGCCGGCAAGCATGCGCGCAATCTCCTCGCGCCGGCGCTCGCCGTCGAGCACGAGCACGCGTGTTGCCATGGCCTCGCCGTCGAGCCCGGCCACGGCCTCCTTGGCGATCAGCATATGCTCGTTGGCGAGGGCCGCGATTTGCGGCGCGTGGGTTACGGCGAGGACCTGGACGCCGGTGCCGAGCCGCGACAGGCGCTCGCCGACGGCGGCCGCGGTGGCGCCGCCGACGCCGGAATCGACCTCATCGAACACAAGCGTCGGTGCCGAGCCACGGGCGGCGAGCACGACCTTCAGCGCGAGGATCACCCGGGCGAGCTCGCCACCAGAGGCGACTTTCATCAAGGGCCCCGGCTCGGTGCCGGGATTGGTGCGCACGAAGAAGGCAACGCGGTCGATGCCATAGGGCCCACCCTCATCGATGGTCCCGGTCTCGACCTTGGTGAGCAACTGCGCCTTCTCGAGCTTGAGGGGCGCGAGTTCGGCGAGAACCTCGGCATCAAGCCGGGCGGCGGCCTCGGTCCGCGCCTTGCTCAACCCCGTCGCGCCGCGGGCATAGGCTTCGCGCGCGATCTTGGCGGCGGCGGCGAGCGCTTCGAGCCGGGACTCGCCCTGGTCGAGAGCGGCGAGTTCGGCCTCGAGCCGGATCACAAGCTCGGGCAAGTCATCTACCGACACTTTGTGCTTCCGCGCGGCGGCGCGGAGCGCGAACAGCCGCTCCTCATCGCGCTCGAGCTGCTCGGGCTCGAAGGCGGTGGCGGCGAGCGCCTGCTCGATGGTGGCACGGGCAGCGTTGGTCTCGGCAAGGACGCGCTCAAGGGCCTCAGCGACCGGCGCCAGAACGTGTTGGCCCGGTCCGGTCTGGCGCTCGATGCGCCGGAGCGCCGCGGCGAGGCGGGCACCGCCCGTGCCCTCGCCTTGCAGCGCGTCGAGCGCTTCGTTGAGATCGCTGGCGATCTTCTCGCCCTGCATCATCAGTTGGCGGCGAGTGGCGAGGGCTTCCTCCTCCCCGCGTTTGGGCCCGAGGTTGACCAGCTCATCGAGGGCATGACGGACATAGTCGGCATTGGCGCGGATCGCCGCGATCTCGCCGGCGTGGTGGTCGCGCTCGGCCTCGGCCGCCTTCCAGCCCTCATAGGCGCGAACGACTTCGCTCACCCTTCCGGTCAGCCCGGCGAAGGCATCGAGCAGGTCACGGTGGCCGCTCGGGTCGATCAGAGCCCGGTCGTCATGCTGGCCGTGAATCTCAACCAGCATCCGTCCCGCCTCGCGCAACAGCTGCACACCGACGGCGACATCATTGATGAAGGCGCGGGTGCGGCCGTCAGCCGACTGAACACGTCTGAGGATGACGGCGCCTTCAGCCTCGAGGCCGTTCTCGGCCAGAAGTTGCGTGATCGGATGGTCTGGGGCCGGCTCGAAGCTCGCCGTGACCTGGCCTTGCGAGGCGCCGCGCCGGACGAGCGAGGCGTCGCCGCGGGCGCCGAGAGCGAGCGCAAAGGCATCAAGCAGGATCGACTTGCCGGCGCCGGTCTCGCCAGTGAGCACGCACAGTCCTTGCCGGAATTCGAGATCGAGCCGGTCGATCAGAACGATGTCGCGGATCGACAGGGCGGCTAGCATGGCGCGCCGATCAGGCGGGCTTGACGTCGCCCTTCCACGTCTTGGTGATCCACGAGCCCGGGTGCACCTGCGGCTTCGTGCCCTTTTTCTGCAGGAGCGTGTAGGAGTTCTTGTACCACTTGCTGTCCGGGAAGTTGTAGCCGAGGACCGCTGCCGCTGTTTGCGCCTCGGGGACGATGCCCAACGCCATATAAGCCTCGGTGAGGCGACTCAAGGCCTCTTCTACCTGCGCCGTGGTCTGGTAGTCGGTGACCACGACCTTGAAGCGGTTGATCGCCGCGAGATAGTTGCTGTGGCGCAGATAATAGCGCCCGACCTGCATCTCGCTCGCCGCCAACAGGTCGCGCAGGATGCGCGCGCGATTCTGCGCCTCGGCAGCATAGCGCAAGTCGGGATAGCGCTGCATCAGGGTCAAATAGGCCTGGAGTGCCTTGCGCGCATTGGTCTGGTCGCGCTTCGGATCGAGCACCTGGTCGTAATAGGCCATGCCGATGATGTTCTGGGCGAGATCGGATTCGGGCGTGCCTGGATGGAGCGTGAGGTAGCGGTCCGCGGACGAAACGGCGTCGTCATATTTGCCGGCCTTGTAATAAGCGTAAGCCGCCATAACGATGGCGCGGCGCGCCTCGCGCGAATATGGGTGATTGATATCCACCTCTTCATATTGCTTGGCCGCTTCCTCGTAGCTCTGCTTGTCGAGCATCTGATCGGCGCGGCCGTAAATCACGTCGGGCGCAGCAACCTCCCCGTCGTCTTTCTTCTTGCCGAACAGAGAACCGCAGCCGGCGGTGAGGCTCGCTGTGAGGATCACGACGCCGAGGATCAAGGGCAACCGCCACGGACCGTCGGCCCTTGGCGCCGCAAGAAGTTTGGACCTCATGCCCCTCAAGAAAACCCCCAATGCTTGTGGGCCCGTTAGCGCCCGGTAGGCGCCGGCCCCGGCGTCAAGCTAACGCCGCTTCCCGTCTGGTGGAACCCGAAATTGACCTCAGGTCCTTGGTTTTGCTCAGTTTTCGTGCGGGGTGCCACCCGGGTGGTGACCCGCCATCCCTGTTTAATGCGCAGACTAGCAGCCAACCCGCTGATTATGGTGTTTTTTTGCTCTGGCGAGGAATTGACGCCAGCCGGCAGGCTAATCGGCCAGGGTCGTGAACGGCAATGCGCGGCGAACGCCGGCGCAGCGTAACAGAGAAAATCGAGAGTGATGTCGGCCTAGCTGCGCTCGGCGGCGAAATTCGCGGCAGCGATCCGCTGCGTGAACTCGGCGTGGCGCACTTCGCGAGCCGGACGCGGGGCTTCGACCACGGTCCAGGCGTCGGGATCGGCAAACATCGCCTTCAGCACCAGGCTGTTGAGCCGGTGGCCGCCGCGCCGTGAGCGATAGGCGCCGAGGATCGGAGCCCCGGCAAGAGCGAGGTCGCCGACAGCGTCGAGCGCCTTGTGACGCACAAACTCGTCAGGATAACGGAGACCTTCGCGATTGATGATGCGGTCGTCGCCGATGGCGACGGTGTTCTCAAGGGAGGCACCGAGAGCGAGGCCAGCGGCCCACAGCCGCTCGACATCCTTCATGAAGCCAAAGGTCCGGGCCCGCGACAGTTCGCGGCGGAAAGAGCCTGGATTGAGATCGATCTCGATCTTCTGGGCGCCGATCAGCTCGGAGTCGAACTCGATCTCGACATCGAGGCGGAAGCCGTTATGGGGTGAGAGTTCACCGAAGGCGCCGGCGTCCTCGACGGTGACGGTCTTCAAGACTTTGAGGTAGCGGCGAGGAGCCTCAAGCTCGACCAGGCCGACCTCGTCGATGGCCTCCACGAAACGGACGGCGCTGCCATCCATGATCGGGACTTCGTTGCTGTCGATCTCGATCAGGGCATTGTCGACGCCGAGACCGCGAAGGGCGGCAAGGAGATGCTCGACGGTCGCTACCGAGGCGCCGTTGCCGTCGCCAAGCACGGTACAAAGCGTGACGCCCGTCACAGACCGCTGGTCGGCCGGGATCTCGGTGCCGTCACCATCGCCGTTGGAAAGGAAGAAGCGTAGTCCAGTATCGCCATCAGCCGGGTAAAGAATGATGGAAACTGGCGCTCCGCTGTGAACCCCCGTGCCTGTCAGTGAAATTTCGCTGGCAAGCGTGGTTTGCCGTGCCCCAATAAATCCCTTCATGGCCCCCAAGCCGTCTTTACGAGTTCCCTCAGGCTCAAGGTCGGATAAGGTTCCCAGAGCCCCCGTCGATCCGCCGCGCCGTTTTGGCGCCTTTTTCTTGTCCCCCGCGGATCAAATTGATGATGAACCTTAACCTTGGGGTACTGGAGCGACAAATCACGGTTTCTTTCAATGTGTTACCGGCTTCCCCTTAACTTAACCCATTGACTTGCAACGCATTTTCACCAATTCCGGGGGCGCTTAGGGTGCGTCTCTCTGCGCCGATTTCAGCCGTCAATTGGCGCGACGGCGCAGGAATGCGGGAATCTCCAAATCATCGTCCTCTAGTGATTCGTCAATCGGCTCACGGGTTTCCATGGACACAATCTTCGGTTCGCCATCAACCAGCTTCGGCAGCGCCGCCATAGCCGGTTCGCCACCTGGGCGCTCGATCTTGAGGCCCTTTGGCGCTGTGTCGGACTTGGAGGCCACTTTCGCCGGTCTTGGCGCGCCGAATTCCGGCTCGCGCTTGATCGGCGAGGCATCCTCTTCGTCCTTGCGGCCCCGGGCGACATTGCTGAGACGCTCGAGGAACCCGACCTTTTTTTTCTGCGCGGCAAGACCAACCGAAGGGGCTTCGCCATGGCGCGCCTTCAACGCATTCTGCGCTGGCACCGGGAACTCCTCGACATTGGGCATGCGCCGCACCGGGCGCTGCACCATGGCGGGTGCCGCGGGGACGAAGGTCTGGCCCGGCGGGATATGGCGCTGCGGCGACACCCCTTGCGGGATGGCACTCGCCGCAAGCTGAGGCGGCCGGCGCTCGATGGTGACGTTGCCGGGGGCCCGCCACACTTGCGCATCCTTCGGCTCCTCGGCCATGGGGCGCGTGGGCCTGACGGGTTGCGGGCGCTGCTGCGGCGCCGGCGACGGCGCTGGGGCTGACGCGTTCGGCACACTGGCAAGCCCGGCGAGCCGCTCGCTCAAGCTCGGCTTGTCCTGAGACGCCGACTTCAGCTGCTGGGACGCCAGGTGGCCAAGACCGGTAGCCACCACCGACACGCGGATGGAGCCGTCGAGCTCATCGTCGAAGGTTGCGCCGACGATGATGTTGGCATCGGGATCGGCCTCCTCGCGAATGCGGCTCGCGGCCTCGTCGACCTCGTACAGGGTGAGGTCGTTGCCGCCGGTGATCGAGACCAAAAGCCCGCTCGCGCCCTTCATCGACACATCGTCGAGCAGCGGATTGGAGATCGCGGCCTCGGCCGCCTCGACGGCGCGGCGGTCGCCACTCGAACTCGCCGGTGCCCATCATCGCCTTGCCCATGCCCGCCATGATGGTGCGCACATCGGCAAAGTCGAGATTGATGAGGCCTTCCTTGACCATGAGGTCGGTGATGCAGGAGACGCCGGCGCGAAGCACGTCGTCGGCCATGGCGAAGGCGTCGGCGAAGGTGGTCTTTTCGTTGGCGACCCGGAACAGATTCTGGTTCGGGATGACGAGCAGGGTGTCGACATATCTCTCAAGCTCGCCAATGCCGAGGTCGGCGGCGCGCATGCGCCGGTGGCCCTCGAAATGGAACGGCTTGGTGACGACGCCGACGGTGAGGATGCCCTCCTCGCGGGAGGCACGCGCGATCACGGGCGCCGCACCGGTTCCGGTGCCGCCGCCCATGCCGGCGGTGATGAACGTCATATGGGAGCCGGCAAGATGGGCCTTGATGTCGGCCATGGCCTCTTCCGCCGCGGCCGCGCCGATCTCGGGCTTGGAGCCGGCGCCGAGACCCTCGGTGACGTGCGTGCCCATCTGGATGCGCCGCTCGGCGCTCGAGCTGAGCAGCGCCTGCGCATCGGTATTGGCGACGACGAATTCGATGCCGTGCAGCCCCGACGCGATCATGTTGTTGACGGCGTTGCCGCCCGCTCCACCCACACCGAACACGGTGATCCGCGGCTTGAGCTCGGTGAGATCTGGAACCTTGAGATTGATCGTCATGGCGACCTGCTTTCTTGATCTTTGGAAGCGCTTTTCAGCTTGTTAGAAGTTGTCCCGAATCCACTCACTCACTCTGGCCAAATAGCCGGTGCCGGTGCGCAAGAAGCGCTGCTCGGCGCGGCCTGAAAGTTTGTCGTCGCCGCGGGCCCATTGCAGCAGAAGGCCGATGCCGCTGGCGAAGTCCGGTCCGGTGCCGCCGTCGGGCATACCGTTCAAGGTGCGGGGCCGGCCGAGGCGCGCCGGCCGCCCGAACATGTTGGAGGCGAGGTCGGCGAGGCCCGTGAGCTGGCTGCCGCCGCCGGTCAGGACGAGGGTCTGCGCAGCTTCCGATGCATGGCCGCAGGCCGCGAGCCGCCGCCGCATCAGATCGAGGATCTCCTCGACGCGCGGGCGGATAATGACCGCGAGCTGCGCCTTGCTGATCTGGTTCATGATGCCCTTCTCCCGCTCGCCGACCGACGGGAAGGTGATGATCTCCCGCTCGTCGGAGGCAGTGGCGAAGGCGCTGCCATGCAACGTCTTCAGCCGCTCGGCGTGGTCGAGGGGCGCTGCCAGCGCCCGGGCGATGTCGGCGGTGAGCCCATTGCCGCCAAGGGCAATGGCATCGGTGTGAACGAAATGGCCGTCGGCAAACACCGAGAGCGTCGTGGTGCCGGCGCCGAAATCGAGGCAGGCGACGCCGAGTTTCGCTTCATCGGGGGTCATCACCGCAAGCGCGCTGGCATAGGGTGCGGCCACGAGGCTCGTCACCTCCAAATGGCAGCGCTCGACGCAGAGCGCGAGATTGCGCATGGCGACTTCATCGGCGGTGACGGCATGGACGTCGATGCCAAGCCGCTCGCCGCACATGCCCAGAGGATCGCGGATGCCGCCATTGTCGTCGAGGCGGTACCCAGTCGCGAGGGTATGCAGCACGCTACGCTTCTCGCGCTCGGCATATTGACGGGCGCCGGCAAGAATGCGCAGCGCGTCGTCCTCGCGCACGGCGCCGGTCGGCAATGCGACGCTGGCAGAGAAGGTCTCGCTTTGCAGCCTGCCGCAAGTGACGGCGACATGGGCCTCATCGACGATGATGCCGGCCATGCGCTCGGCGGCATCGACCGCAGCGCGGATGCAATGCTCGGCGCGGTCGAGATGGGTGACCATGCCGCCTTTGAGGCCCTCGGCGCGGTGATGGCCGAAACCGAGGATCTCGAACTGGACCCCCTCGCCCGCGACCTCGAGCCAATCCGGCGCCGACCACGTCTTGGCGATCAGGCAGCAGATCTTGCTCGTGCCGACGTCGAGCGCGGTCACGATGCGCTGGCGCTTCGAGCGATTTGGACCTGACTGCCGCATCCCCCCTTAACCCCCACTCAGGTCTTGCGTTTGGTCGTGCTTGCCGTCGGCACCTCGGGTGCCACGGGGCTTTGTTCCGGCGCCTCGGGCTCAGCGCCCGCCGCCAGCCTCACGCTGACGCGGTCGGCGAGGCGAAGATCGACGGCGGCGATGTCGCGCTTGAGCAAGCCGCGTTCGTGGTCGAGGCGGAGAAGGGTCTCCAGCGCGTCGGTGACGGCGTCGTCGGGAAGCAGAATGTCGATGCCCGAGGTGAGCTTCAGATTCCAGCGCCGGTCGCCAACCCTGATGGCGGCGAGCAACTGCCGGTCTAGATCCTCGAACGGGCGCAGCGTCTCGACCAGAGCTGCGGCGTGTTTCTCGGCGCCGTCGCCGACCACAAGCGGCAGATCGGCGTAGGCCTCGCGCACGGTCGGCGCGAGCACGGTGCCCTCGGCGTCGATGACATAGGTCTTGCCCTTCGACTGCCACACGGCGAACGGCACGCGCTCTTCGATCACCACCTGAAGGGTTGACGGCAAGAGCCGCATGACTTGGGCATGCCTGATGAAAGGAACGTGTTCGAGGCGCTCTTTTGCGGCGTCAGTATCGAAGGCGAGGATCATCGAGCCGGGGCCGGCCCCGAGGGCAGCGGCGAGCTCGGCGTCGGTGACATGCTGTTGGCCTTCAATAGTGATGCGCTTCACGCCGAAGCCGGCGGTGACGGCGAGAACTCCTCGCGCCTTTGACGGCCTCGCCATAGATGCCGTCCTTGCCGCTCCACCACACGCCATAGCCGACGGCGGCGGCGATCAGGACCAGAGCGATGATGCGCCAGGTGTTGCCCCCGCGGTCGAGGGCGGCACCTCCAGGCAAGCGCTTAGAGCCGCCGAAGCTCGGCAGCTTCAATCCGGCGAAGGTGCGCGCGGGCACGACGATCGCACGCGCGAGTAGCGCGTCGGTCGGTCCTCTTGCTTTACCTCGCCCCTTGATCGGGCCTACCGATTGCACGACGCATCCTCCAGGATCCAGCGGACCAGCTCGCCAAATGAGCGGCCGCTGTGAACAGCAAGCTCGGGCACCAGTGACGTCGACGTCATGCCGGGCTGGGTATTGACCTCAAGGCAGATCAGGTCCCCCGGGCCATCCGGACGCTCGTCGAAGCGGAAGTCGGAACGGCTGACCCCACGGCAGCCCAGTGCCCGATGAGCCGCTACCGACAGCTTCTGTACCAATTGGTAAACATTCGGTAAAAGCGGCGCCGGCAGGACATGGATTGAGCCCCCTGGGGCGTATTTCGAAGTATAGTCGTAGAAGCTTAGGCCCTCTGCCGGGCGGATCTCGATCACCCCCAGCGCCTCATCGCCCATCACCGCGCAGGTCAGCTCCCGGCCGGGGATAAAGCGCTCCACCATGACTTCCTCGCCAAGGCTCCATTCGGCAGAATGCAGCTCCTGGGGCGGGTGGGCCTGATCCTCCCGGACGATGAACACGCCCACGCTTGAGCCTTCCGCCACCGGCTTGATCACATAAGGCGGCGGCATGGCGTGAGCGCGGGCGGCCTCTTCGCGGGAAACAACGAGGCTCTCGGTGACGGGAACGCCAGCCTGGCGCAGCACCGCCTTGGCGCGCTCCTTATGCATGGCGAGCGCCGAAGCGAGCACGCCGGAATGGGTGTAAGGGATGCCAAGGGTCTCGAGCACGCCCTGGATGCAGCCGTCCTCGCCGAAGCGGCCGTGCAGGGCATTGAAGCAGACGTCGGGGCGAAGCTCGGTGAGCGTGGTGGCGACGTCGCGGCCGACATCGAGGCGCGTGACGCGGTAGCCTTGCGCTTCGAGCGCGGTGGCGCAGGCATCGCCGGACCGGAGCGAGATCTCTCGCTCCGACGACCAGCCGCCCATCAGCACGGCGACGTGAGTGTTCTGGTTCATGGGCGCCCCCTAACGGCAGACGGTTGAAGCCCAAACTAGTCTCGTCATCCCCCGGCCTGACCGGGCGATCCAGCAATTATCAGTGCTGATTAATGGATTACCCGCTTTTGCAGGCAATGACACCCAGGGACCCCGGCAACCGGGCTCATCTCGGCACGCCAAGGCGCTTGATTTCCCATTCGAGCTCGACGCCGCTGGTGGCCTTGACCCGTTCGCGCACGGTCTCGCCGAGCCGCTCGAGGTCGGCGGCTGTCGCCTTGCCTTCATTGATGAGGAAGTTGCAATGCATGGTGGACACGTGGGCACCGCCGACGGCGAGCCCACGGCAGCCGGCTGCGTCGATCAGCTGCCAAGCCTTGTTGCCGGGGGGGTTCTTGAAGGTCGAGCCGCCAGTACGGCTCTTGATGGGCTGCGCCTGCTCGCGATAGGCGGCGATGCCATCCATCTCGGCGAGGATCGCTTGCGGGTCGCCAGGCTCGCCCTGGAACTGCGCCGCGGTGAAGATCAGCTCCTCCGGCGCACCGCAATGGCGATACGAGTAGTGCAGCTCGGAGACGGGCAGCACATGCACTTGGCCATGGCGATCGACGGCGCGGGCCTCGACCACCACTTCGCAGGTCTCGCGGCCATGGGCGCCGCCATTCATGCGCAGCGCGCCGCCGACGCAGCCGGGGATGCCGCGATAAAAGGAGAGGCCCGAGATGCCGGCATCGGCCGCGGCGCGCGCGACCTTGACGTCGGGCACGGCAGCGCCGGCGCGGAGCCGTGCGCCTTCCTCGACCTTGATGTCGCCGAAGCCTCGCCCCAAGCGGATGACGACGCCGCCGATGCCGCCATCTCGCACGAGCAGGTTCGAGCCGAGCCCGATGATGGTCACCGGAATCTCGGCGGGCGTGTTCGCCATGAAATAAGAGAGGTCGACTTCGTCCGCTGGCGAATAAAGCACCTCCGCAGGACCGCCGACGCGAAACCAGGTGAGCTCGGCGAGTGTCACTTGCGGCATCAGCTTGCCGCGGAGCTCAGGCAGTTGGCGCGCGAGTTCGTCGGCGAGGCGGTTCGACGAGGCCGTCGGGGCCGTGGCTTCGTTCATGCGAGCCCCCCATGCACGGCGAGCCGTCGCGGCAGGGCATTGATCCAGTCAGTGATGGTTCCGGCACCGAGTCCGACCACGAGGTCGCCTTCTTGCGCCAAGGCAGCGACCGTCTCGACCAACTCTTCCTCGCCATCGATGGTGAGCACATTCGGATGACCATGACGGCGGAGCCCCAAGGCGAGCTCATCGCGGTCGATGCCGGGGATCGGCACCTCGCCGGCGGAATAGACGGGCGTCACCAGGGCGATGTCGGCGTCGTCGAGGCAGGCTGAGAATTCGTTGAACAAACTTTGCAGCCGCGTGTAACGGTGCGGCTGGATCACGGCGATCACGCGTCCCGGTCCGGCAATGCGGGCGGCGCGCAACACTGCCGCGATCTCGACGGGATGGTGGGCATAGTCGTCATAGACGTGGACGCCCTGCCATTGACCGACATGGGTGAAGCGGCGTTTCACGCCGGAGAAGCCGGCCAAGCTCGCGCGAATTACGTCATCGCTGACGCCGGCTTCCGCCGCAACGGCAAGGGCCGCGAGCGCATTCAAGGCGTTGTAATGGCCGAGCACCGGCAGCATCAGGTCCTCGAACATACGGGCGCCACCGGCGACGCCCGAACCGAGCCTCGCGTCGAATAGGATGCGGTCCCGCGCCGGACGCACATTGACGAGCCTGATGTCGGCGTCGCGGGCGACACCATAGGTCACAATGCGGCGGCCATTGGCGGCACCGCCGAGGCGCGCCACCAACTCGCGGACGACGGGATGGTCGATGCCGGCGACGGCGAGCCCGTAATACGGAATGGCCTCGATGAACTGATGAAAGGCCTGATGCAAGGCCGGCACGCTCTCCCAATAGTCCATGTGTTCGGGATCGATGTTGGTGACGACGCCGATCTGGGTCGGCAGCTTCAGGAAGGTGCCATCGGACTCGTCCGCCTCGACCACCATCCACTCGCCGTTGCCGATGCGGGCATTGGTGCCCCAGCCATTGATGATGCCGCCGGCGATGACCGTGGGATCGAGGCCACCGCAGTTGAGGACGTCGGCGATCAGCGACGTGGTCGTGGTCTTGCCGTGGGTGCCGGTGATGGAGACCGTGGCGCAAGGGCGCATCAGCTCCGCCAGCATCTCGGCGCGGCGGATGATGGGGATGCCGCGCTCCTTCGCCGCCTCGAATTCGGGATTGCCGGCTTTCACCGCAGTCGAAATGACGAGGTAGGACGCTTCAGTCACGTTGGCGGGGTCGTGGCCGATCAGGCAATCGATGCCTCTGGCCCGCAGGCGCTCGAGATTGGCGCTGTCCTTGAGGTCGCTACCCTGCACGGTATAGCCGCGCGTATGCATCACCTCGGCAATGGCGCTCATGCCGATGCCGCCAATGCCGACGATATGGACGAGACCGGTCTTGTCGGGGTCTGGCATGTGCATGGCGGTGCACCTACTCCTTAACTCTTGCCAGCTCGTCAACAAGATCGGCGAGCCGTGCCACCGCATCGGGTGTCGCCATGGCGTGCGCCTTGTTTGCGGCGACGGCGAGACGCTCAGGCTCGGACAGCAGTTTCTCTAGCAGCTCGGCGAGGCGCTCCGGCGTCAGCTCGGCCTGGCGCACGCACCAGCCGCCGCCGACATCTTGCAGCCGTGTTGCATTTTCGAGTTGATCGTTGTCAAGGGCGTGCGGCAGCGGCACGAGCAGGCACGGCCGCCCAATGGTGGTGAGCTCGGCCACGGTGGACGCGCCGGCGCGGGCGATCACGAGATGGGCCGTCGCGATCCGCTCCGGCAGATCGCGGAAGAAGGGCGCGAGATGGGCGGCGATGCCGCCGCGGGCGTAAGCCTCGCGCAAACCCTCGAGATCCTCCTCGCGCGCCTGTTGCACCAAAGTGACGCGGGCGCGGATCGGATCGGGGAGCAAGGCGAGCGCCGGCGGCAGCGCCTCGGAGAAGAACCGCGCGCCTTGGCTCCCGCCGAACACGAGCAGCAGCAGGCGGGAGCTTGCATCCGGCGGCGCATAAGGGACGTCGCGAAATTTAAGCACGGCGTCGCGCACCGGGATGCCGACGAGCCTCGCCTTGGCTTCAGCCTCGGGTGCGAGCAGCTTGGTCGGCGTGAAGGAGAGGCCGATGCGGTCGACGAAGCGGGACAGCAATCTGTTGGCGCGGCCCATCACCGCGTTCTGCTCGTGGATCGCGGTCGGAATGCGGAGCGTGCTCGCAGCGATGATCGGTGGCAGCGTCGGATAGCCGCCGAAGCCGATCACGGCCTTCGGCCGGAGCCGTGCCAGCATCGCGAGCGCACCGGCGAAGCCGATGCCGAGCCGCGAAAAGGTGGCGGCAAGCGCGATCGGTGACCGGCTCGTCATGGTGGCCGAGGGTATGCGGTGAATAGTGCGGGCGGGAAAGTCCCCGCCATATTTCTCGGCGCGCATGTCGGTGGCAAGCTCGACGGCATAGCCGCGGCGGCCAAGCTCCTGGGCGAGCGCGGCCGCGGGAAACAAATGGCCGCCGGTGCCGCCGGCGGCGAGCAGGATCGTTGGCGCCGTCACGCCACCTGCTCCGTCGCGCTTTCTCTCGTTTCAGAAGCAGCCTCACTTTCCCGGCCGCGCGGGAGACGCCCGGCTCGCGGGCGCTTTCGGGTCAGACCGAGCGCAAAGCCCATGGTCAGCGCCATGGCGAGCAGCGACGAGCCGCCATAGGAGATAAAGGGCAGTGTCATGCCCTTGGCGGGGAGCAACCCGACATTGACCGCCATGTTGATGAGGGCCTGTAGGCCGAACAGCATGATCAGCCCTGCGGTGGCGTGGCGGATGAAGCCGTCCTGCTCTTGCGAAGCCTTGGATAGACCGCGAAGCACGATGAAGGCGAACAGCGCAAGCAGGATCAGGCAGGCGATCAGTCCATATTCCTCCGCGGTGACGGCAAAGATGAAGTCGGTATGGGAGTCCGGAAGCACGTCCTTGATCGTGCCCTCGCCCGGCCCCCGCCCGAACCAGCCGCCGCGCAGGAAGGATTCGAAGGCGCGGTCGGCCTGATAGGTGTCGCCGGACGCGGGGTTGAGGAAGCGGTCGATGCGCGAGGCCACATGGGGCACGAGGAAATAGGCCGAGGTGAGCCCAGCAATGGCAGCCGTGGCCAACGCCCCGATCCACAAGAGATTGATCCCGGCCATGAAGAATAGCGCGCCCCAGACCAGGGTGATCAAGAGCGTCTGACCGAAATCGGGCTCGAGCACGAGCAGCAGCGCGAAGATGCCGTAGAGCACGAGGGCAAGCTCGATACCCGGCACGTCGCTCCGCTTCTGGCTCTCATTGAACAGCCACGCGGTGAGCACGATGAAGGCGGGCTTCACGAATTCCGACGGCTGGAGGGAGACGAAGCCGATCTGAAGCCAACGCCTGGCGCCCTTGATCTCTGGCCCGACCAGCATGGTCAGCGCCATCAGGCCAATGCCGACGACGAAGATGATCAGGCTCGCGCGGCGGATCTGCTTCGGCGTCAGCGTCGAGGCGCCGAACATGATGAGCACGGCGGGGAGCAGCATCGCCGCCTGCCGCCTGACGAAATAGAACGGCTCGAGGTGGAATTTGTCGGCAATCGGCGGACTCGCGGCGAGCGACAAGATGAGGCCTGTCCCCATCAGCAACAAGAGGCCGAAGAACATCAGGCGGTCGACGGTGAACCACCAGTCGGAAAGAATGCTCTTGTCGGCGCGGGTAATCCTCATGCCGCCTCCCCCCGCGCCTCAACCGGGCTCACCCCGTCAAGTCTCATGACGCAATCGCGGAAGCTCGTCCCGCGCGCCTCGAAATTCGCAAACTGATCGTAAGAGGCGCACGCCGGCGACAACAGCACCACCGGCTCCTTGACGTAGGAGCGCCCGGCGTCGGCGGCGGCAGCTTCGATCGCGCGCTCGAGCGTGCCGCAATGGATGTGGTCCACCGCGGTGCCGAGTTGTGCAGCGAAGGCGTCCGCCGCCTCGCCGATCAGATAAGCGCAGACGACGCGCGGGAAAAACGGCTCAAGACCCGAAAGCCCTCCGGCCTTCGGCCTGCCGCCGACGATCCAATAGATGTCGGTGAAGCTAGCAAGCGCCTTGGCGGTGGCGTCGGCATTGGTCGCCTTGAAGTCGTTGACGAACAGCACCGCGCCAGCGCGCGCCACCTGCTCCATGCGATGGGCGAGACCGCTGAAGCTCTTCAGCCCCGAGGCGATCGTTGCGGCATCGAGGCCTTGGGATAGAGCTAGCGCGTAAGCCGCCGCCGCGTTCTGCCAATTATGCGCGCCTCTGAGCGAGCCGATGCCCGCGAGGCTCACCCGCGCCAGCTCGCGTCCCCGCTCGGTCTCGATCAAGACGCCATCCTCAGCCCACACCCCAGTCTCAACCGCGTGTCCGACAGCAATGCGCTTCACGGCAAATGGGCCGCGAAGCCGATCGGCGATGGCCCGCGAAGGCTCGTCGTCAACGCCGATGACCGCGGTTCCGTCCGCCGGCAGCCCGGAAAAGATCCGCGCCTTGATCGCCGCATAGTTCTCGAGCGCGCCGTGGCGGTCGAGGTGGTCTGGGGTGATGTTGATGAGCGCGGCCGCGTCGGCCGCAATCGAAGGCGTCAGGTCGATCTGGAAGGTCGAGAGCTCGAGCACATAGGTCAGCTCCTCGGCGAAGGGCGGCAGGTCGAGCACCGCCTTGCCGATATTGCCGCCGAGCGCGATCCGCTTCCCCGCTTCCTCCAACAGATGCGCGGTGAGCGCCGTGGTGGTGGATTTGCCGTTGGTGCCAGTGATCGCCACCACCTTGGCGCTTGAACCTTGCTTCGCCCGCTCGCGGAAGAAGAGTTCGGTGTCGCCGATGACCTCGATCCCCGCGGCTTTCGCCCGCGTCACGCTCCAATGAGGTTCCGGATGGGTGAGCGGGATGCCGGGGGCAAGCACAAGCGCCGCGATCCCGCTCCAATCGGCCTTGGCCAGATCGGCGATGGGCACGCCTTGCGCCGCGGCTTTGTCGCGCGCCGCCGCGGTGTCGTCGAAAGCCAGAACGTTGGCGCCCCCGGCGAGCAACGCCCGCGCGGCGGCGATGCCGCTGAGGCCGAGGCCGACAACCGCGACATCGCGGCCGGCAAAGGTGGTGGCGGGAATCATCTCGGCCGAATCTAGCGCAATTTCAGGGTGGCGAGGCCAGCAAGCGCAAGCACCACGGCAATGATCCAGAACCTAATCACCACGGTCGATTCGGCCCAGCCCTTCTGCTCGTAGTGGTGATGGAGCGGCGCCATGCGGAACACACGTTTGCCGGTGAGCCGGTACGAGGCCACCTGGACGATCACCGAGATCGCCTCGAGCACGAACAAGCCGCCGACGATGGCGAGCACCAGCTCATGCTTGGTGGCGACGGCAATGGTGCCAAGCGCACCGCCAAGGGCGAGCGATCCGGTGTCGCCCATGAAGATCTGGGCCGGCGGCGCGTTGAACCACAGGAAGCCGAGGCCGGCGCCGACCAGGGCGCCGCAGATGATGGCGAGCTCGCCGGTGCCCTGGACGAAGTGGATCTGGAGGTATTCCGAGAACAGGGCGTTGCCGACGAAATAGGCGATAAAGCCGAAGGTCGCCGCGGCGATCATCACGGGCACGATGGCGAGACCGTCGAGGCCGTCGGTGAGGTTCACGGCGTTGCCGGCGCCGACGATGATGAAGGCGCCAAAGGGAAGGAAAAACCAGCCGAGCGGGATCAGCACGTTCTTGAAGAACGGAATGGCCAGCTCCGTCGCCAGAGGCGCTTCGCCCACGGAGGCGATCACCCAGGTGGCGATCAAGGCGACCACGGTCTCGATGATGATCTTGATGCGGCCGCGGAAGCCCGTCGCCGATTGCCGCGTCACCTTGAGGTAGTCGTCGTAGAGGCCGACGGCGCCATAAACGAGGGTGACCGCGAGCACCACCCAGACATAGGGATTGTGGAGATTGCCCCAGAGCAGCGTCGCGACGGTAACGCCAGAGAGGATCATCAAGCCGCCCATGGTCGGCGTGCCCTGCTTTTGCAGGAGATGACGCTCCGGACCGTCGGTGCGGATCGGCTGGCCCTTGCCCTGGCGAACGCGCAAGGATCTGATGATCGCGGGTCCGAACAGGAACACGAACAGCAGCGCCGTCAGCAGCGCGCCGCCGGTGCGAAAGGTGATGTAGCGAAAGATATTGAGGACGCTGACTTCGCCCGCGAGTTCGGACAACCAATAGAGCATGGCCTTCCCCCTCAGGCCCGTTTACGGCCAAAGCGACGCGAAGGGAATCGCGATTTTCGTGTGAGCTTTTGTTTTTAGGGCTAATTTCGACGATTTGTCCCGATTTCTGCCCCCGTCACGACCGTCAGGCCGACGCGCCGGCCGTGTCGAAATGGCGTTGCAGCGCCTCGACCAGAGGCGCCATGCGGCTTCCGAGCGAGCCTTTGACCATGACGATGTCGCCCGGCCGGACGCCACTGGTGAGGAGCGGCGACAGCTGTTCCGAGGTCTTGGCGTAGGCACCACGGCGCGAGCGGGGCAGCGCCTCGTAGAGGCCGCGCATCATCTCGCCGCAGGCAAACACGACATCGACATCGGCGGCATCGACCGCTTCGGCCAGTTCCTGATGCAGCTTGGGACCGAGGCCGCCGAGCTCGAGCATGTCGCCGAGCACGGCAACGCGACGGCCGAACTCTTCCCGCGGCGTGAGCCCCAAGGTGGCAAGCGCCGCGCGCATCGACGCCGGGTTGGCGTTGTAGGACTTCATCGACGATGGCAATACGGCCGTCCTTACCGGCGACGAAGATACGCTCGCCGCGACCGGTCTGGGCCTGCCAGCCAGACAGCGCGCGCGCCGCGGCCTTGACGTCGGCGTCGGCCAGCTTGACGGCCGCGAGCACGGCAAGCGAGTTCCAGACGAAATGAGCGCCAGGCGAGCCAATACGGTAAGTGACGATGTCGCCGAGAACGTCGGCCTTCACCTCTGAGCTGTCCGCGCCAAGTTCGACCGCCAAGGGGCGCGCGTCGGCGCTTGCCGCCTCGCCGAAGCTCACGATCCTCGCTTTGTGCTGCAACGCGTGGCGCCGCAGCCGCTCGTAATGTGGATTGTCGCGATTGAGGATGGCGGCGCCGCCCGGCACAAGACCTTCGAGGATCTCGGCCTTGGCATCGGCGATCGCTTCCACCGAGCGGAAGAACCCGAGATGGACCGGCGCGACCGTGGTGATGATGGCGATCTGTGGCCTGATCAGTTTGGTCAGGGCACGCAGCTCGCCCGCGTGATTCATGCCGGCTTCGAACACGCCGAAGCGCGTGTCCTCGCGCATATTGGCGAGGGAGAGCGGCACCCCCCAATGGTTGTTGTACGACTTGAGCGAGACGTGGATCGGGCCTGACGGCGCCAGTGCGAGCTTCAGCGCCTCCTTGGTCCCGGTCTTGCCGACGCTGCCGGTCACGGCGATGACCACGGCGTGCTTGGCGCGGGCGCGGGCGGCGCTGCCAAGCTGGTTCAAGGCCTTGAGCGTGTCGGCGACGCGAAGCAGCTTCGGTTCGGCGCCCCGCGGCGCCTTGAAGCTCTGGTCGACGATGGCGCAGGAAGCACCTTGCTCCAGGGCCGCCTCGACGAAGGCATGGCCGTCGCGATTGAGGCCGCGAAGTGCGATGAAGGCCTCGTGCGGGGCGAGGCTCCTGCTGTCGATGGAGATGCCGCTCACGGCCGTGGATTTCGGCGCGGAGCTCTTGCCGCTCACGGCCTTCACCATCTCACCAACGGTCCACAGCGGCTTAGCCACGCTTCGCCTCACCCTTCAGCGCGGCATCGACCGCGTCATGGTCAGAATAGGGAATGACGGTCCCTTTGATAATCTGGCCCGTCTCGTGCCCCTTGCCGGCAATCAGTAGCACATCCCCCGGCTTCAAGGCTGCAATCGCGCCCGCCACGGCCCCGGCACGGCCGGCGATCTCGATGGCGCCGGGCGCGGCCGCCAGGATGTCGCGGCGGATGTCGGTAGGCTCCTCGCTTCGCGGATTGTCGTCGGTGACGATGGCGACATCGGCCTTGGAAACCGCGACGGCTCCCATCTCCGGGCGCTTGCCCTTGTCGCGATCGCCGCCACAGCCGAACACCACGGCAAGGCGCCCCTTGACGTAGGGCCGAAGCGCATCGAGCGCCTTGGCGAGTGCGTCCGGGGTGTGGGCGTAGTCGATGAAGATCGGTGCCCCTGAGCGGGCGGTGCCGGCAAGCTCGAGGCGTCCCCGCGCACCACGCAAATTGGCCAGGAGCGGCAACACGCGATCGGCACTCGCTCCGGTCGCCATGGCGAGCCCGGCGGCGACAAGGGCATTGGACGCCTGGAAGGAGCCGACCAGAGGGAGACGCACCCGCTTGGTCCTGCCATCGTGCTCGATGGTCAGCTGTTGACCAAAACCGTCCTCCTCCGCCGCGAGGAGCCGCAATGTCGTTCCGGTGCGCCCGATCGAAATCACCTCGAGGCCACGCGCCGCGGCGCGCGCCGCGACCTCGCAGCCGGAATCGCTGTCGACATCGATCACGGCGCCGGCGCCCCGCGGTAACAGCTCATCGAACAGACGGAGCTTCTCCTTGAAGTAGGCTTCGAATGTCGCGTGGTAGTCGAGATGGTCGCGGGAGACATTGGTGAAGGCACCCGCCGCGAGCCTGACCCCGTCGATGCGGCGCTGCTCGAGCCCATGGCTCGAGGCTTCGAGCGCAAGGTGGGTAACGCCTTCATTGGCGAGCTCGGCTAAGATGCGGTGCAGTTCGACCGGGTCCGGCGTGGTGTGAGCGAGCGTCCTCGTACCGGCAGGCCCGACAACGCCGACCGTGCCGAGGCTCGCCGCGGTGTCGCCCATCTGCTCCCAGAGCTGCCGCGTGAAGGAGGCGACCGAGGTCTTGCCGTTGGTGCCGGTCACGGCGACGGCGGTCTCGGGCTGGGCGCCGAAGAAGCGCGCCGCAATGAGCGCGAGCCGGCGCCTCGGGTCGGCGTCCTCGACCACAGGGGTGCCGTTGAGCCGGGCATCAGCCGGCGCCCCTTTCCCGCCCTGCGGCTTCAGGATCGCGGCAGCGCCACGCGCCACGGCGTCGGCAATGAAACGAGCGCCATCGGTATTGGATCCGGGAAGGGCGGCGAAGAGATAGCCCGGCTCGACCTTCCTGCTGTCGGCCGTCAGCCCCACGATCGGAATGGAAAGCCACGGCGCGGGCAGCGGGGCCTCGGGCCCCATCAACTCACCAAGGGTCATCGCATCCGCCCCCCGATAGCCGGGAGCCCTGGCCCAATTAGGCCATCAAAAGCCCGAAAAACCGCGCTCTCCTAATAAGAGGCGAGCAGCTTCTCGTCAAATTTGTGGTCGTCGCCGGGAAGCTTTGGCGCCACCCCGAGAATGGGGGCGATGCGCGCGACGATGCTGCCGGTGGTCGGCGCCGCATTCAGCCCGGCGGTCGCCTGGTTATGGCTTTCCGGCACCCGCTTGGGTTCGTCGAGCATGACGAGGACGAGATATTCGGGCGCATCGGTCGGGAACACGCTGAGGAACGAGGTGAGGAGCGCAGACCCGTCGTAGTGACGGCCGACGACTTTCTCCGCCGTGCCGGTCTTGCCGCCGACTCGATAGCCTTCGGCGTTGGCGCGCTTGCCCGTGCCCTTCAGAACGTTCAGGCGCATCAAGGACAGCAAGGCCTGGCTTGTCGATGGCTTGAGTACGCTCGGAGCCTCTTTGATGCCGGCCTCGCGTGACCGCGGTAGGAATGTTGGGGTCACGGCGAAACCGCCATTGACCAACGGCAGTGCCGAAGCCGCAAGTTGTAGCGGCGTCACGGAAAGTCCGTGGCCGAAGGCGATGGTGATGGTGTTCACCCGTTGCCACGGGTCGGGCACGATCGGCGCCGCGCTTTCGCCGAGCTCGGTGTGGAGGCGGCTCAACAGGCCGATGCGGCGCAAGAACGCGCGGTGGCGCTCAATGCCGAGATCGAGCGCCATTTTCGCCGCGCCGATGTTCGACGAGTAGATGAAGATCTCGGGCACCGTCAGTCGGCGCCCCTGGCCGTGGAAATCGCTGATGGTGAAGGAGCCAACGTGTATCGGCTGGCTCGCATCATAGCTCGAGCGCATGGTGGCGCTGCCACCGTCGAGCGCCGCCGCGGCAGTGAATACCTTGAACACCGAACCCATCTCGTAGACGCCCGAGTTCATGCGATCGAGCCGGTCCTTGTCGAGGGCCTGCTCGCGGTGATTGGGGTCGTAGTCAGGTAGCGACACCAAGGCCATGACCTCGCCGCTGTGGACGTCGATGACGACGCCGGCAGCAGCCTTGGCCTTGAAGGTGGTCATGGCGTGCTCGAGCTCCTCGCGCACGACATGCTGAACCCCGAGGTCGAGGGACAGGGTGACGGTCTCGCCGCCGACCGCGTTTTCGGGATTCGACATCGCCAGCTGCGGATTGTCGTCGATGAACTTCTCGATGCCGGCGAGGCCCTTGTTGTCGACATTGACGAGGCCGACCACGTGGCAGGCGGTGGCGCCGACCGGATAGACCCGGCGATATTCCTCGATGAAGCCGAGACCAGGGATGCCAAGCTCGTAGATCTCGGCCTGCTGGATCGGCGACAGCTCGCGGGCGATGGCCACGAATCGGCGCCCCTGCTTCAGGCGGTCGCGGAGCTCGGCGGTATCGATGTCGGGGAGCACGGTCGCGACCTGTTCGACGAGCTCGTCGCGGTCGATGACCTTGGCCGGATCGGCGTAGAGGGTCGCGCCCTTGATATCGGTGGCGAGCAGCCGGCCGTTGCGGTCGAGAATGTCGGGCCGGTGCACCGTGGTCGAGATGTCGCGGAGGCCGCCAGAACTGGGCGCCACGGCATCGAAGCCAAGGCTGACGAGGCGCCCGCCGATGGCCAGGAAGGCAACGGTGAAGGCAAGGCAGGCCAGCCGGTAGCGCCGCCGGCTCTTGGTGAGATAGGCGCGCTCGGCGGGGGTCGCCGTGACGCTGATATGAGGATCGCGGGCCAAGGGTGGAAATCTCACTCGCCGGGCGGCGACACCGTCACCGGCGGCAGCGGCTTCTCATCGGCGGTGGCGACCGTCTTGGCGGGAGACGGTGCAGCCGGCTCAGGCGTGCTCGCGGAAGGCGCGGCCAGGGTTTGATGGGCAGCTTCGGTGCGGGCGCGCTCGAAGTCGCTGTCGGAAACGGTATCGAGGGTGACCAGCTGATTCGGGCGCGCCGGCCCAAGATTGAGATGCTTCTTGGCCAAACGCTCGATGCGCTCAGGCCGATTGAGCAGGCTCCATTCGGCGCGGAGTACCGCGACCGCGTCCCGCTCGGTCTCGATCTCCTTGCGCAGCGCTGCGATGTCCTCATCGAGGGCGCGCGATTGATATTTCACCTCGTAGATAACGTAGGCGAGCGCCACGAGCGCAAGCACGAGACAGATATTGACGAAACGCAACATGCCAAAAACCGTGACGAACGGTCCCCCTCAAGCTGGCAAAGCGATGCGCGGCACCCCCAAGGCCGCGAGGTCGAGAGCATGCGGCGGAGCCTCGGTCCGTTCCGCCGCCCTGAGGCGCGCGGAGCGAGATCTCGGGTTCAGCCTGATCTCTTCCTTTGATGGTGATACCGGACGACGGTTAAGAAGAATGAAGCTTGGCGCAAATGGCGCTGTTTTTTCTTGCGGCAGGTGCCGCGATCCGAGGGGAGCGGGCGCCGACCGCCCGGCGAAGAAGCGCTTGGCGATGCGATCCTCGAGCGAGTGGAAGGTGACCACGGCAAGCCGGCCCTTGGGCTTCAAGAGATGCTCGGCGGCGCTCAAGCCCCGGGCCAGCTCGACCAGTTCCTCATTGAGATAGAGGCGAAGCGCCTGGAAGGTCCTCGTCGCCGGATGTTTGGGATCATCGTGGCGCCGGCCGAGGACGCCGGCGACGAGATCGGCAAGCTCGCCAGTCCGGGTGATCGGTGCCTCGGTGCGCCGTTTGACGATAGCGCGAGTGATCGACCTTGCGCGCTTTTCCTCACCAAGGGTCGAGATGATGGCGACGAGTTCGTCTTCCGGGAGATCATTGACGAGATCGGCCGCGGTCGGCCCGTCGCCCCCCATGCGCATATCGAGCGGTCCGTCCTGGCTAAAGGCGAAGCCGCGCTCGGGCTGATCGAGCTGCATGGAGGAGACGCCAAGATCCAGCGCAACGCCGTCGACGGCGCTGATGCCTTGGCCGGCGGCAATCTCCCGCATCTCGGCGTAGCGGCCGAGCACGAATTTCAAACGACCGGGAAAATCAGCTTCAAGCCCCTCGGCGAACGCCTTGGCGCCGGGATCACGGTCGATCGCCAGCACCTCGCAGCGGGCCGCTTCGAGCAGCCCTCGAGCGTAACCGCCCGCGCCGAAAGTGCCATCGATGAAGAGCTTGCCGTCTTTGGGGTCGAGGGCCTCAATGACCTCGGAGAGCATCACGGGAATGTGGCGGGCCGGTCCGCCGGCGGCCGAAAAGCCCGTGCCGCGACCCGCCATCATTCCCGTGCTCCCTCTGGCCCGCCGCTTCCGCGGCGCCCCGCGCCGAGTAATTTGCGGAGATCGCGGACCTTTTGGCGCGCTTCCGCCAAATGCTGTTCAAATCGACCTGGCTCCCACATCTGGAACTTCTCGCCGAGGCCGACAAAAGTGATGTGCGTAGTGATGCCGGCGTGCTCCCTGAGCCGCTCCGGCAGGATGGTGCGCCCGTCCTGATCGATAGAAAGGATTTCGCTGGTACCGAACAGTGCCGTGGCGAGGTGGTCGCGTTCGTCGGAATAGGGCGCCAAATCTTCGACAAGGCCGTTGATCTTGTCGACCAGCCGCTGGCCGCCAGCGTCGAGCGCCGGCGCATCGAGCGACGGGTAGCAATAAATCCCATCAAGGCCGTCTTTGGCGAGGACAGTGCGGAAGGAAGCCGGAACGGAGACTCGGCCCTTGGTGTCGATCTTATTTGTGAATGCCGAGACAAACTGGTCCATCTCCCCCTCATCGGCACCTGGGCTCACCCAAGACTTGCGACACGCTCCAGGCGCGACTGCTTCGCTCGGAGATCGGGTGGGAGAGGCGGCGCGATCCCCCCGTGGCCTCAAAAGGAGCGCTGCCGGGCCTCTCCCACCTACTCACCGAACGGGCAAATATGGGATTACCTGGGATTTCATGGGTCGTCAAGGAATCAGATGGGATTAAGCTTAACGAAAACGGGATTTCTGTGGGTAAGCGGCCACAGTGTTGGCGGCAATGGCGAGCACCCTCTCCCAACCCACTTCGTCCCCGCGATTGCCGCGAAGCGGCGAAGCGGTTTACAAAGTCTGAATCGGGCCGGCGGGACCTCCGTCGTCGCCCGGGGGGTAAAGTGCGTTAAGAGCGGCGGCCCACAGTGATGCTCACACGACGGAAACGGCTAACGCTTGGGCTCGCTGCGCTGATGTTCGGTGCCGGCTCGGTCGCGCTTGCCGCAAGCGATGCGACCGAAGGCCTATTCGCCCGGCTCGGCCCGCCGGATGCTCCGGTCAAGCTCTATGCCGTCGAACGGGGCGAAGGTCCGCCCGTGCTTTTGATCCACGGCTTCGGCACCAACACGTTCACCTGGCGCCGCATCGCGCCGGACCTCGCCCGCGATCACAAGGTCATTGCCATCGACCTCAAAGGCTTCGGCCGCTCCGACAAGCCATTCGACGAACGCTACTCCGCCGCCGATCAGGCGGAGCTCCTGACGCAGCTCATTCTCGAGCGCGACCTTCGCAATCTCACCATCATCGGCCATTCCTATGGCGGCGGCATCGCGCTTCTGCTTGCGCTGGAAGCCGATACGCGGCTCAGAGGCCGGCTGTCGAAGCTCGTGCTGCTCGACACCATCGCCTATCCGCAAAATATCCCGGTGTTCTTCAGGATGCTCGACACGCCGGTGGTCTCGCAACTCGGCGTGCGGATGGCGCCGCCGACCTTGCAGATCCAGCTCGCGCTGCGAATCGCCTATTTCGACAACAGCAAGATCGGCGACGACGAGATCGAGGCCTATGCCAAGCCGATGAAGACCGCGGCTGGCAAACATGCCATCATCTACAGCGCACGCCAGATCATGCCCGATGACGTCGATGAGATCTCGGCGCGCTACGCAACGATCGAATTGCCGACCCTGATCCTGTGGTGCGACCACGACCGGGTGGTGCCGGTCGGCGTCGGCCTCAAGCTCAGCCGCGAGATGCCCAATGCCCGCTTCGGCCTCGTCAATGAGTGCGGACACATGCCGCAGGAGGAGCAGCCCGAGCAAACCATGCTGCAAATCCGCGATTTTCTGGGCACGCCGGCACCAGAATAAGCTCCGCTTATCGTTCCCATAGGGAAATCCAATTTGCGCTGATGATGCGCCACACGCAAAACTCGGGGCGAGCGCCCCGAACAATCGAAGAAAATCACAGAACACGATCGGATAGAGATATGGACGCAAAAACTGACGAGAGCGCGGGCAAATGCCCGTTCATGGGCGGCACCCGCGGACACAGGAACCGCGACTGGTGGCCGGAGCAGTTGGACCTCGAGGTTCTCCATCGGAACTCCAATTTGTCGGATCCGATGGGAGAGGACTTCGACTACGCTAAGGAGTTCAAGAGCCTCGACTTGAATGCCTTGATCGAGGATCTACGTGCCTTGATGACCGACTCCCAGGAGTGGTGGCCGGCCGACTTCGGGCACTATGGTGGACTGTTCATCCGCATGGCGTGGCACAGCGCCGGTACTTACCGCATCACCGACGGCCGCGGCGGCGCTGGCGCCGGCCAGCAGCGTTTCGCGCCGCTCAACAGCTGGCCGGACAACGCCAATCTCGACAAGGCACGCCGGCTGTTGTGGCCGATCAAGCAGAAGTACGGCAAAAAAATCTCCTGGGCCGACCTGATCATTCTCACCGGCAACGTCGCGCTCGAGTCGATGGGCTTCAAGACGTTCGGTTTCGCTGGCGGCCGCGCCGATGTCTGGGAGCCCGAAGAGCTCTACTGGGGTCCCGAGGGAACGTGGCTGGGCGACGAACGCTACAGCGGCGAACGCCAGCTTCACAATCCGCTCGGCGCGGTGCAGATGGGGCTGATCTACGTGAATCCGGAAGGCCCGAACGGCAAGCCGGACCCAGTCGCGGCGGCCACGGACATCCGCGAGACGTTTTTCCGCATGGCGATGAACGACGAGGAGACCGTCGCGCTGATCGCCGGCGGTCACACCTTCGGCAAGACCCACGGCGCCGGCGATCCGTCATTCCTCGGCCCGGAGCCGGAAGGCGCCGCCATCGAGAATCAGGGCCTCGGCTGGAAAAGCACCCATGGCACCGGCTTCGGCGCCGACACCATCACCGGCGGCCCGGAAGTCACGTGGACGCAGACGCCGACGAAGTGGAGCAACCACTTCTTCGACAACCTGTTCAAGTACGAATGGGAACTGGAGAAGAGCCCGGCCGGTGCCTTTCAATGGAAGGCCAAGGGCGCGGAAGCCACGATCCCGGACGCGCACGACAAGTCGAAGAAGCATGTTCCGACCATGCTGACCACGGACCTGTCGCTGCGGGTCGACCCTGCCTACGAGAAGATCTCGCGACGCTTCTATGAGAACCCGGATCAGTTCGCCGACGCGTTTGCCCGGGCGTGGTTCAAGCTTACCCATCGCGACATGGGCCCGATCGCGCGCTACCTCGGCCCGCTCGTACCGAAGGAAGAGCTGATCTGGCAGGATCCGATCCCGGCGATCGATCATGAATTGGTCAGCGAGCAGGACATCCCAGCGCTGAAGGCGAAAATTCTCGCGTCCGGCCTCACGGTGTCGCAGCTCGTCTCGGCCGCCTGGGCGTCGGCTTCGACGTTCCGCCGCTCCGACAAGCGTGGCGGAGCGAACGGCGGGCGCATTCGCCTTAGTCCCCAGAAGGACTGGGAGGTCAACCAGCCGGCTCAGCTGGCTACGGTCCTTCAGAAGCTTGAAGCGATCCAGAAGGAGTACAACGCTTCGCAGACCGGCGAGAAGAAGGTGTCGCTCGCTGACCTGATCGTTCTCGGCGGCTCCGCGGCGATCGAGAAGGCCGCGAAGGATGCCGACGTCGACGTGAAGGTGCCCTTCACGCCGGGGCGCATGGACGCGTCGCAGGATCAGACCGACGTCGACTCCTTCGCCGCGCTCGAGCCGCGTGCTGACGGCTTCCGCAACTATCTCAGCGGCGAACAGTTCATGATGCCCGAGGAGGCCTTGGTGGATCGTGCGCAATTGCTGACGCTGACGGGTCCAGAGATGACGGTTCTCGTCGGCGGCCTGCGCGTGCTCGGTGCGAACGCCGGCGGGTCCAAGCACGGTGTCTTCACTAACAAGCCGGGGGCTTTGACGAACGACTTCTTCGTCAACCTGCTCGACATGGACACCCTATGGCAGGCCGCCGGCTCCGATGGCGTATACGAGGGCCGCGACCGCAAGACCGACGAGCTGAAGTGGACCGGCACGCGTGTCGACCTGATCTTCGGGTCGCATTCGCAGCTACGGGCGCTTGCGGAGGTCTACGCCTGCGCGGACTCGAAGGAGAAGTTCGTGAAGGACTTCGTGGCGGCCTGGACCAAGGTCATGAACGCCGATCGCTTCGACCTGGCCTGATCTTAAGCCGGCGGACGAGCGCCGCCGAGCCTGCCAAAGGTGAAACAGCGAAAGGGCGATGGCTGGCGTCATCGCCCTTTCGCTGTCGCGGGCTGTCAGGCCGATGTCACTGCCCTCGGGTGGGATCCTTTGAAGAGCGATAATCCGCTCTAAGGCGCCGTGCCTCGCATGAAATGCATGACGAGCGAGATCAGAAGCAAGACGAGGAATATGAAAAACAGGATCTTGGCGATACCGGCCGAGGCACCGGCGATGCCGCCAAACCCGAGCGCGCCGGCAACGAGCGCAATCACCAGAAATACCAATGCCCAATACAGCATCTCAGCTCTCCTTCGCGTTAGCCTGTGGTGATAACGTGAGAGAGCGGCCAAAGTTTCGTTGATCTGACATTGATCCGAGATGGAGACTGGCGCGAAGGGCTTTCCTCCGCGCCAGTCATAAGCATGCCACCAGGCCTGTAAGCCGGGTTCTGTGCCCCGCGTTGCCGCGGGCGATGACCATTCATCTCGGACGCCTGTCGCCAGGCATCTCTTGCGACCAACCCGGGCGGCTCGTCTGGAAACGGGACTGGCGGGTTTAACGCCGCCACGCCGCCCCTATTTGGTCTTGCTCCCGGTGGGGTTTGCCGTGCCGTCCTTGTTGCCAAGGCCGCGGTGCGCTCTTACCGCACCCTTTCACCCTTACCTTGGCCTCCGTCTCCGAAGGCGTAAGGCGGTTTCCTTTCTGTGGCACTATCCCTGGGGTCACCCCCGCCGGAGGTTATCCGGCACCGTGCTTCCAAGGAGCCCGGACTTTCCTCCCTGCCCGCCACATACGCTGGCAACTGACAGAGCGGTCATCCGGCCTGCTGACCTGGGTAATAAGGGAGGTTAAGGGCTCGGCGTCAAGCGTGCACGGTCGCGGGAAAAACCTGGAGCGCCATGTTGGCGAGCTCGCGCAGCTGCTTGCGGCTCGCGCCGCCCGCGGCCTGGACCGCCATGCCTTGCATCACGGTGGAGACGTAGCGGGCAAGACGCGCGGGCTCGGCGTTGGGCGGCAAGTCCCTCTCCGCTTTTGCCCGCTCAAGGCGCTTACGTATCAGCGTCTCGCCTTGCGCCCGCCGCGCGGCGAGGTCTTTTCGCACCGTTTCGCACTCGTCGCCACCGCAGAGCGCGGCCTGGACCATGAGACAGCCTGACGGGTTGTCGCTTCCGCTCAAGCGATCGGCCGCGCCGAGAAGTAGCCGTCTCATAGCCTCCCGCGCCGTCGGCGCCGCGAAGGCCTCGGCCATGATTTCATCGCGCCGCGCCTCGTAGCGGTCGAGCGCCTTCCTGAAGAGTGCTTCCTTGTTACCGAAGGCGGCGTAGAGGCTCGGCGGATTGATGCCCATGGCCTCGGTCAGATCAGACACCGAGGTGCCCTCATAGCCCCGCTCCCAGAACACGTAGAGCGCCTGGTCGAGGGCCTGATCCATATCGAAGGCGCGGGGGCGTCCCTTTGCCACGGATGAGTCTCCTTATTTTTTTATCCCACGTTACATAATGCGCTTGACAGTCGGCGTCCAGCTCCTAGATATGTAGTACTCGCTACATAAATCTTAAAGGAGTTGACCATGTCCAAGCCAGTCGCAGCCAAAGAGTTCAGCGTATCAACCTCCAAGCCCCTCGCCGGCAAGGTCGCCCTGGTCACCGGCGGCTCGCGCGGTATCGGCGCGGCCATCGCCCGAGCCCTCGCCGACCAGGGCGCAGACGTTGCCGTCAGCTATGCCGCGTCCGCCGACAAGGCCGAGGCGGTCGTGAGAGAGTTGCGGGACGATGGCGTGCGCGCCAAGGCGTTCAAGGCCGATCAGGCCGACGCCAAGCAAGTCGAAACGCTCGTCAACAACGTCGCCAAGGAGTTTGGGCGCCTCGATATCCTGGTCAACAACGCCGGCGTGTTTGCGGGCGGCGCCGTCAACGATCCGGAGGCCGATGTCTCCGCACTCGAGCATCTGTTTGCCGTGAATGTCGGCGGCGTCACTGCGGCCGTACGGGCGGCGGTCCAGTTCATGGGCGAAGGCGGACGCATCATCACCATCGGTTCGGTGGCCGGCGAGTCATCGCCCGTGCCCGGTTTCGCCGATTATTCCGCGACCAAGGCGGCGGTTGCCGGCTACACCCGCGGCTGGGCGCGCGATCTCGGCGCCAAAGGCATCACCGTCAATACCGTCCAGCCTGGCCCGATCGATACCGATATGGCGCCCAAAGACGGCCCCGTGGCAGACATGCTGAAGTCCGGAACTGCGCTCGGCCGTTACGGAAAGCCCGAGGAGGTCGCGTCCGCCGTCGCCTTCCTGGCGAGCCCCGCGGCCGCCTATATCACCGGCACGACGCTGAACGTCGATGGCGGCTTCACCGCCTAACACCAAAATATCAGGGCGAAGCGACTTCGGCTTCGCCCTGATCGGGTCTTTAATTGGTGATGTCGAAATCCATGCCGTCGAAGGTATAGCGCGGGACTTGCGTCCAGATACCGTCCTCCTGCACCGGGACCTTGTGCACTTTGACGTTGTCGACTTCGAGCTTGCCGGTCTTCTCGTTCACCCAGAAATCGATGTCGTAATATTCGTCCTGGCTGCCGGGCTTACGGAAGTCGGTGCAGGCGAAATACTCCCCGTTCTTCTTCAGATGGCGCACCGGCTGGTGGATCTCGACAAACTCAAGCGGAAGGGTCTCTCCGGTCTTGTCATCCTTGATGTCGAGGTTGCCGTCCTTGTCCTTGTGGGTGGCGATGTAACTGTGGATGGCGCTCATCACCTGCCAGGCGCGCGTCACTTCCATGTCGCCGGGATGCTCCTGCACCGGCAGCCACCACCAAGCAACCGGCAGCCGCGAGATCATGTAATAGGTGTCGCCGTCCCGCTTCGGTCCCTTCTGCACGCGGATGTCCATCAGCTTCAGCTCTTGGCCTTCGGGCTTGAACCAGAAATCGATGGCGTATTGCTTCTTCGGCTCGGCCTTGTCGTCGAAGATGACGTTAGCGAACCAGCCATAGCCTTCCATGCCGCGCACAACCTTGATCTTGTCGAAGGTGAGATGGAGGTCGGCGTTGAGCTTGGGGTCGTGGAAGACGAAGGCGCCGTCCTTGGTGCGTTCATCAATCGTCTTTTTCACAGCGTCGTTGACGTCGGCTTCCTTGAAGTCCTTGGCACCTTTCGCCGCGGCCTCAGCCTTCGCCGCCTCGAACTCGCGCGCCTTTTTGATCGTGCCTTCGGGATCCTTGAGGAACGCGGCTTTCGATTTCTCCGACGAGAAGCAATAGACTTTGCCGTCCTCGCCGGTCCAGGTCACCGAGCAGTCGGTCTTTATGTTCTGGCCCTCGGACAGGCCCATGACGCAATAGTCGTCGAACTCACCCTTGACGGGCGCCGGCGACGCGGCGGGCGTTGACGAACTGGCGGCGTCTTCAGCCGCCGCCGGGGCCGCCGCGGCAAGGCCAAGCAGCAACGCGACTGCCACGGCAGAAAGGATGGGGGCCCTAATCATGGCGTTTCTCCTCGTGAGTCTTAGGATTTTTGCTCAAGGCGTTCGCCTTGATTGCCTGTTTCCTGGCGGATTGTCAGCCTTCGGTATGTAACCGAAGTCACGCTCTGTCCAATCGCGTGTGCGTGATCTGGAAACGATTTGCCATATGTTTCGTGGAGTTAGGCGCCTCCGGCGCCAGCGCACGCCAACGCTGCTGTAACAACATTGTGTGCGTGGCGCGGGGCTTGGCTATTTCATACTGACGCCGCAAAAGAGGAGTGGTTCGGCTCATCATGGTTGACGAGAACCTGATCAGCCGCTGGATCGCGGCGTTTCCTAATCTTCCGGAGCGCGCCAGCTGGGTGCGCGCATAGCGTGGCAGCATCGAGGTCCGCGATCCTGGCGCGCTGGCGAGCTACGGCGCCGCCGGCAATGCTTGAGCGCTAATCGACGAGGCAAGCCCGAGCCTTAAAGGTGCCATTCCCCGCCAGCATCCTCGCAACGATCAAACAACACCCGCCAATCAAGTAACACCCGACAACAAGGAGACGTCCATGATCCGGAGCCTATGCCTGCCTGTCTTGACTGGAGCGCTGATGCTCGCTGCCGCCGGTGCCGCGTCGGCGGGAACGGGCGAGTTCGACAATCTGTGCGCCGAAGGCCTCGCGCTCGGTAAGGAGATAAAGACCGACTGCTCCGTCAACGAGACCATCGACGGCAAGACCTATTGCTTCGGCAACGAGATTGCCAAGACGCTGTTCATGAAGAATCCGGAGGGCAACCTGGCTAAGGCGCAGGAGTATTATTCCAGCAAGAAGCAATAGCCGCGAGGCTGCTCACGCCACCGGCGCCGCCTGCGACGCGGCGAGCAGCCGCGCCAGCGTATCGCGCGTCGAGGCATCGGCGCGGCCGTCGATCCGCCCGGGGCGAAAGTGGCGCTGAAAGGCTTCAACCACGTTCTCCAGGCCGCGGCCGTAGGTGCTCGTGATCTCAACGCCATAGCCATGGGCGGCAAGATCCTGCTGCAGCTTGGTGACGGCCTCACCCTCGTCGCCGGGGCCGAGGCCGGCATCCCCACCGAGAGGCGCTGGCTCCACCCAAAGGCCGATGCCCGCACGCGCGAGCCGGGCCCAATCGAACTTCTCGCCGGGATCGCGTTTTCGGCCGGGCGCGATGTCGGAATGAGCGAGCACGCGCTCAGGCCTGATGTTGTGCCGCACGAGGATGTCGAGGCAGAGCGCCTCGACGGCACGCATCTGTACCTCGGGAAAGTCGCGATATTCGATGTCGTGACCCGGATTGTGGATCTCGATGCCGATGGCGCAGGAGTTGATATCGGTCTCGCCGGCCCAGAGGCTCTGGCCGGCGTGCCAGGCGCGCTCTCCCTCGCGCACCATCTGGGTGATGTTTCCGTCCTCGTCGACGAGGTAGTGGCAGGATACTTTGGACTCTTCCCGCGTCAGCCAGTCGAGCGCGGCCTCGGCGGAGTCCATTCCCGTGTAGTGCAGCAGCAGCAAGTCGGGCTCGCGGCCGTTCCGCCGTGGCTCGCGGTTCGGCGCCGGGCACCACAAGGTGGCAAGCTTGCTATCGGGAGCAGTGGTCATGGTGTCTGCAAAGTCGTCATTCCGGCGAAAGCCGGAATCCAGACTGATTGAAGCCGAGTACGGGTTCGTGGATCCCGGCTTACGCCGGGATGACGGGCACGAAAGCTACATGCCGCGCTCACGGGCAATCTGGTCATAGGCCTCGTTGATCACCGAGACCTTCTCGGTGGCGATGGCCACGAACTCCTTCGGCACACCGCGCGCGATCAGCTTGTCGGGATGATTGTCGGCGACGAGCTTGCGGTAGTGGCTCTTCAGCGCCTCGTTGCTGATCGAGGGCGTGATGCCCAAAACGTCATAGGGATTGCGTTTGGCCGCGGTGACGTGGCGCGCCTTGATATAGGCGAACTCCGTGTCGCTGATGCCGAAGCGCTTGGCAACCTGATGCAGGAACTGCTCCTCGCGCGGATGCAACGTCTCGTCGGCCTTGGCGATATGAAACAGGCCTTCGAGCACGTCCTCGAGTAGCTTGCGGTTGCCCTTGAACATGGTCGCAAGCTGCTCGGCATAGGCCTCGTAGCCGGCGACATCCTGCTTGGCGAGATTGAACACGCGCGCGACGTTCTTCATCTCGCCTTCCGGAACCTTGAAGACTTCCTTGAAGGCGTTGACCTCATCCATGGTCACCACGCCGTCGGCCTTCGCCATCTTGGCGCCGAGCGCGATCACGCCCACGGTGAAGGCCACCTGATTTTCGGCAGGCCCGTCCTCCTCCTGGCCGCGATCGATCGCGTAGTGACCTGCCACGCCGCCAACGAGCGCCCCAATCGGACCGCCAACGGCAAGCCCCGCCGCAGCGCCAGCCAGCTTTCCCCAAATCGACATCGCCGCAATCCCCCAGACTGTTTGTGCCTAGAGCATAAGGATTTTTCGCAAGCCCCGCATGTGGATAATCGTTCCCGCGCCGTGGCGCCAGAGCCCAGTTCAGGGCTTCGACGGGGCAGGCCCCAAATCGCGGAAATTGGCGAGAATCGAGAGCTGAGGCTCATCCACCTCGAGCCCTGCCTGGAGGCGGCGCTCGACATGGTAGGAGCGGGCGAAGCACCACGCGAACAGCCACAGCGTCAGGAGGACGGTGAGGACGCTTCCGATCAAAACGAAGATGTGGCCAAGCCCGAACAGATCGGCTCCGGCGACGATGAAGGCTTCGATGATGATGCCAAAGCCGCCGGCGACCACGACCGCGGCGCTGAGCGAGGTGATGAAGATCGTAATCGGGTTGCCGCTGCCGTAGGGCTGGCGGGAGGTCGTGACTTCGCTGTCCATGGCCGGACCCTATAGCCGAGGGGGCATGGGCCCGACAAGGGGCATCCCTCCCCCCGCGGTTCGCCGGTCTAAGACCGCGGCACCGGGCGGCGGATACGGCGGGAAGCGCCGACGATTTCGACGCCCTTCGTGCCCACGAACTGGTCGAGGTTCATGGTGATGTAATAAGGCGCTGCGATCGGCAACACGAGGCCGTTCTTGACGCAGCCGACAACGACGGTGCGCCAATAGGCCGGGCGGCCATTATAGGCCTCGTGGCTGAGCGACACCTCCATGTTGGTGTAAGGTTTCATGCCGCTCACGGTGAGCTGATAGACGCCGCGCCCCGCATACCACTGAATATCGACGTTGCTGAAATCGATCGGGTAGCACTCGCCGGTGAGGCTCCAGGCCCGCTGTACCAGGCCATGCACCGGTGCCGGCTGCGGCAGAGGTTGCGCCGAGGCTGCAACCGCGCCGGCGGTCATCATCGCTCCGAGGCCTAAGGCCAACCCCCATCTGTTGCGCTGCATCACGTCCCCCTTCGTCTTTGGCAACACCCTAAGCGGAGACTGTGACGGTCTCAAGGTCTGCGTTCGCGAGCAAGGCCGATGGAACTTGTCGGCGCGTTTCTCGTTGAAACGACACTTGCATAGCAGCGCCGCCCCCCTAGCGGCCCCTCCCAGGAGCTAGAAATATGAAACGCACCGCTCTCGCGGCAGCCGTCGTGCTGTCCGCACCCCTGATGCTGGCAACGGCGCCAGCTTTCGCAGCCGAGGCTCCATCGACGGAGCAGTTCGTGAACAATGTCGCGATCAGCGACATGTTCGAGGTCCAGGCCGGTCGCATCGCCTCGGACAACGCACAGCTCGACGTTGTCAAAGCCTTCGGCAAGCGCATGGTCAAAGACCATTCGAAGACGACCGATCAGCTCAAGTCGCTCGTCAGCGACAATGATATCAAAGCCGAGTTGCCCGCGGCCCTCGACGACAAGCGTCAATCGACGCTCGACAAACTCAAGGAGCTGTCAGGCAGCCAGTTCGACAAGACGTATGTCGATGGTCAGGTGCAGGCCCACAAGAAGGCCGTGGACATGTTCCAGGCCTATTCCAATTCAGGCGACAATCAGAAGCTGAAGCAATGGGCGCAGACGACGCTGCCAACTCTCAAGGACCATCTCAAGGAAGCCCAGAGCCTAGAGCAGGAAGTCAACAAGGCGCCGGCAACCGCCGCCAACGACCGTGACACCATGGCGGCGGACAAGCGGGCCGACGCCAAGAACGACATGATGGCGGACGAGACGCCCGACAGCGACAGGATGGCCAACGCCGACAAGGCGAAGGCGCCAGCGCCGAGCAAGATCGATTACGTGACGCGCCAGAAACCGACTGACTGGTCGGCACAGGCCCTGATCGGCAAGACCGTCAAGAACATGCAGGATGAGAATTCTCGGCGACATCAACAACGTGGTCCTCAACGAGAAGGGCGACGTCGTTGCCGTGACCATCGGCGTCGGCGGCTTCCTCGGTCTTGGCGAAAAGGACGTCGGCGTTCCCTTCGATGCGCTCAAGTTCCGTACGGCCGCGGAGGTAGAGACCCAAGCCGGCACCGACAACGCGACCAAGGAGGAGCGCGCCGAGGAGAAGCGCGAGGCGCGCAACGACACCGAGCATGACAAGATGGTGATCGTGCTCAACGCCACGCGGGAGCAGCTCGAGAATGCGCCGAGCTTCGTCTGGCTCGACCAGCAGACCGCAAACGACAAGAGAAGCGAGCGTTCGGTGGAGTAAATTCACCGACGCATCACAGAGAGTGGGCGGCTGCGGCCGCCCACTTTTTTTATGCGCGCTAAGCGAAGATCAGCTTTAAGAGGAAGGCCCCGGCGATCACTGCGGATGCCCTATTGATGTCGCGGACGCGGCCCGACAGTAGCTTCAGCGCCACATAGGCGATGAAGCCAAGGCCGATGCCGGTGGCGATCGAATAACTGAGAGGGATCATCAAGGCGATGACGAGCGCCGGGATGTATTCGGTCGGCTCGTCCCAGCGAATGGCGCCGAGGCTCGTGGCCATCAGACAAGCGACGAAGAGAAGGGCCGGCGCCGTGGCGTAGGTCGGCACGGTCTGGGCCAGGGGCGCGAGAAACAGGCTGGCGATGAAGAGGCCCGCAACCACAAGGGCCGTGAGCCCGGTGCGGCCGCCCTCCTCGACGCCTGCCGCGCTTTCGATATAGGCGGTGGTGGTCGAGGTGCCGAGCGCGGCGCCAAGCATGGCGGCGCCGGAATCGGCAAGGAGCGCTTGTCGGAGCCGCGGCAAGCGACCGTCCTCATCCAGAAGATGCGCCTGGCGCGCGACCCCGATCAGCGTTCCCGCGGTGTCGAGCAGGGTCACGAGCAGTAGTGTCAGGGTGATGGTGAGAAAGCCGAGCTGGAAGGCGCCGGCGAGATCCATTTGCAGGAACGTCGGCGCGAGCGACGGCGGCCTCGCGGCAAGACCGTGCCAGGGCTCGAGCCCGAGCCAGACGGCGGCGAGCGTGACGGCGATGACGCCGAAGATGATAGCACCCGGCACTTTGCGCGCGGCGAGCCCCGCGATCAGCAGGAACCCCGCCACCGCGAGCAGAACCTTGGCCTGTGACAGATCGCCGAGGGTGACGAGGGTCGTGGCGTCGCCGGCGACGATGCCGGCGTTCTGCAAGCCAATCAGGGCGAGAAACAGCCCGATGCCGGCGGCGATGCCGAGCTTCAGATTCATCGGAATCGCATTGATCAGCCATTCGCGCAGCGGCGTCAGTGAAATCAAGAGGAACAGCACGCCGGACAGGAACACGCAGCCGAGCGCGAGCTGCCAGCTGCCGCCGAGCTCCGGCACCATGGTGAAGGCGAAATAGGCGTTGAGGCCCATACCCGGCGCGAGCGCGATCGGGTAGTTCGCGTAGAGGCCCATGATCGCGCTGCTCGCCGCGGCGGCAAGACAGGTGGCGACGAACACGGCGCCATGATCCATGCCTGCCTGTTCCAGGATCGCCGGGTTCACGAACATGATGTAGGCCATGGTGAGGAAGGTGGCGACGCCGGCGCGAAGCTCGGTGGCGATGCTCGTCCCCGCGGGCGAGAGGCCGAAGAAGCGGTCAACCAAACCGATCGGTCCACTCGTCTGAAGTTCCGTGCCGGCCCGTTCCTTCGCGGATGCGTCCCTTGCCATTGCCCCTCCCCCGCTCAGTTGATACTGGCTTACATCCCTTCGTCGATGATGACAAAGCCGAGGTGTGTCGCATGGGACTTTACGCGCTTGACGGTGAGGCACCCGAGCTTCCGGCCGACGGGCTCTACTGGGTGGCCGAGACGGCGGTGGTGGTCGGGCGCGTGCGCCTCCATTCCGATGTCAGCATCTGGTGGGGCTCGGTGCTCCGCGGTGACAATGAATGGATCGACATCGGCGCGCGATCGCAAATCCAGGACAACTGCACGCTGCACACCGATCCCGGTTTTCCCCTCACCGTCGGCGCGGACTGCGTCATCGGCCATAACGTCGTGCTCCATGGCTGCACCATTGGCGATGCGACCCTGATCGGCATGGGGGCGACGATCCTGAATGGCGCCAAGATCGGCGCCAATTGCCTCGTCGGCGCCGGGGCGTTGATCACCGAGGGCAAAGAGTTTCCCGACAATTCGGTGATCGTCGGGGCGCCGGCGAAACTGATCCGCGAGGCCGACGACAAGACCCGCGCCATGACCGCCCGGGCGTCAGACGTCTACGTCAAGCGCTGGAAGCGTTACGCCGCGGGGCTGAAGCGGATCGGATGACGCCAAGCCGCACATGGCAGTTCTGCATCGATCGCGGTGGCACTTTCACCGATATCGTCGCGCACGCGCCGAACGGGCGGCTGATCACCCATAAGCTCCTTTCCGACAACCCTGAGGCTTACGACGACGCGGCGACTGCGGGCATCGCCGACCTCCTCGGCGTGCCGCGTGGACAACCGCTGCCGACAGAGCTGATCGACAGCGTCAAGATGGGCACCACGGTGGCCACCAACGCGTTGCTCGAGCGCAAGGGCGACCGGGTTCTGCTCGTCGTCAGCGAGGGGTTCCGCGACGCGCTCGAGATCGGCTACCAGGCGCGGCCCAAGATCTTCGCGCGCCACATCGAGAAGCCGTCGATGCTTTACGCGCGCGTGGTCGAGGTGCCTGAGCGTATCCGCGCTGACGGCGCCATCGAGACGCCGCTCGGCGCCGACGTCATGCGCGACGCTCTCCGTGACGCGCGGGACGATGGCATCGATGCCGTGGCCATCGTGTTCATGCATGCTTACGCTCACCCCACCCATGAGCATGTGGCGGCCGAGCTCGCGCGCGAAGCGGGGTTTGCGCAGATCTCGGTGAGCCACGAGGTCAGCGCGTTGGTCAAGTTTGTCGGCCGCGGCGACACCACCGTGGTCGATGCCTATCTCTCGCCGCTACTCCGCCGCTACGTCGACCGCGTCGCCGCAGCGCTGTCATCGGATACGACCGAGACGAGGCTGCTGTTCATGCAGTCGTCCGGCGGCCTGACCTCGGCGCATCTGTTCAAGGGCAAGGACGCCATCCTGTCAGGACCCGCCGGCGGCGTGGTCGGCGCCGTGGAGACGGCGCGGATCGCCGGCTTCTCCCGCGTGATCGGCTTCGACATGGGCGGCACCTCGACCGACGTCTGCCACTACGACGGCACCTACGAGCGCACCTTCGAGAGCGTGGTCGCGGGCGTACGCGTACGGGCGCCGATGATGCTGATCCACACCGTCGCTGCCGGCGGCGGCTCGATCCTCGTCTATGACGGCGCACGCTTCCGCGTCGGACCGGAGTCGGCCGGCGCCGTTCCGGGGCCCGCCTGCTACCGCCGAGGCGGTCCTCTCACCGTCACCGACGCCAATGTCATGGTCGGCAAGCTCGTGCCCGACTTCTTCCCCAAGATCTTCGGACCGAAGCAGGATCAGCCGCTCGATGCCGACACCGTGTATACGCTTTTCGCCTCGCTCGCCGCGGACGTCGGCGACGGGCGCGAGCCTGCGGCCGTCGCCGACGGCTTCATCAGGATCGCGGTCGAGAACATGGCGAACGCGATCAAGACCATCTCGGTGCAGCGGGGCTATGACGTCGAGGACTACGTCCTCAATTCCTTCGGCGGCGCCGGCGGCCAGCATGCCTGTCTCGTCGCCGATGCGCTCGGCATCTCCCATGTGCTGCTGCATCCCCTCTCCGGCGTGTTGTCGGCCTATGGCATGGGGCTCGCCGAGCTGAAGGCGACGCGGAGCCAGGCGGTGCTGCGCCTTCTCGACGACGAGGGCCTCGAAGCGGCGGAGGCTATTGCCGCGCCGCTCGCCCATGACGCGTCTCACGAGCTTGAGAGCCAGGGCGTCACCCGAGATGGCATCCGCATCGTGGGAGAGGCGCATCTCCGCTATCTCGGCACCGACAGCTCCCTTCCCATCCCCATCGGCTCGCTTCAGGAGATGCGGAGGGTTTTCGAAGAGCTGCACCGGCAGCGCTTCGGCTTCACCAGCCCCGACAAGCCGATCGAGATCGAGGCCATCGAGGTCGAGGCCCTTGGCGGCGGCGCCCATCCCACCGAACCGGATCTCGCGTTTGCGGCTGACCGCCCGCCGGTTCCACACACCACGACGCGGCTCTTCACCGGCGGCGCCTGGCACGACGCACCAGTATTCCTGCGGGATGAGCTCCAGGCGGGTCAGCACGTCCCCGGCGCTGCGCTCATCATCGAGCCGCATCAGACCGTGGTGGTCGAGCCGGGCTGGCAGGCCGAGGTGACCGCGAAGAACCACATTCTTCTCACCCGCATCAACAAGCGCGACGCGCGGCTTGCGCTCGACACGAGCCCGGACCCCGTGCTGCTCGAAGTGTTCAACAAACGCTTCACCGCGATCGCCGAGCAGATGGGCTACGCGCTGCAGAACACCGCGCGCTCGGTCAATATCAAGGAGCGCCTCGATTTCTCCTGCGCCATCTTCGATCGCGACGCGCAGCTCGTCGCCAACGCCCCGCATATCCCGGTGCATCTCGGCTCCATGGACCGGAGCGTGGCTACCGTGGTCCGCGAGGTCGGATCGGAGCTGAAGCCTGGCGACGTCTGGATGCTCAACGCCCCCTACAATGGCGGCACTCATCTCCCGGACATCACCGTGGTCACCCCGGTGTTCGCGCAAAACCGCACCGAGATATTGTTCTTCGTCGCCGCGCGCGGCCATCATTCGGATATCGGCGGCATCGCGCCGGGGTCGATGAGCCCAAAGGCGACGCGGATCGAGGAGGAAGGCGTCTATATCGACCCGTTCAAACTGGTCGAGGGTGGCCGCTTCCGCGAGGACGCGGTAGAGGCGCTTCTCACCGAAGGCCCCTACCCTGCCCGCAACCCGGCCCAGAACATCGCCGACCTGAAGGCGCAAGCCGCCGCCAATGCCAAGGGCGTCGAGGAACTGCACAAGCTCGTCGCCGCCTATGGCCTCGATGTGGTCGAGGCCTATATGGGCCACGTCCAGGACAACGCCGCGGCAAGCATCGCCCGGGTCATAGCCGAGCTCGAGCCGTCGCGCTTCGAGGTTGAGACCGACAACGGGGCGCGCATCAAGGTCGCGATCCGCGTCGACCACGACCGCGGCAAGGCTATTGTCGATTTCACCGGCACCAGCGCCCAGCAGCCCGACACCTTCAACGCGCCGGAGCCGATCACGCGGGCTTGCGTGCTTTACGTGTTCCGCACCCTCGTCGACGATGACATTCCGCTCAATGCCGGTTGCCTGCGCCACATCGAGATCGTGGTCGAGGACGGCTCGCTGCTCGCGCCGCGCTATCCCGCCGCGGTCGCCGCCGGCAATGTCGAGACGAGCCAGACCATCGTCAATTGCCTCTATGGCGCGCTCGGCGTGCTCGGCTCGGCGCAGGGCACCATGAACAATCTCACCTTCGGCAATGCCCGCACCCAATATTACGAGACGATCTGCTCAGGCGCGCCCGCCGGGCCCGGCTTCGACGGCGCCGCGGCGGTGCAGACCCACATGACCAATTCGCGGCTTACCGATCCGGAGGTGCTCGAGCTCCGCTATCCGGTGCTGCTCGAGCGGTTCGAGATCCGGCGCGGCTCCGGCGGCAAGGGCCGCTGGCGCGCCGGCGACGGCACGCTTCGTGTCATTCGATTTTTGGAACGGATGCAGTGCGCCATTCTCTCCGGCTTCCGGCGGGTGCGACCCTTCGGCGTTCACGGCGGTGAGCCTGGCGAGGCTGGCGCGAACTTTATCCGCCGCAGGGATGGGCGTCTGGAGAGCCTGGAGGCTTGCGCGCAAACCGTCGTGGAGCCTGGCGAGGCCATCGTCATCAAGACGCCGACCGGCGGAGGGTACGAGAACCCCCCGTCCTGACGGCCGCAGGGAGGACGGATCATGACCGACGTGCTGATCTCGGGCGGGGGCATCGCCGGGCTCACCCTCGGCATCCTGCTCAAGGAGGCCGGTTTCG
The DNA here is from genome assembly GCA_963732955.1 of uncultured Alphaproteobacteria bacterium. Classification (GTDB taxonomy): domain Bacteria; phylum Pseudomonadota; class Alphaproteobacteria; order Rhizobiales; family Methyloligellaceae; genus Methyloceanibacter. The sequence goes on from CAVTBH010000003.1 coordinate 178,707, forward strand.
AGCCGCTCGTGATCGAGCGCGAGCCTCATCTCCGCGCCGAGGGCTACATGATGGACTTCTTCGGCTCGGGCTGGGACGTCGCCGAACGCATGGGCCTCGTGCCTAAGCTCCACGCCATCCACTATCCGATCGACTCCATGCAATTCGTGGACGATCGAGGAGAGGCGTATGTCTCGGTGCCGATCGATGTCGTGCGGCGCGCGCTCGGCGGCAAATATGTCTATCTCCGCCGCTCGGATCTCGAGCACATTCTCTACGAGCGCGCCGTTGCTTCCGGCGTTGCCATCCGTTTCGGCGCGTCAATCGTGGCGCTCGCCCAAGACGACGCCAAGGTTACCGTTACCTTTGACAGTGGCGCGGATGCGCCGTTCGACTTGGTGTTCGGCGCCGACGGCGTGCACTCGAAAGTGCGGACGCTTGTGTTCGGCGCCGAGCATCAGTTCGACCGCTTTCTCGGTGCCTATGTCGCGGCGTTCCATCTCAAGGATCACCGCTTCGACCTCGACCGCACGCTGAAGCTCTATGAGGAGATCGACCGCGTCGGCGCCTTTTATCCGCTGGACGAGACGCGGGCGGATGCGACCTATGTGTTCCGCCACGATGAGGTTGACGTGCCGCATCAGCGCCGGCTCGATTTCACCAAAGCGGAATTCAAGGGTGCCGGCTGGATTCTGGAGCGCGTGCTCGAAGACTATCGTGCCACGGCACCGATCTTCTTCGACTCCATGACGCAGATTGTGATGCCACGATGGTATCACGGCCGCGTCGCCCTCCTCGGGGACGCTTGCGGCTGCCTCACCCTCCTCGCCGGCCAAGGCTCACATATGGCCATGGCTGGCGCCTACGTGCTGGCGCGGGAACTCTGCCGCCACCCCGGCGATCACGCCGCCGCCTTCTCCGCCTATCAGGCGCTGCTCAAGCCTGCGGTGGACAAGCGCCAGCAGGACGCTGCGCTCTTCGCCAAGGTCTTCATCCCCTCCGAGCGGTCGCGGCCCTGGCTGAGGCGCCTCACCATCCGTCTGATGTTCAATCCGCTCGTCTTGCCGATCGTGTTTCGCTGGTTCGGCGTCAAGAGCGTGCTCGAGGGCTATGCTTGAGGCCCGAGGCGTGACCACAGATCGCGGGGACGCCCGACGCCGCTTCTTATTTTCTCCACATCCGTGGCCTTTAGATTGCGACCTAGGGTTGCTCCGGCGCAGTTTGGCTGCGAGCGGCCCGCAAGAGACACCTCATGGCCCGGTCAAAAACGGCGAAGCCCAACGATCGCGACGATGCGCCGAGGCCGCCAGCCGCGAGCGAACAGGCACCGATCGTTGCGGCCACCATGGCCTATGAGCGTTGGCTGCAGGAGCGCCTCGATGTCGTCGAGGCGGACCTCGAGCAGAAGCACGAGGCTATGGCGAGCTCCCCCTTCCCGTTCCTTCGCGCCACGTTCTACCGCTGGGGTCCGCTGTGGCTGGAGACGTGCCCCGAGTTCGCCGACGCGCCCCAGCTATTGGCGGTGGGCGATCTTCATGTCGAGAACTTCGGCACGTGGCGGGATCTCGAGGGCCGGCTCGTGTGGGGCATCAACGATTTCGACGAAGTGGCGCGGATGCCTTATGCGATCGATCTTGTGCGTCTGGTCACAAGCGCGATCCTCGCCAAGGGTGAGAACGGGCTCAGCATCGATGCGAGCGACGCCTCGACGGCCGTGCTCGACGGCTATACCGAATTCCTGGAAGCGGGAGGCAATCCCTTCATCCTCGAGGAGAGCCACCCAAGCTTGCGCGAGATGGCGATGGGCGCCGAGCGGGCGCCGACGCCGTTCTGGGCTAAGCTCGGGAAACTGCCAGCGGCGACACCGCCCAAAGCCATTCAGCGTTTGCTAACGCGCGCGCTGCCTGACGGGGGAATGGATCCTGTGTTCTACTCACGCATCGCCGGCGTGGGCAGTCTCGGCCGTCCGCGTTACGTCGCCAGAGCCGCTTGCAATGGCGGCCTCGCCGCTCGCGAGGCCAAAGCCTGGTTGCCATCGGCCTGGGGCTGGGCCATGGGGCGCCCCAAGGAGCGCGCCAACGCCGTCAGACTCCTCAAGCACGCGGTGCGGCAACCGGATCCCTATTACCGCATCGAAAAAGGCTGGGTCGTCCGCCGGCTGGGACCGCATTGCGGCCGAATCGAATTGGCGCAGTTCCCGAAGCGGCGCGACGAGCGGCTGATCCTGAGGGACATGGGCCGCGAAACCGCCAATCTGCACCTCGCCACGCCCAAGCAGAAGACCGAGGTGCTGCGCGATCTGTCGGCGCGGAAAGCAAATTGGCTCGCCGACGCGGCCCGCGCCATGGCCAAGGCGACGGAGCAGGACTGGGACCTGTTCCGCTCCTCGCGCCTGGCACGTCAAACGCCCTAACAGACAAAAAGGACGCGGAACCGAAGTCCCGCGCCCCCACTTTGCTGCCTCTCTTGCGCTTAAAACGTTATGCGGTGTTTGCGGCGCCGCCGCGGCCACGGTCGGCCATGAATTGGTCGAACTCGGCCTTGTCGCGCGCCTTGCGCAACCGCTCCATGAAGGTCTGGAACTCTTGAGCTTCCTCTTCCAGGCGCCGCAAGGTCTCCTCGCGATACTCGTCGAAAGCCGCGTTACCGGTCGAGCGCAGCGGACCGAGGCCGCCGCCGAAGCGCCGCGCTTCCTGCATAAAGTGCTGCTTCCATTGCAGTTTATTTCCGCATCCCATGCGTCCACTCCAGATCAGATAGGCCAGAACTCCGAGCCCGATGGGCCACCAAAGAATGAAGCCGAGGATCATGGCGATGATCCACGCCGGCTTCCCGTAGTCGTCCAAGGTCGCAACCAGCTGCATCGAAAACCCTTCCTTCAGTGTGAATGTTATTCACATTCACATAAATGGGACCGTCCTGTCCAGAGTCAAGTCATGTCACAAAATGTGATCGGAGGGCGTTTGCCGCTAGGGGGTGCCGACGGATTTGTCCGGAGGCACGATTCCGAGGCCCCGCAGATAAATCAGCATCCCTGACTCCAGGATCTCTTCCGCCGTCAGCGGGATCTTGGCCGCGCCCGTGCGTCCCTGGACGAAGAGATCGGCAACGCCGTGGGACAGCGCCCAGATATGCAGGCTCATCAGCCGCACCGGTGGGCGTTGATCCGGCGGCAGGGCTTGGCAGAGCGCCGCGGACGCCCGCTGCAACACGTCGAAGGCCCGGTCCGCTGTCGCCTTTAGCCCCGCATCTTCACCATGGCTGAGCCCGGGCTCGAACATTACCGCGTAATTCGCAGGCTCGTCGCGGGCGAAGGCGAGATAGGCGCGGCCAAGATTCTCGAAGGCCGAGAGCGGTGTCGGGATGCCGTTATTCCACGCCATGTCGAGCTTGGCGGCGAAGCGCTCGAAACCGTTGCGGGCAACTTCGGCGAGCAGCGCATCGCGGTCGCGGAAATGGCGATAGGGTGCTGCGGGGCTGACGCCAGCGAGCCGCGCCGCCTCGGTGAGGCTGAAGCCGACCGGCCCATGCTGCTCGATCAGCCGGCGCGCCGCTTCGAGCAGCACCTCCTTGAGATTGCCGTGGTGATAGGAGCGCGGCCGCCGCCAGCGCGATTCGTCTGAGCCCATGTAAACGGCTTTTACATCAAAGCTTTGCGCGCGGCTAGGCGCCCCGCACTGCGGAAAACGCCTGTAACCGCCTCGCGGCGAAGTGACGCCTGGGCTAGGTTCGCCTCACGGCCGCCCTCGCGCGGGTGTTTGAAAGCGGCGGGAGGGCGCGAAAGGGGCCCCATGAATCAGCGCGAGATCATCGAGCCCGTTGGCGGCAACACGCGCCTGTCGTGGCAGCATCTTGCCGCGGCCGCGCCGACGATCGCCGGGCTCGTCAGTGTGGCTCTGGTGTACGCCTTCCAGCAGCCGCTGTTCGGAAACGTCAAAAGCGACGCTGCCAGTCTGTTGGTGTTCCTGTGGCTATTCGCGGTGATCATGTGGTGTGCCTTCGGCGTGGTGCGCCATGCCGACGCCGTGGCATGGCATCTCGGCGAACCCTACGGCACGCTAGTGCTGACGCTGTCAGTGAGCGCGATCGAGGTCGCGATCATGGCCTCGATCATTCTCCACGGCGAGAACAACCCGACGCTCGCGCGCGACGCCATGTTCGCGACGTTGATGATCGTGCTGAACGGCCTCGTCGGCGCCGCCTTGCTCATGGGAGCGCTGCGTTATTGGGAGCAGGAGTACAATCTCGAAGGCGCGCGCGCCTTCCTCGTGGTGATTGCCTCCCTCGCCGTGTTCGCCCTGATCCTGCCGAGCTTCACCAAGACCGAGCCGGACCCGAACCTGTCACCGTTCCAGGCCGGGCTGTTCGGCGCCATCACCGTCGCCTTCTATGCGATCTTCCTCGCCATCCAGACCATGCGCCATCGCGCTTTCTTCGCCGAGCCGGAGAACGGCAACCACGCCAAGGCGGCCTATGTGGTGCACCACGAGCGCGCCGAGGGATCTCTCACCTATCACGTGACCATGCTGATCCTGACGCTCGCGCCCGTAGTGGTGCTCGCCGAGTTCCTCGCCATCATGGTCGACTTCGGTATCGAACAGCTCGGTGCCCCAGCTTCGCTCGGCGGCATCCTGGTCGCCATCCTGGTGTTGTCGCCGGAGGGCCTCACCGCTCTTAACGCTGCCCTCGACAATCAACTGCAGCGCGCCGTCAATGTCTGCCTCGGCTCGGCGCTGGCCACCATCGGGCTCACCATTCCGGCGGTGCTCGCGGTCGGGCTCTATAGCGGACGCGCTATGCATCTCGGCCTCGACCGCGTCGACACCGTGCTCTTGGTGCTGACGCTGTTCGTCAGCTCCTTCACCTTCGGCGGCGGCCGCACCAACGTGCTCCAGGGTGCGGTGCACCTGTTGCTGTTCGTGGTCTATATCGTCTTGATCTTCAGCCCCTGAAGGCGAGCCTAACGAATTGAAATCAATGGCTCAACCGTAGGTGTTGCGCTCGCGGACGCGGCCATCCTTGCCGTGGAGCAGCGCCTCTGAGCGCTCCCTGCGGGCTATCGCCTTGGCCTTCTCCCAGGCCTCGCCTTGGGTCTTGAACACGGCGCTCGGCACGCTCGCGCCCTCGGGCGTCACCGCCCAGCCGCGCTCGTGCACCACAACGTGCTGGTTCCTGCCCATGTCAGTCTCCGCCAACCGGCGCTCGCGACTATAACGAACGTCGAGGCGCCATAGAAGCAGCGGACCATTGAGACGAAGGCCTTGCGGGCATAGAGTGGCGCCCGAGACGTCGAACAGAGTTGAGACGGCATGCCCAATCGGCGCTTGAGCGCGAACGACATGTTGCGGATCGGCTGGCGCGAATGGGTGCGGCTTGCCGATCTCGGCGTCGCCGCCATCAAGGCCAAAATCGATACCGGCGCCAGGACGAGCGTGTTGCATGCCTTCGCCATCGAGCCGTTCCGCCGGGCCGGGGCGCTCTGGGTCCGCTTCGAGGTGCAGCCGATGCAGCGCAGCGGCACGCTCAGGATCAAATGCGAGGCGCCCGCGATCGACGAACGCGCGGTGCGCAATTCCGGTGGCCAGGTCGAGCGCCGCTACATCATTGAGACCCACGTTGCGCTCGGCGACCGCTCCTGGCCGATCGAGCTTGCGCTCGCCAATCGTGACCAGATGGGCTTTCGCATGCTGCTCGGGCGCACCGCGCTCGAGGGGCGGGCCCTGATCGAGCCCGGCCGCTCTTTCCTCGCCGGGCATAAGCCGCGCCATTCTGCCCGCGCGAGCAACCCCCTCGCTCTTGAGCCGAGCAAGGTCCTGCCCTAGTCATTCTTCCCTCGCGACGGACTTTCCAGGCCACTTCCATGAAAATCGCGTTGCTCGCGCGCAATCCGCATCTCTACAGCCATCGCCGCATCTGCGAGGCGGCGCGGACCCGTGGCCACGAGATCGAGGTGCTGAATACGCTTCGCGTCTCCATCAACATCACCTCGCGGCGGCCGATGCTCTATTACCGCAAGCGGCGGCTCGAGGATTTCGACGCGGTGATCCCGCGCATCGGCGCCTCGATCACCATCTATGGTCTTGCCGTGCTGCGCCAGTTCGAGGTGATGGGCGTCTATCCCTTGAACGAGTTGGTGGCCATCGGCCGGAGCCGCGACAAGCTCCGTTGCCTGCAATTGCTGGCGCGCCGGGGCATCGGCCTGCCCGTTACCGCCTACACCAACGACCCGAAACAGGCCGAGGACGTCATCGATCTCGTCGGCGGCGTGCCGGTGGTGATCAAGCTGATCGAAGGCACCCAAGGCATCGGCGTCGTGCTCGGCGAGACGATGCAGTCCGCGAAGTCGGTGATCGAGGCGTTTCAGGGGGCGAAGGTCAACATCCTGGTGCAGCAGTTCATCAAGGAGGCCGAAGCCACGGACATTCGCGCCCTCGTCATCGGCGATCGTGTCGTGGCGGCGATGAAGCGGGAGGGTCCGACCGGCGAGTTCCGCTCCAATCTCCATCGCGGCGGCCTTGGCGAGAAGGTGCGCATCACGCCGGAGGAGCGCGAGGTGGCGGTCAAGGCTGCGCGCACGCTCGGCCTCAATGTTTGCGGCGTCGACATGCTGCGCTCCAAGAGCGGCCCTCTGGTCATGGAGCTCAACTCCTCGCCCGGCATCGAGGGCCTGGAGAAGGCAAGCGGCGTCGATGTCGCCGGCCTGATGATCGAGTTCCTCGAGCGGAACGCTCCCCACGGCAACACCCGCACCAGAGGCAAGGGCTAGGCGCCGCGCCTACTTCGCGTCGTGGAAGATGATGCCGAGGGTAAAGCGCTGCCCCGTCCTCAGCTCGCTCACCCCGTGCTTGACGTTGAGGCGGTAGAAGCCCCGCGTGGCTTTGACTGGACGGTGGCGGACGGGAAAGATCACGGCGTCGCCCTGGCGCAGCGGCACCACGGTAGCCCGCGACTGCATCCGCGGCCGCTGCTCGGTCAAGATGAACTCGCCACCGCTGAACCCGTGGCCCGGCTGCGACAACAGGATCGCCATTTGCAGCGGGAACACGTGCTCCCCATAAACGTCCTGGTGCAGACAATTGAAGTCGCCCGGGCCGTAACGGAGCAGGAGCGGTGTCGGACGCAGCTGGCCCGCCTGATGGCAGCGCTCGAGGAAGGCATGGTGGTCGACGGGGTAGCGAACCTCGACGTTCATCTCGGCATTCCAGCGGTTGGCGAGTTGCGCGAGATGGGGATAGGCCGCCGCCCGCAAGGCGGCGATCAGAGGCGGCAGCGGATAGTCGAAATATTTGTAGTCGCCGCGGCCATAGCCGTGCTGCGCCATGATCACGTGCTTGCGGAACAACCCGTCGTCGCCATAGAGCCCGGCGAGCGCCTCGCATGCATCCGGCGTCAGCAGACGATCGATCACCGCGAAGCCTCGGTCGTCGAGGTCGCGCTCGATGCGCTCCCAGTCACCGGCGGCGATGCGCGGTTCGGCGCCGTCAGACAGTGCGACGGGACGTGCCGCGCGTGCCTGGCTCATGATTTGCTCTCCTTGTCGAGCAGGGCGCGCTTCCGCTCGACCCCGCCGCGATAGCCTGAGAGAGAGCCGTCGCTGCGGACGACGCGATGGCAGGGGATGGCGACGGCGATGGGGTTCGAAGCGCACGCCGTGGCGACAGCGCGGGCCGATCCCGGCGCGCCGATCTTTTCCGCGATCTCGGCATAGCTCGCCGTGGAGCCGACCGGGATGCGGCGAAGTGCGTCCCAGACGCGATGCTGGAACGCCGTGCCGCGGACATCGAGCGGCAGGTCGAGACCCATTTTGGGGTCTTCGACAAAAGCGACCACCGTCGCAACGAGCTGCTCGAAGTCCGTGTCCCCGCCGATAAGCCTTGCGCGCGGGAACTGAGCCCGCAGGTCCGCGAGGAGCGAGTTCTTATCGTCACCGAAGAAGATGGCGGCAACGCCCTTGTCGCTCGCCGCGACAAGAACTTGCCCCAGCGAGCACGCGCCGATCGCATAGCGGAGCATCTGGTTCCTGCCACCCTGGCGAAAGTCGGTTGGGGTCATGCCGAGAGCCTCAGCCGCGCCGGCATAGAAGCGGCCATTGGAGTTGAAGCCGGCAGCATAGATCGCCTCGGTCACGGTCCCGCTCGTGCCGAGACGGTCGCGAACGCGGCTGCGGCGGTGGGCCGAAGCATATGCCTTGGGCGTGACGCCGGTCGCCGCCTTGAACAGGCGGTGGAAGTGATAGGGGCTCACGCCGACCGCGTCGGCCAGCGCATCTAGGGTCGGTTCTTCCTCCGCCGTTTCGATCAGGCGGCAGGCCGCGGCCACCTTCTCCGCCTGAAGTTGCTTCAGCGGCGCTTGGTCAGGCTTGCAGCGCTTACAAGGACGGAAGCCCGCGCGTTCCGCGGCCGCGGCGCTCGCAAAGAAACAAACATTCTCGCGGTTCGGCCGACGCGCGGCGCAAGAGGGACGGCAATAGACGCCGGTGCTCGCCACGGCGTAGTAGAACCTGCCGTCAAACTCGGTGTCGCGAGCGACGACGGCATCCCAGCGGGCGTCGTCCCGGTTGCGGTGGGTTGGCGTCGAGGCGAGCGCGCGGATCATCGGTTTCTCTCCTTCAAGAGTGTATCGCTCGCTTGGAGATATGCCCCAGCCAATTTTGCTGCACTCCGCTCCTTGCTTTCAAATTCGACTCATGGCGCTGGCTGCGCCGGGGCGGTGATCGGCGGCGGCACCGTATCCACATGCTTGATGTGCCCAGTGGCGTAGGCCCACCAGATCAGCGCCACGAGCGCCGCAACGAATACGAGCAACAGACCGAATTGGAACGGTTCGAGGCGGTCGGGCTCGCCGTCCCAATTGCGTCGACTGGCCATGGGGTCCTCCCTTCGGTCCTCTCCGGGACCGTCACCCGACAATAGCGAAATTGGGCGCCGATCCGAAGGGCCAAGGAGGCCCGCGTCACACGTGGCGTGGCGCTAGGCGTTTCGCTTTGGCCGCGGGCCGCGTTTCGGACGCGCCTCGGCGCGGTCGCGCTCGAGGCGCGCGATACGTTGGCGCATTTCGCGGCTCTCCAGCTCGGCATAAACGGCCGCAGCCTGGCCGGCGATGCGTCCGAGCATGGCGCGTTCGTCGGTATCGAGGTCGGTGCCGGAGGCATGAGGGCCGTACAGCGTGACGGCGAAGCAGTGGAGCGGGTTCGCGGCCGGGACGGCAAGAATTGGCCGCGCCAGCCCCTGCGGCAGTTTCGGTTCATCCGCCCGCGGCGCCTTGTCATCCTCGCCGGCAATGGGGAACGGCGACCCGTTGCCGAGCGGCGTGAGCATGGGATCGCCGGCGGCGAGCGTTCTCGCTTCCGATCCGTCCCAACCGTTGGCCTTACCGTGACGATGAAACGCATCGCCGCCGCGGCGGAACGCCGCCGCCGAGGTCAGCGCAAGGACACGAAACGGCCCATCGGCGAGGAGGCGCTCGATCTCGGCCGCGCTCTTGGCGTTGAGGATAGCGGCGCCGAGATCGTTGCCGACGCGGTCGAGCTCGCGGTTGAAGTAGCGGTCGGTGACGTGGGTGGCGCCCTCGTGAAGCCGGGTGATGACGTAGAGGAAGATCGCCCCGATCACGATCCAGGCCCAATTGGGGATGGCGAGATGCGCCTGCATGTACTCGACCTTATGATGCAGCAAGAGCGCCGGGATGCTCAAGGTCAGGCCGAGGATGGTGACGCGGCGGAGCGGGATCGACACGCTCACCACCCGCGCTCTGCGGATGGCCTCGAACACGAACAGGCACAGCACGCCGTTGATAAGATAGAGCAGGCCGATCACGTCGTCAGGCGGGGTGAAATCGCCGAAACTCGTGTGGAAGATGGTCGTGCTTTGGGCGAGCTCGGCCACGGTGAAGGTGGGAAGCCCGATGGCGCAGCCCCACAGCACCCAGCGGAGGCGCTGATAGTCTTCGGGGCTCTGACGGTGCCGCCGTTCGAGCAGGATGCCTAGGGCGCAGAGCGCCACGACGAAGCCGGCGAAGACAGCGCGCCTGGTGCCGGCCTCGGTCTGATAATCGAACAAGCTGCCATAGGAGGCGGCGAGGCCGAGCGCCAGCGCGATACCGATCAGAGGAAGCGCGCGCTCGAGCCACCGCCATTTCGGATCGGGGCTGCCGTTCGGCGCGCGCATGACGAAGAGCAGGAGACCGACATAGCCCACGGCTTCCGCCACGGTGCCCGCCGCGTTTTGCGCCAAGAGCAGCGCCGGCCATTGCTGCAAGATGGCGTGGTACGTATAGATCTGGCCGGGGTTGAACCACATAACATACAGGAAGAACCCCCAGCTCATGGGACCGGGCCGGGTCCAGACGAGCCAGGCTGCGGCCAGCACGACGAGGATGCCGGCGATCTGGTCAAGCGCCACAACGAAGCGCTCGAACGGGTTGGAAGGCTCGGGTTCGGCAACGAGGGTGACTTGACGCGGCAGTTGCGCCGGCCCGGCGAGAATGTCGAGCGTCACCGAATGCCCGGGCAACACGAACTGACGGCCACCGAGCACGGCAAGAGTGTTGCCGCAGGCCGTCGGCTCGAAGGGTACGCAGCCGAGCTTCGTCATATCGAGGTGGTCGCCCTTCCTGATCCCAGCCCTCCACGCCGGCGACTGCTTAAGCTCATCGAACGGCTTGCGCACGTCGTAGACCAGGCCGTCGTTATTGGCAGAGAAACCGAAGGACGCGAGGGGCTGCACCACGCGCCAAAGCCCGGGCAAGATCATGACGAGCGCCCAGACAAGCAGCGGGATGAGGATAATGCGGTAGCGCGCCATGCACTCGGTGTAGGGCAGTCCCGGTTCGGAGCCAGCGGCTCCCGAATCGGCGCCGAAGGCGCGTGATGTTAGGGCCGGGCTGAACCGCGAGCTAGTGAGCCGGTCTTTCCATCACAATTGCGTTAAGTAATGACGAGGCCACGCAAAAGGGGCTTTAGGACGCCCTTTCGCACCGCTAGACTGACGGGAAAGCAAAGTTACGGAGGCTAAAATCATTCGCCTGTGGATCCTTGCGGGGGCTCTGTTGCTGGGGTTGGTTCTCTGGTTGGACAGCGCTCACGCCGGGAGCAGTCCGGCCCCGCGATCGAGCCTGTCGAGCGTCGACAATCCTTATTGTGACATCTCCACCTATCTTCTGCCCGACTTCACTGAGCAGGCGACCTCGATGCAGGATCGCAACGGGCGCCCCGTCATCGTCATGAGCGCACGCTTGCTGTCCACCGACCCGGCCTACGGGCACTTCCTGATGGCTCATGAATGCTGCCATCACACCCTCGGCCATGTGCGCCGCTTCGCCGGGCTTGGGCAATTGGGGCCGCAGCCCTTTTACTATATCCGTCCGGCGCTCCGGAACATGGAGCTCGACGCCGATACTTGCGCGGTGAAGATGTTGAAGGCGACCCATGAGCCGGATGCGATCGAGGCCGGGCGTCTCAGGATGCTGAGCTTCGGCACGGCGCCGACGGGCGCCTACTATCCCACCGGGATCGAACGGGCCGACAACATCGCCAAGCACGCCGCCGATCCGGACTGACGCTCCACGGCCCTCGCGACCCCAAGCGCTACTTCTTGACCGCGTCGGAGGTGTTGGCCGGCTCGCTCTCGCCCTTCTTGAAGGCGGTCTTCACATAGTGATCGCCGTCCTTGGCGATCTTCGTGGTCCAGCCGGTGTTCCAGCTGATGACCGCCGTACCGCCCTCCTCCTTCCAGGTCCCCTCCATGTTATCCATGGTTGCCTTGGCGTTGCCGTCAGCCGACAGCGTGATCTCGAATGGCTTGCCGTCGGTGTTCTTCACGGCCCAGGTGCCTTCGAACTCGCTGCCGGCGAAGGCGGCAATGCTGGCAGTTGCAAGCGTGACGCCGGCGACGACGGCCGCCGCCACGACTTTTGTGATTTTGCTCATGGTTTCACTCCCTTATTCAAGGTTTCGTCGACCGGGATTCGAGCCTATAGCAGCCCGCCGAGCGCAGTTCCATTGCCGCACGGCGCAAGGTGAACGCCCTACAGAACGTGAGCATGATCGCCGGCGGCGCGTTTCTTCAGCGCTTCACGATCGACCTTGCCGGTGGCGTTCACGGGCATGGAGTCGATGAACACGATCTCTTCCGGCGCCTTGTAGCCGACATGGCCGCGCGCGAACGCGATCAACTCGGCCGCAGTCGGACGCGGCACGTCCGGCTTCAGCGCGACATAGGCGCGAACGCACTCCCCATGCAGGAGGTTGTGCACGCCGATCACACCGGCGCTTTCGACCGCGGGATGATCGAGCAGCGCATCTTCGACTTCCTGCGGCGAAATGTTGGAGCCGTCATGGACGATGATCTGCTTCTGCCGGCCGCAAAACCACAGATAGCCGTCGGCGTCGGCCTTCATCACGTCGCCAGTGTCGAACCAGCCGTCGCGGTTCACCTGGGCGGTGGCCGTTGGGTCGTTCCAATAGCCGATCATCTTCGAGCGCGTTCGCAACCACACGCGCCCCTCCTCGCCGAGGCCAACTTCCTGCTCGTCGCCATCGCGAATCGAGACCGTGAAGCCGGGGCTCGGCATGCCGATCGAGCCGAGCTTGTCGAGGCCCGACGGCGGATTGCGCGCGGCGAGCCCGGTCTCGGTCAGGCCATAGCCCTCGCTGACGAGATGGCCGGTCAGCGCGCGAAACTCCTTCTCGAGCTCCTCGGGGACCTTGTCGCCGCCAGAACGGCAGAGACGGAGCGAGCTGAAGTCCTCCGCGGTCGTGCCCGGCTCGCGGATGAGGTGGAGCAGCGCGGTCGGCAACATCGACATCACGGTCGGCCGCATCTCGCGCAGCAATGGCCCAAGCTCGGCGTGGTCGAAAGTTCTTGCCACAACGGCTTGTCCGCCGACGCTGAGGGAGGTCAAGGAAAAGCCGAAGCCGCCAATATGTGAGCAGGACGAGCCGGGGAGGACGATATCGTCGGCGGTGATCTCGAAGGCCGCGGCGGCACTCGCTGTCATCCAGCCGAGGGTCTCGAAACTATGGGTCACGCCCTTGGCCGGGCCGGTGCTGCCGGAGGTGAAGAAGATGGCGGCGGGCGCGGTGGGATCCGGTTGCGGCAAGGTGATCGCGGCTGGCGGCACGCCCTGCATCAATTGCTCGAAACTCCGGCCGCTCCCCTCCTCGGCGCCGTAGGTGATGACGCCGAGCGGCAAGTGCGAGGCCTTGCTGGCGGCTATGTCACTGGCACGCTCGGCGTGCGCGAGGATGATCTTGGCGCCGCTGACGTCGAGCGCGTGGTCGATCTCGGGCGGCGTGTAGCGGTAGTTGAGTGGCGTGACGACGATCCCGGCGTTGAAGCAAGCAATGTAATGGGCAAGAAGCGCGATCCGGTTCGGCATCAGCGAGGCGATGCGGTCTCCCGGCTTCAGGCCGAGCGCGAGATAATTCCTGGCCAGACGGTGGGTGCGGTCCTCAAGCTCGCCCCAGGTCCAGCTGCCCTCGAGCGACAGGATCGCAGGCCGGTCGCGGCCGTCCTCCAGGCCGCGCTGCAACAGCGACCAAAGCCGCACTGGCGCCGTCACCGACGCCCCCGCCTCCGGCATGTCTCAGTTCCTCGGACTACGCTCAGCGATCAGGCCGCTTGTCCCGCCTTCGTCGCCGACGGCACTTCCAGCAGCCGGCCGTTTTTCACGTCGTAGATGTAGCCGTAGATCGGGACCGAACGCGGCACCAGCGGATGGGACCGGATGCGGCTGACGTCGCTCGTGACGCTTTCGGCCTGATCCTTGATGGTCAGCCAGTCGATGAAGTCACCTTCGGGGGAGCCGGGTCCCTTGCCAACGTCATGCCAGCCATCGGCGTCGACCGTTGCGGTATCGAGGCTCTGCTTGAGCAAATCGCGCATGACCTCGTCGCTGAAGGTCTCCATGCCGCAATCGGTGTGATGGATCACGAACCACTCGTTGGTGCCGAGCAGCTTGTGGGAGATCACCAGGGAGCGGATGGCGTCATCGCTGGCGCGACCGCCGGCGTTGCGGATGACATGCGCGTCGCCCTCGCTGAGCCCGGCGAATTTCGCCGGGTCAAGCCGGGCGTCCATGCAGGTGAGAACGGCGAAACGTCGCCCCGGCGGCATTGGCAGCGATCCCTTATCGCCGAAGTTGGCGGCATAGGTGCCGTTCGCGGCAAGCACTTCGTCAAGAACCTTAGTCATGAGACACCTCCTTGGGGTGCGGGTGAAAAATCAGCGATGGTGGGCGTGATCGCCCGCGGCGAGCTGCTTCAGCGCGACGCGATCGACCTTGCCGGTGGCGTTGAGAGGCATGGTCTCTAAGAACACGACTTCCTCGGGCGCCTTGTAGCCAACGCGCGCCTTGGCGAATCTGATCAGCTCAAGCGACTTTGGCCGTGGCGCATCGGGCTTAAGCGCAACATAGGCGCGGACATTCTCGCCATGGACGAGATCGTGGAGGCCGACGACGCCCACACTCTCAACGCTGGGATGAGCGAGCAACGCTTCCTCGACCTCCTGCGGGCAGATGTTGGACCCGTCGTGGACAATGATCTGCTTCTTGCGCCCGCAAAACCACAGATATCCGTCCTCGTCGGCCCGCATCATGTCGCCAGTATCGAGCCATTCCTCGCGGATCACTTCGGCGCTCGCATTGGGGTCGTTCCAATAGCCGGCGGTACACGACGGCGTGCGCACAAAGAGGCGTCCGTCCTCGCCGCTCGCTGCCTCATTGCCTTCCTCGGTGTGGATCGAGAACACGAAGCCCGGGCTCGGCATTCCGACCGAGCCCAGCTTGGCCGACTTCGTCGGCGGATTGAGCGCGGCGAGACCGATCTCGGTCATGCCGTAACCTTCGCTGATGGGATGGCCGGTGAGCGCCAGATATTCCTTGGCGAGCTCCTCGGGGACCTTGTCGCCGGCCGAGCGGCAGAGCCTGAGCGAGCTCAGTTCGTCCGCCGTCATATCGTGCTCGCGAAGGAGGTGAAGCAGCGCGGTGGGCAGCATCGACATCAGGGTCGGGCGCGTCTTCCGAAACAGCGGTCCGAGCTCGTCGTGGTCGAAGGCTCTCGCCACGACGACGCGGGCGCCCGCCGAAAGCGCGGAGAGCGCAAAGGTGAAGCCGCCGATATGGGAGCAGGACGAAGCCGGCAACACCACGTCGTCGGGGCCGAGTTTGAAGGACTTCACCGCGCTCGCGAACATCCAGGCGAGCGAGCCCCTGGTATGGGTCACTCCCTTGGCCGGACCGGTGCTGCCGGAGGTGAAGAAGATCGCGGCCGGGGCGTCCGCAGCCATGTCGGGAAGCGTGACCTCGGGATGTTCGGCGGCGGCGAGGCTCTCGAAGCTCAGGCCTCCACCATTTTCGCCGCCATAGGTCATGACGCCGAGCGGCAGCGTCCCGGCCTTGGTCGCGGCGAGGTCACCAAGGCGCTCGGCATGGATCAGCATCACCCTCGCGCCGCTCACATCGAAGGCATGGTCGATCTCCGGCGCCGTGTAGCGGTAGTTGAGCGGCGTGGCGACGAGTTCCGCCTCGAAGCAAGCGAGATAATGGGCGATCAGCGCGATGCGGTTCGGCATCAGCGAGGCAAAGCGATCGCCAGGCTTCAGCCCGAGCGCGAGATAGCTCGCCGCAAGACTGCTCGCCATGCGATCGAGCTCGGACCAGGACGCCTTGCCCTCGAGCGATTGCAAGGCAGCCTCGTTCGGCTTTCGTTCAAGTCCGTTGGCGAGCAGCCGCGACAGCGGGACAGGTTGCTCGAGCGAAGGTCCCAAATGCGGCATGGCGTCCTCCCTATGGCGCCTTCAGGCGTCTTTGATGCCGCGCAACATAGAAAGTGGTCATGGACAAATCGTTGCCAGCGGAAAGACGCCAGTGCTGCGGGCTCCATCCTAAGCGCGCGGGCGCCATTGGCAAGGCAGCCAAAGGTCCGAGGCCCACGCCGTTCGAGCAACTCGTTAACGCGGGCCATCGCTTTCGTACCTATGCTTTGCAACAGTGATTCGGCGCCCGGAACTGACCACAGAGATGTCATCGACCCGACACAGAGGCGTGCCCAATCTTGCGCATCAAGGTGGGTCCATGGGCCTGATCCGCGTCACCGTCCTCTCACTGCTTGCCCTCGCGACCCCCGCGCTTGCGGAAGACACAGCGCCGCCGCGGCAATGCTGGACGCCTGAAACCCTCGCCGGCACCCCGGCCGAGATCAAGCATCAGCCCTCCAAGGGTCCGCTTGATGTCGCCGCGCTCAAAGCGACACCGCTGCCCGCTGCGACCCCGGTCGAACCCGCGCTTCGCGGCCTGATCGAGAGCGTCGCGCTGCCGCCCGACAAGAAGCTGATCGCGCTCACCTTCGATCTTTGCGAGGAGAGCGGCTATGTCTCGGGCTATGACGGCCGCATCGTCGATCTTCTGCGCGCCCAAGGCGTCAAGGCGACCTTCTTCGCCGGCGGCAAATGGATGGAGACCCATCCCGAGCGCGCTGCCCAGCTCATTGCCGACCCGCTGTTCGAGGTCGGGAGCCACGGCTTGAAGCATGTCGACTTGTCACGGGCCACTGACGCCGTCATCAAGGATGAAGTCACCCTGACCGAGGCGGCCTATGCCAGGGCGAAGACCGGTCTCGCCGCCCGGCAATGCCTGGTCGGGGAGACGGCGCCCGCGCCGCCCGAGCGGCTCGCGGTGTTCCGCTTTCCTTACGGGCGCTGCAACGCCAAGGCGCTCGCGGCCGTCGACGACGCCGGTTTGCTCGCAATCCAATGGGACGTGGTCACCGGCGATCCGGACCCTCGGGTCTCGGCCAAGACCATCGCCCACACTATCCTCACCCGCGCCCATCCGGGAGCGATCATCGTCGGCCATGCCAATGGCCGGGGACGCAATACTGCCGCAGCCCTTGCCCTCGCCCTGCCCACGCTGAAGGAGCAGGGCTATAGCTTCGTTACCGTGAGCGAGCTGATTGCCGCCGGGAAGCCCGTGATTGCGCAACGGTGCACGGGACCAGGGCTCGGCAAACAGATCGCGCGAGCGTCGCGGCGCCCAGGCAACCATGACCTCTTCTCCTTTTTCAACGGGCACCGCTGAGCTCCCCGATAACGGCGATCGTGGCGTCCAACTTCTGCCGTTCGAGCCGCGTCTAGCGCGACCAATGGCCGAGGCCATGGCCGCCATGGAGCCATGGTCGGTGATGAACTATCCCGCGGAAAAGCTCGCCGCCCTGCTCGCCAAGCCCGACGCCGGGGTCAGCCGCTATCTCGTCAGCCTCGATGGCACCGAGGCCGGCCTCGTCTCGGTGCGCTCGCCCTGGCTGAAAGGTCCCTACCTCGAGATCCTGGCGCTCTTACCGCACGCGCAAGCGCTCGGCATTGGCGCGAGCATTATGGCCTGGTTCGAGGCGGCGGCGCTCCATCACGACGCCCGCAATCTCTGGGTCTGCGTCTCCGCCTTCAATGTGCGGGCCGCGGCGTTCTACGCGCGTCACGGCTTTGCCGCGGCGGCGGTGCTGCCGAGCCTTGTCGCGGACGGCTATGACGAGATCCTGATGCGGAAGTTTCCCCTAGGCGGAGCTTAGACCGGCCTTGGAGAGCCTATTGCGGCGCGGGCGCGGCGTCGGGATCGATGTCCGGAACTTCGGCTTTTTCCATGCTCGGCGAATGGTCGATGAAGATGACGCCGTCCTCGATGGATACCGCTTCGTCGCCGTGGAACTCGTATTGCTCGCCGTTCTCGAGTTTGACCTTGCAGCCTGAGGCACAATCGGCGTCGACGTCCTTTGCCGGCTCAATGGTCAAATCCTTGGATTCGCTGCCGGCGGTGACCGTGACCGTGTGCGGCTTGGGATCGATATTAGAGATGGTCAGGGCCCGCGCCGGACCGCTTCCTGCCAAGACCAGAACCCCAAGGGCAGCAATACCGACGATCAATCTCATGCCTGTTTCCTTCCCCATATCCCCTAAAGGGCCGTTTGCCGCCATCGGGCCCGGCAGCAGCCTCGACCCCTAACCGAACAGCACGCCCGCATTTTGTTGTCCACAGGGCAAAACGGTGCGTCCGGGCTTGTTCCCCGGGCCATCCGGGGTCTGGGCCGCGCCCGGCTTATGGCGGCGCGCGGGGTATTACCCCCGAAAAAGCCCGGTTTTGCAAGGATTCCGAGGGCGGCGGCGGAACTCACAGGTTTCTTTTTGCCCGGCCGGAACCAACGTCTCGAGGGAGACGTTGAGTGGACTGCTTTAGCAAGGGCACACTTTGGCGATGCGAAAAAAGAGCTTGGCGGGCGCCACGAAGAGTCCCTAATATCGCCCCCTTAGAGCCAAAGACCGCATCGATCGGAAAGGAGGCTTCCCATGGAGCTTACCGGTACGTTGACGGCCATCCTGGCTTTGGTGTCGTTTGGGTTCGTCGCAGCGATCATCCTCGGGATGATCTGACGCCCCACCTTTCAACCACTCATTCGGCCGCATCGGCGATCCGCTTTGGATCGTAGTTGAGGATGGGTGCGAGCCATCGCTCCGCCTCATCCAGGCCCCAGCCCTTACGGGCGGCATAGTCCAGGACCTGATCTCGGCCGATCTTCCCCACCCCGAAATAGCGACTTTCGGGGTGGGCGAAGTAAAGCCCTGATACCGCGGCTGCGGGCCACATGGCGCAGGACTCCGTGAGCCTGAGGCCGGTCGCCTGCTCGGCGTCGAGTAGTTTGAACAGGGTGCGCTTCTCGGTGTGGTCCGGCTGGGCCGGATAGCCGGGCGCCGGCCTGATGCCGCGATAGTCCTCCGCGATCAGCGCCTCATTGGCGAAATGCTCATCAGGCGCGTAGGCCCAAAGCTCGCGCCGCACCTTCTCGTGCAGCGCCTCGGCGAACGCTTCGGCGAGCCGGTCGGCGAGCGCCTTGACCAGGATCTTGGAGTAATCGTCATTGGCCCGCTCGAAGCGCCTGGCGACGTCCTCCTCGCCAAGGCCAGCGGTCACGGCAAAGGCGCCGATATAGTCGGCGACGCCGCTTTCCTTTGGCGCCACGAAATCGGCGAGCGCGAGATTGGGACGCCCCGGGTCACGCGCCATCTGCTGGCGAAGCGTGTGCAGGGTAGCGATCTTTTCCTTACGGGTGTCATCGGCGTAAAGCTCGATGTCGTCGCCCGTGCTGTTCGCCGGCCAGAAGCCGACGACGCCGTTGGCGACCAGCGCCTTCTCTGCAATGAGTTGGCCGAGCATGGTCTTCGCATCCTCGAACAGATGCCGCGCGGCCTCGCCATATTTGTCGTCTTCGAGAATGCGCGGATATTGCCCCTTCAGCTCCCAAGCCTGGAAGAACGGCGTCCAGTCGATGTAGCGGGCAAGCTCGGCGAGGTCGTAGCTCTCGAAGGCGCGCGTGCCGAGGAAGGTCGGCTTCGGCGGCGCATAGCCGCTCCAGTCGAGCTTCAGCCGATTGGCGCGCGCGTCGGCGATTGAGGTGCGGGACTTCTCGGCGCGGCTCCGGGCGTGGGACTCGGCCATGCGGGCATAGTCCTCGCGCACGCGCGCGATCGTCTTCGGCCGCTCCTCGGGCGACATCAGCGAGGAGACAACGCCGACGGCGCGGCTCGCATCGGTGACGTAGATCGCCTGGCTCCGGGCATAGTTCGGGCTGATCTTCACCGCAGTGTGCACCTTGCTCGTGGTGGCGCCGCCGATCAGCAGCGGCAGGTCGAAGCCCTCGCGTTCCATCTCGGCCGCGACGTGGCACATCTCGTCGAGGGACGGCGTTATCAGGCCGGATAGGCCGATGATGTCGGCCTTCCGCTCCTTCGCGGTATCGAGGATCTTCTGCGCCGGCACCATGACGCCGAGATCGATGACCTCGTAATTGTTGCATTGGAGCACGACGCCGACGATGTTCTTGCCGATGTCGTGGACGTCGCCTTTCACGGTGGCCATCACGATCCGCCCGGCAGGCTCGCCTTGGGCCAGGCCAAGCTCCTCCTTCTCCTTCTCCATGAACGGCATGAGATAGGCGACCGCCTGCTTCATCACCCGCGCCGACTTCACCACCTGGGGCAGGAACATCTTGCCGGCGCCGAACAGATCGCCGACCACGCTCATGCCCTGCATCAGCGGACCTTCGATGACGTGGAGCGGGCGCTCGGCGCGTGCCCTCGCCGCTTCGGTGTCCTCCTCGATATAGGTGGCGATGCCGTGGACGAGGGCATGGGTCAGGCGCTCCTCGACCGGCTTCTCGCGCCAGGAGAGATCGACCTCCCGCTTCTGCGCCGCCCCGCCGCGATATCTCTCGGCCGCTTCGAGCAACCGGTCGGTCGCGTCCTTGCGGCGGTTGAGGATCACATCCTCGACCAACTCGCGGAGCTCGGGATCGATGTCGTCGTAGAGCGCGAGCTGGCCGGCATTGACGATGCCCATATCCATGCCGGCTTGGATGGCGTGGTACAGGAACACCGAATGCATGGCCTCGCGCACGCGCTCGTTGCCGCGGAAAGCGAAGGAGAGATTGGAGACGCCGCCGGAGACATGGACGTAAGGCAGCTCTTTCTTGATGCGCCGCGTCGCGTCGATGAAAGCGCGGGCATAATCGCTGTGCTCCTCGATGCCGGTGGCGACGGCGAAGATGTTGGGATCGAAGATGATGTCCTCGGGCGGGAAGCCCACCGTCCCGGTGAGGAGGTCATAGGCGCGCTTGCAGATCTCGAACTTCCGCTCAGCGGTCTCGGCCTGGCCTTGCTCGTCGAAGGCCATGACCACCACGGCAGCGCCGTAGCGGCGGACTTTCCTGGCGTGGTCGAGAAAGGGCTCCTCGCCTTCCTTCATGCTGATCGAATTGACGACGGACTTGCCTTGCACGCATTTCAGGCCAGCCTCGATCACCGACCATTTCGATGAGTTGATCATGATCGGGACGCGCGCGATGTCGGGTTCGGCGGCGATGAGATTGAGGAAGGTGACCATGGCCGCTTCGGATTCGAGCATGCCCTCGTCCATATTGACGTCGAGCATGTTGGCCCCGTTCTCGACCTGCTGGCGCGCGACCTCGAGCGCGGCGGCATAGTCATTGGCTTCGATCAGCTTGCGAAACTTGGCCGAGCCGGTGACGTTGGTCCGCTCGCCCACCATGACGAAATTTTGCGCGCCGTTACTCATTCCAGACTTACCCGTGGACGAAGGGCTCGAGGCCCGAAAGGCGCATCTTGTGCTCCGTCTCGGGCACGCGGCGCGGCGGATATTTTGCTACAGCCTTGGCGATGGCGCGGATGTGGTCTGGCGTGGTGCCGCAGCAACCGCCGACGATGTTAATTAGCCCGTCACGCGCCCACTCCTCGAGCAGTCCCGCCATATGGGCCGGAGTCTCGTCATATTCGCCCATCTCGTTGGGGAGCCCGGCGTTGGGATAAACGCTCATCAACGTATCGGCGACATGGGAGATCTCGTCGACCGAAGGACGAAGCTGCTCGGCGCCGAAGGAGCAATTGAGGCCGACGGAGAACGGCCGCAGATGCTTGAGCGAATACCAGAATGCCTCGGGCGTCTGGCCGGAGAGATTGCGCCCCGAAAGATCGGTAATGGTGTCCGACAGCATGATCGGCAGGCGCACACCGAGCTCGTCGAACACCTGTTCCACGGCAAAACCGGCAGCCTTGGCATTCAGGGTGTCGAAGATGGTCTCGATCAGGATGGCGTCGACATCGCCCTCGATCAGCCCGCGCGCCTGGGTGGCATAAGCCTCAACAAGCGCATCGAAGCTGACATTGCGAAAGCCCGGATTGTTGACGTCTGGCGAGATCGACGCGGTGCGGTTGGTGGGACCGATGGCGCCGGCGACGAAGCGCGGCTTGTCCGGCGTCTTCTTGGTCCAGGCGTCGGCCGCCTCGCGCGCGATTTTGGCGGCGGCAACGTTCATCTCATAGGCAATGTCCTCGAGCCCATAGTCGCTCTGGCTGATGGCTTGCGCGTTGAAGGTGTTGGTCTCGACGATGTCGGCGCCGGCTTCGAAATAGGCGTTGTGGATCTCGCTGATGATCTTGGGCTGGGTCAGCACCAGCAGATCGTTATTGCCCTTGAGGTCGCGAGGATGATCCTTGAAGCGCTCGCCCCGATAACCGGTCTCGTCGAGCTTGTAGCGTTGGATCATGGTGCCCATGGCGCCATCGAGGATCAGGATGCGCTCCCGGGCAGCCTCTTTCAGCGCGGCGATGCGTTGCTCCCGTGTCATTGGGCGGCCTCCGCCCTCAGTGCTGTTGTCGCCGGGCGAAGCCCAAGCAGATAGCAGATGGCATAGACGAGGTCGGCGCGGTTCAGGGTGTAGAAGTGGAACTCGGTGATGCCCTGATCGACAAGGCCCATCACCTGCTCGGCGGCGACCGCAGCGGCAACCAGATAACGCGTCTCCTGATCCTCCTCCAGCCCCTCGAAGCGATGGCCAAGCCAATCCGGCACGCTCGTCCCCGATTTCAGAGCGAAGCCTGCAACCTGCTTGAAATTGTGGATCGGGATGATGCCGGGCACGATCGGGATGGTGATACCGCGGGCGCGGACGCGGTCGAGAAAGCGGAAGAACACCTCGTTATCGAAAAAGAACTGGCTGATGGCGCGGGTGGCGCCGGCATCGATCTTCTGCCACAGCATGTCGATATCCGCGTCGACGGTTGCCGACTCCGGATGCTTCTCGGGATAGCAGGCAACCGAGACCTCGAACGGCGCGATCTTTTTGATGCCGCGGGTGAGGTCTGCGGCGTTGATGTAGCCGCCAGGCGTCGGCTCGTAGCGAGCGCCGACGCCGCGCGCCGGATCACCGCGGAGCGCCACGATATGACGCACGCCGATGTCCCAGTAGTCCTTGATCACGACATCGACCTCCTCGCGCGTGGCATCGACGCAAGTGAGATGTGCCGCAGGCTTAAGCTTCGTCTCCTTCAACACGCGGGCGATGGTGGCATGGGTGCGCTCGCGCGTGGAGCCGCCGGCGCCATAGGTGACCGAGATGAAGGTCGGATCGAGCGGCTCGAGGCGGCGGATGGACCGCCACAACGTCTCTTCCATGGCCACGGTCCTTGGCGGGAAGAACTCGAACGAGACGTCGATGTCGCCAGACCCGAGAAAGCGGCTCTTGCGGTCGGGGTGGTTGAGGATCACGCGGCGAACTCCACAGTGGCCGGTTTCTTCTTGTCGCGCGCCGCAGCAGGCTTCGATCCAAGCCAGAGCGAGACGGTGAGCTTCTCGGCGTCAATGCCTTCGCTTGGCGCGAGGTCGCGCTGGCCGTCGACCCTGAGCCCCGCAGCTTGCAGCCAGCGCTTGATCTGCGACGAGGCAAAGCCGAGACGGCGATGGGCGGATTGCTCGCGCAGGAATTCGAGCTCATGTGGCGCGAAATCGACCACGAGCAGTTTGCCACCAGGCTTGAGGACACGCGCAGCTTCGGCGATGGCCGTGGCGGGATCATCGAGGAAGTGCAACACCTGATGCAGGATCACGGCGTCGGCCGCGCCGTCGGCGAGCGGCACATTATAGAGGTCGCCGTGGCGGGCTTGCGCCTGGGCGAGACCGGCGCGTTCCAGCTTCATACGCGCGTAGGCTAGCATGTCATGGCTGAGATCAAAGCCAAGGGCGCGATTGGCGCGGGGCGCGAACAGTTCGAGCATGCGCCCGGTGCCGGTGCCGAGGTCGACGAGGAGCGAGAACGGCCCCTCGCCGAGGGCTTCGTCGATAGCGGCCTCGACCTCCTTCTCGGCAACGTGGAGCGTGCGGATTCGGTCCCACTCGCCGGCATGGTCCTTGAAATAATTCTGCGCGGCTTCCTCGCGCGCCTTGTTGACGGCCTCGGCGCGGGCGCGGTCTCGGGCGAAGACGGGGTCGGCGGGGTCGAGGCTCGCGACGATCGCGGCGGCAAGCGGCGCCTCGTTGCCGCTGTCGGCGAGACGGAAGAACACCCAGCTGCCTTCGCGGAAGCGCCCGATCAGGCCGGCCTCGGCCATCAGCTTCAGGTGCCGGCTGATGCGCGGCTGGCTTTGACCGAGGATTTGGGTGAGGTCCTTGACGTTGAGCTCGCTCCTGGCGAGGAGCGCCAGGATGCGGAGCCGCGTCGCCTCGCCAGCGGCGCGAAGCAGGCTCAAGGCATCGGCGCGCGACAGGCTTGCTCTGGTGGCGTGGCTTGGGGCTTCCTCATCTGACATAAAGATATGTTTATACGTTTCACCGGGGCTTAGCAAGCGCGCTTCGGCCCTGCTCGCACCGCGAGATGGCGCTTGGCCATATACACGTATCACGTGTAATTTATCCCCGCTCATAGATTCGGTTGTAGCCTGGTTTTCCGACTTAGCGGTGGAGGAGTGATCCATGATGCCGATCGATGGTCAGGTAATGTTCGAAATCGCGCCACGGTTCAGCGGATCGAAGGGCGCGCGGCAAGCAGAGATCATCGCAGAGATCAGCCCGGTGCTCGCCTCCACACTGGCGTCCTACGGGATCGACACACGATTGCGGATTGCGCACTTCTTCGGGCAGACCTGCCACGAGTTTGCCGGCTTCCGTACCACCGAGGAATTCGCCAGCGGGGAAGCCTACGAGGGACGCAAAGACCTCGGCAATATCAAGAAGGGTGACGGCCCCCTCTATAAGGGGCGTGGCCTGATTCAGCTGACCGGGAGGGCAAATTACGAGGCGCTGGGCACTGTTCTCGGTATCGACCTCGAGAAACACCCGTTGATGGCCGCCGAACCTGTCCTGTCTCTAAAGATTGCCTGCGAGTACTGGAAAAAGAGGAAGATCAATCCCGACTGCGACCGCGACGATATCATCACCGTCACCAAGAAGATCAATGGCGGCACCAGAGGCCTCGACGATCGCCGCAGATACACGAGCAAGGCCAAGGCGGCGCTCGCGCGCATCGAGGGCATCCAACTCAGTGGGGCGGTTCCGGATCCCCGCCCCGTCTTGCGCCGGGGCTCGAACAGCGAGGCTGTCGGCAAGCTGCAAACGATGCTTCAGAAATTGGGATTTCCGCTAGCCATCGACCAGGACTTCGGTCCCGCGACCGAACTCGCGGTGATGCGTTTCCAGGCCGACAAGAACCTCGAAGCCGACGGCATCGTCGGCAAAAACACCTGGGATGCCCTCGACAAGCCGGTGAAGTAAACGCCTCGCTCAGGCCCGCGCGAATTTTTTGTATTTGATGCGCTTCGGCAGCACGGCGTCCTCGCCGAGACGCCGCTTCTTGTCCTCCTCATAAGCCTCGAAATTGCCCTCGAACCATTCGACGTGACTGTCGCCTTCGAAGGAGAGAATGTGGGTGGCGATGCGGTCGAGGAAGAAGCGATCGTGGCTGATGATCACGGCGCAGCCGGGAAAGTCCTCGAGCGCCGCCTCGAGCGAGGACAGGGTCTCGACATCGAGATCGTTGGTGGGCTCGTCGAGCAGGATCAGGTTCGCGCCCGACTTCAGCATTTTGGCGAGGTGAACGCGGTTGCGCTCGCCGCCCGATAGCTGGCCGACCTTCTTCTGCTGGTCGGGTCCCTTGAAATTGAACCAGCCGACATAGGCACGGCTCGGCACTTCGCGCTGTCCCAGCTTGATGATGTCGCTGCCGTCGGAGATCTCCTCGAACACGCTCTTCTTGCCGTCAAGCGTGTCGCGGGATTGATCGACATAGCCGAGCTTCACCGTGTCGCCGACGCGGATGTCGCCATTGTCGGGCTTGTCCTCGCCCACGATCAGGCGGAACAGCGTGGTCTTGCCGGCGCCGTTCGGGCCGATGACGCCGACGATGCCGCCAGGCGGCAGCTTGAAGGAAAGATCGTCGATCAGGAGCCGGTCGCCGAAGCCCTTGCCGACATTGTCGACCTCGATGACCATATTGCCGAGCCGGGGCCCTGGTGGAATGGTGATCTGCGCCTTGCCCTGCTTGTCGCGGCCGGCCTCGGCGACAAGCTCGTCGTAAGCCTTGATGCGCGCCTTCGACTTCGCCTGGCGCGCCTTCGGGCTCGCCTTGATCCAGTCGAGCTCCCGTGCGAGCGTTCGCTCGCGGGCCGCATCCTGCTTGCCTTCGACCTCGAGCCGCTTGTGCTTCTGCTCGAGCCAGGAGGAATAGTTGCCGTGATAGGGAATGCCCGCCCCGCGATCGAGTTCGAGCGTCCACTCAGTGATGTTGTCGAGGAAATAGCGGTCGTGGGTGACCATGACCACGGTGCCGGGATAATCGCGCAAATGATGCTCGAGCCAGGCCACGCTCTCGGCGTCGAGATGGTTGGTGGGCTCGTCGAGCAGGAGGATATCCGGCCTCTGGAGCAAGAGGCGGCAGAGCGCGACGCGCCGCTTCTCGCCGCCTGACAGTGAGTTCACGTCGGCGTCGCCAGGCGGACAGCGCAGCGCATCCATGGCCTGCTCGACCTGGGCGTCGAGGTCCCACAGATTGCCCGCGTCGATCTCGTCTTGAAGCTTCGCCATCTCGCCGGCGGTGTCGTCGGAATAGTTCATGGCGAGCTCGTTGTAGCGGTCGAGCTTCGCCTTCTTCTCGGCGACGCCCTCCATGACATTGCCGGTGACGTCCTTGGACGCGTCAAGATCGGGTTCCTGCGGCAGAAAGCCCACGGTGACGCCATCGGCGGCCCAGGCCTCACCGACGAACTCGGTCTCTTGCCCGGACATGATGCGGAGGAGCGTCGACTTGCCCGCGCCGTTGAGGCCGACGACGCCGATCTTGGCGCCAGGCAGGAACGCGAGGGTGATGTCCTTCAGAACCTGCTTGCCGCCCGGATAAGTCTTCGACAGGCGGTTCATGACATAGACGTATTGCGGGCTGGCCATGGGTCTCCCGAGGGGTGTGCATGCGTCTGAGTTGGAAGTTCGAGTGAGCTTCTAGCGAATTGGCGCGAGCGACTCAATGGCTAGAGGTCGCGCCGCGAATGCCCCCCAATCAACTCGCGGTCGGGCTCAAAGCTCGCAAGAGCGTCGCGGTTTCCGGTCCGCTCTTGTGGGGGCTCGGCACCGACCTCTTCAAGATTGAGCCCAGCCGTCTCGATGCGGAACAGCCATGTGATCAAAGCGCCCAGCAGCGAAGTGCCGACCAGAATATAGAGCAGCTTGGCGGTGCCGAGGTCAGCGAGCAGGATCGGGAAGAGAAACGCGGTCGTACAGGCGCCGATCTTGGCAAACGATGCCGCAAACCCGGCACCTTTTCCGCGAACCGCGGTCGGGAAGACCTCGCCCGAGATCAGATAGGCTTGGGCGTTCGGACCCAGATCGGTCATGAAATTGAAAAGGATGAAGCCAGAAAAAATAAGCAGCATCTTGGTGCTACCATCATAATTGACCGATTGCGCGGCGATGAATAGCCCGACGGCGCAGCCAAGGAAGCCGATAACTTGCAACGGGATCCGGCCCACCCGGTCGGCGAGCAAAACAGCGGCGACGATCCCGACGAGCAGCAGAATGTCGGTGAAGGCTGCTCCCTTCGCCGCGACAAGGTCGTCGGCGACAAGAGTGGCAACGTTTTGGACATGCTCATATTTATGGCCGATCGCGGCAGCGAGGATGGTCGGCGTAAACATTCCGATGCCATAGGTTCCGAGATCTTGCAGGAACCACGGGACGGAGGCGAGGATCGTGGCGCGCAGGTTGTTCGCCTGGAACAATGCACCGTAGCCCACAGAACGACGCGCTTCGGGGCAAGCGGAGCCGGATGAGTCAGCTAAGCTCACGCGGTTCGGATGCGGAGGAGTCCGAGCAAGCAGGCGAACGATTTCATTCTCGGCGTCTCGTTTGCGCCCGCAAACAGCCAACCATTGCGCACTTTCGGTGATGTGGAAGCGCCCCAAACCCACCAAGAGTGCTGGAATGATCGCAGTCGCATACATCCAGCGCCAAGACCCAAGTTCAGGATTTTCATAGAGGATCAAATAACCCACCGCTGTCCCGACCAGCGCACCCACGGCCTGGAAACCGAAGGCGGAGAGCACGAGAGCGCCGCGGCGGTGCGACGGGGTGTTCTCGGAAATCATCAAATGGGCCGTGGGATAATCACAACCAAGGGCGAGCCCCATCCCGAATAGAGACACGATCAGCCAAGGGAAGCTCGAGGTAACAACGATCAACACCAAAAAGAGCGTGAACAGCGCCATTTCAAAGATAAACATCGGCTTGCGGCCAAATCGATCGGAGAGACCTCCCAACGCGCTTGCTCCAATGAGGATTCCGAACAAGATCGCAGCGCCGACCAGGCCATGTTGCGCAGCGGTGAGATTGAACTCCTTGGCGATCAGCGGTAGCGCCACGCCGGTCATGAATACGACCAGCCCCTCAAAGAACTTTCCTGCAGCCGAAAGCCACCAGATCCGCCACTGCATGGCGGTCAATGGCGTGGGCGGCGCGGTGGTCCCATCCGACCATGACGGTCTCTCGTCGATATAGCCCTGGACCGTATTCCCACCCACGGGATCGGTGCTAGTTGCCGCTGAAACACCCTGTTCCATGCCCGACTCCCTGCAATATTGAATATCGGGCACGCAACGTGAAACTTTCGTGACTGGCCCTCACAAGGCTTAGAGGTCTCTCGCCAGTGACTTTCGCCCCGTCGAACTCTGGATGGATCTCCGCGTCGAGCCCCCGGTCGGGCCCCGCCGGCATCCCGAGGTCGCGGGCTAGAACAGCGCCGGTAGCCGTTCCTTCAGCTTCGCCGCAAGGGCGTCGAGCGGGTTCTCCCGCATCGGCTCGATCTCGGCCAGCGCTTGCGCGAAGCTCCCCGGGTTCAAGTCAGCGATGGGCAGCACGCGGCACCAATTGTTGCGCATCAGAAACGCGCGATAGGCGGACTCTTCATCGGTGAAGCGGTGGGCCGCCGGGGCGACGCCGACCACGGGGAGCCGCGCCGACACGGCCTCCGAGACCATGGTGCTCGAATCCTCGGTGCAGACGATGACCTCGGCGGCGCCGAAGATCTGCGGCAACGTGCCCGGGCCGGCAGTGCGATAGTCGATGAAGCGAGCGACGACTGTCTCGTCCTTGGCAAGCTCGGCGACACTGTCGGCGACCTGCGGCGGCGTCCGCCGCGAGGTGGAGACGAGCCAGCGCGTGCCCCAGGCCCTCGACACCTCGCGGGCGAAATCGATCAGCCGCTCCCATTCGGCTTTGGTGTAGCGGAACGGCCCGGCATTGCCGCCGATCAAGAGGCCCGCGAGCTTCGGTGGACGCTCAGCACCATAACGCGGGATCTCCGCAGGGCGCCCGAGCGCATCGGGATCGATCGCGGACGGCTTGAGCACGACCATGTGCTTCGGGCTCGCCGCATCGCGGTCATAGGACGAGATCACCAAGTTGAAGTTTTCGGGCCCAAGCCCGCGCAACAGTGAGCCGCAAAAAATGTTCGGCACGTCCATGAGACGCGTGACGCAGATATTCGGCATTTGCGTCTCGCCACCGGCGGAGACCACGAGGTCCGCCTTCGGCAGTGCTTCGGCGTCGATGCGATAGGCCATGCGCAACATGCGCGGCGGATAGAAGCTCTCGGCGTTGATGCGCCGCCGGAGCCACCGCGTCGGCACGATCCAGCGCCGCTCTACCGGCACGCGCGTGACCTCAACTGGGCGGAGCCGCGCGATCGCCGCAATCACGCCCTCGGCGAGGTGATAATGTCCGGGCCGCGTATCGGCGAGGAAGATGATCTTGAGCGGCGTCACTGGCTTTGGCTGGTCCGGCTGAAACAGGCACGCCCTGCGTCATAGCCCAGGCCGGAGCGAGGCTCCAAGCCCTGCT
This sequence comes from uncultured Alphaproteobacteria bacterium, assembly GCA_963732955.1. Taxonomy (GTDB): domain Bacteria; phylum Pseudomonadota; class Alphaproteobacteria; order Rhizobiales; family Methyloligellaceae; genus Methyloceanibacter. The sequence continues at coordinate 208,401 of CAVTBH010000003.1, forward strand.
TTGCCGCTTGGCAAAGCGGGCGCCCCTCATCACAATCGCCCCGGAATGAAGGAGGGGAACGTGGCGGAACAGCCGGACACTCTCAGGGCCGACTTGATCTTGAAAGCGATGATCGCCGTGGCGGCTGCCGACGGCGGCCTCGACGACAAGGAGGTGCACCTGATCCAGCAAGTCTACCAAGACCAAGCCGGCAAGCCGATTTCGGCCGAGGAGATTGCCAGCGCCGCGGAGGCGACGCCGCGCGACGTGCTGCTTGCCGAGCTTTCAGCGGCGGCGCCGGCGCTCGACAAGGCCACCAAGGAAGAGATCGTCCGCAGCGCCTATCTCACGCTCCTCGCCGACGACCGCATCGCCGGCGAGGAACGCAAGCGGCTCCAGGACATCGCCGCGGCGCTCAGGGTCCCGGAGATCCATTTCGGCGCGATCCTGGAAGACCTCGCCATCTGGCTAGCGGGACAAGGCAAAACCTCCTGAGTGATGATCGTCTCCCACGCACACAAATTCATCTTCCTCAAGACCAAGAAGACCGCCGGCACCAGCATCGAGCTGGCGCTCAGCGAGCTTTGCGGGTCTGAGGACGTGATCTCGCCCTTGACTGCGATCGACGAGGCGAAGCGCGTCGGCAAGCGCGGCGCGCAGAATTGGAAGCGGCATGGCTGGTGGGATTCGCCCCGGCCACTGTTCAAGCGGCGCTGGTTCAAGTTCACCGCGGCCGATTACGGCTTCTACAACCACATGCCGGCGGCGGAAGCCCGGGCGCTGGTCGACGACAAGGTGTGGCGGAGCTATTTCAAGTTCGCCTTCGAGCGTAACCCTTGGGACCGGCAGGTCTCGTTCTACCATCACCGTTATCGGGGCGAGAAAGAGCCGCCGCCATTCTCGCGCTTCATGCATCAGGATCGGGCCGCGCGCCTCAACAATTATGACATCTATGCCATCGACGGGGCCGTCGCCGTCGATTTCGTCGGGCGCTACGAGCGCCTCGAGGAGGATCTGAGGCTCGCGCTCGATCGCGTCGGCATCGCCGCGCCCGAGCTTCCGCGCGCCAAGGGGGCGTTTCGCCAGACCAAGGTGCCGTATCGCGAGTATTATGACGACGAGACCCGCGAGATGGTGCGCGACTGGTACGCGCGCGAGATCGAGCTGCTCGATTACGAGTTCTGAGCCCGCGCCATGATCGTCTCCCACGCGCACAAATTCATCTTCCTCAAGACCAAGAAGACCGCGGGCACCGCGATCGAGGCTGCGCTTTCGGCCTTGTGCGGGCCGGATGACGTGATCACGCCCTATCGCGCCGAAAGCGAGGAGGACCGCCAGGGGCGGCCGCCGCAGAACTATCGCATCGAGCATCCGTTGAAGCCCAAGCGCCCGCTATGGCGGCGGCTGCTGAGGCGCCCCGAGCGCTACTACCACCGAAGCGTCGGCTTCCACGAGCACATGCCGGCTCACCTCGTCCGCGCTTATGTCGGCGAGGAGGTGTGGCGGAGCTATTTCAAATTCGCCTTCGACCGGAACCCTTGGGACCGGCAGATCTCCTGGTACTTCTATAAGACGAAGTCGAAGGCCGCGCGGCCAAGCTTCGAGCGCTTCATGGCGAGCCGCCGGCGCGCCTATGTTGACAATCACGAGATCTACATGGATGACGGCGCGCTCGCCGTCGATTTCCTCGGCCGCTATGAGAGCCTCGACGCCGATCTCGCCAAGGCGCTCGAACTGGCGGGCGTTGGCCAGCACCTCACGGTGCCGAAGGCGAACGTCACCCCCGACAAGGGCGAGCGCAAGGACTACCGCAGCTATTACACGCCCGCGACTGAAGCCTTGGTGGCCGACTGGTACGAGCCGGAGATCAAGCTGCTCGGCTACGGGTTTTGACGCGCGGCTATTGTGCGGTCTTCCGCCCGGCCATGTGCTTCAGATAGGCGATGACCTTGTCGATCTCGGCGTCGCTCATGGAGCTTGGCCGGAAGCCCGGCATCTTCTGCTCCGGCCAGGTGCGCACCGATTTCGGGTCGCGGATCAAAGCGTGCAGGCCGCCCGGCGTCATATATTCCGTCGGGTTCATGGGGCGGTTGAGGTCGGGCCCAACGTCCGAGGCGCCGGCGCCGCTCAGTTTGTGGCACGGCATGCATTGCGCCACGAACAGCGTCTGTCCGGTGCGGATCGGATCGTCCGCGGGGAGGCTCGTGTCGACCGCGATCTCCGGCCAACGCGTCGCGGGTGACGGCTGGCTCTTTAGCTCCGCTGTCTGATAGGCCCAATATTCGCTGCGGATTCCGCTCGCCTCCGGCTTGGTCCAAACAATGTAGAAGGGGCCAGCGGTGTAATCCTTCCCCGCAATCTTGGGCCAAGGCTTGTCCGCAGGCTCGATCGCAAGCCAAGCCATGGACTTTGCGGCATCGGTGTTGAGCACGAGATTGAGCGGGATCTGCGCAGCGAACCCGTCAGTCGCAACCGCCTCGATGACGCTGTCCGGCGGGAAGCTGAGGCCCTTGAGGAGCGCGGAGATCGGAACGGCGCGGTAGGTCATCGGCACGCCATAGGTGCTGTCCTTCGGCACTTCGAGGGTCGCGGCCGAGGGACTCGCCAGCATGGCGTCCCGGGTAAAGCTCCGCGTCTCCCCGCCGACGTCGATCTGAAGCGTAGGCCCCGCGGCCAGGGCAGCGGCCGACGAGAGCACCACACAGGCGGCGATCCAGACCCTCAGCATCACGTCTCTCTCAAGGCTCCTCGGAGGCCCCTTTTCCTAGCATCCCCCTGCGGCCGCGACCATAAACAGCGCGTGCATACGGGGCCAATTCGGGTGCAATATCCCCAAATCACGACCGTGTGGGGGGATGCTATGAAAACACCAATAATCGCCTTTGCTCTCATAACCGCCGTCGCCTTGAGCGGTTATGCGTTCGCCGAGCCGCAGCCGCTGACCCGCGGGGCTTGCGATGCGGCTGGCATGGACTGGAACGACGACGCCAATGTTTGCGGCGTCGCCGTCATGGCGGCAGATGAATCAGCGCAGCCGCTGACCCGCGCGGCTTGCGATGCGGCCGGCATGACCTGGAACGACAGCGCCAATGCGTGCGGTGTCGAGACGCCGTCGCAGCCCTTGACCCGCGCCGATTGCGATGCGGCCGGCATGAGCTGGAACGACAGCGCCAATGCGTGCGGCGTGCCTGCGGCTGCCGCTGTCGCCGCGAAGGGCAAGAAGACCATGATGGCGCCCGGCGAGAAGAAGGTGGTCAAGAAGGTCACAACCCGCCACGGCACCAAGAAGACGGTGAAGCGGAAGACCGCGCACGGCACCACGGTGAAGAAGGAAAAGCGCCCCTTCTTGAACTGGCTCAAAGGCTCGCAGAACAAGCAATAGGCTGACAAAGGGCGCCGGCCTGAACCGGCGCCCTCTGTTCAAATGGTGGGCCCCGCGAGGGCTCAAACCTCCAATCAGACGCCTATGACGCGTTCCCCCGCCGCGATTGCGAGTGGGCGCATGCAGACGCCTAACCCTCTGAAAAGGTCTTCGAGGCGTTGGAACTGCTAGCTCAGGGCCAATGTTCAAGTCATTTCGTGCCCCCAATTGATCCCAAGATCGCTCCTTTCTCGTCATGAAATGAGCACCTTCCTACGTCGAATTGCTGTCCTTCATCCAAAAACCTTCCTAAGAACTGAGGGACTCGCTCGTGCGAATTCGACAACTACTGTTATTTCTTGCGCCTATTCTCGTGGGCGATATGACGTCTCTTCACGCCGCGCTCGGCCCCCTGCCCGGTTGCCTTCCGGGGGCGACCTCGCAAGCGGCGGCGGAGACCGTTGACGTCGTCCTGCCTATCTCCGAACTCAGCCCGGCGATCCCTACCTATGACGCCGAGGAACGCGACTATCTCATCAGGACGATCGTCTTTGAGGCTACCGGTGAGCCTGAAGTGGGCAAAGCCGCAGTTGCCTTCGTCGTTCTCAATCGCGAGAGGAGCGGTCGATGGGGCGACAACATCGAGGAGGTGGTGACGCAACCATGGCAGTTCGAGCCATGGATGACGAAGCGCAGACAGATAGAGAAACTCTCTCGCCAGGATCCTCGCTATCAGAGCGCAGCAAGGATCGCGGATATTGTTCTTGGTGGTCAGATGCCGGATCCCACTGCCGGCGCGACGCACTTCCTCAATCCCGTAATCGTTCGGCAAAGACGCGGCGGGTCGCTGCCGTCATGGGCGCAGGGCGACGGAAAGCCAATCGGCCGGCATACGTTCTACTCGCCGAGCGAAGGTGGTTCGGAGCCGGAGCGACCTGTGCTCTCTATGAACGCGGTTTCATGCAAAGGTCCGGAGGAGAAATCCGCAAACCCCCAACTTGAAACCGACCAGATATTCGATCGGACGGCCATTCGCTGACATTTCGGCCATCTTTGTAAGTCGTCTCACGTTCGCCAACGTCTCCGATCCGAAGCTCGAACCTTACCGCGTGCTAGCGCTAAGAAGCAGCCAGGCATTCGCCGACAAACCTAGCCAAGGTCCGCCTCAGGGTGACTATCGGTTTGAACTCACTGATCTAAATGGTGGGCCCGGGAGTTGTGCCACACTCTCGATAAAACAAAGGCTTAAGTGAAGGTGCGGGAATAAATGCGCCCTTGAGGCGCAAAAGGAATTTGAAGCGGCTCCCGCACCAGAAACAGCACTTCCGCTTTCAGTGGCAAAGCGGACATTCGTGAGCCACTTACCCATGTCCGCTTATGACCCAAAGCGGACGATTGTGGCCTCGGCTTGCGGTACTGCCCTGACTGATCCTGTTCGATGCTCCGATCTTGGTCGCGAACAAGCCAGTAGACAGCACCAAGAGCGAGGATTGCCGAGGCCAGCGCGAAGAGCTGCAATGCCTCGGTCGATGCCAGATCGAGGATCATCACTTTGCGCACGATGGCGAGGAGCGCGAGCAGCACCACAGTGCGGACTTGCACGATGCTTTCCTGCCGTTCGCGCGACCACAAGGAGGGAGCGTTTGAACTCGAGCGCGATGATGACAGTGAAGATCGCCCCGAACACCGCCTGGAACACTGAATATTCGGATGGGTCAAAGGGTTTGCGGGGCGATGACGCCGTGGAAGATCTTGAGTGAGAGGTTCCACACGGCGAAGACGACAATGATGGCGATCAGCCCCGTGAGGATAAGAATGATGATCTGCTCAAATCTCTCGTAGAACGTGAGCAGCATCCATTCGGCGCGCGCGCGCTGAAATCTTTCCTGCCACTGCATCGTCGTTCCTCCCATGCACCTGCGCAAAACGAGGGCCTAACCCCTCACGAGGAGTTCCCGATGAACGAAGGCGACCGTCATCGCGCCTTCGCCCACGGCCGAAGCTAGGCGCTTGATCGAACGTGCCGGACGTCGCCGGCAGCGAACACGCCCGGCATCGAGGTTTCGAGGTAGTAGGGCTCCCGGTCCAGATTCCAATTGTCGGCAAGGTGCCGCCGAAGCCGAGATCGGGCCCGGTTACCAGATAGCCCTGCTCGTCGCGGACGATGCCGACCTCCGCCGCCCATTGGGTGTTCGGGGCGCCGCCGAGACAGAGGAAGAGCGAAGTCGCCTCGACGACCGCGCCGCGCCGGTCTCGGATTCCTGAGCGTGACCGCTTGCAATAGGTCGTCGCCAAGCAAGGCAACAACCACGGTTTGGGAAGCACCTCGATATTGGGCGTGGTCTGGATGCGATGGACCAGATATTCGGACACGTTCCCTTTCAGGCAATCGCCACGCATGACGATGGTCACCTTCGCGGCATAGCGGGCAAGATGGAACGAGGCCTGGGCGGAGGAATTGCCGGCGCCGACCAGGATCACGTGCTCGTTGCTGCAAAGTGAGGCCTCGCTTGCCCCTGCGCCGTAATAGACGCCTGTCCCAAAGAGCCGATCCTCGTTCGGGCAAATTCGAGCTTCCGATATCGACGCCGGTCGCGCACACCGAAACCCGCGCGATAATCTTGGTGCCATCGTCGAGATAGCCGATGCCGCGTCCTGCCAAGAACTCCCCGCGCACCCCAGTTCGGTGCAGCAGGATCTCCGCTCCAAAGCGAAAGGCCTGCTCGCGCGCGCGTTCTGCGAGCTCCGCCCCGCTGATGCCTTGCGGGAAGCCGAGATAGTTCTCGATCTTCGGGCTCGTCCCGGCTTGGCCGCCGATGGCGAAGCGCTCGATCACGGCCGTCTTCAGCCCCTCCGAAGCGGCATAGACGGCGGCGCTCAGTCCTGCGGGACCAGCCCCATAGATGGCGACGTCGTATTCCGAGCGCGAGGGATTGCGGAACCAGCCGAGCTTCTCGGTGACCTGCCGCACGGTTGGCCGCTCCATGCGCGTGCCGTCGGGGAAGATGCAAATCGGCAGCCGCGCGTCATCCACGCTGTCCAGCCGCAACTCGGCGCGTGCCTGCTCATTGTCTCGAGTTCCACCCACTCGAAAGGGATGTCGCTCCGTTGCAGGTAGTCGCGGAGGGCATAGGCCTGCGGCGACTCCCGCTTTCCGTAGAGGCGTACGACTGCATCCATAACATCCCCGACCTGTGGTGAGCCCGATCCGATCTACGCCTTAAGTCACGCCCCTTGAAGAACTCGAACCGGCCAGACATCTGTTATTGGCACTTAGCGGATCTCCAAGCCTTTTGACATTGAAGTCCGATTATCGCCGAAAGCGGACATTAGCCGCGCTCAATGCCGTTCAAGGTCGCGCTCTGGGGTGCGCTGGCGCGGGAAGCCTATTGTGAGAGACCAGGAGACGCCTGCCGGTCAAACGCCAGTAGCGCACCACCAAGTTCTTCACGCTCTGAGCTGCCCACCTACCATCGCGTTGAGCCGGTATACGCTCACGCGCCAGCCATTTGGCGACCTGCCGGTAGCTACGGCCGACCTCTCTCACCGCTGCCTCGATGTAGCCCGCGTAGACAAAGGCATAGTCATTGGCCAGCTCGGTCACTCTTCGAGTACCGAGACGTGACAGCGCACGGGCTCTATCCCGCGGCATGGTGTGAAAGCCTGACTTGGATTTTGAATAGAGCATCTCGCCTCAGAACGTTGCTGTTCAGAAGGTCCTGGGATTTACCCGCGTTCGCCCAGAAGCCCCTTTAGCCAAGACCCGTCTTGTGCTTGCGCTGATCTGAACTACCCGACCCCTAGGCGGGCACCCTCGCTCTGAGTGATGGGTCCCATAGAGTAAGCAACTCCTCCTGAAAACGGACCTCCGCAAGGCCCGCTCCGATGTCCGCTAATGACCCATAGCGGACATTATCGCGACTGCGCAGACTGCTCCCAATGCGGGCGTGGGCCGGGCAATCTACCGTTGGTCGCGCTGGTTCGAGCGGACTCTGCTATGCTTGTCGATCCGGCGGTCCATACGGGGAGAACTATAGGCGTGACGGCTCTCTTACTTGCCCTGGGCCTCGGCTTTGTCTCGGGGCTTCGTACCTTTACGCCGGTGGCTGCAGTGTTGCTGGTGCGCGGCGGCATCTGGGGTATCGTCCTGGCGGTCGCTGCCGTCGGTGAGTACGTCTGGGATGTGCTGCCGAACACTCCTTCGCGCACGCAAGCCATGGGGCTTTCGGCTCGCGTCATCAGCGGGGCGTTCGTGGGATGGATGATCGCGACGATGCACGACGGCTCGGGGATGTTCGGCGCGATTGCTGGCATCGCCGGGGCAGTGATCGGCACATACGCTGGTCACGCTGCCCGTCTTGCAGCGGCCGCCCGCATCGGCGGCTATCCTGCCGCGATCGTGGAAGACCTCTTCGCGATCCGACTCGCAGCTTTCATCGTCACACGCTAGGACCTGCCTTCACCTTAACGCTGAGAACGGCAGCGAGGTCCCCGTGTCAAAGCTGGAGACAATCCTACTCCTATCGGCACTACGCCCCGTTAGACGATGATTGTGCTTCACTGGCGATTTCACTTGCGGGGATCGTCGCCGGGATCCAGGTATTCGAGGCCTACGGACCAATGGCCGTTACCTGGGTGACGTACTCACCGGACTTTGCCCAGTGAAAGTGGGACGTATTGCCGGGCAGAACGATAACGCTACCGGGCGGATACGCCTCCGCCTTGTCGCCGTCGAACTGATCGCCCAGGCCGATGTAGAAAACGCCCGACAGGACCGTGTAGACACGGTCCTCCGGGTGCTTGTGAGGCATGAGTTTCACGCCGGATGGCACTTTGACCCTTATCGTATAAGGGCCCAGCTCGGGGCTGACCGACAACGACGGCGAGGCGGACCGAAGGTGGGAATGCAGCGAACGGCTTCCAGTCAAGATCCTCGGGCAGGATCGATCTGAAAACAGTTTGCCCTAGCTGATGGGTTCGAACCATGCGCTCCTCCCGTTTACCTGCGGCGAGACGGCGAGCTGCTGCAGGCCTGCTCACAAGAAAATCTGCAGTCGCTCGATAGATCCCTCGATCTACGAAGCGGCAGCGCTGGCAGCCGGTTTGGCCCTTTGTTTTAACGCCGCCATCAGCGCCTTCGCGGCGTGGCCCGAGGAGTGCGGGTTCTGTCCCGTGATGAGCAGGCCGTCCCTGACCACGTGAACCGCCCAATTGGCCTTCTTGGAGAAAATGGCGCCGAGCTTCAACATCTCGTCTTCCACGAGGAACGGCACGACTTCGGTCAGGCCCACCTCTTCCTCCTCGCCGTTGGTGAAGCCGGTGACTTCCTTGCCTTCCACCAGGAGCTTGCCGTCGGGAGCCCTGACGTGGCGCAGGGCGCCCGTGGAATGGCACACGATGGCGATCGGCTTGCCGGCAGCCAGGAAGGATTCGATCAGCCTGATCGAGGTCGGGTCTTCGGCGAGATCCCACATGGGACCGTGGCCGCCCGGATAGAACACGGTGTCGAAGTCTTCCTGCCTGACGCTGTCGAGGCGATACGTCCTGTCGAGCTCCGCCTCTGCAGCCACGTCTTCCTCGAACCGGCGCGTGATCTTGGTGCGGAATTCGGGTTCGTTGCTCTTCGGGTCGAGCGGCGGCCGCCCGCCCTTCGGAGACGCGAGGGTCACGTCCGCCCCCGCGTCCTTGAAGGCATAGTAGGGGGCGGCGAGCTCCTCGAGCCAGAAGCCCGTCTTCCGGCCGGTATTGCCCAGCCGGTCGTGCGAGGTGATAACCATGAGTGCCTTCATCACTGTCTCCTTTGTTGGCGATCATTGAATGAAACGCCACTTGGCGCCCCCATGAGATCCCGCCAACAGCCGCCGACGCCGCGAGCGAGACGGCGAACTCGGTCAAACTCTGGCGGCGAAGGGACCTGATCCGGGTAGGCGCCACCAAAATCACTCTGCTGCTTCTGAATAGGCTGTCACCTCCCGTAATCGGCCAGTGTCCACGTCGAAGACGAAACCTCGCACTGGGATATCCTTCGCGATCCACGGAATGCGACCTGACCATTTTTTGAGTTGCTCCTTGGTGTGCTGGTCCGGGTCCTCGAAGGCAAAGAAGCGCATCGGAGCGGGTGTTGCGTCTCCAGTCAGCTTGGAGAATTTGGCGTTTAACTCTGCATCGGTAAAGGTCGCAAACCCGCATCCGGTGTGATTGAGGATCATGATCTCTTTGCTGCCAAGCACCCGCGTCGATACAAGCAGCTCCGCTAGAACATCCTCGGTAACGGCAGGCCCTCCAGTTCGGATCACGTCAATGTCGGCGTGCTTCAATCCGAAAATCCCGGGAAGGTCGGAGAGCCGAGGATCCATGCAAGTCACGACCACGATTTCGGCTTCGGGGGGGCCCGCCCCCCACTTCGGGTCATACGTCTTGGCATACAGTTCGTTTGCTTTCAGCGCTTGGTCGATAAGGCTCATGACTTCCTCCATCTTGGTCGGCCCGCGCGTGAGGGATAAAGACGCGCAGAGGGCGTCCAACCATCCGCATGAGGAAAGCGACAACTCAGAGCAGCCCCAACGACCGCGTACGGAAACTAGGTGGCTTAAGGCGCCAAGGGCGCCTTCCTCTGGCTAAATTCAGAAGAGGTTGACCGGTTCCCTGCTAGCCAAAGGACAATTCGACGCAGCGTTCTAGTGGGCAATCAACCTTTGCCGTCAGTTCCGTTGTTGGCACTTAGCCGACATCAATTGCGTCGCTGAGCATGTCCGCTTCCGGGACAAAGCAGACATCCCCGCTGCGCCCGCTGATGTCCAATCATGACCCAAGACGGTCATACAACAGTAGACCCATCCGTATCTTGACGGCAGCAGGGTTCCGTCGTCCTGTCTTGTGCTTCGCAACACAACAGAGCGCGAGATGCCCCTCCGGAAGGCTGGGTTCTGGTTGTTGACGGTGTTAGTTATTGCCGTTGGAGTTCTGGGCGCGCCAAGCCTCTATCGCACTGCTGTGCTCGGGTCTGGCGTTTTGGCCCAGCTTCTTTGCTCTAGCACGTTCGTGTCGCGACGTGACCCGCAGGCCGTTGTGGCCGAAGAGTTGAGCGGCCCCGGTTACGAGCTCCTTTCATTCTTCCAATGGTCCATTGATCGCGAAGGCAAACGGGTCACCGCCTCGCTGTTCGGGCTCGGTCGAAGATCAGCCCTATTTCGCGACGGCCTTGGATGCACTCTGGTGATCGGCATCCCTGAAGGCGAACTCAAGGCACAAGCCCGCGGGTTGTTCTCGGCGCCCCCTCCATCGAACCCTGATGCACTTTGGCCTGATGGAGAGCGCGTCGACTTTGACGCCAAACCCGAGGGCGTGGATGCAGCCAATCTTGAGGCGGCCGTAAAGGCGGTCTTCGCCGAACCAGATCCTGCTCATCCACGCCGGACGCGCGCACTTGTCGTCATTCATGACGGCCGCATCATTGCTGAGCGCTACGCCCCAGGGTTCGACGCCGTTATGCCGTTGTTAGGCTGGTCAATGGCGAAGATGGCGACGAATGCCTTGACCGGCATCTTGGTGCAGGACGGCACTGTGAAGCTTGGCGACAAGGCACTCCTGCCCCAGTGGCGGCGGGACGACGACCCCCGTCGAAACATTACCCTCGATCAACTACTGCGCATGACCAGCGGTCTTAGCTTCGACGAGGACTACGCCGACCACTCTAGCGATATCATCCAGATGCTGTTCGTGCAGGGTGACAAGGCGGGATTTTGCGGCTTCAAAGCCGCTGGCAAATCTACCGGGCACCCATTGGCACTATTCAGGCGGCAACTCGAATATCGTTGCCCTTGTCCTCCGCCGGCACTTCCTTAAGGAGAAGGACTATCTGCGTTTTCCCCAGCAGCGTTTGTTTGAGCCTCTGGGAATGCGCAGTGCGGTGCTAGAGCCGGACAGCGCTGGCACGTTTGTGGGGTCGTCATTCATGTATGCCTCAGCGCGCGACTGGGCGCGGCTTGGTCTGTTGTTCTTGCGTGACGGCATCTGGCATGGGCGCCGGCTGCTCCCTGAGGGCTGGATCGCTTACACACGAATGCCAACGCAAGTCGCGCCTGACGGTCGGTACGGCGCGAATGTCTGGCTCAAGCTTTCCAGTTCGCCTCAACTGGGCGAGCCGCCAATGCCGGAGGATGCATATTACATGCTGGGCTATGACCAACAGATTGTGGCAATTGTCCCGTCGCGCGACCTCGTCATAGTTCGCCTGGGGCTGACCCGTGACGCGAAGGCCTGGGACCACGCCAAAGAACTTGCCCCGATCGTGTTAGCTTTTGCTCCCCGTCCCTGACGCCCCTCGTCTGCTTTTGATGCTGTGGACGGCTCCTCCACCGGCACATGAGTGCCACTGATGTGGGTGCTTTTCTAATGTCTCCCAACCATTTGGAGGAGCTAATCTTCGTTCGGAAAAAATCCAGCCAACTAGGTTCCTGATCTGGATCATTTCGGGGTTGTACCTTCTTCCGATGGTTTGGTTTCTATTGTTTACGATGGGCGGATACGGCGCACAGGAAACCAAGCCGTGGCTCGTGCCAGCAGTTGTCGCGCTCACTGTTTCATATGGTGTTCTCATGCTGTTACTTTGGCCCCATGAAAAAAGTCTCATCTGAACGGAGAACTAGAGCGGTTTAAGGGGCTCGCGTTAATCTCTGGGCTCACTTGTTAGGCAAGTTAGGCCGATCAAATACGAGCTCCCCATAAGCACGTCTGGGGAGTGAGGTCTTGGCAACAAATGACCCAAAGCGGACATCACGCTTCAACCGTTTGGCGCGTCCTTGCACAAAAAGCTTGCAACAACCCTAAATTGAGCCGATGGTTCGACCACTGGCACGCCGGAACCCTAGGCGCTGGCGGTTAAGACGACCGCGCCAACTACGTGCACGCCCTCTTTCCCAAATCTGACACACCAGAGCACCCTGGATGGTACTAGCCGGTGCAAGCGGGTTGTCTTGCAGTCTGGGCGGTCCCCAGCTCGGAGCATTAGGCTCTAGAGCCGCCGCAAAATGGAAAGAGACCCGATAAATTCCGACGTGGCAGGGAACGGCGAGCCGGCCATCTCGGTTGTGCCTTAGCAGCCGAATGGTAAGGCGCTCGGCTGCGGGGCGTCATTAAGAGGGTAGACCCATGGCGATAGCAACGACACCAAGAAAGCATTTATGGCTCCGCCCGGCGACAAAACGCGAGGCCGATGCGATGGCTGTCAAATTGTTCTGCCTGTTCTCTTTCATCCTAGTCGCTTTGATTATGGCCGGGGTGCTCTAGGAGGGCAGACGGCAGTTAGGTCGAAACTTGGGCTCGATTCCGCCTGATCGCCGCGAAGAAGTTCGCCCATCCTCTGCTAGTGCCCTTCATACTTGAATGAGACTTTTACCTTGGCCCGATAAGCCTCCACCTTGCTGTCGGTGATAACCAGGTCCAACTCTACGACCTCGGCCACCCGCAGTTCGCGCAAGTGTTCGCCGGTGCGCTCGGCCGCTATCTTGGCGGGTTCCTCCCAGGACGACGTGCTAGTGCCGATAACTTCGATAACTTTATAGACGCTCTGCGGCATGGTTGTTTCTCCCCGCGAAGTTCCTGGGCTGCGACAAGCGGCTGGACAGCACTGCAGATTGCCCGAACGGCCGGGTGAAGAACGTCCGCCTAATCCCCATATTAGGGCAAGCGACGGCCGGCCTACCGGAACGGAAGGAACGTCCGAAATGAAAAAATATCTCTTAGCCAGCGTACTCCTCTTCAGCTTTGCCGGTTCGGCCTATGCCGTAGACGGCGAATTCGGAACATGTGTTCCTGGGGTCTCGCCAATCACAAGGATGTGCAAACGGATTGTTCCGTAAATGCGACGATCACGGGCAAGACCTACTGCTTCAGCAGCGCGGACGCCAAGAGCCAATTCATGAAGAACCCGAGCGGTAATCTGACGAAGGCCGAGTTCTTCTATAAGAGTGAACATAAGGGCTAGGCCTGGAGACTCCCCGTCGAAAACTTAGCCCCCAAACCCGCGGTCGTTCTCAATCAAAGAAGTGACAAAGTCGACGGTGCACTGCCCATAAACTGGATAACCGCCGAATGTCTCGACGTGCGGGGGTTTCTTCACGACTGAGCAGACACTGGGTCGAAGAATGACCGTTGTGCGCTGCTGATCGGACAACATAATTCCGCTTTCGTAGGTCTGCTTCGGGTTCGACGCGCATCCTAAGCTGCGGTCCTCCCGAGGCGATGCTGCGCTTAGGACAAAACGAAGGTGGTGGCGCACAGGGGAGCTAATGGACGCCCGCTGATGTCCGCTCCTGGCACATAGCAGACGTGCACTCGCGCTGACGAATGTCTGCTTTGAGGGGAAGAACGGACGTGACGCGGACCGTTGCGCGATGTCTGCTCATGACCCGAAGCCGACTCTCGCTAAGCGAAGTGCCTTCGCTCAGTCTGAAAAAAATCGGCCGGAGGCTCGTCCAATTCCGGACCTGTGATCGCCCCTTGGAATACGGGTTTGTGCAGCCCAAGGGGTAGTTGGGCGCAAGTTCTCGTTTCCGCTTACTTTAAGGCAGGACAACGGTACTTCCACTTTCTCAAAAGGCCGCGTTTCCAATAGCAGTCGGCATAACGCGGCGGTCCCCAAGCTCTCGCAAAGGGGGGTACCCCGCCTAAAATATCCCCGCACCCAGACACATTTCCGAGGCCCGCATGCCCAAGCGGCATCTTGTACAGGAAAGCCCTGCGTCACCCAGTGCCCCAGAGCGGCACTGTTACGGCGGCTTCCGGCGACTGAGAGTTTGCCGAAGCAACAGCCCAGCGGCCACGAAAAGGCTTCTACACACTGTTAGGTTCGCCATTGGATTTCTCCGCACAAGCATCGTTGCCATAGTCGGTGAGAAGCAGCGAAGTTCCTCCGCACCTCGAAGAGGCACGAGAGTCTGCGTTCAGGCCGGTTCATCGCGACCGTGGACTTCAGCGGGGGGCGCGGTCGCCTCTATAGCCGTGAGGGGCTCCAGGATCGTGTACTGGTGCATTGCTCCGGCTGGCACCAGCCAGGTATCTCCAGGTTTGAAATATTAGCGTTTGTCCTTCTAAATCGAGCTTAGCGCTGCCCGAGATTACATATCCTACGGTCTGTAATCCCTCGTGGTCGCTGCCTTGAGCTTGCCGCCTGGCTCTTGTACCCAGAGCCGCATCGAAACACGCTTTCCGGTGACGAGATACCTCTGCCCCATTTCTCCTTGAGGCGAGGAACCCGACTTTATCTTCTTGATTGTTGTATCCGGCATGGTCACCTCCCACTCGAATTCAAGTACGGGCCAGGCGCTAGTTCCGCTTTAGCGACGGCAGCTAGGCGAACCAGGGTTTCCCTGGCTAGCCTGAGGCCTATTTCTTTTCTTGCTGCTGCGGCGTTTTAGCCTTTTCGTCGGCCCCCATGCGCCGAACTGTCTTTCGGCTGCCTTCTCCCGCTCAGCCTTCTTTTGACCAAGGTTAGCTTTTGAGCCTTTAGTCCGCCGATCTTTTTCGCCTGATTTCCTCGTGGGCATCACCGACTCCTGGACTTTGTTTGGCATTTCTACCTGTCATTTCAACGCTGGACCTCGGGATTTAGTTCGTTCAGGTTGGCGATCATACCACCATCAATGTGGATCTTCCGCTTGTGGCATTTAACGGACATCGATGCCGACCCCGAGCATGTCCGCACTCGGGGGTAAAGCGGACATTTCCTTCGCCTCAATTAAGCGTCTAACATCACTCTGCCAGCCGCAAGACGAATAGGAGGATGGAGATGGGCAAAAGGTGCGGCGGCTCGACCGTTTCGAGTTTCATCTGCGGTGAGGTTTGAGCCATGCTCCAGGCTTGGCTGTCTATCGGTTACATCGTCCTGCTCGCGATTCTCGTGCTCGCCTTTCTCTTATGGCGCAGGGGAAGTCCCGTTCTGGCCATCGCTGCACTCGTGGTGGGTATCCCCCTCTGGTTTGGATGGGAATACGCACGTCCAACATGGACAACCGGCGTCATCACAGGAACGGAAGTGCGCCGCAGCGATCCCGACGCCCGCGGCAATACGACCGACATCGAATACATTTACATGCGCAACCGGTCCGACAGGGGGCTCGAGCTGATCAACGACGATTCCTGGTGGTGGTTGAAGCGCAACAGCGAGCGCGTCTTCAACGACGCCAAGACCGCGCAGGATCGCAACACGGAAGTGACGCTCATGTGGAATTGGTGGCGCTCCACGCTCTTCAGTTGGTACCCCAACGCGATCGCCATCGGCTCCGCCGGCTCCTGGCCGTGGTGGTCGATGCGAACCATCATCTTTTACGGCCTCTCCGTCGTCCTCTGGCTCAGTTATTTCTACGCCTTCTTCAGGCTGCGCCGATCGAGCGCACCGCTGCGCGATCGCAACCCCGATCGTGAGTAGCCTTCCCGAGGGCCGCCTAGCTTCCCGCGAGCCCTCGCGCCCACGCTGGCAAGCGCTTAGTGCACCAACTCGAGGAGCGGGGCTGGCGAGGTGTAGACGTCTGTTAATGGCACTTAGCGGATATTGACGCTGGCG
The DNA here is from genome assembly GCA_963732955.1 of uncultured Alphaproteobacteria bacterium. Taxonomy (GTDB): domain Bacteria; phylum Pseudomonadota; class Alphaproteobacteria; order Rhizobiales; family Methyloligellaceae; genus Methyloceanibacter. Next base: position 224,303 of record CAVTBH010000003.1, read on the forward strand.
CTGATCATGTCCGCTCTTAGGGGTAAAGCGGACATCCAGAAGCCCGATGCGTGTCCGCTAATGACCCTAATCAGACATCCCGCACCAAGCAGGCGGTATCATTCCGACCCAAGGACGCTGTGAATTTGGGCCACCACGGCGGCGCCTTCGCCGACCGCCGCCGCGACGCGCTTGGTCGAACCGGCCCTGATATCGCCGACGGCGAAAACGCCGGGATGGCTGGTCTCGAGCGGCAGAGCTGGACGGGAATTGATGGGCGTACCGGGATGGGCGGCCCCCGTCACGACAAAACCTTTCTCGTCGGTCGCGATGCAGCTGTCGAGCCAGCGCACATTCGGATCCGCGCCGATGAACAAGAACACGTGGCGAAGGGGACACCGATGCGTTGCACCAGTATCGCGGCTCCGGAAGCTCACCGCTGTCAGGCCCTGTGCTTTGTCGCCCTCTAGCCCGACGATTTCTGTGCGCGTATGCAGTTCCACGTTGGGCAGAGCGGCGATGCGATCGACGAGATAACGCGACATGGAGTCTCCCAAGCCATCGCCCCGTATCACGAGATGCAGACGCTTCACCTTGGGCGCTAGGTAGACGACGGCCTGCCCTGCTGAATTGCCACCGCCGACGAGGGCAATCTCTTCACCCTCGCAAAGCTTTGCCTCTACGGCTGTCGCCCAATAGGAAACGCCTGTGCCTTCGAACTCCGCCAGGTTGGGAATAGCTGGTCTGCGGTACTGCACACCTGTGGCAATAACGACCGCTCTTGACCGCACCACGTCGCCATTGCCCAGCACCAGCCGCAACAAATTTCCGCCTCCGGCGTCAGTACCGCCGCAGTCCAGCCTGGTCACTTCGACGGGAATGGCAATCTTAACGCCGAATTTCAGCGCCTGGCTGAAGGCGCGTCCGGCGAGCCCGATGCCGGAGATGCCGGTGGGAAACCCAAGGTAGTTCTCGATCCGGGCCGAGGCGCCTGCCTGGCCGCCGAAGGCGCGCTCATCGAACACGATCGCAGACAGGCCCTCGGAGCCCGCGTAAACGGCCGTCGCCAAGCCTGCAGGTCCGGCGCCGACGATCGCAACGTCGTAGACGGCGGCGAGGTCGAGCTCGGGCGTAATGCCGAGGCAGGTTGCGGCTTCGACATCGCTCGGCCGTTTCAGCATGGCGCCATTGGGGCAGATCATAAGCGGCAGCTCGTCCGGAAGCACGCCGATGCGCTCTACAATCGCGCGGCCTTCGTTGCTGTTTGCGGCATCGAGAACCGTGTAGGGATAGCCGTTCCGCCGCAGGAAACCTTCGAGCCGAACCAAATCCGCCGCGCCGGCCTCGCCTACAAGCACCGACCCGACCCCGCCCTCCTCGATCAACCCGGTGCGCCGCAAGATGAAGGCGCGCATCATGATCTCGCCGATCTCTGCCGAGCCGATCAACAAGGCGCGAACGTGCGCGGCGTCGAGCGGCACCCCCGTGCATCCTTCCGGGCCTGCGCGGCCTTCTGCCAGGGACCCTTGCCCCGCGAGCTGACTCAGTTCGCCCGAGAATTGACCGATGCCAAGAGTTCGCAATCTCCGCTTCGCGTGCGAGACCGTCGCGACGCATCACTTTGATCGAGCCCTCTAGCACAAGCCATATCGGGATGTTGCGCGCGCCGACCTCGAAAACCGTCTCGCCGGGCGCGAAGCTTTGCGCGGGGCCGCTCGCAAAGCGCTTTGCGGTCCCGACTTGAGCCGGATCGAGCACGGGGAACAGCTGGTAAGCGCGGGTTTCAAGGAGGGTCATCGGTGCTCTCTTAGAGATTGTATTCCAGTGTATCATGCCAAGGTTGCGACGATCTTGGCGACTGCGACGAAGTCATGCCTCGGTAGGAAAGCACCCATGAAATCTCAGAGAGAGGGCATTAATCCCTCGGCCGAGCCGAGCGGGACCGGCTGCGCAGAATGCTTGGCGACAGGCAGCTGGTGGTTCCATCTCCGCAGGTGCGCCGAGTGCGGTCATATCGGCTGCTGCGACAGTTCGCCCAATCAGCACGCCTCGAAGCATTATGCCGAGACGGGTCATCCGGTGATCAGAAGTTTCGAGCCCGGTGAGCGGTGGTTCTTCGACTATCGTACCCAAGATCTGTTCTCAGGTCCGGCCTTGGCTGCTCCAGAGTCACATCCGTTTGATCAACCGGTTCCAGGACCCGCGGGCCGGGTTCCACCCAACTGGCAAGACTTGCTTCACGATTAAGCTAACGTGCGAAGGCGTCCTAAACGTTCACGGCCTCCCCGAAGCGGTGAATGGGAGATGCAGACATGTCACTCGAAACTGAACAGACACGCTTCGTTGAGAGGTCAGGCATCCGCTTCGCCTACCGCTCATTCGGTCGCAAAGATGGCGTCCCCCTCGTGTTCCTGCAGCATTTCACCGGCACTATGGATTCGTGGGACACAGCCCTGGTGAACGCGCTGGCCGAGACTCGGCCCGTTGTCGTGTTCGACAACACGGGCGTCGGTAAATCTTCGGGCACGACCCCGGATAATGTCGAGCAAATGACCGCGGATGCCACCGCTTTCATGGCCGCGCTCACGCTTGAGCAGGTCGATCTGCTCGGCTATTCGCTTGGCGGGTGCATTGCCCAGGTTCTGGCTGCACAAAGTCCTTCGCTCGTGCGGAGACTCATCGTGGCGGGGTCGGTGCCGCGAGGTGGCGAGGAGCACCTGCTGACGGTCCTGAAGGACGCCCGTTCGCGCGGCGTGCCTGACCCGCGGGTTCCGCTCTTCTTTACGCCCTCTGAAGCCAGCCAGGCAGCCGGCGAGGCCTTTGTCAAACGCACCGCCATGCGCGTGAACGATCGCGACCCGGACAGCACGGACGCCGTGGCCAACCCGCAGGCCAAGGCCATCATCACGTGGTGCGCCGTGGCCGATCCGGGCCATGCCAGCCTCAAGGCCATCACGCAGCCCACACTCATCGTGCATGGAAGCGACGACACAATGTTTCCGAGCGGTAATGCTTACGAGATGTTCAAGGCGATGAAGAATGCGCAACTCATTATCTACCCGGACTCGGGTCACGGCGCGATTTTCCAGCATCACAAGACGTTTGCAGCCAACACGCTGACTTTCCTCGACGGCTAGCCAAGGATCTGGCGCGCTCAACCTTCTCCGCTGCAAGCCCTCGCCCCTTCACCACGAAATGCATGTGAATGCGGGCAAACACTTTCGGATCCTTTTGCGCGCGCTCGGCTTCAAGCTCGACAATGACATCCTCGATCGCCTCACGGCCCTTCTCAAGGATATGAACGACATCGTATCCCGAACAGCCCCCGAGCCCGATCAGCACCAATTCCATGGCACTTGGTCCCGGACTGCATCCCTCCGGCCCGAAAGCAGTTCCAAGCACGATGTTGTGCCCGCTCCCGGACTCGCCGATGAATGTGCGGTCTTCAATCCATTTGATCCGTGCCTTCATCAACGCCGACTGTCTTATTCCCAGAGCAAGCTTCAACCATATCAACCCATTATTGGCACGTCTGGCAGAAAACTGGCATCGTCAATCGTCTATAAGGCAGGACGCCCACTTTGGACCATCCGGACCTGAAAACAACCCCACTGCACGCTCTGCACCAGGAATTGGGAGCGCGGATGGTGTCCTTCGCTGGGTACGAGATGCCAGTCCAATATCCGCTTGGCGTGCTCAAGGAGCATCTGCATACACGCGCGGCCGCCGGTCTTTTCGATGTATCGCATATGGGCCAGATCGTCTTGCGCGCGAAATCCGGAAATGTCCGGGAGACAAGCCAAGCGCTCGAGCGGCTCGCTCCAGTCGATCTCGTGGACCTGGCGCCAGGACGCCTGCGCTACGCCTTCTTTACGAATGCACAAGGCGGCGTTCTTGATGACCTGATGGTTGCAAATTGTGGAGACTATCTGTTGCTTGTCGTCAACGCAGCCCGCAAGGAAGCAGATGAAGCGCATCTGCGAGCCCAACTTGGGAATGATTGCGATATCGAACGGCTCGCTCGCGCGCTGATCGCGCTGCAGGGGCCGGAGGCGGAGGCAGCGCTCGCCTTGCTCGCGCCGGAGTGCGTTAACATGCGGTTCATGGATATACGAACGCTAACCCTGATGGGTGCCGAATGCACGGTTGCGCGCTCGGGCTACACAGGCGAGGACGGATTCGAGATTTCAACTCCCGCTGACATCGCCCGCGAGATCGCAGAGGAGTTGCTCGCAAATGCCAGCGTTGCACCGATCGGACTTGGCGCGCGGGATTCGCTCCGCTTGGAGGCCGGATTGTGCCTCTATGGCTCGGACATCGACGAGACAACGACACCCGTCGAGGCGGGACTGTCCTGGGCGATCCAGAAAGCCCGCCGCCGTGGCGGCGCGCGCGAGGGCAGTTTCCCGGGGACTGAGATCATACTCGGGCAGCTTGAGCACGGGGTGCCCCATCATCGCGTGGGCCTGCGGCCAGCCGGAAGGGCGCCTGTCCGCGCCGGCGCACCGCTCTTTGCGGCAGATGACGCAAGCGCACAAATAGGTACGGTAACCTCGGGCGGATTCGGCCCGAGCCTCAACGCGCCGATCGCGACGGGCTATCTGCCAACCGCGCTTGCGGTGCCCGGCACAACAGTCTTTGCCGAGCTGCGCGGCAAGCGCTTGCCGGTAGCCGTCATGGCGCTCCCATTTATTGTGCCAAAGTACAAGCGCGGCTGATCGATTTGCCAAGGTTGAAGCGCAGACGATCCGCCCCATTCTTGGAGGACGCATTGCTGAAATACACCGAAGAGCATGAGTGGCTTAGGCTCGATGGAGACGTTGCCACCGTCGGCATCACCCAGCACGCGACGGAGCTGCTCGGCGACATCGTTTTTGTTCAGCTACCCGATATCGGTGCCAAACTCGCGAAGGGGGACGGCGCAGCAGTCGTCGAATCGGTAAAGGCAGCCTCCGATGTCTTCTCGCCGCTTGCCGGCGAGGTGGTCGAGTTAAACCAAGCGATCGTCGAGGATCCCGCTATCGTCAACGCCGATCCGCAAGGCGCGGGCTGGTTCTTCAAGCTGAGACTAGAGGACCCCAAAGCGATGGAAGGACTTATGGACGAGGCTGCCTACAAGAAGTTGACCGGATGAGCGGTGCATCGATGACCTCTTCCGAAAGATACGAGCCTTACGACTTCGCCAATCGTCGTCACATCGGGCCATCGCCCGAAGAAATGGCGGAGATGCTACGCGTTGTCGGCGTAAAGGATCTCGATCAGTTGATCGCGGACACCTTGCCGGAGGCAATCCGCCAGAGCACCCCGCTCGATTTCGGTCCGCCGCTGTCCGAACGCGGCGTGCTCGATCGGATGCGGGCCACAGCCAACAAGAACAGGGTGCTGACCTCGCTGATCGGCCAGGGCTACCACGGCACGATCATGCCGCCTGCCATTCAACGCAACATATTCGAGAATCCGGCTTGGTATACCGCCTACACGCCCTATCAAGCAGAAATCAGCCAGGGGCGTCTCGAGGCGCTTCTGAACTTCCAGACGCTTGTCTCCGATCTTACTGCGCTCGACGTTGCCAATGCCTCACTTCTCGACGAAGCGACCGCCGCGGCCGAGGCGATGGCGCTTGCGCACCGCGTCACGAAGTCGAAGGCCACCGCTTTCTTCGTCGACGAGGAGTGCCTGCCGCAAACGATTGCCGTGCTGAAAACCCGCGCGGAGCCGCTCGGCTTGCAGATCATCGTCGGCGATCCGTTCAAGGAATTGGACGCGGAGGCGGTTTTCGGCGCGCTTTTCCAGTATCCGGGCGTATGCGGCGCCTTCCACGACCTCTCCGGGCTCATCGCAAAGTTGCATGCCGCGAAAGCGCTCGCCGTCATTGCCGCCGACCCCCTGGCGCTCACGCTGCTGAAGCCGCCAGGCGAAATGGGAGCTGATATCGCAGTCGGCTCTATGCAGCGGTTCGGAATGCCGGTGGGTTATGGCGGACCGCACGCAGCCTATATCGCCGTGAAAGACGCCTATAAACGCGCCCTCCCTGGCCGCATCGTCGGCGTCTCGATCGATGCGCGTGGAAACCGTGCCTACCGCCTCGCGCTGCAGACGCGAGAGCAACATATCCGTCGCGAAAGCGCGACGTCGAACATTTGCACCGCACAAGTGCTGCCGGCTGTCATCTCGTCAATGTACGCCGTGTTTCATGGCCCCAAGGGATTGAAGGCGATCGCCGAGCGCGTGCACCGCAAGGCGGCACGTCTCGCCAACGGGCTTGCCCCACTGGGCTTCGAGATCCGCCCTAAGTCCTTCTTCGATACGATTACGGTCGATGTCGGACCCTATCAGGGTCTCATTATGAAGAATGCGGTGGATCACGGCGTCAACCTGCGCAAGGTCGGACACGACCGCATTGGCATCACGGTGGACGAACGGACCAGGCCGGCAACGCTCGAAGCCGTCTGGCGCGCGTTCGGCGGTTACGATCTCGTCTACCGCGATGAATATCCCGAATACCGGCTTCCGAATGCTCTTATTCGCCAATCAGCCTATTTGACGCATCCGGTCTTCCACATGAACCGGGCGGAGAGCGAGATGACACGCTACATGCGGCGTCTTGCGGACCGCGATCTGGCGCTCGACCGGGCCATGATCCCGCTCGGTTCGTGCACGATGAAGCTCAATGCGACGGCCGAGATGCTGCCCATCACCTGGCCTGAGTTCGCCGAGATCCACCCGTTCGTGCCACCCGATCAGGCTATCGGTTATGCCGAGTTGATCAATGACCTGTCAGAGAAGCTGTGCCAGATCACTGGCTACGACGCGATCTCCATGCAGCCCAACTCAGGCGCGCAAGGAGAGTATGCCGGCCTCTTGACCATCCGTGCCTACCACACGAGCCGGGGAGAGGCGCATCGTAACGTTTGCCTTATCCCGGCCTCGGCGCACGGCACCAACCCGGCGTCGGCGACAATGTGCGGGCTGAAGGTGGTCGTCGTGGTGACTGACGCGAAGGGCAACATCGACGTTGACGACTTCCGTGCCAAGGCGGCGGCGAACGCCGAAAATTTCGCGGCCGCGATGATCACCTATCCCTCAACCCATGGCGTTTTCGAGGAGACGGTTCGCGAAGTCTGCGAGATCACGCACAAAAATGGCGGCCAGGTTTACCTCGACGGCGCCAACATGAATGCGCTTGTCGGCCTTGCCAGACCCGGGGATATGGGCGCCGACGTGAGCCACCTCAATCTCCATAAGACCTTCTGCATCCCGCATGGCGGCGGCGGACCCGGCATGGGGCCGATCGGTGTCAAGGCGCATCTTGCACCGTTTCTCCCCGGCCATCCCGAGACCGGGGGCAACGAGATGACAGTCTCAGCGGCGCCGTATGGGTCGACGTCGATCCTCCCAATCTCCTGGAGCTACTGCCTGATGATGGGCGGCGCGGGCCTCACCCAGGCGACGCGCGTCGCCATTCTCAGCGCCAACTACATCGCCAAACGGTTGAGCGCCGCATACGACGTGCTCTACACGGGGAAGCATGGGCGCGTCGCGCACGAATGCATCATTGACACGCGCCCTCTCAATGAGCGCGCTGGGGTAACCGTCGACGACATTGCCAAACGTCTGATCGATTGCGGCTTCCATCCCCCCACGATGAGCTGGCCGGTGCCGGGAACCTTGATGATCGAGCCGACCGAGTCGGAAACGAAGGCGGAACTCGATCGTTTCTGCGACGCCATGCTTGCGATCTACGACGAGGCGCGCGCGATCGAAGAGGGACGCGCCGACAAGAAGAACAACGCACTGAAGAACGCGCCTCACACCGTGGAGGATCTCGTCGGAGAATGGAACCGCCCCTATTTACGCGAGGAAGCCTGCTTTCCCGCCGGCGCATTCCGCGTCGACAAATACTGGCCGCCGGTCAATCGCGTCGACAATACCTATGGAGATCGAAATCTCGTATGCGTATGCCCGCCTATGGACGCCTATGTGAAGGCTGCCGTGTAGCGGGGGAAAGTCACCCGTTCAGGTTTGAGCCCTGCCTATTGTCTGCTGTTGGCACAAAGCAGACGACCATAGCGCCGCCGAGAATGTCAGGTTGCAGGCGTAAAACGGATATCCGCGACGGCGACGCGGTCTGCAATGCTTTCGCCCATGTGAACCCCCCCTTTAGTTCAGGTGCGGGCGAAGGCCGAAAAAGTTTTTCCTTCAATCACTTACTATTGAGCTTGGTGGGCCCGGGAGGGCTCGAACCTCCAACCAGACGGTTATGAGCCGCCGGCTCTAACCAATTGAGCTACGGGCCCGGCGCTCGAAAAAGCGCGATTCTGCCTCATTAGCAGAGTTCTATTGGCGGGCGAAACGGCCTGGGGCGATGCGCGCCTTTCGCACTCAAAGCGCTTCTCTCCCCTGCCCGGCCGCCAGTCGAAAGGACGCCCATGCGCTTCACCGCCAAGACCGCTTCTCTCGCCCTCCTTCTTGCCGCGATTGCCGCCGCATGCCCCGCGCTCGCCGACGACACGCCGAAACGCACCATCTCGCTGTCCGCCACCGGCGCCATCAAGACGCCGCCGGACAAGGTCGACATCTCGACCGGGGTCACGAGCCAGGCCGACACCGCCAGGCAAGCGCTCGCCAAGAACACCGAGGCCATGTCGCAGGTGGTGGCCGCGCTGAAATCCGACGGCATCGACCCCAAGGACATCCAGACCTCGAACTTCTCGGTGTCGCCGCTCTTCGAGGACCGCAAGGAAAACCGCTCGCCCAAGATCATCGGCTATCAGGTCACCAATTCGGTGCGCATCACCGTCCATGACATTGGCAAGCTCGGAGACATCCTCGACAAGGTGGTGACGCTCGGCGCCAACGATGTCGGGGCGATCGACTTCGGGATCGATGAGCCCGAGGCGCTGAAGGACAAGGCGCGGCAGCTTGCCATGGCGAACGCCATCGCCAACGCCAAGCTCTACGCCGAGGCCGCAGGGGTCAAGCTCGGCAAGATCCTCACCATCAACGAGGATCAGGGCGTCGTCGTCGCGCGCTATGCCCCGCCGGCGCCGGCCATGGAGATGGCCAAAGCCGTGCCGATCGAGGCCGGAACGGCGACGGTCGAGGTCCGGGTCCATGTCAGCTTCGAGCTGGAGTGAGCCACCCGGAACCTCCCGGTTTCGCTGATTTAAATCAAGGCGGAACCGGGCCCGGAAGTGCGAGGTTCTGGCACCATGTCCCTGCATCGCGAAGACATCCTCGACAGTGCGTTTGCCCGCGATCGTGCCCATATGGTGGCGCGCCATCTCGAGGCCCGTGGCATTTCCGATCCGCTGCTGCTCGCGGCGATGGGCCAGGTGCCGCGCGAGGCCTTCGTGCCCGAGCATTTGCAGGAATTCACCTATGAGGACTCCGCACTCCCGATCGAGGCGGGGCAGACCATCTCCCAGCCTTACATCGTGGCGCGCATGCTCGAGCTTGCCGAGATCAAGCCCGGCGACACCATACTCGAGGTCGGCGCCGGATCAGGCTACGCCGCGGGGGTGATGAGCCGCATGGCGAACAGGGTGTTCGCTATCGAGCGCCATGAGGAACTCGCCAAGCTCGCCCAGGAACGGCTGAAGCGGCTCGGCTATGGCAATGTCGAGATCATCTGCGCCGACGGCACTAAAGGGTGGGTCGACGAAGCGCCGTACCAGGCGATCATCGTCTCGGCCGGTGGTCCGCGGGTGCCCGAGGCGCTGAAACAGCAGCTCGCGCTTGGCGGCCGGCTCGTGATCCCCGTCGGCGAGCATGGCTACCAGACCCTGCTGCGGGTCACCCGCACCGGCGAAGACAGTTTCGAGGAAGAGGATTTCGGCGCCGTCGCCTTCGTGCCGCTGATCGGCGAGCAAGGCTGGGCCGACCCTGAGCACGCCAAGGAACCTGACCGGAAACCTCACATCGACGAGCAGCCGTCCGGCTTTGCCGCTGGCCTGCTTCGCCCCGAGCAGCGCGCGCTCACCATCCACAATCGCGTCAGCCGGTTGATGGCCGAGGCCGCCGAGCCGTTCGGCGATCTTCACGAGCTCTGCGACCTCGTCGAGCGCTTCGCCGACCGCAAGGTAGTCCTGCTCGGCGAGGCGACCCATGGCACCGCGGAGTTCTATCAAGCGCGCGCCCGCATCACCGAGATGCTGGTCGACCGCCACGGCTTCAATATCGTCGCGGCCGAGGCCGACTGGCCAGATGCCGCGGTCTACGACGCCTATGTTCGCGGGCTGCCGCGGCCGAAGGTGCCGAAGACCGCCTTCACCCGCTTTCCCACCTGGATGTGGCGGAACGGCCAGGTCGCCGAGTTCCTGAACCGGCTGAAGGACATCAACGCCACCATCGCCGATCCTGACGCCAAGGCCGGCTTCTATGGGCTCGACATCTATAGCCTTGGCGCCTCGATCGAGGCCGTGCTCGGCTATCTCGACAAGGTCGATCCCGAGGCGGCGATGGTTGCGCGCCAGCGTTATGGCTGCCTTTCGCCGTGGCGCGCCGAGCCAGCGCGCTACGGGCATATGGCGCTCTCCCGCGGCTATGCCGTGTGCGAGAAGCCGGTTGCCGAGGCGCTGGTCGATCTCCTCAAGAGGCGGCTCGACTATCTGTACAAGGACGGCGAGGCATTCTTCGACGCCGAGCAGAATGCCCGCATCGTCGCCGGCGCCGAGCAATACTACCGCGCCATCTATTACGGCGACGCCGCGTCGTGGAATCTCCGCGACCACCACATGTTCAATACGCTCGAGCGCCTGCTGCGGCATCGCGGCCCCGACGCCAAGGCCGTGGTGTGGGCACACAACTCCCATATCGGCAATGCCGCCTTCACCGAGATGGGCCAGGTCAGGGGCGAGTACAATATCGGCCAGTTGGCGCGGGAGCGCTTCGGCGACGACGCGGCGCTGATCGGCTTCGGCACCGATCGCGGCACCGTTGCCGCAGCTTCCGACTGGGACGGCGACATGGAGATCAAGCGCGTGCGCCCGGCGAGAGACGATTCCTACGAGGGGCGGTCGCGCGATACCGGCATCGCCGCTTTCCTGCTCGAGACCGGCCCCGGGCAGAGGGAGGCGGTCCGCGCCGAGCTCGCCGAGCCGCTGCTCGAGCGCGCCATCGGTGTCATCTACCGCCCGGAGACCGAGCTCTTATCGCACTATTTCCAGGCGGAGCTGTCACGGCAATTCGATGCCTGGATCTGGTTCGCGGAGACCGAAGCCGTCGCCGCGCGGCCGGTCCACGCCCACGGCCCCGACGACACCTATCCGTTCGGCCTCTAAGTCAACCGGCGCGAGCGACCTCGTTGCCGTCGCCAAGCACCACCACCGATGGCCGGTAGTTCCGCGAACTCCTCGGCCGGCACTTGGCAATAGGCGATGATGATCACCTTGTCGCCCTTCGCGACCAGCCGCGCCGCGGCGCCGTTGACGGCGATCTCCCGCGAGCCGCGCGGCACCTCGATGGCATAGGTGGTGAAGCGCGCGCCGGTGGTGATGTTCAAGACGTCGACCTGCTCATGGGGCAGGATGCCGGAGAGGTCGAGCAGATCGCGGTCGATGCCGATCGAGCCCTCGTAATCCATATCGGCGCCGGTCACCGTGGCCCGGTGCAGCTTCGCCTTCAACATCGTCAACAGCATGGTCGTGGCCGCCTCGAACAGGGGCGCCGCGAAGAGCGGCCCGAATTTCAGGCGCTATACCGTAGCCACCACCCTGCTGCAACGCAGCAGAACCGCGCGCCAGATCTCAGGCCGGAGCCCCGCCCCCGCCCCGCTGCCCCTGCGCCGCTTTCGCCGGCCGCCGCTTGCGCGGCTTCTTCGCAGTGGGCGTCTTCTTCTCGGGCTCGCCCAAGGTCTCGCCATGAAGCTTCGGCGGGTCGGTGCGGTCGGGATTGCCGGCGCCGGGCACGTGATAATAGTCCTGGTCGGCGCGTTCGCCGTCCTTGTCCCAGCGCCGCTCGGCCGTCTTCGCCGCCGCTCCCGTCCGCGCCGACTTGGTGTTGTCCTTGCCGCCGTCGACCGTCTTTATCGCCCGCCCAGCCCCGTTCTTCTTGCCTCCGGCATCCTCGCGCCTCAGCCACCCAAACAATTTCAACATCGCTCGCACCTTTCTCCAGCGGTCTCCTGCGGCAACAACACCCGAGCGGCCTTCTGGGTTGCACCGGAAAAGCCCGCAGGGAGGCTATGATCCCATCGCGCACCCCCACGCGCCGCCGCCACGCCAAGGACGAGACCCATGCTGCCACTCCACATCGACCCCCTGATTGCCGCCGCCGTCGTCGTCGCCACGGCCTGCACCGACGCGGTCTACGTCATGTTCACCAACGCCGTGGTGCGGCGGAAGCGGCTGCCGGCGGCGAGCTGGAGCAGCCTCTGGTATCTGCTCTCGTCGTTCGCGGTCATCAGCTACACCAATCATTGGGCCTATGTGGTGTTCGCCGCGGCCGGCTCCTTCGTCGGCTCCTACGTCACCATGACCTTCCTCCATCCCGGAGGCCGCTATCCGCCGCCGCCGGTCGGCGCGGCACCAGGTCCGCGGAATCAGGATTGAGCGCAAGGGGAGAGCGGGGAGACCGCTGCGGCGCTCGGCCTTGAATCAATGGCGCCCGGCGGCGAGCACGCCGAGGAGAAAGCCGAGGCCGGCGGCGAGCGCGAGCGCGACATGGGGATAGTCCTTGCTCACCTGGTGCGCCTCGTCATAGAGGTCGCGCGCTGCATCTTCGGCGCGAGCATAGTGCTTGCCGGCCTCGCGGGTGATATCGGAGGCGAATTCGCTCGCTTCATCGCCGAGATTGCGCACGGCCTCGCTGGCGCGGCGCACCGTCTCGGAGTTGGCAGCTTTGCGATAGGCTTCGGTGGTGGTGGGCATCGCGTGAGATCCTTCGGCTGTTCGGACCGGCAGGGCTGCCAGCCTGTTTGCGGGGCTGCCTAGAGAACTGATGGCGAAGCTGAAATGTTCCGCTTCCCTTACGCGCCCCCCGCCCCTCGCGCGGCTAGAGCGCTGGACCTCAGCTGCGAATAGGCGCAGGGTGACGTCAGGACGCCAGCCGGGCGTCGAACGCCTAACGGGGGCTGGGCTCCGCATGGCGGCTTGACCCGCGACCAGCCATCATCTCTATCAGGTGGGAACAGGAGCTCCATGCATTCCGCACACGACACCGAGACACCGAAGCGCCTGCCGAGCGCGGCCTGGATCGCCGTGCTGGCTGTGTCGGCGGCGATGCTCGCCTACGCGACAATGGTGGTTCTGAACCTCGTCGGCCTGCGCTAGCCGCGACGCCAAGAGGAGGACGACATGGCCAAGGGTCAAATGCGCAGCAACAAGGAAAAGAAGAAGCCGAAACAGGACAAGAAGAAGCTCGCGCCGGCGCCGTCTCCGCTTCAATCGGACCAACAGCGCGGGAAGCCCGGACGCGGTCCAAAGAAATAAGCGCTTCGCGCCGTTTGATTAAGTCGAACCTCTAAGGCTCGCCACCACCCGATCCCGAAGCTGCTCGGGCTCGGTGACGCTCGCGCGACGCCCGGCGCGTCCCCTCTCCCATTAAGGAGAGGGTCGGCGCCCGCAGCTAATGCTTCAGGTCGTCCGGCACCTTGCCGCCATTGGCGGCGAGCTTGGTCATGACCTGCTTGTGCAGCCAGATATTCATCTTCGCGGAATCCTTCATGTCGCCCGTATAGTGCAATTCCTCCGCGAGCTCCTTGCGCGCGTGCGAGCTGCTGTCGAGGTCGAGCAACTTCATCAAATCGACGATCGAGGTCCGCCAGTTCAGCTTCTGCTTGTTCTTCTTGGCGAGGCCGTCGAGCACGGCGGCGACGTCGACTGTCGCCGGGGCGGTTCCAGGCTGAGACGCCGTGCTTGACGGCGCCGTCGAGGCAGAGGGCGTCGCCGGCGTCGGACTCTGCCGCAGTGGACGGCTCCGCCGCGGCGGACGTGCCAAAGATGGCAGACATGATGCTTCCGAAAATACTCATGAGTGGCTCCTCGATTTTCAGTTGGGGACGGAAATCATAGTCTCGTTATCAGGCCGGCAATAGCTGCGTCATATCACCGACACATATCGTGAAAGGCGAAAGGCGCACGCCTGGCGTGACGCGGGATGGTCGTTAGCGGGAGAGCCGGCGGCGGTTGCTGCCGACGCGGGCGCGCACGCGGCGGACGGCCTTCTTCGCTGAGCCGCCGGTCGCGAGCGTCATGGCGGCCTCGGCGACGGCGAAGCCCTTCTCGGAAACCATGCGCCGCGCCTCGCGCTCGGCGATCTTGCCGCCTTGCATCAGCCGCAGCATACGCAAGCCGATCACAGTGTTGGCCTCGGCCTGAAGCCGCGCCATCTCGAACGCGAGGGTCATCCAGTTGGTGAACATGGCGGGTGCATAAGGGGGGTTGGAGCGCGGAATGCAAGAACTGCACAGGGTACGAAAAGGCAGCAGGCCAAACCGTGCAAGAGCTATTTAAGGCCGTAATATCTCATAGCCGCCTCAGTAATTACCTTGGTCGCAACGGCCACACCAACCTTCCAGGTGCCGTCTACCGCCTTCTGAAGGTTTCTGCCGAGCCAAGCTCTTGCCTTCGCGCCGAAAGGCTCGTCTCGGCTTTCCGGCTTTTCCGAAGCAACGATCTTGGCTATCTCGTCGGCATCTTTTTTTGCGATCCCTGCATCAACAAGGCTCTTGGCCATAGCATCGCTGTCGCCCTGCTCGAAGGATAGATGAAAGGTAGCGCTATCCCCACTACTTGATATGGTTGTGACGTTTCCATAGACGATCTGTTGGGTGATCTGCGTAACCTTTTCAGTGTCTCCAACTACAGGCGATGATGCCAGCGGTCCAAGGGTGATTTCTGCCGCTGCGGGGATCGATTTTTCCAGCTGAATCGTCAGTTCCAACACCTTGCTGCGAACGGCGTTTTGTAGCTCGACGAGGGACGCCTTTGATATTGTTCCACTCACTCCGTTGCAGGCGTAGTCGGGGTACACATGGCCTTGCAACAGCAGCATGAGATTGGCCGCATCGATATGGAGGCTTCCCTTGCCTTTTGCTGCGGCTATCAGATCGTCGACGGACGACACACTTTGGCGAATCTCATAGCTCGTCCAGTGTCGGCCAGCGTGCTTTTCGATCAAATATGGAGGGATGGGAGCATTGCGTATTCCTGAGCCAAAGGGTCCGCTGAAGGTGCCCACATACGAAACGCCTACCTTGCGATAGTCTGGCAGGGCGACGTCGCTCGGATAACCCTCGGATTCATGTTTGACCCACTCTTCCAATGGAACGCTACCGAGCCGAGAGGCGAGGAAGCGGAGTTTGAGAAGGACAGGCCCGATAGGCTGGGCTTCTATAAGGGAAGCTTGGATTTCTCTAAGCAGGCTCATTCTGACACCTGTCCGCGGTGTGGGGATATCAATGCCTTCCAATTCGTTTGCTCAATTTGAGGGTCTTCTCCGGGCGGTAGATCAACTGATCGCAATCCATCGGCAACTGCGACAGGGACCAGGGCGCCGATACGAGCAAGATGCAATCCATCGAGCCGGGGTAGTCCTCGCCGTGGCGGCTTGGCAAGCTTACATTGAGAAGGTTCTACAAGAAGGGCTTCAACACCTTGAGAATCATGTCAACGCCCCAATCGGCGGTGTCGCACCCCCAGCTTGGGCGACGATTACATTTCTCATACGGAGAGCTACAATCAGTAAGAGCATCTCTGAATTCAATACCCCCAACTCGCAGAATGTTCAGCGCCTCTTCAAAGACTCACTAGAATTCGATCCTTGGCCGAGTTGGACATGGCATGTCAGAAGACGTAACTGGAATGGTCAGACATTTCGGAACTCGCACGGATGATTGGCTGAAAATTCGTCATTCTATAGCGCATGGATTCCCACTTCCGAATAACATGAATTGGATTCAGGGCGCCAATGGCACTCCTCGCCTAACGCTTGGACTGTTGGAGGAGTGCCTAAAGCATTTTCACTTCTTGGCAGAAAGAACCGACCAAGCGTTTTCCAACTACCTCAGCACCCGCTATGGGACGCCCGCACCCTGGTAGCTGACCTACCCCACGGCCAGCGCCCAGCGGCGGCGCGCGGTGGGGATGCCGCGGAGCTCGTGGAGCCCAAGATCGGCGAGCGCTAGGCCCGAGCGGCGGGCGACCTCGTCGGTGACCACCACCGGGTGCTTCAGGGGCTTCGTCATGTCCTGGGTGCGCGCCCGCTTCTCCAAATGAAGAAGCCGCCTTCTCCGGCGGCTTTTCTTTTTGCGCGGGATCGTCCTGGCCAATGACGGTCAAGCGTCCCGCGGCTCTCCCTAGACTTTCCTAAACTTCACCCTCGGTCCCAGCGGCGCGCGCATCCTCGTCCTGCGCGGCCTGGAGGTCAGAGGGCTCGATGGTGACCATCTCGATTCCGCGCCCGGACGGCCCCGGCACGAAGATCACGGTCGCAACGCGACGGTAGACCGGGAAGGACACGCCCTCGATGAGCTCCTCGTCCGTCACCACCCGGTACTCCGCCGGCGGCAGCAGCCGGTCCACGCCTTTCAGGCAGAAGGGCCGGCGAAACGTCACCGTCTTGTCTGTCGACCGTTGCGTCATCGAACGAAACCTCCTGCCAAACGTCGACCGGTCGAGGCGGTTGCGCTTCGACCCGTGCCTGACTAGTGCGACCGGCCGTACCCATCGGCGCCGCTCGCGACGTGAGCCTTGATCGGTTCGGCGGTGTCCGCCGCGACCTTGGTCGAAAGGGCGCGGACTTCCTCGGCCTGAGCCGCCATGATGCCGAACTGCTTGCGCCAAAAGGCGGCTTGCAGCTCCACCATATCCATGAGGTTCTTGGCGCCCGCCAGGCTCTTGGCCAGATCGAAGCTCGAACTCATGTTGCGCCGGGCGATGTCGATGATCTTGCGGTTGAAGGCGACGGCGCCCTGGCCGGCAGCGTCGAACGACCTCTCGAACGTTGCGACGGAGGCGTCGAAGGCGTCCGTGGAGCGGTCGTAGGCCTCGCGGGTCTGGTCCACGCTGTTCTCGGCCATGCTGCGCACGGACTCGGGAATGGCGGTGTCGAGACCGAGCTGACCCAGCTTGGCGGTCGTCTGCCGGTAAGTCTTGCGGGCTTCGTCGGCGGCGGTTTTGGGAGTGGAGGTGGTGATCATAAGGATACCTCGTGGGGGTTACATCATTCGCAATGGGTCGCAGGCTGGGAAGCCGCGGGCCTCGAGCGACAATCGTGCTCGGCGTGCTGAGATGTTCGGAAAAGGTGGCGCGCACAGAGCCGGCGCACTAGTCTTCACCGTCAGCGCCTGGGTCCGGCGTGCCAGTGGTTAACCTTAGGCGCTGCCCGACAAAATAGCAAGCTCTTGCGCGAAATATGGGCTGTTTCTCGCTTAAGTTGAGGCGCCTCAGGTCACCCCACGTCGAGCGCCCAGAGGCGGCGTGCGGTGGGGATGCCGCGGAGCTCGTGCAGGCCGAGATCGGCCAGCGCTAGGCCCGAGCGCCGGGCGACCTCGTCGGTCACCACCACCGGGTGCTTCAGCAGCTTGGTCATGTCTTGGGTGCGCGCCACCTCGTTTACGGCGCGGCCGAGCACGCCGAACTTGAGCCGCTCGCGGGTGCCGGCATTGCCGAACACCACGTCGCCGAAATGGACGCCGATGCCGAACTCGATCGCGCCCGACTTTTCGCTCTTCTCCAGCTTCAGCGTCGCGAGCCGGTCGCGGGCGCTCGCCGCCGCTTCGAGCGCGGCGGCGCAAGCCTCCTTGCCGTCGGCGCACTCGCCCGCGGGGAAGAAGGCGAGGATGGCGTCGCCGATGATGTCGAGCACCTGGCCGCCTTCAGCCATCACCGCGCCCGCGGCGCAATCGAAATAGGCGTTGAGCAGATCGAGAAAGGCATCGACCGGGAGCTGGTCGGCGAGGCCCGTCGAGTTGCGTAAGTCACTGTACCAGAGCGCCGCGGCGAGGCGCTCGCCGTCGCCGCGCTTGATGGTGCCGGAAAGGATGCGGGCGCCGACGAGCGGTCCATGGAAGGCGTCGAGCGCGGCCTTGGTGATCTGGTCCTTGATGGCGAGCCGGAACACGAGCGCGAGCGGCATCAACACGGCGCGCATGGCGGCGATGTCGGCGTCGGAGAAGCCTTGGGGCGCGCGCGTCGACCAGGAGGTGGCGAGGCCGTCATAGGAGTGCGGGTGGAGCGGCGCGCCACCGAAGCCGATGATCAGGGCGAGATAATCGGTATAGCCCTGCTCTTTCAGCTGCCGGAGCAGCGGGAACGGCGCGATCGCCGTTTCGTCGTCGAGGCGGAAGCGGCGCCGGTCGTCGTGCTCGGTGAGCATGACGTAGAACGGGCTTAAGCGATAATCGGAACCTTCTTTGTCGACGCCGGCGGCGTAGTCGACCTTGACGCCGTCCTCACGCGTCCAGGTGAGGCTGAGCCCGTCGAACAGGGGATGCAGGATGCGGCAGCCGACATTGAAGCGGTGAACCGGGACGCCAGCCGCCATCAGGCGCCCCATCGCCGCCTCGACCTGTTTCGCGAGCGGCGCGTCGGCGATGCCAAGTGCGATGATCGAGGCCGGGATGTCCGGGCCGTCCGGGCCGTCCGGGGTGACGATGTCGTCCATGGCGCGATCTTAGCAGCGTAACGCGCGTGTTTTTAGGGCAAGCGGTGCGGCGGCAACGGGGGTGCCTTGAGCCGTCCGATTATGCCAGTCTAGCCCCCGAGCGCTGGGGGGAGTTGGAACACATGGCCATGAGCCGCTTTGCCGTCGTCTTCAGCGCTATCGCGGCGCTGTTCATCGCGGGCTTTCTGCTGATCTGGTTCATGCCGGGGATGCAGGACCGCATCATCCAGGGCGGCATGACGCGGCAGATCGCGCGCAACGCCAATCCGTCCTTCATGCAGGACGACGCGCTCCACATTCTCATCTGCGGCACCGGCTCGCCGATGCCGGACGTCACCCGGGCGAACGCCTGCGCCGCGGTGATCGCCGGCGGCCATGTGGTGATCATCGATACCGGGCCAGGCTCCTGGGCCAAGCTCGCCGCGCTCAACGTGCCGGCGGCCAAGATCGACACCGTGCTCCTCACCCACCTCCATTCCGACCATATCGGCGATCTCGGCGAAGTCGCGACGCAAAGCTGGCTCGGCGGCCGGCAAGTGCCGCTCGAGGTCTATGGCCCACCGGCGCCTGACGCCAAGGAGCGCACCACCGACGCCGAGGGCGATACCTTCGGCACCTCCGGCACCGAGGATGTGGTCAAGGGCTTCGCCCAAGCCTACAACGCCGACGCCGAGTTCCGCATCGCCCAAGGCCACGAGCTCACGCCGACCGAAGGCGCGCGCATGATCGGCCACGACATCCCGAAGCCCGGGCCGGAAGAGGCCGTCACCGTCTATGACAAGGACGGGCTCAAGATCGAGGCCTTCCTCGTCAATCACGATCCGGTCGAGCCGGCTTACGGCTACCGCATCGACTATGGCGGCCGCGCCGCGGTGATCAGCGGCGACACCACCAAGGTGCGCAACATGGTGCGCTTCTCCAAGGGCGCCGACGTGCTGGTGCACGAGGCGCTCTCGAACAATCTCGTCGAGATGCTGGCGCGCGCGCTCGACAAGAACGGCAACGAGCGCGCCGGCACCATGGCGCGGCAGGTCATGAGCTATCACACCACCCCGATCGAGGCTGCGGACATCGCCGAGGAGGCCGAGGTGCCGCTGCTCGTCTACACCCATCTCGTGCCGCCGCTCCGCAATGCGCTGATGCGGCGCATCTTCCTCCACGGGGCGCAAGAGGCGCGGGGGCCAGGCGGCGACATCATGCTGGCGAAGGACGGGCTCCTGATCACGCTGCCGAAGGGCTCCAAGGACATCATCACCAAGAACTTGCTCTGAGCTCTTCGGCCTTGCGCGCAGCGGGATGAGAGGCGCGCGGGATCCTCGCCGCGATGCTGCCGCACCCGGGTTGTGCTGGTCCTTTTCCCCATCGGGCTTCCGCCCGAAGGGAGTGGCGCGCCGAAAAGTGCAATCCTATGGCTTCCGTATCCGTTGCCGGACACGGCGGGCGCCTCTCGGCGCGCCACATGCGCTTGCGCTTGAAGCAGAAGCGTTAGCGCATGCTCATTTCGCGGCGACTAGGCGAGCGGCGGGCCCCGCTTTCGCCGTCAGTGCCCCGCTTCCCCGGACCGGACCGAAGTCAGAGTGACGTTGAGCGGGGCCGCGTTGGGAGGAAACGTCCCAGGCCAGACGGTCGTCAGCCAGCTCCTGGCAGGGCCTCGTAATGGGCACGGGGGGAGCCCCGCCGCCGCCCGAGTGCCTGCATGCGAAGCAAGACCCGCGGGGCGCCGCACCCCGTCCCGCATTCACGACGCCTCGCGAAGCGCCCTTCGAATGGACGAGGTGATGCGGAGTGTACGGGGGGATTTTGGGCGCGGGGATAAGTTTTTGGGGCGTTAATGGGCAAAGCCGAAAAGCTGCGGGAAGAACTCATATTGGGTTTGCGGATCCAGTGACGGCTCAACGGCCTTCGGTGATATCTCTGGATCAATCTCTAGACGCCACTTAGGTGGAAAATAAAGCGAGAGAAGTTCCCGTGATGGCGCAAAGCGCGCCTTGATACGAGACCGCCCGCTTACTAGGTGCGGCGCTGCTTCTCGACAGTATTTATCAAGTTCGCAGAAAAGACCTTGGCAATCGATGGCGTGAAGCGGCCTCCCAAACAGCCCGGAGAACGGCAGGTTCAAGCGGGCGAATTCATCCTGTTGCCGTTCAACCATCCAAAGGATTGCATCTGCCGGTGAAAAGTCTCCCAAATCCACGAAGGCCTTCTTTAGGCCGCGTAGAGCGCCCGGTCCTGCTTGCGTGTAGTCGTTCTCATTGAAATTGATCAGCTCGGAGTAGTTGAGATCGATCGCAGTCTGATAGGCCATGAACGGCCCCATTAACGGAAACTCCTCCAAGGCGTGAACGACTTGTTCTAGGCTGTTGGCCGATCTGACCGTGTCCGCCAGACCTTTTTCAAGGAACATAAGCCTAAACAACGCCGCGTGATTGCGATGTTTCTCCTGATGGCCAAAGGCTTTGTTCGCGCAAAGAATGAAGGCGCCGGTATAAGAGTCCTCCATTTTGGCGTTTCACTTGCTCTAAAGCCCTCTCAAAGGCTCCAGTTGCAAGATCATGCAGCGATGGGGGGTGCCCAAGATATCGGCGTACCCCTTCCCAGGTTCTGATATTGCTAAATGTGCGAAACGCAACGATCTGGAAGGCTCATTTGATGAAGGTCACCGAGCGCTCTACGTTCGACGAGTATTGGCGTGACCCACGATTCCGATCAAAAATTCCGGTGATGAATGGAAGCCTGAAGCAGCGATTTGGCGACAACATTTACCATCGGAGGCGGCCTGGAGGACCTTGGATCCAAGCCGACTCGCGCCACAGTCAGCTAGATGCGGTTGCCAACGAACTAAACATACGGCGCGATACGGGAACAACTGATCGTGTCTTGCTTGGCGGGGACTTCACCTATTGGGGTGGCGAGGGCCCTGTCATTCCAGCCCGACTGAACAACTTCGTTCACAAAGCTCGGAGCTACAAGTCGTCCTTCACGGAAAGGGAGATCGCGAGGTTTGTCGCATGGGTAAAGTCCCTCGGCCAAACTGGCTGCGTGGGCAAACCCTTGGAATGGAATTACGAGCGCTGGTGGAGATAGCGCTCCTAATTGTCCACTGAAGGAGAGCGTCGAGGCCAGCCTAGCAGCGGTGGAACAGGGTCGCGACGCAGACGAGGCCGCGGCCGGTGGTCCTGACCACGGCTCCGGTGCCCTTCACCGCGGTCCTGCCGACGGCGGCGGTCCCTTTCACCACCGTCCTGCCGGTGACGACGACGGCGGTCGTGGTGCCCGCGGCGACGGCCGTGACCGGGCCGGCATCGGCCTGGACCGGAACGGCAAGTGCTGCAGTCAACAGTCCAGCCAGAACGAAGAAACGCATGGTCTTCTCTCCTTTGGTGCCCTTCCCGAAGGTAATCCCCTTCAGGGGGCGGATGTTCCGCCGGAGTGGTTAATTATCCGAGAAGGGTGGGCCCCCTCACCCGCGCCGAAGTCTAATTATCCAGGAAGCTTCTCAGCTTGCGGGAGCGCGACGGGTGCTTGAGCTTGCGGAGCGCCTTGGCCTCGATCTGGCGGATGCGCTCGCGGGTCACACTGAATTGCTGGCCGACCTCTTCCAGGGTGTGGTCGGTGTTCATGCCGATGCCGAAGCGCATGCGCAAGACGCGCTCCTCGCGCGGCGTCAGCGAGGCGAGCACCCGCGTCGTGGTCTCGCGCAAGTTGGACTGGATCGCGGCGTCGATCGGCAGCACCGCGTTCTTGTCCTCGATGAAATCGCCGAGATAGCAATCTTCCTCGTCGCCGATCGGGGTCTCGAGGCTGATCGGCTCCTTGGCGATCTTGAGCACCTTCCGCACCTTCTCCAGCGGCATCGCCAATTTCTCGGCGAGCTCTTCCGGCGTCGGCTCGCGGCCGATCTCATGCAGCATCTGGCGCGAGGTGCGCACGATCTTGTTGATGGTCTCGATCATGTGCACGGGGATGCGGATGGTGCGCGCCTGGTCGGCGATGGAGCGGGTGATCGCCTGCCTGATCCACCAGGTGGCGTAGGTCGAGAATTTGTAGCCGCGGCGGTACTCGAATTTGTCGACCGCCTTCATCAGCCCGATATTGCCTTCCTGGATCAGGTCGAGGAATTGCAGGCCGCGGTTGGTGTATTTCTTGGCGATGGAGATGACGAGGCGAAGATTGGCTTCGACCATCTCCTTCTTGGCCTGGCGCGCCTCGCGCTCGCCCTTCTGCACGATGTGGACGATGCGGCGGAACTCCGAGATCTGCAGGCCGGTCTCGGCGGCGAGGTTCTGGATCTCCTGGCGGACCTCCTTGATCAGCCCGCGCTCGTCATGGACGAAGTCGGCCCAGCCCCGCTTCTTCAGGCGGCCGACGCGGCGGAGCCAATTGGGGTCGAGCTCGTTCGACTGATATTCGCCGATGAAGTCGTCGCGCTTGACGCCGTAGCTCTCGGCGAGGCGGAGCATCCGGCCTTCATAGCCGAGGAGCTTGCGGTTGATGTCGTAGAGGGTCTCGACCAGGCTCTCGATGCGGTTGGCGTTGAGGGAGAGCGATTTGATCTCGGCGACGATCTCGTCCTTGAGCGCCTTGTAGCGCTTCTCCTGGCCGGACGAGAGCACGTCGTTCCGAAGCGCGCGCTCGACGAGCTGGTCCTGGAGCTTGCGCAGCTTCTTGTAGTTGGTGGCGACGAGGTCGAAGGTCTCGAGCACCTGGGGCTTGAGCTCGGCCTCCATGGCGGCCAGCGACAGCGAGTTCTCGAGATCGTCGTCGTCGTCGTCGAATTCTTCCGGCTGCGGGGGCTGCTCCTCGTCGTCGTCGCCGCGCTTTGCCGGGCTCGCGGCGGCGCCATCGCCTTCGGCATGCGGCTCGGCGCCATTCATGCCTTCGGGGAGCGGTTGGGAGGGGGTGGGCTTCGCGTCGGGGCCCTGATAGGTGGCTTCGAGATCGATGATGTCGCGGAGGAGAATCTTGCCTTCGTTGAGCTCGTCGCGCCAGATGATGATGGCCTGGAAGGTGAGCGGGCTTTCGCAGAGGCCGGCGATCATGGCCTCGCGGCCGGCCTCGATGCGTTTGGCGATGGCGATTTCGCCTTCGCGGGAGAGGAGCTCGACCGAGCCCATCTCGCGCAAATACATGCGGACCGGATCGTCGGTGCGCTCGGTGGGCTCGGGCCTCGTCTCGGCCTTGACGATCGGGGTGACGGTCGCGACCGCGCGCGGCGCGTCCGGGTTCGCCTCCTCGGTCTCCTCGGCCTCGTCGGTGTCGATGACGTTGATGCCCATGTCTGAGAGCATCGACATGGTGTCCTCGATCTGCTCGGAGGAGACTTCCTCCGACGGCAGCACCTCGTTCAATTCGTCATAGGTGACAAAGCCGCGGGCCTTCGCCGTCTTGATCAGCTTCTTGACCGCGGCGTCCGACATGTCGAGCACAGGGCCGTCGGTGGTCTCGGCTTGCGGCTGTTCTTGATCTTCTGCTTCAGCGGTCTTGGTCGCCATTCCCATTTTCTCTCCGAAGCGTGTCTCGTCAGATCCGGCCGGCGGACGTCCGCCCGCGCGCGATCGCGAATACCTTCGCTCGATTAGCGGCAAGCACCGTTAATCGACGATTAAACATGACCATCGGTCCGAAGGCATGTGAGCGTGAGGTGGATCTCGCGTCGCGCCTTCGCCGATTTCGTTTCTCCCCAACCAAACCCGCTCCGAAGAGCAGAAGGATGGAACGCAAACGTTCCGGACTGAATGTCATCTCCGCGCGGGGCTTCGTACCCGCTGCATGCTCTTGGCCCAACGGCCACGCGAACGTCTGACGACCAAGCGACGGCTTCGTGACGCAACGCCTGTGGAAGCCCCCGACGCCATGTGCGGCCCCTCGCGGCGCTCCCAGCCGGTCAAATCCTGCCCATGGAATTGGCTAGATGGACGCCCTGTGTCAAGGCCGCGAGGCCCTCAAGAAGCACAATTCTTGGCCATGCCGACGCGCATGAGGCACTGCCTGTTCCCTATGCAATTAGGGTGCCGGATCGCGGCGTCAGCGGCGGTCGAGACGGCGGTCGGTGCGCTTGCCGCGCTGGCCCGCGATATTCTCGGCCTTGAGGCGGGCGATAGTGTCATGGAAGCGCTTGGCGCTGTCGCGATCGCCGGCATCGTCGGCGCCGTGACGCAGTCCGGCATTGGCGACCTGCTGCTGCAGCAACGCGAAGTGATCATATTCGGCGTCGCTGAGGTCGGCGAGGTCGAGGGCCGCGTCCTGAACTTCCTTGTCGAGGCTTTTCAAGGTGGTCCAGCGGAACAAGAGCTCGGCGAAGTGCGAGGAGACCTCGGCCGGGGGCGTCTCGGGCTGGAGAAAGGCGATGCGCTTGAACGCGCTCGAGCGATCGAGGGTGTCGAACAGCCGGCCCTCGGCGCTCTCCCGCAGCAAATCGGCAAGCGCCTCGCGGCTGATGCCGGGATGGTGGAACACGGCGTCGGTGAGCGCGAAGAGAAGCGAAGCAAGCTGCGGCTGCTTGATGTCGACCGCCGCCACTTCCTCGGCGAAACGGTCGAGCAGCCAAGGATGATGGGCGAGGGCAAGAATGATGGTGATGGCAAAGCCATGGGCGGACGGGAGCGGCCGCGGAACGCGTCCACCTTGCGGCGCAGAGCCTTGGGTCTTGGCGGGGACCGCGGCGCGCTTGCCGAGATCGCGCCACAGCGCCCACAGCCGCGACTTGACCTCCTTGCGGTAATGCTCACGCACGCGCGCGTTGACGATGGTGCCGAGCAGCCGCTCGAAACTTTCTTCGAGCGCGGCGCGGCGCTCAGGCGTGTCGAGGCTATGGCTCGCGCATTCCCGCCGCCACAACACGTCGATCAAGGGCCGCGCCTCGGCGAGCAGATGGGCGAAGGCCGCGGCGCCTTCGTTGTGCACGAGGTCGTCGGGGTCTGAGCCTTGCGGCAGGAAGGCGAAGCGGAAGGAATGGCCCTCGCGCAAGTTCGGCAGCATGCGGTCGATGGCGCGTGCCGCCGCCGCCTCGCCGGCGCGATCGCCGTCGAAGCAGATGATCGGCTCAGGCGCGAGCAGCCAGAGCTGATCCATCTGCCGCTCGGTGAAGGCGGTGCCGAGGGTGGCGACGACATTCTGGAAACCGGCCTGATGCAGCGCGAGCACATCCATATAGCCCTCGACCACGATCAGCTCGCCCTTGTCGAAGGCGGGGCCGCGGGCGCGGGCGAAGTTGAACACCATCGCGCCCTTGTCGAAGAGCCGCGTCTCCGGCGAGTTGAGATATTTCGGCTCGGCCGCCGGATCAAGGGCACGGGCGCCGAAGCCGACGACGCGGCTTCGCGGATTGAGGATCGGGATCACGAGGCGATTGCGGAAGCGGTCGTACGGCGCGCGGCCGTCGTCGGGCTTGATCACGAGCCCGGCGTCGAGGAGCTGGGCCTCGGTAAATCCCTTTTTGATCAGTGCAGCTTTCAGCGCGTCCTTCGCATTTGGGGCGAAGCCGATGCGGAACGCCTTGATCGTCTCCGGCAGCAGCCCGCGATGCACGGCGTAGCCAAGCGCCTCGCGTCCTTCTCTCGCCCTAAGTCTCTCTTCGAAGTAAAGCGTCGCGGCGTCGAGCGCCTCCATCAGGCCAAGACGCTCTCTCGCCGCGCGCTCGAATTGTGGGTCGACCTTCGGCAGCGGGACGCCAGCTTCGCCCGCGAGCTTCTCCACGGCTTCCGGGAAGCTCAAGCCCTCGGTGTCCATGAGGAAGCTGAAGATGTCGCCGTGCTTGCCGCTGGAGAAGCAGTGATAGAAGCCCTTCTGGTCGTTGACGGTAAAGGACGCCGTCTTCTCCTGATTGAAGGGCGACAATCCCTTCCATTCCCGTCCTGCCCGCTTCAGCTGAACGCGGCGCGACACCACCTGCGACACCGACAGGCGGTTCCTGATCTCATCGAGGAACGAATTGGAAAACTTCATGGTGGGACAGTGGGCTCATGATCGCGGCGATGCGCCTCTCGATTCGCCGTCATCACCATTATTCACCGATTGTGAACAAATATGGAACGATTGCGCTCACGTCCAGCCATTCACGCCCCGCGAAATAGTAAAGCCGGGTGGAGCAGATGCTCCACCCGGCCTCTTCAGTCCAGCACTGGCACCATGGGCTACGCCGTCCCGCCCTTAGTTCTTGATGGCGCCGGTCAAGATCAGCTCAGGCGGCGCCACCACGGAAAGCGTGGACGCTTCCGCGCCGCAAAGCAGGTTCATCGACTTCTTGACCTCGTCGAACTGAACCATCTGACCGGGGCGGAGGCTCACCTTCACCCGAGACGACGCATAAGGCGCATCGGTTCTCGCATCCTTCCAGATGATGGCGTTCACCGCGCACGAGCCGCGCTCGGGAACGAAGAAGGCGATGACGTGCTGACCGCCGAGGGTCGCGAGGATCGGCTCGCTCGGTCCGACAGGACCGAAATTGGACGCGAGTTCCTCGGCTCGTACGGGAAGCGCGAGAAGAGTGAGTGCGGTAAGGGCCCCCACGCCGGCAATGAATTTCGCTTGGAAACGAGCGAACATTTTAGGCCTCCTTTTAGATGAGCACGAATCAGTTCGTGCTGCATTGCGCAATTCATATTGCACTGCAGTGTCGATTCTATGTTGCAAGTGCGAAGACAAAAGGCCGCGCGTCCAGCGACCGCAGGATTTTCCCGAACGCACGATTTGATTTTCAGATCAGCGTTATTTGCGAGCACTCGCGCGCAGCGTCGCGGCATGGTGCAAATTATTTGAGCATGACGCGCGATGCATCACGTGTCGCTTTTGCGACAGTGGGAATGCAGTGGCCGGGCGCCATTATTAACGCCGTCTATTTCGGGGATTGCCCAGTCAAGCCGGCAAGGACAAATGCGCCGGAATTAGCCGAGCTTGGCCTTCACCAGGCCCCCTGCCTTGCCGAAGTCGAGCTGGCCGGCATAGCGCGCCTTGAGCGCCGCCATCACCTTGCCCATGTCCTTGATGCTCGTGGCGCCGGCTTCGGTAATGGCGTCGGCGATCGCTGCCTCGGTCTCGGCGTCGGAGAGCTGCTTCGGCAGAAACTCGCGGATGATGACGATCTCTTCCGCTTCCTGCTGCGCAAGCTCGGGGCGGCCGGCGTCTCTATAAATCTTCTCCGACTCCTCGCGCTGCTTGATCATCTTGGCGAGGAGCTCGAGCAGCTCGGCGTCCGTTGCTTTCTCTTTGCCGGCGCCGCGGGCCGCGATATCGCGATCCTTGATGGCGGCGGAAACGAGGCGCAGCGTGGAGATACGGCGCTTATCTTGCGCCTTGGTCGCCTGTTTCAAGGCGGCGGTGATACGATCGCGCATGGCTCGGGGAGAAATCGGAATCGAGGAATAAGCTCTCAACGTAATCGAGAGGCGTTGCCCAAGCAAGGGATTTCGGCCGCATAAGCCGTTGTTTTCACAGTAAAATATTTCACAACCCGCCTTGACCAGGATCGAGCCGTGCCATAAGACATGAGCTCGTTGGACGCCTGCCCGCGCCTCGTCTTGACGCGCGCGCGACTTGCAGCCGACTTTGACCCACGCCCGGCTCGTCCGGCGGCAACAACGAAAGCCGATGATCGATCCCCCCCAAGGTCCGGCCGCAGAGGCCCTCGACCCGTGCGCGCGGCCAACCGCGGCGTGGGGCGAAGAGAGGCCGACGGCGCTGCTCGTGCTCGCGGACGGCACGGTGATCGAAGGCAAGGGCGCGGGCGCCGTCGGCATTGCCGTCGGCGAGGTCTGCTTCAATACGGCGATGACCGGCTATCAGGAGATCCTGACCGATCCGTCCTATGCCGGGCAGATCATCACCTTCACCTTTCCTCATATCGGCAATGTCGGCGCCAACAACGACGACATCGAGACGGCGAGCCTGGCCGCCTCTTCGGGTGTGCGCGGCTGCGTGCTCCGCGCCGACATCACCCAACCATCGAACTATCGCGCCGGCCAAGACTTCGACGATTGGCTGAAAGCCCGCGGCATCATCGCCATCACCGGCGTCGATACCCGGGCGCTGACGGCGCTGATCCGCGAGAAGGGCATGCCGAACGCGGTGATCGCCCACAATCCAATCGGCAGCTTCGATCTTTCGGCGCTGAAGCGCGACGCGGCGGCCTTCCCCGGCATGGTCGGGCTCGATCTCGCCAAGGACGTCACCTGCGGCCAGAGCTATAGCTGGGACGAGACCGAATGGCATTGGGGCGAAGGCTATGGACGGCAGGAGACCCCGCGCTTCCATGTGGTCGCCATCGATTTCGGGCTGAAGCGCAACATCCTGCGCGAGCTCGCCACCGCCGGCTGCCGCCTCACGGTGCTGCCGGCCACCGCAACCGCTGAAGAGGTGCTCGCGCGGAAGCCCGACGGCGTCTTCATCTCCAACGGCCCCGGCGATCCCGCGGCAACCGGCGACTATGCGGTGCCCGAGATCAAGAAGCTCGTTCAGTCTGGCGTGCCGCTGTTCGGTATCTGCCTCGGGCATCAGATGCTGGGCTTGGCCCTCGGCGCCAAGACGGCGAAGATGCATCAGGGGCATCATGGCGCCAATCATCCGGTGAAGGACTTCACCACCGGCAAGGTCGAGATCACCTCAATGAACCACGGCTTCGCCGTGACGCGGGAGAGCCTGCCGGACACCGTCGAAGAGACTCATGTGTCGCTGTTCGACGGTTCCAATTGCGGCCTGAAGCTGAAGGACAAGCCGGTGTTCTCGGTGCAATACCATCCCGAGGCCTCGCCCGGCCCCCAGGACAGCCACTATCTCTTCACGCGCTTCGTCGAGCTGATGGCGGCGCAGAAACGCAAAGGCTGATGCCCAAGCGCGAAGACATAAAGTCGATCCTGGTCATCGGCGCGGGCCCGATCGTCATCGGTCAGGCCTGCGAGTTCGACTATTCCGGCACTCAAGCCTGCAAGACCCTGAAAGAAGAGGGCTATCGCATCGTGCTGGTGAACTCGAACCCGGCCACGATCATGACCGACCCCGACGTCGCCGACGCCACCTATGTCGAGCCGATCACGCCCGACTTCGTCACCAAGATCATCGAGCAGGAGCGCCCGGATGCGCTTCTGCCAACCATGGGCGGCCAGACCGCGCTCAACACCGCGCTCAGCCTCGACCGCGCGGGCGTGCTCGATCAGTACGGCGTTGAGATGATCGGCGCCCGCGCCGAGGTCATCGACAAGGCCGAGGACCGCGAGCTGTTCCGCGAGGCGATGCAGAAGATCGGGCTCGAGACGCCACGGTCACGGCTTGCCGATGCCGCGGTGCTGAAACGCGCCGACCGCGACAAACACAGATCCGAGATCGCACGCATCGAGGCCATCGCAGATCAAGACGGGCGGGCGCGAGCACTCGCCGATTTCGAGGTGGAATGGGCGCAAGGCGACGGTGCGCGGCGCCGGCGCTATGTGGAGAGAGGGCTGATCGAGGCGCTCGAGGCGATGTCGGATATCGGCCTGCCGGCGATCATCCGCCCGTCCTTCACCCTCGGCGGCACCGGTGGCGGCGTTGCTTATAACCGGGAGGAGTTCCTGGAGATCGTCGAGCGCGGGCTCGACGCCTCGCCAACCTGCGAAGTGCTGATCGAGGAATCGGTACTCGGCTGGAAGGAGTACGAGATGGAGGTCGTCCGCGACAAGGACGACAACTGCATCATCATCTGCTCCATCGAGAACATCGATCCGATGGGCGTGCACACCGGCGACTCGATCACCGTGGCCCCGGCCCTGACCCTCACCGACAAGGAATATCAAATCATGCGCAACGCCTCGATCGCGGTGTTGCGCGAGATCGGGGTCGAGACCGGCGGTTCCAATGTGCAGTTCGCGGTGAACCCCGCCGACGGGCGGCTCGTGATCATCGAGATGAATCCGCGGGTGTCGCGCTCCTCCGCGCTCGCCTCCAAGGCGACCGGCTTTCCCATCGCCAAGGTCGCGGCCAAGCTCGCGATCGGCTACACGCTGGATGAGCTCGCCAACGACATCACCGGAGGCGCCACGCCAGCAAGCTTCGAGCCGACCATCGACTATGTGGTGACCAAGATCCCGCGCTTCGCCTTCGAGAAGTTCCCGGGATCGAAGCCGGTGCTGACCACCTCGATGAAATCGGTCGGCGAGGCCATGGCCATCGGCCGCACGTTCGCGGAGTCGCTGCAAAAGGCGCTGCGCTCGATGGAGACGGGGCTCACCGGCCTCGACGACGTCACTTTCGGCGGCCTCGGCCAGGGCGACGACAAGAACGTCATCCGCGCCGCGCTCGGCACCCCCTCGCCCGACCGCCTGCTCAAGGTGGCGCAGGCGCTCCGACTCGGCTTCGACGAGGAGCAGATCTACGAAGCCTGCAAGATCGATCCGTGGTTCATCCGCCAGATCGTGGACATCGTCGACATGGAACGCCGCGTGCGCGACCACGGCCTGCCGGAGAGCGCGGCACAGCTCAGGATGCTGAAGGCTTTTGGCTTCTCCGACGAGCGGCTCGCGACCTTGTCGGGACTCGACGTGAGCGAGGTCGCAGCAAAGCGCCGCGCGCTGGACGTGCACCCGGTCTACAAGCGCATTGACACCTGCGCCGCCGAGTTCGCCTCGCCCACGGCTTATATGTATTCGACCTATGAGGCGCCGTTCGCCGGCACGCCGCAATGCGAGGCGCGGCCGTCTGCCGCCGACAAGATCATCATCCTCGGCGGCGGCCCGAACCGCATCGGCCAAGGCATCGAGTTCGACTATTGCTGCTGCCACGCGGCGTTCTCGCTGTCCGCGGCGGGCTTCGAGACCATCATGATCAATTGCAATCCGGAGACGGTCTCGACCGACTACGACACCTCCGACCGGCTCTATTTCGAGCCGCTGACGGAAGAGGACGTGCTCGAGATCGTGCGCAAGGAAGAGGTGAACGGCCGCGTCAAGGGCGTCATCGTCCAGTTCGGCGGCCAGACGCCACTCAAACTCGCCGCCGCGCTCGAAGGCGCGAAGGTGCCGATCCTCGGCACCTCTCCCGACGCCATCGATCTTGCTGAAGACCGCGACCGCTTCAAGGCGCTGATCGACCGGCTTGGCTTGCGCCAGCCGAAGAGCGGCATCGCCCGGTCGCCGAGCGAGGCCCGCGCCATCGCGAGCGCGCTCGGCTTCCCGCTCGTGATCCGGCCGTCTTACGTGCTCGGCGGCAGGGCCATGGAGATCGTCCACGACGACGGCCAGCTCGACCGCTACATCTCGGAGGCCGTGGTGGTCTCGGGAAAAAGCCCGGTGCTGCTCGACACCTATCTTCGCGACGCCATCGAGATCGATGTCGATGCGCTTGCCGACGGCAAGGACGTATTCATCTGCGGGGTGATGGAGCATATCGAGGAGGCGGGCGTCCATTCCGGCGATAGCGCTTGCTCGCTGCCGCCCCACTCCTTGAAGCCGGCGATCATCGCCGAGCTCGAGCGCCAAGCGAAACAGCTTGCGCGCGCGCTCA
Organism: uncultured Alphaproteobacteria bacterium; assembly: GCA_963732955.1. Taxonomy (GTDB): domain Bacteria; phylum Pseudomonadota; class Alphaproteobacteria; order Rhizobiales; family Methyloligellaceae; genus Methyloceanibacter. Next base: position 256,355 of record CAVTBH010000003.1, read on the forward strand.
ATGTCGTCGGACTGATGAACGTGCAATTCGCCATTCAGAACGACGAGATCTATGTGCTCGAGGTCAATCCGCGCGCCTCGCGGACGGTGCCCTTCGTTGCCAAGGTGATCGGCCTGCCGATCGCAGGCATCGCCGCGGAGATCATGGCCGGCAAGCCGCTCGCCGATTTCGGCCTCAAGCCGAAGACGCTCGACCATGTCGCCGTCAAGGAGGCGGTGTTCCCGTTCGCCCGCTTCCCCGGCGTCGACACCGTGCTCGGACCGGAGATGCGCTCCACCGGCGAGGTGATGGGCATCGATCGCGACTACGGCATCGCCTTCGCCAAGAGCCAGCTCGGCGGCGGCACCAAGGTGCCGCTCGGCGGCACGGTGTTCGTCTCGGTTAAGGATGCCGACAAGGACCGGGTAGTGGCGCCGATCAGGGCTCTCGCCGAGATGGGCTTCCGCGTCATCGCCACCCGGGGCACCAAGCGTCACCTCGACGCCCACGGCATCGAATGCGAAAAGGTTAACAAGGTGTTGGAAGGGCGCCCGCATATCGTCGACGCCATTACCAATGGCGAGGTCGACATCGTGTTCAACACCACCGAGGGCGCCAAGGCCTTGGCCAATTCGTTCTCGATCAGGCGCTCGGCCTTGCTCTATCACATCCCCTATTATACAACCTTGGCGGGCGCGCTCGCGGTGACCGAGGCCATCAAGGCGCTTCGGGCCGGAAACCTGAAAGTGGCGTCCCTCCAGAGCTATGCGGGCGGCTCGAAACCAGCCTAACCCGCGGGCGCTTCAGCGAGGCAATTCAACCAATTCTTGACTTAGACTGGCTAATTCTTGGACAGTGTCCAGGGGTAGAGGAGCTGTGATTGATGATGGACAAGGTGCCGATGACCGCGGAGGGCTTTGCTGCGCTTGAGGCCGAGATCAAGCATCTCAAAACCGTCGAGCGCCCGCGCATCATCAAAGCCATTGCCGAGGCCCGCACCCATGGTGACCTCTCCGAGAACGCCGAATATCACGCCGCCAAGGAGCAGCAGGGCATCACCGAGGCGCGCATGGCCGACCTCGAGGACAAGCTCTCGCGCGCCGACATCATCGACGTGTCGAGGCTCAAGGGCGACCAGGTGATGTTCGGCGCCACCGTGACCCTGCAAGACGAGGACACCGACGACAAGGTCAAGTACCGGATCGTCGGCGAGTTCGAGGCCAATGTGAAGCAGGGCAAGATCTCGATCACCTCGCCGATCGCCCGCGCCCTGCTCGGCAAGCGCAAGAACACTATCGTCGAAGTTTCGACGCCAGGCGGCGGCAAGTCCTACAAGGTGCTCAAGGTCGAATTCAAATAGCGCGGACCTGTCCCGCACCCTCGCCCGTCCGATCTTGGCGCGGAGACGCCCGTGGAGCGCTTCCGATGATCAATCTGAACGCGCTGCTCAGGCGGCCCGTCGAGTATTACGAATATCCCTGGGCGCTCGAAAGCGCGTTGCGCAGCGCGCAAGCGATGGTCCGCTCGCTGTTCCAGCCGCCGGACATCACCTACGTCTTCTCCAAGTCGATGCCGCGTAGCGGCCACCGCTTCCTGAGCGAATGCCTGACGCATTATTTCGGGCCGAAGCTGCATTATTGCGGCTTCTACCGGCCGGATTGCTGCCACCGGATTCCTTGCGCCAGGCCCCACAACAGCAACGCCGGCAACCGCTACTTCCTGCAAAAGAGCCACGATTTCGGCTTTCGCGACGCGACCGACCTCAACGGCAAATTCCTGATCCAGTTTCGCTCGCCGATCCCGCGGCTCCAGTCGAACTACGACCTGTCGATCGCGCGTGGCATCGGCGAAGAGGGCAAGGAGGCGTTTGCCACCTTCGCCGAGAAGGAGACCGCCTACTTCATCAATTTCTACCGGAAATGGGTGGCGACCCGGCGCTCCAACACGCTCGCCATCGCCTATGAGGACCTGATCGACGCCCAGGAACGGACGCTCACCGCCGCGATCGGCTTCATTCAAGGCGACGCCGCCATCGACGGCGAGGCCTTGGCGGCGACGCTGGCGCGGGTGCCGGTCGGCGGCAACGGCGCCCCCGGGGGTTTGCGCGATCCGCGCCAGTATCGGTATTTCGACGCCGACCTCTATGCCAGGCTCGAGCGCCGGATCGCCGACGCCTGCGGCCGAAGCCGCATCAGGTTTCATTTCATCTAGCCGACGGCACCGCCTCCTATTGTCATTGCCCGGCTTGACCGGGCAATCCAATAGACCTGGGCGGTGGGATGAGCGCCAAGGCGGGGCCCACTGGCTTCCCGCTTTTGCGGAAATGACAGACCTTTAACAGCGGAAGATGCCGGCTTTGACGCGGTCGTAATCGGCCTTGACCATCATCTGAATGAGATCCTCAAGGCTTGTCCGCGGCTCCCAGCCGAGGATGGCCTTGGCCTTGCGCGCGTCGCCGACGAGGAGATCGACCTCGGCCGGCCGGTAGTATTTCGGATCGGCGACGATGATGGTGCGCCCCGTGCGCTTGTCGAGCCCCCGGGTGTCGAGGCCGCTTCCGGCCCATTCGAGCTCGAAGCCGAGCCCCGCAGCCGCGCCTTCGATGAACTCGCGCACGCTTGCACTGCGCCCGGTGGCGAGCACGTAGTCGCCTGGCTTCTCTTGTTGCAGCATCATCCACATGCCCTCGACATATTCGCCGGCGAAGCCCCAGTCCCGCTTGGCCTCGAGATTGCCGATGGCGAGCGTCGCCGCCTCGCCGAGCGCCACGCGGGCAAGACCAAGCGTCACCTTGCGGGTGACGAAGTCGCGTCCGCGCAAGGGGCTCTCGTGATTGAAGAGGATGCCGGAGCAGGCGAAGAAGCCGTGGGCCTCGCGATAGTTGACGACGCTCCAATGGCCGAACAGCTTGGCCACGCCATAAGGGCTCCGGGGGTAGAACGGCGTCGTCTCGTTCTGCGGCACCTGTTGCGCCTTGCCGAACATCTCGGAGGACGAGGCCTGGTAGAAGCGCGCACCCGGGCAGATTTCGCGCATCGCCTCGAGCAGGCGCATGACGCCAAGCGCATCGGTGTCGGCGGTGTAGAGCGGCTGCTCGAAGGAGAGGCCGACAAAGCTCTGCGCCGCGAGATTATAGATCTCGTCGGGCTTGTGCAGCCGGAGCGCGCGGCGGACATTGCTCTCCTCGAGCAGCTCCATGTCGATCAGCTCGACGTCCTTGGCGACACCGAGCTCCTCGAGCCTGCCGACCTTGATGCCGGAGGTGCGGCGATAGGCGCCGACGACGCGGTAGCCGCGTTGCAGCAGCGCCTTGGCGAGATAGGCGCCGTCTTGTCCCGACACGCCCGTGATGAGCGCCGTCTTTGCCATGCCTTCCAATCCGCCTGCTTGCGACTAGGGTTAATGCGCACGGAGCGCCGGCGCGTCGATGACGCCGAGCGCGGCGAGACGATCTCGCATCAACTTGCCGACGGCGGCAAGGCTGTGATGGGTCTTGATGAAGCCTTGGCCCGCGGCGGCGACGCGCCTCGCGGCATCGGGATCCGAGACGATCGCGACCATGTGCCTGGCGGCGACGGCGACATCGGGCTCGGCCCAGACCTGGCCGTCGTGCTCCGGATAGTCGCCGGCCTTCACCGGCACGAGGCGGTAGGGCACGGGATAGCCGGTCACGTCGTCGAGGAAGTCGGCGTTGCCGGAATAAGCGGTGGCGACCGCGGGCTTGCCGAGCAGCATCGCCTCGGCAAGACCGAAGCCGAAGCCCTCGGAGCGGTGCAGCGACACGAACACGTCGGCCGCGGCGAGGAGCCCGTTCATCTCGGCGCGGGCGACGGTGCCCTCGAGCAGATGAATGCGGCGATCGCCGCCGATGGCTTTCCGCAGCGTCTTGAGAATGCCGGCGTGCGGGCCGGCGTCGAGGGTCTTGATGACGAGGCCGACGCTCCCGTCGCCGCGATCGCCGAAGGCCTGGTGAAACGCCTCGACTACGGCGACGGGATTCTTGCGGGCGAAGAAGGACGAGGGATCGAAGGCGAACAGGAACAACGTCGCCTTCTCAGGCAGCCCGTATTGCGACCGGCTCACCGGCGCGATCGGCGAGACCTCGACCGGCATCGGCACGCGGAACACCGGCACATCGGTCGCCTCAGCGAAGGCGCTGCGGACGAACTCGGATGGCGCCCAGATCTCCTGGAAGCGATCGAGACTGTCGGCAAAGCGGGGTGGTACCTTGGCGAGTTCCCAGAACGGCCGCAGGATGTTGGTGCGGCCGGCGAAAGCGGCGGCCCCGAGCGCGCGCACGGCGATGTCGGCGCCGATCAGCCCGTCACAGAGAAGATTGGCGCGGGCGCCGAGGCGCGGGCTCTCATGGGCCGCGAGGCTCCGATCCTCCAGCCGCGCCGTGGTGTAGCTGTCGAGGCCGAGCAGGGTGAACGGCACGTCCGCCGCTTGCAGCGCCCGCGCCGTGCCGCGCAAGGCTTCGCCGACGCCGGACTCAGCAGTCGGATGGCCGATGCAGGCGACCCCTGCGGTAAGGCGCTCGGGCGCCACGATCTCTGAGTCCTTGCCGAGCGGCGAGGTCACGGCGGCGCCGTTCCAGCCGATCCGCACCAGGGCGGTCACCATGCGGGCGCGCTGCTCGATGCCGATATGCTGGTAGAACGGGCGAAGCAACGGCGCCGAGAGCCGCAACAGGCGATAGACCTGCCGCGCCGCGCTCCGCGCGAGAACTCCTGGAAGCGCTTGCCCCATCGGCATTCCTCGACCCTAGCACTTCCGGCAGGTTAGTTCGGGAGGCGGCAAACTACTAGGTCAAAGGGGGCGCCGGCGTCATCGCCCCGCGAGCTTCGCGCGCATGGCCGCGGCAGCGCCGGTCAGCGTCGCGAATTCGGCGCGGATAACATAGACCGGGATCGGCGCCAGGAAGGACTGCATGCGGCCTTTGGCCTCGAAGGCCTCGCGGAAGCCCGGGGCCGTGATCTCCTCCAGCATCTTCGGCGCGATGCCACCGCCGAGATAGACGCCGCCGCGGGCGCCGAAGAAGAGCGCCGCGTCGCCGGTAAAGGCACCGAGCCATTTGATGAAGGTCTCGAGCGCCTCGATGGCGGCGTCATCGGTGCCGTCTCGCGCCCGCGTCACCACTTCGCTGGCAAGAAGAGGCTCGGCGCTGAGGCCGTGAGACGAAACGATGGCGCCATAGAGCTCGGACAAACCGGGGCCTGAGAGTGCGCGCTCCACCGAGACGCGGTCGCGCCCGGCGCGAAGGCGCGAAGCGAGATCGAACTCGCGCTGATCGTGGGCGGCGAGCGAAATATGGCCGCCCTCGCTCGGAACCGCGACCCAGCCGGCGGATGACCACACGAGGCCGGCAACGCCGATGCCGGTGCCCGGCCCGAGCACGAGCTTCGTGCCGCGGGGCTCCGGTTCGCCGCCGCCGATCTGGATCAGGTCCTCGCCCGGGAGATGAGGCAGCGACAGCGCCAAGGCCTCGAAGTCGTTGAGGATGTGGAGCGCCTGAAGGCCCGACGCGCCGCGGAGCTCCTCGCGGGAGAAGGACCAGGAGGAATTGGTGAAGTTGACGTCATCCCCGGTCACCGGCGCGGCCACGGCGAAGGCGCCGTGCGGCGGCGGCTGTTTCAGACCTGCAATGTAGGCGGCGGCAGCGCCGGCGACGGTCGGATGGTCGGCGCAGAGGACTTGGCGGATGTCGGAGAGCTGGAGCGTGTCGAGAGAGGCCACGGCGAAGCGGGCATTGGTGCCGCCGATGTCGGCGACGATGGCGCTGGCAGCTGGCATGGCGCGCTTCTGCGATAGCGGTCGAGACGAAAGGGGCCCGTGTTATCTACCGCATTTCGCCCGCGGCTGCGACCCGTCGGCTTAGGAGCGGGAGGTCACGGCCGCTGACGGCCCGGCGCGAAACACGCGCGCCCGCTGGCCGCCCATCAAGCCAAGGATGATGGCGACCGTCACGACATAGACGACGAGCTGGGCCGCGCTGGGCCGGTCGGTGTAGCCGATCAGCGTGTGCAGGAGGCGGCCGACGACACTGTCCTCCGGCAGCAGCCAAGACGTATCCCACACCGTGAAGGTCAGCGTGTCGATGTAGCCCGCCTGCTGCAGGAAGGCGACGGCCTGGGCGGCAAGTCCCGCGGCAAGAAGGGTGATGAGGCCGGAGGTGACGCGGAACAGATACCGCGCCGGAATGGCAAGCAAGCCGCGATACATCAGCGCCGACACGGCCATGCCGGCGACCACCCCGAGCGCGCCGCCGAGAGCCATGGCCGGAAGCGAGGTGCCCCCCGTTGCGAGCACGCCATAGAGAAAGAGGACGACCTCCGAGCCTTCGCGCAACACCGCAAGACCGCAGACCACGGCAAGGGCGAACAGTGGCTTATCGCCAGCGGAAACCTCGGCGCCGACCCGCTTCATGTTCTCCGCGATCTCGCGGCCGTGGCTCGCCATCCAGATATTATGCCAGGCGAGCATGACCACGGCGAGCATGAGCACCGTGGCGTTGAACAGCTCCTGGCCCGAGCCCTGGAACAGTTGCCCGATCTCGCCGGCGAAGGCGGCGACAACACAGGCGCCGGCGACGCCTGTGATTACGCCGAAGCTGATCCAGATGCCGCGCGCGGGCACGCCCCGTGTCGCAGCAAGCACGATGCCGACGATCAGCCCGGCTTCGAAGATCTCGCGAAAGACGATGAGGAGGGTCGCAAGCATGAGGCTATTCGGCGATCACCACGCCCTGCGCCGTATCTGAGTGGTATTCGCCCATGAAAGGATAGCGGCCAGGATCGAGCGGCCGGAGGCGGACACTGCCTTCGCCACCGGCGGCGATCACCTTCTCGACCTTGAGCGCGGAGGAATCGAACTCCTCCACGCTGCCGTCTTCATTCTTGATGGTCAGAACCGCGGGCTTTCCAGCCGGAACATGGATCTCGGCAGGGGTAAACTTATGGTCCTTGATGGTGACGGTGATCCCGGATTCCGCCGCGGCAAGCTGCGCGCCGGCGACGGTCACCGCCACTAAAAGAAGTGTTGCCGAGAAGAGGCGAGGCAGGGTCATAGGCAGAGTGCTCCGTGGCGATTCGCGGCCGGACTGCAAGGGACAACGATGGACCCCCAAGAGCGCTTGCGAAAAATGAATGCTTCTCACAAAAATAGCTGCATATTTTGCACGCATCAGAGATTTCTGTTGGAAATCGGCCCCAACCGCGGGGGCGATGCCGCTCGCGGGGCGGCTCGGTCACAACGCCGCAGGGGATTTTTCGCACGAGCTTGCGGTAGGCGGCGGCTGCCCATAGGGTTGTCCCATGTTGAAACCCCTCCGCGCAGGGTCCGGCTTTCGTCTCGCCATGGCGATCGCCATGGTCGCGGCGCTCTCATTCGTCGCACCGCCTGCGGTGATGGCCTTCGGCCATGGCAACAACACCGTGCACTGCCTTAGCCATGGCGATGGCATGGCCATGGATCGCGGCATGCTGGATACCGCCAGCCACAAGGATGGCGGCGGTCACGCCAAGATCCCCGGCGACAAGAGCTGCTGCGGCCTGTTCTGCGTGAGCGCCATCACGCCGGGCTCCGCGCCCGTGCTCGAGGTGCTGGCGGTGACGACCGTTCTGGCGCCGCCGGTCACGCCCCGACCCGCCAACCGCGCGCCCGAGCGCATCGACCGGCCGCCGATCTCCCTCCTGTCAGCGTAGAGCTCGCGTGGCGGGGCCGTCGCCCCGTCCTCGACATCGTCACTGACAGACGAGGGTTTGATCATGCTCTCTAGCCTATGGGGGTTGCGCGTTGCGGCGCTCGCCGCGGCCGCGCTCTCGCTCAGCGCCTGCCGGTCGTTCTCGCCGGACGGCGGCATGGAAACGGTCGCGCTCGTGGCCGGCTCCGGTCTCAACAAGGACGTGGTGAAGGTCGCCTCGCGGGAGGAAGCCATGGCCACCTCGTCGCGGGTGAGCGGGCTGTTGCGGCGCCCGCTCAGCGCCGACGCCGCGGTGCAGATCGCGCTGCTCAATAATCCCGGCCTGCAGGCCGCCTATAACCGGCTCGGCATCGCCGAGGCGGTGGCGGTCAAAGCGAGCCGGCCGCCCGCGCTCAGCGTCGCCTTCTCCAGCATTTCGACGCCGGTCGAGCTCGACATCGAGCGCCAGATCATCGGCAGTTTGCTGTCGTTGCTCACCATGCCGGCGCGCACCAGGATTGCCGGAGAAGAATTCGCGCAAGCCGAGCTCACCGCCGCGGAGGAGACCTTACGGATCGCCGCCGAGACACGGCGCGCTTATTTGCGGGCGGTGGCGGCACGGGAGATCGTGGCCGCGCTCGGCGAGGGCAAGGCGAGCGCCGAAGCCTCGGCCAAGCTCGCGCAGCAACTCAAGCAGACCGGAGCGGTGAACAAGCTCGATCAGGCGCGGCGCCAGGTGATCGCGGTCGAGATGGACGCCGAGCTGGTAGCGGCCCGGCAACAGGCTGATGCGGCGCAAGAGCGGCTGACGCGCCTGATGGGCCTCTGGCACAACGACCTCGGCCGCACCCTCCCGAGCGCCCTGCCCTCGTTGCCGAACGGCTTGCGGAGCAGAGGCGCGATCGAGCAGGACGCCATCAACGCTCGGGTCGATGTGCAGATCGCGCGCGCCGAGATGGCGGCAATGGCGCGGTCCTACGGCCTCACCCGCAAGACGCATTTCCTCAATGTGCTGGATGCCGCCGGTATCTCCAAGACGCAGAAGGACAGGGGCGAGAGGCGCGCCGAAGGCGGCGGCTACCGACTCGTGCTCGAAGTGCCGCTGTTCGATTTCGGCAGGGCCAATGTGCGTGAGGCCGAGCAGCGTTATCTCGAGGCCGCGAACCGACTCGGAGAGAAGGGCATCAACGCGGCGTCGGAAGCGCGCGAGGCTTACGGCGCCTATCGCGCCACCTACGCCATCGCGCGGAAGTATCACGGCGAGGTACTGCCGTTGCAGCAGACGATCTCGGCTGAGACCGAGCTGCAATACAACGCCATGCAGGTCGATGCCTTTGCCCTGCTCGAAGCGGCGCGGGGACGGGCGAAGGCCAACGTCGCCAGCATCGAAGCCAAGCGGAACTTCTGGCTCGCCTCGACGGATCTTAGCGTTGCGGTGCTCGGCGGCGGCGGTGTCACCGCCGAGCCTCCCGGTATCTTCGCCTTAAGCAGCGGCACCAGCGCCGCCGTCATCCATTGAACGAGGACAACAGCCATGCTCTCTCGACGAAAATTTCTTGGCGGCTCGGCGGTGGCGCTCGCGAGCGTCGCCGCCATCGGCAGCCGCAGCGAAGCGGCGGCGATCCCCGAGGCGCCGACCACTGAGTTGGCGGCGATGCAGCCGCCGATCGCGCCGCAAGGCGGCCAGGACTATCAGCCGGTGGTGACCTTGAACGGCTGGACGTTGCCCTGGCGCATGAACGGGGGATGGAAGGAGTTCCATCTCGTCGCAGAGCCGGTGCAGCGCGAATTCGCGCCCAGCATGACCGTCAATCTGTGGGGCTATAACGGTCAGACGCCGGGCCCGACCATCGAGGCGGTCGAGGGCGACAAGGTCCGCATCTTCGTCACCAACAAGCTCCCCGAACACACCACGGTGCATTGGCACGGCATGATCCTGCCGAACGGCATGGATGGAGTCGGCGGCCTGACCCAGCCGCACATCAAGCCCGGCAAGACCTTCGTCTACGAGTTCGAGCTGAAGAAGAGCGGCACCTTCATGTACCACCCCCATTCCGACGAGATGGTGCAGATGGCGATGGGCATGATGGGCATGTTCGTGGTGCACCCTCGTGATCCGGGGTTCCGCCGCGTCGACCGAGACTTCTGCTTCATCATGAGCGCTTACGACGTCACCCCCGGCGCGTCGCTCCCCAACGTCGCCGAGATGACCGAGTTCAACATGTGGACCTGGAATTCGCGGGTGTTCCCGGGCATCGACCCCCTCCCCGTCGCGCTCGGCAATCGGGTCCGCATCAGAATGGGCAATCTGAGCATGACTGCTCACCCCATGCATCTGCACGGCGTCGACTTCCGCGTGACCATGACCGATGGCGGCTGGATCCCGGAGAGCGCGCAATGGCCGGAGGCCACCACCGACGTGCCGGTGGGCGCCGTGCGGGCGCTCGAATTCGTGGCCAATGCGCCCGGCGATTGGGCTTTTCATTGCCACAAATCCCACCACACCATGAACGCCATGGGCCACAAGGTGAAAAATTTCATCGGGCTCGCGCGCGCCGACCTCGGCCGCGCCGTCGATGTCGCGGCGCCGACGGCAATGGCCATGGGCACCGACGGCATGGCGGACATGGCGGCGATGTCGATGCCGCTTCCCACCAACACCCTGCCGATGATGACCGGGACCGGCCCGTTCGGCGGCATCGAAATGGGCGGCATGTTCTCCGTGGTGAAGGTGCGCGAAGGGCTCGCGGCGGGCGACTATCGCGATCCCGGCTGGTACAAGCACCCTGCCGGCACCGTGGCGCATGAAGTCGATGTCACCGTCGCCGGCGAGCCTGCGCGGCAGCCGGGCACGGGAGCGCCGGGGATGAAGAAGCCTGGGATGGACATGCCCGGCATGGACATGCCGGCCATGAAATCCGGCGGACATAACGATCACCACTAGTCCCGGGAGTAGTCACGGCCTCGGCGCCAATTACCCCTCAACGCGAAAGGAGGAGCAGCATGCGCAAGTGGATTTTCTCGAAGCTCGCTGTTGGTTTACTTGTTTTGACAGGTGCTTGCGTGGGCTGCGCCGCCGCTCATGAAGGTCATCAGATGAAATGCGACGAGACCGGCATGAACGCGATGCATGCCGACATTCAAGCGATGGACGAAGGAGAGGCCAAGACTACGGCCACGGGGCAAATGAAAATGGCCGAAGAGATGATGGCCAAGAAGGACATGAAGGCCTGTGCCAGTCACATGCACAACGCAATGGAAGCCATAGAGAAGTAGATGCGCTCCGCGATTGATTTCAAAGGGGCGAAAGCATGTCCGATTCAGTAGCTTCCCGGCCCGCGACACGCTGGTTGATCGGAACCGTGGCCGCAGGTGTCCTGCTGACCGCCATCGTTGCCGCCGCGCTCGTCTACATGGGGTCCTTCAACGTCGCGGCTGACAAGCCGCACTCACAGCCAGTTTTTTGGCTGATGAACACGGTCAGGGAAAGGTCGGTCGCCATTCGCGCGGCTGACGTTACCGTGCCGGGCAACTTGGCAGATGCCAAACGCATTACTTCAGGTGCAGCGCAATATGACGAGATGTGCAACCTCTGCCATCTCGCCCCCGGGATGAAGCGGACCGAGATCAGTCGGGGCCTTTATCCGAGAGCGCCCGAACTCCGCCGCAAGAGTGATCTCAGCCCGGCAGAACAGTTCTGGGTCGTGAAGCACGGACTTAAAATGACCGGCATGCCCGCCTGGGGCGTGACGCACAACGACGAGCTGCTTTGGGACATCGTGGCGTTCTTGCGGAAGCTGCCGGACCTCACCGCTGACCAATACCAAACGCTCGTGAAGAACGCCCCAAAGACTCATGATGAGATGATGCAGGAGATGGACCACGGCCATGACCACGAAGAGTAGTCCCAACAACAGACTGACCGTTACAGAGATCGCGAAGGGCACGTGACTTCCCGCTCGACCATATGTCTGACATGCGTGGCCTTGTTTGCGCTCGCCTTGGTAAAGGACGTGAACGTGGCCCGGGCAGAAAGCGAACTTCGCTGCCCGGAAAGCGGCATGCCGATCGAGACCTTGGGCAGCGATGCGGCCGAGCGCGCGGCGCTCTACGCCCAAGCCAAGGCTTGCGTCGATGGCGGCAAGCCGCAACGCGCGGTCGCTCTTCTCACGCAGTCATCAAGAGCGACCCAACCGATGCCACCGCCTATCTCAACCGCGGCAGTGCGCTTGCCCGCACCGGCGAGGTCGCCCTCGCGCTCAGCGACTTCGGCGTCGCCATCGGTCTCAAGCCTGATCTGGTCGAAGGGTAGTACGACCGCGGCACGATGTTCACGCATATGCACCGGTTCGAGGCAGCCATCGCCGATTTCACCGAGGCGATCAGGCTGAAGCCCGACTTCGCCCTCGCCTATTGCAATCGCGGTCTCACCAATGTGCAGCTGGGACGCTACGACGACGCCCTTGCGGACTATTCGGTCGCCATCGGCGAGGATCCTAACCTCACCTATTGCTACTTCAATCGCGGCAACCTCTACCTGACGCTTGGCGACTACGACAAAGCCGTCGGCGACCTCTCCCGTGCCTTGGGCGAACAGCCGGACAACCCCGTGGCCTTGACCCGGCGCGGCCAGGTCTATGAGGCGCTCGGGGAGAAAAGCAAGGCGCTGGACGATTTCCGGGCAGCCCTCGACGCCCAGCCGAACCTGGAAAGCGCCAAAGAGGGCTTCGCTCGACTCATGGCCGAGCAACAGCGCTCGCACCGGCAAGACTGACGCCAGGCTTTATCGCGTTTGGCGAAGACACCATCCCTGGATTGCGATCTTTGGACCGCAAATCTCCGATCAGCTCGAGATATCCTTTTTCTTCTGGAGGTACTCTTCGCGGCTGATTTCTCCTTGCGCATAGCGCTCCTCCAGGACCTCGAGCCCCGAAGAACGGCGATCAGCTGGCGGAAGACGGCCTGGCGCGTAGGGCGAGGACCGCACGAACCACACCACCGCCCAAATGACGAGGGCGAGGATCACGATCCAGAAAATTATGCCGAAGCCCATTCCGCCCCATCCGTCCATCATGCCTTGCCCGTGACCGTAGCCCGACATCGCTTCACTCCAGTCCGGATCTCATGAACCATCCATGTCTTGTCAGGCAATGCATCTGCCATTGTGGAAACAAGTGTGTCTTCAGGCTCAGACCTGCCATCAGGGACACTACGTAGGACGCAGCCCTATGCCGGCGCTCCGGGCAGAGCGGTCGAAAGACCTGATTGTAGCTTCGCGACAGGCGATGCCGGCGATACGCCTAGTAGCAGACCCAGACCCAGCCGCCCGGCACCAGACGCCAGCAGGAGCCGACGCCATAGGCCCACCACACGCCATGGTACCACCGGCCCCAGCCATGGCCGCGGCGGTAGATGCCACGATTCCAGTGCTTGTTGTGGCCGTGACTGCGGTAGACGTGGTGACTGGGGCCGTGATGACCGCCGCGATAATGGCTCCGGCCGTGATGCACGCTGCCTTGGTGGCCGCCACGATGAGGCTGAGCGTGATGGCCCCCGCCGCGGTGCCCGCCGCCATGATGGCCACCGCCGTGATAGCCGCCGCCGTGATGCCCGCCGCCATGGTGGCCACCGCCGCCGTGCTTGGCGATTGCGGCACCAGGAAGCATCAGAGCCGCGAGAATCGCGGTTATGAGGGATAGTTTGCGAAACATAATGTTTCCTCCGCTGAGCCTCTGCCGAGCGCAACGCCCGAGATGCGGCGGCGCATGATAGTCCTCGGCCAGGCCATCAATCCTGACTATCGGGTCTCTGCGTAAACGTTTGGTGACCCGGGTAAGGTTCCTTCCAGGGATCGCGCCCGGTGCGCTCGTCACCTGATGGCGCTATCATCAGCCTTTGCGAACCAACGGGGCGAAAGGCGTACACTTCCGGCATGATCGAAAAGCTCGAATTCATCATCGCGCTCGCCCGCGAGCGTCACTTCGGGCACGCTGCCGAGGCCTGCGGCGTTAGCCAGCCCACTCTCTCCGCCGGGATCAAGCAGCTCGAGGATACCTTCGGCGTGCTCCTGGTGCAGCGGGGATCGCGGTTCCAGGGCTTCACGCCAGAGGGCGAGCGGGTCCTCGACTGGGCCCGACGCATCGTCGGCGACACCCGCGCCATGCATCAGGAGATCGACGCGCTGAAGCGCGGCCTTGCCGGGCATATCCGCATCGCCGCGATCCCGACGGCGCTGGCCATGGCGGCGATGCTGACCACGCCCTACCGGGCGAAGCACCCCAATGTCAGCTTCACGATCTGGTCCCGCAATTCCATCGAGGTGCTGGGACAACTCGAGAATCTGGAGGTCGATGCCGGCCTCACCTATCTCGACAACGAACCCTTGGGGCGGGTGCAGACGGTGCCGCTCTATAGCGAGCAATACCGGCTGCTGATTTCGTCCGACAGCCCGCTCGGCAACCGCGAGAGCGTCACCTGGGCGGAGGTGGGCAGGATCCCGCTCTGCCTCCTCACCCCGGACATGCAGAACCGGCGCATCATCGAGGGCCTGCTGCGAAACGCGGGCGCTGATGTGGCGCCGACGCTCGAATCGGATTCGATCATTGTCCTGTTCACCCATGTGCGCACCGGGCGCTGGGCGAGCGTGATGCCCGCGAAACTTGCGTCCGCTTTGGGCCTCACCGACACAGTCAGGGCCATTCCCATCGTCGAGCCCGAGGTCAGTCATTCCATCGGCCTCGTCGTGCCCGAGCGCAACCCCCTGACACCTTTGATCAATGCACTGGTAAGCGAGGCGAAACAGCTCGCCCCACTGCTCGCCGAGCCGACCCCAACCGGCGCTCGATCCGAAATCCCGATCGACCGATAGAACTTTGTAATCAAAGGGAAATTTCGCCCTGCTGCCTTGCGATGCAAGGGGCGAAAGAATATTCTTATGCGTGGAGAAATGTCCCAGCGGCCCGGGACTCGTTCACCATCAAAATGCAGGCAGCAGGCAAGGTCCTTTCTCGCATGCCCAAATATGAGCAATGGAGCGTTGAGCGCGCGAGCACGATCATCGCCGCGCACAAGCATCGCGAAGGCGCGGTGCTCCCGATCATGCATGCGCTGCAGCATGTCTTCGGCTGCGTGCCGGAGGCGGCGATCCCGATGATCGCGGAGGCGCTGAACCTATCGCGCGCCGAGGTCTATGGCTCGCGCACCTTCTATCACGACTTTCGCACCGAGCCGCCGGGGCGGCGCATCCTGAAGATTTGCCGCGCCGAATCCTGTCAGGCCGTCGGCGGCGATGCCCTGGCCGCGAAGGCTCAGGAGAAGCTCGGCGTCGCGTGGGGCGAGACTACGGCGGACGCCCGCGTCACCCTCGAGCCGGTCTATTGCCTTGGCCTCTGCCACTCATCCCCTGCCGCCATGCTCGACGATCATCCCCACGGCATGCTCGACGAGGACCGGCTCGACGCCCTCTTGAAGGAGGCGCAAGCGTGACGCGCGTGTTCATATCGCGGGACGCAGGCGCCCTTTGTGTTGGCGCCGACGAGGTAGCGCGGGCGCTGTTCAAGGCGGTCGAGACCAAAAACCTCGACGTCGACATCGTCCGCACCGGCTCTCGCGGCATGTACTGGCTCGAGCCGCTCATCGAGATCGAGCGGCCGGAGGGCCGCGTCGGCTATGGGCCGGTGAAGGCCTCGGACATCAGCGGCCTGCTCGACGGCGGCATGCTCGAAGGTGCCAAGCACCCGCTCTATCTCGGCCTCGTCGAGGACATCCCCTTCTTCAAGCGCCAGACCCGCCTCACCTTCAAGAATTGCGGCATCATCGATCCGCGCTCGCTCGAAGACTACCAGGCCCATGGCGGCTACCAGGGCCTAAAAAAGGCGATCGAGATCGGGCCGGCGGCGACGGTCGAGGAGGTGGTGAATTCGGGCCTGCGCGGCCGCGGCGGCGCCGGCTTCCCCACCGGCATCAAATGGCGGACGGTGCTTCAGACCCCGCCGCAGCAGAAATACATCGTCTGCAACGCCGACGAGGGCGATTCCGGCACCTTCGCCGACCGCATGATCATGGAAGGCGATCCGTTCGTCCTGATCGAAGGCATGACCATCGCCGGCATGGCCGTCGGCGCCACCTACGGCTACATCTACATCCGCTCCGAATATCCGCAGGCCATCGAGGCCATGGAGATCGCGATCAAGCTCGCCCGCGAGGGCGGCATGCTCGGTCCGAAGGTCGCCGGCTCCGGCTACGCCTACGACATGGAGGTCCGGGTCGGGGCCGGAGCTTATGTCTGTGGCGAGGAGACCTCGCTGTTGGAGAGCCTCGAAGGCAAGCGCGGCGAGGTTCGCGCCAAGCCACCGCTGCCCGCTCATATCGGGCTGTTCGGCCAGCCGACGGTGATCAACAACGTGCTGTCGCTCGCCACGGTGCCGATCATCATGAGCGACGGCGCCACCTTCTACCGCGACTTCGGCATGGGACGCTCGCGCGGCACCATGCCGATCCAGCTCGCCGGCAACATCAAGCATGGCGGCCTGTTCGAGACCGCATTCGGCATCAGCCTCGGTGAGCTCGTCGACGATATCGGTGGCGGCACCCGGACGGGGCGCCCGGTGCGTGCGGTGCAGGTCGGCGGTCCGCTCGGCGCCTATTTCCCGCGCGAATTGTTCGACACGCCGTTCGATTACGAGGCCTTCACCGCGCGCGACGGCCTGATCGGTCATGGCGGCATCGTGGTGTTCGACGACACCGTGGACATGGCACGCCAAGCGCGCTTCGCCATGGAGTTCTGCGCCATCGAATCCTGCGGCAAGTGCACGCCCTGCCGCATCGGCTCGGCGCGCGGCGTCGAACTGGTCGACAAGATCATGGCCGGCGAGGAGCGCGACGCCAACATCATCGTGCTCGAGGATCTCTGCAACACCATGAAGTTCGGATCTCTTTGCGCCCTTGGCGGGTTTACCCCTTATCCCGTTATGAGCGCGCTCACCCACTTCCCCGAAGATTTCGGCGCCAACAAGAAGCGCCTCGAAGCTGCTGAATGAGGAAACTGACATGTCGCTGATCCAGGAAATCGACTACGGCACCCCGGCTTCCAAGTCCGAGAAGGAGGTGACGCTCACTATCGATGGCGTCGCCGTGACCGTGCCGGAAGGCACCTCGATCATGCGCGCCGCGGCGGAGCTCGGCCGCGAGATTCCAAAGCTCTGCGCCACAGACATGGTCGAGGCGTTCGGCTCCTGCCGGCTCTGCCTCGTCGAGGTCGAGGGTCGCAACGGGACGCCAGCCTCGTGCACCACGCCGGTCGCGGAAGGGATGGTGGTCCGCACCCAGACCGACCGCCTCAAGCGGCTGCGCAAGGGCGTGATGGAGCTCTACATCTCCGAGCATCCGCTCGACTGCCTGACCTGCTCGGCCAATGGCGACTGCGAGCTGCAGGACATGGCAGGCGCCGTGGGCCTGCGCGAGGTCCGCTACGGCTATGACGGCCAGCGTCATCCCGACCCCGGCATCGACTCCTCCAATCCTTATTTCACCTACGAGCCCTCGAAATGCATCGTCTGCTCGCGCTGCGTGCGGGCTTGCGAGGAGGTGCAAGGCACCTTCGCGCTCACCATCGCCGGCCGCGGCTTCGATTCCGTGGTGTCGCCGAGCATGGGAGAGCCGTTCCTCCAGTCCGAGTGCGTGTCCTGCGGTGCCTGCGTCCAGGCCTGCCCGACCGCGACGCTCAACGAGAAGTCGGTGATCGAGATCGGCACGCCGGAGCATTCCGTGGTCACCACCTGCGCCTATTGCGGCGTCGGCTGCGCCTTCAAGGCCGAGATGCGCGGCGAGGAAGTGGTGCGCATGCTGCCCTACAAGGACGGCAAGGCCAACCGCGGCCATTCCTGCATCAAGGGTCGCTTTGCCTTCGGCTATACCACCCATAAGGACCGCGTGCTTAATCCGATGATCCGCGAAAAGATCACCGATCCGTGGCGTGAAGTGTCGTGGGAGGAGGCGATCACTTACGCGGCCTCCGAGTTCAAGCGCATCCAGGCGAAATACGGCATCGGCTCGGTCGGCGGCATCACCTCCTCGCGCTGCACCAACGAGGAAACCTTCCTGGTGCAGAAGCTGATCCGCGCCGGCTTCGGCAACAACAATGTCGATACCTGCGCCCGCGTCTGCCACTCGCCGACCGGCTATGGCCTGAAGACCACCTTCGGCACCTCGGCCGGCACTCAGGATTTCGACTCGGTCGAACAGTCCGACGTGATCCTGATCATCGGCGCCAACCCGACCGACGGCCATCCGGTGTTCGCCTCGCGGATGAAGAAGCGGCTGCGCGAAGGCGCCAAGCTGATCATCGTCGATCCGCGCCGCATCGACCTGGTGCGCTCGCCCCATATCGAGGCGTCCTACCACCTGCCGCTGAAGCCCGGCACCAATGTCGCCGTGGTCACTGCGCTCGCCCATGTCATCGTCACCGAGGGCCTGGTCGACGAGAAATTCGTGCGCGAGCAGTGCGATTGGGACGAGTTCCAGGACTGGGCCGCGTTCGTGGCGCAGCCGCGCCACAGCCCCGAGGGAGTGGAGAAGATCTCCGGCGTCTCGGCCGATCTGATCCGCGGCGCGGCAAGGCTCTACGCCACCGGCGGCAACGGCGCCATCTATTACGGCCTCGGCGTCACCGAGCACAGCCAGGGCTCGACCACGGTGATCGCCATCGCCAATCTCGCCATGGCCACCGGCAATATCGGCCGCGAGGGCGTCGGCGTGAACCCGCTGCGCGGGCAAAACAATGTTCAGGGCTCCTGCGACATGGGCTCGTTCCCCCACGAGCTGCCGGGCTACCGCCATCTGTCGGAGTCGGCGACGCTGGAGATGTTCGAGGCGTTCTGGGGCCGCCCGCTCGACGCCGAGCCGGGCTTGCGCATCCCCAACATGATCGACGCCGCCCTCGACGGCTCGTTCAAGGGCATCTACATCCAGGGCGAGGACATTCTTCAGTCCGATCCCAACACCCAGCACATGGCCGCGGGCCTCGCCGCCATGGAATGCGTGGTGGTGCAGGACTTGTTCCTGGTCGAGACCACCAACTACGCCCATGTGTTCCTGCCGGGCTCGACCTTCCTGGAGAAGAACGGCACCTTCACCAATGCCGAGCGGCGCATCCAGCCGGTGCGCAAGGTGATGCAGCCCCTGAACGGCTATGAGGACTGGCAGATCACGCAGCTCCTCTCCAATGCGCTCGGCTATCCCATGAACTACAGCCACCCGTCGGAGATCATGGACGAGATCGCGGCCCTCACGCCGACCTTCGCCGGGGTGTCCTATGCCTTGCTCGACAAGCTCGGCTCGGTGCAGTGGCCGTGCAACGCCAAGGCGCCGGACGGCACGCCGGTGATGCATATCGGCGGCTTCGTCCGCGGCAAGGGTAAATTCGTCATCACCGAATATGTGGCGACCGACGAGAAGACCGGCCCGCGCTATCCGCTGTTGCTCACCACCGGCCGCATCCTCACCCAATACAATGTCGGCGCCCAGACACGGCGCACCGCCAATGTGGTGTGGCATGAGGAGGACGTGCTCGAGATCCATCCCTTCGACGCCGAGAACCGCGGCATCCGCGACGGCGACTGGGTCAAGCTCACGAGCCGCGCCGGCGAGACGACGCTTCGCGCGCATATCACCGAGCGCGTAGCGCCCGGCGTGGTCTACACCACCTTCCACCATCCGAACACGCAGGTGAACGTCGTCACCACCGAGTTCTCCGACTGGGCCACCAACTGCCCCGAGTACAAGGTCACCGCCGTGCAGGTGATGCCGTCCAACGGGCCGTCGGAATGGCAGGAGGAATATGAGGAGCTTGGCCGACAGTCGCGCCGCATCGCCGAACCGTTGATTGCCGCGGAGTAGCAGCGCGATGCTATTCCCTCTGGAATATAGGACCAAAACAGTGCAGATTGTCCCCGACAGGGTCAGGGCGAGATTTAGCCCGGTCCCTGGACTAGGAGTGCGGCCGAGCCATGCAACCTGACAGACTGGTCTATATGGCGAACCAGATCGGCAAGTTCTTCGAGGTGCAACGCGCCGACGAGATCGTGCCGGGGATCGCCAACCACATCAAAAAGTTCTGGGACCCGCGCATGCGTCAGGCGATCTTCGCCTATATCGATGCCAATGGCGGCGAAGGCCTCGACCCGCCGGTCCTCGAAGCCCTGACCAAGCTCAAGATGCATGCGGAGCAGCCCGGCACGGCCGCGCATGGCATGGAGTCGAGCTTTCAGGGAACTTAAATCTTATGACAATCGTGTTTGGTGTGACGCGGAGGACGCTCCTCCGCGGTCTCGCGGCTGTGTTGGCACTCGCCGCGGCCGGGTTCGCGCCGCTCAGTGCAGTGGCCGAAGACAAGGGGCCGGTGGTGTTTGCCGCCGCGAGCCTCAAGAACGCGCTCGACGGCGTCAACGCCGCCTGGAAGAAAGAGAGCGGCAAAGAGGCGACCATTTCCTATGCGGCATCGTCGTTGCTGACAAAACAGATCGAGCATGGCGCGCCCGCTGACATCTTCATCTCCGCCGACGAAGACTGGATGGACTATCTCGCCGAGCGCAAGCTGATCAAGCCGGCGACGCGCTTCAACCTCCTCGCCAACACGCTGGTCCTGATCGCGCCGAAGGAATCGACGCTGGCGGCGACCATCGCACCCTCCTTCCCGCTGGCGTCGCTGCTCGGCGACGGGCGCCTCGCGGTCGCCAATGTCGACTCCGTGCCAGCGGGAAAATACGCCAAGGCGGCGCTTCTCAAGCTCGGGGTGTGGGCGGCGGTCAAGGGCAAGACGGCACAGGCCGAGAATGTCCGCGCCGCGCTCGCGCTCGTGTCGCGGGCCGAGACGCCGCTCGGCATCGTCTACGGCACCGACGCTCGTTCGGATCCCAAGGTGAAGGTGCTCGCCACCTTCCCCGAGACGACGCATCCGCCGATCATCTACCCGGCGGCCGAGACCACGGCGGCGACGAGCAGCGACGCCACAGCCTTTCTTGCGTTTCTGAAATCGTCGGCGGCGCGCGCGGTGTTCGAGGCCGAAGGGTTCGTGTTCGAGGCGTCTTCGAGCTAGGGTGAACCATCCCTGCCGCTTGGAGCGGAATTGGCCGTGCTCACGCTGACCCCGGAAGAACTGACCGCGATCAAGCTTTCCTTGAAGGTCGCAACACTGGCGACGCTGGCAAGCCTTCCGGTCGGCGTCGCCGTCGCGCTCGTCCTCACCAGGGGGCGCTTTCTCGGGCGGCCGCTGCTCAATGCCTTGGTGCTGTTGCCGCTGGTGCTGCCGCCGGTGGTCACCGGCTATGTGCTGCTGCTCCTGTTCGGGCGGAACGGGCCGATCGGGCGCGTCCTCGCCGAGGACTTCGGCATCGTGCTCGCCTTCCGCTGGACCGGCGCGGCGCTCGCCTGCGCCATCATGGGCTTCCCGCTCATGGTGCGCGCGATCCAATTGTCGCTGGAGGCGGTCGACCGCAGGCTGGAGCAGGCGGCCTCGACGCTCGGGGCCAACGCGGTGCTGGTGTTCTTCACAGTGACGCTGCCGCTGGCGCTGCCGGGCATCATCGCCGGCGCCATCCTGTCATTCGCGCGCGCCATGGGTGAATTCGGCGCCACGATCACCTTCGTCTCCAACATTCCAGGGGAAACGCAGACGCTGCCGAGCCTGATCTATACCTTCACGCAGGTTCCCGGCGGCGATGCCGGCGCGCTCAGGCTGACCTTGATCTCGGTCGCGATCTCGCTCGGCGCCATCCTCGTCTCGGAGGCGTTCGTCAGGCGCGTGCAGAAGCGAAACCGCGCCTGAGCCGGCCCTAGGGCATGACGGCGACGCCCCAGGGCAGCCGCCCGACGGGAACCGACTTTTCCGCCTTGAGGGTCTCGACGTCGATCACCGTCATGTCGTTGGTGAGGCCGTTGGCGACGTAATATTTCTTGCCGTCGGGGCTGAACTCGCCGTGCCAGGGACGCTGACCCACCAGGATGTAGTCCTTGACCTCCTTGGTAGCGGCGTCGATGACGGCGACGCGGTTGGCGGGACCAAGGGCGACGAACAGTTCCTTGCCGTCCTTGGTGAAGTCCATGCCGACCGGCTGCAACTGCTCGGGACGGACGCCCGGAACCTCGAAGGTGATGCGCTTGATGACCTTCCAGGTCGCAGGATCGATCACCGAGATCGAGCCGCCGACTTCCGACGACACCCAGAGCTCCTTGCCGTCAGCGGTGAACTTGGCTTCACGCGGGCGCGAATCGACCAGCACGTTGGCGATCAGCTTATTGGTGCTGTTGTCGATGACATGCGCCATGCTGGTGCTCTCGGAGGTGGCGACGGTGTATTTGTCGTCGGGGCTCACAGTCATGCCTTCGGGCTCGACGCCGACCGGAACCTCGGCGAGGACATCGCCGGTCTTGATGTCCATGACGGTGACGAGCGAATCGTCCTCGTTGGCGATGTAGATCTTCTTGCCTGCGGGATCGATGGCCATGAGCTCGGGGTCGGGGCCGGATTCGAGCTCGCGGGTCTTCTCCATGGTCGAGGTGTCGATCACGTCCATGATATCGCCGTCGCCGGCGGCCACGAACAGCTCCTTGAAATCCGGGCTGAGCACGATGCCGCGCGGCCGCCGCGAGACCTTGACGGTCTTCTTGATCTCATAAGTGTCACCGTCGATGACGGTGACGGTGTTGTCCTTCTCGTTGGACACGAAAATGGTGGTGGCGAAGGCGGGCGCCGTGAACAGCACGGACGCCGCAAGGGCAGCAGTGACGGTGGAGCGGATCATGGATCTACCTTGGGACGTTGTTACTTCAACTTGCACTTGGTCTCGGGCTGATCGAAGCCGAGGGTATCGGTGACATTGGTGGGATGGAGGAAGCCCTCCTGCGGCGAGACCGAGACCGGGGTGCGGGTGCCGCCACCGAGAATGATCGGCTGGCGCAGTTGCTGGTCCCAGGGGCGGAAGGTCATGGCCTGGCCCTTGAAACCCTCGAGCTTGAATTTGTCGGACAGTAGATACGCCTTCACATCTTTCGGCGTGATCTTCCCCGACTTCATCGCACCGTCGGCAATCGCACGAAAGCCGAGCCAGGCGGTGTAGTCCCGCTCCGTGGGCGCGCGATGAGCGATTTTCGGCAAGGCGTCTTGCAAATGCATGGCGCCGTACTCGGTGTAGGACGGATCCCAGGCGAGCGCCTGGAGGCCTTGCGTGCCCACCACGAGGTCAGGCTTGTAAGACCGATACAGCAAATAGTCGCCGAAGCCTTGATCGCTGTTAGCAACCCAAATCACGTCATGTTCGGGGGCGCTTTCGGTCTCCAGAGGAATTTGCCCTTGTACCTGCTGGTAGCCCGAGTTGGTGTTGCGGGCGCCTGGCGGCAGGTCATAGACCTTCTCGCCGACGACTTTGCCGCCGAAGCGCGCGGCAGAGCGCTTGATCATCTCGGCGTATTCCTTGTCCTTATCCGTGGCGCCGCGCATCACGAACCATCTCGGCCACTTCTTCCAGATCAGGTATTGCGCAAGCGCATCGGCGCGCATGGCGTAGTCAGGGATGATGTGGAAGACGTTCGAGCGGCACTCCTCCTGGCGAAGCGCGTCCTCCGACGAACGGATGTTGACGATCACCGAGTTCTTGGCTTCGGGCAGATCGGCGACCGCAAGCAGATCCTTCGGCTCGAGATCGGCGATGATGAAGGCGTCACCTTTGGCGAGAACCTCCCTGGCCTTGGCCACCACGTCGCCGTCTTCCGGGACGATGTCCTCAATGAGATCGAAGTCGTAGCCGACAAAGCGGCCCGCTTGCTTCGCCTCCTTGAGCATCAGCCGCGCGCCTTCGATGCCTTTGTCGGTGATGATCGGCTCGGCATAGGAGAGCGGCAGCGGCTCCACATATTCCTTGCCGAGATAGACGACGCTCATCGTTTTCGCCGGCTGACCGGTACCGAAGGCCGGCGTGGCCGCGGCATCTGGCGCCTTCGGCGCCGCGGGCGTGGCTGCCGGCGCCGCGGGCGTGGCTGCCGGCGCCGCGGCAGCGGGCGCAGCTGTCGGCTCTTCCGCGCGTGCGGGGCCGGTCGCGGCCGGAACGGCCAGCACGGTCAGGGTCAAGAAGGATGCCGCGGCGACGCGGAGGGACTTTCTGGCGCCATGATGCAGACGTGCAATCGACAAACTCAACATAGGTCTAGCTTCGCTCCAATTTGCTCCTGTAGCGGTTCCTGGATCGCGGGCTGTCGACGGTCGCCGGCGGCGCTCTGGCGCGGAGGAAGCGGTCGCCGGGTTGGGAGCACTATGTTCCAGAGATATGGAGTCTTGGCAATGTGCAGGCAATGTTTTTGCCAGATTAAACAATGGCAAGGTTGACGATGGTGCGCTGCGACACGAGGCGCTGCCCGGGCGGCGAGACCGTCAAGCTGTCGCCAGCTTGACGGTCCAATATCAGTCGACCCGAGGCGGGGCCCGGCGGGCAGACGATTATTGCGCGGGCGCCCCTTGCGGCGCCGGCTCCGAGGCCCGCTTCATCGAGCTCGGATTCTTGGAGCGGATAAAGGCGATGACCTTCCACAGATCGTCGGAGGTCTTGATGATACCACCGAAGGGCGGCATCGGTCCGACCACGACCTCTTGCTTCACGCGCTTGTAGCCGTAGTCCTTCTTCAGGCCGTCGGAGCCGAGAGAGACTAGGCGGAACAGGGTATCGTCGTCGGCACCATAGACCCAGGTGTCGTTGGTCAAGGGCGGGCACATGCCGCCGCCCCCACCGCCGCCATGGCAACCGTTGCAGCCGAAGGACAGGTATTTGTGTTGCCCCTCTTCGGCGGTGGCATCGATCTTGTCATTGTAGGGATTATGCAGCCCGCCAACGGGCACCTTCTTGATGAGATCGAGCGGAGGCGTGGTATCGCCGGCCTCGCAACACGCCGCGGCGGCGGCGGCGCCACCTTCGGTGGCCTTCGCGTCTGCTGCCGGCGCAGCGTCGCCTGCGGGCGCGGCCGCAGGGGCTGCCTCATCGGCCGCTTGCGCGCTGCCGACACCGAAGGAGGCGCCGGCGCTCAGAACCCCTACTGCCAAAAGTCCAAAGATGATTTTGCGCACGTTTTCGTTTCCTTACCCTGGTTGCCTTTGATCGAATTTTCCAAGAGGGCATACCGCATCGGCCCAAGATGGTCAAAGCGTAACGTTTTGAACCGACAGCGGTTTCGTGAGGTCAGCAAAGCGCTAGCGCAACGGTTGCGAGGCCCTAATTGATCTCTTCAATATCCATGCCGTCGAAGTTGTAGCGCGGCACTTGGGTCCAGATGCCGTCTTCTTGGACGGGGACTTTGTGGATCTTAACGTTGTCAACGACGAGCTTGCCGGTCTTCTCGTTGACCCAGAAATCGATGTCGTAATACTCGTCCTGGCTGCCAGGCTTGCGGAAGTCGGTGCAGGCGAAATACTCGCCCTCCTTCTTGAGGTGGCGCACCGGCTGATGGATCTCGACGAATTCGAGGGGCACGGTTTCGCCGGTCTTGTCGTCCTTGATGTCGAGATCGCCATTCTTGTCCTTATGGGTGGCGATGTAGTTGTGGATGGCGCTCATCACCTGCCAGGCGCGGGTCACCTCCATGTCGCCGGGATGCTCCTGCACCGGCAGCCACCACCAGGCGACCGGCAGCCGCGTGATCATTACCCAGCCATCCCCTTCCCGCTTCGGTCCCTTCTGCACCCGGATGTCCATAAGCTTCAGCTCTTGGCCTTCGGGCTTGAACCAGAAATCGATGGCGTACTGCTTCTTGGGCTCATCCTTGTCGTGGAAGATGACATTGGCGAACCAGCCATAGCCCTTCATGCCGCGATCGATCTTGACCTTCTCGAACACGAGATGGAGGTCGGCATTGAGCTTGGGATCATGGAAGACGAAGACACCATCCTCGCTGCGCGCGGCGATGACCTTGTCCACCGCGGCATTGACATCCTTATCGGTGAAGTCGGCCTCAGTGGTCGCGGCTGCTGGAGCGCTGAAACCGACGACCCCGATCATCACCGCCGTGGCGGCACAAAAGCACACAGCCACGGCACGGGCAGTGGCTTGCGCGGTCCGAAACCAGGTCTCAGCTGAAGTAACGCCGGTCATTGGCTCGTGGTCTTGCCGGTCTCGGTCGGAGCAGAGCTTGCCGCCTTCGCCGTTCCGAGCACGCGGACGGCTTGCGCGGCCTCCATATTGTCATTGAGCTCGGCCACGTCCGCCGCCGTCTTGCCCTGGCTGTTGGTGGCGTTGATATCGGCGCCGGACTCGATCAGGAGACCGATCATCGGCGGATTGTTGTGAGCCGCGGCGATCATCAGCGGCGTCATACCCTCTTTCGACTTGGCGTTGACGTCGGCGCCGCGCTCGATCAGGCCCTTGGCGATATCGATCGGACGCGTGCTCGACGGCAGGAAGATCGCGCCCTCGGCCGGGGCCTTCTGCGCCGCAGCGATCATCAGCGGCGTCAGCTGCTCATCGCCCGCAGACGACTTCACGTCGGCGCCAGCCTCCATCAGGGTCTTGGCCACCTCATATTTGCTCTCGCCGATGGCAAGCGGCAGCGGCGGATAGCCGCCCGGTCCCGGCTCGCTCATGTCGGCGCCTTTGTCGATCAGCACCTTCACCGTCGGCACATGGTCGCGCATCACCGCGGCGCTGAGGGGCGTCATGCCGTCGTTGGACTTGTTGACGTCGGCGCCGAGATCGATCAGCAGCGCGACCATTTTGTCGTGGCGCTGCCGCGCGGCGCTGATCAGCGGCGTCCAACCCTGATCGTCGGGCTTGTTCACATCGGCGCCCTTGCCGACCAAAAATTTCACCCGGTCGAGATCATTGGCGATCACCGCGTTGGACATCTCCTGGGTGATGTCGGCGCCCTCTTCGAGCCAGTTCTCGACCTTCTCCTTGGTGACGATCTGGTCGGGCGAAGCAAGGTCCGGACGGGCCTCGAATTTCTGATCTTTCAGAGCGATGTAGCTGCCATGGGCGGGAAGATCGCCGGGCACGACGCATTTGCTGCATTGGACCAGCGGCACGCCGTAATCCTTCAGGATCTTGGCGATCTCGTCGGCCTTATCCTCGAGCGCGAACTCGAGCATGTATTTGAGGAAGGCGTCGGTCTTGCGCACGCCGATGGCGAGATCGAACTCAAGCGGCACGGTGTCGTCGTCGAGATTGACCGGCTGAATCGTGATTGGTTCGTTCTTCATGGTCTTCACCCAGCCGGCGAAGGGACCGAACACCGCGGCGACATCAATATCGCCATCTACCGCCTTCTGCACGATGTACCAGGGCTGATGCTCGGGGACGAGATCGCCATCGTGGCTCAGGGTCTGAAGCTTGACGTTGTCGACGATGCCGCGCTTGGCGAGCGCCGCGCGAATGCCCGAGGTCTGGAATACGCCGATCTTCAGATCCTTGAGCTTGGGGTCGTCGAGGCCGGTGAGCTTGAGGCCCTTGTCGTTGCGGTAGGCGAGGACGTAAGGCGTCTTATAAACGGGAAACGTCGTCAGTAGCGGGCCGTAATTGGTGGGCATGTCGAACATCACGTCGCACATGTCCGAATCGAAGGTCTGCCGCGTCATGCCGCGCTCAAGCGCGGGACGCCAGGAATAGGTCACGCGCGCGCCCATGGCATCGGCGAGCACCTTGGCCATCTTCTGCTGGAAGCCCTCGCCCTCGATGTTCGACAACGGCATGTTGCCGGGATCGGCGCAGACATTGAAGCTCTTGAGCTTCTTTGCCTTGTAGGCCGCCTTCGCCGCCGCCCGGATCGCGATCTGCTCGCTCGGGGTGAGCTCGTCGAAGTTCTTGCTGAGGTCTCTGGTGAAATTCTTCTTGGGCGCCTTCTCCGCGACGGCCGGCGCCGTGGCGAAGCCGATCACGGCAAGGCCGAGGGCCGCCGCCGTGACGAAACGTAGGGGGGTGGGGGACACGGGCTTCACTTCGCTTGGCTGTGGGGCACAAACGCCAGGACCGTCTCGCCAGCCGTTCCTGCCCGCAGGGTGTTCGATCTTTAGAGGTCTATATAGGAAAAGGACGCCCGATGCCGCAAGGGCACCGGGCGTCCCAATTAGCCTAGTCTAGAGGGTTAGCTTACTCCATCACCCTAAAGACATTGAGCTCACCGCCCTGAGGAATGTGATTCAGGCCGGCAGCTTTGGTCATGGCCGTGGCACCGATGGCGCCGAACTTGTCCTCAAGGTCCAGACCAGCAGTCACGGGCAGGCCAATCCAGCCGCCGATGCCGGAGTAGGTGGCGATGTACTGCTTGCCACCAACCTTGTAGGCGATCGGGTTGCCGATGATGCCAGAACCGAGCTTGCGGCTCCACAGGATCTTGCCGCTCTTGCGGTCGACCGCGCGGAAGTCACCGCCCAGCGAGCCGTAGAACATCAGACCACCGTCGGTGACCATGGTGCCACCCCAGTTCGGATAAGGATCCGGGATTTCCCAAACGGTCTTGCCGGTCAAGACGTCATACTTCTTGATCTTGCCGGTGGTGCCGGGTTTCTCAGGATACATGTACACGTTCGCGAACACGTAAACCGTGCCCTGGTTCGTGTGCGTGCGCTCCTGGGGCTCCAGCTCCATGCACCAGTTGTTGGTGGGCATGTAGAAGATGTTCGGCTCGGCCGGATCGACTGAACCGGGCTGCTGGTCCTTGCCACCCATAGCGGATGGGCAAGCCTCAACATTGCGACCAACCTCAAGCGGAGAATGCTCGCGAACCTTGACCGGACGGCCAGTCTTCATGTCGATCTTCTCGGCCCAGTCCGTCGTCACGTACTTCGTGGCGCGGAGCAGTGTGCCGTCAGTGCGATCGAGCACATAGGCAAAGCCATTACGATCGAAGTGCGTGAGGGCTTTCACCTTCTTGCCGTCGATCGTCATGTCGGTCAGCATGTTCTCGTTGATGCCGTCATAGTCCCACTGGTCGAAGGGGGTCATCTGGTAGGCAAAAACGGCCTCGCCAGTGTCAACCTTGCGGCCGAAGAGCGTCATCGACCACTTGTTGTCGAAACCACCGGCATTGCACTCCTCGTGCGACTTGTCGGGGCAACGATAGGCAGGGCTCCACAGGCCGGGGTTACCGGTCGAGTAGTAGACGATCTTCAGCTCGGGATCATAGCTGTACCAACCCCAAGCAGCGCCGCCACCGATCTTGTAGTCCTCACCAGGGAAGGTCTTGACGCCAAGATCCTCACCAGCCTTGCCGTATTGCGGGTTGGCCTTGTTGGTGTCAGCGGTCAGGCACACGTCCTTATCGGTACCCGTGCTCTGGCAGACCCAAGCCTCGGAGCCGTCCTTCAGATTGAAGGCAGTCATGCGACCGCGGGCAGCGAACTCGTCACCACCGAAGCCGATGATCACCTTGTCGTCGGCGATCAATGGAGCGGGGGTGATGGTCTCGCCATGCTCAGGGTAAGCGTACTTGACGACCCAAACTTCCTTGCCGGTCTGGCCATCGAGAGCGATGACGAAACCGTCGAGGGTGCCGAAGACGAACTTGCCATCGGCATAGGAACCACCGCGGTTGACGGTGTCGCAGCAAGCGCGCGGAACAGCGGACTCGTCACGATCGGTCTTCTTCACGTAGCTCCAAATCTGGGTCGGGTTGTCAGGATCGGTAAGATCCAGGGCCTGAACCACGTTGCAGTTCGACATGGCGGGGCAGCCCGAAACCATGAAGAGAACGGTCTTGCCACCGACATCCTTGATGACGAGGGGCTGACCTTCGTGGCCGCGAAGGGCGTTGGTGCCCTGGAGCCAGATCATCTGCAACTTGTTCACGTTGCCGGCGTTGATGTCCGACAGCGCGCTGTGGCGGGTGAGGGCAAAATCACGGCCAGGAGCTGGCCACTGATCCGGATCTTTCATCCGGGCCAGCTGCTCCTCGTCGGAGTTAGCCATCGCCGCACCCGACAGACCCACCATCATAGCGATGAGGCCGCCGGTTACGACACTAAACTTCAAATAATTCATTTCCTTCTCCTCTCCCTAGCTTACTCAGTTCACCGAATTAAGCTGAGTTCTTGTGGTAGTGGTGGCACGCCCTCAGCAGCGCGCTGCAAAGGGGATGCCCAAGCCCTTGCGAGTTTGCCAAATGTCACAGATGATATGAGAGGTCGTCCTCAAGCGCGGAAGCAATTTAACGCGCCTCGCGCCCGCTTCAATCGGCGGGAGTTCTGAAAACCACATCACGCTAGTGACACCTCACGAGGAACCACAGCCTAACGCAGAGCGTGTCTTAAGGGTTATCAAAAACCCCTTGCCATGGGGCGGCCCGCTCTGTGCCAAACTGCCCGCCCATAATTGCCAAATGCATTCGCTTTGCAAGTGAAAATTTCTTCTCGGATCAGAATCTGACGGCAGGTTCTTAATGTCGGAGGTCACTTCGCTGCGCCGCATCGGAACGATCGCAGAATCTTGCCCAAAGAACGTTCAAATTTGTGCAGCGCACCTGAGCGATGCCATGTCAGGCGCCACAATTCAGCGCGCATCTTCACGCGCCCGTGCCCGAAAAGCTCCCGAACGAATCACGACATCATCCGCAGACGCAGCATGCACTGCGTCTGTAGTCGCCACGTTCAGTGCAGGGTTAGCAGGCTATTTCGGCGATCTGGAGGCCGCAACGGGAAGGTGCTGGATGGCGATGCGCATCAGCTCCGGCAAGGTGCGTACACCGAGCTTGGCCTTGAGCTGGGTGCAGGTGTTGGCAACGGTCTTGTAGCTCACATGCAAATGCTCGGCGATCACGCCATAGGGCTTGCCCTCGGCCACGAGCGCGAGCGTTTGCAGCTCGCGCACGGTCATGCGCTTGAGCGGATTGGTGGTCCCCCTCGCCTCCATAAAGGCGACCTCGGAGGCAAGGTCGTGACTGAGATACGGGCGCCCATCGCGCACCTTCTGGAACGCCCTCAACACCTCGTCGGATGACGTGTCCTTGAGCACGTAACCGGTGGCGCCGACCTCGAGCGCGCGGCTGACGATCACCGGATCGCTGTGCATGGTGAACACCAGAACCGGCGTGCGCGGATCGTGCAGGCGCAACCTGCGAATGAACGACAGGCCACCAAGAGCACCGGTGCGCATGGCGAGATCGACGATGATCACGTCGGGCTTCTGCACCCGGTAAAGGCGAAAGCCGTCGGCCAAGGTCTGGGCCTGAACGATATTGTCGACGCCAGCGTCCTCGAGCAGCTGACGGCAGCCTTGCAGCACGATCGGATGGTCGTCGATGACGAGGACCCTGGTCACGGCATGCCTCCGACAAGTTCAAGTTTCTTCTTCGGGCGCTCCGCCTTCTCACGCTGCACGGGAATCTCGATGCGGACGGTTGTGCCCTTCTCGAACGCGCTGTCGACGGCACATGAGCCGCCGAGCGACTTCACGCGCTCGTTCAAGGTGGTGAGACCGAAGCCTGGCCGCGTCGACGGGTCGATGCCTTTGCCGTTATCCGTCACGCCCAGAAGCAGCACGGCATGCTGGCGTTTGGCGCCGTCGCGGCGGTGGCCACTCTCCTCGACAAGATCGATGGTGATTTTGGTAGCCTTGCCGTGCCGGATGGCGTTGGTGATGCTCTCCTGGATCGAGCGATAGAGCGTGAGGTCGATCGGCTCGCCATAGGACTTCGCCAGCCGTCCCGCCGTATAGAAGATGTGCGTGCCCGGGTGACGGCGCTCGAAACCCACGATCAGCTCGTCAATGAGCTCGGCCAAGCCGACGCGGCCATGGAAACCGGGACGGAGCTTCTTCAGTAGCGCGCGGTTCATCAGCTTGAGCCGCTCGACGATGCCGAGAATCTCGCCGACGCGGTGACGGATCTCATCGCTGCGCTGGCCTCCCGTCTGATCGGCGATGGTCTGGATCGAGGAGGCATTGGCGGTGATGCCGAACAGACAGGGACCGGCCTCGTCGTGGAGCTCGTTGGCGATCTCGCGCCGCTCCTCCTCCTGCACCGCGATCAGCTGGCGGTAGAGGCCGCTATTCTCCTCCCGCGCCACGTCGAGTGCTTCGGCAAGGGTGTTGAAGCGATTGGTGATGACGGCGAGTTCCTTGACCTTCGGCGTCTGCAATCGCGTGGCGTAATGCCCGTCTTCGAGCCGCAACATGCCCTTGGACAGGTTCGCGAGGGGATCCAGCACCCGGCCAAGGACGACATACAGAACGCCGAGGACGATGACGTCGAGCAGCAGCCAGACGATGGCGAGGGAATAAAGGTCCTGCCACGCTTCCGCGATCTCGTCGGCGGGTTCGCCGACGATGACGATCGGATTGGCGTGGTCCGCGGAAACCACCCTCACCGCGCGGCCGGGGAGCTTCGGCCGTACCAACGCCGCGAACCAACTCGGCGCGCGGGGCTGGACGCTGCCGGGGTCGGGCTGCGGGGAGACCACGGCAAGCTGGCCCGTGGTGTCCATGAAAAAGATGCGGACGTGGCGAAGATGCTTGAGCTCGAGCGGCAGCTCCTCGTCAAGCTCGTCGAGCTTTCCTTGCGTCGCGAGCTCCTCGACGGTGGAGCTGACGAAGCGCTGGGCGATCTCGAGCGAGGCCTCGATTTCAACCCGCGTCGCCGTGCGGGTGTTGAGAATCGAGACGGCGACGGCGGCAAAGGCGGCAAGGAGGTTGATCAACCCCACCGCGACGAGAAGCTGGGTGCGGACTGGCCGATCGTACCAGAGTTTTTGCAGCACTGACTTCCGTCTCCAGGAACGCGGGCCGGGATACCGGCACATCTCGTGGGCGCAAGGCCAAAACACCCCCTTGTAAGAGCGCCGGCTCTCCGCCGTGGCGGTCGCGCAAGAAGGCAGGCGCCTCCGCCACCCGCACTGCATGACGGAAGGGGCCAAATTGCAAGGTCAAGGTTGGCAAAACGATTACCAAATGTTCCCGGTCGCCGCCGGGACGGGCCGGAAACTCCCGCCGCGCGAGTGAGCGGAATCAGGCTCCCTGGCACCGGCGGAGCCTTCGCCTCGCGTGGATGCGGGAGATGGCCGGTCGTGGCCGGCGGAGGACGCCCCAACCGTCTCTCCGACGAACGACTATTTATCGGCTTGTTACGTTTTCCGTCGCCCGGTCGGGATCGGGCCGCGCCGCAGGAGCGACGCTCAAGACACCTCGGAGATCACCACGGTGACACCGCCGGTGGCGAAATTGGGAAGATCGGCAACCGTCGCTTGGCCTTCCGGCGATCCCATCACGCTCTGGAGATGCTCGAGATCGTCGAAATAGAGATCGGCCAACCGATAAAAGGGGCTCGGGCTCCCGTCCGGCGTACCGACGACCTTCGACAATTCGATCTTGCGCACAGTCTTCATGGTGCCGGCGATGGGCAGATGGGTCTCGGCGTAATATTTCTCGAAGTCGGATGCGCTTTCCGGTTGGCCGTACATGACGGTCAGCTTCACCATCGCTGATCCTCCCCAGGATGTTGGTCGTCGAGCACGAGTGTCCGCCTTTCTCCAAACGCGGGCAACCCGCTTTGGCCTTCGACTAAAGTCGGCTTGCACCCGCACCGGGCCACGGCGGCGGGCGGTCGCAGCCCTGGAACATTCATCGAATCGAGCCGTTTCTATGCGCGGGGGTTGGAAACAACCTCAAGGAGTCCACGCCTATGAAACTGGCAATTCTCACAAGCACGGTAATCCTGCTCAGCTCCACCTATGCCTTTGCCGGCGCCGGCGCGCCCGTTCCCGAAGGGTCGCAAAAGCCTGAGCCGTCGGGTCGTCCGAGCGCCGTCCTCGACGAC
Source organism: uncultured Alphaproteobacteria bacterium (assembly GCA_963732955.1). Classification (GTDB taxonomy): domain Bacteria; phylum Pseudomonadota; class Alphaproteobacteria; order Rhizobiales; family Methyloligellaceae; genus Methyloceanibacter. The sequence continues at coordinate 289,788 of CAVTBH010000003.1, forward strand.
ACCAAATGCGAGAGCGTGTGGAAGATGGCCTCGCCCAATGGTGACACCATATCGCAAGACAAGGCTGTTCCCTATGTCGTCAATTTCCAGATGGTCGACACCAGCAAGGACGGCAAGATCACGCAGGACGAGTTCAAGGCTGGCTGCAGCAAGGGCTGGATCCAGGCCGACACGTCCACGGCCAAGGACATGAAGACCGAGAAAAATTAGCCCGACATCGTCACGTTCGTCTTGCGGCGCTCGGGCGAAAGCCGGGGCGCCGCTTGTCCTTAACCACGCTCAGTCTCCCCCCTGACATCCAACGGCGCTAGACTAAGTGTGCCCTGACCATCAGGGGACGGATTCGTTAGGATAATTTTCATCCTTCGGTGCCTCTGTGCCGGAGGGGATAAACAGGAGGAAGCGCAAATGAAGTCGACACTTTTGACTACCGCCTCTCTGCTCGCCATCGGGCTTCTGTTCGCAGGTAGCGCTCAGGCCGGCGAGCCGCTCGACGACGCCGCTTGCGCCGCCGCGTGGTCGATGGCCTCGCCGAACGGCGACACCGTCTCGAAAGACGACATCGCTCCCTATGTCATCGACTACACCATGGTCGACAGCGACGCCGACGGCAAAGTCTCAGCCGACGAGTTCAAGAAGGGTTGCGCAGCCGGTGCGGTGAAGGCCGCGAACGACGCCACCATCAACAACATGGACAGCGCGCAGTAACACCGTTGCCCGCGCGGCCATCCGGGCGCCAAGCCGCGGCCGGCCGCCGACGTTAAATGCTGGGCCGGGCTTTTCGCCTGGCCCATCATTTTTTTCGGCGCCAACTCCCCCTTACTTCGCCAGATTCGAGACTTACGGAACGACGGCGACGCCCCAAGGCAGCCGGCCGACCGGCACCGATTTCTCGGCCTTCAGGCTGGCGACATCGACGACCGTCATGTCGTTGGTGAGGCCGTTGGCCACATAGAGCTCGCTCTGGTCGGGCGAGAGCTCGAGGTGCCAGGGCCGCTGGCCGACGAGGATGTATTGCTTCACCTCATAGGTCTTGGGATCGATCACCGCGACACGGTTCCCTGGGCCAAGCGCCACGAACAGATATTGGCCGTCCTTGGTGAATTCCATGCCGACCGGCTGCAGCTGCTCGGCGCGGACGCCGGGGACTTCGAAACGGATCTTCTTGATCACTTTCCACGTCTTGGCGTCGATCACCGAGATGGTACCGCCGACCTCCGACGAAACCCAAACCTCCTTGCCGTCCGGCGTGAACTTCGCCTCGCGCGGACGGGTATCGACCAACACATTGGCGACCAGCTTGCGCGTGGCATTGTCGATGACGTGGGCCATGCTCGTGCTTTCCGAGGTGGCGACGGTGTATTTGGAATCAGGGCTCACCCCCATGCCTTCGGGCTCGACACCAACCGGAATCTCGGCGAGCACATCGCCTGACACGGTGCCCATCACCGTGACCATGGAGTCATCCTCGTTGGCGATGTAAAGCGTGCCACCCTTCGGATCGACGGCCATCAGCTCGGGGTCCGGTCCGGAATCGAGCTGGCGCACGACCTCGAGCTTCGTCGTGTCGATGACGTCCATAATGTCGCCGTCGCCAGCCGCGACATAGACCTCCTTGCCGTCGGGGCTGGCGATAATGCCGCGCGGCCGGCGTGCGGTGGGGATGGTCTTGATCACCTCGAGCGTATTGCCGTCGATGACCGTCACCGTGTTGTCCTTCTCGTTGGAGACATAGATCTGCAACGCCAAGGCGGGACGGGCCGCAAGCGAGAACAGCGCGACGGTGGCCACGGTCAGAATTGAGCGTTTCATCTCCGATTGCCTTTTGTTTCTCTCAGTTTGGGAACTCGCATTTGGTCTCGGGCTCGTCGTAGCCGAGGGTGTCGGTGAGAAACTTCGGATGCAGGAAGCCTTCCTGGGGCGACATCGACACCAGCGAGCGCGCGCCGGTGATCAGGAGCGGCTGACGAAGCTGATGGTCCCAGCGCCGGAACGAAAGCCCCTCGCCCTTGAAGCCCGCGACGGTGAAGGCGTCGGACAGAAGGTAGGCGCGGATGTCGGGAACGTCGCTCTTGCCGGAGCGTGTCACCGCCTCGCCGACAGCGCGAACCGCGATCCAGGCCGAATAGTCGCGCTCGGTCATGATGCGTTTGGCGAAGCGCTCGAACCGGTGCTGCATCTGCATGCCGGCGTATTGCTCGTAGGAGCGATGCCAGGCGACCGCGGTCAGGCCTTGGGTGCCGACCACGGGCCTCGGCGCGGAGACGCGATAGGGCACATATTCGCCGAAGCCCTCCACGGTGTCAGCCACCCAGACCACGTCATGCTCGGGCGCGCCCTGAGTGAGCTCAGGCATCTGCGTCTGGATCTGCTGGTGGCCTGAATCGGTGCGCGCGTTGCCGGTCTCGAATTTGTACGGGCGCTCCTCGACGATCTTGCCGCCGAAGCGGCCTGCGGCGCGTTCGACCGCGGCGACATAGTCGGCATCGGACGGTGCGGTGCCCTTGACCAGGAACCAGCGCGGCCATTTCTTCCAGATCAGATATTGCGCCAGCGCATCGGCGCGCATGGCCGAACTCGGCGCCACGTGGAAAATGTTGGCGCGGCATTGCTCCTGGCGAAGCGCATCGTCGCTGAGGCGAATGTTGAAAATGATCGAATTCTTGGCCTCGGGCAGATCGGCGACGCCGAGCAGGTCTTTTACCTCGAGATCGGCGACGATGAGGGCGTCGCCCTTCGAGAGGATGTCTTTGGCCTTGGCAACGACGTCGCCATCCTTCGGCACGATGTCCTCGATCAGCTCGTAGTTCTGGCCGAGGAAGGCGCCGCTGCGATTGTTGTCCTTGATGGCGAGACGCGCGCCTTGGATGCCGTTGTCGGTGAGCACCTTGTCGACGAGCGACAAGGGCACCGGCTCGTCATAGGCTTTACCGAGATAGTGGATTTCGACCTTGACCGGGGGCGGCGCGCCCTCGGCCGCGGGGGCTGGGTTCGCCGCAGGCTGCTGCTCATCGGCAGCGGCGCCGTTGCTGAGGAGAGGAAGCAAGAGCAACAGCGCCGCGACGCCACGCCAGACGCTTCGCCATGGTCCCAGCGCCGCAAGCAGACGGGAACACACAGCGCCTTGAGCATTCTTTCTTACGGTCAATGCTTACTCTTCCGCGAGGGCACGGCGAAAGTCTCGCGCTCGCGGACTTCACGCGTTGAGGGCTTAAGGAGCCTCGTTGGCAAACGGAGGCTAGCCGATCGGGGTCTGCCACGGTTTCCCGACTTCACAGGCAAAAGACGCAAGGGCTAGGGCAGAAGTCCCCTCCCCGCTGCCTGCGGTATTTTGACGTCAGGTGGCGCGCTTGCCGAAGGCGAGGATGCCGGCGACGGGGACGACGAAGCCGATCAGGAGCGCCGCGGCGACAAGTGCGGCGAGACTCTCGTACGAGCCGCGATCGATGGCGAACAGCCAATTGAGATATTTGGTCTGAAGCTGGCCGGCGACGAGGGCGACGTTCATCAGCGAAGCCATCAGCGCGAACCAGGTCGCGCGGCGGCCTGCCGGGGCGTTGAGGGCGACGAGGGTGAGCGCCGGGATCATGCTGAGTTCGGTGAACGGCGCCGACGCCGTGGTATCGACAAAGGCGATGGTCCGCGCGCCGAAGCCGAACATCTCGGCCGTCCATTGATCGAGGCGAAGCGCGAGCGCAAGCGAGGGCAGCGACAGCAAGGTGCCGATCACCGTGAGCCAGAGCAACACGCGCGCGATCGGCTGGCGGGTGATGACGTCCGAGAACAGCCAGGCGCCGGCAAGACTCAAGGCGGCGCCGATCTGCGCCAGTGTGCCGTAGAACAACTCGTCGAAACCGAGCACGTCGATGGTGAACCAGCGATAGCCTTCGCCCACCCCAGGCGAGGCGCGATAGAGAAAGATCACGAGCGCCGCGAACAGGATCTTCCGGCGCTGCGCCTTATCGAGGTCCTCGGCGATGCGGTACAGCATCAAGGCGATAACCGTAAGCGAGACGGCGAAGATGATCTCCTGGCCCATCGGCAGGCCGCTCAAGCCGATGACAAGGACGGCAGCACCAAACACGAGACCGCCGCCAAGAATGCGCCAGTCGATCGGCTGCGCCTTGGCGCCGTCGAGACGAACGAGAATGGCGCCGGTGACGGAGATCGCCGGAATGAGGATGCCGAACAGGAACACGGTCTCGTAGCTGAACACTTGCGCGAGCCAGCCCGAGAGGCCCGCGACCGAAAGCACGCCTGACCACAGAGCGAGCCGGCCAAGCACCTGGACCATGCCGAGGTCGCGCTCGATCTCGAGCAGCGGCCGCGGCGAGCCGTCGGCCTCCGTGCGATCAACGACTTCGGTGGTCATGGCATCGGCGACGACGTCCTGGAGCACGACGCCGATGACGATGAGGAGCTGCGCTGCGACATAGAGCGCGTTCGGGTTGGCGAAGGTGATCCAGCCGCCGGCGGCGCCGGCGAGCATGATCAATCCGGCCGCCACCAGTGATGCCCCCATGAACACATAGGCGCGGCGATGCGAGCCGAGCACGGGGACAGAGTCCACGAGCTGGCCGAACACCATCTTGATGGTCCAGGGGAGCGTCAGCCAGACGCCGATGCTCGCGAGCTGGGCCGGCGTGAGCGTCAGCGCCGCTTTGATCCAGAACGCCTCGGCGATGGTGATCAACCCCAGCGCACCATAGGCGTAATAGATCATGAGCAGCGGCAGGTAGCGGAGCCGCATGGCGCGGACCGGCGTCAGCAGCGCCGTGCGCAGCTTGTCGAGCACGGGGCGCGCGGGGCGAATCGGGGCGGACTGGGGTTGAGGGGTTGCGGTCATGCTCTAATAAGGCGTGCCGTCGACGTCGGCATGCCGCACCAGGTTGATTTCTCTCAAGGCCGACGCCACCCTATTCTGGTGCCCTCTGTCATCCGCTTGAAATACTCAGCCTTAACTCTCGCCGGAGGACAGCCATGAGCTTAAGCAAAATCCGCCTGGAGCTTGCCCGCGACCATGATTTTCCCGACGGTAGCCGCGACCGAGGCTATGAATTCACGGCGCCACTTGCAGAAGACGGTCGCATCAGCCAAAGCGGCTGGAAAGGCCTCCGCGAGCATTGCCGGGTGCGCCGGTTCTGGAGCGGCGAGCCCGACGAGGTGGGACATCTCATTCGCAAACCAGGCGGATCTTGGGCCTTTCATTATGATTTGCTCGGCGATCCCGAGGATGACGAGGCCGGATACCGCTTTGGCGATCACCGCTTCATCCGCGGCGAATACGTCTCCATCAAGGAGCATGACGATGTGCTGCGTACCTTCAAGGTGATGATGGTGCAGCCATTGGAGTAAGAGCGCCCGTCACGGGAGCTCTGGAGACCGCGCTTCCATGACGATCCGCAATCTCGAATACGCCTTGCGCCCAAGCTCGATCGCCGTGATCGGGGCGAGCGACCGCGCGGGCTCGGCGGGCCGGAAGGTCACCGAGAACGTTCTTGCCGGCGGCTTTACCGGACCTGTCTATCTCGTCAATCCACAGCACAAGGAGGTCGCGGGCCGGGAATGCTTCGCCAGCGTCGCGGCGCTGCCGGCAGCGCCCGAGCTCGCGGTGATCGTGACGCCGCCGGAGACGGTGCCGCCTCTGATCGCCGAGCTCGGAGCCAAGGGGACGCCCGCCGTAGTGGTGATCACCGCAGGCCTCGACAAGGCGACCAAGCAGGCGATGCTCGATGCGGCGCGCCCAACCTGCCTCCGCATCATCGGACCGAATTGTCTCGGCGTGTGGGTGCCTGCGCTCGGCATCAACGCCAATTTCGGCTCGGCGCATCCGTTCCCCGGACGCCTCGCCTTCCTGTCGCAATCCGGCGCGCTGGTCGGCGGCGTGCTCGACTGGGCCCAGTCCCGCGGCATCGGTTTCTCCTATGTGGTGTCCATGGGCAACATGGCCGACGTCGATGTCGGCGATCTCCTCGACTATCTCGCCGCCGACATCTCCACCGGCGCCATCCTGCTCTATCTCGAGACCATTCCCTCGGCGCGGAAGTTCATGTCGGCAAGCCGGTCGGCGGCCCGCGCCAAGCCCGTGGTGGTGATCAAGTCCGGCCGCAGCGAATTATCGGCGCGCGCGGCGGCGACCCACACCGGAGCACTTGCGGGAAACGACAGCGCCGTGGCCGCGGCGTTCCGGCGCGCGGGGCTCGTCCGGGTCGACGACCTCGAGGCCTTGTTCACGGCCGCGGAGACTTCTGACCTGCCTCAAGCCGGTCCCGGACAACGAGCTTCTGATCCTGACCAATGGCGGTGGTGCGGGCGTGCTCGCGGTCGATGCGCTGATCCCCTCGGGTGGCAGGCTGGCAAGGCTATCGCCAGAGCTGATGACGATGCTCGACGCGATCCTGCCGGCGACCTGGTCGCACGCCAATCCGATCGACATCATCGGCGACGCCACGGCGGACCGCTATGCGGCCGCCATGGAGGCCGTGCTCACGCATGGCCAGGATAACGCCATCCTGGTGATGAACTGCCCAACGGCGCTTGCCTCTTCGACCGACGCCGCCCACGCGGTGATCGACTCCATCGAGCGGCACAAGGCCAAGGCGCATGTGCCGCCGATCCTCACCAATTGGCTTGGCGCCGACGTGGCAGCCGCCGCCCGCGTCGCCTTCCAAGAGGTGCGCATTCCGACCTATGACTTCCCGAACGACGCCGTCGAAGGCTTCGGCTATCTCTGGCAATACGCCAAGGCGCAAGAGGCGCTGATGCGGACGCCGCCGCGCGAGGCGGACCTCTCGGCGATCGACACGGCAGCGGCGCGGGCGGCGATGGCCGCGGCGGCAAAGAAGGGGCGGCCGCTGCTCACGGAGCCAGAGGCCAAGGCGGTGCTCAGCGCTTATGGCATCCCAACCGTGCCGACGCGGATCGCGGCCACCCCGGAAGAGGTCGAGGTCACGGCGCGGGAGCTTCTCAACCAGGCGCCGGCGCTCGCGGTCAAGGTTCTGTCCGAGGACATCTCCCATAAATCGGATGTCGGCGGGGTGAAGCTCGGGCTCGGCTCGGCGGCAGAAGCCCGCGACGCCGCGGCGTCGATGAAGGCACGCATCGCCGCGACCATGCCGCGGGCCCGTATCCAGGGCTTCACGGTGCAGCCGATGATCACACGGACAAACGCGCACGAGCTCCTGCTCGGCGTATTCGACGACAAGCTGTTCGGCCCGGTGATTCTATTCGGCGCCGGCGGCGTCGCCACCGAGATCATCAAGGACACCGCCGTGGCGCTGCCGCCGCTCGACGTCGAGCTTGCCCGCGATCTGATGCAGCAGACGCGGATCTACAATCTGCTCAAGGGCTATCGCGACCGGCCGGCCGCCGATCTCGATGCTATCGCCGACGCGCTGGTGCGGCTGTCGCAGCTCGTGGTCGATACGCCGGCACTCCGCGAGCTCGACATCAACCCGCTGCTCGCCGACGAGAACGGCATCGTGGCGCTCGATGCCCGTATCCGCATCGCGCCGGACGAAGTCGACCAGCCCGGACCCAATCCGCGGATCGCCATCAGGCCCTATCCCAACCAATGGGAGGCCGATGCGGAGACGCCCGAGGGCCTTGCCGTGCATATCAGGCCGATCCGGCCGGCGGACGAGCCGCTCCTCGCTGAATTTCAGACCAAGCTGTCGCCGGAAGACATTCGCTTCCGCTTCCTCGCCCCGCGCAAGGAATTCTCGCACAAGACCAATGCCCGCTTCACCCAGATCGACTATGCCCGCGCCATGGCCTTTGTCGCCATGACCCGCGACCAGACCGAGATGTTGGGCGTGGCGCGGCTCGCGGCGGACCCCGACTATCTAAGTGCCGAATATGCGGTGATCGTGCGCAGCGACCTGAAGGGCCACGGGCTCGGCTGGATCCTGATGCATCACTTGATCCGCTATGCGGAGTCGGAAGGCTTGCGCGACCTTCACGGCGACGTGCTCGCCGCCAACGAGCGCATGCTGCAAATGTGTCGCGAGCTCGGCTTCGACATCTCCCTCGATCCCGAGGACATGAGCTTGCGCAAGGTGACGCTCACGCTGCCGCTCGCGGCGCACGCCGTGGCGCGGGCCGGCTAGACGGATTGCCGGGTCAAGCCCGGCGATGACGCCTGCTAGGAAAGATGCGAGGTGAGGTCGTGGTCGGGGACCTTGGTCAGGTCCTTGTGCAGCTCCTTGACCACACATGCGGCAACAGGCTTGCTCAAGGCGTCCTTCAGCTCATGGATGACCCCGGGTGGGGCGACGAGGACGAGCTCGTCGAAGCTGCCCTCCTTCTGCAAACCGGCGAGCTCGTCGCCGACGGCGCGGATGAAGTCCTCCTTGGCGGCGTCATGCAGGTCGCGTTTGGGCTCGACGGCATGGCGGGCGGACGCGGCGCTTTCCTGCACCCGCGCCGGACGATCGCGGCCCAGCTCCTCGGAGCGCTTGTGCAGCTCGGTGGAGACGAAATTGGAAAGGGTGCGGAAGGCACCGCCATCGTCCTGCTCGACGAAGCGCGCGCGGCCACCGTCGGCGATCACGTACCACAGCTTGGCTTTCTTCATGGGATCACTCCAATTAGGTCACGCCGTCGAAGAGCGGCGATAGAACACGAAATAGGCATGGGCCGCCAACAACAGTCCCCAGCCAATGAGCGGAAACAGGAACCAGTAATAGGTCGGCATGTAGAGCAGATTGACGATGATGAGCAGCCCGTTCACCGCGACAAAGGTGAAGAGGTGAACGAAAAAGCCCCTCACCCGTCTGTCGGTGAAGATCGGCTCGGTGCGGTCGCTGCGCTGGAGCAGAATCGCGAGGCCATGGGCAGCAACGCCGATGCCCCATCCGGCCAGCACCCAGATGAACCAAAGATGGCTGGGGTTGCGGTAGAGATTGAGCGCGGCAAGGGCGCCGACGACGACCACGAAAACCCCAAGATGGATAAGGAACGCCCTGAGGGCGTGGTTCTGTTCCATGGTGTTGGCTCGATTCGCTCGGGCCTCGGTCCGACGCCGGGCGCGATCAGATCGCTCAGGGCTGCGGCGGGTCGCGCAGACTCATAATATAGGCGGCGAGATCGCTCAGCTCACTCTTGGTGAGCGGAATCTGCGGCATCGGATGCTTGGGCAGAATGATGCGCCCCATGATGCCGCCCGCGGTCTGGCCTTGGAGATTGGCGATTTCCGGAAAGCTCGGGACGTCGGAATTGGCCTGTTCCTGGGTGGCGCTGCCGACAAGATGGCAATTGGTGCAGAGGCGCTCTGCCAACCCCTTGCCAAGCACCGGATCGGGCTTGGAGGTGGGCCCGGCGCTGGCCGCGCTTGCGCAAAGAAGAGCCGGCAGAATGGCGAGGACGCGGGCAACAGTGGCGAGTGAAGGTTTGGTCATGAGGCCCGTGATACCCTCACGCACCCATGGCGGCAAGACGTTCCAGGTTGAGCAAATGGACGCGGCGGGCGCCTTCGAGCCTGATCGCGCCCTGCTCCTTCAGCTCCGCAAACATGCGCGACACCGTCTCGAGCGTGAGGCCGAGGTAGTCGGCGATGTCGTGGCGCGGCATGGCGAGCTCCACAACGCCGTCGGCATTGGTGCGCTTGGCCATGTCGAGGAGAAACGCCGCGACCCGCTCGAGCGCGTTCTTGCGGCCGAGGAGGAGCAGATGCTCTTGGCTGTTGCGAAGGCCGATCATGGTCAGATTGAGGAGATCGCGAACGAGTCCGATCGAGCGCACGCCGGCGGCGAGCAGGCTCTGCCATTTGTAGGCAACCACCTTCACCGGCCCGACGGCTTCGGCGGAGGCATGATGGACGTCGCCGGCCTCGAAGCCGAACATGTCGCCCGCGGTGTGAAATGCGCTGATCTGCCGGCGGCCATCCGGAAGCAGCTTGGAGATCCTGACCACGCCGGAGATGACTTTATAGACATGCACGGCAGGCTCGCCCTCGGCGTAGACCTCCATGTTCCGGCCGAAACTCATGGCGATGCCGAGCGCGCCGAGGCCTGAGGCGGAATCAGCGGGCTGCCCCCTGAGGGGCAGAGCGAAATCGGGCTTGCGCGGCAGCGGGGAGACGGTGACGGGGACGGCGGGCGACAGCATCTTGAACCTCCCGGGGAACTGGTCTGTTGCTCCCTTCGTACCCCGGCTGATTTGAATCAGAAATTCGTGTCGGTCCCCTACGGGAAACTACGTAGGCGGAATGCCGCAGAGGGTGGAGCGGGCCGCGTCAGATGGTGTCGGCCGCGCCTTCCGGCCATAACAGCCAGTCGCGCGCAGCTTCGACCTCCTCGGGCGGGAAATAGGCGACCTCGCAGTCGATGAACGGTTCCGCGATCCCCGACCAGATCGAGAGGAACTTGGCGTCGGAAACGATGGCGCAGCGGCTGAAGTCGTTGAGATGCCGGAGGCTGAATTTCATATCGTGCCACAGCGCCTTGGCGTCCATGCCTTCGAAGTCGTGGATGACCTCGAGCACGCGCACCTTGCCGTGACGCTTGATGAAGGTCTCAAGCTTGGTCGCGGTCGCGTCGAATTCCTCGGTCGAGACGCGGCCCGAGATGTCGATCTCGACCGCGGTGAGGTTGTCCATCTCCTTGTAAGCCAGCATCCGCGCACTTTCGGACTATCGCGCGGCCCCGGCAAGCGCCGATCTGATGGCGTCGAACAGGACGCCGCCGAGCAATGGTTTCTCGATGACGGTGGTGACGCCGGCGACCGAGGCATGGTCCAACAGGCGCTGGGTGCGCTGATGCACCATGAGCACGGTCGGCATGCCGAGCCGCCCAATGACGTGGCTGTTGCCGCTGCCTACCATGTCGACGAAGACATCTTGATCGAGCAAGAGGCAGGCGTTGAGGACGCCGTCCCCCGGTGGCTCGAGGGGCGGTTCGCAGAACCGCGCATCGTAGCCCTCGAGCTCCAAGGAGAAGCGCAAGGAATCGGCGAGAACCGCGTCCCGAACCGCTATGAGGACGGTGTCAGTCACACGCCCATTCCCCACATCCTCGCTCTCCGCCGCCCCTGTTCTGCGGCGGCAGATCTCCCCGCAACCTGCGGTAGGGTAAGCCCGCGGGCGCATGTCCGGCCTTGAGCTACGTCAAGACTGGATGCGGGGTGAGCGGCGTTGGTGCGTGAGCTTCGTTCAGTCCGGCGGCGGCGCCGTCAGCGTCATGCGGATCAGGTCGGAGAGCGATTTCGCTTGCATCTTGGTCATCAAATTGGCGCGGTAGACTTCGACGGTGCGCGGGCTGATGCCGAGATCATGAGCGATGGTCTTGTTGGCGTTGCCGGCCACGAGACCGTCGAGCACCTGGCGCTCGCGCTCGGACAGGGATTTGAGCCGCGCCGCCACGGCTGCTTCCTCCTCGGATTGCCGCCCGCGCTTTTCTAGCGTGCGCTGCGCGGCGTCGACCGCCCTCAGGATCGCCTCCTCCGCGAACGGCTTCTCGATGAAGTCGATCGCGCCGGACTTCATGGCCTCGACCGCAAGGGGAATATCGCCATGTCCGGTAATCACGATCACCGGCAGGTCGATCGACTTCGCCTTCAGTCGCTGCAGGAGCTCAAGGCCCGTCATGTCCGGCATGCGCACATCGGTGATCAGGCAGCCGCTCTGAAGCGACGGCAGCGCGTCGAGGAACGACGTCGCCGAATCGTAGACCCGCACCGGCACGCCTGCGGTGCTGAGCAGGAAGGCCAGCGACTGGCGCACGGCCTCGTCGTCGTCGACGATATGCACCACGAAGCTATCTGACATCGTGGCCACTCAGCTCCAGCGCCGGCCGCAGCGTAAAGCGGAATTGCGTTCCGCCTTCAGGATTGGGCTCGGCCCACATCTCGCCGCCATGGGCCTCGATGATGCGCTTGGAGATGGACAAGCCGACCCCCATGCCGGCGGGCTTGGTGGTGACGAAAGGCTGAAACAAGCGCGGCACGATCTCCTCCGCCAAGCCGCTTCCGGTGTCCACCACGCTGACCTCGATCAACCCATCCTCGGTCAACGCGGTCTCGACCAGGAGCTCCTTCCGTGGACAGCCCTGCATGGCCTCGATGGCGTTACGTATCAGATTCAACAGCACCTGCTGGATTTGAATCTTCTCGACAAGGACGAGGCCGGCGCGGGGGTCGAAGCGGAACACGGTCTTGACCCCCGCTTCGTTGGCGCCGACGAGCGCAAGCGCGCTCGCCTCCTCGACCAGCTTGTTGATGTCCTCGGCCCGCTTCTCGGTCTCGCCGCGGGCCACGAATTCGCGCAGCTGCCGGATGATCTGGCCGGCGCGCAAGGTCTGCTTCGTCGTCTCCGCCAGGGCATCCTGGATCTTTGACGCATTCGGATGCTGGATGCCCTCGATGAGGCGGCCGCAGCCTTGCAGATAATTGGCGATCGCCGAAAGCGGCTGGTTGATTTCGTGCGCGAGCGTCGAGGCCATCTCGCCCATGGCCGTCAGCCGCGAGAGCCGGGCGAGCTCAGATTGGAGCTCCTCCAATTGCCGCTCGGTGGCCTGACGTTCGGTCAGATCGCGGATGAAGCCGGTGAAGAAGCGCTTGTCTCCCGTCCGCACCTCGCCGACCTCGAGCTTCATGGGAAAAGTCGAGCCGTCCTGGCGCTGGCCGGTGACGACGCGGTCGATGCCGATGATCCGCTTCTCCCCCGTCGCGAGATAACGGCTGATATAGCCGTCGTGCTCGTCGCGAAACGGCGAGGGCATGAGCATGCTGACATTGCGCCCGACCACGCCAGCCTCCGGATAGCCGAACAAGCGCTCGGCGGCGGCATTGAACGACTGGATGACGCCCTTGTCGTCGATCACGACGGTGGCGTCGGGCACGGTGTCGAGTACGGACCGAAGATGCGCCTCCCGCGCGCGAAGATCCTCGGCCAACTGCCGATCATGCTGGCGGGTGCGCGAGAGCTGCTGGCCAAAGCAGGAAATGCCGACGCCGACCAGAGCGAAGATCAAGGCCTCGACGATCTCGGGACTATCGAGGGTGTTGCCGAACGCAACGCCGAAGACGAGCCCGAGCGCCGTCGCGAGCAGGCCTGGGCCCAACCCGCCCGTGCCGGCGGCGAGCAGCACCGCCGGAATGAAGATGAGAAAGGCGGCGTGATTATGCAGCCAATGCTGAAGGCCGAGGCGGAAGAGGAGCATCACGCCGGTGGCGGCGAGCACGATCCAATAACCGCCGGCCCGCGACCGGGGCGCCAAGATTGCCCGCCTCAAACGGTGCAACAGCCCGCCGCGGGGCTCATAACTCACTGCGGATACCATGACGATCTCAACGCCATCTCGGCCTGATCATGACCGGAGGCCGTGAACGGCCCCCGAAGGAAGCTTTGAGGCGGATCAAAGCCCTCGGCAAACAGCCGTGTCAATCGACGCGGGGAAAAGGCGGAAACCTTAATCTCCCGCCCCGGCCGGCAGACAAACTTCTGTATTGGATTCACTTTAACAAGCCGGTTTAGATGATGGACCCGCATGGGACCCAGAGACGTTTGGTTCCGCGTTCGCTTCGATGCAGGAAAGGAAATCTCGCATGGCCGCACGTGATGCCGATATGCCCCCAGCGCCGGGCCTCGATGAGGATCTGAAGCACATCAAGGCGCATATCGCCAGTTTGCGCGACGATCTCGAAACGCTCGCCGGAGACGCGGCGCGGGTCGGTCACCATCAATTTGACCGCATGCAGAGCACGGCGAATGCGGCCGCCGCCCAATTCGCAGACGTCGTCCGCCGCAACCCGCTATCGACGCTGGCGGTCGCTGCCGGGGTCGGATTCCTCTATGGGGTCCTGACGCGGCGCTAGGGTCCGCGCCGTCAGTGGATCATCAGCACCGGCACGGTGGTGGTGGAAAGAACGCGCTGGGTGACGCCGCCGAACACCCATTCGCGCCAGCGCCAATGGCCATAGGCGCCCATGACGAGCAGCGGGCCTTGGTGCTTCGCCGCCTCTTCGAGCAGCGCATCTCCGGCATTGTCGGTCTGAAGCGCAAGCGTCTTGGTGTCGACGCTGAGCCCCGCCAAGGCAAGATAGTCGGCCATGGCCGCGAGCGAGGGGTCCTGGTGCTCCCCCTCCTGAACCGTAACCAGCAGGATGCGCTTAGCGCCCGCCAGGAACGGCGCCGCCGCCACCACTGCACGGGTCGCCTCGATGCCATCCTTCCACGCCACGATGATGGTATCGCCGATGTTGGCGGCCTCGGTCTCGGGCGCGACCAGCACGGGCCGGCCTGACTGGAACAGGGCGCCCTCGCGCACCGCCGCCCAGAAGGCGTCGTCAACGGCGCCGATGCTCGGCAGCACGCTGAAATCAGCGACGCGGGCACGGCAGGCCGCGATCGGGGTGAACACACCCTCCATGGGCAGGAACTCGGCCTTGACCCCGGGATGGGCGGCCGCGGCCTTGTCGAACCACGTCCTCGCGACTCCCTGCTCCGCCGTCACCTGCTCGCGGCCGATATCGATCAGGTCCTGGGAGTAGAATGGGCTGAGCTCGGTCGAATAAGGCAGCCGCTGCCACGGCGCCGCGCAAAGATGCAACACTTCGAGGCGGACGCCGAACCTCTCGGCAAGTGCGAACGCGGCCTTGCGGCAGGCAACGGTGGTGCCCTGCTGATCGATCGGCAGAAGGATCCTGACAAGCTTCATGGCAGCGCGCCTCTCGACTACTCCCGGCCCTTGAGGCTGAGGATATAGGCGATGACGTTTCGCATGTCTTCCGGCTCGATGATGATGTTCGGCATGGTCGGGTGCGAGGATTGTAGGAACGCCTGGAGCGACATTGCCGTGACACCGGGTTGCTCGGCAACGTCCTTGAAGCGCGGCGCCTGCGACAAGGGCGACGGACCGGCGCCAATGCCGTGGCACTTCGAGCAATAGGTCTCGGCGTAGACGTGGCCGGCTTGGGATCTCGACAGGTCGTCGGCAGCGGCCGCCGTCGTTGCGGTGGCGAGCACGATGATGGTGCCGAGCAACAGAGGCTTCATTGCGGGATCTCCTTGGGTTCGTTGGGCGTGCGGCCCTTGTTTCATCTCAGCTCATAACAGCGCGATTGGCTGGCGCCCGTGTTGATGCCGGTCAAACCCGGCTGGAACCCCCTCCCCCTGTTGCGCTTCTCCTATATAGAGACGCTTCAAGCCTTCGCCGGAGACAGCATGAAGACCGGAGCGCACAAGGTCGTGTACGCCGCGCTGATCGGCAACACCCTGATTGCGCTCAGCAAATTCGCGGCGGCGTACATCACCGGGTCCTCGGCGATGCTCTCGGAGGCGGTGCATTCGGTGGTCGACACCGGCAATCAGGGCCTGTTGCTGCTCGGCATGAAGCGCGCCGAAAGGCCGCCAGACGCCCAGCATCCGTTCGGCTATGGCGCCGAAATCTTCTTCTGGGCTTTCGTCGTGGCCATTCTGATCTTCGCCGTCGGCGCCGGCATCTCGTTCTATGAAGGCGTCTACAAGCTTCTCAATCCGCATCCGATCGAGAGGCCCTACGTCAATTACATCGTGCTTGGGATCGCCTTCGTGTTCGAAGCCGCGGCTTGGTGGGTCGCCTATCGCGAATTTCGCCGCGCCGCGCGCGTACAGCGGCCGTTGCCCTTCTTCTCCGCGGTGCAGCAATCGAAGGACCCAACCGTTTTCACCGTGCTGTTCGAGGACAGCGCCGCCATGCTCGGGCTCGTTGCCGCGCTGGCCGGGATAGCGTCCGTGCAATTTCTCGGTCTGGAGTGGGCGGATGGCGTCGCCTCGCTGGTGATCGGCGCCATCCTCGCCGCCGCCGCGGTCCTGCTCGCCGTTGAGACCAAGGGGCTCCTCATCGGCGAGGCAGCGAGCCGTACCGTAGTCAACGGCATTCGCGACATCGTTGCCGACACGCCCCAGATCCTGAGCATCAACGAGCTCAGAACCTTGCACCTCGCGCCGCATGAGATCCTGCTTGCTCTCAGCGTCGATTTCGCCGACGGGCTTTCGTCGGAACAGGTCGAGGAGGCGGTGAGCACGCTCGAGGTCAAGATCAAGCGGCGTTATCCCGAAGTGACGCGGATATTCATCGAGGTGCAGTCGAAGCGGCGGCATGAGCAATTCGCCGCCGAAGAGGACGAAGCACCGGCCTAAGCGAGCGCGATCGCAAGTGCGGTCAGGGTAAGACATTCGGCAAGCACCACAGCGGCGCCGAGCACGTCGCCGGTCTGGCCACCGAGCCGAGCCGAGGCGATGGCGCCGACGGCGAGCGCAGCAGCGGCGGCGGCGACGATCACGATGAGTGCCGTGCCGAATGGAAGCAGCAGCCAACAGATGACGACCGCGACGCCGAGGGCCGCGGCAGCGAGGGCGCGGCTCGGGCGGCCGACCGTAGCCGAGAGGCCGTCTGCTCTTGCTGCCGGGAGTGCCGCCATGACGAGCACCGCGGCGAGCCGGCTCACGGCGCCGGCGGCGATGAGCGAGGCGGCGACGGCGGCGGTCTCGGCGATGACGGCGATAGCGGTGACGCGGATGGCAAGAGAGAGAATGAGCGCGATTACGCCATAGCTGCCGATGCGATGGTCGCGCATGATGGCGAGGCTTTGCTCCCTGGAGCCGCCGCCAAGGCCATCGGCGAAATCGGCGAGGCCGTCTTCATGCAGCGCCCCGGTCACGAGGATCATCACGGCAGTCGCCCAGAGCGCTCCAAGCGCCGGCGGGCAGGACAGAACGGATGCGAGCCAGTAGGCCGCGGCGCCGATGGCGCCGACGACGGCACCGACCAGCGGGTAGGCCCAGACGGCGCCCGCCGAATTGGGTGTTGCTGGCAAGCGTAGACGGTGGAGAGGGAGCCGCGTCAGCAAGGTAAAGGCCGCCGCAAGCTCGGCGCCTCGTGCGCGAAGCGTGTCAGCCGCGCTCATCGACCTGAGCCTCGTCGAAAGTCGCCATGCCGAGATGGCAGGCGAGCGCCGCGCGAAGCACCGCGACAGAGAGCGCGGCGCCGGACGCTTCGCCGAGCCGCATGTCGAGATCGAGGATCGGCCTGAAGCCGAGCGCGGCACAAAGATCGCGGTGGCCGGCTTCCGCCGAGCAATGCGCGACCTGTACATGGTCGAGGGCATCGGTCCGGATGCGCGCGAGCGGCGCCGCCGCCGCGGTGGCGATAAAACCGTCGAGCACCACGGGGATGCCGTGGCGGCGCGCTGCGAGCGTAGCGCCGAGGATGGCGGCGAGCTCCCTGCCGCCGAGCGCCATGGCGGCGCGAAGCGGGTCGGACAGCGCCCTGTCGTGGCGTGCGAGCCCCGCGTCGATCGCGGCGCGCTTCCGGGCGAGACCCTGATCGTCGAGCCCAGTGCCGCGCCCGGCCCAGCGCTCACCGCCGCCGCCGAGGAGTGCCGCAGCCAGCGCCGCTGCCGCCGTGGTGTTGCCGATTCCCATTTCGCCAAGGCACACGAGGTCGGCAGAGGGCGGCACCGCATCGGCTCCCGCGGCGACCGCTTCGATAAACTCGGCCTCGGTCATGGCCTCGGTCTCGGTGAAGTCGGCGGTTGGCGCTTCGAGCCGCAATGGAATGACGCGAAGCGTGGCGCCGACAGTCTTGCAGATCTGGTTGATGGCGGCACCGCCCCGCTCGAAATTGGCGACCATCTGGCCGGTGACCGAGGCGGGATAGGCGGAGACGCCACGGACCGCGATGCCATGGTTGCCGGCGAAGACCAGCACCTCGACATGGTCGAGGCGCGGCTCACTCCGCCGCTGCCAGCGTCCGAGCCAGCCGGTGAGATCCTCGAGCCGGCCGAGGCTTCCTTGCGGCTTGGTGAGGCGCGACTGCCGAAGCGCGATCGCCGCAGCCGCGGTGTCGTCGCCACCGGGAAGGCCCGCAAGCGCGGAGCGCACATCGTCGAGACCGGCAATGACGCTCATGCGAGCGCCGCCACATTCTCGCTTCCCGCTGCAACCGGGACCGGCTCGCCGGCGATGACGTGAAAAAAGCTGCCGGTGACATTACCGCGCCGTCCGCCTGCCGGGCCGAACGGTTTGCTTTCGCCGTCGGCGAGATCGCATAGCGCATCGTCGCCGCCGGGCTCGATCAGCGAGGCGTAGTGGAACTCGTGGCCGCGCAACACGCTCCCGGCGCGCCCGAGCGCGCAATCATGCAGGAGCCGAACCTGGCGGTAGCCGAGACGGAGCCGGCGCGCGGCGAAGCTCGTCGCGTGGCCCAGAAGCCCGGTCATGGCGTGCTGCGCGCCATCGGCATCGATCATGGTCTCGCCGAGCACCATGAAGCCGCCGCACTCGCCGTGGACCGGTCGCGTCGCGGCAAAGTCTGCAAGGCCCTCCTTGAAATAGCGGGCATCGGCGAGCGTTGCGGCGTGAAGCTCAGGATAACCGCCCGGAAGCCAACAGCAGTCGCAGTGCACCGGCGGCGGCTCATCGGCGAGGGGCGAGAAGCGGACGATCTCGGCGCCGGCGCGCCGCCAGCCCTCGAGGAGATGGGGATAGATGAAGGCGAAGGCGGCGTCCTGGGCGAGCGCGATGCGCTGCCCGGGCGGCGGCAACGCCGCGGCGATGCCTGCCTCCCGCTGGGCGCCAAGGCGCGTGGCAAGATTTTGGATCAGGTTCAGGTTGCAATGGCGCTCGGCCAAATCGGCGAGGCGGTCGAGACGGTCTTCGAGGTCGTCATGCTCGAGCGCCTGGACGAGGCCGAGATGGCGTTCGGGGAGCTGGATGGTCTCGTCGCGAGGAATGGCGCCGACGACCGGAATGCCGAGCGCGGCGACCGCCGGCTCAATCATGGCGCGGTGGCGGGGGCTGCCGACCCTGTTCAAGATCACGCCTGTGATTCGGACGCGCGGATCGAAACCGGCAAAGCCCTTGACCACCGCCGCGGCGGACTGCGCCTGCCCCGAGACATCGAGCACCAGCAGGACGGGCAAGCCGAAGGCGGCGGCAAGGCTCGCGGCCGATCCTTCGCCGCGTGCGCCCCCGGAAACGCCGTCGAACAAGCCCATGGCGGCCTCGACAACAAGAAGATCGGCGCCGGCCGCGGCATCGTGCAACACGCTTTCGAGCAAGGCGGGGCCCATGGCCCAGCCATCGAGATTGAGGCAAGGCACGCCGGTTGCGGCGGCATGGAAGGCGGGATCGATGTAATCGGGTCCGCATTTCGCCGCGGCGACGCCGATCGCGCGGCGGCGGAGCGCCGCGAGAAGTGCCAGCGCGACCGTGGTCTTGCCGGAGCCAGAGCGCGGGGCCGCGATGAGAAGCGCTTTCGCCATCATCTATGCCACCAGTTCCGGAATGCGCCCGGCGAGGTCGAGGAGCTCGGCCCTCACCTTGACGATGCCGCCGATGGCGACGATCGCGGGCGCTTCAAATTCGAGCGCCCTCACCTCGGCGGCAACGCGGCCAAGCTCCGAGATGAGGATGCGCTCCTCGGCAAGCGTCGCCGAGGCGATCACCGCGACCGGCTCTTCCGCGTCCATGCCCCCTGCCATCAGGGCGGCCGCGATCGGCTCGAGATTGCCGAGGCCCATATAGAGCACGATGGGCTGACCCGTCCGCGCGAGCGCGCCCCAATCGACCTGGTCCTCGTCGCTGCCGCAATGGCCGGTGACGAGGATCAGCGCCTGATTGACGCCGCGCAGCGTCGCGGGGATCGAGGCGACGGTCAGCGCCGCGAGGCCGGAGGTCACGCCGGGGATGATGCGGAACGGGATGCCGGCCTTGGCCAGCGCCAGCGCCTCCTCGCCGCCGCGCCCGAACACGCACGGGTCGCCGCCCTTGAGGCGAAGCACGCGATGGCCCAAGCGCGCCAGCGCAATGAGGCGGTCGGAGATGCTCGCCTGCGACGCCGATGGCTTGCCGCCGCGCTTGCCGGCAAATTCGAGCGCGGCGCCGGAATTGGCGAGGGCCAGCACGCGCGGATCGACGAGGGCGTCATGGACGACGACGTCTGCCGTGGCGAGACCGGCAAGCGCCTGGAGCGTCAGCATGGCGGGATCGCCGGGACCGGCGCCGGCCAGCCAGACCTCGCCAGCTTCGAACACCGGTAGCTTCGTCAGCGCGGTTTCAATCGCGTCTTTCATGGTCGACATCCCCCGCGGTGACAGGCTCCCGGCAAAGTTCTATTGGCTGTTCCATGGACGAGCCACGCCCTCTCCGCCGCGGCTGGACGACCGGCGCTTGCGCCACGGCCGCGGCCAAGGCCGCCTATGCGGCGCTGCTCAGCGGCATGTTCCCGGACCCCGTCGAGATCGCACTGCCAAACGGACAGCGCGTCGCGTTCGCGCTTGCCACCACCGACCTGAAGGATGGCGTGGCGACCGCCGGCGTGGTCAAGGACGCCGGCGACGATCCCGACGTGACCCATGGGGCGCTGGTGCTGGCCACGGTGCGGAAGGGCGCGGCAGGAAGCGGCGTGCAATTCAAGGCGGGACCTGGTGTCGGCACCGTGACCTTGCCGGGGCTCCCGGTGCCGCCGGGAGAGCCCGCGATCAATCCCGTGCCGCGCGAGATGATGCGCGAAAGCATTGCCGAGGTTGCGCGCGCGCATGGCGGCTCCGGCGATGTCGCGATCGAGATCTCGATTCCGCACGGCGAAGAGCTCGCGGCCAAGACCCTCAATGCCCGGCTCGGCATTCTCGGCGGGCTGTCGATCCTCGGCACCACCGGCGTGGTGGTGCCTTATTCCTGCGCCGCCTGGATCGCGACGATCCATCAGGGCATCGACGTGGCGCGCGCGACGGGCGTCGCCCATGTCGCCGGCGCCACGGGACGCACCTCCGAGGCCGCGGTGAAGTGTCTCTATAGCCTGACCGATTCCGCTATGATCGACATGGGCGATTTCGTCGGCGGCATGCTCAAATATCTGCGCAAGCACCCTGTCGCGCGGGTGACCATCGCCGGTGGCGTCGCCAAGATCACCAAGCTCGCACAAGGCCTGCTCGATCTGCACTCGGCGCGGGGCCGCGTCGAGTTGTCCGCCCTGGCCGATGTGGCGCGGGAGGCCGGCGGCTCCGAGGGCCTCGCCACGCGCATCGCCCACGCCAACACCACGGCCGAAGCTTTCACCCTCGCGCGTGATGAAGATGTGGCGCTCGGAGATGAGATCGCGCGCCGCGCCGCTGCGGTCGCCGCCGAGGTCCTGGCCGGCAGCGGCATCGCGCTCGACGTGGTGATCTTCGACCGCGAGGGCGCGCTGGTCGGGCGCTCGCCGGTAACCCCCGTTCGCGAGAAGCCGGCTCATGCCGCGCCTCCCAAGCGGTAGCGGCGCCGGTAATTGACGTCGTAAAGGGCGCTGTCGCGGAAATCCTCCGCGCCGAGCACGCGACCGACAATGATGAGAGCGGTACGCTCGGGCGGATCCTCGGCGACCGCGTCGAGAATGGTGGCAAGGGTGGCGCTGACGATGCGCTCGTCGGGCCAGCTGGCGCGGACCACCACCGCAACCGGGCAGTCGCCGCCGTAGAACGGCAACAGCTCCTCGACCACGCGCGGAAGCGCCTGGATCGAAAGGTGGAGCGCGAGCGTGGCGCCAGTCGCGGCGAAGGCGGGAAGCGTCTCGCGCGGCGGCATGGCGGAGGCGCGGCCACTGGTGCGGGTCAGGACCAGCGACTGCGCCACCTCCGGCAAGGTCAGCTCGCGTTTCAACGCCGCGGCCGCGGCGGCAAAGGCCGGCACCCCAGGCGTCAATGTATAAGGAATGCCGAGCGCATCGAGGCGGCGGAGCTGCTCGCCGACCGCGCTCCACACCGAGAGGTCGCCGGAATGAAGCCGCGCCACGTCGCGGCCGGCTTCATGCGCGGCTACGAACTCGGCGACGATCTCGTCGAGGCTCATGGGCGCGGTGTCGACGATGCGCGCGCCTTCGGGGCAAAGCGCGAGGATCTCGGGATTCACCAGGGATCCGGCATAGAGGCAGACCGGGCAGCGCGCGATGAGGTCGGCACCGCGAAGCGTGAGGAGGTCCGGCGCGCCGGGGCCGGCGCCGATGAAATGCACGGTCATGGCGCGGCTCCTTGCGCCAGCGCACAGGTGACGCCATCGCCCTTGATGCGGGGCAGCAGCAAGGTCGCGCCTGCGCCTGCTCCGGCGAGCGCCGCGGACTCCGCGACCGAGGCGAGGCCGGTCGCCTTCAGCGCCGCGGCGGACGGCGTCACGGTGCGGGGCTCCACCGATTTGAGATCGGCGTCGCCGATAAGGAGGAGCGGCAGGCCGAGCGCGGCCGCGGCTTCGCGGGGTGCTGCGGCCTCCGCCTTGAAGGCAGGCGCTGCGAGCGCCGCGAGCGCGGCGCGGGGCGCGGCGGCTTGCGCAAGGGCCGCCTCGACCAGGCGGACAATCTCGTTCGCGTCGCAATTCTTGCGGCAGCCGATGCCGGCGACGATCATGACGCAACTCCGGTTGATTTCACCGCGCTCCACTGGGTCACAGTCATGGCGGGACGGAAGGCCTGCCTGCCGCCAACGGCATCGAGGCGCTCGACGCTGAGGCGGGTCAGCGCGCCACCGTACTCAGCGTGCGCGGCGAGCAGAGCGCGCTCGGTCTCGAGTGTCACGGCATTGGCGACGAGGCGTCCCCCGGGGCGAAGCGCGGCCCAGCATGTGTCGATGATTTCGGCGTCCCCTCCCCCGCCGATGAATATGGCGTCCGGTTGGGGCAGCCCTTCGAGCGCGGCCGGCACCGCACCGGTGACAATTTCGAGCCGGGGCACGCCAAGCTCGGCGCAATTGCCGGCGGCACGCGCGGCGCGGGCCGTGTCGCGCTCGACGGCGATGGCCTTCATCGCCGGATGGCGCAGCAGCCATTCGATGGCGATGGAGCCGGAGCCGCAGCCAATGTCCCAGAGGAGCTCGCCGGCGCGGGGCGAAAGCGAGGACAGCGTCACGGCCCTGATCTCACGCTTGGTGATCTGGCCGTCATGCTCGAACATCTCGTCGGGGAGGCCGGAGGCGAGCGGAATGATTTTGGCGCCGTCGCCCGCTTCGACCTCGATAGCGATCAGGTTCAAGGCCTCGACGTCGTTGTAGCCGAAGCGATCTGCGGTCGTGGCGCGGATGCGCTCGCGCGGTCCGCCGAGGGCCTCGAGCACATGCAGCACCGAATGGCGGAAGCCGCGCGCCACGAGATAAGCCGCGACCTCGCCAGGCGTGGCGGCGTCGGCGGAGAGCGCGAGCACGCGCCGGGTTGGCTGGAGCGCCGGCGCGAGGGTGTGAATTGGCCTGCCGCAGAGCGACAGCGTGGTGACATCGTCGAGGGCCCAGCCAAGCCGGGCGCAAGCCAGCGACAGTGACGATGGCGCCGGGAGGCAAATGGTTTCCTCGGGCGGCACGTGGGCCGAGAGCATGGCGCCAATGCCGAAGCAATAGGGATCGCCGGAGGCGAGCACCGTCACCGGCGCGCCGCGATTGGCAAGGATGGCCGGGATCGAATCCGCGATCGGGCTTTGCCAGGGCACGCATTCGCCGGTCGGGAGGCCGTCCGCGAATGCGAGATGGCGGCGGCCGCCGACGACAAGCTTGGCGTTGGCAATCAGCGCCTTGGCGGCAGGAGTTAGACCCTCGACACCGTCCTCGCCGAGCCCCACGATGGCGAGCCAGCGTCCGGGCTGGTCGTGATGATGGGCGCCGGTCATGGCGCAACCCTCTGGTCTGAATGAAGCGAAGCGGGTCCAAAATTCTCATCCTCGGCGGCAGCAGCGAGGCTGCGGCGCTGGCGCGGGCGCTCGCCGGCGATCCGCGCTTCGAGGCGACGTTGTCGCTTGCCGGCGTCACCGAGCATCCGGCGAAGAGTCCAGTGACCGTCCGGAGCGGCGGCTTCGGCGGGGTCCAAGGTCTTGCCGACTATCTGACCGAACAGGGCATCGGCGTCCTCATCGACGCCACCCATCCATTCGCCGCAACAATGAAGCAGAACGCGGTCGAGGGCGCGAGGCGCGCGGGCGTGCCGCTGCTTGCCATCCGCCGCCCGCCCTGGACGCCCGGGCCTGGCGACAACTGGATCATGGTGGAGAGCATCGAGGCGGCCGCCGCGGCGCTCGGGCAAGAGCCGAAGCGGGTGATGCTGACCACGGGACGGAAGGAGCTCGGGCCGTTCAAGGCCGCGGGCCAGCACCTCTATGTGCTGCGGAGCGTGGAACCGCCCGAGCCAAGCGCGCTGCCGCCGCACGTCGAGGTGATCACCGCACGCGGGCCGTTCGCGTACGGCGACGAGGTCAAGTTGTTGCGGGCGCATGATATCGAGGTGCTGGTGACCAAGAATTCCGGCGGCACGGCGACGGCGGCGAAGCTCGCCGCGGCGCGGGCACTTGATCTGCCGGTGATCATGGTGGGCCGCCACGAGGTCCCGGACGCTCAATGCGTCGAGACCGTTGAGGAGGCTGTTAAATGGCTCGCGCAGCATCATGGCTCGACCAGCTCCGCGTGACGAAGGGTGTAGACGAAGGGCCGGCCACCGCGCGCCACGACCCGCGTCGCGCTCGAGCCGACGATGACCAGCGTGCGCATGTCGGCGCGCGATGGATCGGCGTCGGCGAGGGTCGTGATGTCGATGCTCTCGTTGGGCTCGCTCACGGCGCGGGCGAAGACCACCGGCGTCGCACCGGCGCGGTGCTTGGCGATCCGCGCCAAAGCCTCGCCAAGCTGCCAGGGCCGCGCCTTCGAGGCCGGGTTGTAGAGCACGATGACGAAAGTCGGCGGCGGCCGCGGCCTCGAGGCGCTTGAGCACCAGGTCCCACGGCTTGAGATTGTCGGAGAGCGAGACGACGCAGAAATCTTGGCCGAGCGGCGCGCCGACACGGGCGGCGGCTGCGAGCATCGCCGAGACGCCGGGAACGACCGTCACCTCGACGTCGCGCCATGAAGGCTCGCCGGTGTCGATTGCCTCGAACACCGCGCTCGCCATTGCGAACACGCCCGGATCGCCGGATGACACCACCGCGACGGACTTGCCCGACGCGGCGAGGTCGAGGGCGTGACCGGCGCGGGCAAGCTCCTCGCGATTGTCGGAGGCGTGGCGCGCTTGTCCCGCCCGCTCGGGCACGCGGGCCAGATAAGGCGCATAGCCAACGAGGTCGGTGGCGGCGGCGAGCGCGTCGCCGGCGAGCGGCGTCATCAGCGCGTGCGCGCCGGGGCCGAGACCGACAATGACGAGGCGCCCGGTCATAGCGGCCTCCTGGAACCCGGAACGAGGACGATGCCGAAATAGGCCGCCTCGTCATCGGGCTTTTCGGCGAGCTTCACGATGCGCTCCTCGGGCATGGTGCCGCGCTCGACATAGATGGCGCGGTCGAGGAGCCCGGCGCGCGCGAGCGCCACCCTGATCTTGGCGAGGTTCCGCCCGACCTTCATGATCACCGCGGCGTCGCAAGCGGCGAGCCGCTCGGCGAGGCGGTCGGCATCCATGGTGCCCGACAGCACCGCGAGCATCTCGTCGCCGCAGGTCATGGGCCGCGCCACGCTCGCCCAGCATCCGGACATGGCGGTGATGCCGGGGATCACCTCGCAACGGTGCGTCTCGGCGAGGCGCTCATGGAGATGGGCGTAGGAGCCGTAGAACAGCGGATCGCCGACGCAGAGCACGGCGACGTCCTGGCCCTGGTCGAGCCTCGCGCCAAGCGTGGCAGCGCTGTCGTCGTAGAAGGTGATCAGCGCGTCGCGATAGCGGGGATCGGTCTCGGCGAACTCGGTGGTGAAGGGATAGTCGAGGCGGATCAGCTCGGCGTCGGGATTGAGATGCCCGTTGACGACGCGGCGAGCGTTGCCGGGATTGCCCTTCTTGGCGAAGAAAGCGATGACCGGCGCCGATTTCAGGATGCGCGCCGCCTTGAGCGACATCAGCTCGGGGTCGCCCGGGCCGACGCCAACGCCGTAAAGGGTGCCGCGCGCGCTCATATCTCTACCTCGCTGGCAAGGGCATTGACGGCGGCAACAGCCATGGCGCTGCCGCCCTTGCGGCCGGTGACGATGAGGAACGGCACGTCGCTCTGCGCGGCAAGCGCCTCCTTGGATTCGGCGGCGCCGACGAAACCGACCGGCATGCCGATCACCGCAGCGGGCTTCGGCGCGCCGGTGGCGATCAGCTCCAGCAGGCGGATAGAGCGCCGTTGGCGCATTGCCGATGGCGACCAGCGCGCCGTCGAGGCGATCGAGCCAAAGGTCGAGGGCCGCGGCGGAGCGCGTGGTGCCGAGCTCGGCGGCGCGGTCTTCGATGCCAGGTGCCGTGAGCGTGCAGACGATGTCGTTGTTCGCCGGGAGCCGCGCGCGGGTGATGCCGTTCGCGACCATCTTGGAATCGCAGAACACCGGCTTGCCGCCGAGCAGCGCTTCGCGGGCGGCGCTCGTGAAGCCCGGGGAGAACTTAAGGTCGCGGGCGATCTCGACCATGCCGCAAGCGTGGATGACCCGGACGGCGACACGCGCTTCGTCGGGGCTGAAGCGGGCGAGATCCGCCTCGCCGCGGATGATGGCGAAGGAGCGGCGATAGATCTCGGCGCCGTCGCGGGAATAGTCGTAACCGGCGCTCATGGCTCACCCTCGACAGACTGAAGCAAGGCGATGACTTCGGTGATGGTGAGGCCGGCGAGTGCAGGCTTCCCGGTCGCGCCGCCGTCGCGGATCAGGTCGTAGCGCCCGTCGCGACCGACGAGGGTCAGCGCGGCGGCCCCGCGATGGGCACAAGACTTGGCGCAGCCGGAAACATGAAGGCTGCGGCCCGCGGCGGGGATGGCGGCGGCAAGGCGGGCGGCATCACCACGCGCATCGACGCTCGCGCTCGCGGCAGGCCGGCGCCCCGACGCATGAGAAGACGGAGAGGCGCGGGTCGGCGGCATCGGCGATGAGGCCGAGCGCTTCGACGTCATGCGTGATGTGCGCGACAGCTTCGGGAGCGATGCCGGGCAGAAGCAGCGCGCGCCAGGGCGTGGTGCGCAACGAGCCGTCGCCATACCGCTCGGAAAGCTCAGCGAGGCTGATCAGCGCAGCGGCCTCGACGCGGCCGAACGGCAATCCGACCCCAAAGTAGCCTTCGGCTGGAGCTGGAAGGGGAACGAAACCGATTGGAGCGCGTGACGCCGCGCTCGAGCCGCCCCGCATGTCGACTGGCTCAAAACCTGCGGCCTCAAAGATCGCAGCCGCGCCGATCTCGGCGGCGAGCACCGCCATGCGCCGCGACGGCTCGCGCCGGTCCCGCGACAGACGAAGGAAGCCGAGTGCCAAGGCCTTGACCGTCTCGGCGAGCGTGCTCCGCGCGGCAAGCGCCGCAAGCGCGCCGCCTTCGAGCTCCACGCCGATAGCATCGCCATGGGCCCGCACCATGATGTCGGCGGTGATGCCGGCGAGCGGCAGCGCACCGCCGCCATCGACGAGAACGCAGAACTTTGCCGGCAGGGCTTGCAGCGCCATCTCGGCGGCGAGCATGGCCTCGACATCCCGCGCGAGCGCATGGGAGTCGAACGCGGCCGACGGATCGTCGGGCCCAAGCGGGCTCGCCATGACATTGCGGAGGGCCTCGACCGCAGGATCCGCGCTGGCCAGCCCATTGGCGAGGATGTTCTCAGCAAAGAGCTCGGCGGAGCGCGGGCTAAGTCCCCTCACCTGAAGATTGCCGCGCGAGGTAAGGTCGATATGGCCGTTGCCGTGGCGGCTCGCGCCATGCGCGATGACGCGCGCCGCGGCTGCGGTGATCACGCCCGTGCTCGGCTTCACCCGCGCAAGCCAGCCGTCGCCGGATTGCATCGGCGCGAGCAAGGTCGGGCACCAGCCCTTGATGGCGGGGGCCGCGGTCATGCCGCGCCCTCGCTGAGCCGCGCCACGCTGTTCCGGCGCGGGCGCCAGAGGTCGCGGTGGATGGCCTCGTGGAAGCGCGCGGCCATGGCCTCGCGCGCGGCGGGGTTCTGTTCGCGCAGGAAGCGGTCTACGGCGTCGTCACCGAGGGTTGCGTCGTAGAGCGCGTCGAATTGCGGGTCGAGGCGCACCGGCAGCGTGGCGGCAAAGGCGAACAGCCCCTCGACGCTTCGCGTCACCTCGGCGGCGCCGCGGTAGCCGTGGCGCATCATCCCTTCGATCCAATTGGGGTTGGCGGCACGGCCTCTGACGATGCGGGCGATCTCCTCGACAAGGGTGCGCACCTTCGGCGCCTCTGGCCTCGAGATGTCGGTGTGATAGAGCGCAGGGCTGTTGCCAAGCTTGGCGGCGGCGGCGGCAAAGCCGCCCTCATAGGCCGCGTAGTCGAGACTATCGAGCAGGTCGATCTCGGCGTGATCCTGCTGATGCAGAAAAGCGTCTGCCTGGCGGATGCGCGCGGCGAAGCCGTCGGCATCGGCAGTGCCGTCGATGCCCTTGCCGTAAGCCGTGGCGGACGCGGCGAGATAGTCGCGGCCAAGATCCGAGCGGGCTTGCCAGGCACCGCGTTCGACGCGCTCCGTCACCCCTGCCCCATAGCCGCCGGGAGCCGCGCCATAGATACGCGCCGTGGCGCGGCGCCAGGCATCGCCCTTCAGGCCGCGCACGGCAGCAGCAAGCGGGTTCCAGTCGTCGGGCTCGTCGCGCGCGGCGACGGCGCGCACCGCCTCGTCGAACAGCGCGATCTGGGGCTCGAAGGCGTCGCGGAACAGGCCCGAGATGCGCAAAGTAACGTCGACGCGTGGATGATCGAGCTCGGCGACGGCCAAGATCTCGATGCCGGTGACACGGTTCGAGCCCTGGTCCCAGACAGGCCGCGCCCCCATCAGCAATAGCGCCAGCGCCAGGTCCTCGCCGCCGGTACGCATGGTGGCGCTGCCCCAGACATCCATCACCAGGTTGCGCGGCCAGTCGCCATGATCCTGGACATGGCGGCGCAGCAATTCTGCCGCCGCCTTCTCGGCGAGCGCGATCGCCGAGCGGGTCGGCACGGCACGGGGATCGACGGCATAGAGATTGCGGCCCGTTGGCAGCACATCGGCGCGCCCGCGGGTCGGCGCACCTGACGGCCCGGGGACGACGAACTTGCCGTCGAGCGCGGCGACCAGAGCCTCGCGCTCGGAGGCGGCGGCCTGATCGAACCGCGCAGCGAGGTAGTCCGCATCCAGCTCGCGGTTCGACTGCGCCAGCGCCGCCAGGAATTCGTCGCGACGTTCTCGCTCAGGCGCATGGCCGAAGATGTGGAGGCCGTCCCTGATCTGGAGATCCTTGACGTCGCAGAGATAGGCGTCGAGGCGCGCGAGCTGATCTTCCTCCGACCCCGCGCGGTCGGCCCCGGTCTCGGCGAGAAGGCCGGCAGCCGCGGCGCGGTCGAGGATCTCTTGACGGAGCAGCGCGGTGCGGCGGCGGTCGAGGCCGTCGGCCGCGGCGTATTCGTCGATCAGGCGCTCGAGCTCGAGCGTGTCGTTGCCGAGCCCTGCTGGCTTCAGCGGCGGGGTGAGATGACCGATGGTCACGGCGCCAAGCCGGCGCTTGGCCGCGGCGGCCTCCCCCGGATTGTTGACGATGAAGGGATAAGCAACGGGGATTCCGCCAAGCAGCGCCGCCGGCAGGCATGACGACGACAGCGCCATGGCCTTCCCCGGCAGCCATTCGAGCGTCCCGTGGGTACCGAGATGAACCATGGCATGAATGCCGATCGTCTCGCGGAGCCACAGATAGAAGGCGACATAGGCGTGACGCGGCGGCAGGTCCGGATCGTGGTAGCTCGCCTTGCGATCGAGCGTATTGCCGCGGTCGGGTTGGATGGCGGCGATCAGCTTGCCGTGACGGGCGACGCGCAAGGTGAAGTAACCATCGCGCACCGCGGGATCATCTTCAGGTGCGCCCCAGGCCGCCACGACCTTGTCGCGCGCGCCCGCGTCGAGACCGGCGAGCAGGCGCTCATACTCTTCGAGCGAGAGGACCGGCGTCGGCGCGGCATGGCAAAGCTCGGCGACGAGCGCATCGCTGTCTGGAAGCGTGCCGCCGACGTCAAAGCCTTCGGCGTTGAGGAGCTGCAAGATCGCTACGGTGCTGGCGATGGCGTCGAGGCCAACGGCATGGGCAGCCTGCCCCGCCGCGCCCGGATAGTCCGAGAGCACGAGGGCGAGGCGGCGTTCGCCGCGTGGTGTCGTCGCGAGTTTTGCCCAGGCCGCGGCCCGCTTCGCCGCGGCAGCGATCCCGGGCTCGGACGGTTGATGCGCGGCGCGGGCGAATTCGAAGTCCTCGACTTCGCTCTGCTCGCCCTTGAAGGAGATCGCCGTGGTCAACAGCCGGCCGTCGAGCTCAGGCAGCACCACCTGCATGGCGAGATCGGCTTGCGACAGGCCGCGCGAGGATTGCTGCCAGGCTTCGCGTCCCGAGCCGGCATGCACCAGCTGAAGCACCGGCACCCCGGCAGCCTCCAAAGGCGACGGCGCGTCGTCGAGACGCGCCGAGAAGGCGGTGGCGTTGAGGACGATGTGCGGGGCCCAGTCGCGTAGCCGCGATGCCACGAAGGCGCCCGTGTCGCGATCTTTCAGGCTGCCGACATAAATCGCGCGCACATTGAGGCCCTCGCGGTCGAGCGCCAGCGCCAGAGCCTCGATCGGCGCGAGATCGGCGGCGAGCAGATAGGCGCGGTAGAGCACGATCACCGCGAGAGGCCGGCCGGGCATCTCCTCGATGCCGAGTGGATGCACCCCATGCAGCGGCAAGGGCTCGGCGGCGAGACCATGGTCCGGGGCGAGGCCGGCGAGATGGGCCATGAGCTGAAGCGCGCGTGCGGTGTTGGCGGGACCGCCATGGGCGAAGAAGCCATCGAGGCGGCCGAGCATCTCGGCGCTCACGGTGGAGAGTTTCGCCAGCCGCGCGTCGTCGCGGCCATCGCCCGGCAGAAGCGCAAGCGGAATGCCGTTCGCGCGCGCGGCGTGGGCAACCTCCTCGGCGCCGTAGCGCCAATAATCGAGGCCCCCGAGGAGGCGAATGACGACTGCAGCGCGCGCCGGCGATGACCTGCTCGACATAGAGATCGACGGACATCGGATGCTTGAGCTTGGCGAGGTTGGCGAGGCGCAGCGAGGGCAGCGCGTCGCGGTCGGCGCCCCAGGCCGAGGCGACGGCGCCAAGGTCGCTGTCGGAGAAGGACAGGAACACGAGATCGGCCGGCGACTGGCCGAGGTCGACCGCGGCCTCCGCCTCGTCCAATGCCCTCGTCTCGCGCAGCAGAAGGTGCATGGCGTCAGCCCAATCAGCCCAGGATGTGCGCTTGGATGGCGTCGCGGTCGAGGCCGGTCTGGCCGATGACCACGATCTGCCCTTGCCGCGCGGCGGTGGTTGGCCAGGGTCGGTCGAACACGATGCGGAAGCGCGCGCCGACACCCTGCACCGCAAGGCGCATCGGCTTCCCGGCGACGGCGGCGAAGCCTTTGATGCGGAGCACGTCATGGGTCTCGGCGACGGACTTCAAACGGTCGAGCAGCGCTTCGGGATCGTCGATCTCCGGCAGCGCCACGACGAAGCTCTCGAAATCGTCATGCTCGTGCTCGCCGTCCAGCGCGTCGTGATGGGAGGGCCTGGCGGCGAGGTCGTCCTCGGCGGCAGCGCCAAGACCGAGCAGGACGGCGGCATCCACCCTGCCCTCATGGGCGGCGAGAACCTTGACGGCGCGCGGCACGAGGGCCTCGACGCCCTGTTGCAGCCGATCGTAGGTCGCAGCGTCGATCAGGTCGGTCTTGTTGAGGACGATGAGGTCCGCCGCCATGAGCTGGTCCTCATAGACCTCGGCGAGCGGGTTGTCGTGATCGACGGAGGGGTCCTCCTCGCGCTGCCGGGCGACGGCCTCGGGATCATCGGCGAAACGCCCAGCAGCAACCGCCGGCGCATCGACCACGGCGATGACGCCATCGACCGTAAGCCGCGAGCGGATCGACGGCCAGTCGAAGGCCTTGACCAGCGGTTTCGGCAGCGCGAGCCCGGAGGTCTCGATGACGATGTGATCCGGCGGCGCGGCGCGATCAATCAGCGCCTGCATCGTCGGCACGAAATCTTCGGCGACGGTGCAGCACAGGCAACCATTGGCAAGCTCGACGATATTCTCCTCGGGGCAAGTCTCGATGCCACAGCCCCGCAACACCTCGCCGTCGATGCCGACGCTGCCGAACTCGTTGACGATGATGGCGATGCGCTTGCCGTTCGCGTTCTCGAGGAGATGACGGACGAGTGTGGTCTTTCCGGCGCCGAGGAAGCCGGTGATAATGGTGGCGGGAATGCGGGCGGCAGACGTCATTCGGCGGCGTCCTTGGCGTGATCGAGATGAGAGGGGAAGCGAGCGATCACGGATCGTTGCAGCGAAGCCGGACGCCCGGACGGCAGTACGACGCCGGTGCTCGCCTTGGCATAGGCTTCGCCATAGAGCATGAGATCGGCGGCGTCCTCAGGTCTGAGCTCGCCGA
This sequence comes from uncultured Alphaproteobacteria bacterium, assembly GCA_963732955.1. GTDB lineage: Bacteria > Pseudomonadota > Alphaproteobacteria > Rhizobiales > Methyloligellaceae > Methyloceanibacter. The sequence goes on from CAVTBH010000003.1 coordinate 322,124, forward strand.
GGACGTAAGACCATTTGCCGGGGGCGGAGATGCCGGCGGAGCAGCCGCGCTCGCAATTGGCGAAGCAGAGGGTGGGAACCACGTGCACCGGCGCCGCTGTCCCCATCGCCGCTTCGAGCGAGCGTGCCTCATCATAGAGGCGCTTGCCGTCCGTCGGCTCGCCTTCGGACGCCGGCGCGGCGCCTTGGGCTTGGCACGAGACACAGATAAAGAGTTGCGGACGGCACTCTTGCGACACTTGGACCCCGCCAGGCAGTGAACACAAATCTTTGGGGTGCAAGACGTTTGCGGCAGGCGCCAGGTTGCCGGGCCGATCAGCCTCCAAGCTGCCAGGGCACCCCGCCCGGCATCGAGGTTCGAACAGTGACGGCAGGTCTCCTGGCTCGCGGATCCTTCGCTTGCCGCGGCCTTCCCAGGGCGAACCGGCCCCAGTGGTCGATTACGGCAAGCTTTCCGCCTACAGTTGCGGGGGCAGCTGCGGAATTCGGGAAGAAGCCCGTTACCGCATTCCCTTTTCACTCCTCATTCTCGAGGAGACCGTCAGTTTCGCCCCACATAAAGGGCTGGGCACGCTTCCTTGTCAACGAAGTTGGGCGGCGCGGGCGCGTTCTTGCTTGCGGGCCGGGGCGCCGAGCCTATAGTTTTGAGCGTTGTCGGTTCCCGCGGCTGAAACCGCGGGACGCAAGACGGGAACGCGGTGAGAGGCAAGGCCTCGAAGCCGCGGCTGCCCCCGCAACTGTAGGCGGAGAGCTGCCCTTCTTCGATGCCACTGGAGCTTTCGCTCTGGGAAGGCGGAAGGGAGGCTTTGACCCGCAAGCCAGTAGACCGGCCGGCGACGAGCAACCTGAACCGCCCTCGGGTGGAGGGCAGAGGGAGAACGCAATGACGAGCCTATCGACCAAAAGCGCGATCGTTGTCGATGGCGCCGCCGAGCTGACCGCGACGCGGGTGCTTTCCATTTTCGGGGCGGCCTTGCTTGGCCTCTTCATCGTCGGCGGCGTGGGCTTTTCCCACATCGAGGCGGTGCACAACGCCGCTCACGACTACCGGCATTCCACGGGCTTTCCTTGCCACTAAGGGGGGCCACATGGCGTATTTCCGCAACGTCGTCCTGATCGCGGCGGTGGCCGGCCTGATTGCGGGTCTCGGCATGACCGTGGCCCAAGAGCTGACCACCGTTCCCCTGATCCTCAAGGCCGAAACCTTCGAGCAGGCCGAGGACGCCAAGGCGTCCGCGCAAGTGCATGTCCATGAGGACGGCGCCGTGCATGAGCATGGCGAGGGCTGGGCGCCGCAAGACGGCTTCGAGCGCGCCGCCTTCACGCTTGCCGCCAATATCCTCACCGGCATCGGCTTCGCGCTTTTGCTCATCGCCGTGAGCGAGCTGGCTGGTGGCATCGCCGGCTGGCGGCAAGGCGTGTTCTGGGGGCTCGCGGCGTTTGCCGTGTTCACGCTAGCACCTGGTCTCGGGCTACCACCGGAGCTGCCAGCGATGCCGACGGCAGAGCTCGGCCCCCGGCAATTGTGGTGGGTGGCGACGGCAGCGTGCACCGCAGGCGGCCTCGCGCTCCTCGTCTATGGGCACTCGGCGCTTTTGGTGATCGCGGGCATCGTGCTCATCGTCGCGCCGCATGTCGTCGGTGCACCGCAGCCGGTGAGCCCTGAGTCGCCGATCCCGGAGAGCCTCCATCACAGCTTCGTCGTTGCCGTGGTGATGACGACGCTCCTGTTCTGGGTGCTGCTCGGCGGGTTGACCGGATTCTTCCGCGCGCGCTTCACGCCGACAGCCTGACGCATGTCGATGGACGCATCCGCACGCGCCGGGCGCTTGACGCTGGTGCTCGGCGGCGCCCGTTCCGGCAAGAGCCGCTACGCGCAGACCCTGGCCATGGCCATGCCGCCGCCCTGGATCTTCATCGCCACCGCCGAAGCTGGAGACCAGGAAATGCGGGCTCGGATCGAGGCCCATCGCCGCATGCGGGGGGAAGGCTGGCTGACGACCGAAGCCCCGGTCGATCTCGCCGGCGCCGTGTCGGAAGCACCAGAGAGTGTGCCGCTCCTGATCGACTGCCTGACGCTGTGGCTGTCGAATTTGATGATCGGAGCGCACGATGTCGATGAGGCCATCGCGGCGTTCGAGCAGGCGCTCGGGGCGCGCGAGGCCGCAACCATCGCCGTCGCCAATGAGGTGGGGCTCGGCATCGTCCCGGAGACGCCGCTCGGCCGCGCCTTTCGTGATAGAGCTGGCGCTCTCAATCAGCGCCTCGCCGCCAAGGCCGGAACCGTCGTGCTGATGGTGGCAGGACTGCCAATGACAGTGAAGGCATCGCCATGACCGAACATCCGAACAAGGACGACGCGGAGCGCCATCGCGCCAAGATGGCGAACCGGAAGGCGGCGCAAGACGCCGAGGTCGCGGCCAAGACCATCGCCGAGAAGGGGCTTCTCATCGTCCACACCGGCACCGGCAAGGGCAAGTCGACGGCGGCCTTCGGCCTCGTGCTGCGCATGGTCGGCAACGGCAAGACCTGCGCCGTGGTGCAATTCATCAAGGGCGCCTGGGATACCGGCGAGCGGCGTGTGCTCGAGAGCTTCGGCGACAAGGTGCGCTGGCACACGCTCGGCGAAGGCTTCACCTGGGAGACCCAGGACAAGGCCCGCGACATGGCCGCGGCGGAGCACGCCTGGGACACGGCCAAGGCGCTGATGGCCGACCCCGAGATCGACCTCATCGTGCTCGACGAGATCAACATCGCGCTCCGCTACGACTACCTGCCGCTCGCCGAGGTGATCGAGACCCTGAAGGCGCGGCGCCCTGGCATTCATGTTGTTGTCACCGGGCGGAACGCTAAGCGCGAGCTGATCGAAGCCGCAGACCTCGTCACCGAGATGACCCTGGTGAAGCATCATTTCGCGCAAGGGGTGAAGGCGCAGGCCGGCATCGAATTCTGATGACGGCTCCATGACCGCGCGCGCTATCATGCTGCAAGGGACGGCTTCCAATGCCGGGAAGTCGCTGCTGGTTACGGGGCTTGCCCGCGCGCTCTCCTTGCGCGGGCTTTCCGTCCGCCCGTTCAAGCCGCAGAACATGTCCAATAACGCCGCGGTGACGCCTGACGGCGGCGAGATCGGCCGGGCGCAAGCGCTGCAAGCGCGGGCCGCGCGCGTCCCCCTCTCGGTACATATGAACCCGGTGCTGCTGAAGCCGCAAAGCGAGATCGGGGCTCAGGTCATCGTCCAGGGCAAGGTCTACGCCAACGCCAATGCTCGGGCCTACCAGGCGCTGAAGCAAAGCTTGATGCCCGCGGTGCTGGAAAGTTTCGGTAAGCTGAGACACGAAGCGGACATCGTTCTCGTCGAAGGCGCCGGCAGCGCCACCGAGATCAATCTCCGCAAGCATGACATCGCCAATATGGGTTTTGCCCGCGCCGCGGAGGTGCCGGTGGTGGTTGTCGGCGACATCGACCGCGGCGGCGTCATTGCCAGCCTTGCCGGCACCAAGGTCGTGCTCGATCCCGACGATGCGAAGCTCGTGTCCGGCTTCATCGTCAACCGCATGCGCGGCGACCTGTCACTGTTCGCCGACGGCATGACGGAGATCGAAAGACGCACGGGCTGGCCCGCGCTCGGGCTCGTACCGTTCTTCGAGGGGGCGCGACGGCTGCCAGCCGAGGATGCCTACGATCTCGGCGTGGCGCGGAGCGCACCCGGGAGCGGCCGGATCAGAATCGCGGTGCCGCTCTTGCCGCGCATCGCCAATTTCGATGATCTCGACCCTCTTGCCGGTGAGCCCGATGTCGACGTGGTTATGGTCAAGCCCGGCGCACCGATTCCCGTTTGCGATCTGATCGTACTGCCAGGATCGAAGGCGACCATCGCCGACCTTGCCGCGCTCCGCGGCCAAGGCTGGGACATCGACATCGCCGCTCATGTTCGCCGCGGCGGCCGCGTGCTGGGGCTCTGCGGCGGCTATCAGATGCTTGGCCGCACTATCGCCGACCCGCACGGGATCGAAGGGGCGCCGTCGACGGTGCCTGGCCTCGGCCTGATCGAGGTCGATACCGAGATCTCGAGCGAGAAGTCTTTGACCGAAGTGTCAGGCTCAACGCTCACCGACCGCGTCGCGATCAGAGGTTATGAGATGCATATGGGCGTGACCACCGGCCCCGACGCGGCGCGGCCGCTGATCCAGTTCGACGATGGACGCGCCGATGGCGCGGTCTCGGCCGATGGCCGCGTGGCCGGCAGCTATGTCCATGGCCTGTTCGCCGAGGATGCGCAGCGACGCGCCTGGGTCGCGCGGCTCGGCGGCACGCCGTCGGCGCTGAGCCATGACGCCGAGGTCGAGCGCACGCTCGACGCGCTTGCAGCCCATCTTGAGTCCCATGTCGACATCGATCGCCTGCTCAAAGCCGCGCGATGAGAAGCGCGAACAGCACGAACACCACGACCTGCAGCACGCAGGCGACGGTGTACAGAGCGACCGCGCGGCGGATGTCGGCGGCAGTGACCTCGCTCGCGCCGTCTCCGATCCAGGCATCGTCGGTTTCGGTGCCATGATAGACACGCGGGCCGGAGAGCTTCAGCCCGAGCGCGCCGGCCATGGCCGCCTCCGGCCAGCCGGCGTTCGGCGAGCGGTGCTTACGGGCATCACGCCGGGTGATGGCGAAGGCACGCTTGATGCTGGCATCGCCGCGGACCGCGGCGGCGAGCGCGAGCCACAGCGCCGCAAGCCGCGAGGCCGGAAGGTTGAGGAGATCATCGAGCTTCGCCGCGGCCCAGCCGAAGGCGGCGTGGCGCTCGCTGCGATGGCCGATCATGCTGTCGGCCGTATTGGTGGCCTTATAGGCGGCCATCCCGGGCAAGCCGAGCAGCAAGCCCCAGACGCTAGGGGCCACGACGCCGTCGGAAAAATTCTCGGCGAGGCTTTCGATCGCGGCACGGGCGACGCCGGCCTTATCGAGATCGCCCGTATCGCGGCCGACGATCTTGGCCACCGCCTCGCGACCGGCCTCGACGCCGCCGGCATCGAGGGCATCGGCAACCGCGGTGACATGCTCATAAAGGCTGCGGGCCGCAATCAGCGTGCTCGCGACGAACATCAGCACCAAGAGCGCAAGGAGACCCGGCAACAGCGACAGCGCCAAGCCCTCGATCCACACCGCCGCGGCAGAGCTTGCGGCGATAAGGGTGCTGAGGGCGAGCACGCCGTTGAGGCGCCGCCGCGCCTCGGGCAAGCTCGGCGCGTTGAGGCGCTTATCGAGTGCAGTGATGAGAGCCCCCATCCACACAGCCGGATGCTTGATGCGGCGGAAGAGGCGGGCGGGATAGCCGAAGCCCGCCTCCATCAGAAGCGCGCCGATGATGATGACGGCGTTGAACGATAGATCCATGGCTCAGCCCAAGCCTCGTCCCCCGCACCATGGCGGGCGCCTCGAAGAGGCGCGGCGCCTCTTTCCAGACGCGCCCGAACCCTTCGTCGATCTGTCTACGGGGATCAATCCCCTCCCCTATCCAGTGCCGCAGCTCGATGCCGCGGTGTGGACCCGGCTGCCAGAACCTGAAGACATTGCGGCGCTAGAGCAAGCCGCACGAAAGGCCTATGCGCTCGCCGATGCTGCACTCGCCGTGGCGATTCCCGGGACGCAGCTCATGATCTCGCTGCTGCCGCGCCTGTTTCCGGCAATATCGGTCGTGATCCTGTCGCCGACCTATGGCGGATATGCCCGCGCCTTCGCCGAGGCGGGGAGCGCCGTGGTTGAGGCGCGGAGCCTGGAGGCGCTCGGCAGCGCCGAGGCTGCGGTGATCTGCAACCCAAACAATCCAGATGGGCGGCGCTTCGACGCCGCAGCGCTCATCGAGGCTCTGGGCGAGAGGCGGCACGGCCTCGTTCTCGTCGATGAACCCTTCACCGATCTCGAAGACGAGACTTTAAGCCTCTCGCCCTATCTGCCGCTCGAAAGGGTCGTGGTGTTGCGGTCGCTGTCCAAGAGCTACGGGCTTGGCGGGTTGCGGCTCGGTTTCGCCCTGGCGGCGCCCGAGACGGCCGCTTCGATCCGTGCCGCGCTCGGGCCGTGGCCGGTATCGGGGCCAGCCATCGCCATCGGCGCGGCTGCCCTCGCAGATCAAGCCTGGCGCGATCAGGCGAAGGCGCGGCTCGAGGCTGACGCCGCCCGGCTCGATGGCTTGCTGCAAGGCGCAGGCCTCGAGGTTCTCGGCGGCACCCGCCTGTTCCGCCTGGCCGCAACCCCTGAGGCATCATCGCCTCGGCAACGCCGGCATCCTCGTCCGCCAATTCGACTATGCCCCCAACTGGCTGCGCTTCGGCGTCCCCGGCGGCAAGACCGAATGGGAGCGGCTCGCGGCGGCCTTTGGCTGACCTTCGTCAGTCTTCACGGCATCGTAAAGCCATGTGATTGGCGGTCGTCATGACGGCGCTGTTATAGCGATCCCAGTGCTTCAAAAGGGGCTCAGGGAGGATCGCAACGATGGTCACCATTCGCTGTTTGCTCGCCGCCGCGGCCATTGCCGCCGCCACAAGTCTCGGCTCGTTCCCTGCGCTCGCGGCGGAGTGGAAGCCATTTACGCAAGCCGCCCTTGCCGAGGCCCAGAAGGAGGGCAAGCCGATCCTGGTCGACATCTTCGCGACGTGGTGCCCGATATGCCGCGCCCAGAAGCCGATCCTCGAGGAGCTCACCGCCGAGCCGCAATACAAGGATCTCGTCGTCCTCCAGGTGGATTTCGACGCACAGAAGGATGATGTCCGCGCCCTTGGGGCGCAGAGCCAGAGCACGCTGATCGCCTATAAGGGCGACAAGGAAGTCGGCCGCAGCGTCGGCAGCACCAACGCCAATTCCATCGCCGAGATGCTCAAAAGCACGCTCTAGCGTCCCGAGGCCCTCATGTCTCTCGGCACAATCGGACTCGCATTCCTGGCAGGCATTCTCTCGATCCTGTCGCCCTGCGTGCTGCCGCTGCTGCCGATCGTGCTCGGCAGCGCCGCGAGCGAGCATCGCTACGCGCCGGCGGCGCTTGCCGCGGGGCTCGCGCTTTCGTTTGTCATCATCGGCATCTTCGTCGCCACCATCGGTTTCGCCATCGGTCTCGACGCCGGGGTGTTTCGCGCCATCTCCGCCGTGCTCCTGATCGGCCTCGGCGTCCTCCTGCTGGTGCCGAACCTCAGCGCCCAGGTGGCTGCCGCCGGCGGGCCGGTGTCGAACTGGGTGGAAGGGCAGTTCGGCGGTTTTGCCGCGAACGGAATCGGCGGTCAGTTCGCGCTCGGGCTGATACTCGGCGCGGTGTGGAGTCCCTGCGTCGGACCGACGCTCGGCGCCGCCTCGCTCCTTGCCGCCAAGGGCCAAAATCTCGGCGAGGTGTCGCTGACCATGCTTGCCTTCGGTCTCGGCGCCGGGTTGCCGCTCGTTGTCCTCGGCCTCATATCCCGCGAGGCGTTCATGCGCTGGCGCGGCAGGCTGATGGAGGCGGGCAAGGGCGGCAAGGCCGTGCTCGGCGGCCTCCTCATCGCCGTCGGCCTGCTCGTTGCCACCGGCCTCGACAGGACTCTCGAGACCATCCTGGTCGACGCCTCGCCAGATTGGCTAACCCAGTTGACGACACGGTTCTAAGCTGCGCGCCGGCGTGGTCGCTACGTCGACGTATTTGCTTCTAACTATCTGAAACCAAAGATAATGTTGCGCTCGGAGCCGAGCGCCGCTCCTGGGCGCCGGCCTCGACGCCTGTAAAGGAAATTGATCGCGGGCAAACGAACTGCTAAGCAGGTATTCGAACTGACAAGCGAAATTGCATGGACGAGCTCGGTACAGTTCTCGCGGTCTCAAGCGACCCCGCCGAGTGGGGGGACACGCTGAATGTGCTCTCCGCCCAATATGGCTATCGCGTTCTCGCCACCCGTTCCGCTGCCGATGCCCGCGCCGCGCTCGCCGATGCCCATGTCGACCTCGTGATCGCCGAGGATGACGGCGGCACCGAGGGTCTCGATCTCCTCGCCGCCTTGCGCATCTCGCACCCGGACATCATCCGCCTGCTCGTGCTCAAGCCGCAATCGGACCTCGCGCCACAAGCGCTCTCGGCGGCGTCGATCTATCAGTTCGTGCGGAAGCCGCTCGACGCCGACCAGGTGGGGCTCGTGGTCAAGCGCGCGCTCGAGACCAGGGAGCTTGCGCGCCGTCATCGCCTGCTGTCGCGCGAGTTCAAGTTCTCCGGCGACTCGTTGATGAACGGCCGCCCCGGTCTCCCCCTCGTGCCCGAGAGCCAGCGCTTCGAGAAGCTCGTCTATGTCAGCGAGCAGATGGCCGAGCTCTGCGACCTGGCACGGAAAGCGGCAAAGACGGAGCTGCCCATCCTGATCCAGGGCGAGACCGGCACCGGCAAGGAGCTCCTTGCCCGCGGCATCCACTACAATTCGAGCCGGTGCACCAGTCCGCTGATGATCCAGAATTGCGGCGGCATGCCCGACGAGCTGCTGCAGTCCGAGCTGTTCGGCCACAAGCGCGGCGCCTTCACCGGCGCCATTTCCGACCGGCTTGGGCTATTCCGTGCCGCCGACGGCGGTACCGTGTTTCTCGACGAGATTTCGGAAGTATCGCCGTCGTTCCAGGTGAGCCTGCTGCGCTTCCTGCAAGAGGGCGAGGTCAAGCCGCTCGGCTCCGACAAGACCGAAACCTGCAACGTGCGCATCATCGCCGCCTCGAACCGGCCGCTGAAGGCGCTCGCCGACGCCGGGATGTTTCGCCAGGATCTCTACTTCCGCTTGCGCGGCTTCGAGCTCGAGGTGCCGCCCTTGCGCGACCGGCCCGACGACACGCCGGCTCTTGCGGAGTTCTTCGCCGCGAAGCACTCTAATGCCATCGGGAGACGGGTGCTCGGCATCTCCGCGGGCGTGTTTGAGAAGCTCGCGCACTACGATTTTCCGGGCAATGTGCGCGAACTTGAGAACGAGATCAGGCGCATGGTGGCGCTGGCGAAGGACGGCGAATATCTGACCACGGAGACTTTGTCGTCCGCGGTCCTGACGGCGCGGCCACGGCCGCCGCGCCTCAACAGCTTCAGCCCGGAAGGCGCAACGCTGAAGGAAAAGGTCGAAAGCCTGGAACGGCAGCTCGTCGGCGAGGTGCTGTCGCGCCACCGCTGGAACCAGAGCCGCGCCGCGAACGAACTGGGGCTGTCGCGCGTTGGTCTTGCCAACAAGATCAAGCGGTACGGCTTGAACGAAATGGTCTGAGCCATGACGGCGCCTGACGACCCTGACGACACCGACAACAGCGCGCCGGTCATTCGCTTTCCCCAGTCGCGCGTCCGCATCCCGGGCAGCGGTGAGCCGGTAAAGGAGCTCGGCACGAGCCCGCTCGCAGCGCAGCTCGGCGCGCCGGTCGAGCAGACCACCGGACATTGGTGCAGCCGCTGCCAGGGCATCTGGTACGGCTATCTGCTCGAGGTCGCCTGCCCGGTCTGCGGCAACCGCCACGGCTGATTGGACTTCGGCTCGCGCCGGTCTAAGAATGCGCGCCAGGCCGCTGCCGTCCTGCCAACCGAAAGCCCTCGCCATGCATAGAGTGACCATCACCCTCGACGACGCGCTCATGGCCGAGCTCGATGCCATCATCGCCGCGCGCGGCTATCAGAACCGGTCCGAGGCAATCCGCGACCTCGCCCGCGCCGGCATCCGCGACGCCGCCGGCAGCGCCGACGACAAGGGCGCCTGCGTCGCAGCGCTGGTCTATGTCTACGACCACGCGGCGCGGCAGCTCTCCAAGCGCCTGACCACCGCCTACCACGAGCATCACGAGATCTCGCTTGCCTCGCTCCATGTCCATCTCGACGAGGCCACCTGCCTCGAGGTGACGGTGTTGCGCGGGACCTCGGGCGAGGTGCAGCATTTCGGCGAGCATGTCATCGCCGAACGCGGCGTGCGCCACGGCAAGATCGTGCGCCTGCCCATCGAAGACACTGGCGGCACCCCCGGCGGTGGGCACAGCCGCGGGCATCACCACCACCATCATGGCGAAGCCGCCCGGAAGCCGGCGCGCGGCCAACGCCAGGCGCCCCGGTCCGCCAGAGCAAGCCGCAGCAAATAGACCGGGCCCTTAGTCCGACGCATCATACCAACCGTGATGATTGTCATACGGCGGCTTTGCTGTATGATGATTTCGACGACTGTGCTTATCAGCGAGTAGAGGGCGCGGATGCACATTCCCGATGGGTATCTCAGTCCGTCGACCTGCGCCGCGGCTTACGCGGCGGCCGCTCCGTTCTGGTACGTCGCGGTGCAGCGGGTGAAGCGCCTGCTGCATACCCGCATGGTCCCATTGCTGGCGCTGTTCTCGGCGTTCTCCTTCGTCATCATGATGTTCAATCTGCCACTGCCCGGCGGCACCACCGGTCATGCCGTCGGCATGGGCATCGCCGCGATCGTGCTCGGACCTTGGGCCTCGATGATCGCGGTGTCGATCGCACTGCTGATCCAAGCGATCTTCTTCGGCGATGGCGGCATCACCACGTTCGGCGCCAACAGCCTCAACATGGCGATCATCGGCTCGTTCGTCGCCTATTGGACCTATCGCGCAGTCTCGGGACGGTCGCCGATCTGCTCGGCGCGGCGGGTGATCGCGGCCGGCTTGGCGGGCTATCTCGCCATCAATGTCGCGGCTCTGTTTGCCGCGGTCGAGTTCGGCCTCCAGCCGATGCTGTTTCAAGATGCGGGCGGGGCGCCGCTCTATGCGCCCTACCCCCTGTCGATCGCCATTCCAGCCATGGCCCTCGGCCACTTGACCTTCGCCGGTCTCGCCGAACTCATGATCACCGCAGGCCTCGTCGCTTATTTGCAGCGGACGAACCCGGAGATGCTGAAGCTCTCGGCGCCTGGCGCCGAAGGCGAGGAGGCCGCGGGCAAGATCGCCGCGACCGGCGGCTGGGCGGCGACGCGCGCGTTCTGGCTCGGGCTTGCCGTGCTGATGATCTTCTCGCCGCTCGGCCTGCTCGCGGCGGGAATCGCCTGGGGCGAGTGGGCGCCCGCGGATTTCAAGGACGCCGCAGTCCGCGAGCAGATCGCGCAAGCGTCGGGCAACGTCGCGCCTCCTGAGCACGTGCCCCAAGGCCTCGAGCAGCTCTCCAGTATCTGGACGGCGCCGATCCCCGGCTACGCACCGAGCTTCATGCAAAGCGAGAGCTTCGGCTACATCATGTCGGCGCTGGTCGGAGGCGGGTTGATCATCCTCTTGTTCCTGCTCATATCCACGCTCGCCTTCCGCTCCGCCGCGACGACGCCGCGCACGCACTGAGATTTAAGAACGCCGCAGGAGCGAAACCAAGCAGCTGATGGGCGAACAGTCCTTCATCCAAGGCCGCCATCGTCATCGTCGGGGGCATTTCCTCGAAAGCGTGGCAAGCACATTCGTTCATGCCATGGATCATGAGCACGACGCGGAAGCGGTCGCCGCGGGCGGCGGCTTCCTGCAGAAGCTCGATCCGCGCTTCAAGCTCGCGGCGCTCCTGGTCCTCATCGTCTCGGTCGTGCTGGCCACGACGCTCGCCGCACTCGCCGCGCTGTTCGTGCTCGCCGTGGCACTCGCGCTTCTGTCCAACGTCACGCTTGGACGGCTGCTGAAGCAGGTCTGGATCAGCGTGCTTCTGTTCACGGGCGTGATCGCGCTGCCGTCGATCGTGCTGGTCCCCGGCGACCCCGTCTACGAGATCCCCCTGCTGCACTGGACGGTGACACTCCAGGGCTTGCGGAGCGCCGCCTTCCTGGTCGGCCGAGCCGAGACCGCCGCGACTTTTGCGCTGCTCCTGATCCTGACAACGCCTTGGCCGCACGTGCTCAAGGCGCTCCGCGCCATCAAGGTGCCCGTGGTCGCGGTCGCCGTGCTCGGCATGACCTATCGCTACATCTTCGTGCTGATGCAGACCGCGCTCAACATGTTCGAGGCGCGGCGCGCCCGCTTCGTCGGCACGATGACCGCCGCCGAGCGCCGCAGGATCATCGCCGGCGGCGCCGGCGCGCTGCTCGGCAAGGCCGTTGGGCTGAGCAGTGAGGTCTATCTCGCCATGGTGTCGCGCGGCTATCACGGCGAAGTTCATCTCCTGGATGACTTTCGCTCGGGGCCGCGGGATTGGGCCGCGCTTGCCATGGCCCTTGCGGTCCCCGGCATCATCCTGTGGGCGCAGCGATGAGCGAGGCCGCCTTTGAACTGTCCGGGGTCTCCTACGCGTATCAAAACGCGAGCGCGCTGGACGGCTTTGCCATGAGCGTCCGGAGCGGCGAACGGGTGGCGCTGCTCGGCGCCAATGGCTCAGGCAAGTCCACTTTGTTGCGGCTCATGGATGCGCTCTATTTCTGCGACCGCGGCACGGTGAAGGCGTTCGGCGAGCCCTTGACCGAGGAGGGCATGCAGGACGAAGCGGTCAATCTCGCTTTTCGCCGCCGCGTCGGCTTCGTGTTCCAGAACCCCGACGTGCAACTCTTCAACCCGACCGTGTTCGACGAGCTTGCCTTCGGGCCGCTGCAACTCGGCTGGGACAAAGACCGCATCCGCGCGCGCGTCAGCGAAACCCTCGCCACGTTCGGGATCACGCACCTGAAGGACCGGGCGCCTCACCGCCTCTCCGGTGGCGAGAAAAAGCGCGTGGCGCTCGCCTCGGTCCTCATCCTCGATCCGGAAGTCCTTCTGCTCGATGAGCCGACCACTGCGCTCGATCCCGAGAGCCAGAGCGCGATGATTCAATTCCTCGTCGACTGCAGGAACACCGGGCGCACCGTCGTCACCGCCACCCATGACCTCGACATCGTCGATATCATCGCGGACCGGGCGCTGGTCCTTGCCGAAGGCAGGCTTGTCGCCGAGGGAACGCCGTCGGAGATCTTGAGAGATGCCAGCCTATTGCGCCGGACTCATCTCATCCACAGCCATTGGCACCGCCATGGTGACGGTGAGGCGCACGCACACCACCACTTTCATCGCTGACTTAATGAGCAACAGCAAATTCGCCATTGTCGTGCTCATTATTATCGGAATTCTGTTGGTCCCGCTGGCGGTTCACCGCTGCCAAATCTGCGAAGAGAAGGGTGGAATTTACTGCAAGGTCGGCCCGCGACGAGGATGGCAGCCGCCGCCCGACTACACTAAGCAGCCTCACTCTCCCTAACTAAGTGAGCACTGATCGGGATCAGCGTCGGCGCGGCGTGTTTCCTGTAAACGAGCTTATCAGGTGCAAAGCAACTTGCCTGACAACGGGCGTGATCGCTGCGCCCCAACACTGCCGTCAGAGTCGGTAACGACCTGAGCAAGTTGAATTTTTATTATTCTAAAGAAGCTGGCACGACGCTTGCTCTCATTCCTTCCCAACAGGCGGCGTTGCAGCCGTCGGGCATAGAATCGGAGGAAGCGATGGCCAATCTTCTTTGGCTCCAGGGCGGAGCCTGTTCCGGTAATACGATGTCGTTCCTCAATGCCGAGGAACCAAGCGCCTGCGATCTCGTCACCGATTTCGGCATCAATGTGCTGTGGCACCCCTCGCTCGGGCTCGAGCTCGGCGAGAATTTGCGCCGCCTGCTCGACGCCGTCGTCTCCGGCGAAATGCCGCTGGATATCTTCGTCTACGAAGGCACGGTGGTGAACGCGCCGAACGGAACCGGCGAATGGAACCGCTTCTGCGGCCGGCCGATGAAGGACTGGGTCGCCGATCTCGCCAAGGTCGCAACCTTCACCGTCGCCGTCGGCGACTGCGCCACCTGGGGTGGCATCCCGGCCACGGCGCCGAACCCGTCAGAGAGCGAGGGCCTGCAATTCCTGAAACGGGAGCATGGCGGTTTCCTCGGCAAGGACTACAAGTCGAAGGCCGGCCTGCCGGTGATCAACATCCCGGGTTGCCCCGCGCATCCCGACTGGATCACGCAGATCGTGGTCGCGGTCGCCACGGGGCGCGGCGGCGATCTCACCCTCGATGAGTTCCAGCGCCCGCGCACCTTCTTCACGAGCTTCACCCAGACCGGCTGCACCCGGAACATGCAGTTCGCCTACAAGGTCTCGGCGACCGAGTTCGGCCAGCGCAAAGGCTGCCTGTTCTACGATCTCGGCTGCCGCGGGCCGATGACGCATTCGCCCTGCAACCGCATCCTGTGGAACCGGGTGTCGTCGAAGACGCGCGCCGGCATGCCGTGCCTCGGCTGCACCGAGCCGGAATTCCCGTTCTTCGATCTCGCGCCTGGAACGCTGTTCAAGACCCAGACGGTTATGGGCGTGCCCAAGGACATGCCGACCGGCGTCGACAAGGCGGGCTACATCAAGCTCACCGCCGCCGCCAAGGCTGCCTCCCCGGCTTGGGCCGAGGAAGACCTCTTCGTCGTTTGATCTGGCGCTAAGCCACGCCACCACTTTCAGGGAGGAGCATTCCCCATGGCCACTGCAGCTGTACAAACCCTCGACATTTCGCCCGTCGGTCGCGTTGAAGGCGACCTCGACGTGCGGGTCGACATCGAGAACGGCGTCGTCACCAATGCCTGGACGCAAGCTGAGCTGTTCCGCGGCTTCGAGATCATCCTGCGTGACAAGGATCCGCAGGCCGGCCTCGTGGTAACGCCCCGCGCTTGCGGCATCTGCGGCGCCTCGCATCTCACTTGCGCCGCCTGGGCGCTCGACACGGCGTGGAAGACCGAAGTGCCGCGGAACGCCATCCTGGCGCGGAACCTGGGCCAGATCGTGGAGTCGCTACAGAGCCTGCCGCGTCACCACTACGGCCTGTTCATGATCGACTACACCCATAAGAACTATTCGAAGTCGCCGTTCTATCAGGAGGCGGTGAAGCGCTGGGCGCCGTTCACCGGCACCAATTACGAGCTCGGCGTCACCATCTCCGGGCGGCCGGTCGAGATCTATGCGCTGCTCGGCGGTCAGTGGCCGCATTCGAGCTACATGGTTCCAGGCGGCGTGATGTGCGCGCCGACCCTCACCGACGTCACCCGCGCCTGGTCGATCCTCGAATATTTCCGCCGCAACTGGATGGAGCCGATGTGGCTTGGCTGTTCGCTCGAGCGCTACGAGGAGATCAAGTCCTATGACGACCTGATGGCCTGGCTCGATGAGCGGCCGGAGCATGCCAACTCGGACCTCGGGCTTTATCTCCGCATGAGCGAGGATATCGGTCTCGACAAATATGGCGCCGGCCTCGGCAGCTACGTCAGCTGGGGCTATCTGCCCAACGAGGACAAATATCAGAAGCCGACCATCGAGGGCCGCAACGCTGCGGTGACCATGAAGAGCGGCGTCTATGACGGCAAGACCGACAGCTTCAAGACCATGGATCAGGCATTTACCCGCGAGGACGTGCTCCATGCCTGGTACGACGAGCCGGGCGGATTGCACCCCTTCGACCGCACCACCAAGCCGACGCAGAAGAATACCGTCGATCCTGACGGCAAATATTCCTGGGCGACCGCGGTGCGCCACGCCGAGAACGGCCGCCTAGAGGCTGGTCCACTGGCGCGGCAGATGGTGGCCGGCGGCAAGCATGGCGAAGCCTGGCAGCATTACGATCCGCTGATCCTCGACATGTACAAGCGTCTCGGCGGCGCCAGCGTGATGCTTCGCCACTTTGCGCGCATGCATGAAGGTGCCAAGCTGTATCGCCAAGCAGAGCACTGCCTGCGCGAGTTCAAGTTGAACGACGCCTGGTACATCAAGCCGACGGAGAAGGATGGCCGCGGGTGGGGTGCCACCGAGGCTATCCGCGGCGCGCTCTGCCACTGGATCGAGGTCGAGGGCGGCAAGATCAAGAACTATCAGATCATCGCTCCCACCACCTGGAATGTCGGCCCGCGCGCCGCCGATGGCAACCGCGGACCCATCGAGGAAGCCCTGATCGGCGCACCGATTGCGGATATGCACGATCCGGTGGAGGTTGGTCATGTCTGTCGCTCGTACAACTCGTGCCTCGTCTGCACCGTTCACGCCCACGACGCGCGGACCGGAGAAGAACTTGCGCGGTTCCGCACGGCTTGATCAAAGACCGGACGGCGGCAAGGATCGTCCGCTCGAAACTCCCGATCCCGCCGATGCGGGGTCGGGGGCATCCAACGATGGCGGAAGGCTGCCACCCATGGGGTCGGAAAGGGGAGACGTGCTCAAGGCCATTGCCGACATGCTGGCCGCTGGGCTGAAGACCGAGGTTGAGCCCTTCCCTGAGACCGACAAGGAGTTTGGCGACATCCTCCTCAAGCTCAGGCAGCTCGATCCCGAGGACTTGAAGGGCAAGCTCGTGATCGGCGGCTTCGTAGATCATCCTTATGGGCCCGACCAGCAGCGCTGCATGGAATGCATGTATTTCCTGGTGCATCGCAAATGGTGCGACCTGCCGGAGCTCGCCGTGCCAGTGGAACCGGATTGGTGGTGCCGACTCTGGCGCATCTGACCAACGCTTGAGCCGCCCCCGTGCGCCCTAAGGGGAGGAGCCAGCCGTGAACGATGTCGCCGTCGATGACGACGCCAAGGTGCGGGATGAGGTCAGGACTCTTCTCGCCAGCGGCCTTCAGACCGAGGTGTTTCCGCGGGCCGACACGCATGAAGAGGTGCAGGCCATCGTGGCGCGGCTGGAGGCCGCCAAGGATAGCCTTGAGACGCGGCTCGTGATCGGCGGGTTCACACTGAAGCCGATCGACCATGACGGCATCGAGCAGGCTTGCGAGACCTGCATGTATTATGCTGTGCATCGCCGCTATTGCGAGCTGCCCGAGCTCGAGATCCCGGTCGAGCCGGAATGGTCGTGCCGGCTCTGGCGGATTTGACGCGGCGCGCCCAAACTGACGGGGCGTCAGAGTTCATTAGGCCGTTGCAGATGATCGCCGTCATTGGCTGTGGCAATCCGAACCGCTGCGACGATGGCGCAGGCCCCGAGGTCATGCGCGCGTTGAAGGCCGGCGCGCTTGGCGACAAGGATCCCGCGGTACGCCTGCTCGACGCCGGCACCGACGGCATGGCGGTGATGTTCGCCGCGCGCGGATGCCAGACCCTGATCCTGGTCGACGCCTGCCGCTCGGGCTCCAAACCCGGCGCGGTGTTCGAAGTGCCTGGCCCCAAGCTCGAGCAGGAATACGAGCGCTCGCTCAATCTCCACGACTTCCGCTGGGACCACGCGCTCCATGCCGGCCGCGCCATCTTCGGCCCCGAGTTCCCGCAAGACATCGTGGTGATGCTGATTGAAGCCAAAACCGTCGATCTCGGCATCGGCCTCACCCCTGCCGTCGAGGCGGCGGTGGCCAAGGTCGTGGCGCGCGTCGAGGGGCTGGTGCTCGAACGCCTCGCGGCGGAGGAGCGGCTGCCATGAGCGGCGCGGCGACAGTGAGGGTCAAGCGCGGCAGCCTCTATCTCGATCGCGCGCTCTACGACCGCTACTTCCCAGGCCTCGAGGCGGTGATCCTGCTCCGCCGCGACAACGGCCTGCTCATTCTACCGGTCCGTCACACCGCATCTGGCGGCTACCTCCTCAAGCTCCGCAACGGCGCCGGCGATCGCGTTGTCAGCGCCCCCGATTTCTTCCGCGAGCAGGGCATCGAGGACGGCAGCGAGCTCGAGATTCCGGTGGTGTGGAGCACGGAGCAAGCCGGTCTTTGGTCTGCCGACGCCTTCCGCGCGCCCGAGCTGTTTCACGGCTGAATATTGCAAACTTAGTTTGCACTTAGCGAGTTTTATAGACAGTTCCCGCAAACTCGGCTAGCATGTTGGCAATCCAATAACACGCCTTAAGGCGGGGGATTGGGAGGTAACGTGGTGGCAGATCGCGTCTCCGAGGAAGTGCGTGCAGCGTTGACGGTGGCCAATGACGAGGCCGCAACGCCCGTCGAGCGCGCCGAAATGCTGATGGAGATCGCCCTCGGACTCCAGCAGCGCCCGAAGACCCCCGAGCAGCTCCACGCCGCGGTCGAGCTTTACAACAAGGCT
Organism: uncultured Alphaproteobacteria bacterium; assembly: GCA_963732955.1. GTDB lineage: Bacteria > Pseudomonadota > Alphaproteobacteria > Rhizobiales > Methyloligellaceae > Methyloceanibacter. The sequence goes on from CAVTBH010000003.1 coordinate 340,072, forward strand.
TTGGCCGTCTGCCCCGAAGATCAGGGCCTCCTCAAGGCGCGGATCACGGCGCGGCGGGCGACCGCCCTCCAAGCCATCCCCGACGAAGACACGGACTATCTCGAACAGGCCCGCACCGCCTACGAGGCCGCGATCCCGACGCTCACCAAGGCAGGGACGCCGGAGGAGCTCGCCGAGGCCGAGATGAATCTCGGCGTCGTGGTGCAGAGCCTCGCCGGCGCCGGACGCGCCCGCATCACCGATGCGATCTCCGCCTATCAGAGCGCGCTCCGGATCTTCAATCGGGCGAAGCACCCGGAAGAGTTCGCCATCCTTCAGAACAATCTCGCCACCGCCTTCTTGTCGATGCCCTTCACCGACGAGCGGTCGAAGATGCGGGAAGCGCTCGCCGTGCAGGCCTTCGAGGAGGGTCTCAAGGTCGTCAACCTGATCGACCACCCGTCCGAATACGCCATGCTCCAGAACAATCTCGGCAACGCGCTGCAATATGCGTCGTCGAGCCATGTGGTCGAGAACAATCTCCGCGCGCTCGAGGCCTATGACGAGGCGCTCAAGGTGCGGACGCGGGAGACCACGCCCCTCGCCTACGCCAACACCATCGCCAACAAGGCGAACTGCCTGTGGAACCTGCCCGACGATCCGGCACGGCCGGACGCCGGCAACCGCGCCAATCTCACCGAGGCGCGCGCCTATTACGCCGAGGCCCGGGAGCTGTTTCTCGCCCACGGCGAAGCCGACAAGGCTCGCATCGTCGCCGAGGCGGTGACCCAAATCGAACGCGAGATTCTGGCTCTGCCGGCGGCCAACGGCCAAGGCGCGGCGGGCGAAGCCGTGAACTGACGGAACGAACAAGCCAAGGAGAAGCAAACGTGGAGATCGGAGATATTTCCATCATCGGGGCGGCCGTTGCCCTGATCGTCGGCACCGCGGCCTCGATCATCGGCGGCGCGCTCGGCGGCATCATGGTCGGCGGCAAGGCCATCGGCAATGAGCTCGCCGCCATGATGGGCGGCTTCTACGGTCCACTCGCCGGCGTCGCGGGCATCGTGGTCGGGCTGATCGTGCTCGCGGCGATCGGCTGAGGAGAGACGCCATGTGGTCAATGGCTACCAACTCGATCGGCCTGTTCTTCCGCGGCAAGCTGTTCGCGGATCCGGCCAGGGTCTACCGCCAGCTCGCCATCGGCATCATCGTCACCGCCCTTCTGCTCGTGATCCTCGCCCAGATCGGGGCGCCGCTGTGGAGTGCCGCGCTGGTCGCCGGACTCATTGGCGGCGCGCTACAGCCCTACCTGTTCAAGGATCTTCGCTACCGCTGAGGCAGTCATGAACGTCGTCGATATTGTCCCGACACGCCGCACCGATCTCGCCGAGTTCCTGAGCGATGTCGAGCGGCTGGAGGAGATCTTCGCGACGTGGGAGGAGACGCCGCGCGGCGCGGTTGAGGCCTACCGGCGCGCGATCGAGGCGCTTCACGGCGAGGCACTGACGCGGCTGGTGCGGACGCTGAAATCCGATCCCGCGGCGCTTGCCGCGATGAAGGGCGCGATCGCAGACGAGATCGTCTACGCCGTGCTCCGCCGCCACGGCATCATCAAGGCAAGCCTTGCCGAGCGCGTCGAGCTCGCGCTCGCGAGCGTGCGGCCGATGCTCGCGTCCCATGGCGGCGACGTCGAACTGGTGACGGTGGCGCCGCCCAAGATCGAAGTGCGCTTCCTCGGCGCCTGCAACGGCTGTCCCGCGTCTCAGCTCACCTTTCATGCCGGCGTGAAGAAGGCGGTCGAGGATGCCTGCGCCGAGATCACCGAGGTGCTGCAGGTCAAGGGCATCGGCAGCGGCGAAAGCGGCGTCAATTTCGTCAGCCCGTTCGCGCTCCATGCCAAAGGCAATTGGCTCGAGGCCGGCACCTTGTCCGACATCCCCGAAGGCGGCATCAGGGCGATGACCATCGAAGGCGAGAAAGTGATCCTTTCCCGCCAAGGCAGCGTCGTCAGCTGCTTCCAGAATGCCTGCGCCCATCTCGGCTTCGCCCTCGATGACGGCGAGATCGAAGACGGCGTCATCACCTGTCCCTATCACGGCTTCCAATACGAGCTTGCGAGTGGCGAATGCCTGACGGCGCCCGAAGTGCAACTCCAGTCCCATGCGGTGCGCGTGACCGGCGCCCGCGTCGAAGTGAGGCTTTCGACCTGAGCCATGCGTGTCTCGCTCGCCCCGACCCATCTCAAGACACCGCCTAAGGGCGCGCCCGGCATCGGTACGCGCTTGAGCTTTCTCGCCGAAGCCGGGCCGCAGGTGGTGCTCGGCGGCGAGATCGGGGCCGACGGCCTCGCCGCACCGATCCGCCCGAGCGCGACGAGCCTGTTCGGTCCGCGCGGCGGCTGCCTTGCCGCTGAGAGCGGGCCGTTGTTCGTATGCGACACCGGCCATCATCGCGTCCTGGTCTGGCGCCGCACGCCGGACACCGATCAGGCGCCGGCCGACCTCGTCATCGGCCAACCCGATTTCGCCCATGAAGGCCGGAACGCCAAGGGCGCGGTCGGGCCGGCGACGCTCAACGTGCCGACCGGCATTGCCGCGGCGCCAGGCGTGCTCGCGGTCGCCAATTCCTGGAACCACCGCGTCTTGATCTGGCACGGGTTGCCCGAACGCTCGAACCAGCCCGCCGACGTGGTGCTCGGCCAGGCCGATTTCGACGGCGCGCTCGCCAATCGCGGCGCCGACGCGCCAAGGGCCGACACGCTGTTCTGGTGCTACGGCGTCGCCATCGCCGGCGGGCGTCTGTTCGTCGCCGATACCGGCAACCGGCGCGTCCTGGTATGGGATCGCATTCCGACGACCAATGGAGCTGCGGCGGACCTCGTGCTTGGCCAGCGCGACTTCACCACCCGCGATGAGAATGCCGGCGGCGAAGCGCGCGGCCTCGGCATGCGTTGGCCCCACGGCATCGCTGTCGCCGACGGCAGCGTGCTTGTCTCCGACGCCGGCAACAACCGCATCATGGTGTGGCGCGACTTGCCGAGCCATGCCGGGGCGCCCGTGCAGCTTCGTGCTCGGCCAGACGGACCTCGACGGTCTCGACCACAATCGCGCCGCCTATTACCCGACCGCCGTCGCCATGAGCATGCCCTACGGCATCGCGGTCCAGGGCGAGCGGCTGGTGGTGGCCGACACCGCCAATTCGCGGCTCCTCGCCTTCGATCTCCCGGCACTCGCCATGGGCGTGCCGGCGACGGGCGTCGCCGGGCAGCGCGGCTTCAGCGACAAGGGCGACAACCGCTGGGCCGCGCCGGTCCGCGACAGTCTGTGCTGGCCGTACAACGTCGCGGCCTGCGGCGCCACGCTGGTGGTGGCGGACTCCGGCAACAACCGCGTCCTGTTGTGGGAGGCCGCGCCATGAACCTGCACCGCCCCATCACGGAAGTGACGGCGGTCGAGATCCGCGTGCGCGGCCGCGTGCAGGGCGTCGGCTTCCGCCCGACGGTGTGGCGGCTTGCCCGCGAGCACGGGCTGTCAGGCGAAGTGCTCAACGACGCCGACGGCGTGCTGGTGCGGGTCGGCGGCTCGGCGCAGGCGATCGCCGATTTCGTCGCGCAGATGCATCGCGAGCCGCCGCCGCTCGGCCGCATCGACCAGGTCGAGATCCGCGACTTCGCCGGAGAGCTTGCTGACGAGTTCCGCATCGCCGAGAGCGTCGGTGGAGCCACCCACACCCAAGTCACGCCGGACGCCGGCGTCTGCCCGGACTGCGCCCGCGAGGCGCTCGATCCGTTCGAGCGGCGCTTCCGCTACCCCTTCACCAATTGCACCCATTGCGGCCCGCGCTTCTCCATCGTCACCGGCGTGCCTTACGACCGTGCGCAGACGACGATGGCGCCGTTCGCCATGTGCCCGGATTGCGCGCGCGAATATCGCGACCCGGCCGACCGCCGCTTCCACGCCGAGGCCATCGCCTGCCACGCATGCGGGCCGAAGGCACGGCTCGTCCGCTTCGACGGCCGCGCGGTGAGCTTCGACCAGCACTCCATGCTCGACGACGTCGATGCCGTATGTGGCCTGCATACAGAAGGGCGAGATCGTCGCCATCAAGGGGCTCGGCGGCTTCCAGCTCGCGTGCGACGCGACCCGCGCCGAGACCGTGTCGCGGCTTCGCGCCTTGAAGCACCGCGACGCCAAACCCTTCGCCCTGATGGCGCGCGACCTCGACGTGATCCGCTGCTATGCGCGCGTCGACACGGAAGCCGAGCGGGTGCTGACGAGCCCCGAGGCGCCGATCGTGATCCTTCCCGCCGACGGGCCAGAGCTGCTGCCGGAGGCGATCGCGCCGGGTCTGCGCACCCTCGGCTTCATGCTGCCCACCACGCCGCTTCACCTTCTGATCTTGCGGCGGATGACGCGGCCAGTGGTGATGACGAGCGGCAATCTGTCCGATGAGCCGCAGGTCATCGACGAGGAAACCGCACGCGAGCGGCTCGCAACCATCGCGCCTTATGCCCTGATCCACGACCGCGCCATCGCCAACCGCATCGACGATTCCGTGGTGCGGATCATGGCCGGGGGCCCAAGGCTGATCCGCCGCGCCAGGGGCTATGCCCCCGCCCCCATCAAGCTGCCGCCGGGCTTCGAGACGGCGCCGGAGCTCCTTGCTCTTGGCGGCGAGCTCAAGGCGACGTTCTGCCTGGTCAAGGACGGCGAGGCGATCCTATCCCAGCATCAGGGCGATCTCGAAGACGCCGCGACCTATGACGACTATCGCAAGAACCTCGCGCTATACGCCACGCTGTTCGATCACGCGCCGATGGCGCTGATTGCAGACCGCCATCCCGAATATCTCTCGACCAAGCTTGCGCGGCGAGCAGGCACGCACCCAGGGCCTGCCGCTCTGATCGAGGTGCAGCATCACCACGCCCATGTCGCTGCCTGCCTCGCCGAGAATGCCTATCCGCTCGATGCGGCGCCAGTGCTCGGCATCGTTCTCGACGGGCTCGGGCTCGGCGACGACGGCACCCTCTGGGGTGGCGAGTTCCTGCATGCGGATTACCGCGGCTATGAGCGCCTCGGCACCTTCAAGCCGGTGGCGATGCCGGGCGGCGCTGCTGCGGTGAAGGAGCCCTGGCGCAATCTCCATGCCCACCTCATGGCCGAGATGGGCCCTGGCCATTTCGCCATGAATTTCGCCGAGCTTCCGCTGTTCGCCTATCTCGAGACGAAGCCGCGTGCGACCCTCGACGCCATGATCAAGAACGGCGTCAACGCGCCGCTCGCCTCCTCCTGCGGGCGGCTGTTCGACGCGGTCGCGGCGGCACTCGGCCTTTGCCGCGAGCGCCAGGCCTACGAAGGCGAGGCCGGCGCCAAGCTCGAGGCCATGGTCGATGAGGACGTGCTCCACAACGAGGACGAGGCCCTCGCCTATCCGCTCGCCATCCCCAATCTCCGCGGTTCGGGGCTGCCCTATATCGAGCCGCTGGCGATGTGGAATGCGATCCTCGGGGATCTGATCCTGAACACGCCGGCGCCGGTCATGGCGGCGCGCTTCCATAAGGGTCTCGCCAAGGCGATCGCCGCCATGGCGCGGAAGCTTGCGCGGCGAGGCCACGCCGACGGGCCCCGCTTCGAAACGGTCGCGCTTTCGGGCGGCTGCTTCCAGAACCGCGTTTTGTTTGAAGAGGTTACGTGCCGGCTTGAAGCGGAAGATTTTACCGTGCTCAGCCACGCGCAGGTCCCCGCCAATGACGGCGGCCTTGCGCTCGGCCAGGCGGCGATCGGCGCCGCGCATCTACTCAATGCCAAGAATAAGCCAAGGGAAGGAAATGCATCATGTGCCTCGGAATCCCAGGCCGCATCGTGAAGCTCGACGACGCCGCGAAGAAGCTCGCGACCGTCGATGTCAGCGGCGTCAAACGCCAGGTCAACATCGCTTGCATCGTCGATGAGGCGCATCCGGCCGAGGCTTGCGTCGGCGACTGGGTGCTGGTCCATGTCGGCTTCGCCATGAGCCGCATCGACGCCGAGCAGGCCGCGGAGACGCTGAAGATCTTGACCGAACTCGGCGAGGCGCAGGCCGAGATCGAGGCGATGCGGCTCTCGGCGGCGGAACTCGGGAGGGCGTGACATGCCCGAAGACCGCAACCTCAAATCGCTCTACCCCTTCCTCCACGGCGAGGCGCAAGCGCCGGAGAAGCTCGACGCCGCGCTGCTCTATTCCGTGGCCGAGAAAGCGCGGGATTCCCGCGAGACCAACGAGCGCTTCTTCGGCGAGCAGGCGCCGATCCTCGTCGCCGCGGCCAAGGCCGTCGCCGAGGTCTACCGCAACGGCGGCAGGCTGTTCTCCATGGGCAACGGCGGCTCGAGCTGCGATGCCTCCCACGTCGCCGTCGAGTTCGTGCATCCGATCACGGCGGGACGCCCGGCGCTCGCCGCCATCAACCTCGTCGCCGATCTCGCCATGATCTCGGCGGTCGGCAACGATCTCGGCTTCGACCACGTGTTCGTGCGCCAGGTGGTGGCGCAAGGCAAGCGCGGCGACGGCCTCGTCGGCATCTCCACCAGCGGCAATTCCGGCAACCTGATCTCGGCCTTCGCCAAGGCCAAGGAGATGGGCATCGTCACCATCGGGCTTGCCGGCGGTGACGGCGGCAAGATGAAGACTTCGGGCGTCGTCGATTATTGCCTCGTGGTGCCGACCAGTTCGATCCACCGCGTGCAGGAGTGCCACGTCACCGCCTACCACATTCTCTGGGACCTGGTGCACACGCTGCTTGCGGACGACCGGGGCTCGGCCACAACCAGAGGAGCAGCGGCATGAAATATATCGATGAGTTCCGCGATCGCGAGAAGGCTGCCGTCCTCACCAAGGAGATCGAGGCGCTGGTCAAGACCATCCCCCTCGCCAAGGAGCGGCCGCTCCACATCATGGAGGTGTGCGGCGGCCACACGCACTCGATCTTCCGCTACGGCGTCGAGGGCATGCTGCCACGCGAGATCGAGCTGGTGCACGGGCCAGGCTGCCCGGTCTGCGTGCTGCCCATGGGCCGGGTCGATGATTGCGTCGCCATCGCCGAGCGGCCGGAGGTGATCTTCACCACCTTCGGCGACGCCATGCGTGTGCCGGGCTCGAAGAAGAGCCTGATGCAGGCGAAGGGCGACGGCGCCGACATCCGCATGGTCTATTCGCCGATGGATGCGCTCGCGCTCGCGCGCAAGAACCCCGACCGCGAGGTGGTGTTCTTCGGCATCGGCTTCGAGACCACGATGCCATCGACGGCGCTCACCGTGCTTCAGGCCGAAGCCGAAGGCATCGAGAACTTCTCGGTGTTCTGCAATCACATCACCATCGTGCCGACCATCAAGGCGATCCTCGACAGTCCCGACCTGCATCTCGACGGCTTCCTGGGGCCAGGCCACGTCTCCATGGTGATCGGCACCGCGCCTTACGAGTTCATCGCGCGGTTCTACAAGAAGCCGATGGTGGTCGCGGGCTTCGAGCCGCTCGACGTGTTGCAATCGATCTGGATGGTGCTGAAGCAGATCAAGGAAGGCCGCGCCGACATCGAGAACCAGTATCAGCGCGTGGTGCCTGAGGACGGCAATGCCGCGGCGCTCGACGCCGTGGCCGAGGTCTATGAGCTTCGCGAGTTCTTCGAGTGGCGGGGCCTGGGCTCGATCGATCATTCCGGCGTCAAGCTTCGCGACAAATACGCCCGGTACGACGCCGAGCGGAAGATTCTCGATCCCGAACGTGAAGATCGCCGACCCGAAATCCTGCCAATGCGGCGAGGTGCTGAAGGGCGTGATCAAGCCGTGGCAATGCAAGCTGTTTGGCTCATCCTGCACGCCGGAAACACCGCTCGGCGCGCTGATGGTGTCAACCGAGGGCGCCTGCTCCGCCTATTACCAGTATGGGAGCCTCAAGGCCGAAGCCGAAGCGGAGGTCGACGCGGCATGAACATCGTCCCTCAGTTCCGCTCCGGGCGCCGGCTCGGCAAGGTCAATGTGCCGACGGTGACGCTGGCGCATGGCGGCGGCGGCAAGGCCATGAAGGACTTGATCGACGACGTATTCGTCGAGGCCTTCGACAATGCCAATCTTGCGCCGCTCGAGGATCAGGCGCGCTTCGACCTCGCGAGCCTTGCCGCTCATGGCGACCGGCTTGCCTTCACCACCGATTCCTTCGTCGTCGATCCGTTGCAGTTTCCCGGCGGCGACATCGGCAAACTTGCGGTATGTGGCACCATCAACGACCTCGCCGTCGGCGGCGCGCGGCCGCTTTATCTCTCCTGCGCGGTGATTATCGAGGAGGGCGTGACCATCGCGCTGATGCGCGAGATCGCACGCTCGATGGCGGCGGCGGCGCGCGCGGCGGGCGTCGAGATCGTCACCGGCGACACCAAAGTCGTGCACAAGGGCGCGTGCGACAAGCTGTTCATTACCACGACCGGCATCGGCGTTATCCGCGAGGGGCTCGACCTCGGCGTCCATCTCGCCCGCCCCGGCGACGTGGTGCTGGTCAATGGGCTCCTCGGCGATCATGGCGCCGCCATTCTCGGCGCCCGCGGCGACATGGCGCTGGAGACGCCGATCGAAAGCGACTGCGCGGCACTGCACGAGCTGATCGACACCCTGCTCGCCGCGGCACCAGGCACCCGCGCCATGCGCGACGCGACGCGCGGCGGCGTGGCCACAGTGCTCAACGAGATCGCCGCGGCGTCGAATGCGGCGATCGAAATCGAGGAGACGGCGACCCCGATCCGCGAAGAGGTCAAAGGTTTCTGCGAGATCCTCGGCCTCGATCCGCTTTACCTTGCGAACGAGGGCAAGATCATCGCCATCGTCCCGGCGGGCGAGGCGGACGCGGCGCTTGCGGCGCTCCGGGCGCACCCGCTCGGGCAACTCGCCGCGGCCATCGGCCGTGTCAATGACGGCGAGCCGGGACGGGTCACCATGAGGACCGGGTTCGGCGGCCGGCGCATCGTCGACATGCTGGTCGGCGAGCAACTGCCGCGGATCTGCTAGGGCCCCGCCAATGCACGAGCTCGGCATCACCCGCAACATCGTCGCCATCGTCAGCGATGCCGCGAAGGGACGCCGGGTGCGCCGCGTCACGCTCGAGGTCGGCGCGCTGTCCGGGGTGATGAGCGAGGCCATCGCCTTCTGCTTCGACATGGTGTCGAAGGGCACCGTACTCGAAGGCGCCGATCTCGATATTCGCGAAATCGAGGGCCGCGCGCGCTGCTCGTCCTGCGGTACTGAGTTTCCCGCCAAGACGCTCTACGCGCCCTGCCCTTGCGGATCGCGCCAGGTCGAGCGCCTGCAAGGCGAAGAGCTGAAGATCAAGACCATGGAGTTGGAGGAGGCGGCCTGATGTGTGGTCATTGCGGATGTGGAAGCGGCGCCAAGATCACGGCGCTCAATGTCGAGACCGGCAAGACGCTCGAGATGTCTGGCGACGGGAACGCGCATCACCATCACCGTGAGCACGGCGATGAGCATGTTCATGCCGACGGCACTCGTCACAGTCATGACCACGATCATCACCACCACGATCATGATGGCCATGATCACACCCACGACCACGATCATGGTCACAGCCACGAACGCGATCACGCCGATGGGCACAGTCACGCCGCCGACGCGATCGTCGAGCTCGAAGCGCGGGTGCTGGCCAAGAACGATGCGCTGGCGGCAAAGAACCGCGCCTGGTTCGCCGGCCGCGAGATCCTCGCCCTCAACCTCGTCAGCTCGCCCGGCGCCGGCAAGACCACGCTGCTCGAGCGTACCATCCGCGACCTGAAAGAGGAGGCGTCGCTCTACGTGCTCGAAGGCGACCAGGCCACGGCCAATGATGGCATGCGCATCCGCGAAGCCGGTGCGCCGGCGGTACAGATCAATACCGGCACCGGCTGCCACCTCGAGGCCGACATGGTGGCGCGGGGACTGATGGAGTTGAAGCCTGCGCCGGGCTCGATGGTGATGATCGAGAATGTCGGCAATCTCGTCTGCCCTGCTCTGTTCGATCTCGGCGAGCGCGCCAAGGTGGTGATCCTCTCGGTCACCGAGGGCGAAGACAAGCCGTTGAAATATCCCCACATGTTCCACGCGGCGGGGGTGATGATCCTCAACAAGGTCGACCTCTTGCCACATGTCGATTTCGACGTTGAGCAGGCGATCGCCAATGCGCAGGAGGTCAATCCGGGGATCGAGGTGCTTTGCGTCTCGGCCCGCAGCGGCGAAGGCTTGGAGGCATGGTACGACTGGCTGCGGGAACAGCGCGAAGGCGCCCGCGCCGCCATGCTGGTCTAGCGCTGGCGGCGGTCGTGGGGGTTGCCGGCATCGTTGCGCGTCCAGTCGGCGAGACGCGAGAGCGCGCCGAACAGCTCGTCCCGCAGGCCAACGTCGGTGACCACCTCCTCGAGCGCGGCCTTCATGCATAACAGCCAGGCGTCGCGCTCGGCCTCATGATTCAAGCCTTGATCCAATCGCGACGCGATTGGCGGAAACCGGACAATCGAAGCGACACAAGGCCGCCACCGAGGCCCAGCTCCCTCGCGGTCTCCCCGTGTTTCGCGTCTTCGCCGGAGAAGACGCAATAATCTTGCCAGTCGTCGCGGGGCGCCCCGAGTGGCACGACATCTGCTCATGAGATTTCAGAGCAGCTTCATCCCAGCCGTTGCCATGCTATATCGAAGCGGGAACAGCCTTCGGAGGCTCATGAACGTGGCAGCCGCCCTTCGACATCCTGCCCAGGAGAGCGACACCGTGATCAGCGTCGACGTGGCGCTGAATCGCGGCGCCTTCGATCTCGACGTCGCCTTCTCAAGCGGACCTGGCATCATTGCCCTGTTCGGCCGTTCGGGCGCGGGCAAGTCGATGACCATCAGCCTGATCGCGGGGCTTGCCCGTCCCGATCGCGGCCGCATCGTGCTCGATGGGCGGACATTGGTCGACACGGAGGCCGGGCTCTTCGTCCCCGCCTATCGGCGCCGCATCGGCCTCGTGTTCCAGGATGCACAACTCTTTCCGCATCTCACCGTCAGGCAGAATCTCCTCTACGGCCGCTGGCTCGCGCCGAAGACCGAACGCCGCATCGCCATCGAACCCGTGGTCGAGACGCTCGGCATCGCTCATCTCATGGAGCGGAGGCCCGCGAGCCTGTCAGGCGGCGAAAAGCAGCGGGTCGCGATCGGCCGCGCTCTGCTCGGCTCGCCGCAGCTCCTGCTCATGGACGAGCCACTCGCCTCCCTCGACATGGAGCGGCGGCTCGAGATCCTGCCGCTGATCGAGGGTCTGCGCGACGGGTTTCGCATTCCGATCGTCTATGTGTCGCACGCCGTCGAGGAGGTCGCCCGCCTCGCCAATCGCGTGGTGGTGCTGGAGCATGGCCGGGTGGTCGCCGTCGGCGGCGTCGAGGACGTGCTGGGCGAAGCGCTCGGGCGTGCCGGCATCGACCGCTTCGCCAGGTCGTCGGTGATCACCGGCAAGCTCGCCGCGGTCGACGAGGACTACGGCCTCAGCGAGATTTCGCATCCCGCGGGCACAATCTGGATCGTCGGCCGCTTGAGCCCCATCGGCCGCGAGGTGCGGGTGGTGGTGAAGGCAACCGATATCACGCTGTCGAAGCAACACGGTGCCAAGCTTAGCGTCCGCACCACACTCGCCGGGACGGTGGCAAAGATCGACACCGATCATGGCCCATTCGCCGAAGTCTCCATCGACCTCTACGGCCACGGGCATCTGTTTGCCCTGGCGACGCGGAAGGCCATCGAGGAGCTCGGGCTTGGCCTTGGCGACCGCGTCTTCGCCCTGGTGAAGTCGGTCGCTCTCGACGAACGCGCCATGGGAGCGCTGTCGCCGTGAGCGCAAGACGTTAGAGCTTGACCATGATGTGGCGCGGGACGGTGTAGTCCTCGAGCGCATACATCGAGAGATCCTTGCCGTAGCCCGAGGCCTTGAGGCCACCATGGGGCATCTCGCTCGCCAACATGAAATGGGTGTTGACCCAGGAGCAGCCATATTGGAGCCGCGCCGCCGTGGCCATGCCCTTGGCGAGATCGGAGGTCCACACCGAGGAGGCGAGCCCATAGTCGCTGTCGTTGGCCCAGGCCACGGCCTCGTCGACGTCGCTGAAGGGCGTGACCGACACCACCGGGCCGAACACCTCCTTGCGCACGATCTCATCACTCTGCTTGGCGCCGGCGACGACGGTCGGCTCGAAGAAGAAGCCCTTGCCTCCAGGCGACTTGCCGCCGGCGGTGATCGAGATGTGGCCTTGGCCGCCGGCCCGCTCGACAAATCCCTTAACCCGGTCCTTTTGCGCCGCTGAGATCAAGGGCCCGATGTCGTTGTCGTCGTCATTGGCCAGATTGAATTTCAGACCTTTGACCGCGCTCGAAAGGTCGGCGACGAGATTGTCGTAGACCTTCTTACCGGCGTAGATGCGGCACGCCGCGGTGCAATCTTGCCCGGCATTGTAAAAACCGAAGGTCTTGACGCCATCGACCACGGCGCCGACGTCGGCATCGTCGAACACGATCACCGGCGCCTTGCCGCCAAGCTCGAGATGCGTGCGCTTGATGTTGGTCGAGGCCGCTTTCAGCACCTTCTGTCCGGTACCGATGCTGCCGGTGAGCGAGACCATCGCCACCTTGGGGTGATTGATGAGCGCGTTGCCGGTGGTCGCGCCGCCGCCAGTGATGACGTTGACCACGCCTTCGGGGAAGATGCCGGCGATGACCTTGGCGAGCTTCAAGGCGGTGAGCGGGGTGTGCTCCGACGGCTTGAGCACGATGGTGTTACCGCCGGCAAGAGCCGGGGCAAGCTTCCAGGCAGCCATCATCAACGGGTAGTTCCAGGGCGCAATCGAGCCGACGACGCCGATCGGATCGCGGCGGATCATCGAGGTGAAGCCGGCCAGGTATTCGCCGGCTACGGGGCCGTGCATGGTGCGCGCGGCGCCGGCAAAAAAGCGGAAGCAGTCCGACACCGCCGGCATCTCGTCCTCAAGCATGCGGATCCTGGGCTTGCCGCAATTCAGCGCCTCGACCGTGGCGAAGGCCTCGGCTTCAGCGTCGATGGCGTCGGCGAGCTTGAGCAAGAGCGCGGCGCGCTCGCCGGGTGTGGTGCGCGACCAGGATTGGAAAGCGGTCGCGGCAGCATTGACCGCGGCGTCGACCTGGGCCGGCGAGGCGTCGGGGAGAGCGACGATGGTCTCCTCCGTCTTGGGATCGATCACTGCTTCCGGCGCTTCCGTCCCGGCCACGAAGTTCGAGCCGATCAACATTTGGGTGTCGAGCATGGACGTTTCCTCCAGCTGCGGCCGTGCCGCTATTTGACGATGTCCGCGTGATCTCCCTCGCGCGTGAAATAGTAGGCGACGAGGATCGGGACCAGCGTGACGACAATGACGAAGACGGCAACGACGTTGGTCACCGGGCGCTGCCGCGGCCGAATCAGCTCCGATAGCATCCAGATCGGCAACGTCGCTTGCTGACCGGCGGTGAACGTGGTGACGATGACCTCGTCGAAGGAGAGCGCAAAGGCAAGCATGCCGCCGGCGAGGAGCGCGGTGCCAATCTGCGGCAAGATCACGTGGCGGAAGGTCTGAAAGGCGTTGGCGCCGAGATCCATCGACGCCTCGATGAGGTTGCCTGAAAGCCGGCGGAAGCGGGCGACGGCGTTGTTGTAGACGACGACGATGCAGAACGTGGCGTGGCCGAGCACGATGGTCCAGATCGAGAAGTCGAGGCCCATGATGTCGAAGGCCGAGCGAAGCGAAATGCCGGTGATGATGCCGGGCAGCGCGATGGGCAGCACGAACAGGAGCGAGATCGTCTCCCGGCCGAAGAACTTGGCGCGGGACAGGGCCGCGGCGGCCAACGTCCCAAACACGAGCGAAAGGAAAGTGGCGATCGCGGCGACCCTCAGCGAGAGGTAAAGCGGCGGCCAGAGATCCGGCCGATCGAACCAGGCCACGGCGAACCATTTGGTGGTGTAGCCCGGCGGCGGAAATTGATAGCTCTTGTCCTCGGTGGTGAAGGCGTAGAGCACGATCAGCGCCAAGGGCAGATGCAAGAACAGAAGCCCGGCGATGGCCGAGAGCCTGAGGCCGAAGGGCGTGCGGCCGCTGGCATCAGAGGACATCGAACGCTCCCATGCGCTTGGCCACCCACAGATAGACGCCCATGATCGCCATCGGCACCACGGTGAAGGCCGCGGCGAGCGGCACGTTCCCGGCGGTGCCCTGAAGCGTGTACACCGCCTGCCCGATCATCAGCCGCGAATTGCCGACAATGGTCGGCACGATGTAGTCGCCGAGCGTGAGCGAGAAGGTGAAGATCGAGCCGGCGACGATGCCTGGAAGCGCGAGCGGAAAGATCACCGTCCAGAACGTCTGGCGCGGGTCGGCGCCGAGATCGGCGGCAGCCTCGATATAATTCTTGGGCACGCGCTCGAGCGCCGCCTGGATCGGGAGGATCATGTAGGGGATCCAGATATAGACGAACACCAAGAAGGTGCCGATATAACTGAAGGACAGCGACGGGCCGCCGATTATCGGGACCGAGAGCAGGCCGTTGATAACCCAGTTCAGATGCAGGCCCTGCGCGATCCAAGTAAGGATGCCTTCCTTGGCTAGGATCAGCTTCCAGGCATAGATCTTGACGAGGTAGCTCGACCACAGCGGCATCATCACCGCGAGATAGAACAGGGCCTTGGTCCAACCCTTGGCATAGCGCGCCGCGTAATAGGCGATGGGAAAGGCGATCACCGAGCAGGCGAGCGTGACGAGCGCCGCCATCGACACGGTGCGGATGATGATCTGGAGATTGGCCTCTTCCAGCAGCTGGGCGTAGGTCGAGAGCGTGAACTCATGGACGACGAGGCCGGAGAAGTAGTCGAGCCGGTAGAAGCTTTGCAGCAGAAGCGCGAATAGCGAGCCGATATAGACGACGCCGATCCACAAGAGCGGCGGCAGCAACAGCGCGAAGGTAAGAAGCTTGGGGCGGCGCAGAAAGAGATCGGAGATCCGGTCGAGGATGCCCTCGTCCCGCTCGATGGTGGCGGCGTGGCTCACGCATCGTCCTCCATGGTGACCATCGCCGATATCGGCCATATGAGCCGGACGTTGTCGCCCTGCTCGAAGCTCGTGCCGTCGGCAGGCACCTGCGCCATCAACGCCGTGTCACCGGTATCGATGCCGAGCTTGGTGACCGAACCCTGGTAGCTGATGGTGTTGGCCTCGCCATCGAGATGTGCGTGGGCGTCGGGCACCGGCGCGCCGGCCGGTAACACGGCGATCTTCTCCGGCCTGAGGCTGGTCCATTTCGCCGCTCCGCCATGTCTCGCGGCGAAGGCGGGAGGCAAGACGTTGGACGAGCCGACAAAGTCGGCGACGAAGCGCGACCTGGGCCGCTCGTAAACGTCGATGGGCGAGCCGACCTGAATCACCTTGCCGTCGTTGAAGATGGCGACGCGGTCGGCCATGGACAGCGCCTCGCCCTGGTCATGGGTGACGAAGATGAAGGTGATGCCGAGCTCCTCCTGGAGCGCCTTCAACTCCTCCTGCATCTGCTCCCTGAGCTTGAGGTCGAGGGCGCCGAGCGGCTCGTCGAGCAGCAGCACCTTGGGGCCGTTGACGAGCGCCCGGGCGAGCGCCACGCGCTGGCGTTGGCCGCCGGAGAGCTGCACCGGACGGCGCCCCTCATAGCCAGCGAGCTTGACCATGGCGAGCGCAGCCTTCGCCTTCTTGCCGCGCTCCTCTCGCGGCATGCCCTTGATCATCAGGCCGTAGGCGACGTTCTCGCCGACGGTCATATGCGGGAACAGCGCATAGTCCTGGAACACAGTGTTGACGTTGCGCTTATAGGGCGGCACGCCCTCGGCGGTGTCGCCGAAGATCTCGATATGGCCCTCGTCGGGCTGCTCAAAACCGGCGATGAGGCGGAGGCAAGTGGTCTTGCCCGAACCCGAAGGCCCGAGCATGGCGAAGAACTCGCCTTCCGCGATGTCGAGGGTGACGTCATCGACTGCCCGCACCGAACCGAAATGGCGGGAGACGTTGACCAATCTAACCGCAGGCGACATGGGCTGCGCCATCCGGAAGCGGCCCCGGGTCATACGTCCCGGGGCCGAGCTTTGTTTGACGCGCTACTTGCCGAGAATCGCGATGTAGTCCTTTGCCCACTGCGAGTAGGGGACACAGGCGCCTTCCTGCTCGCACTTCGCCGTCGGCGTCCGCCAGAACCAGATCTGCTCGAAATTGTCGAAGCCGTTGGTGGCGCAGCCGGTATCGGTCAGAAGCTCATTGCCTTTGCAGGCAGCCGGCACCGAAGGCACCGAGCCGAACCACGAGGCGAGGTCGCCCTGAAGCTTCGGGCTCAGCGAATGCTCGAGCCATTTATAGGCGCAGTTCGGATGCTTGGCGTCGACATGCATCATGGTGGTGTCGGCCCAGCCCGTCGCCCCTTCTTTCGGAATGGTCGAGGCGATCGGCTGCTTCTCGCTGTCAAGGAGGTTGACTTGGAAGGGCCATGACGAGGAGGCGACCACGCCTTCGTTCTTGAAGTCGTCGACCTGCACCATGGCGTCATGCCAATAGCGCCCGATAAGAGCGCGCTGGGCCTGAAGCAGGGCAACGGCCGCGGCGTATTGGTCGGCATTGAGCTCGTAAGGATTCTTGATGCCGAGCTCGGGCTTGGTCTTCATCAGATAGAGCGCGGCATCGGCGACGTAGATCGGGCCGTCATAGGCCTGAACGCGTCCCTTGTTGCTCTTGCCGTCGGGAAGGGTCTGTTCCTCGAACACGACGGACCAGCTCTTCGGCGCCTCCTTGAACACGGAGGTGTTGTAGGCGAGCACGTTCGGGCCCCATTGGAACGGCACGCCGTAATGGACGCCGTCGACCGTATGCCAGGGCGCGTCCTTGAGCCGGTCGTCAACCGTCTTCCAACTCGGGATCAAGTCGACATTGATCGGCTGCACCTTCTTGCCGGCGACCAAGCGCAGCGAGGCGTCGCCCGAGGCGGTGACGAGGTCGAAGCCGCCTTGATTCATGAGCGTCACCATCTCGTCGGAGGTAGCGGCGGTCTTGACGTTGACCTTGCAGCCCGTCTCTTTCTCGAAGCCGGTGACCCAGTCGTAATTCTTGTCAGTCTCGCCGCGCTCGATGTAGCCCGGCCAGGCCACGATATCGACCTCGCCCTCGCCCTCGCCAACCGACGTGGGCATTTCGGCAAAGGCGGCACCGCCAAGGGCAAGCAAGACGGCGAATGATGCTGCGACACTCGTTGTGGGTTTCATACTCTTTGACTCCTGGAGAGAGGTGAGCCGGCGCAAAGGAAGCGGATTTCGGGTGCGAACAAGGGGCGCAACCCCCAAGTAA
The DNA here is from genome assembly GCA_963732955.1 of uncultured Alphaproteobacteria bacterium. Classification (GTDB taxonomy): domain Bacteria; phylum Pseudomonadota; class Alphaproteobacteria; order Rhizobiales; family Methyloligellaceae; genus Methyloceanibacter. The sequence goes on from CAVTBH010000003.1 coordinate 357,445, forward strand.
ACAAAGGGAATGTTAGTCTAGGACGGTACCAAGCGCCACAGGAAAGCCACCATCTCGCACCTGCTAAGGACACCGCACGCGGCTCTTTGCGCCGTCATTACTGCGCCAGGGTCGCGACAAGGTCGGCGGCGGCACGGTTACCGCTTTGGACACCGCCGTTCATGTAACCCAGAAAGTCCGCACTCGTATGCTCGCCGGCAAATTGCAGGCGGCCGTCAAGAGCGGCTTCCGACGCCACGTCCAACATCGTGGTGTATTGCCCCGGCTTGGCGCTGGCATAGCTGCCGAGCGTGAAGGGATAGACCGCCCAGAACCACGACACCACCGCGTTGGGATCAATGACCTCGGCCATCTTCGGCGACATTTTCGGCAGGTCGGCGCGGAAGGCGTCGAGCGCGGACTTGGCATCGGTGGCGCCAGCCTTGATGCCCAGATAGTTGGTGATGATGCCGGCATCGCCCGGCTGGGCCCGGCTCGAATCCCACAAGTTCTGGAAGCCGAGATCGGTGTAGAAGCTGCCGTCCGATGGCGCCGGCAAGCCCGACTCAGGGGTTCGCCATATGCGCGACGTAGTGCCCTGCAAGATCTTGGCGTTCGACCCGTAGCCGAGCTCGTTGATGCATTTCAGCTTCTCGTCGCTGAGCTGCAAACTCTCAAGGCCTTTGACCTGCCGCAGCTTGGTGAACGGCAAGGCGAGGATGACCGCATCGAAGCTTTGCGTCTGCGCCCCGCCCGGCGCGTCGAAGCCCATGACGATCTGCCCGTCTTTATAGTCGAGCGTCGTCAACGCGTAGCCCTGCTTCATGTCGATCTTGTTCTCGAGCGCGGCCAATAGCGCCTTGATCAGCGCCGACGACCCGCCCTTGATGCGGAACACTTCGTCGCTCTCGCCGAACATCTCAAACGGCTCGCCGAGGTCGGTGCCGATGAAGTCGACCATATTGAGGCTGGACTGATCCTTGGTCTCGAGCCCGAACTCGATGTTGTAGGCCACATCAAGAAGATCGATCGCCCAGTCGTCGGTTTTGCCGCGGAACTGCTCAAGATAATCCTTCAGGCTCATCTCGTCGAGCTTGCGGGCGTCGTCCGTCCAATTGTCGTCCTTGTCGGTCAACTTGTCGGCGTCTTCAGCGATCTGGTTGGCGATCGGCACGAAGGCCCCCGTCTGCTTTTCCGAATCGAGCATATCGGTCGGCGTATGAAACACCCCCTTGAAAAAATAGAGGTCCTCGCCGTCGCCTTCGGCGGCCAGCTTCTGCATCTCGACGCCGAGCTCCGTGCCGAGCTTCTGCAAATCCTCATGATTGGTGTCGACGAACTCGCCGCCGAGTTCGCAGAACATGCCCTTATAGAAGTCGTAATGGGTGAACATGCGCCCACCCCAACGATTGCTCGCCTCGAGCACGACCGGCTTCATGCCGGCGGCGTGCAGGCGGTAAGCCGCCGTCAGCCCGGCGACGCCGCCGCCGACAATGGCGATCGACTGCGCTCCTTTCTCTTCGGCGTAGGCGCTCCACTTGAGTGCAGGCGACAGCGCCGCAGCGCCAGCCGCAGCCGCGGAGAGGCGGAGCAGTTTTCGCCTCGTCAGCGCGGATTGTCGGGGTAAAGCGATAGCATGATCACGAGAGACGAGCGCTAAAGCTCTCCTAACGGCGGCAAATAATGGCGTGCGTGACATGGCGCCCTCAGTTGGAGGTGATGAAGGTGGCGAAGGAGGTGTTACGGCGCGCAACAGCGGGGGGCATGCAGGCAGTCCCTTCCCGGGTAAGGACCCTCGAGCTCTTGCAACTCTCGCGGGTAACGCCCCCGCCGATGCTTGTACGCTAACAGACCGACAAGCTGCCCGGAAGCATGAACCGCAGGCGCGACGTTATCATTTGCGTGATGGCAACAGTGAGGATGCGGGCAGCGGCTTGTTAACGATGTCGCGCAGCACAAAGCTCGACTTCAGCCGCGCGACACCCGGGAGCCGGGACAGCTGCTCTTTATGAATCCGCTCATAGTCGGCGAGATCGCGGGCCATCACGGCGATGAGGTAATCGTCCTCACCGGACATGAGATGGCAGGAGACGACGGAGGGCGCCTTGGCGACGGCGTCCTCGAAGGCCTTGAGCAGATCCTGGTTCTGACTGTTGAGACTGACATGGACGATCACGGTCATGCTGAGGCCGAGCGCCTTGCGGTTGACCCGCGCCTGATAGCCTTGAATGACCCCCGCATCCTCGAGGCCGCGGATGCGGCGGGCGATCGCTGTCGCCGACAGCGGCACCCGCTCGGCAAGCTCGACCTGGCTCTGCCGGCCGTCCTCAAGCAGGGCGCCAAGAATCGCACGATCCAATGCGTCGAGGTCCTTCTCTTTCATTTTCTAGCGTCCAATACGTCTTAAGCGCAGGTAATCTGCGATATTCTAGACATCTAGCGTGCAAAACGCCAACTTTCTCTTGGGGAGTTGTGGCACTGTTTTGCCAACCACAGCTCCCGGCATTGGAGGCCACCATGCGCATTGGCGTTCCGACAGAAATCAAATGCAATGAGTTCCGCGTTGGGCTCGTGCCTGGTTCGGTTCGCGAGCTCACGGCGCGCGGCCACGAGGTCGTGGTCCAGTCCGGCGCCGGTGCCGGCATCTTCGCCGACGACGCCGACTACGAGAAGGTCGGCGCGCGCATCGTGCCGACGGCCGAGGCCGTGTTCGCCGAGGCCGATATGATCGTCAAGGTCAAGGAGCCGCAGGCGGTCGAGTATCGCCGGCTGAAGCCACACCAGATCCTGTTCACCTATCTTCATCTCGCGCCGGATCCCGACCAGGCCCGTGGCCTGATGGAGTCAGGCGCCACCGCGATCGCCTATGAGACCGTGACCGATGCCGCCGGCGGCTTGCCTCTGCTCGCGCCGATGAGCGAGGTTGCCGGCCGTCTGGCCATCGAGGCTGCCGCTATCGCCCTGCGCCGCCCGACCGGCGGCCGTGGCGTGCTCATGGGCGGCGTGCCAGGCGTGCGTCCGGCCAAGGTCGTGGTCCTCGGTGGCGGCGTCGTCGGCACCCATGCCGCGCGCATGGCCGCAGGCCTCGGCGCCGACGTGTCCATCATCGACCGCTCGCTCCCCCGCCTGCGTCAGCTCGACGAGCTGTTCGAGGGCCGCGTCCGTACGCTCGCCTCGACCATGGACTCGATCGAAACCGAAGTGCTCGGCGCCGACGTGGTGATCGGCGCGGTGCTCGTCGCCGGCGCCAGCGCGCCGAAACTCGTCACCCGCGACATGCTGCCCCGCATGAAGCGGGGCGCCGTGCTTGTCGATGTTTCCATCGACCAGGGCGGCTGCTTCGAGACCTCGCGGCCGACCACCCACGACCATCCGGCCTTCGAGGTCGACGGTGTCATTCATTATTGCGTGGCGAACATGCCGGGCGCCGTTCCCGTGACCTCGGCCCAGGCACTGAACAACGCGACCTTGCCCTTCGTGATCAAGCTCGCCGACCACGGCTTGGCCGCGCTCGATCGCGACCCGCATCTCGCCGCCGGACTCAATGTCCGCGGCGGCTGCATCACCCATGCCGCTGTTGCGGCCTCGCTCGGCTTCGACGGCGCGAGCGCGGGAAACGTTCGCCTCGTCGCCGCCGAGTAGGCGGAACAGCGATCCTACCCCCGGACGCATCCCCCAGCGTCCATCAGCCGGTCCGTTTCGTCCCCCCGAACGGACCGGCTTCTTTTTTGAGTGCTCAGGTCCGCCGAAGCCGTGGCCCTAGGGCAGCCTAAGTGTGCCTTTGTAGGTGCCGCCCGCGAGGGTATCCGTCAGATTCTCGTAAATGTAGGTGCCACCGCCGCTGGCGCCCTGGTATTTGCCGGTGCCGCCTGTGACTTGGTACGTATATTCCTTGAGGTGCGAACCCTCCTCCCAGGTCTCGAATTTGGTATCGCCGCCCTTGTAGGTGTCGGTGCATGTCCCGGCGGCCTTCCAGCTGCCATCGGGCATGTACTCGTATTTTCCTTTGCAATCCTGGGAGTATTTCGGTTCCGCGGGATCGTTGGGGATGTCCACGCAGCGCACGGCTGCGTCAACCAGCTTGTGGCCTTTGTCAGGCTCCGTCTCGTCCCATTTGTCGGTCACGCAGGCAAGAGCACCCTCGTCCTTGATGGTCTGTCCGGCGTTTGCCGCCGTGCCGCCAAGCAGAACGAGCGCGGTGGGCACGGTTAAGATCAGCGCGTTGAGGTTCATGGCGATTTCTCCTTGGATTCAGTTTCCGCTCATGCGGGACTGCGGGCGGCGCCGCCCTGGCTTTGCGTGCAGTTACTTGTTCCTTGGCTGCGCGAGTTGCGACCTCTGGGGCGTTGCAAAGCAGGGCACGGGATCCTTGGGGGACTTGAGACAGGGCCTGGATACTGCTTGTGCCGGGCTGGTGATGCCCGCCATCGCGAAAGCGCCGAGCGCGACTGTGACGATTAGAGATTTCAGCATCTTGGTGTCTCCTGAGTTCGAGTGGTTTTCACCCTCAAGGCCCACGACCCGAGGGGCGTTGGGGGCGGTGATCTGGTGTTGCCGCGTTCCGAAGCCGGATTGCCGTATTCCGACCATCGCGGCTTGAGCGTGACAGGCCGTACCCCCTGGTCCTAGTATGTAACGGTATGAAACTGCAGCCCGATCCCAGCGGGGGTGGGCGCCGCGGCGGGCATTTGGAGTTGAAGCGTGACGGCAACTGCGCTCAATTCCTGGAGCGAATCCGATAAGAAGGCCATTCGCGAGCAACTGAACCGCATCCTCCAAAGCGGCCCGTTCCACCAGTCGCAGCGCCGGCAACGGTTCCTCCAGTATCTCGTCAATGAAACTCTGGCCGGCCGGGGCGAACGATTGAAGGGTTACAACGTCGCTTTGGAAGTGTTCGACCGTCCCGAGACGTTCGACCCCGTCATCAATCCCATGGTGCGTATCGAGGCCGCCCGCCTGCGTGAGAAGCTTCGCGAATATTACGGGGCCGACGGTCAATTCGATCCCATCCGCATCGATCTACCGAAGGGCACCTACACGCCGCACATCGAGTTTCGGCCGGCCGAGATGCCCGGTCCCAAGCCAGATCGGCCGGACGCGATCGCTCCGGATCGAGACCTCGATTCCGTCGCATCTCAGCCCGCATCTCGCAAAAGGCCTTTCGGACTCCTTCCAGCGTTAATAGTTGCAGTTCTGCTCGTGCTGTTCGCGGGTTTCGGCGCCTGGCGGTTGTGGTGGACTCCATCAGCTCCGCCGTCGGAAAAGGCGTCCATTGCGGTCTTGCCGTTCGAGAATATCGGGAACGATCCGAAGTGGGATCGCCTTGCCGACGGAATGACAGAAGACATCGTTACGGACCTGTCGCACTCGAAGGATCTGTTCGTGGTGGCCCGCAATTCGACCGAGGTCTACCAAGGCAAGCCGGCCGATGTGAGAAGCATTGGCCGCGATCTCGGCGTCCGCTACGTGCTCGAAGGTAGCATCCAACCGAGCGGTGACCAGATTCGGGTGACCGCGCAGCTGATCGACGCGACGACGGGCGGTCACGTCTGGTCCAATCGGTACGACCGCCCCGCAACCGACCTGTTCAAAGTGCAGAGCGACGTGACGGGGAAGATTGCCGCCACCATCACCGGCTACGAGGGCGCGGTCGCTGAGGCCGAGCGTTCGCTCATCAGACGAAAGCCGCCGAGTGACTTGACGGCCTATGATACCTATTTGCTCGGCATGGAGGCCAAGCATACGGTCACGAAAGAGGGTCTCGAAGAAGGAGAACGATTGCTCCGCAAGGCGCTCGAACTCGATCCACAGCTCGCAAGGGCCTATGTGGGGTTGGCGTATGTCTACGAGTATCGAATGGACTTTGGCCTTGGAACGCCTGCAGACAATCTCGCCAAACTGATCGATGCCGCGCGTAATGCCGTTCGAACTCGACCCGACCGATGGCGAAACCCAGCTCGTTCTCGGACATGCATTTTCCTACCAGGGATTGGGAGACCAGGCGCTCGAGCAATTTGCCAAGGCCGAGGCCTTAGCCCCCAACAACGCTGACCTTCTCGTGCTGATCGCTTGGTATCTTCCTCAACTCGGCCAGTCCGAGCGTGCCGTCGCACTGGTGGAAAAAGCGCTGCAGCTCAATCCCAATTATCCGTACTGGTACAACCAAGGGCTCCGCTACGCTTACTTCTTTGACCGCAAATTCGATAAGTCCGTGAAATACGCGAAACTGGTCACCGATCCTTTCGCAACGGATTACGCGTACTTGGCGGCGGCAAGCGCCATGACGGGAGACATGGCGACGGCGAAAATCGCCGCGGCTGATGTGGCTCGCCTTGATTCCAATTGGAGCGTCGAAAAATATATGAGCGACGACGGGGGCTTTCCCGACGATGCCGCCATGCTGTTCATCGAGGCAGCCAGAAAGGCCGGGGTCACTGCGTGCGTGCTGGCGGATGAGCTCTCGTCAATGCCGAACCTCATTCATGTCAAAGCGTGCGACGAGGAGAGAGCGCACCAGGCTGGCGGCTAGGGTCTGCGAAGCCTAGCCGCGGCGCCTCTTCGTGGCCCGTGGCTGGGCATGCTGCCACGCCATTTCCAGCGCAAGCTTCAATTCGGCGCTGCTCAGTGCGGCAAGCGTCGCCGTGGTCCAACCCTGATCGCCCCAGGCATTCGGAACCGGGGCGAACGCGTCCGGCGCCGTCGTGCATTTCAGCGCCTGTTCATCGGGCGTGAATTTCAGGTTTGCGGTCTTGCCGTCAGCGGCAAGCGTCGCGTAGATCCGCGCGACCTTGAAGGCCATGCGATCGAAATGAGGGGCTTCGCTCGTGCCGTCGAGCGCCAGCGCGATGCGGCGGAGGTCCCTGGCCGTCGCCATTCGCCCCCTACTTCAAGCTCGGGAAATTGAACTCGGCGCCGCGGCGGATGCCGGTCGGCCAGCGCGCGGTCACGGTCTTGAGCCTCGTATAGAAGCGCACACCCTCGGGACCATAGACCGAATGATCGCCGAACAGCGACCGCTTCCAGCCGCCGAAGGAATGATAGGCCACCGGCACCGGGATCGGCACGTTGATCCCGACCATGCCGACCTCGATGCGGTCGGCGAAGGCGCGGGCGGTGTCGCCGTCGCGGGTGAAGATGGCAGTGCCGTTGCCATATTCGTGGGCATTGACGAGGCCAGCGGCCTCATCGTAGTCGCCGGCGCGCACCACGCAGAGAACAGGGCCGAAGATTTCGGTGTTGTAGATGGTCATGTCCTTGGTGACGCGGTCGAACAGCGAGCCGCCGAGGAAATAGCCGCCCTCATAGCCCTGGAGCTCCAAGCCGCGGCCGTCGACGACGAGCTCGGCGCCTTCCTTCACGCCTTGATCGATCAGGCCTTCGATGCGGCGCTTGGCCTCGGCGGTGATCACCGGGCCCATCTCGGATTCGGGGTCCGTGGCGGGGCCGATCTTCATGGTGCGGATCTTGGGTGCGAGCGCCTCGACCAGCTGGTCGGCGGTCTTGTCACCCACAGGCACCGCGACCGAGATCGCCATGCAGCGCTCGCCGGCGGAGCCGAAGCCCGCGCCCATCAGCGCATCGACGGCCTGGTCCATGTCGGCATCGGGCATGACGATCATGTGGTTCTTGGCGCCGCCGAGCGCCTGCACGCGCTTTCCGGCCGCGCACCCGCGCGTGTAGACATGTTCGGCGACCGGGGTCGAGCCGACGAAGCTCACCGCCTTGACGTCGGGATGATCGAGCAGCGCGTCGACCGCCTCCTTATCGCCGTGGACAACGTTGAGCACGCCGGGCGGGAAGCCCGCCTCCTGAAACAGCTCCCAGATCAGCATCGAGGTCGATGGGTCGCGCTCCGACGGCTTGAGCACGAAGGTGTTGCCGCAGGCGACGGCCACCGGATACATCCACATCGGCACCATGGCCGGGAAGTTGAACGGCGTGATGCCGGCGACGACGCCGAGCGGCTGGCGGTCTGACCAGCTGTCGATCTCGGGACCGACATTGCGGCTGTACTCGCCCTTCAAGAGATGCGGAATGCCGCAGGCGAAATCGACCACGTCGATGCCACGGGCGAGCTCTCCGAGGGCATCGGCATGGGTCTTGCCGTGCTGGCTCGAGATCACGCGGGCGATCTCGTCGGCGTTCCTGTCGAGCAGCTCCTTGAAGCGGAACATTGGCTTGACGCGTTTCAACGGCGGCGTCGTGCCCCAGCTCTCGGCCGCGCGCTTGGCGGCCGCGACCGCAGCATTCACTTCGGCGACGGTCGAAAGCGGCAGCCGCGCCGTCTCCTCTCCCGTTGCCGGGTTATAGACGGGTGCGAACCGCCGCGATGACGACGTCACTCTCCGGCCGTCGATGGCGTTGTCGATGGTGTGCATGGCGGCGCGGAATGCCCTAGTTCGCTGCTTTGAGGACCCCGGAGAGGACTTCGACGAGCTGGTCGATTTCCGCCTTGGAGATGATGAGCGGCGGCGACAGCGCGATGATGTCGCCGGTAGCGCGGACGAGAAGGCCACGCGCGAAGGCCTCGACGAAGCGGGCGTGGGCGCGGCGTCCAGGCGCGTCGGGGAGCGGCTCAAACTCGACGGCGCCGATCAGGCCGATATTGCGAACGTCGATGACATGCGGCAGCCCCTTCATCGAATGCATCGCTTCCTGCCAATAGGGCGCAAGCTCCGAGGCGCGCGTTAAGAGCCCCTCCTCCTTGTAAAGCTCGAGCGTGGCGATCGATGCGGCGCAGGCGAGCGGATGGCCGGAATAGGTGTAGCCATGGAAGAAGTCGATGGCGTCTTCCGGACCAGTCATAAAGGCCTGATGGATCTTCGATGTCACGAACACCGCGCCCATGGGCACGGCGCCGTTGGTGACGCCCTTCGCCGTGGTGATGATGTCGGGCGAGACGTCGAAATAGTCGGCGCCGAACGGCGTGCCGAGGCGGCCGAAGGCGGTGATGACCTCATCGAAGATGAGCAAGATGTCATGCTTGGCACAGATCGCGGCGAGCCGCTTGAGGTAGCCCTTGGGCGGGATCAGGACGCCCGCCGAGCACGACACCGGCTCGACGATCACAGCGGCGATGGTCGAGGCATCGTGGAGCGCGACAAGACGCTCCAGGTCATCGGCAAGCTCGGCGCCATGTTCAGGCTCGCCGCGGCTGAAGGCGTTGCGGGCGAGGTCGTGGGTGTGGCGGATGTGGTCGACCCCGCTCAACAGCGTGCCGAACATCTTGCGGTTGTTGGTGATGCCGCCGACCGACATGCCGCCGAAATTGACGCCGTGGTAGCCGCGCTCGCGGCCGATCAGCCGAAACTTCGAGCCGTTGCCCTTGGCGCGGTGATAGGCGAGCGCGATCTTGAGTGCGGTCTCGACGGATTCCGATCCCGAATTGGTGAAGAACACGTGGTCGAAGCCGGGCGGCGCGACGTTGACGAGCTTGGACGCGGCCTCGAAGGCTTTCGGATGGCCCATCTGGAAGGTGCCGGCGAAGTCGAGTTCGCCTGCCTGCTGGCGGATCGCCTCCACGATCTTCGGGCGGCAATGGCCGGCGTTGACGCACCACAGGCCGGAGGTGCCGTCCAGCACGCGGCGGCCATCGGACGCAGTGAAATACATGCCCTCGGCGCTGACAAACAGACGCGGCGCCTTCTTGTACTGCCGGTTCGCCGTGAACGGCATCCAGAATGCTTCGAGATCATTGGTCGCGAGCTTGGCGCTCATGTCATTGCCTCGTAATGATGTGCTGTCGATTGAGAGCGGCTCACGCGACCCGGGTTACGGCTTCGCTGAGGCTCGTCTCAAAGATGTCCATGCCCTCGCGGACCAGGTCGTCGCTCGCGGTGAGCGGGACCAGGAAGCGGATCACATTGCCGTAGGTGCCGCAGGACAAAAGGATGAGACCGTTCTCGTTGGCGACCTTCATCAGGGTCTGGGTCAGCTGCGGCGCCGGCTCGCCGCTCGCGGTATCCTTGACCAACTCAATGGCGCACATGGCGCCGAGGCCCCTGACATCGCCGACGCAGTTGAGGTTGGAGCGGCTCCTGATCTGATTGCAGCGATCGAGGATGATCTCGCCGATAACGTTGGCGCGGTCGCAGAGTTTCTCTTCCGCGATGATGTCCAGCACGGCATGGGCGGCGGCGCAGGCGACCGGGCTGCCGGCATAGGTGCCGCCGAGGCCGCCGGGGTTCGACGCATCCATGACGTCGGCGCGCCCGGTGATGGCCGAGAGCGGAAAGCCCCCTGCCAGCCCCTTGGCCATGGTCACGACATCGGCTTTGACGCCGGAATGCTCGAGCCCGAACATCTTCCCGGTGCGGGCGAAGCCGGTCTGAATCTCGTCGGCGATGAGGAGGATGCCGTGCTCGTCGCACAAGGTCCGCAACGCGCGGAGGAAATCGAACGGCGCAATGTAGAAACCGCCCTCGCCTTGCATCGGTTCTATGATGATGGCGGCGATGCTCGACGGATCGGCCGAATATTTGAACAGGGCCTTGATGGCCTCGAGGCTCTGCTCGCTCGTGACGCCGTGATAGGTGTTGGGGAAGGCGACATTATATATGTCGGCGGGAAACGGCCCGAAGCCCTTCTTGTAGGGCACCACCTTGCCGGTCAGCGCCATGCCCATATGGGTGCGGCCGTGGAAGCCGCCGCTAAAAGAGATGATCCCCGGGCGGCCGGTAAAAGCGCGTGCGACCTTGACCGCATTCTCGACGGCCTCGGCGCCGGTCGACACCAGCATGGTCTTAGCCGGGCCGGCAACGGGCGCGATGGCGTTCAGGCGCTCGGCGAGGCTGACATAATTTTCGTAAGGCGTGACCTGGAAGCAGACATGGCTGAAGGCCTTCATCTGCTCCTCGACGGCGGCGACGATCCGCGGATGCTGATGGCCGGTGTTGACCACGGCGATGCCGGCGCCGAAGTCGATATAGCGCTTGCCCTCCTCGCTCCAGATCTCGGCATTCTTGGCGCGCTTGGCGTAGATCGCGGTGGCATGGCCGACGCCCCGCGGCACGGCCGCGGCTCTGCGCTCATGAAGCTCGGCTGAGAGTGCCATCTAAAACCTTCCGATCTCGTCTCGAGATGTTGTCGCGCGCCAGGCGTCAGGACTGGAGCACGACGGGGCTCGAGCCGTCCCAGCTCACCCAGACCGTCTCGCCAGCGTCGAAGTCGTCCTGGTCGAAGCGGGAACGGTTTGGGCGCGAGATGCGGATCAAGCGGCCGTTCGCAAGCACGACATGGTAGATCGAAATATCGCCAAGGTACGAGATGTCCTTGATCTCGCCCTTGGCGACATTGGAGGCCTCCGGGCATTCGGGCACCGCGGGTGACTTGTCTCCGTCCTTGTGCAGCGTCATCTTCTCCGGCCTGATCGCCACCCAGACTGATGAGTCCTCCTTGCCGGGGACGGAATGCGGCACATAGACGGGATGGGGCTCGAGCTCAGGACAGGTAACGGTCGCCTCGTCGGGCTTGTCGTCGATCAGCGTGCCCTCGAACATGTTCACCGATCCGATGAAGTCGGCGACAAAGCGAGAGGCCGGAAACTCGTAAAGGTCCGACGGCGTGCCGAGCTGGGCGATCGAGCCTTTGTTCATCACGGCGACGCGACAGGCAATGGCCAGCGCCTCGGTCTGGTCATGAGTGACCATGATGAAGGTGATGCCGACCTTCTGCTGCAGCTGCGACAGCTCGAAGCGCATGGCCTCGCGCAATTTGGCGTCAAGCGCCGAGAGTGGCTCGTCAAGCAGCAGCACCTTCGGCTTCTTCACCAGCGCACGGGAGAGCGCCACGCGCTGACGCTGGCCGCCCGACAGTTGATCAGGCATGCGCGCGCCAAGGTGCCCGAGCTGCACGAGGTCGAGGGCTTCCTGGACGCGCCGGTCCCGCTCAGCCTGGGGCACGCCCTCGATCTTGAGACCGTAGGCGACATTGTCGGCAACCGTCATATGCGGAAACACGGCGTAAGACTGGAACACCATGTTCACGGCGCGCCGATTGGGCGGGATTTCCGCCATGTCCTGACCGTCGATCAGGATGTGACCTTCGGTGGGCACTTCGAGGCCGGCAAGCATGCGCAGCAGGGTGGTCTTGCCGCAGCCAGAGGGCCCGAGCAGCGCGAAGAACTCTCCGGGCATGATGTCGAGGGTGACATTGTCCACCCCGACTGTTGAGCCCCACCGCTTCGAAATGCTGCGGAAGCTGATGATGGGCTTGGTGGTGGCTTCCGCGTCCTTGGCTAAGGCTTGGTCCACGGCGTTCATCCTTTCCCCTTCTGCGCTCTGCTCTGCATCACCATCATCACGATCATGAGCACGATAGTGAGCAGGATCAGCATGGTCGATGCGGCATTGACCTCAGGGTTCACCGAGAAGCGCAGCATGGAATAGACCTTGACCGGGAAGGTGATGGTGTCAGGCCCTGAGGTGAAAAATGTGATGACGAAATCGTCGAGCGACAGGGTGAAGGCGAGCAGACCCCCGGCGATCAGCGCCGGGCGCATATGAGGGAGAAGAACGTCGCGGAATGCTTGCCAATCGTTGGCGCCGAGGTCGCGCGCCGCCTCCTCTTGCTCCTTGTTGAAGCTCGCGAGTCTCGCGCCGACGACGAGCGCGACGAAGGGGAAACAGAACGAGACATGAGCGATGATGATCGATCCGAGACTGAGCGGCCACATGAGATCGTTCGGCCAAGGAACGACGCGCGTGAAGAACAAGAGCATGGAGACGCCCATGCAAATCTCCGGCACCACCAGCGGCAGCGTGAACGCGCCTTCCACGGCGGTTTTTCCCGTGAACCGGTACCGCCATAGGAGAATCGCGGCGAGAGCGCCGATAGCCAGCGAAATGATCGTAGCGAAAAAGGCGATAGTCAGCGAGTTGGCGAAAGCGATCATCAGCACCTGATCGTTGAAAAGCTTGTGGTAGTAATTGAGCGTGAACCCGCGCCAGACGATGTTGCGCTTGCTATCGTTGAAGCTGAAGGCGATCAGCGCGACGAGCGGCGCGTAAAGGAAGAAGAACACGCCGAACAGCCAGGCGCGCATCTGCCAGGTACGATTATATTCGAGGGGGGCGCGCCGCTGGGCCATGGCTAGATTCCGTGACCCTCGGCGGCTTTGCCGCGGCTGAAATAGGCGCGGAGCGCGATGGCCCCGAACGTCGCATACATCAGCAGGAAGGACAGCGCGGCGCCGAACGGCCAGTCATTGGCCTTCTTGAATTGGCGCTCGATGACGTTTGCGATCATCTGGCTATCGGGGCCGCCGAGAAGATCCGGGGTGAGATAGGCGCCGAGCGCCGGCACGAAGGTGATGATGATGCCGGAGATGATTCCAGGCAGCGCAAGCGGCACCACGATCGAGAACAGCGTGCGGAAATGCCCGGCGCCAAGGTCGAGGCTCGCTTCGATGAGGGATTTGTCGAGCCGGTCGAGCGCGGCGTAAAGCGGCAGCACCATGAACGGCAGATGCACGTAGACGAGCCCCACCACCACGGCAAAATTGTTATAGAGCATCTGAAGCGGCGTGAAGTCGCCGAGCGGTTGCAAGCCCACCAGCGTCATGAGCCAGCTGGCATTGTCCCAAAACCATCTCAGGGTGAAATTGACGTAGCCCTCGGTGCGCAGCACCGCGATCAGCGCATAGGTGCGGATCAAGAGGTTGGTCCAGAACGGCAGCATGACGAGCAGCAGCATCCACGGCCGCCAGCGCTCGCTGGCGAAGACGATGGAAAGCGCCACCGGAAAGCCGATGATGAGACAAAGCAGCGTGGTGACGCCGGCAACGAAAATCGACTTGAAGAAGATGCCAAGGTAGAGCGGCTGCAGAGCGCGCAAATAATTGGCGAAGGTGCCGGTGATGTCGACTTCGGTCAGGCCAACATTCTGACCGAAGCTGTAGCCCCAGACGATCGCGAGCGGAGCGAGGAAGAACGCTACCACCCAGACGATGGGTGGTAGTGCCGTTGCCAAGAAGGCCAGTCGACGCTCTTGGGTCTGGGTTGCCATTGCGGCTCTTCCTCTCGCTCGCTCGTCAGATCACATGCGTCCAATCAGGCCGCGCGTAGACGCGTCATCGCTTCGTCGAGAAGGCGCGTATACTCGGGCCCGAGGTAATTCGGATATTCGCATTTGGCCATGACCTCTGCCGGCGGGAAGATCACCGTGTTGTCCTTGTAGGAGGCCGGCATCAACGCCACGGCGGCCGCGTTGGGCGACGGGTATTTGATCGTCTCCGAGATCTCGGCGCCGACTTTCGCGTTCAAGATGAAGTTGATGAACTCAAGTGCATTTTCGGGATGCGGCGCGCCCTTGGGGATCGCCAGCGTGTCGGATTGCTTCATGGCGCCTTCCTTGGGCACGACGAAGTCGAGATCGTCGTCCTCGATCATGACCTGCGCGATGTCGCCGTTGTACTCCATCACCACGTCGACCTCGCCGGACAGCAACAGGTCCTGACCATTGTCCTCGTGGAAGGACTTGATGTTGGGCTTCTGCTTGATGAGCATGGCCTCCGCCTGCTTGAGCACCTCAGGCGACTTGTCGTTGATGGAATGGCCGAGATATTTGAAGCAATTGCGGAACAGCTCGCTGGCGTCCGACATCACGGCGATGCGGCCCTTATAGACGTCGGAATCGAACAGCCACTTCCAGCTATCCGGGACCTCTTTGACCTTGGACTTGCGATAGCCGATGCCAATCACGAGCCAGGTATAGGGCATGCTGTATTTGCGGCCGGGGTCGTAAGGCGCGTCCTCGATGAAGGCCGGCGCCACGTTCTTGATGTTCGGAATTTTGGCGTGGTCGAGCGGCTCGAGCATGTTCGCCTGGATCATGCGCTCGACAAACTCGCTGCCCGGAACGATGACGTCGAAACCGGGGTTGCCGGCGCGGAGCTTGGCGAACAGTTCGTCATTGGTGGCGAACAGGCTCATATTGACGTCGATGCCGGTCTCCTTCTGGAAGTCCGGTAGCGTGGTCTCACCGATATAGGTGTCCCAGTTGTAGAAATTGAGCTTCTTCTCCTCCGCGGCCCAGGCGGGGTTGGTCTTGCTCGAGAGGCTGATGCCGATGGCGGCGGCGCCGAGCCCTTGCAACACTGAGCGCCGTGACCTGGGTTTCGTAAGAATTTTGGCGTGCGCGTCGTCGGTCATACTCACTCTCTCCTATGCTTGGTGGACGTGGGGCTTCGTTTTGCTTTGGCCTCCGTGGGTCGCGCGGAACCGAGTATGGCCGCTGCCCGCCAACCCTGCTAGCTCATTCAATAGCCAGTTGCGCCCTGGGCGTGCCTGTTCATGCATCAATGGCCCCCAGGCAGATATATTTGGTCTCGAGATACTCCTCTAAGCCCTCGGCGGCGCCTTCGCGGCCAAGGCCGGACTCCTTGACGCCACCGAACGGCACCACCTCGTTGGAGAAGATGCCCTCGTTGACGCCGACCATGCCGGCGTCGAGCTTCTCGGCGACCCGCCAGGCGCGGCTCAAATTCTGGCTGAACAGATAGGCGGCAAGGCCGAACGGGGTGTCGTTGGCGAGCTTGATGGCGTCGGCCTCGGTGTCGAAGCGCTCAAGCGCGGCGACGGGGCCGAAGATCTCCTCGCGCGCGATCTCCATGTCGGGGGTGACGTCGATCACGACGGCGGGCCGATAGAAGAGCGGCCCGGCGGCATCGACCCCGCCACCGGTCAGAACCTTCGCGCCCTTGCCGACGGCGTCGCCGACCAGGGTCTCGACCTTGGCGACCGCCTCGCTCGTGATCAGGGGCCCGATGCTGACGCCGGCCTCGGTGCCGGGGCCCACCGTAAGCTTCTTCACCGCCTCGACCAGCGCCGCGGCGAAGCGGTCATAGATGCCGGACTGCACCAGGATGCGATTGGCGCAAACGCAGGTCTGGCCAGCATTGCGATATTTGGAGGCCATGGCGCCGGCGACGGCCTGGTCGAGATCGGCGTCGTCGAAGACGAGAAGCGGCGCGTTGCCGCCGAGCTCGAGGGTAAGCTTCTTCACCGTGTCGGCGCATTGCCGGTAGAGGATCTTGCCGACCTCGGTGGAGCCGGTGAAGGATAGCTTGCGCACCTTGCCGTCGTCGCAGAACACCTTGCCGACAGCGGGCGCATCCGTGGTGGTGACGATATTGAGCACGCCCGCCGGCACGCCGGCGTCGATGGCGAGCTTGGCGATGGCGAGCGCGCAAAGCGGCGTCTCCGCGGCCGGCTTGACCACGATAGTGCAGCCCGAGGCAAGCGCCGGCGCCACCTTCCGGGTGATCATGGCGATGGGGAAGTTCCACGGCGCGATGGCCGCGACGACGCCGATCGGCTGCTTGATGGTGAGATAGCGCTTGTTCGCGAAGGTGGTCGGAATGGTCCGGCCGTAAGCGCGCTTGCCTTCTTCGGCGAACCACTCGACGAAGGAGGCGCCGTAGGCGACCTCGGCACGCGCTTCGGCGAGAGGCTTCCCCTGCTCGCTCGTCATCAGCTGCGCCAAGGTCTCGGTCTCGGCAGTGATGAGATCGAACCAGCGCCTGAGGATCGTCGCCCGCTCCTTCGCGGTCCTGGCCGACCAGGCCGGCAGCGCGCGGGCAGCGGCGTCGATGGCGCGCCTGGCCTCCGCGGGGCCGAGGTTGGGAACGGCCGCCAGTTCGGCGCCGGTTGCTGGATCCGTCACGGCGAAGGTCTTGGGCGAGGTCACCCACTGACCGTCTATCAAGGCCGCGGACGGGAACTTCTTGGCGAGCATGGTCATGGCACTGCTCCGTCAGCGTATGGTGATCGAGACCGACTTCAGGTCGGCATATTTATAGAGTGCGTGAAGCGAGCGGTCGCGTCCAAAGCCCGACTGCTTGAAGCCGCCGAACGGCATGGTGATGTCGCAGGCGTCCCAGCCATTGACCCAGACGAGGCCGGCCCTGATCTCCCGCGCGGCGCGATGCGCGAGGGAGACGTCGCTGGTCCAGAGACCCGCGGCGAGGCCGTAGACCGTGTCATTGGCGAGGCGAATGGCCTCGTCTGGCTCGCGGAAACGGGTCACGGCGAGGACGGGGCCAAACACCTCTTCGCGGGCGAGTGCGGCTTGCGGTGCCACGCCATCGAAGACCGTCGGTTCGACATAGAAGCCGCCCGAGTCGATGCGCGCCCGCTTGCCGCCAAGGCGGAGCGCAGCGCCGTCGCGGGCGGCACCCTCGATATAGCGCAAAGCGGTGTGCATCTGATCGGCGGAAACCATGGCGCCGAACCTCGTTGCCGGCTCGAGCGGGTCGCCGGGGACGATGCCTTGGGCGATGGCCAGCACCTTGTCGAGGAAGGCATCGGCGATGTCCTCATGCACCAGGAGCCGGGAAGCCGCGGTGCACACCTCGCCCTGATTATAGAAGATGCCCCAAGCGGCCTGGACTGCGGCGGCGTCGAGGTCCGGGCAATCGGCAAACACGATTTGCGGCGACTTGCCGCCAAGCTCGAGACTGACGCGCTTGAGATTGCTCTCGCCGGAATATTGCATCAGGAGGCGGCCGACGGCGCCCGAGCCCGTGAAGGCGATCATGTCGACATCCCGGTGCAGCGCGAGCGCCTTGCCCGCGGCGGCGCCGAAGCCCGGGACGACATTGAGGACGCCGGCGGGAACGCCGGCTTCGAGCGCCAATTGCCCGAGCTTGAGCGCGGTCAGGGGCGACTGCTCGGCAGGCTTGAGCACCACGGAATTGCCCATGGCGAGCGCCGGCGCCACCTTCCACATCGCCATCAGAAGCGGGAAGTTCCACGGCACGATAGCGCCGATGACGCCAAGCGGCTCATGCACGGTGAAGGAGAAGCGATCGGTCGTGCCAGGGCCGACCTCGCCGTAGATCTTGTCGAGGGCCTCGGCATAATAGCGCAGCGTCCGGACCACGCCCGGGATGTCGCCGTTGAGCGCATTCTTGATCGGTTTGCCGACATCGAGGCTTTCCAACACGGCGAGGGTCTCGGCGTCGCGCTCGATGAGATCGGCGAGCGCGAACAGGACCTGCTTCTTGTCGCGGTAATGCAGGTTCCGCCAGCGCCCATCCTCGAAAGCGCGGCGCCCCGAGGCCACGGCGGCATCGATATCGGCGGCATCGCATTCGGCGACCCCGTTTAGCACCGTGCCGTTGCGCGGGGTGACATTGTCGAAGCGGCGTCCGCCGAGGCTCGGCTGAAGGTGGCCGTCGATCACCGCGTCGCGCGGCAGCTCGATGGCTTTTGCGACCTGTTCGAAATGTGCCAGCGACGTCATGGCAACCTCACGCGACTTGCGAATACCAAAGGTGATCGAGCGGGGTGACGATGCGCTCGAAATTGCAGCGCTCGGCGTTCTTCAGGCGCGAGAACACGTCCTGGAAGGACGCGCCGAAGGCGCCGCGAACGATGTCCGAGTTTTGGAAAAGGTCGAGCGAGTTGATCCAGGCGGTCGGCAGCGGCGGCGCCTCGACGATCTCGGCGTTGCCCTCGGCGGCGGGACCAGGATCGACCTGATTGACGATGCCATAGTTGATTCCGGCGAGGATCGAGGCGATGACGAGATAAGGATTGGCGTCGGCGCCGGCGACGCGATGCTCGATGCGGGTCGAGGCGCCGTTGCCGTGGGGAATGCGCAACGCCACGGTTCGATTGTTGAAGCCCCAATGGGCGGCCATCGAGACATAAGCCTTCGGCACGTAGCGCCGGTAGGCGTTGGCCGACTGCGCCCACACCGCCATGAAATGCGCCATGGTCTCGCGCAAGCCGCCCAGCGCTTGGCGGAACAGGGGCGAGATTGGATCGCCGGCAAAGACGTTCTCCCCGGACTGATCGAGCAGGCTCAGGTGAATGTGCATGCCGGAGCCGGCCCAGTCGTGGTGCGGCTTGGCCATGAAGGTGGCGTCGAGCTGATGTGCCCGCGCCGCCGCCTTGACCGCGCGCTTGAGCAGGAGGCCGTCGAGAGCCGCGGCGACGGCGTCGGCACGATGCACGAGATTGATCTCGAACTGGCCGGGGCCGGATTCCTGCATCACGGTATCGACGGGAAGCCCTTGCGCTTCGCAGATGCGGTAGACGTCGTCGATAAAGGGCGCCAGCGTGTCGAGCTCCTCGAAGCCGAAGGTCAGCGGCCGCCCCGGATCGGCGGAGAGCCCTTCCGGCGTGTGCAGCACGAAGGCGCCATTGGTGGTCCTGCTGGTGACGTAGAACTCGAGCTCGACGGCGGCCACCGGGGTTCGGCCCGCGCGCCGGAAGCGCTCGACCTGATCCGCCAGGACCGAGCGCGGGTCGAGTTCGTCCTTGACGTCGATGACCATCACCGCTTGCGCGTGGCGGCCGTCGCCGACCGGGATTGGCACCAAGGTCCGCGACAGGAGATGAAAATGGCGATCGGGATCGCCGGTCTCCCACAGCCGGCCGGTCTCTTCGATGCAATTGCCGAGCGGGTCCATGATGAACACCGAGGTCGGCATGGTGATGCCGCTCTTGACGACGCCGAGGAGATCGGAGCGGCGGATGCGCTTGCCGCGCGGAATGCCGTTCATGTCGAACACAAAGGCGTCGATCCACTGCACCACCGGGTTGGCATCAAGAAAGGCCTGGGCTTCGTCGGTGGTGAGCCTCGTGTTGGTCATGATGTGACGCCCTTGGCGGCGGCGCCGAAGCGGCGGAAAAGCTTGGTCGACACCGGGTTCTGCTTTGCCGCCCATTCCGGGTGCCACTGCACGCCGAGGCAGAATGCCTCGTCGTCAGGACCGCGCACGGCCTCGATCAGGCCATCTTCGGAGAACGCCTCCGGCCGCAAGCCATCGGCGAGGCGGGCAATGCCTTGCGAATGCAGCGAATTGACCAACAGCTGATCGCTGCCGACCCAGTCGCGTAACTTGCCGCGAAGGTGGACGTGGTGCACAGCGCCATACATCTCGTCGAGGGGAAGCTCGTAGTTCGGGCGGTGATCCTTATGTCCGTTCACATCGTGGACGGCCTGATACAGGCTGCCGCCGAGCGCGACGTTCAGCTCCTGAAAGCCGCGGCAGATGGCGAACAGCGGCGTCTTCCTATCGACCGCCGCCCGGATCAGCGGCAGGGTCAGCGCATCGCGGAACGGATCGAGCGCATCCGGCTTGACCGGCGGCTCGTCACCATAGTGCTCAGGCGCGACGTTGGAGGGGCTTCCCGTGAGCAGAATGGCATCGGCGACATCGAGGATGGTGTCGATGTCGGACATGCCGGGGCCGACCGGCACCAAGAGCGGCTGGCATTCCGCGACCTCGGCGATTGCCGCCGCATATTTGCGGCCCACGGCGTCAAAGACGTAGCCGTCAATCAGCTTGGTGCAAGCCGGGATGACGACAATGGGACGGCTCATGCGGCGACCTCGCCGGCAACATCGCTGAGGGTGAGGTCGAGGGCGCGGCGGATCACCGCCTCGGCCTCGTCGAATTGCTTCTGCTCCCAAATCAGCGGTGGCGACATGACCATGGTGTCGAACACCGCGCGCATGATGAAGCCTTCGCGGAAGAAATGATCGCGGCAGATGAGGCCGACGCGGCCTGGATCGGCGAAGCGGCCCCGGCGGCGCTTGTCGGCGACGAGCTCGATGGCGCCGAGCAGGCCGACCGAACGCACTTCGCCGACGAGCGGATGGTCCTGGAATTTCGCCAGCATCTTGGCGAGTGCCGGGGCGCCGAAATCCCTGACGCGCGGGACCAGGCGCTCACGCTCGATGATCTCGAGATTCTTGAGGGCGACGGCGCAGGCCACCGGGTGACCCGAGAACGTATAGCCGTGGTTGAAGTCATCGTCGTGAGACATCAGCACGTCAACGATATCGTCGCCGACCATAACGCCGGACAGCGGCAGATACCCCGAGGTCACCGCCTTGGCGAAGGTGATCAGGTTGGGGCGGATGCCGTAGTACTCGGAGGCGAACCAGGTGCCGAGGCGGCCGAAGCCGGTGATCACCTCGTCGGCGAGAAGCAGGATGCCGTATTTGTCGACGATGCGCTGAATTTCCGGCCAATAGTTCGCCGGCGGAATCTTGACGCCGCCCGCGCCCTGCACCGGCTCGCCGGCGAAGGCGGCGACATTTTCGGGACCAACCGTGAGGATCTCGTCCTCGAGCGCGCGCGCGGCGCGGAGACCAAACTCCTCCCGCGTCTCGCCGTCCTTTGCCTCGCCATACCAGTAAGGATCCATGATGTGGCGGAAGCCCTCATAGAGCGGGTAACTGTGGGCATGCATATGCGCCATGCCGCTCATGGAAGCGGCGGCGATGGTCGAGCCGTGATAGGCGCTCTTGCGCGAGATGATGATGCGGCGCTTGGGCTCGCCCTTGAGAACCCAATAGTGGCGGATGAGGCGGATCGCGGTGTCGTTCGATTCCGAGCCAGACGAACCGTAGAACACCTGATTGAGATTGTCGGGCGCGATCTCGGCGAGCTTCCGCGACAGGGCCACCACCGGTGGATGGGTGGTGCGGAAGAAGGTGTTGTAGAACGGCAGCTCGAGCATCTGCTCGTAGGCCGCCTCGGCGAGCTCCTTGCGGCTGTGGCCGAGATTCGCCGTCCACAGACCGGCCATGCCGTCGAGAATGCAGTTGCCTTCGCTGTCCCAAATATAGGGTCCGTCGCCGCGGACAATGACTCGCGCGCCGCCGCCGGTCCGCAGCGATTTGTGACTGGTGAACGGGTGGAGATGATGGAGAGCGTCGAGCTCTTGATAATGTTCAGTCTGATATTGATTCGTCACCTAAGAACCTCCAGCGGAGCGTGACCCGAGGGCCGGCCGATTAGTGCTGGAAGCTCCCATGGGGCGTATAGCCGATGCGCGCGCAGAGCAGGAGCAGCACCGCCTTCGGATTCAGTCCGCGCAAGGCCACGGTCGTTGGAGAAGGAAACATGCCGGTGCGCTCCCGGCGCATCCCGGCAGGCCGTCTCGTTCGTTCGGCGATCGGTCCGAAGCCGGTCACACTACACCTCCACCGCGCCCTATCCGCTGCCGTCGAAGACCGCCTTGACAGGGGCTCACGAGCGGGTATGGCTACGGCGAAGAGTTTATTGGCTACGGTGTAGAATTGTCAAGGCAGGCAGCCCGCAAAACCGTTGCTTCCCGGCCCCGCGGCCGGCGGGGGCTCGACCGCAACGACATGCTCGATGCGGCCTTCGACATGCTGTCGCGCCACGGCGAAGTGGGCTTTTCGGTGCGCAAGCTCGGGCAGCGCATCGGCGTCGATCCCATGACCGTGCTGCATCATTTCGGCTCGAAGGACGAGTTGATGCGGCGGATCGCCGACAGGGCGCTGGCTACGGTCGAACTCCCCCTGTCCAGCGGCGATTGGCGCAGCGACCTCCGCCATGTCGCGGCGGCCTACCGTGATCTTGCTCAACGCCATCCGCGGCTGTTCCACCTGCATTTTCGCTTTCACGCCACGGGGCCGGCCGACCATGCCTCGAGCGAGGTCGTCTACCGGGCCTTGCGCAGCGCCGGCTTGCCGGACGCCGAGGCCGCTGGGCTCGGACTTGCCTTCTACGCCTTCATCCTCGGCTATGCGCTCGCGGAAGCCGAGGGTCTGTTGCAGCCGATCAGCGACGAGGAGGAGGCCGAACTCAAGGAGCTCGACCCCCTCGTCTGCCCGGCGACGGTCGCCTTGATCCCAGCCTTCAAGGCGCTCGATCCCGATGCCGCATTCGATGCCTCGGTCGCCGCCTTCATCGACGGGGTCGGTTGCCGATGCACGCCAGGCGCAGCCCCTCGGCCTAGCGCCAATGACCTCTCACGCGGGCGGGCTCGCGCCGCAGGATCGGCAGCAGAGCAACAGCCGCGATAGCGGCCGACACGCGTCGGGTGGATGGACCCTCCCGGCTGCAACTCATGGTAACGATACCCCGCGTGTCGGTTGAGCTAAGCTTGACATTTGTCAAGCAAATCATCTGTGACAGGTGACATAAAACTCAAAGTAACTTTACTTCGGACTGTCAATAACCGAATATTCGACCTCGAAGCACGGCCTTAAGAAGCCGGCTCAGGAAGCGCCCCCATGTCTCCGACTCGGTCCCGAGTGGGCTGGTCCGCATTGAGGGTGAGGCGTTTCTTGCGTCTCGAAGGAGACTGCAACGGTGCCGACGAACTTCCTCCTTGTCGACGATCATCCCCTGTTCCTGGAAGCCATGCGGCTCGTGGTGCAGAGCGCCTTCCCCGGCGCCGTCGTGCATGAGGCCGCGTCGATCGAATCGGCGCGCGTGGCAATCGATCAGGAAGGCGGCAAGCTCGACCTCGTGCTCCTCGATCTCTCGATGCCGGGGACGCAGGGCCTCGAGGGACTGCTCGAGCTCAGGACCTGTTACCCGAAGCTGCCGATCGTCATCGTCTCGGCGCTCGAGGATTCCCGCATCGTCCACGAGGTGCTCACCTATGGCGCGGCCGGCTTCATTTCCAAGTCGGCCCGCGGCTCGGAGCTTGCCAACGCCATTCGCGAGGTAATGGCGGGCTCCATCGTGCTGCCGGCGGGTTACCAACTGCCGCAGGCAGGCGCCCGCAACTCACCCGGCTGCGATCTGAGCGCCAAGCTCGCGACCCTCACCCCGCAACAGGTCCGCGTGCTGCAGATGCTGCGCCAGGGCAAGCTCAACAAGCAGATCGCCTATGAACTCGGCGTCGGCGAGACGACGGTGAAAGCGCATGTCTCCGAGATTTTGCGCAAGCTCAAGGTCGCGTCGCGGACGCAAGCGGTGATCGAGGTGGCGAGGATTGACTTCGACACCATCCTGGCGCAAAGCCACGCGACCGAAGCGTCCTGACGGGGACTGCCGAGCCTCGGCACCGCGCCCCGGCCGCGCCGGGATTTTCAGGCCAGCAGATGCGCCATCAAGGCGCGCAGTTCCGCCGGCTTCACCGGCTTGAGCAGAAGCTCGCACCGGCTCTTCTGCACCTTGAGGGCGACGTCGGAGGAGTGGTCGGCGGTCACGATCACCACCGGCAGATCGGGGTTGATGAGGCTGCGCAGCCGCTCCACCGCGGCAAGGCCGGACTCGCCGTGGTCAAGGTGATAGTCGGCAAACACGATGTTCGGCCGCAGCTCCGAGGCGATGACGGCGTCGAGCTGGGCCATGCTGCGCACGGTGTAGGCCTCGCACGACCATCGCTCGAGCAACGCCTGCATGGCCTCGAGAACGGCAGCGTCATTGTCGATGACGAGAACCTTGGCGCCTTCCAGGCCGAAGGCCCGCGTGACGCTCGGGATCACCGGGCTCTTGGCACGCGTTACGACTTGCGCCGTGAACGGCGCCGTGATCGAAAACCGGGTGCCGCTGCCGACCTCAGAGGACAGATCGAGAGGATGGCCGAGCGCCTCGGCCATGCGCTGTACAATGGAAAGTCCGAGACCGAAGCCGCCGATGTCGGGTTGGTCGGTCAAGGGCCCTCGCTGAAATTCCTCGAAGATCATCTTGCGCTCGGCTGGCGGGATGCCGGGTCCGGTGTCGCTCACTTCAATCACCACATTGCTGCCGCGGTGCGTGGCGAGCAGCTTGATCTCGCCACGCTGGGTGTACTGCACGGCATTGGCAAGCAGGTTCTGGAGAATTCGTCGCAACATCAGTGGATCGGAGACCACCGAGAGGAGATTGGATTGGCAGGTGAGGTCGAGCTTCTTGGATTGCGCCAAAGGCTCCAAGTCGACCGCCAAGGAGGCAAACAGCGCGTCGAGCGAGACCGGCTGTCGCGTCGGGGTGATGGCGCCGGCTTCGAGCTTGGAGATGTCGAGAATGGATTTCAGCAGCTCCTCGATGGTCGCCAGCGCGTGGCCGATGGCGTCGGCGAGGCGGCGGTGATAGGGCGTGGCGTGCGGATCGTAGAGCGCGCTGACTGACAACCGCGCCGCGTGGAGAGGCTGCAACAGATCGTGTCCCACCGCGGTGAAGAAGCGGGTCTTGAAACGATTGGCACGTTCTGAGGCGTCGCGCGCCGCGGAGAGCTCGTCATTGGTGCACTCGAGGCGGAACAGCGCATTCTTCAAATCCTCGGTGCGCCCGCGCACCTGGCCCTCGAGAGCGATGGCGGTCTGGAACAAGGAATAGGCGCTAGCGTGCGGATCCGTCGACATCTCGACGCGCTGCATCAGCGCGGAATTGATCTTGGTGAGCTTCGCGATCTGCCGCTTGAGCTGGTCGGCTTCCGACATCACCGACGCCGACATTGGGTCTTGAGACATCTCCTCTTTATCTCCTTTGACGCGCAGGTCACCTCCTGCCGGCGCCCAGCAATCTCATCCTATGAGCGCTGGCAAGGCAAGCCGATCGCTTGCTCCGCGCCGCGCCTACCGATAAGGTGCTGAAACATAATGGTTATTCTCCGCTCGCTGATGGGTCTCACCCGGTGCTTCTCCTTGCTTCAGGATGAGCGCGCGTCGCCAGGGCCGCATCGGCATCAGTCAGGAACGCACGCAGGCTCGCTGCGGTCTCGTTCGGAAGTTGATCCACAAAGAAGTGCCCGCCGGGCAACGCCGCAGCGGTCACCTGCTCGCAGCGCCCGCGCCATTCCTCGGGCAGATCGAACAGCTGCGCCATCACGCCCCCTTCGCCGTACAACACCAGCGTCGGACAGATCACCTTGCGGTCCAAGTCGGCGGCGTCGTGGTCGAGGTCGATGCTCGCCGCGGCGCGGTAATCCGAGCAAGAGCCATGGATCATCTCGGGGTTGCGCCAGGCTCGGCGGTAGGCGGCGATCATCTCTGGATCGAAATCGGAGATCTTGGTGGCGCCCCAGCCGACAAGACAGGTTTCATAGAAGAAGTCCGGATCGCTGCCGATCAGCCGCTCCGGAAACGGCTCAGGTTGCGACAGGAAAAACCAGTGCCAATAGACGCTGGCTAAGCTGCTGTTGGTCTTGGCGAACATCGTATAGGTGGGCACGATATCGAGCAGGGCGAGGCTCAACACGGCCTCAGGGTGGTCGAGGGCGAGGCGATGCGCGGTGCGGCCGCCGCGGTCATGACCGACCAAGTGAAACCGATCAAAGCCGAGCTCGCGCATCAGACCAAGCTGATCATCGGCCAAGGCGCGGAAGGAATAATTCGACTTGTCCGCTGCGCATTTCGGCTTGGCTGAATCGCCGTAGCCGCGGAGATCGGCGCAGACCACGGTGAACGAGCCTGCAATTTCCGGCGCGACCTTGGCCCACATCTCGAGGTTTTGGGGGAAGCCGTGCAGCAACAGCACAGGCGGCCCCGTCCCACCCACGACGCAGGCAATATCGATGCCGTTGACCGCCACTTTGTGGCGTTCGAACCCGTTGAACAGGGTCAAGTCGGTCCGTTCCTCGCTTGCCTTGGCGTTGCTCCTTAGCCCGGATTGCCAGCGAACTTCTGGGTCTCTTCACAGAGCGTGACCCAGTCTTGCGCGGAGTTTGTCCAGATCTCCAAATTGGGCTTCAATCCGGTAACGTCGTCGAGGGTCCCGGCCTTGAGAAACAACACGCCGGGAAAGGCCTTGGCATCGGTGGCAATCGCCGATCCGCATTTGCCGCAGAACATGCGCAGCACCGGCTGGCCCGAGGTGCCAACATCCTCATAGACCATCGGCTGCCCGGTCATATGCACGCTGTCGCCCGCCACGCCAAGATTTATCGAGAAGGCTGAACCGGTTGCCTTTTGGCAATGTGAACAGTGACAGATCGCGAGCATTTGCGGCTCGGCATCGGTCTCGTATTTGACGCTGCCACACAAGCAGCTGCCTGAGAGTTTCGACATGTCTTACTCCTAACAATCAAGTGTTGCGCCAATTCGTCAAAGGTCCGTGGCTGATCAGTCTTGGTGGTCGTGGTCGTGATCATGGTCCGCGTCGTGGTGGTGCTCGTGGTCCATGTCGGGCATGGCGGCACTCGCCTTGGGCTTGAGCGGCATGAATTCCGCTCCCCATGCCTCTTGACCCGGCATCTTCACGAACACGACGACGGTGCTGTCCTGGTCGAGCTTATAATCGCCTTTGCCCTTGAAGATGTTGTCGCCCGCCGGCGTGAGCTTGATCGTCGCCACCTCCTTGCCGCTGCCGTCGTGTACCACGGCTTTGCCCTCGCCTCCCGCCGTCGGAACGTTCTCGTTGGCATGGTTTGCCAAATAAACCGTGATCTCGCCCGGTTTTTTGGTCACGAGTTCGATGTGGTAGGGCCCAGCCATGCGTCTCTGGCCACCATGCGGTGCGGGATGGGTGTCGAAATACTCAGCAGTGTGAGCCCAAGCCGGGGCCGGGGCGACCGCTAACAGCGCTAAGCCCATGAGGGGCAACGCCATGCCCGTGAGGGCCGAGATCCACTGTGTCTTCATAAGTTTCCTCTCCTTCCTGTTCGGTGCGCGTCGGGCGCCCTTTCTGCATTGCGTAACTCAGTGCACGTGATCCGCCGCGGGCGGCAGAATTTGCGGTTCATGCTGTAGCTGTGCGAGTTGGGCCGTCAGGAGTCCGCCGTCGCTCCAGCCGGCACTGTCGTCTCGCGGGATCCAGCGTCCCCGCAGATAGCCGAACCTGTCGACCAGCAGCTCCATGTGGGGTGGGATCTCGCCACCGCCGAAAAGATCGGGGTTAGCAATGGTCCGCCGGAACTCCTCGTAGCTGCGTCCGATCTCGCTGTCGCCTTCGACCACCGGAAACGGGATCTGCCGCACCCATTGTGGGTCCGGCGTTGACCCTCCCCAGGGAATGGCAATGACCTCGGCGCCGCTATTCTTTATCGCCTCGTACTCGGAACGAATGGCGTCGAGCCGCGCCTTGTCTTCAGGCCAGGTGAAGAACACGAGAAGCACCGTCTGCTTGTTCCGGAAATCCTTGAGAGTGCGGGTCACACCGTGCTGATCGATGAAGGTAAAGTCTGGGGCGCCCAGATCTTTCGACGGCCGCTCCGGCACCACGCGTGGCGTCAGCGTTCTGCTTTGGTAGCCTCGCGAAATAACGTGAATATAATTGACGAGATCCCAGCGATCGTCCTCGGTCAGCCGGCCGGCGAAGGGCGGCATGCCGGCAACCGGAAACCCGGTGCCGATCCAGTTGTAGAAGTCTCCAACCTGGTGCTGTGCCGTATGAGGCTCGGTCAGGAGGTCGATCGGCTTCTTGGGCAGACTGGCGGCGAGCGGCCCATCGCCTTTGCCCTGGAGACCGTGGCAGGGGGTGCAGTTGGCCGCAAACAAGCTCGCGCCGCGGGCGATGGAAATGGCGTCGAACGGGACCACGGTGTTTCGGTAGGAATCGACGCTGGCTCTGGTCGATATGGCGTACAGCGAAACCCCGATACCGGAGAGAGCCAGCACCACAATCGCGCTCAGCACGGACCGGCGCCAACGAAAGCTTGAGCGTCTCCAAGCAAAGACGAGAGAGACTGCCGCAGCGAAGAGCCCCGCGCCGATGAGAAGATCGGTGGCTGTGCCGGGCACGCCGAGGTCCAAGGTGCCCGCAATCGAGAATCGGAACGGATAGGGCCAGTAGGCAATGGTGGCGTGCTTGGCTGGAATCGCACTGGCGCACAAGGTGGCGGCCAATATCAACAGCGCAGCGAGCGTGAATTCCACCGTCACGCCCCGGCGCAACGGACGCCACGCCGCCGCTTTCGGTGGGTTGCTAACCTCGAGCTGCGGCACCCAGACGAATCGGGCGTAAGCAGCGATCACCAGGATCGCGCAAAGCAGTAACAGTTTGGTCAGCAGGTATGCCCCGTAGTCCGTCGACACGAGCGCGGCATAGCGGCCGTCCACTTGCAGATTGCCGACGAGGACACCGGTGATGAGGATCACGATCATGATCGGCAGAGCCATCACCGAGAAGCTGTGAATTGCCTTCACACCCGAGGGTCCGGCGGCACCATCCGTGCGCCTCAAGGCGCTATAGACCACGGCGAGAAAGGCTGGCAGCCCTCCGAACCAGATGCCGGCCATGAGGATGTGGAGCGCATAGATACTGACAGGGAACAGCGGCAACTCCTCCGCGACCGCGTGGCTCGAGAGCGCTGCCGCCATCAGCGCCGTCCCGGCGGCCGTAGCGCAGAGCAGATAACGCCACCGGGCGCT
Organism: uncultured Alphaproteobacteria bacterium; assembly: GCA_963732955.1. Taxonomy (GTDB): domain Bacteria; phylum Pseudomonadota; class Alphaproteobacteria; order Rhizobiales; family Methyloligellaceae; genus Methyloceanibacter. Next base: position 386,437 of record CAVTBH010000003.1, read on the forward strand.
TGGCGCCTTGCGGACATAGATCGCGATCGGGAGCAGCAGGAACACCAGGCCCATGCGCGCCGCCCACACCCGTCCCAGCCAAGTGTTCTTGACAACACCGAGCCACGCCCCGGGCTTCCACGCATTCGCCACAACATCCGTGATCTCCGCCGTCTTGGCGGCGAGCTCGACAAGCATGAGCACGGCAAGCGCCGCCACCAGCCATGGCAGCGCGCGCTCAAGCCGATCGAGCAACGGATCGTGGAAGGTGGCCTTGTCGTAGCTGGCGACGACGAAAAAAACGCAAGTGCCAAGCACGATCATGTTGGCGACAAGCTGCAGCCACTTTGCGACAACGCCAGCCACTTCGATCATTCCTATTTCTCCGGTGCGTTCCCTTGCACCGTGAAATCGTAGGCGTCGTTGACGACATGGCCATCGACGGACAACACGCGGTACGTGACGGTGTACTTGCCGGGCGCGAGAGCGGGCAGCGGCAGCACGAGCAACTTCGGATCATCGCTTGCGATCGCCGGCTTGACCTCGGTCACCGGCTTGCCCGAGGCGTCGACCACGGCGAGCGAGGCGTAGTCCCCCTCGATTTCCTCGTCGAACCAGAGCGCCACCCGCGTCGGTGCAGTCGCGACGTTGGCGCGCTGCGCAGGTTCGGCTTTGATGAGTTGGGCATGGGCATAGGCGTGCGAGGCGAGCGCCACAAAGAGCACCAGCGCGAGGCTCGCGGCGATCATGTCCGCGATCCGCTTTACAGTTTTCATGGTTTCAGCTCCGTTCTCATCACTTCAATACCATTCTGCTGAAGGTTTCACTCGACAGCCAGCCTGCGGCCCTCAGTACTGAACTCGGTGTGCCGTCAATGCTCTGAGGGTTCTTATCGACTGACTGTTCTTTCTTCGCCACGGCGCTGCCCTAATGGCCCGCGCATCGCAGAGCGGGACTCGTTGCCCGTAAGGCCTTCCGCCGCGGCGGGAGCGACGTCACCACCGGAGACGAAGAAGTGGACGATCTCCGCCTCCAAGCCCGGCCACTCTCCGTGCCAACGCGAGCCTTCGCAATAGCGCGTCGAACCTCCCGTGGCGCAGGCCTGATAGGCGACGCATTGTTCACCCGCGGGCAGAGGCGGCTTCGCCAGATCGCAGTTGTTGCACGCCGCCCACCATTTCGCCGCCTGAGCTCCCCAGCCTGGGAAGAGCATGTCCCGGCTGCTGTGCATGACCATCACTGGAAACGGGGCGGAGGGGCATTTGAAGGTCTCAAAGTCGGTCGCCGAGAAGCCGGCAGCGCTCGGCGCTATGCCGGACAGAAGTCCCCTCGTATCGCCTAGGAGGGCGATGGCCGTCGACACCGTGCCGCCATCAGAATGGCCGGTCGCATATATCCGGTGGCTATCGATGCACCACTTGTCCGCGATCTCCGCCGGCAGCTTCGCGAGCTCCTTCACCGTGTCGAGGGTCATCGGACGGTGAGTCGGGTAGCCAACGACGAACCCGTTCTGCGTCGCCTCGGTGGTGAGGTGGGTCAGAGTTTCATTCTTCGCCGCGCTCAGGCCTCCCGCTGCGTAAACCATCAGCAGGGGATGGGCGAAAGTCGGATCGTAATTGCGAGGCGTTCTGACATTGTACCAAATTCCGTCGATCGATTTCTGGTTGTCCGTCGCACCAGCTTCCCCCAACTTCGTCCCCGCTTCGCAAGTGCCATGGCGGCCAGCGGTGGTGTAGTCGAATTGCGCGATATCCACGCCCTCGACCGGATCGGACTGCGAGCAGCCCGCAAGCGCCCCCGCAATTGCGGTGCCCAACATCCAAATGGATCGACGCTTATGCGCGCAAGACGATCCCCAACGCCACGGCATGGCTCTTCATTGGGCCTTTCGCTGCGCTGCCGCTGTCCCCTTGGACAGCGTGGTCGAGTACCAGTAGAAGCCGATCCCGGCCAGGATCACCAAGCCGACGAACATATACGGCCTAAACCTGCTCCAGCCCTTGGCCACGCTGAAGGGGAATCGCGACACGTACTGTCCGTTGGCGTCACTGGTCGTCACCACTCCGACGAACTTCCCGGCCTCTTTGAAGTCGTGCTCGAAGGTCACGCTGCCGGTGGGATAGACCTTCGCCGGGAGATGCAGGACCGTGACGGCCTCTATATCGCTCTCGTCTCCGGTATCGCGAATGACCCGTACATCGAGCGGCTGTTCCCGCAACGGCGGATCGATCGCGTCGAATGCCACAATGGTATCGCCGAGCTCTGGGATGTCCTCACAGAATTCCTTGGTGCCGGTTGCTTCAGGCTGGTAACCCGTGAAGTGCATCGCGTAGGGACCGATGCGCAGTTTGCACGTGTCCTGCTCCATGCTGAGGCCGCCATGCGCAAGGGCAAGTCGAGGAACCATGATGAACAACGCTGCCAAAGCGATCAGCAATGGCAGCGCCAAATTTCGGTATTGTCCGCTCATCCAACGCTCCTAAAGAGCGGGGAACCACGCCGTGGTTCCCCGCTGTCTTTAGCTAGTTAACCGAACCCTTCTTGGTGAAGTAAGGGACGATCGGCCCGTAAATGTTGGCGATCTCCCTCTTGCCGTCCGAGTCGAAGAAGAACAGCAGCCCGCCAACGCGATTGTCGGGGTCATTCAAGAGGGCCGTCAGACGCTCCGTTTCCCAGGCGGCGTCGGTCAGATCGATATTTACCGTGCGCGTTTCACCGGGTTGGATCGGCGCGTCGTTGTCGACCTTCAGTCCTGCCGGCGGAAGAAGTTCCTTGGGGAAACTTGGATCTATTTCTGCCACCGCCGCTGGGACCGCATAGTTCACGAATCGAAGACCTGCGGTCTCAAACTCGCCGATTTGGATCGGCTTCGTCCCCGTGTTGGTGACCTCTAACTCAAGCTTCATCGACCGGCCCGGCACGTCATACGTGGCCCGGTCCATTTTTATGGTGACGGTACGAGGTGCTTGCGGCAGCGGATCCACCTTGAACGTACCGCTCTGCAACGGGACGGTGTTTGGATAGGCCGCATTCGCCCATTGAACGCCCAGAAATACCGTCAGGATCGTGGCGACGAGGAAAAATGCGCCCCAAAGACGATCCCCGCGGGTGATGAGCACGTCCTCGTTGCCTTCCGTTATCACCAGATAGCGGGGGATAAGCATCGGCTTGCGCAGGAACCACAACATATAAACCAGCGCCGCAATGAACCAGAGCGCATGCCATTTGACCACGGTGCCAAATCCCCAGCTCGTGAGATCCGCGATCTGAGTGCCGTCGAGGGTCGTCGCTGGAAGCCGGAAATCCGACTCATTCCCGGTGACGTCGATCCATGCGCCAGGTCCAAGGATGGCCCCCGCCCCACTGATGTTGAGCATGGCATGAACATGGTGCCGGCCGGGCTGACGTGCCTTGAACACGATCTTGAAATCATAGTCGCGATCGAGCTCTAGCTTGCCCGACTGGATCGCAGGCTGTCCATTGATGTAGCTCGCAACGCGGGCGAACACCGGTCCCGACGTTCCGCTCCCAAGAAACGCAGTCTCTGGCTTGGGCAGATTGTTCGGCCAATCCGTGAACAGCCTGAATTTGCCTGTGACGGTGAGAAGATCATTCACTGCGAGTTTGTTCGTGCTCCACTTCACATCGTAAAAGTGGGCGGTTCGCATGCGCAGGAATGGCTCCTGGTTGCGCTCGCCATGCGCATAAGCATCCGTGCCGATGCAACAGCCTAGCGACACCAAGACTCCGAGCCATCCGGCCAATCGCGTCAAGCGGCTTGCGAAGATCCCGATCATAGAGATTTCCTTCCTCCCACTCATTTTGTTGTGCGAACGCGTCTGTTTTTCAGACGCGTCCGTTGTCCCTCGAAGAGGCTTCACACCGGCTGCGTTTCAGCCGCGGCATGACGATCTTTCTTGAACCCCATCATGGTCTTGAGCTTGTTGGGGACCCACACCACGCGAGCCAAGAACATGCCGATGTACCACCACAGGAGATACATCAGCGTGCAGGCGAACCCAGCGAAGAACGAGGCGATCACCGCCGAGTGTCCGCCGAATGTGCGGAGCGTCCCGCGCTCGATTAACCTCGAATATTCAGGCGTCGCCGTTCTGGTGAAGGCGTAGCCAATGTAGTCCCCGACTGACACCATGCTGTCCATGACTTCCATCGGCAGACGATAGGCTGCCAGCATCGGCCAGTTGCCGGCATAGAAGATCAAGCCGAAACCCATCCCACCGAAAATGGCCGTCAGCAGAAAATTTCCGGTGAGAAGCAATATGGTGTCGAGGAGGATGGCTCCGGGGATCAACGTCGCCGGCCAGATCAAGGTCATGGGGAAATCAGACCAAAGATGGAAGCCGAAGCCCCTGGCCATCCATTCCCCGATAAGCAGGCATACGATGCCAAACGTGGCGCCGATCGGCAGCCTGAATTTCTCCCAGAACACATACTGGAGAGCCGCGGGAAACGTGATCGCCACGATCGGCGTCAGCGTCGGCCACCACTGCCGGTCCTTCCAGTCGACCCAGAAATCCCAGTCCCCGGCTAGAAGCATGAAATGCAGGTGAAACGCGGACAACACCGCCAGAAAAAGGACAATCGCGACGAGGATGTCGAACCACCGCGAAAGGGCCGCGCTCCATTTCGACCACGTCACCCCGTAGATTTGCACGGTCTCGGAGTCAGCCAACTTCTGCTGCATATTACGATCCTCCCGGGAGCTCCGCCGGACAGAAGACCTGTCCGGCGGAGTGAATCTAGTTCTTTTGTTTTAGTTTAGACGGCGACGCCCGGCATTTCGGCGTCAGCGCGCCGGAAACATTCGAGCATGCCCTGCACGATCTGGATGAGCAGCCCACCAAGGGCGAGCACGCTCCAGCCAAGCACGACGAAGCCCCAATGAACCGGCGCCGAGAACACCTCCTCGATTTGGAAGAACGCGTGCATCCACTCGTTGTAGCCGAGGTTCGGCAGGATCAAGAATGGCCCAAGCACCGCCAGCACAAACGGGACGGAGATGTTCTTGGCGAATTTCGGCAGCCTCGTCATCGCATACAGGAATGAGCCGACGCCGAACAACACGTAGAGCGGCATCGCGCCATAAAACAGCACGATGTGACTGGGCGTGAAGCTGGTGTCGCGAACCACGGTCTGATGCCACGAGGCATCCTGCTCAGCGAAGAAACTTCCGCCGAAATACACGGCGAAGGCGTAGACCATGATGAACATCACCAGGGTGAAGTAGCGCTTGATCTCCGTGCGCACCGGAAGCTGGTCCAGGTGCTTGTCGCGGGTGAACCAGATGTACGACCACAGCGCAACATAGCTGGCCATGATCAACGTCAACTCGGCCCGCATCAGATTCATCCAGTAGGTGTCGAACTCTGGAAGGGTCGAATCGAGGCCAGCGGTGAATGCAAACATCTGCTGGTACGTGCGGTAGCACACCATCACGACCGCGATACCCAATATCGCGAGCACGGCGGTGCGCAACGAAACAAACCTATTGGGCGAGTAATCAGCCCTCTTGTATTCAGACCTCGGGGGCGAGCTTTCAATCGCTCCCGTCGCTCGAACAGCTGCCATCGTCATTTTTCGTCCTCCATTTACGTTCCTGTTGCTTTGCTATTCGGCCGCAGCCCGACCTGACGCCACGGCCGCACGAAACCTTCATTCATCCCCCCGGCACGCTTGGCGCGTGCCGCATACCTGTGTGCTCCCCTCGCTTCCTCCCGAACCAACAGCGATCCCGTTGTCCGAAAGAGTCTCCCGGCCAAATCCCTCGTGACGTGGCTTGAGGGCGAGCACAGCTGGCCTTTGACTCTTGAGGTATAGACTACAGCGTGCTGTCCGAACCGCCATTGAACTTACGTAGGAGGACGCAGTCCAAGGACTAACAAACACTCAATTCATATTTGTATTGGGGCGACAGCGGGCGCTTTGATCTAGGACAGACTTCTTGCGTGATCTCGCTTCAGCGAAGCATTATGTTGCGACGCAGCATAATTGGTGCGCTGCACTTGCAGTCATCGGTTGACCTGCTTCAGGCCGACTGCAATTTGATGCCTTTGCGGCCTGCGAAAGCCGAGGAGGCTCACACCCTGCCAGGCCTGATCTTCACGCTGGGGTGGCGCGCATCATTACAACGCCGCGACGTTGCCGCAGCCAAAGCCGGCTGGGCAACGCGATCGCGGCGGGTCAACGGAGAGAGGAGACGGCGTCTTACCGCCGCGGCTGAGCCTCAGAACTTGTAGCCAATACCGGCGCTCAGGATCCACGGATCGAGTTTCAGATTGTCCACGACCAGCGAGCGTCCAGCCAAGATGCCCTTCCCTCGCCAAGACACGTCCGGCTCCAGGAACATGTATTTGGCGTCGACGTTCAGCTGCCAGTTCCCGCCAATAGCGATATCGGCGCCAAACTGCCCGGTGACGCCCCACGAGTCGTCGATCTTCACCGACTTTGCGACCGGCGCCAGGCCAGAGCCGACTTCCGAATCGACGAAGATCGCGTAAGTGGGGCCCGCGCCGACATACGGCTTGAACGCGCCCATCGGGATATGGAACTGGAACAAGATGGTTGCGGGGATCGCCCAGGTGCTGGCGACTTCCCGACCGGTCCCGGTCACGGCGTTGATGGTATCGCCGAGCGCCCCGGTGGCGTCGACCGTATGCTTGGTCGCACAGCAGATCGCTTCGACGGCGAAGTTATTCGTCAGAAAGTAGGAGAAGTCGAGTTCCGGGATCCACTGGTTCGTTACCGATGCGTCGTGGCCGGGCAAGACGCCGCCACTTAGCGGGAAGAATGGGCCCGCCGGGTTGATGTAGGCTTTGTCGACATCGCCTTCCATGATCAAGTAGGTGGCACGCGCCCTGACAAGAAAGTGCCCCGCCCAGTCGCTCGAAGCCACCGGCGCCGGCGGCGGCTCCAGCGAATCTCCTGCCATCGCAGGTGAGCCAGCACTCAAGATGACGCCCAGTCCCAAGGCGAACCCAATGGCCAGCGCCGAATGAGACATCTTTTGGCGACGTGTCATGATTTCCAATCCCCCGTCTTCTCTCGTTTTATTCTTTCATCCCCCAGAATCCCAACAAACGCAGGAGTTGAATTTTCATACGAGACGGTAGAACCTCTGTCCCTTCGACCAAAGTCCAAATGCTAAGCATGGCGGACAAGCTCCGGGATTGAATCAAGCGCGATGCGACCGATGCCACTGCGCTCCACCACTCTAAGCGCCTGAAAGAGAATGAGTTTTTAAAACAAAAGTTGGAGAAAAATATTCCTCGGCATGGCCAATTCTGCTGTGGCAGAACAGTCACATAGCTGGCCTAAATTAAACTCAATTCGATTTGGTCGGGCCCCCGCCGAAAGGCGCCCTGCGAGACTGATCTACATCATTTTTGCGGATCGGGGGGCACAAAGGCCAATAGCCCGCATCCAAGACTTCAACTTAAGCTCGCGCGTGAAGGAGGGACGGAACGCCTTTCTTCCTTGGACGCCAAGCCGCGATTGGCCCTGGCAGGCCAAAAACAAACGGCGCGGCCACAATAGCCACAATAAAAGAGAGAAGAGGAAGCGATGAACGAGGATAGACGCAAGCTACTGATCACCGGGGGTCTGACGGCGGGAGCGCTCGTGGCGGGTGCGCTGCCTGTGACAAAGGCCGCTGCCGAGGACGCAACGCACATGCATGCCGCTCTTTCGGCTGATGGTGACGCGCTCGACGCGGCGGTCGAAAACCGATGCGGAACCTGCCAATTCTGGGGCGGGATGCGCAAGATCTCGGCAGACCATAAGTCGGTGTTCGCGCAGAGCCTCGGATGGTGCAACAACCCGAAGAGCCCGAACTACAACAAATTGACGAACGCCAATCACGAAATGACTGACGCCGGCGTTTGGACGAGGTGGCCGGCGCTGGCCTGACGTGCAAAACCGTTCCCTAGCGCAAGCGGGATGCGCAGACGCCTCGCTTGTTCCGGCCGGCGCCCGAAGGTGACACTTTCGGGTGCCGGCTGGAGCGAAGAGCTGGGGAGGGCTGTTCCCGGGCGCATTCGCGATGGTTGGGTTTGGCACAAAGGCCAATACCCCCTTCTCCGACTTCGACTTAGGCTTGAAGTGTCTATCGTGGGGAGGACAACAAATGGCTCAAGCGTATCAAGGCTCGGCCGTCACCATTTTCTACGATGAGAAGATCTGCCAGCACGCTGGCAATTGCGTCAAAACCCTGCCGAGCGTGTTCGACGTGTCGCGAACGCCGTGGATTGATCCCGATCGGGCCTCGCCGCAAGAGATCAAAGACGCCATTGCGAAATGCCCGACCGGTGCCCTCACCTTCAAGCTGACGGGAGATAATTGAGGGCGCGGCGCGGCGGGGCTGGCTCTGCCGACCGCGCGGGATCGGAATTGATCGCCGCCCGCGCTAAAGGGCTTTGCGGCCGAAGGCGATGCCGGTCAAGGTCTGGTTGAGGTGCAGTCCGTTGAACTGCTCGCCATACGTATGGAAGCCGATGACCTTGTGCTTCTTGTAAAGCCGCTCAAGCTGATGCCGCGACTGGCTGATCTCGGCATCGAGGCGCCGGAATAGGCAATCGAAGCCGAGAATGACGTCGACATCGTCGAGTTCGTCTTCGAGGAACACGAGCTCCTTGGCGGTCGATTCGACGATGTTGTGCGGGTAAGCCGCGGTGAACACCACCCCCTCGTCGACGGCGCAGAAGAACAGCAGGCTGCCATCCGCGTTCACTTTGCGGATCGAGCGACAATAATAATTGTCGCCGACCTTCACCGCCAAAGGATAGGAGGCGAAGCTGAGAGGACCGAGCTGATCCGGGTCGATGCCGATGGCGCTGGCATATTCGCTCGCCGCGGGTTCGGCGTTGAGCTCGGAGACGATGCGGTTTTCGGGGTCCGCTCGCGTCACCACCAGCTTGACGGGCTTCGGTCTCAGATTGTGAACGCTGAAGGTGCGGAACGGGAAGTCGGTCTTGCCGATGATCAGGACGGCGACCTTCTTGCCCTTGCTGCCACTGTGGATCAGATCGGTGGATTCGAACACCGCGTCATCGCCCGCAGAGCCGCCGACCAGGGGAATGCTGTTCAGCTCCCAGGAGATATAGCCGACAACGAACTCCTCCCGATTCGACACACCGTCCGTCAGCAGGATCGCGAAGAGACCATCATTCGTTTCTCTCGAGTTGGTCACGCCGGCGCGCGCCAGCAGCCTCTTGGTCACTTTCGTAGCGTTCTCGATGGTCGGATTTTCGATCACGTCGGAATAGAGGCGAAAGCCGGTGACCGGAAAGGCGAAGGCGACGAGGGCCCCTTGCGTCATCCCCTTGGGCGTGATCTCGCCGGCGGTCGAGCAGCCGCTGATCACCACACCAGGAAAAGCATCTTCCAATTCAGCGATGAGAGCCTTGGCGTCGTGGCGGCCCTTGGAAAAGAACACGAGCAGATACTGGATCGGCCTTTTCCCGAGAACGCGTTTCACTTCGGCGACGGCTTTTTTGGTCGAAGTCTCACCGCTCGCCGCCACGCGAATTCCGGTGTTCTGCATCACATTGTCCACGTCCGAATTCCTTGCTCGAGGAAAAGCGACCGGGGCCACCGAGACTGGCATAGCCCGAGATCGCAGGCAATAGCATCACCCGGCGCGGCCGCTTTCCTTGCCAAAGAAGGTCTCTCGCCCAGGGTCATTGGATCTCTACCACCACCCTGCCCCGTACGTCGCCTGCCATGATGGCCTTCGCCGTGTCGGCAACATCGGCAAGGCCGATGGTCGTGCGCATGGCGTTGAGCTTGTCGCGATCGAGATCGCGCGCCAAACGCTGCCACGCCACAAGGCGCCGCGGTCGCGGGCACATGACGCTGTCGATCCCGTACAAGGTGATGCCACGTAAGATGAAGGGCGCAACCGAGGTGGGGAGATCCATGCCCTGCGCCAACCCGCAAGCCGCAACGGCGCCGCCATAGCTCGTCATGCTGAGCACATTCGCAAGCGTATGCGAGCCGACCGGGTCGACGCCGGCGATCCAGCGTTCCTTGCCGAGAGGACGCCCGGGCCCGGACAACTCGCTGCGATCGATGATCTCAGCCGCCCCGAGATTTTCGAGATAGGCCTTCTCGCTGGTGCGGCCGGTGACGGCGATCACATGCCAGCCGAGCTTGGCGAGAATTGCGATCGCCGTGGAGCCGACGCCACCCGCGGCGCCGGTGACCACCGCGGGGCCCATCGACGGCTGAAGGCCGTGGCCCTCAAGCGCCAGGATACACAACATCGCGGTATAGCCGGCCGTGCCGATGGCCATCGCCTCGTCGGCATGCAGACCTTCCGGCAGCGGCACGAGCCAATCGCCCTTGACCCGCGCGCGCTCGGCATAACCGCCGAAATGAGTTCTCGCCGAGCCCCCAGCCGTTGAGGATGACCTGGTCGCCAGGCTTGTAATCCGGGTGGATCGAGGTTTCGACCACGCCAGCGAAATCGATTCCCGGAATCATCGGAAATTTGCGCACCACGGGGGCCTTGCCGGAGATCGCCAGGCCATCCTTGTAGTTCACGGTCGAATGGGTGACGCGGACGGTGACGTCGCCATCCATCAAGTCGCTATCGTTCAAACTCTTCAGCGCAAGGGTCTGCGCATCGTCGCTCTTCTCTAACAAAAGTGCCTTGAAATCGCTCATAACGGTCCTTGCAAGAACGGGCGCCTCTTTAAGCCTGGCCGGCATGGAGCAGGTCCCCGTCATTTTCGGAAAGGCCCCGGTTTGGGCCGGTTTCGTCGTCGTTGTGGTGCCTTCCCGTTATCGACCCAATCGGCCGGTATTTCTTTTGGACTAAAGTATACCCAATCTCTGGGGTGCAGATGCTCGCCCTCCCTGGGAGGCGATGCGATGATGATAACGTTCGGTGACCCGCGCGGGCCGGACACGCAACGAATAAGAAGATGCCAACCGGGAGGGTAAGCGCAGATGAGCCGCTACGGCGAGGTCTATGAAAGCTGGCGAAAAGACCCCGAGTCGTTCTGGGCCAATGCGGCGTCGGATGTCGTCTGGCACAAACCGTTCGACAAAGTCTTCGACGGTGACGCCGGGATCTATGGCCGCTGGTTCGTCGGCGGCGAATGCAACACCTCCTATAACTGCGTCGACCGACACGTCGCCGAAGGACGCGGGAACCAGACCGCGATCATCTATGACAGTCCCGTGACCGGGACCGAGAGGTCACTCACCTTCGCCGAGCTTCTCGACGAGGTCGAAACCTTTGCCGCCGTCCTCGCCGACAAGGGCGTGAGGAAGGGGGACCGCGTCGTCATCTATATGCCGATGGTGCCGGAGACCGTTGTCGCCATGCTCGCCACGGCGCGGCTTGGGGCCGTTCACTCCGTCGTCTTCGGCGGCTTCGCCGCCGCCGAGCTCGCGGTCCGCATCAACGACGCCATGCCGAAGGCCGTGGTCTCAGCGTCGTGCGGCGTGGAACCCGGGCGCATCGTGCATTACAAGCCGTTGCTTGATGCCGCGATCGAGATGGCCGACCACAAGCCTGACGCCTGCATCATCCTCCAGCGCACCATGGCGGAAGCGCCTCTCCTCAAGGGGCGCGACGACGACTGGGCTGAGTGCGTTGCGAACGCTCGGTCGCAAGGCCGCAAGGAGGCTTGCGTTCCGGTCGCCGCGACTGATCCGCTCTACATTCTTTACACCTCCGGCACGACCGGACACCCCAAGGGCGTGCTGCGCGACAATGGCGGTCACATGGTGGCGCTGAAATGGTCGATGCCGAACATCTACGACGTGAAGCCGGGCGAAACCTATTGGGCCGCATCCGATATCGGCTGGGTGGTCGGTCACTCCTATATCGTCTATGCGCCGCTCCTGAACGGCAACGCCACCATCGTCTTTGAAGGCAAGCCGGTCGGCACCCCAGACGCCGGAGCCTTCTGGCGGGTGATCTCGGAGCATCGGCCTGCTGCCCTGTTCACGGCGCCGACCGCGCTCCGCGCCATCAAGCGGGACGACCCCCGGGGCGACTTCATCCGGCGCTACGACCTCTCCAGCCTGCGCACGCTGTTTCTCGCCGGCGAGCGCGCCGACCCCGACACCATCCTATGGGCCGAGGAGCATTTGGGCATTCCGGTGATCGATCATTGGTGGCAGACGGAAACCGGATGGGCGATCGCTGGCAATCCTGTCGGCCTCGGCCCACTGCCGGTGAAGCGCGGCTCGGCCGCGGTCGCCATGCCAGGCTATGACATCCAGATCCTCGACGACGGCGGTCATCCGGTCGAGACCGGCAAGCTCGGCAATATCGTGATGAAGCTGCCGCTGCCGCCGTCCTGCCTGCCGACGCTATGGCATGCCGACGACCGCTTTCGCGCCAGCTATCTCGATGAGTTTCCCGGCTATTGCAAGACCGCCGATGCCGGCTACCGCGACGAGGACGACTACATCTTCATCATGAGCCGCACCGACGACATCATCAACGTTGCAGGCCATCGCCTGGCCACCGGCGCCATGGAGGAGGTGCTTGCCTCGCACAAGGACGTCGCCGAATGCGCCGTCATTGGCGCTTTCGACACGGTGAAGGGCGAGGTGCCGGTCGGCTTTCTCGTGGTGAAGTCCGGCGTCGAGCGCGACCGGGCCGCGATCGAGAAGGAAGTCATCGAGCTCGTGCGCGAGCGAATCGGGCCGGTCGCTGCCTTCAAGACCGCCTTGACGGTGTCCCGGCTGCCGAAAACGCGTTCGGGCAAGATCTTGCGCGGCACCATCAAGAAGATCGTCGACGGCCAGAGCTACAATCTGCCGCCGACGCTGGAAGACCCTGCCGCGCTCAGCGAGATCGAGACGGCCGTCGAGAGCCGCAAGCGTGCGGCAGTCACCGCCTAAAACGTCCCGCTGAATCTTCTCAGGCTTCCCGCCCGGGGTGCCGATCGAGACAGGCTCCCAAAGTCTCTCACTACGTTTGGACTAATTGCCAATAGGCCGTTCCGGCGGGCGTACTAGACTGCGGCCTCGCGCGAGATGAGCGTCGTAAGAGCTCCTCGTCGCTGCCCCCTGGGAGGAGAAATTCATGCAACTTATTGTAACGCCAGAAACTCCGGCCTCCGCGCTTGAGCGCGTCGGCGGCCAGATCAAGGTCCGCAACCGCTACGACAATTTCATCGGGGGTGAATGGGTCGCCCCGGTGAAAGGCCAATATTTCGATAACCCCACGCCGATCAGCGGCGAGATCATTTGCTCCGTCGCGCGTTCGACCGCCGAGGACATCGAGAAAGCGCTCGATGCCGCTCACGCCGCGGCGCCGGCATGGGGCAAGGCGTCGCCGACCGAGCGCGCAGCAGTTCTGTTCAAGATCGCCGACCGCCTCGAAGCCAACCTCGCCGACCTTGCCACCATCGAGACCATCGATAACGGCAAGCCAATCCGCGAGACCATGGCTGCCGACCTGCCGCTCGCCGTCGACCAGATCCGCTATTTCGCGAGCTGCATCCGTACGCAGGAAGGCTCGCTGTCGGAGATCGACGAGACCACCATCGCCTATCACTACCACGAGCCGCTCGGCGTCGTCGGCCAGATCATTCCCTGGAACTTCCCGATGCTGATGGCGGTCTGGAAGATCGCTCCGGCACTTGCAGCCGGCAACTGCGTCGTCCTGAAGCCGGCCGAGCAGACGCCGATGGGCATCATGGTGATCGTCGATCTGATCGCCGATCTGCTGCCGCCAGGCGTGCTGAACGTCGTCAACGGTTTCGGCATCGAAGCCGGCAAGCCGCTCGCCTCGAATCCGCGCATCGCCAAGATCGCCTTCACCGGCGAGACCACGACGGGCCGGCTGATCATGCAATACGCGGCCGAGAACATTATCCCGGTCACGCTCGAGCTCGGTGGCAAGTCGCCGAACATCTTCTTCGCCGACGTACTCGACGCCGACGACGATTTCTTCGACAAGGCCCTCGAGGGCTTCACCATGTTCGCCCTCAATCAGGGCGAGGTCTGCACCTGCCCGTCCCGCGCGCTGGTGCAGGAGTTGATCTACGACGCCTTCATCGAGCGCGTGCTCGAGCGGGTCAAGAAGATCACCCAAGGCAATCCTCTCGATCCGACCACGATGGTCGGGGCCCAGGCCTCTTCCGACCAGCTCGAGAAGATCCTGTCCTATATCAGCATCGGCAAGGATGAGGGCGCCAAGGTCCTGACCGGCGGCAACAAGGCCGACATCGGCCGCGGCTTCGAGAATGGCTTCTATGTCGAGCCGACGGTGTTCACGGGCCACAACCGGATGCGGATCTTCCAGGAGGAGATCTTCGGCCCGGTCGTCTCGGTGACTACCTTCAAGACCGAGGACGAGGCGCTCAGTCTCGCCAACGACACGCTTTACGGTCTCGGCGCGGGCGTGTGGACGCGCGACCTCAACACCGCCTACCGCATGGGCCGCGGCATCAAGGCCGGGCGCGTGTGGACCAACTGCTATCATCTCTATCCGGCTCATGCCGCGTTCGGCGGCTACAAGAAGTCGGGCGTCGGGCGCGAGACGCACAAGATGATGCTCGATCACTATCAGCAGACCAAGAACGTCCTGGTCAGCTACAGCCCAAAGGCGCTTGGGTTCTTCTGAGCCTTAGCGTTCCTCCCGCGGGACGGAAGATCGGACCAGTCTCCCAGATCTTCCGTCCCGCGTCTCCCGGGGCAGAGGCTTTCATGACGGTTACGCGAGTCTCCCATACGGACGCTGCGTCGCGGCTGATCGACAAGCTGCGCGGCATGCACGGCGACCTGATGTTTCATCAGTCAGGCGGTTGCTGCGACGGCAGCGCGCCGATGTGCTACCCGCTCGGCGAGTTTCGCGTCGGCCATGGCGACGTGTATCTCGGCGCGATCGACGGCTGCCCGTTCTATATGTCCGCGGACCAATTTGAGTATTGGCGGCATACGCATCTGATCATCGATGCCGTCCCCGGCCGCGGCGCCGGATTCTCGCTGGAGGCGCCGGAAGGCATGCGTTTCCTGACGCGCTCGCGCCTGTTTAGCGATGCCGAGCTCGACGAACTCGACCGCTGCGGCCCTGCGCCGCGGGGATCCGAGGCCATGGCAACAATAAGGGCGGGCGAAACCGTCTGAACCGCAACGTCTTCTCTCACCATGATCGGTTTCTAGCGACTGATTGCGTCAGCCTGCGGGTTGACCGCTAAGGTCAGGCCCACGCACACTGACAGCACCATGACCGCTAAGCTCAGCATTCTCATCGCAGATCCCATCCACGACGAAGGCGTAAGCTTCCTCACCGGCCGGGACGCGTTCCGCTGCGACATCGTCAAGGACCTCACCGAGCCCGAGCTCATCGACCGCATCCCGGGCTATCACGCCCTGATCGTGCGTTCGAAGACGAAGGTGACGCGAGCGGTGATCAATGCCGGAAGCGATCTCAAAGCCATCGGCCGCGCCGGCATCGGCGTCGACAACATCGACGTTGCTGCCGCGACAGAGCAAGGCATCGTTGTCTTCAACACGCCTGACGCCAACGCGACGACCACCGCCGAGCTGACCATCGCCCACCTGCTGTCGCTCAGCCGCCACCTGCCGCAGGCAGACCGTTCGACGCGCCAGGGGGAATGGCGGCCGACGCATTTCGTCGGCACCGAGATCGCGGGCAAGACGATTGGCATCGTCGGCTTCGGCACCATCGGACGGCTGGTGGCCGAGCGGGCCCGCGGGCTGAAGATGACGGTGCTCGCTTACGATCCCTTCGTCACCGCGGAGAGCATGGCGGAGGCCGGCGCCGAGCCGGTCGATCTCGATGCGCTGCTCGCGCGCGCCGACTATGTGACGCTGCATTGCCCGCTGTCGGAAAAAACGCGGCACCTCATCGACGACGCCCGACTGCGGCAGATGAAGCCCGGCGCGCGTCTCATCAATTGCGCTCGGGGCGGCCTCATCGACGAACAGGCGCTCTACCAAGCGCTCACGGACGGGCGCCTCGCCGGAGCTGCGCTCGACGTCTACGCCGCCGAGCCGCCGGCCGCGTCGGCCCTACTCGCGCTCGATACTGTGGTGCTGACCCCCCATCTTGGCGCCTCGACCCGAGAAGCGCAGCAGGCGGTCAGCCTCCGCATCGCCGAGGACCTCGCCAATTTCCTGGAGACCGGCGCGGCCCAGTCCGCCGTCAACCTGCCCTTCATCGCCAGCGAGCAATTCGGTCGGTCGCGGCCCTACCAGGCGCTCGCCTATTCTCTCGGCAGGTTGCTCGGGGCCATCGCCGAAGGGCCCGTCGAGGAAGTGGTGGTGCGGCTGTTCGGCCGTGTGGCCGAGCTCGACCCGCGCCCCATCACCGCGGAAGCCCTGGTCGGGCTGTTGAGCAAGCGCCTCACCGGCCGCGTCAATCGCGTCAACGCCGCGCACCTTGCCCATCGCCAAGGCATTGCCATCAGGGAGTTGCGGTCGGAGGACGTGCAGGACTATCTCTCGCTGGTGGAAGTCAGCGCTACGGTGGGCGCCAGCGCCGTCACCGTTGCCGGTACGCTGCTTGGCGGCTTTCATCCGCGCCTCGTTCGCATCGACGGTCATGACGTCGAAGCCGTGCTCGAGGGGCGCCTGTTGTTCACCCGCCACGAAGACCGCCCGGGCGTGGTCGGGGCCCTCGGCGGCATCCTGGGACGGGAAAACATCAACATCACGCGCATGCAGGTCGGCATGGTCGAGGGCAGCACGCTCGCCATCGCCTTAGTCGGAATCTCCGCGCCCCTGCCCCCGGCGGCGCTCGCCGAGATCAGGGCGCTGCCCGCGATCAAGCAGGCGATCGAGATCGAGCCATGACACGCGCCCTTCCCGTCGACACGCGGCCCAAGCCTAAACTCCGCCCCGCCAATCCGTTGTTCTCGTCGGGGCCATGCGCCAAGCGGCCGGGCTGGACGCCGGCTGTGCTCGGCGACGCTCTTCTCGGACGCTCGCATCGTTCCCCGGAGGGCAAGGCACGGCTGAAGCTCGCCCTCGACAAGACGAGAGCGCTGCTGCGGCTTCCGGCCGAATACCGGATCGGCATCGTGCCGGGCTCCGATACCGGCGCCTTCGAGATGGCGATGTGGTCGCTGCTCGGTAGCCGCGGCGTCGATGTTCTCGTATGGGAAAGCTTCAGCGCCGGCTGGGCCACCGACATCACCAAGCATCTCAAGCTGAAGGACGTCAGGGTGCTGGATGCGCCCTACGGCGCGCTGCCCGATCTCGCCAAGGTCGATTTCGATCGCGACGTGGTATTCGCCTGGAACGGCACGACCTCGGGCGTCCGCGTCCCCGATGCCGACTGGATTCCGCGCGATCGCGCCGGCCTCACTTTGGTCGATGCCACCTCTGCCGCGTTCGCCCAACCAATCGACTGGGCCAAGACCGACGTCGCCACGTTCTCCTGGCAGAAGGTGCTGGGCGGGGAAGCCGCTCACGGCATGCTAATCTTGAGCCCGCGCGCGGTCGAGCGGCTCGAGCGCTACGCGCCGCCATGGCCGCTGCCGAAGCTGTTTCGCCTGACCAAGAGGGGTAAGCTCGATGCCTCGATCTTCGACGGGGGGGCCATCAACACGCCATCGATGCTGTGCGTCGAGGACTATCTCGATACCCTGGCCTGGGCCGAGAGTATCGGCGGCATCGACGCCTTGTTCGCGCGGGCCGACGCCAATGCACGCGTGATCTTCGACTGGATCGAACGCACCCCTTGGGTTGCCAATCTCGCCGCGGACCCGGCGACGCGCTCCAACACCTCGGTGTGCCTCAGCATCGTCGACCCCGCCGTCACCGCGCTTCCCGCCGAGCTGCAAGAGCGCATCGCCAAGACCATGGCGGTACTGCTCGACAAGGAAGGCGTCGCCAAGGACATCGGCTCTTATCGCGACGCGCCTCCCGGCTTGCGCATCTGGACCGGGGCAACGGTCGAGGCCGCGGATCTCGCAGCGCTGACGCCGTGGCTCGACTGGGCTTTCTCCGAGGCGGTCGCCGTGGTTTACCAAGCACGGTGATCTCCCTTTTTCTCTCTGACCGTCTCCCAAGACTGTCCAACTCGAGAGCGGATATACTCCGCTCTCTTTTTTATGAGCTAGCGGCGGGCCAAGACCCATGAACCAGCAGCAACCGAAATTCGACGCCGTCTGCTTCGATTGCGACAGCACCTTGAGCCGGATCGAGGGCATCGACGAGCTCGCCGCGCGCTCTGGGCTCGGGCGCGAGATCGCCGTTATGACCGAAGCCGCGATGAACGGATCGCTCCCAATTGATGCCGTCTACGCCGAGCGGCTTGCCGCGGTCCGGCCCGATCAGGCGACGGTCGCCTGGCTCGGCCAGCGCTATGTCGAGGAGTTGGTCCCCGGCGCGAAAGATACGGTGGACGCGCTGCATCGGCTCGGCAAGGCGGTCTATGTCGTGAGCGGAGGCCTGTTGCCCGCGATCCGGCATCTCGGCTGGTTCCTCGGCATCCCCGCCGCGCGCGTGTTCGCGGTGCCGATCCAGTTCGATGCGAGCGGCGCCTATCGGAGCTTTGACGAGACGTCGCCGCTGTCGCGGGCGGAGGGCAAGGCGATGATCTGCCGCCACCTCGCGGCGCAGCACGCCGCGATTGCCATGGTCGGCGACGGAATGACCGATGTCGCCGCCCGGGGCGCCGGCGCCTATGTCGTCGGCTTCGGCGGCGTCGCTCGTCGCGACGCCGTGGCGAGGGCGGCCGATCGCTACATCACCGAATCCACGCTGACGGCGACACTCGAGGTGCTGTTGACCGAGGACGAGCGCGACGCGCTCGCCCGCCTTTGATGCAAGGGGAGAAAGCTCTAGCCGAGCTGCTTCAACAACTCGCGCGCGGCTTCCGCCGATGACGCCGGATTCTGACCGGTGATCAAGAGGCCGTCGGCCACGACGTGCGGTTGCCAGTCCGCGCCCTTGGAATAGGTCCCGCCGCGCGCTTGCAGCATGTCCTCGACCAGGAAGGGCACGATCTCGGTCAGGCCCACCGCGGCCTCTTCGCTGTTGGCGAAGCCGGTGACCGACTTGCCTTGCACGAGCGGCTTGCCGTCCGGCGCCTTAACGTGGCGCAGCACGGCTGGCGCGTGGCAGACCGCGGCGACCGGCTTGCCGGCCGCGATGGTGCGTTCGATCAGCCCGATCGAGGATGGGTCTTCGGCGAGATCCCAAAGCGGACCATGGCCGCCCGGATAGAACACCGCGTCGAAGTCGCCGGGCGAAACCTCGGACAGTTTGCACGTTGCGGCGAGCGCCGCCTTGGCCTCGGGATCGGCCTCGAAGCGGCGCGTGTCGTCGGTCTGGAACGCCGGGTCGTTGCTCTTCGGATCGAGCGGCGGTTGACCGCCCTTCGGCGACGCCAGGGTGACATCGGCGCCCGCGTCCTTGAACACGTAATAGGGCGCCGCCAGTTCCTCGAGCCAGAACCCGGTCGGCTCGCCGGTATCGCCGAGCTTTCCGTGCGAGGTGAGTACCATCAGGATTTTCATGCGCGGTCCTTTTCAAAGCGAAGGCGGCGCCCCCCGAAGAGGCGCGGTTCGCAACATGCTGCTGTTCGGTTTTGAATTGGTGTCGTCCGGACCGGGGGCAGGTCCCAAGGACGGCATCTTACCGTGCCCGGTCGGCGAAGGGAGTAGTTTTACGTTCGACCAAGGTACAAGTTGACCTCTCTCCGGGGGCGTGGCTAGCCTCGTTAATGATTAGCTTGGGGGCATTGCATCGGCGGCGCCGAAGCGTCGCCAGGATTGCGCTTATCGGCATGGCTTTTTATGCCGTGCTCATCCCCTGGCACACCGTCTCCCAAGCCATCACCCCGCTTCTTGCCGCCGCGGAGGTCCTTACCGCACCCTGTCATGACCATGGGGCAGCGCCGGAAGGCCAGTCGGGGCCCGGCAAGTCGCGAACCAATTGCCCGATCTGCAAGGGGTTGGGCACGCTGAATCTCGCCACGGCGGCCCAGGCGTTCCTGGTCATCGCCAATGTCGCCGAGAGCACGCCCCTGCCGCAGGCACCGGACGAAGATCTCGTGCCGGGAGAAGACGTTACACCGCAGAGCCGCGGTCCCCCTCTCCTCTCCATCTAGTTCCAACCTCCCCCACCTCGCCGACACGCCCTGCTGGTCGGCAGTCGTTTAGCCCCGCGTCTGCACCCGCTTTGCGGTGCGCGGATCGCGGTATTGGAGGGACACATGGAGAGATCACAGCTTTACCGAATTGCCGCGCTGGCTTTGCTTGGCTGCGCGGTATCGGGTTCGGCAAGTGCCCATTGCATTATCGGCAATCGGTTCTTTCCGGCGACCTTGGCCATCGACGATCCTTGCGTTGCCGACGAATTGTCGCTGCCGACGATCGCCGGCTTCAAGAACGGCGACGATCCGTCGGCGCAGGAGCTGGACGTCTCGGGAGAGTATTCGAAGACGATCACCGAGAATTTCGGTGTGTCCTTCGAGGAAGCCTGGATCCATCTCGACACCCCGGGCGAAGGCACCCACTCGGGCTTCGACAATCTCGGCACGAGCTTCAAGTATCAGTTCGTGCGGGACGCCGCGGGCGAGCAGGCGATGTCGATCGCCCTCGACGTCGATTGGGGCGGCACCGGCAGCAAATCCGTCGATGCCGAGTCCTTCACCACTCTGGTGCCGACGCTGTTCTACGGCAAAGGCTTCGGCTTTATGCCGGACTCGGTCGCGTTCCTGAAGCCGTTCGCGGTGACGGCCCAGCTCGGCTATGCGATCCCGACCAAGTCATCCGTCACCGAGGTCGATGAGGACACGGGGCTTCCGGGCCAGGCGCCCAATCCGCGGGTCCTCGTCTGGGGCGGCACGCTGCAATACAGCATGCCCTACCTCAAGTCGTCGGTTCGCGATCTCGGCCTGCCCGGCTTCATCAACCGCCTCATTCCGCTGGTGGAACTCGATTTAGAGTCGGAAGTCGCGAATTTCGACGGCGGGGAACGCACCACCGGCACCGTCAATCCCGGCTTGCTCTATGTGGGCGACAAGTTCCAGCTGGGCGCCGAGGCCATCATTCCGATCAATCGCGCCAGCGGCGATAACGTCGGCGTTATCGGCCAGCTTCATCTCTATCTCGACGACATCTTTCCGAACTCGCTCGGCAAGCCGCTGTTTCAGACAGCGTTGCGCCAATAGGGGTCACGAGCCATGCGCAAGTTCAATCTGATCGCCTTTGTGTTACCTTTGATTATCGCCTCTGCGGCTCAGGCCCATGCCATGCTCGACCACGCCAACCCCCCGGTCGGCAGCACGGTGGCGCGGTCGCCTGGCCAGGTCACGCTGACCTTTACCCAACAGCTCGAGCCCAAGTTCAGCGGCGCCGAAGTGCGGAGCGCCTCGGGCGCGCGCGTCGATCAGGGCAAGAGCGTCAGCGGCAATGTCATGCGCATTCGCCTGAAGGGGTTGGCGCCCGGCACTTATCGCGTGACGTGGCACGCCCTTTCCGTCGACACCCACACCACACAAGGGAGCTTCAGCTTCAGGGTTGGGGGCTGATGCGAGCGCTCAGCCCCACGCCTCGATCCCATGGTTGATTGGCTCGTTGCCGCGAGGACGGTCCAGTTTGGCTCCAGCATCGTCGCCGGAGGCGGCGCGATGTTCGTCGTCAGCGTGGCGGGCGGCGGACGGGTGCCAGAGGAAAGCCCGAGATCCGTGGCGAGGGAGATTGACGGCACCCTGATTGCCGCGCTGCTCGCGGCGATCCTCTCAGGGGCGCTCTGGCTCTGCCTGTTCCGGTCGCAGCTCGAGCAAATTGCCTTCGCCGACGATGAGAGCCAGGTGACGATGTGGTCTGTGCTCGCCGATACCCAGTTCGGCCACGTCTCGGTGCTGCGTTTCCTCATCGCCGTGCTGCTAATCGGGCTCTGCGGCTCCCGTTTTCGGCGGCCGCTGCCGCGATGCCAGAGTTCGGATTGGCTCGGCGCGCTGCTCGGCCTCGCTCTCGTCGTGAGCCTCGCCTGGTGCGGCCACGCCGCCAGCGGCATGGGCGCTGGCGGCGACACCCATCTTGCGGCCGATGCTGTCCACCTCGCCGCGGCGGCAATCTGGGTCGGCGGTCTTATCCCCTTGCTCATCCTCCTCCGACCAGGTCTGCCGCTCACGCCGCTCGAGCGCTACGGCATCGTGCGGCGCTTCGCGACGCTCGCGGCCTGGAGCGTCGCGCTGTTGGTCTTAACCGGTCTCGTTAACACCTGGTTCATGACCAATAGTTTCCGCGACCTGATCGGAACCGACTACGGTGACCTCCTCCTGATCAAGGTCGCGCTGTTTCTCCTCATGCTAGGCTTTGCCGCCTTGAACCGCTTCCGATTGACCCCGCGCCTCGCGGCGGCGGGCGCCGGCGCCTCCCAAGCACTTTGGTGGTCGATTGCGGCGGAACTCACGCTCGGGCTTCTCGTCATTGGGGTGGTTGGGGTGCTCGGCCAGACGGAACCGCCCGGACACATGCATGCCGGCGTCTCCGAGACGGGTCCCGTACTCGCCGCAAACACCGGTGACCTTCGCGGCTTGGCGAGCAGCGCGCCTCACGGTGATGTGTCATTGACATGGCTACCAAGTAGTAGGTAGATACGCCCGATGATGCCGAAAAAGCTCGACATTTGCTCGCATTGTGGCGGACCGCCGCTGTCGCGCCGGGGCCTGCTCCGGATGTCGGTTGCGCTGGCATCGGTGCCGTTCCTAAGGCCGATCCCAGGCTTCGCCGCGGCGCCCGCAGCCGACGCCCTCGAGGTCACCGAGATCGCGCCCGGCGTCTTCGTGCATCAGGGCCGCTACGAGATGCAATCGCCCGAGAACCGCGGCGACATGGCCAATGCCGGTTTCATTGTCGGCAACGACGCGGTCGCCGTGATCGACACGCTCGGCAGCGAGGAAGTCGGCGAGCAATTGCGGAACGCGGTGCGCGCCGTCACCGACAAGCCGATCCGCTACGTCATCAATACCCACATGCATCCGGACCATGTGTTCGGCAATGCCGCGTTCAAGCAGGACAACCCCGAATTCGTCGCCAACCGCAAGCTCGAGCGCGGCCTGCGCGCCCGCGCCGAGCGCTACCTCATGATAAATAAGAAGATGCTCGGGCCGGAGGCGTTCAAAGGCATCGAGATCGTGCTTCCCACCGTCGCCGTCGACGACAAGCTGACGCTCGATCTCGGCGGCCGAACCCTCCTGCTCGAGACGCAGCCGACGGCTCATACCGACAACGACCTCATCATCACCGACAGCGCCACCAATACGATGTTCCTCGGCGACCTCTTGTTCTCGGGCCACATCCCGACTCTCGACGGATCCATCGAGGGCTGGCTCGCGGTGATCGACAATCTGAAACAACGGAAGGTCGCTCGCGTGGTCCCCGGCCATGGGCCCCATGCCATGGAGCTGCCGCAAGCCTTCGACCCGGAGGAGAACTATCTCGCCACGATCGCGACCGATGTCCGCGAAATGATCAAGGACGGCAAAACCATCGAGGACGCGACCAAGACCGCGGGCTTCGAGGCGCGCGATTCCTGGAAGCTGTTCGATGAGTATCACGTGAGAAACGTCACCGCGGCCTTCGCCGAACTGGAATGGGAATAAATTTGGGAGGAAGACGCCATGTCCGGCATTGTTGATCGCCTTATGTCTGCGTCCGCTGCGGCGGCGCTTGCCGCAACGCTCCTTGTGTGCGGCGCGCCGTTGGCCAAAGCCGATGAGGATGTGTGGCCGACGCTGAGAGCGACCAATTTCGGCGACCGCGACATCAAGGCCGAGGATGGCTTCGTCACCCTCGATGCCCCGGTCACGGCCGAGGACGCCGCGGTGGTGCCGCTCACGGTACGGGTGCCGCCGAGCGTCAAGGCCAAGCTCAAATCGCTGACCCTGATCATCGACAAGAACCCGAACCCGGTGGTGGCCAAGGTGCGCTTCGGCCCTGCCGCCGGCATGGGCGGCGAGCGCTCGTTCGCGACGCGCGTTCGCGTCGACAATTTCTCTCACGTCCGCGCCATCCTCGAGACCGAGGACGGCACCTTGCACATGGCGACCAAGTTCGTGCAGGCCGCGGGCGGCTGTGCTGCGATGCAGGCCAAGGACCCCGACGCCGACACGGTTGGTCTCGGCAAGACCATCGTGAAGACCTTCCCGCCGGCGTTGTCGTCGACGCCCCTGTTCGAGGGCCTGGTGATGATCAAGCACCCGAACGCGAACGGCATGCAGCTCGACATCAATACCGGAGCCTACATCCCGGCGCGGTTCGTCAAGGAGGTGGTGGTGAAGCGTGACGGCGAGCTCGTGTTCACCATGGACACCACCTTCTCGATCTCCACCAACCCGAATTTCCGCTTCACCTTCGGCCGCGGCACCGACAACGAACTCGAGGTCGCCATCACCGACACCGACGGCACGCTGTTCACCGGCAAATCCCAGCCGAGCGGGTCGTAGCCAGCACCGCCGCGGCCACGGTCGCCGCGGTGCCCGACGGAGGCGGACCGGGCCCGGCCAGGGCTGCGGCCCGATGAGGTTGCGCGGATGCGGAGCCAATATTCGCAAGATGTTCTAGGCCAAAAGGCCAATACGGCGGTGGGGGTGACTACACTATAACCGCCTTTCAGGCCTATAATTCAATCAAGATCGATCAACTCCTAGGAGGAATGCCCCATGCAATCCGCTCTTTATTTGCTGATGTTTGCCCTTATGCTCTTCGCTGTACCTGAAGCGAGGGCGGATGATGCAGCCATGAGCACCGAGGATCTTATGGCAAGCTTGAAGGGCGCTGCGCCGGATAGTCTAATTAAAGACGCCACGCTCATGAACATGGCCGACATGACGGTCCTCCGGAAGGGCAACAATGGCTGGACCTGCATGGTCAATGGCGGGGTGCCGATGTGCGTTGACGACGTGGCGCTTGACTGGGTGCATGCCCTGATGAGCAAGTCGGCGCCGCCGGAGAAGGTCGGCTTGATCTACATGCTCAAGGGTGATGCCGGGGTCAGCAATACCGATCCCTTCGCCAAGGCGGAGACCCCCGACAACAATTGGGTCAAGACCGGTCCCCACATCATGATCGTCGGCGGCGTCAAGGGTCTCGCCCAGGGCCTTCCCAACGGGGCGAAGCCGGACGAGACCGCGCCTTATGTGATGTGGCCGGGGACGCCCTACGAGCATTTGATGCTCCCGACCGATTAGGTCATGCACTTTTCAATCGGGGGCGCGGGCCGCAGCGGGCGGCCCTGCGCCTGCCCGAGACCTTCGCCGTTGACACGCTACCAAGTAGTAGGTAGACGAGCGAAATGACGCTGACGAAAGACTTGCTGCTGGCCGAGGCCGAGGCGCTGTTGCGCACGCGCGGCTACGCCGCCTTCAGCTATGCCGACCTCTCAACGCGTGTCGGCATTCGCAAGGCGAGCATCCACCATCACTTTGCCACCAAGGAGGACCTCGGCGGCGTCCTGATCGACAATTACCTCGTCAGGTTCGAGGAGGCCCTGAAGGAGATCCTGGCTCAAGAGTCGAAAGCCGAAGTCAGGCTGGAACGTTACGCCCACTTCTTCGTCACGAGCATGATCGACGGCATGCTGCCCTTGTGCGGCGCTCTCTCAGCAGAGATGGCGGTGTTGCCTCAATCGATCCAAGAGCGAGTCCACCGCTTCTTCAGGCTGCATCTCGACTGGGTGGAAGAGGTGATCCGTGCCGGCGTCGCTACCAAAGAGCTGGGCGCGGACGTCGACCCCGGCACCACGGCGATGCTCATTCTCAGCACGCTCGAAGGCGCGAGCTTTGTCGCCTGGGCCATCGACGACGCGAGCCAGATTGCGCCTGCCGTCGGGCAATTGATTGCAAGCCTCAAGCGCTAGAGGGTTGCCTCCCAGGCGCTCCGCGCCGCTCGCGCCCGCAACCGCCTAACGGTCGCTCGCGCTGTAATAGCCCTGATGCAGCCGCTTGCGGTACACCACGCCGGGATGTGAGCAGCACGCCTTCATCACATCGATGCCGCTGAACTTGGACAAATCGTACTGGCACACGATCGTCGTCTGCGGGTGCTCGATCAGGAGATCGTTCAGAGCCGCCTCATAGTCGTGCATCGTCTCGACGCCTGGCGTCTCGGTGAAGAACCAATCCATCTCGCCGGTGATAAGATGCGAGGC
Source organism: uncultured Alphaproteobacteria bacterium (assembly GCA_963732955.1). Classification (GTDB taxonomy): domain Bacteria; phylum Pseudomonadota; class Alphaproteobacteria; order Rhizobiales; family Methyloligellaceae; genus Methyloceanibacter. The sequence continues at coordinate 412,537 of CAVTBH010000003.1, forward strand.
TTGGTTCTCGGCGCGCTTGCGAATGATCTGCAGGCGCATGAAGGCGACCATGAACTCGGGCGTGAACGCCGTGTTCTTCAGATAGGCGTCGCTCGCCGGAATCAAGGTCAGCAGCCCGCGATGCTTAAGCTCGTGAGGATCCAATCCCTCGTCGCGGATGCGATCCATGAGCTCTTCGCGCGTGCTTGCCGTATGGATGTAGATGGTCGGCTTGCCGGCGTAGAAGTGATTCAAGAAGAACGGACGGAACGCTTCCCAGCGCTCGGCATGGCGGCCGACGAACAGACAGATATGCCGTGAGGTGAGGTCGGAGTCGGCTTCCTTGGCGCCGCTGCTCAAGCCGCTGATGGTCGGTGCCCTGAGCTCCGACGTCTCGGATACGCCGCTCGCCACGAACATATCAAGCACGTCAGCATCGAAGCGGCGCTCGTTGCGTGGCCCCACGCGATGGCACGCGAGCCTGCCCTCGTTCGTCCAGCGACGGAGCGTGGTCTTGCTCACCGCGAGATAGGTCGATGCCTCGTCAAGCGTCAGAAGTGGTTTCAATTTGGTCATAGGTATTGGCACTCTTCTCCATGGTCGCCGACCGCCTGCGGCAGGCCTCGCTCGCAGTCGTTACTTATCCAAAAATCGCTCCCCCACATATAAGAAATGTGTCGCACCTATACAAACCTGCAGCCAGGGCTGCCGTCCGATCAAATCGTTTATAAGTCCTGGCATGATCGCATAGGTGAGTTCGCCAATATTTCGAAGTTTCATCGGCCTTCTCCCATCCTCCGCCAAGAATACTTGGGATGCTGAGACGCATCCTTTTCGCCCGCTCGCTGTCCCCAATTTTGGGCTTGGAGAGGACCCCGGCGAAGCCAGCACGAGCCTCGCCATGCCCCTCGTTACGTGATTCGGCCAAATCGGCAGCGATCAATCCGGAGACCGTCAAGATTGCCGGAAGGGCCGTTTGGGCGAGGGTGGCAACCTCACACCCGCCTCCGTCGAGCGCGATCGGCGGACGCCGCCTGGCGCTGTATCAACAACACCGCCAGTCCAACACCGAGAATCATCACTACGAGCACCTTCCAGCCAATTCGCAGCAACGGCGGCCAAGCGGTGCCGACCGCGAACGGGAACCGTCCGACTTGATCGGCGCCCCCCTCCTTCGCCGTCACCAGACCCACATATCGGCCGGCCTCCGCAAAGTCGTGCTCGAAGTGAATGGTGCCGGTCGAATAGGACGCCGGCGGTAGGCTGAATTCTACGGGCTGCTCGTCATCAGCCTTCCATTTGTCGACAACCCGCAGGATCTTTACTTCGACCGGAAGGTTGCGCATCGCCGGGTCGACATAGTCCAAGGCAACCACTGTCTTCCCGGTCTTCGGGATGTCCTCGCAAAACTCCTGCGTGTCGGTTTCCTGAGGCTGATAGCCGGTGAAGTGGATGATGTGCGTCCCGACGCGCAACACACACTTGTCCTTCTCGATGCTCAGCCCGCCATGCGCCGATGCCTGCGGGGAAAACCACCCCGAGGCAATCAGCGCACAAGCGGCGAGGCCGACGGCGACGACGGACCTAATGGCTTCCTCCCTCACGACGTCCCGAGAAAGTTCGGAATGATTGGGCCCGAAATCTCGGCGATGCGGCGGACGCCCTCCGGCGTGTAGAAGAAGATGAGAGCTCCAAACCGATTGTCGGGATCGTTGAGAAGACTGGTGAGACGCTCGACTTCCCACGCAGCATCCGTGGCCTCGATGACGATCTCCCGGGTTTCGCCGGGCTGAATTGGCTGGTCGTCCTTCACCACCAGACCGTGATTGACCAGTTCCGACGGATAGTCCTTGTCGACGTTGCGAAGCGCAGTTTCCGACTTCTCATTGACGAAACGAACGTTGGCGCTGGTGAACTCGCCGATCTCAAGCACGTCCGGCGTCTCGTTCTTTACCAGCAATGTCATCTTCATCGACCGGCCGGGCACGTCATAGGTCGCCCGCAAGACTTTCACGACAACCTCGCTATCCGGCAGCGGAAGAGGGTCCGTTTGCATCTTGCCCGCCTGAAGGGGAATGCTGCGCGGGTATTCGGTATCGGCCCAACTCACCCCAGCGACGACGATCGTGACCGTGCCGACGAGGATGGCCGCGGCGACGAACATGTCCGCGCGCGTGATCAGACGGCCGGCGTGGCCGGATGCCACCTCGCGGAAGCGCGGGATGAGCATCGGACGGCGCATCCACCACAGTAGCCAGAACAGGCCGATAGCGGCCCAAAGTCCCTGCCAAATGACGACGGTACGAACGCCCCAAGTGGAGAGATCCGGGATCGTCCGGCCATCGAGGGTCTTGATCGGATAAACAAAATCCGCGGCGGCGCCGGCGACATCGACCCACTTGCCAGGCCCCACGATCGGGCCGGCCTGGTGGACCAAGACGGTCGGATGGATATGCCAGCGGCCGGGTATGCGCGCCTGGAGAATAAGCTTGAAGCTATAGTCGCGGCCCTTCTGCAGACCCGTAGAGTTTTGAGCCGCAACCTCGTTGATGTAAGACTCCTTCTTCACCATCACCGACCCGGGACCGCCGGTCGACAGGAACGCAAGCGTCGGATCCGCAAGATTCTGCGGCCAGTCGCCGAACACCCGGAACTTCCCCGTGACGACGAGATCGTCGTTCACGTCCATCTTATCCGTTGACCATTTGACGTCGTACCACTCCAAGGTGCGCATCCGCAGGAATGGTTCCTGATTGCGTTCGCCATGAGCGAAAGCGGAGACCGCGCCAACAACAGAGACTGCGCAGACGAGGATGAAGAGATTGGCCCAGAGCAGAAGACGCCGTGCCAGGGCCGACCGAATGACGAGGAGCATAACCGTTCCCTCCCGAGGATTGTGGTGCATGCCAGTTGCTGCCTTGTTCGCCTGTGCGCCGGGTTAGTCGGTCTCGTTCGCCTTAGGCTTCATACCCAGATAGGTTGCGATCGGGCTCTCGACCCAGTTGGTCTTGGCAAAGAACAAGCCGATGTACCACCACACCAGATACATGATCATGCAGACGAAGGCTGAGAAGAAGGCGGAGATCCACGCGGAATGCCCGCCAAAGGTTCTCAGCGTTCCCCGCTCGATGAAGCGGAGATATTCGGGGGTGGAGGAACGGGTGAAGACGTAGCCGACCATGTCCGCGGTGGACTGCACCTGGCCCATATGCTCGACGGGGATGTGATACGCCGCGATCATCGGCCAGTTGCCGGGATAGAACAGTAGCCCGAAGCCCCAAGCCCCGATGATGGCGGTCGCGAGAAAATTGCGGCTCAGCAACAGCACCGAGTCCATGAACAGCGCGCCGGGCAGAAGGAGCGTCGGGAAGATCAGGCTGTAGGGCAACCCCGCCCACATGTGGAAGCCGAGGATGCGGTCAACCCACTGGCCGAACATCAGCGCCAGGATGCAAAGCGTGGCGCCGATCGGCAGGCGAAACTTTTCCCAAAGATAGGCTTGAGCCGCGGCCGGGAACATGATGGCCACGATGGGGGTCAGGGTGGCCCAGAACTGCCGGTCTTTCCAATCGACCCAGAAGTCCCAGTCACCGGCCAGCAGCATGAAGTGCAGATGAAACGTGCCGGCGATCGTGAAGAACGCGATCACCGCGATCACCAAATCAAAGGCCCTGGATGCCCGCGCCGCCGCGACTTTCGGAGGCACTTGCGCGTCTCTGACAGCCGCGCCGCTTTCTCCACGGGTCTCCCGATATTCCATCGTGGTGGTCATTTCGCTCCCCTCAATCTTGTTCATTATGCGGACCGGCTCATGGTTGAGCCCGTTCCATTTGGTGTTTGGGAAATGGGGCGCCGGCCTCGTCGATCCGGGAGGTCACAGCTCAGCCGACGCCCCTTCCTTTTGGTGGGCGCTTAATGCGCGACACCGTCCAGAGCGTGCTCGCCCCAAATCTCGTTGATCAGCTCGTTGAGGCGAAGGCCGATCTGAAGGGCGAGACCGAACAGCGCCAGTCCGGTCCAACCGAGCGCGACGAAGCCCCAGTGAAGAGGCGCGGTAAACCACTCCTCCATGAACCAGAAGGCATGGCCCCATTCATTCAGGCCAACGTTCGGAAGGATGAAGAACGGTCCGAACACTGCCAGCATGAAGGGAATGGAGACGCGCCTTGCGAATTTCGGCAGACGCGTCGTGGCATACATCAGGGCCGCCGATCCGCAGATGATGTAGACCGGGAAGCTGAGATAGAAGATGGCGATGTGGCTCGGCGTGAAGCTCGTATCGCGGAGCACTGTCTGATGCCACGAGCCATCCTGCTCGGCGAAATAGCTCGCACCCCAATAGACGGCGAACACGTAGACGAGAAGCAGCCCGAGAAGCTTGAAGTAGCGGACGATCTCAACTTGAGGGCTCAGGTCTTCCAAGTCTCTGTCACGGGTGAACCAGAGGTAGGAAAGCCAGCCGATGCCGATGATCGGCAGGAGCACAAGCTGGGTCCAAAGCAGCCTCATCCAGTAGGTCTGGAATTCAGGCAACGTGGAATCGAGGCCGTATTTCCATCCCGCGATGCCTTGATAGACGCGAACCGCGGCGTACAGCACGAGCAGGAAGCCGCAGCCGATCGCTGCGATCTGTGCCCATGTTTTATTCATCGACGCCTGCGCGATACGCGCCGGGCGTTCATTCGCATAAGCAGTCATATGTTTTTTCCTCCTTAGAATCGCCGACCGGAGATCCTGCCGGCCTACCGAACGTTCCCAAGGGGTGACCCCCTGGTCTCCTCCTCAAATCAATGGTCGGTCCGCCCAAATCTTCCCAAATCTTTCCAGCGCACGAACCAAAGATAATTGTACGAATTTACTCGTTATTGGTCAATTCAAGCCTTACCACTCATCAACATAGATGTAAATACATATCCATTCATGCGGCAGGCAACTCGATCAGGAGCCGCCTCACCGCCGCGCTCCCTGAGGCGCGAACCGGCAATATCCTGGGATTCCAGCGGAAACGGAGTTGGTTGAAGGAGCGCCAGGTCCGGCAATGAGCCTCGGCCTTCGGTCAGGCCGGTTCAGCCCTGTGTTTCGATGTCAGGCCGCGGCGCTCGCCTCATTGTCGCTCTCCTTGCGCGCCAGTTCGCCAATGACCTGCGCCGGGGCGAATACCGGCGAATAAGGCGGAGCATAGGCGAGATCGAGATCCGCGAGGTCTTCGGCGGCGAGCTTCCCCCAAATCGCGGTGGCGACAGTGTCGATATATTTGTCGACCTGGTCCGCGCCCACTGCCTCGGCGCCGAGCAGGCGTCCGCTTGGCCCGTCGACGACAAGCATGACCTCGATCAATCGCGATTGCGGCATGTACCGCGCCCGGCTCGGCACCTTGGCGTGAACCGCGATCGGGTCGAAGCCGCTGTCGCGCGCCTGATCCCGCGTCAAGCCGGTGCGCGCCACGGCAAGATTGAAGACCTTGAAGATGGCGGTGCCGAGAATGCCGGGAAACGTGGCCTGGCCCCCGGCGAGGTTGATGCCGGCGACCCGTCCCTGACGGTTGGCAATGTCGCCAAGCGGGCACCAGACCATTTTCTGCGAGACGATGTGACGGGTCTCAGCACAATCGCCGGCAGCGTAGGCGCCCGGCGCGCTGGTGCGCATCTCGGCGTTGACGGCAATGGCACCGGTCGCACCGATTTTGACGCCGGCGGCCGCGGCGAGCTCCACGCGCGGGCGCACGCCGACCGCCATCAACACCAAATCGGCATCGACACGGCGGCCGTCGCCGAGCTCGACGCCGCCCTTGACGATCTGGGTCGCCGAGACGCCGCAAACAATCTGGACGGCATGCTTTGCCAGCTCATGCCGCGCCGCCTCGCCGATCCGCGGATCAAAACCCGGCAGCAGCCGCGGCATCCCCTCGACCAGGGTCACCGCCATGCCCCTGAGCCAAGCGGCCTCGGCCATCTCGAGGCCAATATAGCCGCCGCCGATGATGACCACCTGGCCACTGTGGCGAAGCATGCCCGCGAGCCGATCGGCGTCGCCGATCGACCGCAACGGCACGACCGGCGGCGCGCCCCCCACCACGGGAATCTGAGGCAGAATCGCCTGCGCTCCGGTGGCAAACAGGATCTCGTCGAAGGACTCCTTGGTGGCCTTGCCCTTCTCGACGGATTTCACCCGGACACGGCGCGCGCCGAGATCGACCTCCTCTACTCTTTGTCTAACGCGAAGATCGATGCCGTCGGTACGAAAGCGCTCGACGCTGCGGGCGATGAGGGCGCCGCGCAAGATGCCTCCGGGATCACCGAGCCAGTAGGGAAGACCGCAGGCCGAATAAGACACCTCGGGTTCGTCCTGGAGGACGACGATGTCGAGGTCCGGCCGCCGGCGCTTGGCGGTCGCGGCGGCTTTCATCCCCGCGGCAACACCTCCTACGATCAAGACCCGGTTCATGTGGCTCGCTCAAGCGTTGCCGTATTTCACCCAATGCGCCGCGAAGATCGCCTCGGGCGTGATGACCCTCGGCTGAAGCGGCCGCGACACCCAAGTCAGATTGACGAAATGGCGGGCGCTGACATTCTCCGTGGTGATGTTGCCGCCCCAGCTACCGCAAGCGAGCGACAGCGTATAAGGCATGCCGTTACGCGGACTCCCCGCCCCTTCGTTGAGGTTCTGGTTGACCATGACCCGCGCGGTCTTGGTGCCCATGGCCAGCGCCTCGACATTGGCGTCGCTCGTGGTGTGGATGCCGCAGGTATGGCCGAGACCCTGATAGCCGGTGATGCGGTTGACCAGATCGATGGCGGCGTCGATGCCGCCGGAATAGCGATAGAGCGCGAGTACCACCGAGAGCTTCTCGCCGGAGAAGGGATGGTCATGGCCGACGCCGTCCTCTTCCACGATCAGGAAGGTGCGATCGTCAGGAAGGTCGAAGCCGGCAAGCTCGGCGATGCGCGAAGCGGGTTTGGCGACGACGTCGATCGTCGGGATATGACCACCTTCGGGCCACATCGCCCGCGCGAGCTGCTGTTTCTGTTCCGGGGTGCAGAGACAGCCGCCGGCGTCGATCAGCTTTTGCAGCAGCGGCGCGTAGATGTCCGACGCCGCGACCACGGAATTATCGGCGAGGCAGCTGGTGGCGTAGTCGAAGGTCTTGGCCCTGGCGATCATAAGCGCGGCGTCGTCGAGGTCGGCGGTTTCGTCGACGACGTGGACGGAATTACCGACGCCGACGCCATAGGCCGGCGTCCCCGAGCTGTACGCCGCCTTGACCATGCCTGCGCCACCCGTCGCCACGACCAGGTCGGCGAGGCGCATCAAGGCCTCGGTCTTGGCGAGCGACGGCTGGGTGATGACCTGGATCAGGTCCTCCGGGGCGCCGACCTCGCGGCACCCTTCGCGCATGGCTTCGACCACGGCGATCGATGTCAGCTTGGTCCGGGGATGCGGAGAGACGATGATGGCGTTGCGGGCTTTGAGAGCGCCGAGGGCCTTCACCGGCGGTGTCGCATCGGGTCCGGTGGTCGGGATCAGCGCCGCGACCACGCCGACCGGCTTCGCGATCTTCACCAGCCCTTTCTCGGGAATTTCCTCCACCACGCCACAGGTCTTGATGCCGGCCATGTCGGCGAGCGTGCCCATGACGCGGTTTTCGAACTTCGCCACCTTGTCCTGATAGCGGCCGAACCCGCCCTCATCGACGGCGAGGCGCGCCAAGGCCTCGCGGTTCTTGAACACGTGCCAGCCGACAGCCGTCACCAAGGCATCGGCCTCCGCCTGGCTGTAGCCTTCGATCGCCCGCTGCGCGGCGCGCGCCCGCGCGACCATGGCCCCGATCTCGGCCTCGGCTTGCTCCGGCGTCTGTTTCGGCTTCTTGGCGATGTCGGCAACAACTGTCGTCATAACGGATAATCCCTTCAGGTTCAGTGCTTGGTATTGGAGGCGGCCGCCGCCGACGGCGTGCTCGAGGCCCGCATGCGGGCATCGACCACGACGAAGCCGTCGGGAGTGGCGATGACTGGGTTGAGGTCGAGCTCTTCCAGCCAGGGAACGCCGGCAACCCACTTCGAGAACGCCGCGATCAGGCTGGCGAAGGCAGAAAGGTCGATGCCGGCCTGGCCGCGGGCGCCGGTCAAGAGGGCACGGCCCTTCAATTCATCGAGCATGCGCAGCGCCTCGGTTTCATCCACGGGCGCGAGGCGCAGGGCGACGTCGCCGAGGGCCTCGACCCAGATGCCGCCCAGACCGGCCATGACCACGGGTCCGAAATTGGGGTCGTGGCGGGCTCCGAGCACGAGCTCGATCCCAGGCGCTACCTGCCGCTGCAACAGTGCCGTCGCCGAGCCGAGACGGGTAGAGACGTCGTCATAGGCCGCGGCGACGGCGGCATGGGTGGCGAGGCCGAGACACACACCACCACGCTCCGATTTGTGGGTCAGGCCCGGTTGCTCCGCCTTGAGCACCACAGGCATGCCGAGATCGTCGGCGGCGGCAACCGCCTCCCGGCGTGAATGAACGAGCCGCCACGACGTGACCGGCAGGCCAGCCTCGCTCAGAAGCTCGAAGGCAAGCGGCGACGGCAGCCAGCCATTGGCCAGCGCGCGCGGCGCCGCGGCGGTCGGAGGAGTGAGCGCGATGTCGCTTGCGGCGCGTTTGCTCGCGGTCAACGCCAACAGCTCCGCGGCGCGCGCGGGCCAGGGGTGACAGGGGATGCCGGCGGCAAGCAGCCGCTTCCGATTTGCCGTCGCCGCCACGGGCGCAACCCAACAGACATGGACCGGCTTGTTCGAGCCGTCGGCCCTTGCCGCGCTCACTTCGGCGATGACCCGGTCGGTGACCTCGCTCATCAAGGCCGAGCGCTGGAGCAGGACTAGGACGACGGCGTCGATCTCATCGCTGGCGAGGAGTGCTGCGAGGCTCGCGCCATACATCTCGGGAAAGCGCGGCCAGTCGGTGGTGACGTCGATGGGGTTGGCAGCAGACCCGTGCGCGGGAAGCTTTGTCGCGATAGCCGATTGCAGCGCTTCGGAGAGGCTTGGGACTTCGAGCCCGCGGGAGTCCAACAGATCGGCGAGCTCGACGCCGGTTCCTCCGGAATTGGTGACGATGGCAACGCGGCGGCCTCTCAGCGGCGGCTGGCGGTCGAGAGCGGCAGCGAGATCGAGCAGCGTCAACCCGTCATCGACGACATGGACTCCCGCCTGGCGGAGCGCAGCCAAGGTGACGGCGGTGTCGGTGGCCAGGGCCGCGGTGTGACTTGCGGCGGCACGGCGGCCGGCAACGCTCCGCCCCGTCTTCAGGACCACGATCGGCTTCTCGCCCGCGATTTCGCGGGCAGCGTCAAAGAAGCCGCGGCCGTCATCGATCGATTCGAGCAGCATGGCGATCACCCTGGTCTCGGGGTCGCTGGCGAAGGCGCGCAAGAGATCGGTCTCGTCGAGGTCGGCCTTGTTGCCGCAGGCGACCACTCTGGAGAAGCCGATCAGCTCCTCCTGCGAGCGGGAGAAGGCCGCCATGCCATAGGCGCCGCTCTGGGTGAAGAGGGCGATGCCGCCGCGGGCCGGGAGCCCAAGGCCGAGCGAGGCGTTGAGGCCGGCGCTCGTGCTGACCACGCCGAAGCAATTCGGGCCGATCAACCGGACGCCGCCGGCACGCGCCGCAGCGAGCGCCCGCCGTTCCAATGCCAAACCCGCTTCGCCGGTCTCGGCGAAGCCGCCGCTGATGATCACCGCGACCGGCACGCGGGCGGCGGCGCAATCCTCGATGATCCCCGGGACCTCGCCCGGGGGCGCCGCGACGATCGCGAGATCAACACCCCCGGGCACGCTTGAGAGGTTCGCATAGGCAGGTCGGCCGAGCACTTCTCCTCGTTTTGGATGAACCGCAACCACCTCGCCTTGAAACGCCGCATCGGTCGCGATCAGATTTTGCATGACGAGATGCCCAAGCTTGCCGGGCGTCGCCGACGCGCCAACGAGCGCCACGCGTCGTGGAGCGAACAAGGCTTGCGGCCAGGCAGTCATGTCTCGCCCTCGCGTTGCACGAAGACGCTCGGCAAGCCGCCGCTATGCATGAAGAGCACGGTATCGCAGCCCTTGAAGCGGTCGGCGTCGAGGAGCGCGTGGTAACCGGCGAGCGCCTTCGCGGTATAGGTCGGATCGAGCACGAGTCCCTCACAGCGCGCCGCGAGCGCGAGCGCCGCATCGCCTGCCGCAGACGGAATGCCGTAGCCAGCGCCGATGAAGCCGTCATGGACAATCAGTTCGTCGTCATCGATTTGAAACTGGGAGGCCAAGCGCTCGGCGGCCGCCCCCGCGAGGCGACGGACCTGCGCGCGCACCTCGACGGCCGGGCGGCTGACGGTGATCCCCTCCACACGCCAGGAAGCGCCGTAGAGCCGGGAGCCCAACAGCCAACCGGCCAAGGTGGCGCCGGACCCCACGGCCATCACCACGCAATCCGGCGCGATGCCGCTCTGGCGGCATTGCGCGAGCGTCTCCGCGACGGCGTGGACGTGCCCAATCACGCCCAAAGGGCAGGCGCCGCCGCGCGGGATCAGATAAGGGCGGCCGCCGGCGGCGCGGATGCGCGCCCCTTCCAGCTCGATCGCCACATCGACCGAGCTGCGGTCGGCATCGTTAGTGAAGCGGATCTCGGCGCCGAGCAGCGCGGAGAGATAATGATTGCCCTCGAGGTGGCGTGGCGGGCTGCCCCAATAGACGGCGACCATGCGGAGCCCGGTATGGGCCGCCGCTGCCGCCGTCGCCCGAACATGGTTGGAGAGCGGCCCGGCGCCGGTGACCAGCGTGTCGGCGCCTTCCTCGATGGCATCGGCAAGGATCAACTCGAGACCTCGCACCTTGTTGCCGCCGAGGCCGAAGGGGATCAGGTCGTCGCGCTTGATCCACAGCTCAGGGCCGCCAAGCGCTTCCCTCAGAGCGGCCGCCGGCAACAGTGGCGTCGGCGCCGGATTGAGCGGAAACCGCGCCGGCTCCTCTGTTCGCGGCTGCCAATCGAGCTGTCCGCGCATGGTCACTCCTCGCTTGCCAACACACGGTCGACAAGTAATTGGCACTGGCCGGTTTGCCGTGATGGATCGAGCAGATCGCCGATCTCCTGCGGCGACAGGCGCGCGGCGATATCGGCATCCACCCTGATCGCCTCAGCGAACGGCTCCCCGCGCGCGGCCGCCTCTTGAGCGGCGCGATGCATGATCTGATGCGCAGACTGCTTGCCGAGCTTCCGTGCGAGAGCGAGCATGACCGCCTCCGAACAGACGCGGCCCTCGCTCGCCTCGAGATTGCAGCGCATCCGCTCCACATCGACGTCGAGATTCTCCAGCAAGGTGGCGAGCAGATTGAGCGCCTTGCCGGCGGCCATGGTGAGCTCCGGCACCGCGTGCCACTCGACCTTCCAGGAGCGGCCGTCGCGTTCGTGATCATGAGGCAGGCTCTCGGCGAGTGCCGCGGCGTTGGCGCGGACCACGCGAGAGAGCGTGCCAACATGCTCGGAGATCTCCGGGTTGCGCTTGTGCGGCATGGTGATGCTGCCGATCTGAGCGCTGCTCGCCCCTTCGCCAAGCTCGCCGATCTCGTCGCGCTGGAGCGAATAGACCTCGTGACCGATGCGGTCGGCGGTGCCCGTGGCCAGCACGAGCATCTGCGCCCATTCGACGATCACGTCGCGGCTCGCGGTCCAGGACATGGCGGGTTGGCGCAAGCCGATCCTGGCGCAGAACGCCGCTTGCAGCTCAAGGCCGCGGGGCCCGAGCGAAGACAGGCTGCCCACCCCGCCGCAGAGCTGGCCGACACCCATGCGCGCGGCAATCTCGGTGAAACGCTGCCGGTGCCGGCGGAGCTCAACGAGCCAGCCCGCGACCTTGAAGCCGAAGGTGATCGGCAGCCCTTGCTGGCCATGGGTGCGGCCAAGCATCAAGGTGTCGCGATGCTTGCGGCAAAGTCGCGCCGCGGCGGCGATGGCGCGGTCGAGATCGGCAAGCAAGAACGCGCGCGCGTCCTCGAGCGCCAGCATCAGCCAGCTGTCGGTGATGTCCTGCACCGTGGCACCGAAATAGAACCACTCGCCGGCCACCACCGGATAACGCCGGTGCATGGCCTCGATCAGCCCCGCCGTCGAGTGTCCGGTCGCGCGGTAGCCCGCCTCGAACTCGGCGAAGAAGGCATCGTCCAACACCACATTGCGGCACGCTGCGGCGACGGCTGTGGCGCTCTCTTTCGGGATCACGCCGAATTCGCCCTGCACCTCCGCGAGCGTTGCCAATAGATCGAGCCAGCGGCGGGTGCGCGGCTCATCGTCGAACAGCGCCCGGAGCGCCGGCGTCGACCAGGCGCTGCCGTAGACGCGCGAGCCGAACGACCAGCCGGTCATGGCGCGCCCTCCGCGAACGCTCGGGCTTCGGTGAGCAGATGGTTCTCGGTCGCCACGTGGCGGTGCTGCGAGGCTTCGAGCCACAATTGGTGCGGCAGCAACAGGTCGGCGAGTTCGCGAAGCTGGCGCCCTGTCGCTTCCGGGGCGGCGCCGCCGACATCACTCCGCGCCTTGAGGCAGATCTCGGGGTCGAGCGCGGAGGCGCGCAGCCAGTCGGGCACCGCCGGCAGGTCCCTGCCCTCCTCGGCGCAAGCCTTCTGCAATTCATCATCGGTGAGACTGGCGAGTGTCCGCCCCTCGGCCTCGAGCCGACCGATCAGCCTGGCGACGAGGCCGTGGGCGCTGCGGAAATCGAGACCAAGACCGAGACACAGGCGCTCGGCAAGATCGCTCGCGTAACAGGCGCCGTCGGCGAGCGCGGCCCGGGCGCGGTCGCTGTTCAAAGTGAGGTCGGTGACGACCTCGCTCATGAGGGCCGCGGCCTGCGCCGCGGCGTGCAAGGCCGCCGGCACCGCAGCGTAGGGCAACATGCGGCTGTCCATCTGGCCGGAGGGCGTGCGTCCGCTCGCGGCGACCCCGGCCTGCTCGCCGATAAGTCGGTTGGCGAGCCCGCGGACAAAGGACAGCGCGTAGGGATTTCGCTTCTGCGGCATGATCTTGCTCGCTCTCGCGTGCCGGTCCGAGAGCTGGACAAAACCGAATTCCGCGGTGGCGAAGATCATCAGATCCTCGGCGAGACGATCGAGGCCGACGACCGAGGCGACGGCAACCGACATAGCTTCGATGGCGAGATCGGCCTGCCACATGGCGTCGCGCGCATGGGCGACCGGCGCGGCGAAGCCAAGGCGCCGTGCCAGCGAGATGCGATCCTGAAACGCCACCGAGCCGTTCATGCTGCCGCAGCCCGCTGGGCACAGATCGGCGCGGGAATGAAGCGATTCGAGCCGTTCGAGATCGCGCAACACGGGCCAGGCGAAGGCCGAGAGGTAATGTCCGAAGCTCGTCGGCTGTGCCGCCTGAAGATAGGTGTAGTCCGGCATCAGGTCTTCGGTATGGGCGGCGGCGACGGCGAGCAGCGATTGGCCGAGGCCCACGAGCGCCACGCCGAGCTCGAGCAGTCGTTCGCGCAGCAAGAGGTGATAGGCCGTGGAGAGCGCCTCCCGGCGCGCCCGCGAGGTGCCAAGCCAACCGACGGCGTCGGTCAGCGTCCCGATGTGCGCCTCGCGATTGGTGTAGAGATCGCCATAGGCCGCGCCAGGAGCGAAACCGGTGTCATCCTTCTGGAGCTTTAGGAGAGCTCCGACCAAGGCCTTCGCCTTGTCGGCGGGAACGACGCCCTGCTCCGCCAAAGTGATGACGTGGGCAAGATCGACGAGGCCAAGATGGATCGCGAGTTGACCTTGTCCCGAAATCTCCTCGGTGAAGGCGCTCGCCACCAGGCTCTCGGATGGCGGCTCGGACAGGCGGTTGCCGATCTCGAGCACCGAGGATTGGGGGGGACGCTTGATGTCATCCATGGCTGGAGACCTCGCGGAAGGGGACATCGTCGGCCTCCGGCTCTGCCACCTTGGGCTCGGCCACCTTCGGCTCGGCCACCGGTTCCGGCACCGCAGGGTTCCAGCGCCCGGCGGCCTGCTCGAGCTCGGCGATCCGCGACAGGGTTTCATAGCGAAGGCCCGACCGCAACGCCTCGAGTGCCAAGGCTTCGAGCGCGGCGACGTTGCCAAGGTTGACGTTGGCGCCGAACCGCCGCACCAGGGCCGCCTGCTGTTCCTTGCGCGGCGCTTCCCAGATCACGCGGTCGATCTTGTCGCCGAGCCGCCGCGTCAGCTCCTCGAGAAATTCCCGGCGCAACGCCCCGGCGTCGTCGTAGATGCCAACGCCGCGGCCCAACTCGCGCGCCTCGACGATAACCCAAGCCGCGCCCCATTCGAGATCTTGCAGCGCCTGCTCGGCGAGCTCGCCCGCTTCCGGTTGATGAGCCGGATCCTTCTTGCCCACCTCGGTGATGGCGATCAGATCGGCGTCGCGAGCGCAGTCGATGACGCGGCGGCGGCGGTCATGCGACAGGTCGATGGTGCCGTCGGAGATCTCCACGGCGTGGAAGCCAAGCTCGCGCGCCCGCCGCATATAGACGCGGCAATGCTGCTGCACGATGGCCGCCTCGAGCAGAGTGCCGCCGGGATAGGTCAGCACCTTGTTCTCGGACAGAAGCTCCAATTTGTGCCGGAGGGCATCGGCCGACATCAGCGCCGAGGTGCCGAAGGCGAGCTTCCAGTGATCGACGTAAGGCGCGACGATCTCGAGCGCGTCGGTCATCGCCGCGAGCCCGAGTCCCGTGTCGATCACCATGGTGATGCCGCACTCGCGTGGCCGTTGCACGCGGCGGTCGATGGCGGCATCGAGGCCCAACACCCCAAGCCAGGGCCGGTTGGATTTAGCAAGCATGGCGCACGGCTTCCTTCAGGGCCCGCTCGACCATTGCGAGGTCCGATCCCCACGGCACGACGATGACATTGCCGTCGGTCTCGATATCGAACTCGAGCAGGCAGCATTTGAGCATGGTGAGATCGTTGCGCTTACCGGCGATGGCGCGCGGGCACATCTCGATGCGCGGCGGCTCGTCCCCGTAATAATGGCGATGGAATTGAAGGCTGCGCTCGCAACCGATCAGAACCCAGTCCTCGCGCTTGGCCGGGCGCTCATCGAGAAAGTGGACCGGCGCGCCGAGATCATCGAGGCCGCCGGAGCGGCAGGGCACGAGAAAAGCCTTGGGATGCTCCTTCGCCGCGAGGTCCTTGAGCTCGATCCGCTCCAATTCGAGCTTGATCGGCGGCAGATCGGCATAGGTCAGGACGTGCTCGATGAGGTGGAACAGCTTCGGCGGGTCCGGCGGGCTGACCTCCACCACCCTGATGGTCAGGGGGTCAGGGTGATGGATGAAGTTTATGTGGTCGTATTGGCCCTGGCAGATCAGGGTGCCGTCGACGCCGACGCCGCTCTTCTCGGCGAGCCGCGCCAATGCCGACGGATTGGCGCAGTCGGTCTCGGGATCGACCACGAAGCGGCAGCTATCCGGGAGCGCCAAGACCTCGACCTCATCGATCGGGGCGAACAGCGGCTCGCGATCGCGAGGGCCGATGGCGGCAAGGGCATAGGCGTCATCTTGTCCATGCAGCACGATCATGTTGGTGCGGCGATAGGCTTCGCGGCCGAGGAGATGCGTCTTGATCGCCGCCTCGGTCATGTCGCCGTCGTAAGGCTGGACGCTGACGCCGCGGTAAGGCAGCTCGACCAGGTTGCGCCGATCGCGCAATGACGGCGTCTTCAGCACGGCTGCGCCGTTCGGTTTTCGAGTGCGCGCCATCACGCCGCAAACCTCCGCCCGCGATCGTCGGCCCGGACCTCATTCTCGTGGATGCGCAACGGGTCGAGACGCCGGATCAAATCAATGGTCTCGCGATCGGGAGACGCCATGGTCTCGATCGTTTCCGCGAGCCGCAGCTCGAAGCCGGTGTTGTCTTGGACCTCGTCCACCGAAACGTCTGGATAGACAGCCCGGAGCCGCGCATGACCTTCCGCATCGAAATCGAGCAGGCCGAGATCGGTGACGATCCATTGCGGGCCGTTGCCACGATGGCCGAGCGCGCGCCGGTCGCGGCCGTCACCCGCGCGGTGGCCGAGATTGGTGATGAAATCGCACTGCTCGACGAGGCGGAACCGCCTTCGGCCCTTGGCATCAAGCGGCGAGCGATGGGCCGTGGTCCACAGCGTGATGTGATCGACGTCGCAGGACAGATTGCAGCCGCCACCACCGCCAGGCAGCTTCATCGCCAGGCGATTGTTGCCGAGACTGGTGACGTTGCAATTGCCCCATTTGTCGATCTGAAGGCCGGAGAGGAACATCCGACCCATGCGTCCGGCGGCGGCGAGATCGAACAATTCTTCGATGTCGAGTGCGAACGCCGCGCCACGGTCCATGACCCAGTCGTTGGTGGTCGGCGTCAGGAACGGCGGCTCGGGGTTGACGCCATAAGTGGCGCCGGCGACCAGCACGAGATTGGGCGCGTGGGTGCGCTTGGCGACATGGAGCGCGAGTTGCACCAGGGGCGAACCGAAGCCGTGGAACGCCAAGGTCCCATCCTCGATGGTGCGGGCGATCGCCGCGATCATCATCTCGCCAAGGCTGCAGTCCCTGGTCATGCGTCGACCCTCTCGCGATAGAGCGACATCCAGGCGTCGGTTCCTGTCGCCCAGGAGGCGAGGCGACGACGGGTCTCCTCGCCACCGATGCGCCGGAGATAGGCATCGTGGTCGGGACAGTCCCGGATGAAGGGTTCGAGATAGTCGGCGGCGAAGCTCTCGGCGCCGCCACGCGCGGCCTGGTAGTAGTGGGCCGTGTGCGGCCGATCATAAGCATAGAAGGGGTAGCAGGCCGTGGGATGGGCACCCATCGGCACTTCAGCGATAGCGGTGACGTAGAAGTAGGGAATGGTGATGCCGCCGAGCGCGACGAGGCGCTCGGTGGGGACGATCTCCTCGACCGAGGCAATCACCGTGCGCGCGGCCTTGGCGAACAGATGATCGAGGACCGGCGGCCCCTCGATGCGGAGATTCCCTTCCGCGTCGCCGTATTGAGCATGCAGGATGGCGACATCCGGCGTGAGCGCCGGCACCAGCAGCAGCTCCTCTCCGGTGTAGGGACAGGTCATTGTCTTGTATTCGGGGTGAAGGCCGGTGAAGCCGGTGCCGCGCACCGAGCGGACCGGCATGAACGGCAGCCCCATGACCGCGGCGCGCAACTGCTGCACCACGGTGTAGCAGCAGCTGTCGTCGACGCGCACGTCGCCCGCCTCGCAGGCGCGCCGGTAGTTCGGCGCGATGCCGAAATCCTGTTCGAAGCCGACATAGCTCTCGCTCGAGTGGGACACGGCACCTCCGCCGCAGAGCAGGTCGATGTCGATGCCATGCGCCGAGCCGACCACGCGGAGATCGCGCACGTTCCGGCGGAGCATGGCGCGAAGGATCGCCATCGGCTCGCGCGACGAGAGGCCGCCGCCGACCGCGACCACGTCGCCATCTTTGACCATGGCCGCGAGGCCTTCGAGATCGCGCCGCTTGTCGGTCGCGGTCTCGACCCCTGTGGGCCCCGCTCTCGTCGCCGCGCCGGTCATATCGCCGTCATCCCGCCATCGACGGCCACGTTTGCACCGGTGACGAAGCTCGCCTCGTCGCTCAAGAGGAAGATCACCGCCTTGGCGATGTCCTCGGGCTCGCCGAAGCGCCCGATCGGATATTTCGCCAACCGGCGCGCCTGCACCTCGGGGCTCGTATCGCTGCCGAGCAATTGCTGGCCCATCCCCGTCGAGGCGACGGTGCCGGGGGAGACCGCATTCACGCGCACGCCCTTGGCGGCATAGTCGGCGGCCATCTGGCGGGTGAGATTGACGATGGCGCCTTTGGCGGCGCAGTAGGCGGCCATGGTCGGGATGCCGACCATGCCGGCGACCGAGCCGAAATTGACGATCGCGCCTTTGCCGCGGGCGATCATGGCGGGAAGGACTGCCTTGGAGGCGAGGAAGGTGCCGGTGACGTTAACCGACATGATGCGGTCCCAGGCCGCGGGGTCCGCCTCATGCACCGAGCCGAAACCGGCGATGCCGGCGTTGTTGACGAGCCCGGTCACGGGACCGGCGGCCTCACAGGCCGCTGCCATGGCGGCCTCGACGTCCGCTGCCTTGGTCACGTCGGCACCGAAGCCCCAGGCGCTGGCGTTGTTCGGGCTCAGCGCCTTGGCCGAAGTCTCCGCCAGCTTGGCGTCGAGGTCGATCAATACGACCTTGGCGCCTTCGCGGAGCGCCGCGGCAGCCACGGCGAGCCCGATGCCGGCGCCGCCGCCGGTGATGGCGATAACCTCTCCCTTCAAGCGATCGGACATTCGTTTCCTTCCTCAAGTGTTATGGGTCACGCGCGCCGCTAGATGGCGAGATAGCCTCCGTCCATCGGCAGCGCCGCGCCGTTGAAATAGGCAGCATCGTCGCTCGCTAGGAATTTCACTGCGGCGACGACGTGATCGATGGTGCCGATCTCGCGCTGCGGAATGCGGGCAAGCACTTCCTCGCGCAGCCGCGGTTGGTCGAGACGCCATTGGGTCAGCGGCGTCTCGATCATCCCCGGGCATACCGAGACGGCGCGCACGCCATGGCGCCCGTAATCGACGGTGATGGATCGTGTCAGCTGGATCAGCGCCGCCTTGGTGATCGAATAGGCGGCGCGCGCCGGGAAGGCGACGAGTCCGGCGACGGACGCGATATTGATGATCACGCCGCGGCTGCGCTCGACCATGGCGGGAAGCGCGCGGCGGCAAAGCAGAAAGGGACCGCGGATATTGACGGCCATCACCCGATCGAAGTCTTCGGTCGAGGTCTCGCCGACGGTCGTCGCGTCTGGACCGCCGGCCGTGCCGGCATTGTTGATCAGCACCTCGACCGCGCCGAAACGCCGTTCGGCTTCGGCCATGCACGCTTCGACATCGGCGACCTCGCTGACGTCGCCCGCGACAACGATCAGGGGGACATTGCCAGCGCGCGCGACCAGCGCGTCGAGCCCGTCCCGGTCTCGATCGAAGGCGACGACGCGGTCGCCGCCTTCGAGGAAGCGAAGCGCGAGGCCCAAACCGATTCCCGAGGCGGCCCCGGTGATGAGGACGACGCGGCTCATAGATCACGCAGAACCGTCTGCCCGGCACGCAGACGGGAGAGCTGGATGAAGTGGGTGGGATTGAGGAACAGCTCGTCCATGTCGCCGAGCTGGTCGACGGTCAGCCCCTGCTTGACGAGGACATTGAGGTATTGGAACGAGTCTCTGGCGCCGTAGCCGACGTGATGCGCCCCGAGGACGCGCCTGCTGTCGCCGTCGATGACGAGCTTCTGGAACCCGGACATGCGGGGCTTTTCCATTGCGTAGAGCATCACCCGGTCGGATGCCGGCAGGCCGATGTCGAGATCATTCGGGTTGTGCGGCGGCATGCGGATGATGACGACATTGGCGTAACGCGCCCTCGCCTCCTCCTCGCCGAGACCGAGCCACGTCACTTCGTAATGGGTATGTAGGAAGTCCGGCCAGTCGGTAGGACAATAGGGCGTCTTCTTGCCCATGATCGTGCGCGCGGCGTAAGCGCCGCTCTTGCGCGCCTTGAACATCTCCATCGGCGCGCCTATCAGATCGCCGACGGCATAGACGCCGGGCACCGACGTCGTCAGATAATCGTCGACGATGACGGCGCCGGTATCCGGATCGACATCGACGCCGAGCGCGTCGACCGCCATCTCGGAGTTCGGCGTCTCGCCGAGACCGAGAAAGACGAAATCCGTCTCGATCTCGAGCGGTCCGTCGGGGGTCGTGGCCACCACCTTGGTCACGCGGCCATTGGCGTCGCCTTCGACCCTGACGAGCTCCGAACCTTCGAGGATCTCCATGCCCTGGTCGCGCATCCGGTCGATGACATAGGTGCGGGTGTCGCCGTCGGGAATGAGCTTGAGCAAGCGGCTGCGCACCAGCATCACCGTGCGGCGACCGGTAGCGTTGAAGAAGCAGCCATACTCCACCGCCGTCTTGCTGCCGCCAACGACGACCGCGGTTTTGCCCGGCTCGTAGTCGAGCGTCTCGACAAGATTCACATTGTCGTAGACGCCCTTCAGGTCGAGGCCGGGCACCGAGAGGCTCTGCGGCCGCGCGCCGAGGCACAGCACGATGGCGCGGGTGGTGAAGCGGTGTCCCGCCACCTCCACGGTGTGCGGATCGATGATGCGCGCAGACGCATTCAGCACGAACTCGATATCGAGCTGCTCCTTGCTCTGATAGTTCATGACGGCGTGCGGTCCGGTGCGTCCGCGCCGGAACATGTCGACGATGTCCTTCATCGACACCACGACGCCATCCATGTTGGGGAACCAGTACCGGCCGCTGAAGGTGCGGGCGAGCATGAGCTCCGCGGCGCATTCAGAGAACACGTGGTGTGGGACGCAGGCGTTGTGCGGGCAGCTGCCGCCCAAGAACGGCCAGCGGTCGATGACGAGCTGGCGTCCGCCCATGGCGCGCAGATAGGCCGAGCCGAAGCGGCCGGCCGCGCCGCCGCCGATGAAGATCGCGTCGAATTCGCGGCTATCGTTCGGATCTATGTTGAAGATGGCTTGGGATCGGCCGGCCTGCGCCAGCTTTTCCTCGATCGCAGCACCCCACTCTTCAACCGTCAAAGTACTGTCACGAACGTCCCAAATGGCTTCGCCGTCCAACATCACGCGATGACCTCCCCGGCCGACGGCCGGCTATTTGCAGAAAGACCCCCCGTGCGGCTTGCGCCGCTCTCCTACCCGCAGCAGGGGCACCCGCCCCCGTGCTTCTCTTCCCAGGGATGGCGCTCCGGCTTCACGTCCGCCTCCGGCACGGCGCGGCGGCTGCCGCATTGCGAGCACACCCATTCTCGCGGCGGCTGGGTCTCGGCCATGACCATTCCTTTGAAACGGTGTTCGCAGTCCGGGCAGTACAGGGCGTAGACAGGCATGAAATTGATCCCCTTCGCTGTCCGGGCGGATTGGGGGCCCGCCCGGACAGCATCCCGCCTATTGGCGGTTGATCACGCGGCACGCTTCCTCTTGGCAACCTCATCGCGGACGATCTTGGCGCCCTCGACCATGGCGTGAAGCTTGTCCTTGGCGATGTAGCGCTGGAGGAGAATGAGCCCGCAATCGGTGGTAACGCCGAGCCGTTCGACGGGGATGACCTGCGCCAGCTTGCGGATGCGATCGGCGACCTGCTCGGCGGTCTCAGTGATGGTGCTCTTGACGTCGATGACGCCGGCCCAGAAGTCGACGTTATCGGGCAGCGGAAACTTCTTGAAGGTGTCGAGGCCGGAGAGGTCGTCGTCGCGCCGGCCGCAGCTCTCGAGGTTGAGCACGTTGATATGCGCCTCGTAGGACTTCGGCACGACCGAACTCGTTGCCGACGGCGCCGACGCATTGGATTTGCGCTTGGTGAGGTCGAAGATCTCGCCGGCCTTGGCGGTGTCATCGGGATAATAGGCCGGCGTGCCGCCCCAATTGCCCCAGCACACATGCAGCACGATCTTGGCGTTCTTGACGCCCTCGACCGCGGTGTTGAAGGCCTCGATCGCCCAGTCCTCGTAGAAATAGGGCCAGGTAAACTCATCGAGCTGAATGAAATCGATGCCAAGCGAGTCGACTTCCAGGATGTCCTGGTTCATCGCCTTGGCGATGGCCAGCGCCCGATCGCGGCTGTTTGAGTAGAACAGGTCGTTGGTGCACTGAGCCAGCACCTGGATCCCGGTGTATTGGATCTTGGTCGGCTTCTTCGTCGCGCGGCGCAGCGCCTTGGCCTGCTCGACCATCAGCGCCCCGTGGCGCTTGATCTCATGCTCGATAGTCCCGGCGTGGAGGCGGCTATAGATCGGGAAGCCGAGATGACCGCCTTTCAGGTCATAGCCGAGGCGGCGAAGGTAATAATAGACGGCGGCATCGGCGTAATTGTCGCCGTGAACGCGCCCGTCGGAGATGATGTCGAGCCCCGCATTTTCCTGGTCGAGGGCGACCGCGCCGATCGCGTCTTCCAGGGACTCCCGGTTCATGGAGTCAGGCGGCTCCTGATTCCCGGTGAAATGGCGCCCCCACGAGGCATCCCACCAGCGCGGATTCGGATAGTTGCCAACCATGCTGGTTGGAATCGTGACTTCTTCACCTCTGATGATCATAGTTCCTCCCTACGGTTCACTGAGGAGACTAAGAGCTCCTTCTTTATTCCGGGAATTGACCCTATCTATCCTATCCATACCTTGTCAAACATTAAGTTACCTATCCGTAATGGACGTATCCGTTGATCATCAAATGGAGGATATCGGTGGGCTCCGCGCGGGAAGCCGATCCCTTTCCGGCGACCACCGTCCGGGCTTAAGGCTGCCGGCGAAGGGACCGCGCGATCGTGCAAACGCAGCCGTTCGTGCCTCAGGCGGTCACCATGAGGACGCGCGAGACTTGCTGCGATTTCGAATCGAATTGTTCCGACTAGGCGCCGAGGATCGGCTCTCGCCGAACAGCGCTTGGCACCTCGCCCAGAGGGCCGAGCGTGAGCCCCAATTCAGCGACTATGGTTCAGCCCTCTTGCTGGCTGCCCGGAGTAGTCGGCGATCCAGCCACCGAGAATGATCACGAACCCCATCGCGAAGCTGTGATTTTCTCCCAGAACTCTTTATCCCTGATCCTGTGGCGACATGATCCTTGAAGTCCGTCATCAGCTGTCCGCATTGTGCCGCCGCCAAGGTCGAGATCATGCCGACCGATGCCTGTCAGGTCGTGTATGAGTGCTCAAGCTGTGGTGCGGTGCTGCGGCCGAAGCCCGGAGATTGCTGCGTGTTCTGCTCCTATGGCTCGGTGCCCTGCCCCCCAATCCAGAAGGCCCGCGCGGGCGGGAGCGACGAGAGCTGCTGTTGCTCGCGCAACGGCGCGTGAAATTTCCCGATGAGCCGTTCAGCCCATGGCCAATGATTTGAGCAAGGCTCCCCTCGCCGGGGTCAAGCTGTGCGTGTTCGACGCTTACGGCACCCTGTTCGACTTCGCCTCCGCGGCGAAAGCGAGCCGGGACATTCTCGGCGACGATGCCGATGCACTGAGCGCGCTATGGCGCGACAAGCAGCTCCATTACACCTGGTTGCGCGCCGCCCAAGGGCGGCACGCGGATTTCTGGCAGGTGACCGGAGACGCGCTCGACTTTGCCTTGGAGACGTTGGGCATTACCACGCCAGGGTTACGCGAGCGTCTGATGACACTCTATCTCACGCTCGATGCCTTCCCCGAAGTGCCGGAGGTGCTGCGACGGCTGAAGGCGGCGGGTATGCCGACAGCGATCCTGTCAAACGGCTCGCCTGCCATGCTCGATGCCGCAGTCAGGGCCGCGGCGCTGGAGGACCTGTTGGACGCGGTGCTTTCGGTCGAGGAGGCAGGCGTCTACAAGCCGCACCCCAAGGTCTATCAACTGGCAGTCGACCGCTTCGGCGTGCCCGCAGCCTCGATCGCATTTCAATCGTCGAACGCCTGGGACGCTCATGCCGCGTCGGCCTTCGGCATGAAGGTCGTGTGGTGCAATCGCTATGGCCAGCGCCGTGAGCGGCTGCCGGGCGCTCCCGACCGCGAGATCACGTCGCTCGCGGAACTCCCTGCACTTCTCGGCATTCCCTGACGCCTTTTTCATTGTGTTCGAGGCCCTTCGCCGAAAGGCGAATACGCCGCCCCGAACCTCTATTATAGGTCGAGCCGCGGAGCGGCCACTATCGCCCGCACAATGTCGAGCAGCCGAACGCATCGGACGCCTTAAAGTCAGGGAGCACGCCTATGGCCAAGCTGAAACTTACCTATTTCGACTTTCACGGCGGACGCGGAGAGCCGGCACGGCTCGCGCTCGCAATGGGCGGCATCCCGTTCGAGGACGATCGGGTCCCGCCCGCGGATTGGCCGAGCCGCAAGCCAGAAACACCGTTTGGGGCCTTGCCGCTGCTGGAAGTTGACGGCAACATCCTGGCGCAGTCGAACGCGATCAATCGCTATGTGGGCAAACTCGCGGGCCTCTACCCGGCCGACGCTTGGGAGGCGGCGCTCTGCGACGAGACCATGGAGGCGGTCGAGGACATCACCAGCAAAATCGCGGCAACGATGTTCCTGCCCGACGAGCGAAAGAAGAGCGAGCGCGAAGCCTTGGCGGCAGGCCCGATTCCGTTCTATCTCACCGCGCTGGCGCGTCGTCTCGAACAGCATGGCGGCAACTACTTCGCCGGCAATCGGCTTTCGGTCGCGGACCTCAAGGTGTTCATCTTGATCCGCCACCTCAGGTCCGGCGTGCTCGACCACATGCCGGCCGATCTGCCGGATCGCCTCGCGCCGAAGCTCATGGAGCATTACCAGCGTATCAAGGCCGAGCCTCGCGTTGCGGCATATTACGCCAAATGTGGCGTGACCCTGTGATGTCGTCAGCCTAAGGCGCGTCGAAGATCGCGATCTCGAGGTCAGGGTCGACGCTATCGTCGTCATCGCCGGAAGCAATGACGACGAGACGCGCGCCGCGCTCCCGCCTTTGCCGCAAGCCGCGAGGCGCGCGATCGATTGCGCATCCGCCCAGCACGTCGGCAAGGTCCACTGCCGCCTCGCCGAGTGACGTCACGGATCTGATCCCCATGGTTCTTGCTCCTCAGTCGTCGCGTCCGGCATGACGCCGAGCGATTTCGCGGTTGCCGCCTGCTTTGCGGGGCGGTCATGTCTTTCACGACCTCCAATGATGAGGGAATTGTACTTTCGGTCGAAGCGCATTGGCTCACATCGCCATGAGCCGGTCAGCCTGCGGCGGCGCTACGTGCAGATTTGCCTGAAGCTTCAAACGATTCGAAACTCCGCTCGACAAGCCGACGTAGATCGGGAAGCGCGAACGGCTTTTGCAATACCTCCTTGTCGGCGAACCGCGCGCTTACGCCGGCGTCTCCGTAGCCGGTCACGAAGACGAACGGAATGCGCTTCGACAGAAGGAAATCAGCGACAGAGTCGGACCGTTGTCCGCCGCCGAGATTGACATCGAGCACGGCACCGTCGATCCGCTCGTCGTGGCAGAGCGCGAGCGCGTGGCTCACGGTCGCCGCCGGCCCGACAACATCGAAGCCAAGCTCGAAAAGCTCGTCCTCGATCAGCATGGCCACCAAGGCCTCGTCCTCGACTACGAGAATGCGCGCCGGTGAGGTCTTCGCGCCGGGGTTGCTTGCGCTAGCCAATCATTACCTTCCGGGACAAAGGCAACCGCATAGAGCAAACGGCGCCTGAGTCCTCAAGTTCAAGCTTCACTTCTCCATCCAGCTCGCGGGCGACGCCGTCTTTGACCAGTCGGGTACCGAATCCGCGGCGGCCGGATGGCTTGGTCGGCGGCCCGTTGTGCTCACGCCAGAGCAAATCGAGAGCCGGCAATGACCCGCCCTCGAGGTCGAAGCGCCAAGTTATCTCGACGCCCCCTTCGGGGACGGACAGAGCGCCGTATGTTGCGGCGTTGGTGGCAAGCTCGTGCATCGCCATGCCGAGCGTGACGGCGGCCGTTGGTCCCAAGCGCACCTCGGGCCCTTGCATCTTGATCCTGCCTATCTCATGCCCATTCTTGAACGGATTGAGCGTCTTGGAAATCACCTCGATGAGACTTGCCCCTTGCCATGTATCGCGGGCAAGCAGGGTATGGGTCCGAGAAAGCGCGAGGAGCCGCGGCTCGAATTTCTCCTGGAAGGTGTCGACCGAGTCCGCGTTGCATGCCGACTGCTTCGACAGCGACTGGACGGCGGCAAGGGTGTTCTTGACCCGATGATTGAGCTCGTTGAGGAGCAGCCGCTGGCGTTCATCGGCATCGCGCAGCTCGGTGATGTCGGTGTTGGTGCCGAACCAGCGCAACACGTGGCCATCTTCGTCTCGCACCGGGAGGGCGCGGGACAGGAACCAGCGCCATTGGCCGTCGCGGCTCTTCAGAGGAAAGGTATCCTCCCATGGCTCACCGGATTCCCAGGAATGTTGGACCCGAGCCACGACGCGGTCGACGTGATCTGGATGGTGCACTTTGCGCCATCCCCAGCCCTCCATGTCGGCCTGGGTCGTGCCGGTGTAATCGTACCAGCGGCGGTTGTACCAGAAGATCCAGCCGTCGGCGTGGGCCATCCAGGCGAGCTGCGGAATTGAATTGGCCAACAGCTGGAAATTGAGCTCGCCTTCGCTGAGCGCAGCCTCGGTCTGGAGCCGCCGGGCGCGGTGTTCCTCCTCGGCATTCTTTTCCATCCGCATGTTGCCAGTGACCGTTCTGAGAGCTACGAGAAGGCCATAGATGAAGGGCAGCTGTGCAGATAACGCCTTACAATTGCTATGGTTCGACCCCACGACGGCAAAAAGGGGTGTGCCACGGCCAAGGAGGGTCTCCACAGCCCACAAATCGAGGGCCGGACAGGCTTTGGACTGTTTGTTGCCGTTCGGAATAGCGGCGAATAGGTGTAGTAGACCCCGCTTCTCGTCGGTCAGACCCAACTCCCAGCCAAACCCATGAAGATTTCGAAATTCACTCCGGGCGGGTATCGCCTTGCCGTTAGGCGCTGCCGTACGGGGCGCGGTTTGTTCGCGCTGGAGCCCATTCCCAAGGGCGCCTGCATTCTCGAATACACAGGCCGAAAGATCACCGACGAGGAATGGGTCAAGAGCCGCAGCCGCTACCTGTTCAAGGTCACGGAGAGGAAGACGATCGACGGGTGGGACAAGGCGAACACGGCGCGCTACATCAACCACTCCTGTCGCCCCAATTGCGAGATCGACATTCACAAGGCGAGAGTGTTCGTGATGGCCAAGCGCGCCATCAAGCCCGGGGAGGAACTCGCTTACTATTACGGCGAGGAGTATTTCGAGCAGATCCTCAAGCCGATCGGTTGCAAGTGCCTTAAATGCGTGCCGGAGAAAGCACGACGCCGCTCACGATAAGGCGAACGGTCTGAGATCCTGGAGGATGACTTTCGCGGCGTTGTGTCCAGGCGCGCCGGTCACGCCACCACCTGGATGCGCGCCAGACCCACAATGATAAAGTCCGCGGATCGGCCCGCGATAATCGGCGTAACCGAGCATCGGCCGTGCCGAGAACAGCTGGTTGAGCGATAGCGCCCCGTGAAAGATGTCGCCGCCGACGAGCCCGAACTCACGCTCGAGATCGAGCGGGCTCAGGATCTGCCGCCCGACAACGCTCGCCGCGAAGCCTGGCGCATAGCGATCGACGGTCGCGATCATGAGGTCGGCTACCTCCTCGCGCGCGTCATCCCATGACCGGCCGTCCGGCAGTTCCGGTGCGACGTGCTGGCAGAACAGACTTGCGACATGGGCTCCCGGTGGCGCGAGCGTATCGTCGATGGTCGACGGGATCAGCATCTCGATCACCGGCTCCCGGCTCCAGCCCTGCTCCCTCGCATCGCGATAGGCCTTGTCCATGTAAGCGAGGCTCGGGCCGATGATGATGCCGGCGCCGTGATGCGGCTGTGGCTCCTTGCCCGGTAATGCCGTGAAGCTCGGAAGCTCCGACAATGCCACGTTCATCCGGAATGTGCCCGAGCCGCATTTGAACTGCTGCATTCTTGTGAGGAACTCGGGCGGCAACGATGACGCCGGCAGCAGGCGCGTATAGAGCAGCTTCAGATTGAGATTTGCGGCGAGGGCGCGGCCACGCACGACGCGGCCATCCTTCAAGGCGACGCCAACGGCATTGTCGCGCTCGATAACCACCGTCTCGACCTCGGCAGAGGTTTCGATCTCGGCGCCGGCTTCGACCGCAGCCTTCGCCATGGCTTGGGTGATCGCGCCCATGCCACCGATGGCATGTCCCCAGGCGCCCTTCTTGCCATTCACCTCGCCAAAGGCGTGGTGCAAGAGCACGTAGGCCGTGCCGGGATCGAACGGGCTCGCATAGGTGCCGACAATCGAGTCGAAGCCGAGCAACGCCTTGAGCGGTTCGGATTCGAACCACCGCGACAAGAACTCGGCCGCCGACATGGTAAAAAGATCGAGGAGCTGCCGCTGTCGATCGAGATCGAGTTTGCGGATGCTGTTGCCAAAGGCCGCGGCGCGTGCGAGCTCGCGCAAGCTGCGGAAGCCCAGCCCCTTCACCACATTCGGCGGCGGCTTCAGGGCCAAATCTCCGAGCGCGTCCGCCACGACCGAAAGACTGGCGCCATAGTCGTCATAGCGATCCGCGTCGGCGGCGCTGAACTTCGCAATTTCGGATTTGGTACGGCCTTCCCCAGTCAACAAATAGCGGCCGTCCGGCAATGGCAGGAAATTCATCAGCGGCCGCTCGACGAGTTTGAGCCCGTGCCGGTGCAAATCGAGATCGGCGATTATCTTCGGATTGAGCAGACTGACGGTGTAGGATGCCGTGGAGTTGCGGAAGCCCGGATGAAACTCTTCCGTGACGGCAGCGCCTCCGACGACCCCGCGCCGCTCCAGCACCTTCACCTTTAGTCCCGCCCGGGCGAGGTAGGCGGCACAGACGAGGCCGTTGTGACCACCACCGATCACGACGATGTCAAAGACCTCAGAGTCTTCCGTGCTTCGGCCGGAGGCTGACACCTTCACCTTCACTCTTGCCGGCGAGAGAGGCGAGGCCGTACGGCAGCCACCAATCGCCGCTCAACATGTTCGGGGGGAAGCTAGCACACCGCGGCGGCGGCGGTCTTGGAGCGGGCGCCGGCTTGGCACCGGCGCCTTGACCCTCAGCTTTTGGCCATCGCGTTCCGGATCTGACCAGCGATGGCGGTGAGGATGGCGCCGCCAACACCACCGGCAAAGAGGTGGCCGACGATGGACACGAGGCCGACATGGCCGGTGATAACCCCCGCCGTCTCCGGCAACAGCGCCGTGAAAATCTGGCCTCCGGCAACGCCACCAAGCGCTCCGGCGACGGCGGTGAGGAGCGGGCCAAGATTGACCTTCTCCATGGCGACGCCGGCCGCATTGCCTCCGGCGATGCCGCCAATAATCTGAAGAATCAAAGTGACGAGCGTGGCTGACATGATCTCCCCCTCCCCTTTTCCCAGCTGCAACGATCTTACGATATTAAAGTGCCTCAGTAAGCCGGTCCCGCAGGGCCCATAAGCGGCCTAGGCTAGAGACCGACGCTGCTTTGCATGAGGCCACCGTCGGCGAAAATGGTGGTCGCGGCGAGATAGCTCGCCCCGTCGCCGGCGAGGAAGGCGACCACGCTCGCAATCTCGTCAGGCCGGGCCATGCGCCCAAGCGGGATGGCGGCATCGAGCTTCGAGAGCTTGGCCGGATCGTCCATGGTGCTGAGATTGATCGGTGTCGCCACGGCGCCAGGGCCCACCCCCACGACCAGGACGTTGTGGGGTGCGAGCTCGACCCCGGCGGTGCGGGTGAGCATCCGCATCCCGCCCTTGGAGAGGCAATAGGCGGTATTGCCGGGCATCGGCCAGTCCTCGTGCACCGAGGTGATATTAATGATGCGACCGCCGCCGCCCTGCTTGATCATCTGCTGGGCCGCGATTTGCGTGCCGAAGAACGCGCTCTTGAGGTTGATCGCCATGACGCGGTCGTATTGGTCCTCGGTGGTGTCGAGGACCGAGGTGCGTGTCTCGATGCCGGCGTTGTTCACCATGATGTCCAGCCGCCCGAACTTCGAGACCGCCGCGTCAACGAGCTTGTGGAGATCGGCGGGTTGGCTGACGTCGGCATCGACGCCGATGGACTGGTCGCCGAGCTTCACAATCTGTTGCTCGAGCGCCGCCGTCGCCTCAGGATGAACCACGTAGTCGATGACGATGTTGGCGCCTTGTTGTGCCAGCGCAAGAACAATCGACTGACCGATGCCGCTGTTGCCGCCGGTGACGATCGCGACCTTGTTCTGCAAAGACATGGGCGGTCCTCCATTTTAGTGGACGATTTTCATAATCCACTAACGCTGGGTGGGTACCGACTCACCTCGACGCTCAATTGACGACGGACAAGCCTAGACATTGGCGGTAGCATCGGCAACCTTGCTAACATCCTAATTTCCGGCGCACCAATCGCTGGGCATGACACCCTGATCGTCACTCACACAGGGAGCACATCATGACGGCGCAATATGAGGTGATCGTTATCGGCAGCGGCGCCGGCGGCGGCAGTGTCGCCTACAAGCTCGCGAATGCCGGCAAGCGCGTGCTCCTCATCGAGAAAGGGCCGTTCCTGCCACGCGACGCCTCAACGCTCAGCGTCAAGCAGGTGTTCGTGGACGGCGTGTTCAAAAATCACGTGGTCTGGCTTGACGGCAAGGGCGATGAGTTCGTCCCCGGCGAGTTCTACAATGTCGGCGGCAAGACCAAGTGGTACGGCGCGGCGCTGTTCCGCTTCCGGCCGGTCGAGTTCGAGGCCGAGCCCGATTTCGATCTGCTCGGCTGGCCGTTCGGATATGAGGAGCTCAAGCCCTATTACGACGAGGCGACCGAGCTTCTCGAGATCACCACGTTCAAGAACGAGCCAGAGCTCCAGGCGCTGCTCGACAAGATCACGACCGCGGATCCCAGCTGGAAACTGGAGTCCCTGCCGCTCGGCCTATCGAAGAAAATTCTCGGCGATCCGGACGAGGAGAAGCATTTCGACGGCTTTGCCTCGCCATCCGGCTTCAAATCGGATTCCGAACGCAATTTGATCGACCACATCCGCGACAAGCCGAACTTCACGCTGATCGCCGGCGATCCGGTCTCCGATCTCGTCTCAGCGCCTGGCGATCCGCGCACGATCATCGGCGTCAAAGCCGCCGACGGCTCGACCTACGAGGCGGGCACGGTGGTGCTCGCGGCGGGCGCCATGACGAGCCCGCGCATCCTTCAGGATTATCTTCACGCGAGCGGGCTCACGTTGCCCTGCGGCGATCTCGTCGGCGCCAACTTCAAGATGCACATCAACTCCGCGGTGCTGGGCTTCTCCCCGTTCAAAGATCACGACGTGCTGCGCAAGACGGCGGTGCTCTACAACGACAAGTTCCCGCATTCCTCAATGCAGTGTCTCGGCTGGATCGACGCCGAGGTTCTGGCGACGCAAGTACCACCGGAGACGCCCGGCTTCCTGGACAAGTTCCTGGGCACCCGGGCGATCGGCTTCTGGGCGACCACGGAGGACTCCTCGTCTCCCGAGAACCGCATCATCTCGGGCGGACCTGGCGGTCAGCCGATCATGGATTACAGCCTCGACCGCATCGAGAAGGCAAAACAGGAGCATCACGCCCTGATCGAGGCGTGGATCGTCCGCCTGCTCCATGCGGGCCTCGCCGGGGTCGACAAATATATGGGCGTGGCCGGCACGGCGCACGCGCTCGGCAGCATGGTGACCGGCAAAGACCCCAAGACCTCGGTGGTCGACCCCCACGGCAAGGTCCACGGCATGGAGCGCCTCTATGTTGGCGACGGCAGTCCGCTGCCGCGCGCGAGTCGCGTCAACCCGTCGCTCACCATCTATTCCTGGGGGCTTCGCCTCGGCGATCACCTCGCGCGCGCGGCATAGCCGCGCGGTCGCACCAGTCCGCGCACGTCAGTCAACGCCGAAGCGGTATTCCGTCGCGCTGGCGAAGACCTCACCGGGGCGCAGCACCGTCGATGGAAACGACGGCCTGTTCGGCGAATCCGGAAAGTGCTGCGTTTCAAGGGCGAAGCCGGTGTGCCGGCTGTAAACCTTGCCGTCCGGTCCGCGCAACGTGCCGTCGAGATGATTGCCGCTGTAGAACTGCACGCCGGGCTGCGTGGTGTACACGTCGAGAACGCGTCCGCTGCGGGGGTCTCGCGCGCGGGCGGCAAGCTGCGGTGCGCCGCCCGTCGACGTGCCGAGGACGAAATTGTGGTCATAGCCAAGGGCGGTGACGAGTTGCTCGTCCCGCTCGCCGATGCGGGCGCCGATCGGGTGCGGCTCACGGAAATCGAAGGGCGTGCCGGCAACGTCTCGCAGCTCCCCGGTCGGAATGAGTTCTGCATCGACCGGCGTGAACTGCTCGGCAGGGATCGTCATCTCGTGGCCGAGGATGTCGGCACACGCTGCACCGCCCAAGTTGAAATAGGCGTGATTGGTGAAATTGACGACGGTGGGACCGTCCGTCTCCGCGCGATACTCGATCCGCAGCCTATTCCCCCCGGCGACGACATAGGTCACATCGAGAGTGACCGCGCCCGGGAAGCCCTGATCTCCGTCCGGACTGACATGGCGAAGGGTAAGGCGCGGTTCCAAGCCCTCCGCGCTCTCGACGACGCGCCACACCGCCTTGTTGAATCCGATCCGTCCGCCATGGAGGCAGTTGTCGCCGTCGTTCTGGGACAAGCGATATTCGCTGCCGTCAAGGACGAACGACGCGCCACCGATGCGATTGGCAAAGCGCCCGACCAGCGCGCCGAGATAGGCGTCTTGCGCGACATAGTCCGCGAGTGAGGGCAGCGCGAGGACGACGTTGGTGCGGGCGCCATTGCGGTCCGGCGTTTCGATCGCGACGATGGTCCCGCCATAGGTGATGATCTGCGCGCGTAAGCCGCTATCACTCCCTAAGGCGTAGAGATCGACCGCGGCGCCATCTGGCGTCACTCCGTATGATCGCACCAGCATCGCGCTTCCCGGTTGGTGAGCGCCTTCACGACGTCAGCACGCCCGCCACTTGGAGCTTTGCCTGCCAGATGCGCGTGTCGCCGAGAATGAAGAGCACATCGTTGTCGGGGCCGCCGAAGGTGAAGTTGGCCACGCCCGGCGCCATGATCTCGCCGATGAGATCGCCGTCCGGCGTGAACACCTGAACGCCGGTGGCCGACGAGGTGTAGACCCGGTCGAGCACGTCGACCTTGATGCCGTCGGGGACGCCGGGGCTGACCACGGCGAACAAACGCTCCTCTCTGAGGTGCCGTCCCTCATGGACGTCGAAGGCGCGCACATGATGCGGCAGGCCGACGAAGTAGGTGCCTGGCGCCTGGTTGGCGCCGGTGTCGGTGATGTAGAGCACAGACTCGTCCCGCGAGAACGCGAGCCCGTTCGGCTTGTTGAAGCTATCGGCGACCACCGAGGTTTCGCCCGTGGCCGGGTCGTAGCGATACACGAAGGCGCCGACTTCCGGCGCTCCCTTGAAGCCTTGGATCTCGCCATAGTTCGGATCGGTGAACCACACCGTGCGATCGCTCTTTACCACCACGTCGTTCGGCGAGTTGAAGCGAAGCCCGCGCCATTGGTCGACTACCGTTTCGACAGCCCTGGTTTTAAGGTTCATGCGGCTGATGCGGGCCGGCGTCTCACGCGTGCCTTGCTCGCAGATCACGAGCCGGCCGTCGCGGTCGAGGGTCATGCCGTTGGCCATGTTCGAGGGAAACTCCACCGTATCGAGCGCTTGCGCCGCGAACGGAAACTCTTCGCCGCCCAATTGCAGCCGCTTGATGGCGACGTTCCTGGGTCCGGGCTCGGGCACGGTGGTGACATAGAGCGCATGCTCTGCGGCGACATAGACCGGCCCTTCATGGGCGTTCGTCTCCGTCAAGACGGGCCGTTGAAAGCTCGGGCCGAGTACCGCTCGGAAGTCGTCGCCATAGACGGTGAACGTCGCACCGCTGCCATGATCAGGAGACTGAGCCATCACCCCTCACCTCGCCCCGCCATAGTAGGACGCGACGGGCAAAATGGAACCCCGGCGGCTGTTGCGCGTCAGGGCGTAGTCGGCATGCGATCGGCCGATCAACTTTGTGCCGCAGGCGCGGCCGTTGTTGATTTTTGGTGATGCCCGGCGCGCTGCTTGAGCGAATTATCGGAGAGCACCAGATTGTGGGCGCTGTTGACCATCGCGATATGCGAGAACGCCTGGGGAAAGTTCCCGACCAGGCGCTTGGCCTGCGGATCGTATTCCTCCGACAATAGCCCGACATCGTTGCAGAGCCCGCAGAGCCGCTCGAACAGCTTTACGGCGTCGTCCATTCGCCCGGCCAGCACGAGGTTGTCCACAAACCAGAAACTACAGGCGAGGAACGCGCCTTCGCCCGGCGGCAGCCCGTCCTTGCCGCTCTTCGTGTCGTAGCGCATGACAAAGCCGTCAACCATCAGGCCGCGCTCGATCGCGGCAACCGTCCCTTGTACGCGCGGATCGTTCGCCGGCAGAAAGCCCACGAGCGGCATCAACAGCACGCTCGCATCGAGCGTATCGGAGCCATAGTACTGGGTGAAGGCGCCGACTTTGGCATTGAACGCGTTTTGGCAGATGTCGTCGTGGATCTGCTGGCGCAGCGTCTTCCATTGATCTACCGGTCCTTCGAGGCCGAACTCCTCGGCCCCCTTGACGGCGCGGTCGAAGGCGACCCAGGCCATGACCTTCGAGTAGGTGAAGTGTTGGCGCCCGCCCCGAACCTCCCAGATGCCATCGTCGGGCTCGCGCCAAATCTCGGCGAGGTGATCGAGCATGGCGCGCTGCAGATCAAAGGAGGCATCGAGCGCGCCTAGCCCACCCCGGCGCCCTTGATAGAGCGCATCCATGACTTCGCCGTAGACGTCCAGCTGCACCTGACCGGACGCCGCATTGCCGATGCGCACCGGCGTAGCACCCTCGTAGCCCGGCAACCAAGACACCTCCAATTCGGTCAGTCGCCGCTCGCCCTCGATGCCGTACATGATTTGCAGTTGCTTTGGACTGCCGGCGACGGCGCGCAGCAGCCATTCCCGCCAGTCCCGCGCCGCTTGGTAGAAGCCGCCGTTCATCAAGCTCAACAAGGTGAACGTCGCGTCCCTCAGCCAACAATAACGATAGTCCCAGTTCCGCGGTCCGCCGAGTTGCTCGGGGAGCGAGGTGGTCGGCGCGGCGACGATGCCGCCGGTCGGCCGATAGGCAAGCGCCTTGAGCGTGATCAGGGAGCGACGCACGGCATCCGACCACTTGCCGGTCTGGCGGCAACCCGCCGACCAGTTGCGCCAGAACGTCTCGGTGTCGGACAGCGCGGCCATGGGTTCGATCGGCTGGGCCGGTGCGTCGGTAAAGGACCGGCCATAGCTGAGGACGAAGGGTACCGTCTCTCCTTCCGACACCAGGAACTTACCCACGGTCTTGAGATCGTCTCCGTGCAGTTCCACCGGCGTGCGCAGCACTGTCATGTCGGGCCCGGCGATGGCGCGTAACGCGCCGTCGTCGAGACGCGTCACCCAGGGGACCGACGAGCCATAGTTGAAGCGAAGGACAAGCTCGCACGACATCGCGACCTGGCCGCGTTGCCCCCTGACGAGGCGGACCACCTGCGACGGCTTATCGCCGTCGCGAAGCGGCATGAAGTCGATCAAGGTGACGACGCCATCGCCGGTCTCGAACTCGGTTTCGAGGACCAGGGTGTCGTCGCGATAGCGCCGCGTGATTTTCGCTGCCGGATCGGCCGGTGCGATCTGCCAGCGCCCATGCTCCGGCGTGCCGAGCAAGGCGGCGAAGCAGGCGTCGCTATCGAAGCGAGGCCAGCAAAGCCAATCGATCGAGCCGTCGCGGGCGACGAGCGCAGCCGTCTCGCAATTGCCGATGAGAGCGTAGTCCTCGATCGGGTGTGCCATGGCCTAAGGCTTATGGCGCCGCGGCGTCGATGACGCCGTGCGCCGCCTCGGCTTGACGCCATTCGGGAAATTCGCTGGGACGAGATGTTGATAGCCGGCGCTTCATCGTTTCGACAGTACATCCGTTGGGACACGCGCTCGCACTGAGAAGTTTAGGCAGAGATCGCTTCTGCTGGAACCCCTCGCATCCGTCACTCGGCGATTTCATTAACAGCGCGTTGTGCACGGCAATTTAAGGCTTGCCATCGAGTTTGACCGCAATAGAACTGACTTCGTGCACTGAGATGAGTACACGCACCGAGTCACGACGCACGGCACGAGACGCGCGCGAAATTCGTAGCCGGCACTGCGCGGGCACGCGAAATCACGGGCAAGAGGCGCCCGGTCGGGGAGAGACCTCTCATGGTATCCCGCGTTGTCATCATCGGAGCTGGGTTCGGCGGACTTTCCGCAGCGAAGTCACTCGCTCGCGGACCATTCGATGTCACGCTGATCGACCGCTACAACTATCATTTGTTCCAACCGTTGCTGTACCAGGTTGCGACTGCAGCCCTGTCGCCGTCCGATATCGCCTCGCCGATCCGAGCAGAGTTCCACCGCCGGCCCAACGTCAACGTCATGCTCGGCAATGTAACCGGTGTCGACACCGGCCAGAACGAAGTGATCGCGGAAGGCGAACGAATTCCGTTCGACTATCTCATCGTCGCGACCGGAGCGCAGCAGAGCTATTTCGGGCATGACGACTGGGCGCCGGACGCCCCCGGCCTGAAGGGCATCGACGACGCGACATATCTGCGGCGCCAAATCCTGCTCGCGTTCGAGAGGGCCGAAATCGAGTCCGATCCCGATGAGCGCCGCCGACTGCTGAACTTCGCCGTCGTCGGCGGCGGTGCGACCGGCGTCGAGTTGGTCGGGGCCATCGCCGAATTGGCAAAACACGCGCTCGCATCGGAGTTTCGCAACATCGATCCGCGCTCAGCCCGGATCGTGTTGGTCGAGGCCGGGCCACGCATTTTGAGCCAGTTCGACGACAAGCTGTCGCAATCCGCACAGCAGGCGCTCGAGCGATTGGGCGCCGAGGTGCGTGTCGGCACCGAGGTGACCGGATGCGACGAGCTCGGAATTTCCATGGGGAGCGACCGGCTCGAGAGCCGGACCGTCATCTGGGCGGCGGGCGTCGAAGCTTCGCCTGCCGGAAGCTGGCTCGGCGCGGACACCGATCGCGCCGGGCGAATCAAGGTCGGACCGGATCTGTCGCTGCCGGGGAAACCGCACATGTTCGCCATCGGCGATACCGCAGCAAGCGTCGACGCCGAGGGCCGGCGTCTTCCCGGCGTCGCCCCTGTTGCCAAGCAGCAAGGCACGTACGTGGCGGGCCTCATCACCGCCCGCGCTCAAGGCAAGTCGGTGCCGCCGTTTGCGTACAAGGATTACGGCATGCTGGCGACGATCGGGCGCGGCTACGCCGTGGCCGACCTCGAAGGCCACAAGCTGAGCGGCTTTCCGGCCTGGCTCGTGTGGTGCTTCGCTCATATCTACTTTCTCATCGGCTATCGGAACCGTCTGATCGTGATGCTGAACTGGGCCTGGAGTTACGTCACGTTCCAGCGCGGCGCGCGGCTGATCACGGGAATCGTCGGCGCGCGGATGCAGGATCTGAAAGAGACGCAGCATTCAGGCTCAGCACAAGACCCGGCGTGACCGCGTCGAGCAAGAACGATCGTCGCAGCGATCTCGTCGAATCACGCAGCGCACCCTTGCGTCCACAAAGCGTCGGCGCTGTTGTCATCGTTCCGTTACGATCTCGTTTTCCAAAACCGCACTTCTGCGTGCGCCGACTTCGTTTGCACTCGCAGAACCGAGGAGAAGTTGTTACTCTAATTCCGCAACGGAGCACTCGACTGCTCAATCGAATCGCAAGGCGTGATCGTGAGACCGGCTCTTGCCTATCGATCGCAGCGATTGGCGTTAGCCTTCGGTGTAGCCTCGCTTTGCGGTGGCTGCGGTATTAGCCAAGGCCCCGTCATCGATCCCAAAGGCCCCATCACGTTCGCTGAACGGGGCCTGATGTTTGACGCCATCGCGATCATGATGATCGTGATTTTGCCGGTCTTCATCTTGGCGGCGCTGTTCGTCTGGCGCTACCGGGCCTCCAACACCAGCGCGCGTTACACGCCCAATCTCGCCTATTATTGGCCGGTCGAGATCCTCGTCTGGGGCGTGCCGGCGGCCATTATCGTTTGGCTCGGCTTCCATCTGTGGCACGACACCTACAAGCTCGACCCCTATGCGAACATCGATCCCGGCGTGCAGCCGCTCCAGGTCGACGTGGTGGCGCAAGACTGGAAGTGGCTGTTCATCTATCCCGAGCAGGGCATCGCCGTCGTCAATGAGCTGGCCTTTCCGAGCGGCAGGCCGCTCAGCCTGAAGATCACCTCGGACACGGTGATGAACTCGTTCGTGATTCCGGCGCTTGGCGGACAGATCTATGCCATGGCCGGGATGCAGACGCGGCTGCATCTCTTGGCCGACAAGCCTGGGCGCTTCTGGGGCAGGAACGTTCAATATAGCGGCAGCGGTTTCGCCGATCAGCAGTTCGATGCCGTCGCGATGTCGAGCGAGGATTTCGACGCGTGGGTGGCGAAGGTGAAGCAGTCTTCACAGCAGCTCGACGCCTCCACCTACGAGCAGCTGGCCAAGCCGAGCGCCGACGTTCCCGTGACCTACTACTCCGGCTTCGAGCCGGATCTGTTCGACAAGATCATCGCCAAATATGCCCATGGCACCGCCCATGCCGGTGCTGCCGCGGCCGAAGCCGCTGACTAAGCAAGCGAGGAGAGGTGGATATATTCGGCAGACTGACCATCGAATCGCTGCCGTTCTACAGCGCCATCGCCGCATCGGGCGCGGGCATCACCGTGCTCGGGGCGCTGTCGGTCGTCGGGGTCATCACCTGGTTCGGCGCGTGGCGCCTGGCGTTGTTCGAGTGGGTGTCGAGCATCGACCACAAGAAGATCGGCATCATGTACATCATGGTCGCGCTCGTGATGTTGATGCGCGGCTTCATCGACGCGGCCATGATGCGCAGTCAGCAGGCGATCGCCTTCAACAACGAGGGCTATCTGCCGCCGGGTCATTTCGACCAGATCTTCTCATCGCACGGCACCATCATGATCTTCTTCATGGCGATGCCGTTCTTGTCGGGCCTCGCCAATCTCATCATGCCGCAGCAGATCGGCTCGCGCGACGTCGCCTTCCCGTTCATGAACTCTGTGAGCCTGTGGCTCACCACCGCGGGCGCCGGGCTCGTGCTCGTGTCGCTGGTGATCGGCAAGTTCTCCACGGCCGGCTGGACCGGCTACCCGCCCTACTCCGAGTCTCAGTTCACGCCCGGCGTCGGCGTCGACTATTGGCTGTGGGCGGTGCTGATCTCAGGTGTCGGCTCGACCATGACCGGCATCAATTTCCTGGTGACGATCATCAAGTGCCGCGCCCCAGGTATGTATCTCTTGCGCATGCCGCTATTCACCTGGACGGTGTTCGTCACCAGCCTGCTCATGATCTTCGCCTTTCCCGCCCTCACCGTCGCCTGTGGCATGCTCATGCTCGACCGCACGCTCGGCATGCACTTCTTCACCAACGGGGCCGGCGGCAACATGATGAACTACATCAACCTGTTCTGGTTGTGGGGACATCCCGAGGTCTACATCCTCATTCTGCCGGCCTTCGGCGTGTTCTCGGAGGTCGTGGCGGTGTTCAGCCAGAAGCGGCTGTTCGGCTACATCTCGCTCGTGCTCGCCACCATGGCCATCGGACTGCTGTCCTTCACCGTGTGGCTGCACCACTTCTTCACCATGGGCTCGAGCGCCAGGGTCAATTCCTTCTTCGGCACCATGACCACCATTATCGCCGTGCCCACGGGGGTGAAGGTGTTCGACTGGCTGATGACCATGTTCCGCGGCCGGATCATCTTCAAGCCGCCGATGCTGTACACCATCGGCTTCATCGTGACCTTCGCCATCGGCGGTCTGTCGGGTGTGCTGCTGGCGATGCCGCCGGTCGACTACCTGATGCACAACACCACGTTCCTGATCGCGCATTTCCACAACATGATCATTCCCGGCGTGCTGTTCGGCTACTTGGCCGGGTACATGTTCTGGTTCCCGAAGGCGTTCGGCTTCAAGCTCAACGAGAAGTGGGGCGCGTGGTCGTTCTGGTGCTGGATCATCGGCTTCTATCTCGCCTTCATGCCGCTTTACGTGCTCGGCCTGCTCGGCATGCCACGCCGCATGGAGCACTACGAGATCGCCGCCTGGCAGCCGCACCTGATCATCGCCGCGATCGGCGCCTTCATCATCTTCCTCGGCATCGTCTGTCTTGGCGTGCAACTCGTGGTCAGCATCAGGGACCGCAAAGACTTGGTCGATCTGACCGGCGATCCGTGGAACGGCCGCTCCCTTGAATGGCTGACCTCCTCGCCGGCCGCGCCGTACAATTTTGCGGTGTTGCCGCATGTGCAGAGCATCGACGCCTTCTGGGACATGAAGCAGCGCGGCGTCGCCTATCGGAGACCCGACCGCTACGTCGATATTGTCCTGCCCAGGAACAGCTTCATCGGCCCCTTCATCGGCGGCGCCGGATTCGTGTTCGGATTCGCCATGATCTGGTACATCTGGTGGCTGGCGATCCTGAGCCTTGCGGCCATCGCGCTCGCCATCATCATCCGCGCTTCCGATGACGACACCTACTACACGATGTCCGCGGACGCGGTGAAGGCGATCGAGGATGCGCGCTTCGCCGAGTTGGCGAAGGCGCCGCGCCGCGCCCTGGCTGACGAGCCGGGCTTCACCGGCGAAGCCGTGCCGGAGGCCTCCGCATGACCGCTGGCGCCGCCGCCTTGAGCGAGGCCGCGGGCCCAACGCCGGTCCCGGTCGAGGAATACGAGGAGAAGGCGTTCGGCTTCTGGCTCTATCTCATGAGCGACGCCATCATCTTCTCGCTCTTGTTCGCGACCTACATCGTGATGGTCGGCAATTCCGCCGGGGGCCCGACCGGCAAGGAACTGTTCAGCCTTCAACGCGCCGCCGGCGAGACCGCTCTGTTGCTCGCGAGCAGCACCACGTTTGGCTTTGCCTCCGTGGAGCTGGCGAGGGAGAACAGGTCTCGCGTCTTGCTATGGCTGCTCGTCACCGCCTTGCTCGGCGCCGGTTTCTTGTTCCTCGAGTACCGAGAGTTCAGCGGCATGATCGCCCAAGGCGCCGGCCCCGACCGCAGCGGGTTTCTCTCGGCGTTCTTCACGCTGGTCGGCACCCACGGGCTTCACGTGAGCATTGGTCTGCTTTGGATCTTGGTGATGCTCGGCCAGGTTCTCGTCAAGGGTCTGACCCTGCCGGTCGCCTCGCGGCTCGCCCGGCTTGGCCTCTTCTGGCACTTCCTCGACATCATCTGGGTCGCGATCTTCTCCGTGGTCTACTTGCCAGGATTATTGTGATGGACGTTTCAGGGCTTCCGGTTGAACGCAGCATCAGGCCTTACCTGATCGGGCTCACGCTCGCCGTGATCCTGACCGCGATCCCGTTCGCGCTCGTTGCCACCGGCGCTGTCGCGCGGTTCACCACGATCGTCATCATCGCCGTCGCGGCGATCGTTCAGATCCTGGTCCATTTGGGCTTCTTCCTGCATATCGGCTTCCGCTCGACGCCGCGCGAAAACCTCATTGCCATGGCGTTTGCCGCGGTGCTGATCTGCTTCATGGTCGGAGGCACGCTCTGGATCATCTTCGACCTCTACTACCGCATGATGGTGTGACGTCGCGGAACGCCGGCAACGCATCATCGGTCGAGCGGGGGCGACCGAGGCCGGCAGCAGTGATGCGTCTAGGGGTACAGAGCGAGCCTGATCGTCACCGTGATCACCACGCCCAGGACGAAGGCGCCAAATAGCCCGCCATAGAACAGAAGACGGCGCTGTTCCTCGTCCAAATAGAGCTCGATCTGCCTCGCCCACTCACCCGGATAGTCGCGTCCGGTTACCTGATGCTCAGGCCGTGGAGCCGGACGCTCTGTGTTGGTGGTCGCCATTCAAATTCTCCTCTCGCGGAGTAACGCGGGTGGCAAGTCCTGAGTTCAAGCTCCCCTGCCGCGTTGCGTCATCGCCACGTCCGAATGAAACACTATACACACTATAGACAGAGAATGGTGTCGGAAGGGTTGTGATCTCCGCCAGCTTCGCCGAGGATTGGTGAATTCAAGACTCTGTCGACAGGAGGACTAGCGATGGATTGGCTGGTCAATGACGCGCTGCCAGTGCTCGCCAGAATTTTCCTCGTCTGGATTTTTCCTTTCAGCTTTCTCGACAAGATCATCAATTGGGACAGCGCGCTGAAGCAGGCGACGTCCAGCTGGCTGCCCGGCGGCCCGGTGCTGTTGATCCTGGCGATGATCGTCGAGTTGCTCACGCCGCCGATGATCGTGTTCGGATTTTACGACGGTATCGCCGCCTTCATCCTCGCCGGTTATTGCGTCATCACCGGTATCGTCTATCACGCGTTCTGGACCTATCCGCGCTTCTGGTCGCCACAGAGCGAGGGCTATCCGCATATCTGGGACTTCTTCAAGAATTTCGCCATCGTCGGCGGACTCATCTTCGTGATGTATGCGAGCGGCTTCATTCAGGCGACGGCAAGCGACATCGAGAAGCTCTCCGCGGTGACGCAGCCCGCGGCCGTCGTGGCGGTGCAAGAATGAGCGTGGATCCGAAAGATCCGAAGATCGCCTATTGGCATTTGTGGACGGGTGATGACGGCGCCACGCACCAGACGCGCTGCGAACTGACCAACTTCGACTGGCAAAGCATGGGCGGCAAAGCAGCCTCACAGTGGAACGATCATCTGCTCTCCGGGGAGACCAGCCTGCTGTTCTGCATTCTCCCCGTCGGCTGGAATGGCGATTGGCACGAGAATCCGAAGCCGCAATGGATCTCGGTGTTGTCGGGCCGCTGGTTCGTGGAGTCGACGGACGGCACGCGCGTTGAGATGGGCAAAGGCGATCTCGCCTTTGGCGGCGATCAGAACGCGAAGCCCGACACGCAAGGCCGGGTCGGGCATCGTTCGGGCACGCTCGGCAGTGAGCCCTGTTCGCTGATGATCGTCCAACTCGACCCCAAGACCTGGTCCGGCGTGCGGCCCGGCGTCTTCAAGTGAGGTTCGAGACCGATGGCGGTCGCGCAACTCATCAGAGTGAGCATCACGGTCGCCGACCTGCCCGGAACCGCCGCCTTCTACCGCGACCAGCTTGGGCTCGTTGTGGGACCTGAGCGGACGCTTGGCGATCCTGCCTGGAATACTCTGCTCGGGCTCGATGAGGGCACCACCGCGCGCGCCATTGACGTGGCCTTAGGACAGCA
This sequence comes from uncultured Alphaproteobacteria bacterium, assembly GCA_963732955.1. Lineage (GTDB taxonomy): Bacteria > Pseudomonadota > Alphaproteobacteria > Rhizobiales > Methyloligellaceae > Methyloceanibacter. The sequence continues at coordinate 455,433 of CAVTBH010000003.1, forward strand.
TTTGCTGAAGCTGGTGGCGTTCGACCCGCCAGGCGAGCCCTACCCCGCAGAACGCGCCTCGAACGATCAATGGTTCGAGCATGTCGCGCTCGTCACCGGCGACATCGCCCCGGTATGGCAGCGTCTCGAGCGCGGCTCTCCCGGCGTGATCACCAAGGGCGATCCCGTGCTGCTGCCGCCAAACACCGGCAGCGTCACCGCGTTCAAGTTCCGCGATCCGGAAGGGCACCCCCTCGAGCTGATCTTCTTCCCTAACAGGGTGGGCGATCCCATCTGGCAGCAAACACCAGGCACCGGGATCCTCGGCTACGATCACACGGCGATCTCGGTGATGGATGTCGACCGCAGCGTCGCGTTCTATACGAGCCTGCTCGGCTTTCATGTCGGCGGCCGGTCGCTGAACCAGGGCGCCGAGCAAGACCGCCTCGACGGGCTCAGCAATTGCCTGGTGGACGTAGTCGCGCTCCAACCTGCCGAAGCGGCGACCCCCCATGTGGAGCTATTGCATTACCGGACGCCGCGGGGTCACACCCTGACCGCCGAGCTCAAGGCCAATGACGTGGCTTCAGCCCGCCAAGTTCATAAGGTCGACGATCTCGATGCGCTGGTCGGGCGGCTCGAGGCGCAAGGTGTGACATTCGTTTCCCCGGGCGTGTTAACCTTGAGGCACGGCGGAAAGGCCACGGCCATCCGCGACCCCGACGGGCATATGGTCGTGCTCCTGGGATGACAGGCAGCGCAGTTGCCAGCCTCGGGCGTGACGGCGCATGCCGTCTTGCCGAAATGACGCTAGCGTCGGATTCTCACATGCAGGCTGGACCCTGAGCGATCCCGCTTTCAAGAACCCTGGTGGCCGGAGGAAGGCGTCACGGTGCTCGATCTGACGCGGGAGCTCGGATCGAAAGGAACGGACTTTATGAACCTCGATGACGTGCGCAAACGCGCTTTCGCCATGCCGTTGACCAGCCCTGCTTTTCCGCCGGGCCCGTATCGCTTTATCGACCGTGAGTATCTCATCATCACCTACCGGACCGATCCCGCCGCGCTCGAAGCAGTGGTGCCGGCGCCGCTCACGTACGACGAGCCGCTGGTCAAATACGAGTTCATCCGCATGCCCAACTCCACCGGCTTCGGCGACTACACCGAATCGGGACAGGTCATTCCGGTGAAGTTCCAGGGCCAGGAGGGCAACTACACCCACGCCATGTTCCTCAATGACGGGCCGCCGATCTATGGCGGCCGCGAGCTGTGGGGATTTCCCAAGAAATACGCCCAGCCCACGCTAAGCGCCGACAAGGACACGCTGGTCGGGACGCTCGACTACGGATCGGTGCGGGTCGCGACCGGCACCATGGGGTTTAAGCACAAGGCCCTCGATCTCAAGACCGTTGCCGCCGCCTTGGCGAAGCCGAACTATCTGCTGAAGATCATCCCCCATGTCGACGGAAGCCCCCGGATTCTCGAGCTCGTCGACCACCGGCTGGAGGACATCGTTATAAAGGGCGCCTGGTCGGGACCGGCGGCACTCGACTTAAGGCCTCATGCGCTAGCGCCGATCAGTGCGCTTCCCGTGCGCGAGATCGTCTCGGCAGCACACATCATCGCCGATCTAACCCTCGGACTGGGAAGGGTCGTCTACGACTATCTCAAAAAGTAGGAGTAATGCTCCATGATGCTCGATTAGAGGACCACAAGGAACGCAGCTTCCGACCGTTGACTTCGATCTTGTCCAGGACATGCCAGGCTGGGAGGCCAACATGAAGAGACGGCGACGACCCTACGCGCTGATGTTCGCGGCGGCACTCTTGGCTCTCGGCGTTTTGGGCATCATGCGCGGCGCATACTGGGGCGCCCACGCAGCCGAGGAGACGCCAGCGCAGTCAGACGCGGCCGCCTCATGCTGTAGAGCCGGGGACATGACGCCCCCGACCGAGCTCGTCGCCAAAGTGCCCAAGGGCCAACTGCACAGTCCTTATCCCGATTACGCCAAGCTGGCGAAGGACGAGGAGCTGGTCAAACAGTTCCGGCTGCCGGGATGCAACGAGTGTCACGGCGGCAACGGCGGCGGCGGGATCTGCCCGGCGCTCACGCAAGGCGCCTGGTTCTGGGGCAACACCGACGACGTGCTGTTCAGACTGATCACGGTCGGTTCGGTGGATTTGGAGAAGCAGGGTTACAAGCGCCTGGGCTACGGCAGCGTACACGCGCCGATGCCGCCAATGGGTGCAGCCATCAAGAGCTCGGATCAGCTTTGGAAGATCATCGCCTTCATTCGTTCGATCAATCCGTCCGGCACCAATCCTCCGGATACGGTCTTGCCCAAGGAATGACGAAGCGGCCGCTTCGGACCAAACAAAAAAGACCCGGGGGAAGTCCCCGGGTCCTTTTTTAGGCCGAGAGAAGAGAACGGAGAGACCTACGCAACCTTCTGCTTCACTACCTTTTCGACCGGCTTGTAGGCGTCGCGCGCGACGGCGGCATACATTTCGCCAATCTTTGAGGCCTCGGCAACCCACGTGTCGTATGCCTTCTTGGCGTACTGCGATTGGATTTCGATGGCCTGCTCGAGCGACTTGGCGCCGACCAGCTGCTCGAAAGCGCGGGTAGCGTCTTCGAAGGCTTGCTTGGAATAGTCCGTCACTTTGGCGCCGATGGCCTGGAAGCCCTTGTTCAGCTCGCTGTAGGAGCGCAGCACCGCCTCATAATTGGTTTTGCCCATTTTCTGGAAGTCGTCAGTAGCCTTCTGGATCGGCTCAAGCATCTCCTGGATCCTTTCAAAAACCGGGGGTCCGACGTGGGTGATGACCCTCATATATTGCAGTGCACAAAAGCTGTCAACAAAATTGTGCATCGCAGCATTCCGGGCGGGGACGCGGTCAGGGCCAGGTCTGGAGGCCGGTCGTCGGGAGCAGCCGCATGGCGCGCTCCATCAAAGAAGGCCCGCAAAGCGAAGCCTCCTTCCCACTACCTCCCATTGACTTTCGCGAACACAGCCGCCTGTTCGGACCGTCTTCCGAGCGAAGGCGTCTTTGCGATCGATGGCATGGGGGCGGCACCGAAGCTCTGCAGCAAGCCGGTGACGAACTGCCGGGCGCTATCACCGGCAAGACGATAGAACACGGACTTCACTTCGCGTCGGCCAATGACCAGCCCGGCGTTTCGGAGCTCAGCCAGATGCTGCGACAAATTGGGCTGTCTCAGTCCGAGCTCTTTCTCGATCTAAGTCACGGACCGTTCGCCGTTCAGCAAGCAGAGTGCAATGCGCAGTCTGCTGGGATTGCTCACGGCACGCAGCAGTGCGGCCGCCGAGGTGGTGTCGATTTCATTAGGCATCATTGCTTGTTGTCAACCTTACCGTCGATAACCTCGGATAGCCCACACAGCTTGAAATACCAGTCTGTCCCGGGATTTTGCTCCCGATAGATGCTCTCTGCCGTCCGAGGAGGCGGCAGAAGGATATCTTGCCCAGGTTGCCATCCCTCTGGCGTCGAAACGCCGTGGGCATCGGTCATCTGCATCGCGGCGAGCAGACGCAACAACTCAGAGACATTTCGTCCCGTGGTCATGGGATACCAGGTGATCGCGCGGATGATGCCCGTCCCGTCGATCAAAAAGGCCGCTCGGACGAGGGAGCTGTCGGGCGCATGCGGTGCGATCATGCCATAGGCGCGCGCGATCACCATCGAGGGGTCCTCAATGATGGGGAACGTGATCTCGACGCCGAATTGCTTTTGGATGCTCCGGATCCAGCCAAAATGCGAGAAGAGGCTATCCACCGACAGCGCCAGCAATTCACAGCCCAAAGCCCGAAACCGATCGGCGGCGTTGGCGAATGCGATGAATTCGCTGGCGCATACCGGAGTGAAATCCGCCGGATGCGAGAAGAAGAGAAGCCACTTTCCCCGATACGAGGAGAGCTTGCGATCGCCCATCGTTGTTCGGGCGACGAAGTCTGGCGCTGGATCGTGCAGAAGAGGCGGCCCCAACCGCTCTTCGCATTGAACATCATTCATTTGGCCGCTCCTGAGTTGCACTCGAACGTCCTCCTCGAGCATCCGCAGCTATAGCGATCCTCGCGCCGAATCGCGAATGTCCATCCATGGAGTTCATTACAATCAATTATGATAATATGAAATGCCTTTTGCGAGCACGCAGATGGTCGCTCTGATATTCGTGGCTCGTCTGCCGTTCACCCGGAGCAATCAGGCCACGATGGATCCGTGTTCAAGATTTAGATGAGAATTTAGTCAAAAGCGGCTAATAAGCCTTTTTGAGATATACAGAGATCTTATCAACGTCTTCGGCGGCGACCGTGGCGCCTAATGCCTTCATCTTGGTGACGACAGCCCCCTAGAAGGCAAGATCTTTGTCCGGCGGCCGGGCGGTAGCCTAGTCAAGCGAATGGCAGAACAAGCACTGGGCTTGCACCGATTTACTCGTTCGGACCGGCCTTTGAGGTGACGTCGTCGAGAGGCTGACCGAATTCGTGGGAGAGCCGTCGCACCTGGGTAAACCGTTAATCGCAGCCCGCCCAAGCGGGGCCTGCGCAGTCATATTCTGCATTAAAAATAACCACTTGGTGGATCATCGCGCCCCTGTCGCGGGAGAGCCCGCATCGGTGGCCTTTTAGCGTTGACACGATCTCCGAGGCATCGTTCTGTCATTCTCACATCTTTGAATATCAAATGTCAAAGTCACAGACTCTTGCCTTATCGCCCGCCTGCCCCCATCCCGCTGTCAGCGCGGCCCGGCGCGCTTGCGCTCCTGTTCGGCCTTTGGCGAAATCCACTTTCGATCTGCGGGGCTCGTCACTTTGTCGAGCCGATCGTGTCGGAAAAGACGGTCATCGGTTCGATCAGCGTGATCAGCGCACCCGAAGGCGTGCGCCACGTCCTGGTGGCGCAGCCAGACAACTACCCAAAAGATCGAAGACAGTTGCGGATCCTACAGCCGGGACTGCGCACTGGGCTCTTAACTTCCAGTGGAGACACTTGGAAGGCGGCACGTCACGCCTTGGCGCCCTTGTTTACGCCGAGCGCCGTGGAGGCGCAGACGAACGTGATGCTGCAATGCAGTCAGCGCATGGTCCAGCGGCTAAGCCAATGCGATGAGGGCCAGTTGGTCGATATGAGCGCAGAGCTCGCCAGGGCCACATTCGACATCATTTCATCCATGCTTTTCTCCGACGAGACTCAAACCGATTCCGTCGAATTCTCGGCAGCCCTCGCACGGTATTTCAACTCGGCGGGCCGCATCGGCCCGCTCGATGCGCTTGGCGCGCCTGACTGGATGCCAAGATTGGGCGTCTGTCGGGCTCGCAAAGCCATCGCGTTCTTTGAGACTTTGGCAGCAAAGATCGTGGCCCGTCGGCGGGCGGACATGGAGAAAAGCGCGGTCCCGCGCGACCTCGTAACCTTGCTGCTGGAGGCTAGAGATCCGCGGACAGGTATGGGGTTGAGTGAAGCCGACGTCGCCGGGAGCATCATTACGTTCATCGGCGCCGGCCACGAGACGACCGCGAACACCCTGGCTTGGACGCTTTTTCTGTTGGCCACGCACCCGGCTGTGCTATCCGCCGTTGAAGCCGAGATTGATTCATGCCGCATCGAGGATGTCGCCCGTTGGCCCGAGCAGCTCGTGCTGGCCCGTGCCGTCGTCGACGAGGCGATGCGCCTCTACCCTCCCGCGCCCATCATGTCGCGGATAGCGAGGGTCGATGACGAAATCCTCGGCGTGAAGATTCCCAGGGGCTCCACCGTCATCATCGCTCCCTACATCATTCACCGCCATCACCGCCTGTGGGAGCAGCCTGACTATTTTCGGCCGGAACGTTTCTTGCCGAACGCAAAAGACTACATCGTGCCCTATGCCTTCGTGCCGTTTGGCGCCGGACCGAGAGTTTGTATCGGCCAACGCCTTTCGCAAGTGGAAGCGGTCATCGTGTTGGCAACCCTGCTTCGATCTTTTCGCTTCTCGCTGCCGGACGATGCCAAGCCGTTTCCTGTGCATCGCGTCACCTTGCGCCCCGTCCCAAACCTGATGATGCAGGTCTCGGTCAGGCGTTGAGAAACTGGTCGCTGAGGGGCATGGGCAATGCCATCCGCGAACAATCGCGTTGAGGCGACCAGGGATTCATCGCGACGCGGTCAGCGCACTGGGTCGTCGTTGTCGCCAGGCGGCTCCGGCGACTTACAGTAGAGATCGTAAAGAGCGGTCAAGATCGCCGAAGCTTCGCTGCCACTGATCGAATAGTAGATCGTCTGCGAGACGCGCCTCGTCTTGACCAAATTGTTTGCCCGCAACACCGCAAGATGCTGCGAGAGGCCCGATTGACCAAGCCCTATCACTTGCTCGAGGCTGCCGACTGATTTCTCGCCCTTCACCAACTGACATAGGATTAGCAAGCGCCACTTGTTGCTCACACACTTGAGCACCACGGCGGCGCGATCCGCCTTGGTCGCAAGTTCACCCATCTGCCGATCGAGTGTTTGCTTGGTCACGCTGCACACCCACTAAAGCCATCGGCGTCCATTTTCGCTTCATATCTCGGCGCCACGTCGCCGCCAAGCGTGAGGTTGGGTTTCACTTCGTCCCAGTTGGTCGGTTTGAGGACGAGCAGCCAGCCCTTGTCATAGGGATCGGCGTTAGCCAGCGCAGGCTTCGCTACGAGTTCATCGTTGACTTCGACAACGGTACCGGAGACCAACGATTTGGCTGGACCGACCCACTTTCCTGATTCGATTGTCGCGCAGGATTTGCCCAATTCGACCGTCCGTCCGGCCTTCTTGGGCGTGACGGCGACCAGCATCCCCGCCAAGGCCATGGCGACGGTGGTCATACCAAAGCGAACATTGCCGTCACCAATCTCTTTGAACCACGTATGATTCTCGACGTCATAGAGAAGATCGTCGGGGAGATTGCATCCGCGCACTAGAGGCATGGCATGGCTCCGTTCAGACGGGGGTCACGAGGCATCATTGAGCCGCAAAGGCCGGGACGAGCAACAAAACTCGCCGAGTTGTTCGTTGTGCATCTTGCCGCTAACGAAATAGTACAGGTGTCTAGCCAGATGACGCATAAGGATCAACCGTCTTTCGGTGTCGGCGTGATCCGGTTCCAGCGAGACAAGATTGTAGTGATACGCAAGCTCCCGGCACGTCTCGCGGCACGCATTGAAACTCGGCGCCGACTTGGCTCCTTGACGATGCAAAGCGAGAAGACGAAAGCCTTCAATCTCAGCAGACGTAGGAGCTTTGTTAGTGGCGGCAACCCAGTGCTCGAGCACATCCTCGCCCAATCGCAGCAGTTCACCTGCGCGCACCGATACCGGCCCTTCGCCTTCGTCCTGCTCGATCAGCGCGCCGATCTGCGCGAGCGATCTCATGCCAGCTTCATCTCCTTCAACAGCGGAAACGAATCCGACACATTCTCCTGCACGCCGACCTTGCGCGGCGACAAGCCGAGCGCCAGCCCGAGCAATTGGGTAAAATAAAGTATCTTAACGCTCGTCTTTACGCCGAATTTCCGCTCGGCTCGGATTTGGTGCATCTCGAGGCCCGAGTGGCAGGTTGGGCATTCGGTGGCGATCACGTCGGCTCCGGACTTTTCCGCGGCCTGGATGATATTCAGCACAAGCTTGGTCGACAGGTCCGAGTCGGAGAGGGTGTGGGCCCCACCACAACAGGCGGTCTTGAGCGGGAAGTCCACATTGGTGGCGCCTGCCGCTTCCAGCAAATCGTCCATGAAATGCGGCTGCGACGTCAATTCCGTGCCGGCGCCTTTGTCCTTCTCGGGGAAGATATGGCGCGGCCGCGTGTACATGCATCCGTAATAGTTGGCGATCTTCAGGCCGCTCAGCGAGTTTGTGACCTTGGCCCGCAAAGCCTCCTCGCCAATTCCGTGCTTGATCCAATCGAGGGCATGGATCGTTTCCACTTGACCGGACTGATAGGTCTCGTGACCGGCCTTGCTTGAAATGCGACTGACCACCTGACGGGAGGCTTCGTCGTTCTTCAAATCGTATTCGGCCTTCTTGAGATTGTGATAGCAGCCGTTGCACGGCGCCATAACGACGTCATGGCCCATTTCGTTGGCCGCGATCGACATGACTCGAGACGACAGATAGGTCTGAACTTTCGGATCGATGTTCTTGACCTCCATCGCGCCGCAACAGTTCCAGTTCTTGACCTCCTCGAGCTCGAGGCCCAGCGCCTTGCCGACCTCTTTGGTCGAGCGGTTATAGGCGTGCCCGGTACCCTCCAGAGCGCAGCCCGGATAGTAGGCGACCTTCTTGTACTTTGTCGCTTCGCCACTCATGCCAATTCCTTCGTTTGCTGGTGCGCAGGCTGCATTGCGGCTTCGCCTTTCGCCATTGCAACGAGGCCCGGCAGTCCCAGCGCCTCACGATGGTGGACATCCTGCTCCTCGACATAGTCCTTGATGGCCTCGCGTGCCTTGTTCCAGTTGCGGGTGCGCGGACGAAAGACGTTGGCGAGGCCGAGCTTCGCAAGGAGCGTGACGGGCAGATGCGCCATCAGCTGCTTCACCATGTCGATCAGCCAGTCCTGATAGAGGGACTGATGCGTGCGCTGAAAGAACCAACGCAACACGCGACCCTCCTCGATCTTCCCGGTGTCGATGACCTGCTCGGTGAACACGCTATCGAAGATCGTCGACGGCGACTGCGGCGTGTGACCCTTCAGTTCCAACCAATGCACGGTGGCCTTCATGACGCCTTCCGGGGCGACTTCGCGCGGACAAACGTAGGTGCACTTGTTGCAAGAGATGCATTGCCAGATGATCTCCTTGTCGCGCAGGAGCTCTTGCTCCATGCCCACGCGGATCAGATAGATCCAGTAGCGCGGATTGAAATCCGGGTTGATCGCATTGACCGTGCAAGAGTTGGTGCAGGAGCCGCATTGCCAGCACCGATGAATATTCTCCCCTCCCGGCAGCGCCGATATCTCGTCTTCGAGCGCCTCGTTGTAGTCGGCGACGACTCGCGTCTCGATGAACGTGCTCCAGTGCCCGGACACATCGATGCCGTCGAGAATGAGCTTCTCATGCGACTTGATATTCTCCGGACGGATGAGATGCTTTTCGTGAATGGGCATGGTGCCGTCTCCCTCAGCCCAGCATCTTGACGTCTTCGATGATGAAGGGCTGACCGTTCTCAGCCTTTACCCGCGTGCGACGAGAGCCTGGCCGCAACCCGTCGAGACCAAGGATGCGTTTCGTGTGGTGCATCGGATCTTCGACCGAGGAGAAATCGGCGCGGAGATAGGTGCCGCCCTGCGCGGCAATGTATCCCGCGTAGACGTGGGCGATCAGGATGTCCGTGAAAAAGATCACGTCACGGAAGATGCCTTGGCTCGTCAGAAACTGGGCGAGCTCCTCCCGCAGCATCAAGAATGTCGCGTAGCCGTCGGCGAGCGGAATTGTCATGCGGTCGACGTTGTCGCCGAACCAGATTTCTCTCACAGCGCCGGTATTGGTTTTGGCGTCCCAGACCCAACGGTTCATCAGGGGATAGCGCTCGGGATCGACGTTGTGCAGGACTTCACCCGCCAGATCGCGGATGAAGCGATGCGCGTTGTCTTCGGGAAAGCGCGCGCAAAATGCCGAGATGCGCTGATCCGTCGTTGATGGACTGGCTATGTCGGACAGCAATTCCACGAGACCGCCCCGAATGTTGGCGAAGCCGTCTCTTCCCAGATAGGGAGAAATGCGCCGGCGCACGGTCGGCATGAACGCGACGAGACCGACGAAGTTGTGAAGATCGAGCTCGGCGACCTTGCCGGAACCCAGCGTGTCCTGGAACAAGGCGGCCTTGAGCTTGAGCGCTTCGACATAGCGCTCGATGCCACCATGCTCCTCCGCCTCCCTGGCGACCGAGTGAAATGCCTCCGCCAGCAGCGGACCGCTGAGGTCGAGCTGAGGCCGCGCCAGTTGCGGCGGATCGCCTCCTTCGCTCGTGAGCCAGGTGAGTTGCGCCATCACGATTGCTACTCTGCCGGCACGGCGACGCGAGAATAGGCCAACGCCGAAAGCGCAGCCGCCTGACCCTGTGCGATAGAATCGTCTATCGTCTCAGGACCCGTCGCGGCACCGGCCACAAAGATCCCTGGGCGGCTGCTTTGACCCATCCCATCATAAGCGTTCTTGCGTTCGATATAGCCGTTCTCCTCGAGATCGACGCCGAACACGGCCGACAAGGTCATGTTGTCGACGTTCGGATCCATGCCGATCGCGTGCACGACGAGATCGAACGGGATGGTGATGGGGCGCTTCACCAGCGTGTCTTCGCCCTTGACGATCAATTGCTTGCCGTCGGAAGTGACCTCAGCGATGCGCGCCTTGATATACTTGACCTTGAACTCCTCTTGGCTGCGCCAATAATATTTGGTCTCCAACAGGCCATAAGTCCGAATGTCCATGTAGTAGATATAGACATGGCAGTTCGGCAGCTCCTCCCGGATCTCCATGGCGAGATTCGCCGACACGGTGCAGCATATTTTCGAGCACCATTCGCGGCCGATCTGGCGATCACGTGAGCCGACGCAAAGCAGGATGGCGACACGCTTGGGCTCGCGCCCGTCCGAGGGACACCGGACACCCTGTTTCGACGAAATCATTTGCTCGACCTGCGTCGTCGTCACCACGTCGGGAAAGGTGCCGAAACCCCATTCAGGCTTGTTGATCGAGTCGAAATGCGTGAAGCCGGTCGCCAAAATCACCGAGGTTGCCATAATAACGGAGCCATCGGACAAGGTCGCGGTGAACCGTCCCGCCTCCCCTTCGAAGGTCTGCACGATGGTATTCAGCCGGATGTCGGTCGTGCCGTTGCCGGCCACCCTCGCGACCATCCCGCCGATGGCGTCCTCGGCCCATTCCCCGGAGGGAACGAGCTTGGCATAGCGCGATAGGATCGGCGCGCCGCCAAGCTGGTCCATCTTCTCGACAAGCACGTTCGGACAGCCGACGCTTGCGAGCGCCGTCGCCGCGGCGAGCCCCGCGGGGCCACCACCAACGATCAGAACCGGAGTCCTCACTGCGAGCCCTCAGCCGCCGTTTGCGTCGCCTGAGGCAGTGGCTTGAAGCCGGGACCCGAGGTGATCATCCGGCGCGGGTCATAGAGGTTCTCTTGTTTGCCGATCTTGATCTCTTCGAGATAGGCCTCGAACTCGGCCTTCTTGGCTTGCCAATCGATCCCCAACTTGTCCATCAGCTTTTCCGTCGAGGACGCGTGCCAGTGTGACTGCACAATCTTGTAAGGATGCGCGCCGCAAACCATGGCCGCGAATTGCACGTCGGCCAGAACCGGGAGATCGACGTCCTTGCCCGCCGCCGCACCGATCCATTGGCTCTTGTCGAGGGTGGTGATGCAACCGGTATCGTGGCCGATCATGACATCCGAATGCGCTTCGTCCTGAGCCACCCGGATCTTGCGATCGATGGCGAAGGAGCGGGTGAATTCTCGCTCGGAGATAATGTGGCGGAAGCCGAATCCGCAGCAATCATACCAAGTGGAATAGTCGATGACGTTCGCGCCGAGCGCCTGCATCAGGCCGGTCGACACCGCAACGCGATTGCCGTCGAGAACCGTATCGTCATAGATCGCGTCCTGCGGCACCATTTTGTAGACATGGCAGGCCGGATGAATGGTCGCTCTGATCTGCGAGCAATCGATCACCTGGTGCTTGGCGATCTCGTGGCGCATGACATGCGCCCATTCCGAGTAGTGAACGATCTCTTCCGGGATCAGCAGCTTTCCGTCGACCAGGCGACCGAGCTTGTCGAGGATCTTTTTCACGCGCTCGCGCAGCTCTGCCGATTGCAACAGGTAGCCACGGACCTCCTTGTAGTTTCCAAACGACGTGCCGCAATGCACGAGCGGATAGTAATAGCCTTTTGGGCCGCCCTCGGCCTTCGCCGACACATACGCCTGATGGAAGTTGCGCAGGAAGACCGCGGCGAGGCTCTCGAGATTGCCGATGCCCGAGCCGTGGTAGTTCCAGGCGGTGCATGAGGTTTGGTCGGTTTCGTCGAGATACGACTTGCCGAGCTTGTTCATCAGCCACAGCAGCGATGCGGGGTAGCCGGGAATGTTGCCGCATTGGCCGCAGGACTTGTGATGCCAGAGCTGGGTCGTCGGGATGCGCTTGTTCCAACCGTAGAGGGTCTTGACGTCCACCGGCTCATGCTCATCGCGAATGCGGTGAACGACGATCTCGCCATCCTTCTCGAGCTGCCACATGATATCGCGGACGTCCTCCACGCGATCCTTATTGGTCAGCATGGAACGCTTGTCGATCCTCTGCTCGACCCAGTTTGTCGCCGTGCGGGCGTCTTCAGGGCTGAGCTTTGCGTCCCGCCACTCTGAGCCGTGACCGGTCAGGCGTTCGCCGCAATTCGGTGCGCTCATGGTCGTGTTCTCCCATCGCTCAAATTTTGCCTACGTTCAGCCCTCAGACCTGCCCGTCGAGGAAGTCCTGATAGTCCTGCCGCTTTTCGTCCATGATGTCCGTGATGACATCGAACAGGTTCTCGTCGATGGTCTCGAGTTGCTTCAGAACGCCGGTCATCTCCCAGATGGTGTAGAGCTCGATTGAGGTCTTGAGATTGACCTCCCACGCCGTCTCGGTGGTGTTCAAGGTCGGCATCGGAATGGCTTTGCGCAGAAGCTTGAGCGGCGCCTGGACCTTCGAGATGTTCGGTCCCCAGTCGGCAAAGTGGTCGGGATTGATCATGTCGGGAGCGAGCTGGTTGCCCGTCGAGATCAGTTTCAGCATCACCCTGCTGAAGGGGCGCAGCACGTTCTTGGCCGATTCCATGCCGTGCTTGATCGCGGTCTCGCGCATCAACATGACGAGCCCGCCCGGCGAATTGTCAAAGGGGCAACGCGCGGCGCAGGTGTAGCATTGCGCGCACGACCAGATCTTCTCCTGCATCGCGTCATAGATGCCCTCGAGATTCTCCGTCCACAGCAGTTGAACGATTTCTCGTGGGCTAAAGTCGTAGTAATGAGCGGCGGGACAGGTTGCCGTGCATATTCCGCAATTCAGGCAACCATTCAGCTCATGGTCGTAGCGAATGTCCGATTGAATATCCGCGAATATTTCTTCGAGCTTCTCGCGCGGAAGCTGAGGCGTGGGAGTTATCGGGTCTCCGATAACGGTTTCGACGCGGCTAGAGTGGGCGTGGCCCATCGTCTAAGCTCCACTAATACGTCATGACCTTGCAGTCGGATTCCATCACTTCTTCGATCAGGTAGGCTCCGCCGACGATCCCGGTGCATTCGGGGATCAAGTCTTCCTGCGTCATGTCGAAGAGGTCGAGATTAGGTGAGCAACACAGGAATTTGACGCCGGCTTCATGGGCGTCCTTGATGAAGTCATAGACTGTCTTGGGCGAGCCGGGCTTGACGTGAAGCTTCTCGGCGACCCCCTGCTTCATCAGGGCACCGGATGTCGCGGTGCAAATCACCTCGACCTCGTAATCCATCGCCGCGGCGACCGAAGCCTGAAACAACGGCGCACCGAGCTCTTCGCCATTGCGTGGGTCGGTGTTGGCCATGACGATGACGAGTTTTTTGGCCATTCCCTTGAGCGTTCCTCGAGCTTTTTGTTACGCGCCGCCCGGGGCCTAGCAGGTCCCGGAGCGGCGGGAAGCCCCTTCGAGGGCCCTCATTACATAATATTGTTCTAATATACCAAATTAGAGAATGTGCCAATCCCTATTTCTCGTCCATCAAGCCCATTATTTGCACGAGACCCGTCATCAGCGGCACGAGCGCGTCCTCGATTTCGCGCTTCATCCGCGCGAGCGCCATGAGTTGCGGGGCCGGGTTCTCCGGCGCCTCCTCGAACTCCATGACAAGGTCTTCCGCCATCGCGAGCTTGAAGCCGGGATGCCCGACGAAGCCGAAGGCTTTCGGACCGACCTGAAAGATCGCAGGAGCGCCGTCTTCAGCCTCTGAAAGGATGCGCGCGAAAGCGGGCGGCTCGGGTCTGTCGCGCATATAGACGACATGCGGATAGCGGGGAGGCAGATAGCCATTGAGGGCGTCGTCCGCTTTCCTTGTCGCATAGCCGACCTGAAAAATCAGAGGGGCGGTGCTTGTCTTGCCTTCGGCGGCTAGACAGAGGATTTGCGCGCCGAGACCAATACCGATCACAGGCTTGTCCACCATCAAGCAGACGCGGGCCAAGCGCACCTCGGCCTCAAGGTTCGGCACGTCGCGCTCCCCGGCGCTGCCCCAGGGTCCGCCCCCGAGAAGTATGAGCCCGTCGCCGAGCGCATCACGATCGGGCAATCTACCCCCGCTGGCGAAAGGACGGAAATATTGAAATCGGATGCGGCGCGCCTCGAGATGATCCTCCATCAATCCGAGATAGTCGGCGGAGGTGTGCTGCACCACGGAGAGGGCCTTCAAGGCGAAGCCGTCCCGCCGCTGCCATTGATCGCAGCCCTGATCGCCGCGGCGAAGTCGTCGGGCGCCACCGAGAGCAGGCCAATGTCCTTCGCAGCAAAGAAGGCCGCGATGTGAGCGTCAACGCGATCAGCGACGACGCCGCGCAAGCTCGCTTCGAGGTCGATGATGGTGCGCGGTGGCGTCACGAAGAAATCTCCGGTGATTAGCGCTTCGACGATGCGCCGCTCATCGAGGCGAACATGCGCTCTCACGGTGCCGCCGGGACCCGTGACGCTTGCGCTCAGGACGTGCGCCGCGCCGGCCGGGTCGTCGATCTCGGCGACAAACTGGTCAGTGCCGATCTCCTCGTCATAGAGACGCCGCGCAGTCAGCTCTTCCACCGCCGTCAACGTTCCCCATTGCGGCAAGATCCCCAATCTTAGCCAAAATCCCCTGAGAAGCGCGGCCTTCACCTCGGCCAGGCTCGGCGTGTTGGCGCCCAACAGCTCCTGCATGGTGACGACCCGCGCGGCAGCGGAATCGAGCTCCCGTTTGGCCAGCTTTTCCTGTGGCACATTCAGGGCGGCAAGCATCTTCTCAGGATCGAGATCGATCAGAAGCGTGCCTTGATAGAAAATGGTGTCGCCGTCGAAGAAACCGCCAGTGCCGCTAATCTTGCGACCGTCGACTTCGATGTCGTTGCGCGGCCGGTATGCCGCGTCGACGCCGAGCGTCTGCAGCCCGGCGGCCACGGCCTTGCAGAGTATTCTAGCAAGCTCCGCCAGCGACGCGACGCCGAGCGCCTTGCGGTGAAACACGAGCTCGAACCCGAGCTGGCCTTGGTCCATATACAAGGCGCCGCCGCCGGTGATGCGGCGCACGGTTCTGATGTTGTTGGCGCGGCAATAATCTAGGCGCAGCTCGCGCGCGAGAGCCTGATGGCGTCCGATCAAAGCCGACGGCTCGAACTGCAGAAAGCGAATGGTGTCGGGGATGGCGTCTTCGCGGCGGAGGTCGATCAGAGCCTGATCGAAGGCAATGTTCAGGCGCCCCTCCATTACGCCAGTGTCGATGACGCGAAACCGACGGCTCACCGTCAGGGTCTCTCGCGGCGGATGCCGAGCTGGCCGCGGATTTTCGCGATATCTCTCTTGTTCGGCTGGAACGGATAGCTCGCGATGTTGCTCGGCGGCGAATCGCCATAGGGACGGTCACACGCCGAGATATCGTCGGCAAACTTTCCGGGGCAGCCGGAGGTTCTGAACGCCACGCCTTTCTCGATCACGGCATCGAGCTCGTTCTTCGGCAAACCGAAGTCGTTCACCCGTCCGGCCTCGTCGAACCGCATATTCTCGACGCGGACGCCGCGATAGTCGATCAGGTAGCGACCGAGCTGGACGCGTCGCCACTGATCGCGGGGCGTGGCGGGGAGATGATCCATCAACGATCCTCTCTCGGGAAAGAAGCAGAACATGTGGCTGTGACCGCCCAGGTCGACGAGCCTCTGTACCAGGCTGAGCGTGTCGTGCTCGGTCTCCCCCATGCCGACGATGATGTGCGCGCCGAATTTGTTGGGCCCGAATATGTCCCGCGCATCATTCAATATCTCCCAGTACTTGCGCCATGAATGAGGAGAGTCCACGCCCTTGCCGCGCGTAAGATCGAAGATCTCCGGCGTCGCCGCATCGAGAGCCACGGTGAAGATGTCGGCGCCAAGATCCTTCAGCCTGGCAACATCGTCGCGAGACATGGTTGTCGGATTGGACAAGATCGACACAGGAATGCTCTCCGGGTCGACGCGCTCAGTCCAGGCCTTCAACACGCTGACGGTATCCGCATCGGAGCGCGGATGGGTGATCATCGAAATGCACATGCGATGAAAAGGGCTGTTGGCGCCATCGCGGGCGACAATCTCGACGATGTCGGCCATTGGCACGGCCGGCCAATCGACCCGGATGAAGTTGCGGTCGGCATAGTTCCGATCGGCCTCGCGGTGACGCGCGAGGCCGCAGTAGGCGCAGTTGGCGCGGCAGCCTTCGGGATAGGTCAGCAGCAGATTGAGACAGCGGGTACAGCCGCACCGGTGCATTTGGCCCTGCATCACGCCGAGCGTGATTGCCGCAGCGGTCGATATCTGCACGTAGTCGGGCGAGCGCATTTCCGGTGTTTGAATGTTGTTGTTGGGCCGATAGACACCGGTTGGGGGAACGGCACTATTCTTGACCTCGGCGCCATTGCGCCTGTCTTTCGGCGTAGGCAACGGCTTGCGCGGCCGCATCATGGCGGCGGGATTGAAGTCCCACTCGCCACCGTGGAGCAGCGTCGGACCCTCTGTTGGTTGTGACTTCAGGCAGCTCACACCGGACGCCTTTCCTCTGATGACGCATCAATCGCCAGCCGGGACCAATATTCGGGGAAAGCGATCCACCCCTGGCGCATGGCTTGCAGGCTTGGCAGCTCGCTGTTCGCATAGGCGCGCAACAAATCTCTCCGCCGCGACACGGCGCGCGCGAGCGAGACTCCGAACACCTCCCGCAGCTCCTCGACATAGGCGCACGTCACGCCGGCTTCACCGCGATGCAGCGCGGCCGCAGCCTCGCCCGCCATCTGGCCTGACAGAACCGCCGCGGCGATGCCTGCTCCGGTGACCGGGTTGGTGAGGCCGGCGGCGTCGCCGGCAAGCAGCACGGCTCGACCATGACTCTCTCCCACCGGGTTCAGCATGCCGCCAACCGGGATCGGGCCTCCGGTCAGGGCGAGGACCTCTGTCCCCGTCCGATCCTCGTCGACAAGCCGCGCGTGAAGCTGAAGCAAGAGAGATTTCAGCCGCTTGCGCTCCGAAGGAATGACGCCAAGACCGAGATGCGCCACATCGCCGCGCGGAAACAGCCAAGCGTAGCCACCGCGATAGTCGCTCGAAAGGAAGATGTCGGTCGCATCTTGGCGCCTGCGAAGGGGCACGGTGATCTGCCTCGTCTCCACCAGTTCGTGGTTTACCTCACCGATGGCTCTGCCGATCATCGATCTTGGCCCGTCGGCGCCGATGATGATGGCCGCGTCGATGACGGTGCCATCGCAGAGCCGCAGTCCCGAGGCTCCGATCGACATGACCCGAGATGCGAAAATGATGTGAACGCCGGCCTCACGCGCCTCGGCGACAAGTCTCTGATCGAAGCGGGCGCGGTCGATGATCGCGCCGCGAAAGTCCGGGGTGTGGTGCAAATCGCCCATCTCGATCATCGTTGTCATCGAACTGATGGCTTGACGGGTCGACGCGGCGAGATTGGCGATGTGCGTATGAAGCGGTCCCGGAACGAACTCGGCGCATTGCACCGGAAGTCCGGCCACCTTCTTGCGATCGACACCGATCACACTGAGTCCGTCTCTCGCCGCCACCGCCGCGGCGCGCGCCCCGGCGGGGCCGAGCCCCACGACAATCACATCCGCGCGCAAGCCGGAACTCATGCCGCGCACCCTACTCGATTGGTCATGACTTCCCCGATCTTGACCGAGCAACAGGCATGCTGCTGCACGAACGGGCGTCCGATCGCCCGCGCCACGGCCACGGCGCCGTCCGCCGGAAAGGCTATGCCATCAAGGCCTGCCATGACTGCATAAGCATCGGTAATACGGCGATGCATTCCCGCCGGACGGGCGCAGCCGAGCAGCACCGGACGGTCGCCAAGCCGGGCACGCGCCTGCAGGAACATCTCGCCAATATCAGTCGTGGAGGGCGTCTCGAACGTGCCGCGTGCGTAGAAGGGCATCACCACGACGAGAACGAGCGAGTGAACGGGGTGCCGTGCGACAATCTCGAGTGCGTGGGCCTCGCCGAGAATGCGCCCGTAGTGCAACCCGATGACGATATGGGGCACGACCTGCATCGTCGTCGAACAGAGCGCCGCCAAGGTCGCTTCGAAATCGTCGACGCTGCGGTCGAGATGATAGACGTCTCGGATCGTGTCTTGCGCGCCGATGACGTCCATCATGACGTTGTCGATGCCGGCATCCTCCATGCGCTTCGCCCGGGCCCGGTCGAGCAGCGCAGTGTGGATCGCGACTTTGAGATAGGGAAAATCCTTCTTGAGCTTGGCGACGACTGGCAGGAAGCGGTCGTATTTGATCTCATTGCGACGGTTTGAGCCGCCTGACAGCAAGAATCCCTGCAAGCCATGCAACAGCACGAGATCGCGGACTTTGCGGTCGAGGATCTCCGGATTGGTGGCCGGGATCATCGGCTCGAGGATCTTTGCTTGGCAATGGTCGCAATCGAGCGCGCAAGCTCCGCCGGTGATGGAAAAGGCCGGGAACGATTGCTTGGAGCAGCCCTTCAGGGCTTCGGTTTCATATTCCCTGAAGGTCGGCGTGGAAAATCGGACAGGCCGGGCGTTCGCCGGAATGGAGGCACGTTCAAAGCGGCCAATTAGCGACGCATCGAAATCGGCATCCTCTAGCGCTTCGATCTCAGCAAGCTTGCCGATCCAATCCATTGCTTCTCACTCTCCCTCTTGCAGAGCTTTGAAGGCGCTGGGTTGTGTCTTTGCGTGAGCAAGATAAGGCCACGCTTTTGGAGAAATATGTTCGTTAGCGAGCAAATGACTTCTTGATTTTGATATATCAATAAGTGATATATGCAAAGTGTTTTCGGGCAAGGTAATATCCCGCTTGGCGGCTTCGCCGACCGGCAGGATGTGAATGCCTCCGCTCGCCGACGAAGCCTCAATAGAAGGCACAACGGGAGAGGAACCGCAGAAGAGGGGCGGGAATGGTTGATCAAGTTTTGGATGCGCAGGGCCTCACTTGTCCGTTGCCGGTCTTGGAAGCGAAGAAGGCACTGGGAAAGATGGCCGTAGGGGCGACCCTGAAAATCATCGCCACCGATCCAGCGGCTAAGGGCGACTTCGAGGTGTTCTGTCGAAAGACGGGACACGAATTGCTGGAAGCCAGCGAGGACGGCCCGATCTATTCGTTCCGCATCAGGCGCTCGGCTTGAGCAGGGAAACTCGGAGCGCCAGATGAGCAACGGCTTATTCATTCTTCTTTGTTCCGGCGAGCACGAGAAAATTCAGATGGCCAGCATGATGGCCTCGGTCGCCGCCGTCTCCGAACGTCCCGTCGAAGTTTTTGTCAGCATGAACGCGCTGCTCGCCTTCGCTAACGGCCTGGAGCCAGCCGAACGGTATCACGGTGGCGAATTCTCCGAGCACCTTTGCGCCAAGAACGCCCCCGACGCGATCAGCCTGTTTCAGCGCGGCAAGGAGTTTGGCGATCTGAAAATGTGGGCCTGTTCGATGGCGCTCGACGTGCAGGGCTGGGAGATGTCGCACCTCGAGAAGGACCTGTTCGACGGTCCCGGCGGCCTCACCAAGTTCCTGTCGGACGCCGAAAAAGGTCAGCTGATCACGATGTAGACACTTCGGAGAGCGCGGAGACGATGAGCGAAAGAACGATTATCGACGCGCGCGGCGCATTTTGCCCCGGCCCCCTCATGGAGCTGATCGCGGCACTCAAGTTGCGTCACATCGGCGACGAGATCGAAGTCCTGTCGACGGACAAGGGTTCTGTGACCGACATTCCGGAGTGGTGCAAGAAGGTAAAGCACGAATGCATCAGCGTGGATGAGAAGAAGGGCTATTGGAGCGTCTTGGTTCGCAAAGCGAAGTGAGCGCACTCCTAAGCACATCAAGGGGAGGATAGCATGACAAAGCAGATCCTGATCATCGGCGGAGGCGTGGCTGGAACAATTGTCGCCAACGGACTTTGCCGCCAGATCGGTCCGGAGCTGGCCTCCGGTGCCGTGGCGATCACCATGCTCAGCGCCAGTGACAAGCACATGTATCAGCCGGGCCTGCTCTATTTGCCGTTCGGCAAAATTCGCGAATCAGAGCTCTTCCGGGATCAACGCAAAGTCCTGGACAAGCGCGTCGCGTTCTTCGTCGATCCTGCGACGAACATCGATGTTGAAGCTAAGTGCGTCACGACGCAGTCGGGCAAGAAATATTCATACGACTATCTCGTGATCGCCACCGGCTCGCGCATCAGACCCGACACGATTCCCGGCATGGCGGAGGGCGCGCATTGGTTTTATGACCTCGACGGCGCCCGCAAAATGCGAGACGCACTCAACAACTTCAAGGGCGGAAAGATCGTCGTCAACGTCAACGCGCCGCATAAATGCCCGGTCGCCCCGCTCGAGATTGTATTCATGCTGCGCGAGTTCCTCGCCGCGAAAGGAGTCGAAACCGAGATCACCTATACCTATCCGATAGGACGGCTCCATGCGCTCGAGCCCGTGGCCAATTGGGCCGGCCCTGAATTTCAGCGCTGCGGCATCAAATCCGAGATCTTCTTCAACACCAAGTCGGTCGATACAGACGCGAAGACCATCACCTCGGAAGAAGACGTGACGCTGCCTTACGACCTGCTCGTGACCATCCCCCCTCATTCTGGCCAGCAAGTGATCATGGACTCCAAGCTCGGGGATGGTGGCTGGGTTCCGACCAACAAACAAACCTTGCTGCGCGAGGGATCTGACAATGTCTTCATCGTTGGCGACACCACGAACATTCCCATTTCGAAGGCGGGATCAACAGCACACTTCGAGGCCGATACGATCGTCGACAATCTCGCGTCCTTGATCAAGGAGCAGCAGTGGTCCCGCAATTACGACGGAAAGGTCTTCTGCTTCCTCGAGACGGGCATGACCACAGGAACCTATGTTTGGTTCAACTACGTGACGCCGCCGAACCCGGCACCGCCGTCACAAGCGATCCACTGGTTCAAGCTCGGCTATAATCGGCTCTATTGGCTGTCGGCACGCGGATTGCTCTAAGGAGGTGGCAGAAATGAACGAGATGCCGAAGTCCACTCCAACGGTCGATGACGTAGACCGCTTGGCCGTGGCCGCGCGCGAGGCTCTTACCGATCAGATGATCGAGCGCCTTGCTATCACCGGCGGCAATGCCTTGGAGGTGATCGATCGTCTCAACGACGAAAACACCAGCGCTGCCGTCCATCGCTTGATCGACCGCCTCACCGAAATGCAGAAGGCCGGTTCGCTGGATACGGCTTGCGACATGATCATGCTTCTGCACGCCATGCGAAACGCGTTGACGGATGCCATGGTCGAGCGCCTGCTAAGTTATGCCGAGTACATGGTGACGAGCGTCGCCAACGAGGACGTCTGCGACCTTGTCACGAATGCCTGCCAAGCCATGAACGAGGCGGCGGCGGAATCTGCCAAGGCTCCGGCGCGTGGTGGGTTGATGGCAACGATTTCCTTGCTGTCCAAGCCGGAGACGCAGCGCAGCCTGCAATTTCTGATCAACTTCGCGGAAAAGCTGCAACGCAGCCCATGCGCCGACCGCTGAGCGAACAGTTTCCGGCAAGCTGACTCAACTTGCGCTTTTCGGTGGGCTGCTTCTTCGAGGCCTATTAGTTGGAGCGTCGACATGAAAGTGTCGGACATTCTAAAAATAAAAGGATTGGGCGTGAGAACAGTGCGCCCTGACGAAACTGCACTCGAACTTGCCGAGCAGCTGCGGGCCGAACGTATCGGCGCGATGATCGTCAGTCGTGACGGAACTTCGATCGACGGCATCATCTCAGAGCGCGATGTCGCCCATGGCCTAGCCGCGCATGGCAGCAAGTTGCCGCGCGTTGCGGTGGAGCGACTCATGACTAAGGCGGTGGTGGTATGCTCGCCCGAGGATACCGTCCATGAAGTTATGAGCGTAATGAACCAGCGGCGCATCCGCCACTTGCCAGTGAAGGATGGCGAGCAACTGGTGGGTATCATCAGTATCGGCGACGTGCTCAAGCACCGACTGAGTGAGATTCAATTGGAGGCGGAGGTACTTCGCGATTATGCCATCGCCGTTCGGCGTTAGCGCCGGGAACGCCTCTAGGTGAGTACCCCGTTGGACTCCGCCGCGCCTGCTATCGCGGGCGGGAGAGATTGCAAATAAAGGGAAAATAAAGCGCCAGCTGTCGCGCCGTCGAGATTGCCGGCGGCCACCGAGCAACAGGAATTTCAAACGGACGGTTCTGGTCCGACAATCCGTGTTTCGGTGACAAAGCCCCAAAGCGGATCAAATCGGTGGAGGTGATAGACCGGACGTCTCTTCATGTGAGCCGGATACTCACCTTTGCGTAGTGTCGTCGCGATGCAGGGTACCACTGTGGCCGGGATGTTCCCGACATGACCCGTAGCAGCACGGTGAACATGGCCGCTGAAGCTGGCGACAACCCGCCCGCTGTGCTGCACAGCCTGACGCAGTCTCGCCATCATCTCCGGGGTCTCGAAATTGAGCGGGTCGGGCCCCACCGGAACGGCAAACGGCGGATGGTGCGCGAATATCGCAATCGGCTTGGTTGGCTCGGCATCGATCAGGCCGATCAAACGTCTAGCCCGCTCGGGGCAAAAGTCACCCTTGTTGCTTCCCGCATTCAGGGTATCAACCACGATCAGTCTTACGGGAAAGTCCTCGACCGCATAGTCGATAAACTCGGAATCCGGCGCAAGATATCCGCATGCCAAAAAGGCCGCGTGTAAATTCGCCCTGCTGTCCTTATTGCCGGCCAGGACATAAACCGGCGCATCCGCCGTCGCGAGTATGGCGACCGCCTGGGCGTATTCGTCTTGGCGACCGTTGTGAACGATATCCCCGGTGTGGACGATCACATCGGGCGCCGGATCGAGTGCGTTTATGGCCGCAATGGTGCGTTCGAAATCCTCTATTCTCTGATCGGCATCGCGTGTAGCCAGGGCTATATGAGTATCGGAGATTTGCGCGATGATCATGATCCCCGATCCAAACCTGCCGACCGCAGATCCGCGTAATACTCCTTCAGGATCGCCACCACCTCCGGCCGGCTGAATTCTGGCGGTATGCCCGCATTCGTGGCGAGCATTTCACGCTGCTCCGTACCGGAGATCGAAATGTGATCCTCCGGACCGTGGGGACAGGTCTTCGCCGTCGCCATTCCGCAACACTTCCGGCAGTAAAAAGTGACGTCGATCTTCAGCGGCTTGGTATGAAGTGCGCCGGGCCACAGCTGATCGAAGATATGATGTGCATCGAAGGGACCGTAGTAGTCGCCGACACCGGCGTGGTCGCGCCCGACGATAAGGTGCGAGCAGCCGAAGTTCTGGCGAATGAGGGCATGAAGCAGCGCTTCGCGCGGTCCCGCATAGCGCATCTCGATCGGATAGCCGGCCTGAATGACCGTTCCCGGGCGGAAGTAATTATCGATCATCGCCTGGATCGCGCGGGTGCGGATATCGGCCGGAATGTCGCCGGCTTTCAATTTCCCAAGCACCTGATGGATGAAGACACCGTCAGATACTTCCGCCGCGACTTTTACCAGGTGCTCGTGGCTGCGGTGCATGGGATTTCGGGTTTGGAAGGCCGCGACATTCGACCAGCCCCTCTCAAGAAACATGGCCCGCGACTCCGCGGGGCGGATATAAAGGTCAGGGTATTTGGTAGGATATTCGCCTTCGCTCAGCACCATGACGGGCCCGGCCAGATTGACGTCCCCCTGATCGAATACCTTCGCTACGCCCGGATGCTTCGGATCAACAGTGCGATAGACGTGCTCGGCCTCTATTCGCTTGTCGATTGAATATTTCTCGCGAACCTCCATGACGGCGAGGATTTCACCGGTCTCTGCGTCGAAGAGCGAGATCTGCTCGTCGGCAAGGATGTCGTCGACGATGTCTTTGTTTACGGGAAGTGTGATTGGGATCGGCCAGAAGACACCGCTGGTCAGTTTCATATCCAGGCACGAACCGCGCCAGTCCTCATACCCCATGAACCCGTCGAGCGGCGTATAGGCCCCCATTGCGAGCATGAAGACATCGGAGACTGCACGTGAGTCGAGAGGAATTTTCCTGAGTTTCTCCGCCCGCTTGCGTTCCTCGGCCCGTTCCGTCTCCGGCAACAGCAGTGGCTTGACCTGTGCCGAATTGTGCGGAGGTACGAGCTCAGACATGGGACGACCTTTTCGGATCGCACCGGGTGGCGAGCATTGAGCCCCTAACCTGTTGGATCCGAAGACGCATCGTTCCGAGTGGCCCGCGCGATCAGTCTACAATGTGATACACCGGCGCCTTCTCCATCTCCCACGTTCCGGAATCCCGGTCGTAACGGGAGAGGGTGAAGCAATGCCAATCCTTGTCGTCCAGCTTCGGATGGTCGGCCCGGTAGTAGTAGCCCGGCCACCTGGTCTCTGTGCGGAACAGGGTGTGCTGCGTCACACATTCCGAGGCCAAGACCCGGTGCTGCAGCTCCCATGCGCGCTGGAGCTGGTGAAGGTCTTCGGCGCCAATATGGGCGAGATCTTCCTTCAGCATGCCGAGCAACTCGAGCCCACGGGTGAGTAGCGGTTCGTTGGTCGTGTAGTGGGCGCCGATGCCGCCGACATATTCGTCCATGATCTTCTCAAGACGCTGAAGGCCATAAATCGGCAAAAGATAGCTCGGCGAGACTGTGCCGCCGACAATCTCGTTACGACCGACTTCGTAGTCTTCCATGGGCTTGTAGACGATCGTTTTGAGATCTTCGTATTCCGCCTCGCTGACCTGCGGCAGGTTGTTACCCATGTCACTCACGTATTTGACCGCCGCCTTTGCGGCGATCCGGCCTTCCGTGAAGGATCCTGATGAGAATTTGTGGGCGGTGCCGCCGATGGTGTCGCCGGCGCCGAACAGGCCCTCGACGGTCATCATCCGGTTGTAGCCCCACTGATACTCGGCGGGCGCGTAGTCCTCCGGACCGCTCGCCCAGGCGCCTGAACACGTCGCATGAGAGCCCATGACATATGGCTCCGACGTGGTCAGCTCAGGGTTGATTTCCTTCGGATCGATGTTTTGCGACGCCCAGACCACCGCCTGTCCGATCGTCATGCCGAGGAAATTCTCCCAACCGACCGTCTCCTTGTGGGGATCTTTGAAGGCCTCCTTGGTCACCATGCGGATCGGACCCCGGCCGGCCTTGACCTCCTCGAGCAGCGCGTGGTTGCGCAGACAGGTCGGCACCGGATGGTGATTCACGTAATCGCCGACCATCTGCTCGATCGAATCACGCCAAAAGGCCTCGTAGTCCTGCCCATAGGCGTTTTCCGTGTAGGTCTTGAGATGCAGGAAGTAAGCGCCGACCGGGCCATAGCCATCCTTGAATCGGGTGAGGACGATCCGGTTCTCCATCTAAGTCATTTTGGCGCCGACTTGGATCGGCAGCGCATATGCAGAGGCACTGCTCCACGGGGCGTACCAGGTACGTCCCATGCCTTCCCCAACCGAGCGCGGCTTGAAGATGTGCGAAGCGCCGCCGGCAGCGACGATCACTGCCTTGGCGCGGAAGACATAGAAATCTCCGGTACGGACACTAAATCCGACGGCGCCAGCGACCCTGTTCGGCCGCGTCTTGTCCATCAGCAAATGGGTCACCATGATCCGGTTGTGAACTTCGGTGGCTGCCTTGCGCGCGGCTTCGGCGACGATCGGCTTGTAGCTTTCGCCGTGGATCATGATCTGCCATTTGCCTTCGCGCTGGTATCGCCCGGTTTTCGGGTCCCGCATGATGGGGAGACCCCATTCTTCGAACTTGTGCACCGTGGCGTCGACGTGTCGGGCGATATCGTAGCCGAGGTCCTCCCGCACCAGGCCCATGAGGTCGTTGCGCGCGTAGCGGACATGGTCTTCGGGCTGGTTCTCGTCCCACTGCATACCCATGTAGCAGTTGATCGCGTAGAGACCCTGCGCGACCGCACCGCTGCGCTCGATGTTCGCTTTCTCGACGCAAACGATCTTCAGGTCACGGCCCCAATAGCGGGACTCATACGTTGCCCCGCAGCCTCCCATGCCGCCACCGATGACAAGGATATCCGCATCCACAAATACGGTCTTGCGGCGAGGCATTACACCAATCCTTGCTTGAGTTGACCCGGCTTAAGCGCCGGCAGGGCGGCGACCTTGAGTGTCTCGGGTTCGTGCGCGAGGTGCTGCGAACTCCACTGCTCCTTGGTGGGCGGCGCGTAATCGGCTGGCGACTTGATCGATCCCCAGGGCGTGGTTCGGATCGGCGAGACGAAATCCTTTTCGCGACCGTCCCGGAACTTGATCTTCCAGGAGATGGTCGCCTTTTCCTCTTCCCGGCGTACCCGCACGCTGTGGCCCAAGGGGGCGAAGTCGGCGTAGCCGCGGCAGTCGATCGCGAACTGCGGACAGGCCTTCACGCAGGAATAGCACTCCCAGCACATATTGGGCTCGATGTTGAGTGCGCGGCGGTACGTCTTGTCGATGTGCATGATGTCGGACGGGCAGATGTCCACACAGTGTCCGCAGCCGTCGCAGCGCGTCATGTAGACGAAGGTCGGCATGATAGTCCCCTATCTCCTGCAGCGAGCACCCAAGCGAGCCGATCAGTAATGATGCGCATGTCTGATGACGCTGCCGAACTTTGCTGGCGCGTCGGCGGGAGGCGGCAGGTTGCTCCGCGTGCCGTTTGCTTCGGACACTCTTTTCTCCAGGGCCGCAGCGGGCTTGAAGAACATATGAGAGAACTTGGACCACGGGATCGATGCGAACAGCACCGTGGTGGTGACGAGATAAAGACCCAGGAACACGATTGCCCAAGTCGCGTTGCCGGCCGTCTGCAGCCAAGCCCAGATCAGACCAAAGGTCGTGCTCAGCACAAGCGTGACGATGAATAAGTCGGCGCGCACGAAACGGAACGGCGAATTGCCTTCTGCGGCAACGTCAACGCGGATGAAAAACCAAAACCAGTAACCGCCAACGCAAACCATCAGCGCGCCGATGTACCACAGCGCTACGAGAATGACGGGCGTGGGCGTGGCGGGCGTTGGGTAGGCGAAGACCATTATTACAGTCGTCATGAGGTAGATCACAAAGCCGTACATGCCCAGGAGATGGGCGAGCCTGCGCCGCACGCTGCAAAATTCGCCCGAGGTCATGACGTCGACCACGGCGGTCTGCGCCGCGATCGAGATCATCTCGCCGCCGCTGACTCGCCGCTTCGCTTTGTTCTTGGAATTGCGCCAGTCGTTGAAAAAGTACCTGGCACTCTTTTTGTGGCTGATGTCGAACAGTGTGCCACCCACAACCAAGAGGGCCATGACGACGACGTAGGCCTGCATGATGCCGGGTGGTATGAGCGCTGAAAGTTCGGCGAAAGGATTGCTTGTATGCATTTATCCCCCCCCGATAGTCCGCAGTGCTTTTGCCTACAACGTTGGCTGCACTGCATTTTTCATAGTTGTTATTTTATGATATCATACTATACTAGTCAAACAATTTTTATACCCCGCTGACACCGGCGCTCCCCGCGAACACCTCGCAATTGGCGCGAAAATCAACGCTTCGGCCCGATGTTCCAGGTCTATCTGCCTGTCGCCGAGATGTCGGTAAATCTGCTGGCTATGCTGGGCCTTGGCGCGGCCATCGGCTTTCTCTCAGGCATGTTCGGGGTGGGCGGCGGCTTCCTGCTCACGCCACTCTTGATGTTTTCAGGCATCCCTTCGGCAATAGCGGTGGCGACCGGCGCCAATCAGATCGTCGCCTCCTCGGTGTCAGGGGCGCTCGCGCAATGGCGGCGCGGCAATATCGATTTCCGCATGGGGTCGGTGCTGGCGGTCGGCGGTGTCGCCGGCGCCATCGTCGGCGTGGTCCTGGTGGGGCTGCTGAATAGGCTCGGCCATGCCGATGTCTTCATCTCGCTGGTCTATGTGATCTTTCTCGGCATTATCGGCTCGCTAATGCTCGCCGAGAGTCTGCGCGCCGTGTGGCGGACGCGGTCAGGCAAGCCCGCCACGCTGCGCAAGCCTGGCGAGCACACCTGGATCCATAGGTTGCCGCTGAAGGTGCGCTTCCAGCGCTCGCGCCTCTATATCAGCGCCATTCCGCCGCTCGCCCTCGGGGCCATCGTTGGACTGCTCGCTGCGATTCTCGGCGCCGGCGGCGGATTCATCATGGTGCCCGCCATGGTCTATCTCCTCCGTATGCCGACCCACATCGTCATCGGCACCTCGCTGTTTCAGATCATCTTCGTCACCGCGTTGGTGACCTTCCTCTATGCGGTGCTGAATCACACGCTTGACATCGTGCTCGCCCTTCTTCTCGTGATCGGCGGGGTGATCGGCGGCCAGTTCGGGGCAAATGCCGGGCAGAAGCTGAAGGGGGAGCAGCTTAGGCTGCTGCTTGCCGTGATCGTGCTCGCCGTGTCGATCAGGCTGTTGATCAGCCTGTTAGTCACCCCCGACAGTCTCTACAGCCTTGCGCCCTTGGTGGGATCATGAGGCGGCGCACGACGCGACCTCTCTAATTTCATAAGGAGCTTTCCCTCAGGTGCCTCCGTTCCCGAGCAATGTCTTCCAGTCTGGCAATCTTGTGCCGAGGCGGTAGACGGATGCGTTGATGCCATGGGACTTGAGGCGCATATGCACCGCGCGCGGGGTGATGCTCATGGAGCGGGCCACAGCGCTGACATTGCCGTTATACTGCTTGAGCGCCTGGATCATCACTTTGCTTTCCGCCTCTCGCGTAACCCGGCGGCGCAACTCGCGCAGATTGCCCCCCTCGCCGATGTCTTGTGATCCGTGATCAGGCTTCGGCAGCGCGATGCTGTCGATCACCGGCCCGCGGGCAAATAGGAAGGCGCATTCGAGCACGTTTTCCAGCTCGCGCAGATTGCCAGGCCATTTGTAGCTCATCACCTTGGCCCACGCCTGCTCGCCGAGCATCTTGTCGGGCGATTGATATTTTTCGGCCAGCCTTTCCAGGAAATGATGGACCAATGGCGGGATGTCATCGGGGCGCTCACGCAGCGGCGGAAGATGGATCGGAACGACATTGAGGCGATACCAAAGATCGTGGCGGAACTTGCCGCTCTTGACCGCTCCCTCCAGATCCTGATTCGAGGCGGCGATGATCCTCGCCTGGGTCCGCAAGGTCTGACGTCCGCCGACCCGTTCGAATTCGCCCTCCTGCAAAACGCGAAGCAAACGCACTTGGGCTGATACCGGGAGCGAGTTCGACCTCGTCGAAGAGCAGCGTGCCCCGGTCAGCGCGTTCGAAAAAGCCGTGGTGGACATTATAGGCGCCTGTGAAAGCCCCTTTCTCGTGGCCAAACAGGGCGCTCTCGATCAGGTTCTCCGGTATGGCGCCGCAATTGACGGCGACGAATTCATATTCCGCGCGGCCGCTCATGGCGTGCACCGCGCGCGCGATGACTTCCTTGCCGACACCTGTTTCGCCGGTGATCAGGACGGTCGCCGGCGTCGGCGCGACCACCTCCACGGCTTCGAGCGCCGTCCGCATCGCCGCAGATTCGGCGACGAGCCCACGCGGCATCCGGACGCCGCGTCGGGGCGCATTCAGTTCCGGGCACCAGGCCTCCCGCAACTTTGCCTCGATCCGTGCGCGGACCTCGGCGGGTGCCGACCTGGACACGACCTTGTCGCCCTCGCAATGGTACTCGTCGCCGGGCTTGTTCCGGGCGGCTTCGGCATTAGTGTAGATACAGACCTCGCAGCGGTCATCATTGAGAGCGATGCGTTTGCGCAGCTCGACTTTGGCGTAGCCGAAATTGCGTGCGGCAATGCCACCGAAAACGCTGGCCGTCATCCGGCACAACTCTGGCGCCTCGCGCACGCCGTTGCCGAACGGGCAGCAGGTGTTGACGACCCGAATGGTGCCGGCGGCTCCGGAGGCGCGGGAAAAGTTGCCGCCGATCCGGTTCTTGATGCCGATGATCAGATCAGCATATTGGTCCGGTGTGATCGGGCCCTCGTAGCCGAGGCGGGCGCGCATCGCCTCCTCAAGGCAATGGCTCGCCGATAGGCCCACTTGCTCGATATAGCGGTCGGTGCCCGCGTCATCTTGTTGGCTGTAACGCTGCTCCGCCACCTTCATGCATTGCGCGATAAAGGTTCGCAGAAATGAGACGGGATTAAGCGGCTTTGTGGATTCGTTGTCCATGCGTCACCCCCACCGACCAACGTTTTCGCGAGCGTCGCCTGCCTCAGACATAATCTTGTCGCTTGCACTATATTGCAATATTGCAGACTACATTAAGTTGTTGTCGGTTATTTGTCCGCTCTGGCAGACCGCTGTGTACGAAAGTACGACCCCGTAAAGCTGGGGGGAGTTTAGGGGTTGTGACCGCTGAAAGCGGCTGCTGGTTGGGATTCCAGACCTGGTCGTCGAAGCCGGCTTCGGGGCGCGCTCATCGAGGGAACGCTCGCCGCGCTTGGCAGCACGCAATTCAGCGTGTCGTCGATGGACTGCCCAAACGCCACACTGCTGCCGTCACCCGGCTGAGCCGGGGCGGC
This sequence comes from uncultured Alphaproteobacteria bacterium, assembly GCA_963732955.1. Classification (GTDB taxonomy): domain Bacteria; phylum Pseudomonadota; class Alphaproteobacteria; order Rhizobiales; family Methyloligellaceae; genus Methyloceanibacter. The sequence continues at coordinate 486,199 of CAVTBH010000003.1, forward strand.
AGGCCCGCCCTGCCCTCGTCCAGGGACAGAACCCCAGACGGACGTTAGACGGCGCCCGTCTGGGGATTGGCCATGATCAGCGGCAGCAAGGACAATTGGGGCCGTGACCTCCTACCGCCGGTTTAGGTTCCAGCGAGCGAACGGCCATCTCCCGGCCTCGTGCCATTGAGCCGTGAACCGCCGGCGCGACGAGGAAGACCTGCTCAACGGATGCACCGCATTCGGGACATGACGGCCGGTTCGCGGCGATGGCGTGGGTCGCCTCGAACACGAGGTCACAGCTATCGCAGCGATAGTTGTAGGTTGGCACGGGTCACTCCGCAGCCACTGCTGTCGCAGCGGGCCACCGCGGCGGCTGTTTGCCTTTGACGCCGAACTGCGCGGAGGTCACGTCCGTACGCCCGAGGCGGGCAGCGTCCTTGGTCGGCGCGCGCAGACGACGTGTTTCCACTTCCCAAATCCAGCCGCTGACAGTGACGTTCTTGGGAATAAGCGGATGGTTCTTGAAGGCCGCGATCGTGCGTAAGCAAGCATCGTCGACGTCATCCATCATGCCGATCCACTTGGCGAACGCACCCTTTTCCAGCTTCAACTCGGGCAGCGTGGGATCCAGGGTGACATTGTCTACATCCACCCCCTTCTTCTTGAGCGCCGCCTCGAGGTCCGCGGCGTTGGCCGACAGCATCCCGCACTGGGTGTGTTGGACGATCACGATTTCGTCGGTGCCGAAAAAGTTGCAGGTCAGCATCGCGGAGCGGATGGCGTCGTCGGTAACGATGCCGCCGGCATTGCGGAAGCAATGGGCATCTCCGCCACCAGCAGGTGTATCAACGTGAATCCCCAGCGCCTCATCCACCGGCAGCCGTTCGTCCATGCACGCGAGCACCCAGAGCGAGCGGTTGTTGTGCCCGTCTGCGCCATACCGACGGCGTGTCGCCCAGTGTTCGTATTCGTCTACTCGCTTCTGAAGCGTGTCTTTCAGAGTTGCCATGATGCATTTCCTCCGTCTTTTTGCGTTATTTGGGATTTTTCAGACACCGCAAATGGTCGCGGCATCGAATCACATGCATCATGCGTGCCAAGCGCATGATGGAAGTCGTAAGCCCAAAAAAGTGAGTGGAGGATTTGATATTTAATGCAAATTTGGGGTGTTTTTACCATGTGAGAAGGAAGGTTCGCTTCCTACCACGCATTGAAACTTCGTAATTCCGCCCGACAGAATTCCCGTTGGTCATTTGCGTTTCAGGGAGACGCGGACTGACAATGCGCCGCCAACGTCATCCCTGACGCGTCCCTCATCGATCAGCCGCGCAAATGGCTAAGCGATATCGTCGTAGCCCAAGGCGATAAGCTGGTCGACCACGCCACCCGGCTCATCGAGGACGGCGTCGTTCCAACTTGGGGCCGCGAGATTCGCAAGCGTGAGATCCTCGGCCTGGACATTCTCGATGACATAGGTGTGGCCGCCGTTACCGACGACCTCGATGTGGAGGTCGCCATCCGCCTCCGATATGGCGACGCCATTGGCCGACAGCGCGCCGAAATCAAGGACATCCTCGGATGGCGAGAAGCCCGAGACGACCTCTTGGGCGCCCCAGTTCCAGGTGACATGGACGGTTTCGGATATTCCATTGCCGACAGCAGGGTCTGACGCCACTTCGCCAGGGTCTTGCTCGGGCGGAACGGGATCACCGGGGCCATCCTGGCCGCTCACACCATCCTGACCGACCTGGGCTAGGATCTCCTGCGCGGCGCTGCTGTCCTGGATCGTGAAGTTTGCCGCGCTCAAATCGGCAAGGCTGACGCCCTGGAGCGTCGTGGTCTGGTTGTTCGACGGCACGGCAAACACGACGTTCCCGTCGCTCTCAGAGACGTCGATATGGGCGGCGTCGAACCAGCCGATATAGATCGTGTCCATCGCCGGATCGAAATCCGTGACGACATTGTTGGTGCCCCAGTGCCAGTCGATTGCGACCGTTGCCGTCGCCGCGGTCACGTCCGCTGTCCCGTGTCCATCGCTGACGCTCGTGCCGCCGGTCCCTGTGCCCGTGCCTCCGGTCTCAGTTCCCGTGCCGCCAGCGTCGGTGCCAGTGCCAGGGGAATTGTCACCCACGGTCCCGGGGTTATCGCCGCTCCCGTCGGTCGGGGTTCCGTCCTGGCCGACCTGGGCGAGGATCTCCTGCGCCGCGGTACTGTCCTGGATGGTGAAGTTTGCCGCGCTCAAATCGTCAAGGCTGACGCCCTGGAGCGTCGTGGTCTGATTGTTCGACGGCACGGCAATAACGACGTTCCCATTGCTCTCAGAGACGTCGATTTGGTCGGCGTTGAACCAGTCAACGAAGACCGTGTCCGTCGACGGATTGAAATCCGTAACGACCTTGTTGGTGCCCCAGGCCCAGGTAATGACCACATCGGCGGTTTCGGCGGTGACGTCGGCCGTGCCATGGCCGGTTCCCACATCGCCTGGCGTGCCGAGCCCCTCGTCTCCGGTCAGGCGCTCTTCATAGTAGTCGATCAGACTTGCGGCGCTTGGCGCGTCGTAGCTACCGAACTGCTCCATGTATTGGAGAATCGACGTTCCGTATTCATCGTTGCTCAGAGCGCCATGAAGCAGCAGGTCAACCGTTGCGGGCGCGCCGCGCAAATGGGCTGAGGCGAGAATGCCGGTGAGCGTCACGGTGACGCCGTCGATGCTCGTGCCGATATAGTCGTCGAGGCTCTTGCCGGCGGCGCTTAGCCCGTCTTCGATGATGCCGAGATTGTGCCCAAATTCCTCCTCGATAGCGACGTCCTGGGCTGCCTTCGTCATGAAGTCTTCAAGCGAATAGACGCCGTTCTTGCCGGTCCAGGTCCCGTCCCACGTGTTGGTCGCGGCGCCGTTGCCGTAATAGAAATCGTCATCGTAGTAGCCGAGGTCGATCAGCAACGCTTCGCCGAATTGGTAGCCGACGAAGCCGTAGGAGTTCATGGACCGATAAGCCATGGTCTCCCACTCGCTGTCCGTGAGTTGGCTCCAGCTCGTGTAGGTGGGAAAGAACTCCTCGACGGACCCACCGGCCCAACTGTCGAGCTGCCAGTCCGTTATGATGCCCGCATCATAGCGTGGCCTGTCCCAGCCCGACTCGAACGCCAAGAGTGAGGAAAGAAAGTCGCTAAAGGTATCAGCCATTGGTCCATCCCCTATTTCCCCCGACCCCTCCCGGTGCCCTTATCTAATAGATGAAACCAAGCACAAATGTGATCGCACTAAGAACAACTTAGATAAATTATGAATATTCATTTCCGAACGTAACAATATATTTCTGAAAGAAGGCGCTCTATGGGCTATTCCTTCATCTATGCTGTCCTAACCGTCGCGGAAGGCCCGCATGACCTGATCTGACAGCGGCTTGAGCAAATAAGAGAGCACTGTGCGGTCCTCCGTGCGAATAAAAACCTCGACCGGCATGCCGGGAAGGATCTTGAGCGTTCCGAGCCGCCTGATCTCATCATCGGAAGTGTCGATATGGACCGTGTAGTAGCGCTGGCCCGTACGCTGATCCTCGGTCAGGTCGGGCGAGATCCGGCTCAGCGTGCCGTTCAACTGCGGCGTCGTCCGCTGGTTGAAGGCCGAAAAGCGCAGGAATGCCGCCTGGCCGTGATGAAGCTGATCGATGTCCGTGGGCGAGACCCTGGCCTCGACAGTCAGCGCATCATTATCCGGAACGATCAGCATGATGGTCTCCCCGGCACGGATGACTCCTCCGACCGTGTGAACGGCGAGTTCGTGAACGAGACCGGCCCGGGGAGCACGGATATCGATCCGTCTGAGAAGATCCTTGGCCGCAATCTCCTTCTCGCTGAGCTCGGCGATTTTTCCGCGCACCTCTGAAAGGTCTTCGGCCACTTTGCTGCGCGCATCCTCGTCGATCTGGACAATCTGCAGTTCGACTTCTGAAATCTTGCTGCTGGCCGACGCCTTCGACGCGATGAGCTGACCGCGCTCGCCTTCGAGCCGCGCCGCATCGCGCTTGAGGGCGGTAACGCGGGTGAACGGAATAAGCTTCTTCTCCCAGAGGCCGAGCACGCCCTTCAGTTCTTCGTGGATGAGATCGATCTCCTCAGTCTTGGCAGCGGTCTGCTCGGTGAGACCGCCGATCTCCTCGCGGAGCTGGGATACGCGTTCACGCAGTTGCGCCTTTTGCCCTTTGCGGGCCTCCAACCGGAACAAGAACAGCTTGCGCTCACCCTCGATGAGATGCGCGACCTCGGGGTTCGCCGCCGCCCGCGCGGCGAGATCTTTCGGGAAGGTGACGGTTTCGGCGCCTTCCTTTTCGGCGTCAAGCCGCGCGCGCCGAGCATAAAACTCATCCAGACTCTTGGTGATTACACCAAGATTGGCTTTGGTCTGTGTCGCATCGAGGCGCACCACCACGTCTCCGGCTTCGACGTGATCGCCATCACGCACATTCAGTTCTCCGACGACGCCGCCTTCAGGATGCTGAACTTTCTTGACGTCCGACTCGACGACAACGAAACCGTGGGCAATCACGGCGCCGGCAAGTTCCGTGCCCCGGGCCCAGCCAGCGATCCCGACAATAAGTATCCCGGCCAGAAACAGCCCGGCCAACAGATGGCGCCGAATTGAGACGCGGGCTTCCGATCGACGAAGCGCACTCATTGCGCCGGCCTCACCACCGCAAGCGGCACGGATGGAGAGCGCGCGACGGCGCGCAACACTTCCTCTTTCGGCCCGAGGGCACGCTGCCGGCCCTGATGCATCACCAAGATTTGGTCGAGGGCCGCGAGTGCGCTCGGTCGGTGTGCGATCACGATGGCGATGCCGCCGCGCTGCCGCACGCCGTGGAGGGCCTGGGTGAGAGCTTCTTCGCCCGCGTTGTCGAGATTGGAGTTGGGTTCGTCCAAAACGACAAGAAAGGGATCGCGGTAAAGCGCGCGCGCCAACGCGATGCGCTGGCGTTGACCAGCCGACAACGCCGCTCCCGCCTCGCCAATGCGCGTCTCATATCCCTCCGGCAGGGAAGCAATGAGGCCGTGCGCCCCCGCCGCCTTTGCCGCCGCGATGATTGCCTCGGGATCGACGTTCGTTTCGAAGCGGCTGATATTCTCGGCCACGGTGCCGTCGAAGAGTTCGACATCCTGAGGGAGGTAACCGATGTGACGGCCGAGTGCCTCCGGCGCCCATTGATCGAGCGCGGCGCCATCCAGCCTGATCTTGCCGCCTGCGGGTTCCCAGACGCCGACAATCAGGCGAGCCAAGGTCGATTTCCCAGAGCCGCTGGGGCCGATGATGCCGAGGCCGTCGCCGCGGGTGAGATCGAACGTCACGTCCTGGAGAATTCTGCGGGATTGGCCCGGCGGGCTCGCGCTAATGGCGCGAACAGCCAGGGACTTGTTGGGCTTGGGAAGCGGCAACGGGAGGCGACGCGCGGGTAGAAGGGCCAGGAGTTGATCCAGCCGCTTGCGCGCCTCACGTGCAGCAACGAATCCCTTCCAGTTGCTAATCACGAGGTCAACAGGCGCCAATGCGCGCGACGTCAGAATCGAGCTGGCGATGATCACGCCAGCGCTTGCTTCCTGCATGATGACCAAATAGGCGCCGAGCCCGAGAATCAGGGATTGCAGAAACAGTCTGATGACCCGGGAAAAGGCGGAGAGTGCCGATGAACGATCAGCAGCTTGCCCCTGGCTTCGCAGGTATTCCTCGTTGATCGCCGCGAAGCGCGCCTCCATGTGAGGCGCCATGCCCATGGCCTGCAGCGCTTCTGCGTTGCGGCGGCTCGCCTCAAGCAGACTGTCCCGCGCCGCAGCGACCCTAATCGCTGCCTTGGCGTGAGCCCTGGTCGCAATCTCCGCCGAAAAGGTCAGGATCGCTAGAGCTGTTGCGCCGCCGGCAGCAGCCAGTCCAATCAACGGGTGAAACAGGAAGCACACGCCGACATAGAGCGGCATCCAGGGAAGATCGAAGAGCGCGCCGGGACCCGGGCCAGACAGGAATGTCCGGATGCGATCGAGATCGCGGATCGGCTGGAGTTCGTGGTCGCCGCCGCGGGTCTTTAGCGGCAGGCGGACAATGGCGTCATAGGACCGGCGCGAGAGGTCTTCGTCAATCGTGTTGCCGATGCGGCGCAGCACGCGGGCGCGGATCGCATCCAGAACACCCTGAAACGCGTAAAGGCAAAGCGTAAGAACCCCGAGGCCGACCAGCGTCGGGAGACTGCGGCTTGGCAGAACACGATCATAGACCTGCAGCATGAAAAGGGGCCCGGTCAGCATCAGCAGGTTGATCAGACCGCTGAACAACCCGATGCAGACAAAGGTCCCCCGGCTTCTTCGCAGCGCATCACTCAACTCTGAGCGCGCCGCTGGCGCTCCTGTCGCGACCCTCCCTGCCAATGGACTCTCCCCTCAATAAAGCCGCGTGATGCGCATTATTCCTCAGGAGCCGCGCACAGGAGGCCGCGATCCAGCCGGATCGCGATCACCGCCGGTACCGACGACAAGTCGAACATTGTCCGCGTGCAGATTGCCGAGGGCGACGCTTTGAGCACGATCGTCTCGTGGGCGTCGCACTCAAGCGCGTGTGGCCGCCCTACTCGGGCGCCACAGCCATGACCGGGCATAAACCCGCCAACCCGATCATGACCTCGAGTTCGGTTACGCCGTCGCTGCCCGGTCAGCGAAGAAGCAGCGACTGCCGAAGCTCACCGGAAGCGAAGATAAGGGTGTCAACAACCATTGCCGACCATCGCTCCGCACAATTCGAAAGTCTTTTTAATCATCGTAGTTTTCCGCATAGTGGCCGGGAGATGACTTTCAAGTGGAAAAAACGGTTCATCGTTGCGGCCACAAAAAGGCCCGAGGTCGGCATGCCGCCGCAACGCGCAGGAATCATCGCCGGCTTATCGGGGCGAAATGCGTAAACCGGCGACCGTGCCCGTATCGACGTACAGGACTTCGCCCGTGGTGGAGTTCAACAGGGAGCCGGAAAACCCTGGCGGCTGAGCATCGGCTTGCGATCGATCGACCATCTGCAGTTTGACGCGCTAGCGTGGCTGTGCTGGGAGGCTGGGGCGAACCTGTCTCGGCGACATGAATTCCCTGATCATTCGGGAAAATACAGGGAATGTCATTGAAATCGGAGGAACCGCGTACGCTAACGCTAGCACCCACAAGGGATTTGCGGTGAAATTCCCCACGGGCGGAACAGGGAATTTGAAGACGCAAACAGCGAATTTTTTCTGAAGTAGCAGCGAACCGCCCTCGCCTCGCGGACCTCGCAGCGCTCGGCCTTGGCAAATTAACACCCACTCTCTATGTTGCGATTCCAACATAGGATTGTTGCATGCCCCAATAACCGGTTCTCACGATAGCCGGACAATATCATGCTTTACCAGGACGCTTTTCTTCAACGGCTTGAGACCGGGCTCAGGGTGAACCTGCCGAAATGGGGGCTGCCCGAAACGGCGCCCGTCTCGCTGCTGACGATTTCCGAGAACGCGACCTACGTTGTCGAGGACGAGGGCAATGGTCGCCGATTGGTGCTGCGGGTGCACCGTCCGGACTACCACACCGAGCCCGAAATCCTCTCGGAGCTCACCTGGATCGCCGCACTCCGGGAAGACGGCGTGGTGGAGACGCCACGGCCCGTTCCGGCCGAAGACGGCACTCTGCTCTGCTACTTTGCCGACGGCGACACGCGACGCTATGTGGTCGCTTTCGAGCATATGTCTGGGAAGGAGCCAGACCCGAGCGACGATCTGGTGAAATGGTACGGCCGGCTCGGCGAGATCAATGCGCGGCTGCATATGCATAGCCGCGATTGGAAGCGGCCGCCCAGCTTCGTCCGCAAGGTCTGGAATTTCGATACCATCATCGGGAAAGACAACTATTGGGGGGATTGGCGCCAAGGCCTCGGCCTGACGGAAGATGGCCGCACCCTTCTGGAGAGGGCGGCGAAGCAGCTTGAGAGGCAGACGCACGCCTATGGCGCCGGGCCGGACCGCTTCGGCCTCATCCACTGCGACATGCGCCCCGCCAACCTCCTCGTCGACGGCAATCGCCTCGGCGTCATCGACTTCGATGATTGCGGCCTCAGCTGGTTCGCCTACGACTTCGCTGCGGCGGTCAGTTTTCTTGAGACGGAGCCTTATCTCGGCGACCTGATGGCTGCGTGGGTTGACGGCTATCGCAAGGTCTCGCCGCTCTTGAAAGAGGACGAGGCGTCGCTGCCGATGTTCGTGATGCTGCGCCGCATGCAGCTGACCGCTTGGGTTGCATCGCACTCGGAGACGCCGACAGCTCAGTCGATGGGCGAACCCTATACGCAAGGCACCGTCGAGCTCGCCGAGGCATTCTTGAGCGAGAGCGGCTGACCGCTTAAGACAATGGCCAACACCAAGCAGATCCTGGCGCTCAATCGGTTCGATGCGCGCCATGCCGAGGGATTGGGTGCCGAACTCGAGTCCCTGGTCGCGCGGCGGCAAGCAACCTTCGGCGCGTCCTCCGTACTGGTCTATGAGCGACCGATCCGGATGGTCCGCGCAGAGGGCGTGTGGATGTTCGATGCAGATGGCCGCCGCTATCTCGACGTCTACAACAATGTCGCTTCGGTCGGGCACTGCCATCCGCGCGTGGTGGATGCGATCGCCAAGCAGGCTGCGACGCTGAACACCAACACGCGCTACCTCTACGACAACGTCCACGACTACGCGGAGCGGCTGCTCGCGACCTTCCCCGGCCGGCTGTCCAATATCGTCTTCACCTGCACCGGCAGCGAGAGCAACGACCTTGCGCTCAGGTTGACCAGCAGCTTCACCGGCGGCACTGGCTTCGTCGTCACCGAGACCGCCTATCACGGCAACACGGAAGCGGTGACGGCGGTGTCGCCGTCCTCGTTCAAGACGCGCACGGTGCCGCCTCATGTCCGCACCGTGCCGGCGCCGGACGTCTACCGGCATCCGACGAACGATGTCGGCTCCCGCTTCGCCGAGGACGTCGCCGCGGCCGTTGCCGATCTGGAGCGGAACGGCGTGAAATTCGGCGGTCTTTTGGTCGATTCCATCTTTTCCAGCGACGGCATCTATGCCGATCCCGTCGGGTTCCTGAAGCTGGCGGTCGACGCCGCGCATGAGGCCGGCGGCCTCGTCATCTCGGACGAGGTACAGCCTGGCTTCGGCAGGACGGGCTCTGGCATGTGGGGCTTTCAGCGCCACAACGTGGAGCCGGACATCGTCACCATGGGCAAGCCGATGGGAAATGGCTTTCCGGTGGGCGGGGTGGTCACGCGACCCGAGATCCTGGAGCCGTTCTGCGCGACAACCGGCTATTTCAACACCTTCGGCGGCAACCCGGTCGCCGCGGCGGCAGGGCTCGCGGTTCTCGACGTGATCGAGGACGAGGGCTTGATCGAGAACGCAAACCAGATCGGCGGCCAGCTCCGCGCTGGACTTCGGGAAATAGCCGGCCGGCATCCGAGCATCGGCGATGTGCGGAGCGCGGGCCTCTTCATCGGCATCGAGTTCAGCCTGCCGGGCACGACCGACCCCGATGCTGCGGCCGCCAGCGACGCCATCAACGCTCTGAAGGAGCGCGGCGTTTTGATCGGCGGCGCCGGGGCTTACGGCAACGTGCTGAAGGTGCGGCCGCCGCTTTGCTTCAGCCGCGACAACGCCGATCTCTTCCTGGAGACGCTGGACGCGGTGCTCGGCGACCGCTGAGCAATTGGTTCGCGTCGGGTTCTAGCCGCCCATCTGCTCCAGCGCCGCCGGCGACTCTGGCAGCACTTGACCCCCATCGACGACGATGGTCTGACCCGTCACGTAGCCTGCCTCATCCGATGCGAAATAGAGGGCGGCATTGGCGATATCGTCCACCGTGCCGAGACGCTTCATCGGGATGCAAGCGGCCATGGAGGTGAGATAGTCCTCGCCCAAGCCCTCGAGGCCTTCGGTGAGGATATTTCCCGGCATCACCGCATTGACGGTGATGTTATGAGGCGCGAGCTCGATCGCCGCGGTGCGCATGAAGCCAAGCTGGCCCGATTTGCTCGCACCGTAATGTGACCAGCCGGGATAGCCGGTGATGGGGCCGGTGATCGAGGAGGTGATGACGATGCGACCCTTCTTCTGCGCCTTCATCGCCGGTAGTACGGCGGAGACTGACAGGAACGTCCCCTTGAGATTGACGCCGATCACCCGATCAAAGTCGGCGGCGGTCATCTCGCCGAGCTTGGCAGCGGGAAAGATGCCGGCATTGGCGCAGAGAATGTCGATGCTGCCATAGCGCTCCATCGCCGCCGCAGCCATGGCTTGGCAAGGCTCGGCCTCGCTGATGTCGGCGGCGAAGGGTGAGGCATTGGCCCCGATCTCCTTCGCCACCTTCTCGGCTTCATCGAGATGCCGGGAGACGACCAAGACGTTGAGACCGGCGAGGCCGAAGCGCTTAGCGATGCCGCGCCCGATCCCCTTGCTGCTGCCAGTGACGACGATGGTCTTCCCTTGTAGTGACTTCAACATTTTACACCTCGCATCGGACAGGCTTGGGGCGCCCGGCGCCGAACAATCCCGGCCTTCTGACCAAAAAATTGGCACCCACCGCGGAGCGCTGCCCACGCTGAAAGCACCAGCAAGCGCTTGATTTCTGATCCTCCAAGGAATTCCGCCTGGCACAATTCAAGCATGAGACAAGTGGAGCAGAAGGTCTGGCGTCCTTCTTTCGACCAACAATGCAGCAGCAAAAAAATGTTGTAAACCCAACATTCGAAGCTCAGACTTCCAACGGGGCCGCGCAGTCTTCGCGGCCACCAATCAGGCGAACCGACAACGGGGACAGGCGATGAAGACGATCTCACGACGCAGGGCGATGCAGATAGTGGGCGCCGGCGCGGTGGCGCTGGGCACACCGTTCGGCAAGGTCGGAAAAGCCTTCGCGGCGCGCGACAAGGAGATGAACATCCTCTGCTGGGAGGGCTACAACTCAGCCCAGGTGCTCGATCCCTTCCGCAAGAAGGAGGACGCGACGGTCAAGGCCGAGAGCCTGACCAACGATCCGACCATGATCAATCGGTTACGCGCCGGCGAGACCAATGTCTGGGACTTGATCAACGTCAACAACCCTTGGGCACGCAAGGTGATGTGGCCGGCAAAGCTGATCAAGCCGCTGCCGCGCGACCAGTTCGAGCCCTATTTCGAGAAGATGCTGCCGGAGTTCAAGCCGCCCTACAAATGGGCGATGAGCGACGACGGCAAGGAGCTTCTTGGAATGGCCCAGCGCTTCGGGCCCTACAGCTTCGTCGTCAACACCGACAAGATCAGCCGCAAAACCGCCGAGGAGCAGGGCTGGGATCTCTTCAACGATCCCAAACTCGCGGGCCGCTACGGTATCCAGGAATCCGATGACTGGAACGTGTTCGACATCTTCCTCATCGCGGGCATCAATCCGTTCAAGGAGCATTCCGAGGACGAGATGAAGACGTTCAAGGACACCGCTGTCAGGATCTTCAAAGGCGCCAAGAATGTCTCTGATATGGCGGGGCTGAACCAGGGCCTGATCTCCGGCGAAATCGATCTCTATCTCACCGGGGGCACCTATTCGGTCTCCCCCGCCCGCGCCGACGGCTATCCGCAAATGCGCTCGATCACGCCGCTGAAGGGTCCGATCGATGGCAAAGGCGGCGTGGCCTGGATCGAGATCACCTCGACGGTCAACAATCCGGACCTGTCGCCGCTCGCGCAGAGATTCTTGAAATACGTCCAGGCGCCGGAGGTGGCGCATACGGTCGCCTTCGCCGAAGGGACCTACAATCCCGTGACGCAAATGGGCAATCCGGAGTGCTTCAAGCTGTTCACCAAGGACGAGCTTGAGGCCATTCAATGGGACAGCCTGGAGGAAGAAATGTCCCGTTGCGCGGAATACGATATCGTGCCGGACTACAACAAGGCGCTTGATCTCATGACGGCGGCGAAGCGGGAACGCAGCTGAGCGGACACGACGCTGCTCTCGCCGCCGCGGGTCTCCATGGGGAGCTTACGATGAACCTTGTCCGCGTCGAAACGCCGGCCCAGGGGACGGGCGGCGCGACGCTGGCCGTGCTTCAGCTCGTGGGCGTGCGCAAGACCTTCGGCAGCTTCGCCGCGGTCGAGGACATCAATCTCGATATCTTTAACGGCGAGTTCCTCACCGTCGTCGGCCCGTCGGGCTCCGGCAAGACGACGCTGCTGCGCATGCTTGCGGGCATGGAGCGGCCGACAGCCGGCAACATCACCTTGCGTGGCACGCTGATCAATGACGTACCTGCCAACAAGCGCCCGACCTGCCTCGTGTTCCAGTCGCTCGCGCTGTTCCCGCACAAGACGGTCGGCGAGAACATTGAGTTTCCGCTCAAGGTGAAGAAGGTGCCGCGTGCGGAGCGGAAACAGCGTGCGCTCGAGTTGATCCACCTTATGCGGCTGCCGGAGCGCTATTACCGCAAGAACGTGATGACCTGCTCCGGCGGTGAGAAGCAGCGCGTGGCGCTGGCGCGTGCCTTAGCTTACGACCCCGACATCCTGTTCTTCGACGAGCCGCTCTCGGCTCTCGACTATAAGCTCAAGAAGGCGATGGAGAAGGAACTGAAGGATCTCCACCGCGCCACCGGCAAGACCTTCGTCTACATCACGCATTCGCTCGAAGAGGCGATGGTGATGTCGGACCGGATCGCGGTGATGCGCGCGGGGCGCTTCGTGCAGGTCGGGACGCCCGATGAGATCTATTCGCGCCCGGCAAACCGCTTCGTCGCGGAGTTCATCGGCGACGTCAACGTTTTCGGCGTGAAGAAGGACGCGAACGGCGGCTGGGTCTCGGAAGAGGACGGCAGCCGCATCGAGATCACGCTGCCGCCGGCGCTTGCCGGCGCAAGCGAGGCGGCGGTCGTGGTGCGCCCTGAGTTCTTGCGCTTCATCGACGAGCCGTCTCAGGCGAACAACGCCATCGAGGGCACGGTTTACAACGAATACGCGCTGGGATCTCGCATCCAGTACGAGGTGCGGTCCGGCAGTCGAACGCTGGTGGTCGAGCTTTCGCGGGCTAATGCCTGGACGGGTGGCCTGGACCAGCCGGTGATCGTGGGGTGGGATGCACGCGACGCCATCATTGTGGCAGGCTGAACGGGAACAGACGCTGACATGGCCGAGATTTCGTCGGCAGCGATGACGGTAGCGAGCGAGACGCGGCCCCTTCGCCTGGCGCTCCCGGCGGGGTTTCGCTGCGCGACCCCGGTGCTGCTGGTGCTCGTCCTCGGCTTTCTCGCGCCGCTTTTGACTGTCGCCGCTTACGCTTTCGCCACGCCGCGCAGCTTCGACGCCTTCAGTTCGTTCACATTGGCGAATTTCGCCACCATCTTTAATCCCGCCAATACGGTCTGGACCTCATTCGCCTGGTCGCTGTTCCTCGCAGCGATGACGGTCATGCTGCTCGCGGTCATCTGCTACCCGATTGCTTACGGCCTAACCCGCGTTTTCGGCAAATGGGCGGGCTTAATCAGCGTGCTCTTCGTCTTTCCCCTGTTCGTGTCGGAGAACGTCCGGCTCTATGGCTGGGTGCTGTTCTTCATCAAGAACGGCGTGCTGGACGGCACGTTGAAATGGCTCGGTCTCGCCGGCGGTCCCGAAGTTCTCTACACGCCAGGCATCGTCCTGTTCGGCATGGTCTACACCTACCTGCCGTTCATGCTGTTCCCGATGACACTCGGGCTTGCGATGGTGCCGCGCGATCTCGTCGATGCCGCCGCCGATTTCGGCGCGAGCCGCTTCATGATCTGGCGCGAGATCGAGCTGCCGCTTGCCATGCCTGGCATTCTCATCGGCGCGCTGCTCACGTTCGTGATCGCTGCTGGCGCAGTGGCAGAAGGGCAGATCCTCGGCGGGCAGACCATCATCACGGTCACCCAGGACATCGAGATCGCCTTCACCTATGCGCAGAACTGGCCGTTGGGCTCGGCGCTTGCCGTGCTGCTGATGGCGATCGTGAGCGGCCTGTCCGTGTTCGTCATGTCGAAGCTTGACCTCGATCGGATTCTCGGGAGGCGCTGAAGATGGAGACCAGCAAGCGCACGCGTAACTTCATCGCCGCCTGGACCGGTTTTGTCGTACTCGTGATCTATCTGCCGATCCTTTGCGGCGCGCTCGCTGGCCTCTCCAAGTCGCGCTACTTCAATTTCCCCGTCCGGCAATATTCTTTCGAATGGTGGCAGCGCACGCTCAATTCGATCGAGATCCAGATGCTGGTCAAGAACTCGCTGCTGATCGCCTTCATCGTCACGCTGTTCTCGGTCGCGATTGCGTTCTTTGGCGCCCTCGCCTTCGCGCGCTACAATTGGAAAGGCCGTCGGATTTACCAGAAGCTGATCCTGCTGCCGATCTTCTTTCCCCAGCCGGTGCTGGGACTGGCGCTCTTGCTGTGGTTCAACGTGCTCGGCGTCACCACGAGCTGGCAGACGGCGGCGGCGGCCCATCTCGTCTGGATCATTCCCATCGTCACCCTGGTGATCGCGATCCAGGTCTACAGCTTCGATCCCGTGCTGGAGGAGGCGGCGGCCGATCTCGGCGCGAGCCAAATGACGATCTTGCGCGAGATTACGCTGCCGATCCTGTGGCCCGGCATCTGGTCCGGCGCGCTGTTCGCCTTCCTGCTGTCGTGGGGGAATTTCTCGCTGTCGCTCTATACGGCGGGTGCGGATTCGACGATCCCGAAATGGCTCTATTCGAAGATGGTCGCCGGCTATACGCCGATGGTGCCCGCGCTTGGCACCATGAGTACGCTAGCAGCCGCTTTCATCTTGCTGCTCGGCGGCACCGTCATCGCGCTGGTTCGCCGCCGCCAGACAGCCTAGTGAGACGCGCGTGACCTGGAAGACGGCCTATCGCTCCTTCTACTACGACGGCGCGCCGGAACCCGCCGATCCCATCCTGCTGAAGGGCAAGGTGGCGCTGCTGGTGATCGACGTGCAGAACACCTATCTCGACCGATCCGATCCGGCCACGCTCGAGGGCGCCGCGCTGAAGCGTTATCACGCCTGGACGCCGTTCCACGAGCGGATGGAGGCAATCGTCATGCCGAATTTGAAGCGGCTGATCGGCCGCTTCCGCGAAGGCGGGCTCGATGTTCTGTTCGCCCGCATCGCCTGTCTTCGCAAGGACGGGCGCGACCGTTCGCTTAGCCAGCGGAAGCCCGGCTGGAACGATTTGCTGCTGCCCAAGGACGAGCACGCCTCCCAGTTCCCCAAGGCGATCACGCCGATCGGAGACGAGATCGTGGTGACGAAAACGACCGATAGCGCGCTGACAGGCACGAATCTCCGCCTGATCCTCACCAATCTCGGCGTCACCCATGTGGTGTGCACCGGGATCTTCACCGATCAGTGCGTCTCCTCGACCGTGCGTAGCCTGGCGGACGAAAGCTTCGACGTGATCGTGCTCGAGGACGCCTGCGCGGCGGGAACGCAAGAGCTGCACGACCGCGAGATCGAGATCATGAACATGATCTATGCGAGCGTCATGAGCACCGAGGAGTTGATCCGCTACCTGCCTTAACCGACGGTAACCGTGACCTCGTTGAGCTTGAGACTGCTCATAAGGCCATCCTCCGGCTTGGCATCGGTGACTAGATGATCCATGTCGCACCAGGCGGCGTAGCGGGAGGGAAAGACGCGATCGAATTTGGAGTGATCCGCGACCACCAACGTCTTGGTGGCACGCTTGCTCATCGCGCCATACACGGTGCCGCATTCAATCAGGGCGTCGGTTGGTCCCTCGACGGTCAATCCGCTGGCCCCGAGTATGGTGAAGTCGGCATAGAAGCTGTTGAGGAACGAGACGGTCTGCACCCCGACTGTCGCGCCCTCGGAAGCAAGATAATCACCCGGGAGCATGATCACCTTGATGGTCGGATTGAGCGAAAGCACCGTGGCGGCGCCGAAGGAATGGGTGATCACAGTGATATTGGTGAGATCGACGGACATGCGACGCGCCACGTGAAGGGTGGTGGCGCCGGCGCCCAGGATGATGACGCGCCCCGTCTTGATCAGTTGGGTTGCGGCGCGGGCGATGCGTTCACGCTCGGCGATGAAGTGGCCGTGACGCTCTGACACCGAGGGCTCGCTGCTGAGCGGCCGCACCGCGCCACCATAGGTGCGATTGAGAAGGCCCTGATCGGTAAGTTCGTCGAGATCGCGGCGGATGGTCTCGGTGGAAACCTCCAAATGCGCCGCGAGGTCGGCGACGCGCAAGCTTGGCGCTCGGTTCAACTCCGCCAAAATCTGCGACTGGCGATCGGTTTTCGCACGTCTTGCGCGCATGGGTCGTCGCTTTTCTTGTTCAAACGATGCCTGTGTGTACCAAGAACCTAAACCCAGACGTAGTGGTGATAAAGCCCGCCAAGGATCGAACTGATGATTCCGGTCCGCTGAAGGGGAGCGAGGGCTTTGTCACGTTATCGGCGTTCAGTTGCGGTGAATGTAGCGGGCAACTGCCCTGGATGGTGGAGATGGTCCCGCCGGGCAGGCTGAAGCCAGCAAGGCGCAATGCACGATCAACGGCATCGGTCAAAAGACGGCATCGCGGTGGCCCTGGGCTTAGGTCCGGCTTCGTACGAGAACCGGACGATTGCGAACTCATGGATCAAGTGCTCATTGCCGAGGAGAATGTCGCTCAGCCCTTCAACACGCGCAATTCCAGTTCATCGACGCCAATGCCCCTGTCCGCATCGCAGGCCCCCTTCTCGCGAACGTGCCGAACAGTAGTAGCGGTTTCCTCTGCTCGTCGTCATGCAGCATTGTTTTTTCATTGTTTTTGTTCTGGTGTTCACTGTGCCCGGTACTTTCTTAACTTTTGGCGCGTCTCCTCGGGTTATTTGTTATTTGTCGCGCCCGAGTTCTTGATAGCGATCCTATTGGTGCCTCTAGCAAATGCGATGACGTTGCTCTCCGGTCCAAAAAAAGAACCAAACGACATCGTTGCCGGCCTCATGTTTCGCAAGGATCGAGGTCTTGCCGGCTTCGTGCCGAGCGCGGTGGGGTGGGCTCCCGTTCTGGTCCTTTGTGCTTTCCTGCTGTTCATCGACGATGCGGCCGCGGGCGACTGGCATGTGACGTTGCCGAGCGAAACCAACGCCGCGATGCATCCCCCTGGCTATCCGGACTGCCCGTCCTGGACGGATCAGAGCCCGCCGAAATGGCAATATGATTGCAAGGTGGCGATGTCCGGAGCGGATGGACAGCTGTCGCTTCCCTACAATTCGAACCTGCCCCATCTATCGAAGGCGCCCGATGCGACTGCCGCGGCGCCCAAGCTGACGGTGTTCCTGCCTGGCACGACAAACAATCCCGGCCAGTTTGCGTCGCTTCTGGAGGCATTATCTCTTTCTGATCAACACGTCATTGGATTGATGTACCAGAGCTCTCCCTATGCCGACGCAGCGGCTTCGGAGCTGTGCTGGCAGCAACCGGATGGGGCGAAGTGCCTAGCGGACTTCCACTCGGATATTTTGTTCGGCGGCGATGCGAGCGGCTTCTGGAATGTGAGCACCGAGAATTCGATTGTCTCGCGTCTCCGCTCGCTGCTTGGATATCTTGCCGAGCACTACCCGGATGAAGGGTGGCAGTCGTTCCTCGGGCCGGACGGACAGGGTCCGGAGCACGATCGGATCGATTGGAACAAGGTGACGTTGGCTGGATTCTCGCAAGGGGCAAGCCATGTCGGCTTTGCCGCGAAGGAATTGCCGCTCGCACGGGCTGTTATGCTCAGCGGCCCGCAGGATCTCTGCAAAGACGGCGGAGATTGCGATGAATTCTGGACATCAAGGGACCCGAAAACACCGGCGTCTCGTCAATTCGGAATCGTCAATCGATCCGAACGGTACCGCGACCTGATTCGCGATAATTGGCGCCGGATGGGGATCCTTTCAGAAGACGAACAACCCGTGGATATCGGGGACGGGTTGGACCTGACATTCGCCGCCTCGACACCGCAAGGCTTGATTACCGACTTGCTTCCGGTCGAGCCCGCATCGAAAGCCTGCGGGCCCCGGTGGAGACATTGCAGCATGGCGATGGAGGTCCTGACGCCCAAGGTCGCGACCTACGCCATACCTCAATCCGAACCCGGCAGTGCAAACCAAGATGCCGTACCGGTGTCGGTGTACGCCCAGTTCGTGTGGCCGTACCTTCAGCGTGGCGCCAATCCGCAATGAAATGCCCATTTTGTTGAAGTGACATCGTCCGATTTCGATTAGTCCGTCGGGACGGACTGGCTGTAGTTTTCGGCTTGTTGCGGATGCTGCTCGGACTTGTCGAGGATGCGGCCGCCACGTGATCTCCTCAAAGTGGCACGCCCCGAAAAGTGCGCAACCGACACGTCTGCCGCCGCCCAACGTTAGCGACGCCGCGGTCCACTCCGGGGGTGCCTTGAAGCCGTACAGCTTAGCAATGGTGCAGGTCGCGGCAATATCGAGGCCAGGCTCTGATGCCTGGAGTACCGGCCAGAGCAGCGAGCGGAGATCGATCAGCGTGTCGGTCGCAAGCTCCGGGGTAAAACAGCTAGGTGCTACCTCCGAGCCAGGCATGCCCGGGATTCCACTTGACGATCTCGTCCTCGGACCGAGGCTGCTTCACCTATCTGACCGTGTTCAGGTTCTTGAAAAAGCGTCCCAAGAACCGAGGGGATCGGTCCGATTTCGGACTTAGCGCAAAGTCGTGTATTCAAGCCTAACCATCCCAAAAAATCTTGGACGAAGGCGATGAGTGGGCGCGACACGAGCATCATTCCAAGCGCGCTGGCGTGGCTCGCCGAAGGGCGGCGCGTGGCGCTTGCCACGGTCATGCAGACCTGGGGCTCGGCACCGCAACCCGTCGGCAGCCAGCTCGCCGTCGACGGACAGGGAAATTTCCTGGGCTCGGTTTCGGGCGGCTGCGTCGAAGCTGAAGTAATCGCCGAGGCTACAGAGGTGCTGCTGTCGGCCAAGCCAAAGACCCTCCAATTCGGCGTCGAGGATACCATCGCCTGGAAGGCCGGACTTGCCTGCGGCGGCACCATCCGCATCTTGCTCGAGCCGTTGAGCAAGGAAGACGGCGAGGGGACGGGCGTCCTGCGTCAGCTCGCGAGCGACATCGAGGCGCGGCGCAAGGTTGCGCTCGTGACCGAGCCGGACACCGGCCGCCAACGCCTCGCTCACGCTCCCGGTGATCTCGGACCGGATTTGGCGCCCGTCCTGGCAGAGGCTTTCCGGCACAATCGAGGCATCACCGTGCAGCAAAGCGGCGGCGAAATGTTCATCAATGTCTTTAGCCCGACAGTTCGCCTCATCGTCATCGGCGCCGTGCATGTGGCGCAGGCGCTTGTCCCGATGACGCGCACGCTCGGCTATGACATTTTGATCGTGGATCCGCGCGCCGCCTTCGCCACGCAAGAGCGTTTCGGCGATGTTAGGATCGTGCACGATTGGCCTGACGAGGCGCTGCCTGCTGTTGGCCTTGATACCGCGACTGCGGTCGCGGTGCTGAGCCATGACGCAAAGATTGACGACGCAGCCCTCATTGCCGCGCTCCGCTCCGACGCCTTCTATATCGGGGCGCTGGGGAGCAAGCGGACCCATGCCGCCCGGGTGGAGCGATTGAAGGCCGCCGGTCTCGCTGACGCCGACATCGCCCGCATTCATGCTCCGATCGGGCTCGATATCAGGGCGCAAGGGGCAGCCGAGATCGCGCTCTCCATCATCGCAGAAATCGCCGCAATACATCGCGGCAAGGAGGGAGCGCCTTGATCGGCGCCGGCGGGAGCTTAAGGATCGCCGGTATCGTGCTCGCCGCCGGCCGCTCCTCGCGCATGGCGCCGCGCAACAAGCTGTTGGCGCCGATCCGCGGCGAACCGATGGTCCGCCGCGTCGCTGCCATTGCCCTTGCCGGCGGCGCCAAGCCCGTCATCGTGGTGACCGGCCATGGGGCTCAAGCTGTCGGCGCCGCGCTGCACGGACTGGACGTGACCGTGATCCTCAATCCTGAATACGCCCAAGGTCTAAGCACGTCGCTACGCGCTGGTCTCAAGGCGTTGCCGCCGGGAATTGACGGTGCGTTGATCTTGCTTGCAGACATGCCGGCGGTCGAGGTGCCGGTGCTGCGCGCTCTGATGACGGCCTTCACCGGAGCCGACGCCATCTGCGTGCCGGCGCACCACGGCCGGCGGGGCAATCCGATGCTGTGGGGCAGCCGCTACTTCGCCAAGATGATGGAGCTCACCGGTGATGCAGGCGCCAAGTCGCTCGTTGCCCGGCACAAGGATCATCTCGTCGAAGTCGAGGTCGCGACGGGCGGCATTTTCGAAGATGTTGACGCGCCCGCCGATCTTGCCCGCCTCAAACCGGTCAACAGCTAGCGCCGCGTCGCAAGTTCAATCGCCGCCGAGTTCATTGGGCACCGAACCGCGGCCGAGACCACGGTGCTGATCTGCTTCGCCTCAAGCATGTCTGCGTCAGGGCTTGGTCGGAACAGATTGTATTTGCGAATTTGCGCGCTCTTGCCTTGCGTCAGGCCGCTCAATAGGAGATTCGGCGCCGACCGTCGTGCTGGTCGCCGCCACGCGCACGCCCGGCGTTTCCGTCGAATGGCGTGAAGCTCGCAGGCGGCCTCGATCGCATCGTGGGTGTCCCACCGTACCAGGGAAGGGCAGACGAGACTCATCTATCTTCTCTTCCTTCGATCTCTAAGGTTTTTTGGCCGCGGCGTCTTGGCGCGCGAGCCAGTTTTTCAGGTTTTCGATCGGCTCGACGATACAGCCGGGCGCTGCAGGATCGTTGCAGCAGCGTTGCAGGTCTTCGATCTTGGCACCGTATTCCTCCCAGAGGCCGCTACCGACTTGGGGCAGGCGCGCACCCATCCAGCCATGGGGCAGTGACCCCCAAGCTGTGCTGGCCTGCGGCGGATTATCGTAAGCCGTCCCCTCGGCGGCACCGAAATGGCCGTGAGGCGCCTGGCCTATCGATTGCAGCATTCTGGCCGGCTGCTCGCCAAAATCGCCGACCACCTGCTTCTTACAAGTGTTCAGAGACCCAATGCGGTGGCAGCTCGTACAGGAGTTGCCGCGGGTCGCTATGCTCCGCGGTTTGGGCCAATTCACGAAGGGCCCGCCAACATCCACCGAGTGGAAACCCCACGGATCGGAAGGGACTTGTTGGGTCTGGTCGATCCAGGGCGTATGCACCCACGGATCGCTGTCGTGGCAAGAGATGCAACTATGATTGACGATGCGCTGGGGCGAAGCCCAAAGCTCTTTTGCGGACACCATCCCATCGGGCGGTGCTTCCTCGGTCGGGGGCGGTACCCGGCGGCCATCGACGCCCTCCGGTTTTTCGCCGAAGTTCTTCGAAATGAAAAAGCATGTGCTGCCCGTCTTGAGGTTGTGCATGATGGCTTCGATCGAGTCGAAGTTCGGGTCGTCTTTTGGCCGGATGTACATGCGGCGGCAATAGAGCACCATCTGAATGTCGTCGTCGCGCGCCGCCCTTATCCGCGTATAGGGCGCACATTGGCCGTCGGTCTTCTCCGGATAGGGCAGGTAGGCCGGCTTGTCGCAGCGCATGTGGCGTGTGTAGGTAGCGGGCGTCTTGCCGTTCACGGTGATCGGGACGATTTGCCCGTCGAGGCAGTTGAAAGGCGGCACCTCGGCGATTAATTGCGCGCATTCGCGCCCATAGGCGTGGATGTCGTAATCGTCGTCGGCATGGACCGCGACGCCGCCTGCGAGGACGTAAGCGGCCGCCGCGACAATCGCGGCACGGAAATTAGACCCTGCCATTTCCTTCGATCTCCGATCCTTAGGTGGCAAGCCCAGGGGTGTCGAGAATGACTTCGCGAATGGCGCGATGATAGCGGACATAGCCGCTGCACCGGCAAATGTGCTGGCCGACCGCGTCCTCGATGGCCGCATCCACGGCGCTTTTCGGTATCGGGCTGCGTCGCAGCCGGTCGAGGAGGCAGTAGGCGGCCATCAGGAAGCCCGGCGCCGAATAGCCGCACTGGAACGAGAAATTCCTCAAGAAGGCAAGCTGGAGCGGGTGAAGCTCGCCGCTCCTGCTGAGGCCTTCGACAGTGGTGATGATCTTGCCGTTTACAGCGCTGAGCGGCGTGGTGCACGATTGGATCGGCTCGGGATGCGCGCGGGGGACGCGCGTGACCGCGACCGTGCAGACCCGGCAGACCGCAATCCCGCAGCAAAACTTGGTCCCGGTCAGGTCGACCTCGTTACGCAGGAAGTCGTTGAGCCACATATCGCCGTCGATTGGATCGCGGACGATCCGCTCGTCGTTGATGGTCAGGTTGAGCGCGATATCGGCCATGTCAGCTCCAGACTGCGCGCACTTTGTCGGGCGTTATCGGCAGCGACCGGAAGCGATGGCCGATGGCGTGCGTGACCGCATTTGAAATCGCCGGGGGCAGCGGGATCATGACGAGTTCGGCGATACCGCGTGGACTGGGATCCGTAGAGTCGGGCGGGATGAAGATCTTTTCGACATCGTGGATGGCGCAATCGGCGGAAAGGGCAACGTGGTAGCGATTGAGATTCCACCTGCCGTTGGCCGCGCCGGTTTCGTCGGCCGGGAGTGTCTCTAATAGGGCGTGCCCGATGCCCATCGCCCAGCCACCGTCCATCTGCCCTTCGAGCAGATCCTGTTGGAGCGACGGTGCCCGGCGCGAGGAGATGCACGCCTTTCACCAGGCGGATGGCACCGGTCTTGCGATTGACCTTGACGGCGGTGATCGCGCCTGCGGCGGCGAAGCTCTGACCGTCCTTCTCCCACATGCTCTCGGTGGTGAAGAGCTTAGGGTTCTGACGGTCGATTAACTCATAAGCTGGCGAGTCGCCGCGCTGTATCGCCAAGGCATCGATCTGCCAGCGATCGGTGATTCCGTCGACCGTATAGTCGGCCTCGATCCAACGACCGCTGAAAAATGCGTGCACCATGGCGCTGGTCGCGAGCTTCTGCTCATAGAGTTTGGCGGCGAGCGCCGAAAATGGGATCGGCTCGAAGCCTTCGCTGGCCAGCCGGCCTTCGCGCCACGACACGTCCGCGACACCGATCTTGTCGGCCACGGCGCCCCAGATCGAGCGGGCCGCGGGCAGGATCGCCGTCTTCAATAGGATGTCGGCCGCCTGTTCGGTGGCGTGCAGCCAACGTCCGACTCCCGCCGTCGCCTTGGTCGAGTTCCAGACGATCGGCGTCCAGCGCGGGTTCTGAGGCTGCTCTTTGAAGCTGCCGACGAGCTTCAGTTCGCGAAATATCTCCGTCCTTCCCGTGTCGATGGCGTCCGCGTTGCGCCCCAGCGCCTTGCTCGTAGCCAGGGCATGAGCCGTCGCGGAGCCCTGGCCCATATCAACATTGTTGGTAACGACGGAGATGCGGCCGTCGGGATTGATCCGCACTTGCGACATCACGGCGTCCGCGCCGGAGCCGAAATTCTTCATGGCGAGAGCGATGCCGACTCCGTAGCGTTCGTCCTCGGTCGAGAGCCGGTTCTGATCGGCGGCGCGGTTGGTCCACAGGGGATGAGCCAGCGCTTGGTCGCATATTTCGCCGAGGCCGGGCGGAGTCCGCGGCGCGCCGGTGACGATCGAATCCCCGGGTTGTAGAAGGTTGATCTTTCGGAATTCGAGGGGGTCGAGTTCCACGTGCAAGCGCAATTTCGTCGACCATCAATTCGACCGCGAAGGTAGACTGGAACGACCCGAACCCGCGCATGGAACCCGCAACTTGTGACACCGTGCGTTGTGCGCGCGACCAAATGTCGGCCAAAGACGCACGATATACTCCTGTACCCGTTATGCCGACCACGTCGGCGACATAGGTGCTGACATTGCGGCGGCCGCCGCCGTTCAGGATCGAGTGATTTCGGACTGCTTCTATAAGGTTCGACTTGTCTATGCCGACCGTCAGCTCGATGTTGGAAGCGTGGCGCTTGACCCCGGTCTGAAACTGCTGGAACCGGTCATGGGCAATACGGATAGGCGTGTCCGAATAGGCGGCGGCGAGAGCAAGAAAGAGGCACAGGATCGAGGTGTCCCGCCCGCCAAATCCGCCGCCGGGATAGGCGGCATAGAGGTGAACGTCGTCGATTTCTATCGGGCACGTCTCCGGGGCGAACAGCGCGCGCGTAGCGTTGACGTCATAGCCGGGTGACTGCGTGCCGATCAGCAGCCGTAGTGTCTTGGCGTCGCGGTCGAACCACGCCAGGCCCGACTCCGGCTCCATGAACATCGGGTCGACAACGGGGGTCTCGTAAGTCTGATGGTAAACGTCGAGATCCGGTGACTTGAGCTTTTCTCCAATCATGTTGACGATGTCCATCGCCTGTTGGTTCGTCGCCCCCGGCTCCGAGGGATCGACCGGCCCCTGGAGCGTCTGCGCGAAATGTTGGTCACCCTGTCTGGTAACGACGTGAACGATTTTGGTTTCCGGTGTGTAGATGCCCGGCTGCGGCGGCGCCACCGCGTCACCGGCGCGGACGACCTTGCCGTTGAACACGATCTGTTCCTTGGCCCCGTTGTAAGCGGCCAACTCGTCGTAAAGCAGGATCGCCACCGCCTGACCGAGATAGGACGGCTGCTTTCCGCTCGGCACGAGATATTCGCCTTCCGGATAGTCCTCTTCAGCGATGCCGATGGAATCGCGCGCCAGATCGGCGGCGGTTATGGTGACGACGGGCTGGAGTTCCCTCGGCAGCTGATCGAGGTCGAGCCCATCGAAGATGTGATCGACGAACGTCGCGCACACCACCAACGCGTGACGGTATTTCGACGGCCAACTGGGCAGATCGACTGGCCGGAAGTCGCGGGCGTAAATTTTTTGCCCGGTGACCTTCGCCAGTCCGTCGATGCGGTAGTGGGCTTGCCCCGCAGGTCCGCTCCACCCTCCGGGTGCGTCCATCGTGGCCGCGTGGGATGGCGTCCACCACCGGCCGAGATCGAGAGTGGAGACGAGGAGGCCTGCAGTGCCGGCAGCCGTAGCCTTGAGCAATTCACGCCGCGTCAGCCAGGGGGTCTGCAAGTTTTCGCTACTCCTCTCAAAAGCAAATCAAGCGGTCTCGATGCTACTCAACCAAGAATAGGTCTTCAACACGCGGAGCCAGCCGACCTGGTGAACGCACGTCCGCCATATGAGGAAATGTCTAGCCTCGCACTAACCTATGTTGGTGACACCGGGCATGGTCTGCATCAAGCTGGTGGTGCGGTCCGCCGCCAGCTCGCAAGCAGACGTCAGTCACATCAAACTTGAGTTGAGGCCTGCACCCAATATTGAATATCCCTTTTTTATGTAAACTTTAAGCTTGTCGCCTTATCCTAGCGCTTCAACCAACACGGTAGGAGACTGGAGAATGCTCAGAATCTCGTCACAGCGGTCGTCATCGCACTGAGTACTTCGTTGGTCCACGCCGAAGATCTCCAATGGGGTGCTCGCCGAGATCCAGCTCTGGAAGAACGAACAGGCCGCACAGAGGCTATACGCGCTCGACGACAAGATGCAGCAAAACTACGCCGCGACCCAGCGTTTGGTTGGCGAGCTGCAGTCCCCCGTCATCCTGGTGTTGTTTAACGGTGTCGGTGGCAAGTACATCCTGCGCCGTCGCGGCCGGGAGACCGCCGTGGAGCCCGTGCCAGAGCTCTATCAGCAAATGAAATCGGTCTCGCACACGCTCGTCGGTGTGTACGAGATTATGTCGCCCTATTTCGACAGTCCGGAAGGCGGAAATTGGCGGCCGAAGCTTACCGAGTTCAATCAGCTGCTAAAGGGCGGCCTCGCATCCTTGGGTGACGTCGGCATGCCGCCCGACGTAGAGCAGCATTGCCGGACGATTTTGCAGGGCGGCATCGACTTCACCGACAAGGCGCTCAAGACCGGTACCTTCTCAGCCGATGACTACGCCGCCTATGCGAAGTCGGTCTGGCCTTCGGTCGCGGCGAACATCCAGCTCGCGGGCAAGCTGCAGGTCGACAATTTCGAAGCTCTCATCACCAAGTGGCGTAAGGAGATGGGCGAGGAAGAGTGGTCAAGGCTGTATGCCGTCGTCGGCACGGCCTGGGCGATGCGCCGGGAGAACGTGCACATCCAGATCCTCGCTCAGATGATGGGCCGGGAGGCGGTGAACGACCACCTTATCTTGGCTGAATTGATTCCAGACATCACCGAGGATCAACTGGTGATGCTGCTCGGCCGCATCATCAACGATCGGGGGGTGGGAGTGCTCGTGTTCGGCAAAGAGTTTCGCATGGACGTCGAGTTGATGGGTGAGTTAGCTCATGCGGAAACTTTGGTAAAGGCAACGCCGCACCATCCCGTTGTCGGCTCGAAATTTGAGCCATACGAAGAACACAAGTTGCCCAACGAGCAATGAGTATTTTGAGGAGCACGATACTCATTGCGTTCGTTGGGTTGCTGACGACAGCGAGCGTGGCGCTTGCGGAAACCAAACCCGACTGGATCACGGGATTTCCACGCACGTCCATTGAAGTAAAGGAGTGGCCCGGCGGCAAAAAAGTCGCGGTCTGCTTCGTCTTGTACGTGGAAGTGTGGGGTTTTGGCCTCGGGCCGAACTTCAGGCCGGACATGGTTTCACGCAATCCGGATCTCGTCGACGAGGCATTCAGGCAATACGCCGTCAATTTCGGTATTCCAAGGGTCGGCAGGCTTTTCAAGGAACAAGGGGTGCCTCTGAGCATCGCCTTGAATGCTCTGTTCCCGGGGAATTATCCCGAGCTATGGAAGCAGTTCCGATCGCTTGTTCCGGAAGCGCCGATCGTGGCACACGGCATCAACAACTCGACGGATCTATTGCCGCTCGGACGCGGGATAGAGGCGCAAAAAGACTACGTTAAGCGCACGCTCGACCTGATCGAACAGGAAACAGGGATACGTCCAAAGGGATGGACCAGCCCAAGCGTCTATCCCAACGTCGATACGTTTCGAGCCACCGCCGCCGAAGGCCTCAAATATACGCTCGATAGTATGGACTCAGACACGCTCTCAAGCTTGCGAACGCCTGATGGGCAGCTGCTCTTGATTCCCTATCCGCCAGTTACTGTCGACATGGGTCAATTCCTCGCACGCGACAAGCAACCCACCGACATGGAAAAGCTATGGATAGACTATGTCACCGAGCTTGCGCGAGAGGCTGAGGCCAATCCAGACGGCAACGCAACCGTTGTCGCGATCGGCGTCCATCCGTTCGTGGTCGGGACTCCAGATGGCGCCGCAGCAATGAGGCGTGTACTGGAACGACTTAAGAAAGAGAATTTAGTTTGGCTGACTGATGTAGAGTTGGTTATGAATGCATCTGGCAGCAAACACTAAGCCAAAAAACGTTTGTAAGAGATATGCCATGCCAAAAGTAATGTTTCGCAATTTACTTGTCGCTGTTCTGATATTGTTTTGTCATTCGAATGCGGCCTTGGCTACGCCGTCGCTGCGTTCCCAGCAGACAATCACGCTCGAGGCGGCTCTCGAGATCGCGCAGATTGCTCTTAAGGCAAGCCGCGCGAACGGCGCCACCAACGTGGCGATCGCCGTCGTCGATAGCGCCGCGCGGCCCCTCGTTGTTCTGCGCGATGATAATGCACCAGAACATCCGCTCACCGCTGCCGAGCGCAAGGCATGGACGGCCGCAAATTACCAAAGCTCGACAAAAGACGTCCTTGAGAGGATCAAGAAGGCCGACGGTGACGACGCGGAGCTCGTCTATACCGAGAAGTCGCTTTTCCTAATGGGAGGCGTGCCACTAAAGGTAAACGACAGCGTTGTCGGGGCTATCGGCGTGGCCGGCAACCCGTCCGGCTTCAAGGACGATGAGGTCGCTACAAGCGCGGCTAAAGCCTTCGAGCAAATGCAAAGCGAAAACAATTCTACCCCATAGAGGCTTCACGGGGGCGCGTGCCGCCGACTGACGCGCTGCTGCCGCTGGAAGCCCGGTGATGCTAGGCTTTGAAGCGATCGAAGCCGTGTCCTTTCCGAAAATCACATCCGGACGTATTGATTGTGCAGTCCAGCCAAGATCGGAATGCCGACAACGGCGCCAGCTCGCTGGACCTATCGATGCGAGGGCGCATCTTTCCCTAACGCCAAGTGGGTGCGCGCTTGATTGTAATACGCCGCATAGGCGGAAAGAACTCGTCGCAGGTGCCCTTCGCCGAAGATGAGCATTTGATCCAGGCACTCGCGGCGCAATGTGCCGATCAACCGTTCAGCACAGCCATTCTGCCACGGAGATCCAAGAGAGATAGGTCGGTCGCGGATACCCATCGCCCTCACCCGAGACGTGAAGACGTGTCCAAAGGCGCGGTCGTTGTCGCGCACTAGGTAGGCTGGCGCCGAGGTCCAAGGAAACGGCTCGGTGATCTGCTGAGCCAGCCATTCGGCTGTCGGATGCCGCGTCACCTCGAACCACAGCAGCCGTCGCCGGCCGTGACCCAGGACCAGGAACACGAACAAGAGATCAAAGTTCAGCGCCGGCACGACGCACATATCAATGGCAGCAATCGCCTCAGCGTGATTCCGCAGGAACGTCTTCCAGGGTTGCGACGGTGGGTTCCGGCGTCGCACCATGTATTTCGAGACCGTCGACTAGGCGACTTCAAACCCGAGCATCAGCAACTCGCCATGGATCCGGGATGCGCCCCAAAGTGGGTTTTCGCTGCTCATCCGCCGGATCAGATCGCGCAGGCCACGATCAATCCTTGGCCGCCCTGCCCTATGACGCGATTTCCAGCGCCAAAACATTTTGAACCCAGCGCGACGCCAGCGGAGGACTGTCTCCGGCTGCCCACCACCTGCACCGCACCAAGTAGGCACGGCCAAACCCGGGTCATCCATGTGAGCAGCGCGCGATCACTGCCACGCAGTCGAAGACGAGGCGGTGCCTGCCGCATGGCGATGGTTAGCTGATGGCGGAGAAGCAAATTCTCGGCCTCAAGCCGGCTCCGCGACTTGGATAGGTCGGCGACGAACATTCCGAGCGCGTGCAGGATCGCAAACATCGCTCTCAAGGATGCTATGATTCTGCCTTACGATGCGAATCCAGGCCGGATGGAATTTTCGGAAAGGACAGGCCGGCTGTTTAGCGCTAAACGTGCCGGAATTGACCGGAAAATTGAGCCTGCCGTAAGACAAATTATGCTTCTATATCAATATATTAGTTGGTGGCTGTGCCGGCAGTCTGCTGCCAACCCGTCTCTCCCTGCCATTCGCAAAATGCAGGGGAGAATCTCCCAAATTGCAGGGACAGCGACGTCATATTCGGCCAGAACGCCGCTGTGTCTCAATAGGTTCTATGGAATTCTCCCTACTCCGAGCAGCAGGGAGACCGAAGTTGCATAGCAGGGAGCGCTCACACGATGCTGCAGCTACATTAGCGCGCATGCTCGAAGAGGCATTGTCAGACAAACCTGAGCGGGCCTGCGAAGGGTGCTGGACTGAGGCGTTCAGGCCGCCAGCTGACGCCACTCGGCCAGGGCGGCAGAACGGTTCTGTTTGAAGATGTCGCGCCAGTTGAGGTGACGGTCGTGGTTGAAGTGGTTGTGGATCGAGGCATGAGCGGCGGCAAACTTTTGGAGGGTCTTCATGCCCCTGAACTTCGCCATCACTCGTTCTCGTCGTCGGAACGGCTGGTGGGAATTCTCAGCCCGATTGTTGAGCCACCGACCACACT
The DNA here is from genome assembly GCA_963732955.1 of uncultured Alphaproteobacteria bacterium. Taxonomy (GTDB): domain Bacteria; phylum Pseudomonadota; class Alphaproteobacteria; order Rhizobiales; family Methyloligellaceae; genus Methyloceanibacter. The sequence goes on from CAVTBH010000003.1 coordinate 515,918, forward strand.
CCTGATCGGCCGCATTGCCGATTACTTTCATCGCCGATCGGTACGACCGAAGCCGGTCGGTTACAATTGATCGCGGTCGGCCGTAACGCCTCATCGTGCGCTTCAGGAATTTCAGCGCAGCCCTGCGATCCCGGCGCTTCGTCACGAAGACCTCAAGCACCTCCCCTTCGTGATCTACCGCACGCCAGAGATAATGCGTCTCTCCATTGATCCTGACGAAAACCTCGTCCAGGTGCCAGCGCCATTGCGAAAACGACCGATGATGAAGGCGTCGCTTCCTGATCGCGTCTGCAAACATCGGACCGAAACGGTTCCACCAGAACCGCACCGTTTCGTGACAGATGTCGATGCCCCGCTCGAACAGGATATCCTCGACCTGCCGCAGTGACAGCGGATAGCGGATATACATCATCACCACGAGGCGGATCACCTCGGGCGAGCTGTTGAAATAACGGAAGGGATTGCGCATCGCCGGAGGCTAAGAAACCTCGCCCAGGAGGCTCAAGCCAATTTACTCTGACAATGCCGCCGCTACGCATCGATGGCGCCCAGGCAGATATACTTGACCTCCAAATACTCTTCTAAGCCTTCGGCGGCACCTTCGCGGCCGAGCCCGGACTCCTTGACGCCGCCAAAAGGCACGACCTCGTTGGAGAGAATGCCTTCGTTAACGCTTACCATGCCGGCGTCGAGTCTCTCGGCCACGCGCCAGGCGCGGCTCAAGTTCTGACTGAACAGATAGGCGGCGAGCCCGAACGGCGTGTCGTTGGCAACCTTGATGGCCTCCTCCTCGGTATCGAAGCGCACTAGGGCCGCGACCGGACCGAAAATCTCCTCACGCACGATGTCCATCTCCGGCGTCACATTGACGACGACCGAGGGGCGGTAGAACAACGGCCCAGCCTCATCGAGGTCGCCGCCGGTGAGCACCTTGGCGCCCTTGGTGACGGCGTCGCCGACGAGTGTCTCGACCTTCGCGACCGCGACGTTGCTGATCAAGGGGCCGATATTGGTGCCGGCCTCAATACCGGATCCGACGGCCAGCTTGTTCACGGCATTGACCAGAGCGGCGGCGAAGCGGTCGTAGATGCCCGACTGTACCAGGATGCGGTTTGCGGCCACGCAAGCCTGGCCGGCGTTGCGATATTTCGAGGCCGTGGCGCCGGCGACCGCGAGATCAAGGTCGGCGTCGTCGAAGACGAGGAGCGGCGCGTTGCCGCCGAGCTCAAGGGTGAGCTTCTTCACGGTGTCGGCGCATTGCCGGTAGAGAATCTTGCCGACTTCGGTCGAGCCCGTGAAGGACAGCTTGCGCACCCTCGGGTCCTCGCAGAAGACCTTGCCGACCGCGGGTGCGTCCATCGTGGTCACGATATTGAGCACGCCCGCCGGGACACCGGCATCGACGGCGAGCTTGGCGATGGCGAGCGCGCAGAGTGGAGTTTCCGCGGCCGGCTTGACCACGATGGTGCAACCGGCCGCAAGTGCCGGCGCCACTTTTCGCGTGATCATGGCGATGGGGAAGTTCCACGGCGCGATGGCCGCGACAACGCCGATCGGTTGCTTGATAGTGAGATAGCGCTTGTGCGCGAAGGTGGAGGGAATGGTACGGCCGTAGGCGCGCTTACCCTCCTCGGCGAACCACTCGACAAAGGAGGCGCCATAGGCGACCTCGGCGCGCGACTCCGCAAGCGGCTTGCCCTGCTCGCTCGTCATCAACCACGCGAGGCGCTCGGTCTCGGCGGTAATGAGATCGAACCAGCGCCTCAGAATCACCGCTCGCTCTTTCGCGGTCTTGGCCGACCAGGCCGGCAGTGCGTTGGCCGCGGCGTCGATAGCGCGCGTGGCGTCCTCGGGGCCGAGGTCGGGCACGGCCGCGAGCTCGGCGCCGGTGGCCGGATCGGTGACAGAAAATGTCTTGGCCGCGGCAATCCAGTGACCATCAATTAAGGCCGCGGTCGGAAATTCCTTTGAGACGATTTTCATTCGCAAACCCCGTTGGCTTGGCAAAGAGCGCTAGCTCTCCGTCGCGGCTTTCCCGAAGAATCGCCCCCCTCGTACCATCAGCATGTTGTGCCCCGAGATGGCGAAGCAGAGCGGCGTCGGGCAAAAAGGGGCGGCCCTCGCGGTCTGCTCACGCAAGACTCGGGCCAGCGCCTGACAATGGTGAAGTTGGCAAAGCAACCCCCAGGCGATTTGCCGACCGCGCTCGAATTGTTTGTGGCCACCGGTTCCAAAATCATAAGCTCACGGGCGGCACAGTCTCTTTCACCAAGCGAACCAATGGTTGGGAAATCGGTTTCAGGGCCCTATAGCATCGCTAAGGTGAGGACTGATGCATATGTGCATCAATGGGGGAACACAGAAGTCCCACCAGCACCCCTCATCCCGACCTTACTTATTGAAATTCATGCCCATTTTGCACGAAACGCGCTGATGAGAGGGCACGCAAAGCGGCATGAGAATTGCTTCTAGGGAAGCCGAAAGTACGGGGACGTGACGTCGAGGAGGGAATCGATGGCCTTGAGTTCACAGTTCATGAACCTCGAAGGAAAAGTGGCCCTCGTCACCGGGTCCACAACCGGGATTGGCGAAGCCTGCGCACGCGCCCTCAGTGAGGCGGGTGCTGCGGTTATGGTCTCCGGGCGCAATGAAGCACGGGGTTTGGCGGTCGTCGACAGCCTGCGCGCGATTGGTGGAGTGACTGAGTTCTCGCAGGGGGATCTTCGAGAGCCCGACAGTTGCGATGTCCTGGTCGCGGAGACGATCAGCCGGCTCGGCGGCCTTGACATTCTCGTCAACAATGCAGGAATTCTTTACACGGCCAATGCCCTGCAAACCACAAACGAGCAGCTGTTTGACACCTTCGCTGTGAACGTGAATGCGCTCTTCATCCTGAGCCGTGCGGCCATCGCCCACATGAAGGCGCACGGCGGTGGCGCCATCGTCAACATTGCATCGGAATGGGGCCTAAACGGCGAGCCGAATCACGTCGCATACTGCGCAAGCAAAGGCGCCGTACTCCAGATCACGAGGTGCATGGCCCTTGACCACGCAAGTGACAACATCCGAGTGAACTCGGTCTGTCCCGGCGAGATTCACACCCAAATGGTCGATGACATTTTGGCCGCACAGGGAGGAGATCCGGCAGAGAGCTTACGTACGCTGGCCGCAGGCATCCCGATGCGTCGCCTGGCTTCGCCTGATGAGGTAGCGCGGTGCGTGAGATTTCTGGCCTCCGACGAGGCGAGCTACGTCACCGGCGCCAACTTACCGGTTGACGGCGGGAATGATGCGACAGGTGGGCCTTATCCTTAGAAGACTTTAGATTTCTCGCGATGTCTGAAGGCCAAACCGGTGTGCCGGCCGGGAGAACTTACGTTGGACCAGAAAAATGCTGACGCCGTGGTCTGGGTCACAGCCTATTGTACACTCGTGGTCTTCGTGTGCGGAGCCATGGTCGAATTCGGCATTCCGCCGGCCGTCGTCGTGCCAATTGGACTTTTTGTTTTGCCCTTTGTGGCTTGCCTACCGTCTCTGGCCTGGCGGCATCGCGAGAAGCGGGGGCTCTTCCGGTGATCGATCACATCATCGTTCTTGCCATCTGCGTGCCGATCTTCATTGGGCTTGGCATCTTGAATTCCCGCCTCAACCTTCTGACGCCCGGTGAAATCCGCTTTTGGGGCGTTTGTATTTTTGTTGCGGTCGAGTTCCTTTATCTGGGACTCTGTGTGATGGTGCGGGTGCATCTCGAGGATCTGGCCAAGCGTTTTGGCGACACGGTCGCCGTTGACTTCATCAATCTCACGATCAAATCCGGGGAACTCGTTGTTCTTCTCGGGCCATCGGGTTGCGGCAAGACGACGACGCTGAGAATGGTCGCCGGTCTCGAGGATGTCACCTCCGGTCGCATCCTGATCGGAGATCGCGAAGTCGAGCATGTGGCCGGCCGCGATCGCAACGTGGCCATGGTCTTCCAGTCCTATGCGCTCTACCCGCATATGAGCGTGAAGGAAAACATGTCCTTTGCCCTCCGGCTGCGAAAGACCCCGAGAGAGAGCATCGAGCGACAGGTCCGGGACGTCGCCGCGATACTTGGCATCGAAGATTTGCTTTCCCGCCGCCCCAAGAACCTCTCTGGTGGACAGCAGCAACGCGTCGCCCTGGGTCGAGCGATGGTGCGAAATCCGGATGTCTTCCTGTTCGACGAGCCGCTGTCCAATCTGGATGCCAAGCTTCGAGCCACCATGCGAACCGAGATCGTCAAGCTCCATCAACGCCTCGATGCAACCATGATCTACGTGACACACGACCAAACCGAGGCCATGACCATGGCCGACAGGATCGTGGTCATGAACTTCGGCCGTATTCAGCAGGTCGGCACTCCGCTGCATATTTATGACAATCCCGAAAACGTTTTCGTTGCTGGCTTCATCGGGTCGCCACCCATGAACATTTTTCGTGGCGACATCGAGCTTGGTGGCGAACACATTCGCGTTCGGGCCGACGAATTGACGCTAACGCTTCCCGCGGCGCATCCCGCTAGAAGCTTGACGACGGCCGAGTTCGGGATCCGCCCTGAATTCCTGAGGGTCGACGCCCACAAAGCCGATGGCGGCGCTTCCGCGCAGATTTCGACCGTCGAGCACTTAGGATCTGAGACCATCTTGCGGCTGAGAACGGGTGGACCGGAACTGACGGCGAAGACCACGCGCAACGACACGCTGCGGAACGGTGACATCGTCGGAGTTCGAGCCGAACCGGACAAGGTCTTGGTGTTCGATCCAGAAACCGGACTTCGCCAGTTGACCTAGCCTTTTCGGCCAGATGTGAAGATTAAAGATCGAAGAGCGCAGTCCTGCAAAGTGATGCATTTCTGCGTTGCATCCCGGCATCGCGAGAGCGGCGAGCAAGAAAAAGAGCCATTTTCCAAAAGCCTACCGCCGTCGTGTTTATTGGCACAAAACCTGCTTATTGATCTTGCGTGATTGGTGTGTCGGGCAAATGAGTGCTGCAATTTGTCGGAGCGGTGCGTCGAGGGTGAGATCAAATGGGAGAGGCTTCGCAATGAAAAGACATTTCATAGGGTTGTGGCTCGCGGCCGCAGCCTTCGCCACCTGTGTCGCGACTTTGTTGCCGGCGAGCGGGGCCGAGGCTTGGTCCCTTAAGGAAGCGGCGAAACCTTACTCGGGGACCGAGATCCATGTGATCTGCGAAGGCTATCCGCCATGCTATGCGCTTAGGGACGTCTCCAAAGAATTCACCGAGATTACCGGAATCAAAATCAACTTCGAGTTCGGAGACCTGCTAGCGATTGCCCAGCGCATGTTGTCTGAGCAAATGTCGGGATCGGAATATTTCGACGGCTTGCAGGTCCTGTCCTACCAACTACCGTTGTTTGCGGAACAAGGATTCTACTCGCCGCTGGCAAAATTCATGGACGATCCCAAGCTCCGCGACCCGAGCTTTAAAGTTGAGGACTTTGTTCCCGAACTCTTTCAGCAAAGCTCAATGTACAAGGGCAAGCAGGTCGCCCTTCCATTCGAGTATCTCGCGACATTCGGTGTCGTTCGCAAAGACATCCTGGCAAACCCGGAGGAGAGGGCGGCATTTAAGGCGAAGTACGGCTGGGAACTGCCGGAGCCCAAGCTGGTCACCCAACTCGACACCTACGCCCATTGGCACGATATGGCCGAATTTTTTACGCGCAGCAAAGGTGAGAAGCTCGCAGGCAAGCCCCTCGACAACGACTTCTACGGCATCAGCGCGCCGTTCAAACGACATCTCACGGTGTTTTGGCTCTACTGGGCCACTTTGGTCGCACAGGGCGGCGACATCATCGATAAACAGGGTCAGCCTGCGCTCGACAAGGGCCCAGCTGCCGTCGATGCGCTGCAGTGGATGCTCGACATGCGGCCGTACGCGCCGCCGAGCTATCGTGAGTACACGTGGGACGAGCAGTATCGAGACTTTTGTGCTGGGCTGATATTCTCGACCACTTTCTGGCCAGACGCAGTCTACTCCCTCGAGGATAAGAAGGAGTGCCCTGCTTCAGCCGGCAACATTGCCTATTTCGCGTTGCCGAACACGCACCGGTCAATGCCTTTCGTCTATTCCTGGGTCATCCCTCCGACGGCCAAGAACCCGGAGGCTTCCTATCTGCTCATGCAGTGGGCGCTGTCGAAGAAGATCCAGGAGAAAGCGACGCCGATGGGATGGATCTCGACCACCCGCGCGGATGTGATCGGACAGGACTGGTCGGCCTACCCTCAAATTCAAGGCGACATGGCGATCGAGCACGAATTGTCGGCCAAGGGTTGGGTCTATGACGTACCGCAGGACCCCGCTCTCATTGTCATCCAGGACATCATGATGGATGAGCTCAGTGCCGCAGGGGCCGATCAGATCGACGCCAAAACTGCGGTTAAGAACATGACGGACCGCATCAAGAAGGCTATGGCAGAGTGAAGCGACCGACGGGTGAGTAATAACTCCGCTTGTAACGTCCTTGATTTGTTAGAAAACTAAAACCGGCCGAGCCAACCGAGAAGCCTTAGATCGAACAGAGGTTTCCGGAGGGGCCCGGCCGGTTCGTGTTTGTCCGGCGCACCGCTGCGTCATGCGCGCCTCTGGCTTCGGATGTCGTAAACATTGGCCGCCATGAAGGGCATCAGCATTAATTCAACGACCACCTTCATCTGGGTCTGTATGCTCCCGGTCCTGCTCTTTCTAATCGTCGTCGCCGTGGCGCCGACGACGGTCGCGATAATTGACAGCCTGGAGAATTTGTCCCTGACGTCTCATATGGCACGCGGACAGTTCGTCGGCCTCTCCAATTTCCGCAAATTAATCGGCGCCGACCCGAAGTTTTATACTGCCCTGTGGCACACGGCTCTTTTCGTGGTTCTCGTCGTGCCGATAGAGTTCGTAGCCGGCCTCACGCTGGCCCTCGCCTTGAATCGTGATTTCAACGGCAAGCGACTGGTACTCACCGTGGTGATGATCCCAACGGTGATCGCCCCCGTCGTCGTGAGCCTAATGTGGTTGTTGTTGTTGGTTCCGACTTTCGGCGTGCTGACGCAATTGATGAACTCCGTTGGTTTGTTTCGCGATACGGGTGTCTTCTCGGATCCGACGACAGCATTTGGAGCGTTGGTGCTGATCGACATATGGGAATGGACGCCCTTCATCATGCTCATCATGCTGGCCGGGCTGAGCGCCATGCCTCAGGCGCCGATTGAAGCGGCTAGCCTCGACGGCGCCACACGATGGCAGATTTTGAGGCATGTGCAATTGCCTTTGCTGCGGCCGCTGATCATCATCGCGCTGCTGTTGAGGACGATCGACGCGAGCAAGGTCTTCGATACGGTGTTCGTATTGACCGGAGGTGGTCCAGGCGACTCGACGGAGGTCCTGTCGACCTTCGCTTTCCGGACTAATTTCATGAATTGGAATCTCGGCTATGGAGCGGCCGTATGCCTCTTGATCGCGTTTGCCTCGCTGGTCATTGCCGCCGCCTTCTACAAGATCGTCGCGACCACGCAAACGCGCGCCGCAACATGAACCGCGTCACACGCTATCTCCATATTTTCCCCATCGCGCTTGCCTTCTCGATGGCCATACTGCCGTACCTTTGGATTCTTCTGGCGAGCTTCAAACGGTACGATGATCTCTTCTCTCGCCCGATCCTGTGGTTTTTCCAACCCACCCTCAACGCCTATGTCGAGCTGTACAACAAGGGCTTTGAACGATTCCTCTTGAACTCGGTGATTGTCAGCTCCGCAAGCACCCTGCTTTGCCTAACCATTGGCACCTTGGCGGCCTATTGCTTCTCCCGTTACAAGATTCCGGCCGGTGAGCACTTGTTCTTCTATATCTTAGCCACGCGTCTCGGGCCGCCGATCGCCTATGCCCTGCCGATGTACCTGATCTTTGATAAGCTTGGGCTTGCCAATTCCCACATTGGCTTGATCCTCGCGCATGCCACGTTCAATCTCGTTCTCGTCGTCTGGATGATGAAGGCATTCTTCGACGACGTGCCGAGAGAGGTTGAGGAAGCCGCGGCGCTCGATGGATGCGGTCCGTTTCGGGTGCTTTTTCAGATTACCTTGCCGATGTGCTATGGCGGGTTGGTGTCGGTCGCCATCTTCGTTCTGATTTTTTCTTGGAACGAACTGTTGTTCGCATTGATCCTTACGAGCAACGAGAATCGGACTCTGACGGCAATTCTGCCGACACTCATCGGGCATCCGAGGGGGCTTTGGCCACAGGTCGCGGCAGCCGCAATTATCCAAAGCGTTCCGGTCCTTGTATTTATCTTTTTCGTTCAGAAGCACTTGGTGCGGGGACTGACGTTTGGCGCGGTCAAGGGCTAGGCCGCAGCCGAGACGTTCCTGACGCACGAAACCCGGCGCGGTTCTACGGAAATATTGCTTCGTCGAGGTGTGCCGTCCGTCCGCCCGTCACCGTCCATAGGACCGGAAAATAGTTTTCATCCAGGCTGTCATCCCAAAGCTTCATATAGCGCCCGTAGACCGGCCCGTTTCCGATAGCGATTTTGTCGCGCACGAATCTCGCGCTCGCCGGGATCGCGTGGACAACCAGGGACCGCCGCGGCCGGCTCGATGAGTTGAACCCCGATCCATGCCAGGTCCGGCCATGATGAAACGAGCCTCCGCCGGCACGCACAACAATCGGAACGATCTCGGGTGCTCTGTTCTCTTCCGCCGCGGCTCGGCGCATAGCCGCCTGATAATCCGTTGGCCCATGGAACTCGCCGTCGGGATTGCGAAGGTTCCATTTGTGTGAACCGCGGACGAGTTCCATCGTGCCACCCTCGGCTGTGGTGTCGTCAAGCGCGATCCAACAACTGACCATGGCTTGGGGAGTGAGCCAAGGATGGTAGGCGCTGTCCTGATGGTAACCGAGCGGCCGAGCCCCCGGCGGCTTCCAGATGACGTTGTCTTGCAGAATACGTGCGCCCTGCCAGTCGGCTAAGGTGGCGATGGCCTGTCCGAAATCCTCCCGAAGCACAAGTCTGGCTACAGCAGCATTCGCCTTCCAGGCGTTGCATATTTGGCGGGTGAGCGTTGGGTCGGACTTGCCTTCGGTCCAGTTCACTTCATCCGGCAGGATGCCGCGCTCGAATTCACCGCAGAAAAGAGAGTCGAAGGCGTTTCGTGCGGCTTCAACGTCCTGCTCATCAAGTAACCGGTCCACACTCACAAAACCGTCCTCGCGAAAGCGAGCGATTTGTTCCGACGTAATCTCCAAGGTGCACTCCTATTCTAAGGACCGGCGAGACCGGCGGCGCGCCCGGCCCGACGCTTGGCTCACCCATTGTCCCGTCACCAAACCTCGCGCGGTGCTGGCGGCGAGCACACGTGACATATGACGGGGATTCCAGAGGAGCAGCATCGCTCGCCTATCTCGATTTTCGTACGATCGTGGCAATATCGACGTCCAGGGCCTTTGCAGCCTTACGCTTGCTTCCATGCACCCGGATCATCTCGCCAACCAGTTCCCTCTCGTACTGGGTGACCAGCGCTCGCAGCGATGCGTGATTTGTTGCGGTGTCGTAGACCGGGTGCGAAGGGGCATCGGCCGTGGACGAAAAGGCCTTTCGCGCCAACAACGCCTGCTGGATGGCGACTTCTCGCGCCGGCTCCGGAAGGTGATCAAGGTCCATCGTATCGTCGCAAACGACGGTCATGTGCTGTAGCGTATTCTCCAGCTCGCGTATGTTGCCCGGGTAGTCGTAGCTGAGCAGGAAGTCCTCGCAGCGCTCACTCATTCGGATTTTGCAGCCATGCTTCCTTCTGAGGTAATCGAGATACTCTTGTATGAGTGCCTTCACTAACGGTCGCCGTTCGCGCAGAGGCGGGATCCTCACTTCAACCGTCTTCAACCGGAAATGAAGATCGGCTCTGAACGTCTCCGCCTTCACCATCTGGCCGAGATCGCGATTTGACGCACTGATAATATTGACGTTGGCCGTACGGGGCTGCGTGGCGCCTACCTTCAGATAGCTGCCGTCATCCAAGAACCTGAGGATCTTCGACTGGCAGGTAATGGGAATGTCGCCCACTTCATCCAAGAATAGGGTGCCGTGTTCAGCGATTTCGACCAGTCCCATCTTTCCCCGCGTATGGGCGCCGGTGAAGGACCCTCGCTCGTAGCCAAAGAACTCAGATTTAAAGAGAGACTCTGGAATGCTGGCACAATTGACGTGCACGAAGCCCTTCGACGCAGGCTTGGTCCTCTCATGGAGCAACCGTGCGTATTGCGACTTGCCGACGCCGGACTCGCCTGAAATCAAGGATTCGGCTCCCGAACGTCCATGCCTTTACGCCGAGATTGATGAGGTGCTCTAACTCTTCATCCAGAACAATACGTTGGCTGTTTTTGTAGTCCGAAATTTTAGTGAGCGAGGACGAACTGCTCTTCGACGATCCCCCATTCTTGATTGACCTTGCAAATAAATCCACGTTCTTGAAGCAAATGACAAAAAACAGCCCCGACGTCCTCGGATCCAGGATTTTCTCAATGTCGATGACAAAGTCTGCTCCCGTATGGAAGTTCTCGATGTAGGACAATGATGACTTGTTTGCAAAAGCCTCGGCGATCCCATCTACGGGAAAACTGCTTTCATCGACCAAGTTGGCGATTGTCTTGTTCAGGCAGGACTTCCAGTTTATGCCGCAGAGCTTTTTAGCGGATGCATTGATCCAACAAATCCGGCCCTTGGCATCGCAAACGATGAGGCCATCGTCGAGGGCATCGGTCGCTACGGCCAGAAGGGAGGGGACAGGCCCAACTTCCTCCGAGTGCTGACCCGAGGCCACATCCAACTCTTCTTCAGCAGTTTGCGCAAACTTCATGAGCGCTACTCTGACGCTGTTCGAACTTGCCGCTAACCGACAACACCAAGATTTAGGGGTCTAGCCCCGGTAAAAGACTCCACCGGCCGCAGAGTTATTATCAGATCGGAGCCGGCACCATTTTCTGACATCGGCACGACCCAAGCCGCAAAACTCCGCGGCTTCACGGTCTTGCTTCGAGAACGAACGTCGCATTTGACCACCGCTCTCTCGTTCAGGCGCTCGAGCTCCGACAAACTTTGCCCGAAGTGCAAGAGGTCCTCGACTTTCTTTCCGAGCGCAAAGTCGATGGAATGGTGAACAAGCGTCTCGAATGCAGGATTTGCGCCCTTGAGGCGTAGATCCCTTCCGACCACGAGGACAGCCTCCGGAATCGCGGCCAAAATGTTTTGCAGTGAGCGTTGCTCGCGGTTCATCTGCGCCTGTAACTTCCTGTAGCCGGTGACGTCGTGCATAGTTCCCCAGAAGCGCAACAGCTTGTGGTCAACTATATCGCTGCGGACGCTGTTATCGCCGTAGATCGCTTCACCGTCGTATTTGATGTCAATCGAAAGAGCCGAATCGACATTGAACCGCTCCCGAATGAGACCCCTTATGTAGCGCTCGTTGGCACGGCTCCTGGGGAAGTTCTTGCTCACCGGAATCTCGTTGAGATCGGCATTGGCCGGAATGTTGTAGAGGCGCGCCATCGCCTTATTGCAAAGCCGCCAGGAGCAGCGATTTTCAAAAACTTGGCGCACCACCTCGTCCTCGTCTTCCGAAAGGTCGACGGGTTCCTGAAATTCGATGCACCACATGGCTTCGACAGACGCTTCAATCACTCTCCTCAAGAACTCGTTCTCTCGCTCCACTGCTTCAAGCTGCACATCGAAGTTGGTCTTCAACCGGGCGCAGACAGCCAAGTGCTGGCCATCAGAGCGGCTTGCGGCCAAGCACGATGCTTCAACGGCGATGTATTTTCGATCCTTGCCGAGAAAATTGAACGCGAGCGAGGGAGCACCATCGTCACCGACCTCATGCAGCCGCAGCCAAGCCAGCAATTGTCTGCGGCTCGTTTGCGACACGAACTTGCTCAGCGGGGTTCGGAGTTCGGCATTCGGATCGAGTCCAACTGCCTCGGCGAATGCCCGATTGCATTTCACAACTCGCAAATTTCGATCGAGCCAAAGGATGAACATGCTCGGGGCTGTCATTCTCCCACTACCTCGAGTGATTGACCGGCGATTGTGATTGTCGACGCAATTTTCGCGCCAAGCACGCAGTTCGGGTGGTGCGTATCCAACAAGCCTTGACCCAAGGATTCCAACATGGTCGGCAGGCTCTTGATCGTCAGGCTTTCAGGACGGAAGGCCCCAAAGGGGGTGTCAGCAAGCATTATGCTGCGCATTTGCAGCACTCGGCAAGAGCCGATTGAGGACCGCATCACCACGCTTGTAGCGTAGCCTGGACCACAATCGGTGGCAGGCCTTGATCCTTCGTTCTTCGAAGGAGGCAAATCCGCCAGGCGTAGCGCTGTTGCCAGCCGCAAGGTTGGCTTCGGCTCTCTCTCGCGGATCACCGTCCTCCACAAGACGATCATCCGGCACAAATATTGCCTTTACTCCGTCGGCGCTGGGACCTGCGTCACAGCGAAGGATTTCCTTTCATGACGCCGCTCAACTCCTATGAGGCGATAGATTCCCGCAATCACTTGCATCCCTTCACCGATGCTCGGGCACACGAGGTACTGGGCCCGATGATTATCGATCACGGTTCGGGCATCTATGTCTTCGATAACCAAGGCAATCGATTTATCGAAGGACTAGCCGGTCTTTGGAGCGTGGCGTTGGGTTTTGGGGAGGAGCGGCTGATCGCGGCCGCAACAGAGCAGCTCCGCAAGCTTCCTTATTATCATTGCTTCGCTCACAAGAGTAACAAACCCGCCATCTTGCTCGCGGAGAAACTGATCTCGATTGCGCCGGGAAATATGGCAAAGGCTTTTTTTACGAATTCCGGTTCGGAAGCCAACGACACCGCCATCAAAATGATCTGGTACTACAACAATGCGCGCGGCCAGGCGCAGAAGAAGAAGATCATATCTCGGCTGCACGCTTACCACGGCTCGACGATCGGAGCCGGCAGCCTCACAGGCATTCCTCGAAATCACCTGGATTTCGACCTCCCGATCGCGAACATCCTTCATACGAGCTGTCCGCACCACTATCGCTTCGCCGAACCCGGTGAATCAGAGGAGGCGTTTTCGGCACGCCTTGCCGACGAATTGGAAAAGATGATTCTCCTCGAGGGGCCAGACACCGTAGCGGCGTTCGTCGGCGAACCTGTGATGGGTGCCGGAGGGGTGATTGTTCCACCGCGCGGCTATTGGGACCGGGTGCAGAAAATCTGCAGGAAGTACGACATCCTGATCGTGGCGGACGAGGTGATCTGTGGGTTTGGTCGGACCGGTCGCATGTTCGGCTCCGAGCTGTTCAACATCACGCCCGATATCGTTGTCGTTTCGAAGCAATTGACTTCGTCCTACCTACCTTTGGCTGCCGTGCTTATTTCGGACCAAATCTTTCAAGTCGTGGCCGACAACAGCGCTCGGCACGGGCTTTTCGCGCACGGATTCACGGGCACCGGTCACCCAGTCGCCGCAGCGGTAGGCCTGGAGAATCTTAGGATAATTGAGGAGCGCGATCTCGTTTCCCATGCGGCTTCCGTGGGGCAATTCCTGCAAGACAGATTGCGAGATCTTTCCGAGCATCCCATCGTGGGCGAAGTACGAGGTGTGGGACTGATTGCAGCTGTCGAAATCGTTGCCGACAAGGAGGAGAAGTCGCCGTTCAGTCCGGTTGGCGCGGCGGGTGCGATGATGTTCCGAAAGGCGCACGACCACGGACTTATCATCCGCAATATCGGCGATACGATCGCTCTCTGCCCACCGCTGATCATCAACGAACGGGAGGCGGAGGATATGGTCCGACGGCTTGCTGCGGCTCTCGACGATACGCAGGCTGCCTCGTAAGCCATCAGGCTGCGATGTGAGAGACCGTCTCGGTCGGTCTCATCCCGAAAACGATGCGGCCGATCCTTTCCGAACTGGGCATGGCCCTGCTGCTCGCGCTCGAGCAGCAGATGCGAGCCTTGGCGAAGAATTCGGACCGCTGCACTTCGCGGGCAATCCCAACGAAGATGCTGCCATCTCGCAGCACCGAGCCCAGCCCCAAGAGCGAAAAGCGTTATATCCGAGGCGATTAGGTACCGCCAAATCGCATCACGTCGCTGGCATGGTTCTTGCGGAATTCAGCCGCGGTCGTCCACCCAAATTAATAGCCGAACATGCAACTCGGCAGCACCGGTGTAGAGGAGGCATCGAATTGGCCAGGAATCCAAAGCACGACATCTTATTCGAGCCAATCTCGTTCGGCCCGAAGACCATGCGAAACCGTTTCTGGCAGTCAGCTCATTGCACCGGGTACGGGTCGGAACGGCCCGGAACACAAGCCTACTTCCGTGGCATGAAGGCAGAAGGCGGTTGGGCGGCCGTTTGCACTGAGGCTTGCTCCGTTCATCCGGAGTCGGACGACTATCCGTGGAATTTGGCGCGCCTCTGGGATGAGGGCGACGTGATCAATCTCGGCAAGATGTGCGAGGAACTGCACAAGCATGGAACCCTCGCCGGCGTCCAGCTTTGGTACAACGGCTTGCATGCTCCTGGGCTCGAGTTCGAGAGAGGTTCCCAGAGCGCCCAGCGGGTTGCCGTCGAATGTCTTTCCCGAGCGCAACGTCTATGCCGCCGTTGCCGACGAGAGCGACATCAAGACCTTCATCGAGATGTATGTCTTGGCTGCCAAACGCGCCGAGCAAGCGGGCTTCGATTTCGTTGAAATTTCCGGCGGGGACAGCTGCTTGCCAATGCAGTTCCTGGAAAAGCGCTACAACCGCCGCACCGACAACTACGGCGGCTCTCTGGAAAATCGAGCGCGCTTCTTCGTCGAGCTGATGACGGCCTTGAAAAAGGCTGTCGGCGACCGGATCGGCGTAACCATCCGTTTCGAGACCGATACCGTGAACGGAGACCACCGCATCGAGCACTTCGAGGATGGCATCGGCTTCGTTGAGCTTATGCACAGGGAAGGCGTGGTGGATCTCTGGGCGCTGAAGATCGGCGATTACGAGGAGTGGGGTGAAGACGCGGGCAGTTCCCGCTTCCGCAAGACGAACTGGATGCGTCCGTTTGTTCAAGACGTAAAAGGCGTCGTCGGCAGCGCGATCCCGGTCGTTAGCAACGGCCGGTTCACCAATCCCGATGACATGGTCGAAGCCATCAACGGCGGCCAGTGCGACATTATCGGCGCAGCTCGCCCTTCCATCTCCGATCCTTTTCTGCCGACCAAGATCTCCGAAGGTCGGGTCGAAGACATCCGCGAATGCATCGGCTGCAATATGTGCGTGTCTCGAATGCAGCAACAAGGCTTGCTCTATTGCACGCAGAACGCGACGTCTGGAGAGGAGTATCGTCGGGGCTGGCATCCGGAGAAGTTCGAAAAGACAAGAAATCCGTGTTCGGTGCTGGTCGTCGGTGGCGGAGCGGCGGGCATGGAATGCGCCATCGTTCTCGGCAAACGCGGCTACGACGTTCATCTACGCGAAGCAGGGACCGAACTCGGTGGGCATTGGCGCGATGTGTCTCGCTACCCGCGTTGCTCCGAGTTCGGCCGGGTTATTACTCACCGGCAAATCCAATTGGACAAGCTAAAGAACGTCGAAACCCATCTCGGCGTGGGAAAAATGTCGGCCAACGACGTTCTGGAATACGGCGCCGACAAAGTCGTTATTGCCACCGGCGCCCACTGGTCAACTGACGGCACGGGCGCGGAGATCCACCGCCCTATTCCCGGAGCCGATGCGTCCTTGCCGAACGTCCTAACGCCGGAGCAAATCATGGCGGGCAAGCCGATCCCCGGACAAAACGTCGTAGTGCTTGACGGCGACGGCCACTTTACCGGCATTGCGATGGCCGAGCTGGCGGCGGACCTCGGCAAGCAAGTGACCTTGGTCACCAACATGCACGACGTCGCGCAATTCTCGCTCTACACCATGGAAATGGCGAACAACAAACGCCTGATGTACCAGAAGAAAATCAAAACCATGACCAACCATTGGGGGCATGGGTACGCCGACAACAGACTGTCGCTGTTCTACCTCTATCGCGATACGCCCGAACTCTACGAAGTGGACGAGGGCAAATGGGGGCGCCGCTTGTCAGGCGACCTCGTGCAATTGGATTGCGACGCACTCATTCTGGTGACGATGCGCGTTCCGAATGCCGAGCTCTTCCACGAACTGTCCCGCCGACGGTCCGAATGGGAGGAGAACGAGGTGCAAGCCGTCTACCGGATCGGCGACTGCTATGCGCCGCGACATCTAATGAACGCAATTTTTGACGGACATCGCTTGGCACGCGAGTTCGAATCACCCAACCCGCAATACCCACTTCCTTTCATTCGCGAACGACAGATCTGGGGCCGGGAAACCTACCCGAAGCTCGGTGACGCAAGGCCAAGTGTCGAGTTTTCGTAGCTTGCCTCCCCGTCTCTTGGCGAGCGATGGGCGAGGCCTCGCTACTTTCTGGGAAGGCCGCAGACGTGGAGACGCGCGAACTCTTCTGGTCCTTGAATGCTGGGGAAATCGGCCTCTTCTACGCGCTTGGGACCGCGGCGATTGCCGTGTTCCTGCTCGGATGTTGGCGCCACATCGCAAAGTACCGCCGCGGGGCACCGCTACCTGTCCAAGTGGACTTGCGTTGGGGGGCCGCGACCATGCTTGCGTCGGTGCTGTCCCATCGTGCCTTGAGGCGACGCGACCGCCCCGCCGGCATCGCACATTCCGGCATTTTCTTCGGGTTTCTGCTGGCAGCGATTGGCACCACCATCATCTTCGTCGACTACGACATCTTCGAGCCTCTCTCTGGCCGCTCGTTCTGGAAAGGCAACTTCTATCTGTGGTTCAGCCTGGTGCTCGATTTAGGGCACCTGGTGCTGATACTCGGGCTTCTGGTGATGGTGGCCCGCCGCGCGGTGTTGGCTCTGCCCAAGTTGGACTATCGCCGCCGTTACCTGGGCGAGAGGGAATTGCGGCCGCAAGCCAAGGTCTGGCGCATCGAAGACTGGACCTTCCTCTCAGTCCTGATCGTAATCGAGATTACGGGCTTCCTGCAGGAAGGAACGCGCTTATTGGCGGAGCCGGTCGCTTGGGCGTACTGGTCGCCCATCGGCCTCGGCGTTGCCAGGCTGCTCGGCGCCCTCGGAATGACGCCTGAAACCGCCGCGGCGGTTCGCAGCAACAATTGGTGGCTTCACGCCATCCTGGCCTTGGCCTTTACGGCCGCCATTCCTTGGTACAAGGCTAAGCACATGCTGGCTGTTCTGGGGTCGCTGTCCCTTCGCAACTCCAAGGCGCTTCGGCGGCTGCCCAAGGAACCGGAACAGAAGTCAGCGGCCGGCTACGCCACGATTGCCGACTTCTCATGGAAAGACATGCTGAACTTGGACGCCTGCACCAAGTGCGGTCGTTGTCACGAAGCGTGTCCGGCCCGTGCCTCGCATTACCCTTTGAGTCCGCGCGACCTGATACTGGACCTGCGCAGCTACGCCGACAACTCCCAGGGAACCGTGGCTCACGGCTTCGATCTCGTCGGCGACGTGATCAAAGCCGAAACGCTTTGGGCCTGTCTTGCTTGCGGCGCCTGCCAGGAGATTTGTCCGGTCGGCATCGAACACCCAGCGATGATCGTGCAGATGCGCCGCCAGTTGATCGAGCGTGGTGAATTCCATCCCTTGCTGCAGACCACGCTTGATGCTGTCGCCAACACGGGCAACAGCTTCAACGAAAATGCGCGCAAGCGCTCAGCGTGGACCCACGAGCTGGAGTTCAAGGTCAAAGACATTCGCGAGGAACACGCCGAGGTACTTTGGTTCGTCGGCGATTATGCCTCTTTTGATCCCCGCAATCAGAAAGTCAGCCGAACCGTCGCTCGGATCCTGCGTGCCGCCGGCGTGGATTTCGCCCTGCTGCACGAGGGCGAACGAACCGCAGGCAACGATATACGCCGCGTCGGCGAGGAGGGTTTGTTCGAGAACCTGGTCAAGCACAACCTGGCGGAGATGACCGGTTGCAAGCCCTTTTCACGAATCATCACCACCGACCCTCACAGCTACAACACCATCAAGAACGAGTATCCCGAGTTCGCCCAAACCGCGCCGATCCAACATTACTCCGAGACGTTGGCGGATCTGCTCGATAGCGGCGGTCTCAAAGTGGTCAAGCCGATCGCCAAGCGGGTGACGTTTCATGATCCCTGCCACCTGGGTCGCCTCAACGACGGATATGAGGCGCCGCGCCGCGTCCTCGAGGCGATCGGCTGTGAACTGATCGAGATGCCGCGCAACCGCGACAATTCGTTTTGCTGCGGCGCGGGCGGCGGTCGCATCTGGATGCCGGATCAGCCAGGGGCCGAGAAGCCCTCGGAAAACCGAATGCACGAGGCGGTCGCACTATCAGGCGTCGAGAGCTTCATTACTTGCTGCCCCAAGGATCTGAACATGTTTGAAGACGCGCGAAAGACGAGTGGCCACGAAAATGACCTCGTGGTCGAGGATCTCGCGGAGCTCGTGGCCGAGGCCATCGACCTCAATTCCTTCTCCCTCAAAGACCTCCCAACGCTGGCTGAGCGGATCACCGATGCGGTGGCGGCACGCATCGCCGACGTGGTTGCAGCCCGGCTAGACGCGGTCTTGACCGCCCACCTCACGGCCCTGCCGCAACCTCCATCGTCGGAAACGTCCGGGACCTTCCAGCCCGTGTCCTCGCCGCAAGATTTCGTCACGCCGGCAACGGAGGCCCATTCCGGCTCGGAACGTGGTGACGCTCCCACGGCGCCGACGCCCGGGGAGGAGCCTCATGTAGGCAAGCCTCTCGGGGGCAAAGCAGCCGAACCGTCTTCGGCGCCGGTCATCTCATTGCGGCACATGGATTGGGACAAGCTGGCGCCACTGGCGCCGATCAGCTTTCCCGAATACGAGCCGCCGGCGAAGGAAGCCTTACGCATCTTGGTGGCCGTCAAGCATGTCGCTGTGCTCGGGGACGACTACGAGTTCACAGCAGATGGGCGCGACATTCAGCC
This sequence comes from uncultured Alphaproteobacteria bacterium, assembly GCA_963732955.1. Classification (GTDB taxonomy): domain Bacteria; phylum Pseudomonadota; class Alphaproteobacteria; order Rhizobiales; family Methyloligellaceae; genus Methyloceanibacter. Next base: position 534,962 of record CAVTBH010000003.1, read on the forward strand.
CGCCTACCTCGAGCATCAGCTGAACGAGTGGGACGACGCTGCGCTCGAAGAGGCCTTGCAGCTGATCGACAAGGTAGGTGGCGGCGAGGTAGTGGCTGTCTGCATCGGGCCGGCGGAGGCGGAGGCCAGTCTGCGCAAGGTTCTGGCCAAGGGCGCCGACCGAGCGGTCCGAGTTTGGCATGAAGGGCTAGCCGCCGCTGATGCGCTGACGATCGCGCGCGGTATCGCCGGCGTGGCAGCGAAGGAACGGCCGGATCTCATCTTGGCCGGAGCTCAATCGAGCGACCAAGCCAACGGGGCCACCGGAACCGCCCTGGCGCGGATCCTTGGGCTTCCCCATGCTGCCGTAGTTGTCGGTCTGCAGTGGACCGGGGACGGGCGCGTCGCGGTGACGCGCGAGTTGGAGGGCGGCGTCCGCCACCACTTCATTTTGCCGACGCCCGCGCTGTTGACGATCCAGACCGGCGGCAGCGCCCCCCGCTATGCGACCATGCGCATGATCAAGCAAGCCAAGAAGAAGCCGCTCATCGAGATAGACGGCGCGGCCCTGCTCGATGATGGCGGCGGCTACAGCGTGCGCCGCATGTACACGCCGGCGAAAGAGAAGGCGCAGATGCTCGAAGGCGGACCGGACGATATGGCGGCCTTTATTGTGAAGGTCATCCGCCAAAGGGAGAACGCTTGAGCCGTGGCGGGTATCCTGATTCTTGCCGACCACTTTCAGGGCGCACTGCGCGACATCACCGCAGAGTTGGCAGGTGCCGCCCTGTCGCTCAAAGACAAGCTGGGCGGTCCCGTCACTCTCGCCGTACTGGGCGACGGCGATGCCGACTTGGCGTCGAGCGCCAACTTGGCAGGCGTCGACGAGGTTCTCAGCGTCGACGTCGGCACTGCCCACTTCGATGCCGCGGTCTACGAAGAGGCCGCCCTTCGTCTGGGCGAGAGGTTGCGGCCCCAGGTCATCTTGCTCGGCCACACGGTGAACGTGATGGCCTATGCGCCGGCTTTGGCAGCCCGCCTTGGTAGCGGCTTTGCGAGCGACGTATTTGGGCTCGACTTTGTCGATGACGCGTTGATCGCCACCCGTAGCGCCTACGGCGGCAAGGTCAACCTCGAGGTTGCCTTCCCGGGCAAGGGAGTTGTGGTCTTAACCGTTCGCGGCGCTGTCTTTGCCCCGACCAGCCACTCCGGCAGCGCTGACGTCGAGTCGCTCGACTTGGATCTCGCGGCGGTGGATGGCCGCAGTGTTCACCTCGAGTACGAAGAGTTGCCGTCTGCGGATATCGATCTAAGCAAGGCTGAATTCATCCTCTCGGTCGGGCGTGGCGTGCAGGACAAAGAGAACCTTCCCCGTTTCAGCGCGCTGGCGGACAAGCTCGGAGCTGCCTTCGGTTGCAGCCGCCCGATCGTCGATGCCGGTTGGCTGCCGCGGCAGCACCAAGTTGGTCAATCCGGCAAGGTGGCTTCCAACTGCACGCTTTACCTGGCCCTCGGCATCTCGGGTGCAATCCAGCATCAGTTCGGCATGAAGCACGTGGATACCATTATCGCCGTGAATTCCGATCCCGACGCGCCGATCTTCAGCGTCGCGACATACGGCGCTGTGGTGGACCTTTTCGCGTTCGCCGACGCCCTCGAGCGGCAGCTCGAATGACGCCGAGCATTCGAACGATTGGATCGAACTGAAGGCCACCAGAACGCAATCTCAAATGCAAAGGAGAGTTGGAATGGCATACGAGCAGACACTCTTCATCGAACGCGAATGGCAGGCGGGGGACGATGGCTCTATTCCGGTCATCAACCCGGCAACTGAAGAGACCGTCGCGTCGATTTCGTCCGCGAGCAAGGCGCAGGTGGACGCCGCGCTCCAATCGTCCCATTCCGCACAACGCGACTGGGCAAAGCTAAGCCCCGTCGTGCGTGGGCAGTATCTACGGGACATTGCCAAGGTCCTGCTGGAGAACAAGGAGGCTCTCGCCGATCTTTGCGTGCAGGAGGTCGGCAAGCCGATTTCCCAAGCGGTCGCGGAAGTCGACAATGCCGCCGCCTATTGCGTCTATACGGCCGAGTGGGATCGCCGCATCGAAGGCGAAATCTTGCCGAGCGACAGTTCCGGAAAATCCATTCACCTGATGCGCGCGCCACTCGGCGTGATCGCGGCCATCACGCCTTGGAACTATCCGATCGAACTCTACTTTCGGAAGGTGGCGCCGGCCTTGCTGACCGGCAACACCGTCGTCCTCAAGCCGAGCGAGGTCACGCCGCTCACGAGCATCGAGATCACGCGCTTGATCCATGAGCAGACGGACTTGCCGCCCGGCGTTCTAAATTTGGTGACGGGCGGACCCGAAACCGGCAAGGCGATGGTCGCAAGCCCGCTGACGGCGATGATCGGCATGACCGGGCATAGGGACACCGGAAAAAAGATCATGGCAGCAGCCGCAGCAAACCTGACCCGCGTTTCGCTCGAGCTCGGCGGATCCGCGCCCGCGATTGTCTGGCACGACGCGGATTTGGATTTGGCTGTGGCAGCACTCATCGCCGCCAGGCATGCGAACACGGGGCAAGTCTGCACCTGTGCCGAAAGGATCTACGTGCACGATCAGATCTTCAGCAAATTCGTCGATCGCTATGTTGCCGCGGCTCGAGCTCTCAAGATCGGGGATCCTAGTCAGGATCCTGACATGGGCCCGCTCATCAATGCCGCGCAATTCAAGAAGGTCGAGGCGGCCGTCGCCAAAGCCAAGTCGGATGGGGCCAAGCTGATCACCGGAGGCGCCAAACCTTCGGGCGAAAAATACGAGCGCGGGTTCTGGTTCGCACCGACGATCTTCACTGAGGTCACGCCGGATATGGATATCATGCGCGAGGAGACTTTCGGTCCGGTATCGCCCATCATGCCGGTGTCGTCGCTCGATGAAGCATTGGGCTACGCCAACAACTCCCGCTACGGCCTTTCCGCCTACGTGTTCAGTAACGACTACAAGGTGATTATGCGGGCAGCCCACGAGTTCGAGTTCGGCGAAATCTACGTGAACCGCACGATGGGCGAAGCCCTCCAGGCGCACCATATCGGTCACAAGGAATCGGGGATCGGCGGCGAGGACGGCAAATACGGCGTCCTCAAGTACACCCAACTGAAGACCGTCTATCACAGCTATGGCTGAGGATGATCGTTCCTCGCGGCGGCGCCGCTAGCAGCCGTACACAAAGCGAAGGCATATCCTCGACGACCTCGTTCAATTTGACGGGGTCCATCAACGCGCCGAGGTCCGATTCGATCTCGGGCCGCCCTCACCGTGAGCTTGCGGGCTGCCTAAATTCGTGTCGGTGATGATGAGTGAGCCAATTATTCCGCTGCGGTCAACGGGGCGAGAGACCGGCGCATCAGCATTGTCAGACAAACCTGAACGGGGCCCTGCGAAGGGTGCTGGTCTGAGGCGTTCAGGCCGCCAGCTGACGCCACTCGGCCAGGGCGGCAGAACGGTTTTGTTTGAAGATGTCGCGGCGGTTGAGGTGACGGTCGTGGTTGAAGTGGTTGTGGATTGAGGCATGGGCGGCGGCAAATTTCTGTAGGGTCCTCAAGGCCCTGAACCTCCGCATCGCTCGTTCTCGTCGTCGGAACGGCTGGTGTGAATTCTCAGCCCGATTGTTGAGCCACCGACCGCACTCCTGACGCTCCACAATCCCAATGACCTTCAGCGCGGCGCCGTAAGATCGAAGCCGGTCGGTTACAATTGATCGCGGTCGGCCGTAACGCCTCATCGTGCGCTTCAGTAATTTCAGCGCAGCCCTGCGATCCCGGCGCTTCGTCACGAAGACCTCAAGCACCTCACCTTCGTCATCTACCGCACGCCAGAGATAATGCGTCTCTCCATTGATCCTGACGAACACCTCGTCCAGGTGCCAGCGCCATTGCGAAAACGACCGATGATGAAGGCGTCGCTTCCTGATCGCGGCTGCAAACATCGGACCGAAACGGTTGCCCAGAACCGCACCGTTTCGTGACAGATGTCGATGCCCCGCTCGAACAGGATATCCTCGACCTGCCGCAGCGACAGCGGATAGCGGATATACATCATCACCACGAGGCGGATCACCTCGGGCGAGCTGTCGAAATAGCGGAAGGGATTGCGCATCGCCGGAGGCTAAGAAACCTCGCCAGGAGGCTCAAGCCAATTTACTCTGACAATGCCTTTTGAGGTCTTTAAGCCGCGCGGCGTCCATAGCTAGCAATCGGGCATCTCGAAAGAGCAAACGTTTTTGTGCGGCGCACAAAAAGCAACCCATTGACGGCGGGTCAGCAATTTTGTCAATGTTTAGCGTTGACCCCCGGCTCAGGCTGCAGGGCAAGGCTCTGCCTCCGCCAAAGCAATAACGTTGCTTAGGTCGCCCGGATCAACATCAGGCCTGCGGGAAATTCCTGCCGGAGAGTTGCTTGGAGATGCCGCCAATGAGCGGCCTTCTCGCCAAAGGCGAGCCGAGCACTCAGCTAGGTACGTGGATGCGTCCTGGCTGAACATGATCCGAGCCTGAGACCTCAAGAATTTTGAACGAAGAACCGCTTAGGCCGGGTCGCGCGTTTTTGCGTCCCGCAGCCCGAGCGCCAATGGAGGTGCTCATGCACGAGATCCAACTTATCTGCGTTGATGCGATCAAGCCTAATCCTCGCAACGCTCACACACATTCGAAGAAACAGATCGAGCAGATCGCCAAGAGCATTGACGCCTTTGGCTTCACCGTGCCGGTGATCATCGATGAGACCTCAATGCTGCTTGCCGGGCACGGTCGCTTCGAGGCCGCTAAGCTTCGTAGCCTCAGGAAAATACCCGCCATTAGGCTGCAAGGATTAAGCGAGGCGAAAAAGCGGGCGCTTTTGCTTGCGGACAACAAACTCGCCGAGAGCGCTGGGTGGGACCGGGAGCGTCTGGCGATCGAACTCCCCGAGCTCGCCGATCTCCTCATAGCAGAAAATCTCGACATCTCCATCACGGGTTTCGAGCCAGTCGAGATTGACACGCTCCTGAGCGACTTCGAGGAGAGCGCAGCAGACCCGGCTGATGACATCCAAGCTGACTGGCTTTCTCCTAAGCCGGTGAGTCAGCCGGGAGATCTTTGGCAGCTCGGCACGCATCGCCTGCTGTGTGGAGATGCGCGCGACACAGCGAACTTGGATCAGCTGTTCGGCGATGAGCAAGCGGCGATGGGGTTCTTGGACGCGCCTTATAACGTCAAGATCAGGAGCGTGGTGGGGCGGGGCCGCATCAAGCATGGCGAATTCGCCATGGCTTCTGGCGAGATGTCACGCGTGGAGTTCGTTGAATTCCTGATCAAGACGCTCGGCAACGCGGCAGCTCATTCTCGGTCGGGAGCTGTCCATTATGTCTGCATCGACTGGCGACACATTGGTGAGCTGCTCGACGCTGGCCAACAGACCTATGGCGAGATGATCAATCTTGTGGCGTGGGTCAAGTCGAACGCGGGCCAAGGTAGCTTCTACCGTAGTCAACATGAGCTGATCGCTGTGTTTCGCGTCGGCGACGCCCCTCACCTCAACAATATCGAGCTAGGCCGCCACGGCCGCTCACGTTCCAACGTTTGGCGCTATGCCGGCGTGAATAGCTTCCGGGCCGGTCGGATGGATGAGCTCTCGGCGCATCCTACGGCCAAGCCAGTGGCATTGGTGGCAGACGCGATGAAGGACTGCACGCGGCGGCGAGATGTCGTGCTCTATACCTTTTGTGGGTCAGGAACGACGCTGATGGCCGCCGAGCGGGTGGGTCGTCGTGCGTATTGTTTGGAGCTCGAACCCCGGTACATCGATGTCTCCATCCGCCGTTGGCAAGCTTTCACCCCGCTCAGGCGAGCGCGCTGTTGACCAACCACATCGAACCGGGCAAGGCGCACGCTCGCGCCGTCCAGATGCGCCGCGAGCGCCTCCCGGATGGACACGATGGCGGCTGCGACGGCCTCCGCCGGCTGGCCGCGCAGTGCGCTGTTGACGGCACCGATTTGGGTCGACTGGATCCACAGCCTCCTCCAGCCCGCGACCGGCGGCAGTGTCCAGACCGAGGCCGAGCTTGCACACATTCCAGCAAACAAATCCGCTAGATCGCTGACAACATCGGCGCCTATGACCTCGTCGTGCCGGTGGTGATCGATGAGGCCTCAATCCTACTATCGATCTATGCTTCCAGAACGAGAGCCAAGGCCAAGCGTTCCTCCAAGCTTGGCAGTGCCAATTGAGCCCCAATTTTTTCTCCACCTCCGCCATGGGGCAAGGAGTTCAGATCGTCATTCGCATTGGGCTTCGATCCCGGCTTGGATTTCAGGAGCCTTGAGCTGGTCGGCAGTTGTTTCATAATGGGTATTCTTTCTGTCTTTGCTATGCCTCAGGTTTCGTGAGTTGCGGGATGCTTGTTGTCATGCTCATGCGCTTTCCCACGGCGCGCAGCCCGGGTGGCACCTGACTCGATGATACAGAGTTTGCTGTGCCGCCAACGCACGATCAATCCTCAAGCATCCACCGAACGGACGCCCAGAACTTATTCGGCGCCCTACGCAATGGATGCACTATCGTGATCTGGATCAAGGCGCGCGATTCAAATCGGGAACATGAGTTGAAAAATTTGCGAGTAACTGCGGGCTCGTCGGCGCGAAACGATCGGAGGCTATTCCGCCTTGAAAACAACAAGCATCAAGGAACTGCCGACCACTGTACCGAGCCGCCGCGCGGAGGCACCAACATCGGGGCGGACATCGACCGAAGTCGGCTCGAATAAATTGACGAACTTTTCAGAATGGCCGTTTTTCTGGTGGACCCGAGCGACGACTGAGCTGCTGCAGACCTGGACGCGGTTTCCACCACTCGGTCTGCAGCCCGCAGTTGGCCACGGATCCGTGGCGGCTACGAAGCCTGGGATGCAGGTGCCCGGCGCGGAAGCCAAGGTCGATCCGCCGACGAGCAGCGACCGGTTGTTTACTGCCACCATGGGCAGGTACACGGCCGGCATTTCGCCGGCCAGCCTTGGGCTCGCCTACGCCGACTGGGCGTTGCATCTCGCGGCGTCGCCCGGCAAATGGCAGATTCTGCTGGAGAAGGCCGTGCGCAAGGTAGTTCGTCTGGCGACCTATGCGCCGCAGGCCTACAGCGACCCGACCTGTCCGTGCTGCATCGAACCGCTGCCGCAGGATCACCGCTTCGAGAGCGAGGCGTGGCAGCGCTGGCCGTTCAACGTGATCTATCAAGCATTTCTCTTGAATCAACAATGGTGGCACAACGCGACAACCGGCATCGGCGGCGTGTCGGCCCACCACGAGCAAGTCGTCTCCTTCGTCGCGAGACAGCTGCTCGACGCCGTCTCACCGGTTAATTTCATCGCGACAAATCCAGAAGCTCTCGAGACGACCATCCGCGAAGGCGGGCAGAACCTCGTCCAGGGCGCCATGAATCTCGTCGCGGATTGGGAGCGCGCGGTCGGTGGCAAACCGCCGATTGGAACTGACGCGTTCCAGCCTGGCCAGAACGTCGCGGTCACGAAGGGCCAGGTGGTCTACCGCAACCGCCTGATCGAGCTGATCCAATATGCGCCCGAAACCAGCGAGGTCTATAGCGAGCCGATCCTCATCGTGCCGGCTTGGATCATGAAGTACTACATCCTCGATCTCTCGCCCGCCAATTCGCTGGTGCGCTACCTCGTCGGTCGAGGTCACACCGTGTTCATGATCTCCTGGCACAATCCGACGGTCGAAGATCGCGACCTCGGCATGGAGGATTACCTGCGTCTCGGCGTGCTGGACGCGCTGAAGGCGGTGCGGAAAATCGTGCCGGAGCGCAAGGTGAACGCGGTCGGCTACTGCTTGGGCGGCACGCTGCTGTCGATCGCCGCGGCCTTCCTGGCGCGGGAGGGAGAGGCCGCGCTCAATTCGGTGACGCTCCTGGCCGGACAGACCGATTTTACCGAGGCGGGCGAGCTCATGCTGTTCATCGACGACAGCGAGCTCAATTATCTCGAAGACATCATGTGGGACCAGGGCTATCTCGATACCAAGCAAATGGCCGGTATGTTCCAGCTCCTGCGATCCAACGACCTCATCTGGTCGCGCCTGGTGCACGAATACCTGATGGGCCAGCGCTCGCCCATCGACTTCGACCTTATGGCCTGGAACGCCGATACAACGCGCATGCCCTACCGCATGCACAGCGAGTATCTGCGCCGCCTTTTCCTCAACAACGAGCTGTTCGAAGGGCGGTATCAGGTGGACGGCCGACCGGTCGTGCTGAGCGACGTCCGCGCACCGATATTTGCGGTAACGACAGAAGCGGACCATGTCGCACCATGGCGCTCGGTCTACAAGATCAACCTCGTGAGCGACACAGATGTTACCTTCGTGCTGACCAGCGGCGGCCACAATGCGGGCGTCGTGAGCGAACTTGGTCACAAACACCGACATTTCCGGATTTCTCACCGTCCGTCGGGCGAGACATATGTCGATCCTGACACCTGGTATCTGAATAATCCGAGTACCGAGGGTTCATGGTGGCCGGTCTGGGCCGAATGGCTGGAGCGCAAATCCGCCGGGCGTGCCGCGCCGCCCCCGCTCGGGGCGCCCGATAAGGGCTACCCGCCGCTCGGCAAGGCGCCAGGGCAGTATGTCTTCGAACGCTAAGCGAGAACTCGCACGAGGTGGACCCGCCATCACGGATCAGGGGCAATGCCTATGGCGCGGGAACACTCATTGGCGTGTGACCTGACACAGGGGCAGCAAACCAGGTGTCCGCGCGCAAGTGCCCTCAGAAGCGGCAGGGTTCAGTGGGCGAGCTCCAGAGCTGCAATCGTCTTTGGTGATCAAAGGCATCCAGCCCCGCGCCTCGTGAAGATAAGCGGCGCTTCGCTCGCGTAGAATCCATCTCCTGCGCGCGAGCTGCCGATGAGGCGAAGGCCAATGCGCGACGGTCGAGCAGGATTTTAAGATCGCCGCCAAGGACAGTTCGAGCAACGATCTTGGCAATAACCGCTCTGCGATTTTGAGGAGAAGCATCTTCGAGAGCAGTCGCCAAACTCCTGGCCTTGCTGAGGGTACCACAGCATATTCGGCTTCGCTCCGCGCAGCGCCAGCGCCTCTATCATTCCCTTTCGGATCCGAAAGCACCGCCATGGCCTGATTAACTATGGCTTCGATATCCCCTGCCGAAACGCGCAGTGACGACCCCTTCTCATCCGAAGTACCCTTCGACTGCGCAGTACATAAAGCGATAACGCAAGAGTAACCTATGGACGCCAAACGCGAAGAGCATCAACTGCAGGTCGCCGGAGTTGTTGTGGGTGCGGTCGGGTCCATTGTCGACGTCGAAATAACCGCATCTCCTCTTCCTCCTATCAACCAAGCCCTGAACATCGTCCGCAGTGACGAAAGACCCCTCGTGCTGGAGGTGCAGCAGCACCTGAATATGAGCACGGTCAGATGTGTGGCCATGGGCGACACATCTGGACTGTCTTGCGGGACGCCCGTGTGCGACACCGGCGCCCCGATCACTGTCCCGGTTGGGGAGGCCTTGCTTGGCCGCATGGTCAACATCATCGGAGACCCCATCGACGGCGGCCCCGGCTTCGACCCCAAGACGCCGCGCTTGCCGATCCACCGGCAGCCGCCGGCCTTGGACGAGCTAGGCGGGGCGCCCGAAGTTCTGCTGACCGGGATCAAGGTCATCGACCTCTTGTCGCCTCTCGCCCGAGGCGGCAAGGCCGCGATGTTTGGTGGCGCGGGCGTTGGCAAGACTGTGCTCATCATGGAGCTGATCCACACCACGGGGGAGAAATATTCAGGTCTATCGATCTTCGCCGGTATCGGCGAACGCTCGCGAGAGGGACATGAGCTGTGGATGGAGCTCAAGCGGTCCGGTGTTATCGATCGCACCGCACTCGTCTTCGGGCAAATGAACGAGCCGCCGGGAACCCGCTGGCGCGTGGGTCTGAGCGCGCTGACCATCGCCGAATATTTCCGCGACGTGATGCACAAGGACGTGCTGTTTCTGATCGACAACGTGTTCCGCTTTCTACAAGCGGGCGGCGAAGTCTCGGGCCTGCTCGGCCACTTTCCTTCGCAGTTGGGCTATCAGCCAACCCTCGCTACCGAGATCGCCGGCCTCGAGGAGCGGATCACCTCCGTGCGCGGTGCCGCAGTGACCTCGATCCAGGCCGTGTACGTGCCTGCCGACGACTTCACCGATCCCGCTATCTCCAGCGTCTTCACCCATCTCAATTCTTCGATCGTGCTGAGCCGCGACATGGCGAGCCAAGGGCTCTACCCGGCCATTGATCCGCTCGAATCCGCCTCGACGATGCTCGACGCCAAGATCGTGGGCGAGCGCCATCACCGCATTGCCGGGGAGGTGCGCCGGCTGCTCGAGCATTATCGCGAGTTGCAGGAGATCATCTCTCTGCTCGGCATGGGCGAGCTCAGCAGCCAGGATCGTCTGTCCGTCCAGCGCGCTCGCCGTCTCGTTCGCTTTCTCACGCAGCCCTTTGCGGTCACGGCCCAGTTCACGGGCGAAGCTGGCGTGTCGGTGCCGATTGAAGATACGCTAACGGGTTGCGAGGCGATCCTGCGCGGCGATACCGATGGGTGGGATGAAGCGTCGCTCTATATGGTCGGCACGCTTGAGGACGCACGGCGCAAACAAGAGCAAACGGCGAAGCCCGGATGAGGCCGCGGGGTCACATCGCGAGCGATGTTTCGCAGGCTGGCAGCAGCCGAACCACGCTCCTTTGTCCTCGAGAGCGAAAACCGGTTCGCGCCCGCTCCGTGTCACCGTCGTCCATGAGCAGCGTATCTTCCAGAGCGCACCTGCTCAGTCGCCCTCACCCGGCTTGGCCGAAAAGTGCTTGTCGAATTCCCTGTCTCGTCCCAGCAGGCTCGAGCGTCCTTGGGCAAAGCGAAGACGGCGCTCCTGCGTCAGACGACCACTCAACGAAGAGGAAACGTCCCCGCGACCTGAAACGGATTGGCGCTCTTGCACTGGCTTGGATAGGCAACGAGAAATCCATGCTCCTTTCGGCCAAGGTATTCATGCGCGTGCCTGCTGCGAAGTCATCGGGGCCTTGCGTGCCGCCATGCAGCATGACGATCAATGGGCGTCTGCCCGTGTGCTGCCGACTTGGAACGTAGAGCTTGTAGTTCCGCCTTCCGGCAGCGAGCGCCGTTGGGGATCTCGAGGGGTTTGCGCGGCTTGATTCGCGCCAAGGCATCGAGCCCGAAGCTTGGGAGTCTCGCCCGGCCGAGCGTCGCGGCAACATCACCCACCGGCAACGTCACGGTTGGTGCGACATTCGGGACGATATCGATCGTGAGTGGCGCGATCGCCCGCACCTCGACAGCCTGTTGGGCCTGAGGTTCGGTTGGTCCTCGGCCCAATAGCAGGGCGCTTTGAATGACGCGGGTGGCTTCCATCGGCTTCTGAGCCGCCGCCTTATTTTGGGTGGGATGGCAGGGTAGAGCGCCCCCAGTCGCTTCAACGCCAAGCACCACTACCGCACCTGCCGTGAGCTACTCCTGAAGGCGGCTCGAGAAGCCGAAGCAAGAGGACGTTTGCATGACCAACAAGACTGTTCGCAATTTGCTGAAAGCCCTACCAGCTTTCGCCATGGCCGCCAGTTTCGTCAGCGTCTCGAGCTTCGCCGGCGAATTTACTGTCCACCAAGGAAAGCGATACCGGGCAACCCTCGCCCTTAACTCGGTCGAGCAGTTGGCTGACAACGCGCTGATCGCAAGGAGATTTCGCACCTTGGGCTTCTCGAGAGTACGTGTTTCAGGGTCGGGAGCAACGCGACGGGTCGAAGGCGTCTGGCCGGGCAAGGATGCCAGCGCGACCATGCCTCCGCAGATTGTTGCGGTTGCTGGATTGTGATGACGTCTCCAGCAAGAAGCTGGAGCAATTTCCTAAACGCATTCGCGTTGGGGCCGACATCAATTTGACGCCCGCACAGCGGAGCTGGCTTGTCGTCGGCCTGTTCCCGCACCTGCTGAAAGTTGGACCACTCATGGCATGCCATGGGGGAAAAGCGATCAGCCGAAGCGTATTAGCTCGCTATTGTCATCTGAAATGCGCAAGCTGAGAAATCACTCGGTAAGAGCAACTACGGGCACCGGGTGGCTGAGAGCGGAAGACTTCCCGCCTGCAACAACGCGGAGGGAGACGATGACCTCTCGAACCCCAAGAATCAATTTATACGCACCTAAGACGCTTGCTGTGATGGACCAGGCGTTCGCCGCCATTTGGAATGTCTTAAAGGCGGATGACCCCTTTCGCGATTACGCCAAGGGCGGTGAGCTGAGAATTGCAGTTGGGCAAAAGCTTCTAAACCTGGTGGCCGATGGAGTGACCGAACCTGGTCGGCTTCGGCAGCTCACTGTAGAGAGTCTTCTTCCGGGGCACTGGCGAGCTGAGATGAGCGGCCGCCCCCATAATTAGTGAGTTTGCTCCGAGGAAACCATGACTCGCGTGGGTCGTCCAGGAAGCTGCCTTCTTCCGACGCCTCGGCGGCCCTTTGGCTGATACCTGGCAGCCGAGCTTTTTAAAGCGCAGCGGCATCGGCGGGTGCTTTTCGGCCTCTTCACGGGCGGACACCGGAATCAGCGTTAGATTAAGGCTGCGAGAGACCCGCCAGTATGGACCGCGGCCGATTTCCTAGTGAACGCCCAAAGGACACTCGCCTAATCCGAGCTGTTGCGTCGGAATTGGAATGTTCTTCTCACGCGACCAGTGCGAGCCTTCCTAGTACATCGTTGGCTCGGAGACAGACAGATTGCGCGATATCTTCAAGCAGAACCGCGCTGCCGTACGCGCGGGATGGCGTCAACTTGCAGCGTGAGAGTCTTGAGCGCCTCCGATCAGCCAGCTCACGCCCAGTTAATCTGACAATGCCGCCTGCCGCAAAGCGATGGTCAGCTGATGGCGGAGAAACAAATTTTCAGCTTCAAGCCGGCACCGCGACTTGAACAGGTCGGCGACCCTCCGAGCGCATGCAGGACTACAAACATCGCTCTCAATGATGCGATGATTGCTGCCTTACAAATGCGAACCTAGGCCGGATGAAATTTTCGGAAAGGACACCGTGTTCACTCGCGTGGAGTTTTGGCCACATGGGTGCGCACCATCACCGCGCGGTCAGCGGTCACCGCTGTCCTTGCGTGCCTGAGAAACCTTCCCCTCTTGTGACACGCGGCCGACCTCTCCCTTCGATGCCCCAACCCTGAGCGGTTTCTGCCTCTCTTTGGGTTTCATCCCTTCAGATGCCGAGCGCCCCGAACCCGGATGAGGAGGGGCCGGAGGCTCAATTTAAGTTCGAGCGCATGTCGCGACAGGTCGGCCTGCGTTGTTGCGGCGGTTGTCAATTCTTCCCGCCGGCTCAGTTCCTGCTCGACGCGTTCCGTAGCCTCCCCCAACACTTGGGCCTTTGCGAGCGTACCCGTGTTGTCTCTCGCGGGCGTGGTTCCCCTTGGGTGAGCTTTTCCACGCATTTCACGTTTCTGTTGAGCCCCAATATCCTCGGCTCTATCGCGGGCTCGCCTCAGGCGTTGGGCAAGAACTTTCAATTGTTCGACAGAAAGCTGTTCTATAGCCGGAGGTCGCGTTTCGTTCACAATTTCCAGCTCAGCGGCGCTAAGAAACCTTGCTTCCAACTGGGCACTCATCGGATTTCTCCTAATTGTGGGGGACGTAAACGTCGATCACGATGATCGCACACATCGCAAGTTTGACAATCTGACGAGGCAGGGGTGAGTGCCGGTCGGTTCAGGAGCAGCGTTACATCCCAAAGAGTGGGAAAAATAGAAGGATCGGCGGCTTCGGGTTGCAACACCGCGGGGTGGCTGAGAAAGTTGAAGTCGCTGCCGCCTGCCAAACGCATGGGGGCGATCCCAAGATTGCCTAACCAATTCCCTAGGCTCCTTCACAGTTAGCGGGCGAAGCAATGCAACTCAAATCAAGAAACGCTGCCTCACGCTTGCTGTGGGGCACGGATTGCGATCGAACTAGAGCGAACTCAGCAGGTTTTGAGAGTCTGGGGCGCACCCGTACGCAATGTGCCATGGATGACCAACCTCAAGGCAAAGTTCCCCGCGACGATAAGAGACTAAGGTTGTTGGTTCACATGCACCCCGGCAAATTGGGCTGCTCGCTCGTGCGGCCAGAGCAACAGCATTATGATGCCATAGCTAGCAGTGAATGCTGCAACCTCCAATGCGAGCCACGACTGATATTCGTCGGTCCTAGACAGCAGTGACCAAACCATCGCTAGAAGATAGAAACTGGAGACGATCCAGCGCACGACAGTGAATTGCCAAGACATTTTTGCCTTCCTCCGCCAATGCAGCTTTGCAATATCGAGCAACGAATTGTCCTTGCTAATGGGGAGGACACCGCATCTTCAGAATTGCCGCGACGTTCATCTCGTTTCCTCCGGCCTTAATAATTCTGTCCACGATCGCTTGCGACATCGCACCCTAATTGACAACGTGAGGGCCTATCTCTTCGAGGCTGAGGTTGTGTCCGCAGGTCTCGCAAGAGTTGGCAATCCATCCCCGGCCGCCATATTCATCTATGCGAGTGCACGGCCGGACGTGCTCACCTCCACATTCGGGACACTTTATCGTTCGCTGCAACCAGGGCGACGCTCGCGAGATTCCGGTGAGGCATTTCCGCTGGTTCAAAAATGGCCCGGAGGAGAGCTTGCCGTTGCTCTCCAGCCCATACCACCCAGGCTTGATCGCCCGAATATCCGATTGGTATTCATTGATGTAATAGGGATCGGTCATTGCGGTAGTCCTAATTCGGCTGGTCCTAAATCAGCACTGGCCCGTAGGTATTTCATGGCAGTTTTCAGTTTGCCTTGCGCAGCTCATCCACGCCGCGTTTCACCTGCTGCTTTAGCGACTCGCCGGCGGCAGTGGCCAACCTGGTCGACAGCGCGCGTACTTCTTCGGCTTGGGACGTGAGCGCCCCCAACAGCTTCGGCCAATAGGCTGTCTGCAGCTGCACCATCTCGGCGAGGTTCTTGGCGCCCGCCAAGCTCTTGGCCAGGTCGAAGCCGGAATTCACATTCCGCTGGGCGATATCGATGATTTTGCGGTTGAGCGCGACAGTGCCTTGGCCGGCAGCGTCGAAGGCCCTCTCAAAGGTCGCAACCGATGCGTCGAGAGCATTCTTGGAGCGGTCATAGACTTCGCGGCTTTGATCCACTGCCTTCTCGGCCATGGCTCGCACGGCCTCCGGCACGGAGGTGTCGGGAGTCACCACGTCACTATAATTTTTGCGGCCTTGCTCGGCCGCAGTTTGTGGATTGGAAGTAGCATTCATCATGGTGCCTCGTGCGGTTACATCGGAGGCGATGTTTCTCAGGCTGGCACCCGCCGAACCACGCTCCCGTAAGGGGGCGCTTGGCTTGCCTTTTTTTCGGAAAGGGCCGTGCACTGAATTGGCACGGTAGTCTTTACCAGCGCCAGGGTCCGGCGTGCCAGTAATAGATACATGGGCCTTGAGGGAGGGGGATTACAAGCTTTGCGCGCTAAAACATTTACTACCCGTAATAGTTGACGCGGCACTTCGCTGATTCTGACCGAGGGATGGGATCTTCAAGGCTCGCGGTTCGGTAGCCGCCGAAGAAGACGACTGACGCAGTCTGATGCCGCCTTGCCCCGAATTCGATCTGGGCACGGGCCTGATGCCGTAAGTCTGCTTTGGGGTCAAAAGCTGACCTCTGGGGTGCCTCTAGTTTGGTCCGCTTTACCCTCGCTCGCAGACTGACGCTGCACTGCTGCGCTCAGAAAGGCCTCGCCGGTCCGAGCGAAGCGGTGAACAGGAGCGCACCAAACAGCATGATGAGCGTGGCACCGCCGATGGCGCAGGCATTCCACACGGCATTCGCCCAAGCGCCGCCCCCTCCGCCGAGCTTGAGCGCGAGTTCACGCGAGCCAAGCGCAAGCGTCGCCAGCCCGGCGACGGTGATGGCAGTTCCGAACGCCATGGCGAAGGTGGCGGCAACCCCGGCCCAGAACAGCCCTTGGGTGAGAGCAAAGACGAGCACGAGTATGGCGCCCGAGCAGGGCCGCACCCCGACCGAGAACACCACGGCCATGACCTTGCGCCATGACATCGGCCCTGACACCGCCTGCGCGTCCACGACGTGGTGGCAGACTTCACTCTCGGCATGATGATGATGGTGATGGTGATCATCGCCAGGATGATGATCATGGTCGTGAGTAGGATGATCGTGGTCGTGATGGTCGTGATGGTCGTGATGGTCATGGTGCCCGGCAAGGGGCAGAGCGGCGACCGGCTCGGTCGCTGCTTCCTGCCAGCGGCGCCAGATGCGGAGAAGCTGGGTCGTTAACAACCAAAGGCCGACAAGTGCGATCAGGGCATAGCTGACGCTTTCGAGCTGGAGCGTCCACGATTTGATCGCCATTCCGCTTGCATTCAGCGCGATGGCGAGAACGCCGACCAGGGCAACAGCGGTCAAGGCCTGTAAGGCAGCGGCAATGAAGGAGATGATCACGCCGCGCCGAACCGTTTGCTCATTGGCGACCACGTATGAGGAGATGATGGTCTTGCCGTGGCCGGGGCCGACGGCATGCACCACACCATAGAGGAAGCTCAGTGCCGCGAGCCCCACCGCCGCAGCAAAAGCATTCTCGGTCTTGAGCCGCTTGACGCCATTTGCCAGCTCCCTCTGCATGGTCTGCTGCGTGTCCACGACCCAGCTGAAGATGGCGGCGGGCCCCGACGCCTGCAAAGGCGCGGCACGCGGCGGTGCGAACGCGGACGGTGCTTGAGAGGGAGCGCCGAAAGGCGACGGCGCGGTGGACGGCGCGGAGGATGGAGGTGCGAAGGCAGATGGCGGCGCCGCAGTCTCAGCCTCGGCACAGCAGGCACCGACAACGAGCATCAGACCCGCGACGAGCACAAGCCCGATCGCTCCTCGCATGATTGCGTTTAGTTCGTGGCGCATTTGATGATTGCCGTTTGCGCGAATTGTGAGCCGAAATTGCTGCCCGGGCCAAGCTGACTGAAGAAGGCCTCGCTCAAGGCTTTGGCATCTTCCTCCGACCCAGGATCGGGCAGCTTGACCGTGGCGCTGCATCCCTTGTCTGGTGCACCGGCGAGCTTTACCGGATCCTCCTTGGCAAAGCCGAAGGCCACGAATGCTTGAGGGGCGGGAAAAATCAGTGACGTACTCCGCAAGATCATCGATGAGCGCACTGAGCCTTGGGGCATCAACGTGATTTCGGTCGAGGTCAAGGATGTTCTGATCCCGCCGGGCCTGGAGGACGCAATGTCAATGCAGGCCCAAGCGGAACGGGAACGACAGGCAAGAGTCATTCTCGGCGATTCGGAACGTCAGATTGCCGAAAAGTTCGAGCAAGCGGCCAAGAGCTATGTCGATAATCCGGCCGCGCTCCACCTGAGAGCCATGAACATGCTCTATGAAGGCTTGAAGCAGAACGCGACCATCGTCCTCGTCCCCAGCACTGCCGTGGACTCGATGCAGTTGGGCGGCCTCGCCGGCGTTACGGCAATGGCAACGGAGCTGAGTAAGAAACGATCGGACCAAGGCTCCACAAAAGCAGCCGCTTCCATTGACGCCAGTAACGCTAGTGAATGACAGCTTGCGCGCGGCTAGGCGTCATTTGCGCTCAAAGTTGACAGCGTAGGGTCCGGGGTCCTCGCGCTTGGGGGCTGTGTGTACCGAAAACCTACCCCCGGACGTAGTGGTGATGAAGTCCGCCAAGGATCGCGCGTGAACAATGATTCCGCTCCGGTGAACGGGGCGAGAGACCGGCGCATCTTTATCCAATGACCGGTGGGTTCTGATGTCGTTGTAATAGCGAGCATAGGCTCGCAGGATTCGGCGCAGATGCGCCTCGCCCAAGACGACGAAATGATCCACGCACTCGCGCCGGATGGATCCGATCAGCCGTTCGGCAAAGCCGTTCTGCCAAGGCGAGGCTAGTGCAGTAGGCTTGTCCCGGATGCCCATGGCGCGCAATCGGCGTGTGACGATGGTGCCGTAGATCCGATCCCGATCCCGCATGAGGTATTGCGGGGCATCATCCCAAGGGAATGCCTCGGTTATTTGACGCGCAATCCATTCTGCCGTCGGGTTTGTCGTGACGTTGATCCAGACGAGATCTCTGCGGTCTAGGCGAACGATGACGAGGGCATAGAGCAGATCAAAGCTGATGGTGGGGACAACGAACAAGTCCATGGCGGCAATGTCCGGCGCGTGGTTACGCAGAAAGGTGTGCCATCCCTGGCTTGGCGGTCCGCGTCGCTTGATCATGTACTTGGCGACGCTCGATTGCGCGACCTCAAACCCGAGCTTGAGCAGTTCGCCGTGGATGCGCGGCGCTCCCCAGAGCGGGTTCTCGATGCTTATCCGCCGGATCAACGCGCGGAGGTCCGGTTCGATCTGCGGCCGCCCTCCCCTTGAGCGCGACTTCCAACGCCAATAGCCGCGAAAGCCCGCCCGATGCCAACGCACCAGCGTCTCGGGACGGATGATCGTGAGGACCTGCAGAATCGATGGAAATAATCGATACAGCTGAACCAAGAACCAGCGATCACTGTTGGTGAGCCGGACCCGTCCACGCACCTTGCGCCGCAAAACGATCAACTGATGTCGGAGTGCCGCGTTCTCTGCTTCAAGCCGGCTCTTCGACTTGAATGGCGAGACCAAGACGGCCAGGAAGAAGCAGAGCAGCGCTAACATTCTGCTCTGACGTTAGGCGATTCCTTCAGCCAAACAAATGCGGATGAGGTTCTCGGTACACACAATGCCGATGCGCATCAATTTCTTCACGCAGCCCTCAAGGCTTCACCATGACCTTGATCACTTTGCGCTCGTTCATGGCCCGATAGCCTTCGGGAACTTCGTCGAGACTGACCACATGAAGGAAGACACGGCCCGGTTCGATCTTCCCCTCCAAAACGTCCGGGAGCAGCTCCTCTACGTAGGCGCGGCTCAGAGCAAGCACGACTACCAGGTCGACAGCATCAGCCAAGCGCTCGCCTACGAGTTCTCGGGCTACACGCTGGATAACCTATAGCTCGGCCATCGGCGCCGAAGCGCCCTTCTTGCGGCGAAGAATCGTCTGGACTTCGCTGCCAAACAGAGCGTGCATGCTTTGTCATGGATGTGACGGCAACGCCTCCGGCGTCGCCCTCGCCTGGCCATTGTGCCGGGCTCTGGGCGGTGGAAGCGCTGGCAACGGGCCGGTGCAAACGATGAGGCAGTCATGTCCAAAACCCAATCGACAACCGTTAAGCTCAGCGACGCTCAGCTCGTTATCCTTGGCGCAGCAGCGCAACGTGCCGACGGTTCGCTTCTTCTTTTTCCGCAAAGCCTGACCGCCAAGGGCGCCGCGCTCAACAAGGTGATCGAGACCTTGTGCAAGCGAAGGCTCGCCGAAGAGAGACGGACCATCGACGGTGCGGCTGAATGGCGTCGCGACGAGGATGGTCGCGCCCTCGGCTTGTTCATTACCACCAACGGCCTTCTAGCCCTCGGCGTCGATGACGCGGCAAAGAACACACCCTCGCAGGCGGCCGCAAACATGCCGCGCCAACGGAAGACGGCCGCCGCACATTCACGCCGTAGAACTCAGAAAGCTTCTTCGGCCACTGCTAAGCGGCGAGCCGCGCCCGCGCAGACCAAACAGGGCCTAGTCATCCAGATGCTCCAGCGGCAGTCCGGCGTCAGCATCGAAGACATCATCGCCAAGACCGGTTGGCAGCCGCACTCCGTTCGCGGCTTCTTCAGCGGTCTCGTGCGCAAGAAGCTCAAGCTGCCACTCGTCTCGGACGTGGGTAAGGACGGTGTGCGCCGCTATCACATTGCGCCGATCGCATCCGCCAAGGCGTAAGCCATGGCGCGCTTGTCACCGCCTCGCCCGCGCCCAAAGCGGCGCGAGCGATCCTCCATCCAATCAGAGGCGGAGAGCCGGGCGCAGAGTGCGAAGCCAGCGCAGCCGCCCGCCCCGGACAGCGCCAGCCTCGAGGAGCTACGCCGCGAATGGCGACGGTTTTACCACAGCGACCCGCCAAGGTTCAGCCGCGACTTGCTGATCCGGGGCATCGGCTACCGGCTTCAGGAAATCCAGTACGGCGGTCTCGGCAAGTCGACGCGTCGCAAGCTGGAGACGCTGGCGAAGATGTTTCGCATTACAGGCCGTGTTGCCCCCGATCCCGGCCTCAGCCTTAAGCCTGGCGCGCGGTTGGTGCGCGAATGGCATGGCCGCACCCACACCGTCACCGTGACGGAAGATGGGTTTGAGTATGCCGCTTTGACTTACCCATCGCTTACGAAGGTCGCCAGGAAGATCACCGGTACCCACTGGTCCGGCCCGCGCTTCTTTGGCCTGAAACGGGCCGAGGCCCTGCGCTCGACCAATGGAGACGACAATGGCTGATCTACAAGGGAGGCCGAAACCGTCTGCCAGGAAAATGCGATGCGCGATTTACACGCGCAAATCGTCCGAGGAAGGTCTAGAGCAAGCCTTCAACTCGCTCGACGCTCAGCGCGAAGCTTGCGCAGCCTTCATTCTCTCCCAGAAGCATGAAGGCTGGACGGTATTGCCGACGATGTATGACGATGGGGGCTTTTCCGGCGGCACCATGGACCGCCCTGCCCTCAAGCTACTCCTTGGCAACATTGTCGCCGGCAAGGTCGACGTGGTGGTGGTCTATAAAATCGACCGGCTGACGCGTTCGCTGTTCGACTTCGCCAAGATCGTGGAAGCCTTCGATGCCAAGGGTGTCTCCTTCGTCTCGATAACCCAGCAGTTCAATACCACGACCTCGATGGGGCGGCTTACCCTGAACGTGCTGCTCTCCTTTGCGCAGTTCGAGCGGGAAGTCACCGGCGAACGCATCCGCGACAAGATCGCCGCTTCCAAGAAGAAGGGCATGTGGATGGGTGGGCTGCCTGCACTCGGCTACGACGTGCAGAACCGAAAATTGGTCGTTAACGACAAAGAGGCTCTCACCGTCCTCCATATCTTCCAGCACTATGTTCAGCTCAGATCGGTGCGCGCGCTCCAGGCAGAACTTGATGCCGCAGGGATAAGGAGTAAGCGGCGAGTCTTGGCCGATGGCACCCAGGTTGGCGGTCAGAAGCTCTCCCGCGGCGCCCTTTATCTCATGCTTCAGAACCGCATCTATCGTGGTGAGATTACGCACAAAGGCAATGCCTATCCTGGCGAGCATCCGGCAATCGTCGACAAGCCACTGTGGGATCAGGTTCAGGCAATTCTTGCTGAGAACCGAGTCGATCGGACGACGGGATCGGATGCAAAGCACCCCAGCCTCCTCGTCGGCCTGGCTTTTGACGAGAACGGCGAGCGACTGACGCCGAGCCATGCCGTCAAGAAGGGCACGCGATATCGGTACTATGTATCGACGTCTCTCATCACCGGGGCTGCAACGGACCGATCAAAGGGACGGCGGATCCCGGCCGCCAATCTCGAGACCCTGGTAATCACCAGGCTCCGAACCTTGCTCGCCGATCGAGGCGGGATCCTCGATGCCATCCAGAATGAGAATCTCGACGCTGTCGAGCAGAACCGGCTGATCAGGCGTGGTCGTCAGATCGCAGAAGAACTCGGAACCCTTGCGCCAGACCAGGTTCGTGGAACGCTGATGGCACTACTCAGCCGTGTCGATATCAAACCCGATCGAGTCGAGATCAATATCCCTCGATCCCGCCTAGTCGCGCTGCTCGCTGCGCAAGCGATTGATCTCACTACGCAAGATGGCCAGACTGACAGCGAACTCCAACGACATTCTGACGTTGACGGTGATGGCACGACTGCAGCGCGTCGGCCGCGAGATGAGAATGCTTGTCGAGAATACCGATGATCAGACGACAGCCGATCCCGGCCTGCTCAGGATCGTCGCTCGGGCTCACGAAATCCAAGAACGTCTGATGCAGAACACCGATCTGACCGTGCATGTTATCGCCAGCCAGGAACGAGTTCTCCGCAAATTATGTCTATCGCCTTTTACGTCTTCCCACGCTGGCGCCCGACATCATCACCGCAATCGTCAACGGCAAGAACCCGCCACAACTCACCGCTAAGAAGCTGATGCGACTGACACCGCAAATACCGGTCGACTGGGCTGAACAGCGGAAGCTGCTTGGCTTTCAGCTACGATAAGTCACCGGTTCGGTTGGCTAACCCCTACCTCGTTAGGACGACTCCCTCAGTTGCGCAATTTCGGTGCGCCATCGCCGTCCACGAAAAGTGAACCCCTGAAAGCCGCCCGGGAGACTTTCTTGTCTGGCACGGCGCGGGTTCGGCGCAAAATCGTCTCTGCCGGTTTCGGCTCCGGCTGGGGAGCGGAAAATGCGCCGGATTTCCCGGAAAACCGGACCTGTCCAAATGACAAATAATTATTCTATATCAATTACTTATATGGTGGCTGTGCTGGCAGTCTTTGGCGAAAGCCTCTCTGGAAAATACAGGGAAATTTCGCAGATCTAGCCGCGAAGGCGGGAAGACGGCTCGGTTTTCCGACTATAAATCAGCTGGTTACACCCAAATTCCCTACGCACCCGAACAGGGAATTTTCTGGCACTAACAGGGAATTATTTCCCGCAGATCAGGGAAAATCGCTGGCTAAATCTCCAGCGGATGTAATTTTCGGAAAGGACAGGTGTCCTGTGGAATGGGATCGGAAGCACCCAGGCCGCAAAGATCCCAGACACTGTGCAATTTTGTTGGTCCGACGAAGCGTGAACGCCGGGACCCCGCTAAGCTTCGCCGAGCTCAATTATCCAGCCAAGGAAGTCGTCTCGACCTGTTTCGGGCCGTGGAATTGGGGCCGCAGCGCTTATGACCCGACCACAATTTCTGCCTCTAGAGAGATGGGGACCGAAAGCGAGGCGTTGACGAGGCAGGTCTTTTCGCCCTTCTCAAGCATCCGCTTTGCGCGCTCCGGGTCTGCACCCTCTGGAAGCCTGAGCTGCGCCCTGAGAATGATCTCAGTGAAGCGGGTGGCCCCGTCCTGGCGGTCGACTGTGCCGCTGCCCCCTACCTCAAGCGACAGGAACTCGAGTTTGGAAGCCTGCGCGATCGCCCGGAAGGTGAACATGAAGCAGGTTTCCACGGCCGCGAGCAGGAGATGCTCCGGGCTCCAGGCATCCCCTGGGCCGTCGAAATCCTTCGGTGGCGCGGAGGGCAACACAGGGACTCCACCGGTTGAGAGCGTTGCATAACCTGTTGGACCCCCGGACATGGCGACCTCGTAGACATGTGGCAACGGCTTCATGTTTGTATCCCTTTGAGTTTGCTACGGCGGACTTTGACATTGGTCTAAGCTCTTTCTGCAATGATTCGCTCAGATAGGGCTTGGCCACGAATTGTCGCTCACGCCGACATGGATGCCTTCTACGCGGCGATTGAGCAACTGGATGATCCTGCACTGCGGGGTCGGCCGGTGCTGGTCGGGCCTCCAAGTGCTCGCGGGGTGGTGCTAACAGCGAGCTACGAAGCTCGGCCGTATGGCGTCGGCAGTGCGATGCCGATGGCCACGCCGCATGTGCCCAAACGCGGTGATTGTTCCGCCCCGGTTTGATCGCTATCAGGAAGTCTCCGCCAAAGCCTGGCTCACTCCTCTTTCCATATCTCGCTTATGGGGTGCCGGGCCGAAGACCCAAGCGCGGCTTCGCGACCTCGGTCTGCATACCATCGGGGATGTGGCCAACGCCGACCGAGAGTTTCTCTACGCTGAACTCGGAAGCGCCGGGATTCACTTCCATGCCCTCGCCCAGGCACAAGATCCTCGGCTGTGTGTACCGAAAATCTCATCCGGATTTGTTCAGCTGAAGGAATCGCCTAACGTCAGGGCAGAATGTTAGCGCTGCTCCGCTTCTTCCTGGCTGTTATCGCCCTGCCATTCAAGTCGAGGCAGCGGCTTGAAGCGGAAAATGCGGCACTTCGGCATCAGCTGATCATATTGGGCCGTCAGGATTCCAGGCCGGGTCCAGCTTACGAACGGCGACCGCTGGTTCTTGGTCCAGCTGTACCGGTTATTTCCTTCTATTCTAAAGGTTCTTACGATCATCCGACCGGAGACGTTGGTTCGATGGCATCGGGCGGGCTTTCGGAGCTATTGGCGTTGGGAGTCGGGTACCCGGGGAGGACGGCCCCAGATCGACTCTGACCTTCGTGCGCTGATCAAGAAGATGAGCATGGAAAATCCGCTCTGGGGAGCGCCGCGCATCCACGGCGAACTCCTCAAGCTCGGGTTTGAGGTCGCTCAGTCCTCCGTCGCCAAGTACATGGCCAAGCGAAGCGGGCCACCGAGCCAGGGATGGAAGACGTTTCTGCGCAATCACGCACCAGACATTGCCGCCATGGACTTGTTCGTCGTCCCGACCATCAGTTTTGGTCTGCTGTATGCGCTGGTCATCGTACGGTTGGACCGGAGAGAGCTAGTCTGGATCAACGTCACGGCGAACCCGACGGCAGAATGGATTGCGCGTCAAGTCACCGAGGCATTTCCTTGGGAGGAGGCTCCGCGGTATCTCATCCGCGATCGGGATCGGATCTACGGGCACTCTTTTTAGACGCCGGCTGCGAACCATGGGCATTCGAGACAAGCCTACGGCCCCAGCCTCACCATGGCAGAATGGCTTTGCCGAACGGCTGATCGGCTCGATCCGGCAGGAGTGTGTCGATCACCTCATCGTCTTGGGCGAGGCGCATCTGCGCCGGGTCTTGCGAGCCTATGCTCGCTATTACAACGACGTCAGAACCCACTGGTCGTTGGCTAAAGATGCACCGGTCTCTCGACCCATTCAGCGGACCGGAAGCATCAGGTCGCACGCCGTCCTCGGCGGACTTCATCACCACTACGTCCGGGTCTAGGTTTTCGGTACAGACAGGTAGCCACAGGACGCGGCACCGGGGGTGGCGCTTTCAAGCACGGTATAACGACGGTGCCTTTTATCGGCGGCCAGCCGTACCCGCGCCCATGAGCATTATGTATGCGAACGAGTGCCCGGCTACGGCTACGGCTGTGGCCGTGGGGTGCTTGCCACGCTCGGCGGCAGGATTGGGTATGTGACTTGCGGCTGGTCGCCAGTCAAAGACTTGAGGAAGGCCACAATCTTCGCGACCTGTTCATCATTGAGCGACTTGCCGAGCTGGTCGGTGGCCATGATGCCGACCGCCTGATTGAGGTCCCACACTTGGCCGGAGTGGAAATAAGGCGCCGTCAGCTCGATATTGCGCAGCGGCGGCACGCGGAAGACATATTCGTCGCTCGCGGTTTTGGTCACGGCAAACCGGCCCTTGTCATTGGGAGGCAGAATATCGGCGCCCGGTTTCTGAACAACTCCAAACGGAGCGTACATCTGGCCACCAACGTTGATGCCCGAATGACAACCAGCACAGCCGGTATCGATGAATAGCTTTAAGCCCTCCTTTTGCTCGGCCGAAAGCGCGTTCGCATCGCCACGGAGGAATTTGTCGAAGGGAGAATTGGGCGTGATCAGTGTTGCCTCGAACGCCGCAATAGCGGTCACCACGTTCGGCATGGTGATTGGATCTTTGTCAGTCGGGTATGCGGCGTCGAAAAGCTTCGCATAGCCAGGAATGCCCTTGAGCATTTCGATGGCGTGTTCATGACTGATGCCCATCTCGATGGGGTTTTGGATGGGGCCGCCGGCCTGAGCCTTCAAATCAGCTGCGCGCCCATCCCAGAATTGGGCGACGTTGAAAACAGCGTCGAGGACGGTCGGTGCGTTGCGCCCGCCTTTCTGCCACTTATGGCCGATTGACGTGGGCAACATGTCCACACCACCAAGGCCGATCTGGTGGCAAGTATTGCAGCTGATGTTGTGGCTCTGCGACAGGCGCGGGTCAAAGTAGAGATCCGTTCCGAGCTCTACCATCGCCGGCGTCGAGGTTACGCCTTTGACCGCCGGCGGCTCTAATGGGATCGGCTGAAAAAGGCCCTGAGCCTGCTTCATGAGCGGATCGTCCGCCGCAAGCGCAATTGCTGTGATGCCGAGGCTCGAGATCAAAGCCACGAGAGGTGCTGACATACGCATGAATGCCTCCTCGATCTGTGGGCATGCGAATCCCATTCCCAAACTAAGGCCGGATCAGGGCAGCGACTTGATCCCGATCAAAGTCCAGCCTTCGAGCCATGCGTAAAACGCCTTCCATGCGGAGCTCCCATCAAAAGCTGGTCTATGTGTGGGACCTGTTTGTTAGGCTTTTCCACTGGACGCTGGTCGTGGGCTTCACCATCGCCTACTTCACTGAGGACCCGCTCATCGTGCATGTCTGGGCCGGCTATGTAGTCGGCGCGTTGATCGTGGCGCGAGTGGTTTGGGGACTGATTGGGCCGCGCTATGCGCGCTTCTCGGACTTCGTCTACGGCCCGGTCGCCACGCTCCGCTATGTACGCGATCTCATCCTGCTTCGCTCTCCGCGTTATCTTGGACATAGCCCCGGCGGGGGCGCCATGGTGGTGCTCCTGCTCGCGTTCTTAGCTGCAACGGTGCTTACGGGCCTCCTGGTTTACGGTGGGGAACAGCAAGCTGGTCCGCTTGCTGGGATGCTCAGCAAGGACACAGGAGAAGCGATTGAGGAGGTTCACGACGTCGTCGCCAACATCACGCTCGCCCTCGTTATCGCCCATCTTGCCGCCGTAGCTCTCGCGAGCTTCGTGCACCGCGAGAATTTGGTTGGTGCCATGATCACGGGCTACAAACGGCGTTGACAGCGACGCTCCGCCAGAGCTTGGAGTTCCGCCATGCAGAGACTTGATACGCTCAAATTTGCGCTAGCTGGTGCGATTTACGGTGGAGCATGCGTTGCCCTGGCGACCATCGCAACTCTGCTTGGCGTTCCCGGTTTCAAGCCATTCACCGACTTGCTGACGCAATTCTATGGTTTCTACGGCTATTCTGTTTCGGTTCTCGGCATCGTCATCGGAGCCTTTTTGGGGATTGCTTGAAGGGTTTTTCCATTTCGGCGCCTTCGCTTGGCTCTACAATCTGTTGTTAGGGCGGCAGCCAGCCTGAAGTGATAGCTAAGTTGCTCAAAGCCAGCGGGCCCTTCGAGACCGAACTTGCGCCATCTGTTTCCGTCCGACCGCATTACCGGACTCCTAGATACCGATCGCGGGCTGACGGCCGAGCAGGTCGAAGAGCGTCGGCGCCGCTACGGCAGGAATGACATCCTCGGAGACCAACGCGCAGGCTGGGGTGCCATCCTCCGCGACACGGCCCGGGATCCCATGGTCTGGTTCCTCGTCGCCACCGCACTCCTCTTCGCCGGGCTGGGTGACTACGTCGAAGCGAGCGTGCTAGGTCTTGCTCTGTTTCCGATCGCTGGCATGGACGCCTATTTGCATCGCCGCACCCAGGCGACAACGGAAGGCTTGGCCGGACGTCTGGCTGCCTATTCGCGGGTACTGCGCGATAAGGCGGTCCGGGACATTTTCTCAGCCGAGCTCGTCCCGGGTGACCTCGTCATCGTCGATGAGGGAGGCGCTTTCCCTGCCGATGGCGTGCTCGTCGCCGGGACCAATCTACAAGCCGATGAGTCTACCCTGACGGGCGAGGCCATGCCGGTGCGGAAGCGCTCGTTCACGGGCGGGCTTGGAGACAGGGAGACCTCGCTCGACAACGAGTATTGGGGCGCGGCTGGAACGAGGCTTTTGACCGGAGAGGCCCGGCTCCGGGTCGTCTTCACTGGCCGCGAGACCCTCTATGGCGAGATTGTACGCTCTGCCCGCGAGGGAGAACACGAGCGAACGCCGTTGCAGAATGCCATTAACGCTCTTGTGGCGGGGCTCATTGTCGTTGCCGCACTCGTCTGCGTCGCGCTTGCCGCGACGCGCTATTATCAGGGCTTCGGCCTTCTCGATGCCTTCCTGAGCGCTGTGACGCTCGCGGTTGCGGCTCTTCCAGAGGAGTTCCCCGTCGTCTTCACCTTCTTTCTGGGGGTCGGCGCTTACCGGCTGGCCCGCCGCCAGGCTCTCGTGCGCCGAGCCGTTGCCGTGGAGAATATCGGCCGCGTTACTTGCATCTGCTCGGATAAGACCGGCACGCTGACCGAAGGGCAGCTTACCCTCGCCCATGTTCTCCCTGCTGATGGTATCGAAGCGAAGGAGCTTCGGCACGTCGCGGCCCTTGCGTCGCGCCCGGGAAGTGGAGACCCAAT
Source organism: uncultured Alphaproteobacteria bacterium (assembly GCA_963732955.1). Classification (GTDB taxonomy): domain Bacteria; phylum Pseudomonadota; class Alphaproteobacteria; order Rhizobiales; family Methyloligellaceae; genus Methyloceanibacter. The sequence goes on from CAVTBH010000003.1 coordinate 563,204, forward strand.
CGATGTGGCCGTGCTTCAAGGTGCAAACGGCGCCTCCGGCACCGTGCTTGCGACCTTCCCTTTCACCGAAGACCGGCGGCGAGAGACAAGCGTCCGACGCCGCGGCGATCGAGGTTTTAGCGCAACCGTCAAGGGTGCGCCGGAGACGATCTTCGCCATGAGCACACTGACCCCCGAGGGGAAGGCCTTTTGGCTCGCCAAGACAGAAGACCTTGGCACAAACGGACACAAGGTCCTGGCCTGCGCGAGGAAAGACCTCAGCGACTGGTCCGGCGGCGAGCCCGACCGCGGCTTTGAGTTCCTCGGCCTGCTCGCATTCGAAGACCCGGTGCGCGAAGGGGTTAAAGAGGCGGTGGCCGAGGCGCAAGCTGCCGGTATCAGAGTTATCATGGTGACCGGCGACCATATAACGACGGCCGGTGCCATCGCCCGCGAGATCGGCATCGGCGGCAAGACTCCACGGATCGTCGAGGGGGATGGGCTGAAGGTTGCCGGCACCCGTAAACTCGATGTGGTGGCGCGCGCCATCCCGGCCCAGAAGCTGGACCTCGTGCGAGCACTCCGCTCCTCAGGAGAGATTGTCGCCGTGACGGGCGACGGGGTGAATGACGTCCCGGCGCTGCAGGGCGCCGACATCGGCATTGCCATGGGGGAGAGGGGCACGCGCACGGCCCGAGAAGTCGCTTCGATCGTACTTTTAGACGACAACTTCCGCACCATAGTCCGGGCCATCTCCGAAGGGCGTCAGCTCTTCCGCAATCTCAAGCTGAGCTACGCCTATCTCTTAATGGTGCACATGCCGCTCGTGGCCACGGCCGCGCTTGTGCCCTTCGCCGGCCTCCCACTCCTTTACTTGCCGATGCATGTCGTGTGGCTCGAGCTCATCATCCACCCGACGGCGCTCCTAGTGTTTCAGGAGCTTCCACCGTCCGAAAAGCTCGAACCTGTCGAGCGGAACCACGTCTTGCGCTTCTTCAATTGGCAGGAATGGACGCTAATTGCTCTCGTAGGGGTTCTCGTCATAGTACTCATCGTCGTCGGCTACGCGCGCAGCCTTGGCGGCGGCGGAAACGTCGAGCACGCACGGAGCATGGCTCTCGTCGCGCTGATCGTCGCGAGTGCGATGCTGACGGCAGGACTGACCCGGCTTAAGTCCCGTAGCTCGGTCATTGCTGTCGTGGCAACCGTTGGCTCCGCGCTTCTTCTCGTGCAGGTTCCGCCGCTTGCGACGCTTCTGCATTTGAGTCCACTGCATGTTGACGACTGGCTGATCGCAGCCCTCGGCGGATTGATTGTGGGCTCACTCGCAGCCCTCTTTCCGAGTCTCACGGCCAAGCGCATCCGTGCGCGGCCCCTAATGGGTTAGCCGCAGATGTCCGCTTTTGGTCGATACTGTCGATAAAGTCGGCAAGGAGCAGCGCGCTGGCAACAATCGAATCCAGGTGTAGGGGTTCTTGAATCGATGTTGCGAGCCCGACTCCTATCTTGAAACAATGTTGCTCACTCGCGCCTCGAAAAACGTTTATCGACAGCATCGGTCATGAGCGGAACTAGAGCGCAGAGCGGGGATGTCCACTTTACCCCCAAGAGCGGACATGTTCGGCGTCGAAATCGACGTCCGCTAAATGCCATGTGTGGACGGCTCCAGGGTTGGCAAGTCAAAACTTCACGTCGCGTTGCTGGTCGGTGCAGCCATGTGTTCGGCCTGTTGATGCGATTCACATGACCGCTGGCCCTAATGCCCTCCGCGGATCGGCTCCCGGTCAAAAGCCCGCATTCTATAGATGCACTGGCACATGTGGGTTGTCCCGATCGCCGGATCGACCGGCTCTGCATTACGTGCTGTTCGCCCTCCCAACCTTCACATGGCACTTCGGCGCCCCACAGCCGTCGCCATTGCTCTTCCAGCTCGCCACGCGGGGCATCGGGTAGGGCGAGGACGCGTGCGGAGGTCGCCGGCACCGGTGTGGAGGCCGCTACGATGTGCTTGGCACTTTGCGCCGCAAAATGATCAACTGATGCCGGAGGACCGCATTCTCTGCTTCAAGCCGACGCCTCGACTTGAATGGCGCGGCCACGATAGCCAGAACGAAGCAGAGCAGTTCCAACATGCTGCTCTGACGTTAGGCGATTCCTCCAGCTGAACCAATGCGGGTGAGGCGGCGCGGGCCGGCGCAATCGTTAACTTCTCACACCATCTTGCCGAGGATCGTCTTCATTTCCTCGAACGAGAAGGCGCGCAGCGTTTGGGAGCGGACATTGCCGCGCGAAGAGACACTCAAAGATAGCGCAGTGGCGGCCTCGTCGTCCGCCGCCTCGCACACCGCAACGACGTCGTATTGGCCGAGCGTCCAATAAAGGTCCTTGACGGTGACACCGCTCTTACGCGCCATTTCCTTGAACGCCTCCGCCCGGCCGACCGTCTCTTTGACGTTTCGGATGCCCTGATCCGAGAAACTAGTCAGCACAACAAATGTAGCCATGAGAGTGTCCTCCTCTCTGGCCCCCGTCGAGCCGGGCTCAGCATACCATGGATGAACCTTTCGGCGGGCGTCCCGCTCCTCTCGACCAGGCGGCGGCGCTTCGTTCTTGATCGTCGAACGCAGGAGTCCCGGGCAGCCAGCGCCTAGCAGCAACAAACGCCCGCCGCACTAGCGCCGCGCCGACCTCCGCGCGACACCTGCAACGCTCACGGGCGTCAGGGGGCGGCCAACTACGGCCTCGGCAGGGGAGACCAGGCCATAAACGCCTGGAATCGAGAGTTGCTCGCCGAGGTCAAGGCAGAAAGCGCCAATGATAGCAGCCAGCAGAAGAAGTCCGATGCGCTTGAACATGGTCATTGTGCTCCTTTTTTAACCTTGAAGATGTCGGGTAACTCATCGGCAACATCGCCCGGCTTGACTTCCTTTGCATCCTGCGGAGTCGCCAAGCTGAAGTTGTCAGAAGCGGCCTCGGCGCCTGTTTTCCAGTCCCGGACGTCGATAGTGTATTGCGGCGAGCCCTTAACCTTGGTGCTGGTGATGACATAACGGCAGGGATAAGGGCGGTCTCCCTGGGCGATCCAGATCTGCCAGGCCCTCAGCGTGTCAACCGCCGCCGCTGTGGAGGCGACGAGCCGAGCCCTTCCGCTTTCATTCAACAAATGTCTTGGGGCCATCATTTATGTGGGCGTTCAAATTGGTGTCGCACCGATCAACATCGTTGAAACGAGCGTCACGCGCATGGCGCGCTTCGATACCGAGGACGGGTCGGTGCTCATAACCTGCTCTCGTCCCCATCAGAAGATGATCATCACAAGGATCATCTTCGAGTAAGATTTCTCAGTATTTGGCCTGGGGCCGTTTCTATTTCGCGTCTATTGGCTGAGCTCGCTATCTGCCGACCCCGAGAATTGGGATTTAAGCCTAGAAGGCGAGAGATATTCGATAAGAGTCGTCTGCACGTCGGCGACCTTATAGCGAACTTTGAAGATCACGCCCCCGTTGGCTGCAAGAAACGCCTTCGCGGGCACACCGGGCTGCTGGTCGGAGCCATCTGATTGAAACTCATAGCCGAGGGTGAATTCGTCTCCTGCAGGAACAGTCTGCGCGTCTGCCCGTGTCCCCTCGCTCCCGGCTACGCTGACAGTGAGATTCATCCGCTCGCCCGAGTCCCATTTGACGATGCCCTGAACTCCGGTCAGCGTCCGACTCGACTTATTCTCACCTCTGATTGACAGGCCTTCGATCCAAGTTGTTCCATCCGAGACGCGCGTTACAAAGATTGATCGTTTCAGTGGGTCTTGCCCATCATAGGACCAACTGATGGGGGACTCCCGGGAATTCTCGGGGTGCTTGATCGACTCTGCGGAATTCTCCGGATGTTTCGTCGAAAGAAGGGCGACGCCGCCGGCAGTCGATAGGGCAACGACCAAGAGACCGCCGGCGAGGAGGACCACAGGGCTCAGACCAGAAAGCTTGGCATTTAAGGATGGGTAATCGGACTGCCAAAGCTTTAAAGGAAGGGCTCGACTTTTCCTAATCCAGTCTGCTGAAACGACGGCTAAGGTTCTTGCACATGCACCGCTAACCTCTGCGAGATGCTTCGCGGCATCGATCGGAGCCGTCGCCATTTTCGGAGCGACGTCGCGCTTCCAAACTTCGAGCACAATTTCGTGGATATGAATGATTCTCGTTTGAATCCGCCGCACCAGGGCACCCGCCGGATACTGCGCCAACAGTGCGATGAAGCGCGCCCATGCTCGTGTCTGTAAAGCGCTGGGGGCGGTGTTGCCGCGAACGGCACTCGTGGAAGATGATCGTTCATCGAGGCGCAACGCGGCAGCCGGCAATTCGCGCAAAAAGCGCCTTCCTTCGTCGGTCAAATCGATTTGCGTTTGATTCAAACGAACAAAGCCAAGCCTTCGGAGTTTTTGGAGCGCGGCACCCACGAGCTCGTGCCCCCCTAAGCCGAACTTTGTCTGAGCTCGAGCCGCATTTTCATCGCCGGTTGCAACGAGGGCGAGGAGGCATGCCTCGGTGCAGGGTGAACGTTCGTCAATGACCCGCAGGACCAACCAGGCTAGTTGGTCGCTTCGATCATTTCTGTGAGTGCCTTGGCGCATTGGCCCCCCGCCCGACATTGGAAGCACCAAAAAGTGGCGTTTCTTGTCTCCTCGCAAATGCCTGGACTTCCAAAGCTATGAACAATTAGGCCGCTACATCCGTTCCTCGTGGGTCAGCCCATTTTTGAGGATCGCCTAAGGCATTGTCAGAGTAAATCGGCTTGAGCTTCCCGGCGAGGTTTCTTAGCCTCCGGCGATGCGGGAACCCAGAAGCCCCGCTGCCCCCCGTGCGGGGCTTCTCTTTCTCTGGTGGGGGCCAATAAGCCAGAACCCAGGCGCCCATATTTGTCAGCCTAAACGGAGAGGCGGCCACGCAATAATTATTGTGCATTGCACAATATTTATTGACCTCGTTGTGCACTGCATATATAGCCTACCCCGCGTGATGGGAGTCCCTCCCCACCACTGTTCCCCCAAGGAACCGAGGAAGCCCCGTCCCCCCCGGCGGGGCTTCCTTCCCGCGCAAGTCCTACACACGGCGACCTAGATTCACCCGGGCGCCGCTCAACCGAAAGGGCCGGCACCTGTCCTTTCCGAAAATAACATCCGGACGTATTGATTGTGCAGTCCAGCCAAGATCGGAATGCCGACAACGGCGCCAGAGCGTTGGACCACTCGATGAAAAGGCGCATCTTTCTGTAATGCCAAGTGCGTGCGCGCTTGATTGTAATACGCCGCATAGGCGGAAAGAGCTCGCCGCAGGTGCGCCTTGCCGAAGATGAGTATTTGATCCAAGCACTCGCAACGCAATGTGCCGATCAACCGTTCAGCACAGCCATTCTGCCACGGCGACCCCGGAGAGATCGGTCGATCGCGGATACCCATCGCCCTCACCCGAGATGTGAAGACACGTCCATAGGCACTGTCGTTGTCACGCACCAGGTAGGTTGGTGCCGAGGCCCAAGGAACGCCTCGGTGATCTGTCGAGCCAGCCACTCAGCTGTGGGATGCCGCGTCACCTCGAACCACAATAGCCGTCGCCGGCCGTGACCCAGCACCAGGAACACGAACAAGAGATCAAAGGTCAGCGTCGGCACAACGCACATATCAATGGCGGCAATCGCCTCAGCGTGATTCCGCAGAAATGTCTTCCAGGGTTGCGACGGCGGGTTCCGGCGCCGCACCATATATTTCGAGACCGTCGACTGGGCGACTTCAAACCCGCGCATCAGTAACTCGCCATGAATCCGGGATGCGCCCCAAAGTGGGTTTTCTCTACTCATAAGCCGGATCAGATCGCGCAGGCCACGATCAATCCTTGGCCGCCCTGCCCTATGACGCGATTTCCAACGCCAAAACATTTTGAACCCAGCGCGATGCCAACGCAGGACGGTCTCCGGCCGAACCACCTGAACCGCACCAAGAAGGCTCGGCCAAAGGCGCGTCATCCATATGAGAAGAGCGCGATCACCGCCGCGCAGTCGAAGACGAGGTGCAAAGGTCGCCCCCGTCACGCTTCTCCAACTGGCAACGCAACGAACTTCTTCTGATCTCCCGAACGCAGCCGGATGAGCACGTGACTCCTGCCGGAAGCCCGATCATCGCTGATGTCCTCGCGCACCTCCGCAGGCGTGGAAACGGCTTTCCCTCCGACTTCGAGAATGACGTCCCCGGCCTGGAGGCCGCGCTCGGCTGCTGCACTATTGGGTTTGACCTCGGTGACCACCACGCCCCGCCCACTCGAGCCCTCATTGGCGCTGGCTGGCGCCAACGACATGCCGAGTGCGGACAAATGTTCCTCCTCCTCCGGCGCATTGGCGAGAGCAACAGTCAGCGTCCGTCGCTGTTCGTTGCGGACAATCCGGAGGTCGACCTTGGCGCCAGGGGCCACTGCGCCAATCTTGCGGATGAGGTCCGCGGATCCCTTTACCTGCTGACCATTCAATGCCATGACGACATCCCCTGCCCTGATGCCTGCCCTCATGGCCGGGCTCCCGGCCATAACCTCGGCCACCAGCGCGCCTCGAGGCTTTTGCAGACCGAGGCTCTCAGCGATCGACGGCGTAACTTGCTGAATCTGGGCGCCGAGCCAGCCGCGCCTGACGCGACCGGTGCTTTTCAGGTCGGCAATCACCATCTTGGCCGTCTCAGCTGGAATGGCGAAGCCGATGCCGACCGATCCGCCCGAAACCGAGTAGATGGCGGTCGTGACGCCAACGACCTCTCCGTTGAGATTGAAGGCTGGGCCACCGGAGTTCCCCTGGTTGACGGGCGCGTCGATCTGCAGGAAGTCATCATAGGGGTCCGCGTCGATGTTCCTTCCTTTCGCCGAAACGATGCCGGCGGTTACGGTCTCGCTCAGGCCGAAGGGGTTGCCCACGACCATGACCCAATCGCCGATCCTCGGCGCCTTGTCTGCGAAGGTAACGTAAGGAAAGCGGCCTCTGCCAATGACTTTGATGAGCGCCAGGTCGCTCTTTTTGTCCGTGCCTACCACTTTGGCTGGATACGTCTTGCCATCTTCTCTGGTCACCTTGACCGAATCTGAATGATCAACAACATGGTCGTTAGTCACAGCATAGCCGTCGGGCGAAATGAAGAAACCGGAGCCTTCCCCGGTTATGGGACCACGGCCCTGGCCGTCACCTTGCGGTACGGGAAGACCGAACTGGCGGAAGAATTTGTCGAGGGGCGAGCCGGGTGGAAAGGGCAGACCGTCATCGCTGTCGCGATCTGAGCTCAGCGTGGGTGCCTGGTCGAGCTTCACGTGAACCGAGATCACCGCGGGTTCCACCTTCGCCGCCAGATCGGCGAAGCCGGGATGCGTCAAGGCTGTCGCGGCGGTGTGGTTTCCTGCGGAGCTTGATTCGGCGAGGCTTTGATAGGTGGCAGCTGTTAGCCCGGCGACCATGCCGATGGCCGCGAGTGAAGCCAAGAGCGCCCTGTGCCAGCGGCGAGAAGATACTTCCGTGGAGCGGTTGAGTTTAGATCCTTCGTTCACGTTGTTACCTTTGATTGTTGTGCTCAGCCATGACTGCCTCCGATGAAGCCGTCGCTGTGCTGAGCGTGTCGACGGTGACCGTGGCGCTGGCCCCTACGCGCAGAGGGTCATTCTTGTGTTGTCCCAGATTCGTGACCTGGATCGTCACGGGGAAGCGCTGCGGCACCTTCACCCAATTTCCCGTGGCGTTCTGCGGAGGAAGCAATGAGAAGGTGGCCCCGGAAGCTTTGCTGATTCCCTCGACCCTTCCGCTGAAGACCACCCCGGGATACATGTCGAAACGGATTGTCGCCCGCTGTCCGACTTTCATGCGGGCGAGATCGGCCTCTTTGTAGTTCGCGTTGACCCACCACTGGTCGCCTTTGATAATCGCGAAGAGTGGAACTCCCGCTCGAACCATGCCGCCCGACTGCAAAGTCATGCCGGACACATATCCACTGGCCCGCGCGGTGACATGGGTATGGGACCACTCGTAAACCGCCTTGGCGAGTTGGTTTGCCGCAGACAGAAGCGTCACGGTCTTCCGAGACGTGGCCAATAGGTTGGTTGCGGCGTTCTCAAACTTTCCCTCTGCATTGCGGAACGCTTTCAATGCGTCTTGCCAACCTTTCCTTGCGCTGGTGAGTTTTGCCGAGGGCGGTTGGTCCGGGCTTTGGGCATCCTTAGCGCTGCGATAGCTCTTGAGAGCGCTCTCGAGCGCATTCCCCTTTTCTTCGAGTTGGATCGCATCATTCTTCAGGGTGTTCGCAGCGGGATCTCCCGCCGACAGCGCCTCTTCGAATTGCGCGCGTGCATCGTTTAGCACCACCTCGTAAAGCGTGGGATCCACATCGAACAGGAGGTCGTCTTTCACCACGCGCTCGTCGTTCCGCACATAGACGTGGGTTACCGGGCCCGAGATCTCGGCCACTACACGCAGCATGCCCGCGCTCGCATAGGCGTCGTCAGTGACCGGGTAGAGTTCTCGATAGCGCCAATAGGCAAAGCCTCCAATAATGGCCAGGATGGCGACCACGAAGAACGCGACCCAACGGGGCTGGATGGCACGAGGAAGGGCGAATCGACCCTTCGCCGAAATCGAGAAATCCTGGTGCACGTGTTCCATCCACAGGGCCTGTCCGTTGCTGACGTTCCGCCCCACCGCTGGGGCTGGCAATGCCTCGACCCACTTGGCGCCGGTGCTCCGCTGCGGGGAGCCGATCCTTAAACAGCTACGCCACGCTGATTGAAATGTCGGGACAGCAGCGCCAAGCTGCTTTGGCGATATTGCTCTCGCTGGAGTTCGCTTGCCGCAATTCGGCGACGTGGCTGCGCAGTCAGCGGCGGATAAGGAAGGCTTGCAGACTTCTTCTTGAGGCCTGAGGTCTTGCGGGAACCGGACCGGGGAATCAGGCGGCGCCCGCTTAGCTACCGATATCCTTTTTTTTCTGTAGGTATTCTTCGCGGTTAATTTCCCCGCGGGCGTAACGCTCTTCCAAAACGTCAACCCCGGGAGAACGCCCTTCTGCAGGCGAAAGACTACTGTTCGCTAGCGGCTGCGAACGGATCAACCACACCAACGCTGCGATGATAGCGACAAGAATGGCGATCCAAAGAACCAACCCGAAGCCGCCCATCAAGCCTCCACCCCCCCATCATGTCCCAGCCAAATCCATGATTCCACATGGCTCGTCTCCTACAAGCTCCCGGCCACTGCTCGGGCGCCGTCGTCCAGTCGTGCCTAACGCAAGAGTAGCCAAGCGAGACCAATAAGCGTTGCGGCCAAGGCGAGCGATACCGGCACCAGAGAAATCTCTATCAGCACATCCCAACCGCGCATGTCGCCGGTGGCCGTCGTCACCCTGCTTTGGAGAAACTCGGGAAAGCTCACCTTCCGCTGTAGCCAACGTGGATCGTTGATGGCCATCGACGCCACGCGCAGGAACAACGTAAAGAACATCACGAAAAATCCCGTCGCTATGGCGAGGTCAAAATCGACATGGCGCCCCCAAGCAAAGTACAGCCATGCCACTGCAAGGAACCATGTAACCGCCCCCAGACCGATTTGTATCACGACTGGGTGCACACTGGTCGCGGCCAAGCCTAAAGCACCGCGTCCTTTGGAGGAGTTCAGTGTTGCATGCGCGTAAACAGGGGGACCCTCAAGCTGCCGTGTCGCTTCGCTTTCGCCAATGGCCGTTGGGACGTTACCTCCGAGATTCGATTCCGAACGGTGTGACATGGGTCTACTCCTTCTTGAAATGCCAGCGCGGCAATGGGGAGCTAGTCGAGGCTCCGGCGATAAGCCGTCGGCGTCAGACCGGCTGCCTTACGAAAGGCCGCCGTGAAGGAACTTGTCTCGTTGAAGCCCAGCGTGAGCCCGATCTCTGTCACCGAGGCGCGCGATTGGGCCAAGAGCAACTTCGCACGCTCAATACGACGGCTGGTGTGATAGCGGTGGGGAGGCGCGCCGAAGGACTGCTTGAAGGCTCGGCAGAAGTAATACGGGCTCAAATGCGCAAGATTGGCGAGAGTTGCAAGCCGTACAGAATCGGCCAGATGCTCTTCAATGTAATCGGCCACGACACGTTGCTGGCAAGGCGCAAGTCCACCCTGCACCAGCGGCTCAATACGCGGAGTACCCTGGTTCGACCGCACGATCTCATGTGCGAGCACGATGCTGAGCGCGTCGAAATAGAGCCTGCTGCCGGTCAGCGGGCGCTGGATCAACGTTGCAAGCTTGCGTCCGGTCGCCCATATCGCTGCGTCCTCAAAAAACAGTTGTGGCACCAAGCTGTCGTGCAGATCCAGGGCCACGTCTTTCGCGAGCTTGGCTGGATCAAAATAGAAATAGACGACCCGCGTCAGGGTAAGCGGGTCTTGCCAATCCTCATACCGATGACCGGCCGGAACAAAGAGCAGCTTTTGCTTGAAGTCTCTGAGCGATGAGGTGGGCGCTCCCTCGACCCGCGTCTCGCCATGACACCGCGCACCGCGTTCAAACAACGCGAGCAAGTGAACCGGCGCCTCGAAGTCAAATACGGTCCGTTCTCGCCGCGTGACCTGCACGACTTCCGCGGCCACCCCGTCCCAGCTGGCACTCTGATGTTTCACGATGTCTGAAGGAGACACGTTAACAGCCACAGCAACGACCACGTCCGTCGGCTCGACTCCGGTTTGGTGATTTGGATGGTAAGCCCGCGCGAATGCCTTCTGATCTGACAAAGCGCGTCGCTCGCCGCCACGAGCGTCATTCGAGCGGGACGAAAATTGGTCGCGTTGAGGAACAGTCTCTAGAATTTCCAGCATCACTCACCGTCTGCTTTGGAAACTTGCTGACTCCAAAGTAGGTCTTGGTGGTGCGCTTCTCCATTCTACACAGGTTGGTCCGAATCAGAGGTTGGTTGCGCGTGCCTATACGAAGGTTTCGCGTCATTTTGTCCGTCGCAACGCCGTCTCCAGACATTCAGCCAGGGCGTTGCCATCGAACGGCTTGATCAGAAAGCCGACGGCACCAGCACTCATGGTCTTTCTCCTCAGGTTCTCGTTCGGGAAGGCCGTAATGAAGATGATTGGCGTTTTGCAGCCCCGTGAGACCAGGCTGTGCTGCAGCTCAATGCCGCTCATTCCCGATAACTGCACATCGGCTACGAGACATCGGGCCTCGGCGAGAGAGTCAGAGGCCAAGAACTCTTCGGCAGACCGGAAGGTCTCACCGATAAGGCCAAGCGACATTACTAGGCTCTTCGTCGCGAGACGCACCGACTCGTCGTCGTCAATGATTGCGATTATCGGAGCATTCAGCACGATTTTTCCTCGGCGGCAGGCGCCGGCAAAGACGTTCATAGCCCTAAGGTGCTTTCTCAAACCAAAAACGAAAAGACATACTTAGGTCTTAGGGGGCACAAGTCGGGGCAGGCGGCGTTCACCTCGTCGGGTTCTTAACGCCCAAAGTTCCAGCCATTTGCACCAGTTCCGCGAGCGACTTGGCGCCCATCTTCCGCATCGCGTGACCTCTGTGGATTTTCACCGTGATCTCGCTCAAGCCAAGATCGGCAGCAATTTGCTTGTTCATCAGGCCTGAGGTCACAAGAGCCATGACCTCCCGCTCGCGTGGCGTCAGTGAGCCGTAGCGAGACCGAAGGCGGGAGGTCTTTCGCCTTTCCTCGCGATGGCTGCGGTCGCGCTCGATCGCGGCCGTCACAGCATCTAGTAGGTCTTGGTCGCGGAAGGGTTTGGTGAGGAAATCGACGGCCCCTGCCTTCATCGCTTGCACCGACATCGGAATGTCGCCGTGGCCGGTGATGAAGATGATGGGTAGATCGAGGCCGGCCTTGGCGAGTTCGGCTTGGAAGTCGAGACCGCTCAATCGCGGCAACCTGATATCGAGGACGATGCAACTTGGTGCATCTGGCAGAGCGCTCTCCATGAACCCGGCGGTTGAGTCAAAAAGCTCGACGCGGAAACCGACTGACCGGAGAAGGCTCTGGAGCGCGTCGCGGATGGCCCGGTCGTCATCAATGACAAATACAACCGGCTCCTCTGTGGCTGCCGCCGCGCGCGTGGCCACGCGTCCTATCATGTTGCCGTCCCTCGATGCGCAGGCAGGCTAACGTGCATGGTTGTGCCATAGCCATTAGCCTGGCTCGCCCAAATACGACCCTCATGGTCTTGGACTATGGAGCGACAGATGGAGAGCCCCATTCCCATACCATGTGCCTTGGTCGTGAAGAACGGGCTAAAGAGACGCTCGTGATGTTCTTCGCTTATGCCGGTGCCTGAGTCCCGAACTTCGAGCTCGACATTGTCGTCCTGATCCAGACTCGTGCGTATCAAGAGTTCGCGGGGACGATCCACAACGCCCTCCATGGCTTCGATTGCGTTCATCAGCAAATTGATAATAACCTGTTGCAGCTCTACCCGGTCACCTAGCACCTCAGGCAAACGAGGCTCCTCATCGAGCTGCAACGATATCTTCCGGTCAACAGTCGCGCGCTGCACGAGCGGGATGACCTCATCGACAATTTCATTGAGGCTTTGGGCCGTTTTGCGGGCGTGCCCCTTTCTGGAGAGTTCCCGAATACGAGTGATCACTTCGCTGGCGCGCATCCCCTCGCTGATAATCCGCTCGGTTGCGCGACGCGCCTCGTCTAAATCCGGACTCTCACGGTCAAGCCATCGGAGGCTTGCTTCACCATTGGCGACGATTGCGGCCAGGGGCTGATTTACCTCATGTGCGATCGAAGCCACCAACTCCCCGAGTGTCGTCATTCGCGTGACGTGGGCGAGTTCGGTTTGCGTGTTTTGCAACATCTCCTGCGCGTGCTTGCGGGCTGTGATGTCATTGTTGGTTTCGATCATTGCGACCGGCCTCCCCCGATCATCCAACTGCATCGACCAACGGCTTGCTACGGTGATCCCTGTTCCATCCCTTCGCTTTTGTAGAAGTTCACCCTCCCATCGCCCGGTGCGGAGAACCTGCTGCTTGAGAGCATCAAGCGGAATCGAAAACTCGGTCTTCAGAAGCTGATGAGACGACTGGCCCATGGCCTCCTCCCTATTCCAGCCATAGAGCTCTTCGGCTCCTTGGTTCCAGTACGTGACGACATCCTGCATGTTGCGCGCGACAATTGCGTCATGGGTGACGTCGAGGAGGCGGGCCTGCTCAAAAAGCAAGAGATTTGACGATTGATTTTGCAGGACAAGATAGGTTGTGATCACGATTGCGGAAAGACTTGCGAACAGGTTCATGAAGGCTATAGCGGAAAGCTCAGCACGATCATGAAGAAGCGCGCTCACAACGGCCAAAATCATACATCCCGCCGACACCAGCAAGACACCGCGGGTATCCAAGAATCTGACGACCAGCAGCACTACAGCGGCATAAAGCGGCGCGACGGCGATCTCCGGATGCGTGATCGAATCGACGACGAAGATCGCCGCGGCGAGGATAAAGGCAGCGGCAGGAAGGGCAAAAGAAATAGAGGGCTTGTTTGCTCGCAAACGGCTTTGCATTCGTAGGCTTTCCGCTCGGCTCCGTGCCCGCTATGCGCCTGGGCCCCGTTGCTACAATAATTCACCGCTCACGTTCGTCGCAGAAGCAGCGCCATCTTGGCTGCCGGAACGTGTACCGATCAGCCGAGGTCGATCGAAGCCTCGTCCTTGTGCAGAGCGGCCACTTCGATCGGAACCGCCTGGGAAGGTCGGTCGATGTTTTCAACGATCTACTTATGATCGATGGGGCTACGTCACAAGCGACGGATTGCCGAACCTGCACCGCTGGGCGCCAGGACGCTAAGTGTTCCCCGTCAGGACAAGGATTGCATTGACGATGCGGCGGGTTAAGGCCCAGACGCCATCCCAGACCGGACTAATATCGATGCCCAATTGGGCGCTCAAGAGTGGCAGGACGAACAGCACCCCGATTAAGATCGCGAGACCGTAGGGCTCAATTCGCGAAAGCGGCCGGGCCAGAGCCATGGGAAGCAGACCAACGGCGATACGACCGCCGTCCAGGGGAGGAATCGGAATCAAGTTGAAGACGGCAAGGAGTACGTTGATGATCAGAGCGTTCTTCAGATTTTCGGCAATCCATTCGCTGGCGGCGCCTGGGAAATGGGCCACAAGATGGAACCCTAGCGCGGCGCCGGTTGCCAAGAGCAGATTCGTGGCGGGCCCTGCAGCTGCGACGAAAACGGAGTCTCGGCGGGGGTTGTGCAAGGCGCCGAAGTTGACGGGCACTGGCTTGGCGTAGCCGAACAGAAAGGGCGAACGCAGGATAAGAAGCATCGCCGGCAGCAGCACCGTGCCGAAGGGATCGATGTGCTTGAGGGGATTGAAGGTGACGCGGCCGAGACGCCAGGCCGTGTCGTCACCGAAGAGCCGCGCCACATAGCCGTGAGATGCTTCGTGAAAGGTAATCGCTATGACCAGCGGTATGACCCAGGTCGAGGCGGTGTAGAGACTCAGTGCAGCTTGGTCGGGCATGGAGGTAGCATGCTGCGAGCGCGCCGATCGGTGAAGAGATAACGAACCATGACTTTGGCGGCAGGGATTAGGATTACCGAGAGAAATTTTGGTAGAGCGGCCCCCGCTCCAGGCGGAGCGGGGGCACTTTGTCCAGTTATCGTGAGGCCTGCTTTGAGGTCTTCTCAATCCTATTGAGACCGAAAAAATCTCGCCATGAATCCCGGGCCGAAGCATGCTTGGGCGTGGTATTTTCCGGCAGCGCAAAGATGGCGATCGCATCTCCGCGCGGATAGTTGAGCTGGAAGTTCCCGCCGGCCGCGACGGCAACGTATTGCCGGCCATCGACCTCGTAGCTGATTGGAGGCGCATTCACGCCGGCACCGAGATTGTAGCGCCACACCTTCTCGCCGGTCTTGGCATTGAAGGCATCGAACCAGCCGTTGCCCTCGCCGGTGAAGACCAGATTGCCTCCGGTCGCCAAGGCTCCGCCGATCAGCGGCTGCGGCGCCTTGTACTGCCAGTCGATATTGCCGGTATCGACATTGATGGCGCTGAAGGTGCCGTCTTGGAGACCATTATCCTTCACGTTGACGAAGGTGCTGCCGAGCCGCATCGTGCCCGGAAGGGTCTCCGGATTTCCAGCCGAGGTGAACTTCATGAGCTGGTCCATGGCGGGCACGTAGACGTCATGGGTTCGTGGCGAATAGGCGGGGGGTGACCATTCCGCGCCGCCATTGGCGCCCGGAAGGATGTTGATGCCTTCCTTGGTCGGCGCCTTGAACATGTTCTCATTCATCTTGACGAAGGGTTCGGACTTTCTGATGAGCTTGCCGTTGTCCCGATTGACGATGAAGAACCAGCCGACTTTGCCTGCCTCTCCGGCCGCCGGCACAATATTTCCATTATCGTCCTTGGCATCGAACAGCACTACATTGCTAACGGCATCGTAGTCCCAGACATCGTGCTTTACCTCCTGGTAGTACCAGGCGAGCTTTCCGGTCTTGGCGTTTAGCGCCACGAGAGAGTCGGTGTATAGGTTGTCGCCCTTGCGGCTTTCGCCGTTGAGATCAGGATTCGGGTTACCCACCGCAAAGATGACGAGCCCGCGCTTCGGATCGACGGCTGGCGTAGTCCAAACCATGCCTCCGCCGGTTTTCCAGGACTGTCCCTCGAAGGTGTTCGGGTCGGTTGAATCCCATTTCCAGATCTGCTTGCCCGTCTTAGCATCATAGGCCGCGACGAAGCCGCGGAGCGGCCACTCGCCGCCCGAACTGCCGACGATGACCATGCCGTCGTAGATTTGAGGTGTCATCGTTTCGGAATAGCCGCCTTGCGGATCCGCTAAGTTGGTCTCCCAGACTTTGCTGCCATCCTTGGCATTGAGCGCCACCAAGTCGGCGTCGGTGGTCGCCACGTAAAGATTGCCGTAGCCTGCAGCCACCCCGCGATTGACCGGCCCGCAACAGAGCTTTTGTGAGCTCACGTTATAGGTGGTCTCCCAAATACGCGCACCAGTGGCGGCATTGAAGGCCATGACCTTCATCTTGTTATCGACCACCGGGGTCGTCGCGTACATCACGCCGTCCAGGACCAGTGGCGTCGTCTCGAAGCTTGCGGTCATGCCGGTTTGGATGATCGCGGCCGGCGTGAGCGAGTTGATGTTGCTGTCGTTGATCTGGGAAAGCGGCGAGTAGCGCTGATTGTTGTAATCCTTGCCGTGCAGGACCCAATCCCGTGGGTTCGTTGCTGCGGAGGACATCATCTCATTGGTCACCGTGACCTTGGCGCTGGAGGGGACAGATTTGCTTCCAGCGCTGGACACAAGATCGCTAGCTTGTACCTCGGTGTTGGCCGGGGCCTGCGCCCAAGCGGGCTGAGCCTGCGCCCCCGCAAAAAAAGCAAGCGCACTGCAGAAGGTCAGCCATAGTGGAGATAAAGACTTCGCATTCATTGTAACTTCCTCCAATTCATTGGTTTCACCATATCCGCAAGTGCTTCTCTATTGCCCGGCTTGGCTCGCTCGGCCGCCATTGCCCGGATAGGGCAGGAGGTCGACCTTACTCAGGGTATTTTCGCCGAGGGGCGTCTGACCCGATGGGTAACCGTTCTTCGACAGGATGTAGGCAAGGACCTTCTCATATTGGTCTTGCGACAGGCTGCCCGGCTCATTGGCGGGCATTTGCGAAGAGATGAAATGGTAGAGCTGAGTTGCACTCATCTTGCTGAATTTCAGAGACTTAGCGAAAGCCTGCCCGGCGAGCGCGGGGCCGGCTTGTCCCTGCAGGTTGGCGCCATGGCAACTCGAGCAAAACTGGCTGTAGACCTCTGCGCCGTTATTCGTCTGTGCTTCCGTGTAGTCTCCCGCATCGGCGGCAGCGACTGCGGCAGGCGCGTTCGTGACGAGGAGAAGGAGAGCACCAGCGAGGGAGCCATAACGTTTCCGGCACCGCTGCGATGTTCTCTTGCGCTCCAGCGCGGGTTCGCTTCTTGTCCTGGATAGGCGCATGGACTCCTGCCGCTTCTTCTACTGCTTAGCTAAGCGCCGCTTCCCCAATTCGCTGGACGAAAATTGCGGCGTTTGATCGGGTTTTGCGCCAACAGACTCGGACCGTTTGGCAGTGCGATGGCGATGATCTTTTCCGACAGGCGGCGGAATCCAGACGGATTTCCGATCGCAGCAAGCGCGCCTTATTCGAAGCGCAGAAGCGGTGCTTTGGGGAACGCCCCAAACTCTCAAACTGAGGTCGGGACATGCCAATGCAAACTCTTCGAACCCATGTTTGCATCCCGCTCCGAGCGGCTCGACATTTAGGCGCAAGCCCTCGGGCTGCGAGTTAAGGCTCCGCGGACGCGTTATGCCCCTCCCACGACGTTTCGCCGAGCCAGACTATGGGCCGATGTCTTTGGCATCGGCCCATTTCATTTCGCGTCGGCTCGGCTACGCGCCTGCTGCGGGATGCGATTGGGAATGAACAGGGCAAATACGATGCAAGTGGTGGCCAGCGCCAGATTGACGAGAACGTTCGTCTCCATTCCCATGGTGCCCAATCGGAACCGATCGTAACCTTCTACAGCAGGATTGCCCGTCGTGGTGGAGAAGATGAGCCCGGCGGTGACCGCCCCGAGGCCGTATCCGATTTGCCTCAACGTTGCCGCGGTCGCAGCGGCATCCGACGAACGCACTGAAGTGACATCCTGCATGATTACGTTCGTGAGCTGCGCGTTGGAGATGCCCATGCCAAGCCCAAAGGCGAGGGTTGGGAGGAACAAGGCCGAGAGTGTCGCGCTAGGAAACATCGCTTGCCAGATCCAGAGAATCCCGATCGCCTGAATGACGAGGCCGATCAGAACCGATCGCTGGGTGCCGAAGCCTAGTGCGATCTTGCTGCCGAGAGGCGCCGCCATCATGCTTGCAAGAGCGATCGGGAGCGAGGCCAGGCCTGCGGTGAGCACGTCCATGCCGTCGAACTTCTGCAGGTAGATCGTAAGGGCGAAATAGAGAGCAAACTGAACGATGCTTCTGATCAAGTTGTCGAGGCCCCCCCAGCGCACGCTGGGCAACGCGAACAACGTGACGTCGAAGAGAGGCGTTTTCGCCGCGTGTTTCAGGTGCAGCTCGAGCCCAACAAAGAGTGTGAGAAAGAGCACGCCGAGGGTGATCGAAATGGGTGCGATCGAGAGCGGTAATGGCACGGGCGCGCCGAAGAAGTAGAGTGGCTCGCGTGCTGTCCACCAGCCGTGGCTCTGCCCCTCAATCAGACCATAGATAAGAAGCATCAGTCCAATGAGGCTGAGAGCTGCGCCAATTACGTCGATCTTGCCGTCATCCGCCTCTGTTAGCCTCGGCTCGATGTAGCGGTAAGCACCCCATAGTGCGACCGCGCACAACAAGGGGTTCACGTAGAAGGCCCAGCGCCAGCCGACATATTGTGCCGAGGCCCCACCGACGAGGTAGCCGAGCGCAACCCCCACACTGGCACTCGTGCTGTTGATGCCATAGGCCAAAGGTCTCTCCCTTTCGTTGAACATGAGAGCAACGAGTGCGATGGCCGCGGGGTTGATCATTGCCGCGCCGATGGCCTGAAGCGCGCGCATCGCCACCATGACGCCGATCGACGATGAGAGGCCGACGAGAAGGGAACTCACGCCGAACAGGACGATGCCGAGGATAAAGATCTCCCTCTGGCCATAGCGTTTGCCGAGCCTGGCCCACAGGATCATGGTGGCGCCGAACAGCAGAGCGTAAATCGTGGTAGCCCATTCCAAGGCCTGCAGGCTGGCGCCGAAACTTCGCTGGATCGTCGGCGTGGTAACGGTCATCACCGAGCTATCAAGGGTCGTCACCAAAACGGCGACGGCGAGGACCGCGATCGCCTTCCAACGATTCTGGCGTTGTCTCGCGACGGCTGCTGACGTGGCGGCGCTGCCGCGCGCAACCGCCGTCGCGGGTGTCAAAGACGCCGCGGGCGTGAACATCGCGCTGTAAGTCTCCAGCTTCTGGGTTTGCAGGCTCGTCAGGATCGCCGGGCCCTCACGCCTCAGCTATGCATTGACCTGTTGGAATTCTTGCCGGCTCTTGCCCGTGCTTGCGGCGAATTGCGCAAACCGATACGGATTCTCCCCCAGGAAGGCGCGGCAAGCACTCCTGTTCCTGGTGGGGCGCCAGAGAAGCGAAGCTAGTCTTTCAAACACTTCCCATGGACGGGAGGGTGGATGTCGGGATCGAGTTGGCCGGGAGAGCCTTTTGCCAACCAAAATTCCTCAGTTCCCCTGTTGATCACGACCGTCGCTGCGCCGACCGTGGGAACGTTTTGACCCGGTTCTATCGTGGAGATCGGCAGCGTAGCGATTAGGCCATAGTCGTTGTTCTCAACGATCCGATAATGGTCACCACGCGTGGTTTCGATGAGGCCATCAGCAGAAAGTTGGAAGCGCAAGAACTTCGGTTCGGCCGTGACGGTTAGGCTCGAGAGTGGCGCATAAGAACACGTCCAAACCTCGTCGGCATTTGCAGCCGTTGCGCAAAAAAGAGCGGCACAAGCCGTAGCTAGCGATTTCATCATGATCTCAGCTCCAGCGCGCGTGCTCAGCGAGAGGTGAAGGCTCAAGACAGAGCTGAAAAGTAAATGAAGCGCATGTAGCGATGGCTCTGAATTTTTCAATTGGGCTCCATTGGGGCGAGGTTCTGGCGCCGAGGCGACAAAGTGATCCACTACCTTCCTTTCAAGGCGGTTGTTGTCTCACCGGAAGGTGTCGCTGCATAGGAGTATGCCCGAGAAACTAGTCTTTACCGTCTGGATTTCCGAGGATTAGAAGACGCGACTCCGGTGCTGGTGACCGTCGTCCCCAATTGGCGCAAGGCCACGTCAAGGAAGGCAAGATCGCGAAAGCGGTCGCTGTCGCAACCTCCTAGGTTCTGTGGGTAAGGGCTAGCTTCGAGGGCTGCACGCTATCAAGGCACGCGCCGAGTTCTTCGGCGCGCTCACGAGCCTCGGATTTTGTTTGTTAGCTGGCATGAACCGGAAGGCAGGCGGTCAGGATGAAGCGCACCGCAAATCGAGATGGGGGCCTTGTTCTTGTTCTTAATGCGGGATCGTCCAGTATCAAATTCGGCGTCTATGGCGCTGGCCTGGACAGTCTCGCCCGCGGCGAGATCGAAGGCATTGGCACCTCGCCGCGCTTCCATGCGCACAGCGGGGACGACGTCGGCTTCGCCACGCGGATTTGGAAGGACAGCAACCCCTCGGTCCACACGCTGATCGAGTCCTTGATCGATTGGATCGAGCAGCATTTCCGGCGAGCCCGAGTATTGGCGGCCGGTCACCGCGTCGTGCTTGGCGGCCCTGACGATACGAGGCCGGTCCTGATCGATGAGGCGGTGCTCGACCGGCTAAGCGCGCTCATTCCTCTCGCGCCCGTGCACCAACCACGGAACCTTGAACCCATCGAGGCGCTTGCCAGGCTTCAACCTAAGCTGCCCCAAGTCGCCTGCTTCGACACCTCATTCCATCGGACGATGCCCGAAACTGCGCAACTTTATGGCTTGCCCCGCTCGCTGACGGAAGCTGGGGCTCGGCGCTACGGCTTCCACGGCATCTCCTATGAGTACATTGCCGGCGTTCTGCCGCAATTCGACAAGAGGGCAGCGGCCGGGCGCACGGTGGTGGCGCATCTCGGCGGCGGTGCGAGTATGTGCGCACTTGTTGCGGGACGAAGCGTTGCGACGACAATGGGATTCAGCCCTCTCTCAGGGCTGTTGATGGGGACGCGGCCGGGCGAGATCGACCCCGGTCTCATTCTCTGGATGATGCAGGCGAAGGGAATGAGCCTCGAGGAGGTCGAGACTATGCTCTATCACGGCTGCGGCCTCAAAGGCGTGTCTGGCATCAGCGCCGACATGCGGGATCTACTAGGGAACAACGATCCTCGCGCGAAGCAGGCGGTGAAGCTGTTCGTCTACCGCATCTGCTGGGAGCTCGGCGCGCTTGCGGCAGTTGCGGGAGGCCTCGATGCCCTCGTGTTCACGGCCGGCATCGGCGAGAACGCGGCTTCCGTGCGCGAAGCGGTGTGCCAGCACTGTGCTTGGCTCGGGATCGCGCTTGACCGACGGGCAAATGCGCGGAACGCGGACCGCATTAGCTCGGCCGCAAGTCCCGTGTCGGTGTGGGTGATCCCGACCGACGAGGGACGCATGATCGCGACGCACACTTTGGCGCTCGTCGGCGCAGTTCATGAAAGGCGGTCAGCGTGAAACTCGAGCGAAAGATTGAGCCGAGGAAGCCTCATTTTCCAACGATCGAGCCGAAGGTCGAACACTCGGTTCCGTGGTTCTGGCCCTACGCCGCCGGCATCGAGCTAGGCGAGGAGGGCCTTGCACTCTTTGCCGACAACCTCAAATTCGTCGCCGAGGCTGAAGAGATCAGTTCGCCGCCGCGTCCCCAATGGGCCACCGAGAACAGTATCGTCCTCGATCTCGACACGATGAGGCTCAGGGATTTCTCAAAGCCCGTGCCATCGGGCGAACCCGTTCTGATCGACCCGCCCTACGCCGGGCATAGCTCCACCATTGCAGACTATGCCAAGGGCCAGAGCCTCGTGGAGACCTTGCTCGGGGCCGGTCTCAATCATGTGTTCGTTGCCGACTGGAAGGCCGCCACCGATGTCATGCGAAATTTTGATATCGACAAGTATCTGGCCGAGATCAATGTCGTGGTCGACGACCTCGGCGGCGCCGTTCACCTCGTCGGCCTTTGCCAGGGAGGCTGGATGTGCGCCATGTTCGCGAGCCGCTTTCCGCACAAAGTGAGAAGCTTGGTTCTCGCTGGCTCACCGATCGACACTGACGCTGGCCATGGCCCGATCAAGAAGATAGCACATACGCTCCCTCTCGAAACCTATCAGGAGATGGTCGATATCGGCGACGGCCGGATGCTTGGTAAGACGATGCTTGCCGGATGGAAGGACATGCATCCCGGGCAGCAATTCATGGGCAAATACATCGACCTGTTCGCGCATATCGAGGACAAGTCCTACATCCAGCGCACAGAGCACTTCGAGCGCTGGTACGAGAATCCGATCGACCTGCCGGGCGTCTACTACCTTCAGGCCATCAAGCTTCTGTTCAAGGAAAACCAGTTCGCCAAGGGTAAATTCGTCGGGCTCGGCCGAAAGCTCGATCTCCAACACATCAGGGTTCCCACCTACCTTCTCGCTGGCAACTCTGACGACATCACCACCAAGGAGCAGGTGTTCAACGCCGCAGCGCTCATCGGTGCCCCGTCGTCGGCCGTTGTCAAGAAGCTCGCACCTGGGGGCCACATCGGCCTCTTCATGGGCCGGCGGACGTTGGCGGAAATCTGGCCAGACATCGGACGATGGATCCGGGCGCAATCTCGGCAGTGATTACTTCTAGTCGAGTCCGCTGAACGCAGAGGAGGACCCGCAATGACCGCCAAGAATTTCTCGCTATTGGCCGCACTGATCTTCGCTGTCGTCGCCATTTTGCAATTCATCCGGGCCATCAGCGGCACGCCGCTCACCATCGGCACGACAATCTCCATCCCATTATGAGCGAGTTGGGTCGCCTGCGTGGTGGCCGCGATCCTCGCCTGGTTGGGCGTCGCGGCGTCCCGTGCCTGGGGCATCTAGACCGGTGGCAACCGGCGTTGCTGTGAGCGCTAGTGCAAGCGCTCAAGGGTCAAGGCAATGCCTTGGCCACCACCAATGCAAAGGGTGACCACGCCGCGCTTGATGGCATCGCGCCGCATCGAATGCAGTAATCTGGTGGTCAAGACTGCGCCGGTTGCGCCAATCGGGTGTCCATGCGCGATGGCGCCGCCCTCGACGTTGACGATGTCCTCCGCCAAGCCGAGCTCGCGCGTCACCGCGATGGCGATGGCGGCAAAGGCCTCGTTGATCTCGATGCGCTCGATGTCGCCGATCTTCCAATTGGCTCGGTCGAGCGCCTGATGCACGGCAGGGATCGGACCGAGGCCAAACATGCCCGGCTCAACCGCGGCGATGCCGTAGGACAAGAGTTGCGCCATCGGCTCAAGACCTTGGCGCTCTGCCCAACCTCGCTCAGCGACGATCAGGGCCGCGGCGCCGCTGTTTAGGCCTGGTGCATTGCCGGCAGTGATCGTGCCGTCCTTGCGGAATGCTGGGTGCAGCTTTGCCAGGTTTTCGAGCTTCTCGTCCGGGCGGTTGTGCTCATCCTTGTCGAATGCGACGGTTCCCTTCCGCGTCTTCACCTCGACGGGGACTATCTCGTCCTTGAACTTGCCCGCTGCTTGCGCCGCGGAGAACCGCTGCTGCGAGCGTTCGGCCCATCGGTCCTGCTCATCGCGTGTGATCTGGAACGCCTTTGCGAGGTCCTCGGTGTGCCACCCTGAATGCTTGCCTGAGAACGCATCATTGAGGCCATCGCGCAGCATGCTGTCGAAGATCTCGGCATCGCCCATGCGGTAACCCCATCGACCACCACCGACGAGATAAGGAGCCATGTCCATGTTCTCCATGCCGCCGGCCATGGCACCCGACACCATGCCGAGCATGATCTCCTGCGTTGCTGAGACGATCGCCTGAGCCCCGGAGCCGCAGACCCGGTTGACGGTCATGGCCGGCACGTCGACGGGAATTCCGCCATAGATTGCGGATTGGCGGGCCGGGTTCATCTTGTTCCCGGCCTCGATCACGTTTCCCATCACCACGGTGCCGATCTTGACTGGATCAAGCTTGGACCGGGCCAGTGCGCCGCGCACAACTGTTGCGCCAAGCTCGGTCGCCGGCACGGATTTCAGACTGCCACCGTAATTGCTGATCGCGGTGCGGACCGCCGCGCAGAGAACAGTCTCAGGTATCGTCATTGCTTGCCTCGTACTCTTCTCGCCTCACAAGCGCATGCCGCCGTCAACCTCCAGCACACGCCCCGTGTAGAAGTCGTCCTGAAGGATATAAAGGGCCGAGCGTGCGACCTCTTCCGGACGGCCCAAGCGCTTCAAGGGAATCATCGAGACGATCTTCTCCAGAATAGGGGGGTTCATTTTTGCCACCATGGCCGTGTCGCAAAAGCCGGGTGCAATGGCGGCGACGCGGATCTGGTGCCTTGCCAGCTCCTTGGCCCAGGTGACCGTCATCGCGGTAACGCCGGCCTTGGCTGCAGCGTAGTTGGTCTGGCCGATATTGCCGGCGCGCGAAATGCTGGAGATGTTGATGATGACGCCGCCGTGGCCGCCCTCGATCATGTGCACCGCAGCCTCGCGGCCACAGAGAAAGACACCAATCAAATCCACTGCGATCACGGTGTTAAAGTCGGCGAGCGACATCTTGCTGATGACCTTACCGTCCTTCGCCTTGACGAATAGGGCATCGCGGTTGGTGCCGGCGTTATTGATGAGGGCGTCGACACTGCCGAGGTCTTTGCGCGCGCTCGCAAAGAGGGCTTCGACCGCCGGCTCGTTGGCGACATTCGCGGCATAGCTCCTCGTTTCGCCGCCGGCCTTTGCGCAGAGGTCTGCGGTCTGTTGCAGTTTTGAGGCGTCGAGATCAACAAGGGCAATCCGCGCGCCTTGTGCTGCCACCGCCACGGCCATGCTTTGGCCGAGCCCTCGCGCGGCGCCCGTGACGACGATGGTCTTGTCCTTGAGTTTCATGCTTTTCCATTTGGTTACGAGACGGCCGGAACCGGCGCCGCTGTCGGACTCGGCGCTCGGTCCTCCGAGAGGGGGGTGAGTTCGCCCGGCCGGCTAGCTGCCGGTTGCGACCTCGCCGGACCCGTGCTCAAGCGACACAGACCAGAGAGCGAGGATCACGAGCGCTGCCCCAACCAGGAGGCTGTTCCAGAAGATCTTCGGCTCGGCGCTCAGGCGAAGGACCCATGGGGAGACGAAGAGCCAGACACCGATCGCTGCGCTCAGCCACTCTTCCCACGCTTGGTAGACGAAGATCTCGAGAAGGCTGAGAGCCACGATGACGGCACCCAATACCCAAGCGTTGTTGGCCGCCTTAGTCACCCCGCTGTAGGCGAGGATCCAGGGCGAAAGAACCAGCCAGACGCCGAGCAGAAAATTG
This sequence comes from uncultured Alphaproteobacteria bacterium, assembly GCA_963732955.1. GTDB lineage: Bacteria > Pseudomonadota > Alphaproteobacteria > Rhizobiales > Methyloligellaceae > Methyloceanibacter. The sequence continues at coordinate 588,265 of CAVTBH010000003.1, forward strand.
ACCACGTCCTGCCAGCGGGGCGTTTTAACTGCGTAAGCTGCCATTGTTCTACTCCTTAGCCAGAGGGACGCCGCTACCAGCTGCTTGCGAGCGTGCGCACCCGGTTTCCACGATTTTCTGAGTGTTGGTAAAGAAGCGCTTGCCGTCTTCGGCGAAGAGCTCCATGCGGCGGTTCGCCCATTCCTGACAGATATTCGCGGTCTCAGGGATTGAGTGGGTCTCCGAGAGCTTTGAGGTGAACTCAGACGCAAGGGCCGCTTCGGACTGCATGTGGGTGAGCCAATTTTCGTTGAGGTCTTGGAGGTAACTAGAGAACTCCCGTTGCAGGGAGATCATGTCCTCCACATGCTTTTGACCGCTTCTCGCCAATCCTGCCGCCAACGGCGGCTTCTGTTCGGACCTCTTGCTCTTGACGTCGTCATCGAGGGGCATGACTTCACTCCACTTCATCCGCCTTGAAGGTTGGACCGCTGGGGAGGCCTCCGCCTCATTTTAGGGTCCTCCTCCCATCCTCTGATCTATAGAGCCTGTGTGCAGAGTGCTTTCGCGATATTGCCTCAGGTGAGGCTCTATTGCTCTGATCCTTGGCAGCGCCCCTCCTCCTTGATTGAGGCGCGTCGAACGCCCCTCTGAGACGATCGGAACTGCGCTCGGAAATTGGTGCGTCGCGGTCGCAAAATCCGCCGAAAGGCAATTCGTCCAATTGCAATTTGGATGCAGCAAGGGGGCACCAAACGCCGCAACTTTTGTGAAGCGGCATAAAGCCGACTTGCTTATCTCTCCTCCAATCGTCGAGATCGCGAGGCGAGGAGCCGATGCGGTCATTGGCCTGTCAAGGCTTACTTATTTGACGACCATCGCAACCGCGGAACGCGTCACCGCCGATCGCTCGAGTGACTGGCGGAGGCTCAAGCCAACGCCGTCGCAAGCGGCACTCTGAATTGATCGACTGAAAAATGGATAAGTTTCAAAACAGCAGCACGACACTCGAAGGCACGAAGGGTCTGGTCGTCGGAGTCGCCAATGAGCACAGCCTTGCCTACGGCTGCGCGCGTCATTTCCACGAGGCCGGCGCCGATCTCGCCATCACCTATCTCAATGCCAAGGCCGAGCCGCATGTGCGGCCGCTTGCGACGGCGCTCGGCAGTGAGATCGTGCTGCCCTGTGACGTAACGGTGCAAGGCCAGCTTGAGAAAGTCTTTACTTCCATCACGGAGCGTTGGGGACATCTCAACTTCGCCTTGCACTCGATTGCCTACGCGCGCGCGGAGGATCTAAACGGCCGGATTACCGACTGCTCGGCTGACGGCTTCGCCTTTGCCATGCAGGTCTCGGTGCACTCGTTCCTGCGCATGGCCAAGCTGGCAGAACCTCTGATGACGTCGGGGGGCTGCCTGCTCGCCATGAGCTACTACGGCGCCGACAAAGCCGTGGCTCACTACAACATCATGGGACCAGTCAAGGCTGCGCTTGAGGCAGTGGTGCGCTACATGGCTGTGGAACTTGGTCCGCAGCATATTCGGGTCAACGCGCTTTCGCCCGGACCCGTGGCCACGCGTGCCGCTTCAGGTATCAAGCACTTTGACGAGCTGTTGCAGCGGGCAGTCAAGCTGGCGCCCGAGCACAACCTTATCACCATCGATGACGTTGGCGCGTTGGCTTGCTTCTTGGCCAGCGACGCGGCCAGAGCAATTACCGGAAACATCTCCTATGTCGATGCCGGATACCACGTTGTTGGCTGACGGCGGCGCGCCGCTGTCAGCGATTGAGAACCGCACCTTCGATGAGATCAAGGTGGGTGACACGGCGAGCCTGTCTCGAACGCTGACGAAGCAAGACATTACGTTGTTCGCCACGATGTCCGGCGACGTCAATCCCGTTCACGTCGATGAAGCCTTCGCTCGCGACGATATGTTTCACAAGATCATTGCCCACGGCATGTGGGGTGCGACGCTGATCTCAACGCTGCTCGGCACCGAACTCCCGGGTCCGGGAACAATCTACCGGAGCCAGGCGCTCAACTTTCGACGGCCGGTTGCTCTTGGCGACACGGTCACAGTCTCCGTGACCGTGCGTGAAAGGCATGAGGCTAAGCGCGATCTTGTTCTCGATTGCCGTGTTGTGAATCAAGAAGGCAGCGTCGTCATCGACGGCGTGGCCGATGTTATTGCCCCTAACAAAAAGGTTAACCGTCCACGTATTGAGCTCCCGGAAGTCCGGCTGGAGCGGCCTGGGCTCCGTCACCGGCAACTGATCGCTCAGACCCAAGGTCACAATCCGATCCGCACCGCAGTCGTGTATCCAGTGGATCACCTCGCTCTGGCGGGTGCGGTGGACGCGGCGCGCGCCAAGCTGATCGTGCCGATCTTGATTGGGCCGCCTGACGTCATCCACTCCGCGGCCAAGCTCTGTGGCATGGACATTTCGGACTACAAGATTGTCGCGGCAGAGAATGCGGAGCGCGCCGCCGCGAAAGCCGTCGAGCTCGTCCTCGCAAACTCAGCCGATGCGATCATGAAGGGCGCGCTACATACGGATGTCCTAATGCATGCCGTCGTCGCTGGCGACCGCAACTTGCGCACCGATCGCCGGGCCAGCCACGTCTTCGTCATGGACGTGCCCACCTACCCGCGGCCGCTGCTCATCACCGATGCGGCAATCAACATCAACCCCGATCTGGAAACCAAAAAAGACATCGTGCAAAACGCGATCGAGCTGGCGCACGCTCTCGGCGTGAACAGGCCGAAGGTTGCAATCCTGTCCGCTGTCGAAACGATCACGCCAAAAATCCAATCCACGATCGACGCCGGAGCACTGTGCAAAATGTCGGATCGTGGCCAGATCACGGGCGGTATCCTCGATGGTCCGCTTGCCTTCGACAATGCAATCTCGGCGGATGCAGCCAAGGCAAAGCACATCAGCTCGCCGGTGGCCGGTGAGGCTGATATTCTGCTCGTTCCGGATCTCGAGGCCGGAAACATGTTGGCGAAGCAGCTCGAATATCTGGCCGATGCCACTGGGGCCGGCATCGTCCTTGGCGCTCGGGTTCCCATCATCCTGACAAGTCGCGCGGACAAGGCGCTTAGCCGGATGGCGTCCTGCGCCGTCGCTCTGCTGCTCGCGCACCAGAGCCTCAAACAAGGTGCGACATGATCGGACCCGTGGGCCAAGGCGGCATTCCAGGTGGAAGACTCAATAGCGAGAGTGTTGTGAACGCCGAGCAATTGAGCGGTGAGCCGTGAAACAAATCCTCGTGGCCACGGATGGATCTGAAGGCTCCGACCGAGCGGTAGATTTTGCCGCGAACTTGGCGAAAGCCTACGGAGCCACCCTCCTGATCATCAACATTCGAGGCGGTTATGGCTTGCCGGTCGCGCTGTTGCGCCAATTCAGCAATGCTGATGGTGCCTGGCTGGGAGAGTTGCTGACGTCAATGTCAGCCGAAGTCCTAAAGTCGGCAAGGGACCGCGCCCTCAAGATCGGTGCTTCAACGATTGTGCTCGAGTCTCGTGGGGGCAAGATCGCACAGTCCATTATTGATTTCGCCAAAGAGAAACATGCCGACGCGATCGTTGTTGGCAAGCAGGGCTCGGGACGCGTTGCCGACATTCTTCTCGGCAGCGTCCCGCAAAAGCTCCTCAGCCTCGCGGCTTGCGTCATGGTGGTGGTGCCATAGCGCTCGAACAACATTCAACGAGGTGCAGCCTTTTTCATCACCATGGCGGGCCGACTGGTTACCGCGAGCAAGACGGCGTGAGGCCATGTCAGCCTTGGTTATGCGAGTCGTGGACTTGGTCAAAGATTGAAATGGCGAGGGGCGAGATCATGAGGAGGTTTGTGAAGTGTCCGCCTTGCAAGACGACCTGAAATCGCTCCCCTTGCCCAAGGTCGAGGCCAAACTGGCTTCGTCACCGAAAGGTCTGACGCAGGCTGAAGCCAAGCGGCGGCTAGTCCAGTATGGGCCGAACGAGATCGCCGAGAAGGCCGAGAATCCCATCCTCAAATTTCTCAGCTATTTCTGGGGCCCCATTCCCTGGATGATTGAGGCTGCGGCCGTGCTTTCGGCCATTGTCCGGCATTGGACAGATTTCTTCATCATCATCGTGATGCTTCTCGCCAACGCTGTGGTCGGCTTCTGGGAGGAGTATCAGGCGGGCAACGCGATAGCTGCACTCAAAGCCCGACTTGCTCCCCGAGCGCGCGTCCGACGCGACGGCGCCTGGACAAGCATCGCGGCACGCGCTCTTGTGCCCGGCGATGTCATCCGCTTACGGCTTGGCGACATCGTGCCTGCAGACGCGCGGCTGCTCGACAAGGATCCAGTGGAGGTCGACCAGTCAGCGCTAACCGGCGAATCGCTTCCGGTGACCCGCAAGACTGGAGAGGCGGTCTTCTCAGGGGCGATCATTCGCCAGGGCGAAGCCGATGCCATCGTCTACGCCACCGGCGCGCGCACTTATTTTGGCGAGACCGCCCAGTTGGTGGAAGAGGCTCATACGGTCAGCCACTTCCAGCGCGCGATTCTGAAAATCGGCGACTATCTGATCGTGATCGCGATCGGCCTGGTGATCCTCATTTTCGGGGTGGCCATGTTTCGTGGCGACCCCATCCTGACCACGCTTCAATTCGTGCTGGTGCTGACGGTTGCAGCCATCCCGGTGGCCATGCCAGCCGTTCTTTCGGTGACCATGGCCGTGGGCGCACGCCTACTCGCCGCGCGGGAAGCCATTGTCAGCCGGCTTGCGTCGATTGAGGAGCTGGCGGGGGTCGACGTGCTTTGTTCCGACAAGACGGGCACGCTCACCCAAAACAAGCTGACACTTGGCAAATCATTTTGTCTCGGCCCTGTCACGCCAGACGAGCTTATTCTCGACGCCGGCCTCGCGTCGCGGGCTGAGGACGAGGACACTATCGACATGGCCGTGCTGAGCGGCCTCAAGGATCAGAAGCTGCTTAAGAACTACGAAGTCGCGCATTTTCAACCCTTCGATCCAGTACACAAGCGAACTGAGGCGGCGATCAAAGGCAATGACGGGCGCGTTTTCCGGGTTACGAAGGGTGCGCCGCAGGTGATACTTGGGTTGGCGGCCAATGCGGCCGAGGTGAAGGCTCAAGTCGAAAAGGCGATCGGGGAGTTCGCCAAACGCGGCTACCGCTGTCTCGGTGTTGCTCGAGCGGAAGGCAAAGGCGCTTGGCAGTTCCTCGGGGTTCTCCCGCTATCGGATCCGCCACGGCCGGACTCCAAGGAAACCATCGCTACGGCAATGCAACTGGGCATCGACGTCAAGATGCTCACCGGTGATCAGATCGCCATCGCCAAGGAGATTGCTAGCCAAATCGGGTTGGGCACCAACATCCTCGACGCTAGTGGTTTCGGCGACACCAAGCATCACGAGGCGGCGCGGCTCGACCAATCAATCGAGGAGGCCGACGGCTTTGCCCAAGTCTTTCCTGAGCACAAATTCCATATCGTCGATGTTCTGCAACGGCACGGTCACATCGTCGGCATGACTGGCGACGGCGTAAACGACGCGCCGCCCCTCAAGAAGGCTGATTGCGGTATTGCAGTCTCTGGCGCCACCGACGCAGCCAGAGCTGCCGCCGATATCGTGCTTCTGACCCCCGGACTGTCGGTCATCATCGACGCGATCAAGGAAAGCCGAAAAATCTTTCAGCGCATGAACAGTTACGCGATCTACCGGATCGCCGAGACCATTCGCGTGCTCCTGTTCATGACGCTGTCGATTCTGGTGTTCAATTTCTATCCGGTCACGGCGGTCATGATCGTGCTCCTTGCCGTGCTTAATGACGGCGCAATCCTGTCGATCGCCTACGACAACGTTCGGACCTCGCCCACGCCAGAAGCCTGGGACATGCGCCGTGTTCTCTGCATTTCGACCATAACTGGCATCGCCGGTGTCGTTGCCTCATTCGGCCTATTCTATGTTGGCGAGCGTGTGTTGCATTTCGATCGCGCTTTGATCCAGACCTTGATGTATCTGAACCTTTCGGTTGCTGGCCATCTGAACATTTTCGTCACACGTACGCGCGGACCGTTCTGGTCGATCAGGCCCGCTCGCATTCTGCTCATTGCGGTGTTCGGCACACAAGCGATCGCGACCATCATCGCGGTCTACGGGCTTTTGATGCCGGCGATCGGCTGGGAACTTGCGCTGATGGTGTGGGGCTATGCGCTCGTCTGGTTCCTGATCAATGATCGCGTCAAGCTTCTCGGCTATCGGATTCTGCATGGCACCAAGCCCCCTCCGATCCTCGCGGCCCGCTCAGCACAACTGCCTGCGGCGAGGCCCCCGTCGGAGCGGCCGCAGAAGCTGGCCTTGTCGTAGGCTCACGAGGACATCGCAGCCCCATCTTTCCGGCTGGACGGTTAGCGGCAAGATTGGCCTAGCTGAAGCAAGACTTGGACAGCGACTCCGCGCTTCACTACCCAGATGGTAGGTGAGGGCAATCCTGGAGCGGTACCCGCAAGGCGCCGCAAACGATGTCGGTTGCCCCGTTGGGACCTCAGTTCAGGAGTGCAAGCAATGAAACTGACAACTCTGATCGCAGTGATGATTGCCGCTGGCTTGGTGAGTAGTGCGCAGGCAGCGGAACAGCCGGCCACTCCATTAAGGCCCGCGAGGTGCAAAGCCGTATGGGAAATGGCGTCGCCAAACGGTGAGACGCTGTCGCGTGGCAAGGCCTCACCTTACGTTCTCAACTTCACGATGGTCGACAGCAACCACAATGGTGCGATCTCGGCGAGAGAGTTCAAGCGTGGATGCAAAACGGGTTGGGTCACGGCAGCCGACGCGTCAACCATGAAAGATATGAAGAAAAAGTAGGGTAAATTCGGCAACGGACGCGGGTGCCACGCCTGCTCAAGCACGACGTTGGCACCCGCAGACGTGAATCGCCTCTTGGCCCTCATGAACGTCAGAACAGTGCAGCGTGCCCCAAACACTCGACGCCACACTCCCCAAAGCCAACGAGGTCGGCGAGCGTCGACAACGACCAGGCAACCTGCCCCACCCAGAAAACAAAGCCAATGATCGCGATGTCCGCAACTCCTCTACCGAGCACCAAGGCGACACGACGCCGGTGCCCGGTATCCCCGGCTTCCTGCGTCGCCATAAAGCCTGGGTAATCATCGCCGCGATCGCGTCAGTCGTCCTCTGCATCGGCGGCACCCTTTGGTGGCTCAACGCGCGCCAATTCGAGTCGACCGATGACGCATTCATCGATGCCCGCATCATTCCGATAAGCGCACACGTCTCGGGGGCGATCGTCGATCTGGCGGTCACGGACAACCAATTCGTCATTGCTGGAGGGACGCTGCTTCGCATCGACGATCGCGACTATCGCGCGGCTCTTGATCAGGCGAAGGCTCAAGTCGAACAGGCCGACGCGACAATCGCCAATCTCGGCGCGCAAATAGCCGCGCAGCAGGCGAGGGTTGAGCAGGCCAAGCGTCAAGTAGCCGAAGCGCGCGCAACGCTTACTTTCGCGCAGGAACAAAACGCACGCGCCCAAGACTTGGTCAATCGCGGTGCGGGAACGGTGGAAGCCGCCCAGCAAGCGGCCTCCGACCTCAAACAAAAGCAGGAGGCGCTCGACGCCACTGAGGCGGGCGAGGTCGCTACGCAGAAGCAGGTGGCGGTCCTAGAGACCGAGCAACAGGTCGCTCGCGCAGAACTGGATCAAGCAAAGGCTCAGCGGGAAACGGCCGAGGCAAACCTCTCGCGCACCCTCGTTAAGGCCCCTGTCGACGGTTATGCCACCAAGATCACGGCGGGCAAAGGCGCTTACGCGCAGCCCGGACAAGCCCTGATGATGTTCGTGCCGCGCGACATGTGGGTCACCGCGAATTTCAAGGAAACGCAACTCGACCTAATGCGAGTGGGCCAACCTGCCACCATCGAAATCGATGCCTATCCCGACACGACCTTTCACGGTCACGTCAAGAGCATCCAGGCGGGGAGCGGCGCGGCGTTTAGCTTGCTGCCTCCGGAAAATGCGACCGGTAACTATGTGAAGGTCGTTCAGCGTGTCCCGGTGAAGATCGTCTTCGACAATCCTCCCGATGTCTATGTCGGTCCGGGCATGTCCGTTGTGCCCTCGGTCAAGGTCCGATGATCGGCCCAAGCGCAGCGCCGCGCGGCCAGGCCATCGAACTCCCGCGATCGGCCGCAGGGCACCGCAACCCTTGGCTGATTGCCGCGGTTGTGTCCATTGCGACCTTCATGACCGTTCTCGATACGTCAATCGCCAACGTTGCGCTACGCCACATCGCAGGCAGCCTTGCGGCCGGGGTTGACGAGAGCACCTGGATCATCACGAGCTACCTCATCGCCACCGCCGTTGTTCTCCCCATCAGCGGCTGGCTCTCCCGCGTCGTCGGGCGGAAGCGCTTCTACATGCTGTGTGTAGGGGTCTTCACCGTGTCTTCCGTATTCTGCGCGCTCGCCCCAAGCCTTGACATGCTCATCGTTTTTCGGGTCCTGCAAGGGCTTGGCGGCGGCGGCATGGCTCCCAGCGAACAAACAATCCTCGCCGACACTTTTCCCCAGAACAAGCGCGCGCAGGCCTTTGCGCTTTATGGCGTTGCCGTGATTGTCGCGCCAACGGTGGGGCCCACGCTCGGCGGTTGGATCACGGACAATTGGTCTTGGCATTGGATCTTCTTGATCAATGCACCCATCGGATTGTTGTCCCTCGCTCTTGTCGCCTGGCTCGTCGCCGAGCCCGAGACGTTGAAGCGCGAGCGAGAGCAATTGTTGGCTCAAGGGTTGAGCGTGGATTGGGGCGGTTTGGTTCTGATCGCCCTCGCGTTGGGCTGCCTTGAGGTCGCGCTGGACAAGGGACAGCGCGACGACTGGTTCGCCTCGAATTTTATTATCACCTTCGCCTTGATATCGGCCCTCTCCTTCGCACTGTTCTTTCCCTGGGAGTTCGCGCGAAAGGATCCTATCGTCGAAGTCCGGCTGCTGTTTCAGCGGCAGTTTGGAACCTGCTTCCTGATTATGATGGTGGTCGGCGGCTTACTGTTCAGCTCGATTCAGCTGTTGCCGCAGCTTGAGCAAACCGACTTCGACTACACGGCGACGCTAGCGGGATTAAGCCTGATGGCGGGTGGTTTCGCCATGCTGTTGCTGATGCCAGTGGTCGCGCGGCTCTCCGACTACGTTCAGCCCAAATACCTGATCGCCTTTGGCATGCTCGTCGTCTCGATTTCCATGTGGGGATCGACCTCGCTGACTCCGGACGTCGGGTTCAGCTATTTCGTTTGGATGCGTATCACCCAAACCGTTGGGCTTCCCTTTTTGTTCATCCCAATCACCAGCGCTTCCTATGCCAATGTTCCGCCTAACAAGACCAACCACGCTTCCGCTTTGATCAATGTTGCGCGCTACCTCGGCGGAAGCATTGGCATCTCGATGGCAACAACGCTTCTCGCTCGGCGCGATCAGTTTCACCAGTTACGTCTCACCGAGCACCTTTATCAATCGTCGCTCCAATATCAGGAGGCATTGAGGCGGGGAGCCGCCGACCTTGTCGCGAAGGGAACTCCCGTTGCCGATGCGCGGCATCAGGCCATCGGGCTCATCGAGCAGACGGTCCATGCGCAAGCCGGCCTCTTATCCTACATTGACGTGTTCTTTGCGTTTGCGGTGGTCGCATTTTGCATGGTGTTTGTCGCCCTCCTGCTATTGCGACCGATCCCATTGAGCGTTGACCAAAGCGGCACCCCGGTTCGCGACATGCCCAAACAAAGAGTCCACCAGCCAAGGCCGATGGCTCCGAACCGCGGAGCCTGAGAAGAGCCAAAAACGTTGCCGGCATTGTCAACAAAGGAAGCGGCATCTGCACGGCAAGGGCAGCGATGATCGGACATCAAGAGGCTGTTGCGTCTCGGCGCCCTGACAGAGCGCACGCGAGCAGCGGACTTCAATCGCTCGATTAACTCTGCGTCGTCTTTAGACTGAGGGAGATACACTCCATGTTACGCTCAAAGGAAAGCGCCCCTGGCAAACGCAAACGGCGCGGCATGCTCCTTCGTCTTCTGGGCCCGGGCTTGGTGACCGGTGCCGCTGACGACGACCCGTCAGGCATCGCGACCTACTCACAAGCAGGTGCTCAATTCGGCTATGGCTTGCTCTGGACGGTGTTCCTCACGACGCCGTTCATGATCGCCATCCAGCTTGTCAGCGCGCATATCGGCAGGGTAACCGGCAAGGGAATCGCTGCGAACGCGAAGCAGTTTTATCCTTTCTGCGTTGTCCTGGTGCCTGTTGGACTCCTCGTCGTCGCTAACACGATCAATATCGCAGCCGACATCGCCGCGATGGGCGAAGCGCTCTATCTCGTAATCGGCGGCCTCAAACATGAGCACGCCCTGATCTTTGCGGCGACTTCGGTCGTGCTTCAAGTTTTTGTGCCGTATCGCCGCTACGCTCCAATCTTGAAGTTCCTCACGCTTGTGCTGTTCCTTTATGTCGCGGTGATTTTCACCGTCCAAATTCCTTGGCAGGCCGTAGTCGCCGGAACGATCTTCCCGGCACTCTCGCTCAACTACGATTACTTGCTAATGGTCGTTGCCGTGTTTGGCACGACGATCAGCCCTTATTTGTTTTTTTGGCAGGCATCCCAAGAAGTCGAGGAGATGCGCAGGGACCGGTTTCGTCCACGTCTTCCGCTGAAGATTCTTACCCGGGGCGGGGGACCAGAACTGAGGCGCATAACCGTGGATACGACGGCGGGCATGGCTTTCTCCAACATTATCGCCTTCTTCATCATGATCGCGACGGCAAGCACGCTGAATGTGCATGGAGTTACTCAAATTCGGACAGCCGCAGAGGCAGCGGAGGCTTTGCGTCCGATCGCTGGCGAGTTCGCGTTTGTCCTGTTCGCCTTGGGGATTATCGGCACTGGATTGTTGGCCATCCCTGTGCTTGCAGGGTCGGCTGCTTACGCCGTCGCAGAGCTGTTTGATTGGCCCTCGACCTTGGAGGCAAAATTTCCGGAAGCTGTCGGCTTTTACGTAATCATCCTGACAGCGACGATCATCGGGTTTGCGGCATGCTTTCTGCCGATCAATCCGATCGAGCTGCTGGTCTGGACGGCTGTGATTAATGGCGTTGTTGCTGTTCCGATAATGGCGATGATGATGCTGATCGTTACGAACCGCCAAGCGATGGGGCGTTTTTGCGCCCGACAGTCGCTTGCCTGGGCCGGTTGGGGGGCCACCGGGTTGATGGGCCTTACGGTCCTCGCCCTACTGTGGTCGCTCCTGCCGAATTGGTGATTGATCGAAGCGCCTCCGGATGGCTTGCCTAAAACATAATCCGGTTGGCAATTCCTCCTATCACCCCAGGCATCCGCCGCCGAGGGCCGATTCGCTATGCCGCATGGTCTTGACGGCCACTGCCGAGGCCCCAAGTAACCTCAAGCCTAGCATCGTCCACATGAACCTCTAGCGCGCGGCGCTACTTGTTGGCAGGGCGTGCGGGTGGGAACTACTCGAGACTAGTTAATGCTCCAGCTTGGCCGCATGGGTATCCCTGCCTGCAACGGATGATGGATCATTTTGCTTTCCAAATTCTAAGCGTCATCAAGAGCCACCCTGAATTGTCGGCCTTCGTTATTGGCCTTACCGCGTTCGGCGAGTCCTTCGTGTTCCTAAGTCTGCTGTTCCCGGGAACGGCAATCTTGATTGCTGCAGGGGCGCTGGTGTCGGAGGGCTTCCTTGACCCTGCTCCGGTCGTGATCGCGGGACTCGTGGGTGCAGTTCTGGGCGACGCCGTGTCCTTTTGGCTGGGGCAGCGATTTGGAGGCCTACTGCCGAAGCTGTGGCCGTTTCGCGGCCACCCTGAGCGATTGAGGCGAGGCATCGATTTTTTTAAACGCTTTGGAGGAATGAGTGTATTCATCGGCCGCTTCTTCGGGCCATTCCGTGCCGTCGTGCCCACAGCGGCCGGCATGATGCAGATGCCAACGTGGCGCTTCTACCTCGCCAACATTTTGTCCGCAGCGATTTGGGCGTCGGCGCTGGTGCTTTCCGGAGGTCTCTTGACGCGAATGCTCGAGCAGGAAAGTTTCGATACGAAAATCTTCTTCGTCATTCTCATTTTCGCGGCCATCGCCGCGGCTATCTATGTCGTGAGGCACAACCTTCTCGCTCGCTAAGGTCGCCGCCTCGATTTTGAATCTTCGGCATGTAGAAGCGCGGCATCAAGTACGTGGAGTTGTTCCGCCTTCACCATTGGGCCCGCACGCATGCAAATAGCCCCACGTCGGCTTTAGGCACCGCCTCCAACCAGGTCTCGCGTGCGCTTTTGGGGCTGAATCGCGCATCTATTCCTCTCCGACGATGTCGCGCCGGCGAAGTTCCAAAGCCTCAGCATAGCGCCTCAGCGCGTGTGCTTCGGTAAGCAGCCCGATGACCCGACGTTCGGCGCGCGAATTAACGACCACAAGAGCCTCGGCTTCGGTTCGGTCAAACGCCCTGACGGCCTGCTTGATGTTCATCTCGGGCAGCAGCATGTCGTCAGTGTGATGCAACAACCGATTGATCGTTATTGCCTCGTTCTCCATTTCAGTATCATTTTCCGTCTCATATGCTTCAGAGACGTTCACCAGCCCGGCGTAGCGACCCTCTTCATCTATGGCAGCGGCCTGCTTTGCCGAGCCAATTGGAAACGCCTGACGGAACATTGACACCGGCAGGTCGAGCGAAGTGGTGGGGACGCCGCGCCGCATCATCTGGCGCACTGTAAGCTCCCTCATCCAACCCACATCGGCCGCGCTCCGGATGGTCTCTCCCCGCAGATGGAAACGCCAGGTCGCGAAGGAGTAGCCAAAGGTCTCCCGCGTTACCTGTGCCGAGATGATCACCGCGATCAATACGGTTGCCGTAAGCCACAGATCGCCCGTCGATTCCAACGCGATGAACACCATCGTGAACGGGCCGCCAATCACCGACGCCGAAAGCGCCGCCATGCCTATGGTTGCGTAGGCGTTCAGATCGAAAGGGACCGTCGGCGCAAAGGCTGCTTCGAGACCCGATGCCAGGAGCTGGCCGCCCAGAGCCCCGAGAAGCAGCGAAGCGAAGAACATCCCTCCGCGAAATCCCATCCCAATCGAGACTACCGACGCGATCGCCTTCAGCGCGAAAACGAGCGCAATTTCGTTGAGCGGACGATGCAACACGCTGGCAATATGCAAGGCGCCGTGGCCCGAGGACATGATCTGCGGTGACATGAGCGCGAGCATTCCAACGATGAGACCGCCAAGCGCCGGCCCGAGAACCGGGCGGATTTTCAAGCGCATAAGCAACGACTCGCAGACGGCGATCCCCCGCATAAGCGCAATCCCGAGGGCTGCGGCAAGGAGACCGAGAAGGGCGGCAATCAACAGATCCCTCCCGGCAACGACGGACATGCCTACAGCCACAATCCCGATGGGGGTGGGGGTTATCGCTTTCGCGACGAGGTATCCGATCAATGCCGCGATTCCGACTGGGGCAAGGCTGAGGATCGTGTAACTGCCGATGATGAGTTCGAAGGCGTAGAACGCTCCGGCAAGTGGCGTCCCGAAGGCGCCAGCTATAGCGCCAGCCGCCCCGCAACCGACAAGGACGCGCAGATCACTGCGGCGCAGGCGAAAGGCCTGCCCAAGCCGCGAGGCGAAACCACTTGCGAGTTGCGTATAGCCCGCCTCAAGACCAACGGACGCACCGACGCCGCTTGACCAGATAGTCTGGACAGCCACAAGCAGGCTTCCGCGAAAGGACATGCGTCCGCCATAGAGCGCATTGGCCTCGATCGGATCGACTGGTCGTCTGGCCCACCGCCGCGCCATCGCCTGTCGCGTGAGGCCAAACAGGAGTCCTCCAAGGCAAGGGACCAGCAAAGCCCGTAGGGGATCAATCAGCGTGCGTTCGGAAAGCCGTTCGCCTCGGGCAAGATCGAAAAAGACGTCATGCAGCAGATCAACGGCCGTCGCCATCACTACCACGACGATTCCACCAACCGCTCCGACTATGGCAGCAAGCGCAACAAGGCTGGACTCGCGAGCCCGCACGATTGCGCGCAGGCGGCGCGGAATCTCAATTCTCATTGTCCGGAACTCAGCTCAAGGTTTGTCACATGCAGAATTCCGTCCGAAGCAGCCTGCCCTTCATCAGAGTCCGGGAGCGGATCCTCCGCGCCATGACCCCAGAACTTCTGAACGCTATTGGCCTCTCGCCCGCGCATCGCGATCAACGCAAGCGCGCCTCAACGAGGGCAATATCGCCAAAGCAATTTCCGTGCAGCGCCAATACATCCAGATAGCGATGTCGGGAAAGCGTCTCTCGCCCCTCTTTCTCGGCGACTGAATGCCTGCTTAATTTCTTGGTTGGGGCGAACCCTATGCAATGGAGCACCTCCCATGAAACAATATGCAATCGCCAGTCTCTTGCTTGTGAGTTTAACGGCGCCAGCATTTGCTGCCAATACGGCTATGCAAGACGCAAAAGATACCGCTCCGAACTTTAGCTACGTTGCGAAGGACCACTGGGCCGTTGACGATACAGTCGGAAATTGCGCGGTGGTCGACTTAAGACCGAGTCCCTATCAAATCAGCGGCCTGAAGATTATCGGTGAAAAGAGCGGTTACTCAAGCCTCCCTGCCGCCGAGAAGGAAATCAAGTCAGATCGGAGTGCCTGTAAGGGCATCGTCGAAAGAGCGTAGACCATAGGATGCCCAGTCCTCGCTGGGCATCCTTCCATCTAACGCGGGTGGGGTTCGCTGTGACAAGCGGCTGGACAGCGCTGTGGATTGCCCGAACGGCCCGGTGAACAACCTCTCCCCGATCCCTATATTAGGGTAAGCGACGGGCGGCCTACGGACACGGAAGGAACGTCCAAAATGAAAAAATATCTCTTAGCCAGCGTACTTATTGTCGGCTTTGCCGGTTCGGCCTATGCCGTGAACGGCCAATTCAGCAACATGTGTTCCTGGGGTCTCGCCAATCACAAGGATGTGCAAACGGATTGTTCCGTCAATGCGACGATCAAGGGCAAGACCTACTGCTTCAGCAGCGCGGATGCCAAGAGCCAATTCATGAAGAACCCGAGCGGTAATCTGACGAAGGCCGAGTCCTTCTACAAGAGTGAACATAAGGGCTAGGCCTGGAGACTCCCTGTTGAGAACTCAGCCTGCCCGACGAACGGGAACCCCCGCATGTCTCGACGTGCGGGGGTTTCTTCACGACTAATCTTACACTCGGTCGAAGAATGGCCGTTGCGCGCTGCTGATCGGACAACATAGTTCCGCTTTCTTAGGTCTGCTTGTTGCCAACAATCGAAGTTTCCGGCGTACCCAACCAAGAACGCTCCTTTAGATGGGAGCCCATCCCAGTGACTAGGCGCTGCCTCAGCGCGGCACACATTATTGTCTCTCCTGACGACTGCACCTGGTCAAATCCAACCAACCCACAGCGATGCGAGCATGCCGCCGCCGAGCAACAGGAGAATGATGCCGGAGATGAGATGGAGCAATTGCAGATGTTGCGTTCGCCATCGCTCGGCCTTTTCCAGCGTCGTCACGCCAAGATAGACCGCGACCGTAATCAGGATCATCGGGAGGATGAAAACGGCATTGTACAGGAGCAACCACAGCATGGCGCTCGGCCGGGAGGCGGTCTTGGCCAGCAAACCAAGAATGACGATGTAGGGTCCAGAGGTGCATGGCAGGAGGAACAGGCTCACGGCGAAGCCGACAAAAAAGGCGCCGGGGACCGAGGTCACGCTTTGGATCAGGCCTTTCAGCGCTGGACGCCAAGTGAGGGGCACCTCCATGACAAACCACTTGCCGTACCAAAGGTAGTCCTTGAGGTTGAACAGTCCTACGATGATGGCGAGGACGGCGACAGCGATGTAAATGGCCTGGGTAAGGCCCGCTGCCGCCACGGCGGAATAGAGACCGAGCCCCATCAGATAGTAGGAAATGAAGATGGATAGGGAGAAGGCGAGCCCAGCGTAGAGGGCTTTTGTCCTCGTCCCGGCGCCTAGAATGGTCGTGATGAGGATAATCAACACGGCAAAGGCACAAGGATTGATGGCGTCGACCGCAGCGCCGAAAACGACGGCGGGAAAAGTCAGCGTTCTCGCCCGTGCCGCGGCTGCTGTCCGGTCTAGCGGTGAACCACAGCCTTGGGCGATGCATCGCTCAATCTTTCGCTCGAGCTCCGGTTCCGCATCCTCGGAGAAACCGGTGATGGCGTCCTCGCCGAGAAATATCGTCGGCACGCCCGTGATCTGAAAATGGTAGGCGTCAGCCACCCGCTCGAACAATCGGGCGTTATCATTATCGAAATACACTTCATATTCTTGGACCCGCAATTGTGGGTGCTTCTCCTCCATGGTATGCAAAAATTGCTTCATGGCTGCGCAGTGCGGACAACCTCGACCATAGAAGAAGGCGAGATCGATGGGTTGCCCTGCCTCGGCATGAACCGCCGTACCCGGTAAGGGCAGAAGGAGGACGAGCAGAAGCAGGCGAAGGCCGATCAAGGTCGAGGCGCCCCCAAGGGATCGTTGGCTCGCACGAGTGTCGATGGGATAAGAGGATTGTTTTGAGCATAGGCAATGCACCTTGATCGAGATCAACGCGCAAGCCATCGTGATCCTTATCGCTCTTGCCTTAAGACACTGATCTTCTCGATCTTGGAGGGGTTCAATGGCACAAGGCGCTTCGCGAAATAACCGCCTGATGCCCTGGTACATCGGCATCGTCATCATTTTCGCCGCTGTGATTTTCGTAGGCTACGAGATGTGGGCGACTAGCTGCCCGGCACCCACGATCATAGAGCTCGGAGTGCTTACGGTTATTCCAATCGTGTACCTTGTGCTGATGTACCTTACTCTCGTCAGCCAGAAGTGATGGGCCTGACGCGTCGGACCCAGAAGTTTGAGGCCGATGACGTGGAGTACATGGTTCCTAGAGGGAAACACCAATGAGGGACTAAGCAGCCATGACGATCTGGTTGGTAAAAGCGACTTGGATCGAAGATGACGCTGAGGCGAGCGAACAATGGCAGGCGAACGCCGATACGGCTCATGACGCGGTAAAAGCAGTGGCTACGCGTCTTCGCTTTCGTCCCCACCACGTTGAAGCCAGGTTGCGCCCGGAGGAGGCTGAAGATGAACCTCAGGCAATCGACCTTCGGCCGGGCGAGGCGAGGCGCCTCCCGCAACAATGATCGCGCCGTGGCCTGTCATGAGGCCTAGCGCTCAGCCAGTCAAAGTCCGCCAACGTCCGTTATGGGTCAAGAGCAGACTTAGGTTTGTCCGCAGCAGGACGTCTCCTAGGTGCCAGTAGCGGACATCAGCCCTTGTCGGCTCCAACGATGGCGTGAAACAGCGTCTCCCGATCCGGGGCGCGGCGGATCTTGCGCAAGGTGTCAGGCTGCCGGAGCGCGCGGGCAACGCAAGCGAGAGCTTTGCCCTTGCCGGGATCCTCTGCCTCAGGGAGCAGCAGCAAAAAGACGATATCCACGGGCTTTCCGTCGATGGCGTCGAAGTCAATGGGATGGCTCAGGCGGGCAATGACGCCAAACGGCGCGCCAAGGGCGCGCAGCCGCGCATGGGGGAGCGCCACGCCGCCGCCGACGCCGGTAGAACCGAGGTCCTCGCGCTTGGTGACTTCGCGGACGATGTCGCCGGCGTCGAGCTCGACGGCCGCCGCGGCCAGGGTCGAGAGCCGCTCAAACAGGCGCACTTTGTCGCTCTCTCGGACGTCGACCAGAACCCGATCTGGCGATAGGAAATCGCTGACCTTCATCGGGGCTTCAACTCGCATTGTGCGGCCATCACTCCGGCGCCGATAGCCGATAGCCGATGCCGGTCTCGGTCAGGATGTAGCGCGGCTGCGGGGGATCAGGTTCGATCTTCTGCCTGAGCTGGCGCACATAGACGCGAAGATACTGCGGGTCGATCGGCGAGGCCCACAGCTCCTTAAGGAGAAATTTGTGTGTCAGCACCTTTCCGGCGTTCTGCACCAAGACCCGCAACAACTCGTATTCCTTGGGCGACAGCTTCACTTCCCTGCCGCGCACTTTGACGATGCGCCGCACAAGATCCACCGACAGATCGCCAAGCGCAAAGATTGGCCGCTCGCCATGGACCTGCAGTTGATGCCTCAGCGCCGTCCTGATGCGGGCGAGCAGCTCCTCCATCCCGAAAGGCTTGGTGACGTAATCATCGGCGCCTTGATCTAGCGCCGCCACCTTCGCATCTTCGTCGCCGCGGCTCGACAGCACGACGATCGGGACGGTCTCCGTTCGCGCGCGAATTTGGCGCAGCAGCTCAAGCCCCTGCATGTCGGGAAGGCCGAGATCGAGGATGACGAGATCCGGCTTGCTCGCCAAAAGCTCGAGCGCGGCTTTGGCGTTTGGTGCGTCGAGCGTTTGATAGCCTTGCGTGCCCAATCCCATGCGCAACAGCTTGCGGATTGGCGGCTCATCATCGACGACGAGAACTTTGATCGGTGCGGCCGTCATGCGGCAGTCTCCAGCCGCGTGGTCGGTGCGGGAACGGGAACGGTGATCGTGAACACCGCGCCCGGCCGATCCTCGCGGTTCGCCGCGCCGATCTCGCCGCCCATGGCTTCGATGAAGCCTCGGGAAATGGCAAGCCCGAGACCGGTGCCGGCGCGCACCTGATCGCCTTTCTGGGCGCGGTGGAACTTGTCGAATATGCGCTCGACGTCCTCCGCGGGAATGCCGCTGCCCTCGTCGATGATCTGGAGCTTGACGGCGCCGTCTTGCCGCCAACTCTGGACACGAACGGTCGAGGTCGGCGGCGCGTACTTGGCTGCGTTGTCGAGCAGGTTGAACAGCACCTGCTCGAACAGCACGGCATCGAGCTCGAGCATGGGCAGGTCAGCTTCGAGCGCGATCTCGAGACGATGCTGGCCGAGAATCTTCCGTGCGCGCTGAAGCGCCGTGCCGACGATCTCGTTTAGGTCCTGCAGCGCCGTGTTGGGCTTGATGGCCCCCGACTCGAGCTTGGTCATGTCCAGCAGGTTGGCAATAAAGCGATTGAGCCGCTCCGCCTCATCGACAACGGTTGCGAGCAGATCTGCCTTGGCAGCGTCGTCCAAATTGCCGGAAAGAACCTTGAGCGTTCCGGCGGCGCCAATGATCCCAGCAAGCGGCGTCTTCAAATCGTGCGAGATCGAGGTGAGCAAGGCAGCGCGGAGGCGGTCGGCCTCTTCTCTTCGCTTGGCCTGGTCGAGATCGTCGACAAGGTGGACGCGCTCGATGGCAAGGGCGGCCTGATCGATCAGCGCATCGAGCAGACGGCGCTGGTCCGGCGTGAGCAACGGGCCGGTCTTGTCGCTGTCAATACCGACCACGCCGACGAGGCCGCGGCCCGTGCGCATGGGCAGGAACAGCCACTTCGCGCCCGGCAGCGTATCGGAGCTCCGCCCCGCCGGACGCTTGTGGTCCCACGCCCACTTTGCCGCGGCTAGATCTGAGTCATCGAGAATGTCTTCAGGTGGATATCCGGACTTGACGGCAAGGCTGCCGCGTTCCGGCAGCAGCAACACGACCCGAACCTTGAGCATCAATGCGGCCTGATACGCGCTCGCCCAAAGCACGTCGTCGAGGGTGCCGGCCCCGGACAATTTCCGGCTGAACGCATAGAGCGACTCGGTGGTGCGGGCGCGGGCCATGGCGGAGATCGCGAGCGTCCGCGCCCGGGCCGCGACGTTGGAGACGATGATCGCCACGATCATGAAGAACACCACCGCGATGACGCTCTTGGGATCGGCGATGACGAAGGTGTGATAGGGCTCGGTGAAAAAGAAGTTGTAGCAAAGCGCCGATGCCACGCTGGCGACCAACGAAGGCCACAAACCGAAGCGCACGGCGACACCGACCACGGCCGTGAGATAGACGAGATCAGTGTTCTCGGTCCCGATCCATGGCCAGAGCAGCGTGCTCACGACTGTAGCAGCGCCCACCGTGAGCAAGGCGTAGCCATAAGGCCGCGCGTCGAAAGGTTCGACGCTATCGGCGGTCCGAACCGTCTTCCTCGGGATGGCTTCCGCATCGAGCACGTCGCCCGCAATCGCATGCACGCTGATGTTGCCGCAGCGGCGCAGGAGGTCGCGAACCACCGAGCCATGCATGAGCTCGAACCAGCGCGACCGCATGGACTTGCCGACAACGATCTGCGTGATGTTGTTCGCTTGCGCATAGCCGATCACGTCGTCGGCGATGCGGCGGTCGCCACTGGGAATGGTCACCGGATCGCCGCCAAGGGCCTGGGCAAGCCTTAGCGTGTCGGCGATGCGATCGCGTTCCTCTTCCGAGAGCTGGAGGTTGCGCTTGGTCTCGACGTAGAGCGCGGTCCAGGATCCGTGCAGGCGATCGGCGAGACGCTTGGTGTAGCGCACGAGACCCGCCGCGCGGGGATCCTCGTTGATACAGACCAAGAATCGCTCGCCCGCGGGCCAAGGCCCTGCAATGGCGCGCGCCTGCATCTCCTCGAGCAGCTGCTCGTCGACCCGCTCGGCCGTGCGGCGGAGCGCGAGCTCGCGCAACGCCGTGAGGTTGGCGGGAGAGAAGAAATGCTCCAGCGCCCGTTCGGCCTGCTTCGGAACGTAGACCTTGCCTTCCTTCAGCCGCTGGATCAGGTCATCCGGGGTGAGATCGACAAGCTCGATCGCGTCGGCGCGATCGAGGATCGAGTCGGGAAGCGTCTCCCGCACACGGACACCGGTGATCTGCGCCACGACGTCGTTCAGGCTCTCGATGTGCTGGATGTTAAGGGTCGTATAGACGTCGATACCCTTGGTCAGGAGCTCCTCGACATCGAGGTAGCGCTTGGGATGACGGCTGCCGGGGACATTGGTGTGGGCGAGTTCATCGACAAGGGCGAGGCCGGGACGGCGCGCGATCAACGCGTCGAGGTCCATCTCCTCGAGCTTCTGATCCTTATACTTGATCATGCGGCGGGGCATGACCTCGAGCCCATCGAGCAAGGCCTCGGTCTCCTTCCTGCCATGGGTCTCGGCCACGCCGACGACAACGTCGATGCCCTCTTTCAGCCTGGCGCGGGCCTCCTGGAGCATCTCATAGGTCTTGCCGACGCCCGGCGCAGCGCCAATAAAGATCTTCAACCGCCCGGCGCGGCTCTCCTCCTTTTTCGCTTTCTCGAGCAGGGCCTCCGGCGAAGGACGCTGGTCCGGCTCACGCTTCTGATCTGCCATGGGGTCTTACGCGGTTCTTCTCCGCGCCTTAATGCGTTCCGACGCCATCGAGAGCGAGATTGAGCGCAAGCACATTGACGCGCGGCTCGCCGATAATGCCAAAGCTGCGGCCCTGAACGTGTTCGGCAACGAGCTGGCGGACGGTATTTTCTGCCATGTCTCGCGCCTTCGCAATGCGCGGCGCCTGGAAATAGGCGGCCTCGGGCGTGATGTCCGGATCGAGACCGCTTCCCGACGTGGTTACCAGATCGGTAGGGACCCGGTCTGAGGGATTCTCCGTCCTCAGCTTCTCAACATCTCCCGCAACGCGGGCGATCAGTGCCTTGCTGGTTGGGCCAAGGTTGGAGCCACCGGAATTGGCGGCGTTGTAAGGCACCGGAATTGTCTTGGACGGGTCGGCCGGATCGGGGCCCACGGTCGCCGAAGGCCGGCCATGGAAATAGCGATCGGAGGTGAACGCCTGCCCGATCAGGGCAGAGCCGACCACCTTGCCGTCTTTCTCGATCAGGCTGCCATGCGCCTGATACGGAAAAGCGACACTGGCGATTGCGGTGACGACGAGGGGATAGACGAGCCCGGTGAGCACTGTGAAAGCGAGCAGCAAAACGATGGCTGGCCGGAGTTCCTTCAGCATGAGCGCTCTCCTCAAGCGAGGTGCAGGGCACTGACCAAGAGGTCGATGGCCTTGATGCCGACAAAGGGAATGACAAGACCGCCCAGTCCGTAGATGAGCAGGTTGCGGCGGAGCAGAGGGCCTGCGCCGACGGGGCGGTAGGCGACGCCTTTCAGCGCGAGTGGAACGAGCGCAACGATAATGAGCGCATTGAAGACGACCGCGGAAAGGATGGCGCTTTGCGGCGTGGCCAGATGCATGACGTTGAGCGCCTGCAGCTGCGGGTAGAAGGCCACGAACAACGCCGGGATGATGGCGAAATATTTGGCGACGTCGTTGGCAATCGAGAAGGTCGTCAGGGCCCCCCGCGTCATCAGGAGCTGCTTGCCGATCTCGACGATCTCGATGAGCTTGGTCGGATTGGAATCGAGATCAACCATGTTACCCGCCTCGCGTGCGGCCTGAGTGCCGGCATTCATGGCGACGCCAACGTCGGCCTGAGCGAGTGCCGGGGCGTCGTTGGTGCCGTCGCCGCACATGGCGACGAGCTTCCCTTTGCCTGCTCGGCGCGGATCAGCTTGAGCTTCTCCTCCGGCGTTGCTTGCGCCAGAAAGTCGTCGACCCCGGCTTCCGCTGCGATCGCCGCCGCGGTCATGGGGTTGTCGCCGGTGATCATGACGGTGCGGATGCCCATGCGGCGAAGCTCGGCGAAGCGCTCGCGAATGCCACCCTTAACGATATCCTTGAGGTGGACGATGCCGAGCAGCCTTCCGTCCTTGGCGACGGCAAGGGGCGTGCCACCGGACTTGGCCACGTCCTCTGCAATTCCGTTGACCTCGCGCACAAGTTCGGCGCTGAGCGAAGACTTGCGCATGGCGGCCGCGCCAGCACTGGCGGTCTTGGTTGAGCTGAGATGATCGAGGATCGCGTCGATCGCGCCCTTGCGGATCCATGAGCCGTTGATCTCGACGCCGCTCATGCGCATCTGTGCCGTGAATGGAATGAATTTGGCGCCGAGCTCGTGGATGTCACGGCCGCGAATGCCGTACTTCTCCTTGGCGAGCACGACGATGGACCGTCCTTCAGGCGTCTCATCGGCAAGCGAAGAGAGTTGAGCTGCGTCGGCGAGTTCCTTCTCGGTGACCCCGCGATTGGCATGAAGTCGGTGGCTTGGCGGTTGCCAAGCGTGATCGTGCCGGTCTTGTCGAGCAGGAGTGTATCGACGTCGCCTGAGGCCTCGACCGCACGGCCAGACATGGCGAGCACGTTGAAACGGACCAGGCGGTCCATGCCGGCAATACCGATCGCGGATAGGAGTGCGCCGATGGTGGTGGGAATGAGGGTGACGAAGAGTGCCACGACCACGACCATGGAAACGTGCCGCCAGCATAGGTCGCAAAGCTCGGTATGGTCGCGGTGGCGAACACGAAGATCAGGGTCATGCCCGCGAGCAGGATATTGAGCGCGATCTCGTTCGGCGTCTTCTGCCGCTCCGGCCCCCTCGACCAGCGAAATCATGCGGTCAAGAAAGGTCGAGCCTTGCGCGGCGGTAATCCGCACCTTGAGCCAATCGGAGAATACCAGCGTCCGCCCGTAACCGCAGAGCGGTCGCCGCCGGCTTCACGAATGACCGGCGCGGATTTCCCCGTGATCGCCGCCTCGTTGACGGAGGCAACGCCCTCGATCACCTCACCATCCGAGGGGATTAAATCGCCCGCCTCGACCAGAACGATCTGCCCCGGCCCAAGCTCGCCGGCCGGTGCCGGAACGACGAAACGGTCTTTTCGTCGACAATAAGGTTAGCCTCGGTCTCCTCACGGGTCTGCCTCAAACTCGCGGCTTGCGCCTTGCCGCGCCCTTCGGCCATGGCCTCGGCGAAATCGGCGAAAAGTACCGTGAACCACAGCCAGACGATGATCTGAAAGGTAAAATGAAGATGATCGCCGCCGCCCGACCATTCACGAACGAAGATGACCGTGGTGAGCGCCGCAACGACCTCGACCACGAACATGACCGGGTTCTTGACCATGCGGCGCGGATCGAGCTTGCCGAAGGCCGAGCCGAGCGCGGGCCACACGAGCGTGGGATCGGTCAGCGCCGCGACCGGCACGCGTTTGCGGAGGTGTGATGTTTCCATTTTGCCGCTCTTGGTTCAGAACAATTGGCCGGCTTCCATGGCGAAATGCTCGGCGATGGGGCCGAGCGCGAGCGCCGGGAAGAAGGTGAGGCCGCCGAGGATCAAGATCACCCCGACGAGGAGGCCGATGAACAGGGCGCCATGGGTCGGAAAGGTGCCGGCCGAGGCTGGCACGATCTTTTTGGCGACAAGCGAGCCCGCCACCGCCATCATCGGCACGATGACGAAATAGCGGCCGATCAGCATGGCGATGCCGCCGGTCGTGTTGTACCAGAGCGTGTTGCCGGTAATGCCGGCGAAGGCCGAGCCGTTGTTGGCAGCGCTTGAGGTGAAGAGATAAAGCGCCTCGCTGAAGCCATGCGGACCGGCGTTCGCCATGCTCGATACGCCGAACGGCGCCACCACCGAGATTGCAGTCAAGGCCAGCATTGTAAGAGGCAGGATCAGGATCGCGAGCATGGCCATCTTGACCTCCTTCGCCTCGATCTTCTTGCCGAGATATTCGGGAGTACGGCCGACCATCAAGCCCGCGATGAACACGGCGACGATGACGAACAGCAGCATGCCGTAGAGGCCTGAGCCGACGCCGCCATAGATGACCTCGCCAAGCTGCATCATGACGAGCGCCATCATGCCGCCAAGCGGCGTGAAGCTATCGTGCATGGAATTGACCGAGCCGTTGGACGCGGCGGTGGTCGCCACCTCCCACAGGCTCGAATTGGCGATGCCGAAGCGAACCTCCTTGCCTTCCCAGTTGGCGGGATCGAGCCCGAGCGCGGCGAACTGCGGATTGCCAGAGCCCTCTGCCCAATAGGAGCATGCGACAAGCGCGAGGAAGATGACCGACATAGCGGCGTAAAGGGCCCAGCCTTGCCGCTCGTCCTTGACCATGCGCCCGAAAGTGTGGGTCAACGCCGCCGAAATGAGCAGGATGTAGATCAGCTCGAGGAAATTGCTGAGCGGCGTCGGGTTCTCGTAGGGCACCGAGGAGTTGGCATTCCAGAATCCGCCGCCATTGGTACCGAGCTGCTTGATCGCGATTTGCGAGGCGGCAGGCCCCTGGCTCAATGTCTGCTTGGCGCCCTCGAGCGTGGTCGCATGGATATAGGGGCCAAGGTCCTGCGGCACGCCCTGCCAAATGAGGATCAAAGCGGCGACGATCGAAAGCGGCAGCAACACGTAAAGCGTGGTGCGGGTCAAATCGACCCAAAAATTGCCGACGGTCTTTGCCGAAGCACGGGCGGAAGCGCGGATCAGCGCGACGGCAAGGGCGATGCCGGTCGCCGCCGAGACGAAGTTCTGGGTAGTGAGTTCAACCATCTGCGTGAGGTAGCTGAGCGTGCTCTCGCCGCCGTAGTTCTGCCAGTTGGTGTTGCTGGCGAAGCTGACCGCGGTATTGAAGGAGAGGTCAGGCGCCACCGCGGACATGCCGGCGGGATTGAAGGGGAGCCAGGCCTGAAGGCGCAACAGGGCATAAAGCAGCGCGAAGCCCGCAGCATTGAACAGCAGCATGGCCACCGTATAAGTGATCCAGTTCTGCTCGCGCGTCTCGTCGATACCGGAGATGCGATAGAGTCTACGCTCGACCGGACCGAGGACCGGCGTCAGGAATGTTCTCTCGCCCTCGAACACGCGCGCCATGTAGCGGCCGAGCGGCACGACGAGCGCGGTGAGAAGGACAAAGTAAATTGCGATCTGAACCCAACCGTTGATGGTCATAGGGACCGTCCTAGAACTTCTCAGGCCTAAGCAGAGCGTAGGTGAGATAAGCGAGCAGGCCTGCGGTGACGATGCCGGCGAGCCAGTAGTCGAAGGCCACGGCCTCCTCCTAGAGGCGGTCGCAGGCGTAGGCGTAGGCGATCGCCAGCTCGAAAAAACCAAGACCAATGGCTAGGAAAACGAGGTCGAGCATGTGCGGCTCCTCAGGATTACGCATGGCGCAAGCAAGGGCCGTGAACACGTCGGCCCTATGCGCTCGGGCAAGGAGGTAATTCGGAGGAGCGTATGTTTTCGAGGGGGAGCGGGGCGCGGCTTTATAAGAATTTCATAGTGATGGCACGCGTCCGCTAAGGGTCATTCGGCGGCATGGCACTCCAGTAAGTTCGCCTTGCATGATCGGCTTCGGTCAATAAGTGGACGTAGGACACCCCCCGACCAAGCTCGCGCAAGCTTCTCCTCCCACAGAAAAGGAAAAGCCTAAATGGATATGCATGTTCACAGTGAACCTGACAGCCGCGTCACTCAACCTTGGAACAAGGGCAAGCTCACCGGAGCCAAGCCGCCTCTTCGCCCGAAACATGTCTGGGCGGTGAGAACCAGGCTCCAATTATTGAGAAGTTTCAGGGATCTCGCGCTGTTTAACCTAGCCATCGACAGCAAACTTCGTGGATGTGACGTTGTTGGCCTGAGGATACTGTTAGCGGGGTGGCTCGCAATGGTCGGCCTTGATCCATGCTTCTATGGCACGCATTCACTCCGCAGGACCAAGGCCACCCTGATCTATAAGAAAACAGGAAATCTTCGAGCTGTTCAGCTCCTGCTGGGTCACACAAAGATCGAGAGCACGGTCCGCTATCTCGGAATCGAGGTCGATGACGCGCTTGCCGTAGCCGAGCAGATTGACGTCTGAAAAGCGAGGCAGATCAGACATGCTCTGCCTCCAAATCCACGTCAGCTAAGTGCCAGTAGCAGACATCGACGAGCAAATTGGCGACGTCTGCTTACCCTTAAGAGCAGGCATGCTTCGCGTCGAAATCGACGTCCGCTATGTGCCAATTGAAGACATTCGACGGCAAAAGGTTCAACGCCGCCTGTACACTGGGTACCGCAAAATCGAAGGCCCCGAGAGTCTCCTCTCGAGGCTTCCGACGGGACAATAAAAAAGAGCATTCGACCGTGATTTCGCGTCGCGAAAACACCTCTACCAGGATAGCCGATCCAAACCCTGCCGCTCCGATCACTTCGTCACCAGATTGAGCGGAAGCGGAGGAGTAAAGGGGAGCGCCGGACGCCGACGCTCCCGGGTAGCTGGCTAGTTTTCGATATTCTTCACAAGCCCCTTGGCGCAGGCGTCTTGGAACTCAGCCTTCGAGATGTCCCCGCTCCCATCTTTGTCAACCTGCTTGAAGTTGACGATGAACGGCGCCGCGGCTGATTTCAGCCAGCAAGTCACCCGATGGAACAGCATTATTCCAAATCGCTTCACACTGCTCAGGATTTAGAACAGCAGAGGGGCGACCGGATGTCATGCTGTTCGTCTGTGCGAGAACGCAGTTAACGCTCAATGGCAGCACGACTAGAGAAACGATGACCGCTTTGAACATGATCTTCTCCTGGTTGGCGATCTGGAGACGGTGGGAGGATTCCGGCGTCCAGTGCTGCAGAGGGTGCAGCAACGGATGAGTTACCAGTGCCGCCACCCGCATACGCGACGACCACGATGCCACCAGCAACGCCAGTGGCGATGCCGATGGCGCCGGCCCACGGAGACGACGACTCTGGCTTCTTTCACGAGGCTAGTAGGCCCCAATGTTTTGCTGATCACCAATGGCGTCGAGTTAGCCGAGTGCGGAATAAGCAGCGCTGCGAACGCCAGTGTAGCAACTCCCAAAAGTCCAAATAGATATTTGCGGGGGTGCGTTGACACCATTGAGCGCCTCCTCATCAAGGCCGACAAGGCTGCAAGTTTGATCATCCAAACGTCTCCCTTGAATTGGGGTTTTGACCTCCCCGTGCGATTTTCCAGTTTGCGACGGGGTGGAGGTCTTTTCCTGCCGTCGGCTTTGGGTCCTCCATCCTGCGTCTCAAATTAGTGTTCGGGTCAAGGCGGACCTTGACGTGGATCAACGCAGATAGGCACCCCTGACAGCCTACTCCCAGGCCGTGAACGCAGGAGTAGTAGGCGATGACAACCAGACGACAGTTCATGAAGTCCGTTCCAGCTGCGGCCGCCGCCTTCGCCCTGGCCGACAATTTTGCCTTTGAAGCGAGCCCGGCGCGCGCTCAACAAATCGACCCTATGCAGGGCCATTTCCACCCCAAGGGGAAGGCTCCTTCGAAATTCACGTTGGACGTGTTGAAGAAGGCCAAGGCGAACCTGCCGTTCGGCGACAAGCGAGATTTCGAGGAGCAGAAGAAGGGGCTGATTGCTCCTATGAAAGATCTCAAGATCATGGCTGATGCGGGTCATGTTGCCTGGGACATGGAGCGGTTCCAGTTTCTGGACGCGCAGGAGGAGTTTGACAGCATCCATCCCTCACTGGTGCGCCAGTCTCGATTGAACAACAATTACGGGCTCTACGAGGTCATCCCAGGGATTTACCAGGTCCGCGGCTTTGACCTGTCCGACATCTCCTTCGTCCGGGGCAAAACCGGCTGGATCGTCTTTGACCCTTTGGTAACCGCGGAAGTGGTTCGCGCGGCGTGGAAGCTGTTCCAGGAGCATGTCGGTGAGGGCCTTCCTGTCTCGGCCGTGATCTATTCCCACACGCACGGCGACCATTGGGGCGGCGTGCGCGGCATCGTCGACGAAGCAGACTTGAAATCGGGGAAGGTCTCCGTCATCGCTCCCATCGACTTCATGGACTTCACGGTTTCGGAAAACGTCTATGCCGGCAACGCCATGAACCGGCGGCTGTTTTATCAGTATGGCCTCCTGCTTCCCGCCAGTCCGCAAGGTTATGTCGGTCAGGGTCTCGGCCAGGCCGTATCGGCCGGCGCCACGGGGCTGATCGCCCCCAACCGCTTAGTCGCGGAACCCATCGAGGAATTCGAGGTCGATGGTGTGACGATGGTGTTCCAAAACACCCCAAACACCGAGGCACCTCGGGAGATGAACACCTACATTCCCGACCTGAAGGCGCTGTGGATGGCCGAGAACGTCACCTCAACGCTCCACAACATTTACACGCTGCGAGGCGCCCAAGTTCGCGATCCCCTGGCGTGGTCAAAATATATTGGGGAGGCGCTCTACCGATTCGGGCTGGAGGCTGAGGTGATGTTCGCCTCGCATCACTGGCCCCGCTGGGGTAACGACCGCGTCCAAGAAGTGCTCCGCGGCCAGCGCGATCTCTACGCCAACATGAACAACCAGGTGCTGCATCTTGCTAACCAGGGCGTGACCATCAACGAGATCCACAATGTCTATGAGGTACCGAAGGGCCTACAGGACAAGTGGTTCTGCCGGGGCTATCACGGGTCTCCGCAGCATAACAGTCGTGGCGTTATCCAGCGTTACCTCGGATTTTGGGATTGCAACCCGACCACCCTCATTCCCTTATCGCCGAGCGATTCCGCACCCCTCTACGTGGAGATGATGGGCGGCGCGGATAAGATCCTCGCCCGCGGTCGAGAACTGCATGACGAGGGCAAGTACCTCCTCGCCACGGAGATCGTGAATAAGCTGGTGCAGGCCGAGCCGGACAACGAGACTGCGAAAGATCTGCTGGCGGATGTCTTCGAGCAGCTTGGATACCAGCAGGAAAACCCAGGCTTGCGAAACAGCTACCTCGCTGCCGCCTATGAACTTAGGTCGGGAATTCCGCAAGGTGAAACCGTCGACTCCAGCAGCCCCGACGTGATCCGGGCGATGTCCACCGAGCTATTCCTCAACTTCCTCGGCATTCGCATGGACGCCCGCAAGGCCGAGGGCATGCGGTTCACGATAAACCTGATCACGCCGGACAACGGTGAGAAGTTCCTGGTCGAACTGGAAAACGCCACGCTCACCAACATCAAGGGCTTTCTTGCCGACAAGCCCGATCTGACCCTCACCATCAACCGCTCGGATCTGGAGCAGACGATGATGGGTGCGAAGACGCTCGAAGCGCAGATCGCGGACGGAACAGCGAAGGTGCAAGGCGACGCAAGCATCTTGACACAGCTCGCGTCCACTATGGCCGAGTTCGACCCGCGCTTCGAGATCATGCCCGGCACAAAGGCGAGGACGCCCGAGGTAACGGGCTACGTAGAGTCCGGCGTCCACGGAAAAGCCGATCCCTACGAGGCTATTCCGCGCCAGACCATTGCAGAATAGTAGAAGCGCCCGGGCAACGGGGCCGATACATGCGTGCGTGTGGCGAATCAGTAACGGCAGGCGACATTCGACGGTGGAGCGGAACGATTGGTCGAAATAAGCAATTACGATTGAGCTAAGCTATTGAAATGTTGAGAAGCTGGGGGCCCCTGTGGCGCAATTTGCCAATTCTTTCGCCGGTTGGTCAGTCGTGCTGTGCGGATTGCTCGTGAACGTTACGCCCGCCGCCAGTGCCGATCTCTATTCCGGGACGCCAAGGGACATGGCGCGGAAGCCACTTCCATCACCGAGCCAGTGGCAGTTCAGTTTCACGCCCTATGGCTGGCTAATAGGCGTTAATGGCAACGCCACCGCGCGAGGCCGTAGCGTCGATATCGATGCCAGCTTCTCCGATATCGTCGAGAAGAGCGATTCCATCATGGCATTGATGGGGTATTTTGAGGCACGAAAGGGTCCGTTCTCGTTCTTCACCGATGTCGTATGGCAGGATCTGAGCTTCGACGCTCACAGATCGACCTCGGGCAATCCGTTCCCCAAGCTGCCCAATGTGCACGTAGTTCTCAAGGCCAAGGCCCAGCTCGGCTACCAATCGACCATCATCCAATCCGGCGCGTTCTATCAAATTGCTAAATGGCAGGGACGTGACGGGGCCTACACCGCCTTGGATCTTCAGGGCAGCGCCCGTTATTGGAGCGAAGAGGTTGATGTCTCGCTCAATGCCACCGGCACATTGACGGCTGACATTCAAAAATTAGGACTCGTGCTTGAGCACTCGAAATCGATCGCCGTCGCTCATTCGGGAACGCTCGAATGGGTTGATCCGGTTGTCGGCGCTCGGCTAAGGCATCAAACGGCTTCAGGAGCCGAGTTCGCGCTTGAAGGCGATGTCGGCGGCTTTGGCGCCGGCAGCGACTTCTCATGGCAGGCGATTGCGACCTACGGCTTCGACGTCAATTGTTTTGGCACACCGCTCCACACTGTGGTCGGTTATCGCGCGCTTGCCGTGGATTACAGAGAGAACGGGCGCTTCGGTGAAAATGGCGTAGACCTTGTGCAGCATGGTCCAGTGGCGGGGATCGCGCTCCGCTGGTAGAGGACGCCGCATATTCCAGTGGAATGCATCCGAGTCCACTTAGGGTCATTCGCGGACATTAGAGCGCGGATTAGGGATGTCCGCTTTACCCACCAAGAGCGGACATGAGCAGCGCCAGCGTCAATGTCAGCTAATTGACGCCGCCATGGAGTGAGAGAATTCCGTACCGACATAGGGGTCGCCGAGATTGTTGTACTAGCCCAGGGCACGCGCACATGAAGTCCGCGAACTCCTCTAAAGCGGACGTGTGTGTTGGCTTCACCTCCGGCTGTCCGCCAGGACCCTCGACTTCTGCCAGAAGGACGATGACCCTACCTGGGCACCGCTTAACTGCTTCGGCGACGGTGGTCTGCGGCTACGACGTAATGGTCCGACGCCCGAAGATGCTCATCGGTCTCGAAGATGCTCATGCATTTTATGGGAGCACCTTCGGTTGACATCGGAAGGATGTGGACAGGCTTAGCAGCCGTAAAAGACCCGGAGGTTTGATCCTGCCGGGTCTTTTTTGATGACGAAGGAAGGAGGGCTTAGGCAGCTTTCTTCGTCATTGCTTTCTCAACGGGCTTGTAGGCCTCGCGCGCGACGTTGGTGTACATCTCGCCGATCTTTGTCGCCTCGGCGACCCAGCTGTCATAGGCGCGCTTGGCGTAGGCGGACTGAATCTCGACGGCCTGCTCAAACGACTTCACGCCGACCAGCTTCTCGAAGGTGCGGGTCGCATCCTCAAAAGCATCCTTGGAAAACGCGGTCCACCGCGCAGCGATAGCCTGGAAGCCCTTGTTCAGCTCGCCATAGGAGCGAAGCACGGATTCGTAATTGTCTTTGCCCATCTTCTGGAAGTCTTCAGTCGCTTTCTGCATCGGCTCAAACATCTCGGCCATCTCGGGGGTCCTTTCAAAACGGGGGGTCACGGAAGCGCTGGGAAGCCATAATATATTGCGCTGCACCATTTATGTCAAGCCCATTGTGCGCCGCACAATAGGTATGAAGAAGCCCCGTACGGGGGGGAACGGGGCCTCTTCGGTTCCTTTGGTGATGCCGAGATCGCTGCTGCCGCGTTTGCTGAATATCTAACGAACCAAGAGCACGGCACGGAAAAAATCCGCGACATGATCGTTGATGACATTCGCGCCGCCCAAGCGCGTGACGACAAAGAGCATGTTCTGACCCTTCTCCACGTGCTCCACCATTTTCTGAGAACGCATCCAGAGGCCTGGCCCGAACAGCATCCTTGGAGTGACCGGTTCTGAGTTTTGTTCGAGAGGAAAGAAGCCCCGACCTCCTCACAAAATCCCACGGCGCAGGTCTGCTCCTCGCCAACGCGATTTGGCGGGCACCGGTCGATGTAGCCATTTACGGCAAGATCGTATTCGGCGGTTGATTGCCGGTCCTTATTTTCTTCTATCCGATCCCATGACTGTTTTGCCGCGAGCCATATTCGAACCACGCACCTCAGCCGGGTCACCCGTTCCACCAGTCAAAACGCCGGCAGCGGTTCCTGGAGTACCTCGTCAATGGAGCTCTTGCCGGGCGAGGTGAGCGGCTAAAGGCACCCCATCACCGACCCCCTAGTGCGGATTGAGGCGGCCCGTCTGCGTGAGAAGCTTCGCGAATACTACGGGACCGAGGGCCAAAGCGATGCCATTCACATCGACCTACCGAAGGGCACGTATGCACCCCTAATTGAATTCCGGGAGGGCGAGCAGCAGGTCAAGAGTGTTTCGAAGCGCCGCATGCGCTGGCAAACAGCCGTGCCGGTCTTGGCGCTAATCCTGGTGCTGGGCGCCGTAGGCGCGTGGCTCACCCGCGACCTTTGGGGGCCCGCACCCGAAGGCGCGGCCGAGCATCCAGTCCTCGGCGTGCCCGAAGGCCCGGCGATCGCGGTTCTTCCCTTCGTCAATTTGAGCGGCGACCCGAAACAAGAGTATTTCAGCGACGGCCTGACCGAGGACCTCATGACCGAGCTGTCGCGGGCGTCGCGCGACCTTCGTGTGCTCGCGCGCAACACCACTTTTCAATACAAGGGGAAGGCCGTTGACGTCCCAAAGTTCGGACTTGAGCTCGGCGCGCGCTATGTGCTCGAGGGCAGCATCGGGCGCACCGACGACCGCGTCCGCGTGATGGCGCAGCTCATCGACACCCAAACCGGCGCACATATTTGGGCCGACCGGTTCGATCGCGAGATGGCTGACATCTTCCTCGTTCAGGATGAGATCGTCAGTCAGATCGTCGCCAAGATCGCCGGCAACTACGGCGTCATCGAGATTACGGAGTCCAAGTCAGCCACCCGCAAGAACCCACGCGAAATTCAGGCCTACGACCTCGTTCTGCGCGCCCAAGATGTGATGCGGCCGGAGTGGAGCCACGAAACCTTCAGCGCGGCGAAAGGATTGTTGCGCCAAGCGATCGCTCTCGATGCTTCGAACACAAGGGCGCGCCGCGAGCTCGCCTATCTCGCCGTCATTGGCTGGGTGTTCCGCTTCGATGACCCACCAGAGCCGCCGCAAGAGATCACGGCGCAAGCGGCCAAGGCGGTTCAACTCGACCCCGCCGATGCACGGGCGCACATGGTGGCCGCCTCAGCCTACTTTTTCACCAAGCGGCTCGATCTGTTCGAGCGCGAGGCCCAGCAGGCGATCGAGCTTGCGCCCTATGACGCCGAGATCTTGGCTACTCTTGCCTGCATGATCGCTGACTCGGGACAATGGGAACGCGGCGTGGCATTGGCGGAAAAGGCAAACGCGCTCAACGCTGATGCTGCGATTGGGTGGTATCACCATACGCTCTTCTACTATCATTATTTGAAGGGCGACTACGAACGCGCGCTCGAGTTTCGCCGCTTGCACCCGGACCAACAAGCGATTCACGCCTACATCGAATACATCCCTGTGTATGGCCAGCTCGGCCGCAAGCAGGAAGCGCAGGAAAACTGGCGCAAGTTGCTCGCGGATGTCCCCGGCTGGACGGCCCAAAGCTTCGAGGCGTGGTATCACCTGTGGAACATGCGCGATGAGGACGTCGCGAAGCTGATGGATGGTGTCACTAAGTCGGGTGTGCTCGAAGCGGAGGCGAAGCCCGGCCAGTGACCCCGGTTGTGCTCGCCACCGTGGAGTACGAATGTCCGCTTGGGGTCATTGGCGGACATAAGAGCGTGAAGGAAGAACGTCCGCTTCACCCCCAAGAGCGGAAATGCGTTTGCTTTCAGCGAGGTCTGTCCCCACAAAGGCAGAGACATTCCACTGGACTTCCCCTGCAAAGGAAGCATCTGTGGTGGAGACGGACAGACAGATTGACCTCTGTTCCGAGCACGCTAAACGCCCGGTTTCAGTTCCGGGCTTGTGGTGGTGCAAGGGCCCGATTGTGGGCATCGGATCAGGAGGTCAACGGTGGAAATCCCCGGTCACCGATCTACCGGGCGCTGTGCCGGCGAAGTCCAGCGCCGATGCGAATTGCCCCTCGCCACGGCCGCCCCACGCCCTGGACGACACCAGCCTCGATGAGCTTCGCCGCGAATGGCGACGGCTTTATCGGAGCGAGCCGCCAAGGATCAGTCGTGACCTGCTGATCCGAGGAGTCGGCTACCGGCTCCAGGAAATTCAACATGGCGGGCTCGGCAAATCTACGCGGCGCAAGCTGAAGACTCTGGCGAAGATGTTCCGAACCGAAGGCCGAGTCGCTCCTGATCCAGGTCTCAGCCTGAAGCCGGGCGCCCGGCTGGTACGCGAATGGCACGGACGCACCCATACTGTCACGGTAACGGAAGACGGATTCGAGTATGCCGGCACGGCCCATCCGTCGCTTACCAAAATCGCCAAAAAGATCACTGGTGCCCATTGGTCAGGCCCTCGCTTCTTCGGACTTATGCGCGCAGCCGCGCCGCGTGAGCGCGACGGAGGCGATACTGGCTAAGTCGTCAAAGGCGTCTAGACCGCCTACCAGCAAGATGCGATGCGCGATTTACACGCGCAAATCCTCCGAGGAGGGCCTTGAGCAAGCCTTCAACTCACTCGATGCGCAGCGCGAAGCCTGCGCTGCCTTTGTTTTTTCCCAGAAGCACGAAGGGTGGTCGGTCTTGCCGGCCCTGTATGACGACGGCGGTTACTCAGGAGGGACATTGGACCGCCCTGCCCTGCAACGGCTTCTCGCCGATATCGCTGATGCCAAGGTGGACGTGGTTGTCGTTTATAAGATCGACCGACTGACGCGTTCGCTGTTTGATTTCGCCAAGATCGTGGAGGCCTTTGACGCTCGCGGCGTCTCGTTCGTGTCGATCACCCAGCAATTCAACACCACGACCTCGATGGGGCGGCTTACCCTGAACGTGCTGCTCTCCTTCGCCCAATTCGAGCGGGAAGTCGCCGGCGAACGCATCCGCGACAAGATCGCAGCTTCCAAGAAGAAGGGCATGTGGATGGGCGGCTTGCCGTCGCTTGGCTATGACGTGCAGAACCGAAAGTTGGTCGTCAACGAGGAAGAAGCTGGCACCGTCGTCCATATCTTCCGGCGATATGTAGAGCTCCGATCCGTGCGCGTGCTGCAGGAAGAACTTGATGCCGCCGGAATTCGGAGCAAGCGGCGGATATTGGAAGACGGCACTTCCTTTGGCGGTCAGAAGCTGTCCCGGGGGGCCCTCTATCTGATGCTGCAGAACCGCATCTATCGCGGCGAGATCACACATAAGGGAAATGCATACCCCGCAGAGCATCAGCCAATTATCGACAAGGTCCTGTGGGACCAGGTTCAGGCGATCCTCGTCGAAAATCGGGTCGATCGCGCCACCGGAGCGGATGCAAAACAGCCAAGCCTCCTCGCCGGCCTCGCTTTTGACGAGAACGGCGAGCGACTGACGCCGAGCCATGCCGTCAAGAAGGGCACGCGATATCGGTACTATGTATCGACGTCTCTCATCACCGGGGCGGCCAAGGACCGATCAAAGGGACGGCGGATCCCGGCAGCCAATCTTGAGACCATAGTCATCACAAAACTTCGAAGCTTCCTCGCTGATCAGGGAGCAATCCTCGACGCGATCCGCCGTGAATACGCTGAGGGAAATGCCCAGGCCCGGCTAATCGCTCGTGGCCTCAAAATCGCGAAAGAGATCGAATCCCTTACGCCAGACCGGATCCGCGTTATGCTGATGATGCTGATTAGCCGGGTCGACATCAGACCCGATTGCGTCGAGATCAGGATCCATCGATCTCGCCTAGTCGAGCTGCTCGGGTCAGGCTCGATCGAGCTTGTGACGCAACAAAGGACGCCCGACAACGAGGCTAAGGACATTCTGACGCTGACGGTCAGGGCGCGGCTACAGCGCGTCGGCCGTGAAATGAAGATGCTAGTCGAGAACACCGATGATCAGACAGGAGCCGATCCCGCACTGTTACGAATCGTTGCTCGAGCTCACGACATCCAGGAGCGCCTGACGCAGAAAAGTGGGCTGACTCTGCATGCTATTGCCAGCCAGGAGCACGTCACGCCCGGCTACGTCTCTCGCCTCCTGCGCCTTTCTTCGTTAGCGCCCGATATCATCACTGCGATTGTTAACGGCAAAAATCCGCCTCAACTCACCGCCAAGAAGCTGATGCGACTGGCGCTTAAAATACCAGTCGACTGGAGCGCCCAGCGCGAGCTGCTCGGTTTTCACACCCAATAAAGTGGCCGCCGTCCGCGTCGGTCGCATTGAAGGCGAGCGCCGCGGTTTCGCGAACAGGCCCACCGTCCCCCGCCATCCGAACCATGACCCCCAAATGTCGCTCGAGATGGCCGCGCTTGGCCGCCTCTTGAACCCGATGAGATTCAACAGACGAGCAACACCCGCTCACCTGCTTATACCGTGCTTCTTGCTGGCCTTTCGAACGTCCTCCGCTGTGGCGATGTCCACGTAGAACGGATGTTCGTTCAGGTGTCTCTCCTCGCTGTACACTACTTCCTCGTACGGCTGCCGCTGCGGGCCATCAAAGTGGCAAAAGATATGCGGGGTGTTGTAGTACTCGTCGCCGTCCCAATCGACCGCCTCGATTCTCTCGTACGGGATTTTGCCGATGAGAAAGACTTTCAGGTCTCCCTTCTCGTGCGCTGAATAATCAACCAGCCGCCATTTGCCGTCTGGGAGCTCGACCAAGTTGTCCCACGAGAGACCAATGAGGATGCCTCCATGGTAGGTGTCCATAAGGCCGACCTTGAACCACGCGGAGATGCCCTTCTCGTGCTCTTGAACCTCGGGATATTGGTCGTGCCGTTTCACATCGTGAATAATCACATCGGCATTCAATTTGGTTCGACGGCGCTCGCCGAGTTCGCGCTCGAAGATGGGTTTCCATTTTTGTCGTAGCTGCACCACCTCCGCAGGTGTCAAGTGCCGCTTCCGACCTCTGATGGCCGCCCAAGCGTCCTTGCCTAGCGTGTAGAGAAAGGATGGTACGAAGTATTCGAGCGCCATCTTGGGCCGCCCTCCCAATAGCCGATTGCTTCCTACCACAATCCACTAGGGCGCGAAGGCATTGGAAGAGAGAGCCCCCCGGTGTCGGGCCGGGGGCAACGGAAAGTGGCCCTGGGCGCAGCGCTAAACCACAGGGCGGTCCGCAATAACGCCCCACAAAGTGGCCGCGCTCCGCGTCGGCCGCATTCAATGGTGAGCGCAGTCGTGGTTCCCGAACAGGTCCACCGTCCTCCACCATCCGAAACGTTGACCCCCAAATGCCGCCCGAGAGATTTTCTCAGCGGGCGCGTCCGGAATTTGCGCGGAATGGGTCTCTGCCACTCAGAACCGAACCCGAGGACGAGCAAACAGCGCGGAATGTGGCCAGGAACTCGACCTGTCCCAGAAAGACAGAAAATCGTTCTATAACTATAACTTGGTGTGGCTGGGGCGCCAGGATTCGAACCTGGGGTCACGGGACCAAAACCCGTTGCCTTACCACTTGGCCACGCCCCAATTCACGCTTTCAGATGTTCTGAGCCGCCGTCCGGCCTACCCCTCGAGGGAGCCGCGATGGGGGCTCGCCCGCACTTTTATGTCTCGCACTCTATATAGTGGGCGGGTGCCCTCCTATCAGCATCGCGGCTCCGGGGCAATGTGGGTCTCGCGACTGCGCCGGGTCCAGCTCCCTGCCGCTTTGGGCACGCTTGGCCGGCTCGCGGGGTGACGGCTCGGTTGCGGGGTCAGACGCGCTTGTCTATATAGCTCACGCTTCAGCCAGCCGGAGTGTAGCGCAGCTTGGTAGCGCACCTCGTTCGGGACGAGGGGGTCGCAGGTTCAAATCCTGCCACTCCGACCAGCCTCTTCGATCGGAGGCTGGGCTTGCCGGCTTCGGGGCCATGCCGGCTCCTCGCGCGTTCCTATCGGGTCTCGCCCGACAGGATTGGACGCGTCAAATTCGGGCTGCGTGGCATATGGCACCCAAGCCGGAAGATGCCTTAGGCGTCGAACCTCACTGCGTAGGGTTCGTGGAGCGCTCGCCCTGGTGGGGCGGGGACCTCCAGACCATCCGCAACCATCTCATGTGGCGTGGGCAGCCGCTTGAAAGCCATGCGTCCGTTCTCGAATTCCCGACCTCGGACGGCAGCGGCGACCGGCTCACAGGAACGCTGGAGCGGCCCGTCAACCCCACCAAGAGCCCGCTGATCATGCTTATCCACGGGCTAACGGGATGCGAGGACAGCTTCTATGTCCGAGACTCGGCGCGGTTCCATCTGGCGCGCGGGAGATCTGTGCTGCGGCTCAACCTCCGCGGCGCGGGAACATCGCGGCGGGTGGCGGGAGGGTATTATCACGCCGGCTGCGCATCGGACCTTCAGGATGTCATTGGCGCGTTGGGGAGCGAGGAAACACGGTACGGCGTGTTCGCGGTCGGCTATTCGCTCGGCGGGAACATTTTGCTCAATCTGCTGTCACGCCTGCAGCCGCCTCACCGGCTGGTCGGCGCGGCAACCGTTTCGGCTCCTGTCGAGCCGCTCGAAGCCTGCAAACGGATCATGGCGCCGCGCAATCTCGTCTATCACACCTTGCTGCTCAGACGGATGAAGCGCGATGTCCTGTCAGCGCGGGCGCAACTTACGGATCGGGAGCGCCGGCTCGTCCAGGACGCGACGTCGGTGTTCGAGTTCGACGACAAATTTGTTGCTCCGCGCAACGGGTTCGGGACCGCGCTGAATTATTATGAGCGGACCGCCGGCGCCCGCAAGGTCAGAGCCATCACCGTGCCAACGCTCATGCTGCATGCGTGCAACGACCCGTGGATCCCGGCCTCGCCGTATCGCGCCTTGCAGGGCCAAGGTCTGCCCAATGTGGAGATCGTCCTGACGCGGAGCGGCGGTCATGTCGGCTTTCACGAACGAGGATTTGCTGACACTTGGCATGATCGCAGGATGGATGACTTTCTTTCCGAATGGATCAGCAAATCGCCTCCGGGCTAATCATCCGCTGGGGAAAGCTCTGCCTTCTAATCATCCGCTGGGGAAAGCTCTGCCTTCCGAGCGCTTTCCTCAACCACATTCAGGGGCTTACACTCAGCGCATGGAACCCAAGAATGGCGCGGGGATCAATCCGGCACGCTCCGGTGTTTCTTCTAGGTGACTCGCGTCCGCAATATCCTGGCGCTCTTGCGCGGGCAATTCTGGATCGTCCCGGCCCTGATCACGCTGCTCGCGGCGCTGCTTGCCTTCGTGGTGTTGCGCTACGGCTCGGCGCTCTTGGGAACCGGCACCGTCAAGTTCTGGTGGCTCTATAGCGGCGATGCCAGCACCGCGCGTGATCTGCTCTCGAGCCTGCTTTCCGGCCTGATCACCATGACCTCGCTCGTGGTGTCGCTGACCTTCGTCACCCTAACGCTCGCCGCGAACCAACTCGGCCCGCGGCTGATCTCGATCTTCATGTCCGACCGCGAGATCCAGCTCGTGCTTGGACTGTTCATCGGCACCATCCTCTACATCATCCTCGTGCTGCGCACCCTCAACGACACGCTGGGTATCGAGGGCGTGCCACATGTGGCCGTGACCATCGCCAGCGCGCTGACGGTCGTCTGCCTGTTCTCGCTGCTGTTTTATATCCACAAGATCGGCCGCTCGATCATCGCCGACACCGTCGTCAATGAGGTCGCCCACGGGGTGCGGCACGATCTCGCCGACCTGCTCCCGGAGCGTGACGCGCCGGATCCCACTCCCCCGCAGTTGAACCTCCCCGAGCAATGCCCATTCAGCTTGGGCCACAGCGGATACGTTCAGGTGATCGACTATGACGCGCTCGTCGGCATTGCCGCCAAGCTGGACGGATTGATCGAGGTTAGAGTGCAGGCCGGGGATTACGTGCTGAGCCATGGCCAGCACATCGTGCTCCGCACCCGTCGGCCGATCGAGGACGATCACGAAGGACCGATCAGGGAAGCCTTCACCATCGGCAGCCAGCGGACGCCGGCACAAGATCCCCGTTACGGCCTCAGTCAGCTCGTGGAAATCGCCTTGCGCGCCTTGTCGCCCGGCATCAATGACCCCAATACGGCGATTGCCGTGATCGATCGTCTCGGCTCGGCGTTCGAGGTGATCTTTGGCCGCTCGTCACAACGGAAGGTGCTCTCGGACGAGGACGACAAGGTGCGCGTCATCGCCGAGCGGAGCGACGCGCCCCGTTTGGCCGCCGACGCCTTCGACCCGATCCGGCAAGCCGCCGCGCGCCATTCGTCGGTCCTCATTCGCATGGCCGATACTCTCCGGCATCTCGCGCCCGTTACCACCTCCGACAGCACGCGTGGCGCGGTGCTCTCCGAGCTCCGCAAACTGGCAGAGACGGCACGGCTGAGCGACCTTGCACCTTCGGACCGAGATGAGGTGCTGCGGCACGTCGATCGCGCCAGCGCCGCAGTCGAGGGAGACGGCCAGTCGGGCTCGGAACGCAACCGCGCGGCGACTTGAACAGTGTTGGCGTGGGGGCCGCGTTAAGCACGTCTCACCTTCTTCACCACCGTGGGAAAGCTGAGGCCCTGAACCACGATCGTGAACAGCACGACGAGATAGGTCGCGGCGAGGATCATCGGCTTCTCGGCAACGGTCGGAATCGACAACGCCAGCGCGATGGAGATGCCGCCGCGAATACCGCCCCAGGTGAGGATGGGGATGGTGCCCTTGACGAAGCGGGTTCGAAAGCTGAGCGCCGTCACGGCGAGCGACACCGCGATCAATCGCGCCACGAGCACGATCGGCACGGCGGCAAGCGCCATCGGCACCAGCGACGGCTCAAACCGCAACACCAGCACCTCGAGCCCGATCGCCAGGAACAACACCGAGTTCAAGATCTCGTCCACGAGATTCCAAAAGCCGAACATGTGCTGTTGGGTCGTCTCGCTCATGGCATAGACCGCGCCGCGATTGCCGATCAGAACGCCGGCGACGACCACGGCGATCGGCCCGCTGATGTGGATATGCTGCGCCAAGGCGTAGGTGCCGGTGACGAGAGCGAGCGAGATCAGGACCTCGATCGGATAGTCGTCGATCGCGCGCATCCCCCGATAAGCGACGTAACCGGTCGCGAGGCCGAGCAGGCCGCCGCCTAGAGCTTCGACGAAAAACAGCCGGGCGATCTCGACGAAGTCGATGCCCTCGCCCGAAGCGCCCAAGGCGGCAGAGAGCAGAATGGTGAACAGCACGACGCCGACGCCGTCGTTGAAGAGCGACTCGCCCGCCATGTCCATCTCCAGCGTCTTGGCGACCTTGGCCTGCCGCAGCACGCCAAGCACGGCGATCGGATCCGTCGGGCTGATCAAGGCACCGAAGACAAGAGCCCAGGCGAACGGCAGCTGAAATGACAGCAGTTGCGCCACCAACCAAACCAACACGGCGACCGTCAGCGTGGAGATGACGACGCCGAAGGTGGCCATGGCGCCGACCGTCCAGGCCCGGTCGCGCAACACCGATAGGTCGATCTGCAAGGCGCCGGCGAACAGCAGAAAGGCCAGCATGCCGTTCAGCAGGGTCGCGGGAAAATCGACGCCTTCGACGATGGTATGAACGTCGCCGAAGAGAGCGGTATTGGGCAGCAGCATCTCGAGCCCGACCAGCACCAGCGAGGCGAGCAGCCCCATCAAGAGCAGGCCGACATTATTCGGGAGCCCGAGCCAGCGATGGTTGAGCCAGGCAAAGAGCGCGGTCAGCGTCAAAAGACCGGCAATAATCTCGAAAACCGAAACCAAGAACACCTCGCTCGGTCGCTGATAGAAGGCTTGCGGGTTCTTGCAAGCATGGTCTCGAAGATGAGCCCGGAAGGCCAGCCAAAGTTCAGACTATCGCGGAGGGATGGGTAGCGGGTTCGACCATCATTTTTTGATGAGCTAGGCTGGCCAATAAGGCTCGCACCCCTATCGCAACAGCTGTGGTCCAGCACGGGAGAGTACGATGGCCGGACAGTCCTTCCTCGACGATGTCAACAATCAGTTCGATGAAGCCGTGCGCTTCGTGCCCATGCAGGACGGCCTGGCGGAAAAGATCAGGCTCTGCAATGCCACCTATGTGACGCGCTTCGGCGTGCGCCTGCGCGGGCGCATGGAGACGTTCACCGGCTGGCGAGCTCTCCACAGCTCACACTTCACCCCAGCGAAAGGCGGCATTCGCTATTCCCCGACCGCGGATCAGGAGGAGGTCGAGGCCCTCGCCGCCCTGATGACGTATAAATGCGCGCTGATGAACCTGCCGTTCGGGGGCTCCAAAG
Source organism: uncultured Alphaproteobacteria bacterium (assembly GCA_963732955.1). GTDB lineage: Bacteria > Pseudomonadota > Alphaproteobacteria > Rhizobiales > Methyloligellaceae > Methyloceanibacter. Next base: position 631,101 of record CAVTBH010000003.1, read on the forward strand.
GCGCACTGCGCATTGATCCGTCGCAATGGGAGCGTCACGAGCTTGAGCGGATAACCCGGCGCTTCACGCAAGAGCTGGCCCGGCACAATTTCTTCGGCCCCAGCCAGAATGTTCCAGCCCCCGACATGGGGACCAACGAAACCACCATGGTGTGGATGGCAGACGAGTATCGACGCTGGTCCCCAAACGATATCAATGCCCTTGCCTGCGTGACCGGCAAGCCGCTCGCCGCCGGTGGCATAGAGGGACGCATCGAGGCGACCGGGCGAGGCGTTCAATATGCGCTGCGCGAGTTCTTTCGACACAAGGACGACCTAGCGCGGTCGGGGCTTGCTCCCTTCCTGGCGGACAAGCGGCTGATCGTCCAGGGGCTTGGCAATGTCGGCTATCACGCTGCGAAATTCCTCAGTGAGGAGGACGGCTGCCGCGTGGTCGGCGTAATCGAGCGCGACGGTGCGGTGTGGTCTGAGGCCGGCCTGCCCGTCGAATATCTGAAGCAGCATTTGTCGAGAACAGGTGGGGTCAAGGCATTTGCGAATGCCGAGTTCGTTGCCGATGGCGCTTCGGTTCTCATGCGCGAATGCGACATCCTCATCCCGGCGGCGATGGAGCGGGTGATTCATGACGGCAATGCCGCGCAGATCCATGCCAAGCTGGTCGTCGAGGCTGCCAACGGTCCGACTACATTTGAGGCCGACAAGATCCTTCGCGATCGCGGCATCGTTGTTCTCCCGGATCTCTATGTCAATGCGGGCGGCGTGGTGGTGAGCTACTTCGAGTGGGTGAAGAACCTGACCCACATTCCTTTCGGTCTGATGGAACGGCGCCATCAAGAGGCGAGCCACCAGCTCCTGGCGCGCTCGCTTGAAGCCATGACGGGCGCGCCCTTCCCCTTGGAGACAGCAGGCCTATTCCTCCAAGGCGCGCGGGAGATCGACCTGGTCCGCTCCGGCCTCGACGACATCATGCGGTCGGCCTACGGGCAGATCAAAACCGTCTGGAGCACGGCGGGGATCCCCGACCTGAGAACCGCCGCCTATTCGATCGCGATTGGCCGGTGCGCGGAAGCCTATAGCGCCATCGGCATTTAGCGAATGGCCCCGCTTGCGAGCGGCGGTGGCTGTTTTCCGGCGCAAGGACGACTTTGTTCGCCCGCCGCCCACGCCTCCATCGCGAGGTTGCCGGTTTGGGTTATCGGAGGGGCGACGCGTTTTATGACCGAATCTGCGGCTTATTTGTCCTTTGAACTCCGCCGATGCTTAGGCATGAATCGCGAGAACGGCGAAAATCGCCGGGGTCACGCGGCAAGGCAAGCGTGCATGGGTTATCGTGGCGGGAGGGCATTGAGCAGATGGGTGCTGAAGCCGAATTCGACGAGGACGAGATCCCCTCCTGGCAGATCGCAGGTGAATGGTTCGACGTGTGCTCGTGTTACGTCCCCTGTCCCTGCACCTTCGCTCAGCCGCCGACCAACAACGCTTGCGAGGTGCTCTTCGCTTACAGGATCAATGAAGGCCATTTCGGCGAGACCCCCATGGAAGGGCTCAAGGTCGTGAATTCTTGCCAGTTTGGTCGGCAACGTTTGGGCGGGCGCGAAGCTCGACGCCGGGGTGATCTTCGACGCGTCCGCGGACGATCAGCAACGGCGAGGCCTCGAATTGATATTCACCGGCAAGGCCGGCGGCTGGATGGGACAGTTCAGTCAGACAATACGCACCGTTGCCGGCGTGGAATACGCCGACATCTCGATCGAAATCGATCGTTCACTTGAACGCTGGCGTGTAGCGATTCCGGATCTCGTGGATGCAGGCGGTATCGCTCTAAGCGGACCGACGGCGGACCCGGCCAAGCGCGTGCAGACATTCAATGCGCCGGGGAGCGAGGTTGGCCCAACGGATGCCCCGGTGACCTGGGGCAAGAGCGTCACTGGCCGCTGGCGGGCACTGGGCTTCGACCAAGACCTTCCGGCCGGGCGTAACAGCAAGCACATCCCCTTCGCGTGGAGTGGGCCGGACCCGCAATGACAATGGGATCCTCCGCGTCGCCGGAAGCCCCGTTCGCAGTTCGAAATTATTCCGCAGCATGGGCTTGGTCCGTTTCGATGCTCTCGACGAGCCTCCTCGCTTGGCTCGTCGCGCTCCTCGTCATGGCGGACATGGATCAGGGACCGGGTACGCCGCTCCACAGCCTACCGCTTTTCCTGGTCGGCTGGGTTCTGATGCTGACGGCGATGATGCTCCCGTCGGAACTGACGTATGTCGGCGCGTTCGCCGCGCTCGTCCGAGAAAATAGCACCGGCGCCACCGTGCGTCTTCAAACCGTGGCCTGTTTCATTGTCGGCTACGTTTTGGCGTGGCTCGTCTACGGTCTCATCGCCTATGTCCTTGACTATGCCGTTCGGAGCGCGGCGCTTGACTTTATTGCCTGGTACCGCGCGGGACCGCTGATGGCCGCATCGGTACTTTTCGTAGCGGGCCTATATCAAGTCTCCGCGCTGAAGCACTCGTGTTTGAACCACTGTCGCTCTCCCCTCTCGTTTTTTGCCCGTCATTGGCATCCAGGCCGCCAAGGGGCCATTTGGATGGGCCTTCGCCACGGCTTCGTGTGCGTCGGTTGTTGCTGGGCTTTGATGGCGGTCATGTTTGCCATGGGGATCATGAGCCTGACCTGGATGGCCTTGCTGACGCTATGCATGTTCGTTGAAAAAGTCGTGCCTCGGGGCCATGCTCTGGCGATACCAATTGCCTGCTTCCTATGGACCATGGGCCTTTGGGTCGCCGTTTCGCCCGAGACAGCTCCTCTCCTAAGGGACCCCATACTTTTCGGTGCGGTCATCTGCCGAGGCTAGCAACAGGAGTTTCATCAGCGCTCCGCAAAAGGCACTGGCCTGCTCATGAAACGCAGCGTGACGTTTATCGTCTACCCAAGATTTGAATTGCTGGACTTGAGCGGCCCGGTCTCGGCGTTCAATCTCGCCAATGAGAGACACGGCGCTCCCTACTCTCTTGTGGTGGCATCCGAGCATGGCGGCCCCGTCGTTGACAGAGCCGGCATATCGATTGAGACGACGCCATTGTCCGAGGTCGAGGGCGAAGACACGGTCGTGGCGGTGGGTGGTCCCACGGCGCATCTCAATTTATCCGGCACGCCGCTCATAGACCAACTTTGTCGCGCGGGAACTCAGGCGAGGCGCGTCGCGAGCGTTTGCACGGGTGCCTTCCTGCTTGGCGCGGCCGGCTTCTTGGACGAACGCCACGCCACCACGCATTGGCGCTACGCGGACCTGCTGACCACGCTCTACCCGAAAATCCGCGTCGATGCGGACAAGATCTACGTCCGCGACGACAACGTTTGGACGTCCGCGGGAATGTCGGCTGGCATCGATTTAGCGCTTGCTCTGATCGAGGATGACTTCGATCCCCGGCTGGCAAAGGACGTCGCCACGGACCTTGTCGTTTACTATCAAAGGCCCGGCGGCCAGTCCCAATTCTCCTCCATGCTGAAAATGGATCCCGAAATCGGACGCATCAAGGATGCACTGACCTACGCCCAGGAGCACTTGCGGGAGCCGTTATCTGTTGAACGCCTAGCTGAAGTCGCCTGCCTCAGTCCGCGCCAATTCAGCAGGGTGTTCTCCAACAAAACCGGCCAATCCCCGGGGCGAGCGATCGAAAGGCTCAGATTGGAAATCGCGCTGCCCAAGATCAAAGACAAAGAAGTGCCGCTCGAAGTCATCGCGAGAGACGTCGGCTTTGGGGATCTCGAAAAGATGCGAAGAAGCTGCAAGAACATACTTGGACAAACGCCTCAAGAGCTGAGGCGATTGGCCCGGGACCGCGTCCGATAAGCCTCATGTCCGAGGTGGCTGGGGCCTTTCCATCAGCCGGAGTGTAGCGCAGCCTGGTTGCGCACCTCGTTCGGGACGAGGGGGTCGCAGGGTCAAAACCTGCCACTCCGACCAGCCCTTCCCGCGATGAGCTAGCGAAATAGGGCGGATTGGGCCTAAGTGTTTGCCCGCAAAGGCCACATTTTGCGCTAAATACCCTTTCAGATTACCGCTGCCTCGCAGGCGGCCGAGTAGTCTGACTGGGTCAGCTAAATGTCGCGCGGGAACCCGCACAAACCATCAGATCGAGACCATGTCCGCCGAGCTTGCCTTCAATCGCAGCGCTGATGTCGACTACGGCGTGGCCGAGGACGTCGCGCCCCAGGTTCGCCGCATCGTCGCCAACAATCCCTCGCCTTACACGTTTCTCGGCACCAACACCTATCTCGTCGGCCGCGGTCATGTCGCCGTGATCGATCCGGGGCCAGCCGACGATGACCACCTCGCGGCCATCGCCGAGGCCACGCGCGGCGAGCGCGTCACCCATATCCTCGTCACCCACAGCCACCGCGATCATTGCGACGGTGCGCGTCCGCTGCAGAAACTGCTCGGCGGCGAGATCTTGAGCTTCGGTCCAACCGGCGGCAGCCGCGGTGCCGGCGCGCCGGGGCTCGGCGACGCCTTCGTCGATCCCGCCTTCGAGCCTGACCGGACCCTCAAGGACGGCGACGCGATCAAGACCGGCGGCATCGCGCTCGACGTGCTGCACACACCTGGACACGCGCCGGACCACCTCTGCTTCGCTTTGGTGGGGCAACGCACGATGTTCACCGGCGATCACGTCATGGGTTGGAACACGACGGTCATCGCGCCGCCGGAAGGCAACATGGCAAGCTTCCTCGCCTCGCTAGAAAAGCTGATGCGGCGCCACGACAAGATTTTCCTGCCGGGACATGGCGGTCGCGTGCAGACGCCGCAGCGGGTGGTGAAGGCCTATATCATGCACCGCCAATGGCGGGAGCAGACCATTCTCGATTGTCTCGAGGACGGCGTCTCGACCATCCCGCGCATCGTCGCCAAGATCTACGGGGAGTTCGACGCCGATCTGAAGGCCGCCGCGGCCCTCTCGGTGCTCGCCCATCTCGAATATATGATCAGAAGGGGTTTAGCGGTCGCTGACGGAAGAAGGGGAACGATGGCTGCTGCTGGGGCTGCGGGGCTGTCGAGCGTCTACTCCGTCGGGCCCGCCGCGTCGTCGTCTTCTTCTTCGTCGTCTTGAGCTTCCGCTCCACCGTCGGCTTCGGCTTGGGCTCGGCCTGTTCGAGGCCGGTCTTCTCTCCCTTCTCCAGCGTCGCCTTGATCTCGGTGAAGAAGGCACGAATGCGATCGGCGTTGGCGCCGAGATCGTGCATGCCGTAGCGCGACGCCGAGCGGAGATCGATGAAGGCCTGGCTGTCGTCGCCCCTGACGCGCACGAGCACATCGTCGGTGAGGCCCATGATCAGCGTCTTGTCGGTTGCCTCGATACGACCGGCGCCGTTCTCGCCGGGCGGCTCGTTGGAAACGATGGTCCAGCCCATACGCTTCACCGCTTCATGCACCATGTCGAACACTTCGGTCGCGGACCGCTCGAGCTCCATGGAGCGAATGTCGGGATAGGCCTTCTCCTGCTCGGCCGCGGCCTCGAGGTCAGGTTCGACGATGGGGTTGGCATCGGCGGGGCGCTGGGCAGCCAGCGTGTTGAACTTCATCGGCTCCCTCGGCGTCGTCTCGATGTCGTTGAGATCCGGCAGGAGGAAGAAATTGGAGAGGAAGTAGAGCGGCACCGCGAGCCCCGCCAGGGCGATGCCAATGCCGGCAAAAGCCTCCTTGCCGCCGGTCTGGCCGCCGAACCAGATGCGGACGAGACCGATCACGGCGACGAGGATGGCGAGCCCCAGCCCGCCGAGGGAGACCGCGAACAGGTTCAGCGCCGCAGGAGTGGCCAGGAGGCCGAAGCGGTGGAGGACGACGGTGAGGATCAGGAGCTGCACGAAAAACAGCGCCATGCGGCGCGACCACAGCCCCTCATGCACCGTCTTCTGCAAATAAATCGCGGTCACCGCGGATGTCCCTCAGTCTCGCCGCCCAAAGGCGAAGGCGCCCTATCCTTATAGCGGAATTGTGGCGTTCTGCGACCCCTTGGGCCGGCCAGGCGGTACCCCCATGGCAACGCCCTAACCCTAACCAATCGTAAACCTTCTGCCGCGATCCTCTCCACCCGAGGCCCCTGAGTTCGGGGCGTGGGTACGGGTAGAGTTGTCATGTCCTCGTGTCGGCGTGCGTTCACTGCGCCACTGACGATACTGCTCGGCGTCGCGCTCGGCGCGCTCGGCGGCTGCGTTTACGAGCAGGAGGGGCCGCCGGACCTCCATTTCCAGAAGTTCGAGACCAAGCCGCCGCGAGGCGACACGGTCACCGTCTGCCACGCCTATGGCTGCAAGGAGCAGACGCCTTTCACCTTCTCGCAGCAAGACATCGCCGAGATCTCGGCGCTGATGGCGCGGACGCGCCGCAACGACAGTCCGGCCGAGGAGCGCCGGGCCATGGCCTACGCCATCGGCTGGATGGAGCGGCGCGTGGCGCCGACGGTCGGCACCGCGACCGACCGGCCGAGCATGGACTTCATCGGTTCCGGCAACTCGAGCCAGCAGGATTGCGTCGACGAAGCCACCAACACCACGAGCTATCTCATGGTGCTCGACCGCCATGGGCTGCTCAAGCACCACATCGTAGAGCGTCCCTTCGCCAAGGACAGCATCAATCGCTGGACCCATTGGGCGGCGCTGATCGAGGAGAAGGGCACGGGCGCGCGCTACGCCATCGATTCATCGAGCGGCCCGAACGGCGACAACCCGACGGTGCAGGCAGAAGCGAGCTTCTACGTGCCGGACAGCTCCGCCGACAATACGCCGCCGGAGACCGGCGTCGCTTCGGCCGAGCCCGATAGGCGGCAGGCGGAACAGCCTGGCGGCCTCACGGGACTGTTCGAGCGCATGAACGCGCTCGGCTATGCGGATGAACCCACGGCGTCTTCGCGCTAGTCCGGCGCGGTCTCGGCCGGTGGCGCCGTGAGCAGCTGAAGCGCGAGCTCGATCGGGCTGAAGGAGCGGCGATGGTGGGTGCAGACGCCGTGCGCCTTGATGGCGCGGGCATGCTCCGGCGTGCCGTATCCCTTGTTCGACTCCCAGCCATAGCGGCGATAGCGCCGCGCGAGTTTCACCATCATTCGGTCGCGCGTCACCTTGGCGACGATCGAGGCGGCGGCGATCGAGAGCGAGCGGCCGTCGCCGCCGATGACGGTGCGCGCTTTGCAGGGGAACCGGCGCGGCGCAATGTTGCCGTCGATCAGCGCCACGGCGGCGGCCGTCTCGAGCCCGCGATAGGCGGCGCGCATGCCCCATAACGTCGCCTGGAGAATATTGATGCGATCGATGCGGCGGACGTTGCCGATGGCGATACTGACACAGGACGTGGCCATGATCTCGGCGTAGCGATCCTCGCGCGCCACAGCGGTGAGAACCTTGGAATCGTTCAGACCCTCGGGAATGCGAGCGGGATTGAGGATCACGGCGGCGACCACCACGGGACCCGCCCAGGGACCACGGCCAGCCTCGTCGATGCCGACAACGGGGCCGTGGAACACATCCATCAGCTCTGATTCGAGGTCGTAGGTCGGAAGCGCCTTGACGGGCGCGGATGCCAGGGCCGTTGCCATGGCTGCCGAGTCTTCGTCATGGAGGCCGCCGTTGGCAACCCATTCGCGCCACGACGGGTCGTCGCTGTGGAAAACCCTGGCTTTGCTCGCTTCTGCGGTCATTGAAATCGCGCGGGTTCCCCCGCTCAGGCGGAGGCAAAATCTCTCGGATGTCTGGTCGGATGAGCGCCACATAGGGGGCGCTGCCGCCTAAAGCAAGCGGAGCTGCTGGCCGGGAAGAACCGGCGGGGTGAAGAGATCGGTGCGAAGCGCGACCGTCTCCTTGTTGAAGCCGAGCCGCGCCGCGGCCATTTCGAATCGCCGTCCGATCGTCCAGGCATAAGGTCCGTCGCCGACCATGCGCTCGCCCCACTTCGCCTCGTAGAGCCTGCCACCGCGGGTCGAGCGCATCAGCGACAATACGCGCTTCGCCCGATCCGGACAGTTGGTCTCGAGCCATTCGGTGAAGAGATCGGCGATTTCGAGCGGAAGCCGCAGCAACACATAGCCGGCGCTCTTGACGCCCGCGGCTGCGGCGCGCTCGAGGATGCGCTCCATTTCCATGTCGGTCAGGCCCGGGATCACCGGCGCGGCCATGACGCCAGTGGGGATGCCGGCGCTCGCGAGCTTCGAAAGCGCATCGATCCGCTTCTCAGGCGTGCTCGCCCTGGGCTCCATGGCGCGCGCGAGCTTGCGGTCGAGCGTCGTCACCGAGATCGCCACCTTGACCAGGCCACGCTCGGCCATCGAGCTTAAAATATCGATGTCGCGAAGGATCAGCGCCGATTTGGTGACGATGCCGACGGGATGGTTTGCCGCCGACAGCACTTCGAGGATGCGGCGCATGATGCGGTAGTTGCGCTCGATCGGCTGATAGGGATCGGTGTTGGTGCCGATGGCGATGCTCTTCGGCCGATAGGACGGATCCGCCAATTCGCGCTCGAGCAGCACCGCGGCATTGGTCTTGGCGAACAGCTTGGTCTCGAAGTCGAGCCCCGGCGACAGGCCGAGAAAGGCGTGGGTGGGGCGCGCGAAGCAATAGATGCAGCCGTGCTCGCAGCCGCGATAGGGATTGATGGACCGGTCGAAGCCGATATCGGGCGACGAGTTCCGGGTGATGATCCGCCGCGCCGGCACCTCCTGCACCTCGGTGCCCAAGGCCTCGAGCTCGGCAAGCGATTCCCAGCCGTCGTCGACGGGCTCATAGCTGATCGGCTCGAAGCGGCCCGAGCGATTTGTCTCAGCGCCGCGGCCATGGCGGCGCTCGCTCGCCACCCCTGCCGCCTCAAGCGGGAAGTGCTCGAATTCCGTGGGCTTTCTCAGGGCGACGGACATGACCTGGATATAGGACGGTGATGAGAACAAATCAAGAACATCTTTTTGAGGCAAATCGCGGGGGAATTGCCGCTCGGCGCGCAGGCGCTATAGTCCGCGCCCATGATTTCCGTGGTGATCCCCACCTTGAATGCCGAAAAGACGCTGGCGCATACGCTGACGGCGCTCGTGCCTGCGGTGGTCGACAACGTGGTGCAGGAGGCGATCATCGTCGACGGCGGCTCGACCGACGATACGACGCTCATCGCCGATGCCGCCGGGACCAAGGTGATCATGGCGAAGCGCGGCCGGGGCAATCAGCTTCAGGCCGGCGCCGCCGCTGCTCGTGGCGATTGGCTGCTGTTCCTCCATGCCGACACCGTGCTCGATCCCGGCTGGATGGAAGAGGCGGAGTCCTTCATGGAGCGGGTGGCGACGGGACGCCGGCCGCCGGCCGCAGCCGCCTTCCGCTTCAGCCTCGACGACGACGGCCTGATGCCGCGCCTGTTGGAATGGCTGGTCGGCTTGCGCTGCCTGCTGTTCGCGCTGCCTTACGGCGATCAGGGCCTGCTCATCTCGCGGCGGCTCTACAACGAGCTCGGCGGCTTCAAGCCGCTGCCGCTGATGGAGGACGTTGACTTGGTGCGCCGGCTTGGGCGGCGGCAGCTCGCCATATTGAAATCGCGCGCGGTGACGAGCGGGGCGCGCTACCGTGAAGACGGCTACCTTGCGCGCTGCTCGCGCAACTTCGCCTGCATGTTGCTCTACTTCCTCCGCGTACCGACGCGCATGATCGCGCGCTTCTATGGCTGACGCGCCGCGGCGCCGCGCCAACCGCGCCGCATACGGCCCTCGCCTGATCATCATGGCCAAGAGCCCGAAGGCCGGCCGCGTCAAGCGCCGCCTCGCGGGCGAGATCGGCGCGACCAAAGCGACGCAGTTCGCGCGGACCTGCCTCTCCCATACGCTGCTGAAGCTCGCCCGCGACAAGCGCTGGCGCACCGTTCTCGCCGTCGCTCCCGATAGTGAAACTCACCCTTCGTCTTGGCCTCGCTTCGCCGCAAGGGTCGAGCGATTGCCGCAAGGCCCTGGCGATCTCGGGACACGCATGCAGCGCCTATTCCGGCGCTTGCCACCGGGGCCCGTGATCATCGTCGGCAGCGACATCCCCGGTCTCTCCGCGCGTGAGATCGCCAAGGCCTTTCATCGCCTCCGCGGCGCCGATGCCGTAATGGGACCAGCCGCAGACGGTGGCTATTGGCTCATCGGCTTGCGGCGAAGCCCGACCATACTGGCGCCGTTTCGCGGCGTGCGCTGGTCAAGCCAGCATGCGCTCGCCGACACCCTCGCCAATCTCGAAGGACGCAAGCTCGCAACCGTCGCAACTTTGAGCGACGTCGACACCGCCGACGCATATGGAAAACTCGGCGCCGCGTGGCAGCGCCTGATCCCGCGCCAAGCCTAAGGCTTGGTCTTCGCCCCAGGCTGGCCCTTGAAGCGCGGCATCACCTCGATGAAGCTGCAAGGCCGATGGCGATTGTCGAGCTGATATTTGAGGATGCCATTCCAGGCATCCTTGCAAGCGCCGGGCGAGCCCGGCACGCAGAAGATGAAGGTCTCGCCCGCCATGCCGCCGCAGGCCCGCGACTGCACCGTCGAGGTGCCGATGGTGGCGTAGCTCAGCATGTGAAACAGAGCCGAGAAGCCGTCGATCTCCTTGTCGAACAGCGGGCTTACCGCCTCAGGCGTCATATCGCGCGCGGAGAAGCCGGTGCCACCGGTGGTGATGACCACGTCGACCTTGGGGTCCTTGATCCACTTGCGCACCTTCTTGCGGATCTTCTTCTCGTCGTCGGTGACGATGTCCTTATCGGCAAGCTCGTGGCCGGCATCGGCGATCATCGAGGCCAGCACCGCGCCGGATTTGTCATTCTTCTCGTCGCGGGTGTCGGACACCGTGAGCACGGCGATGCGCAACGGGATGAAGGGAACGCTTTCGTCGATGCGGGCCATGGGCAGTCTCCCGATTTGGGCGGCGACTAAGGACCTATCGACTGTCGATTGCCGCTTTCAACATCAGCAGGTCGCGCCAGGCATAGCGCTTCGCCGCCGGGTTCCGCAACAGGTAGGCCGGGTGCAGCGTGGCGAGCACCGGCACCTCGTCGATGGCGCAAGCGTAGGTCAGCCATTTGCCCCTGAGCCGCATGATGCCTTCGTTGGTGCCGAGGATGGTCTTCGCCGCAGCACCCCCCAACAGCACCAGCACCTTCGGCGACAGCAATTCGATCTGGCGGGCAAGAAACGGGGCGCAGGCCTCGACCTCCTCCGGCGTCGGCGTGCGGTTTCCCGGCGGCCGCCAATAGACGGTGTTGGTGATATAGACCTCGGTCTCGCCGAACCCGATCGCCGCCAGCATGCGGTCGAGCAGCTGGCCGGCGCGGCCGACAAAGGGCTTGCCTTGCAGGTCCTCGTCGCGTCCGGGGGCTTCGCCGATCATCATCACCTTGGCCTCGGCGCTGCCTCTCGCAAAGCAGAGGCTCTTCGCGGTTCGCTTCAGGGAACAGCCCTCGAAGCGCGCGACCAAGTCCTCGAGATCGGCGAGCGTCGCCGCCTGGCCGGTGACGGTGCGGTCCGCCGGAGCACCCACGGCCCGCGACGGCGCCGGGCGCACGACCTCCTTAGGCTGCTGCTCGCGGCCAGGGATTGCCCGCGTGACCGGGGTGTCCTCTTCCTCGGTGGCGAAGCGGTTGACCGGCTCCTCGCCGATGGCCTCGTCGACACCCATGGCCTCGTACCAGGCGAGGAGCGCGTGGAGGGCCTTGTCTTCAACTTGCGGCATGGCAGAGGCTCCGGCGGGCGCTCTCCAGCTTGACCGGGGAACGCCTAGCAGCCAAAGGGAATAGAGGATTTCCGCCGCTGCGGGAATGACATTAACCCGCAGGCCTCGTCCGGAGATTGGAGCTCAGCCAGTGACCAAACCGACCGAACGCGAGACCATGGAGTTCGACGTGGTCATTGTTGGCGCGGGGCCGGCCGGTCTTGCCGCGGCGATCAGGCTGAAGCAACTCGCCGCGGAAGAGGACAACGACATTTCGGTGGTGGTGCTGGAGAAAGGCTCCCAGGTCGGCGCCCACATCCTTTCCGGCGCCGTGATCGATCCCGTGGCGCTCGACAAGCTCCTGCCCGACTGGCGCGAGCAGGGCTCGCCGCTCGAAACCGCGGTCACCGAGGACCGCTTCTACTATCTCTCCGAGACCGGCGGCATTCCCCTGCCGTCAGCGTTCATGCCGCCGCTGATGAGCAATCACGGTTGCTATATCGGCAGCCTCGGCAGCCTCTGCCGCTGGCTCGGCGAGCAGGCGGAAGCGCTTGGCGTCGAGGTCTATCCCGGCATCTCCGTGACCGAGGCCATGTTCGGCCCCAATGGCGAGGTTGAGGGCGTCATCACCGGCGACATGGGCGTTGCCAAGGACGGGGAGCACAAGGACAGCTACACGCCTGGGATCGCGCTGACCGGCAAATATACGCTCCTCGCCGAAGGCGCGCGCGGCTCGCTGACCAAGCAGCTGATCCGCCGTTTCAACCTCGATGCCGAGAGCGGGCCGCAGAAATACGGCATCGGCCTCAAGGAGCTGTGGGAGGTGCCGAAGGAGCAACATCGCCCGGGGCTCGTGCAGCACACCATGGGCTGGCCGCTCAACGACGCCACCGGCGGCGGCTCCTTCCTCTACCATTTCGGCGACAATCTCGTTGCCGTCGGCTTCGTCGTACATCTCGACTACGCCAACCCTTATCTCAATCCGTTCAAGGAGTTTCAGCGCTCGAAGCTGCATCCGCGCATCGCCGAGCATCTCAAAGGCGGACGGCGCATTTGCTACGGCGCCCGCGCGCTCACCGAGGGCGGCTGGCAGGCGATCCCGCGCCTCGTCTTTCCCGGCGGCGCGCTGGTCGGCTGTGCCGCCGGCTTCATGAACGTGCCACGCATCAAGGGCAGCCACAACGCCATGCTGAGCGGCATGATGGCGGCTGAAGCCGCATACGCGGCGATCGGGGCCGGCCGGGCGCGCGATACCCTCGACGCCTATCCCGAGGCGTTGCGCGCGAGTGGCATGGCCAAGGAGCTGAGGCGGGTGCGCAATGTAAAGCCGCTGTGGTCGCGTCTCGGCACGCGGCTTGGCGTCATGCTTGGCGGCATCGATATGTGGCTCAACACCCTGTTCCCGTTCCTCGGCCACACGCTGAAGCATGCGAAGCCCGATTATGCCAGCCTCACCAAGGCTGCCGGGGCAAAGCCGATCGACTACCCGAAGCCCGACGGCGTGCTGAGCTTCGACATTCTGTCATCGGTGTTCCTGTCGGGGACCAACCACGCCGAGGACCAGCCGGTGCATCTCAGGCTCACCGACGGCCGCATCCCGATCGTGGAGAATCTGCCGGAATATGCCGAACCGGCGCAGCGCTATTGCCCCGCGCAAGTCTATGAGGTGGTGGAAGAAGGCGGCTCGGCGCGCTTTCAGATCAACGCCCAGAACTGCGTCCATTGCAAGACCTGCGACGTCAAGGACCCGGCGCAGAATATTACTTGGGTCCCCCCTGAAGGCGGCGACGGGCCCAATTATGTGAACATGTGAGTCCCCGCGCCGCCCTGTCGCGGCAGATGGCCACAAACGCGCCGCCTTTACCCGGCAAGGAATAAGGTTGCGATTGAAGCCAAAACGCTTAATCCTCTCAGTGGGGGCCGTTGAGACGCAGATCTGGGGCGGCGTCAAGCCGAACGCACATGCCAGCTAATGAAGATCGACCTCTCCGCACATGGGCGTGGAGGTTGCTGTTTGCACTCGCCATCGTCGCCGCGCCCGCAGCCTATTCCGAGGTTGTCGACACCGATCATTCCGATCCGGGCAACCTGCTCGGCAATTACCTGTCTGGCCGGGTAGCGCGCGGCGACCACGACACCGCCGCCGCGGCTGATTTCTATTCGCGGGCGCTCGCCGAAGACCCCAACAACGAGCTGATCCTGGAGCAGGCATTCCTGCTCGAGACGGCGGCCGCTCACTGGGATCGCGCCATCGAGCTTGCGCGCGATCTGGTCAAACGCGAGCCGAACCACCGCATCGCCCAGTTCCTGCTCGGCTGCGACTCCTTCAAGCAGGGCAAATACAAGGAAGCCGACGAGCATTTCGCCGCAGCGCGCCAAGGGCCGATCGCCGATCTCACCTCGATCCTCGCGAGGGCCTGGGTGCAGCAGGCGGCCGGGAAGACGGACAAGGCGCTCGCCATGCTCGACACCCTGAGCGACGCCGATTGGGCGCAGTTCTATCAACGCTACCATCGTGCCCTGATCGCCGACCTCGCCGGCAGGCACGAGCTGGCGCGGACCTCCTTCGCCCAGGCCTTCCGCAAGAACCCGTCGACCTTGCGCGTCGCTGACGCCTATGCCCGGCACGCCGCCAACATGAAGAACCGCAAGCTGGCGAAGCAGACCTTGCGCACGCACATCGCCAAATCAGGGCCGCATCCCTTGTCGACCGCGCTTCTGAGCCAGATCGAGTTCGGCAAGACGCCGCCGCTGCTCGTGACCACGCCGAGCGACGGCCTCGCCGAGGTCTTCTACGGCATCGGCGATGCCCTTGCCGGCGAAGGCGGCCTCGATATGGGCATCATCTTCTTGCAGTTCTCGCTCTATCTGAAGCCCGACTTCCCCATCGCCCATGTCGCGTTGGCGGAGGCCTATGACAGCGCCAAGAGATACGACCTCGAGCTCACCGAATTCGACGCGATCAATGAGGACTCGCCGCTCTGGCCTAACGTTCAGATCCAGAAGGCCTTTGCCCTCAACGCCCTTGATCGGGTCGACGACGCCAAGGTCTTGCTCGAGAAGATCATTGCCAAGAACCCGAAGGACACCAGGCCCTTGGACGCGCTCGGCAATATCCTCCGTTCGCACGAGCGCTATGCCGAGGCGCGCGACTACTACACCCGCGCCATCGACCTGATCGACAAGCCGACCAAGGAGAATTGGACGCTATTCTATGCCCGTGGCGTGTGCAGCGAGCGGCTCAAGGATTGGCCCGCAGCCGAAGCCGACCTCAAGAAGGCGCTCGAGCTGTCGCCCGATGAATCGCCGGTCCTGAACTACCTCGGCTACACCTGGGTCGATCAGAACCAGAACCTGAAGACGGCGATGGACTACATCCGCAAGGCGGTGAAGCTGAAGCCCGACGACGGCTATTACGTCGACAGCCTCGGCTGGGCCTATTTCCGGCTCGGCAATCTGCAGTCGGCCGTCGAGCAGCTCGAGCGCGCCGTCGAGCTGAAACCCGACGATCCGGTCATCAACGATCATCTCGGCGACGCCTATTGGCGTGTCGGCCGCAAGCTCGAGGCCGAATATCAGTGGCAGCAGAGCCTAACGCTGAAGCCCGACACCGATCTCATGGCCACGATCGACAAGAAGCTGAAGGACGGGCTCGCCGACACCCCCGAGACCAAGGCCGCGAACTCGACGGTCGGGCAGAAAGTCGCCGAGTAGGCTGCCCTGCATCGGTTCCGGCACTTCGCGGAGCGGTCCCGATGACGGGGCTCCGCGATGTCGCTCACGCCAAGCTCAACCTGACGCTTGAGGTGCTCGGCCGCCGTGGCGACGGCTATCACGAGCTGCGTAGCCTCGTTGCCTTTGCCGAGCTCGGCGACACCCTTACCTTCGAACCGGAGCGCGATCTCGCGCTCGTCATCGAGGGGCCCTTCGCCGGCGCGCTCGAAGGCGACAATCTCATCACCGCCGCCGCCGAAGCGCTCGAAGGCGACAATCTCATCACCGCCGCCGCCGAAGCCGCCAAGGCGTTGAACCCCGGGATCGGACTTGGCCGCTTCAGCCTCGACAAAACGCTCCCTGTCGCGGCTGGTCTCGGCGGCGGCTCTGCCGACGCCGCGGCGGCGTTGCGGCTGATCGCCCGCGCTAATCCTGGGGCGCTTGCCTCTGCCGCGCTCGAGGGTCTCGCCGCCTCGCTCGGGTCCGACGTCACGGCTTGTCTCCGCAGCCGGCCGGCACTGATGAGCGGCCGCGGCGAACAGGTGACGCCGGTTGAGGGACTGCCTCCTTGCGGCGTCGTCCTCGTCAATCCTGGGCTGCCGCTCGCGGCAGGCGCCGTCTATGGCGCGCTTGGCGCCCCTCCCCTGCCAGCGTCCACGTCCGGGCCAGTGCTTCCGAGCTTCGCCGGCAATTTCGACGCTGTTGTCGCTTATGCCGAGGCACGCGCGAATGATCTCGAGCCCGCGGCGATCAAGCTCGTGCCCGAGATTGCCGAGGTGCTGGCCGCGCTCGAGCGGCTCGACGGCGCCCGGCTTGTCAGGCTCTCAGGCAGCGGACCGACTTGCTTCGCCCTGTTCGCCACCGAAGATGAGGCACAGCACGCTGCGGCAACAGTGGCGACGACGCGGCCTTCATGGTGGGTGGCGGCGACCAGGCTGTTGCCGAGCAGCGCTTAGAACGGGCGATCGACGCAGAAGGCGACAGCGTCGAGCAGCGCCGCCTTGGCCTCGCTCTCAGGAAAGATGGCGAGCGCATCGCGGGCGATGGCGCCGTAATGGCGGGCGCGGTCCATGGTGTCGCTCAGCGCGTTGTGCTTCTGCATCAGCGCCATGGCCTCGTTTAGGTCGTTCTCGCCGATCTCGCCGTCCTGGAGTGTCCGCTGCCAGAAGGCGCGCTCAGCGGCGCTGCCGCGGCGATAGCACAGCACCACGGGAAGCGTGATCTTGCCTTCGCGGAAATCGTCGCCGACGCTCTTGCCGAGGGTCGCCGCTTCGCCGGCATAATCGAGGGCGTCATCGACGAGCTGAAACGCAAGGCCGAGATTGCGGCCATAGGACCGGAGCCCCGCGGCCTCTGACTTCGGGCGATCGGCAACCACGGCGCCGACTTCGGCCGCGGCGGCGAACAGGGCCGCGGTCTTGGCGTCGATCACGGCGAGATAATCGTCCTCGGTGGTCTCGGTGTTCTTGGCGGTGACGAGCTGCATCACCTCGCCTTCGGCGATCACCGCGGCGGCGTCGGAAAGGATGCGAAGCGCGCCGAGCGAGCCGACATCGACCATCATCTTGAAGGCCTGCCCGAGCAGGAAATCGCCGACGAGGACGCTCGCCTCGTTGCCCCACAGCAGCCGCGCCGCCGCCTTGCCGCGCCGGAGGTTGCTCTCATCGACGACGTCGTCATGGAGCAGCGTCGCGGTGTGCATGAACTCGACGCTCGCCGCGAGCCGCACATGGCCGGTGCCCTCATAGCCGGAGAGCTTGGCGGCGGCGATGGTCAGCATCGGCCGGAGGCGCTTGCCGCCGGAATCGATCAGATGCCGCGCAAGCTCGGGGATCAGTTCCACATTAGAGCGGGCGCGGTCGAGAATGATGCGGTTGACATGGCCCATATCCTCCGCGACAAGCGCGACGAGAGGCGCAAGGCTTGCCTTTGGGTCACGCGCACCGGAAAGCTGAACAACGACTCCCAAGACATTTCTCCCCAAACGGTTTTGCCTTTAGTAGGCCTTTGACGCCGAGGCGGATATTGTCGGGTCTCGAGCCGTAAGGTCAAGGCACCCTGGCCTAAGGTATGTGCTGCGATGAAGGAACTGTTGCGGTCAAACGACGCGGTGCTGATCTCCTTCGTCAGCGCCCTTCTCGGCGAGGAGGATATCGTGTTCATCGTCGCCGACGCCAACATGAGCGTGCTGGAGGGCTCAATTGGGGCGCTGCCGCGGCGCGTGCTCGTTGATAGCAGCGAGATGGCCCGGGCCCGGCGCATCCTCACCGAGGCTGGCATCGGCAATGCCATCACCACCGACAAGAGCTGACAGGCCAGGCTCCGAGCCGCAGGGCACGACCCGCGACGATTTCCTCGGCGGCCGCGTCACCGTGCTGCAACCAAAACAAGGACACCGCGCCGGCAGCGACGCGGTGTGGCTCCAGGCTGCGGTTCAGCCGGGAGCCGGAAGCCGGGTGCTCGATGCCGGCGCCGGCGTCGGCGTCGCCGGGCTTTGCCTTTTGTCCAGATGCCCGGCCCTCGACCTGACCGCGGTCGAGATCGATCCCGCGCTCGCCGCGCTCGCCGAGGCCAACGCCGCGCGGAACGGGGTCGCCGCCAAGGTTACGGTGATCACCGCCGACGTGACCGCAGCGGCGGAGGGGCTGTTCGCCAAGGGCCTCGTGCGCGAGGGCTACGATCAGGTGATGGCCAACCCGCCCTATCACCGCGAGGGTACGGTGCGCGCTGCTCCCGATCGTGACCGGGCGCATGTGATGCAGGACGGCGGGCTCGCCGCCTGGGTCCGCTTCTTCGCCACCATGGCGGCGCCGAAGGGTGCCGTCACGGTCATTCACCGTGCCGACGCGTTGACGGAATTGTTACCGCTGTTCGCGCGGAGCTTCGGCGGGATCAGCGTGTTCCCCTTGTTCCCCAAGCCGGGCGAGGCGGCGACGCGCGTGATCGTCCGCGCCGAGAAAGGGCGCCGCGCCGGGTTGACGCTCCATCAGGGCATCGTGCTGCACGAGCCTGATGGACGCTACACGGCAAAGGCCGACGCGGTGCTGCGGGGTGGTGAAGGGCTCGATTTCGGGACGTAGCAAAAAGAAGAGGGCTACCGCCTGGGGGGACAAGGCGGCAGCCCTCAATTGGCCCGAGCGTGAGGTGTCTCGGGCAGAAACGGCCTAGTAGTAGCAAACGTTGATGCTGCGATAGATCGTCTTGTAGATGTAGCCGTAGGCGTAGTCGCTCCAGACGCGGATCGTCACCGGACGCGACACCCAGCAACCGCCGCCCCAGTTGTGGCCGTAATGGCCGTGGCCGTGACCATGACCGTAACCGTAACCGTAACCGGCTTGCGCCTGGGGAACGGCGAATGCGAAAGCGGCGAGAGCGGCAGCAGCGATAAGGGTCTTCTTAAACATCGTAGTAACCTCCAGAGTGCGACGCGGGGGAGAGGATCGCGTCTTGATTGGACCATCGAACCAAGGGCTCTTCCCTCGGGTCATGGTGCGGTTTTAGCTGGAGGCCTCTGAACCGAAGCTGAGGGCGCTATTCATGTGGCGTTCACGCTGGAAACGCCGCGCGCGGCAAGAAAAAGGGCCATCCCCGATCCCGGGAATGGCCCTTCGATTTCGAGTGCCGGGTGCCGGCTAGTAGCGCCAATAGCGACGGCCGCGCCAATAGGGGTAATAGGCGTAAGGATACGGCGCGTAATAGGCGTAAGGCCGGTAGCCGTAGCCGTAATAGCCGGGGCCGACATAGACCCCCGCGCGGGGTCCGTAATAGCCGTAGCCGCCCCAGCGCCGCCAACCGGCCGAGGCCGGGTCGGAAGAGACGGCAACGAGCGCGAGGGCAAGCGCGCCAGCCGCAACGAGCAAAGTTGCAAGCCTTGTCATGGATGGTCCTCCTGAAATGTGCCCGCGCCGGCGCGTCAATGGGCGCTGCCGGCGCCTGGTCCGCCAGGCTCTGAATATACCAGACAATTCAGCCGGCGTGACGGGGCGGGCAAAGACTGCGTTAAGCAAAGCTTAGGGCCAGGTTCCCTACGCCGACCTCATCCCTTCTCCCGCCTTGATTTGACCCATTCTCCCTGTACCTTGGACGTCATGGAGAAGTCCTTGGACGAGGTTCGCCCGACGCTGCTCGAGCGCTTTATCAGGGTCCTGCCCCCGGGGTGGACCGGCCGCGGTACCCTCATTCCGGTCCTGCGCTTTAGCGGACCGATCGGCGTCGTCACGCCGCTTCGGCCCGGACTGTCGATCTCGACCAGCGCCGCGGCAATCGAGAAGGCATTCTCCATGCGCGGCGCCAAGGCGGTCGCCATTCAGATCAACTCTCCGGGCGGCTCCGCGGTGCAGTCGGTGCTGATATTCAAGCGCATCCGCGCGCTCGCCAAGGAGAAGAATCTCAAGGTCTATGTCTTCGCCGAGGACGTCGCCGCGTCCGGCGGCTATCTGCTCGCGCTCGCCGGCGACGAGATCTACGCCGATGCCAGCTCGATCGTCGGCTCGATCGGCGTCGTCACCGCGACCTTCGGCTTCAACGAGCTGATCAACAAGATCGGCGTGCAGCGGCGCGTCTATACCGCGGGCACCGACAAGGACACGCTCGATCCGTTCCTTCCGGAGAAGCCGGGCGACGTCGAGCGCATCAAGGGGATCCAACGTGACGTGCATGACGAGTTCATCGCTCTCGTCAAGGAACGGCGCGGCGCCAGGATCGAGCAGGCCGGAGACAGCCTGTTCACCGGCGCGTTCTGGTCGGGACGAAAGGCGCTCGAGCTCGGTCTCATCGACGGCCTGTCCGACGTCAGGTCGAAGATGCGCGAGATCTACGGCGACGAGGTCCGCTTCAGCCTGGTGATGCCGTCGACGAGCTGGTTCCGCCGCAGGCGGAGCGTGTCGCTGCAAGGGAGCGGCGCGCTCGATTTCGGCTTCTCCTCAGGCGGTCTTGCAGCCGATCTGATTTCTGCTATCGAAGCGCGAGCGATCTGGTCGCGCTTTGGGTTCTAGGCCATGCCGCAATTTCTCATTCTTCTTGCCGCCGGCGCCGGGGTGTTTCTCGCCAGACGCTGGTATCGCCACGAGCAAAGCCGCATCGCCGCCGAGCTCGCCCGCGCGCGTCAGGCCATGGACCGGCGCGAGGCTGACGAGGTCGTCCGCCTGGAGCGCGATCCGGCGACGGGAGTCTACAGCCCGAAACGCGGCTGACGGGGCCGCTGGAGCCTCGGATTCCCGGGCATGCGCCCTTGACCGCGGCCGCTCCCGGCGCATAGCGTCTCCCGCCGACACCCGACCCCCCTCCCCGACGGCAAAAAAAGCGACGATGAGCAAAGTTTCCAAGGCAGACGGCCGCAACGCACCCCTTTCCTTTCAGGATCTGATCCTCAAGCTCGAGCGCTATTGGGCGGATCAAGGCTGCGTCATTTTGCAGCCCTACGACATGGAGATCGGCGCCGCCACCTTCCATCCGGCCACGACGTTGCGCGCGCTCGGGCCGAAGCCGTGGCGCGCGGCTTATGTGCAGCCGTCGCGCCGGCCGAAGGACGGCCGCTATGGCGAGAACCCGAACCGGCTGCAGCACTATTACCAGTTCCAGGTGATGCTGAAGCCGTCGCCCCTGGACATCCAGGAGCTCTATCTCGACAGCCTCCGCGCCATCGGCATCGACGTCGACAATCACGACATCCGCTTCGTCGAGGACGATTGGGAGAGCCCGACGCTCGGCGCCTGGGGGCTCGGCTGGGAGGTGTGGTGCGACGGCATGGAGGTGTCGCAGTTCACCTATTTCCAGCAGGTCGGCGGCTTCGATTGCGAGCCGGTCGCGGGCGAGCTCACTTACGGGCTCGAGCGCCTCGCCATGTATGTGCAAGGCGTCGACCGCGTGTTCGACCTCAATTTCAACGGCGGCCAAGGCGAGGACAAGGTCAGCTACGGCGACGTGTTCCTCCAGGCCGAGCAAGAATACTCGCGCTACAATTTCGAGCACGCCGACACCAAGATGCTGCTCGCCCATTTCCGCGACGCCGAGACGGAATGTAAGGCGCTGCTCGCCAAGGGCGAGGACGGCGACCATCATCAGATGGTGCTTCCGGCCTATGACCAGTGCATCAAGGCCTCGCATCTCTTTAATCTGCTCGATGCCCGCGGCGTGATCTCGGTGACCGAGCGGCAGGGCTTCATCTTGCGCGTGCGCGAACTGGCGCGAGCCTGTTGCGCCGCCTGGCTCAAGACCGAAGCCGGTGGCGCTCATGCCTGAACTTCTGCTTGAGCTGTTCTCCGAGGAAATCCCGGCGCGCATGCAGCCGCGCGCGGCGGAGGATCTCGCGCGCCTTCTCGGCGATGGCCTGAAGGGCCACGGGCTCGGCTTCGACACCATCAGGAGCTTCGCCACACCGCGGCGGCTCACGGCGGTGGTCGAAGGCTTGCTGGCACGCTCTCCCGACGTCTGCGAGGAGAAGAAGGGCCCGCGGGTCGGGGCGCCCGAGGCCGCGGTCCAAGGCTTTCTCAAGTCGGCCGGTCTCGCCAAGCTCGAGCAAGCCGAGGTGCGTCCCGACAAGAAGGGCGACTACTATATGGCCCTGCTCGAGCGGCCGGGGCGCCCGACGCCCGAGGTCGTCGGCGAGATCGTGCCCGAGATCATCCGCAACTTTCCCTGGCCGAAATCGATGCGCTGGGGTAGCGGCCGGCTGCGCTGGGTGCGGCCGCTTCATGCCATTCTCTGCGTGTTCGCGGGCAAGGTGGTGCCGATCGCGATCGACGGCATCGCATCCGGCAAGGAGACCCGCGGCCACCGCTTCATGGCACCGAAGCCGTTCAGCGTGAAGAACTTCCAGGACTACGAAGCGAAGCTGCGCAAAGGTTTCGTCGTGCTCGACGGCAATGAGCGCGCGGTGACGATCCTGGACGCAGCGCGCGCGCTTGCCGGCAAGGAGCGGCTCGAGCTGATCGAGGACGAGGCGCTGCTCGAGGAGAATGCGGGGCTGACCGAGTGGCCGGTGGTGCTGATCGGCAAGTTCGATGAGAGCTTCCTCGAGGTGCCGCCCGAAGTGCTCGCGACGGCGATGAAGGCGCACCAGAAATGCTTCTCGCTCGCCCGCGGCAAGGAACTTGCCAACCGCTTCATCATGGTCGCCAATCTCGAGGCCGAGGATGGCGGCAAGGCCATCGTCGCCGGCAATGAGCGCGTAATCCGAGCGCGGCTTGCCGACGCCAAATATTTCTTCGACCACGACCGCAAGGTGATGCTCGAAGAGCGTGTGCTGAAGCTGAAGGAAATCATCTTCCACGACAAGCTCGGCACCCAATATGGCCGCATCCAACGCATGCGGCTGTTGGCGCGCGAGATCGCGCTGATGGTCGGCGCCGATCCCGACCTCGCCGAGCGCGCGGCGATCCTCGCCAAGGCCGATCTTGTCTCTGACATGGTCGGCGAATTTCCGGAGCTGCAAGGGGTCATGGGCCGCTATTACGCCCTCGACCAGGAAGAGGACCCGGTGGTCGCCGACGCCATCGCCGCCCATTACAAGCCGATCGGCCCGTCCGATCAGGTACCGCGCGAGCCCGTGGCCATCGCCGTCGCGCTCGCCGACAAATTCGACATGCTGGCTGGCTTCTGGGCCATCGACGAGAAGCCGACCGGCTCCAAGGATCCGTATGCGCTCCGCCGCGCCGCGCTCGGCGCCATCCGCGTGATCATCGCCAATACGCTGCGTCTGCCGTTGCACGGGGTGCTGCACAGCGCGCTTGCCGCCTACGTCGTCGCCGGCATTCGCATCAAGGACGAAGAGACCATCGTCAACGATCTCTTGTCCTTCTTCGCCGACCGGCTCAAGGTGCATCTCCGCGACGAGGGCGCGCGGCATGATCTGATCGACGCCGTGTTCTCGCTCGGCGGCCAGGATGATCTGCTGATGATCGTGCGCCGCGTCGAGGCGCTTGGCCGCTTCCTCGACACCGAGGACGGCGCTAATCTTCTCGTCGGCACCAAGCGCGCCATCAATATCCTCCGCATCGAGGAGAAGAAGGACAACCGGAGCTTCGACGAGGCGCCGGATGCCAAGCTGTTCAAGCTGCCGGAGGAGAAGGCGCTGGCGAACACCGTGGACGAGGTCGAGAGAGCCGCGGCGGCGGCCGTGAGCAATGAGGATTTTGCCGCGGCGATGTCGGCCATCGCGCGGCTCCGCGTTCCGGTCGATGCCTTCTTCGACCACGTCACGGTGAACGCCGACGAGCCCGAGCTGCGCAAGAACCGGCTCAGGCTGCTCAACCGCATCCGCGCCACGACGCTTACCGTCGCCGATTTCTCCAAGATCGAGGGCTAACGCCTCAAGACGCCAGCGACAGCAAGATCAGGACAATGCCGGCAGTGGCCACGGTCCAAGCCAGAGTGCGCGCCAAGAACACACCGAAGGCGTAGAGCGGCACATAGACCACGCGGGCCCAGAAATAGAGCTGTGCGCCCCATACCGTCATCCAATCATGGTGGCCGACGGCGTTGGCGATCAACACCGCCGCGGCGAACAGCGGGAAGGTCTCCATGAAATTCGAAAGCGCCCGCCTCAGTCGGCCGCAGATGGCCGTCGTGGACGGCATGGCGTCGTCCCGAGGTCCTGCGGCCCAGGGGAGACCCGTCTGCGCGGTCGTTGCCACCGTGGCGAGCACGATCTGGACGAGGCCGAGCACGACGGCGAGCGCGAGCATCGTGAGTTCAATGGTCATGGCTGTTGCCTCCCAGGCTTATGTCGTTCCGCACAAAGCGGGAATCCAGTAAACACCAGATCCAAGGGGTTTAACGAGACCACCCTTAGTACTGGAGCCCCGGTCCATTTTCGGGTCGAGCCGGGCGCGGAGCGGCTAGGAGGAAGGATCGTCATGTCCGCCACCATCACCCTCGTCACCTTAGGCGTCGCCGATGTCGCGCGCGCGACCGCCTTCTACGAGGCGCTTGGCTTCAAACTGTCGAAACGCGCCAGCCAGCCTGAGGTGAGCTTTTTCAAGGCTGGGCCTGTGGTGCTGGCGATATGGGGACGCGATGCGCAGAAGGAGGACGCCCGAGCCGAGGACCTGTGGACCGGAAATGGCGGCATCGTCATCGCCCAGAATGTTGGCAGCGAGGATGATGTTGACGCCGTCATGGCCCGAGCGGAGGCCGCCGGCGCTCGCATCCTGAAGCCCGCCGGCAAGACATTTTGGGGTGGCTATGACGGCTATTTCGCCGACGCCGACGGTCATGTCTGGGAGATCGCCTATAACCCGTTTTGGGAACTCGCCGATGGCAGCGTCAGATTGCCGGACTAGCGCCATGCATCAACATCTCTTCGTCTATGGCACCTTGCGCTCCGGCTTCACCAATCCCTTCGCGAGACGCCTGCAGGCCCAGTCGATCCTTGTCGGCAAGGGATGCGTGCCTGGGACGCTGTACGATTTCGGCTGGTATCCCGGCGCGATTTTCAGGGCCGACGCGAGGATGCGGATCATTGGCGAGACGTTTCTGCTCAAGGCGCCGGAGCGGATCCTCGCGCAACTCGACCACTATGAAGGCACCGAGGAGCCCGACACGCCGTTTCGTCGCGTTGCGGTCAGGGTCAGCCTCGATCGCGGCGGCACCCTTGAGGCGTGGACCTACGAGCTGAACGCGGCACCCGGCCGGCGTCCGCTGATCGGCAGCGGCGATTTCATTCTGCACCGGCGTCTTCGCGGGCAGCGGCCGGTGCGCTCTTAGCCATTTCCCCACCCGCCCATTTGTGTCAGCAGAGCGAGGCGGCTAAAAGTGCAGGCTTGCTTTAGGCTTGCGGCGCGCGTTGGGAGTGTTCGGCAAAAGTCATGGATGCGTCACCCCATTGGGTCTTCATCTTCGGCGGCGGCCGCGCTGATGGCGCCGCCACGCAGCGCGATCTGCTCGGCGGCAAGGGCGCCTATCTTGCCGAGATGGCGCGCCTCGGCCTCCCTGTTCCACCCGGCCTCACCATCTCGTCGGATGTTTGCGCCGCCTATTACCGAACCGGACGCAGCCTGCCGGAGGCGTTGAAGCCGATGGTCGTCGAGGCACTCGACGCTATCGGCGAGATTGCCGGTGCGCGCTTCGGCGATGTCGATAACCCGCTGCTTGTCTCGGTGCGCTCGGGGTCGCGCGCCTCGATGCCGGGCATGATGGATACGGTACTCAATCTCGGCCTCAACGACGAAACCGTGGAGGGGCTGGCGCGGCGCTCATCGGACCGGCGCTTTGCTTACGACACCTATCGCCGCTTCATCCAGATGTATGGCGACGTCGTGCTCGGCATCGACCACGACCTGTTCGAGGAGGCGCTTGAGAACTACAAAAATCTCAAAGGCTTCGAGCTCGACACCGAGCTCAAGGCCGAGCATTGGGCCGAGGTCATTACCCGTTTCAAGGCGATCGTCGAAGAGGAGCTCGGCAAGCCCTTCCCGCAGGATCTCCACGTTCAGCTCTGGGGTGCGATCGCCGCGGTGTTCGGCTCCTGGCGCAATGCGAGAGCGATCGCCTATCGGCGCCTGCACGACATCCCCGAGGATTGGGGCACGGCGGTCACGGTCCAGGCCATGGTGTTCGGCAATATGGGCGAGCGGAGCGCGACCGGTGTCGTGTTCACCCGCAATCCGTCAACCGGGGACAATGAGCTCTACGGCGAGTTCCTGGTCAATGCCCAAGGCGAGGACGTGGTCTCCGGCTTGCGCACGCCGCAACCTCTGACCGAAGCCGCCCGCGCCGCGACCGGCGACCGCCGGCCGTCGCTGGAAGCCTTGATGCCCGACGTGCTCGCCGATCTTGAACGGGCCTGCGCCGCTCTCGAAGCGCATTTCCGCGACATCCAGGACATCGAGTTCACGGTGGAGGAAGGCAAGCTGTGGATGCTGCAAAGCCGTGGCGGCAAGCGCAGCATGCAAGCGGCGCTGAAGATCGCCGTCGACATGGCGGACGAAGGTCTGATCACGCGCGAGGAGGCCATCGCCGGCATCGATGCCGCTCAGCTCGATCAGCTGCTGCACCCGACGCTCGATCCGGAGACGCCGAAGGTGATCATCGGCACCGGGCTCCCGGCTTCGCCGGGCGCGGCATCCGGCGAGCTCGTGTTCGACGCCGACGAGGCGGTGCATCTCAAGTCTCAAGGCCACACCGTCATCCTCGCCCGCGTCGAGACATCGCCGGAGGACGTCCAGGGCATGCATGCGGCGGTCGGTATCCTCACGACCCGGGGCGGCATGACGAGCCATGCCGCGGTGGTCGCGCGTGGCATGGGGCGCCCTTGCGTCGTCGGCGCGTCGTCGATTCAGATCGATCTCGAGCGCGAAACGCTGACCGCCGGCGGCGAGCTTCTGTACAAAGGCAACATCGTCACCATCGACGGCTCGTCCGGCCACATCATCAAGGGCCAAGTGCCGATGCGCGAGCCCGACCTCTCCGAAGACTTCAGGACTTTGATGGGCTGGGCCGACGGCTTGCGCCGCATGAAGGTCAGGGCCAACGCGGACACTCCGGCCGACGCCCGCCAGGCCCGCGCCTTCGGTGCCGACGGCATCGGGCTCTGCCGCACCGAGCATATGTTCTTCGAGGAGGGGCGCATCATCCCAATGCGGGAGATGATCCTCGCCGATGACGAAGAGGGACGTCGCCGCGCGCTCGAGAAACTGCTGCCGATGCAGCGTCAGGATTTCCTCGAGCTGTTCGAGATCATGGCCGGGCTGCCGGTCACCATCCGCCTGCTCGACCCGCCATTGCACGAGTTCCTGCCGCACACCGACGCGGCCATCGCCGATGTCGCCGGGGCGATGGGGGTGAGCCCAAGCAAGCTCCGGCGCCGGGTCGCAGCACTCCGCGAGTTCAACCCGATGCTCGGCCATCGCGGCTCGAGGTTGCTCGTGAGCTTTCCCGAGATCGCCGAGATGCAGGCACGCGCGATCTTCGAGGCCTCGCTCGAGGCGGGGCGCCGTCTCGGCACCGGCGTCATGCCCGAGATCATGGTGCCCCTCGTCACCGCCAAGGCCGAGCTCGACCTCGTCAAGGAGCGGATCGTGGCGGTGGCGCGCGCCGTGGAGACCGAACAGGGCGTCGCCCTCTATTACTCCGTCGGCACCATGGTCGAGCTGCCGCGCGCCTGCTTCAATGCCCGCGAGATCGGCGAGAGCGCCGATTTCTTCTCCTTCGGCACCAACGACCTCACCCAAACCACGTTCGGCCTCTCCCGCGACGACGCCGGCCGCATCCTCGGCGAGTACATGGACAGAGGCATCATCCACCACGATCCCTTCGTCACCCTAGACCCGGCCGTCGGCGAATTGATGGAGATAGGCGTCGAGCGCGGACGGCGCGGCAAGCCCAATCTCAAGATCGGCATCTGCGGCGAGCATGGCGGCGATCCAGCGTCGATCGCTTTCTCGGAAAGCATTAGGCTCGACTATGTCTCCTGCTCGCCCTACCGCGTTCCGGTGGCCCGGCTGGCCGCGGCGCAAGCCGCACTGAAGCTCCAGGTAAGGGCTGATTAACCCTGTTTCTAAAACCATTTCGGCCTTGGCGTTCACCATAATTTGTCCTAAATCATTAGGCAGCATAACTGCCAACTAGACGGGATGCCGGGCAAACCGGTGGGGGACTAAAAAAGACTTAAGGCACTGTTTTTCCCACCATTTTGACTGGTTTCCAGCAATGGGGACTAGCCTTATGCGCCCTCGGGACAGGGCAGCATTAAGGCGCGCGGATGGCCCGACGGGGTTAAGGGACGGCCTTTCGCGTGAGTAACGGGGACAGCCCGGGAGGGACCATTGGGCCGACGCTCGCCTCGTCGGATGTGGCATGTAGCCGCTGCGCTCGCGCCGCTTCCGTTGATTGGATTGGGCTACGCTTCGATTCCGGGCAACCAGATTGCCTTCCGGATCGAGCTTGCGCTGTCCGGCAACGGCTCCGCCTATGCGTTGCCGCCCGAGGCGATCTCCGCTCCGCACCGGCCCCTACCGCACGCCGCCGCCGCGCTGTTCCACGGCCAAGGCAAGGGCCCTCGCGCCGACCAATATCTCACCGTCATCACCACCACCTACGCCGACAAGCAGTTCATCTCGGCAAGTCTTGCCGGCTCCGGCGACCCCTTGCGGACCAGCCGCGGCGAGGTCATTCGGGACACCAAGTCGGATCGGCTTAATCCGACCGTGACTGAGATCGCGCTACGCGGCTCCTACAAGGTCGGCAGCGTATCATTCCTCGATTTCCCCGGGCAGACCATGCAGTTCCAGCCTGGGCTCGCGACCCTGCCGCCATCGGCGGCGGCGATTGCCTATCGCCCCACCCCAGAGGGATTGGGCTTCAAATATAAGGGCGAGAGTCAGGCCGAGTTCGAGACGCGCGAGCGCCGCTGCCTCGCCACGGCGATCTATTTCGAAGCGCGCGGCGAGCCGACGCGCGGCCAGATCGCAGTGGGTCAGGTGATTCTCAACCGCGTGCGCAGCCCGCAATTCCCGGAAACGATTTGCGGCGTCGTCTATCAGGGCCAGATGGCCCCAGGCTGCCAGTTCTCCTTCGCCTGCGACGGCAAGACCGACACGCCGAAGCAGGGCGCGCAATGGGATCTCGCCCAGACCCTCTCGCGCAAAATCACGTCGGGCCAGGTGTGGCTCGCCGAGGTCGGCTATTCGACCTACTACCACGCCGATTACGTGAGGCCGGGCTGGGCCAGCGACATGAACAGAATCGACTCCATCGGCCGGCACATCTTCTACAAGAAGCGGAACGAGAAGCCTTACGTGGTCGATGCCTCGACCGACTCCTCGAGTTCTGACCCGGTCTCTGTCGCCTCGATCACCCCGTCGGCGACGCCGGTCAGCGCCAGTCCAGCCCTAAGTCTAGGCATGGCGCCGAGTGAGTAAGCGCCCCGACCGAGATCAGGTCGACCCCGCTTTCAGCGATTTTCCCTACAGTTTCAAGATTGACGCCGCCTGAGGCTTCCGTCAGCACGCGGCCGTCCACCAACGCCACGGCCTTTTTCAGCGTGGCCGGATCCATGTTGTCGAGCAGCACGGCGTCGATGGGGAAGCGCAATGCCTGTTCGAGCTGAGCCAAGTTGTCGACCTCGACTTCGACCTTGACCATATGCCCGCATCGCGCCCGCAAACGCGTCAGCGCCTCGGCGAGCCCTCCGGCTGCGGCGATGTGATTGTCCTTGACCAGCACCGCGTCATAGAGGCCGAAGCGGTGATTGACGCCGCCGCCGGCGCGCACCGCATATTTCTCGAAGGCGCGAAGCCCGGGCGTCGTCTTGCGGGTGCAGGCGATGCGGGCCTTGGTGCCCTTCACCGCGGCAACGTAACGGGCGGTGAGGCTGGCAATACCGCTCAGGCGCCCGAGGAAATTGAGCGCCACGCGCTCGGCCGACAATAGCGCCCTGCGTCTTGGCTTCGATGCGGGCGACAGCGGTCTTGGCCTCGACCTTGGCGCCGTCGGCGACGAGCCTGGTGAAGATCGCATCGGCATCGAGCGCCTTGAAGGTCGCCTCGGCAAGGTCGAGCCCGGCGATCACGCCCGCTCGGCGGGCCACAATCTCGGCCGCGCCGCAGGCCTCGGCGGGAATGATCGGATCGGTGGTGATGTCGCCCGCCTGCCCGAGATCTTCCTCAAGCGCCGCCCTGACTGCGCGCTCGACGAGAAACGGCGGGAGCTCGCGGCTCGCCGTTTCCGTCATGCGTGCAAAGGCATGCTGCGCCGTGGAGCCCGGCCGCGCCGCTTGATCGCCGCGGCGGCGATGGCGTCGGCCTCCGTCAAGGTCAGCATGCTGCGCACGGCAAGCTCGGGATCTGGCGCGGGGTAGTCGCTGCGGAAATGGGCGCCACGGCTCTCGCGCCGCGCCAGCGCCGCAGCGGTGATCAGCTTGGCCGTGGTCAGCATGTTGGCGAGCTGCCGATCCGTCGAAGCACGACGCTCCAGGGTGGCGATGACGCCGAGGGCATCGCGGAGAGAGGCGTCGTCGCGGATGACGCCGACCTTGGCGGTCATGGCCTGACGCAGGGTCGTCACCGCCGGCGAGTCAGGCTCGACGGCAGGCGCCGCGACGGGCTCCGGTTCCGTCGCGATCGCAGGCGCTTCGGCAGCACGAACAGTCGCGGCAATATCTTTCGCGGCCCGGGCGCCGAACACCACGGCCTCGAGCAGCGAATTGGAGGCAAGGCGGTTGGCGCCGTGCGCCCCGGTCGCGGCGACCTCGCCGCAGGCCCAAAGGCCTTCGACCGTGGTCCGGGCATTCTGATCGGTGAACACGCCGCCCATGTGGTAGTGCGCCGCCGGCGCCACCGGGATCGGCTCCCGCCGCGGGTCGATGCCGGCCGACTGGCAGGCGGCAAACACGGTGGGGAAGTGCGCGGCAAAGTCAGGCAGCTCGCGACAATCGAGAAAGGCGCCACGGCCGCTCATCACTTCGCGATAGACGCCCCTCGCGACGACGTCGCGGGGGCCGAGCTCGGCATCGGGATGAAGCGCGCGCATGAAGCGCTCGCCTCTGGAATTGATGAGGGTCGCGCCTTCGCCGCGAAGCGCCTCGGTCGCGAGCGGCGCCGGATCGCGGCCGATGTCGATCGCGGTGGGATGGAACTGGACAAATTCGGCATCGGCAATGACGGCGCCGGCACGGGCAGCGATGGCAATGCCTTCGCCGCGCGCTTCGCGCGGATTGGTGGTGACGGCGTAGAGCTGGCCTGAGCCGCCGGTGGCAAGCATCACGGCGGATGCATCGAGCACGAGAGGCGGGGCATCGGGGCTCGCCTGCACGCGCTCGACCTCGACGCCGGCGACGCGGCCGTCGCGCACGACGAGATCGCGGGCCGACCAGCCTTCGATCACATGGATCGAGGGCATCGCCCGTGCCGCCGCGGTCAGCGCCGCCATAATGGCGCGGCCGGCGGTGTCGCCCTTCACGTGGAGAATACGGCGGGCGCCGTGGGCCGCCTCGCGACCGAGATCGAGATGGCCCTCGAGGTCCTTGTCGAAGGGGACGCCGTAGCGGAGCAGATCCTCGACGCGGTCGCGGGCCTCGCCAGCGAGCAGCGTAGCGATGCTCTCGTCGACGATGCCGGCGCCGGCGCGGATGGTGTCAGCGGCATGCGCCTCAGGGCTGTCGCCCTCAGACAGCGCCGCGGCGATGCCGGCTTGCGCCCACACGCTCGAGCCGCCCTGGCCGAACGGCGTCACCGAGACCACGGTGACGGGAAGCGGTGCGAGCTTGAGCGCGGTGAAGAGGCCGGCAAGACCCGCCCCGACGATGACGATGCCGCCCTCGCCTCGCGCCTGGCGCGAGGACCTCTTGGGAGCGGAACGTGGCTGCTTGGTCATCGGGTATGGACCCGCCTGCTTGCCCTAGTGGCTGAGATTGACCATGCGCTCGACCGCGGCGCGAGCACGATCGGCGACGGCCGGGTCGATGGTCACCTCCTCCTTGAGGAAGACGAGAGACTCAAGGATCTTCGGCAAGGTGATCCGCTTCATGTGCGGGCAGAGATTGCAGGGCCGCACGAATTCGACATTCGGCGCCTCGACCGCGACGTTGTCGCTCATCGAGCATTCGGTCACGAGCAGCACCTTGCTCGGCTGATTGTCCTCCACCCATTTGATCATGCCGCTGGTCGAGCCGGTGAAATCGGCTTCGTCGATCACATCCGGCGCGCATTCGGGATGGGCGATGATCTTCACGCCAGGATCCGCCTCGCGATAGGCGCGAAGCTCGTCACCGGTGAAGCGCTCATGCACCTCACAATGGCCCTTCCAGGTGATGATCTCGACCGAGGTCTGGGTTGCGACCCATTTCGCCAGATACTCGTCGGGAATGAGAATGACGCGCTTGGCGCCCAGCGACTCGACCACTCGCACCGCGTTCGACGAGGTGCAGCAGATGTCGGACTCGGCCTTCACCTCGGCCGAGGTGTTGACGTAGGTAACCACCGGCACGCCGGGATAGGCCTCGCGCAGCGCCCGCACATCGGCGCCGGTGATGGAGGCGGCAAGCGAGCAGCCCGCGCGCATGTCGGGGATCAGCACCATCTTGTCGGGATTGAGCAGCTTCGAGGTCTCGGCCATGAAGTGGACGCCGCCCTGGACGATGATGTCGGCCTCGCTCTTGGCCGCCTCGCGGGCAAGCTGGAGCGAGTCGCCGATGACGTCGGCGACGCAGTGATAGATCTCCGGCGTCATGTAGTTGTGCGCGAGCACGACGGCGTTCCGCTGCCGCTTCAGGTCGTTGATGGCCTTGATGTAGGGCGCGAAGCCCGGCCACTCGATCGGCGGAATGACACGGGATACGCGCTCATAGAGATGCGCAGTCTCCCGCGCCACCTCGGGCGTGTAGGCGAGGTCCGGCAGCGTCGCGGGCTGAAGCTCCGCGGCGGGCTTGAATTTCGTACCGCGCGTTGCGGTCGAGACCTCGGTGATGGTCATTGCTCCTACTCCCGTACTAATGCTCGTACTGAGTATATATGGGGTCTTAAAAAATCCGGCGCAAGGGCCGGCCCCCACTGTCCATGGGCTATCCTCACTTGGAGTATAGGCATTCAGAAACGGGTTTCAACAGGAACTGGCAGCACCGTGAAGCCGGGGCGGCGAGGCCCGCGCGGCAAGCTACTCCCCGAGCATGGCCAAAGCGGCTTTGCGTTCGCCCGACTTCAGCTTGAGGAACAGCGCCCGCGCGGCCTTGATGTCCTTGGCCGAGCCTGACTCGGCAGCCGCCTTCAGCGCGACCGTGGTCGGGTGCTCGGCGCCGCAAATGAAGGTCAAGGCCTTGGCCAGGCGCCCCATGGCGTCACGATCGATATTCGACTCGTCCATGGGCTCAACAGATCACAGCTCGGGCGCCGCCGCCACTCGCGGCCGCACCAGGGCGTAGGTGACGACACAGCCGAAGAGCAGGACCCCGGCGATGGCCGGCGCCTGCCAGTCTCCGGTGATCACGCGGACGGCGACGAGGCCGAGACAGACCACGAGGCCGAGGGCCGGCACAATGCGTGGGACCTCGAAAAAGCCGGGGAGCTCTCCCGCCCTGCCCTTCAGCACGAACAACGCCCCGTTCATGCAGGCGAACACGACGAGAAGGAGCAGCACCGTCGCCGCTGCGAGTTCGGCGATGGTGCCCATCAGTGCCAGCGGCGTGGCGACGAGGAAAAGCGCGAGGATGGCGATGTGCGGCGTCCGCCGCCCGGCGTGAACCTCGCCGAAGCGCGCCGGCAACAGCCCCTGGCGCGCCATGCCATAGAGCAGGCGCGAGGCGGTGACGTAGTTGACGAGCGCGGTGTTGGCGACGGCAAACAGCGTGATCCCGGTGAAGACCACAGGCGGCAGGCGGGGCGCTGCGCGGCGCATCACCTCGGTGATGGGACCGGGGGCCGCGGCGAGCTCCTGCCAGGGGACCACCGACACCGCAGTGATGGCCACGGCAATATAGATCAGCGCCGCCATCCCCATGGCGAGGATCAGGCCGATGGGAATTGTCCGCCGCGGGTTGCGGCATTCCTCGGCGACGTTGAGGGTGTCTTCGAATCCGATGAAGGCAAAGAAGGTCAGCACCGCGCCCTGCGCGAGGATCAGCATTTCGGCCTCGCCGCTCGGCGCCTCGCGGATCTCGAGGTAATCGACGCTGCCCCAATAAGAGAGGCCGGCGACCACGACGATGATGAGGCCCGATGCCTCGACCAGGGTGCAGAGCACGTTGAGCCACATCGATTCGCGAATGCCGCGGAAGGCGATGCCGGCAAGGATGAGGAGGAAGCCGAGCGCCAGCCACCACAGCGGCACGGCCTCGAGGTGAAGCAGCGTGGCGAGATTGGCGGCGAACACGCGCGACTGAGTGGCGACCGAGGTCAGGCCTGAGCAGACGAGTGCCAAGCCGATGCTGAAGCTCAGGATCGGCAGCCCGAAGGCGCGCTGGGTGACGTAAGCCGCGCCAGCAGCGCGCGGATAGCGCGACCCGAGCGAGGCGTAGGACAGCGCCGTGAGCAGCGCCGCGACCAGAGCAATGACGAAGGCGAGCCAGACGGCGTTGCCGACCTGACCGGCAGCCTGGCCGATCAGTCCGTAAATGCCGGCGCCGAGCATGCTGCCAAGGCCGTAAAGCGCGAGCTGCACCGGTCCGATCGAGCGGTGGAGCGTCGGTTGTTCTTGCCCGCTGAGCGGCCTCGGCTTCGTCAGCCCTACATCTGTCATCCTGTCGCTCGCCTCCCGGTTGGCGGGGCTTCAGCTTTTCAGACGGTAACCCGTCTTGAAGATCCACCAAATCACGGCGAGGCAGATCACGAGGAAGAGCAACGTCATGGCGAGGCTGATGCCGACGCCGACATCGGCGGTGCCGAAGAAGCTCCAACGGAAGCCGCTGACGAGATACACCACCGGATTGAGCAAGGTCACCTTCTGCCAGAACGGCGGCAGGACCTTCAGCGAATAGAAGGTACCGCCGAGAAAGGTCAGCGGCGTGATGATGAGCAGCGGCACGATTTGTAGCTTCTCGAAACCGTCGGCCCAGATGCCGAGGATGAAGCCGAACAGGCTGAAGGTGACGGCGGTCAGCACCAGGAAGGCAATCATGAATGCCGGATGCTCGATACGGATCGGTACGAACATCCAGGACGTAGCGAGAATGATGAGGCCGAGAATGATCGATTTCGTTGCCGCGGCGCCGACATAGCCGATGACGATCTCGAGATAGGAGATCGGCGCTGACAACAGCTCGTAGATCGTGCCCGTGAAGCGCGGAAAATAGATGCCGAATGAGGCATTGGCGACGCTCTGGGTCAAGAGCATCAGCATGATCAGCCCGGGCACGATGAAGGCGCCGTAGGTCACTCCTTCGATCTGGGCAATGCGCGATCCGATCGCCGCACCGAACACCACAAAATAGAGCGACGTGGACACCACCGGGGAGACGATGCTCTGCATCAAGGTGCGACGGGCGCGTGCCATTTCGAAGGTGTAAATCGCGCGGATGGCCGGCAGGTTCATTTTCTCTGCCTCACCAGGTCGACGAAGATGTCCTCGAGCGAGCTTTGTGTCGTGTGCAGGTCCCTGAACCTGACGCCGGCCTGGCCGAGGTCCTGTAATAGCCCGGTAATGCCGGTGCGATCACCCTGGGTGTCGTAGGTGTAGACGAGCTCATGGCCGTCCGAGACGAGGGCCAAGTTGTGGCGCGCGAGCTCCGGGGGCAACGCCTCGAGCGGCTGGTGCAGCTGCAGCGTCAATTGCTTCTGGCCGAGCTTGTGCATCAGCTCCATCTTGTTCTCGACGAGAATGATCTCACCGTTGGAGATGATGCCGATGCGGTCGGCCATGTCCTCGGCTTCCTCGATGTAGTGGGTGGTGAGAATGATGGTCACGCCGGAGTCGCGCAAATCCCGCACCACCTGCCACATGTCCTGGCGGAGCTCGACGTCGACGCCAGCGGTGGGCTCGTCGAGGAACAGAACCTGGGGCTCATGGGAGAGCGCCTTGGCGATGAGCACGCGGCGCTTCATACCGCCTGACAGGGTCATGAGCCTGCTGTTTCGCCGATCCCATAGCGACAGCTCCTTGAGCACCTTCTCGATATGGGCCGGATCGGCCCGCTTGCCGAACAGCCCGCGACTGAAGGAGACCGTGGCCCAGACCGTCTCGAACATGTCGGCGGTCAGCTCTTGCGGCACGAGGCCGATCATCGCGCGCGTGACGCGGTAATCGGCGATGATGTCGTGGCCGCCGACGAGGACCTGCCCTGACGACGGATTGACGATACCGCAGATGATGCTGATGAGCGTGGTCTTGCCGGCACCGTTGGGGCCGAGCAAGGCAAAAATCTCGCCGCGCTTGATCTCGAGGTTGATGTCCTTGAGCGCCTCGAAGCCCGTCGCATAGGTCTTGAACAGATGCGAGACGGAAATGATCGGCTG
Source organism: uncultured Alphaproteobacteria bacterium (assembly GCA_963732955.1). Classification (GTDB taxonomy): domain Bacteria; phylum Pseudomonadota; class Alphaproteobacteria; order Rhizobiales; family Methyloligellaceae; genus Methyloceanibacter. Next base: position 667,388 of record CAVTBH010000003.1, read on the forward strand.
CATGGTGATGTCGGGGACGTCTCGCACGGCAACGGGCTCGATGGTCGGAGAATTCCGGTCGGTTGGAGGCTGGTCTATTCGCATTGGGCTCGGGGCGCGCGCATGGTCTAGGCCGGAATCCAGTCGGCAATGCGGCGGGCCACCGCCTCGGCGCCGGGCTCGATCGGAAGCATGTGGCCATGGCCAGGTTCGGCCCAAAATGCCACACGCCCGTAGGGCGCTGCGGTGGCGCCTGCGGTGGCGATCGAAACGAGATTGTCCTCCGTTCCGGACAAGCAAAGCACGGGACAGCGGACATTGTCGGTCTCGACCGCGGTGGCGCGCGACTTGTCGAACATCCAGAAGAACACCTCGAAATAGGCGCGGCCGGATTCGGGTCCAAATTTGTCGAACACCGCCCTTTGCTCGGGCTTCGGCACGCGGTTCAGGGAATAGAAGCAGGCGAGCCTGAAGTCCGGGTTGATCACGCTCTGCCAGAACGGGCCGATGGTCATCAAATCCTGATCCAGCTGCCGCTCGCTGTCGGAGGCAGGCAAGATGCCTGAGCGCGGCGCGGGGCTCATGAGCACGAGCGCACGCGCTTTGCCTTCCGCGGCAAGCTGCTGCACGAGCACGGCGCCCATGGAATGACCGAGCAGGACGGGGTTGGGCGGCACCGTCTCCAGGAATTTGGCGAACTCGGCCCGATAGTCGGCCATGCCGACCCCAACGAGCTTTTGCTCGGCGTCCGCCTTGTCCTTGCCATGACCGATCAATTCCGGCGTGTGGCAGGTCCAGCCGCGCGCCTCGAACACGCCGCGAAATTTGTCGAAGCACCAAGCGCCTGCCGAGGCGCCGTGGAGCATCACGATATGCTTGGTCATGCGGGCCCCCTCCCCGTCGCCCTACCGGTCCGCACCCTCGCCCCGCATCAGCGCCGCGAGCCCTGCGGCGCTCGTGGTCACCGGGCTCCAATCGACGCTTGCGAGCGCCGAGCTGTCGGCGACGAGGGGACGCGCGAACAGGCGGTAGGCCTCGGCATGACCCATAGCACGAAGCGCGGCTTGCAAGACCGGCCCCGGGACCGGGAACAGCGCCGGGCGGCGCCCAAGGCCCCGGCGCATGGCCATGACCATCTCGCCGACGGTCAAGGGTTCGGGATCGGCGACGATGAACGGGCGCTTGAGCTCCCGATCAGTGGCGAGAACCTTGCTTACCGCCTCCACCAGATTGTCGAGCGAGAGCAGCGAGCGGCGCGCTTTCAGGGCACCAAGCGGCAGCGGATAGGGCGAGCGCGCCAGCTCGGCGAGGCGCCCCATGTTGCCTTGGACGCCCTTGCCGTACACCAGCACCAGCCTGAGCGCGACCCAATCGAGGCCGGTCTCGGCGAGCCCCTGCTCGGCGGCGAGCTTGGAGCGGCCATAGGCGTCGGTCGGCGCCGGCGCCGCCGCCTCGGTGAGCACGCCCTCCGCGGCGCCGCCGGCCTGGGCTCTGATCGAGGACAGGAACACGAAGCGCTTCACGCCTGCGCGCTCGGCGGCGCGGGCGAGCTTAACCGTGGCTTCGGTGTTGAGCAGGCGGTAGTCGTCCTCGGGCACGCCGGTCATGGTCTGGGCGATGCCGGCGGAATGGATCACGGCATCGACGCCGATGAGCGCCTCCGACATGTTGTAGGGCTTGGCGAGGTCGCCGATCAGGGCGCTGGCGCAGTCGAGCTGGATTTCACTCGGCCGCCGTAGCAGGACCCGCAGGCGGTAGCCCCGCTTCGGCAGCTCCTTGAGCAGGTGCTGCCCGATGAAGCCGGTGGCACCGGTCAGCGCGATCAGGGGCTTATGGGACGACGCGGGAGCCGTGGTCCGACGCTCCTTGGTTGCTGGCGCACATAGGCAGCCCATCCCCGAACGGGGCCGGCGCGGGCCGATCTTAGAGCTTGCGCGTCAATTGGGCGATTTTTCGAGCGTGAGCCGCAGGATCTTGCCGCCGTCGTCGGTGGCCAAATAGACCGAACCGTCGGGCGCCTGTGCCACGTCGCGAATGCGCCTGCCCATGTCGATGCGCTCCTCGTCAACGACCTTATCGCCGTCGAGGGTAAGCCGCACGAGCGCTTGCGACGACAGGCCGCCGATCAGGAGGTTGTCCTTCCAACCCGGAATGGCGTCGCCGGTATAGAACGCGATGCCCGACGGTGAGATCACCGGGGTCCAATGGCGGATGGCGTCCTCAAACTCCGGGTGCGTGGGCGGATCGGGGATCTTGCTGCCGTCGTAGTTGTCGCCCCAGCTCACTATGGGCCAGCCGTAATCCTTGCCGGCTTCCGGGATATTGAGCTCATCGCCCCCGAGCGGACCAAACTCGGTCTCCCACAGCTTGCCGGTCTTGGGATTGATGGCGGCGCCCTGGGCGTTGCGATGACCATAAGACCAGATCTCGGGGCGGGCATCTTTCCGGCCGACAAAGGGATTGTCCTTGGGAACCGACCCGTCAGGATTGATGCGGATGATCTTGCCAAGATCGTTGCTGAGGTCCTGGGCCGGGGTGAACGTGAAACGCTCGCCAAGGGTGATGAACAGCGTGCCGTCAGGGGCGAAGGCGAGACGCGAGCCGAAATGATTGCCGCCACCGACCTTCGGCTCCTGGCGGAAGATCACCTCGACGTCCTCTAGCCCCTTGTCACCGAGCTTGCCGCGGGCGACGGCGGTCGAGGCGCCGCCTTTCCCTGGCTCGGCATAGGACAGATAGACGAGGCGGTTCGACTTGAAGTCGGGGTCGAGGGCCACATCGAGCAATCCCCCCTGCCCCTGGGCGAACACTTCGGGCACGCCCAACAGCGGCTCCGATAACTTGCCGTCGGCGAGGATGCGCAGCCGCCCAGGCCGTTCGGTGACGAGCATCCGGCCATCTGGGAGGAAGGCCATCCCCCAAGGATGGGAGAGGCCATCGGCGACGGTTTCGACCTTGATGCGTCCGGTCGCCGTGTCGATGGAGCGATCGTCGGCAAAGCCGATCTTCGGCATGAATTGTGACGCGAGCGCCACGCCGATAATCCCCAGGAAGATGATGTTCACCCACTCATACGGCGTTATGCGGCGCAGCAGAGGTCGATCATCGATGCGAGGCATTGGCCCTCTTCGGTTCCGGCTCAGCTATCAACGCATTTTAGGCCGCAAGGTTCGCCGGCGCGAGCCGCTCCAGACGTTGCGCCGGCCTCCTTTGTTTGCGACCGATCGACGCCCCGAACCGGCTACCCGTGCCATTACAGCGTGACCCGCAGCTCGAAGCCTGCGGCTTTAAGGGTGCCGCCTTTGATCAGGTCGGCATAGGCGGTAATCGCCGACGGCATGCCGATGAGGAACCCCTGAAGCTCGTCGCAGCCTTCCAGCCGCAAAAAGATCCGCTCGCCTTCGGTCTCGACGCCCTCGGCAATGACCGGAACGTTCAACGCCTTGCCGAGGCCAATCACGGCTCTCACGATCTCGGCGGATTGCGGGTTGGTCTCGAGGCCGGAGACGAAGGTCTGGTCGATCTTGATCTTATCGAAGGGGAAGGATTGCAACGACGAAAGCGAAGCGTAGCCCGTGCCGAAATCGTCCATGGCGATGCGGACGCCGAACGATTTGAGCCGGCGCAGGACGCTGAGCGCACGGCTGGGATCATTGATCACCACCCCTTCGGTGATCTCGAGCTCGAGCCGGCCCGGATCGAGACCGGTTTCGGTCAGCACCGATTTGACGAGCCCGGAAAGATTGCCGTGGCGGAACTGGACCGGAGACAGATTGACGCTGACTTGCAGCGGCACCGGCCAGGACGCCGCCTCGGCGCAGGCCTCGCGCAGCGTCCATTCGCCGATCTCCGCGATCATGCCGTTCTGCTCGGCGAGGGGAATGAATTTGCTCGGCGGCACGTAACCGAGGCTCGGATGCTTCCAGCGAATGAGCGCTTCGAAGCCGAACACCTCGCCGTCGATCTTGGCTTGGGGCTGATAATGCATGGCGAATTCGCCATGCGTAATGGCGGAGCGGAGATCGTGCTGGAGCACGTAGCGCTCGCGCAGATGGCGATCCATCTCCGGCTCGAAGAACCTGATCATGTGACGGCCGTCGGCCTTGGCGCGATAGAGCGCGGCATCGGCATTGGCGATCAGAGTGTCCTTGTCCTTGGCGTCCTGCGGGAACAGCGCGCCGCCGACACTGAGCCCGATCGGGACCAGCTGCTCGCGAACCTCGAACGGATCGCCGACCGCGGCAAGGAGGCGCCTGGCCGTGGCGAAAGCGGCCCGGTGCAGGTCCTTCGCCGTAAGCACCACGGTGAACTCGTCGCCGCCGACCCTGGCGATGAAGGCTCCCTCGGCGGCGCGCTCCAAGCGGCTGGAAATGGCGCAGAGCAGCTCGTCGCCGATGACATGGCCGAACAGATCGTTGGCCTCCTTGAAATGATCGAGGTCGATGGTGAGGAGCGCGAAGCCATGGCCGTCGGCCGTCGCCTCGTCGAAGGCCTTGTCGAGATAGTTGGTGAGCGAGGTGCGGTTCGGCAGCCCGGTCAGGGAGTCGTGATGGGCGAGATGGGCGATGTACTCGTGTCTCGCGAGCAGCTCCTCGCGCGCGGCGCGCAGCTTTTCGCGCGCCTCGCCGAGACCAACCGCGGCCTCCCGCACCTCCTCCTGGAGGATGTTGAAGCTGTGACCCATCTCGCCGAGCTCGTCGCGCGAGTTCACCCTGACCGGAACGATATTGACCGAGGCGTGGGCCGCTTCGAGATCGCCGCGCCCGAGCGCGCCCATGGCGTTGGAGAAGTCGTGCAAGGTGCCGCGGGTCAAGCGCTTTGCCGCGCTGCTAACCTCGATCGCCGAATAGGTGATCATGCCGGGAAGCACGAGGCCGACGCTGACGGTGAGCAGTGCCACGACGACGAAGATGTCGGCGAGGACCGAGACCAGCTCGTGATGGCCTTCGGCGACGGTATTGACGGCAAGGAGATAGGCGATGCCGTCGAGCACAAGCACAGCCACCATGGCGCCCGTGAGCTTAACGTGGAGCGTCTGGGCCACGGCGGGGAGACCCGCGCGCAGCCGGTCCTCGACCACGCGCCAGCCATACAGCGCCGCCCCCGAATAGGCGAGCGCAAGGCCGAACACCACCGTCGGCAGGCCGAATTGCTGGAAGCCGAGGATGGCGGCGAACAACCAGATCACGGCGGCGATGACGCCAAGCATGATGGTGCCGCGCGGCGCCCGATAAGGCCGCTCGGCATTTGGCAGATCCCGCCGCAGCAGCCAGGCGGCGATGTTGGGCATGCAGATGCCGATCAGGTAGGTGAAATTGGCGGCGGCGATCATCCATACCGGATCGCCGGCGATGAGGAAGATGATGGCCGCGGTGGCGGTCAGCGTCGTTGCCGCCCAGGGACAGTCGGTCGCCTTGAGGCGAAGCGACAGGAAGCGCGGCAACAAGCCGTCATCGGCAAGCTGGGACATGGTGCGGGTAGCGCCGGCGAGAGGCTGCAGCGTGCCGTGGAACATGTTGAGCATGACGAACCAGATGGCGGCGGCCTTGCCGAAGCTGCCAAGGAGCGGGGCGAAGGTTGGCCCGAGCACGGTGGCGAGGTCGCGGCCGAGCGGCTCGGGGCCAAGCACGCCGAGCCAAACCACCGGAAGCACGATGAAATAGACCCCGGCCATGGCCGCTGAGGCGAACATCGCGCGCGGCACATTCTTGTTGGGGTCCTTGGTCTCGCCGACATGGCAGGCTGCGGCCTCGAAGGCCGGGGCCGCGAACCCGATCAGGTAGAGGCCGGCCATCACCGCGGTGAGGTCGCCGAACCAGCCCGGGAACGGCGTCGTCAGGTGGTAGTCGAAGGCCTGATGCCAATCGACGTCGCCGGCGACGGTCGGCGCCAGAGCGGAGATGAAGGCGAGCGAGGCGGACGCCGTGGCGATGGGCATGGCGAGACGCGCCACCCATTTGATGCCGCAGATGTTCACGAAGCTGAACAGAAGCACGATGGTGATGGCCACAGCCTCGACCGGGAGCCCGGGAACGTACCATTGCTGGATCGCCGAAGCCGAGAGCAGCGCCGTCAGTCCGCAGGTCGGCACCCAGCCCCACCAGTAGCAGGTGCCGGTCAGGGCCGAGAGCACAGGGTTGTAAGGCCTGAAGGCTTCGGCGCAGGCAGCCGAAATGCCGCCGACCCGGTTGGGCCACATCAGCACGAGCTCGGTCCAGGCAGGTGCTGCGGCCCAGCCGAGAAGAACCCCGGTGATGAGCAACAGCACCGCGGCGCTGCCCTGCCCGAGAATGGCGCCCTGACCCACGAACAGCGCCGTGATCAGGAAGATCATCTGATTGCTGCCGCCCATGGCGAGTGCGGTTGTACCGAACCAGCCGAGGACCCGTGGATGTGGGGGTGTGGTCAGGCTTTGGGGCGCATCGGTACTCATGAGGTCGACGTCTCTACGCTGTGGAAAAGACCCCGTGAGCCGAACGCCATGGCCGCACAGTGCTTTGGTCAGGCAGATTTACAATCGAGGCTGATAAACTTCGTAGAAATTATGCAAAAAGCAAGGCGAAAGCCAATAACGCTTCAATACGTCAGCGGCCTAAAACCTGGTCGAATTCTTGGAAAATCTCGACGGCTGGACCCCGGAGCCAGATCAAGCCCGGCCGGCCTTGACCCGTAAGCCAGGGGCCGGGCGTTCGAGTACAACCTCCCGGCGAAAGCGATAGAGCTTCGCCGGCCGGCCGCCGGTCCTGGTGGAGACGTTCCCGGTCGCCTCGACGAGCCGGCCCTGCTCGACGAGGCGGCGGAAGTTCTGCTTGTGCAGAAGCGTCCCGGAAATGGCCTCCACGGTCTTTTGCAGCTCGAGCAGGGTGAATTCCGGGGGCAACAGCTCGAACACCACCGGCCGGTATTTGAGCTTACCGCGCAGCCGCCCCATGGCGGTCGCGAGGATACGGCGGTGGTCGAAGGCCATGGGGCGGCCGAACTCCGGCAGCTCACCCCAGCGGCGCGCCGCGGAGCGGCCGTCGCGGGCGGCCTCGGTCACAAGCCCTGCCTCGTAGAGCAGCTCGTAGCGCTCGAGCACCCGCTCCTCATCGAAGCCGCCGCCGGTGCCGAAGCAGACCCGCAAGCGCTCGGCGCGCCGAAGGGGCCGCATCGGCTCGTCGCTCGCGGGCGGCCGCTCGGCCCATGCCTTCAGCCTCGGCTCGATCTCGGCAAGGATCTCGGGCTTGCCGCAACGCCAGTCCTCCCAGGGGAAATAGGCGTACCAGGGCGACCAATGCGATCCGAGCAGCTCTTCGCCGGAGCCCCTGGTGAGGGCGAGGTAGCCGACCGAGGTGATATGCGAGGCGGTATCACCGGGCTCGGCGTGGCGGCCGCGATCGGCGAAGGTATAGAGCTGCTCGACATAGCCGAGCTCGAGCCCGGTCTGCTGCTTGACCCAGGCGCGCAAGCCGATCTCAAGCGTGCGGTGGGCGCGCGGCGAGAACGGGCCGAAGGGCAGCGTGTCGAACTCCTCGGCGCCGGCGGTATCCGGGCTCACCACGAGGATCTGCGGCTGCTGTGCGCGAACGCTGACGATCGCGGCGTTGAGGCCGAGCTCGACCTGGGTACCGCCGGCGGTATCGATAGCGCGGGCGCGGGCGGCCTCAGCCACGTGACCCGGCATTGGTCGCGGACAACGCGAACACCTTGCCCTCCTCGGCGAACTCGCCGCGGCCGATCTCCTCGACAGCGGCGACCATGCGCCCGGACCGCGACAGCACCGTATCGCCAAGCGTGACTAGGCGGCGGTTGGGATAGGCGGTCGGCGACGCCGCGCGGAGCGCCCGCGCCAGCTTGAACTCATCGGCCTCGGGGTTGAGGGCGCAAAGCGAAATGAAGGCTGCCGCGGTCGAGCGGCTGATGCCGGCCCAGCAATGGATGAGAAGCGGCGCCTTGCGGTCCCAGTCGAGCGCGAACTGCACGAGATCGGCGACGTGATCCTCACAAGGCAGCACGAGGCCGGCCGCCGGCTCGCTGATATCGTTCATGTCGAGGCGAAGATGCCGCTCAGGGCCAATCGATGGCGGCGTCGGCACCAGGGTGTCGCCATTGATCAGGGTCACGAGATGGCTGACGCGGACCTCGGCGATGGTCGCTTGGACCAGGCTCAGCGGCGCGACATAGATGGTTTCTTCCGGCATGGCGTTCAGCACTTTAGGCGGATCCTCAGGCGAAATGTGGGGTCGCGGCGCGTCATCCCCAACCCGGTGCAGGTGCTTGAGGCTCATGACGCAAGCTCGTTGAAGCGCTTGAGGAAGGCCGCTTCGCTCGCCGCCGCCGGCAGTGGCGTGAGCCGGGACAGCCGGGTCACGAGGCGGGGCTTCAGCCCCCGCGGCTGGCCGAAGAAGCGCCGCCCCTCCTCGACCGAGAAGCCGGCGAGCGCCGTCGCCTCGTAATAGGCCGCGATCTTGTCGGCGCGCTTGATCAGCTTGGTCACCGCCGGCGGCAGCTCGGCCGGCAGGCCGAAGCGGAGGTGGATGGCCGCAAGCAGCCTTGCCTCAAAGGCGCGGTAATCGAGCGACAGTGCGGCTTTGAACGGACTGATCAGATCGCCGATGACGTATTCCGGGGCGTCATGCAGCAGCGCCGCCAGCCTCATGCCGCGGTCGAGGCCGGGCGACAACGCGCCGGCGATGGTCTCGACGAGAAGACAATGCTCGGCCACCGAGAAGGCATGATCGCCCAAGGTCTGCCCGTTCCAACGCGCGACGCGCGCCAAGCCATGGGCGATGTCCTCGATCTCGACGTCGAGAGGCGACGGGTTGAGGAGATCGAGCCGCCGCCCGCTCAGCATGCGCTGCCAAGCGCGGGCGCCGGTCTCGGTGACAAAATTATGCATGGCTCAATCGCGTTCTAGTCCACAATCGCGATGAGATTCCATCGCTGCCCGCCGTGATTAGTTGTGAAAGCGGGCCAGGAAAACATGGACGAATTGGATGCATAATGCCATTCATTAGCCAATTCTTGCTCGCGTACAGGCTAGCCAAAATTGGGATTGGGAGAAACGCATGGCAAAGCTGCCCAGATTTACGCTCTCGCACAACGCGCAGAACAAGAAGTGGGAACTGAAACGAGACGGGTCGGGTGAACTCGTCAAGCGGTTCAAGGACAAGGCTGCGGCCATCAAGGGCGGCGTGCTCGAGAAGGCCGTCGGCGGCAGGGGCTCGGTCAGGATCAAGAAGCGGGACGGCAAGATCCAAGAAGAGCGCACCTATCCGCGCAGCGCCGATCCGCGCAGCTCTAAAGGCTAAGCCGCTTCGCGCCGAGCTCGCCGCATTCGGCATGACGCGGGCAGCCGACGAGATGGTCGTTGACCATGCCGACGCTCTGCATGAAGGCGTGGAGCGTCGTCGGTCCGCAAAAACGAAAGCCTCGCTCTTTCAGCGCCTTTGAGAGAGCGCGGCTTTGTGCGGTCTCGGCCGGAATGTCGGCCATGCGCCGGTAGGCGTTCTGCGTCGGCTTGCCGTCGACGAAGCTCCACAGGAATTGGCTGAAGCCCGGGCCCTGTTCGAGCTCGAGGAACGCTTTGGCATTGCTGATGGCGGCCTCGATCTTGCCGCGGTGGCGGACGATGCCGGCATCTTTCAATAGGCTCGCGACCTTCCGCTTGCCGTAACCCGCCATGATCCCGGCGTCGAAATCGTCGAAGGCGGCGCGAAAGGCTTCGCGCTTGCGCAGGATCGTGATCCAGGCGAGGCCCGCTTGGAAACCTTCCAGCACCAGCTTCTCGAACAGGGCGCGGGGGTCGGTCTTCGGCACGCCCCACTCCTCGTCGTGATAGGCGATGTAGAGCGGGTCCGATCCGGCCCAAGGGCAACGCTCGAGCTTGGCGGCGCTCATGAAGCGACGCTCATGGCGCGGCGGGAGCTGGCGTCTTGAAGCGCGCCCACGAGGGCACGCTGAAGGTGACGGCGACGTCGCCAGCACGCAGTTGGTCGCCACGGGCCTTGGCTTCCTCGGCCCGGTCGAGACGAAGCAGCGCGAGGCCAGAGGCGCCGCTTACCGAGCCAAGGGTGCCGATGGCCGCTTGGCCCGCGGTGATCTCGGTCCCCGGATCGGGCAACGGTCCCTCGCCTTCGATCCTAACGATGCGCTTTCGCGCCGTGCCGCGATGCTCCATGCGCGACACCACTTCCTGGCCAACGAAGCAGCCCTTCTTGAAATCGACGCCGTCGAGCTGATCGAACATGGCTTCATGGGGAAAGGCATCGCCGTAGCTGTAGTCGCGGCCGCCTTCAGGCACGCCGAGGCCGATGCGCCGCGCGTGATAGTCGTCTTCGCTCGCAGTGGCGCAATTGAGCGCGGCGAGGTCGGCGTCAGGCGGCATGAGCAACCGCATCCCAAGCTCCGGCAGCCGCGGATCGGCAAAGGCGATGACGTCGGCCGGGACTTGCGGCAACGAGCCCCAGCAGGCCGCGACGGCGAAGTCCGGCTCAGGGGTGATCTCCACCGCGGCGCGAAGCTTGTAGAAGCCGAGACGGTGCGCCAGCGCCGCGCCCTTGTCCTGATCCACATCGAGCAGGAAGCTGTCGCCATCGGCGACGATGAAGAAAGCGAACAGGATCTTGCCCTGTGGCGTCAGCAGGCCCCCATGAACCGCGCGGGCGTCTGTTGCCTTCTCGACATTGTTGGTGACAAGTCCTTGCAGGAAAGCGCGAGCCGCGGCCCCTGAGACCCGGAGAACCGCGCGATCCGGTAATCTGGCAATGCTGCACTCGCTCATAACCCGGTGTTCCGCTTGCAAGCTGCTCAAGAGTTATTTATGCGGGCGGGAGCCTGCAAGCACTATGCCGAAAGCTTCCCGTTTTGGCCGAAACCTTCGACCTTCTGATCAAGGGCGCGACCCTCGTCAATCACGCTGGCGAGGGGCTCGCCGATATCGGCATCAAGGACGGCCGCATTGCCGCGATCGGCGCGCTGTCGTCCGCCGCCGCGGCCGAGACGCTGGACGCCACCGGCCTCCACGTGCTGCCGGGGGTGATCGACACCCAGGTGCATTTCCGCGAGCCCGGTCTCGAGCACAAAGAGGATCTTCACACCGGCAGCAGATCGGCAGTGCTCGGCGGCGTTACCGCCGTGTTCGAAATGCCGAATACCAAGCCGGCGACAGTGAGCGCGGAAGCGCTTGCCGACAAGGTGGCGCGCGGCCGCGGCCGCATGTATTGCGACTTCGCCTTCTTTGTCGGCGCCACCCGCGACAACGTCGAGGATCTGCCTCGGCTCGAGAAGCTTCCCGGCGCCGCGGGGGTGAAAGTCTTCATGGGCTCATCGACCGGCGATCTTCTCGTCGACGACGAGGCGACGCTGTCACGCATTCTCGCGCTGATCCAGCGCCGCGCCTCGTTTCACGCCGAGGACGAATCCCGGTTGCGCGAACGCGCTCCGCTGAGACGCGAGGGCGAGCCGGAAAGCCACAGCGACTGGCGCGATCCCGAGGCGGCCATCGCCGCGACGACGAAGCTGGTCAGGCTTGCCTCGGCTGCGGGAAAGCGCGTGCACGTACTCCATGTCTCGTCTGCCGCCGAGATGCAGTTGCTCGCGCGGCACAAGGATGTCGCCAGCGTCGAGGTGACGCCGCAGCATCTCACCTTCGCCGCGCCCGAGATCTATCGCGAGCTCGGCACGCGCGCGCAGATGAACCCGCCGCTGCGCGATGCCTCCCATCGCGACATGTTGTGGTGGGGCCTGTCACAGGGCGTGGTCGACATTCTCGGCTCCGATCATGCGCCGCATACCCTTGAAGAGAAGGCGGGCAGCTATCCGGCTTCGCCCTCGGGCATGCCCGGAGTGCAGACGCTCGTTCCGGTCATGCTCGATCACGTCGCCAAGGGCCGGCTCAGCTTGCCGCGCTTCATCGATCTCACCAGCGCCGGGCCGCAACGCCTGTTCGGCATCGCCGGCAAGGGGCGGATCGCCGTCGGCTATGACGCGGACCTCACCATCGTCGATCTCAACGCCGAGCGCGTGATCGATGAGGACTGGATCGGCAGCAAATGCGGCTGGACCCCGTTCGCCGGGCGCAAGGTCACAGGCTGGCCGGTCGGCACCATCGTGCGGGGGCGCAAGGCGATGTGGGAAGGCGAGCTTGGCACGCCTGGTCGGCGAGCCGGTGCGTTTCGGCGAAGCGCTGCCGCCCAGGACGATCGCCTAAAGCCCTATTGCAGGAAATAATGCCAGACGCCGTCGCCGCCGATGCCGGCGCGGTAATAGGTGTATTTGCCCGTCTTCTTCATTTCGAGCGCTTGCGCCGGCGGCACGATGCGGAAGAGCTCGACCTCCTGCGCCGGGGTGAGCTTCGACAGGTCCATCTCGGCGAAATAGGGCCAGACATACATCGCATCCTTGCCCTCTCCGGTACGGACGAAGCCCGAGCTGAACACGTTGAGCATGGCGGCGAGGATGTCGTGGCCTTGGCCGTCGGCCGAGGCCTTCTTCCAGAACGCGATCGGGTCGCTTACCGCGGCTGCCGCCAGCATCGGCGGCAGCTCGTTCTCCTGAAGCACGGGAAGCATCTCGTCGATGTCGCCACTCTGGGCCGCCTCCACGATGTGTTGCAGCGTGTTCTTGATGGGATCGGGCAGCGCGTCGAAATCATAGAGCACGACGGGCGCCGCACCGCCTTGCGGTGCCGCTGGCGCTCTGGGCTGCGCCGGCGCATCTTTCGGCTTCGCCGTCTCCGTCGCTGCAGCCAGCTGATCCGCGGCGCCGGCCGCGCTTGGTGCAGCGAGGTTGTCCCGGTAGGCGTAGACAATGAAGATCGTGCCCGCTACCAATGCAGCGAAGGCCGCCATGACTGATCTCGTGCGACAACTCATTCGATTCCCCTCAGGCACGCGACCCCTCTCCTTCATCGGCGGCGTTTCCCATGCACGCGGCACGGAGCCGCGGCGCCGAGCCTTCCGGCTCAAGCCGCAGCGATAGCCTGGACGTGTGGACCGGTGCGCATATCGTCGTCTCCACCATCCAGCTCGTGCTGGCCGGCATCGCCGTTGGCGTGCTGGTAGCCGCGCCCATCGGGCCGGTCAATGTCCTTTGCATTCAGCGCGCGGTGGCGCGGGGATTCTGGGCAGGCGTCGCCGCCGGACTTGGCGCAGCGCTTGGGGACGGGCTGCTCGCGGCGATCGCCGCCTTCAGCGTCACCGCGATTTCAGACCTGATGATTACCTATTCCGGGCCGATACAGCTTATCGGCGGCCTGGTGCTGATCGCGTTCGGCATCGGCCTCCTGTTCAAGAGCCCGGTCCTGGTGATGGCGCCCCGGCGCGAATCCCGGCTCTCGGAGCATACCGGCATCATCCCCCAGACCTTCCTCCTCACCGTCTCCAACCCCGGCGCCATTCTCGGCATGATCGCCATGATCGGCGCGCTAAGCTCGGTGATCGGCGGTCTCAACGGCTATCTCGAGGCGTTGGTGCTGGTGGCCTCGGTGATGGGAGGAAGCCTGTTGTGGTGGCTCTTCCTGTCGGAGCTGATCGCCACCATCCGTCACCGGCTCAACGAGAACAGGCTCAAGATCGTCAACCGGGCGGCGGGGACGCTTCTGATCCTGTTCGGCGTCGGCCTCCTCCTCAACGAGTTCGTGCTGCACTGGGGCTGAGACGAGATCTATTGCGCCGTGCGATGCAGCGTGAATTCGCCATGATGGATGCGGCGTGAGAGGCCGCCGGTCATCTTGGCGACAGCATCCTCGCCGTATTGGGAGATGAGGTCCGCAAGCGCGGCGAACAAAGCCGCATTCGCCAGCATTTCCGGCTCGATGCCGTCATGCAAAGCTTCCTCCCAGGCGTCGAGGATATAGCGGAGCGCTTCCTGGCTCTGCGCCTCTTGCTCCAGGCTTCGAGATATATCTTGACCAGACTGCAATGGGATTTCCCCCTCTTGCTGTGGACATGGCCTCCAGTTTGGAGGTTTTACACGCCGCCGCTTGCCAAGGGGGAAATGAGGTGAACTAACGGTTAATCCGGGGGCTCTGGAGCCTGGCTTCCGGCCCTTTGTTTTGCCGCCTGTTTCGAACGGCGCGATTTCTTGCCTTTCGGAGCCGCAGGCTGGGCGGCGTCGGCGGTCGGCTCGGCCGGCTTGTCGGCGTTGTCCTCTTCTTTTTTTGCCGTGCCGTCGCCGCCGGCATCGGTCGCGGTGGCGCCCTCGGTCGCCGCCGTCTCGCCGACGGGGCCCTTGCTTGCATAACCCGACGGTTTGGCCAGGGCCGCCGTGATCTGGGCGCCTTCGATGGAGAAGCGCGAAATGGCGAGGGTGGCCGAAGAGGTGCAGCTCCGATAGGTGCGGCGATAGCCGCGATAGCCATCATTGAAGCTGTTGACGAGCTTGGCGCGGCGCACCGCCGTCGACCCCTCATATTTCAGGATATTGGTCATCTGCTCGCGCCAGAGCTGACCCTCGTCGGCCCCGCACAGCTCGCGGAGATAATGGACGGCGCCGAGGATCTCGGCGAGGCGCAACAGCTTCGGGTCATAGGGCCGGTCGTCGGGTGGCGGCGGCGCCGAACTCTCCTTGGGCACGATCGGCGGTAGGTCGTCGCTCGGCGGCTTTGGCGCGGCGCGGCGCGGCTTCGGCTTCTTCGGCTGCTGCTCCTGGAAGAACGGCGACCAGAAGAATTGGGCCTCGGCGACAGGCGCGAACGCGAGCATCGCCACCGCGGCTGCGCAGAGCCCAAATCCGAGGGCAATCGGCCGGTGCGCCTTGGGTTTCATAGTGTCGTGACTACCCTGCTTTGGCGGCGAAAGCTAGGCGCGCGGCGCGTTCGATGGCGAGCAATCACAGCACCTTGCCGGGATTGAGGATGCCGTTCGGGTCGAAGGCCCGCTTGATCCGCCGCATCAGCTCGAGCTCGATCTCGGGCTTGGCATGCGGCAGGAGATCCCGCTTCAGGCGGCCGATGCCGTGCTCGGCGCTGATCGAGCCGCCGAGGTCGAGCACGATCTCGTGCACGGCGGCGTTGAGGGCCTCCCAATTGGCGAGGAACACGGCGCGGTCCATCCCCGGCGGCTGGCTGACATTGTAATGGATGTTGCCGTCGCCGAGATGGCCGAAGGGCACGGGCCGCGCTCCCGGCAACATCAGCTCGACGAGCTGATCGGCGCGGGCAATGAATTCAGGCACGCGCGCCACCGGCACCGAGACGTCATGCTTGATCGAGCCGCCCTCCTCCCGCTGCACCTCGCTCATCAATTCGCGCAGGCGCCAGAGCTCCTTGGCTTGCGTGAGCGAGACGGAGAGCACGGCGTCGTCGATCTCCTTGGCCTCCATGCCCTCGGCGAGCATAGCCTCGCCGAGGCGCGCGACCGCTTCGCCTCCGCGCGGGCTCGCCAGCTCGAACAGCACATACCAGGTATGGGGTGACGACAACGGATCGCGGGTGCCCCTGCCGTGCTTGAGCACGAAATCGAGCCCGATGCGCGGCATCAGCTCGAATGCGGTCACCATCGGCCCCGCCTGCTCGTAGACGCGGGTGAAGAACGACGCGGCGGCCTCGGGGCTCGCAAGTCCGGCGAAGGCAGTCACGCGTTCCTTCGGCGTTGGGTAGAGGCGCAGCACCGCCGCGGTGATGATGCCGAGCGTGCCCTCCGAGCCGATGAATAGGTCCTTGAGGTCGTAGCCGCTGTTGTCCTTGCGCAGGCTCTTGAGGCCGTTCCAGATGCTGCCGTCGGCGAGCACGACTTCGAGCCCAAGGGCGAGGTCGCGGGCGCTGCCATAGGCGAGCACCGCCATGCCGCCGGCATTGGTGGCGAGCACGCCGCCGATCTGGCAACTGCCCTCGGAAGCGAGGCTCAAGGGGAACAGCCGCCCGGCGCTCGCGGCAACGCTTTGCGCATTGGCGAGCACCACGCCGGCCTCGACGGTCATGGTGTCGCCGTCGAGATCGATGTCGCGGATATGGGTGAGGCGGCTCAGGCTTAAGACCACCTCGTCGCCGCTCTCGAACGGGATCTGCCCGCCGACAAGGCCGGTATTGCCGCCCTGAGGCACCATCGCGGTGCGCGTTTCGTTGGCAAGCTTGAGGATCGCCGCCACCTCCGCCGTCGAGCCCGGCTTGAGCACGAGCGCGGCCTTGCCCTCATAGCGATCGCGCCACTCGACGAGATAAGGCGCCATGGCCTCGGCGTCGCGGATGGCGTGGTCTTCGCCGACGATGCGGACGAGCGCATCGAGCGTCGTCTGGCTCGGCCGCCTGAGAGGCTCTGGCGCGCCGCTCATGGCGCGTTTGAGCCTGAGGCAACGGCCTCGCGCATCTCTTGCGACTTGGTGCGCGACGCAGCGGCGCGGCGCAGGCGATCGTTGATGGCTTCGCCGAGGCCGTGATTGGGGATCGGCATCACCGCGATGGCGCGCGCGCCGAGCGCGTCGAGCTCGCGGAGCGCGGCAAAGAAATTGGCCGCGGCCTCGCCGAGATCGGCGCGCGGGCTGAGATTGGTCATCGGACTGAACTCTGGCGCATCGAGCCCGAAAGCGAGCAAGGCCTCGCCCTGGCGCGGCGACGTGGCGTCGAGGCGGAGCGGCGTGTCCAGCGCGTAATGCACCTCCATCTGTCCCGGAGACACCACCTCGGCTCCGGTCCTATGCGTCCCGAGAGAATGCCCCAGAACTTCCTCGATCTCCCGGCGCGGCAGCGCGCCGGGACGAAGCAAGGTGACCTCCTCGCCGTCGACGCCGAGCACGGTCGATTCAAGGCCGAGGGCGCAAGCACCGCCGTCGAGAATCATCGCCGGAAGATCGCCGAGCTCCGCTGCGACATGGGCGGCCGTGGTTGGGCTCACGCGCTGGGAGCGGTTGGCGCTCGGCGCCGCGATCGGGATGTTCGCGGCCTGAAGCAAGGCCCGCGCGATCGGGTTGCTCGGCGCTCGGAGCGCTACGGTGTCGAGGCCGGCGCTGACGAGGTCGGCAATGGCGCAATCGGCGCGGCGTGGCAGCACGAGCGACAGCGGCCCCGGCCAGAACGCGCGCATCAGCTTTCGCGCCGTATCGTTGACGACAGCATAGGTCTCGGCTTCGGCCTCGCCAGGCACATGCACGATCAGCGGGTTGAAGCGGGGCCGCGCCTTCGCCGCGAACACCTTGGCGACCGCAGACGCATCGAGCGCATTGGCGCCGAGGCCGTAGACCGTCTCGGTGGGAAAGGCGACAATCTCGCCTCGCACCAAGGCCTCCGCGGCGCGGGCAATCGCCTCGTCAGTGGCGGCGAGGATCGGCATGGCGTCAACCAAAGCCTTGTTCAATGGGCACTATAGTGTCATTTCGCGTGTTAGCATTGACGGGTCAAGTTACCCCCCGCCGCCAGAGCTTCGCGCGATATGCCGACATTGCTTCTCACCCATCCCGTTTGCCTCGAGCACGATACCGGTTTCGGCCATCCCGAGCGCCCGGACCGGCTCCGTGCCGTCGAGGCGGCACTGTCGGCGCCTCAGTTCAAGAGCCTCAAGCGCGAGCAGGCGCCGCTCGCCGACCTGCACGAGATCGAGCGGCTGCACCCCCGCACCTATGTCGAGACCATCCGCTCGGCGACGCCGAGCCACGACCTCGTCTGGCTCGACCCCGACACGGTGATGTCGCCGAAGAGCTTCGACGCCGCGCTCCGCGCCGCTGGCGCCGCCATCTATGCCGTGGACCAGGTGATGTCCGGCGCGGTCGACAATGCCTTCTGCGCCGTCCGCCCGCCGGGCCATCATGCCGAGCCCGGCCGCGCCATGGGCTTCTGCCTCTTCAACAACATCGCCATCGCGGCGCTCCACGCCCGCGACGTCCATGGCGCCGAGCGCGTCGCCGTGGTCGACTTCGACGTCCATCACGGCAACGGCACGCAAGCGGCATTCTGGCCGCACAAGGATTTGTTCTACGGCTCGACCCATCAGATGCCGCTCTTTCCCGGGACAGGCGCGCTGAGCGAGACCGGGGTCGGCAATATCTGGAATGCGCCGCTCGATCCCGGCGACGGCAAGGCGGAGTTCAACGACGCCTTCCTCAGCCGCATCCTGCCTGCGCTCCACAATTTCAGTCCCGACGTGGTGTTGATCTCGGCGGGCTTCGATGCCCATCGCGACGATCCCCTGGCCCAGATCAGGCTGATCGAGCCCGATTTCGCCTGGGTCACGGAACAGCTCCTGGAGATGGCGGAGAAGCATGCCGGCGGGCGGGTCGTGTCGACGCTCGAAGGCGGCTACGACCTCGATGCTCTCGGCGGCTCTACTGCCGCCCACGTCCAGTCCCTGATGGCGGCTTCCTCTTGAACCCCGGCGCCCGGAAGGGCTAAAGCCTGTTCCCATGGCCGACGAGACCGAGCATACCGACATCAAGGACATGAGCTTCGAGCAGGCGCTCAAGGAGCTCGAGGCGATCGTCAATCGCCTGGAGAAGGGCGACGTCGAGCTTGAAGCCTCGATCCAGATCTATGAGCGCGGCGAGGCGCTCAAGGCCCATTGCGACGCGCTGTTGCGCAAGGCCGAAGCCAAGGTCGAGAAGATCTCGCTCGGCGCCAATGGCGAGCCGACCGGCACCGAGCCGCTCGACGTCGACGACTAGTCAAGCAGCAGTGGCGGTTGCGGCACCTCGACTATAGTCTGATCTTCGGCCAACGCTCCTGACACAATTCGGGCGGGCTAAGAGGCTAGTTGAAACTCGGAGCCGAGGTCGATATTGCTCCTTGTCACAAATATGGCTTCAGGGCCTTTTTTTGTTGTTTTCCCGGGGATCCGATGAGTGCTCAAAGCCAAACGCCGCTGCTCGATCGGGTTCGCAAGCCTGAAGATCTCCGGGCGCTGGACGACCATGAGCTGCCCCAGCTCGCCGCCGAGCTTCGCCAGGAGACCATAGACGCCGTCTCGGTGACTGGCGGCCATCTCGGCGCCGGGCTTGGCGTGGTCGAGCTCACCATCGCGCTCCACAAGGTGTTCGATACCCCGAACGACAGACTGATCTGGGACGTCGGGCATCAATCCTATCCACACAAGATCCTGACCGGGCGCCGCGACCGCATCCGCACCCTGCGCCAGGGCCGTGGCCTGTCCGGCTTCTGCAAGCGGTCGGAGAGCGAATACGACACCTTCGGCGCCGGCCACTCCTCGACCTCGATCTCGGCCGGCCTCGGCATGGCCGTGGCGCGCGACCTCGCCGGCAAGACGCACAACGTGGTCTGCGTCATCGGCGACGGCGCCATGAGCGCGGGCATGGCCTACGAGGCCATGAACAACGCCGGCGCCATGGACTCCCGGCTGATCGTGATCCTCAACGACAACGACATGTCGATCGCGCCGCCGGTCGGCGCCATGAGCGCCTATCTCGCCCGTCTCATCTCCGGCGAGACCTACCGGCACTTGCGCAATTGGGCGAAGCAGCTCGCCAAGATCCTGCCCAAGGGCTGGGAGCGGCGCGCGGCGCGGGCTGAGGAATATACCCGTGGGTTCTGGACCGGCGGCACGCTGTTCGAGGAGCTCGGCTTCTATTATGTCGGCCCCATCGACGGGCATAATTTCGATCACCTGCTGCCGGTGCTGCGGAATGTCCGCGACACCGAGAATGGGCCGATCCTGATCCACGTGGTGACGCAGAAGGGCAAGGGCTACGAGCCTGCCGAGGTCTCGGCCGACAAGTTCCACGGCGTCAACCGCTTCAATGTAGTCACCGGCGCGCAGGAAGCGTCAAGCGGCGGTGCGCCGAGCTACACCAAGGTGTTCGCCAAGGCGCTGATCGAGGAGGCCCGCGCCGACGAAAAGGTCGTCGCCATCACCGCGGCAATGCCGTCGGGGACGGGGCTCGACCGCTTCGCCGAGGCGTTCCCCGACCGTTGCTTCGACGTCGGTATCGCCGAGCAGCACGCGGTCACCTTCGCCGGCGGCCTCGCCGTCGAGGGCTATAAGCCGTTTGCCGCGATCTATTCGACCTTCCTCCAGCGCGCCTACGACCAGGTGGTGCACGACATTGCCATCCAGCATCTGCCGGTGCGCTTCGCCATCGACCGCGCCGGGCTCGTCGGCGCCGACGGTCCGACCCATGCCGGCGCCTTCGATATCACCTACCTCTCCTGCCTCCCCGACTTCGTGGTCATGGCCGCGAGCGACGAGGCGGAGCTGATGCATATGGTGGCGACGGCGGCGGCGATCGACGACCGGCCGTCGGCGTTCCGTTATCCCCGCGGTGAGGGCACCGGCGTCGCCCTGCCCCAACGCGGCGAGGTGCTGCCAATCGGCAAGGGGCGCGTTTTGCGCGAGGGCTCGGCCGTCGCCATCCTCTCGCTCGGCGCGCGACTTGCCGAGGCCTTGCAGGCAAGCGACGTGCTGGCCGGCATGGGACTGTCGGCGACGGTGGCCGATGCGCGCTTCGCCAAGCCGCTGGACAAAGATCTGCTGCGCCAGCTCGCCAAAAACCATGAGGTGCTGATCACCGTCGAGGAAGGATCAAGCGGCGGCTTCGGCGCCCAGGTGCTTCAGGCTCTCGCCCAAGAGGGTCTGCTCGATCGCGGCCTCAAAGTGCGCACGCTCAACTTGCCCGACCGTTTCATCGAGCAGGACAAGCCCCAGGTGATGTACGAGATCGCCGGCCTGGATGCCTCGGGCATCGTCGCCACGGTGTTCGCGGCGCTCGGCAAAGATGCCCGCATCGATGCCGGCCTCAAGACTTCGATCGCCGCCGCGCGGCTCGCTTAGAGGCTACTCGACTTCGCAGTTCTTGCTGAAGGCGGTCACTGCTTCGTCGCGGCCCTGCTCAGCAAGCGTCGCCGTGGTGTCGCCCATGGTCACCGTTAGGGGGCCGGGATCGCGAAGCACCGCCAGCACCGGCTTCAGCTCGATGTCCGAGGCCTCGCCGAAGGTCTTGCCGGTGGTGTCGTTCAGCCCGACCTCGCCTTCGATCGGGGCCTTCGACTTGGCCGATGCGAGTTCGATGGTGAGCGGCGTTCCGGGCTTGGCACCGGCAATCTCCTTGTGCACATCGAGCACGATAATGCTCATGCCGTTAAAGCACGACAGCATGAAGAGGGGGCCCTTGACCGGATCGATCGGACCGTAGGCGAGACTGGTCGAGGTGCCGTTGGTCTTCTCGGCCCAGATCATGGGCTCATCGGTCAGGGCCGCGCCCGAAGCCGCCAAGCCGAAGAGCGCGGCACTGGCCGCAGCATAGAGGCGCAGCCTCCGACGCGCCGACGGTGCAAATTGGCTAGACATGATCGGGGATTACCTTCTGAACGAACGCCAACACCGGCCCGTGCCAGGCTATATCGGGCGCCTCTGAGCCGTTGCTACTCGATGCGGCCAGGCTTGGCAATGCGGGGGCCTCGGCGCCCCGGCAAGAGGCCGCGATGAAGCCCAGCTCAGACTTCCCAGTGGTTCAGGCCCGTGTCCGCGAGGCAGGCGAAAACGCCCCCGCCTGCATCGCCCCGATCGCTAAATCCAGCGCGCTCGTGGATCCGAACCCCCGAAAATCGGGGTCGAACTCGTAGTAGTTGCAGGTGATCTCCTCGCCGACAGCGATGTCCGTCAGGGCAAACCCTTGGTCGAACACCCGGAAGTCGGTGTTGGGCTGCTCGCTGTGGTTCATGAACTTGCCGTCGTCGCAATCGACGATGCGAACCTCACCGACTTCGAGATGCGGGTAGCTGTAGCGGGCCACGAAGTCATGCATATGGGCCGGTAGCCCTGCCAGCTCATTGACATGGACAAAGATGTCGAACTTCGGATTGAGCACCCATAACTGACTGCCGCATGGGATGGGCTCCCCGGCGAAAACGCCAAGGCCCTGGATCTGGCTCGGCGCTAGATATGTCTTGACGAGCATCATCGCTCTTCTCTCATGTCTCCGTTCAATTGTTGGCTGGCGTTCATGGGAATGTAACGACAAAGATCACGCAAGGTTGCGGCCCGCTCCGTGAACGAGCGCGAGCGTGGCGCGCTTGCGGCGGCGGATGCGGGGCGCTTGCGCCCGCTGCAGCGCCTCGATGCGGCGTTGCAGATACGGCGAGAAGTGCCCGGCATAGCGCACCCACAGAGCCGGATCGCGCCAGTCGTCACCGGTGACGCGGCCGCGGCAGCTCACCGATCCGCAGGCGCATTCGAACTCGTCATAGGGCGAACCGTCACACATGGCGTAATCGATGGTGACTTCCTCGCCGGGTTCGATCGCCCGCATAGCGACGATGGCGATCTGCCCGGAGAGCCCGGCGTTGGCGTCGCAGCTGTGGTTGATGTAGTCCGGCGGCTCGTTGCCGGCGATCGAGGCGAGATAAAGCCCCTCTTCGACCTGGACGGTGTGACGGCGGATGTCGGCCGGCAACCCGTTCAGCTCGTCGGCACCGACGATGCGCCCACTCCACACGGCAACAAGCTCGCCGGGCTCGATAAGCTCCCGGGCAAATACGGCTTTGCCGCCGGTACCGTCGCCATTTCGGACTTCACATTTGTCGGTGAGGTAAGCCGTCGTACTTTGGCTCACGAGACCTCCGCGAGTGCGCGCCGAGCGGTGCGCTTCGCAGTATAGTTGGCGGTGCCGTCCGCTCCCGGTTCGTCACCCGCGCGCGAGATTCCCCGACGCGGTTGCGAGTGTATGAAAACTGAATATGGCCATCTACAAAAAAAAGCGGCTCGACCGAATATTGGTGGATAGGGGTTTGGCCGCCACCAGGTCGCGCGCAGCAGATCTCGTCCGTCTCGGCGCGGTCACCGTCGAGGGAATGACGGCCGCGAAACCGAGCATGCTTCTTCTTCCCGACGTCAAGCTCGCCGTCGCTGCCGACGCCTCGCCCTACGTCTCCCGCGGCGGGCTCAAGCTCGCGGCGGCGCTGGACGCCTTCGGCCTCGACCCCAAGGGCTTGATTGCGCTCGATATCGGCGCCTCGACCGGCGGCTTCACCGACGTGCTGCTGGCTCGCGGTGCGAGCCGCGTGTTCGCTGTCGACGTCGGCAGCGGCCAGCTTGATGAGAAGCTGCGACAAGATCCACGGGTCGTCGCGCTCGAGGGCACCGACGCGCGGCGCCTTGATACGAGCATCGTCACGACGCCGCCTGGGGCCGTCGTCGCCGACTTGAGCTTCATCAGCCTGACCAAGGCGTTGCTGCCGGCGCTTCAGCTTGTCGCACCCGGCGCCTGGCTCGTGGCGCTGGTGAAGCCGCAATTCGAGGCGGGACGCGAAGCTGTCGGCAGAGGCGGCATCGTCCGCGATGCCGCGGCACGGGCAAGAGCCGTGGCCGAAGTGCGCGCCTTTGTCGAGGCAGAGCCGGGGTGGACCGTGTTCGCGGAGATGCCCTCGCCGATCCCTGGCGGCGGCGGCAACGAGGAAGTCCTGATCGGCGCCCGTCATGGAGCTTGAGGTCAGGATCGATCGGCTCGGCGCCCAGGGCGACGGTGTGGCGCAAGGTCCGGACGGGCCGCTCTACGTGCACCTCACCCTTCCCGGCGAGCTGGTGAGGGTCCGGGCGGATGCCGCCCGGGCCGAGCTTCTTGCCGTCATAGCGGCGAGCCCGGACCGGACCGCGCCGGTCTGCCCTCATTTCGGGGTCTGTGGCGGCTGTGCCCTCCAGCACATGGAGGCGACAGCCTATCTCGCCTGGAAGCGCGATCAGGTCGTTGCCGCCTTCAAAGCACGCGGGATCGAGGCGGAGGTCGAGCCGGTGCGGCCGGTGCCGCTCGCGAGCCGCCGCCGCGCGAGCTTCGCTCTCCGGCGCGGGACGCAAGGCGTCACTTTCGGATTTCACGCTGCGCGCTCCAACGACGTCGTCGATCTCGATGCCTGCCCGCTTCTTACGGCCCGCATCGCCTCGGCGCTGCCGAGGCTAAAGCCGATGCTGGCGCCGCTCCTCAACGGCCGGCGTGAGATGCAAATTATGGTCACGGAGGCCGACAACGGTCTCGACGTGGTGATCGAAGGCGGCCGCGTTTCGCCGCACCAGGTGAGCGCGCTCGCCGCAAGCGCGCAAACGCTCGGCATTGTCAGGTTCACCATCGATGGCGACACCGTCGTGCGGCTCGCCGAGCCAGTGGTCGCCCTCTCAGGCGCGCGTGTTGGGCTGCCGCCGGGCGCCTTTCTCCAGGCGTCGTGCGCGGCGGAGGATGTGCTCGTCGCTCTAGTCCTGGAGGGCACGCGGGGCGCTAAGCGCATCGCTGATCTGTTCGCTGGTCTCGGCACCTTCGCCTTCGCGCTCGCAGCCGGCGCCGAGGTCGATGCTTACGAACAAGACGAGGCGGCAGTGGCGGCGCTCGCCAAGGCGGCGCGGGCGACGCCGAAGCTGAAGCCACTCCGCGCCTCCGTCCGCGACCTGTTCCGCAGCCCACTCGGGCCGAAGGAGCTTGGCCGCTACGATGCCGTCGTGCTCGATCCGCCGCGCGCCGGGGCCAAGGCCCAAGCCGAGTCTCTTGCCAAGACCAAGGTCAAGACGGTGGTGATGGTGTCCTGCAATCCGGCCACCTGCGCCCGCGACGTGCGCAGCCTCGTCAACGGCGGCTACAGCATCACTCGCATCGTCCCCGTCGATCAGTTTCTGTTCTCCCCCCACATCGAGCTCGTGGTCGCCCTCGAAAGGTAGCGTCACCCAGCGAGCAGGCGATCGACGAAGGCGGGGACGATCTCGGTCGCAGGCCCCTCGATCCGCTCGGCGAAGAGCGACGCGCCGTCCGAAGCCTCGAGGTTGAGCTCGACCGTGCGGGCGCCGTCGGCACGGGCCTCCATGACGAAGCCGGCCGCGGGATAGACCGTGCCGCTGGTGCCGATCGAGACGAACAGGTCGCAAGCTGCGAGCGCCTCGTAGATACGCTCCATCTCGCGCGGCATCTCCCCGAACCAGACCACATCGGGGCGCATGGCCGCCGCGCCGCATCGCGCGCAGAGCGTCTCGATGGAGAGGTCCTCGGTCCAGGGCACGCTCGTGCCGCAGGCGGCGCAGAGCGCGCGTTCGAGCTCGCCATGCATATGGATCAGGTTCGTGGTGCCGGCGGCCTCGTGCAGGGCATCGATGTTCTGAGTAACCGTGAGCACGGTGCCGGGATGCTCGCGCTCGAGCCGCTCCAGCGCGGCATGCGCCGCATTCGGGCGCGCTGCTTTATGCCAGCTGCGGCGGAGATTGTAGAACTCGTGGACGCGGACGGGATTGCGGGCAAAGGCCTCCGGCGTCGCCACGTCCTCAATGCGGAAGTTTTCCCACAGTCCGCCGGGACCGCGAAAAGTGCCAAGCCCGCTCTCCGCCGACAGCCCCGCGCCGGTCAGAATGACGATGTTGTCGTAGCGCGCCACCGAAGTCAGGCGCCTAGCCCCTGCCGGTCTGGCCACGATGGCGGAGATAATGATCGGCAAGGACGATGGCCATCATCGCTTCGCCGACCGGCACCGCCCGGATGCCGACGCAAGGATCGTGGCGGCCTTTGGTCGAGACCTCGGTATCGTGTCCCGCTATATCGACGGTGTGGCGCGGCGTCAGGATCGATGACGTCGGCTTCACGGCAAAGCGCGCCACGACCGGCTGCCCGGTGGAGATGCCACCGAGGATGCCGCCGGCATTGTTGGACAGGAACTCGGGCGCGCCGTCCTCGCCGATGCGCATCTCGTCGGCGTTCTCTTCGCCG
This sequence comes from uncultured Alphaproteobacteria bacterium, assembly GCA_963732955.1. GTDB lineage: Bacteria > Pseudomonadota > Alphaproteobacteria > Rhizobiales > Methyloligellaceae > Methyloceanibacter. The sequence continues at coordinate 692,957 of CAVTBH010000003.1, forward strand.
GACAGCGCTGCGGAGGCGAAACCCGCGCCGATCTCGACGCCCTTCACGGCATTGATGCTCATCAGCGCGCTAGCAATGTCCTGATCGAGCTTACCGTAGATCGGCGCGCCGAGCCCCGCAGGCACGCCCTCGGCAACAATCTCGATCACGGCGCCGCAGGACGATCCCGCTTTCCGCACCTTGTCGAGATAGTCGGCCCACAGCTTTGCCGCCTTGGCGTCCGGCGAGAAGAACGGATTGCGCTCGACCTCGGACCAATCGAAGGTCCGGCGGTCGATGGCGTGCGGTCCGACCTGGACCAGAGCGCCGCGCACGCGCAAGCCCCGGCACCACCTTCCGCGCCACGGCGCCGGCAGCGACGCGGGACGCGGTCTCACGCGCGCTGGCGCGGCCGGAGCCACGCCAATCGCGCACGCCATATTTGGCGGCATAGGTGAAGTCGGCATGACCCGGCCTGAACTTGTCTTTGATGTCGCCGTAGTCCTTGGAGCGCGCATCGACATTCTCGATCTCGAGCGCGATCGGCGTGCCGGTGGTCACCTGCTCGCCGCTCGCTTCGTCGGTGAACACGCCGGAGAGGATGCGGACCTGGTCCGGCTCCTTCCGCTGCGTGGTGAAGCGCGACTGACCGGGGCGGCGCTTGTCGAGATAGGTCTGGATGTCGGCTACCTCGAGCGGGATGCCTGGCGGACAGCCGTCGACCACGCAGCCGATCGCCGGCCCATGGCTCTCGCCCCAGGTGGTGATGCGGAACAGATGGCCGAAGCTATTGTGCGACATGGGTTTGTTGTAGAAGTGCGGTTAGCCGGCGTCCAGCGGCGGGAGCATAACGCCGAGTTCGCAACAAACTGTTTCCCGGGAACCGGCGCCTCCGTCATTCCGGCGAACGCCGGAATCCAGCACGCGAAGCGCAAGGAGAATGACTGGATCCCGGCCTTCGCCGGGATGACGCCGAGGAGTGGAACTATTCCTTGGCCACAGAAATATCCGGGGCGTCCTCGTTCTTCATGCCGACGACGTGATAACCGGCGTCGATATGGAGCACCTCGCCGGTGACGCCGCGGCCGAGGTCGGAGAGGAGATAGAGCGCGCCGCCGCCGACATCCTCGATGGTCACCGTGCGCCGGAGCGGCGAATTATATTCGTTCCACCTCAGGATATAGCGGAAGTCGGCGATGCCCGACGCGGCGAGCGTCTTGATCGGCCCGGCGGAGATGGCATTGACCCTGATGTTGTTCTTGCCGAGGTCGGCGGCGAGATAGCGCACGCTCGCTTCGAGCCCAGCCTTGGCCACGCCCATCACATTGTAATGGGGCATCACCTTCTCGGCGCCGTAATAGGTCAGCGTGACGAGGGAACCGCCATTCGGCATCAGCTTCTCGGCGCGACGCGCCAGCGCCGTGAACGAGTAGCAGGAGATCAGCATGGTCTGGACGAAATTGTCCTTGCTGGTGTCGACATAGCGCCCGTCGAGCTCCTCCTTGTCGGAGAAGGCGACGGCGTGCACGAGAAAATCGATGCTGCCCCAAGTGTCGGCAAGCGCCTTGAACACCGCCTCGACGCTAGCCTCGTCGGTGACGTCGCAAGGCAGCACGAGCTTCGAGCCGATCTCGGCGGCGAGCGGCTCGACCCGTTTCTTGAGGGCGTCGCCCTGATACGTCAGCGCGATCTCGGCGCCATTGTCGTGGCAGGCCTTGGTGATGCCCCAGGCGATCGAACGGTTATTGGCGACCCCGAGCACGATCCCGCGCTTTCCCGCCATCAGCTTGGCCGCTTCGGCCATTGACCCTCCAGCTTTGATGATGCCGGGGCTTTATAGAGCGGGGGCCAACGGGCCGGAAGGCTTTTCGGCAGAGGCGCTTAAGGACCAAATGGCGCGGAAAAATGGGAGGTTAGCCGGCGAGCGACCACTTGCCGTTGGCTTCACGACAGGCAACGCCCTCCACTTGCCTGACATAGGTCCCGAGCGAGAGCGAATAGCTGACATGGCGGCAGACACGGCCTTCGCCGTCCCGGAACACCGAGACCGCCTTGATCACCCCGGTCAGCGCGCGGGACGGGCGCCGCCATAGCAGGCTGCCGCCGTCGCCAAGCTCGTTCAGGGCCACTTTGAGCGCATTCAAAGCCACAGCGCGGTCGGTGGCGTCGAGCCTGGCGCGCAGTTCAACGAAGCCCGCTGGCTGGGCGGCACCCTCGGCGTCGATCGACACCGAGCCGGTGCGCAAGGGCTCGTCGGCAATGAGCGCACGAGGAGCGGGCGCGCTAAGCAAAACCAAAAGCGTCCCCGCCCCCATGATGATTGGTGCGTTACGATAGAACGTACGCATAACCATTCGTCCCCCACACTGGCGCCTCGCGGCGCACCCGCACCAACTATCAACGAGAGCAAGTGTGCGCTATCAGGGTGAGTAAACCGTAAACGCCCGTGTCGGGGCGGGACCCCCGGAGCCGAGCTAGACCATGGACGACAAGACCTACACCGAGCAGGCGGATTTCACCGCGGCCGAAGAGCCGTTCGGGCTGTTCCAGGCCTGGATGGACGAGGCCATCGCCAGCGAGCCCGATGATCCCAACGCCATGGCCGTGGCCACCGTCGATGCCGACGGCTTGCCCGACGTGCGCATGGTCCTGCTCAAGGGCGCCGACGAGCGCGGCTTCGTGTTCTACACCAATCGCGGCAGCGCCAAGGGCCGCGAGCTCGAGGGGGCGCCGAAGGCGGCGCTGCTGTTCTATTGGAAGAGCCTGCATCGGCAGATTCGCATTCGCGGGCCGATCGAGCCCGTCAGCGCGGCCGAGGCCGACGCCTATTTCGCCAGCCGCTCACGGGAGAGCCGCATCGGCGCCTGGGCCTCCGACCAGTCCCGCCCGCTCGAAAGCCGCGCGGCGCTGGAAGCCGCGGTGGCGCGGCTGACCGCGGAATTCGCCGGCAAGGAGGTGCCCCGGCCGTCTTATTGGCACGGCTACCGCGTGGTGCCTCTCGCGATCGAGTTCTGGGCAAGCGGGCCGCACCGCCTTCATGACCGCATCGTGTTCCGGCGCGCCTCGCCCGGGGAGCCGTGGGTCAAGACCCGGCTCTATCCGTAGCCCCGGCGGAGGGCCTATCTTGAGCCATGGCCCAGATCCCCGATGAAGAGCGCAAAACGCTGATCCTGACCGGCGCCTCGCGCGGCATCGGCCACGCCACGGTGAAGCGCTTCTCCTCGGCCGGCTGGCGGGTGATCACCTGCTCGCGCCACGGCTTCCCGGAGGACTGCCCCTGGGAGGCGGGCCCCGAGGATCACATCCAGGTCGATCTCGCCGATCCCGGCAACACGCTTGCCGCGATCGAGGTGATGAAGGAGCGGCTCAAGGCCCAAGGCGGACGGCTCAATGCTCTCGTCAACAACGCCGCGATCTCGCCGAAGGGCGAAGGCGGCGCGCGGCTCGGCACCATCGACACCGCGCACCGCGACTGGTTGACGGTGTTCCAGGTGAATTTCTTCGCGCCGCTGATGCTCGGCCGCGGCCTGATCGACGAGCTCGAGGCGGCGTCGGGCGCCGTGGTCAATGTCACCTCGATCGCAGGCTCGCGCGTCCATCCCTTTGCCGGGGCGGCCTATGCCACGTCGAAGGCGGCGCTCGCGGCCCTGACCCGGGAGATGGCCGCCGATTTCGCCCCGCGCGGCATCAGGGTGAACGCCATCTCGCCCGGCGAGATCGATACCGCAATGCTGTCACCGGGGACGGAGAAGCTGGTCGCCGAAATCCCCATGGCGCGGCTCGGGCAGCCCGAGGAGGTCGCCAAGGCGATCTATTTCCTCTGCACCGAGCAATCGAGCTACATCAACGGCACCGAGCTCTATATCGACGGCGGCCAGCACGTCTGATTCCATTGACGTGGACAGCGCTTAAGCCCGCCTTTACCTTACCCCGTCAGCATGACCCTTCGCCTCGGCCGGACCGTTCCGGAGGGGCTCAAGTTTCTTGTATTGCGTAGCGGGTTGGCGTCATGGGTGCGGGTGGGACGCGGGGGCGGAAGCTTCCGCTGAACGAGATCATTGTCGGCGGCTGCGTCGAGGAGCTCGCTCGGTTCCCTGCGCAATCGGTCGACCTCGTCTTCGCCGATCCTCCTTACAATCTTCAGCTCAAGAGCGAGCTGCTGCGGCCCAACAACTCACGCGTCGACGGCGTCGACGACGACTGGGACAAATTCGGCAGCTTCGAAGCGTATGACGCCTTCACCCGCGACTGGCTCAAGGCCTGCCGCCGCGTGCTGAAGCCCGAAGGCGGTCTGTGGGTGATCGGCAGCTATCACAACATCTTCCGTGTCGGCGCTTGCCTGCAGGACCTCGGCTTCTGGGTCCTGAACGACGTGATCTGGCGCAAGACCAACCCGATGCCGAATTTCAGGGGGCGCCGCTTTACCAATGCCCATGAGACCCTGGTGTGGGCGGCCATGGGGCCGAAGGCGCGCTACACCTTCAATTACGAGGCGATGAAGGCGCTGAACGACGAACTGCAGATGCGCTCGGACTGGCTGTTTCCGATCTGCTCGGGACCTGAGCGCCTGAAGCAGAGTTGCGGCCGCAAGACCCACCCGACGCAGAAGCCGGAAGCGCTGCTTCACCGCATCATCCTCGCCTCGAGCCACAAGGGTGACGTGGTGCTCGACCCGTTCCTCGGCTCAGGTACCACGGCGGCGGTGGCGAAGCGGCTCGGGCGGCGCTTCATCGGCATCGAGCGCGAAGAAGCTTATGCGGACGCGGCGCGCTCGCGGGTCGCCGCGGTGACGCCACTCACCGCCCGCTCGGTCGAGACCGTGCGCGGCAAGCGCGGCGAAGCCCGCATTCCGTTCGGCGCGCTGGTGGAGATCGGGCTGATCGCGCCGGGCACCGTGCTTTACGACGCACGTGCGCGTCACGAGGCCGAGGTCCGCGCCGACGGCAGCATCGCCTCTCAGGGGGCCCAAGGCTCGATCCACAAGATCGGCGCCCATGTGCAGGGCGCGTCCGCCTGCAACGGCTGGACCTTCTGGCACTACGAGACCGGCGGTACCCTCAAGCCGATCGACGTTTTGCGCGAGCGGGCCCGGCGGGAGCTTGAGCCCTCCGCCTAGCCCGTGCCTCCGGCTCGAGCGCATGGGCAAGCACTTTCCGCATCAGGCTCGGCAGCGCCGCCCCATGCAGATCGCGGACATGAACCCAGCGGCAACGCTCGGGACTAGCGGCGCCGGTGAGCGCCGCATCGACGCCGACCTCCGCGCGCAACACCTCGAGCACGAGATGGAAATGGGTGAAGGTGTGCTCGACGCGGCCCGTCAGTTTGCGCCACTCGGTTTCGACGGGAGCCCAGACATCGACCTCGGCCGCGCGGGTCGCCGCCTCGGCCCATGGCGTCGACGGCACCTCGAGCATGCCGCCGAGGAGCCCCTTTAGGGGCCGCTCCCGCAGCAGCACGGCGCCGTCCTCCCTGAGCACCGCGAAGGCGACGCCCTGCCTCACCGGCCGCTCGGCTTTCTCGTCGCGATAGGGCAGGACCTCGGCAAGACCTTCGGCGTACCCGGCGCAGTGCGCCCGCACCGGACAAAGCCCGCAGGCCGGACGGCGCGGGGTGCAGATGGTGGCGCCAAGATCCATCAAGCCTTGCGCGAAGTCGCCGGCGCGCCGGTCCGGGGTGAGGCTCTCAGCCAGCGTCTTGATCTCGGCCTTGGCCGCCGGCAGCGGCGTGGTCACGGCAAAGACCCTCGCCACCACGCGCTCGATATTGCCGTCGACAGGGGTGGCGCGCGCGCCGAAGGCGATTGCCACAATCGCCGCGGCGGTATAGCCGCCGATCCCTGGCAGCGACCTCAAGCCGGCTTCAGTCTCCGGGAAACGGCCGCCATGGCGCTCGGCAACCTTCCGCGCGCAGGCGTGCAGGTTCCTGGCGCGGGCGTAGTAGCCGAGCCCGGCCCAGGCGGCGAGCACCTCGCCAAGCTCGGCGTTGGCGAGCGCCGTCACGTCGGGCCAGCGGCGGAGAAAGTCGGCATAGCGCGGCAGCACCGCCTTGACCGTCGTCTGCTGCAACATGATCTCGGAGAGCCACACCCGATAGGGATCCGCCGTCACCCCTGATGGCGCGCGCCACGGCAGATCGCGCCGCTCGCGGTCGTACCAGCCTAGGAGCGCTGCGGCGAAATCCTCGTTGTGCAAATCCGGTGCTCCCGCAGCCTGACCGTCCGCCCGCCATGGTGTAGGATCGAAGACCGCGAAGGCAAGGACGGGGCTTCAACTCCTCCACCGGAATCGGGGCGCCATGGGTGACAACGACCGCAAGGCTTGGGTCAAGGGAGCGCGCGGGGCCACGGCCATCGGCGCCTTCGTAGCGCGGATGCTGGACCCGATCGCCCGCGCCCGCGGCTTCGCCACCACGGCGCTCCTCACCGAATGGCCAGCGGTGGTCGGTGCCGAGCTTGCCCGGTTTACGAGCCCGGACAAGGTGATCTGGCCGCGGCGGAATGACGGTCAGGAGGGGCAGGACAGAATCAGCGGCTGGCGGACCGAGGGCGCAATCCTGGTGTTGAAGGTTGAAGGCCCCCGCGCCATCGAGGTCCAGCACCAGGCCGAGCAGATCCTGGAACGGGTCAACCGCTATTTCGGCTATCGGGCCATCGCCCAGCTCCGGTTCCTCCAAGCGCCGCTCAATCGGGAGGCCCCGGCGCCGGCGGCCACGCCTGAGCCAGTTTCCGGCGCCGACGTGCCGGGCGCCGAGGCCATCGACGATCAGGGCCTCGCGAACGCCTTGCGGCGCCTCGCCGCGGGCGTCAAAGCGGACTTCACGAGGCGTTGACAGGCGCTTCCGCTTTGGCCGCTCATGCCATAAACAACAGGCCCAGGAACCGAGGCCGGGGGTCGGCCTACCAGAGAACGCGATGATGCGAGTGGAGGACAGCCAGTGACGGAGACGGAAAAACCAGCCCAGAAGAGCAACACCCTGATCCTCGTGCTTGGAGCCGCCGTCGCCGTGGCGCTCGCTGTCGGCATCTATGCCTATCGCGGCGGCTTCGATCAGCCGAGCGCCAGGGTGGCCGACAAGGACAAGGGCGATCCCAGTGTCAGCGCGCTGATGGCGCCGGGCCCCCTCCCCGACATCGTAATCGGCTCGGCCGATGCCCCCACCACCATCGTCGAATATGCCTCAATGACCTGCCCGCACTGCGCGCAGTTCCAGACCGAGGTGTTCCCGCAGCTCAAGACCAAGTATATCGACACCGGCAAGGTCAGATACATGCTGCGCGAGTTCCCGCTCGACAATCTCGCCGCAGCGGCCTTCATGTTGGCGCGCTGCTCCGGCAACGACCGCTACTATCCGATGGTCGACGCCATGTTCTCGACGCAGGAAAGCTGGGCAGTGCCTGGCGCCGACGGCAAGGAGCGCCTGCTCCAGATCGCTCGCCAAGCCGGCATGTCGAAGGAGCAGTTCGACAAGTGCCTCGAAGACCAGGACCTGTTCAAGAAGATCGTCGAGACGCGCTCGATCGCCCACGACAAGTTCCAGGTGGATTCGACGCCGACCTTCTTCATCAACGGCAAGCGGCTCAAGGGCGACCATCAGCTCAAGGATTTCCAAGTGGCATTTGGCGAGACCCCGGCCGAGGATAAGACCGAAGGCGCCAAGCCTGAGGGCGGCGCCACCACAAGTCCGATGCCCGACGGGACGCCAGCTCAGGGTCAGTAGCGGCAGAGACGGGGGACGATGAGACGGGCAGCAGCCTTAAGCCTGATTGCCGCCTGCATCGCGCTCTCCGGCTGCGGCGGGGCGGTAACCGCGGACGCCGTCGCCGATAAAAAGCTCAACGTGCCGCCGACCGCGGAGCTGATGCAGGACGGCCCACTCGGCGAACGCGCGCTCGGCAATCCCAATGCTCCGGTTACCGTGATCGAATACGCTTCGCTGACCTGCCCCCACTGCGCGCACTTCCAGCGCGACGTGTTCCCGCGGGTGAAGAGGGAATATATCGACACCGGCAAGATCCGCTTCATCGTCAGGGAGTTTCCCATCGGCCACACTTCGGGCGCGGCCGCGATCGTCAATCGCTGCGCCCCTGCCAACAAATATTTCTCGCTGTTCAACGCGTTCCTGCTGCGACAGCCGGAATGGGTGAGCCAGGAGGTGCGCCCCGATGCCATCTATGCGGTGGCCAAATCGAGCGGCATGACGCGACAGGAGTTTGACAATTGCCTCGCGAATCAAACCATTATCGACGGGCTCACGGAGGTGAAGCAGCGGGGGCGGAAATTTGGCGTGATCGGCACGCCGACCTTCTTTGCCAACGGGCGCAAGGCGCAAGGCACCATCACCTTCGAAGAGTTCAAGGCTCTGGTCGAACCGTCGTCGCCGTCGTGACGTGCGGGTTTGCCGGTTTGAGCATTGATCGAGCGCGCGTTGCTGTTTTCACAAGCTAGGGCAACATCAACGTGAAGATTACCCGTCTTCGCCTTTTGGGCTTCAAGTCCTTCGTCGAGCCGACCGAGATCCTGATCGAGCCGGGGCTGACCGGTGTGGTCGGTCCGAACGGCTGCGGCAAGTCGAACCTGCTCGAAGCGATGCGTTGGGCCATGGGCGAGACCTCCTACAAGAGCATGCGTGGCTCGACCATGGAGGACGTGATCTTCGCCGGCTCGCAAAGCCGGCCGTCGCGCAATTCCGCGGAAGTCACGCTGTTCGTCGACAACAGCGCGCGGACCGCGCCTGCCGAGTTCAACGACAGCGACACACTCGAAGTGACGCGCCGGATCGAGCGCGAGGCGGGCTCAGCCTATCGCGTCAACGGCAAGGACGCGCGCGCGCGCGACATCCGGCTCTTGTTCGAGGATGCCGCCACCGGCGCCCGCTCCCCCGCACTTGTCCGCCAGGGACGCATCGGCGAGATCGTCAATGCACCGCCGCAGGAGCGACGGCGCGTGCTCGAGGATGCCGCCGGCATCGCCGGGCTGCACAGCCGGCGCCACGAGGCCGAACTTCGCCTCAAGGCGACGGAGTCCAATCTCGAGCGCTTGGGCGACCTCATCGGCCAGCTCACCTCGCAACTACAGGCGCTGAAGCGCCAGGCGCGCCAGGCCCAGCGCTATCGCGAGATCTCCGGCAAGATCCGCGAGGCCGAGGCCTTGCAGCATCACCTTCATTGGGTTTCCGCCTGCGACCATGTCGAGCAGGAAGAGGCGGCGTTCCAGGTGGCGCTCGGCGCCATGGCGCAGGAGACCAAGGCCGAGGCCGAGGCGCTCCGCGAGCAGGCCGATGCCGCCGACAAGCTTCAGCCCTTGCGCGACGAGGAGGCTTCTCGTGCTGCGGTGCTGCATCGCCTGAGTGTCGAGCGCGACGCGCTCGAGCGCGAGGAGGCGCGCGCCAAGGCGCGGCAGGCCGAGCTTGAGACGAGGCTGGCCCAGGCCTCGCGCGACCTCGCCCGCGAGGAAGAACACATCGCCGAAGCCGAAGGTCAGCTGCGGCGCCTCGAGCAGGAGGCGAAGCGGCTCGCCGAGGCCAGCGCGCGCGACCATGAAGAGCCGGAATTGCGCGAAGCTGCTGCAGAAGCGGCCGCGGCATTGGCGACCGCCGAAGGGGCGCTGAGCGCGGCCACCGAGGATCTCGCCCGGGCGCGTGCCGAGCGCCGCCGCATCGACAATGAGCAGATCGAGCTCGAGCAGCGCATCGCGCGGCTCGAGACCCAAGGCCGTGAAATCGCCGAGGAGCTGGCGAAGCTCGAAGGCGTCGGCGGCAACGCCGCCACCATGCTCAGGCTCAACGGCGATCTCGCCAGGCTGTCGGCCCTCGTCGAGACGGTCGAGAGCGAGCTTGCCGCAGCCGAGGCCGCGGAGGACGCGGCGCACCGGCGCGAGGCCGAGACGCGGAGTGCCTCGTCCCGCCTCAGCCTTGCGGCGCAGGAGCTGCAAACCGAGCTCGCGACGTTGCTGAAATTGCTCAAGCCCGCCGAAGGCGGCGCGTGGGCCCCGATCGTCGAGGATGTCCGCATCGCTTCCGGCTACGAGGAGGCGGTTGCCGCGGCGCTCGGCGACGATCTCGATGCCGCGAGCGACGAGGCGGCGCCGGTGCATTGGCGCGTCACCGCAAGCGGCGACCAGGATCCCGCGCTTCCGGTCGACGCCATGCCTCTCAGTCAGTTTGTCACCGCACCGCGGGCGCTCGAGCGGCGCTTGCGGCAGATCGGCGTCGTCGACCGCAGCCTGGGCAAGGCGCTTCAGGCGCGGCTGCAGCCAGGGCAGCGGCTCGTCTCGAGGGAAGGCGATCTCTGGCGCTGGGATGGCTACAGCCTTGCGTCGGGCTCGGCCACGGCCGCCGCCGCGCGTCTCGTGGAGCGGAGCCGGCTGGAGGCGCTGAAGACCGAAGCGAGCGAGGCTGCAAGCCGGCTTGAAGCCGCTGAGTCCGAGGCCGCGACGGCGCGGGCCGAGGCCGAAACCGCGACCGACGCCACCAAGGCGCTTCGCCACAAGGTGCGGGAGACGCGTGACGAGCTTGGTCGCACCCGTGACGCCATCGCCGCTGCCGAGCACGAAGGCGTCGTCCACAGCAAGCAGCTCGGCGCCCTCGCCGAGGCCAATACCCGGACCATCGCCGGGCTCGATGAGGCGCGCGAGGCCCTGGCCCGGACCCTCTCGGCAGGGTTAGAGCTTGCCGCCCTCAACGCCCTCGAAGAATCCCTCGAGCGGGCGCGGGGCGACGCCACCGAAAACCGCTCCGCCCATGCCCGCGCCGAAGCTGCGCTACAAGGCTTCGAGCGCGAGGTTCGGCTCCGGCAGGAGCAACTCGAAGCCATCGGCGCCGAGGAGGAGCTGTGGCAGACCCGCATCGCCAAGGCGCGGGAGCAGATCGAGACCTTGCGCGCGCGGGAAACCGAGACGCGGAACGATCTTGCGGCGCTCGCCAATCTTCCGGCGGAGATCGAGGCGCGCCGCGGGCGGCTGCTCGACGCCGTCGCCGCCGCCGAACAGGAGCGCAGCAAGGCGGCAGACGATCTCGCTCGCGCCGAGACCGAGCTGAAAGCGCGAGACAGATCGCTCCGCGAAGCCCAGGAGCGGTTGTCGGCGGCGCGGGAGACGCGCGCGCGTACCGAGGCGAGGCTCGAAGGCGCGCGCGAGCGGCGGAGCGAGACGGCTCACGCCATCCGCGAGCAGCTCGATTGCGCCCCCGAAGCCTGCCTCGCGCTCGCCGGGGTCAAGCCGGGCGCCGCCCTCCCCGAGCTTTCCGAGGTCGAGGCGCGGCTCGGCAAGCTCAAGGCGGATCGCGAGCGCCTCGGCGGCGTCAATCTCAGGGCCGAGGAGGAGGAGGCGGAACTCTCAGCCCAGCTCGAGGAGATGGAGCGCGAGCGCGCCGACGTCGAGCAGGCGATCGCGCGGCTCAGGCAAGGCATCTCCAATCTCAACCGCGAGGGCCGCAAGCGGCTGCTCGAAGCCTTCGCCACGGTGGACGCCCATTTCCGTCACCTGTTCCAGACCCTGTTCGGCGGCGGCACTGCCGAGCTGAAGCTCGTCGATTCCGACGACCCTTTGGACGCCGGGCTCGAGATCCTCGCCTGCCCGCCCGGCAAGCGCGCCCAGGTGCTGACGCTGCTTTCGGGCGGCGAGAAGGCGATGACGGCCATGGCGCTGATCTTCGCCGTGTTCCTCACCAATCCCTCGCCGATCTGCGTGCTCGACGAGGTCGACGCCCCGCTCGACGACGCCAATGTCGAGCGCTTCTGCACCTTGATGGAAGAGATGGCGAAGGAGACCGACACGCGGTTCCTGATCATCACCCACCATCCTCTGACCATGGCGCGCATGAGCCGGCTGTTCGGGGTCACCATGGGCGAGCGCGGAGTGAGCCAGCTCGTCTCCGTCGACCTCGAGACCGCCGAGCGTTTACGCGACGCGAGCTAGCATCGCCCGCGAAGAATCCACCGGATTCCGAGCACTTTTCGGGCCTTCTCGGACTTCCTTGACAGGCTGAAATCCCAAACTAAAGTGCGCGCCAAGCTTGGGACCAACCGGTCTTTCTAGCCGTTCCCCCTGAGATCGAGCAGCGATATGGCGGGAGCCGTCCATGACCCGGGTCGCGGTGAAAGCGACCGCGAGACCGAGGCCATTAAGCGGCGCTTGCACGATCTTGAGGGCCGGGTTCGTGACGCCCGCGAGCGCCAGGGAACGGGCCCGAAGGAGGCCGAGGCGCGAGGGGCGGCGATGGGCCAGGCGGTTAAGCTCTCGACGGAGATGATCGCAGGGGTCGCGGTCGGGGGCTTCATCGGTTGGTGGCTCGATCGCGTGTTCGGCACCGCGCCGTTCCTGATGGTGCTGTTCCTGCTCTTGGGCGGGACCGCAGGGATCGTCAATGTGGTGCGGAGCGCGCAGAAGCGGCAGGCGGAAGCGGGTCCGCTGCCGGGCAAGGATCTCCCCGCAGACGACGATGACGACTAGGAGCATTGGCAGTGGCTGAGCCGCCCGGACTGGAGAATGTGGAGCATACGGCGCAAGGCGGGTCGCACCTGCCGAACCCCATGCACCAATTCGAGATTGAGCGAATTATCCCGCTCAAGCTGTTCGGCCTCGATGCCTCCTTCACCAATTCGGCGCTGTTCATGGTCATCGCCGCGCTCTTGATCACCGCCTTCACCCTGTTCGCCATGCGCCGGCGGGCGTTGGTGCCGTCGCGGCTCCAATCGACGGCGGAGATGTCCTACGAATTCGTGGCCAGCATGGTGCGCGACAATGTCGGCACCGACGGCATGAAATATTTTCCGTTCGTGTTCACGCTGTTCATGTTCGTGCTGACGCTGAACATGCTCGGCATGCTGCCCTACTCCTTCACTGTGACCAGCCACATCATCATCACCTTCGCGCTCGCCGCTTTCATCTTCCTCGGCGTGACCTTGATCGGCTTCATCAAGCATGGGCCGAAATTCCTGAAGTTTTTCGTGCCCGACGGCGTGCCCTTCTTCATGCTGCCGCTGCTCGTGGTCATCGAGGTGATCTCCTATCTGACGCGGCCGTTGAGCCTTTCGGTTCGGTTGTTCGCCAACATGATGGCCGGCCACACCATGCTCAAAGTGTTCGGCGCCTTCGTCGTCGCGCTCGGCGTGCTCGGCGGCTGGGCGGCGCTCGGCTTCATGGTCGCGTTCACCGGCCTCGAGATTCTGGTCGCGTTCCTCCAGGCCTATGTGTTCGCCATCCTCACTTGCATCTATCTCAACGACGCGCTGCACATGCATCATTAGGGCGTCGTCGATCTGTCACCCGCAACAGCAATCCTTGAAGGGGAGAGTGAAATGGATCCATCAGCAGCAAAATTGATCGGCGCGGGCCTTGCCTCGATCGCCCTTGTCGGCGCCGGTATCGGCATCGGCACCATCTTCGGCAATTACCTGCAAGGCGCGCTCCGCAATCCTTCCGCGGCGCCCGGGCAGTTCGCCAACCTGCTGCTCGGCTTCGCGCTTGCCGAAGCCACCGGCCTGTTCGGCCTCGTGGTGGCGCTCATCATCCTGTTCGTGTTCTAAGCTTTAGGCCTAAGCACGCGGAAGTAAGACGATGCCGCAACTCAACCCGCTCGACTGGGCGCCGCAGCTGATCTGGCTCGCCATCACCTTCAGCATTCTCTATTTGCTGATGAAATGGGTGGCGCTGCCGCGGATCGGCAGCGTCATCGAGATGCGGCGTCAGCGCATCGCCGGTGACCTCGAGACCGCGGAGCGGCTTCGCCGCGAGACCCAGGAGGCCATCGCCGCCTATGAGCAGGCGTTGGCCGAGGCCAAGGCCAAGGCGCACGCCATCGCCGACGAGGCGCGCAACAAGCTGAAGGCTGAAGTCGCCGCCGAACGCGCCGATCTCGAGCGCGACCTTGCCGCCAAGGCGGTAGAGGCGGAAGCGCGCATTCATGCCGCCAAGGTCTCAGCGCTGAAGGATGTCAACGCCGTGGCGGCCGAGACGGCGTCGGCGATCGTGCAGCGGCTGATCGGGATCGCCCCCGCCAAGCCCGAGCTGGCCTCGGCGGTCGAAACGGCGCGCAAGGAGTGACCATGGAATTCATCTTCGAGCCTGAATTCTGGGTCGCGGTCTCGTTCTTCCTGTTCGTCGCCCTCGTGCTCTATCTCGGCGTCCACAAGAAGGTGGCCACGGCGCTCGACGCGCGCGCGGCGCTGATCGCAAAAGAGCTCGAGGAGGCGCGGCGCTTGCGCGACGAAGCCGAGAAGGTGCTCGCCGATTACCGGCGCAAGCAGGGCGAGGCGGTGAGCGAGACCAAGAACATCGTCGATCTCGCCGTGAAAGAGGCCGAGGCTCTCGCCGCCGAGACGCGGAAGTCGGTCAAGGAGCATTTCGACCGGCGCATGAAGCTCGCCGAGGACAAGATCGCGCGCGCCGAGCAGGACGCGGTGCGCGAGGTCAGGAGCGTCGCCGTCGATGCCGCCGTCGCTGCGGCCCAGAGCCTGATTGCGAAGAACCTTACCGCCGACCGGGCCGGCAAGCTCGTGTCGGAGAGCATCGACACGCTGAAATCCAAGCTGAACTGATCTCGTGCCACACGGGGCGCTTTATTATGACAAGGCTCCAGTCGACGATTTCGCCGCTCTTTTTCATAGCTATCAGCACCGCGACCTAGCATCTCCATTCCGCTCAACAATTCCTCTGCTCTCTCTCGTCAAGGACGGCTGGCATGTGTTCCGAGATGTGCTGGCTCGATGCCAGGTAGCTGAGGACGCGGCGCTGCATTTCGAGTACAGGCAAGATGTTGTCCGCGGCCATGGTAAGCCGTCTCACACCGACTTGATGGTTTGCTCCAGCGAGCATTCCATTGCGATCGAGGCAAAATGGACCGAGCCCCGATACGAGACGGTGGCCGGATGGCTCGAGCGCGGTGAGAGCAAGCGGCACACTGAGGTGCAAAGGGGAGACTCAGAGTACCGCCCCTCAAATCGTGACGCGGTGATGAGTGGTTGGTATGAACTTCTCCAATCCCGCGCTCCCGGGCTGGATCGCCTTGGTAACTTCAACTCCGCCATATACCAAATGGTACATCGCGCCGCCTCTGCATGCGGGCGATCCGCACAACCTCAACTCGGCTACGTTAAGTTCGAGTGTGCCTCCGAAAGCCACTCGCATTGCACCACCTATTGGGATGATCTAGGCCAGTTGCATAAGCTGCTTGGGGGGCCGCGTGATTTTCGTTTTCATCTGATCGAGATCGAGGTTACTCCGACCTCGGACTTTGAGACCATCAGGAACCTGAAGAAGGGTTCTGAGGCGACCGGTGCGAAGATTCAAACAGCGCTCCTTGGGGCTCCTCTTTTCGAATTCGGACCAGCCGCCATTCGGTCATTGTAGGGCCTGTTTCCGCTGCGTGGCCTGGCAAAAAGGCGATCAAGCGCCGGCTTGTCCTACTCGGGACGCGGCCATAACCCTCGAGGGCTTGACTACTGCCGCAGGAAAATCTGCATCGTCTCGAAGTCGAAGGTCACCGCATACGGCTCGAAGAAATCGTGACCGACCATGCCGGCGAGATGGAAGCCAAACATGTTCTCCCACGGGAACGGCCCATCGTAGAGGCCCGCGACGTTCTTTTCCTCCGCGGCGCCCAGAGAAAGCCGGCCCACGGTGTAGGGCACGATTTTCAGCTTCCCGCCTCCGCCCGAGCCTTCGTAAGCTTTGTCTTCCTCGAGCTTGATGCCCGCTTGCTTGATCACCGATTCCGCGAGTTTGACCCCGGCGCCGGCGAGGCCCGTGTCAACGAAGAGCAGCGTCGGTGGCAGGGTCTCCACCCGGCCCCAGCCAACCATGAAGTGGTCGCTTGCGATCCAGAATGGCACCACGACGCTTTTTCCTGACGATGCTGCCGCGAGCTGTTTCCGGCTTTCCGCGTTCTTGCGGCGCAGCACGAGCTCGCCTCGCGGGTTATCGAGGGTGGCGAGGAAATGGTAGAACAGCGTCGTGCCGATGACGCCATCGATGCGCTTCACCCCAAGGCCCTTTGAGAGCTGGCGGAGCGCAAGCGTGGCGACGGGCAGCTTCTTGACGGTCCAGTCGCCAACGGTGAGGGACTCAATGCGCGACGCCCCAACGCTCGCATGCTCGCCGCCGGAGAATGTGCCTTGCACTGCCCCGAATTGCATAAGGCCTAGCTCCTTCGCGAATTCCGTGTCGAGGGCGACTTCCGAGCCGCCGGTATCGATGAAGAAGGTGACGTCATCGCCGCCGTTGACGCGCACGCTCACCACTGGCAGCGGACCGGCGTTCACGAACTTCAGGCTGGTCGCTTCGCCCTCGGCCTCTATCTCATAGGGTGTCTGGCCCTTGAAGCTCTCCAGCATGGCCACATTCAAGGTCGGATATTGCTGGATCAGCAGCTTGTTGGTGCCGACGTCCATGCCCTTCAGCGCCGCCGCAGCCTGTTGGAAATCGTCGCCGCGATAAAATGCCTCGGCCAGCATGACCTTGGCGTCGGCATCATTGGGATGCAGCGCGATGGCCTTTTTCAGCCAGCTCTCCGCTTCGTCGAGCCGATTGGAAAGGAGCGCAACGCGTCCGAGCTGGAGGATCGCCGCATAGTCTTTCGGATCTTGTGCGGCTACTTGCGCGTAGATCTTGCCGGCTTCGGCAAATTTCCCCGCTTTGAAGAGCTGCTCCGCGGCGGCGCTGTCCGCTTGTTTCGGCTCCGACGCCGCTTGTCCTGGGAAACCGGTGGCATATTCGCTAGACGGCTCCGCGGCCACAGCCGCCGTGGTGAGCAAAACGAGAGAGGCCAACGCCAAAGCGAGCTTGGGCATCACGGCGATTCTTATCCGGGGCCCTGGCCGGGGCCGAAGGCGACGAATACTTTGTAATCCTGAACCCTGGTGCCCATGGCCACGGAGAAGGAGATTTCCTTCACCACGGAAAAATATCCCACCGGGTTCTGTTGTTGGATCATGGCCGAGACCTGCATCGCATCTCTGGCAAGCACGCGCCGGTTGGCATCGGCAACCTTGACGCTGATGGGCAGCGTCACCGGCCCCGGTTTCCCTTTCGGTCCGAGCAGGACACGGCCGGCGACGCCGTATTTGACCACGACGCGATCGCCATAGAACTGGCATTCGCGGGCGAGCTTGGTGATCTCGCCGCGGTGGATGATGGCTTGGGCATCGTTGGTATGGCCGGCTTCATAGAGGGTGACGAGACGATCGTGAGGCCAGGCCACCACCGGTGGGCATTGGTTGCTCCCGGGGCCATTGAGGGCGGGGACGGCCGCGGCATTGGCGGCAACGCCGGGAGCAGGCGGCAGCGGCGCGCCGGGGTCGTCCCCCGACTTGAATGGATTGGAGATGCTGGAGATGGCGCAAGCCGCTAACAGCAGGCAGGCTCCGAGCACGGAGGCTCCGCGGCACAGAGGCAGCAGCCAAAGAGCGCAAGAACGCTTCAACTTATCCCCGTCCTCAGCTTGACACGCCGGGCGTCCCCGCCTGATATGCCGCGGAACAGCGCCCACGAAGGCTTCGATGAGGTCCTTGACGCCGGTTGCCCAGAATTGGGTGCCAAACTAATCCCAGTCCGGAGGCCCGACAAGGCCCGACTTGCGCAGAATTTCAGCCGCTTAGAACCGATTCCAGGACGCCGATGACCGGCATTTGCGACGAGATCAGGCCGAACGCAGGCCTCCTCCCCTTGACCATCTATCTCGCCGCACCGCGGGGCTTCTGCGCCGGCGTCGACCGCGCCATCCAGATCGTCGAACTGGCGCTCGCCAGATATGGCGCGCCGGTCTATGTGCGTCATGAGATCGTCCATAACCGCCACGTGGTGGAATCGCTCCGAGCCAAGGGCGCCATCTTCGTCGAAGAATTGGACGAAATCCCGGACACCGATGCGCCCGTGATCTTCTCCGCCCACGGGGTGCCGAAATCGGTGCCTGAGGCGGCGAAGCGCCGCAGCCTGTTCTACCTCGACGCCACCTGTCCGCTGGTCTCCAAGGTCCATAGCGAGGCTGAGCGGCTCTACCAGTCGGGACGCGAGGTGCTCCTGATCGGCCATGCCGGGCACCCCGAGGTGCTGGGCACCATGGGACAATTGCCCGAAGGCGCCGTTCATCTCATCGAGACCATCGCCGACGCTCTGAGGTTCCAGCCGAAGGACGAGGGCGCCCTCGCCTACACCACCCAGACCACGCTCTCGGTGGACGACACAAGGGCCATCGTCGATGTGCTCAAGGAGCGGTTCCCGGTAATCGTCGGCCCGCGCAAGGACGATATCTGCTACGCCACCACCAACCGCCAGGAGGCGGTGAAGAAGATCGCCGCCGCTTGCGAGCGCATGATCGTGGTCGGTTCTCCCAACAGCTCGAACTCGCTCCGCCTGGTCGAGGTGGCCGAACGCGCGGGCTGCCCGCGCGCCATGCTGTTGCAGAGCGCGGCCGAGATCGACTGGCGCGACTTCGCCGGCATCAGCCGGCTCGGCATCACCGCCGGCGCCTCGGCGCCGGAGAACCTGGTCGAGGAGATCATCGACGCCTTCAGGGCGCGGTTCGCCGCGCGCGTTGAGCCGGTGGTGACGGCAGCCGAGGACGTGGTCTTCAAGCTGCCGCGCGAGCTCAGAGACAGGTCGGCGCTCTAGCATGGCGGTCTACACGGAGGTCGCCGACGAGGAGCTTGCCGCCTTCATCGCCGGCTACGACATCGGCGCCCTCACCTCGTGCAAGGGCATTGCCGAGGGCGTCGAGAATTCCAACTACCTGATCCAGACCGAGGCCGGGCGCTACATCCTCACGCTTTACGAGAAGCGCGTGGCCAGGGAGGACCTGCCCTATTTCCTCGCGCTGATGGAGCATCTCGCCGCGCGTGGCATTTCCTGTCCGCTGCCGGTCCACGACCGCGAGGGCCGCACTTTGCGCGAGCTTGCCGGGCGGCCTGCGGCGTTGATCACCTTCCTCGATGGCGTCTCGGTGCGGCGCGCCGGGATCGAGCAATGCGGCAGCCTCGGCGAAGCCCTGGCGCGGCTCCATCTCGCCGGCGCCGACTTTCCCTTGCGGCGCGCCAACAGCCTTTCCCTGGCCGGTTGGCCGCCGCTGTTCGCGGCCATCGCCGACCGTGCCGACGGCATCATTCCGGGGCTTCGCGGCGAGGTGACGCGGGAGCTCGCCGATCTCGAGCAATGCTGGCCGAAGGGATTGCCGGAGGGGGTGATCCACGCCGACCTCTTTCCCGACAACGTGTTCTTCCTCGGCTCGGGCGTGTCGGGATTGATCGACTTCTACTTCGCCTGCAACGACATGCTCGCTTACGACGTCGCCGTCTGCCTTAACGCCTGGTGCTTCGAGACCGACGCGAGCTTCAACGTCACCAAGGCGCGGAGCCTGCTGCAGTCCTATGAGCGCGCGCGCCCCTTGAGCGCGGCGGAGCTCGAGGCGCTGCCGACGCTCGCCCGCGGTGCTGCGCTCAGATTCCTCCTCACCCGGAGTTATGACTGGCTCAACACCGACGGCGAGGCCCTGGTGAAGCGGAAGGACCCGAGCGAATATCTGCGCAAGCTGAGATTTCATCGCGGCGTGAAGTCCTACCGCGACTATGGGCTCGGGGAGCACTAAGGGTTGAGCGCGAAACCCAAGGTGGTGATCCACACCGACGGCGCCTGCTCGGGCAATCCGGGGCCCGGAGGCTGGGGCGCGATCCTCGAATCGGGATCCCATCGCAAGGAGCTCAAGGGCGGCGAGGCCCTCTCCACCAACAACCGCATGGAGCTGACCGCGGCGATCATGGCGCTCGAGGCGCTCAAGGGCCAGTCCGAGGTCGATCTTTACACCGACTCGAATTATCTCCGCGGCGGCATCACCAGCTGGATCAAGGGCTGGAAGAAGAACGGCTGGCGCACAGCCGACAAGAAGCCGGTGCGCAATATCGAGCTGTGGCAGCGCCTGGAAGAGGCGGCGTCACGGCATCAGGTCCGCTGGCATTGGGTCAAAGGCCATCACGGCCATGACGACAATGAACGCGCCGACGAGCTCGCACGCGAGGGCATGGCGCCGTTTCTCGGTCGCAAGCGTAGCTCTCACGATTGACGGCCGGGGCGCCTTTGGGCAACGTCACCGCGCTCGCGGAGCCGGAAGGCCGCCGCGGCGCGCGTGACATCACATGTCGTTCTAATGGTGGTGTGCCGAAACGCTCTTGGCCAACTCCGACAACAGATCGGTGGTTGCCGAACTGCTGATGTCGCCCAGGCTGAGAATGCCGACCATCCGCTTGCTCTTGTTGATCACCGGCAACCTGCGGACCTTCAGCGTCTCCATGTGCCGCACCGCCTTGGCGAGATCGTCGTCCTCGCGGCAGCAATGGATGCCTTCAGTCATAACGTCGCGGGCCGTCGCGCGGCGAGCGTCGAAGCCGTTCTGCGCCAAACCTTTGCAGACGATGTCGCGGTCGGTCACCATGCCGATCAGCTTATCGTCCTCTCCAATCGGAATGGAGCCTACGTCGTGCTGACGCATCAATTTCGCCAGCTCGACGACGGGCGTGTCGGGGCTGACCCAATCGACGCCCTTGTGCATCACGTCTTTGACTTTCATGGCAGACCTCCGCTGTTGGCGTTGCACTGAACGCAGCGAGGTCCCCTGGTCCCTTGCCCCGACTATACAACGGATTGGCTGCAGTGGCACGAGCCCTGTCTCGGCCCCACCGGTCCAATTCGGCGTGGACACAGGACCAAGCTGACGCGCGGGGCCGGCGCGCTAGAGAGCGGCCATCAACTTCTCCGCCGTGCTCACATCGGCGACGCCGGGCGAGTCCTCAAGGTTCAGCGCCTCGACCACGCCGTCGTCGACCAGCATGGCGTAGCGCTTGGAGCGGGTGCCGAGGCCGATGCCGCTGCCGTCGAAATCCATGCCGATCTTCTTGGTGAATTCGGCGTTGCCGTCGGACAGAAACAGAACCTTGCCCTGGCCGCCTGAGGTCTTCGCCCAGCTGTCGAGCACGAATGGGTCGTTGACCGCGACGCAAGCCACGGTGTCCACGCCCTCGCTCTTGAAGGCGTCGGCGTTGTTGATGAAGCCAGGCAAGTGCTTGAGGTGGCATGTCGGCGTGAAGGCGCCGGGAACGGCGAACAGCACCACCTTCTTGCCGGCGAAGACATCGGAGGTCGATAGCGACTCGATGCCTTCGGAGCCGAGTACACGGAACGTGGCGTCAGGCAGGCTGTCTCCGATAGAAATGGTCATATTGGTCTCCTCACGTCGGTGGCCGCGCGTTGCCGCGGACAATACCGGCTTCGCTTGAAGGGGCCAAGACGGCTTTCCCGTAGGCCCAAAGACAATGTGTGGGGCTAGTCGACGGTCCAGGTGGTCTCGCGGCCGCCCTCGTCCCACACCAAAGTGAGGGTGAGCGGCTTGCCCTTGACCGCCTCCGCTTCAGCCTTGGAGGCGAAGTTCACGATGAAGTGCTGCCTGCCGTTCTCGAGCTCGCCTTGAGGCTTTGCCACCGGAATGAAGACGTTCGGCGCCTCGACGAAGAGATCGGTGGCGATGGCGCCAGGGGGAAACAGCGCCTCGATCAAAAGCTCCGGCCGGTCGCCGTCGAGCTTCGCTTCGGTGCGGCCGATCGCCGGCAGGCTCCCTTTCGTGACCTCTTTCGGCACCAGCGCGAGATAGCGCTCCAGGAGCAGCGAATTGCCGTCGCCGGCGGCAAGGTTCGGCGGCAACTCGAGGCTCAAGACCGCCTGGTTCGGAATGCACAGCGTCTTGCACAGCCCGTAATCGACATTGACCTTGAGCTCGACCGGCTCGCCCGCGCGCTCAGGCGTGATCTTGATGGGAAACACCACCTCGTCGGCATAGCCGATCGCCGTGCCGCCGGCTTCGGGGAAGCGATGCGGCGACGGATAAAGCACTTTGGCCTCTTTCAAATTCTTCGAGCCCGACCAGTCGAAGCTCGGCGGCACGCCGGAATCGCCTGGGGTGCGCCAATAAGTCTTCCAGCCTGGCGCCAAGCGGATTTGGACGCCGGCGAGTACCTTGTTGGTGCCGTTGTCGTCGATGGCGCCGCTGACGAGGCGCACCTTCGAATAAGGCTCCTTGACCCAGGGTGATTCCGTCGCCGGCGCGGCGAGACAAATCGCCGCCGAGATCAGGCTCAAGGCAAAGGCGATGGCACCGCCGACAAGGGTATGCACGCGTCGCGCGCAGGGTGTGTCTTCGTCAGTTTCGATCATCGTGCCTTCTGGCTCATTCTCGCGGAGAACTCTAGCGCATCGAATGCGGCAGGCGGCGGGTCGCCGCTACACCATTGCCTCAATCTTTTGTGACCCGCCCCCAGCGAAAAAGCTGGCAAGCGCTTTATTCGTCCCTTTTCCCTTCACAATGGGCTGACCGCGCCTGTAGTCTTGTCTCATGACTGTTTCCAATCCACAGAAGCGCGAGCGTGACGGCTATCTCGACGGCAGCCTGCTCGTGGCCATGCCGGCGATGGGCGATCCGCGCTTCGCCAAATCCGTGATCTATATGTGCGCCCACTCCGCCGACGGCGCCATGGGCATCATCATCAATCAGCGCGCGCCGAACATCAGCTTCACCGAGTTGCTCGAGCAGCTCGATATCGTGCCGCCGCAGGACCGTATCAGGCTCCCGATCGGCTTGGGCGGCATGGCGGTTCATCTCGGCGGCCCGGTGGAGACGGGCCGCGGCTTCGTCCTGCACAGCGCCGACTATTTCAAGGCCGAGAGCACGCTTCCCATCGACGAGAGCGTGTGCCTCACCGCGACCATCGACATCTTGCGCGACATCGCCAAGGGCAGCGGCCCCGACAAGGCGCTGCTCGCGCTCGGCTATGCCGGCTGGGCCCCGGGGCAGCTCGAGAGCGAGATCCAGTCCAATGGCTGGCTGCATTGCATCGCCGATCCGGAGCTGATCTTCGATCCCGAGGTCGACCGCAAATATAACCGCGCGCTCGGCAGCATCGGCATCGATCCGATGCGTCTCGTCAACAATTCAGGACACGCCTGAGGCCGAGGTCGCTGGCCGCGGCGCGGCCGGCACGGCCGCAACCGCCGTGCGCGCCTTGGAGCGCTCGCGCTGCTGCCGCTTGCGGTGGCTGGCGAGCGCCGACAAGAGGTCGCCGACTTCCTTCGGCGACATCGGCTCGCCGTAATAATAGCCCTGACCGAATTCGCAGCCGATCGAGCGGAGATAGGCGGCATCCTCGGCGGTCTCGACGCCTTCGGCCACCACCTCTTTGCCGAGCTCGTGCGCGAGCGCGATGATCGAGCGCAGGATCAAGGGCGTCGAGCCGTTGAGCCCGGTGTCGCGGACGAGCGAGCGAGCGACCTTGATGGTGTCGCACGGGAAGCGGTGGAGATAGCTCAACGAACAATAGCCGGTGCCGAAATCGTCGAGGGCCAGGCTCGCCCCGAAGGTCTTGAGCCAAGTCAAGATTTCGACGGCGCGCTCGGGGTTCTCCATCACGAGCGATTCGGTGATCTCGAGCTTGAGCGTGCCCTTCGGCACCGCCTCCCGCGCCAGCATCAGCCTGATCTCCTGGACGAGATCCTGGCGGAACAGCTGGCGGCTCGAGACATTGACGCTGACGAACAGAGGATCGCGCTCGCGCGGCAGCACCTTATGCCAGCGGCTCGCCTCCTCAAGGGCCTGGCTCAGCACATAGCTGCCGAGCTCGGTGATGAGGCCGGTCTCCTCGGCGAGGGGAATGAACTCATCGGCCCCCAACCGGCCCCGGCTCGGGTGGTCCCAGCGGAGCAGCGCCTCGAAGCCGGCGAGCTGGTTCGAGGCCAGCCGCGTGATCGGCTGGTACAGCACCGCGATCTGACGCCGCTCGAGCGCCTTGCGCAATTCGCTTTCGAGCGGCAGCGGGCTTTCCTCTTCACCGCGCATCGAGGCGGTGAAGATCTCGATGCGGTCGGCGCCGCCACGCTTCGCTCGCAGCATGGCGATCTCGGCCTCGCGTAGCACATCCTGGGCCGTGGCCGGAATTCCGTCGTCAACGACGATGCCGATAGAGGCGGTGAGCACGATCTCCTTGCCGCCGATCTTCATCGGCGTCCGGAGCGCGCGCCGGACCCGCTCGGCGAGCGTCGCCACCTGGCGCGGGTCGGTCTCGGAGATCATCAGGATGGCGAACTGGTCGCCTGAAAGCCGCGCGATCGTATCCTGCGGGTTGATGTGGCGCGACAGCCGCCTCGCGAGCGTCAGCAGCATGCTGTCGCCAACGGCGAGGCCGAAGCTCTGATTGACGTTCTTGAAGCGGTCGATGTCGACGAACATCAGGGTCGGGCGATTGGCCTGGCCTTCGCGGCAGCGCGTCAGCGCGCCCTGGAGGCGGTCGAGGAACAATTCGCGGTTGGGCAGCCCGGTGAGGCTGTCATGGACGGCGTCATGCATCAGCCGCTCGTGGGAGCGCTTCAGCCCGGTGATGTCGCGCAGCAGGCCGACGCAACGCATCAGCCTCGCGTTGTCGATTGGGGCCGCGCGGGCGCGGAGCTCGTACCAGAGATAGTTGCCGTCCTGACGCTTCAATCTGAACTCGGTCTGGAGCTCGCCGCCCTGATTCTCCTGAAGCGACCACAGCATCAAGCGAAACCGCTCGCGGTCGGCGACGTGCATATGCTGGAGGAACCGGTCGACGGTGGTATCGAGGGTGCCGGGGATGGCGCCGAGCGCCTCCTCGATCTCGGGCGCCACGGTGATCTGATCCTTGCCGGCGTTCCATTGCCACACCGCGGCCCCGGAGCCGTCGACGGCAAGCGACTTCATCTGCACCTGGCTCGTCGGCCCGAGCTGCAGCGCGCCGCTACCGCCCATGGAGCGGAAGGCGAACTGGGTCACGGTGAAGCCGAGCAGGACCAAGATGAGGACGAGGCCGGCCGCCAGGCCCGCGGTCATGAAGTCGCCTTGCAGCTTGCCGATCACGACCATCGCCGCGCCGAACAGCCACACCAGGAGCAGCATCCAGCTCGGGATCAGGAGCAGCGCGCGATCCTGACCGCGCAGTGCGAGATAGACCACGAGGCAGGTTCCGATCGCGGCGACGCCGATGAGCGAGCCGCGGGCAAGGCCCGCGGCTATGCGCGGATCGACCAGGGCGAAGGCAACGAGCGCGAACTGGGCCGCGATCCACACCCAGAACAGGGTCTTGATCCAGCTATGCCACAGCCCGATGCGCAGGAAGGCATAGAGGAAGAGCACCAGGGTCGCGGCGAGCGCTGCTTCGGCGGCGGCGCGGTAGAGCGCCATATGCTCGGCGCCGACCGGGAGCAGCTTGGTCCAGAAGCCGAAATCGATGCAAAAATAGGCGAGCGCGGCCCAGGCGACGAGCGCCGTCGCCGGAAAGATGGCGCGGTGATTGGCGGCGAAGATGGCGGTGAGGAAGATGGCGAGCAGACCGGTGATGCCGAGGAGGACGCCGTTGAACAGATTGCGGTCCTGGAGCTTGGCCTGATAGGCCTCGGGATCCCAAAGCGTGAGCCGCGGCACCTGGCGCGAGCTCAACTCGGCGGCGTAGGTGACGGTCTGTCCGGGGTCGAGGCTGAGCCGGAACATGTCGGCGCGGTCGCTCGGCATCCGCTCCGGCCTGAAGCCGAGCGATGGCGTGATGGCCGCAACCCGGGGCGCGTCGAGCTCGGGCCAGAAGGCGCGGGAATTGGCGAGGCTGTAGCGTGGGGCCACCAGCCATCTCGTGATGCGCTCGGTGGTGGGGTTGTTCAGGGCGAAGACGAGCCAGCCCGGACTGGTGCCTGGCGTCGTTGCCTGCACCGCCATGCGGCCGATGTAGCCGTCCTGGCCCGGTGCGGTTTCGATCTGCAGGCGGTCGCCGCGGCCTTCATACAGCTCGCCGAGGGCGGTGACGTCGATCTTCTCCTGCTCGGGCTTGACCACGATGGCGTCGGTGGCGCGGACCGGCGACACCGGCGAGCCGGCGACGCCGACAAAGATGCCGATCGCCAATGCGGCAAGGCGCGCCCAGCGGCTGCCCCGGCGTTCACGTCGAGCCAAGCGGCTCACTGCCATCACCCCGCCTTGTGTCAATCCCGCGACCTCGAATGCACTCCTAGCGGCGCCGGTCGCTATCGAGCAGCGCATAGAGCAGATGGTCCTGCCATACGCCGTTGATCCTCAAATAGCGACGCGCCAGGCCTTCATGGCCGAAGCCCGTCCGCTCCAACAGCTTGATGGAGGCTATGTTGGAGGGCAGACACGCCGCTTCGAGCCGGTGCAGCTCGAGCAAATCAAACACGAAAGGGATAACAGCGCGGACGGCTGCCGTCATGTAGCCCTGGCGGGCATAGGTGGCGCCGATCCAATAGCCGAGGGTGCAGGCCTGGGTCACGCCGCGGCGCACGTTGCACAGCGTGAGCCCGCCCACCAGCGCGTCGTCCGCGGTCGAGAAGATGAACAGCGCATAGCCCATGTCCTCGCGGAGATCGCGCAGATAATGGCGCACGCGGCGACGGAACGAGGAGCGGCTCAGCTCATCTGCCGCCCACAGCGGCTCCCAGGGGGTGAGAAAGTCGCGGCTCGCGGCCCTGAGCTCGGCCCAGGCCGGATAGTCCGACATTTGCGGCGTGCGCAGCGTGACGCGCTCGGCATCGATGACCGGCCCGATATCACTCGAGGTGGCGGTACGCAGCAACGCCATGGTATCAAAGCTCCTCAGGCCGCCTGGCTCGACGCCAGGGTGAATTTTGCCGCGAGGTCCTCGAATCTTGCAACATTAAGAATCGGCCCGACGCTGCCGAGACTGATCGGCGAGGCGATCAGGCGCTCTGCCATACGCTGCACATCGGCAGCAGTGACGCCCTCGACCTTCTCGATCAGCTCGCTCGTCGATAGCAGCCGCCCATGAACGAGAATGTGGCGGGCGAGCTGCTCGGCGCGGGCGCTGCCGCTCTCGAGCCCGGCCAGCAGGCCCATCTTGATCTGGGCCTTGACGCGGGCGATCTCGTCGTCCTTGAAGCCGCTATCGGCGGCGCGCAGCAACTCGTCCCTGATCACCCGCAATAGCTTGTCGGCGCGGTCGGGCCCGGACGCGGCGTAGATCGCGAACATGCCGCTGTCGCTCAACCCCGAGGCGAAGGCGTAGATGGCGTAGCACAGCCCGCGCCGCTCGCGCACTTCCTGGAACAGCCGGGACGACATGCCGCCGCCAAGGGCGCCGGCGCAGACTTGTGCGACGAAATAGTCCGGATCGCGGTAGGACGGCCCCTGGAAAGCGAGCACGATATGGGTCTGCTCGAACGGCTTGTCGGACCGCGCCACGCCACCGCGATATCGGGCGGGCGTGGGCTCAGGCGTCCCGTTGGAGGCGAGCGGCGCGAGCCGTCTTTCCGCCTCGGCGAGAAGGGCCTCGTGATCGACCGCGCCGGCCGCGGCCAGCACCATGTTCGGCGCCTGGTAGTGGGCGCCAAGATAGGAGCGGAGGTGATCGGCCTTGAAGCCTTTCACGCTCTTAATAGTGCCGAGGATCGGCCGTCCGGCAGGTTGATCGGGGAAGGCCGTCTCCTGAACCAGGTCGAACACCATGTCCTCGGGCGAATCGAGAGATGACGCGATTTCCTGGAGGATGACGTCGCGCTCGCGTTGCAGCTCGGCGCGGTCAAAGCTTGGGGCGAGAAGGATGTCGCTCAGGATGTCGAGGGCAAGGCCGAGGTCCTGACGCATGACCCGGGCGTAATAAGCGGTGCTGTCGATACCGGTCGCGGCATTGAGGTCGCCGCCGACCGCCTCGATTTCCTCGGCGATAGCCTGGGCGCTCCGGCGCGCGGTGCCTTTGAAAGCCATATGCTCGAGGAAATGAGCGACCCCGTGCTCTGCCACGCCTTCGCTGCGGCTACCGGCCCCAATCCAGATACCGAGCGAAGCGGTCTCGACGTCTGACCGCTCATGACTGACGACGGTGAGACCGTTGGCGAGGCGAGAGAGTGCGATGCTCACGCCCGCACCTCTGTGCGGCTGCGCTTGGCGCGCGCCGATCCTGCCGGCGCGGTCCCGCCTTGCGCCCGCGCACGGGCGGCAATGAACTCTGCGATGGCGCCGTAGTCATTGGCAAGCACGGTGAAGCGTTCGTCCTGGCCGAGCTTGACGCGCAGGCGCTCGGGCTGATCGGCGGCCCGCCCCGTGGCGCGCTTGACCGCATCCGGGAACTTCGCCGGATGGGCCGTCGACAGCACGATCATCGGCGCGTCTCCGGCCTCTTCGCGCGCCGCGGCGACGCCGACGGCGGTGTGCGGATCGATCAGCGTTCCGGTCTCCTCGTAGAGGCCACGGATGGTCATCTCGGTGTCCTCTTCGCTGATCGCATGGGCGGCGAACAGCTTGCGCATGGCGGCGAGCTCGGCCTTCTCCAGGTGGAAGCACCCCTCGCGGCGCAGCTCGTCCATGCGCGCCCTGACGCGAGCGCTGTCCCGGCCGGCGAGCTCGAACAAAAGCCGCTCGAAATTGCTCGCAAGCTGAATGTCCATGCTTGGGCTCGAGGTCGCGATCACGTCCCTCGGCTCGTAGATCCCCGTGGCGAAAGCTCGGGTCAGACTGTCGTTCTGGTTCGTGGCAATAACGAGGCGTTTGACCGGCAGGCCCATCGCTTGGGCCGCGTAACCCGCGAAAATATCACCGAAATTTCCGGTGGGCACGGTGAAGGACACCGCCCGGTCGGGGCTGCCGAGCGCTACGCCTGAGGTGAAGTAGTAGACGATCTGCGCGAGGATCCGCGCGAAGTTGATGGAGTTGATGCCAGTCAGCGCGAGTTGTTCGCGCAAGGTCTCGTCGGCGAACAGCGCCTTCACCAGTCTTTGGCAATCGTCGAAGGTGCCTTCGACCGCAACGTTGTGCACGTTGGGCTCGGTCGAACTCGTCATCTGCTGCCGTTGCACGTCCGTCACCCGCCCCTTCGGATGCAGGATGAAAATGTCGATCATATCGAGGCCGCGAAAGGCCTCGATCGCCGCCGCGCCGGTGTCGCCCGAGGTGGCGCCAACCACGGTGGCGCGCACGCCGCGACGCGCCAGCGCCCTGTTCATGAGCCGGGCAACGACCTGAAGCGCGAGGTCCTTGAAGGCGAGCGTCGGACCGTGGAACAGCTCGAGCAGCCAGGTCGAGGGCCCGATCTGGCGTAGCGGCGCCACGGCGGGGTGATGGAAGCCGCCATAGGCCTCCTCCAGCACCGGCCTGAGATCGTCGAGGCAGGCATCGCCTTCGAGATAGGGACGCATGACGCGATCGGCGGCTTCGGCATAATCGAGACCGGCTAGGCCTGCGATCTCGCCCCTATCGAGGCGCGGCCAGGCGTCAGGCATATAGAGGCCGCCATCGCGGGCGAGACCCGCGAGAAGCGCGCCTTCAAAGGGAAGCGCAGGGGCCTCGCCCCGTGTGCTCACATATTTCAACACCGAACCTCGAAAAGCCTGGGGAGCTTGGGGTGAACCTAGCGGTCGGAGCGATGCCCCGCAACGGGGGTGGCGGGCGGCCGCACACGGCTCCGCACATAAACGACGTAGATGATGACAAGGCAAAAAGCGAGGAGAAACCAGGTGATGGCGTATTGGAGGTGATCGTTCGGGATGTCGAGGCGGGTGGCGCCACCGCGGGGCCAGCCGCCGGGCACGTCGCTCGGCTCGGCCTCGACGATGAGGGGCGCGACCTGCGGCTGCGATCCTGGAAACATCGACCGCGTCAGGCCGCCGAGATCGCGCCAGAACCAGCGATTATGCTCGGGCTCATTGTCTGGGGTGAAGCGGCCTTGGCTCTCCGGTTGCCGCGCGAGCCCGGTGACGGTCACCGTCCCTTCGATCTCGCCTTGGGGGCGGGTCAAGGGATCCTTGAGCGCATCGGGCACGATGCCCCGGTCGATCAGCACCACCTCGCCGTCAGGGGTGGCGAGCGGGGTGATCACGTGCCAGCCGACACCCTCATCGGTGACGGCGTAGACATAGCGCTCCTTGCTGTGGTCGAAGCGGCCTGCGGTCTTGACCCGGAGGTAGCTGATGTCCTCGCCGGCGCGTGCCCTGGCCACCGCCTCTTGCAAGGTCACGGGCGGGGCATGGACGCGCGTCTCGATCTTGGCGATGAGGCCTTCTTTCCACTCCAGCCGCTGCAGCTGCCAGACGCCGAGCCCGATCAGAAGGGCGAGGCCCGCTGCCATGAAGAGGGTGAAGAGGACGAGGTGCCGCGTCATGCTCACTCCGAGGCGAGCTGGCCTTCCTCAGCCTTGTGGTGGTATTGCACCGCGATCAGGGCGCCCTTGAACGACCGGAGCAGCAGGAGCGGCAGGATGATCGCAAGCGGGCCCCACAACAACGCATGGACCCAATAGGGCGGCGCATAGACGACCTCGGTGAACAGCGCCGCACCAGTGACGATGAAACCGGTCACCAGCACGACGAACACCGCAGGGCCATCGCCGGAATCGGCGAAGCTGTAGTCGAGGCCGCAGACATCGCAGCGGGGCGCCAGCGTGAGGTAGCCGGAATAGAGCTTGCCCTTGCCGCAGGCCGGACAGCGGCCGATAAGACCGGACATCAGCATCGCGCCGAGGGACCTGGTGTGGTGCTCGCTCATTCGCCTCTCATTCTACGCTCCGCCGCAAACGAAAAGGGGGCGGCCAACCGCCGCCCCCCGGATGCCGCCAAGCCGCCTGCCTCAGTGGGCCGGATAGTTGGTACCCGCGCCCCACACATAGATGCAGGTGAACAAGAACAGCCATACCACGTCGACGAAATGCCAGTACCAGGCGGCGGCCTCGAAGCCGAAGTGAAGCTTGGGCGTAAAGGCGCCGCGGATCGCCCGGATCAGGCATACCGTCAAGAAGATGGTGCCGACGATGACATGGAAGCCGTGGAAGCCGGTGGCCATGAAGAAGGTCGAGCCGTAGATGTGGTTGGCGAAGCCGAATCCGGCATGGGAATATTCGTAAGCTTGGCACACGGTGAACAGGATGCCGAGGATCACGGTGGCGAGGAGGCCGAGCACGAGACCTCTGCGGTGGCCCTCGAGCAGCGAATGATGCGCCCAGGTGACCGTGGTGCCCGAGGTCAACAGGATCAAGGTGTTGACGAGCGGCAGGCCCCAAGGATTGAAGGTGTGCTGGAAGTCGCCGAGGCCGGGGACATCGGTGTCCACGCTCGGGACCGGCGGCCACTGGCCGCCAAGCACAGCCGTGCGGGCATAGGTGATGGCGTCGTCCGGATAGAGCGCCGCGTCGAAATAGGCCCAGAACCAGGCGACGAAGAACATCACCTCGGAGGCGATGAACAGAATCATGCCGTAGCGGAGCGAGATCTGCACCACCGGCGTCTCGTAGCCCTCAATCGCTTCCTTGATGACCTCGCGCCACCACCCGAACATGGTGACGATGACGATCAGGAGGCCCGGAAGCACGTACCAAAGATGGGGCGTCCCCGCCTTCTTCGAGATGAAATACATGACGAGGCCAAAGGCCATCGAGAAGCCGCCAATCGCGCCGATAATCGGCC
Organism: uncultured Alphaproteobacteria bacterium; assembly: GCA_963732955.1. Classification (GTDB taxonomy): domain Bacteria; phylum Pseudomonadota; class Alphaproteobacteria; order Rhizobiales; family Methyloligellaceae; genus Methyloceanibacter. The sequence continues at coordinate 724,384 of CAVTBH010000003.1, forward strand.
ACGGGCTCGGATTGACGAGATGATAATCGTGCTGGTTGGCGTGAGCGTCGGCCATGCTTGTCTCCGTTTTCCCCCTCAGGCGCTAGCTGCGCAGCGTAACATCACGATCCGGATTTTTCAGCTTGCGGCGCGGCCGCAACGCCTGGGTCCCGATCAATGCGGTAAAAGGTGTAGGACAGCGTGATCTCGTCAATGTTCTTGGTGTCCTCGTCGTCGACGATCTTGGGATCGACGAAGAAGGTAACCGGCATCTCCGCGGTCTGGCCGGCGGCGAGCGTCTGCTGCTTGAAGCAAAAGCACTCGATCTTGGTGAAGTAGAGCCCTGCCTGTTCCGGGGCGACGTTGAACACCGCAGACCCAGTGATCGCGTGGTCGCTCTCGTTGGTGGCTTTGAAGTAGGCCAGCGCGGTCTCGCCGATCTTCACGTCCATGGTCGCCTTTTCCGGGGCGAAGTGCCAGGGCAAGCCGCGATCGACATTGCCGTCGAAGCGGATGCGGATGGTCTTGTCGAGCACCTGCTTCGGTCCCGCATCGGCGCGCTGTGGCGTGCCGTTATAGCCCGTCGCCTGGCAGAACACGCGGTAGAGCGGCACGGCGGCGAAGGACAGTCCCACCATGCCGGCGACGAGGCCCGCAAGCGACAAGGCGACGAGGCTATGACCGCGCTTTGGCTTCAGGGGATCGCTCTCGTTACTCATGACGGTTCACTTGACGAGCGGATGGACGACATTGGGGCCGAGCCTGACGATGGTGACCACGAAGAACAGCACCACGAGCGCCACGAGCGCCCAGGCGATGGCCAGGGATCGCATGCGTTGGCGGCGTTTGCGCTCGGTTTCTTCATCGGCCATCACAACGTCCAAGGCAGGGACAACGCGCTGCCGCCGAGGCCGAAGCCCTGCTCGACGAGCAGCACGGCGAACAGCAGGAAGAGATAGAGCACGGAATAGGCGAACAGGTTCTTCGCCGCCCGTTCCGCCTCGGCGCCGACCCGCCGGCGATAGCAGGCGATGGCGAACAGGATGAAAACGCCTCCAAGCACCACCGAAGCTCCAGCGTAGAGGGTACCGCCCAGGCCGATAAAGGCCGGCAGCACGCCGACCGGCGCGAGGATCAGGCTATAGATCAGGATCTGCCGCCTGGTCTCGGCCTCGCCGCGCACCACCGGGAGCATCGGCACCCCGGCGCGCTCATAGTCGCGGACGCGGAGCAGCGCCAGCGCCCAGAAGTGGGGCGGCGTCCACAAGAAGATGATGAGGAACAGCACGAAGCTTTGGACGCTGACCGTGCCGGTGGCCGCGGCCCAGCCGATCATCGGCGGCACGGCGCCGGCGGCGCCGCCGATGACGATGTTCTGCGGCGTCCACCGCTTCAGCCACATGGTGTAGACGAACACATAGAAGGCGATGGTCAGCGCCAGCAGCGCCGCCGCGAACCAGTTGACCATGAGGCCCAGACAGAGCACCGAGCCGACGGCGAGCACGGTTCCGAAGCTGAGCGCCTCGTCGGCGCTGATATTGCCGCGCGGCACCGGGCGCTGCGCGGTGCGCGCCATGCGGGCGTCGATATCGGCGTCGTACCACATGTTCAGGGCACCGGCGGCGCCGGCGCCGACGGCGATGCAAATGAGCGCGGCGATGGCGAGCACCGGGTGCATGGTTCCGGGCGCAGCCACGAGCCCGACGAGCGCAGTGAACACCACGAGGAACATCACCCGCGGCTTCAACAGCGCGACATAGTCGGCGACGTCACCGCCGGGGACGGCAATCGTCTCTGATGGCGCGTTAATGCTGACGTCGCTCATGTCTCACTCAAGCTCTGACTGTCGGCGAAGGCCGCGAGCGCCTCTCGGCGCCGGCGGCCATGCCGATAGAGATGCGTTTGTTCTGCCTTCCATTACTTGATGCGCGGCAGCGTCTCATAGGTATGGAACGGCGGCGGCGACGGCAGCTGCCATTCGAGCGTCGTGGCCCCTACGCCCCACGGATTTGCGGGCGCATGCACCTTGCGCGAGAAGGCGTAGTAGATGCCGTACAGGAACACCAGCACTCCGGCGAAGCCGATATAGGAGCCGATCGACGACACGTAGTTCCAGCCGGCGAAGGCGTCCGGATAGTCGGCGTAGCGGCGCGGCATGCCGGCCAAGCCGAGGAAGTGCTGCGGGAAGAAGGTCAAGTTGGCGCCGATGAACATCAGCCAGAAATGCAGCTTGCCCAGCGTCTCGTTGTACATGTAGCCCCACATCTTCGGGAACCAGTAATACCAAGCGCCAAAGATCGAAAACACGGCACCGATCGACATGGTGTAGTGGAAGTGGGCGACGACGTAATAGGTGTCGTGGAACGACCGATCGACGCCGGCATTGGAGAGCACCACGCCGGTGACGCCGCCGACCGTGAACAGGAAGATGAACCCGATCGCCCACAACATCGGCGTCTTGAACGACAACGAGCCACCCCACATGGTGGCGATCCAGGAAAAGATCTTGATGCCGGTCGGCACCGCGATGACCATGGTGGCGAACACGAAATAGGCTTGGGTGTTCACGCTGATGCCCGCGGCATACATGTGATGGGCCCAGACCACGAAGCCGATCGCGCCGATGGCGACCATGGCGTAGGCCATGCCGAGATAGCCGAAGATCGGCTTCCGCGAGAAGGTCGACACGATCTGGCTGACGATGCCGAAGCCCGGCACGATCAGGATGTAGACCTCGGGGTGGCCGAAGAACCAGAACAGATGCTGCCACAGGATCGGGTCGCCGCCATGGGCGCTATCGAAGAACGCCGTGCCGAAATTACGGTCGGTAATCAGCATGGTGAGAGCGCCGGCAAGAACCGGAAGCGACAGTAACAAGAGGAACGCCGTCACCAGCACCGACCACACGAACAACGGCATCTTGTGCAGGGTCATGCCCGGCGCGCGCATGTTGAAGATGGTGGTGATGAAGTTGATGGCGCCGAGGATCGACGACGCGCCGGCGACGTGGAGCGCCAGAATGGCGAAGTCCATGGCCGGACCGGGAATGCCCTTGGTCGACAGCGGCGCATAGACGGTCCAGCCGGATCCAGCGCCGTTGGCCCCGGGGGCGCCCGGCATGAACAGCGAGGTGATCAAGAGGCTAAAGGCGGCGACGATCAGCCAGAACGAAATGTTGTTCATGCGCGGGAAGGCCATATCGGGGGCGCCGATCATCAGCGGCACCATCCAGTTGCCGAACCCGCCCATGGTAGAGGGCATGACCATGAAGAACACCATGATCAGGCCGTGGCCGGTGACGAAGACGTTGAAGACTTCGGGGTTGCCGAAGATCTGCATCCCCGGCTCCATGAGTTCGGCGCGCATGGCCATGGACAGCAAGCCGCCGATGATGCCGGCGATCAGCGCGAAGATCAGATACATCGTGCCGATGTCTTTGTGGTTGGTCGAAAAGACCCAGCGCCGCCAGCCATAGGGATGCTCGTCATGGGCGGCGTGTGCGTGGGCGCTTGGTGCTGCCATCTCTGTCTTCCTCGTTCTCGTCGTCTTCGCAGTCTTGATTCCGCTCGCGGCTCCGATCAATGGGCCGTAGCGACCTTGCCCGTGGCGTCAAGCGACGCGCTCTCTTTTTGCTTCGCAACCCAGTCGTTGAACTCGTCCTCGGTGACGACCTGGACAGCGATAGGCATGAAGGCGTGGTTGCGGCCGCACAGCTCGGAACATTGGCCGTAGAACATGCCGGTCTTCTCCGCCCTGAACCAGGTCTTCTGCAGCCGGCCGGGGACGGCGTCGAGCTTGACGCCGAAGGACGGCACCGCCCAATCGTGGATCACGTCGTTGGATTTGAGCTGAACGATCACATTCTTATTCACCGGCACCACGAGATTGTGGTCGGCGGTGAGGAGCCGCGGCTGGCCCGGCTTGAGGTCGGCGTCCTGCACCATGATCGAGGCGAAGGTGATGCCCTGATCGGGATATTCGTAGGTCCAGAACCACTGACTGCCGGTAGCGGTCACGGTGAGATCGGCCTTGGGAAAATCGTATTGGGCGAACAGAAGCCGGAACGACGGAATGGCGATGGCGACGAGGATCACGACCGGGATGACGGTCCACGCGACCTCGAGCAACGTATTGTGGGTGGTGCGGGATGGCTCCGGATTGCGGTTCTCGTTGAAGCGCACCATCACATAGACGAGCAGCCCCAAAACGAAGAGGGCGATAAGAACGATAATGAAGTTGACGTAGTCATGGAACGCGGTGATCTGCTCCATGATCGGGCTGCCGGCCTCCTGGAAGCCCATCTGCCAGGGTGACGGCTGCCCCATCCCGGCCAGTGCCGGACCGCTCACGAGCGTGGCTCCGGCGGCAATAAGCATCAGTCTTCGATCGAGAATTGCCATTCCTTCACTCCCAGAGCCCCAATTCTCCGTCCGTCCGGACCCGCCAAGTGAAAAGGCCGGTCCGAGGCCGATTTGTCAACGACGTGGATGGCAAGTCGGCACCCCACGCCAGTTGGCGAAAGGCAGGGCGGCGCGAAAGGATGTTCGCGTTTTTGGCGTCCGCCCCCAGCTTTGTTGTCGCTCCGAGGACAGCGCAGGGACGCCGATCCAATGAGCTTAGTTCCCGTTTTCAAACCATAAAGGCTATAGCTTGGCAACACTCAAGATTTGGGAGACTTGCGGCAAATGCACGCCTGACTGTAGTGAAAGCAAGACCTTGCGGCGTCCCGGAGGCGCCGAAATTTGGCCCCAATGCTCGGCGAAGGCGGACCGGTGTCCCGCATGATGGCTCGGATCAGCTTCATCCCTAGGCGAAAGCCCCTGCGCGGGGCCGGAGTTTGATGGACCACCCCCTGTTTGCGCCCCGTCGGCCCCCTCGCAGGACCCGAATCGCCTCGGCCCATCGGCGGCGACCGTTTACCGCAGGACTGCTCGCGCTCGCGCTCGCGCTCGGCGGCCTGAGCCCCGCCACCGCCCAGGATGATGATACGCCCGACGCCGCGACGTCGACGGCGACCGGGCCCGGCAGCATCGTCAAGGGCACCTATGGCGCCTGGCAGGTCAGTTGCCGCACGCCGCCAGGGGCCAAAGAGGAGAAATGCGCTCTGGTGCAGAGCGTCACCGCCGAGGACCGGCCCAATGTCGGGCTGACGGTGGTGTTCTACAAAGCCATCGGCGAGGACAAGAAGCTGCTCCGCGTCGTGGTGCCGCTCGGGGTGCTGCTACCGACCGGGCTCGGGCTCAAGATCGACAATCAGGATGTCGGCAACGCGCCGTTCCTCAAATGCAGCAAGCGCGGCTGCATCGCCGAGGTCGTGCTTCAGGACGAAGTTATCAACAAGCTAAAGACCGGCACTAATGCCATGTTCATCATCTTCGACACGCCAGAAGCCGGAATCGGCATTCCGATCTCGCTGCAAGGCTTTGGCGAGGCGCTCAACAGCATAAAATAACGGCACTGGGCAAAAAAAGGGCCGACGGTAGTTGCTACCGCCGGCCAGCATCCGTCGGGGGACGGAACGCGCCTTGTCCGTGCAGGGTTGTGCGGACAAGGCGGCGACTTGGCACCGATCTATGTACTGACTTGGGCGCTTTCAACCCTCCCCGTCACCGCTTGCCACCCCTTCCCATCCGATTTGCCATGCGGCCGCTAGAAGGATTGAGCGTCGAACAGCCGGTCGATGTCGCGGTTCCACGCCGTCTCGAAGTCGTGGAGGAGACGATCCGCCGGCGCGCGGCCCTCGGCCGTGATCTCAAGCAGCGGGGCGAGATATTTGCGCTCGTCGTCGCCGTCGGCGTCGATGAGGCCGCGCCGTTTCAGGCCGCGGTCGGCGATGGCCACGGCGTCGCGGGCGACGTCCTGAACGGTGCCGCCGCGGAACGGTGCTTTCAGCCCAAGCCGCGGAACCTCATCGCGCAAGGCCTGCACCTCGCTTGGCGTCCAGTCGCCGGTTAGCGCCGAAGCCTCGGCGAGCGATGACGCATCGTAGAGAAGCCCGGCCCAGAACGCCGGCAGCGCCATAAGCTCGGGCACGGTGCCGGCGTCGGCGCCGCGCATCTCCATGAAGCGCTTCAGCCTGACGTCGGGGAACAGCGTGGTGAGATGATCGGCCCAATCGTCGAAGCTCGGGCGCTCGCCCGGAAGCGCTGTGAGGCGCCCGGCGAGGAAGTCGCGGAACGACGCGCCGGCGACGTCGATGTAGTGCCCGTTGCGATAGACGAAATACATCGGCACATCGAGGGCGTAGTCCACGTAGCGCTCGAAGCCCATGCCGGGCTCGAACACGAAGGGGAGAATGCCGGTGCGGTTGGGGTCGGTGTCGCGCCACACCTCGGCGCGATAGGACTTGAAGCCGTTCGGCTTGCCGTCGGTGAACGGCGAGTTGGCGAACAGCGCCGTCGCGACCGGCTGCAGCGCGAAGCTCGCGCGCATCTTCGCCACCATGTCGGCCTCGTTGCCGAAGTCGAGATTGACCTGGACCGTGGCGGTGCGGAACATCATGTCGAGGCCGTGGCGGCCGACCGTCGGCATGTAGCGCTTCATGATGCCGTAGCGCTCCTTGGGCATCACCGGGGTCTCGGCGAGTGTCCATTTCGGCGAGAAGCCGATGCCGAGAAAGCCGATGCCAAGCTCGTCGCCGATGGTCTTGGCCTCGGCGAGATGCTGCATCAGTTCCTCATGGGTCTCATGGACGCTCGCGACCGGCGCGCCCGACAGCTCCAGCTGACCGCCGGGCTCGAGGCTGATGACCCCGCCCTTGGGGCAATCGGGGCGCTGCAAGGCGATGATGTTGCCGCGCTCGACCACGCCTTCCCAGCAGAAGCGGTCCCGCATGCCTTCGAGGAGCGCGCGGATGCCGCGGCCGCCGTCATAGGGCACCGGGCCGTGGCCTTGCCGGTAGAAGCCGAACTTCTCGTGCTCGGTGCCGATGCGCCAGTCCGTCTCGGGCTTCGAGCCGGCCTCGAGATAGGCGACGAGTTCGTCGCGCGTCGAGACGGTCGGGCCCTGGGGCCCCGCTACCTTTGTCGACATTTCAGAGGCACTCCGCCTTTCGGTGTTGCGAGCGTCGGCTCAAGGCGTGCGGCCCGCACGACAAGGCTGAAGCGACGGCTCCTATATCGTGCTTCGGCCCGGGCCCTGGCAATGGGTCGTTCGTCGCCTAAGCTCCTGACATGGCGGCGACACTGTTAGCGCCAATCGCCAAGAACAGCGTTAACGAGCGCGAGCGCGGCGACGGCCGCGGTGTCGGCACGCATCACCCGGGGACCGAGCGAGATCGGCAAGACATAGGCCTGCTCCAGCAAAAGCGCCCTCTCCTCCGCCTCGAACCCGCCTTCGGGGCCGATCAGGACCGCGAGCGGCCGCTCGCGTTCCCTTTCGAGCGCGGAGAGCGGCGAGCACACCGCAGCCGCCTCGTCGGCGAAGACGAGGAGCCTCGTCTCGTCCCAACGGTCCAGTAGCCGCGGCAGCTTCTCCGGCTCGGCAACGTCCGGGACCCGCAAGATGCCGCATTGCTCCGCGGCCTCGACGGCGTTGGCGATGAGGCGCGATGTATTGACGCGCTCGGCCATGGTCCGCCGCGTCAGCACCGGCTGCAGCAGCGAGGCCCCCATCTCGGTCGCCTTCTGCGCCATGTAATCTACGCGGGCGCGCTTCAGCGGCGCGAACAGGTAATGAAGATCCGGGCCGTCGCTTTGTGGCCGCGTCCGCTCCTCGATGACGACCGCCACTCGCTTCTTGGTTGCGGGGCTCAAAACGCCTCGCCACTCGCCATCGCGGCCGTTGAACAGGAGGACCTCGTCCCCGGTCTTGCATCGCAGCACGTTGATGAGATAGTGCGCCTGGGGGGGCTCGAGCGCGATCTCGGCCTTGGCGATCAACTGGGGCTTGACGAAGAGCCGCTGGGGCTTAGAGGGCATGTCGGGAAGCTCCTCCACTCAAGCGCGGAAGGACGGCGAGGTCGCAGACATGCCACGTCCGGTTGCCCAAGGCAAAAGCGCGGGCGTCGCCGACGCCGCGCAGAGCAACATCGTGGACCGGTTCGCGCCGTCGATTCTGTTGCCGTATCTCCGCCTCGCCCGCGCCGATCGTCCCACCGGTTTCTGGCTGCTCGCGATTCCCTGCTTCTGGTCGGTGGCGCTCGCGTCGCGGAGCATCGGCGCCACCTTTCCCGACCTGTGGCTGCTCGTCTTGTTCGCCATCGGCGCCATCGTCATGCGCGCCGCTGGCTGCACCTATAACGATCTCGTCGACGAGGATATCGACGCGCAAGTGGCGCGAACGCAGACGCGGCCATTGCCGAGCGGACAGGTGAGCCGCCGCGCCGCGGTGATCTTCATGCTCGCGCTGTGCTTCATCGGGCTCGCCGTGCTCGTGACCTTCAACAGCTTCACCATTTGGCTCGGTCTCGGCGTCATTCCCATCGTCGCGCTTTATCCGATGGTGAAGCGCTTCAGCTATTGGCCGCAAGCGGTGCTCGGCCTCGCCTTCAATTGGGGCGCGCTCTTGGGCTATGCCGCGGTGCTGGGGCGGCTCGAATTGCCGGCATTCGTTCTCTATGCCGGCGCCATCGCCTGGACCATCGGCTACGACACCATCTACGCCCATCAGGACCGCGACGACGACGCTTTGATCGGACTGAAATCGACGGCGCTCAGATTCGGCCGCGCCACCAAGGCCTGGCTGTCGGCATTCTACGCCATCGCCTGGCTCGGCATCACCGGCGCCGGCTTGTTGTCGGGCGCCGAGATCGTGTTCCTGCTCGGCATGGGTGCCGCCGGCGCGCATCTCGTGTGGCAAGTCGCGACCCTCGACATCGACGATCCGGAAAATTGCTTGAAGCGCTTCCGATCGAATCGCGACTTCGGCGCCATCGTGTTCGCCGCCATCGTGGTCGATATGGTGCTCGCCTCGCTGTTCTGAGAGCGGCCATCGGTCGCCCCCGGGACTGCCCGATGAGGTTGCGGTGCTGGCGACGAAGGACGATGTTACGGGTGGCGAAAAGCATGAGGGCCCCAGAGCGGATGCGCTGGGGCCCGGATGACGCCTTGCTGTTATCTTCCCTGAGGCTGCCTTGGAAGAGCCTTGATTGCCCCGATCCTGCCACAGAAGCTTTCCGAAGCGCTTAACGGACGTCGTTAATGGCTGGTATCCGGTGTTTCCTTCGCACATGGTTTAGAGAGTGTTGCCGATTCGTCGTTCATGACCGCCATCATCCATCATAGTGCGCCACCGCCACACTCCTTGCAGGAGGACTTCAGCCTGTTGCAGCGTGCAGTGAAGGCGGCGGGCAAGCTTGCGCTCGGATATTTCCGTAAGGAGCTCTCCGTCAGCCGCAAGGTCGACGGCAGCGAGGTGAGCGAGGCCGATCTCGCCGTCGATGCCGCCCTCAATCTCAACCTGATCGGTGAGCGTCCTGACTACGGCTGGCTCTCCGAAGAGAGCGAGGACAACCCCGAGCGCCTCGAACGCCGCTTCGTATGGATGGTCGATCCGATCGACGGCACCAACGCTTTCCTGCGCCATATCCCGGAATGGACGGTCTCGGCGGGTCTCGTGCAGGAGGGCAAGCCCGTGCTCGGCATCGTCTACAATCCGGCGACCGAGGAGTTCTTTCACGCCATTCGCGGCGAAGGCGCCTATCTCAACGGCAAGCCGATCAAGGTTTCGGGCCGGAGCGAGCTCGAGGGCGCGCTGTTCATCGCCAGCGGCGGCCTGTTCAAGAAGCGCATCTGGGCGGAGCCCTGGCCCGGGGTGCAGTCGCGCTGGGTCAACTCGGTCGCTTATCGCCTTGCGCTCGTCGCGGCGGGGCGCGCCGACGCGACGCTGTCGCTCTCGGCCAAGAGCGAGTGGGACCTTGCCGCCGGCGTGCTTCTGGTCGAGGAAGCGGGTGGCGTCGTCACCAACCATCACGGTCACAGCTTTCGGTTCAACATGCCGCTACCCCGCTTTCCGAGCCTCGTCGCCGCGCCGCCCAAGCTCCATGAGAAGCTGATCGCGCGCACAAGCCCGATAGACCTCTGAGCCTGTTTTCGGCTAGTCCTTGGGCGGTGGGATCAAGAACAGCGGACCAATGATGGCAGCGAAACAGGCGGGCAAAGCCGGCAGCAAGCAACTTCTTCATCTCGTCTTTGGCGGCGAGTTGACCTCCCTCGACAAGATCGAGTTCGGCAACCTCAAGGCGCTCGACATCGTCGGCATCTATCCGAACTATGCCGAGGCCTTCTCCGCCTGGCGGGAAGCGGCGCAGCGGAGCGTCGATGACGCCCATGTCCGCTATTTCATCGTGCATCTGCACCGGTTGCTCGAACCCGAGCTGGAAAGCGACACGTCTTCGTAGTTAGAGAGGTCGAGAGCGCGCACCTCCCCTCGTGGGACGGTCCGATGACGTCTTTTGGCGGCGTCGGGGTCGGGGCAAGGCGTATTACCCCACAGGCGATCCCGGCTAGCAGCGGGGGCTCACCGCCCTCCCGGGAACGCTTACGGTTTTTGGCCTTAAAGCCTACCTCACTCGCGTGTTAGAAAGACCCCGCCGGTCGGCTGGCTCTCAAGCCCTGCACCGGCGGAATCGGGGAAGCCTTTGAAAGATCAACTGTTCAGCGACGCGAGAGCGGTCACGCGGAGGGCTGACGAGCTTCAGGCCCATTACACCACGGGCCAAGTCGTCATGCGCATCTGGCACGAGCACTTGCGCCCGCGCTTGAGCCTGTTGCTACTTGCCTCGCTCGCCATGATCCTGACCGCAGCAACGACCGGCGCCATTCCCTTCATCATCCAGAAGACCGCCGACGACGTGTTCGTCGCCAAGAACCAGGAGATGGTCTACTGGGTCACCGCGGCCATCGTCGTCGTCACCATCATTAAGGCGATCGCCGAATATGTCGCCGATGTCACCGTCGCCTTTCTCGGCCATCGCTTCATCGCCGATCTCCGCATCTCGATGTTCTCCAAGCTCGCCCGCGCCGATCTCAGCTTCATCCAGACCGTGCATTCGGGACGGCTGCTGGCCGGCTTCCTCAACGACGCCAATCTGATCCGGCAGACTGCGAGCCGCTCCATCGTCACCCTCGGCGAGAACTACCTCAAGGTCGTGATCCTCGTTTGCACCATGTTCTACATGGACGCGCGCTTCGCCTTTCTGATCCTGGTGTTCATGCCGTTCGCCTGGTTCCTGCTCGGTCGCCAGCGCCGCAAGATGCGGAAGTCGACGACGAAGTCGCTCCAGGAGACGGGCGACCTCTCGGCGCTCATTACCCAGACCTTGCGCGGCATGCGCGTGGTGCGCGCCTATCGCCAGGAGGATCGCGAGGAAGGCCGCGCCGCGGCGACCATCAACCGCGCGCTGGAGTTCACCATGCGCGGCACCAGGGCGCGGGCGCTGTCGAGCCCGTCGATCGAGTTGCTCACGGGGCTCGGCTTTGCGCTCGCCATCTATTTCGCCGGCACCAAGGGCGTGCGCGGCGATCTCAGCCTCGGCCAGTTCATGGGCTTCATGACCTCGGCGCTCCTGATCTACGGTCCGCTCAAGAGTGCCGCGACGTTGCAGACGCAATTGCAAGAGGGCGTGGCAGCGGCGAGCCGGGTGTTCGGCATTGTCGATCGCGAGACCAAGCTGGTCGAGGAGGCCGATGCCAAGCCGCTCGAGCTGAAGCGCGGCGAGATCGAATTCGACGACATCTCCTTCGCCTACGAGCCCGAAAATCTCGTGCTCAAAGGGGTCAGCCTCGCGGTGCCACCAGGGCGCACCGTGGCGCTGGTCGGTCCGTCAGGCTCGGGCAAGAGCACCCTCGTCAATCTCACGCTCCGGTTCTTCGATCCGCAGCGCGGCCGCGTCTTGATCGACGGCCAGGACGTCGCTCACGTCACCATCGCCTCGCTCCGCGACGCCGTGGCGCTCGTGACCCAAGACCCGGTGCTGTTCGACGACACTATTCGCGCCAATATCGCCTACGGCACCAAGCCCGATGACGAGGCGCAAGTGATCGCCGCCGCCAAGGCAGCCGCCGCGCACGACTTCATCATGGGTCTGCCAAAGGGCTACGAGACCCGGGTCGGCGAGGCCGGGGCGCTGCTCTCGGGCGGCGAGCGCCAGCGCATCGCCATTGCGCGCGCCATTTACAAGGACGCGCCGATCTTGCTCCTCGACGAGCCGACGAGTTCGCTCGACAGCGAGGCCGAGGCCAAGGTGCAGCTGGCGCTCGAAGGCCTGATGCGGGGCCGCACCGTGCTGATGATCGCGCACCGGCTGTCGACGGTGAAGAAGGCCGATCTCATCTGCGTGCTCGATCAGGGCCGCATCATCGAGGTTGGACGCCATGACGAGTTGGTGGCCAAGGGCGGCCTCTACACCCGCCTCCACCACACGCAATTCGGCATCGACGGCCATGGTCCCGCCAATGGCGACGGCGAGTTGGGAAGCGCCGATGCCGGCAGCGCCGACGCAAGCGCCGACGACGCCGGCGCGGTCGCCATGGCGGGGAATTAGACGAAGCGCGCTGGAGGATGTTGAAGCGGCTCCTCTCATCCGGGCCTGTGGTGGCGTTAGGCAGTAGCGTCGGAGCGGCCTATATCCGCCTCGTCTATGCCACGAGCGAAGTCCGGCGCGACCCGCCCGACACCGACACCAAACTATTCGCCGAGCATCCTCAGATCTTCGCCATGTGGCATGGTCAGTTCGGCATGCTGCCGAAGATCAAGCCTGACCGCCCGGCCGACGTTGCCGCCATGGTCGCGCGTCACGGCGATGCCGAGTTGATCAGCGGTGTGCTCAAGCGCTTCGGCGTGACCTTGATCAGAGGCGCCGGCGCCGGCCCACGGCGCCGTAACCGGGGCGGCGCCGCCGCGTTTCGGGGCGCCCTCAAGGCGCTGCAGCAAGGCACCACGGTCGCCATGACCGCCGACTTCGCCCCGGGGCCGGCACGGCGCACTGGCGATGGCATTGTCCTCCTGGGGCAGATCTCCGGGCGGCCGATCGTCCCATGTGCGATGGCGACCAGCCGGTTCTTCGCTGTCAAGTCGTGGAGCAGGTTCACCGTCAACCTCCCCTTCTCCACGCTTGGCATCGTGGTCGGCGACCCGGTATGGGTGCCTCAAGACGCCGACGCTGCGGCGCTGGAAGAGGCCCGTCTCGCCGTGGAGCGCGGGCTGAACCAGGCGACGGCGCGCGCCTACCAACTTGCGGGAGCCACCGATCCATTGTTCGCCGAGACGCCACGCGAGGAGGCGACACCCGGATTCACCCTACGCGCCTATCGGGCGCTGATGTGGCTCGCGGCACCCATCGCGCCGCTGATGCTCGCCTGGCGCACCCGCCGCGGCAAGGAAGAGGCGCCGCGGCGCCTGGAGCGCTATGGCGAGGCTGGCATGCCCCGGCCGCCAGGCTTCCTCGCCTGGTTTCATGCCGCGAGCGTCGGCGAGACCAATGCCGTGTTGCCGGTGATCGATGCCATCGCCGCTGAGCACCGGGATGTCCGCGTCCTCCTCACCACGGGCACCGTGACCTCGGCGAAGCTCGCGAGAGCCCGTCTGCCGAAGGGTGCCATCCATCAATATGTGCCGCTCGATCATCAGGACTTCGTGCAGCGCTTTCTCTCCCATTGGCGGCCGGACCTCGCCGTGTTCGTCGAATCCGAGATCTGGCCGAACCTCCTGCTCGAGACCAAGGCGAAGGAGGTTCCCATCGTCCTCGTCAACGGTCGCATGTCGGCGTCCTCGTTCCGCCGCTGGCGCGCGCGCCCGGGCTTGAGCCGGCCCTTGTTCTCGGCCTTCGATCTCGTGCTCGCCCAGAACGACCGCCTCGCCCAACGCTTCACCGCGCTCGGGGCACCGAGCGCGCTCAGTGTCGGCAACCTCAAGGCCGACGCACCGCCACCTCCCGTCGATCTCGCCGGGCACAAGCGACTGGCCTCGGCGTTCTCGGGGCGCACGGTATGGCTTGCGGCGAGCACCCATCCCGGCGAAGACGACATGGCCGCGCTGGCACACCGCGCCATCAAGGCGGAGCGCCCCGATCTCCTCACCGTCATCGTGCCGCGTCATCCCGATCGTGGGCCGTTGATCGCGAAGCTTCTGTCCGGCGCCGGCTTCACTGTGGCGCTCCGCTCCGAGGGCGAGCTGCCTGAGCCAGAAACCGAGATCTATATTGCCGACACCATCGGCGAGCTCGGCGTGTTCTACAATCTCGTGCCGGTCGCCTTCGTCGGCGGCTCGCTCGTGCCCCATGGCGGTCAGAATCCAGTCGAGGCCATTAAGCTCGGCGCCGCGGTGGTGACCGGGCCGCACTGGCGGAATTTCGCCGACGCCTATGAGGAGCTGCTCGAGGCGCACGGCGCGATCCAGGTCAGCGATGCACAGGCCCTCGCCTCGGCGGTGCTTTCTCTGCTAGAGGACGACAAGGCGCGCGCCGAGATGATGGCTCGCGCCGAGACCGCGATCGCGCGCATGGGCGGAGCGCTGCCGCGCACCATCGAGCAACTCGAGCGCTTCCTGCCGCCAAAGGCTACGCTTCAGCATGCATCTTAGGACTCCGTTCTGGTGGTACCGCAGCCGGGGGCCGCTCGCTTCGGCGCTCGCGCCGCTCGCCACGGTCTACGGCCGCATGGCCGAGTTCGAAGGCGACCGGGATCACGCCCTACCGCTCGCGCCTGCCGGTGATCTGCATCGGCAATTTCACCGCCGGCGGCGGCGGCAAGACCCCGACCGCGATCGCCGTCGCCCTCCTCCTCAAGGAGGCCGGCGAGAAGCCCTATTTCCTGACCCGCGGCTATGGCGGCAAGACCGAGGGTCCGCTGCTCGTGACCGAGGACCACACCGCGGCCGAGGTCGGCGACGAGACGCTGCTGCTCCGGGCTCACGCGCCGGTCGTCGTCGCCGCCGACCGCGCCGCCGGCGCCAAGTTGATCGAGGGCACCGACGCCACCGTCATCGTCATGGATGACGGCTTCCAAAACCCCGGTCTCGCCAAGGACCTCTCCCTGGTCGTCGCCGATGCCGCGACGGGCATCGGCAACGGCCTAGTCATGCCGGCCGGACCTTTACGCGCGCCGCTCGAGCCGCAGCTTGAGCGCGCCGACGCGCTCCTCCTCATCGGCGACGGCGGCAGGGGCCAAGCCCTCGCCAAGGCCTTCGAGGCCAAGGGCAAGCCCGTGTTCAAGGCGCGTCTCGTGCCGCAGGGCGATCCGCGCTGGCTCGGCGTCTTGCCGGTGATCGGTTTCGCCGGCATCGCCAATCCGAAGAAATTCTACGCGACGCTGTCGCAGCATGGCGCCCGGCTGGTCGACACCTGGTCCTATCCCGATCACCACGCCTATCGCGAGCGCCAGGCCGAGGCGCTGCTCAAATGGGCAACGCGCAACAACGCCATGCTGGTCACGACGGAGAAGGATTGGGTGCGGCTGCCCGATGACGACGGCACCGCGCTCAGCGAGCTGAAGTTCCGCTCGCGTCCGCTCCAGATCAGGATCGAGTTTCCCGACGGCAGTCTCGGCCGCCACGTCATGGAGATGGTCGCGAAGAAGAAGCTTACCGTCTAGCTGGTCGCTGGTTCGGGATGGGTCTCGATGAAGCGTCTCAGCGACGCCGCGGCATCAACATAAGCCTCTTGCAGCTCGACGCTCCAATAGCGGAGCTCCTCGAGCGGGATGGTGCGGCCGGTGACGGCGCAGCGCACGAAGTCGCCGGGCGTCAGCACCTGCACCTCGCCGTCGAGATATTTCAGCTTGGCTTCGCCCTTGAAGCCAAGGTTGCGTTCGAACCGGTTCATCACGGCTTAGCCGCGCCCCATCTCAGGCAAATCATCTCGTCACCATAGCGTCGGCTGTTGTTCGAAGCGAGTTCTGCTCAGAGCAATGTGCCCTGATTTTCGCTGCCGCGTTTCCGCGTTCGCTTCGGGGCCGTGACCTGCTTGCGCTCCGAGCCCTCGGCCTCGGCCGATACATGGCCATCGGCGAACTCGATGTCCAGGCGCTCATGGGCGCTGACCTCGGCGGCGCGGCGGATCATGCGGCCATCGGCGTCGCGCACCAGCGTGAAGCCGCGGGCGAGCACGTTGTGATAGCCGAGCGAGGCGAGAAGCTGCGTCTTGGTGTCGAGGCGCTGCCGCGATCGCGCCACGAAGCCGGATAGCGCCCGGACGCCGGAGCGGTCGAGCGCGATCAGGCGATGGCGACCCGCCTTCGACGCGCTCCTGAGAAGATGCGGGCCGAGGCGCGAGGCCGAGCGCTCGAGCCCGACGCGGTGCGCGTGGGCGTTGGCACGGAGCGCGCGCGGCAACCGGGCCGCGGCGCCGTCGAAGCGCTGGCGCGGCAGTGCGAGAATGTCGGTCTTGCGCGGCAACGCGCGGATGAAGGCCTGGAGCAGATTGCGCTGCCCCTCCATCAGCCGTCTGAGGCAGCTCGCGCCGCGCAAGCCGAAGCTCGTCACCTGGATGTGGAGCTCGGCACGGACCGGAACGGCGCGCTCGGCGGCGGCGGTCGGCGTCGGCGCGCGCCAATCGGCGATCATGTCGATGATGGTCCAATCGGTCTCGTGCCCCACCGCCGAGATCAGCGGAATGGTGCTCGCGGCCACGGCGCGGGCCACGACCTCCTCGTTGAAGCCCCAGAGATCCTCGAGGCTACCGCCGCCGCGGGCGACGATGATGAGATCGGGTCGCGGCACTGTGCCCCCGAGGATCAAGGCATTGAAGCCGCCGATCGCCGCCGACACCTCGACGGCGCAGGTCTCGCCCTGCACCCTCACCGGCCACACCAGCACATGGCAGGGGAAGCGGTCATAGAGCCGGTGGAGAATGTCGCGGATCACCGCACCGGTCGGCGAGGTGACGACGCCGACGATGCGCGGCAGATAAGGCAGCGGCCGCTTTCGCGCCTCGTCGAATAGGCCTTCGGCGGCGAGCATCTTCTTGCGCTGCTCCAGCAGCGCCATCAGCGCGCCGATGCCGGCCGGCTCGAGATCGTCGATGACGATCTGGTAGGTGGATTTGCCGGGATAGGTAGTGATGCGTCCCTTGACCACCACTTCGAGCCCCTGCTCAGGCTTGAACCTGAGGCGCTGGAAGGTGCTCCGCCAGATCACCGCGTCGATGCAGGCCTTCTCGTCCTTGAGCGTGAAGTAGCAGTGCCCTGAGCTGTGCTGACCCCTGAAGCCCGAGATCTCGCCGCGGAGGCGCACCAGGCCGTAGGCCTCCTCGACCGTCTGCTTTAGCGCGAAGGCGAGCTCGGAGACGGTGTATTCGACCAAGTTGGTCGCGGGCGAGGTGGCGATCAGATCGGACATGCAGAAGCGACGCTCCATTTTGCTCGAGCCACCAGCATGCTAGCTAGGCAGCCTGACGAAACGGAGCTTTACCCCATTGAACGTGCTGTTGATAGGCTCTGGCGGACGCGAGCACGCGCTCGCCTGGAAGCTCGCGCAAAGCCCGGCACTCGCTAAGCTCTACGCCGCGCCGGGAAATCCCGGGATCGCGGCGGTTGCCGATTGCATCGGCCTCGACGTCGCCGACCATGAGGCAGTCGCCCGCTTCTGCAAGGAGCAGGACATCGGCCTCGTCGTTGTCGGTCCCGAGGCGCCGCTCGTTTCCGGCCTCGCCGACGATCTCGAGAGGGAAGGCATCAAAGTATTCGGGCCGTCAAAAGCAGCGTCGCAGCTCGAAGGCTCGAAGGGCTTCACCAAGGATCTCTGCGCCCGGGCCGGTATCCCCACCGCGGCTTACGCCCGCTTCAGCGACGCCGCGGCGGCCAAGGCCTATCTCGCCGGCCAAGCGCTTCCCACCGTGGTCAAGGCCGACGGGCTTGCCGCCGGCAAAGGCGTGATCATCGCCGCGACGCAAGCGGACGCTTTCGCCGCGATCGACGCGTGCTTCGGTGGCGCCTTCGGCGACGCCGGCGCCGAGGTGGTGATCGAGGAGTTCCTGCTCGGCGAAGAGGCGAGTTTCTTCGCCCTGGTCGATGGCGAGACGGCGATCCCGCTGCTGACGGCGCAGGACCACAAGCGCGTCTTCGACGGCGATCAGGGACCGAATACCGGCGGCATGGGCGCCTATTCGCCGGCACCGATCATGACCGAGGCGCTCTCTCAGCGCACCATGACCGAGATCATCGAGCCGACGGTGCGCGCGCTTCGCGAAGCCGGCACACCGTTCAAGGGCGTGCTCTATGCCGGGCTGATGATCGCCGACGGCGCGCCGAAGCTGATCGAATATAATGTCCGCTTCGGCGATCCCGAATGCCAGCCGCTGATGCTGCTGCTTCAGTCCGACCTGTTGCCGGCGCTGCTCGCCGCGGCTGAGGGGCGACTTCAAGGCACGCGCCTCGAATGGCGCGACGGCGCCGCGCTTTGCGTCGTCATGGCCACGCAGGGTTATCCCGGCGCCTATGCCAAGGGCTCGGAGATCAAGGGGCTCGAGGCCGCCGGCGCCGACCCCGCCGTCGAGATCTTCCATGCGGGCACGCGGCGCGAGGAGAATCGCATCCTCGCCGACGGCGGCCGCGTCCTCGGCGTCACCGCGCGCGGCGCCGGCATCCGCGAGGCGCAATCCCGCGCCTATGGCGCCATCGACAAGATCGACTGGCCTCAAGGCTTCTGCCGCCGCGACATCGGCTGGCGCGCCGTCGCGCGGGAGATCAGCAACGCGGATTAGCGCTGCTGCGGCGTGGCCGTGACCTCGTAGCGGTGGAGCTTGCCTTTGACGTCGCGCAGCGTGAGCTCGAGCAGCACGTCTCCCGGTGCCTGCTTGCCCGGCAGGAATAGCCAGGCGGTGGGATGAGCCTCGGAGCCGGGCGAGGCCGCATCTAGCGGCGCTTCGTGTGGCGCGACGACGAAGTCGAGCGGGATCGATTTCTGCGGCTTATCGCTTTCGGGGTCCGACCAGATCTGGAAGTCGTAGTCCTTTCTGCTCACTGACTTGACCGGCGCCATCAGCCGTGCCCGGCGCGGGCGGAGACAGCGGAGCGAGACGCCGCCAAGCGCCGACGGCGCGCGGTTGATCACGCGCATGTCGATTTGGTACCAGCCCTCGCGCAGCCAGACGTAGCGCGCGGCGATCAGCGGCGGCGCACCTTGTGGGCGCTTGCGCAAGGCCAGCCACAGCAGCGCCGCGGCGAGCACGGCAACGCCGGCGATGATCGCAAGCTCGATGATGGGGGAAATTTGCATGGCTCCATCTTGAGACATGGACCATGCAGGTGTCATGCCTGCTAAAGCGGCTCTTCATCCCTCCCCTTGACGGGGAGGGTGGCGAGCCGGCCTCGGCCGGATCGCCAGGTGGAGTGAAGCGCTTGCCCCCGACACCGCAAAAGCGACGTCGGACCTCCCCGCAAGGGGAGGTATGGAGGTGCGCTGGTATGCGTCGCGGCAACGTGGAGTCACGCCGAATTAAGAGCCTGCCGCCTAGAGTGGCGGGAGACGAAACACGATAAGGGTTGCGGCGGCGCATCGGCGTCCCCAACTCTTGGCAGCAATACAACTGGAGATCCTGGCGATGCCCCTGCCCCGCTTCAAGACAACGGCCCTTTTCCTCGGGGCAACGGCCCTCTTGGCGCTGAGCCAAGTGGCGCTGACCGCTCCGGCCGGCGCCGCACCGCTTACGGTGCTGAAGCCTGCGGGCTCAGACAGCATCTCCACCCCGATCGGCTATTACGGCCGCCGCGGCCCGCCGGTGCTGCCCTATTATTACGCCCCAGGGCGCCGAGGCGGCTGGAGCTTCTATTCCGGCTTCGTGCCCTATGCGCGCGGCAATTACGAGGTTCAGGCGCTGCAGCGGCTCTATCCCCAGACCAACTGGCCGCCGAGCATGCGGTATTGGACGCCGCAATCCCAGTTCTGAGAACGCGCCCGACCTGACGCCGTTTGCGGTTGCGGGTACTCTCCCCATGACCATAGTGCGCCTCTATGCCAGGGTGCTCAGCCTGCTCGGGCCGCAAATCCGGCTCGGCTGGCTGCTCGCCTTTGCCAATGTCGCGCTGGCCGCGGCCGCGCTCGCAGAGCCCGTGCTGTTCGGCCGCATCATCGATGCCCTCGCCGGCGCCCAAAACGGCGGCGCACTCGACTGGCCGAAGCTCACGCCCCTCGTCGCTGCCTGGGTCGGGTTCGGCCTGTTCCTGATCGTCTGCAGCGCCCTCGTCTCGCTCTATGCCGACAAGCTCGCGCACAAGCGCCGCCAGGTCGTGCTCGCCGACTATTTCGAGCACGTGCTGCAACTGCCACTCAGCTTCCACAGCGGCACCCATTCGGGCCGGCTGATGAAGGTGATGCTCACCGGCACCGATACGCTGTGGTGGCTCTGGCTCGGCTTCTTCCGCGAGCACTTCGCGGCCATCGTCTCGGCCGTGGTGCTGCTGCCGCTCGCGCTCTATCTCAATTGGCGGCTCGGGCTGCTTCTGATCGGGCTCGCCCTCGTGTTCGTGGTGCTGACCCTGTTCGTGCTGCGCAAGACGCAATCCATGCAGAAGGCGGTCGAGCGTTACTATTCGGACCTCGCCGAGCGCGCCTCGGACACGCTCGGCAACGTCGCCCTGGTGCAAAGCTTCACCCGCATCGAGGACGAGGTTCGTGGCTTGCGCCAAGTCGTCGACCGTCTGCTCGGCGCGCAGATGCCGGTGCTGTCCTGGTGGGCGCTCGCGATCACGCTGACCAAGGCATCGACCACCTTGACCATGCTCGCCATCCTGATCCTCGGGCTGTTCCTGTTCGCAAAAGGCCAGACCACGATCGGCGGCATTGTCATGTTCATGAGCTTCGCCGGCATGCTGATTCAGCGCCTCGAGCAGTCGGCGCGCTTCGTCAATTCCATCTTCACCTATGTGCCGCGGCTCCAGGAATTCTTCGGCGTGCTGGACACCACGACCTCGGTCAAGGAGCGCAAGAACGCGGTCACACTGAAAAACGTAAGGGGCGAGGTCGCCTTCGATCGCGTCAGCTTCTCCTATGACGGAAGAATGCCCGCGGTCGAGGACTTGAGCTTCACCGCGGCCCCGGGCGAGACCATTGCCCTCGTCGGCGCGACCGGCGCGGGAAAATCGACGGCGATGGCGCTGCTCTATCGCGTTTACGATCCGCAACGCGGCAAGATCCGCATCGACGGCCGCGACATACGCGATATCAAGCTCGTGAGCCTCAGGCGCAATATCGGCGTGATCTTCCAGGAGCCGCTCCTGCTCAACCGTTCCATCGCCGACAATCTGCGCGTCGGCAATCCCGACGCCACCGACGATGAGATCCTTGCCGCCTGCGACCGCGCGCAAGCGCTCGACTTCATCGCCCGCCACGAGGGTGGGCTCAATGCCATGGTCGGCGAGCGCGGCCGAATGCTGTCGGGCGGCGAGCGCCAAAGGCTGTCGATCGCGCGGGCGCTGCTGAAAGACCCGCCGATCCTGATCCTCGACGAGGCGACGAGCGCGCTCGACGCCGCGACCGAGGTCAAGGTGACGCAGGCGCTCAATGAAGCCATGAAGGGGCGCACCACGTTCATCATCGCGCACCGTCTCGCCACGGTCAGGAACGCGACGCGCATTCTCGTGTTCGAGCACGGCCGCATTGTCGACAGCGGCAGTTTCGAGGAGTTGGTGGCCAAGGACGGTGTGTTCGCGCGGCTGGCGCAAGGGCAGTTTCTTGGTCCCGCCGAGCCCGGAGGATCATCCCCAAGCCCCATGCTTTCATTGACCTAGCGGCGGGCGGCGAAGAAGCGTTTCAGCAAGTCCGACGCGCGCGCCTCGCCGATGCCGCCATAGACCTCGGGCGCATGGTGGCAGGTCGGCTGCTGGAAGAAGCGCGGGCCATGCTCGACGGCACCGCCCTTCGGGTCGGGCGCGGCGAAATAGAGCCTGCGGATGCGAGCGAAGGAGATCGCCGCGGCGCACATGGCGCAAGGCTCGAGCGTGACGTAGAGATCGCAATTGACGAGGCGCTCGCTCCCGAGCTTGGCGCAAGCCTCGCGGATGGCGATCAGCTCGGCATGGGCCGTGGGGTCGCGGAACTCGAGCGTGCGGTTGCCGGCCTGGGCCAGTATCTCGCCGCCGTCGACGATGACGGCGCCGATCGGGACCTCGCCGCGGTCGAAGGCGGCCTCCGCCTCGGCAAAGGCAAGGTCCATGGGCCGCTTGCCCGGGCTCGCGACATCTGCAAGCTTCTCGCGCATCATGGCAGCCAAACTGGGCGCAAGGGGAAGTCGGGGTCAAGGGGCGAAACCCCGGACGGCGGAGCCACAAGTGCCGCGCTCCCAGGAGCCGATGCGGATCGCCAAGGCCATCGCCCATGCGGGGCTCTGCTCGCGCCGCGACGCCGAGCGTTGGATCGAAGAGGGCCGCGTCGCCGTCAACGGCAAGCGGCTCGAAACCCCGGCCTATGTGGTCAAGCCAGGCGACAAAGTGAGCGTCGACGGCAAGCCACTGCCCGTTACCGCGGCGCCGCGTCTCTTCCGTTATCACAAGCCGAAGGGGCTCGTGACCAGCCACAAAGACCCGCAAGGGCGGAAGACCGTGTTCGAGGCGCTGCCGCCGGACTTGCCACGCGTGATCTCGGTGGGACGTCTCGATCTCAACACCGAGGGGCTCCTGCTGCTCACCACCGATGGCGAACTCGCGCGGCATCTGGAGCTGCCGAGCACCGGCTGGCTCAGGCGCTATCGCGTGCGCGCGTACGGCACGATCAGGGAGGCCGATCTCGCCCGCCTCGCCAAGGGCATGAGCGTCGACGGCGTGGATTACGGCCCGGTGGAGGCCCGGATCGACCGGGCGCAAGGCGGCAATGTCTGGCTGACCTTGGGCTTGCGCGAAGGCAAGAACCGGGAGGTGAAGCGCCTGCTCGAGGCGCTCGGCCTCACCGTCAACCGGCTGATCCGAGTTTCGTTCGGGCCGTTCGCGCTCGGCGAGTTGCGCCCCGGCGAGGTCAGCGAGGTGAAGCAGAAGGTGCTCAAGGATCAGCTCGGCGCCAAGCTCACCGCCGAACTCGGGCTTGGTGGGCGGCCGAAGCCAGCGAATTGGCGGACTTAAAGCGCCATGCGCATCGTCGCCGGCAAGTTCAAAGGCGCGCGGATCGAGGCGCCAAAAGGTCTCGCCACCAGGCCGACATCGGACCGCGTGCGCGAGGCGCTCTTCAATGTGCTCGAGCATGGCAGCCCGCACGTCGATTTCGACGGCGCTCGCGTGCTCGATCTGTTTGCGGGCTCGGGCGCGCTCGGGCTCGAAGCCTGCTCGCGCGGCGCCCGCTTCTGCCTGTTCGTCGAGGACAGCGCCGAGGCGCGCGGCGCGATCCGCCGCAACGTCGAAGCGCTGCACCTTACCGGCGTGACCAAGATCTGGCGGCGCGATGCGACGAGGCTGGGCGACGCCGGAACGCTTGCTCCCTTCGACCTTATCTTCCTCGATCCGCCTTACGCCAAGGGGCTCGGAGCTGAAGCGCTCACGGCGGCCGTCGCCGGCGGCTGGGTCGCAGATGGCGCGATTGCCGCACTTGAGGAGCGGGCCGATGCCGAGGTGGCATTACCGCCGCAGTTTCAGGAGCTTGAGGTGCGGCGGTATGGCGACACCAAGATCGTCCTCGCCCGGAACTCGCCCGGCGACGTGGAGGTTAAAACTTAGGCAGCCCAGCCATGGCCCCTCTCCCCGACATATGCTTCAATGGGCAACCGTCTCTGCGGGGGAGAGGTGTCATGCGTATCAAGGCCCTAGCCGTCGCGTCGCTGCTGATGGCGACGGCGATGTCATATTGCCTCCCTGCGCATGCCTTCACCTCCGGCGTGTGGGAGGGCAAGCCGAGCTTCGACGAGAACGGCAAGCTCTCGGACTGCACCATGACGGCGCAGTCGGACAACGGCATCCTCCTCGCCTTCATCATCAGCCGCGATTTCGACTGGGGCCTCGTGCTCTATGACGACGGGTGGAAGCTGAAAGTCGGCGACAGCACCGACGTGGCGCTCACCGTCGACAAGAACGCGCCGATCTTCTCCACGGCGAAGACGGTCGATCCCCACGGCATCTTGGTGCCGCTTGCCAACACCGATCCCGTCGTCGATGCCATGCGCGAAGGCAACGTCCTCACCGTGGCCACCAACCGCGGCAAGTTCAGCTTCAAATTGACCGGCGCGGGACCGGCGATCGCCGATCTCGCCGGTTGCGTCACCGAGAACCTCGAAGCCGAGAAGCTGCTGGGCCACAAGATGGACACCGCCGCGCCGTTAGAAGCCGGCCCGAACAAGCTCTTCACCGAGACCGAGGCTCTTCATTTCGTCGCCAGCCTGCTCGCGTCCGCCGGGATCACCAATTACCAGCTGGTCGATCCGGCCGAGAATCCCATGCCCAATTTCGACGTGGTGTGGACCTACGCCAACGGCATCGTCGCGGCGCTGGTCGGCTACAAGAATATGAGCGGCGTCGATCTCGACGAGGCGACGCGCGTGGTGATCGCCGACGACGCCAAGAACTGCGCGGGCGACTTCTCTTCAGGCAAGAAGGTGAGCGAGCCCGCCGAGACCGTGAGCGTCAAGCGCCTGTTCACCGCCTGCCACACCGACGGCGCCACTACCGAGATCCATTACACCCTGGTGAAGACCGAAAGCGGGCATCTGATCCAGATCGCCCATCTCAATCTCGGCGCGGCGACCGGCGACGTCGCCACCGCCGATCGCGCCTTCCTGCGCACCGCGGTGCTGCAGAACTTCAAATAATCCCCGCCCTGTTTGCACTGACTACACTGGCATTTCTGCGCGCGGTCAGCGGCGCTGAAACAGCTTCTCGATGTCGGCGAGCTTGAGCTCGACATAGGTCGGGCGGCCGTGATTGCACTGGCCGGAGAAGGGCGTCTCCTCCATGTCGCGGAGCAGCGCATTCATCTCGGTAGCATTGAGGCGGCGGCCGGCGCGGACGCTGCCGTGGCAGGCCATGGTGGCGAGCACGTGGTCGAGACGCTCGGCGACGACGAGGCTGCCCTCGCCTTCCGCGAGCTCGTCGGCGAGGTCGCGCACCAGACCCTGAATGTCGCCCTGGCCGAGCAGCCCCGGAACCTCGCGGACCACGATGGCCGCGGGCCCAAATGCTTCGACCACGAGGCCGAGGCGCTCGAGGTCGCCCGCCGCCGCCGTGAGCCGGTCGGCGGCCTCGGCGTCGAGCTCCACCACCTCGGGGATGAGCAGCAGTTGGCGGGAGAGGCCGCCATTGGCGAAGGCCTTCTTCAGGCGCTCATACACGAGACGCTCATGGGCCGCGTGCTGGTCGACGATGACGAGGGAATCGTCGGTCTCGGCGATGATGAAGGTGTCATGCACCTGGGCCCGGGCCGCGCCCAGCGGGTAGTCCACCGCGGCGCCGTTCTCGGGGCTCGGCTCGGTAGTGTCCGCGCTTGGCGCCGAGATCGGGGAGAGCGGCGCCTGAGCGGCCTCGGCGAAGCCGAAGCCGCGGCCATAGGCCGATCTCGGTCGATAAGGGGCACTGCCCAAACCGCGCTGAGGGCCAAACCCGGTCGAGGGCTGCACCATGCGGGCCAACGCGTCCTGGGACAGGCTCGTCGTGGCGCGGTGCTGAGCAGCGCCAAGCGCCTCGCGGAGCGCGCTGACGACGATGGCCCGCACGCTTTGCGCATCCCGGAACCTGAGCTCGGTCTTGGCCGGATGCACGTTCACGTCGACTTCCTCGGGCGACAGAGTGAGGAACAGCGCCAGCATCGGATGACGCCCATTCGGCACGAGGTCGCCATAGGCGGCTCGGACCGACCCCGCGAGCAGCTTGTCACGCACCGGGCGGCCATTGACGACGAGATATTGCTGAAGGCTCGTCGGCCGATGCAGCGTCGGCAGCCCGGCGAAGCCCTCCACCGCGATGGCGCCGCGGGCGAGGCGAACGGGTAGCGCGTCTTCTACGAAGTCCTCGCCGAGGATGCGGCCAAGCCGGTCGAGGCCATGATCGAGGAGCCCCGGCGCGCACGCCTCAAGTCGCAAGGTGGTGCGGTCGCCGCTCGTCAAGGTGAAGGCGATCTCGGGCTTCGCCAGAGCGAGCCGCTTGACCACGTCGCCGATGGCCGCGGCTTCGGCGCGCTCCGACTTCATGAATTTGAGCCGCGCTGGCGTGGCATAGAACAGGTCGCGCACCTCGACGCGGGTGCCAGTTCCGAGGGAGGCCGGTTTGAGCGGGCTCTTGCGGCCGCCATCAACCGCGATCTCATAGGCCGCGGGGTTCCCGCGCGCGCGGCTCTGGATCGAGAGCCGCGCCACGGCACCGATCGAAGGCAGCGCCTCGCCGCGGAAGCCGAGGG
This sequence comes from uncultured Alphaproteobacteria bacterium, assembly GCA_963732955.1. GTDB lineage: Bacteria > Pseudomonadota > Alphaproteobacteria > Rhizobiales > Methyloligellaceae > Methyloceanibacter. The sequence goes on from CAVTBH010000003.1 coordinate 750,601, forward strand.
TCAGGATCGAGGACAGCGTGTCGTCCTCAAGCTTCGAGGTGGCGTGGCGCTCGACGGCAAGCTCGAGGTCTGGAGCCTCCATGCCGCAGCCGTCGTCGCTGACTCTGATCAGGCTCAAGCCGCCACCGGTCGCGGCGACGTCGATGCGCGATGCGCCGGCGTCGATCGCATTTTCGATCAGCTCTTTGACGACGCTCGCCGGACGCTCAACGACCTCACCCGCGGCGATGCGGTTGATGAGGTTCGGCGGCAGCTGACGTACGGCCATCGCGTGCCCTGGTTTCGCTCAGATATTTGCGGGTGATGAGCTTACCCGATTCTACCGCCGGCTGGTCGAAGGGATCGACGCCGAGAAGGGCGCCGGCGAGGATGGTCTCGAGCATGAAATGCATCATCAGGGCGCCGAGCGACCGCTCGTCGAGCCTTTCGATGTCGATGGTGCGGACCGGGCGCCCTGCCGCGGTCAAGGCCTCGGGAATGGCGCGTTGCTGGGCCGCCACCAGGTCGCCGGCGCTGTGACCGGCGAGGTAATCGGCATGGGCGACCCGGGCGAGGTCGGGCGCAATGCGCGGGCCGGAGCCGGCGCATGCCTCACGGATCACGGTGATCAGGTGCTGCGGCGCGCCGTCGAGATAGAGCTGGAGCTGGCTGTGCTGATCGACGGGGCCAAGGGCCGCGACCGGTGTCGTGCCTTTGCCCTTCTTGCCGAGGCTCTCGCCCCAGAGCTGCACATACCAGGCGGCGAAGCGCGACAGGCGGTCGCTATAAGGCCACATCACGCTGACCCGGATGCCGCGCTCCTTGGCAAGCCCGATGGCGACGGCCGCGCCGACAGCCGGTGCGAAGTGCTTCGGCTCGCCGCCCGCAAGGAGCGCCTCGACCAAGATACGCGCGCCCTCGCGGAGCGCCTCTACATCAAGACCGCGCGCCAGCGCCGGAAGCAGTCCGACATTGGAGAGGCCGGAGAATCGGCCGCCGATATTGGGATCATGCGGGAGCGTCGGAATGGCGAGAGCCTCGCAGAGGTCACCGAGGCCGTTGGTCTTGCCGCTCTCGGCGGGCTCGGTCAGTCCGAGGAAAAGCGTTGGGATCCGGCTCTCGAGCCCAGCCTGCCGCACCGCCTCGATGGCGGCGATAGCTTGGATCAGGGTCTCGGGAGTGTTGCCCGATTTCGAGGTGATGACGAAGCGCGTGGTGGCGAGGTCGAGGCCGGCAAGGGCGCGCTCCAAGGTGCGCGGGTCGAGATTGTCGTAGAAGCGGGTGCGCGGCCGCGAGCCCCGGCCATTGCCCTCGTCGCCGGGAATGCCCCACCCGCCGAGCTGCGCCAAGGTCTGGCCGCCGAGGCTCGAGCCGCCGGTGCCGAAGAAGACGAGGGTCTTGGCGCCCTCGGTGAGCCGGGCGATGGCCTCGCGTGCCGCGGCGATATCGTCCCGCCATTCCGGCGCGCGGAGCAGCGGCAGCGTGCCGGCGGCATGAGCCTCGCGCAGCTCTTCCAGTCGCGGCTTGAGGCGGTCGAGATCGCGGTCGAGCGCGGCTTGCGGCAGCCCGGAGTCACCAATTGCCGCTTCAAGGCAGCCTTCGATCGACTGCGACAACAGCATGGCGTCGATACCCTCTCCTGCACTGATGGGCTTCACGCCCCGCCCGGCGCTGTCCTAGCCGGGTGCGGCCTTGCGTTCGGCGTCAACCGGCTTGCCGACGATGGTGGTGATCAGACGGTCGGCCTCGATCAGGCGCTTGGCGACGCGCTTGATATCGTCGAGGCTCACCTTGTCGATCATCTCGTTGCGCTTGTCGACGTAGTCGATGCCGAGATCCTCGATGCGAATCCACAGCAGCTGATTGGCGATGCCCGACGAAGATTCGAAGCGGAGCGCGTAGGCGCCGGTGAGATAGCTCTTGGCGTTGGCAAGCTCGTCAGGGCTCGGGCCTCCCTCGGCGAGACGCCTGAGTTCGCTCTCGATGACGTCGAGCGACTGAGCCACGGCCTCGTTCTTGGTGGCGACGTTGCCGACGAACACGGCGCCGTGCTGATAGGGAAACAGATTGGAGTGGACGGAATAAGCGAGCCCGCGTTTCTCGCGCACCTCCTCCATCAGCCGCGAGGAGAAGCCGCCGCCGCCGATGATGTAGTTGAGGAGATAGGCAGCCATGAAGTCGTCGTCCTTGCGGGAGAAGCCGCGATGGCCGAACTGGGCGACGGATTGCGGCACATCCATAAGGATGATCTCGCGAGTCGGACCAAGAGGCGGCGAGGCCTCGGACACCGGCGCCAGCGCGGAATTGAGCGGCAGCGCGCCAAACACCTCGTCGAGCTTCTTGCCGAGGGCCTCGGCGTCGATATCGCCGACCACCGTGACCAGAAGCTTGTCGCGGGCGAAGACGCGGCGGACATAATCCTTGAGCTCGTCGGCGCTGATGGCTTCGATCGAGGCCATGGTTCCCTTGATGGGGCGGCCGTAAGGGTGATCGCCGAAGGCGAGCCGGTCCCAAGCGAGCGAGGCGACCTCCTCGGGATCGTTCTCATCGAACTTCAGGCCGGCGATGATCTGAGCGCGGACGCGTTCGACGGCGTCGGTATCGAAGCGCGGCGACGTCAGCGCGAGGCGCAACAGATCGAAGGATTCGTCTCTGTTGGCCGTCAGCATCTGGATATTGCCGAGCATGACATCGCGGCTTGCGTCGAAGTCCATGCGCATGGCGAACGACTGCAAGCGGTCCTGGAAGTGGACGGAGTCGAGGTCGCCCGCGCCCTCGTCCATCATGCCGGAGACGAAATAGGCGACGCCGTCCTTGCCGACCGGGTCTTGAGCCGCGCCGCCGCGAAAGGCGAAGCGCATGGCGATCAACGGATTGTCGTGGCTCTCGACGAGCCAAGCCTCGATGCCGCCAGGGCTCTTGATGCGCTTGATCTCCATGGCGTCAGCAGGCGCCGAAGGAAGCGCCGCAGTGACAGTAAGCGCGGCAGAGAAGAGGACGCCGGGAGAGCACCATCGTCGCGCCATCGCGGCTAAGACCTGCCGGGAGCAATGGCATGGGCAGGTTGCTCACCGCGGCTTGTCCGCGCGGGCCCGGGCGTTAGGACCCCGGTGACCGAGTTCTTCTCGACCAGGTAGCGCCGCGCCACGGCCGCGATGTCCTCGACGGTGACCTGTTTCAGCCGCTCCGGCCAAGCGTCGATATCGGCCACGCTCATGCCGGTGGCGATGCGCCAGCCATAGTGACGGGCCATACGCGATTGGCTGTCCGAGGTGTAGATGAATTCGGCGAGGAAGGCGCTCCGCGCGCGGTCAAGCTCGGCCTGGGTGACGCCGCCCTTGCACAACTCGGCAATGACGCCGTCGAGCGCGGCTTCGAGCTCGGACGCCGAGATCTTGTCGGTGCCGATGGCGTAGAACGCGAGCTTGCCTTCATCGAGATTGGAGTTCTGAATACCAGCCGCCGGCGCTCGCAGCCTTCTTCTGCTCCACGACCAAGCGGCGGTAGAGCCTGCTGGTCGAGCCCTTAACCGCGATGCGCATCAGGAGGTCGAGGGCCTCGGCTTCGCCCGCGGCTGCCGAGGTGTAGCTCGGCGCGAGGTAATAGCGCTGCACCGTGAGGCGTCCGGCGCGTGGATCATCGAGCTCGACCCGCACCGGCGCCGCATGCTCGGGCTCGTGCGGGCGGATGCGGCCGTTCAGGCTTTTGTTCGGGGCGATCTTGCCGAAGGTCTCTTCGGCAAGCCGCTTGACCTCCCCGGGCTCGACATCGCCGGCGACCACGAGAAGCGCGTTGTTCGGGGCATAGAAGCGCTTGTAGAAGCCGAGCGCATCGTCACGGTCGAGGGCTGCGATCTCGTGCTCCCAGCCGATCACCGGGATGCCGTAGGGATGGTTGGTGTAGAGCGCCGCCATCATCTGCTCCTGCAGGATGCTCGACGGGTCGTTGTCGATCCGCGACCGGCGCTCCTCGAGGATCACGTTCCGCTCGGTCACCACGTCCTCTTCCGAGAGCCTGAGATTGGCCATGCGGTCGGCCTCCATGGCCATGACCATGGGCAGCCGGTCCTTGGCCACGCGCTGGAAATAGGCGGTGATGTCGTGGTTGGTGAAGGCGTTGTCGTCACCGCCATTCTTGGCCACGATCTTGGAGAACTGCCCCGGAGGGATCTCCTCGGTGCCCTTGAACATCAGATGCTCGAGAAAATGGGCGATGCCGGAGGAGCCCGGCGGCTCGTCGGCGGCGCCGACCTTGTACCAGACCATCTGGGTCACCACTGGGGCGCGGTGATCGGGAATCACGAGCACCTGCAAGCCGTTGGCGAGGGTGAATTCCGTCGTGCGCGGCGAGGCCTTGGCGCCGTCAAGCGCTACGGCAACCGCCATCGAGGCAAGGCTGAACCCGGCGAGGATGAGGCCCGCCCGGAAGTCGAACGCGCCCGCAAATTGATCGAACATCAATACCACCATAGTTCGTGACCGGTGTGGGAGGCCAGGGGTTCACGCCGCAAGGGCTGGAAATTCGCGGCGGCGTGGTTCCCATTTCAGCCTTGGCGGCCGCATTTTCAAGGCAATTCGGCAGCGACCGAGGCGAGCGCCGCGCCGTCACCAACTGGCGTTGTTGCCCGCGGGACTGGACATGCCCTTGTAGCTGTCCGGAGCCGCGGGATGGAACGGGTCGTCAGGCGGAGGCGGCGCGTCCAGGCTGTGGTCGACCGGCTTCTGCGCCACCTTGGGCTTGCCCTGCTCGCGGGCACGATCCTCGGCCGTCTTGTCGGACGCATCGGGCTCCGGCACGTCCACCAGCTCGTCGTTCTTGGGCTTGTCCTTGCCGAGCCAATGATCAAGCAGCTTCGGCTTGCCGGCATAAGGAACATCGGGCGAGGCCTCAGCCTCAGCCTTTTGCTCGGCCGCCGCCTTGGCATCAGCTGCCTGCTTGCGCGACAGATCGCTGTCGACCGGCCAGTTGGCGGGCGTCACGGCTTCAGGTCCAGGCGTCGGCAGGCGCGTCGTGTCAGGAGGAATGATCAAGGGCGCCTGCTCGGTCATGCGCACGTCTTGCTTGCTGCCAGAGCCGGAAAGGCCGGCATAGTCGAAGATCTTGCCCTGAAATTCGATGCCGCCACAGCCCGCAAGCGCCATCGCCGCGCCGCAGACCGCGACGAGGGAAAGGCCCCTGGCGAGGAGCTTTTGGCTGATGGTTCCGGAGCGCCCCACAACTCCCCCTTAACTTGCCGGGTTAGCCCGGACTTTATTCACATCTTAGAAGGGTTTGAGACCTTTTTGTGTCCCCCGAACACGAACTCGTACAGAAGTCCGATCACCCCGGCAACAATGGCCACATCGGCGATGTTGAAGATGTACCACTGATATCCGTAGGCGTGGAAGGAGAAGAAGTCGGCAACGGCGCCATAGAGGATGCGGTCGATGGCGTTGCCGACGGCGCCGCCGATGACGAGGCCCATGGCCGCGGCGGCAAGGGGAGAGGTTACCCGCGCCAGCCAGATCACGAGGGCACAGGCGGCCGCGAAGGCGAACAGAATCAGGGCCCAGCGCCCGAGGTCACTGTCTTGCGGCAGGAGACCGTAGCTGACGCCCCGGTTCCAGACAAGGACGAGGTCGAAGAACGGGGTGACGGTGACAACGCCCTTGGCGCCGATGTCGTAGACATAGAGCATCCAGGCCTTGCTCGCCTGATCGGCAACGAGGGCGATGGCTGCGACCCCGAGCCCGAGTGGCGTTTGTGGTCCAAGGAGAAAGCGCATCGCCGACCCTACTCCGCCGCGATCTTTAGAGCGTCGAATTGCCTGACGGCCTCGGCGTCACGCGGGGAGAGCTCCGGGAATTCAGGATCGGCGCCGACATCCTCGAGGATCTTCCAGGACCGCGCGCATTTGGTACCCTTGGCCCGGGCGAAGACGACGGCAACGCCCGGCACCTCGTCGAGGCGGAAGGCACCTTCGGGCCCCTTCCCGCTCAAGACGCTCGCGCCGGAGGTGATGGCGATCTCCGCGAGGTCGAGGCCTGAGATCGCCGCGCGCAAGGCATCGTCGGCGATATAGACGTTGGGTGCAGCTTCGAGGCTCGAGCCGATGCGGCCCTCTTTCCGCTCGATCTCGAGCGCGCCAGTGACGACGCGGCGAACCGCCCTCACCTTCCGCCACTTCTCCAGAAGCGCCTCGTTGCGCCAGGCGGCGGGGATCTCGGGGAACTGGCGGAGATGCACCGAACCCTTGTCGCCTGGGAAGCGTGTCAGCCACGCCTCCTCCATGGTGAAGCAGAGCATCGGCGCGAGCCAGGCGGTCAACGCCTCGAACACGCGGTCGAGCACGGTGAGCGCCGAGTTCCGCGTCACGCTTCCGTAAGGATCGCAATAGAGCGCGTCCTTGCGGATGTCGAAATAGAAGGCGGAGAGATCGTTGACGCAGAAATTGAACAGGGCATGAAACACCCGCTTGAAGTCGAAGGCGTCGTAACCGGCGCGGACGGTGACCTCGAGCTCGGCGAGCCGCGCCAGGAGATAGCGCTCGAGCTCAGGCATCTCGGCGTGAGCCACGGCGAGGCTCGGCCGATAGTGGGCGAGATTGCCGAGCAGGAAGCGAAGCGTGTTCCTGAGCTTCCGATAAGACTCGACATTGGCCTTGATGATGTCGGGACCGATGCGCAAGTCCTCGGCATAGTCCGAGCTCATGGCCCAGAGCCTGAGGATCTCGGCGCCCGACTGCCTGATCACGTCCTGGGGCGCGACGACATTGCCAAGCGACTTCGACATCTTGCGGCCGTCCTCGTCGACGACGAAGCCATGGGTCAGCACCGCGTCGTAGGGCGCACGGCCCCGCGTGCCGCAAGCCTCGAGCAGCGAGGATTGGAACCAGCCGCGATGCTGGTCGGAGCCCTCGAGATAGAGCGAGGCAGGCCAGGCAAGGTCCAGGCGCTGTTCCAGCACAAAGGCATGGGTGCAGCCTGAATCGAACCAGACGTCGAGAATGTCGTCGACCTTCTCCCAGGCGTCCGGATCATCGACGAGCCCTGATAGGAAGCGCTCCTTGGCACCAGCCTCGAACCAGGCGTCGGCGCCTTCCTTGGCGATGACCTCGACGATGCGGTCGATCAACTCGCCGGAAGCGTTGAACTCGCGGGAGGGAATGACGGCGCCCGTCTCCTTGTTGTGGAACACGGTGATGGGCACGCCCCAGGCGCGCTGACGCGACACCACCCAGTCGGGTTTGGTCAGGATCATGCCTCGGATGCGGTTCTCGCCTTGGGGCGGCACCCAGCGCGTGTCGCCAATGGCTTGGAGCGCGCGCTCCCGTAGCGTGTCAGAGGCGTCCCCGATGCCCTCGTCCATGGCGATGAACCATTGCGGCGTATTGCGGAAGATCACCGGCTTCTTCGAGCGCCAGGAATGCGGATAGTCGTGTCGGAGGCGGCCGCGAGCAACAAGCGCGCCCACCTCCTGCAACGCGGCAATGACCGCGGCGTTGGCGTCGCCTTCCGCGCCCTTGTCGTCGATGACGAGACGGCCGGCGAAGATGCCGACGGTGTCGATATAGCGGCCGTCGGCATCGACCGTGAACGGCACCTTGATGCCGAACTTGGTGCCGAGCTCGAAATCGTCCTGGCCGTGGCCGGGAGCGATGTGGACGAATCCGGTGCCGGTGTCCTCGGTGACGAAATCGCCCGGCAGCACGGGAACCGGAAAGGCGTAATCGCCCTTGGCCTCGGGATGCTTGCGCAAGGGATGGCTTGCGATCAGCCCGCGCGGATCGACATCGGTGATGTGACGCCAGCTCTCGATGCGCGCGGCGTTCCGCACATTCTCCGCGAGCGCGTCAGCGAGAACGAGCTTGTCGCCGGGCTTGGCCCAATTGTCCGCGGGCGCCTCGACCACCTCATAAAGCCCGTAGGCGATGTCGGGCGAAAACGCGATGGCGCGGTTGCCGGGAATGGTCCAGGGCGTCGTGGTCCAGATCACGACGCTCGCGCCTACGAGCCCTGCCACCTTGTGGTTGAACGCCTCGACCTCTTCGGGCGTCGGGCGTTCCTCGCCCTCTTCGCCGTGGACGGTGACGCTGAGCGGTCCTAGCGGCGGCTCGATCGGAAACTTGACGAAGATGGTGTGGCTCGTGACCTCCTGATACTCGACCTCGGCCTCGGCGAGCGCCGTCTGCTCGACCACCGACCACATCACCGGCTTCGAGCCACGGTAGAGCATACCGTTCATGGCGAACTTCATCAGCTCGCGGGCGATGGTTGCCTCAGCATCGAAGCTCATGGTGGTGTAAGGGTGCTGCCAATCGCCCTCGACGCCCAGACGCTCAAACTCCTCGCGCTGCACGTTGAGCCAAGCTTGCGCGTAAGCGCGGCATTCGCGGCGAAAGGCGATCATCGCCTCGGGGTCGGAGAGATCGGGCTTGGTCTTGCCTTTGGCGCGGTAATTCTCCTCCTCGATCTTCCACTCGATGGGAAGGCCGTGGCAGTCCCAGCCGGGGACGTAATTCGCGTCCTTGCCCATCATCCCTTGCGAGCGGTTGATCACGTCCTTGAGGATCTTGTTGAGGGCGTGGCCGATATGGAGATGCCCGTTGGCGTAAGGCGGCCCGTCGTGAAGGATGAACTTCTCGCGCCCCATGGCTTCCTCGCGAAGCCGGTCATAGAGGCGCATCTCATCCCAGCGCTTGAGCAGTTCCGGCTCCCGCTGCGGCAACCCCGCCTTCATGGGGAACTCGGTCTTGGGCAGGAACAGCGTCGCGCTCCAGTCGCGGCCGGTCTGCGGCGGCTTCGGCGCGAGTTTTGGCGTCTGTGCCAACTTCGACTTGGGGGCACTCTTCGGGGTCGATTTCAGCTTCGTGGCCGGCTTGGCTTTGGGAGCGGCCTTTCGCGTGGTCTTGGCTTTAGCCTTGGTGGCGGCCTTCGTGGCCTTGGCCGTAACGCGCGCCGTTGCCGGCGTCTTGGGTGCGGATTTCCGTGCCTTGGCTCTCGTGGTCTTGATTGTGGTGGTCTTGGCGGATTTGGCTTTGGCCGGCCGCGTCTTGGTCTTGGTCGTGGTCTTGGCCTTCGGCGCCGCAGGCTTGCGGCTCTTCGCCGTCGCCGCGGCAGGCCTGGTCTTGAGCTTTGCGGTCTTGAGCTTTGCGGTCTTGGCTCGTGCCTTGGGCGTCTTTGCTCGTTTCACCGCTTTGGCCGCGGTGTTCGCCTTCGCGGGCTTCCTTGCGCGACCCTTCTTCGCGCGCGACGACGCATGCTTGCTCTTTGCCTTCACCATGATCCTTGCTTCCGCCCACCGACTTCGCCCGCGATGGGCATGCCCCCGCGGGTTCTAGCAACGCCGTCAGCTACAATCCAGACCCGCTCGCTTCCGCGCCTCGGGCCAAGGCGCGACCCAAGGGATAGCGCGTCATGGGGTCGTGGCGCTCGATCGCGCCGAGCACGCGTCCAGCTTCGGCGCAGTCCTGCTTCATTTGTGCCGCGAGCGCCTCGGGACTGTCGAAGGTGGTATCGCCTCTGATCTTGGCGATGAACTCGACCTCGACCTCCTCACCGTAAAGGTCGCCGGAGAAGTCGAGCAGAAACGCTTCGAGCACCGGCTTGCCCTCGCCGAAGGTCGGCCTCGGACCGACATAGCCCGCGGCATGATAACAGCGACCTCGATGCTGAACTCTCGTCGCATAGATGCCATGGCCGATGTCCTGACCTTCGGCGAGCGGGAGGTTGAGGGTGGGAAAGCCGAGACCTTTGCCGCGTCCTGCGCCCGGCTCGACGCGGCCGCGCACGCGCCACCAATAGCCGAGCTGCTCGGCGGCGGCTCCAACCTCGCCGTTACGGAGATAGTCGCGAATCTGGCTTGAGGAAAACAGCACGCCCTCGCCTTTGACCGGCTCGATGATATCGACGCCGAGGCCAAGCTCAGCGCCTTGCGCTTGGAGTTTCGCCGACGAACCGGTCCGGCCCTTGCCATAGGTGAAGTCGTAGCCGACGACGGCGTGGGTAGCGCCAAAGCCCTTGGCCAGGACATCGGCGGCGAAGGCTTCGGCGCTGAGCCCCGAGAGCTCGGGGCCGAATTCGACGACAAAGGTCTGGTCGAGACCAAGCGCGGCGAGCAGCTCGAGCTTCACTGCAATCGGGGTCAGTCGAAAGAACGGCTGGTCGGGGGCGAAGAATTCGCGCGGATGCGGCTCGAACACCACGGCGCCGGAGCGTCGTCCCAATGATTTGCCAAGGTCGCGCGCCCGGCCGAGCACTGCCTGATGGCCGCGATGGACGCCATCGAAATTCCCGATGGCGAGCACCGCGCCTCTGGCCTGCGGCGGCACGTCTCGCCAACCGGTGACGACATCCATGTTCGCATCCTTGTGACGTTCATCGGCGATGGCGGCGCCAGGCGATCTTGCGACTAGGACCCCTCGCGGCGGGGCACCATCATCATAGCCTCGCCGTCTAGCACGCTCTTGCCGTTGACGCTGCACGTCGTGGCGAGCACGGCGCGGCCTTTCTCGGGGTCGAGGCTCGTGACCTTGACCGTAGCCACGACCTCGGCGCCGATCGGCACCGGCGCTTTGAATTTGAGGGTTTGGGTCAGGTAGATGCAACCTGGCCCGGGAAGCTTGGTGCCCAGCACCGTGGACAGCAGGCTCGCGGTCAGCATGCCGTGGGCGATGCGCTGCTTGAACATGGTCCCGGCGGCATAGGCGTCGTCGAGATGGACAGGATTGTTGTCACCGGTAAGCTCGGCGAAGGCGAGCACGTCATCATTCGTGATTCTCTTGGTGTAGCTCGCCTCCATGCCAACGGCGAGATCCTCAAAAAAGTAGCCTTGGGCCGCGGCCCCATTCCCGTTCGTGGTCATTCGATCGCCCCCGCTCCTGATTTTTCGCGTGCGCGAAAATAGCGAAGCCTCTGCTGCACTGCAATATTTGCTGGAGGTTACCAGGCCAGCGCCGTCATGGCCGCGCGCGGGCGTTTTCGCCCGTCAAACAAGTCCGCGAGGTGAGCCCCGTCGAGGTCCGCGCCGCCCGCCTTGGGCCGATGCAGGCCGCTCGCCACGAACACGGCATCGAGGCCGAAGCCCGCAGCGCCGGCCATGTCGGTATGAACACCATCGCCGATGGCGAGGATGCGGCTCCGCGGCACCGGCTTGCCGGCCAGATCGGCGATGGTCTCGAGCGCAAGCTCGTAGATCGGGAGGTAGGGCTTGCCGGCATAGATGACGCTGCCGCCAAGCGCCTCGTAGACCTCGGCTAGAGCCCCCGCGCAATAGATGAGGTGGTGGCCGCGCTCGACCATGCGGTCGGGGTTGGCGCAGAGCATGGTGAGCTTGCGTGCGGCAAAATCACGGAGCAGGCCCTGATAGTCGTCCGGCGTCTCGGTCTCGTCATCGAAGAGCCCCGTGCACACCACGAACTCGGCCTCGCTCGCCCCGACCCTTTCGACGTCGAGCCCGGCAAAGATGGGGAGGTCGCGCTCAGGGCCGAGATGGAACACGCGGGTGCCGGCGTGCTTGGCAAGCTCGTGGCGCGTGAGGTCGCCGGAGGAGACGGTGGCATCGTAGCTCGTGCCGTCGACACCGAAATTGGTGAGCTGACCTTGCAGGCTTGAAGCCGGGCGCGGCGAGTTCGACAGGAGGACGACGATGCCGCCCTGCTCACGAAAGCGCTTGGTGGCCGCCACGGCTGCGGGATAGGCGCGCACGCCGTTATGCATCACGCCCCAGATATCGACGAGCCAGGCGTCGTAGGCCGATCCGACCTCGGCAATGGAGTGGATCACCGGAATGGCGGCGGTGGAGAGGATCGTTGGCGTTGGCGCTGGCATGGGCTCCCCCGTAGAGGCTGGGCCGAAACCGGTCAAGACAAGGCCCACGATCCGAGGGCTTCCCGGCGGCGGCCGCTCTTCGCCTCACTTTCTTGTGAGAGGCACATTGCGCAACGACCGGCGGCCCCCCAGATAACTCGCGCCGAGGGAAGGGGTCGGCAAAGGAGACCTGACATGCCCTACTTCCCCACACTGTCGAAATTGAGCGTTTTGGCCATTGCGGCCGCTTTTGGCGTTATTGCCTTTGCCGGGTCGGCCAGTGCCGGCGGCTACGGCCACCGCTACTACCCGTCCTACGGCCCCGACTACGGATCGTATGAGTACCCGGCGGAATATGGCCGCTACGGCTATCGCCATTACGGCAACGGCCATGCCGAGATCCGCGAGCTGCAGCGGCTGTTCCCGTCGACGAACTGGCCGCCCAGCATGCGGTACTACTACCAGGACTAGGCTCTCGAAACGGGCCGGCGCTCCGGTTCCGGCCCGTTCGCTTTAGAGGCACGGTCGGGGATGACCGTTTACGCGTTCTTGACCTCGAATTGGTTTCGGCTTTGCCAAGCTTGTCACGCTGTATTTCTATGCTTGCCGCCAATCAGGGCCTCGCATCAGGCGACGCCCGCAGGGACATCCCAAGGAGAAACCCAATGTCTCACCTTCCGCTTAAGGCCGGTGTGATCCTCTGTGCATTTGCCGTTCTCGGCTTTACCAGCGCCAACGCCGCCCCGCGGCCGGCACTCGACGGCGCCACCGATCTCTTGATCCTCGCCGGCGACGAGGAGAATGCCGAGGTGCAGAATTTGCTAGCCCCGGATACCGATCAGGGCACGCCGATGGACGCGCCTGGCGGCGACGGCACCATGCAGGCTAAGCCCGCGCCGGAAGGCGAGATGGCCCCGGCGCCAGAGGGTGGCGCCGGCGAAACGAACGAGATGCAGTCAGAGCACTAGCACCTGGCACCGTGCGTCGTGGGGGAGTATCAGCTCCTCCACGCGCCGTGCTAGGCCGCGTCGGGTCCCCCCAACTCCTTCAGAGCCTCCGCCGTGACCGGCGCCGGTGCGGCAAAGAGGTCGCCCTCGGCGAGCTCGACGCCGGCTTGCATCAGCCGCTCGAAGCTCCGCTCGTCACCGACATTCTCAATGATCAGCTTGAGATCGAAGCGGTCGAGGTGACTGGCGAGGTCGGCGGCGGAAGCCGGCGCCTTGGCTGTCTCCAAGCCTTCGAGCAACGTGTCCGCACCGACCTTGATGAAGCGGAAGAAATGATCGCGGAGACCGGCAAAATCCAGATCGAGGTTGGAGACCTGGTCGAGGGCGAAACCAAAACCGATCTTGCCGAGCGTCCTCAAACTTGCGAGCTCGATGGCGCCGAGATCCTGAATTGAAGGCTGGCTAAGCCTGAAGGTGAGGCTGTCGCCAAGGGCGCTGTTCTCCTCAAGAAACTCCACCAGCTCGGGGAAGAAGTCCGGGTCGCGCAGCGACTGGAGCGACAAATTGCAGAACACGCCTCGCAACTTCGGCTCCGTGCCGAGCCGACGCAGCAGCTGCACGCTCTTGACCAGCATCATGTTGTCGATGCGCGGCAGAAGGCCGTCGCGTTCGGCGACGTCCTCGTAGCCCGTCTCGATCACGGTGTCGTCGCCGGCGCGGATCCGCGCCACGGCATCGAAATAGCGGACCTGGCGCTCGGGCACGGTCACGACCGGCTGCACATAGAGATCGACGCGGTTCGCCTCGATGGCCTGGCGCAAGTCTTCGCTGATGTCGCGCGGGGGGGAGGCTTCCTCGGCGAGGAGAACCACAACGTCCTCCTCGCGGCTCGTGCCGTCGTCAACCCCGACCTCCACGATCGAGATCGCCTCGGCGACGGCAAGCGCAATCGGCAGCGCCGCCTCGCGGTCGTCGCCGTCCTCGTCATCGAGCGCAGTCTCGGCACTATCGGTCTCTTCCGCAGCCACCGTGGGGACAGCGCCGAGTAGATTTTCCTCGCTCATCTTGAGCTGCCATGGAACCTCGGAGGCCTCGCCGATCTCTCCCATCTTCGGCGCCGTGGGAACAGCTACGGTGGTCAGGTCGCGCGACAGTTTCTTGATCAGGGCCTCGAGAGATTTGAGCTCGGTGCCAATCTCCTCGCGCTGCGCCCGGGTCTCGGTGCGCACGTCGCTCCTTAAGGACTCGAAGCGGTCGCGAAGCTGCTCGAGATCGTGGGTGAAGCGCTCGATCTCCGCCAATTTCGGCGCGGCATCGCCGCCGCCATATTCGGAGACGACCTGATCAAGGCGCTCGACGCGGTCGTTGAGGAGGTCGAGCCTGGCCACGTCGTCCTCGACCTGGTCAATGCGTTGGAGGTCGCCGTCGAGCACGATCAAGGCTTCCTCAAGCTCGTCGATGCGGCCGGCAACCGTGGCCGAGCGGGCCGAGCGGGTAATGACATAATGAGAGGACGCCATCACCATGAACAGGGCGACGCCGGCGATGGCGCCCGCCACCATGTCGATGCCCGAGTTGATAACGAGGCCGGCGGCGAATGCGGTGGCGGTCACCGCCATGGCGATGAGCACGATGACGTCGAGCACTGCATGACGGCCGGAACCGTTCGATTTAGAGGTCATGGCTTGTCACATCCAGCTTGCGCAGTCCCAATGGCGAGTGCCCCGCCAACACGAACGTTGAGCCAGCCCAGCGATGCGGGCCCTAGCCTAAGCGCTCCTCAGATCAGAGCCAAGACGATAACCGCCAAGCCGCGGAAAGGCCAGACTGGCGGGCTCATAGCAGGGGCCGCTTCCGCGGCGCCTTGAGGTCGAAATTTGCAAGCTCGGCAAGCGCCCCAAGATCGGGCGAGGAGAACCAGCCATGATCCCAGTGAATGAGGCCGTGGCGCTCCAGCCGCTTCAGCGTCTTGTTGGTGTGCACCAGGGAAAGACCGATAGCATCGGCAAGATGCTGCTGGGTGAAGGGAAAGCGCACGCGCCCCTCGGTGACGAGACCGATGTCGTCAGCGCGGACGTAAAGATGGAGGAGATAATAAGCCGTGCGCTCCGCGGCGCTGCGCCGCCCGAGGCTGAGCAAATTCTCGTCGAGAATGCGTTCCTCGCGTGCGGCGAGCCAAGTGAGGTCGAAGGCGAGACTCGGAGATTTGCTAAACAGATCCCACACCCGCCCGCGCGGGAAGGTGCAGAACGCCGCGGGCGTCAGGGTCTCAACGGAATGCTCCATGGCGCCTTGCATGGAGCCCTGCAAGCCGACGAAATCCCCGGGCAGAACGAAATTGGTGATCTGGCGGCGGCCGTCGCTCAAGGTCTTGGAGCGAAAGGCCCAGCCCTCGAGCAAGGTGAAGAGATGCTCTGAGGGTTGGCCCTCCTGCAACAGCGTGGCCCCGGGGCCGGCGCGCAGCTCGCCTTTCTTGAGTTGCGAGACGAAATCGACCTCTTCGTCGGTCAACTCGCGAAAGACATTGCAGGAGCGCAACGGGCACTGTTGGCAAGGCACCTCGTAGGTGAACGGCGTCGCCAACGACATCTCGGCTCCTCGGCGCCCGCCACGTCCGCTTGGGCACTATGTCAAAGTTAAAAGACAAAGATGTTCAAGGGGTTTTTAGTCCCGCTGACAAGCGAAGCTATTGCAGCCTCGCATCGCGGCCAAGGGCCTCCTGAAACGACCTTCCATCCCGGCATTCCGAGTATGATCGACCCGAGCAGAGCCTCCGGGACGCGCGGCAACACGCCGCCGCCGTTCACCGATGAGGACCGGCTGCGGCGCGCGGTGGAGGCGTGCGGCGTGGCGCTATGGGAATGGCGGTTCGCGGGCGAACTCTGTTTGCTGACGCCGGGCTCGCACGAGCTGTTCGGTTGGTCGGACCTTTCTCCCGTTTCGCCCGGCCGCTTCCTTAGCCTCGTCCATCGCGACGACGTCCTCGGGCTCAAGGAGGCGGTGGAGGCGGCCTTCCGGCGCGACGACGCCTTCGAGCACGAGTTCCGCATCCGCAAAGAGGACTCGGGGGACATGCGGTGGATCGCGGTCAAGGCCCGCGTGGTCGAGCGCGGGGCGGACGGCGAGGCCCTGGTCATGGCGGGATTGGCCGCCGACGTCACCATGGTGAAGCGGGATCGGGAAGCGAGAGAGCTGATGAGCCAGGAACTCGCCCACCGCATGAAGAACGTGCTTTCCGTCGTCGGCAGTCTCGTTGCCCTGAGCGGCGAGCACCGGCCCGAAGCACGTAATTTTGTCACGGCATTCCAGGCGCGCCTTGGCAGCCTCGCTGCCACCCATGAGCTTCTGGTCCAGACCGAATGGCGCCCCATTGTGCTCGGCCGGCTGGTCGAGAAGGTTCTCGGCCCCCTTGGTGCGCTTGACCGCGTCACCATGGTGGGCAATCAGGCCTTCCTGCTTGCCTCCCACGACGCCCAGACGCTGGCGCTGGTGCTGCATGAGCTTGCCACCAACGCCATCAAATATGGCGCGCTTTCCAATGGGCATGGACGCGTGGTCCTAGCCGTCGAGGTGAAATGGGACCGCATCCGGGAAGAGCAGCCCCTCCTCATTCTGCGATGGGAAGAATTCGGCGGCCCTGCGGTCACGGCGCCGAACGCCAAGGGGTTCGGGCTGACCTTGCTCGAGCGCCTGACGCGGCGCCACGATCAGGCCGATCAGATGCTCGAATGGCGCGCATCGGGTCTTTATTGCTGCGTGTCGCTGCACGTGGTCCCGGTGCGGCCGAGCGTTTAGTCACCTACCCATCCTTGAAATAACGACATCGTGAGGGTCGTGCGACGCCGGCGACGCGCGGGCTGTCGCAAACAATCGGCTAGAATGATAGGGCTGCTGGCGCAGCCGTCCCTCGCGTTCTCAGGAGTTCGCCGATGTCTCACAAGTCACTCGCCGCCGGCGTTCTGGCGGCAGCCTTCACTTTTACCGGTACCGCGTCATATGCCCAGGAGCCGCCGCGGCCGGATCAACTCGTCGATGGGCTCAATAGCGTGTTCGGCAAGCATCCCGGGAAGCGCGCCGCGCACACCAAGGGTATCTGCCTGAGCGGTTCGTTCAGTCCCGCCGCCGGCGCCGCGTCCTTGTCGAAAGCGCCGCAGTTCGCCAAAGAGGTTCCAATCACGGCGCGATTCTCGCTCGGCGGCGGCGACCCGAACGCCAAGGATAACGACCAAGCCAACGTGCGCGGGTTCGCTATTCGCTTCGACAACGGCAACGGCGCCGCGAGCGACCTGGTGATGATTTCGGCGCCGGTGTTCTTCGCCCAGACGCCCGCCCTCTTCCTCGAGCTGCTGCAAACGCTCGCCTCGGGCGACAAGGACAAACTCAAGGCCTTCTTCGAAGCCCATCCCGAATCGACGCGGCAGAACGCCTGGCTCACATCACACCCGGTTCCTGCGAGCTATGCCGGGGTCGGTTACTGGGGCGTGCACGCCTTCACCTTCACCAACGCCGACGGCAAAACGCAACTGATCAAATACACGGCGATTCCCGAGGCGGGCGAGCTTGGGCTCAACGCCGACGAGGCGGCCGCCAAGGGGCCAAACTTCTACGCCGATGAGCTCAAGGAGCGCTTGGCCAAAGGTCCGGTCAAGTTCGACCTCGTCGCCATCCTTGGGCAAGACGGCGATCAGACCAAGGATCCGACGCTCCGCTGGAATGATGAGGACAACCGCTCCACGGCACCGCTCGGCACCGTCGAGATCGATGCCATCGCGCCTGACGCCACCTGCAACGCATTCAGCTTCCTGCCCGCCAATGTCGCCGACGGCATCGCCGGCCCGACCGACGATCCGATCTTCGCCGCGCGGTCGCCGGCTTACGCCGTGTCGCTGATCCGCCGCTTGACGCCGCAGTAGGAGGGGAGTTCAGCTCTTTGCGCTTGGTGGCCTGGCCGGGATAAGCTCGGCTCCCTGCTGCCGTTTCGGCACTGGTCTTAAGGCCGCATCCATGTCCGCCGACAAGTCCGCGAGCGCCACCGACGCGATTACCTTGTTCCAGGCCTATGTCGACCTGATCAACTCCGAGCGCGAGACGATCTGGGCGCGCCACAACGCGCTGCTGGTCGCCAATTCGCTGATTGTCGGCGCCCTTGCCATCAGTCCCGCGGCGCTTTGGCAGAACAAATGGGCGGCGCTTTCGCTCCTCGGCGCCGGCCTCCTTATCAGCGCCGTCTGGCTGCTGATAACCGCACATGGATGGGCGGTGCTGCGCCAGCACATGGATATGGCGGGGAGCTTCGCCGAGCAGAATTTTCCGCATTGGCCCAATCCATTTGGCAATGCCGCCGCCCTCCGCTCAGGGCTCTGGATCCATGGTCTCGCTTTGACCATGGTGTGCGTGTTCGCGCTCATTTATCTGGGGCTCGGCTACGTCCGCCTTGCGAGCGCCTGAGCCGCGATCGAGGCACACCGTTCGCTTTGGCAGGCGCTCCGAACCGCTAACGCGGCTGGACGCGATAGGCCGCAAGGAAGGTGCGGACGGCGGTTCCCACGACATGGTCGATCCGCTCTTTGCTCGCCGGTCCCGACGCGTTGAACATCAGCGGCTTGAACGTCATCGACAGGCAGGAATCCAGGAACTGGGCCGCGGCAAGCTCGCAGTCATCGGTGGCAAGGACGCCTGCGGCGACCTGATCCTCGAGATAACGCGCCACGCGCGCGATGCCGCAGGCTGGCCCTGTCTCGTAAAAGCGCTTGCCCAGTTCGGGCATGCGATCGGCGATGGCAATCACGGTCCGCAGCGATGAGATGCGATGCAGATCGCCTAGAAAGCACGCGAAGTCGCGTCCGAGCTTGGTCAGAACCGCCTCGACATCGTGGTCGTTCGAATCAAGGGCAAAGACTTGCTCGGCTTGCGTTTGGCGCTCCTCCTCGACAATCGCCTGAAACAACTTGTCCTTCGAGTTGAAATAGACGTAGAGCGTGCCCTTGGAGACCTTGGCCTCGCGAGCGATGTCGCCCATGCTCGCAGCGTCGAAGCCCTTCCCCAGAAACACGGCGCGGGCGCCCTCCAGGATCTGCCTGCGCTTGGCGCTTTCCGTTGTCTCAGCTGGGTGGGTTAAGGCCTCAAGGGACATCTCTCGCGCTCCCTGCGCCATTTTGACCGAACCGTTCGGTTTGATATTGACATAGATCAGCTGGTGCTCTTATGTCAACGCCCTATTGACCGAACGGTTCGGTCATGCAGTCGCACCCCGAGAGCGCTCGATGCTACGGAAAAGCGGTCAGGCCGAGATCTTCCCGGATGACTTGGGCGATCAGCCAGAAGAAGCCGAAGCCGCTCGGCTCAGCCCCGCGCGCCCCTCGCTGAAGGCTGTCGAGGCCGAGGCGCCGGTGCCGGATCCAGCGCCCGAGCCGAAGGCCCGAAGCGCACCCGCTCCCGAAGTGGTCTCTCCGGATGCCGAGTTCGCATCGCCCCAGCCCAAGCGCCGACTCCGCACCGTCCTGCTGACGCTCGGCGCGCTTGCCGTGCTCGCGGCCGGTGCCTGGTACGGACATTATTGGTGGGTGGCCGGTCGCTTCATCGAATCGACCGACGACGCCTATGTCGCCGCCAAGACCGCAACGCTGGCGGCAAAGGTGGCCGGCTATGTCGAGACGGTCGATGTCGACGACAATGCGCATCTCCACGCCGGAGATACCATCGCCAAGATCGATGACGGCGACTATCAGCTCGCGGTGCAGACGGCGAAGGACAAAATCGCCACGGAACAGGCCACCATCGACCGCATCGTTAAGCAGATCGCGGCGCAAGGGGCGGAGATCGACGCGGCGAAGGCGGACCTTGCCTCGGCCGAAGCCGGCAAGACAAGGAGCGAGCTCGAGCTCAAACGCCAGCAGGCGCTTGCCGCCCGCGACTATGCGAGCCAACAGGCGCTGGAGCAGGCGCAGGCGAACCGCGACCAAGCGGCGGCCGCGGTGCGCGGCGCCGAGGCCCGCGTGTTGTCGGCAGAGACCAACAGCGACGTGCTGAAGGCACAAAAGAACGAGGCCGCGCACACGCTGAAGCAATTGCAGACGGCGCTCGCCAAGGCCGAGCGGGATCTCTCGTTCACCACCATCCGGGCGCCGTTCGATGGCGTCCTCGGCAACCGTGCCATCGAAGCCGGCGACTATGTCCAGCCGGGCCAACGCCTCGCGAGCCTCGTCCCGCTCGACGCCGTCTATATCGACGCCAATTTCAAGGAAACGCAGCTCGGCGGCCTGAAGCCCGGCCAGAAGGCGTCGGTCTCAGTCGATGCCCTTCCCGGCCGCAGCATCGAGGGCACCGTCGTCAGCGTGGCACCAGCTTCGGGCTCGGTGTTCTCGCTGCTCCCGCCGGACAACGCCACCGGCAACTTCACCAAGATCGTGCAGCGCATGCCGGTGCGGATCGAGGTGCCGGTTGCGGTTGCCGAACAGGAAGTGCTGCGGCCCGGCATGTCCGTCGTGGTCGACATCAACACCAAGCAAAAGGTCGATGCCAAGGCGCACTCGACGGCGGCGGCGACCGCGCCGACTGGCGCTCACCATAGCACGGCGAGCGCGCGGTAAGGCACCCGCTCATGGCCGCTGCCGTCACCACGTCGCCCAGTCGCCCGGTCCAGGCGGTTCCGCTATCGCGCACGGAAGATCACATCGACAGGCGGCACCTGCTCGCCTTCTTCTTCATGGTATTCGGGATGTTCATGGCCATCCTGGACATTCAGATCGTGTCCGCCTCTCTCGCCGAGATCCAGGCCGGGCTCGCCGCGAGCTCGAACGAGATCACCTGGGTGCAGACCGCCTATCTCATCGCCGAAGTGGTGATGATCCCCCTCTCCGGCTTTCTGTCGCGCGCGCTCGGCACGCGTATCGTGTTCGCAGCTTCGGCGGCAGGCTTCACGGCGGCGAGTATGATGTGCGGACTGTCAACCTCGATCAACGAGATGATCGTCTGGCGGGCGATCCAAGGCTTCATTGGCGGCGGCATGATCCCGACCGTGTTCGCCACCGCCTATATCGTGTTTCCGCGAAGCCGTATGGGGCTGGTCGCGCCGCTGATCGGGCTGGTTGCGACGTTGGCGCCGACCATCGGGCCGACCGTGGGCGGCATTCTCACCGATACGCTCTCTTGGCACTGGCTGTTCTTCATCAACGTCATCCCCGGCATCGGCGTGACCATCGCCGCGCTTCTGCTGATCGACTTCGACAAGCCTGATTTCAAGCTGCTCGACAGCTTCGACTGGTGGGGTTTGATCTTCATGGCGGCGTTCCTCGGCGGCCTCGAATATGTGCTGGAGGAAGGCCCCCGCAACGATTGGTTCGGCGACGGCAGCGTGCTGCTGTTCGCTTGGGTATCGGGGGTAAGCGCAATCGCCTTCTTTTCCCGGGCACTGATGGCCAAGACGCCGGTGGTCGACCTTCGGGCGTTCTCCGACCGCAATTTCGCGATCGGCTCGCTGTTCTCGTTCGTTGTCGGTATCGGTCTCTATGGGCTTACTTATCTCTTCCCCCTCTATCTCGGCGAAATCAGAGGCTATGACGCGCGCATGATCGGCGAGACCGTGTTCGTGTCGGGGCTTGCCATGTTCTTTGCCGCGCCGATCGCCGGACGACTGATGACCAAGGTCGATCCGCGATTAATGCTGGCATCGGGCTTTCTGTGCTTCGCCGCAGGCACGTGGTGGATGACCTATCTCACCAGCGACTGGGATTTCTGGGAGCTGGTCTGGCCACAGATCTTCCGCGGCGTCGGCATTATGGTCGCCATGCTCCCCGTGAATAATATCGCGCTCGGGACGCTCCCGCCCGAGCGCGTCAAGAATGCCTCGGGCCTCTATAACCTGACGCGCAATCTCGGCGGCGCCGTCGGGCTCGCCGGCTTGACCACGGTCCTCAACGACCGCACCGACCTGCATCTTGCGAGGCTGCACGAGAGGCTCACCTTCGCCTCCCAGCCGGCGCTCGAGACCCTCAACAATCTCGCCGCCAACCTGCATGATTATGGCAGCGACGCCAAGGCCATGGCTTTGAAGCAGCTGATGCAGATGACGCACACCCAGGGCGTGGTCATGGCCTTCGCCGACGTGTTCTATCTGTTGACGCTGGTGTTCATCGCGCTTGCCGTCCTCTCCGTCCTGGTGCACAAGCCAGCCCCGCTCGGCGGCGGAGGGCATTGAGCGGGTCGGTGGTGAAATCAGAGACGGCGAGAGCGTGTCGCCGCGCGCTTTTCTTGACAGAGCGCGGGCGACGCCGCTACAAGCGGCGTCATTAGCACTCGTCTTCCAGGAGTGCTAAGCCGCAGCTTTCCACACGGAGCCAGTTCCATGAAATTTCGTCCCTTGCACGACCGCGTCGTGGTCAAGCGCCTCGAAGAGGAGCAAAAAACCAAAGGCGGCATCATCATTCCAGATACGGCGGCCGAGAAGCCGCAGACCGGCAAAATCGTCGCCGCAGGCCCCGGCGCCAGAGGCGAAGACGGCAAGCTTCAGCCCATGGGCGTCAAGGCCGGCGACAAGGTGCTGTTCGGCAAATGGTCGGGCACCGAGGTCAAGATCGACGGTGAGGAACTCCTGATCATGAAGGAGTCCGACATCATGGGCATTCTCAGCTAGAGCTTGCCCTTACCCTGTCCCCCGAAAAGACTTCAACGGAGAAAATAGCATGGCAGCGAAAGAGGTAAAATTTGGCCCGGACGCGCGCGAGCGCATGATGCGCGGCGTCGACGTCCTGGCCAATGCGGTCAAGGTCACGCTTGGGCCAAAGGGCCGCAACGTCATCCTGGAGAAATCCTTCGGCGCCCCGCGCTCGACCAAGGACGGTGTCACCGTCGCGAAGGAAATCGAGCTCGAGGATAAGTTCGAGAATATGGGCGCGCAGATGCTGCGCGAGGTGGCGTCGAAGACCAACGACACGGCCGGCGACGGCACCACGACGGCGACGCTCCTGGCGCAAGCCATTGTCCGCGAAGGCCTGAAGTCGGTGGCCGCCGGCATGAATCCGATGGACCTGAAGCGCGGCATCGACAAGGCCGTGGCCGAGGTCGTCGCCGGCATCTCCAAGAGCGCGAAGAAGGTCTCCGGCTCCGCCGAGATCGCGCAGGTCGGCACCATCTCCGCCAATGGCGAGAAGGCCATCGGCGATATGATCGCCAAGGCCATGCAGAAGGTCGGCAATGAGGGCGTAATCACCGTCGAGGAGGCGAAGAGCCTGGAGAGCGAGCTTGAAGTGGTCGAGGGCATGCAGTTCGACCGCGGCTATATCTCGCCCTACTTCATCACCAATGCCGAGAAAATGGTGACCGAGCTCGAGAGCCCCTACATCCTGATCTACGAAAAGAAGCTGTCCGGCCTGCAGCCGCTGTTGCCCCTGCTCGAGCAGGTGGTGCAGTCGGGCCGTCCGCTGCTCGTCATCGCCGAGGACGTCGAGGGCGAGGCGCTGGCGACCCTCGTGGTCAACAAGCTCCGCGGCGGCCTGAAGGTCGCGGCGGTGAAGGCGCCCGGATTTGGCGATCGCCGCAAGGCCATGTTGCAAGACATCGCCGTGCTCACCGGTGGCGAGCTGATCTCGGAAGATCTCGGCATCAAGCTCGAGAACGTCACCATCCAGATGCTCGGCAAGGCTAAGCGGGTGAGCATTACCAAGGATGACACCACCATCGTCGGCGGCGCCGGCAAGAAGCCAGACATCGAGGCGCGCGTTGGCCAGATCAAGCAGCAGATCGAGGACACCACCTCCGACTATGACCGCGAGAAGCTGCAAGAGCGGCTGGCAAAGCTCGCCGGCGGCGTTGCCGTGATCAAGGTTGGTGGCGCCACCGAGGTCGAGGTGAAGGAGAAAAAGGATCGCGTCGACGATGCGTTGAACGCGACCCGCGCCGCGGTCGAGGAAGGCATCGTGCCCGGCGGCGGTGTTGCGCTGCTGTGGGCAGCGAAGTCGCTGAAGGCCAAGGGCGCCAACGACGACCAGGAGGCCGGCATCAACATCGTCCGCAAGGCGCTGCAGGCGCCGATCAGGCAGATCGCCGAGAATGCAGGCGTCGAAGGCTCGATCGTGGTCGGCAAGGTGCTCGACCAGAAGTCGCCGACCTTCGGCTACGACGCCCAGAACAACGAGTATGTCGATCTGGTGCAGAAGGGCATCATCGACCCGGCCAAAGTCGTGCGCACGGCGTTGCAGGATGCGGCTTCGGTCGCGGGCCTGCTCGTCACCACCGAGGCCGGCGTCGCCGAGGCGCCGAAGAAGAAGGACGAGCATGCCCATATGCCTCCCGGTGGCATGGGCGGCATGGACATGATGTAAGCCTCAGAGATCAGGGCTTTTTTAGGTTACGAAGGGGCGGCCTCTGGCCGCCCCTCTTTGCCTTTTTGGAGCCTTGGTCATCACCCAATGCTTACGCAAACGTAATTTCCCAAGCGCCCGGTTTTCGCCCTATCGTCCAAAGAGATAGGCTCGTGGCGTCAAGCACAGCCTCCTGGAGACCCCCTGATTGGCCGGCTTCCGTAATTCAGCCCGAGAATTTTCGCGCATCGCCTTCCCCTATTTCCGTTCCGAGGACGGATTTGCCGGGCGCGTCCTGCTCGGTACCGTAATCGCGCTGCAGCTGTTTCAGGTCTGGCTGAACGTTCGCTTCAACACCTGGTACAAGACCTTTTACGACGCGCTCCAGAACAAAGACTGGGACACCTTCATCTGGCAACTTGGGGTGTTCGCCCTGCTTGCGGCGTTCTTCATCGCAGCCGCGGTATATCAACTCTATCTCCAGCAATGGCTCCAGATCAGATGGCGGCGCTGGCTGACCACGCGCTATCTCGGGCGCTGGCTGAGCGAGGGCACGCACTACCGCATGCGGCTCAAGGGCGACGCAGCCGACAACCCCGACCAGCGTATCGCCGACGACATCAAGCAGTTCATCAACCAGACGCTCGATATCGGCATCTCGCTGCTCGGCTCGATCGTGACCCTGATCTCCTTCGTCGTGATCCTATGGACCTTGTCGTCAGGCAATCCGCTGGTGATCGGCTCCCGCTCTTTCGAGATCCCGGGCTACCTCGTCTGGGCCGCGCTGATCTACGCCACCCTCGGCACCTGGGTGACGCATCTCGTCGGGCGGCCGCTGATCAAACTTAATTTCGATCAGCAGCGCTACGAAGCCGACTTTCGGTTCTCGCTGGTGCGCTTACGCGAGAATGCCGAGGAGGTGACGCTGCTTTCCGGCGAAAAGGCCGAGGAAGAGCGCCTCAGCGACCGTTTCGCGCGCGTGGTCGGCAATTGGTACGGCATCATGCAGCGGACCAAGCAGCTAACCTTTCTTACCGCCGGCTATTCCCAGGTGGCCGTCATCTTCCCGTTCCTGGTGGTGAGCCCGCTCTATTTTGCCGGCTCGATGATGCTCGGCGGCTTGATGCAGATCGCCTCGGCCTTCGGCCAGGTGCAGGGCGCGCTCTCCTTCTTCGTCAAGGCCTATTCCGACATCGCCGACTGGAAAGCAGTGCTGAACCGGCTCGCGGGCTTCGATGCCTCGATCGACTGGGCGCAGTCGCTCGACGACAAAGCGCTGCGGGTCGAGCATGTCGCCGACGGCGGCGCGACCCATCTTCATGCCGACGACCTCGTGGTCAGCCTACCGAACGGTCAGGAGATCGTGCGCGCTTCGGACCTTCGCATCGCTCCCGCCGAGCGGGTGCTGGTCACGGGGCCGTCAGGCTCGGGCAAGACCAGCCTGTTCCGGGCGCTCGGCGGCGTGTGGCCATTCGGCTCAGGCAATATTCGCATCCCCCATGGGGCGAACGTGCTGGTGCTACCGCAGAAACCGTATCTCCCGCTCGGGACGCTGCGCGGCGCGCTCGCCTATCCCGGTCCGCAAGAGGCGTTCTCGGCGGAGGAGATCGAGGAGGTGCTCAACGCCGTCGGACTTGAGCATCTGCGCGATGGCCTCGACGAGACTGCCTATTGGTCCGACCGCCTCTCGGTCGGCGAGCAGCAGCGGCTGTCGGTCGCACGGGCGCTGCTGCAAGAGCCCGATTGGCTGTTCCTCGACGAGGCCACGAGCGCGCTCGACGAGCAGTCGGAGGCCATGCTCTATCGGCTCTTGCTCGGGCGCCTGCCGGACGCGGCCATCGTGTCCATCGCGCACCGCTCGAGCCTCGTCGTGTTCCACGACCGCTTCCTCGAGCTCACGCCCGACGCCGCGGGCGGCCACCGCGTCGCTCCGATCTCGCCGAGTGACGCGGCCCGCGCCGCCGACGAACTCGATCTCAGTCCAGCCTGAGAACCGCACTTTGATCCCGGTCAAGGCCGGCGGAGCCAAAGCCTGCTTGGCTCGGGCTTGCGCCGTCCCGGTCATGAGCGGAACGGTCCGTTGAAAGCTATCAGGGCGACGGCCACACGTTTGGCGACGACGCCGGCAATGGCGTCTCCCTTCCCAGCGCACGGGAAGGTCGGCGACGAGCGCAACGGGGGTGGGCTCTCCGGGATCCCACCCCCTCCCTCACGGGGACACGGTGCGAAGGCGGCCGAGGATGATGTCCTTGAGGCCGGTAGCCTCTCCACGCCACGGGGCGCCGCGCGCCGACACGAGATGCGCCTGGGATTGCAGGATCAGACCATCCTCCAGCACCTTGAGGTGATTGGCCTTGAGCGTCGTGCCGGTGGTGGTGATATCGACGATCAATTCGGCAGTGCCCGCCGCCGGCGTGCCTTCCGTGGCCCCGACGCTCTCGACAATGCGGTAGCCGGCGACGCCATGGTGCGCGAAGAACCGCCGCGTCAGATTGAGGTACTTGGTGGCGACGCGAAGCCGGCGCCCATGCTGCCGCGCGAATTGCACCGCGACATCCTCGAGGTCGACCATGGTGGTGACATCTATCCAGCAATCGGGCACGGCAACCACGACATCGGCACGGCCGAAGCCGAGCGGCACCAGGAACTCCACGCTCGCTTCGACGTCGGGAAGGGTCTCGCGAACAAGGTCCTCGCCGGTCAGCCCGAGATGGATGCGGCCCGCCCGAAGCTGATGCACGATCTCCGCAGCGGACAGGAACGCCACTTCGACGCCATCGAGGCCTTCGATCACGCCGCGATAACCGCGCTCGTGGCCGGTCTTGCGCAGCACGAGACCAGCCTTCTCGAACAGAGAGGCCGCGGCGTCTTTGAGCCGCCCTTTCGCGGGCACGCCGATGCTGAGTGCCGTCACGGTCACGAGGACGCCTCTCCGATTGCCGCGAGCAGACGCTCGGTGTGGATGGCGGAGCCGACCGCCGGCACCTCGACGGGGGCGCCGAGGGAACGGAGCAAGCCGTCATAACGGCCGCCGCCCGCAACCGGGGTCGTGGCGTCACCGCCTTCGGCTTCGATCTGGAATACGAGGCCGGAGTAATATTCGAGGCTCCGGGCGAACTCGGTCTCGAAGCGTGCAGTTTCAAGATCGACGCCGCCTTCCTCGAAGAGATCGAAGCGGCGGGCGAGACCCTCGAGCGCAGGCGTGAGGTCGATCCCTGCCCCTCTGGCGATCATGGCGACGCGATCCAGGCCCTCGCGCGGCGGCGCGGCGACGGCGAGATAATAGTCGATCACGGTGGCGACCTCCTTCGGCAGCGGGTCGGCGCGAAGGTCGGCGGCGTAGTCGAGCAGGCGCTCGGTGATCTCGCCGAGGGTGCGGTTGCCTGAGAGCGGCAACGCTTTCGCCTCCAAATATTCCGCGACCAGGTCCTCGGCGCGCGTCGGGTCGCTGCGCTCAAGCGTTGCGGTAAGCTCGGCGACCGCGCCGTTGCCCTCGGGGCGCTCGCCCTTGGCGAGGCGGCTGAGCAGCGCGTGGAACTCCGGCGGGCGCCAGAAATAATGGCGCAGCTTCAGGCGCCACCGCTCCGGCAACGCAAGCGCATCGAGCAGGGCGTAGAACAGGGCGATGTCGCCGAAGCGAAGACGAAGGCGTTTCAGCCCCGCCTCGCGCACCGCCCCGGTGGCAAGGCCCACGATCTCGGCATCGGCGCTGGCGCGATCCGACACGCCAAAGCACTCGATACCGGCCTGACGGAACTCACGAGGGTGCGTGGGGCTCGGTCCCCGCGGCTGAAAGCGGAAGGCCGGGCCGTTATAGCAATAGCGCGCGTCGACATCGGCTCGTGGGTGGCGCTCGAGATAAAGCCTCGACACCGGCACGGTGAGGTCGGGGCGCAAGCAGAGCTCCTCACCGGCGAGATCAGTGAAGACATAGGTGCGGCCGCGCACGACCTCGCCGATCTGATCGAGAAAGATGTCAGCAGGCTGGATCAGCGAAGGCGCAACCCGCTCGTAGCCCGCCGCTCTGAACACGTCGAGCAGGCTGGCGGCTTGGGCTTCGAGGGCCTCGAATTGCTGCGCGGATTCCGCGGCCATGGCCGTTCACGCCTGGTGGCGGGCGATGACGCCCTTGACGGCCTCGACGAGCCTCTCCTCGGGCACGGCAAATTGCGCTTGCGCCTGCTGCTTCAGATATTCGTCGCGGTCCTTGATCGCGGTGAGCGTGGCGCCAAGGACGAGATCCTTGATCTGCACCTCGCCCTTTGCCTTCTCGTCGCCGCCTTGGATCACGGCGCAGGGCGAGCCGCGCTTGTCGGCGTATTTCATCTGCGCCTTCATCCCGGCCGAGCCGAGATAGACCTCGGCGCGGATGCCGGCGTCACGGAGCGTCTTCGCCATGCGCTGATAGTCGCCGATGCGGTCGCGGTCGAACACGAGCACGACCACGGGACCCGGCGCGGTCTCGGCAGGAAGCTTGCCGAGGGTCTTGAGGCCATAAAGCAGGCGCGAGACGCCGATGGAGATGCCGGTGGCCGGCACCTTCTCCCCGGTGAAGCGCTCGACGAGGCCGTCATAGCGGCCGCCGCTCGCGATTGACCCGAGCCTGATCGCCTGGCCGCGATCATCGACGATCGGCGCGATCAGCTCGGCCTCGAATACGGGGCCGGTGTAATATTCGAGGCCGCGGACCACGGAGGGATCGATGCGGATGCAATCGGATCCAAATCCCGCCGCGGTGAACAGCCCGTCCATCGCCAACAGCTCGCTGCAGCCTTCCTCGCCCACCGTGGAGCTTCCGACCAGGGGAGCCAATGATGAAACCGACTGTCCGCGCTCAGCACTGCCGGCCGCGACGAAAGCGGCGACGTTGTCGATCTGCTTCGCGTCGAGTTCAGCGCCCTTGGTGAAGTCACCCAACTCGTCCTTGCGCCCTTTGCCGAGAAGCGCGCGCACGCCTTCAATGCCCAAGCGATCGAGTTTGTCGATCGCTCTGAGGACGGCGAGATGCTTGGTCGTGTCCTCAGGCGTCAGTCCGATAAACTCCAGAACTCCGTCCAGAACCTTTCGATTGCCCACCTTGACCACATATTGGCCGCGCGGGACGCCGAGCGCTTCAAGGGTGTCGGCGGCGAGCATGCAGAGCTCAGCGTCGGCGGCGATGGAGGCCGCGCCGACGGTGTCGGCATCGAATTGGGTGAACTGGCGGAAGCGGCCGGGACCGGGCTTCTCGTTCCGCCACACGGGGCCGGTCTGATAGCGGCGGAACGGCTTCGGCAGGGTCTGGTAGTTCTCGGCGACGTAGCGGGCGAGCGGCGCGGTCAGGTCGTAACGCAGCGACAGCCACTGATCGTCGTCGTCCTTGAACGAGAACACGCCCTCGTTCGGCCGGTCGAGGTCAGGGAGGAACTTGCCGAGCGCGTCGGTATATTCGATCGCAGGCGTGTCCAGCGGCTCGAAGCCGTAAGCCTCGAACACCTTGCGGATCTGGTCGAGCATCAGCGCCGTCGCGCGGATTTCACCCGCGGGAACGTCGAATAAGCCCTTCGGCAGCCGGGCCTCGGGGCGGACGGGCACGTCTTTCTCGCTCATGGAAGTAAGTGCTGACGCGATGCTCTGACTGGCCCGGCTTCTAGCCCATAGGGCTTGGCCCAGCAAGCAACGCTCGGACCGCTGCTACCGGTTGGCAGCGAGCTCCATCAGGCTCTCGATCGGATGCACCTTGGGTTTCAGCTTCTCGAGGCCTTCCGGACAGGGGCCTCCGGTCGCCCAGTCGAGCAACTCGACCGTGTGGACGATAGGCACCGCGGCGCCGCGCTGGAGCTGCGCGATGCAGCCGATATTGCCGGCGGCGATCAGGTCCGGCTTGACGCTGGCGATATGGTTCAGCTTCCGCTCGCGCAAGGCGCTCGCGAGCTCGGGCTGAAGCAGATTGTAGGTCCCGGCCGAGCCGCAGCAGATGTGGCCTTCGGGGATGTCGACGACGGTGAAGCCGGCCTGGGACAAGAGCCCACGGGGCTCGGTCTCGACCCGCTGGCCGTGCTGGAGCGAGCAGGCCGAATGATAGGCGACCCGGAGGCTGGTCCAGGCAAGCGGCGGCACGAGGCCGATGTCCTGGATGAACTCGGTGATGTCGCGGGCGCGCTCAGCCATCTCCGCGGCGCGGCCGGCATAGCCCCGATCGCGGGCGAGCAGATGGCCGTAGTCCTTGATCATGGTGCCGCAGCCCGAGGCGGTGGTGAGGATGGCGTCGAGCTTGCCTTCGCGCATCGCGCTCGACCAGGCATCGACGTTCCGTTTCGCCGCCTTCTGCGCGGCCTCCTCGCGGCCGAGATGATGCTCGAGAGCCCCGCAGCATCCCTCGTCCTTGGCGAGCACCACCTCGACGCCATGGCGGCGCAACAGCCGTATCGCCGCCCGGTTGATCGAGGGCCTCAGCACCTCCTGCACGCAACCGAGCACCAGCGCCACGCGCTTGACCGGCGCCCGGTCGAGGCGGATCGAGCCCCTGCGCCGCCGAAGCTTGAGATGCGGCAGGCCGGGCGGCGTGACGTCGAGGGCGGCCGCCGCGGTCTTGAAGCCGAGCCCGGAGAGGATCCCGCGGAAGGGTCGCGCCAGCCACGCCAACAACAGCGCCACGCGAAAGCGCGCGGGACTGGGAAGGATCGCGGCCAGGAACCGGCGCGAGAGGCGTTGCGATGCCGGGCGATGCCCCCTCACCTCGATATGCGTTCGGGCCAAATCGACGAGATGCATGTAGTCGACGCTGCTCGGGCAGGTGGTCACGCAGGAGAGGCAGGAGAGACAGCGGTCGATGTGATGGGTCACCGGGGCGCCGACCTTGCCGGTCTCGAACATCTCCTTGATCATGTAGATGCGGCCGCGGGGGGAATCGCGCTCGTCGCCGAGCAGCACATAGGTGGGACAGGTTGCGGTGCAGAAGCCGCAATGGACGCAGCGCCTCAGCATCGCATCCGCCCGGGCGATGGTCGGATCCTGAAGCTGCTCTGCGCTGAAGCTCGTGTGCATGGGTGCCGCCTAAAGCCCTGGATACATGTGACCTGGATTGAGGATGCCGGCCGGATCGAACGCGGCCTTGAGTTTCCGCGTCAAGGCCGCGAGCCCAAGATCAAGCGGCTGGAACACGTCGAGGCTCGCGCGCGTGGTGTGCTCGGCGCGGATCAAGGTGGCGTGGCCGCCGAATTCGGCGATGGCGCGCCTGATCTCGACGGCGCCGGCGTCCGACGTGAGGGTGGTGTCGAGCCAGATCAGGCCGCCGGACCAGTCATAGGCGACGCGAATGTCGAGGGTCCTGGCGATGACGGCGACGAGCTTGGTGGCGCGGGACGGCGTCGTCGAAATGCGCCACAGCGGGCGGTCGGAGCCGGCAAACATGCGCAAGGTCCTGATCTCTTCCCAGAAGGTGCGGCTGTTGGAGTCGTCGAGCTCGAGCGACAGCGAATAGGCGGCGAGCCGGTCCTTCAAGCGGCCGAAGCGATAGCGCACCGAATTTGGAAAGTTCTCGACCCTGATCGCGGTGACCGCGGCGCCAGCCCCAGAGATGTTGGGATTGGACAGCCGTGCCGCGAGCGAGGCCTCAAGGTGGACGGCGCCCGACACCTCGTATGGCGTGCCATGGCAAAGGCACATCGCCTCGATCGCCGTCTGGTCGGGGAGGCCGAAGCAGAGAATGGTTCGCGTCTCCTCAGGCCGCGGCAGCACCTTCATGGTGACGTTGGTGACTACCGCAAGCGTTCCCCAGGAGCCGGCCACCGCCTTGCAGAGATCGTAGCCGGTGACGTTTTTCATCACGCGGCCGCCGGACTTGAAGGGCTCGCCCCAGCCATTGACGCATTCGACGCCGAGAAGGTGGTCGCGCGCGGCACCGGCCAAAATGCGGCGGCTGCCGGAGAGGTTGGTGGCAAAGACGCCGCCGATCGAGCCCTCACCAGGTGGACTTCCGAGCACGGGCCCGAGATCGACGGGCTCGAAGGCGAGCTGCTGGCCGCGCTCGTCGAGCAGGGCCTGGATCTCGGCAATCGGCGTTCCGGCCGATGCCGACAACACCAACTCGGTCGGCTCGTAGAGCGAGACGCCGACGAGATTTTCGGTGCTGACCACGGAGCCGGCCTGAACCGGACGGCCGACCTCGTGCTTCGATCCGCGCCCCCTCACCTCGATGGGAATCTTGGCGTGGGCCGCCTCGGCAACGAGATCGGCGATCTCGTCCGCGGCGTGAGGCGCATGGAAGCCGAGCCTGAGGTTTCCTGTCACTGGCCGTCACGCCCTTCTTCCAGCGGAAACACCTTGGCCGGGTTGAGGAGCCAGTCAGGATCGAAGGCGGTCTTCACCCGCATCTGCTGGGCGAGATCCGAAGCCGAAAACTGCACCCGCATCAGGTCGCGCTTCTCGATGCCGACGCCATGCTCGCCGGTGAGGCAGCCGCCGAGCTCGACGCATAGCTTGAGGATCTCGGCGCCACAGCGCTCGGCGCGCTCAAGCTCGCCGCGGTCATTAGCGTTGTAGAGGATCAGGGGATGCAGATTGCCGTCGCCGGCGTGGAAGATATTGGCGACGCGGAAGCGATGGCTGCGGCAGATGGCGCCGATGCGGTGCAGGGCCTCGGGCAAACGCGACAGCGGGATCACGCCGTCCATGCAGTAATAGTCCGAGATCTGGCCCATGGCGCCGAAGGCGGCCTTGCGGCCCTTCCAGATCAGCTCACTCTCCGCGGCATTGCGGCTCACCCTGACGACGCTCGGCGCATAGCGCTCGGCGATATCGGTGAGCTTCTCGAGCAGAAGCTCGATCTCGTCGTCAGCGCCGGCGACTTCGACGATGAGCAGTGCCTCGACGTCGAGCGGATAGCCGGCCCCGGCGAAATTCTCGCAGACATGGATCGCCGGCTTGTCCATAAATTCGATGGCCTGGGGAACGATGCCGGCGGCGATGATGCCGGCAACGCAGGCGCCGGCCGCCTCCGACGAGCCGAAGCCGATCAGCATCGGCCGCGCGCCTTCCGGGGATTTGAGGAGACGGACGGTCGCCTCGGTGACAACCGCGAACTGGCCTTCGGAGCCCGTGATCAGCCCGAGGAAATCATAGCCCGGGCTGTCGAGATAGTCGCCGCCGATGTCGACAACCTCGCCGGTCATCAGCACCACGCGCAAGGCGAGCAGATTGTTGGTGGTCACGCCATATTTCAGGCAATGCGCCCCGCCCGAGTTCATGGCGATGTTGCCAGCGACGGTGCAGGCGAGCTGGCTCGACGGATCTGGGGCGTAGAAGAAGCCGTGGACCGCGGCGGCGTTGGAGATGGCGATGTTGGTGATGCCCGCCTCAACGCGGGCGACGCGATTGGTCTCGTCGATCCGCAGCACCCGCGTCATGCGGGAGACGCCGAGCACGATGGCGTCTTCGAGCGGCAAGGCGCCGCCGCAGAGCGACGTCCCGGCGCCGCGCGGCACGACCTTGATCTTGTTGTCATGGCAGTAGCGGAGGATCTTGCTCACCTCCTCCGTACTTTCGGGCAACACCACGGCGAGCGGCAGGCAGCGATAGGCGGTGAGCGCATCGGTCTCGAAGGTGCGGCGGCCCTCCTCGTCGGCAATGAGGGTCGCCTCCGGGACGAGCTTCTTGAGCTGCCGGACGATCTCGTCCCGGCGGGCGAGGATCGCGCCATCGGGCTTGGGAAGGGTCAGAAGCGACATTCCGGCTCCAAGGACCTCGTGGTCCGCCTCAAATCGCGCGTTTTGCGATTTACGTCCCGTTAGCCATGCCGATGTTTCGCATGAGGAACCGCCCTCGGCAATATGCCCTCATAGGCGCGGCTGCCGGCCCAAGGCGGAACTCCTTGCGTTCCGCCGGGTTATCATGCCGCATCTTGAACCAATCCCGCCGGATGGCGGCTTCTGTTAGAGTTCCGTGCCAACCGAGAGCAAGGAGACCTCTCGAACCGGTCATTGTCCGAAACAGGGCGAAGAGAACTCTGTCAGGATCCTCAAAAGGGAGAGATGAGAATGAGGAAGGTGTTGTGCGTCGCTGCGGGCACGCTGATGCTCGTGGCGTTTGGCGGGTCCGCATTCGCCGCGGGCGATGCCGCTAAAGGCAAAGAGCTTTTCACCACCAAATGCGGCATCTGCCACCAGGTCGGACCTGGCGCCAAAACGCTGATTGGTCCTGAGCTCAACGGCATCGTCGGGCGCAAGGCCGCGAGCGTTGCCGACTTCCCCGGCTATTCCGCCGGGATGAAGAAGCTCGGAGCCGACGGTTGGGTGTGGACCGAAGAAAATATCGACAAGTGGATCACCGATCCCAAGGCCATGATCCCGGATTCGATGATGGCCTTGGCATTCCAGGGCATTCCCGATGCCGGCGAGCGCGCCGACATCATCGCCTACCTGAAGACCCAGTCACAATAAATCCGAAGCCCGTGACGTCGCTTCGCTCCGGCCGCCGTTGCGGCTAGCGAGCGGAGCGGCGCCGGCGCTCTGCTTAGGGCGTCGCCGAGGCCGATGGCAGCGGTGGCAGCGGCTTCGGCGTGCGGAAGCCGTTGAGATCGTCGAGCACCGAGCGGAAGAATGCATTCCGCTCGCCTTCCTCCTTGGCCACCTCATGCCAGCTGTGGCGAAGCGCCTTGAGCACCTCCTCGGAGAGGGTCTTGATGCGGACTCCCTCCTTGGTGCCAAGCGCCTCGAGGCTATCGGTTTTGAGCTTCTGGCTGTCGGCCAGCGTGGACAGCAGCGTCGCCCGGCAGGCGGTCTCGATCATGGTCTGCTGCTGATTGTTAAGGCTGTTCCAACGATCCTCGTTGACGAGTAGTTCAAGCACGGTCTCAGGCTGATACCAGCCCGGGAGGTAAATCAGCTTGGCATGGTCTTGCAGATGCTGGCGTTGGTCGACGGCGGGAGTGAGGAATTCGGCGGCGTCGATCTCGTGCTTGTCGAGGGCGAGGCCGATGGTGCCGCCCGGCACGAGCACCGTGGTGACACCGAGGCGCGACATCACCCTGCCGCCAAGGCCGAAGATGCGCATGCGCAATGTCTTGAGGTCTTCAGGTGTCGTCACCTCCTTGGTGAACCAGCCTGCGGTCTCGCTGCCGCCAAAGGCGCAAGGGATGACATGGACGTGGAGGCCGGCCTGATCGTACATCTCCTGGTAGAGCTTGAGGCCGTTGCCGGCGAAAAACCACTCGACGTAGCCCTTGGCGTCGGGTCCGAACGGGAAACCGGAGAACAGGGCTGCGGCCGGAAGCTTCGCCGCCCAGAAGCTCGCTGTGGTGAAGCCGGCATCGGCGCTCCCCTTCGACACCTTGTCGAGGATGTCTTGGGGCTCGCCGGCCTCGCCCGGCTCTTTCAGGTCGAACTCGATCGTGCCGCCGGAAAGCTCATTGATCAACTTGGCGAAACGCGCCGCTGGCTCGCCGAGGCCGGGGAGAAAGGTGCCATAGATGACGGGGGCGGCGAAGCGCAGCGGCTCGCCGGCCGCTGCTGGCACCGCCAGCACCGCCGCCAGGCACAGTGCCAGGCGCAGGGCGTTTCCGTTCGTCGTCACTCCCCCTCCTCCTCGGTTCCGGGGCCGGGCCGAGTTCGGGCTTCTTACCCCAGAGCGCCGATGCTACATCGGGTTGTACCCCCGGTGCCACAGGGCCGGGCCAGTTCTCAAGGGACAAGATGACGGAGAAACCCGCCGGACCGCAGGCAAGTCCCCGTGTTGGGCTGTTCGTGACCTGCCTGGTCGACCTCTTCCGGCCGAGCGTCGGGTTCGCGGCGCTCAAGCTGTTGCAGGACGCCGGCGCGCGCGTCGAGGTCCCGGGGGAGCAAACCTGTTGCGGCCAGCCGGCCTACAATTCCGGCGACCGGGCCGACGCCATCGCCATCGCGCACCAAGTGGTGAAGGCCTTCGAGGGCTTCGACTATGTGGTGGCGCCGTCGGGCTCCTGCGCCGGCATGATCAAGCGGCATTATCCCGAGCTCCTCGCCGATGACCCGGTGTTCGCTTGGCGCGCCACGGCGCTCGCGGCCAAGACCTACGAGTTGACGAGCTTTCTTGTGGAGGTTCTGGGCGCCGCCGGCGTCGACGCCAGATTTCCAGGCACCGTCACCTATCACGATTCCTGCTCGAGTCTCCGCGAGCTCAACATCAGCGACGCGCCGCGCCGGCTGCTTGCGGGCGTCGACGGGCTCACGCTCAAGGAGATGGACGAGCGGGAAGTCTGTTGCGGCTTCGGCGGCGCCTTCGCGGTGAAATATCCGGAGATTTCCACGACCATGGCTGAAGCCAAGATCCGTAACATCGCGGCATCCGGCGCGACCTGCGTGCTCGCCGCCGATCTCGGCTGTCTGCTCCACCTCGCCGGCAGGCTGTCCCGGGACGGGTCGCCGGTTACATGCCGTCACGTCGCCGAGATCCTTGCGGGGATGACCGAGACGCCTGCGATCGGCCAGCCGCAGAAGCCGGAATAGCGAAGCGATGGCCGACGCCTCGAAACACCCCTCGACGCACACCTTCAGGGAGAGTGCCGCCCAAGCGCTGGCGGATCAGGACCTCCAGCGGGCGCTGCTCAACGTCAAGCGCGGCTTCATTGCGAAGCGGATCAAGGCCCGCGACAAGCTGCCGGAGTTCGCCCAGCTGCGCGAGGAAGCCCGGGCCATCAAGGATCATACCCTTAGCCATCTCGATCTTTACCTCGAAGCCTATGAGCGGAAAGTGCTCGAGAGCGGCGGAGAGGTGCATTACGCGCCGACGGCAAAGGACGCGCGCGACATCGTGCTTCGTCTTTGTCGCGGATCAGGCGCCCGCCTCGTCACCAAGGGCAAGTCGATGGTGTCCGAGGAGATCGATCTCGATCATCATCTCGAGGCCGCCGGCATCGAAGTCGCCGAGACCGATCTCGGCGAGCACATTCTCCAAATCAGGGGCGACCGGCCGAGCCACATCATCGCCCCGGTGATTCATCTCAACAAAGAAGCGATCGCGGCGGATTTCACCCGCGCCCATGACGGACTGCCGTTTGACCGGCCCCTCGGTAGCGTGCCTGACCTCGTCGCCGAGGCCCGCGCCGTGCTGCGCGAGAAATTCCTCGCCGCGGATGTGGGTATCACCGGCGCCAACCTCTTGATCGCCGAGACCGGCTCCTCGGTGATCGTCACCAATGAAGGCAACGGCGATCTGACCGAGACGCTGCCGAGAACGCATATCGTTCTCACCTCGATCGAGAAGCTGGTGCCGACGCTCGAGGACGCGGCGACCGTTCTCCGCCTGCTGGCGCGCTCGGCAACTGGGCAGGAGATCACCACCTACACCACCTTCGCTACCGGGCCTGCGCGCGACGGCGATCCCGATGGGCCAAGGGCCTATCATGTGGTGCTGCTCGACAATGGCCGGAGCGCCATGCTCGGCGGCGACTTTCACGACATGCTCCGCTGCATCCGCTGCGGCGCCTGCCTCAATCACTGCCCGGTTTATGGCGCCATCGGCGGCCATGCCTATGGCTCGGTGTATCCGGGCCCGATGGGCGCCGTGCTGACGCCGGCGCTTTACGGCATCGACCAGGCGCGCGACCTCCCCAACGCCTCGAGCTTTTGTGGCCGCTGCGAGGAGGTGTGCCCGATGGCCATTCCCCTTCCCGCCCTGATGCGCAAATGGCGCGAGCGCGATTTCGACCGCGGCAACCCGCCGTTGCCGCAGCGTCTCGCGCTGAAGACCTGGGCTTACCTCGCGAAGCGCCCGCGTCTCTATCACGCCCTCAGCGGGGTCGTGATGCCGGTGCTCGCGCGCGTTGCCGGGGGCGACGGGCGATTTCGCCATGTCCCTCTCGCCGGCGCCTGGACCGGAACCCGCGACTTGCCCGCGCCGGAGGGGGAGACCTTCCGAGCGCGTTACCGCAGGGGTCGCGCGAAGCCATGAGTCGGGCCGCACAGTATCGTGAGTTTATTCTGTCAGCGGTCAGGACGGCGCTCGGCGCGCCCCCCGGCGATCCGGCGCGAGACGAAGCGGTCGCCGCGCGCCTCGGCGCCCATCAGCGGGGCACCGTCCCGGCGCGCGCCCGTCAAGACGAAGCGGCGCTGCTCGACCTGTTCCAGTCCATGCTCGAGAGCCAAGGCGCCGAGGTGACGCGGGCCGCGACGCCCGAGGGGGCTGTCCAGGCCATCGCCGCCAACCTCCGCTTGCATGATCTCCCCCCCACCTTGCGTCTCGGCGAGGACGAGGTGCTGCGGGCGTTGCCATGGCAGGCCGCGCCGGACCTGACGCTCACTTTCGGGGCAGCGGATGGGGACGATCGCGCGGGTCTGTCGCGCGCCGTCGCTGCCGCCGCGGAGACCGGCACGCTGGTTCTCATCTCGGGACCGGACAACCCGACCACCCTCGCCTTCCTGCCCGAATCCCACACGGTCCTCGTTCGCCGCGGCGATATCGTCCCCTGCTACGAGGATACTTTCGACCGGTTGCGGGCGATCTACGGCGAGGGTGTCCTGCCGCGGACCGTCAACCTGATCAGCGGGCCGTCGCGAACCGCGGACATCGAGCAGACCATCGTGCGCGGGGCGCATGGACCAAAACGGCTGCATGTGGTGATGCTCGGTTAGGAGGGCGGCGCCAGCGGGCTTTTTTCCGCCAGTTTTCTCCTGTTATGGATGAGTCTTGACTGCTTCCTCTCGTTCCGGGCATCGGCTATGGTGCAGCGCACTCTGAACGAGAGCTTAGTGCCAAAAACCAATGGGAGTCCGGCCATCAGGCCGGTTCGGGGTGGCCCTTTCATGCGCGCAGCCGTCTGGCTCATCGAGCGGCCTCGCTGGTTCAAGCGGACCCTCCTCATTCTCAACGACATTGCGATGCTGTCGATCGCGCTGTGGGCCGCCTACTCGCTGCGCTTGAGCCGGTTCTATGTGCCCGACACGGTCGGCCTGATATTGCTGTTCGCCGCGGCACCGATCATCGGCGTCATCACCTTCCATCTGCGCGGTCTGTACAAGCTCGTGACCCGATTCATCGGGCCCGAGGGCACCACGCGCATCTATGTTGCGGTGATCATCGCCGTGCTCGCCTGGGCGCTGCTCGTGCTGTTGTCCGGCATCAAGGGCCATCCGCGGTCGGTGGTGGTGATCTACGGCCTCATCGCTGCGCTGATGATCAGGCTGAGCCGGCAATGGGCCGGGGCGGTGTTGCTCAGAGCCGCGCCGCAGCATAAGGGCGTGAGCTTCGACGAGCGCAAGAACGTCATCATATACGGCGCCGGCACGACCGGCATTCAGCTGCTTCGCGCCC
The DNA here is from genome assembly GCA_963732955.1 of uncultured Alphaproteobacteria bacterium. Taxonomy (GTDB): domain Bacteria; phylum Pseudomonadota; class Alphaproteobacteria; order Rhizobiales; family Methyloligellaceae; genus Methyloceanibacter. The sequence goes on from CAVTBH010000003.1 coordinate 789,874, forward strand.
TGAACGAGACCGGCCAGTACCACATGGTCGCTTTCATCGACAACAACCCGTCGCTCGCGGGGCAGGTGGTGCACGGCGTCAAGGTGCTCCGGCCCGGCAAGATCGGCAAGGTGATCACCACCGAGAACGTCAAAGAGGTGCTGCTCGCCATGCCCTCGGCGCTCCGCAGCGAGCGCCGCGCCGCGATCAAGGCGCTGGAGCCGTTTCCGGTGGTGGTCAAGACGCTGCCGGCGCTCGAAGAGATCGCGTCGGGTCACGTCGAGGTCAGCGACCTCCGCCCCATCGAGGTCGAGGATCTCCTGGGCCGCGATCCGGTCGCGCCAGAGTTCGATCTGCTCACCGCCCATGTGAAGGACAAGGTGGTGATGATCACCGGCGCCGGGGGCTCGATCGGCTCGGAACTGACGCGGCAGCTGCTCGCGCTCGGGCCGAAGACGCTGATCCTGTTCGAGCTGTCGGAGGTGGCGCTCTACGAGATCGATATGGAGATCGACGAGATCAAGCGGCGTATGCCGAAGGAGGCCGAAGGCCCCATCCCGCCCGAGACCAAGATCGTTCCGGTGCTCGGCTCGGTGCTCGACCGCAAGGTGGTGGCGCGCACCATCGGCGATTTCGGCGTCGAGGTGATCTATCACGCCGCCGCCTACAAACATGTCCCCATCGTCGAGCAGAACCCGTTCACCGGCGTACAGAACAACACCTTCGGCACGCTGGTGCTGGCCGAGGCGGCGAAGGACGCCGGCGTCGAGCGCTTCGTGCTGGTGTCGAGCGACAAGGCGGTGCGGCCAACCAACGTCATGGGCGCGAGCAAGCGCCTGGCCGAGCTGATCCTGCAAGGCCTCGCCGAGACGCGGGCCGCAGGTTCCACCATCTTCACCATGGTGCGCTTCGGCAATGTGCTCGACTCGTCAGGCTCGGTGGTGCGGCGCTTCCGCAACCAGATCCAGGCCGGCGGCCCGGTGACCGTGACCCACCCCGAGATCATCCGCTATTTCATGTCCATACCCGAGGCCGCCCAGCTCGTGATCCAGGCCGGCGCCATGGCGAGCGGTGGCGAGGTGTTCGTGCTCGACATGGGCACACCAGTGAAGATCGATGATCTTGCCCGCACCATGATCCGGCTGTCGGGGCTCGAACTGCGCGACGACACCAATCCCGATGGCGACATCGCCATCGAATATGTCGGCTTGCGGCGCGGCGAGAAGCTCTATGAGGAGCTTCTGATCGGCGAGAATACCACCGGCACGAGCCATCCGCGCATCTTCAAGAACTCCGAGCCGATCTTGCCCTATGCCGACCTGATTGCGGCCTTGGAGCGCCTCGACGACGCCATCCAGAGGCAGGACGAGGTTAAGCTCCAAGACATGCTGCGCGCCACCGTGGAGGGGTACACGCCCGGAAGCACCGGCCATCCGACACCGCTCAAGGAGGAGTGGCAGCCGGTGTCCCGGACGCTCCACTAGCCGATGGGCTGGGGCGAGGTGGCCCGCGCTGCCGGCGTCGTGGCGGGAGCCGCAGTCCTTTCGGCAGGACTGATCGTCCTCTTGAAACCGGTGCTGGTGCGTTATCTCCTCGCTCATCCCAATGCGCGGTCATCGCACGCGCGCGCCACGCCGCAGGGCGCCGGGATCGCCGTGGTGCTTGCGGTCCTCATCGTCGCCGCGGCTGGTTGGCTCCTGTGGCGTCCCTGGGAAGGCGGCGCGGCGCTCGGTCCCGTGCTCGCCGGCGCCTTCGGCCTCACTGTGCTCGGACTTGCCGACGACGCCCGCGCCCTCCCCGTCTCCTGGCGCCTGATCGGTCAGGCTCTCGCGGCAATCGCCATGGTGTTCAGCCTGCCCGAGGGCTTGCGGCTGTTCCCAAGCCTCCTCCCCTTGCCGGTCGAGCGCGTGCTGCTCGTGATCGGCACGGTGTGGTTCGTGAACGCGGTCAATTTCCTCGACGGGCTCGACTGGATCACCGCGGCGCAGGTGGTGCCGATGACGCTCGGCGTTGCCGGTCTTGCCGCGCTCGGCACGGTACCGGCGAGCGTGGGCTTCCTGGCGCTGACGTTGCTCGGGGCCATGATCGGCTTCGCCATCTTCAACAAGCATCCGGCACAGGTGTTTCTCGGCGACGCCGGCAGCCTCCCGATCGGCCTCCTGCTCGCCTTCCTGCTGATCACCGTGGCCGGCACCGATCTCGCCGCGGCATTGTTGCTTGCGCTCTATACCATCGCCGACTCGACCATCACGCTGCTGCGGCGCGCCTATAACCGCGAGCACATTTTCAGCGCCCACCGCTCGCATTTCTATCAGCGCGCCACCATCAACGGGCTCAGCGCGCCGCAGGTGACGGGACGGATCTTCGTGCTTGGCCTCGTGCTCGCAAGCCTCGCCATCGCCGCGGTCGTGACCAAGTTGGCGATGGCCGACGTGCTCTTGCTTGGGCTTGGCGCCATCGCCACCGGCTACGTGCTTTATCTCCTCGCACGAGGCGCGCGATGACGGGGAGGACCGTTCTCGTCACCGGCGCCTCAGGTTTCCTCGGCAAGCATCTTGTCGGCGCACTGGCCAAGGCCGGCTGGGCGGTGCGGGCAGCAGCCCGGAATCCGGAACAGGTCCCGACACGAGCTCAGATCGAGCGCGTGGCGCTGCCGGACCTATCGCGCCCCATCGAGTGGGCGCCGCTCCTCGACGGCGTAACCCATGTGTTGCATCTCGCCGGCATTGCCCATGCGCCGGGCCAATTGCCCGACGACGTTTATGTCCGCATCAACGCCGATGCCGTCGGCGAGCTGGCGGAGGCCGCCTGCGGCAAGGTCGAGCGCTTGGTGCTGATGTCTTCGGTGAGAGCCCAAGCCGGGCTCGCCGCCGACCATGTCATCACCGAAGCCGACACGCCGCAGCCGACCGATGCTTACGGCCGCGCTAAGCTCGCGGCCGAGGGGCTGCTCCAAGAGAGCGGCGCCGGCTTTACTGTGCTCCGCCCGGCCGTGGTCTATGGCAAGGGCGTAAAGGGCAACATCGCGAGCCTCGCCAGTCTGGCGCAGACGCCGATGCCGCTGCCCTTCGGCGGTCTCGACAACAAGCGCTCACTGCTCGCGATCGAGAATCTCGCTTCCGCGGTCGATCTCGCCCTCACATCGCAACGCGCCGAAGGCGAGACCTTTCTTGTCGCCGATCCCGAGCCCATCACCATCGCCGAGATGGTGACGGCCATGCGCGAGGGGCTTGGGCGGTCACCGCACCTCGTTCGCGTACCGGCCCGCGGGGTGAAGCGGTTGATGGCGACCTTCGGCAAGGAGGCCGACTGGGAGCGAATCTCAGGCAATTTCGTCATCGACGCCACCAAGCTGCGCCGCATTGGCTGGACGCCGCGCCTGCGGACGAGAGACGGCATCGCCGCCATGATGCGCACCACCAACGGCACCGGCGGTGGCTCAGCCAGCTAAACCGGTTCCAGTGAGCGATAGAGCGCGACGATCTCCTTGCCGATGACCTCGGCGGAGAATTTCCGCTCGACCAAGTCGCGCGCCGCTTTGCCGAAGCGCGCGCGCATATCGGTATCGCCTGCCATGCGCGTCATGGCCTCGGCCAGAGCCGCGGCGTCGCCGACGGAAAATGTCAGCGCGGTCTCACCCTCGATCGCAATCTCGCGGCAGCCTGGGGTGTCGGTCGCGATCATGGGCCGCCCGCAGGCCGCGGCCTCGAGCAGGCTTTTCGGCAGGCCTTCGCGTCGGGATGCGAGCACGGCGAAATGTGCACGCGACCAGACGTCGCGAATATCGGCAACGTGGCCGAGCCAATTGATGCCGAACGCCGAAGCGAATTCGCGCAATTGCTCCGGCGCGAGCGAGCCAGGGTTCTCCCGATCGGTGTCGCCGGCAAGGAGCAGTTGAAGCTTCAGCCCGCGGGAGGTCGCAAGGGCAAAGGCCTCAATCAGGGTCTCGACGCCCTTGTCGACCAGCATGCGGCCGACATAGGCCGCCGTCACCGGCTGCCCTGGTTCCTGCAACGGGACGAAATGGGCGGTGTCGACGCCGGAGCCGGGGATCAGGTCGATATGTGCCTCGGGCACACCGAGATCGAGGACAAACCTTTTGTCGTCGGGGTTCTGCACGATGGTGCGGCTGTTGCTCCGGCTGAGCAGAGCCTTCAACGCGGCGCGCACCAAGGGACGCGCCAAGCCGCTCCGCTTGTGGTCGCCGACGAAGAGCGTGCCGAGCCCAGTCAGGCCGTTGACCACGGTCATCGATGAAAAGCCGAGGCTCGCCACCGAGCCGAGCAGCACCGGCTTCAGCGACACGTTGTGCAGGATACCGGGCTTCAGCGAGCGCAACAGCTTTCTGAGCTCGAGCACGCCGGCAACACTGTGCGACGGCGACAGGCTGCCGCGGCGCCAGGACAGCGCGTGCGGCGTGAAGCCCTCAGCTTCGATTGCGGCCTTGCCGCGGTTCAGACGCGTGGCGACATGGACGTCGTAGCCGGCCTCGTGCGCCGCGCGCGCCATGGGCAGGCGGTGGGAGAGGAAATACCAGTCCTCGGTGACGACATAGAGGATGGATGCGGCCATGAGCGCCTTGTATCAGCCGAAAGCTCGCGTCGTCCTCTCTGTTTTCCGCATCCCGCGGAACCTTTTGCCATTGACGTGAGTCAACGCCACAGCGCCGTTGGTCTATAGTCTCCGGCGTGATGGCGCCTTGCAGGGAAGGTTGTCGGTAATTTCGTACCTCAAGCAAGGAGAACGAGCGATGACAATGCTGAAAGTAGTCGAGGTTCTCGCGGAGTCCGAGAAGGGCTGGGAGGATGCGGCGCAGGTCGCCGTAACCAATGCGAGCAAGACGCTACGAAACATCCGCTCGATTTACATCAAGAACCACGAAGCGAAGGTGGAGAACGGCAAGATCGTCCTGTACCGCATCAACGCCAAGATCTCCTTCGTCCTGGACTGACCGGCTTCCAAGTCCCGGTTGGCGAAAGACTGATGAAGGGGCCGCGGACCTTCGCAGGTCGCGGCCCCTTTCCTCGAACTGGGGTGACGCTAACGGTGCTTCCCGACTTGCTGGCTGAGACCCGCCATGCGCATCGCCACATTCAATCTCGAAAACCTCGGCACGACGCGCCGCCACGGCGCTACCTTCGACGAGCGCGCCGCGGTGCTCAGGCCGCAGCTTGAGCGCCTCAAGGCCGATATTCTGTGCTTGCAGGAAATCGATGCGCAGAAGGCCGGCGGAACGCGGCGCCCGGTTGAGCTCGAGCGGCTGCTTGAAGGCACGGCCTACGCCAAGCACCGCCTCGTCGTCAGTTCACTCGGCGACGGGCCCGCCGACGTGCACAATCTTGCCGTTGCCACCAGCCTGCCCGTCGTCGAGGAAGAGAGCGTCAGACACAGCCTGGTGGAGGCGCTCCATTTTCAACGCCATACGGCGCTGCCGCCCGAAGAGGCAGGCATCGCGCTCGAATGGGACCGGCCACTCCAGCATGTCGTGCTGTCGCTGCCGAGCGGCCGCCGCTTCCATGTCTTCAACGTGCATTTGCGCGCGCCGCTCGCCATGGCAATACCCGGGCAGAAGTTTGGGCCCTTCGCCTGGAGAAGCGTCGCCGGTTGGGCCGAAGGGTTCTTTGCCGCGGCCATCAAGCGCGCCGGCCAAGCGCTCGAGCTTCGTCTTGCCGTCGAGGGCGTGTTCGATGCCGAGCCCGAGGCGTTGATCGCGATCTGCGGCGACTTCAACGCCGAGGATCACGATACCGCGCTCAGGCTTGCTTGCGCCGGAGAGGACGATACGGGGTCAGGGCATCTCGCGCCGCGGGTGCTGACGCCGGTCGAGCGCACCTTGCCGCAGGACCGGCGCTTCACCGTGCTGCATCACGGCCGCCCGCAAATGCTCGACCACATCCTCGCGAGCAGGGCCTTGTTCGGCGAGTTCACGGCAGTCGAGATCCATAACGAGATGCTCGAAGACGAGCTCGTTGCCTATGGCCGCATCGACCGGCCGCCGGAATCGCTGCATGCGCCGATCGTCGCCAGCTTCAATCTGACGTGAAGGCGAGCCGTTACTCGTTGAAGGTCGCGAGCTTGCCTGCGCGGGCCGGGTGGCCGAGCTTCTCCAGCGCCTTGGCCTCGATCTGACGAATGCGCTCGCGGGTCACGCCGAAGGCGTTGCCGACCTGCTCAAGGGTGTGGTCGGCCATGCCGATGCCGAAGCGCATGCGCAAGATGCGCTCCTCGCGCGGTGTCAACTGCGACAGCGCCTCGGCGACGCACTTGCGGAGCGCTGACGCCTCCGCCGCAGCGTGCGGATCGACGGCGTCGGTCGCCTCGATCAGGTCGCCGAGTGTGGCGTCACCATCCTCGCCGATGGGAATATCGAGCGAGGTCGGATCCTGCACCAGGGACAAGGCCTGCTCCACCGCCGTCTTGGCAATGCCGGAGCGTGCGGCGATCTCCTCGGCGCCCGGCTCGTGGCCCTGAAGCTGATGCAGCTTGCGCCGCTCGCGCTGAACCTTGCGCGCGGTTTGGGTCATGTGCACCGGCACGCGGATCATGCGGCCCTGATCGGCCATGGCGCGCGTGATCGACTGGCGAATCCACCAGATGGCATAGGTCGAGACCTTCACGCCGTGGCGGTAATTGTATTTCTCCACCGCGCGCATCAGGCCGAGATTGCCCTCCTGGATCAGATCCGGAAGGTCGAGCGAGCTGTAGCCGCGATACTTCTTGGCGATGGCCACGACCAAGCGCAGATGCGCGCGGACCATCTCCTCGCGGAGGCGCTTTAGCTCGCGCCGCGCGCGGGCGACGCCGGTGAGGGCCACGCGAAGCTCCGCAAGCGGCAGCCCAAGCCGCTCGGCAATGGTCTTGAACTCAGCGGCAAGCTCGGCAAGACGCCCGGCATTCGCCTTGGCGAAGTCCCGCCAGATCTTGTCGGCGCGCGCGCCGCTGAACTTGACCCAATCGGGATCGAGCTCGCGACCGAACAGACGCTCCATGATCGCGGCACGCGGCAGGCCTGCGGCTTCGGCAATGCGCAACAGCTCGCGCTCGGTGTCACGCAGATGGCGTGCTTCCGCCTCGATCTCGATGAGGAGATCGGTGATCCGATCCTGCTGCAGATTGAGGGCTGCGATTTCGCCAGCCGCCTCAGCCAGGAACTCGTCGAAGCGCTTCCGCGCCGGACGCGACAGCTCCTTGCCGCGGGCGTGAGCCGCGATGCACTTCTTGACGAGCTTCGCGATGTCCTCGCTCAAGGCGCCAATGACATCGAGGCGCGACAGAAGGTCGGCCTCGGCGACGCCGGCAACTTCGGCCGCGCGAGCCTCATCATCGGTTTCGGTGTCGGTGTCGGTATCGGTGGCGGTGGCGGTGTCGGTCGGCGCGCCATCGACGATATGGCCGACACGAAGCGTCCCCTCGCGCACAGCTTCGCCCCAAGCGCCGATACGCTCGATCACCATCGGAATGTTGGACAGGCGCGCAAGCAGCTCGTGCTGGGCGGCATCAATGCCCTTCGCGAGCGTCAACTCCTCTTCGCGGGTGAGCAGCTCCGACTCAGCGATATGGCGGAAATAGATGTCGAGCGGATCGCGGTTGAGGCCAGCGTCGCTCGGAGCGGGCCTTGACGGCGCCGCCGGGACGCGCGCGATCGCAGGCTCCGGCTGCCGAGGAGCGGACTCAGCCGGGCGCGCGACGGTAGAACCGTCGTTCTCCGCTTCAAACTGATGGTTCCGCAACGAATCCATTCTCGTCTCGCTCCTCTCAGATCCGGAGGCGTCGCCCAGTGACAAAACCAACGGGGTCTGGCCTGGAAGGCCAGTGAGTATCCGTAACCGATTGCCGATTGGTGTATGTCGGGAAGTTCGGCCTGGGCGTCTAGGCTCAGCCGGAACGCCTCACGGAGGGAAAATGGGGTCACGGCGCTTGAAAATCAAGCTTTTTTGGTGTCCTCAGGGCCGCTTTAGGCCTCCCGATGCTTTATCAATGCTTTCCTTGTACTTGGCCATGGGCCGGCGTTGCGGACTTAGCGCCATGGCTCGGGTCTTAGTCCCTGGGATTCTTAGTCTTTCCCAAAAGCCGCCTACATCCTGACCCCGCCACGCGGCTGTTTGATGGCATGGAAGTCGGGGTGGGCGCCCTCGGATTTGGGGCTCTGGAACATGATCAGCTCCCACTCGGCCTGCCCCTCATCAAGGCGCAAGATGTAGGTGTTGCCGTCGCTACCCTTCACCTTGAAGTAGCGGTCCTCGGCGCCATGCCATTGATCCAGGTTGTCGGTGACATCGACTTGACGCCCGTCGAGGGAGAAGCGGTGCGGCATCTCGACGCCGCCGTGGCCAGTGAAGGTGTCGACCGATATGCGCATGGGTTAACCTTTGGTTCTACGGGTTACAGCCGATTGACCTCGAAGTCCTCGAGAGAATAGCCCAATTGCGCGAGACCTTCCTCGATGTAATCGCCGAGCTTAGGCGTGCCGATCAGGTAGGACGGGATGTGCTTGTCCCTCAAGCCCTCGGCTTCGCTGCGGGCCTGCTCGAAGCTCGCAAAGTCACCCCGGCCAAGCCAGGTTAGGGCCAGAAGATCGAGTTGTTCGTCGATATTCAGGCCCACAAGCGCATCCTCAAGCTCTACCAGGGTCGGATCACCGGGCTGGCTCTCTAGCACATCGACCTCGCGATCGTCGGTCGGATTCGAACCGGAATCGGGGTCGGTGGGTGCCACCTCCTCGTCGAACTCCCGCGCCTTGACGATGATGAAAAACGCCTTCTTCGGCGAGATCGTCAACTCGTCGGCGGGATCGTTGTCGTCCACATCTTCGGCCATGACGCTATTTCCTCTGCAACAAGGAGCTGCTCTGCCTCGTACTATATGTCTTCCACGCGCGGACCGCCCTACATTGATGTGCGTCAACGGGCGACGAAAACTGCCGGCGCCAGCGCTGTTCGCTCGGGCTTGACCTCCGAGGATGAGTTTGGAGCGAGGAACCGGCATGAACGAAGGCTCAAGTCCCCTCCTTACCGACCTCTATCAGCTCAACATGATCGAGGCTTATCTCGCCTATGGCGAGACGCGGCCGGCGGTGTTCGAGCTGTTCGTGCGCAAGCTGCCGGCCCGGCGCGGTTTCCTGATGGCCGCTGGCCTCGAACAGGCACTCGACTTTCTGGAGAACCTCCACTTCAGCCAAGACGAGATCGACTGGCTGAAGGGCACGGGGCGGTTCTCGAGCCGCACGCTCGATTATCTCGCGGCCTTGCGCTTCTCGGGCGACGTCCATGCCATAGCTGAAGGCACGGTGTTCTTCGCCAACGAACCGATCTTGCGGGTGACGGCGCCGCTGCCGGAGGCACAACTCGTCGAGGCGCGGCTCATCAACATTCTGCATTTTCAGTCCTTGATCGCATCGAAAGCGGCGCGGGTCGTGCTCGCCGCACCGGACAGGCTGCTCGTTGATTTCGGCCTTCGCCGCGCCCACGGCGCGGAAGCGGGGCTGATGGCCGCGCGCGCGAGCTACGTCGCGGGCTTCGCCGGGACCGCGACCGTGCTCGCGGGCAAGATGTTTGGGATTCCGCTGTTCGGCACCATGGCCCATTCCTACATCCAGGCCAATGACGACGAGGCGATCGCCTTCGAGCGGTTCGCGCGGGCGCGGCCGGACGGCCTCGTGTTGCTGCTCGACACCTACGACACCGAGGCGGCGGCGCGGAAGGTGGTGGCGCTGGCGACGAAGCTCAAAGACGAGGGCATCACCATCAGCGGCGTCCGCCTCGACAGCGGCGACCTGATGGCGCTCTCCAAAAGCGTGCGGTGCATTCTCGACGACGGCGGCCTCAAGCACGTCACCATCTTCGCGAGTGGCGGCCTCGATGAGGATCAAGTCGCGGCAATCGTCAAAGCGAAGGCGCCGATCGACGGCTTCGGCATCGGCACGAGCATGACCACCTCCGCGGACGCACCCGCCCTCGACTGCGCTTACAAGCTGCAGGACTACGCCGGGGTGCCGCGGCGCAAGCAATCGCCAGGCAAGGAGACCTGGCCTGGGCGCAAGCAAGTCTCGCGTCGCTACGGCGCCGATGGCCGCATGGCCGGCGACGTCATCTCGGTCGAGGGCGACGAGCAGTCCGGCGAGCCGTTGATCCATGAGGTGATGCGCGCGGGCAAGCGCCTTCGGACGACCGCCATCGCTCGACGATATTCGCGCCCATGCCGCGAGCGAATTGAAGCGGCTGCCGGAGCCCTTGCGCGCGCTCACACCCGGCGCGACATACGAGCGTAGAGATTGGGCGGACGCTGAAGGATCTCGCCGCGGAGTTCGACCATCGCGTGCTGGACCATGGACGGAGGCCATGACCGACAAGATCGTGCCGGGACGAAGCGACGTCCTCATCGTGGTCGATATCCAGAACGACTTCTGCCCTGGCGGAAGTCTGTCGGTACCCCGCGGGGACGAGGTCGTTCCGATCATCAATCGTCTGGCGAGACGCTTTCAGCACGTCGTGCTGACCCAGGACTGGCACCCTCCGGACCATCTCTCCTTCGCCTCGGCCCATCCGGGGAAGAAGCCCTATGACACGGTCATGATGCCTTACGGTCCCCAGATCCTGTGGCCGGACCATTGCGTGCAATCGACGGACGGCGCCGCGTTCCATTGGGACCTGCATGTGCCCCATGCGGCGCTGATCCTGCGCAAAGGCATCCATCGCCAGATCGATTCCTATTCCACCTTTTATGAGAACGACCGCACCACGCCGACCGGCCTCGTGGCCTATCTGCGGGAGCGTGGCTTTGCCCGTGTGTTTCTCGCCGGGCTCGCCTTCGATTTCTGCGTGCGCTACTCGGCGGAGGACGCCAGCCGCGAGGGGTTCCAGGTGGTGGTTATTGAGGATGCCTGCCGCGGCATCGATATTGACGGCTCCATGGCCACGGCCCGCGACAGCTTCGACGAACTCGGCATTGCGCGCATCGGCGCCGATGCTATCGGCTGACCGCGGAAACGAGCCCGTGCCTCAGCGGAGCTCACCCATCACTCGACGATATGGTGCTTGCCGACCGGCGTGACCGTGCTTGCCTGCGGACCCTCGACGCCGTCAGGGGCGAGCACCATGCGAACCTCGCTTCCGACCTCGAGCTTATCGAAGGCGTCGTTGGCGACGCTGTTCCTGTGAAAATAGACCTCTTGTCCCTCAGGCGTGGTGGCAAAGCCGTAATCCGGGAATAGCCGCACCACGCTGCCATGATCGGGCGCCTCGTGGGTCTTCACGTCGCCGCGCATGCGCCGCGACTGATCCTCAAGCAGCCGCCCCGCGGCGTTGAAGGCATCGCGGATGGCGACATAGACGTCCTCATGGGCCTGGTTCTGCGGCCCGGTGCGGCCGATGTGCACGTCCTTCCCCGGCACGCTGAGATCGATCCGCACATTGTAGAGCTTGCCTTTGTGCTGATGGCGATGCGGCGCCTCGACGACGACGTTGCAGCCGACGATACGCCCGTGGAACTGCTCGAGCTTGGCGACCTTCTCGCGAATGCGCGCCTCGATGGCGGGCGACGGATCCATATTCTTGAAGCTGAGCTGCAACTCCGTTTGCATGGTACGACCCTTTCTTATTGACGTCCGGCGCGGCGCATTCGGCGGCCGATCCCCTTGGCGGGACCCATTCCAGTCTAACCTAGGTTCGCCGCGACGGTTTCAGCCTTGCGACAGATCAATAACGCGTTCCGGCCGCCAGCCGGTCCCTCAAGGGACATTCTCTCTCAACTCATCGAGCCAGACATCAGCCTTGGCGTCGCTCGGCGCACGCCAATCGCCGCGCGGCGACAGCGAGCCGCCCGAGCCGACCTTCGGCGCATTGGGTAGCGCCGAGCGCTTGAACTGGCTCGTCTCGAAGAAGCGGCGCAGGAACACTTCGAGCCATTTGCGGATGGTGGCGAGCTCGTATTGATGCCGCTTCTCCTCCGGCAGCAAGTCCGGCCAATCGCCGCGGTTGCGGTCTCTCCAGGCGTTCCAGGAGAGATAGGCGACGCGGCTCGGACGAAAGCCGAAGCGGCTGAGGTAATAGAGATTGAAGTCCTGGAGCTCGTAAGGGCCAATGGTCTCCTCGGCGAGTTGCGCTGCCCCTCCCCGCGGCGGCACGAGCTCCGGCGAGATCTGGGTGGCGACGATGACCTCCAGCAGCCGCGAGACATCGGCGCCGAACTGATCGGTCTTCGCCGCCCAGTAGATCAGATACTGGATCAGCGTCTTCGGTACCGACGCGTTGACGTGGTAATGGGCCATGTGATCGCCGACGCCGTAGGTGGTGTAGCCGAGAGCAAGCTCAGAGAGATCACTGGTGCCGATCACCATGGCGTTATGGAAGTTGGCGGCGCGAAACAAAAACGACGTGCGCTCGCCAGCTTGCACATTCTCGAAGGTGATGTCGTAACAGGCCTCGCCGCGGGAGAAGGGATGCCCGAGATCCTGGAGCATCTGGCGGCAGGCGGGCCTGATGTCGACCTCCTCGGAGGTGGTGCCGAGTGCGTGCATCAGCCGAAGCGCGTTCTCCCGCGTCTCCCTGCTCGTGGCGAAGCCCGGCATGGTGTAGGCGAGCACATTGTTGCGGGGCAGCCCGAGCCGATCCATGACCTTCACCGTGACGATCAGGGCTTGGGTGGAATCGAGCCCGCCGGAGACGCCGATCACCACCTTGTCGATGCCGGTCGCCTTGAGGCGCTTCATCAACCCGTGGACCTGGATGTCGTAGACCTCGTGGCAGCGCTCGTTGCGGCTCGCTTCGCCAGCGGGGACAAAGGGGAAGCGCTGAATGCTGCGCTCGAGCGCAACCTCGCCCGCCGGCACGTCGAAGCTGAACGCGACCCGGCGCAGGGCAGCGACGCGCTCGCGGTTGAGCGCGGCGCAATCGGCGAAGCTGGTCATGCGCATGCGATCCTGACGGAGACGCTCGAGATCGATATCGGCGCTGACGCATTGCGCGTGCGTGGCGAAGCGCTCGGTCTCGGCGAGACGCTCGCCGTTCTCATAGATCAAGCCCTGGCCGTCCCAGGCGAGGTCGGTGGTCGATTCGCCGAAGCCGGCGGCGGCATAGACATAGGCCGCGACGCATCTCGCCGACTGGCTGGCACAGAGCAGCCGACGGTACTCGGCCTTGCCGATGGTGACGTTGCTCGCCGACAGGTTCACCAGTAGATAAGCGCCGGCAAGCGCGGCAAAGCTGCTCGGCGAAATCGGCATCCACAAATCCTCGCAGATCTCGACGTGAAAGGAGAAGTCCGGAACAGTATCAGCGGCGAAGATGAGATCGTTGCCGAACGGCACGGTCTCTCCCGCGAAGGAAATAGTGGAGACCCCCGCCTCGGCGGCGGAGGCAAAGTGCCGCTTCTCGTAGAATTCGCGATAGTTGGGCAGATAGGTCTTGGGCACGATGCCGAGGATGCGGCCGCCATAGATGACCACGGCGCAGTTGAACAGCTTCCCCTCGGCGGCGATCGGCGCCCCGACGAGCAGCACCGGCTTCAACTCATGGCTCGCGTGCACGATCTCGGCCACGGCGGCCTCCGCCGCCTCCAGGAGCGCATCCTGAAAGAACAGATCGTCATTGGCGTAGGCCGTTAGCCCCAACTCGGGAAAGACGGCGAGCGCGGCGTCGCGCGATGACGCCTCTTGTGCAAGCTTCAGGGTTTCATCGAGATTGCGGGCGGGCGACGCCACTTCGACCATCGGCACGCAAGTGGCCGCGCGCAGAAATCCTTGCGTGTAGATGGAATCGAAGGGCGGGCGTCGCGTCATCGCCGGGCTGCTTCTCGTGGCACAACACGGGAGGCAGCCTAGCACGCAGGGTGAATCAGCCGCTACCGCGGCGCCGGCTAGTCTGCAAGATCCAGCGCTGGAAAGAGGCCGCTCGGGCGCTGGACTTTTCTGCGGCCGCCAGCGCATGCACCGTACAACAAGAATGGCCGCCGACCGAAGCCGACGCCCCTCGCATCATGCGCCAAGGTTGGCGGGGGCGGGGCCATAGAGCTAGACTCCAATGGCCCCCAAGCGGCATGATCTCGTAATGCTTTAGCTAAGAGGGGAATTTCATGTCGTCATCTAAGATTTCTCGTTCCAGTCGACGGGTCGCCTGCGTCGCTTTGCGCGGTCGATTTCGCAATTGAATTGATGGGTCAACGTCCAGAAACTTCGCTGGTGTTACTTCATGTGCATAATATTCCAGCCCTTGACCTAGCTGGCGCGTCTGAGGCAATGGCAACCGGTTGGTTAGAGGAGGCAGCCTCACAATCTTCGGCCAAGGCGCTGAAGGACGCGATAAGAAAATGCGAAGGTGGAGGCGTCGTCTTCGAGACGCTCACTGGAGCCGGAGAGCCGGCCGAAACGATAGCGGATGTAGCTCGCAAAGAAGGAGCGGACCAAATCGTGATGGGGACCCGAGGTCTTGGTGGCATCAAAGGCCTGCTTTTGGGCTCCGTCGCCACGCAGGTCATTCACTTGGTCGAGGTTCCAATCACGCTGATCAAATAGATGGTCAGAGTGACCACCCCCGCATCATGCGCTAAGGTTGAGGGCAGTCCCTTGGATTGAGATTGCTCAGATCGAGAGGGGCACCGACCGAAGCCGACGCCGTGGTATTCACCGCGCGGTTGTCTAGGCTATTTCTGCCAAGTCCTGACGCGCCGCTCAAACTCGAGTTCGGCCCAGTCTCGGCCATACCTCAGCCGATGCATCTCGTCCTAAGTGAAGCCACGCTTCTTGCGCTCTCGCTTGATCTATGAAGCGAGGCGTGGCTCTGGCTATGGTCGGACATTGCAATCGTCACCAAGAGCGGGGACGAATTCCACCCCGGCGTAGCTCGGGCCCTAGTCCCCTCCTATCGCCTGGAACAAAAACAGGTCCTCCATGGCTTCCATAAGGCCGCAGAATGGCTTTGCCCGAAGCTTTATTGAACTGAAGGAAGTATACCTTCCCAGGAATTGTTCTTGCCAGCTCCTCATCTAGCGGAATCGGCAGACATTGGTTGAAAGCCTTCAGAGACTGTAGCGCTGAGAAGCCTTCGACTTTCCGGGCTACCTCTGAACCCGATCAACGCTACCCGCGGCCGACCGTAGACTGTCCCCTCGGGTCAGGGAGAAATAAAAAGTAATCAGACCGTCTACATGTGGTGGGCGGAAGCAATCAGCAAAATGTGCCTGCACATCGCCCATGTTGGATGCCAGCCGCTCTTGCCCGCTGGCGCAAACTGCCCAGACGGCTGCAACAACCGCTGCAACGGCGAGCCTAAAGCCTTGCTGAACAACGACAACGGTCATCCCGAATCACGCCAGAGACAGCCAAGCTTGGGGACTATTGGCTTTGCAGACCCTGTGTGATGCGTGTTGCTAGCAGCCCACAGATGTTTGAAACTCGGCTTGGCCAGTATTGAGTGGCCACTGGTTGCGGAGCAACTGGAGGTGAGGCCATGACCATGAGTGTCTATGCTCTTTACGACGATCTTGACGTGCTCACTGAACAGCAGATTGAGATTGGGCTCGCAGCTGGCAAGTGGGCCGAACACGAGCGCCAGTTCGTCGAACACTACCTCGATCGACTTAGGTTGGAAGAGGCCAAGGCCGCGATCGCCGAGCAGCTAAAAATCTCGCAGAGCACCAATCAAGCGGCAATTGCGACGGTGGCCGCGGCAAGCAGAGCAAAATTCTTGGCGACCGCCGCCCTCATCCTTTCGACGGGGGCAATGCTGGCGGTCATCACTATGGCAGTCTTAGTCTACTTGGCTTGGGGACACACCTAGCGGTCTTCCGCCAATCAGGCCGAGCCGACACCCAGTGCTCATCTGATTGAAACTAGTCTCCCAAGTCCTGACGCGCCGCTCAAACTCGAGCTCGGCCCAATCGGTGCCACACATCAGCCGGCTGCGTTCTTCCTTGGTGAAGCCGCGCTTCTTTCCGCTCACGTCCCGCTTCCTCGAAACAAAGCCTGGACTTTGCAGTCTTTCACTCTAGCAGGATCTCGCCACAGAAAGAGCCAATAGCTGCCCGAGGCAAGCCACATGGCTAAGGCTAAGATGGGAGTGTGACCGACGGGGGACGATAGTCATGTACTCCATCCTGCTCGCGGCTCTGGCCATCCTTCTATTGGCTGCGCTCCCGACCTTGCCGTACTCAGCTGCCGGCAGGTCGCGTCATCATCGTGGCAAGTCGAAAGAGCGCATCGAGCCACAACTTTCGCTAGGGTGACGGCTTAGTCACTACACGATCCAGCCGAGTTCGCGGGCCTTGGTGTTGGCAGCCTCCCATAGAATGGCCAACAGGGCATGGTCATTCGTTGGCGATCGCCGCCTCAGGATGAGCTGCGGCTCGCTCTTGGGCTTGTAATATTCGGCTATCACGCCTGATGGAAGGTGGCTGACGACAATGTCGCCGCCCTCCACGTCAACGGTTATGCCGTTCCCAGGCATGGAGCAGTGTAACAACAAGATGGCGCCGGGCCGAAACCGACGCTACATGACCATAACAGCAGAGAACGACCTACTTTAGGTCGACATCGTGTAACAATCATCGCCGAAACAAATCGTCAAACTGACGGCCGGCGGCTCCCCTGCTGGGCCGGCCTCACCTGTGCCTGCTGCCGCATCCCCTGCACCACTTTCGCCCCCACCACCACCGCCGGGATGAAAGAACGTTGCGCCTCTTGCCTCTATCGGCGCCACGCTGACTGTCGCGGTCATCGCGGACCGTTTGCCCGAAGCATACCTTTTCGCGGCTTGGGCCAAAGCGGCAGCCACGATGGCGCGCCCAAATGATTCATACGTGTGGACCGTCGCTGCGGCGTACTGGAGTTTTGCCGCAGCCGATTTTTGAGAACCCGATGTTGGTTCCTTGGCCATTTGGTGTTCCTTCAACTTTGGATGAACGTGACCCGAACTGTCACGCCCCAACACCATAATCGTTTGCCTAAGGGAAAATAGCCGCATTCAGTTCGCGCATCGGTGTGTCCAGAATGATGGTTAATTGCGTTTCCAGCGACAAGAGAGGGCGCGGGCCGAAGCCGACGCGCCCTCGCTCCGGTGATAGACCCTCAAGATGGCAGACTTTCTCGAGGAGCAGGCCAAGCGCCTTTACGGTCTTGGTGAACTTGAAGCCGAGGCGCTAGAGGTGCTGCGCCTTGTGGTTCGCCAGACCGAACGCGGCGAGAACCTCGACGCTGATCTAGTCGAGCGCGCGAAGGCGATTGTGGAGTGATATGACCGGGCCATGACGAAAGGCCACGAGGCGCCGGGCGTTGTTCCGCTTCGGCGAGACTTCGAGCTAAGGGCGCCGGCTTCGGCGTCGCGCCCCCGTCGGCCCGAAGAAATCAAGACTGCGACTTCGATGGAGACGGATATCTCGTCGCATATGAATACGGCGTGATGTCGATGACCGATCGGCTCTTCGAGGCGATCTCACTTGACTACTTTGATGCCGACAAGGACGAGCGGCTGAGCCGCACCGAATTTGTCGACAAGCCCAACGCGGCGTTCACGCTCGGCGACCGGAATAAGGACTGCACGCTCAACTCCACAGAGTTGGTGGTCCGCATGCCTCCTGCGGGCGGTAGGCCGCCGCCTGGTCCGGGGCCGGCGCCCCCGTGATCACCGGGATTGACTAACGGGGGAGCGAAAGGCTCTAGGCGAACCCAACGCTCCCCGTTCCCACCGCACCGGCTGAATTGGCTCAGCCAGCGTCAAATGGCCTTGCCGATTACGACTCGGCCAAGAACTTTAATCGGCCATCGCAATTTCTCGCTCGTGTCGTTGGGGCAATAACGGAGTCCATCCAGCGAGGCGCATTCGCGCGGATCGCCGCGTGGCACGAAGCGCCCATTGGAGTCACGGCCGTTTGGCGCGCCCCATTCTGAGAACATGATCTTGTCGCCGCCCCACTGCCACGCAACAAGGTCGCCATCTTCGATCGGTTTCCTACCGTCGATCACGACAGCCGCAACCAATAAGCCATTGGACGCGCAAAAAACGTCTAGGTGGTCCAACCGCTGTAGCCGGTCCAATTCTTTGCTTGGCTCGGCAAAAGCCATGGCGCCGTCGGCGCCGCCGACTACAGCTCCAGTCACAGCCAGCGCGGCGGCGGCGCCGCCCCGGGTCAACACGTCACGTCGAGATGAGTTTTGCATTGCAGCCCTCCGTCGGTTGCGAGTGTTACCTCACACGTTACCTACGGAGGGGAAGGCTAGGCTTTGTGGGCTTAAGGTTGAAAATGGTACCGCTGGGGGGTCTCGAACCTCCGACCTCTTGATCCACAGTCAAGCGCTCTAACCAACTGAGCTACAGCGGCACGCCGCAAGCGTTGGCCGGAACCTAAGCGCAGCCGTCATGGCTTGCAAGCGCGAGGGGAGCCCGACGCCGTCCGATCTCAGTGCCCAAACAAAAGGCCCGGACCGAGGCCCGAGCCTTTTGTGACGCTTACGCCACTTTCCCTCTGATGTCGTCTCCGGCAACAGCCGGAGGCGCTAGCTCTTGCGCATGGTGTCCAGGGAGCGCGTGACCTGAGCCTTGATCGGCTCGGTGGTGTCGGTCGCGATCTTGGTCGTGAGCGCGCGGATCTCGCTCGCCTGATTGGCGAACACGTCGAACTGATGGCGGATGAAGGCCGACTGCAGCTCCATGAACTCAGCGAGATTCTTGGCGCCGGCCAGGCTCT
Organism: uncultured Alphaproteobacteria bacterium; assembly: GCA_963732955.1. Taxonomy (GTDB): domain Bacteria; phylum Pseudomonadota; class Alphaproteobacteria; order Rhizobiales; family Methyloligellaceae; genus Methyloceanibacter. Next base: position 808,525 of record CAVTBH010000003.1, read on the forward strand.
TGGCCAGGTCGAAGCCGGAATTGAGATTGCGCTGGGCGATGTCGATGAGCTTGCGGTTGTAGGCGGCAGCACCCTGGCCGGCGGCGTCGAAGGACCGCTCCAGCGCGTCGACGGCCTCTTCGAGGGCATCCTTCCCGCGCTCATAGGCCTCGCGGGTCTGGTTCACGGTCTTCTCGGCGAGGGCGCGCACGCTCTCAGGCACAGTGGTGTCGATCGTCAGCTTCTCAAACTGCTCGGTGGTTTTGCGGATGGCGTCGCGCGCCTGCTCGGCGGCGACTTGAGGCGTGTACGGGGTTTCCATGGGGTTCACCTCTAGGCTGGTCTTGGCGTTTGCGGAGCGGCTGGAGGACCGCCCCGCCATCTATGGTGCAGTGCAATAATAATTGTTGCGATGCGAAAAGGCAAGCCTCTCGGCGCGCGAATCAGCTATTTTTTTTATCGTGTCGGTTCCGAGGGCGTTGCACTTTTCCGCCCGACGCAGCACTAATTGGCCTAAATTTAGTGGATGAGTCGTTACCGTGCCGCCAAACCTAGCGGCGACAGTCTGGCGGCCTTGATTCCGCGCGGCGATTAGATGGCCTTGACACAATTCTTGCTGCCACATCAGCCACCGGTCGATGAGGCGGAACCGCGGCGCGCTCAAGCCCCGCAGTCAGACCGGGAAGCGCTGGAGCACATCGCGCGCGCGGTGCAAGGCCGCGTGCTGCGCGGGCCAGGATCGCTGACGCCAGCGGGCGCGCTGGGGCTAGAAACACTGTCGTTGAGCCGCGCCAGCATCGAAGCCTTGCTCGAAGCGATGCCGGCTGCGATCGGCATTCTCGCCAATGGCGATCTCGTGCATGCCAATGCCGCCTTCGCGTACGCCTTCGGTCACCGCTCCTATGACGAACTCTGCGGCGCAGGCGGTCTGGACGCGGTGGTGCCTGGGGGTTCCGCCCTGCTGCGGACTACGACCGATACCAGCCACGAGCGGGTCGTTGCGGTCGAAGCGCTGACGCGGGGCCGAAGGCGGCTGAAGGTCAGCTTCGAGGTGCGGCCGCTCGGCGATGGACTTGAACTCATCCGCCTGATCGATCCAGCCAGCATCGATCCACCACCGGTGCCTGAACCCGAAGCCGAGGCTGAGGGGGACGACCATGACGGCGCGAGCGACGCAGCCGTGGTCGCGCGGCGGCTCGATTTCCTCGCCAAGGTCAGTCACGAGGTGCGCACGCCGCTCAATTCGATCCTCGGCTTCACCGAGTTGATGCTCGAGGAAAGGCTCGGTGCCATCGGCAACGCACGCTACCGGGGCTATGTCGAGGACATCCATCAGAGCGGGCTCTACGCGCTCAGCCTGCTCAACGACCTCCTCGACATCTCCAAGATCGAGGCCGGCAAGTTCGAGCTCGACTTCACCGCGGTCGATCTGCCGGAGCTCGTCGAGTCTTGCGTCAACAGCCTTCAGCCGCTCGCCAAGCGCGAACGCATCCTGCTGCGGACCTCGTTCGGTCAGAACCTGCCGGCGGTGATCGCCGACCGGCGACGGCTGAAGCAGATCCTGCTCAATCTTCTCTCCAACGCCATCAAGTTCACGAGTGCTGGCGGTCAGGTGATCGTTTCGGCGCGTCTGGTCGAAGGCGGCGATCTCAGACTGCGCGTCCACGACAATGGCGTCGGCATGACCGACGACGAGATCGCCTTCGCCATGCAGCCATTCCACCAGCTCGATACGGCGCCGCGGAAGCAGACCGGTACCGGGCTTGGGCTGCCGGTTACCAAGGCTCTCGCCGACGCCAACCGGGCCCAACTCGTGATCACCAGCCAGCGGGGCCTCGGCACGTCGGCGGACGTCATCTTCCCCTTTGACCGGCTGGCGCCCTAGCAGTTCGGTGCGGCGGAGCGCCGCAACGGACATAGTTCCGGGGCCGATCAGACGAAGACTGCACTTCCGACGGCGAATATTGGCTGCTTCGCCCATCTCCCCCGCTACGCCCCAATCTATATTTTATTGCTGCCGAGAATACTTTCTGCGCGAAGCTTAGAAGGCTTCTAAAGTCTAGAAATTCAAGACTTTATCGTTGACTTGAGACCGGCTGAAGCCTTAAGCGGTAAGAAAGCGCCTTTTCGAGGCCTGAGAAGGCGCCAGGTCCGATACCGGGGCCTTGAACCCCGGATTATTGGAGGAGAACAAAATGCCAGTGTGTTTGGCGCGAGGCCTTGTGCTTGCGCTGCTTCCTCTCGCTGCTTCCCTCGCTTCCCCAGTCGCGGCCGCCGATGCCGGCGAGGTGAATGTCTATTCCTACCGCCAGCCCTATCTCATCGACCCGCTGTTCAAAGACTTCACCGAGAAGACCGGCATCAAGGTCAATGTGATCTTCGCCGAGAAGGGTCTGATCGAGCGCATGGCCGCCGAAGGACGGAACAGCCCGGCCGACGTGCTGCTCACCGTGGATGTCGGCAATCTGATGCAGGCCAAGGATGCCGGCATCGGGCAGCCAATCCAATCGCCGGTGCTTGATGCGGCGATCCCTGACACCTATCGCGACAAGGACGGCATCTGGGTCGGGCTCACCCGCCGCGCCCGGGTCGTCTATGCGTCCAAGGAGCGGGTGAAGCTCGACAAGATCACTTACGAGGATCTCGCCAATCCGAAATGGCGGGGCAAGATCTGCATCCGCTCCGGCCAGCATGTCTACAACGTCGCGCTGATCGCCTCGATGATCGCGGCCCACGGCGAAGCCGACACCGAGGAATGGCTCAAGGGCCTGAAGGCCAATCTCGCGCGCAAGCCTGCAGGCGACGACCGCATGCAAGTGAAGGGCGTCTATGCCGGCGAATGCGACCTCGCCATCGGCAACACCTATTACATGGGCGCCATGCTCCAGAATGAGAAAGAGCCGGAACAGAAGGAATGGGCCAACTCGGTCAATATCCTGTTTCCCAATACCGATGGCCGCGGCACCCACGTGAACATTTCCGGCGCGGTGCTCGCCAAGAACGCGCCACATAAGGAGAACGCGCTGAAGCTCCTCGAATTCCTCGCTTCGGAAGAGGGTCAGAGGGACTACGCCGAGATCAACAACGAATATCCGGTGAGGGAGGGCGTGCCGTGGTCGCCGCTGGTGCAATCCTGGGGGGCGTTCAAACCTGATCCGATCTCGCTCAACGAGATCGCCGCGCTGCGCAAGAAGGCGAGTGAACTCGTTGACAAGGTCGGCTTCGATGATGGTCCGAGCTCGTGATGGGGATGAAGCATGAGCATCCATAACAAGATCGAGGGGGGTGGTAAGATCCCCGCCCCCACGTTGCCGAAGAGCGGAGCTGAATGGCTCGTCGGCGTCGGCTTCCGCTGCTGGCTTGCCGGTTACGACACCGGCGACATCGCCTGCTGGGAGACGGGCTGGAACGCCTATTCGCGGGCGCTCGGCACCGAGCGGGCCAAGCGGGCGGTCACGGAGCTTGCCTGCTGGGTCAGGGCCGTGCGCGCCTCGGCCTCGCGCAAGATCGAATATTATCCGTTCGGCTGCACCGGATTCTGCCCTGACGAGTGCATGGCGATCTCGCTGATCGCAGCCTCCCAGCATCATCGCTGTCCAGCCATGCGCGCGTGTGCCCTCGCGCTCACGGGATCGAGCCTGGTTGAGCCGGTGATCGACGCCGCCAATGCCTTCGCCGATGCCCTGGAGGAAGCGGACCAGCGCCTGTCGCCGGAAGCCGTCGCCGCGCTGGCCGCGTCACCTGAAGCCCGCGGCGATCGCCGCCCGCTTCGACGCTGACGCGGGCCGGCGGGCCGTGACCCGCTGACGATGCCGAAGAGGAGCCTTCAACCGCCGCGAAGCCCATGGCGCCGCCGCGTATCGCGGTTGCGCGAGAGCGGCAATCTCGGCTGGTCGATCGCGGCGCTGATCATCTCGCTGATCGCCTTGGCGCCGGTGATCGCCATCGGCGTGTTGGCGTTGCAATCGAGCGGCGATACCTGGCCGCATCTCGTCGCCAACGTGCTTCCAGGCGCCTTGCGCCGGACCCTTGGCCTGATGGCCGGCATCGGCATCCTGACGCTCGTGATAGGGACCGGCACGGCCTGGCTCGTCACCATGTACCGGTTCCCCGGGCGCCGCCTGTTCGAATGGCTGCTGCTCCTGCCGCTCGCAATCCCGACCTACATCATCGCCTTCTGTTACCTCGAGCTGTTCGACTATTCCGGCGTGCTGCAGACCTCGCTGCGGAGCCTGTTCGGCTGGCGCAATGCCCAGGACTATTGGTTTCCGGACATCAGAAGTCTCGGCGGCGCCATCTTCGTGATGAGCGCGGTGCTCTATCCTTACGTCTACATCACGGCGCGGGCGAGTTTCCTTGCCCAGTCGGTCTGCGTGCTCGAGGTAAGCCGCACCCTTGGCCGCACCGCGCCGGCGACTTTTTGGGAAGTGGCGCTGCCGCTGGCGCGGCCGGCGCTCGCCGCCGGCGTTGCGCTGGCCCTGATGGAGACACTGAACGACATCGGTGCGGTGGAATTCTTCGGGGTGAAGACGCTCACCGTCGCCGTCTACGACACCTGGCTCGACCGCAACAGCCTTGCCGGCGCGGCGCAAATCGCCTGCATCATGCTCGCCTTCGTGTTCGCGGTGCTAGGCATCGAGCGGGCGATGCGGGCAGGCCGTCGCTTTCACCACACCACCGGCCGCTATCGGCATCTCCCCGAGGAGTCGCTTCAGGGTGCATCAGGCGCGCTTGCCTTCCTCGCCTGCGCCCTCCCTCTTCTGTTCGGATTCTTCATTCCGGCCTCCGTCCTCGTGCGCAACGCCGCGGTCCATGTCGCGGCCGGGCTCTCGCCAGAGTTCTGGCGCGCCGCGGTCAACAGCCTGTTGCTGTCGGCAGCCGCCGCCTGTCTCGCCGTCGTCTTCGCCGTGGCGCTCGGCTATGCGCGGCGGCAGACGCGGTCGAAGCTCATCCACGTCTTGAGCGCCGTGCCCGCCATCAGCTACGCGGTTCCCGGCACCGTGCTCGCGATCGGGCTCCTCATTCCCCTCGCCAGCCTCGACAACGGCATCGATACCCTCATGCGCTCGCTGTTCGGGCTGCCGACCGGTCTCTTGCTGTCGGGAAGCGCCTTCGCTCTGGTGCTCGCCTACACTATCCGTTTTCTCGCAGCGTCCTTCGGCGCCGTGGAAGCCGGCTTGAGCAAGATCTCGCGTAACACCGATGCCGCGGCGCGGACGCTCGGCGCCACTATCAGCGAAACCTTGTGGCGGGTGCATCTGCCGCTGTTGCGTCCGGCCCTTGGCGCCGCCGCACTTCTCGTCTTCGTCAATTCCATGAAGGAGCTGCCGGCGACATTGTTGCTCAGGCCGTTCAATTTCGACACGCTGGCGACGCATGTGTTCACGCTCGCCTCGCTCTATCGCTACGAGGAAGCGGGTCTCTCGGCGTTAACGATCGTGGTGGCGAGCCTAGCGCCGGTCGTTCTGCTCCACGGCATGATTGTCGCAGGGCGCCCGGGCGCCTCTCTAGGCCGGCGCGGAGTGGCTGCCGAAGCCGGGGAAGAGGCCTCTGGCCTTTTAATAACCCAGTAAAATCCGATAGCCCGGGCTCGCTATCGGCGGACAATCGGGCTAAAAGGGCTGGGGCCTTGGGGTGCGGCGGAAGGGTGACGCCACTCCTTGCTGGAGGGCGTTTTTTGCGGGGTGATCGGACGGCATGAAGCCTACCCAGTTTCCATGGCGATGGCTTCTGTTTGGCCTACTTGCGGTTCTGCTTCCAAGCATCGCGGTGTTTCCATTCCTGATCGGCGACACGTCGCGGTTCAGCGATCTCGTCGCGAGCGAACTGTCCCGCTGGACCGAGGGTCAGGTGAAGTTCGTAGGCCCAGTCCGGGTCAGCTTCTTCCCGGACGCTTCGGTTCGGGGGGAATTGCGGGTTCAGGGCAGCGAGCGCCTGCCCCAGGTGCAATCCATCGAGGTCAAGGAGGCGAAGGTCTCGCTCAATCTCGTCGATCTGTTGCGCGGCGGAGTCGCCATCGATGCGCTCAGGCTGTTGAAGCCGAGGATCACGCTCCGCGACGGGACGCTGCCCGTGTCGCCCCAGGCCGCCGAAATCGAGATGTCAAAGCTGCTCGCAGATGCTCCCGTGCGCGCTCTTCATGTACGCAAGGGCCGCATCAAGCTCGGCCGCCACAGCGGCTCGATCAAGGACATCTACGCCCATCTCGACGTCAGCGAGGATACCGGTGCCATTTCGGGCTTCGGCTCCTTCGCGTTCAGGGATGCGACGATACGCTATACCGTCGAGACGGGTTCCCCCAGCATGAGTGCGGCCGCAGAAAGCATTCCGGTGCGTGTTGCCCTCGATTCCAAGCTGATCCAAGCGAAGATTTCGGGCAACGCCTCCTACCAAACAGAGTTCAAGCTCGACGGCGAGCTCGAGACCGAGATCGACGACTTACGCAAGTTTCTGCGATGGACTGGCGTCAGGCTGCCTGACGGCGAGAGCCTCAAGACATTCACCGCCGCCGGAGCGTTCCACTTGAGCGGCCCGAGTCTGACGTTCGACGACGGAACCTTCACGATCGACGGCAACAAGGCCATCGGCCTGCTCGCGGTCACGACCAAGCCGCCGCGACCGCGGTTCGAAGGCACGCTCGCCTTCGGCCGCCTGGTGCTTGACCCCTATCTCGGCAAGAGCATGCCGCACGCGGAAGTGAGCGCGCCGGCGAAGGCGCCTTTGCTCGATGGCGCGCTGGCGCGATATTTCGATGCGGACCTGCGCATTTCCGCCGCCGAGATCGAAGCCGGCACGCTCAAGCTTGGCCGCGGCGGCTTCACCATCTCGGCGAAGGACGGTGTCGTTTCCGGCGAGATCGGCGAGCTTGAACTGTGCGGCGGCTCTGCCGAGGGCCGTGTCAACGTCGACCTTGAAGAGACCACGACGCCGATGGACGTCGTCGCCAACCTCACGGATATTTCCCTCGACAGCTGTCTCGAAGCTTTCGGCGTGAACCTGCCGCTGAAGGGGACAGGCGCGGTCAAAGCCGAGCTTTCAACCGCAGGCGAGACGCTTGCGGACTTCTCACGCACGCTTACGGGGACGCTCGTGCTCGCGGTCAAGGACGGCAGCGTCCCGGTCGACCTCAGCCATCTTCTCGCCGCGACAACGCCGCTTGAGGAGAATGGCTGGAGCGGCGACAATGGCAGTCAATTCAGCCAGCTCGACGCGGATTGCCGCGTCATCGCCGGCGTGATCCGATGCGCCTCCGTGACCATGCGAACGGCGCAAGGCAGTATCTCCGGTGGCGGCACCGTCGATCTGCCGAACCAGACACTCGATTGGAACCTGTCGGTCGCGGACGATATTGAAGGGGCGAAGACGTCGCAGCTGACCGAGCAGGACAAGACCAAGGTTTCGATTCGCGGTCCGCTGCTTGAGCCAACGATCCGCAGAGCGGACCGGCCGACGCTGGGCGAAGGCGCGCTGCAACCGCCTTCTACCGGCGCCTTGCCACACTGACTTCCGGCGGAGACGCTTTCGCCCAGGACAACATGATCAGGATTGCGCCACGATACCGCTCCTCCCGTGATCTGCTCGGGGTCGTCACCAGGCTCTTCGGGCTGCTCGCAGTGGCAGGGTTGATGATTGCCGCAGGCTTCCACGCGCGCGCCGAGGACGCGCCTGCGGCGACCGGCAGCGGCGCCACGCTCGCCATCGCCACCTGGGGCGGCGCCTATGGCCAATCCCAGGACGTCGCCTATTTCGAGCCCTTCACGGCGAAGACGGGCGTCAAGATCAAGACCGAGACCTATGACGGCACGGTCTCGGCGATCAAGGACAAGATCGGAGACAGTGCCTCGCCGATCGATGTCGTCGATCTCTCCGCCGGCGCACTGGATACGCTCTGCCACGACGGGCTACTGGAGACCATGGAAGTCTCCATGCTCGATCCCGCCCCCTCCGGGACAAGCGCGTCCGATGACTTCCTCGCCGGGGGCCTGACCCCCTGCGGGGTTGCCAGCGTGGCCTGGTCGGCGGCGCTCGCCTTCGACCGCCATGCCTTTACCAAGGCGAAGCCATCCAAGATCGCCGATCTCCTCGACCTCAAGCGCTTTCCCGGCAAGCGGGCGCTTCCCGACGGGCCGCGCTACACGCTCGAGCTTGCTCTCCTCGCCGACGGCGTCGAGCCGGGGAATGTCTATCAGGAGCTCGGCACCACAGAGGGCGCCGACCGCGCCTTCGCCGCACTCGACAAGATCAAGCCCGAGATCCTGTGGTGGGACAAGGCCAAGGAGCCGATCAGCTGGCTGATCGAGGGCAAGGCGGCGATGGCCGCCGGCTATAGTGGCCGGATCTTTCGGGCAGCGTTAGCCGCGCGCCAGCGTATCGATGTGTTGTGGGAGGGCCAGATCTACGATCTCGATCTTTGGGCGATCCCGAAGGCGGCCAAAAACAAGGACGAGGCAAAGCGCTTCATCGCCTTTGCCACTGAGCCGGCACACATGGCGGCGCAAGCCGAGCTGATCGCCTATGGGCCGATGCGTAAATCCGCAATCGCCCTCGTCGGCAAGCATCCCAAGATCGGCATCGAAATGAAGAGCTTCCTGCCGACCGCGCCCGACAACTTCCAGAAGGCGCTGAAGTTCGATGAAGCCTGGTGGAGCACGCATGGCGAGGAGCTTGGCAAGCGCTTCCAGGCCTGGAAGGAGCAAGCCTCGACCGCCCAAGGCGAGACCGGCACGGTGCCGAATCCGCCCGATAAGGCGCCGCCGCCGCCAAATTGACGGCGGCACTCCTGTCGTTATTGTCACGGCGTTGAAAGCGCCATCTCGCAGGGACTTGTGCTGTCACCGAACTGCCACAAAACCATTGCCGCCCAATGTGATGGCAATGTCCCTGCCGCCGATCCCGCTTGAAGTTACCCTGTCTCTCGCGCCGCGATCGCCGCTGTGCCTATGGCTCTGAGCGCCTTGCGAATTTCTCGTCAACACGACGGCCAAGCGCCTTCCGGGCCTCAGCCTTTTGTCCGCGCTTCGCGCCTTGAGGCGGTGACGTGCCCGGACGACGACTATTCACACCATCGACAAGAAAGTGAGGGTGGAAGCGAACTCCCGTTTGCTTTGGGTTCGTCGTTGCGTCATCCTGAGCTTCGGAGAGATTCACGCTCGAAGCCACTTCGGGACGCCTCTCTGGCACAGAATGCACGACCAACGGGCGAGCCGCGACTTTCGACGGACGCCATGCCGATGAGGCGAAGCACTGCCGGGGCGGGGCCGGCAGTGCGATTTTTTTTTGACTCTCAAAAGGCGCGATAGAGGCCGAGCGTGACATAGCCGCTCGGATCGTCCTCAAGATAGTTGCCGGTAAAGCCTCCGGAGAGCGTCATCTCCACGCGGCGGAGGTTCACTCGGACAAACCCGCCGCCGCGTCCGGCGTCGTACTCCTCATTGCCGAGGGCGCCGCCTTCAAGCCCGAGCGCTGAGATTCGGCCGCAGCCGCCAGCCGAGACGGGCAAGGCTCCAATACTCCTGGAACGCGGTGCCATAGGCGGCATCGACAGAGGCAAACCATGCGGGCGAGAGGTCGAACCAACTCTCGGCTTTAACCCTCATGCCGACGGCGCTGCCTTGCACGCTATTGCGTGGGTCGCGCGGGGAGATGTCCTGGTCCTCGGCTTCGGCGCCAGCGAAGAGTTTAAGAGTGAGGTTGCCGCGACGGATCTGATAGCCGACGAGCACGGCGGCGAAACTCGCCTCGCCGTCAAAGGTGGTGTCGAGGTCCGTGCCGCCGCCAAACAAGGTGCCCTGGTAGTCGTAGCGGCCAAGGCTACCGACCGCACGCAGCCGCCAGCCTGGCTCACAGAGTCCCTTGCCGAATGCGTAGCCGCCGCCCAAATAACCGCTGACAGCGTTGTTGCTGGCCTCGACCCCGGTGAAGATCTCTGCATGGGGGTCGTCAGAGCCAGCACTGGCCGCGATCGGCGTCAAGAACGCCGCCGCCAGGCTAGCGACCAACGCCAACCCGACGATCCCAACTCGGTCCTGTTCGACGCGACCCCCCAAGGCGACCACCCGCCCGCCACATCACTTTCACTATGCAGCACACTCGATTAAAACACGACGAAAAGTTGAGCAATCTTAGCGAGCGCAACTACACTATACACGCAAAGTTTGAACTCCGCGCTTTTCGGCCGCGAAAAACGTGCTTTGTTCACCACAGCCTCTCATGAAAGCTGAACAGTTCGATTCCTGGCTCACCGTCGACGCGCGCGGTCTTTACTGCCGTCCCGGTGATTTCCATGTCGACCCGCACGCCGCGGTCTCTCGTGCGGTCATCACGCACGCGCATTCCGATCATGCGCGCCCCGGGCACGAGCATGTGCTCGCGACGCCGGAGACGCTCGCCCTGATGATCGCCCGGCTTGGAACGGCCGCGAGCGCGGGCACCCAGAGCCTCGCTTATGGCGAGACCATCGCTGTCGGCGAGGTGACGCTGCGCCTGGCTCCAGCCGGCCATGTGCTCGGCAGCGCGCAAGTGGTGATCGAGTGGAAGGGGCGCCGTGCGGTGATCTCCGGGGACTACAAGCGTGCCACCGACCCGACCACCACGCCTTATGAAGTCGTGCCCTGCGACCTGTTCGTCACCGAGGCCACCTTTGCGCTCCCGGTGTTCAGCCATGGCGACGCCAAAGACGAGGTGTCAAAGCTGCTCAAATCGCTGCGCCAATTTCCCGAGCGCGCCCATGTGGTCGGCGTCTACGGGCTCGGCAAATGCCAGCGCCTGATCGCCATGTTGCGTGAGGCGGGCTACACCGAGCCGATCTATCTCCATGGTGCGCTGGCCTCGTGCTGCGAGGTCTATGAACGCTGTGGCGTCCCGCTCGGAGCGTTGAAGGCCGCGACCGGCGCGCCGCGGGAGGAGATGAGAGGCGCCATCGTGCTCGCGCCGCCGTCGGCGATCTCGGATCGCTGGTCGAGGCGCCTGCCGGACGCGTTAACCGCTTTCGCCTCGGGCTGGATGCGGGTCCGCGCCCGCGCCCGCCAACGGGGCGTCGAGCTACCCCTCGTGATCTCCGATCACGCCGACTGGGGCGAATTAACGCGGACCATCGAAGAGACCAGCGCCGAGGAAATCTGGGTCACTCACGGACGCGAAGACGCGCTCCTCTATCACATCCAGTCCACCGGCCGGCGCGGTCGGTCGCTGGCCCTGATCGGCCGGGAGGATGAGGACCAGTGAAGGCTTTCGCTGAACTCCTCGACCGACTGGCCTATACGCCGTCGCGAAACGACAAGCTGCGGCTCCTTGCCGACTACTTCGCCGTGACGCCGGACCCGGACCGCGGCTGGGCCTTGGCGGCACTCACCGACGGATTGTTCTTCCGCCTGCCGCTACGCCGCATCCTAGGCGAACTGATCGAGCCGCGGGTCGACCCGATCCTGTTCGGCCTCTCCCGCGATTATGTCGGCGACACCGCGGAGACCATCGCGCTGTTGTGGCCGGGAGGCGGGAGCGATGCCGAAGCGCCGAAGCTCGACGACGTGGTGCAGACGCTCCGCCTCAGCGCCCCCACCGAAGTGCCGCGACTGCTGTCGGGCTGGCTTGACGGCCTCGATGCCACTGGCCGCTGGGCCCTGCTCAAACTCATGACCGGAGCGCTTCGGGTCGGCGTCTCGGCGCGGCTCGCCAAGACCGCACTTGCCGAATGGTCGGGGAAGCCGCTCGCCGAGATCGAAGAGGTCTGGCACGGCGTGCATCCACCCTATGGCGCGCTGTTCGCCTGGCTCTCTGGCGCTGCCCCCCGCCCCGAAGTGGGGACCCGCCCAACGTTCCGGCCGCTGATGCTGTCGCATCAGATCGAGGACAAGGAGCTTGCCGCGATCGACCCCAAGGACTTCGTCGCCGAGTGGAAATGGGACGGCATTCGCGTCCAGGCGGCGAACCAGGGTGGCGAACCGCGGCTCTTCTCGCGCACCGGCGACGACATCTCGGGAAGCTTCCCGGACGTGGTCGAGGGGCTGTCCCGGGGCGTGGTGCTCGACGGGGAGCTTCTGGTGATGCGCGGCACCGAGGTCGCGCCCTTCAACGATCTCCAGCAACGCCTCAACCGCAAGGCCGTCACGCCGCGCATGCTGAAATCCTTCCCGGCGCATATCCGCCTCTATGACATGCTGTTCGAAGGCGAGGAGGATCTCCGGCCCCTCCCCTTCATCGAGCGCCGCGCCAGGCTCGAAGCGTGGCACGCGAAGGCACGGCCGCCGCGCACCGATGTCTCAGCCATGCTCGCGTTCTCATCGGTCGCCGAGCTCGAGCGGCTGTGGGCCGGAGCACGAGAGACCGGCATCGAAGGTCTGATGCTGAAGCGCCGCTCGAGCCCTTATCTCGCCGGGCGCCCAAAGGGCCATTGGTTCAAATGGAAGCGGGCGCCACTCACGCTCGATGCCGTGCTGATGTACGCCCAACGCGGCAGCGGCAAGCGCTCCTCATACTATTCCGACTACACCTTTGGTGCCTGGCGCGAGGGGGAGGACGGCGAACCGGAGCTGGTGCCCGTGGGCAAATCCTATTTCGGCTTTACCGACGAGGAATTGCGCGAGCTCGACGCCTTCGTCCGCAATCACACCGTCGACGCATTCGGCCCAGTGCGCCAGGTCGAGCCGAAGCTCGTGTTCGAAGTCGCGTTCGATTCAGTGCACCGCTCCACCCGGCACAAGTCAGGGGTGGCCATGCGCTTCCCCCGCATCCACCGCATCCGCTGGGACAAACCTGCCGAGGAGGCCGACCGCCTCGAGACGCTGACAGCGATGATCGTGGAGTAGGCTTTAAGGCCGGGTGAGACGGCCCTGGCCTCGCCTTCAAGCCTGAGGCTAACGCCCTGCCGCTGCTTCGACTTCGCGGTCGATGCAGCTTTTCAGCTTCCAGTAGTCTCCGCTCGCTTCAGCGGCTGTGCTGCACGATTCCTGCACCGGCTGCGGGAGCTGGTCCCAAACCAGCGACACTTCCTTCCGGGTCCGCTCCTGAAAATCCAGGCAGCCGCGCATGATGAGCTCTTGCCGCGCCGAGGTGCCGGCGATGTACGAGCAGATTTCAAGCGGATCGTAGGCCGGCAGCATCTCAGCCGTGGCCGCGGGCACAGCAATCAACAAACCAACAGCAAGGATCGGGAAATGTCGCATCGCAACCTTCCTTGATCGGGACGCAAATATCAGAGCCGCCCGATCGATCGAGTGGTTTGATGCCCAACTCACCCTTGACGCGATTCCTTCCCCTCGCCCTAGTAAGACCGATGCGCGGATGGTTTGCAAAGCAAATCCCGGCAACCGGAGGGAGTTATCGGCAGGCCGTGTCCTTGCGGTCACGACCAATCCGGGATCTGCTCAGGGGGGCGTCCTAAGCGCCCATGACCTAGAGCTTCCAGCCGGGATCGGGAACGGTTTCCTCGAAGGCCTTGTGCAGCGCCGATCCCCAAGCCTCACGGATGGAGCGGAGGTATGGGTCCGATCCTTCGAGCCTGATGGAGAAGCCAGGGCTCATGGAATCCCGCCGATAGACCAGAAGGTCGATCGGCGGGCCCACCGAGACATTCGAGCGCATGGTCGAATCGAAGGAGATCAGCGCGCACTTCACCGCGGCGTTCAGGCTCGTGCTCGGCTGAATGATGCGGTCGAGGATCGGCTTCCCGTACTTCACCTCGCCGATCTGGAAGTAGATGGTATCGCCCATGGCCTCGATGAAGTTGCCGGCGTCGTAGATCAGAAACAACCTGAGCTGTCCGCCCCTGACCTGGCCGGCCAGAATGAACGAGGCGCTGAAATCGATATCGTCGCGCTGCTGTAGATAGCCGCCGTCGACCTCGTGCATCTCGCGGACGGCCGCACCCACGGCCCGCGCCGCCGCGAACATGGAGCCGACGGCCCAGAGGTCCTTCTCCGGGTCCTCGTTGCCGAGCCATTCGCCAAGGAGGCTCATGACTCCTTGGGTCAAGGACAGGTTGCCAGCGGTCAAAAGCGCAAAAAAGCGTTCTCCAGGCTTCTCCAGGATATGCATCTTGCGGAAGGTGGAGACGCGATCGATACCCGCGTTGGTGCGCGAGTCCGACGCGAGCACGACCCCCTCATTGAGCAGGATGCCGACGCAATAAGTCACCGGATGCCCCTATTGAGATTGAGCTTGTTGTTGCTGACTCGGAAACATCACTGAGAAGGTCATGGTCTCTACGCCACCGCCGCTGCGGACACCCCTGCTCGGACAGGCCTCCGCATAATCGAGACCGGTGGCGGTTCGGATATGCAACTCGGTGGCACAGGTACGGTTGGAGGGATCGAAGCTCACCCAGCCCAGATGGTCAACATAGGCGTCTGCCCAGGCGTGGCTCGCGGCATGGGCCTGGTGCCCGCTGCCTTGAGACAGGTAGCCGCTGACATAGCGTGCCGGGATCCCAAGGGTGCGGCATACGGCGCAGAAGATGTGGGCGTGGTCCTGGCAGACGCCGCTGCCCTGCTGCAGCGCCTCGGCGCCGGTGGTGTGCACGTGGGTATCGCCGGGGCTATATTCGACGTCGTCGGCGATGGCAGACATGATCTCGTGCAGCGCCGCGATGACGTCGTGGTCGACGGCGGCGCTGAACCGGGCGGCGTAATCGCGAATCGGTTTCGAGCAGGCGGTATAGGGCGTGTAGCGAAGGTAAAGGCCAAGGGGAAGCTCGGCCGACGCGAATCCCACGACCCCGTTGGTATCGCGCGTGCGCACCAGGCCGCTGACCCTGATTGACAGCTCATCCACCGGATGGGCGATGGTCAAGGTGTGGCAGCAATTGCCGTACTGGTCGTGCCACTCGTTCATGAGCGCGCCTGGGCAACTCACCTTCCAGGTCTCGACGGCCTGCGTGCTGCCAGATAGCGGGGTCATGCGGAGATATTGCGTGCTCGAGAGCAGCGGCTCGCTATAGGCGTAGGCTGTCGAATGCTCGATCCAGACCAGCATCGCGTTACGCCGCTCCAGACATGACCATCGCCGTGGGCAGCATCAGGAAGTCCTCCTGAATTTGCACGCCAAGAGCGCTGTTCGAGACGATGAAGGACGACAGGAATTCGTGCAGGCCAGCGGGCAAGATCCGATCGATGCGTCCGAATTTGAGGCTGGCGTAGGTCTGTCCAGCGAGCCTGCGGCATTCCAGCTGCTTCTTGCCGGCCAGCTCGTCCAAGGTGCCGCTCAGATTGCCGTAGCAATGGTGCAGCGAGCGCGGCATGTCCTCGCGCAGGATGAGCAACTCGGCGATGCGCCAGGGGTAGACGGTATCGTGATACACCTTGCGATAGGCGCGGAACGCACCGACCGAGCGCAGCAGCGCGCCCCACTGATAGTAGTCGACGAAGCCGCCGACTTGTTCGCCGTCCGGCAACAGCACGTGATACTTCACGTCGAGGATGCGCGCGGTGTTGTCGGCGCGCTCGATGAAGGTGCCGACCCTGATAAAGCGGAAGGCGTCGTCATGCAGCATGGTGCCGAACACGACGCCACGAAACAAATGCGAGCGCTCCTTCACCCAGTCGAAGAAGTCGCGATAGCCCCACCGCTTCAGGCCTTGAAGGTCGAGATTCTGGACCTCGAGCCAAGTGGAGTTGAGGCTTTCCCAGGCCTCACTTGAGATCGAGGAGCGCTGGGCGCGGGCGTTTTCCCGCGCTTGGCGGATCAGCGACCAGATGCTGCCGCCGTTCTCGGGCTCGAGCGCGACATAGCGTACGATGGTCTCGTGATTGAGCTCGTCATAGAGGTCATGGAAGCTTCCCGAGCCCGGCGCGATGGCGAGGATGGGCTCAAAATGGAGCGCCTCCTTGTCGATGCTCGACGGCAGCAGCGACATGCGAAAGCTAACATCGAGCATACGCGCGGTGTTTTCGGTGCGCTCCATGTTGCGCGCCATCCAGAACAGGTTCTCGGCGCTCCGGCTCAGCATGCGGGCCGCTCCAGGACCCAAGTATCCTTGGTGCCGCCGCCTTGGCTCGAATTGACCACGAGGGAACCCTTAACCAGGGCGACGCGGGTGAGGCCGCCGGCGATCAGGCTGGTCTCCTTGCCCGAGAGCACGAAGGGACGGAGATCGACGTGGCGCGGCACGATCTCGCCATCGACAAGGGTCGGAGCGGTGGACAGCGCCAGCGTCGGTTGGGCGATGTAGTTGGCGGGATTCTGCAGCACACGCGCTTTATAGGCCTCACGCTCCTCAGCGGTCGAGGCCGGGCCGATGAGCATGCCGTAGCCGCCGGACCCCTGCACCTCCTTGACCACGAGGTTGTGGAGATTGTTGAGCACATGCTGACACTGCTTCGGGTCGCGAAGCATATAGGTGTGGACGTTGTTCAGGATGGCGTGCTCGCCGAGATAGAACTCGATCATGCGCGGCACGTAGCAATACATGGCCTTGTCGTCGGCGACGCCGGTGCCGAGCGCATTGGCAAGCGCCACCCTGCCCGAACGCACCACGGAAAGCAGGCCCGGCACGCCAAGCATCGAGCTCGCGTCGAAGGCGAGCGGATCCATGAATGCGTCATCGACGCGCCGGTAGATGACGTCGACCTTGACCGGACCTTCGGTGGTACGCGCCCAGACGTGGCCGTCGCGCACGAACAGGTCGCCGCCCTCAACCAGCTCGATACCCATCTGCTCGGCGAGGAACACATGCTCGAAATAGGCGCTGTTGTAACGGCCCGGCGTCAACAGCACGACCACGGGATCGTCGGCGCCACCCGGGGCCACCGCGCGCAAATTCTCCAAGAGCCGCTCGGAATAGTTGCCGACGGGAGAGATGCCTTGGGTGTCGAAGGCCTCGGGGAACAACCGCATCATGATTTCGCGGTTCTCGAGCAGATAGGACACGCCGGACGGCGTGCGCACATTATCCTCGAGCACAAAGAAATCGCGCTCGCCGGTGCGGATCAGGTCGATGCCCGCAATGTGAGCGTAGACGCGGTTCGGCGGCTCGATGCCATGCATCTCTGGGCGGTAGGCCGGGTTCATGAGCACGAACTCCGGCGGCACTAGGCCCGCCCTGATGATCTCCTGGTCGTGATAGATGTCGTAGAGAAAGGTGTTGATCGCCTTCACGCGCTGGATGCAGCCCTTCTCGACCAGGTCCCATTCGCTGCGATCGATGATGCGGGGAATGAGGTCGAAGGGGATCAGCCGCTCGGTCGAGCCGCCTTCGCCATAGACGGCAAAGGTGATGCCGAGGCGGCGGAAAATCTCCTCGGCCGCCTTCTGCTTGGTGACGAGGGATTCCATCGACAGATTGTCGAGGAGCCGGGCAAGGTCGGCATAGGCCGGCCGCACCTTGCCATCGGGGCCACGCATCTCATCGAAAAATCGGCGCGACGGTGCCGGCGGTTCGTCGCGCACCTGCTCATCAACTTTTTCAGTCCTCGGCAAATCGCCCTGTCCGGTTCGGTTCAGCAACCCTGGTCCCTGCCGCGGTCGCGCTAATTACTCATTTTGCTCCATGATCTTAAGCTCATGCCGCCGGAATGGGCAACGCCTCTCGCCGCCTAAGATTTATGCGCTAATTGCCGCGAGAGCCTAAGAGGGAGGCAACAGACCGAGCCGTTGCAGGCGCAGCTCGATCGCACGCGGGGAGCGCTTTTGCATGCGGGCGATCGCCTCGATGGTCTTGCCCGCCTCGTAAAGCCGACGCACGTCCTCCTCTTCCTCCCTGGTCCATGGCGCAAAGGCCTGCGGGTTTCGCTGCCGGGCCTCGGCGATGATGGCCTCCCGCTCCGGCGTCGTGTCGTCACGCTTTGGCGCGGCGTCATCGCGCTTCGGCGCGGCAAGCGACTTCGGCTTTGACGGCAGCGATCCTTCGGGCTCAACCGAAACACCGAGCGAGGCCATTATGCGTCTCAGCCCCTTGAAAAACCCTCTGAGCTCATCAGGGTCGGACAAGGTGATGGCGCACACGTCCTTCGCTTTTTTGCCGTCGTTCTCCTGGCGAATGACAAGGCGCCCATCGTCGGAATCGGCGATGAAGGTGATGGTCTTGTCCTTGCCGCGGAGCCTGACTTCGTGCCGCTCTGACAATTCAGCCATGGCAAGATCGCCTCAACACGCGCGCCCGTTTCGCCGCCCCCAATGTGGCATGGGAACCAAGGTCGATCCAGCGTCGAGGCCGCGTTTTGGGGCCCCGGGCGCGGTTCGTGGGAAGGATCAAAAAGTGCTAAGACCCCTCCCTCTCCAGTACCGTCCCCGGCCACGCTCCATGCTCGAAACCGCGCTCACGGCCTTTACCACCTTCTTCGCGGTGATTGGACCGATCGATTCCGCCGTGCTGCTCGCGACGCTGACGCCGAATGCCACGCGGGCCGAGCGCCGCGCGATCTCGCTCAAGGCGGTGGCCATCGCCACGCTGATCGTGCTCGTGTTCGCGCTGTTCGGCCAGCCGATCCTGACCCAGCTCGGCGTGTCGCTGCCGGCACTCCAGGTCGCCGGCGGCATCATCCTTCTCATCATCGCGCTGGACATGACGCTGTCGAGCCGTCCCTCACCCGCCAAGCTGTCGGCGAAGGAGAGCGAAGAGGCGGAGAGCAAGGCCGAGCATCATGCCGAGATCACCGTGTTTCCCATGGCGACGCCGCTCTTAGCGGGGCCGGGCGCCATGACCTCGGCGATTGTTCTTGCCGCGGGCACCAGGGGCGACCCCAAGCTTCTCGCCGCCGTCGTCCTCGCCATCCTTGCGGTGATGCTGGTCACCCTTGCTTTCCTGCTGCTGGCGCAAGAGGTTCATCATCTGATGGGGCTCACGGCGCGCAAGGTCGTGGTGCGCGTGTTCGGCGTTCTGCTCGCCGCAATCGCGGTGCAATCGATTTTCAACGGCGTCATCGCCAGCCATATTTTCGGCTGACGGGAGTTTCGGGAGGTAGCCATGCGTGCGGTCGAAGTGCGTGAACCAGGAGCCAAACTCAAAATCGTCGAGCGCGAGATGCCGGAGCCTGGTGCCGGCAAGGTGCGCATCAAAGTCGATGCCTGCGGCATCTGTCATAGCGACTCTTTTACCGTCGAGGGCCACTTCCCCGGTATCAACTATCCGCGGGTGCCGGGCCATGAGATCGCGGGTCGTGTTGACGCCCTCGGCGACGGCGTCACCGAGTGGCAAGTCGGCCAGCGCGTCGGCGTCGGCTGGCATGGCGGTCATTGCGGCGTGTGCATAAATTGCCGGCGCGGCGATTTCATTACTTGCGTCAAAGGCCAAGTTCCGGGGATCGCTTATGACGGCGGCTATGCCGACTACATGGTGGCGCCGCACGAGGCGCTCGCGGCCATTCCCTACGATCTCGATGCCCTCGAAGCAGCGCCGCTCCTGTGCGCCGGCATCACCACCTATAATTCGCTGCGCCATTCCGGCGCGAAGGCCGGCGATGTGGTAGCGATCCTCGGCATCGGCGGCCTCGGTCATCTCGGCGTGCAATTCGCGGCGAAGATGGGTTTCCACACCATCGCCATCGCGCGCGGGCCTGACAAGAAGGCGCTGGCGCTGAAGCTTGGGGCGCATCGCTACATCGACAGCAAGGCCGAGGATGCCGCCAAGGCGCTGAACGAGCTTGGCGGCGCCAAGGTGATCCTGGCGACCGTGACCAGCGCCAAGGCGATGACGCCATTGATCGAGGGCCTTGGCATCGACGGCAAGCTGCTCGTGGTCGGCGCCTCGCCAGAGCCCATCGAGGTGACGCCGCTTCAGCTCATCGGCAAGCGGCGCTCGGTTGCCGGCTGGCCCTCGGGGAGAGCCGCGGACTCCGAAGACACCATGCGCTTCAGCACGCTCACCGGCGTCAAACCGATGATCGAGACCTTCCCCCTCGACAAAGCGCCTGAGGCCTATGAGCGGATGATGAGCGGCGACGCCCGCTTCCGCGTGGTGCTGGTGCCGTAGCGGGCCGTCCCTCGCCCTCAACTCGCGTGTTGCACCCGCGGCGCGGGGCGTGCCGGCGCGAAAATGTGGAACAGCAGCAACACGAGGAGCGCGGCCGCGAGCCCCGACAGCGCCGCGGCGGCATAGACGAGCCACGGCTTGGTCTCGCCCAGCACCTCGGCCTCGTCGATCTCGGCGAGCAGGACGAAGGGCTGACCGCCGAAGTCGACCGGCGCATAGACCGAGAGAACCGGGATGCCGCGATAGTCGGCGACGATGTGCGCGCCGCTTCCGCCCTTCTCGCCGTCACGGACCGAGGCGTTATCGACCTTGGTTTCGAGCAAGGTTGGCGTCGCGGTGAAGCGCGACTGGCTGCGCATCAGCTGGTCGGGTCCGACGAGATAGGTCTCGCCCGTGGCGCCCATGCCGGCGGTGAAATGCATGAGCTCGTTCAGGGGCTCCGAGGGGATCTGCACGGCGAAGACGCCGATGACTTTGCCGTCCTTCAAAACCGCGTGACCAGCAAAGGCCGCCGGCGCATTAGCGCTCGGCGGGTAGCGGGCGAAATCGGAAAAGGTGACCGCCTCGGCGGGATCGGCGACGGCACGGCGAAACACCTCGGCAAGCGGGCTTCCGCGGTAGGGGCCGGTCTTGAGACTGGTGGCGAAGTCGGTTTCCTTGGCCACGCTGTAGATCACATCGCCCCGCGGGCTGATGAGGAACAGGTCGTAATAGCCGAAATGCTTGCGGAAGCGCCTGGCCCAATCGTGGAACGCGCGGTGGTCACGGCTGTAATAGGACATGTCGTCGACGGCATCGAGCTTGTCGCGTTCCCCTGCGGGGTATGGGTTCTCGTCGATATATTGGCGGCTCAGCACCTTGCGGGCGTCCGGCCCAAGCGTGGACCAGGCAAAGCCGAGCTTCTCAGCGGCGTCGACGACCGTCGGGTTCTCGCTCGCGGCGCGCACGTCGGAGGCCATCGATTGCAGATAATCCTCGAGCGCGGCGCGACGCAGCTCGTGGAACAGGCCCAAGCGCGAGAAGGCGTCGCTGATCGCCGTCTGCTGCAAATAGCGCTCGGCGGCGTCGCCGCCGGCAATGGCCGCGGCCACCCCCGCGGCGATGGCGATCATCCACATTAGCAGCCGCTTGACCATGGCTCGGCGTGCTCGCTCCTTACAGCCCCGCCGCGACGCTCGCCGGCGCGCGCGTCACTGGCCTGTTGCGGTCCTCCTTGGCGAGGCGCTCAAGCTGGAGCTGGCGGTCCTTGATCGCGTCCTCGACCGCATCGTAGGTGAAGTTGAACAGCGTGAACTCGGCAGCGTTGATGCGGCCGTTCTCGGTGGCCTCGACGATGCGCCCGACGAAGGCGGCGAGGTCGGTATTGCAGCGGTCGAGGATCTCGAAATCCGGCGCGCTGCGGGCGCGGCCGGCGAGATCCATCAGCTCGCGGTTATAAGCGTCCATGACCCGCTTCCGCCGCCGCGTCGCCCATTGCAGATAGGCCGAGGTGATGATCACCGCGATCGAGATCATCAGCGCAATCGCCTCGGCGTTCTCCTGAAGGAAAGTCGGCTTGTCGCGATCCCAGAAGGCCCACACCCCGGCGTGGATCGGCACGTAGCTCTCGCCGCTTCGCGGCGGCGCGGCGATGGCACCGGCAAGCGGGATGATGTCCATCAGCTCGCGCCGATGCTCGAACAGCACCGAGGTGATCTTGGCGATGACCTCCGCCGGCACGTCGGCGCGGGCGACGAGAAGCTGCTTCACCGAGATGGTGGGCTGATCGTTTTCGGGGATCGCCGGGCGCCCGACATAGGACCCTTGCGGGATCACCCCGGCTTCGAAGGCCGGGTGCTGGAGCCTGAGCGCCGCGGCCTGCGGGATTGGCAGCACCTTGCCGTCGATGCGCCGGATCAGATTGAGGATCGAGGCATCGCCGGGGGCGCGAACGCGAAACAGGGCATCGACGTCACCGTTGAGAAGCAGCCAGTCGGTAGTGCGCTCGGTGCCGGTGTAGACCTTAAGGTCGCTCTCGCGCAGATCGTAATGATGGGCGAGGAACCAGAACGATTCATATTCGCCGCTTTTCTGCGGCGGCAGCGCGATGCGCTTGCCGACGAGATCGCCGATGGTGTCGATGCCGCTATTCCGCCGCACCACGATCTGGAAGCTATCAGGGTAAAGCTCGGCAACGAGACGGCCTTCGAGGCCCGAGGTCTGGTCGGCCTGTACCGTCGCCAGTTGCACCGCGCCCTGATCGAGCAGGCTCGCGTCATGCAAGGAGCCACGCGTCTCGAACACCTCGACACTGAGCTCGGGATAATGGCGCTCGGTGACGAGCTTAAGAGCCGTCGCCATTTGGAAGGCGTGGCCGGAGCGCTGGCCGGCCGCGATCAACAGCCGGTATTCGCGCGGGCTGTCCCAATACCATAGGCCGAGCAGGCCTGCGCCGAGCAGGGCGAGAATGACGGCAATGAAGCTGCGCGGACCCATATGAACTCGCCGTCCTGTTCTGCCGAGACCTCGCTTAACCGCGCTAAGCGCTAGCCTTATCGAGATATTTTGGAGTCTATCCTAGCCTCATCGGCGAATGAAGCAGGGCTTGGGCGCTGGCGAAAGCATTAACCTATGTTAGTGCGCGGCATGGCGGGGGGCGCTACCACGACTTTACTGGCGAAGTTGCGACTGAACCCAAGTTCGGCGAGCCCGATGCGCCTCGTCTTCGTTCACGGTATTCATCAGGAGGACAAGGCCCCCGCCGCATTGCAGCGGATGTGGGAGGACGCGCTGCTATCAGCCTGGGCCCGCGCCGGGCTCGCCAAGCCGGACTACGCTTTGGAGATGCCCTATTACGGCGCGGTGCTTGCCGAATTGATCCTGAACCTGCACGGCGGCCTGCGAAGGGAAGCGACCTCGTGTGCTGAAGCGCGAGGGTCCTTGGGGCGACTGGAACAGGCCCTGATGCGAGATATTGGGGTCAAGAAGGGCATCGACGAGATTCACATCTGCGCCGAACTCGAGCGAGACGTCCTGCGCAGCGAACTGGCCCATTCGGAGTGGGTCCTCGGCATCGCACGGATTCTCGATCGCGACATTCCGGAACTCGGCAGCCTTGCGCTTCACTTCGCGCGGCAGGCTGATGCCTATCTCACATGCCCGGAGATTCGAGACGCGGTCGACGACGTCATTCGCCCCGCCTTGTTGCGCGGTCCCACGGTGATCGTCGCTCATTCGCTAGGCTCGGTCATCACCTATCGGCTGTTGCGCGAGGTGGAGGGCGGCGCCGAGGTGCCGCTTCTGGTCACGGTCGGCTCACCGCTCGGCATCGGCGCGGTCAAGACACATCTGAGCCCGCCATTGCTCAAGGTTCCCGCCGGTGTCCGCAGTTGGCTCAACGCCACCGACGAACGAGACTGCGTAGCGCTTTACGCCTGCTTGGACGGCAGTACCTTCACCGACGGCATTGAGAACGTGGCGGACGTCCACCACGGCAAGGACATCAACCCCCACGCGATCACCGACTATATCGGCCATGCAAGCGTCGCCGGGCGTATTCATGCCGCTCTTTCGGGCGCTCAAGCTCTCAATTAGCCGCGCCGCTACTCGGCCGGAGCCTGCGCTCGACTGCCATGGGCGCGAGGCTTGGCCGCGAATTTCCGTACCACGACGTAGAACACCGGCGTGAAGATCAGGCCGAACACAGTGACGCCGATCATGCCGTAGAACACGGCGGTGCCGAGCGACTGGCGCATCTCGGCGCCGGCGCCCGTGGCGATGACGAGGGGCAGCACGCCGAGAATGAAGGCGAAGGAGGTCATCAGGATCGGACGCAAGCGCACGCGGGCGGCTTCGGACGCAGCCTGGAAGCGATCCTCGCCGTGCTCCTCGTTCTGGCGCGCGAACTCCACGATCAGAATCGCGTTCTTGGCCGCGAGACCGATCAGAACCACGAAGCCGATCTGCGCCAGGATATTGACGTCCATGCCACGCATCAAAAGGCCACTCACCGCGGCGAGCAGGCACATCGGCACGATCAGAATGACGGCGAGCGGCAGCGACCAGCTTTCATATTGCGCCGCGAGCAGGAGGAATACGAACACCACCGAAGCGAGGAAGACGTAGATGGCGGTGTTGCCGGCAAGCTGCTCCTGGTAGGCGATCTCGGTCCAGGCGGCGGCGTAGCCGTCGGGCAGCAACTGTGCGGCAATGCGGTCCATGGCGGCGAGGCCATAGCCGGTGGAGTAGCCCGGCAAGGTTCCGCCTTGCACCGCGGCGGAAGGAAACAGATTGAAATGCTCGACGCGATAGGGGCCGGTGATGTTGCTGAACGAGGCGACGGAGCCGAGCGGCACCATCTCGCCCTTGGAATTGCGGGTCTTCAGCTCAGAAATCGAGTGCAGGTCCTGGCGGAACTTGCCGTCGGCCTGGGCGGTGACCCGGTAGGTGCGGCCGAGGAAGTTGAAGTCGTTGACATATTGCGAGCCGAGATAGACCTCGAGCGTCTGGAACACATCGTCGGCCTTCACCCCCAGCATCTCGGCGCGGACGCGGTCGATATCGGCCCAGATCTTCGGCGTCCGGGTGTTGAAGGTGGTGAAGACGCGGCTCAAGCCTGGCGTTTGATTGGCAGTCGTGACGACCGACTGCGCCACCTCCTCCAGCTGTGACAACTCACCCCCATGGGTGTCTTGAATTTGCAGCTTGAACCCGCCGGTGGTGCCGATGCCGCGTACGGGCGGCGGTGACACGCTGATGACCAAGGCGTCCTCGACGCCGGCGAATTTCTTGTTGAGCTCGAGACTGATCTTGTCGGCGCTGAGACCCTCCTTGGCGCGCTCATCAAACGGGGCGAGCGGGCTGAAGATCACGGCGGAGTTCGGCGCGCTGGTAAAGGTGGCGCCGTCGAGCCCCACGATCGGAACGGTATGGGCGACGCCGGGCGTCCCCAGCACCAGCTTGTTGACGCGCAGGGCGACCTCGTCGGTGCGCGCGAGCGAGGCACCGGGCGGCAGCTGGATGATGTTGATGAGATAGCCCTGGTCCTGCTGCGGGATGAACCCGGTCGGCGCTTGCGTGAATTGGAACACCGTGAAGCCGATCAGACCGAGATAGATAATGACCATGATCAGCGAGACTCGCACGAGCCGCCTGGTCAGCCCGCCATAGCGTGACGACAGCCATTCGAAGGCGCGATTGAACCCGCGGAAGAAGGCGTTGATCGGCCGCGCAAAGATGCTTTGCCGACCCTGGTGTGGCTCGTGCGGCTTGAACAGGAGCGCGCAAAGCGCGGGACTCAATGTCAGCGACACGATCAGCGAGATCACCGTCGAGGTGGCGATGGTCACGGCAAACTGGCGGAAGAACTGGCCGAGAATGCCAGTGAGGAACACCGAGGGGATGAACACGGCGGTCAGAACCAAGGCGATGGCAATTAGCGCGCCGCCAACCTCCTCCATGGTCCTGTAGGCGGCGTCGCGCGGACTCAAGCCCTCGCGGATGTTGCGCTCGACATTCTCCACCACGACGATGGCGTCGTCGACGACGATGCCAATAGCGAGCAAGAGGCCGAACAAAGAGAGATTATTGAGCGAGTAACCGAGCGCCGAGAGCATGGCGAAAGTGCCGATCAGCGACACCGGGATGGCGACGATAGGCACGATGGACGCGCGCCAGGTCTGCAGGAACAAGATGATCACCACCACGACGAGGATGACGGCCTCGAACATTGTTCGAATCACGGCTTCCACGGATTGCGAGATGAAGACCGTCGGGTTGTAAACGATGTCGTATTTGACTCCGAGCGGAAACGACCGTGATAGATCCTTCATCGTCGCTTCGACTTGCGCCGCAGTTTCCAGCGCGTTCGAGCCGGGCCGCTGGAAGATGCCGAGCGGCACCGCGACCTTCTCATCGAGATAACCGTTGCGGTTGTAGTCGGCGGCCCCGAGCTCGACTCTCGCGATGTCGTGGACCCGGACCACCCTGCCGTCGTTGCCCGACTTGACAATGATATTGCCGAATTCCGCGGGATCCGTGAGGCGCCCTTGGGTCTCGACGTTGAGCTGGAACGCGCCGGGCTTGGGCACCGGCGGCTGATCGATGACGCCGGCCGCCACCTGCACATTCTGGCCCCTCAGCGCCGCGACCACGTCGCCGGCAGTGAGGTTGCGCACGGCGAGCTTTTCCGGATCAAGCCAGATGCGCATGGAATAGTCGCGCGCGCCGAAGATGGTGACGTTGCCGACGCCGTCGATGCGCGACAGCACGTCCTTGATGTGCAGCGTGGCGTAGTTGGAGAGGTAAAGCTGATCGCGCGAATCGTCGGGCGAGTAGATGTGGATCACCATCATCAGATCCGGCGACTGCTTGGTCACGGTGACGCCGATGGAGCGCACCTCCTCAGGCAGGCGCGGCTGGGCGATGGCCACGCGGTTCTGCACCAGAACCTGCGCCGTATCGAGGTCGGTGCCGAGCTTGAAGGTCACGGCGAGCGACATGGCGCCGTCGCTTGTCGATTGCGACGTCATGTAGAGCATGTTGTCGACGCCGTTGACCTCCTGCTCGATCGGCGTCGCCACGGTTTTGGCCACGATCTCGGCGGAGGCACCTGGATAGCTCGCGGTCACCGAGACTGACGGCGGCGCAATCTCCGGATACTGGGCGACGGGCAGAGAGAAATAGGCGATGCCGCCGACCAGCGTGATGATGATGGAAATGACGGCAGCGAAGATCGGCCGGTCGATGAAGAAATGCGAGATGTTCATGAGGCCGTTATCCGGGGAGTCGCGCGGTCATTGCTTCGGTGTCGCCGCTTGTTCGACCGTGCCCTGTTGCGGCGTCACCTTCTGTCCCGGGCGTGCCCGCAAAAGGCCGGCGACGATGATATTGTCGTCTTTGGTTATGCCGCTGCGGACGATGCGGAGATTGCCATCGACCACCGGACCAAGCTCGACGGGCTTCGGCACCACGGTGCCGTCCGGCGCCACGCTGAACAGCATCTTGGTCGACTGATCGGTGACCACCGCGGCGTCAGGAACGAGGAGCACCGAATGAAGCTGTGACATCGGCACGCGGATGCGCCCGAACTGCCCGGGCGTGATGAAATAATCCGGATTGGGGAATGCCGCGCGGACGCGGATGGTCCCGGTCGAGCGGTCGTAAGTGTTGTCGACGAAGTCGATCGCACCCTTTAGCGGCCAACCGGTCTCGTCAATGAGCTGGGCTTCGACCTGCACCTTCTTCTTCTCGTCGCGGGCCGACGGGATCTCGCCCTTCTCCACGAGGCGCTTATAGGCCATGCCGTCCGCCTCGCTAACATTGAAGAAGAAGTGGATCGGGTCGAGCGACACGATGGTGGTGAGCAAGGTCGGGGTACCGGTAGTGCCGCCGATCACGAGATTGCCGACGCTGAGTTCATGACGGCTGGCGCGGCCGGCGATCGGCGCGGTCACACGGGTGTAGTCGAGATTGAGCTGCGCTTGGTCGAGCGCGGCAATGGCGGCATCCCGCGACGCCGTCGCCGTGTTCACCTGCGCTACCCGCTCGTCATAGGTCTCGACGGTGGCATAATCCTTCTTGCGCAACTCCGAGGTTCGCTGCAGCTGGGCCTTGGCGAGATCGAGACTGGCTTCCGCTTCCGCGAGTTGCGCCTTGGCTGATTCCAGGGCGAGCTCGAAGGGCTTCGGCTCGATGACGAAGAGCAGGTCGCCCTTCTTCACAATCTGGCCGTCGGTGAAATGGATCGATTCGAGATAGCCGCTGACGCGGGCGCGCACGTCGACGAAATCGACCGCCTCGAATTGGCCGGTAAAATCCTTCCACTCGATGAGTTCTCTCGAGATGGGATTGGCGACCGTCACAGCCGGCGGTGGAGGGGCTGCTGCCTCCGTCTTCGCGCCTTGGAACCAGTCCCACTGCTCCCAAAAGCCCCAATAATAGTAGAGCAGCCCCGCAAGCCCGGCAGCGACAAGCAGAAACACGATCCTGCCAACACCGCGCGACCGGCGAGGCTCGTCCGGGGGCGCCGCGGACTCTTCCGCGGTGTCAGGGTCCGGCGTCACCACCGAGGTATCGTCGTCGGTCACGCCCTTATCACCTCGGCGCGCATCGCCGCCGCCGTTCCGTTGTGCGTTCATGGTCCCGATCTTACGTCAAGACGCCGCTCACGTCCGCCTCTGTGGCGGACGTGCTTGGGCCAAGGATTTAGCCGGAACTTAGCCGGGGAACGCCAGAACGCAAAGACACCAACGTTTGATTGGGAAACGAGGGAGACATTCGGATTCGCCAGTCAATGACGGGACCAATTCCCGTCATTGTGAGGCAAAACATCGCAAGCGAGAGCGGCCGAGGGCCGCTCTCGGCGATCAGTCCTGCTCCGGCATTACCACCTCGCCGCTCGGGAAGGCGGCGAAGGTCGCCTCTGGCACCTTGAAATTGGTGGCGAGCAGGAGGTCCGGGGTCGAGGACATCCAGGAGGTGATGGAGATCGATTGATAGGTCGCGTTGTTGAGAACGAGGACAACCTCCAAGTCGGTATCGCCCGTGTTCTCGATATAGTGGCCAAAGCCTTGCGGCACGTAGCCGACGTCACCTGCGGCGAAGTCGTCGGTGCGGGCGCGGCCATCAGAGCCGAACACGGTCATGCGGCCATTGCCCTTGAGATAGTATTGCCACTCCGCGGCGTTCGGGTGCCAGTGCAGCTCGCGCAAGCCGCCGGGCTTGATGACGAGGAGCGCTCCGGTCATGGTCGAGGAGATCGGGAACTCGCGCTCCGAGACGACGCGCATGGTGCCCCCGGTGAATCGCTCCGGCGCCTGCGCCAATAATTGGTAGCGATGAGTGAGCGGAACCTGATTGAGCGACCCTGGAGCCGGCTCCTGGGGCAGCGCCGCCGGTACCGGTCCGGTGGCGATATAGACCTCGCTCTTGGGAAAGTCGGCAAAGGTTGACGCCGGTAGGCCGAAGTTCCTGGCGAGCACGTCTGCGGGCGTGTGACCAAGCCAATCGCTGATGGAGAAGGTGCCGAACTCGGAGAAATAGCCGTTGTCGAAGACGAGGATGAAGGTGCAGGTCCCGGGGCCGATACCCTGGATCGAATGGCCGTGACCGCGCGGGAAGTACCAGACATCGCCCGGACCGAAATCGACAACCTCCGAAAGCCCCAGCGGGTCGATGGTGGTGACGCGGCAGCGCCCCTCGATGACATAGGCCCATTCGGCGGCATTGGCGTGCCAGTGCAGCTCGCGCAAGGCTCCGGGCTCAAGCGTCATATAGACATCGGCGAGCCTGTCGGAGACCGGGAAGCCCTCCACGTTCGCCTCCTTCGCCGTGCCGCCATCGAAGGTCTTTGCCGCGACGGCGCCGAGGTGAAAACAGAAGGACGGCAGCTCGGCCCCGGCAAGCGGTGCTGGCGACGGCCCGTAAGAGGGCTGGTCGGTGTCAAGGTGAAGGAAAGGCGTCGCCGCGGCGGCGCCAAGCGGCGCACTCCGTTGTCCTTTCGCCGCGGGGCGCTTTGATGGTCCGGCCATGATGTCCTCGTGAGCTGATGTGGGCTGGGCGTCGGGGGCCAAGATCGCAGCAAGTTGCTGACGATGCGTTAGCCCCGTGAACAAAGTACGACCCTGCGGAGATCAGCCTGAGGCCAACATCACGCCAGTGCTCGACCGAGGGTCAGAACCTGAAGGTGGCGGCA
The DNA here is from genome assembly GCA_963732955.1 of uncultured Alphaproteobacteria bacterium. Taxonomy (GTDB): domain Bacteria; phylum Pseudomonadota; class Alphaproteobacteria; order Rhizobiales; family Methyloligellaceae; genus Methyloceanibacter. Next base: position 838,077 of record CAVTBH010000003.1, read on the forward strand.
ACGTCGACGGTGTTACCCTCGAAGGTGTTCTGGGCGTCGAACTCGGCATACCATTTGGCGATCAAGGTAAGCGCGGTCGGAGTCCCGGCTCCAAGGGTGTAGGTGACAATGGGACCAGCGCCATAGACGCGCGATTCGAACGAGCCAAGCCTCGCGCCCGCGCCGCTATCGCCCGTGGTCTGGATCATGGCGTAGCCGACGCCGCCGACCCCGAGGGCGCCGAAGTTCTTGGTGATCGACCCGTCGAGGTTCAGGATTTCGCCGGTCTTGTAGTCGGTGGCGGGGTTCTCGAAGTTCCACGAATAGATGGCGGCGCCGCTGACTTGGAAGCCGGTCTTGGGATTGAAATAGCTGGCGGCGAGCCGCGGCATCACGGCCCAATGATTGAGGCTGGTATTGGCAAGCTCGTTCTTGCTGTATTCGCCGGTGGGCGCGAATCCGAACAAGGCGAAGTTCCAATAGAAGTTGCCTTGTTGCCAGCCGAGGATCAGCGGCGAGAACACCGTGTCGCCCTGGGCGACGGTCGTGTCGCCACGGGTGATGCTGATCGGTCCAGTCGGGATGCCCGGCCCCACCGGGAGGATGACGGATGGCAGCCCGATGCCGACATTGACGTCCATTTGCATCACGGTCGGCGTCACGTTGACGGCATAGCTGCCGCCGAGGATCTTGAGGGGCGTGACGTATGTCAGCGACAGCACGTCGACCAGGTATTTTTCTTCGACTCCGAGCTGAACTCTGCCATCGAAGATGGTCGCGCTGACGTCGCCTTGATAGTGGTACGCGTCGTTGCGAACATAGAGTCCGGGCTGCGGTGGAATGACCCCGCCCAGAATGTCGGTGTAGCCCTTGAGCCAGGGGCCGGTGCCGTACTCGGCGGCTTTCACGCTGCCTATGCCCAATGCCCCGACGAAGGCAGCGGCCAATAGAGCCGCGCTCAATCTATGACCTGGCCAAGCAGTCCCCCACATCGCTGCCCCCAATTGTCATGACGTTGACCCTCAAGCTTTAAGTCCGGTGGCCGGGCTTTGGCTATCAGGGAAATATCCGATGGCGTCGGTCACGGCCCGAGGGATGCCAATTTGCAACATAGTCGGGCGCGACGGCTATGCAGCTAAGGCCGTGAGCCCTCGGCGATTGTGCATAGCGTTTCGCCCCGGGCGCCTCCAGTCTGCTTCTGCGGACCCAGGAGAAGAACGGTGATGGCAGCGAGATTTATCGGGCTGGCAATGGCGGCGCTTTGCCTCGCAAGCTTGGCATCGCCGGCAGGTGCGGAAGACACCAAGCCCAACATTGTCATCATCCTCGCTGACGACCTCGGCAATGCCGACCTCGGCTATCGCGGCAGCGACATCAAGACCCCGAACATCGACAAGCTCGCCGAAGGCGGCGTCCGGCTCGAGGACTTTTACGGCATGCCGGTGTGCACGCCGGCGCGGGCCGAGCTGATGACCGGCCGCTACGCCATGCGCTACGGCCTGGAGACGCTCGTGATCTTCCCGAGCCACACCTTTGGCTTAGCGACCGACGAGCGCACCCTGCCTCAAGCCCTAAAGGATGCGGGCTACGACACGGCCATCGTCGGCAAATGGCATCTCGGCCATGCCGATAAGAAATATTGGCCGCAAAACCGCGGCTTCGATCATTTCTACGGCAATCTCGTCGGCGAAGTGGACTACTTCACCAAAGAGCGCGGCGGCATCATCGACTGGCAACGCGACGGCACCTTCCTGAAGGAGGACGGCTACTTTACCACGCTGATCGGGAACGAAGCGGTGAAGATCATCGAGGACCACAACACCTCGAAGCCGCTGCTCCTCTACGTCGCTTCGCTCGCGCCGCACGCCCCCTATCAAGCGCCGAAGGAGGACGTCGAAGCCTACAAGGACCTTGCCGGCGACGTGCACCGCAAAACCTACGCGGCCATGATCACGGACCTCGACGCGCAAGTCGGACGGATCGTGGACGCTCTCAAAGAAAAGGACATGTTCGGCAATACCCTCATCATCTTCTCAAGCGACAACGGCGGCGCCACGAGCGCCCTGTTCGCGACCGGCGCGCGGTCGCCGGAAGAGCGCGAGGAGAGCGGCGGCGTCGGGCTCGAAGAGAAGACACCTGCGTCGAACGGGGACTTTCGTGGCGGCAAGGGGTCGCTGCATGAAGGCGGCGTCAGGGTGCCGACCATCTTCTATTGGTCCGGCAAACTGAATCCCGCAGTCGTGAACGAACCACTGGGAATGGTCGATATAATGCCGACCGTGCTTGCGCTCGCGGGCGCCGAAGGGAGCCCAGACCATCCCTTCGACGGCAAGGACGCCTGGCAGACCATCTCGAAGGGGACACCCTCGCCTCACGAGGATCTCTTGATCAATGTCGAGGCGTTCCGGGGCGCCATCCGCAAAGGCGATTGGAAACTGGTCAAGATCGCGCTGCTGCCAGGCAAGACGGAGCTGTTCGATCTCGCAGCGGACCCTGGCGAAACGAACAACGTTGCCGACGCGCATCCCGAGATTGCCGCCGATCTCGAAGCGCGCCTCTTGGCATACGCCAAAGAGAAGAAACCGAGCCTTTGGGTCAAGGCGCAGCCCGCCTTTCTCGGGGCGCAAGGCAAGACGATCTTCGATCCGGACTTCGACATCGACGACGGCGGCCTGCCGCACGAGAAGCCAGTGTTGCCGAAATAGGCGCGCGACTCAACTCGCGCAGGAGGAACTGTCATGACGATAAGATCCTTACTTACCGCCATTGTGGTCTCGCTTGTCGCGAGCGCGCAGTGTCTCGCCGCGGAGGCGGACCGGTCCCAGCTCCCCATCCCCGACCCGGCCTTCAAGGGCAAGATCGGAGAGACCTACAAGGATTCCACGCCGGACTACCCGCAACCGGTCAAGGCGCCTGCGGGAGCACCCAACGTCTTGCTGATCCTTCTCGACGACGTCGGCTTCGGCATGACGTCAGCCTTCGGCGGTCCTGTGCCGACGCCGAATTTGGATAAGCTCGCCCATGACGGCCTGTCCTATACGCGGTTCCACACCACCGCCTTGTGCAGCCCGACGCGGGCCGCGCTTCTAACCGGACGCAACCACCACAGCGTCGGTACCGGCGTGATCATCGAGATGGCGACGGGCTATCCCGGCTATACGGGCATCATTCCGAAGAGCACGGCGACCATCGCCGAGATGCTCCGCGACAACGGCTACGCCACGGCGATGTTCGGCAAGGCGCACAACACGCCGGAAACCGAGATCAGCCCCGCCGGGCCCTTCGACAATTGGCCGACGGGTCAGGGCTTCGACTACTTCTACGGCTTCAATCAGGGCGAAACGAACCAGTATTTCCCGACGCTCTATCGCGGCACGACGCCGGTGCCGCAGCCGAAGTCGGCCGAAGATGGCTACCAATTCACCGACGACATGACGAACGAGGCCATCGCGTGGATTGGCAATGAGCAAGCCGCCGATCCCGAAAAGCCGTGGTTCGTCTATTTCAGCACCGCCGGTGTCCACGCACCGCATCAGGTCACCCCGGAATGGCGCGAAAAATTCAAGGGCAAGTTCGATTACGGCTGGGACAAGCAGCGCGAGCTGACCTTCGCCAAGCAGCTTGAGATGGGCATCATCCCCAAGGGCACGAAGCTCACGCCACGGCCAAAGGAAATCCCCGCTTGGGATGACCAATCCGAGGACGCGAAGAGGGTTTACACCCGGCTGATGGAGAACTACGCGGCCTATATGGCCTATACCGACTATGAGGTCGGTCGGCTGATCAACAGCCTCGCAGCCTCGGGCGAGCTCGACAACACGCTGGTGATCTACGTCGTCGGCGACAATGGCGCCTCGGCCGAAGGCGGCTTGGAGGGCACGTTCAGCGAGTTGGCAAGTCTGCTCGGCGTCCAGCTCGGCCTCGAAAGCATCATCAACCGCATCGACGAGATCGGGGGCCCGACAAGCGAGCCCCATGTTCCCGTGGGCTGGGCATGGGCGATGGACGCGCCGTTCCAATGGACCAAGCAAGTGGCGTCGCATCTCGGCGGCACGCGCAACGCGCTCGTGATGCATTGGCCCAAAGGCATCAAGTCCAAGGGCGAGATCCGGACGCAGTTCCATCACGTCATCGACGTCGTTCCGACCATTCTCGAAGCGGCGAAGATCGAGGCCCCGAGCGAGGTGAAGGGAATTTCGCAGAAGCCGATTGAGGGCGTGTCGATGGCCTATTCCTTTGACGACGCCGCGGCGGAGGATCGGCGCACCGCGCAATATTTCGAGATGCTGACCAACCGCGCGATCTACGACCATGGCTGGGTCGCTGCGAGCCGGTTTGGCGTTCCCTGGCAGACCGCGGGCCGCGAGGGAGATTTCCTCGATGCGCCGTGGGAACTTTACAATCTCGACGAGGATTTCAGCGAGGCGAACGACCTCGCCGCCAAGGAACCGGAGAAGCTCAAGGAGCTCAAAGCGAAGTTCGACGAGGAAGCCGAGAAATACGACGTCTATCCGCTCGACTCCCGGATGTCGGAGCGGCTCGACCCGAAACTGCGTGAAAGCGGACCGCCGAAGACGAACTGGACTTATCACGGCAACAGCGTGTGGCTGCCTGAGCCGATCGGACCCCAACTCTTCCCGCGAGGTCACACGATCACGGCCAAACTTAATATTCCGAAAGGCGGCGCTGAAGGCGTGGTCACTTGTGCCGGCGGCTTTTCAGCCGGTTGGTCGCTCTATGTGAAGGATGGCAAGCCGAACTTCCGCTACAGCTTCTTCGACATTGCCGACGTCAACATCCCCGGCACGATCGACGTGCCCGAGGGCGAGGTCACTCTGAAGACGGAGTTCACGCCAGACGGATCGAAAGAGGGCGGCGGGACAATCAAGCTGTTCGTCAACAACACTGCTGCCGGCGAAGGCAAGCTGACGCGAACAGCTTTTCGCCACGGCCTCGAGCCGTTCGAGGTCGGCCGCGATTCCATCACTCAAATCGATCCGGCCTACCGAGACAAGGGTCAGTTTCCTTTCACGGGAGGTATCGAAGAAGTGACCTTCAGCCTCTCCAATGCGGCACAACCGTGAGGCGAGGCCTGCTGCTCCTCGTGGCTGCGATTGTCCTGCGGGAATAAGGGCTTGGTGGCCAATAAATGTGCGTGTTAGCTTTTAGGTCAGGAGCGGCCGAGGATGATCCGCATTCTGCTGGCGGACAACCAGTGCGTGGTGCGGCGCGGTCTGCGCGCCGTGCTCGCAGGCGAACGCATCGAGGTCTGCGCCGAGGCCGGCGCGGGGCCGGAAGCCATTCAACGCGCTCTCGAGCACCGGCCCGACGTCGTCATCATCGGGCTTGAGCCGCTCTCAACCAGCTTCGACGTTACGCGTGAAATCCTGCGAACCGTTCCTCGTGCCGAAATGGTGATCTTCAGCAATGACGGTGACGAAGCTTCGGTGAGACAGGCACTCGATCTCGGCGTGAAGGGCTATCTGCTGCGCACCGACGATGAAGAGTCAATCAATCATGGGGTCGAGGCGGTGGCGAGACACGAGGTCTACGTATCGCCCACGATCTCCCGGCGCTTGATCGGCGCCTGGCTTGGCGCCAATGACAATGACCGCGCGGCTGTCGGCGACGAAGGCATGCCGTTCTTGACGCCACGCGAGCGCGAGGTGGTGACGTTGATCGCGGAAGGTTGCAGCAATCGCCTCGCCGCGGACCGGCTCCAGATCAGTGTCAAAACCATAGAGACCCATCGCGCCGCAGCCATGCGCAAGCTCGATTTGAAGTCCGCCGCGGACCTCGTGCGCTACGCTGTCAGGGCCAATCTGATCCAACCTTAAAAAGTCGCTCCATTCACAGACTAAGTTTCTGAAACTTGTATGTTTTCTCAGGGTTTTCCCGTAGAGAAACTCAGGTTATCACCCGATTGTCGCGGCACCTGTCGTTCCCAAAATACTCGGTTCAGCTTGGGGCGTTCGGCTTCGTCCGCGCGCCCCTACGCGTCCTTGGTCGGTATCAAAAGACGCCGGGGTGAACCGAGTGGAGTTCTTACCGAGCCATAGGGTGTTCCAGACCAATTCCGCTGCTGAAGGCCAGCGATTTGCCTCGGAGGTCTGGGAACGCCACCGTTCGCGTCTGAAGGGCAAGGATTTCGCACTCACCTGGAATCAAGCAAACCTCAAGCGTGCCAGTCTTGCTTACGTCGATCACCCGTGTGGGGTGGTGGCAAGATGCGAGGGCCCAATCTCCGATACGTTCCGCATTCTGTTTCATCAGAGCGGCCGTATCGATCACCGCATCAACGGCAAGGAGTCCATCTCCTTGCCCGGGCAATGCACCATCCACCCTCCCCGCGCCGACCTCCTGCTCGACATCGAATCCTTTTCCTTGCTGCTGCTCAGCCTCGACGGCGACTTTGTCCGCTCGGCCCTCAATCAGCGCTTTTCCAAGCTGCCACCCTTCGAGGAATGGGCTACCGCCTTCTCGCTCAAGTCCCCGAGCATCGCCACCTTGAATTCGCTGTGCCTGTGGCTGGCGAAGGAGCTGGAAAATCCGCAGTCTCCACTCCTGGCGCAAGATCGTGTGGCGGCAAGCTTCGAGCGCACCTTGCTCACGCTGTTCGTCGAAGGGCTTGTGGAGAAGCACCCGGAGACGGCATCGGTTCGCGGCAATCTCAGCGACGTGCATGTGACCCAGGCCGAGGAATGGATCGACGCTCATCTCGCCGAGCCGATCGGCATCGAGGAAGTGGCGGCCGGCATCGGCGTCGACGCGCAAGCTCTCGTGCGTAGCTTTAAGCGTCTGCGCGGGCAATCGCCGCTCAGGGCAATTCTGCACCGCCGCCTGGAACGCGCCCGCGATGCGCTCCAATCCGCGGAACCGGGCGCGACCGTGACCGAGATCGCGACAGGGCTCGGCTTCTTCGAGCTTGGCCGCTTCGCCGTTCGCTATCGCGAGCAATTCGGCGAGCGGCCCTCGGAGACATTGGCGCGACGGCTCTGCGGCGTTAGCGAGCTCTCGCCAGCTATGCAGGAAATGCACGCGGCGCTCACCAACTCTGCATAGCGCAATGCACGCCTCGGTGGTTCTAGTTGAGGGTTGCGCCACTCCAATATCCCTCGCGGATTCCGTTTCGGGCGCAAATTGCGGCTTAAGAGGAAAACCGCGCATCCCCAGGTCTTGTCGGACAGGGCCTACACACGCGGTAGTCGAGCCCCGGGGCAACCCGGGGCTCGAAAGTTCAGGAACCGGGGACGGGACAGCCCTCGAACAAGGAATTGGTGCTGCGTGCCTTGCAAAGGACAATTTTTGACCAGATTGCCTTGTGACGAGACCGAGGGGACCGGCCGTCCGCAGTGACTGCCGTCGAGGGGGACGCTCGTGGGTTGGTTGCGTTCACGATGCTGGTGGCTCCCGCTCCTTGCAGCTCTGTTGGTCACCGCTTGCGCCGGGCTGCCCCGCGATCCAGTCACACCCGAACTCGTCGAAAAGGCGTCCGTTCTCGACGGCGCTGAGGTCCGTTACTGGGGCGATCGTTCTCCTCGCAACATCAATGCTTTGACGGCGGAGAAATGGGCGCAGGTTCGAGCGAACCGCCCGGAATTGCTCCGAACCAAGCGGCCGCTGGTGAGCTTCCTCGCCATTTCCGGCGGCGGCTCCGATGGCGCATTCGGCGCAGGCCTTCTGGTCGGCTGGACCGCGCGTGGCGACCGTCCCGAATTCGACATCGTCACCGGCGTCAGCACCGGCGCGTTGACGGCGCCGTTCGCCTTTCTCGGGCCGCGCTACGACCCGGCTTTGAGGGCGGTCTACACCACCTATTCCACCAATCAGCTGGTGACCAAACATCCGGTCCGAGGCCTCCTCGGCGGTGACGCGCTTGCGAGCAACGCGCCGCTCGCCGGCGTGATCGCGAGCTACATCACGCCGGAATTCCTGCAGGAGGTCGCGCATGAGCACGCGCGGGGCCGCCAACTCCTGATCGGCACCACCAATCTCGATGCGCAGCGGCCGGTGATCTGGGATATGGGCCGCATCGCTTCGAGCGGCGATCCCCGCGCGCTCGAGCTGTTCCGGAACGTGCTGTTGGCCTCTGCCGCAATTCCAGGCCTGTTCCCGCCAGTCTATATCGAGGTCAATGCCGAGGGACAGTTGCGCCAGGAAATGCATGTCGACGGCGGCACCACCAATCAGGTGTTTCTGCTGCCGACCCAGATCAACTCTGGCGGCATGGATACCAAGCTCGGGATCCGCCCAATCCGCCGGCTCTACATCGTCCGCAACGGCCGCATCGATCCCGAATTCAAAGTGGTGAAGGCGAGTACGCTCGCGATCGCTGGACGCTCGATCTCGACCCTGATCAAAACCCAAGGTATCGGCGATCTCTATCAGATGTACGAGTTCGCCAAGCGGAACGGCGCCGCCTACAACCTCGCCTATATTCCAGGGAATTTCCCCGACACCAGCACCGAAGCCTTCGACACTGTCTACATGTCCAAGCTGTTCGACCTCGGTGTTCAGCTGGGCAAGAACGGGAGCGCCTGGAAGAAGACCCCGCCCCGGCTGGACAGCCCGTCGTGACGCGACCGGCGCCAAATCCGTGGAAGCCGCTCGCCATCGTTCTTGGGGTCCTCCTCGTCCTGGTGCTGATCTACGCGGCGCTCGTGGTCAGCGGTGCAATGAAGCTGGGCCTCTCGCTGCTCTGAGGGATCGCGCGGGTTCCACACTCGCTATGCAGCAATTGACTAGGCCTTCTCCCGGAACTGCATAGCCCAAGGCCAAATCGGTCTTCATTCTCAGGCGTTGACCAGCGTTAACGCGCCCTGGTCATGGCGCCAGCAAAACGGCCCTCGGCAACCCCTGCGCGAGGCTGTTGCTGCCTGCAGCGAGAAGCTCGGATCAGACCCGCAGAACCTACTGGGAAGGAAGCAGACCGATGCGCTCCACGAGATTTCTGTCGCTCAGCTTGCTCGCGACACTGCTCATTGCCGGATTGGCCGCGGTCCCGGCCCTGGCGCAAGACAAGAAGCCGAACATCCTCGTCATTTGGGGCGACGATATCGGCCAGGGCAATATCAGCGCCTACACCAAGGGGCTGATGGGCTATCGCACGCCGAACATCGACCGCGTCGCCAATGAAGGCATGATCTTCACCGATTACTACGGCGAGCAGAGTTGCACGGCGGGCCGCTCGTCCTTCGTCACCGGCCAGAGCGTGTTTCGCACCGGGCTGTCAAAGGTGGGGCTGCCGGGCGCGGATCTCGGTCTCCGCGCCGAGGATCCGACCATCGCCGAATTGCTCAAGCCGCTCGGCTATGCCACCGGCCAATTCGGCAAGAACCATCTCGGCGACAAGAACGAATTTCTGCCGACCTTGCACGGCTTCGACGAGTTCTTCGGCAATCTCTATCACCTGAACGCCGAGGAGGAGCCGGAGAACGAGGACTATCCGAAGAATCCGGAGTTCCGGCAGAAGTTCGGACCGCGCGGCGTGCTGCACACCTTTGCCACCGACACCGACGACGAAACCGTCGATCCGCGCTTCGGCAAGGTCGGCAAACAGACCATCGACGATACCGGCCCGCTGACCAAGAAGCGCATGGAAACCATCGACAACGAGACCGTCGACGCGGCCATCGCCTTCATCGAAAAGGCCAACAGCGAGGGCAAGCCGTTCTTCGTGTGGTGGAACGGCACGCATATGCATTTCCGTACCCATGTCGCCGACAAGGATCGCGGCATCTCGGGCCAGGATGAATATTCCGATGCCATGGTGTTGCATGACCGGAACGTCGGCCAACTGCTCAAGAAGCTCGACGATCTCGGCATCACCGACAACACCCTCGTGCTTCTATTCGACCGACAACGGTCCGCATCAGAACACCTGGCCGGATGCCGGTACCACGCCGTTCCGCAGCGAGAAGAACACCAACTGGGAAGGCGCCTGGCGCGTCCCGGCAATGGTGCGCTGGCCGGGTCATATCAAGCCAGGCTCGGTGTCCAATGGCATCATGCACCACATGGATTGGCTGCCGACGTTCCTCGCGGCTGCGGGCGAGCCCGACGTCAAGCAGAAGCTGCTCGATGGCGATGACGTGGGCGGCAAGACCTACAAGGTGCATTTGGACGGCTACAATTCACTGCCGTACCTGACCGGCCAGGAAGATAAATCGCCGCGCAAAGAGGTGTTCTATTTCTCCGACGACGGCGACCTGATGGCCTTGCGGTATCAGGACTGGAAGGTCGTGTTCATGGAGCAGCGTGCGGAGGGCACGCTAAAGATCTGGGCCAATCCGTTCACCGAGCTCCGCGTGCCGAAGATCTTCAATCTACGCCGCGACCCATATGAGCGCGCCGACGTCACCTCCAACACCTATTACGATTGGATGCTGTCGCGGGCCTACGTGCTGGTGCCGGCGCAAGCCTATGTCGGCAAGTTCCTTGCGACCTTCAAAGACTATCCGCCCCGGCAGAAGCCAGCGAGCTTCACGGTCGGCGGACAGATGGAAGCGCTGGAGAAATCGCTGTCGAAGCTCCAGAGCGACATGCAATAGGCGCGCACTTAGCGAAATTGATTCTGCAGGTGCGGCCGAGACTCAGGAGCCGGCGGACGTTGAGCAGGTTACGGCGTGCGCGTCGCCGATGTGATCGGGGGCCCGCGCGCCGCCCGCTCTTGGTTACCGGCTTGGAAAAAGGGAGGCCCCGACGATGAGAGCGATACTGGTTTCGGTTGCCGCCGCCACGGCGCTTCTTTTTTCCTTCTCTCCGGCGCTGGCCCAGGAAGCAGCCAGGAACATCCTGCCGCAGCCGGATCCGCCGTTCAAAGGCAAGATCGGTCTTACGCCAGCGGAACTCGGTGAAGGATTTTCCGAAGCAGGTCACCGCACCCGAAGGCGCGCCGAATATCCTCCTGATCCTGACCGATGACGTCGGCTTCGGCGCCGCCAGCGCCTTCGGCGGGCCGATTCCGACGCCGACCATGGAGCGGATCGCCAATTCAGGCCTCAGGTTCAACAATTTCCATACCACGGCGCTGTGCTCGCCGACGAGGGCGGCGCTACTCACCGGACGCAATCACCACAGCGCCGCCACCGGCGTCATCATGGAGGCGGGGGTGGGGTACCCCGGCTACAACACGCTGGTGCCGCAATCGAAGCGCGGTCTCGGCGATATTCTCAAGCTCAACGGCTACAACACGGCGTGGTTCGGCAAGAACCATAACGTGCCCGACTGGCAGACGACCCAGGCCGGTCCGTTCAGCCTGTGGCCGGTCGGTCTCGGCTTCGAATATTTCTACGGCTTCGTCGGCGGCGACAGCAATCAGTGGTCTCCCGCTCTCGTCGAGAACACCCGCCCGATCGAGCCGCCGCATGACGATCCCAATTACAATTTCGACCGCGACATGGCGGACAAGGCGATCAACTGGCTGCGCATGCAACACGCCGTGGCGCCGAACAAGCCGTTCTTCGCCTATTACGCGCCGGGCACCGCGCATGCGCCGCATCACGCGCCAAAGGAGTGGATCGAGAAATTCAAAGGCAAGTTCGATCAAGGCTGGGACAAGCAGCGCGAGATGACGCTCGCCAAGCAGAAGGCGATGGGCATCGTCCCTGAGAACACGAAGCTCACCACGCGCTCAGAGGGCATCGAGGCTTGGGATTCGCTAAACGCCGACGAGAAGAAGGTGTTCGCCCATATGATGGAGGTCTATGCGGCGGCGCTCGCGCACGCCGACCACCAAATGGCGCGCATCGTCGACGCCATCGACGAAATGGGTCAGCTCGACAACACGTTGATCATCTATATCCAGGGCGACAATGGCGCTTCCGCCGAAGGCAGCCGCCAGGGCCTCCTCAACGAGATGACATTTTTCAACAATCTGAAGGAGCCGTTTTCGGAAGTCTTGCGCCGCATGGACGAGCTCGGCGGTCCAATGACCTTCAACCACTATCCCATCGGCTGGGCCCACGCCATGGACACGCCGTTCCAGTGGACCAAGCAGATCGCTTCGCATTTCGGTGGCACGAAGAACGCGATGGCCATCTCCTGGCCAAAGCGCATCAAAGCCCACGGCGAGATGCGGACGCAGTTCGCCCACGTCATCGACATCATGCCGACCATTCTTGAGGCCACCCACATCCCCGCGCCGTTCGAGGTCTACGGCATCCAGCAGGACCCGGTCGAGGGCACCAGCATGGTCTACACGTTCGATGATGCGGCGGCAGCGTCGCAGCACACCACGCAGTACTTCGAAATGTTCGCCAACCGCGCCATCTACAACGACGGCTGGGTGGCGGCGACGACGCCGGTGGCGCCGCCATGGGCGGCTGTCGTCAAGCCGGTCGATCCGATCGACGGCTACAAGTGGGAGCTCTACAACGTTGCCGAGGATTATTCGGAAGCAAACGACCTGGCGCAGTCGAACCCCGAGAAGCTCCGCGAGTTGCAGCGGCTGTTCTACATCGAGGCCGTCAAATACAACGTGCTGCCTCTCGACAACACCAAGGTCGAGCGCCTCGACGTCAACAACCGCCCGAGCAATATCCGCGGCCTCAAGGAGTTCACCTATTACGACGGCATGGTGCGCATCCCCGAGGGCGGCGCGCCCGACCTCAAGAACAAATCGTTCGGCATCAGCGCCGTGGTCGACATCCCGGAGGGTGGGGCCGAGGGCCTACTCATGACCCAAGGCGGGCGCTTCGCGGGGCTCGGGCTCTACGTGCTCGATGGCAAACCGGTGTTTCACTACAATCTCTGCGGCGTCGAGCGCTATACGGTCGCCGGCAAAGACAAGCTCACGCCGGGGCGTCACGTGGTGACGCTCGACTTCAACTATGACGGCGGCGGCGCCGGCAAAGGCGGCCAGGCGACCCTGACCGTGGACGGCGACAAGGTCGCGAGCGAACACCTGCCGCAAACCATCCCCTACCGCATGTCGCTCGACGAGACCCTCGACATCGGCGAGGACACCGGCACGCCCGTAAGCGAAGACTATAAAGTGCCGTTCAAATTCACCGGCAAGCTGGAGAAGGTCACGATCAATATCTCGGAAGAGAAACTGACCGAGGAGCAATTGGAGAAATATCGCCAGGGACGGGTACGGAGCGCGATCGCCCAATAGAAACTTGTGAACGGTTCGAGTGACGCCTCATCTCCTTTGGAGGACAACGCGAATGCCCAATCTTTACGACATGCTTGCGGAGGCTCAGCAAGGCGAAGCCATGAGCTCGCTGGGAGATGAGTTCGGCCTCACCCCGCAGCAGACCCAGGCTGCGGTGACGGCTCTCTTGCCTGCCATCTCCTTGGGACTGAAACGCGCAACGGCCACACCCGAGGGGCTCGGCAATCTGCTTGCCCTGATGGCGCAGCAACCGAGTCTCTACGCCGCTTACGACGACCCGGCGGCCGCTTTCTCCCCGCAATCGCGTGCGGCAGCCAATGCGGCCCTCGCAACCATGTTTGGGTCGCCCGAGGCGAGCCGCGCGATCGCCGCCCAGGCCCAGAATCTTTCGGGAGTCACGTCCGCCATTTTGAAGAAGCTGCTGCCGGTGATCGTCGGCATGATCATCTCCGGGCTGATGCGCAGCGGATCCGGGCGAGCCGCCCCGCAAGCGCCCCAATCGCCGCCGGATCAGGGCGGTGGACTGATCGACATCCTGCGACAGATTTTCACACAGGGGCCGCAACAACCGGAGACCACAGATCAGCCCGGCTCTTCGCCATGGGGAATTCCTCCGATCGGCGACATCCTCGGGCGCGATCGCGGTGGCAAGAATACGCCGCGCACGGCGCCGCAGATGCCGGCGCCGAGCGATCAGCCCGCGCCAGCACCAAGTGGCCAAGGGGGGGACGCAATCCCCGGCGGCGATGTGCTCGGTCAGATCCTGCGCGAATTGGAGAAGGGAATCAGGGAGGGCCACGTCAAGCCAGTAATCGTCGGTCCCTTCGAGATCGACATTCCCGGGCGGTCGGGTTCATCCGGCTCGACCCCGACGCAAGTGCCCGGCGGCGACATCCTCGGTCAAATCTTGCGCGACATGCTCGGTGGCAAGGCCGGTCAAGTTCAGCTGCCCGGACAGGCTGCCGGCTTGGGGGCAGCGCTTTTCGCGGATCGGATCGAGGCAGGGCCGGTCATCGAGCAGAGCCAGATCGACAGCATCCAGGCGGTGCTGGATCGCTTCGTTGCCCCTCAGCGCGGTTAAGACAGCGGTCGGATCGGAGTTCTTATTGCGCGCAGCTCGAATCGAGTAGCGCCTAGGCCTCAATCCAGATACTCGGTGGTACTCAGCAGCGGCCCCTACGGGGGCAGTGACGAAGAGGATGGTCATGCGTCGAATCTCGCTCGGACTTCTTGGCTTTGGTTTGACAGCGCTTCTTGTTGTCGCTGGCGTGCCGACCGCGAAAGCGGCGATCACACAAGACGAGGCGCACGCCATCGGCGTCGATGCCTATCTCTATTTCTATTCGCTGGTGACCATGGACGTGACGCGGAAGCAGCTCACCAACCAGGAGCCGGGGCCCGGGTCGCTCGGAGGGCCGATGAACCGCTTCGCCAACATTCAGGCTTTTCCGTCCGCCGACATGCGCGCCGTGGTGCGTCCAAACTTCGATACGCTCTATTCGAGCGCGTGGCTCGATCTGACCAAGGAGCCGATGGTGGTCTCGGTGCCGGACACGGGCGGGCGCTACTACCTCCTGCCGATGCTCGATATGTGGACCGACGTTTTCGCGTCGCCCGGCTGGCGCACAACGGGCACGCAAGCCGACAGCTTTCTCGTCACGCCTCAGGGCTGGAGCGGCACGGTGCCGGACGGCTTCACTGAGATCAAAGCGCCGACCCCCTATGTGTGGATCATCGGCCGCACCAAGACCGACGGGCCGGCGGACTACGACGCCGTGCACAAGATCCAGGCGGGCTACAAGATCACACCGCTGTCGCAATGGGGCAAGACACCAGAAGAGCCCAAGTTCGAGCCCAACCCCGACATCGACATGAAGACGCCGCCGAAGATCCAGGTCGACACCATGCCGGCCGACAAGTTCTTCGCCTATGCGGCAGAGCTGCTCAAGCTGCACCCGCCGCACATCACCGATGAACCGATCATCGCGCGCCTCAGGCGTGTCGGCTTCGAGGTGGGCAAGAGCTTCGACCTCAGCAAGGCCGATGCCGCCATCCGGGCCGGCTTGGAAAACGCACCGGAAGACGCACGGCAGCTGATGGCATGGAAGATCCCGACCCTCGCCCGCGTCGACAATTACTGGTCGATGAACACCGATACCATGGGCGTCTACGGCAACTACTATCTCAAGCGCGCCATCGTGACCCAGCTTGGACTCGGCGCCAACCTGCCGGCTGATGCCATCTATCCCCTCAATCTCGGCGATGCCGAGGGTAAGCCGCTAGACGGCGCCAACACATACACCGTCCATTTCGACAAGGCCGAGATTCCGCCGGTAGACGCGTTTTGGTCGATCACCCTCTACGACCCGGAAGGCTTCCAGGTGGCAAATGCTCTCAATCGCTTCGCGGTGTCGAGTTGGATGCCCTTCAAATACAACCCCGACGGCTCGCTCGATCTTTACTTCCAGAACGAGAACCCGGGCGCGGACAAGGAAGCCAACTGGCTGCCGGCCCCGAAAGGACCATTCAACCTCACCATGCGGCTCTATGCGCCGAAGTCGGTGGCCCTCACCGGCAAATGGAACCCGCCGCCGGTAACCAAGACGCAAAATCTTCCCTTGATCGCGCAGTGAGGACGCGCCGCCCTCGGTGCTACTCTCGCGAGGGGACTGGCCCTGAGCAGATTTGCGCTGCAAATGGCGCGGCTTGGCTCCGGCTGCGGCAACCGTCGGATGTCAATGTGTTTCTCAGTGCTTGCGCCTGGACACTGATCGGTTTCGCCTCGGCAGGGTGGTCGGCTGGGCCGTGTTCGCATTAGGACGCATCACCTATCATCGTGTGATGGGCGCGATCTTCTCTATCTCGCCATCAGCCTGACCTTCGTGGCGCTCCATACTTTCGTCGGGGCTGGCCGCTGCCGGCGCGTTCTCGGGCATGTCCGTCAAGGACAGCCCTGCGTTCGACAGCACCATGATCTTCGAGGACGAGGCCAGGTAGCAGCGTCACGAAATCGGTAAGCTTATTGTTCAAAGTCCCGGCATCACGGCACATCGGGAGCTTTTCCCGATTGCAGATGCACGTGCACTGAATAGGATGTCTTGCGCCGAAAGCCCCCTGCGCCCAGCCGCCAAACATTTTTCTAGGGAGGAACGCACGAGTATGGCGAGAGCTTCGTTGAGTTCCCGCCGATGCAGAAGGGCGCGTCCTTCAATCTGGAGGCGGTCAAGGCTCAAATCTTGAAGCTATCCAGGCGCGCCAGAGAGTCCAACGGTTCGTCCGAACTAACTTCAACACGGAAGGAGAACGCTATGAGAGAAGGCAAGGCGGTGGCTCGCCACGCATTGCCGCAAGCGGTTTTGAGCCTGAGCGTCGCGACGCTGCTGTTGATGGCGGTGGCGGGTCCGGCGGCAGCCGAGAATATCCGCGGCGCCAGCACCGGGCCGACGACGGCGCCTGGGTTCAATCACCCCGAGCAATATATTCATCTCAAGGCCGTGAAGCCCGCCGACAACATGTACCCGGTGATCGAGCACCCCGATCAGGACAAGGCGGCCCAGGACAAGCTTGCGGCGCTCGCTGCGAAGACCGGCAAGAAGCCCAACATTCTGATCTTCCTGTTGGATGACGTCGGCTGGGGAGATCCCGGCTTCAATGGCGGCGGCACGGCCGTCGGCAACGCCACGCCGAATATGGATCGGCTCGCTGCTGAAGGCCTGCTCCTGACATCGGCCTATTCGACCCCATCCTGCTCGCCGACCCGGGCCACGATCCACACTGGGCAAAACCCGCTCCATCACGGCATCTTGCGGCCGCCGATGTACGGCGAGGCCGGCGGCCTCGACGGCGCCATCACCATGCCGCTCCTGCTCAAACAGCAAGGCTACATCACCCAAGGGGTGGGCAAATGGCATATGGGCGAGAACCAGGGCTCGCTGCCGCAGAATGTGGGCTATGACGACTATGTCGGCTTTCTCGGCGTGTCCGACATGTACACCGAGTGGCGAGATGTCTACTTCAACCCCGAGGTCGCCCTCTCGCCTGACCGCTTCAAGATGATGGAAAACGACGTCTTCGACCATTACGAGGTCCATTGCACCCCGGCCGACAAGCAGAAATGCGAGAACGGCAAGCTGATCGAGCTCGACTACATCAAGGAACTCGACCAGCACTGGCTGGATACGAGCCTTGCCTTCCTCGACAAGATGAAGGGGTCGAGCCAGCCCTTCTATCTCTACCACGCCACGCGCGGCTGCCATTTCGACAATTACCCGTCGGATGAATGGGCCGGCAAGTCGATGGCGCGGACCGTGTACAGCGACTGCATGGTGCAGATGGACTACGTGCTCGGCAAGCTGGTCGACAAGCTCGGCGAGATCAGCGAGCTCGAGAACACGCTGATCATCTTCACCTCCGACAACGGGCCGGAATGCGAGATTCCACCACACGGGCGAACCCCGTTTCGAGGCTGCAAGGGATCGAGCTGGGAAGGCGGCGTGCGCGTCCCGACCTTTGCCTATTGGAAAGGGATGATTTCACCGCGCGCCTCCGACGGACTATTCGATCTCGCCGACATCCTGCCGACCGCGCTCGATCTTGCCGGCGTCCCAGGCGCCAAACTTGCGGAGCTGTTTCCAAAGACGACCTATATTGACGGCGTCGACCAAGCGTCGTTCCTGGTCGCCGACGATGGTCTCTCGGCACGGCGCAGCAGGATCTACACCCTGAACCAGTACTACTCCGCCATTCGCATTGACGAGTTCAAGGGTGTGACCACCGGCGAGATAGAGAACGGGATTGTCCAGAGAGGCTACACGGGCGGTTTCTCAGGCTCGGTCTTCACCGACACCGGGGGCGCGGTCGTGTTCAACCTCTACACCAACCCGCAAGAGGACGTGAGCATCGGCGTTCGCCACATCCCGCTGGCGGTTCCCCTCGGTGAGACCGGCGGCTGGTACTTGAAAGAGCTGTTCAAGTATCCGCCGCAGTTCAAGATCGGGTTCATGTCCAACAACCCGCCCGCCTACGACATCATTCCCGAGGCAAAAATGGGTATGAAGGCGTGGATCAAGGAGCATGGGTTCGGCCGGGTGACGCCCTGACCGCCGAGGAGGCCTGAGCCCGAAGCATGGCGGAGGGCGGCGCGAACCGAAGCAACGCAGGTCAGCCGGCAGTGGCAAGCCGCCGCCGGCTGATCTGGCTCCTCCTTATATTGGCGGCGGCGATCGCGGCGATCGCCACAAACACCATCGTCGTCGATGCCCGCACCCGCCCGGCTCAGCCCCGTGACGGCGGTAGGCTTGAGGACACCGAACTCGTCCCAGCGAACGTCAAGGTCGAAGGCAGCGGTTCGCCTGTGGTGTTGATCCACGGCTTCGGCGCGGCAATCGATTGGTGGGACGAGATTGCACCGGCACTTGCGGTCGACCACCGCGTCATCCGAATGGATCTGATCGGGCATGGCGGCACCGAGGCTCCCGCTTCCGGTTACGCGATCGAGCACCAAGCGGCTCTGGTCAAGGCCGTGCTCGACCATCTCGGTGTCGATCGGGTCACGGTCATTGGTCATTCCATGGGCGGCGAGGTGGCAACGGCACTCGCCGAGGCCGATCCCTCGAGGATAGAGCGCTTGGTGTTGATCGATTCGCCGGCAGGTGTCGAAGCGACGTTCAATCTCCTGACACGGCTCGCCTTCACGCCGATTGTCGGCGAGCTCTTGTCGCGATTCGAGAGCGGGAGCGTGATCCGCAAGAGCCTGGCCCAGGGTTTCGCGCCGGGCTTTGCTGTGCCCGAACAGTTCGTCGCCGACTTCAAGCAACTGACCTATACGGCGTTCCGGTCCGCCCATGACGCGAGTGTCGCCTTTCGCACCGAACGGCAGACGCCGGACCGGCTTAAGGCTCTCGATCCGGTGCCGCCGCTCCTTGTGATCTTCGGCTCGCGGGACGCGCTGATCCCAGCGGCAAGCGCCAAGCTGTTCGAGGCTGTCCCCGGCGCGCGCGTTGAGGTAGTCGGGGGGGCCGGCCATTCCCCTATGGTCGAGGCACCGGAAAAGACCCTTGCCTTGATTACGGATTTCCTGGCGGGCCGTTAACTCCAAGAGCCGGCCCTTTCTCGCGGAGGTTGCGATGATTACCACTCTTAGTCGCCGCGGCTTTCTGGCAACGCTCGTCGCCATCGGGCTTGCCGGTTGCGGCAGCCTCGAGGCCCTGGCAGCGGAGACGGACCCCCTGCCCTCCTGGAACGAGGGGTCGACCAAGCAATCCATCATCGATCTCGTCACCCGGATCACCGACAAGAGTGGTCCCGATTACCTGGCCCCACCCGAGCGTATCGCCACATTCGACAATGACGGCACGCTTTGGGTCGAGCAGCCGCTTTACACCCAGTTCGTGTTCGCGCTCGACCGGGTCAAGACGCTGGCGCCGAAGCACCCGGAGTGGAAGACGACGCAGCCGTTTCAGGCGGTGCTCGAGGGCGATGCCAAGGCTATTGCTGCGGCAGGCGAGAAGGGCATCGTGCAAATCGTCACGGCGACTCATTCCGGGATGAGCACCACCGACTTCAACACCATCGTCGCCGACTGGCTGGCGACCACCAAGCATCCACGATTCAAGCGGATCTACACGGACCTCGTCTATCAGCCCATGCTCGAGCTCCTCACCTATCTTCGGGCCAACGACTTCAAGACATTCATCGTCTCCGGCGGCGGCCAGGAGTTCATGCGCGTCTTTGCCGACGAGACCTATGGCGTGCCTCCGGAGCAGGTGGTCGGCTCGACCGGCGCCACCGAATGGCAGATGTGGGATGCGAGCCCGATCCTGATCAAACTGCCGAAGGTCGATTTCGTCGATGACGGCCCGGGCAAGCCTGTCGGCATCAACAAGTTCATCGGCCGCCGCCCGATCTTCGCCTTCGGCAATTCGGACGGCGACAAGGAGATGCTGGAATGGACCGCGGCCGGCGACGGCCTGCGCTTCATGGGCCTCGTGCATCACACCGATGCGGTGCGCGAATATGCCTATGACCGCGACTCCGAAGTCGGCAAGCTCGACAAGGCGCTGGACGAGGCCGTGGCCAAGGGCTGGACCGTTGCCGACATGAAGAAGGATTGGAAGACGATCTTCCCGCCGGAAAAAGCCGCCCCTTGAGCGAAGGCCGCTCCTACCCTCGGCTTGCTAACCGAGGGTAGGCCGAACCAACGCGAGGCGACGCTATTTCGTCGTGCAGTTGCCGAACAGGGCGAAGGATGACGTCCCGCTCGCGATGCCCCCGGTCATCCCGCCGTTCGCCAGCGAGATCGTCGCATTCCAGGTATCCTCACCCTGGTGACCGTGGAGAAAGATGTTCTTGTCGGTCACTTCCAGGCCCTCGATATCTTCCGACTGTGGCTTCTCGTTGAGGGAGGCGCCAGTCAGTGTTTTCTTGTCGGTATCGAGAACGATGAGCTCGGCGAGATTGATGGCGTCGGTGGAGACCCGTTTGCAGCCCTCGACCGCCACGCACTCATAGACCTCGCTCACGGCGCAGATATAGGAGCCAGCCGATGCGGCGACAGGGAGGGCGCAAAGACCGGCAATCAGGACCACCGGTCCCAGTACAGAATTTCGCATTGCGCTCTCCTTATTGCACAGGGACGTTCATCTGGACTTGATAGCCGCGCGCGGTGAGGCAGGCGGCCCCGGCGGCAAGATAATTGGCATAGAGCACATCGAGCGCCGCGGCCTGCTTGCGGTTGATGATGCCGCCAATCAGGCCGGCCGGCGGCGCCGACGACGTCACGACAGGTCCTTGGGCGGTCTGCACCATTATCGGCGGCGTGGGGACAGGCCCGGAGATGACGCCGGGAGGACCGGCGCGCACGACCATCGGCAGTCCCGACGGACTGTAGCCGGTGACGGCTGCTGCGTAATCGCCGCAATCGGAACGGTCGTTCTCTTGCTGCTGCGCGCTTTGCCCTTGCAAGGGAATCGCGATGAGCGCGCGGGCGAACACGTCCGTCGCGAGTCCTGCGGCCATGGCCAAAACGGCCACGCCACAGAGGAGTGGTCCAACTCGTTTCATTGATTGCTCCCCAACCGTTGACGCAAAATGGCGTTTGACGCCGTGACAAGGAGACCAGCGGCCTTTTCGGTCGCCAGTCGCTGCGGCGTCGCCATTCTACAGGTCTTGCCAGCGCCACGCCATCAAGAGGGCGAGGGCAAGACCTGGGCTGGGCCTATCTTTGCGGTCTTCGTAAACGCCTCAGGGCCGGACGCGGAACGCCCAGATGATGAGGGCAATGCCTTCGATGAGAAGAAGAATGCCGAAGACAAAGGGCACGGCCAGCGTCGCCATGACCGGCGAGCCGAGCAGCACCAAGCCGATGATCACGTTGAGGACGCCGAAGATGAACGAGCCGATGCCGCCGCCGCTGAAGCCGCCGATGATGCCGAGCACGCCGATAATGAGGCCGAGCACACCGAGATAGATCACGAGCGTCGCCGGCAGCAAAACCGCCGCGAATAGCGGATGGTTAAGAACGAGAATGCCGGCCGCGATGCCGAGGATGCCGATCAAGAGCGACCAGATCCAGGGTACGGAACGGTCGACGAACATACGGACCAGTTCAAGCACGCCGACAAAAAGCCAATAGAAGCCGAGGAAGACGACGAGCACCACCAGCGTGGCTGCGGGATCGGTCAAAAGCAGCACGCCGAAAATGATGGCGGCGATGCCCTCAAGCAGAAACACCCACCAATTGTCGGATTTTTCCATCGTCGAGACAGCCATGGTCTCAGCCTCCCTTTGCCAGGACTTTCATCGCGGGACGCGAGGGGTGATTCGCCCGCGTGGCAACTATACTCCCAGAGTCCGACCAGGCCCGTGATTTTGCTCAAGTTTTTGGCATATCCACCGCAAAAGATCGGTGGGCTAACAGCCTGAAGGGCGTCGCTCGCACTGGACCGATCTGATCCAAGCGATCAGCTTCCAGATCTCGTCGTCGGTCTTGAAGATGTCGCCAAAGGGCGGCATTGGCCCGACGACGTTCTCCGAGCCCTTGCGGACGAAGCCTTGGCGGCGAAATGCGTCTTCGGGACTGAGACTACCGGTCCCGAGCGCGATCACCCGAAACAGGGTGTCGTCGTCATCGCCGTAGATCCAAACCTCGTTGGTGAGTGGCGCCGCCATGCCGCCACCACCGCCGCCGCCATGACAGCTACTGCAGTCATGGGAAAGGAAGATCTTGTGGCCTTCGGCGGCGACGCTGGCAAAGTCGGCATAGGGGCTCTTCAATGTGCCTCTCGGCGTGCTCGCCGCGCGCTGCAACGGCGTCATCGCGTTTTCGGCAGCAGCGTGAGTTGCTCCGGCCAGTGCGGCGACGATCACACTGATCACAATCATGTTCAGGATGCTGTGCAAGACGCCCCGACCTTCGCTTGCCGCGACCGGCCCAGAGACGTGATTTCGCGTGAGGGCAAACATTTTGGGACTCTCCTTCGGCAGCATCGGCCCAAGACCATCTTGAGCCTCAAGGAGAGTGTCGCTCGTGCCGGCAAAGCACGCTGTGAGCTTTGCCACAGTGCTGACCGCACTTCAGTCACGCGTGAATAACCAGGCTGCAGTCGTATTAGCTAACTAGATCAATACCTTATTTGGCGCGGAGGACGGTCCATCTCGCAAGCCGCGCAGACCCGCGGCAACGCAGCAGGCGCCGTGTTCTAACGGGTCGCTAACGTTCGTCTGCGAGCATCAAGCCCGCCTGTCGGTTTGGTCTCGGCTGCCGATCGCCGCCGAAGGCGCCATCGCCATGGGTTTCGGTTGGGCGCTGTACGAGAAGATGGTTCCATGACGGTAACGGCGTCTTGCTCAACCCGGCGCTTGGCTACGACCGCATTCCCGCCTTCGCCGATGGCGCGGAGCGAGATCTATTTCGCCGACACCTACGGCAAGGTCGGAACGCTCGGGGCCAAGTCGCAAGGCGAATGCGCCATCCATTGCGTGGCGCCGGCGATCGTCAATGCCGTCGCCGACGCCACCGGCGTGCGCTTCACCAGCCTGCCGCTATCGCCCGAGCGCATCTTCGACGGGTTAGGGTCATGAGCGCGCCTGAAAGCGCCAAGCCGGTGACCGTCGTCATCCAGACGCGGATCAAGCCGGACGAGGATGGCGCCTTCGCCGAATGGCAGCGGCGCGCGAGTGCAGCGGTGGGAACCCAAGCCGGCTTTGTCAAGCAAACGGTGATGCCACCCTACCCGCCGGCGCAAATCGACTGGGTCATCCTTCAGCGCTTTGCCTCACGCGAAGCAGCCACGGCGTGGCTGCGCTCCGACGAGCGCCAGCGCCTGGTCGCGGAAGTGCAGCCGATGCTGATCGGCTCTAACGACGTGCATCTCATCTCCGACACTGAGACCGGCGCCCTGCCGGCGCCGGTCTCAGCCGTGATCTCAACGCGGATCAAGCCCGGACAAGAGGATGCCTACCAACAGTGGGGCCGCAGGATCGCGGCGGCGCAGGCAAAGTCGCCGGGCTTCCAGGGCTACCGCAGTGAGCCGCCGGTTCCCGGAGTCCAGGAGGACTGGCTCACGATTCTGCGCTTCGAGTCCGAAGCGAATTTGCAAACCTGGCTCAACTCGCCCGAACGCGAAAAGCTGCTTGAGGAAGCTAAAGCTTTCACCGATGAGTATCACACCCGGATCGTGCGCACCGGCTTCGACCAATGGTTCGGAGTTCCGGGCTCCGCACCGCCCGCCGCCTGGAAGCAGAACATGGTGGTGTTGATGGTGCTCTATCCGCTTGTGTTCCTGCTCAATGAATACCTCCAGAAGCCGATCCTCGTCGGCATCTTCCGCCTGCCCTATTGGTTCCATCTTTTCATCAACAACGTGGTCAGCGTGATCATGCTCAGCCTGATCCTGCCCTGGGTGAGCCGAAAGTTGGGTTGGTGGCTCAGCCCCGCGGGGCACGACACCAAGCGCGATCTTGCCGGCGCGACATTGGTCGCTGGTTTCTACGCACTGTGGCTCCTCGCCTTCTGGCAGTACCAGACGCGGTTTGGGCAACCTTGGTGACGCGGCGCTCGGAACCGTGACCAAGACGCGTGAGACCAATGACCCCTTACGACCGACCGATCCCGATCCACAAGCGAGCGCCGACCGCAGCGAATTACCGAGATTTTCCCATCGATGCTCACGATCACCGCTACGCGGAAGGTCTGGTAGACGCCCGGACCTTTGGGATCGCCGGCGAAAACTACTACGCCCGCACCGATGGGCGAAACGTGCCGTACGATGCGGCAATAAAAGGCGCCGTACGCGAACTCTGGTGCCGGCAGTCGATTGCAGCGATGCTGACCGAGGTCAACGACCGTATCGCGGAATATGGCGCCGAGGTCTATTTGTGGGATGCCTATCGGCCTGTCGCCTGCCAGCGAGCCCTTTGGCGGTTTTTCTGGGGGCGACTGCGCGGCAAGGCGCCGCGTGCCGATGATGCGACGCTCGCCGAGAATGTGTGCCGCTACGTGTCCGATCCCCGGTCTTTCGATCCGCAAAACCCGCGCACATGGCCCGCGCACGCGACCGGCGCCGCGCTCGATCTAACGCTCCGGGACAGAAAAACCGGCAAGTTGTTCGATATGGGGACCCATTTCGACGACATGTCGACGGCGAGCCATAGCGATTATTTCGAGCGCCTGCTGCATGAAGACCGAATCGGTCACGACGATGGTCGCCTGCGAAACCGGCGCCTCTTGCATTGGGCCATGCAACAGCAGGGGTTCACGAACTATAGCTACGAGTGCTGGCACTTCGATTACGGAAATCAGATGTATGTCATGATGTGTAACTATCTCGGCCGGGATGATGCGGGCGCGGCGTGGTATGGCTACGTTCCCGCCCCGACGGCCGAGGCGCCAAGCTCCCGGTCCAGCTGAGCTGCCGACTTACGCAGTCGCGCGTGAGGCAGCCTATCGACAGCATCCCGCCTGACGATAGTTCTGATAACCTCCGCTCTTCAAAAGGGGATTTTCTGAACCTATCGGTTTGAAGGAGTTGCCAGCGGATGCGCGTGCGACAAACAGCGGCTCGGCTCCGCGCGCTCCTGGGGGAGGAGGGCGATTTCGCGACCGTCCTCCGCGGTGCGGGACTCGTCGTCGTTATTCGGGTCCTGGCCAGCGCAGTCGGTTTCGCCAGTATTGTCCTGCTGGCGCGCTGGATGGGACCCTCTGAATACGGCCTTTACAGTTTCGCCATCGCTGCGATGGCGCTGCTCGCCTATCCGGCGACTTTGGGTCTGCACGGAGCTGCCGTGCGCTTCGTGGCGCAATACGCGGCTACAGATGATTGGCAACACGTGGTTGGTTTCATCAAGGCGAGTTCATGGCTCGCCTTCGGCTGTGGTGCGCTGGTCGCGACCTTGGCGATTGGTGGCGTGCTCGTCTTCAAGACTTATTTCGATCCGGCGTATGTCGCACCAACGATCGTTGCGCTTTCAGGCATTCCAATCGTCGCTCTGACCATCGTCAGGTCAGAAGCGATCCGGGGTCTCGGGTGGCTGGCGCTCGCGTGGGGGCCTCTTCAACTTGGCCAACCTCTGTTTCTTCTAATTGTGATCGCCATCATCTTGTTCAGCGCCACGCACTTGACCGCCACCACGGCAGTCGGCGCCTCGATCGTTGCCTACGCGGCGAATCTAATTGCGCAATGGGGCCTTTTACGTGCGCGCCTCGGGGCCAGGATAAGAGTTGAACCCAAAATCCAACTCGGCCCGTGGCTCGGCGTCGCCATGTCCTTCCTGTGGATCTCCCTCGCCAATGTGATCTTCGTCCAGGCTGGCGTCATTGTAGTTGGAGTTTTTCTGAAGCCCCACGATGTTGCGATTTATAGCGCTGCGGCGGCGACGTCAGGATTCGTGGCCCTGCCAACATATGCCGCCGCCGCACTCGGAGCGCCCAAATTCGCCGCGCTTCACGCTCATCACCGCCACATCGAACTGCAGGCGCTGTACACAAATATCATTCGATTGATGTTCTGGCCTTCGCTGGCGATCACTCTGACATACGCCACCTTTGGTTCGATGGTGCTGCGCTTGTTCGGCCCAGGATTTGAGCACGGTTACCCGGCGCTCGTGATATTGAGTTGCGGACAACTCGCGAGCGCCGTCGTCGGGCCCGTGGCAAATCTTCTGAACATGACCGGCCATCACGTCGTGACGGCCCGAGTGCAGACCACGAGCGCGATATTGGCTGTTGGGTTCGGTCTCGCTGCCACTTGGATGTGGGGGAGCGTCGGCACTGCCATCGCCTTTTCGGCGGCAATGGTGCTGGGGAACGCTTGGTTGACGATCTTGGCCGCCCGCAGGCTCGAAATCTATCCTTCGCTTCCCGTGAAGCTTTGAGCGAGCCTCGGCGCCGTTAGCGCCCCGCACGAATGAAGTCGGCGGCGCGTTCGGCAATGGCGAGAACGGCGGCCTGTGCATTGCCGGCGACTGTGGTCGGCATCACCGAGGCATCGACGACGCGCAAGCCGGAGACGCCGACCACGCGCAGCCACGGATCGACGACGGCGCCCGCATCCCCACCGAGGCGGCAGGTGCCGACGGCATGAAATGCAGTCTCGGCCTGCTCGCGGATATGCGCGAGCGTGCTAATGGCGCCAGGCAGGACTTCAGCACCGATGCCGACCGCGCGGCACGCCGCCGTCGCGGCGATCGCGCGGGCGAGGTCCACGCCGCCCCGCAGCACTTCGGTGTCTGCGGGAGCCGTAAGGTACCCCGGGTCGATGCGCGGCGGCTGCATCGGGTCGGCCGAAGCGAGCGCGACGCGACCGCGGCTCGCGGGGTCGATGGCCACCACGGCAAAATCGACCACCCAGGCCGGATGTTCCGGAAGTATGCGCCAGCGGCAGAGAATGCGCATGTCCGGCACCTCGCCGGAGTCCCCGAGCCGAACGATCGCGGCTGTGTCGGAGACATTCGAGGTGAACAGCCCCCGGCCACTCAGCGCGTATCGAATGGCGCCGCGCAGGAGCGCCGCCGGCGCGGTCGGACGCGGGCCCGCGCATTCGTAGGCGACGGGCACGCGGACATGGTCCTGTAGATTGCCGCCAACCCCGGGGCTATCGGCGACGACGGTGATACCAAGGCCCTTTAGCGCGTCGGCAGGGCCGACGCCTGACAGCATCAGCAGTTGCGGCGAACGCACCACGCCGGCGCAGAGGATCACCTCGCGCTCGGCGCGGATCACGCCGGAACCGTCCGCGGACGCAACCTCGACACCTGTCGCCCGGCCTCCCTCGAATAGGATGCGTCTCGCGCGCGACCGCAGCCACACTGTTGGGCGGCCGAGATCCGGCCCCGGATGCAAATATCGCGCGCTGCTCGTTCGGCGGCCGTGGCGCTGTGTCACGTGCAGGTAGCTCGCGCCCTCGGCCGTCTGCGCATTGAAGTCATCCGTGCGCCGGATCCCGAGTGCGTCACAGCCGCGCAAGAACGCTTCGCCGAGCGCCGTTGGGTGGCGCGACGCCGACACGGCAATGGGTCCACCCGTACCGTGGTGAGCGGACTCGTTCCCTTCGAAGTCCTCGGCGCGCCGGAAATAGGGCAGCAGGGCATCGTAGTTCCAGGTGGGCGCGCCCGATTGGCCGCCCGCCAGTTGCTGCCAGCGGTCATAGCTCGCGCGGTGGCCGCGGCAATAGATCATCGCGTTGATCGCCGAGCTGCCGCCAACCACCCGGCCGGCGTGCCAGAGGATCCGGCGCCCGTCGAGCGCCGCTTGCGGTTCGGTGCGGTCCTGCCAGCAATACCGCTCAGGCCAGCGCAGCCATGCCCAGAGCGACAGGAGCGGGACATCGAGCAGGCGGCGATAAGGGCCGCCGGCCTCCAGAAGCGCTACGCTCGCCCCGGCGGCGGACAGCCGGCTGGCGACGACGCACCCTGCCGTTCCGGCACCAACGACGACGTAATCGAACGTCCGCGTGGCCTTCATGGAAGGGAACAATATAGTCTGCGGCAATGGGCGTATATTGAGGCGAAAGGCATTCCTCTCGCCGAACAAACCGCAGCCAACGCAACCTGCCGAGTGCTTTGCCACATGATCGGAACCGGGGACTTTTCTTGGGGGCGCAATTGCAGGCCGAGATACGTTTCCCTTGCGCTTCTAAGGATTGCACAGTTGCGGCGCGCGACCACCGACGAGGCGAATTGCTTGCGGATGTGTTTGTAATGGGCGAGGGCCGAACTGGGCTCGACCCCGGCAAGACTGTCGACCATTCCCCCAAATTCGCCGATATTGCGGACGCTCACCCCACCGGCTCTCAGGCAGGGTTGCGCATCCTGATGGTTTCGATTGTCGACCCGGCCTCCTATACCGGCGCCAGCACGGTGACCCGGGGCTTGATCGAAGCGCTCGAGAGCCCGGACCTGCGCGCCACGGTCGAGTGCCTTGCAACCAGGCCGCCGTCTTACCGTTACCAATCCCTTCGCCAAATCGGGTCGATTGGACGGTCGTTCGTTTACGCGATGCCTGCGAAAGCGGCTTACACTTTCTCACGCAATTTGCGCGACCGCGTGCTTGAGCGTGTAAACCGCGAGCACTTCGACCTCGTGATTCTCAATGGCTCTGACCTGCTGTGGCTCGAGACGGTTCTTCCTTCCACCATTCCGCGGCTGCTGATCGCCCACAATATCGAGCACCTGCTGTTCGCGGCGCAGGCCAAGACCCTGGAACGAACGTTTCCGCTATTGCGGCCCCTCCTCCGCTGGGAGTGCCGCCGCATGGAACGGTTCGAGACGGCCGGCATCCGATCGGTCAGAAACGCCATCTTTCTTTCCAACTTCGACGCGTCGCACCCGCTCGCCGGCGGCTTGTCGGAACGGAGTTTGGTGATACCACCTCTCTTTTCCGATTCGCCGGCCAGAAGGCCGAGGCCCAAAGCAGGGACGGTCGACGTCGGATTTCTAGGCAACATGGCATGGTGGCCCAACCGGCAGGGCCTATCGTGGTTTCTCTCCAGCGTGTTTCCCCACGTTGGCCCCAATATCCACCTCCATCTCTTCGGCGCGGAGACTGAGCGCTACGCCCCTGGAGCGGCGCGTGTGACCCCACATGGTCCCATGGACAATCTCGCCGAGGCCTGGTCGCAGTGCGACCTGATGATCTGCCCCATCCATGTCGACGGCGGCGGCGTTTGCACGAAGCTCGCCGAGGCCGTCTATCACGGGGTCCCCGTGCTCGCGACAAGCCTGGCGACCCGGGGTCTCCCCATGGCCGACGATCCCTGCATCACTGTAAGCGACGACGCCGACGACTGGATTGGATACCTGACCTCGCCGGACGCAAATGCCGGTCAGCGCATCTCGCCGGTGCTGTCGCAGCAATTCGCGGTCGAGACCCACCGCGAGGCCGTGCAGCGATTCGTGCGGGACGTAATTCGGGATTGGCGGAGGCGTTGATTCACGTTCGCGCCGATCGCCCGCGTCCCTCGACCGAGACACGCCGCCCTCTGGTTTCTTTGGGCGTGTTCAAGGCCGGCCCAATCGACGACTGGTCTCGCGCGCGCGGGTCAACCGCGGCCAGGACAGAGCCTCGCACAGCATGCCGGTAATCGTCGCAAGCTGTGAGGCAATGAGCAACGCCGTTAGTCGCCACCGCCGGACGGATGACGTCCCCTGCATCGGCGACAGCACGAGGTCTGCGTAGAATTTCAGGGGTTCTGGCAAGATCACGGTCTCGACTCGATGGCGTCGAATCACGCGAAACGCCAGGTTGCCACGGCCGTAGGCGAAGTGCTGCCGGAGAAACCGCGCGAATGTGAGGTCGTGCGCGTGATGGACGACCGCGGCAGGGACATGCTTGAGGACGAGTCCGTGCGCGGACCAGTGATCGCAGAACTCCTTGTCCTCGGCGGTCGCGCTCGGAATTGACGTCTCGAATCCACCCACCGCACGAAACAGATCGGCTGCAAGCGCAATGTTGTTCGTCGTGAAGAACGGCTCGTGGGCGCGGCCGGTGCGGCTGTATTCATAGACGAACTGCGAGATGTGCTCGCTCGCGGTCGAATAGGGGTTCTCGCCTAGCGCGTTCTCGACCCGCCCGCCCAGCAGCCGGCGATCGCCCCGCTCGAGCTCGCGCGCGAATACGGAGAGCCAGTCGGGCGCTGGGGTGCAATCGTCGTCGATGAAGGCGAGAAACTTCCCCCGAGCGAGAGCGGCGCCGGCATTGCGAGCGGCGGCCGGGCCCCCGCGCGACTGCCGGATCAGGCGTACGTCCAGACCTTCCGCGTAGGACGCGATGAGGCTGTCGAGCGGTTCAGGTCCGCCATCGTCAACGACGACTACTTCAAAGGAGAACGTGGCGGCCTCGAGGCGCGCAATCCCGTCCAGACACCGCCGGAGCTGTGCCGGGCGCGCGAAGGTCGGCACGACGATGGAGACGGTGGGCGCGTCAGCCATCCGGGGTTGCGGGGAGCCCCGCGCGCGGGAGCGCGACGAGCGCACAGCCGCATGAAATGGTCATCATCGCGACAACTCGTGGCGCACTGGGGGAGGGTCGGCTGCGGGAGCCTCCTTCTCGATGTCGGCGGTCCCGTGCACGTTCGCCGGCATGACTTTCGGCAGGACGAGGGTGGGCAAGGCTCCCCAGCCCTTGACCGACCACAAGTGCGAAAGGACGGTCGGAATCACCGTCGAATACATGTATCCGGCGGTCGGGATGAGTTTGGATGCGTTTCGCGACCACTTCTTCAATTGCGTGAGACCGGGCGCGGTCTTTACAGGAACGCCGCCGACCCTGACCGCGCCGGTCATGATCGACTGCGCGCCCGCCATGGCGTCCAAGAGATCGAACGAAAGTCCGACCATTGCGAAGCCATGCGACAGCAAGCTCGACGGGTCACCGCCACGCGTGAAGCCGCCGGCGATCTTGCCGGCGGCGGTGCAGGTGTCGACGATGTAGCGGTAGCACCACTTGAGCTCGTCCGCGTTCATGTAGCCGAGCATCGAATTGCGTGTCACGAGGCCCAGCGACATGGCCAGGTCTCCAGGTCCGACGAAGCCGAAATCCATCTCGGGCTGCTGGCATATCTCCTCGAGAGCATCCATGCAGGCGGAGGTCTCGAGCTGGAACATCACGGCCGATTTCTTCGAGCGCGAGAGCCCGCTGCCGTTCCACACGCGGTCACCACGGGGCGCGAACAGGCAGTGCCCGATCGACTCCTTCGCCTCCTCCACGGTGTTGATGTATGGGATCAGAACGATGTCGACGCCGGCATCGAGGCATTGCTGGATGCCGGTCTTGTCGTGAGCGCCAGCGGTTCGAGCAACCGACAGGCCGCCGCGCTGGGCGATGGCGGCCACTTGCGCGCGAATAGTGTCGGCGTCCTGGCACGAATGCTGCCACTCGATCCAGACCCAATCGACCCCGAACCCAACGTACGCGGCCGCAACCGCGGGGCTCGCGGCGCAGACGACTTGCCCGATTGATTTCTTGCCTCGGCGCAGCGCGCGCTTGAAGTCATCGAGACGCGCGTTCTGTGCCGCGACGTGGGCGTCCTCGTCCATGGACGGCGATGGCGGCGGTGAGATGCGCTGATCGAATCGGATGTGCGACTCCTCCGGCAGCTCCCCGGAATGTGGCGCGTCATCGAGAAGGAAGAACGATTTCTCCTGCCGCTTGCACTCCTCCTGGAGCGACGCGAGGCTCGCAATTGCCTGCTCGCGGCCCTCCGCCAAAAGGAAGTTGGCGGTCGAGGCCATCACGAAATCGGCCGAGGCGATGATCTCGGCGAGCTCCGCTGGCGGGACGGAGAGGAGCTCAACGCCGGCGGCCGACACCTTGGCGACGTGGTACGGGAGCTCGGGCCCGATATTGATCGCGCGCGATCCCTTGTACGAGCAGGCGGCCTTGACGGCGTGCGCCTCCGCCGCGCTGCCGACCGGCACCACGACCGAATCCGCGCCGAGAGCCAGTGCGACTGCGGCGGTCATCGGCGCGTCCTTGGGGTCGGCTGAGGTGATGCGGACAATGCGGTGGCCGAGGCCGTCGAGGGAACGCAAGGCCCGGCCGAGGGCGGCCGGGGTGTCCAACCCCTCGCGGAAGCAGTCGATCAGGACGACGGGTGCCGGACGCACGGCCAGCATCGCCTCGTAGCTCGCGTCGGTCAGGATCGAGCCCGCGAACGGCGCTCGCAGTCGGAGCAATTCCCAGAACGCATCGGAGCGAGCCTTGTCCGCGGCGCAGTTGAGCCGCGCCGGGGTCCAATCGTGAGAGGGGTTGACCCGCTGCTTGTCGATGGCTGCCGCGGCACGCTCCATCATCACCATCAGGTCGGATCCGATCCCGATGAATGTCATGCCGAGGCTCTGGTACAACGGCGCCGCCGCATGATCGCCGAGCAGGACGCCGGCCACCTTGCCGTGCTTCGTGCAGAGGGCGGCAAAGCGCGTCATGAGTCCGGAGAGCTCCGCGCAGGGCTGCCGGTAGACGCTGAGCCACGGCTCGAGCCGCGAAGCCAGTGTGCCGTCACAGGTGGGCGGCGCGGCGAGCAGCGCGTCGTAGAGCCCCATCTCGACGCACAGTTGCGGGACATCGAGCACGGCAACGTGGAAGTCGAGGCCCAGCAGCTCGTCCCACGCCTCGGTAGGTGCCTTCTCGAGCTGGATGGCGACGACGAAACGCCGGTCTGCCCGTACCATGTGCACCAGCATTCCCTCCTTCTGGTGCGCGCGCATGGGGCCGAACAAACTCCGGTCACCAGTCGGAGGGAACTGAGTCGGTCGGCGAGCCTTGATGATGTCGGCGGCCGACCTGACGTTTGGCACGAGAACACCAGCGGCGCCGGTGTCCGTTGCCTGTTGAATGCCGCTGCGATCGGTCGGCCCACCGACACGCATGAGGACCGGCGTCGGATTGGCGTCGCCCACCGCCGTCTCCATCGCAAACGACTCGATCTGCGGGAGCGGTGAGTTGATCGGATCGATGACAAGCCAGTCGAAGCCGGCCGCGCTCAGGGAATGGGCGACAGGTGGCGAGGCGCTCTGCAGCACGACGCCGACCGTCGGCCGCGCCTTGAGCTTCGCCAAAAAGGACTTATTGCCGATCATCGTTGTGACTATGGGAACTACTACGCGCGTTCTGGCGAACCACGAGTCTTGCCTTCCCTCTCCGGCGAAAAGGCCGTCGGCTCAAGCTTTTCCAGGCATAATTTCAACGACGTCGGCAGTGTACCGTCGCGGGTGGCGGGGCTCAACACGCCACTCGGCCTTGCAAACCGTCCCGTTACGCCGGGAGAGCACCGCGCTCGGCAGTCAGCGCGTCATATTCGGCATCGGTCTTGGGACCATAGGTCTCGAAGGTCGGATCCGCGTTCTCCCGATAAGCCTGCTTGCGCGTCCCAATCGGATCGGCCTCCGCTTTTCGGCGCCGCTCCGGCACATCAACCTCATAGACGCGAGCAGCGTTGAGGCCGAACACCTTTTGCTTAAGTGACGGCGTAAGGTCTGGGTATCCGTGCGCTTCAATCAGCGCCGGTGTGATTTGAAAGCTTCGGAAGGCCTGGATCTGGTCCTGAGGTGAACCGTACCAGATTGCGTCCGTGCCCCAGAGCACATTGTCCTCGCCGATGTGCTTCAAGAGCTTGCCAACAACGTGCGCGGCAGTGGTCGGGTCGCGCATGACGAAGCGCCAGGTCGAACCAAGTTCGGCATAGACATTGGCGTTCCGGCCGATGCCGTTGCTCTCCACCGACTTGATCAGGGCATCGACGCCACGGGTGGCGTTCGCCGGATCATACGGTCCCTCGGTCGTTCCCGCCTCATAGCCGGAGTGGTAAATGATGAAATTCATGTCGGGGTATAGGGCCGCAGCGCGGCCGACGTCGGCGCATCGCCCGAACTCAATCGGGAACCACGGAAAAAACAGGCCCTTGTGGACGCAAATGTTGCGCACGCCGAGCTCGCGTGCGCGTTCGATGAAGGGGATGCCGATGTCGGGGCTGTCGAGTTCGAAGCCGGCGCCTTTGGGGCCCCAGCCCCATTGCGTGTAGCACTTCCAGGCCTTGATGGGATACCGGTCCACGGCGTCCTTCATGAGCTGGAGCGGGGCCACTTCCGGGCCGGCATTGGGCACCACCATGGCGTGGAGAAAGAGCCGGTTGGCGCCCTCCATGCGGTCGACCAGAACGCGTACCTGATTGGCCTCTTCGAGCGTAAGCGGATTGTTTTCGGGTAATTCCGGCACGAACGAGAGCACCGCGAGCTCGGTATCGCTGTCCATGAACACGTGCTTGATGAACTGCTCGGAGGAGAAGCAGTCGACCGGATCGTCGGAGCCGCAGGAGCCTTGGGGGAAGCCCGCCAGGATCTTCTCCCAATACCGGCCGGCGGAGCTGCGCCAAGCGCCAGCCGGATTGACCATGTGCGTCTGCACGTCGAAGATGAACTCGTCGCCGGCTAGCACCTCCGCGGCCGCTGCGGGCTCGAATGCACTCTCCTTGGGCAGACGAAAGAGACCGCCGGTATTGCCGACAGTCGCGAAGGCGTTGTTCAACGTGAGGAAGGTGGTCGCCGCACCGCAGAGTGATTGCAAGAACGCCCGGCGCCCAAGTCCGACGCGCTTGGCGTGCTCACCGATCCGCAACTCGGCTTCGCTGTTGGCGCGCGCCACATGCTCAGTCAGCGGTACCGGGCGAAACTCGCCATTGGATGTGGCATCGACCTTGACCGGCAGCGGCCCCCTCAACTCGTTCGCCATCGTTCCTCCCTCTCTGTCGCCGCGTACTATGAGGCCAGTTCGCGTATCGCGCGTACGAGCTGCTCGAAACGTCAGAATGATAGGCAGCTCGCTTCGGCGTCGCAATCCCGCAGCGGCCAGTCCCTCAGCATGGGGGAGCAATTCTGAGCCTCGTCTATTGACGCGTGATGCTCTGGGCTGCTCATCGAGACGCATCGTCTCGAAAGTCCACTTTGGGTCATTAGCGGACACCGGGGCACAAAACCGGAGTGTCTGCTTTGCGCGGGTCGGATCGGACAGTACGTCAACACGGTCGCTGTCGGTCTGTCGCTCTTCCTTGCGGACCGATACGCCTCGGATCATAATGACGACAAGTCCGGGAGTGTCGTCATGCAAGACGCGCGGATCGAACTCCTGCAGCGCATGCCCCTTTTCGGCGGAATCCGGGCCGACATCCTCCAATTCCTGCTCGGCTTGTGCCCGGTCGTGTCCGTCCCGACGAACGCGTATTTTTTTCGCGAACACGACCAAGCCGATTCGATGTTTATCCTCGAAGCGGGCAAAGTCGCCGTGCTGAAATCCTGGCGCGGCCGGGAGTACCTCCTCGGAACCCTCAAGGAGGGCGATTGCTTCGGGGAGATGGCGGTGATGGACCTCTGTCCGCGGAGCGCCTCCGTCCGCGCAACAGAAGATTGCACCGCAATCCATCTTTCAGCAGCAAACCTCCATCGGCTCTATGACCAGGATCTCAAGCAGTTCGCGCTGATCCAGATGAACATGGGGCGGGAGGTGAGCCGACGGCTCCGCGAAGCGGACAATCTGCTGTTCGCCAGGCTGGGGCCAGACGTGGACAAGAGCATGTTGTCTTGGCTGGCTGCAGACGCGCCGGCCCGCCCTCTCCCGCGCGCAGCCCGGCGCTTGCCGCGATGATCTCTGGCGCGGCCCCGAGAAGGAGCCGCACGGCTCCTCGCCCGCGGTCGCTCAGAATACCGTGTAGATGAAGGGCGCGATTGCGGAACCCTGCGCCAGAATAAGGAATCCACCAAAGATCAGCAGCGCGAGCAGGATGGGCGCCAGCCACCACTTCTTGCGAGCGGACATGTACGCGAGAAACTCACGAGCCAGGGCTGTCATAAGGGTACCCCATGCTTCTCATACCGATCTGCCGCCGCACCGAACAGGACCTGGACCTGATTCCGCATCGATCCTGTAGCGTCCTCGCTCGCCTCGCGGCTGGATCGAAGGCATCACCGCGCAAACCGGCTTCACTGAACATTTCACCCGCGGCTTCAATCGCAGACGGCATGTATCGGATAGATCCTAATTGCCCGCTAACACCTCGTCCAACGCGTCAATTTTCTTGTCCTGGCTTGAGCTTTACCCTGGAGGCAGATGCTGACGAACGCGGTCAACAAACCGCATGAAGGGCCGGAGCAGCGGATAGGTCCAGCGCTTCTCTATCAGCAAGTCGTGGATGACCAGAACATCGATGTCGGTGCCGAGGAAGCACCTCATGGCGTCGGTCGGCGTCTCCACGATGGGCTCGCCGCGAACGTTGAACGAGGTGTTGAGAAGAACGGGGACGCCGGTCTGCTTGGCGAAGGCTTCAATCAGGGCATGAAAAGCCGGGTTGCTCTCGCGGTGCACCGTCTGAACGCGCGCCGAGCCGTCGACATGGACGATCGCGGGCACGCGCTCCTGCCATTCCGGCCGCACCTGCATGGAAAGCAGCATGAAGGGCGAGTCCGCGCCGCTTTCGAAAATCTCGTGGCTTCGCTCCGCAAGGACCGCCGGCGCGAACGGCCGGAAACTCTGGCGATGCTTCACGCGGGCATTGAGGAGATCCTTCATGGCAGGATTGCGCGGGTCGGCGAGAATGCTGCGGTTGCCGAGCGCCCTCGGACCGAATTCGGAACCTCCCTGGAACCAACCGACGATTTTTCCCTCGGCGAGCTGCTCTGCCGTCGCCGCGGCGATGTCGGCGACCCGCTCATGACGGGTCACCACACGGGTGGGCCATGAGGCGAACGCTCTTTGCTCATCCTCGCGGCCGTAGCGCCGCCCGAGGTAAGCATGGCCCATGACGTAGCTCCGCGGCTGCTGGCGCAGAGCGAGATGGCCGTAATAAGCGCACCCGATGGCGATACCGTCGTCGCCCGTGGCCGGCTGAATCCAGACGTTCTCGAACGGACCTTCGCGAACGATGCGACCGTTGGCGACGCAATTGAGTCCGACGCCGCCGGCGATGCAGAGATTCTTCGCGCCGGTTGCCTCGTGCAACCAGCGCGCACGTTCAAGAAGCGCGCGCTCGGTATCGTCTTGAACCTGCCAGGACAGGTCCTGCCAATGTTCAAGCGCCGGACTTTTCTCCCAAGCCGCATCGCCGCCGCCGAGCCACGGACGGTTCATATCGGCCGTCCATTCTGGAACGTGCAGGTGTCCGCTCTCGAGTTGAGCCAATGGCGCCATTCGCTGGGGGCGTCCGAACGCTGCCAGCCCCATGACCTCGCCGCACTTGTTCCAATTACCGAGGGCGTAGCGCGAGACCCGGCTATAGACGGCGCCGAGACCCGGCATCATGAAAAATTCATCGTTGAGAAAGCCAGGTACCGGCTCCATCCAAACCTTCTTGAGCGTCTCGGATTTCGCGCCGTCGAAACGATAGTAGCTCTCCGACTCCCGCGCCAAGGGAGAGGCATCATCTGCCGGCGGAATCGGTTCCATGACGTCCGCGCGATAGCTGCCGACGCCATCGACAACCATGATGACCCCGTCATCGAATGGCGAGGCCGCAAAAGCGCTGTAGGCGTGGGCCAGGTGATGGGAGATATCGGCGATACGGTCGGAATCGGACAAATAGAGCGGATGACTGGTGGCGATGGCACGCTCGCTGTTGCTCAGAAAGGTCGGCCAGTCACGATAGGCCAGACGTTCCTCGATCCTGTTGACCGGCATGACATAGCAATTGCGAACAATGAGTTGCACGGCATCAAGGTCGATTCCCGCCGTCGCCAAGCAATAGTCGACCACGCCACCGTAGAAGCCGGTATCATGCTTGTATCGGGTCAGTCGCTCCTTAGCGATCGCGACAACGATCTCGCCGTTGCGCAAGAGGCAGGCGCTGACGTCGTGATCGTAAGCGTTAATTCCCAGGATGTAGAGATCGTCGTTTGCCACGGCTTCAACTCAATCAGTCTACTAATCGCGAAAGGTCAGCTTGAGAGCGCACGCTACCCAGAAACTCTTTAGAATGCATAATCCACATATTTTATTGTCATGGGTTCTTTTCGTTTTGTCATGCCGCGTGCAGCGCGTTAATCTTGCGGCGCTTTTGTCAAGCCAAGTCCGCCGGACGGATCGAAGCTAGGGAGCACATATCGCCATGAATTGGTTTTTGTCATCTATGCTTAAGGCGCTCAAGCCCTCGCAGGCGGAAACAGCGATCCAAACCGCGGATCCAAATTCGGGTCTTTCTCCGAGACGCCGCATCGGCGTGCGCGTCTTGGCGTTTGCTGTCTTTGCCGCATTGTTGGGCCTCGCACCTACCGCACACGCGCAAAACGAAGGCCGTGGTCCAGAGCGTAGTGGAGAGCGTGGCCCAGACCGTGGTCCAAACAACGGCTGCGATCGCGGAGACAGAGGTCCGGACCGTGGCTGCCCGGCGCGGCCGCCTGAAAACCCGCCGCCGCCGAAGCAGTAAGGCAACGCGTGAGCGCTGTGGTCGCGCTGCCCTCTTGCGGGGGCGGTGTCAGCAGAGTTCGGATGTGGACGGGCAGGCGCGATTTACGCTTGCTTTGTCGCGCCGGGGAAATTCGGCTTCAGGAAATTCGATGACTGGAATGGTGAGCCGCGGCTTTGCCGGGCTGTTTTGCGTATTCGCGGCGATGTCGCTTCTCGCCGGGCAGCCAGCGCAGGCGGAGGACGCCCAGGCGAAAGAGACCGCGGCAAGATCTAGTCAAGACTGGCGTGTGACGTTGAGTTTGCCCGGCCCGGATCACGAGCGGCTGAATGCCGTCATCGGGGAGTGGGACACAGCGATCAAATATTGGAGGCGGCCCGACGACGAGGCGGTTGAGCTGACAGGGAGCGTCACCTGCCGGTGGACTCTCGACGGCCGCTTTGTCGAAGAGCATGCGGAGGACAAGACCTCTCAGGGCGGCGGCTTCCAGAGCCTTGGATATCTCGGCTACAACCGCAAGACCGAACTCTACGAGCGGTTCTGGATGACCAACACCTCGACCGGCATGTTCTCTGAGCGTGGCCGATACGATCCTGATTTCGAACCTGATCCGGACACGGGGCTCAGAGATCGATCCTGACTTTGGAGTCGTTATCTTGACGACGTCCGAGTTGAAGATCGAATTGCCCAGTCGGCATATCTTGACCGCCTATGCGACGGGAGCCGACGGCGTTCGGTGGAAACAGCTAGAGATCGTTTACACGAAGAAATGACGGTTCGGGCGGACAACTCTCAAACCGAAAGCGTGGCGGGAGCGTCCGCTGTTGCGGTCTCTAAAGGGCTGAGCGAAGGCTCGCGACGTGGGTGAAACAACATCAGCGCGACGCAGGAGCGGCTTTGGCGGCAGAGTGGCGTTTGCCGTTTACCTGATAGTCACGGTGGCGCTGCTGCTCGAGCTCGCGCTGCGCGGATACTTTGCTTTGCAGGTCGGGCCGCGGGTGCTCGCCTACGGAACGCCATGGTATCGGAACGCATTCGGCGAAACCAGGAAGGAAGAGCTGATCAAGCAATACGATCGGGAACTCGCCGGCTGGAACGAGAACGAAGACACGCTTAACACGGTGTCGAAGCACAACAATGAGAAAGGCGGCTATTTCAAGTTCTTTCCCAACGAGAAGAAATTCATCAAGGACATCGACAGCGGCAAAATCTTTCCTGTCACCATCAACAGCCACGGATTTCGCGGCAAGGATTTTTCGATTGCGAAGCCCGATGACGTCATCCGGGTGCTGACGCTCGGCGCGTCATCGACGTTTGGGTTCTACAATAAGGATGATGAGACCTATCCTTATCTGTTGGAGCAGCGGCTCAACAAGCTTTGCCATGGCCCAAAGCGCTTCGAGATCATCAATTTCGCTATTCCCGACGCCCGTGCCGAGCAAATCCGCTCGATGTTCGTGGCCGAGGGCCTCGCTCTCGATCCCGATGTCATTACGTTCTACGAGGGTCGAAACGACAGCGCCCGCATTCGCCCCATGGATTTTCGACAGGCTCACAACAGCGAAGCGTCGATGGGCTGGCTGCACGGCGCATGGAATGGGATGACCCGCACATTCATTCTGGCGCGATTCGTGGACGAACAATTCGCAGCTCACACTCAGGTTGCGGCGGACGATGCTCTTGAGTTGCTGCGCACCACCAGCGCCAGAGCAAGCAAGGCTTTTCTTCAAGACCTGGAGGAAATCCGGGAGGTGGCCGATCGCCGGCACATGCTCTTCATTGTCGCCAACCAGCAGGCCAATTCCAAATCGTGGTTCGGCATCCCTGCGGCGCAAAGGATGAGCCAGAAGGGTGTCACCTATGGCGACGAGGTGGCCAGCATCGAGCACATCCTGCAACGCGGCGAACCCATATCAGGCTACGAGTTCAATTTCCTCATTCATGCCCGCCTCATGCGGGACCTCAGGGCTTGGGCAGATAAGAATAAGCTCCCGTTCGTCGATATCATCAGCCTGCTCGACCATGAGCGCCAGCATATGGTGAGCTGGGTGCATCTCGATGGGTACGCCAATCATTTGGTCGCCGACACACTGGCCGACGAAATATTGCGCTACAAATGTCCGGACCACACGGAGTAGCCAGCGCTCGCCGCTACCGATAACTGGCGGAGCCGAGGCCGTAGCCGAGTAGACGACTGAGATTTGTCCATCGGGGAGCGTCCTTCCGGGCGCCATTCTTCCTCCGGTGCGATCCCTCCGGCCGGCAAAATTTTTAGCTAACTCCAGCCATCCCCGCCCTCTCGTGGCCAGAAGCCTGCCGCCTGCTGCCGCCCGACGAAATCAACATGAGCGCACGATTTGCGATATGCTGACTTCGAGCTTCTGGTGACGCGGTCAGGGCATGGAAGCAATCAGACCAGCCTTCGTCCCACACGAGTTCGACGCGGCCGCGATTGGGGCCCTTGCGCATCTCTATCGGGGCGAGGTCTATCGTAGCACCGTCTGGCGGACGCGCCTCGACAACACAACAAACTGGGCGGTGGTCACGCTTGGCATCGCCCTTTCGATAACATTCTCCAGCCGGGATGCTTCACCGCTGCCGCTCCTGCTCGCAGGCGTTCTTTGCATCGTATTTTTGATTTTCGAGGCGCGACGCTACCGCTACTTCAACGTCTGGCGCGCTCGCGCCCGCTGGATGGAAAAAAATTTCTATGCGCCGATGCTGCGCGGGGAGGATATGAAACCCAACGCTGACTGGCGCCAAGTTCTCGCGCGGGATTACTGTGAGCCACGCCATCACATCCCGTTTGCGCGGGCAATCGGGCGACGCCTGCGCCGCAACTACATATGGATCCTCGGCATTCAGACACTCGCCTACTACGGCAAGATCGCGATCGATCCGACACCAATATCCAGTTTGTCGGAGCTGGTAGAGCGTGCCAAGATCGGTCCCATCCCGGGCGAGCTAATGTTGCTTGCCGGTGTCGTTTTCATCGGTGGCTGGATTTCGTTCGCCGTAGTGACCCTCTTCCTCGATCGCGCCAAACACGGAAAAGGGGCTGGTCACGTCGCAATGGGCTAAAAACAAACAGCCAGGGGCGAGACATGTCGGCCAAACATCCGATCATCTCGATTACAGGTTCGTCCGGTGCGGGTACAACGACCGTGACGACCACCTTTCAGCAGATATTTCGCCGCGAGGGTGTTAGAGCGGCGATCGTCCACGGCGATGCCTTTCATCGCTACGATCGCGATGACATGCGGGCGAAATTGGACGAGGCACACAATAGCGAGCAAGCGAATTTCAGCCACTTCGGTCCAGAGGCCAACCTTTTTGACGAACTCGAGTCGTTGTTCCGCGTCTACGGAGACAGCGGTACGGCGAAGATACGCAAATATCTTCACGACGAGGAAGAGGCCGCAAGTTATGGACAGAAGTCCGGGACCTTCACGCCGTGGGAAGACCTCCCACCAGACACAGACATGCTCTTCTACGAGGGGCTACATGGGGCAATCGTCACCGAGGCGGTGAATGTCGCGCAACACGCCGATCTTCTTATCGGCGTCGTGCCCATCATCAATCTCGAATGGATACAGAAGCTCCACCGCGACAAGATGGCCCGCGGCTACACCCAAGAAGCAATCGTCGATACCATCCTGCGTCGCATGCCAGACTACGTGAATTACATCTGTCCCCAGTTCTCGCAGACGCACGTCAATTTTCAGCGTGTTCCTACCGTCGACACCTCCAACCCGTTCACCGCGCGTGATGTTCCGAGCCCAGATGAGAGCATGCTCATCATCCGCTTCAAGAACCCGAGAGGTATCGACTACCCGTATCTGCTTTCGATGTTGCCGAACTCGTTCATGTCACGGGCGAACACCATTGTCTGCCCCGGCAGCAAGATGCCGCTCGCCATGCAACTCATCTTTACCCCCATGATTTGGCGGTTGATGGACCGCAAGAAGCGAGCCGCACGAAGTCCTCTAGCCCAATTGAATGCGCCAAAAAGCTCGGAATCCTAAGCGTTCGCAGTGATCTGCGGCGGACGGATATTGGCTGAGGCTGGTCGACACAAGCCTGGCAGGTGGTTGGATCCAGGACCCTCAAGAGACGATCAAGAAATGAGAGAAGTCCTCGGATAGATCGTAGAGCTCCCA
Organism: uncultured Alphaproteobacteria bacterium; assembly: GCA_963732955.1. Classification (GTDB taxonomy): domain Bacteria; phylum Pseudomonadota; class Alphaproteobacteria; order Rhizobiales; family Methyloligellaceae; genus Methyloceanibacter. Next base: position 880,712 of record CAVTBH010000003.1, read on the forward strand.
GACGTCGGCGTTGGCGTCCCAGTCCTTAACCTTGGGCGCGGAGCCCGCCGTGTCCCCCGGCACCAAAGGCCCGAAGGTCCCGGCGAACCAGTCATCATGGTAGACGCCACGGCTGACGTTGTTCTCGAAATACTGCGTGTGCTTCTGTCCGGGCGCGCTCGCATCGTCAAAGGTATAGGCGAAGCTCACGCCATCGATCGGGTCCTGCTTGAACCCATGCACGACCTTCGGCGGCTTGATGCCGATGACCGCGCGTGCCGCGGCAGTGCCAAATGCGCCACAGGCGTCACAAAAGTATCATCCTCAAGCACGCCGTAAGCTAGGCGTAAGCCTCCTAAAACACGGTCTAGCTGCACGTTGGGGGATGAGGTGCGGCGGTCAGGCTCAAGAGCCTCGAATATAGACACCAAAGATAACAAGGTCTTCGCGCGCGCTAGTGATGGCCATGGTGCGGCGCTCTACGCCTTCGGCGGTTCTACGTTTCTTGCACTGCTGTTCGTTGGAGCAGGAGTCGTACTTGCTCCAAACCAGGTATCCGCCTTGCCGAGTTTTGCCCGCCAGACGGGTCAGCCTTGCGCGACTTGCCACTCGGCGTACCCGCAACTGACGCCCTACGGTCGCCGCTTCAAGCTCGAAGGTTATACGGCAGGTGGCACTCGCTGCGTCGATGTGGCGGCTGCGGACGTGCCTTCCTTACTTCTGCAGATCCCGATCGCCGGGATGACAGTTCCGTCTTTCACTCATGTCAACAAACCCCTGGACAAGGCCGATACGCCGAAGGGCTTCAAGACTAACGACAACACCTTTGTCCAAGAGAGCAGCCTGTTTTACGGCGGCCAAGTCTACTGCAACCTCGGAGCGTTCGTTCAAGGCACCTACGAGCGCCCCGGCAGCAGCTATTTCCTTGACAACACCGACATTCGCTATGCCGGCAAGGCCAAACTGGGCGGAACGGACTTGGTGTTTGGGATTACCGAAAACAACAATCCCACCGTTCAGGATCCATGGAACACGACCCCGGCTTGGTCATTTCCCTTTGTCGGCGCGTCTGACGCGCTCGCCCCAACACCTTCCGCCGGTACCATGATCGAAGGAACCTATGGTGGCCGCGTCGCGGGCACCGGCGTCTACATCTTCGCCAACAACTCGTTTTATCTCGAAGGCGCCGCTTACGGCACGCTGGACACACAGACCTTGGAGGCGCTTGGGCTTGACCCCGCGGATCCCCCGAGCCGCTTCGATGGTCTCGCTCCCTATTGGCGCGCCGCATACGAACAGGACTGGGGGAACTACTCCCTCATGTTCGGCACGTTCGGCATGTCTGCCAATGTCGCGCCGCTTGGCAACCAGTCCGCGCCAACCGATCAGATCACCGATGTGGGCGGCGACTCCCAGTTCCAATATATCGACGCCGTCAACGCCGTGACCGCGCGGCTCACCTACATTCTTGAACATGCGAAGCTGTCTGGAAGCCAAGCCCTTGGGCTCTCTTCGCGGTCGAGCGACCAACTGCAGAGCTTCAAGCTGTCGGGTTCATACGTCTACAATGGCGTCCTCAGCCTGAGCGCCGGCTATTTCAACATCTGGGGCGGCGCCGACCCATTACTGTACGCGGACTCCCTGTCGCCATCAGCACTAGGCTCGCCGAACTCGAACGGCTGGGTGTTCGACGTCGCTTGGCTTCCGTTCAGCAACGGTGGACCCGCCTTTTGGCCCTGGCTGAACGCGCGGCTCGGCGTGTCGTACACGCTTTACGACCAGTTCAACGGCGCCAGCAACAATTACGATGGGGCTCTCCGCAATGCTCGGGACAACGACACGACGTTTATCTACGCCTGGGTAGCCTTCTGAAAGGGGCAGATGAAAGTCGCTAATTCATACTTGGCATTAGCGGCGGCAATCCTGGTGATTGTCTTCTCAGGGATGGGTCGTGCCGACGGCAGTGGCGCGCGTTACCGTGCCAGGGGGAGCCTTCAGGCTAAGATTCAATATTGCACCGACTGCCATGGAGCATCGGGGCGAGGCTATCGTGGATATTACCCCATGCCACGGCTTGCCGGACAGACGCCGGAGTACTTCGAGAATCAACTACGGGCCTTCGTCGAGCGCAGGCGGGAGGCTCATGCTGCCATGCCAATGCCCAAAGTGCACGGTCTCACCCCTGGTCTGGGAACGGCTCTGGCGGTGCATTTCAGTGAACTTAATCCCGCACCCTTTGGGGGGGCTCCAAGGGGACTCCGGGGCACGGGAAAAGATATCTACGAAGGGGGAATTCCCGACGACAATGTCCCTGCATGCCAGGTTTGTCATGGTCCGGAGGCCAGGGGCACTGGGGGGATTCCTCGTCTAGCGGGTCAGCTCTATGCCTACACCGTGAAGGAATTGGTGAATTGGGACAGAGAGCGGGGTCAGGGGGGACGTGCAGACACATCGGCCGTCATGCGGCCGATTGCGCATAGCTTGACCAAGTCACAAATTGACGCCGTCGCGTCCTATCTCAGTGATCTGGAGTAACCCCCTTGGAGGCCGCCTCTTCCCGCCACCCTATTCGAAAAGACCACAGCCCGGCTGTGGCGCAAACGGAGGCGGGTGCGCTGAAGATCGGCGGCCCAAAATTGGCCTTGCACACGGCGCTCCTGGCGCTTTGCCTCGCCGCAGCGGGACGCGCCGAGGCCGCGAGCGCGGCCACGTTCTCGGACCAAGCTCTTCAAGCCAAGATTCAATATTGCACCGATTGCCACCAGCCATCGGGGCAAGGCTATGTTGGAGCTACTCCCATACCGCGGCTCGCGGGACAACAACCCGAATATTTCAAGAATCAGCTCCAGGCCTTCATTGACCGCCGCCGAGTGAATTTCTTTATGTTCAGGGTGTCGCACAGCCTTACCCCGGACATGCTAGCGGCCCTGGCCGACCATTTTAGGGATCTCAATCCCAAACCCCTGGGGGGCGCCCCCACGGACCTCGTCGACGCGGGAAAGAAGATCTTTGCAGAAGGAATTCCCGCAGCCAACGTTCCACCATGCGCGTCCTGCCATGGGCCAGAGGCCAAAGGGAACGGGCAGTTTCCTCGTTTGGCAGGTCAGCTCTACCCCTACATCATCAAAGTCTTGACGAATTGGGACACAGAGCGGGGTCAGGGAGGACCGGAACACCCAGACACATCCGCCATCATGAAACCGATCGCGCATAACCTGACCAAATCACAGATCCAGGCCGTCGCCGCCTATCTCAGTGATCTGGAGTAGATTCCGTCGTGGGGCCGAGCATGAAGCTCATCAAAGCAGGACTAGCGATCCTCGCAATTTTCGCCTCCTCTGTTGCGTCATCGGCTGGCGAGGTGGGGTTCGCCAGCTACGGGGCACACTTTGCCAACCGGAATTGCACCTGGTGCCACGGCCCATCTATGCAAGGCTTCTCGACCGCGCCACGACTGGCCGGACAGAAACAGCAATATCTTGAGACCCAACTTCTGGATTTCAAAGCTCACACGCGGGACAACCCGTTTTCGCGACAGTATATGTGGGGTGCGGCGGCGAACCATCTCAGCCTGGAGACGGTACACGATTTGGCCGTCTATCTCTCCACGCTAGAAGCCGGGTCTGCACATGACGGGGACAAAGCGCTCGCTGCCGGCGGACAGGCCATCTATCGAGAAGGCATTCCGGCTGCGAATATTCCCTCCTGCGTTGCATGTCACGGACCGAACGCTGAGGGTTTTGCAGGGATTCCGCGCTTGGGAGGACTGTCATACTATTACCTCAAGCGGAGGCTTGAGCAGTGGGGCGAAGGGTATCATGCGGCCGCAACCCCCCCGATGCCCGAGGTTGCGAGCAAGCTATCCGCGAACGAAATTGAGGCCCTCGCGTCTTACCTCAGTTTTATCCAGTGAGTTGCAAACCGCTTCGGGCGCCGTGAAATATTTTCAAATCAGTTGAACGCGTCGTCAGCAAGCTCCTGAAAGCTTTGGTCGATACCGCGTAACGACTCCGGGTTGGTCCTGCAGCGGAATGACCTCGGGCGTGCTGTACCAGGCAGATGAGCGATGAGTAGGCCCTCCCCGCAACCGAGGTCCGCTGTGGGTTAGTAGCCGACGCAACGACGCTTGGTCGAATTGGTCTGCCTTGTGCCAGAAAAGCTCAAAGTTTGGGCTCTCTCAGTTACCGAGTCGCGTGGAACCAGTTAAGTAACTTGTTCGTCAGCATCCGCCATTTCGAAACCAGCGACTCACTCCTCTAGGCGGCCGTCGCAAGAAACCCATCGACAAAGCTGGCGAGAGCCCCCCAATCGGTAAATTCACGATCACGCCCGGTACTCGCGGGGCCTCCGCGCCTCATAACGATGAATTTGACGATCTGCTCTTGGAAGTAGTCATATTCGGAAAAGCGCAAAGCACCCCCGAGAAGAAGGGTCATGCGCGGCTTCCAACCCGTCATGGCGACAAAGCGATCGACGTATTTTTGTGCTTCTGTTTTCGCCTCTTCTAGAACCGCCGACAGACTGACGGATATGAAGGCTGAAGGCTTGGCATTCAGCAACTCGTGATGCGCGATTGCGAAGTTTGTGATGGTCTCTTGATGGTGCTCCTGGTGGACCGATGCAGCAACAACGAATGCGTGAAAGGTGCCAACATCAAAATCGGATGAGAACGCTGCGCTATCACGCAGTTCGACCTCATGCCCGCGCTCGCGAATATGGGTTGCCATCCATTCGGCGATCTTCCGTGTTTGTCCTTCGGTCGTTCCGTAAAAAATCAGGATGTTCATGACATCCCTCCGACGACAGCGCCGCGCCAGTCGCCGAACCGAACCGGGCGTCGCCAAATGTCCCGTAAGGCGATTCCACGTCCTAGTTTGTCAGCGGATGCATTCCCAAAAGTGGTCTTCCTCGTCCAGCCCATCGATCTCCATACCTTTGAAATCGCCACGAGAGACGACGCCCAAGATCTTTCCGTGCTCGATGACCGGAAGATGACGGAAGCCACGATTACTCATCTCCCGCAGCGCGTCTATTGCGCGGCTAGCAGCGGTGATCGTGATCGGATTTGGCGTCATCGCCTGTGCCAGCGTGGTTACCTCGGCATTCTTGCCCTCGGCAAGTGTGCGCACTGCATCACGGCCGGTGAAGATGCCGGTCAAGCGCTGGTCGTCGTCGATTACGAGCACCGAGCCAGTGCCGCGCTCAAACATCTGCCGGCACGCCTGCTGCACCGTATCGTGCTCCGTCAGGGCAAGAAGCTTCTGGTCTCTGACAATGTCCACGAGCTTTCGGTTGGTCATGATGCCTCCGTTCCAGCAGGGCGTCGGGTCCATCGCACCAGCTGGTCAACGCTCGCCATGGATAAAGTGTTCGAGCTCTTCGATGATGAACTTCTGATCATCAATCACACTTTTCACCATGTCGCCAATCGACACGATGCCGACCACGCGTTTATTCTCGAGCACCGGGAGATGGCGCACGGCTCGCGCAGTCATGACGGCCATGCATTCTTCCACTGACTGCTCTGGCCGCGCAAACATGACCCGGGTCGACATGATGTCTCGAACCAAGGTTTCCGGAGAGGTCCTGCCCTTTAAGGCTATCTCGCGCGAGTAATGCCGTTCGGTGATGATGCCAACAAGTTTATCACCCTCCAGCACGATCAATGACCCTATGTCGTTTTCGGCCATCCGTTTGAGGGCATCGAACACCGAAGCATCAGGGTGGATGCTGTGAACATCGCGGCCCTTCTTGTCGAGCACATGCTTCACTGTCGTCATCGGACGTCAGCCTGTGGGCGGGGCTATCAAAATTAAGTTTACCTTATCCCTTCAAAGCCGCCTTGATTTTCCTCAAGACCACGCATGCCGCCATCTCGCGCATCGTAGAGCGCACCACTTCACCAGCTCGGATTAGCCCGCGCGGCCAGGCGGGAGTTGAGGACAGTCGAAGCGAGGATGTGTGACGGACGATGGCATGCCCGCGTGTTGAAATCAGTGCTGCCCTCGCATTGGCGCTTGGTCAAGGCGCCGAGATGCAACAGCCTCTAGCAATCGCAATCATTTCTGGGCTCGCTGTTCAAATGTCGCTTGTCTTGCTGATGATGCCAGCGACGTTTTTCGCTCTTCTCCGGCTCCTCGGCTCAGAGCCCAGCAGGCGTGCGTCCTGAAGGGTAGATACCTCCCGCAGCCAGGAACGCTGGCGCGTAATTGGGAGGTCGCGATCTAACCGACATTGCCACGTCACCCTTCTCGATTTCGCGGGCGAAGAGATCCCCGAGCTTAAGGTACGCTTGGCTCATGGAGCAGCATAAGTTCATGCGTCTGGAGTTTGCTCTATAGTTTTCCAAGCGCCGACGCGCGATGTCCGCCTTGGGTCATTAGCGGACAACATCGCGCGGATTGGAGATGTCCGCTTTGCGCCCAGAAGCGCACAGGTGCGGCGTCGCAATTACCGATGAAGCTGGGCGGTGGTATCCCGTTTCCCGCAGTGGGACAATTTCGCTCGTAAGTTACTGAATATGAATTGTTATTTTTGGCTTTGGTGCCCAGGGGCGGATTCGAACCACCGACACGCGGATTTTCAGTCCGCTGCTCTACCAACTGAGCTACCTGGGCTTTTTTAGCCACCCCCGGCGCGGGCTCTAATCGAAGCCGGCGCGCAAGGCCTTGGCTTATAGAAAATCCGCTCTCCCCTGTCGAGCGGTGCGAGGGCCTCGCCTCCGCCTCAATCCTCGGGCTCGTCCTTGCCAGCCGTGGGCTCTCCCGGGACCACATATTTCCCTCCGAGCCAGCGCGAGAGATCGATATCGGCGCACGCCTTGCTACAGAACGGCCGGTAGGCTTGGACCGTCGGTTTGCCGCAGATCGGGCACTTTGGCCCCCGTTGGCGTTGCGCCCGCTTGGTCCTCGTCTTGGGCTCCGCTCGCTCGCTTCGCTTCACTCGGTCTCGATCTCGGCGAGGTTCGGCCAGAAGAATGTCACGGGATAGCCCTCGCCCTTGAGCAGGGTGAATACTTCAGTCAAGGGCAAGCCGACCACGTTGGTATACGAGCCGACAAGCTTGACGACAAAGCCGCCGGCGATGCCTTGGATGGCGTAGGCACCGGCCTTGCCCTTCCATTCGCCGCTGGCGATATAATCGCGGATCTCGGCATCGGACAGATTGCGGAACCGCACCCGGGTCTCGACCACGCGCTCGCGCTTGCGGTCGTCGGGCGTGATGAGGCAGATCGCGGTATGAACGCGATGGTTGCGGCCGCGAAGGCGCTCGAGCGCATCGATGGCGCGGTCGCCTTCCTCGGGCTTGCCGAGAATGCGCCGGCCGACGGCGACCGCGGTGTCGGCGGCGAGAATGAAGGCCTTGGCATAATCAGGTTCGTCCCGCAGCAACGCTTTCGCCGCGTCCGCCTTGGCGCGGGCGAGTCTCTGCACCAGATGGCGGGGCACTTCGCCTTTGCTCGGAGTCTCGTCGACAGTCGTCGGCCGCAGCGCATCCGGAATGATGCCGATCTGCTCGAGCAGCGCGAGCCGGCGTGGCGAGCCTGATGCCAGAACGAGCTTCGGCCGGTGACCAGCTTTGGTCGCGCGCGGACTTTCCGTGACCCTGCTTTTGGCAGGCGGAGCGCTTTCGGCAGGCTCGGGGCTGGCGCCCCGGAGCCTATTTAAAGCGATAAGTGATCCGTCCCTTAGTGAGATCATAGGGCGTCATCTCGACCAGAACTTTGTCGCCGGCAAGAACCCTGATGCGGTTCTTGCGCATCCGTCCCGCCGTATGGGCGATGATCTCGTGGTCGTTCTCGAGCTTCACCCTGAAGGTGGCGTTGGGGAGGAGTTCAGTCACTACCCCCGGGAACTCCAGCATTTCTTCCTTCGCCATTAGGCTCCTTTCGCCTCTCGCAGATTGGGCGGGAGAATGGTCGCGCGGGCCCGAGAAATCAAGGAGGATTGCTGTCGCGTCGCGGGCCACCGCCGCTTCCGGCGCCGTCGGCTCCCCTCTCCTCCCCACGTTCATCGGCAGTTCAGCTTGGTTGTATTTAAGTCTAGGCTTGAAATCAGGGCGAGAATGGAGACGGCGCCCAGGAGGTCTGAGCCATGCGGGTCAAAAGGTCGTTTTGGATAGCGGTGGGATATGGCCTCGTCATCGGCGGTCTCGCACTAGGGCCGTCGGCGTCGGCCCAGGAGGTCAAGAGCGCGGATGAGATCCTGTCCGGCTTGCAAGGGGTGAAGACCCGCGGATTCGATCCGTCCGCGCCGCTGCGAGAGGCAAAGCAGAAGGAGCTCAACGCCAAGCTTCGCGGCCTCAAAACGCGGCGGATCACCGTCGAGGAACGCGAGGACGTGGCCAAGCTGATCGACGAGAGCAAGGCGCCGAATGTCGACGTGCAGATCTTCTTCGCCTTCGATTCGGCAGAAATTCGGCCCGAGGCGCGCCCGAGCCTTGACGAACTTGGCAAGGCTCTGAGCGATGCCAAGCTTGGCAATGCATCCTTCCTCATCGCCGGACATACCGACGCCAAGGGCAGCGACAGCTACAACCTCGCTTTGTCACAGCGCCGCGCAGAGTCCGTCAAGGCGTTCCTGGTCGCTACCTACGGCGTCGACGGTGCCCGGCTCGCGGTGATCGGCTTCGGCGAGGAGCAGCTCAAGACTCCAGACGATCCCTTCGCCGACGAGAACCGTCGCGTGCAGATCGTCAATACCGGGACCGCGACCCTGGCGGCAGGCAAGTCCGAATAACTCAGACCGTCGGGGCGCCGGGGATCAGGAACCGCTTCTTGATGCGTCGGAACAGCTCGTCCCGGACCGCGCGGTAGGCCGACAAGATCTGCTCGCGATTGCCACTGGTTCCGGTCGGATCGGGTGTCGGCCAGAATTCGACTTCGACGGCATAGGGGCCCGCGAGCTCGACCGCCTTCTGATGAGCGTCCCGTGATAGCGCAATGATGACGTCGAAGGACATGTCATGCAGATCCTCAAGCGCAGTCGGCCGATGGTCGGACAGATCGATGCCCAATTCGTCCATGGCGGCGATGGCGAAGGGATCCTTCTCGCCGGCGCGAACCCCGGCGGAGTCCACATACAGCCGCTTGCCGGCGAGGTGGCGCAGGATGGCGGCAGCCATGGGCGAGCGGACGGCATTGCGGCTACAGGCGAAGAGGACTGCGCCTGGCAGGTCGTCACCGTTCGCCACGGCGTCAACCCTTCCAGTGCAGGGCGCAGATCAGCGTGAACAGACGTCTAGCTGTAACCTTGTCGATTTGGATCTTGCCCTTGAGCCGCTCGATCAGGAGCTGGCTGCCCTCGTCATGCAGACCGCGCCGGCCCATGTCGATGGCCTCGATGCGCGACGGCGGCGCCGTCTTGATCGCCTGGTAGTAGCTCTCGCACATGAGGAAGTAGTCCTTGACGAGGCGCCGGAACGGCGACAGCGATAGCATCACGTGGACGATCGGATTGCGGTTGGTGTCGCCGACAGTGAACACCAGGCGATTGTCGGCGAGGGAGAGGTGCAAGGTGTAGGGACCGCCATTCTCATGGCCCTCAAGCGCAAAGGTGTTACGCTCGAGCAGATCGAAGATCGCGACCTCGCGCTCGTGCTCGACATCGGTTGAGTTGCGGCCGATCGAACCTTCATCGAGCGTAACCTCGACGAGGCGCGACTGATCGGACACGAGCTCCTGCTCCTCGGCCATGCTAGTCCCTGACGTTCAGTCTGATGGCGACGGAGCGGCGGTGGGCTTCGAGGCCTTCGGCGCGGGCGAGCGTCATGGCGGCGGGTCCGAGCTGCCTCAGACTGTCGGAATCGAGCTTGAGGATCGAGGTGCGCTTCATGAAATCGAGAACCCCGAGGCCCGAGGCAAAGCGGGCGCTCCGCGCGGTGGGCAGAACGTGGTTGGAGCCCGCGACGTAGTCGCCGATGACTTCAGGCGTATAGCGGCCGAGAAAAATGGCGCCGGCGTTCTTGATGCGCTCACCCAGCGCTTCGGGATCGTCGGTGGCGATCTCGAGATGCTCCGGCGCCAGGCGATCCGACAGCGCCGGCGCCTGATCCAGCGTTTCAACGACAATGATGGCGCCGAAGGTCTCCCAGCTCGAGCGCGCCACGGCCGAACGCGGCAGGGTCGCCAGCTGCGAATCGACCGCGGCGGCAACGGCACGGCCAAAGGATGCGTCATCGGTGATCAAGATCGACTGGGCAGCTTCGTCATGCTCGGCTTGAGCGAGGAGGTCGGCTGCGATCCAGGCGGGGTCGTTGTGCTTGTCGGCAATGACAACGACCTCAGACGGGCCGGCAATCATGTCGATCCCGACCTGGCCGAACACCTGGCGCTTGGCCGCGGCGACATATGCGTTGCCGGGACCGACGATCTTGACCACCGGCGCGATGGTCTCGGTGCCATAGGCGAGCGCCGCGACGGCCTGGGCCCCGCCAATGCGATAGATTTCGTCCACGCCAGCGAGGTCGGCGGCGACGAGCACGAGGGGATTGAGCTTGCCCTCTGGTGCCGGCACCACCATCACGATGCGCTCGACGTCCGCCACCTTGGCTGGGACCGCGTTCATCAGCACCGAGCTCGGATAGCTCGCCGTCCCCCCTGGGACGTAGAGGCCGACCGACGCGACCGGCGACCAGCGTGTGCCAAGCTCGACGCCATGCGCGTCGACATAGCAGTCGTTCTCCGGGAGCTGGCGCCGGTGATGGTCGAGGATGCGATCGCGGGCAAGCGTGAGCGCGGCGAGGGTTTCTGGCTCGACGGCGACCTTCGCCGCCTCCACTTCCGCAGGCGTCACGCGCATGCCCATGTCGCGCAGGTCAACGCGGTCGTAGCGCAAAGTGAGGTCGATGAGGCCGGCGTCCTTGTCGCAGCGCACGCGCTCGATGATCGCGGCGACGGCTTGATTGACGTCCTCGGAAGCTTCCCGCTTCGCCGACAGCAACGCGCCAAATCGGGTTTCGAAATCTGCCGCCCTCTGCTCCAGCCACAAAGCCATTTGCCGGCACAACCTCAGGCGGCGGCGCCACCGGGCTCTTCGCCCGGGTGCTGTGGTCGAGAGCGGGTGCGCCAGGCCGGGCCGAGATCGGTGAGTTCGGCCTCGATACATTCGACCTGCAGCCGGATCGAGGCGCCCCCGGAGAACGTGAGCGTGATGAAGCCCCCAGGGTGATCTTTCGGCTCGAAATGAACCGCCAGCAGTGACAGCACCCTGTCGGTCGCCGAGGGTTTGAGCTGCTTCAGCTGGGCGCCGAGCACCCGGTCGAAGCGGAGCGCCGTGCGTCTGCGTTCATTCGCTTGGGCCTCCTCCTCACCGGTAAGGGTCTTCTCCCAATTGAAGCGGTTGACGACCGCAGCGAACCGCTTTCGCGACGGCACATAAGCCATCTCGCCGACCCGGACCACGGCGTCTTGAAGATGAGAGGACACGACCTCGAGATCCTCTTCGTCGAGCGCAATCAATTTCAGCGGTGTCGAGGCCATCGGTCGGGTTCCAGGCTAAGGCCCCTCCGGTTCAACAAGAGCGGAGAGATCGTGTCAACCGTTCGTCGGCTACGGCTAGCACGCTCAAGAGACACAAGAAATGCCCAAAAGTGCAAGCGGGGCCCTCAGCCAGTCAGACGTTCGATTCGTGCACCGCAATGGCGGAGCTTTTCCTCGATGCGCTCGAAACCCCGGTCGAGGTGGTAGACGCGGCCGATGACGGTTTCGCCCTGGGCGGCGAGCCCGGCGATGATCAGCGACACCGAGGCCCGCAGATCGGTCGCCATGACTTGCGCGCCTGTAAGCCCTTTGACGCCGGTGACCATGGCGGTATCGCCCTTGAGGTCGATGCGGGCGCCGAGCCTGGCCAATTCCTGCACGTGCATGAAGCGGTTCTCGAAGATGGTCTCGCGCACGGTGGAGGTGCCTTGCGCCATGCACATCAGGGCGATGAGCTGGGCCTGGAGATCGGTGGGAAAGCCCGGGAAAGGCTCGGTGTCGACGGCAACGGGGCGTAGCCCGCCGCCGTTCCGCGCCACGCGAAGTCCGGAGGGCGTATCCTCGATCTCGACCCCGCTCGAGCGCAACAGATCAAGCGCCCGCTCGAGCAGATCGGCGCGCGCGCCCTGGAGCAACACCTCGCCGCCGGTGATCGCCGCGGCCATGGCATAGGTGCCGGTCTCGATGCGGTCCGGAAGCACGGTGTGCTCGGCGCCATGGAGCTGGTCCACACCCTGAACTTGGAGTATCGAGGTGCCGATACCCTGGATCCTGGCGCCCATCTTCTTGAGGCAATTGGCGAGGTCGGCGACCTCCGGCTCGCGCGCCGCATTCTCGATCACGGTATCACCGTGAGCCAACACCGCCGCCATCAAGGCGTTGTGGGTGGCGCCGACCGAGACCTTGGAGAGATTGACGTGGCCTCCGGTCAGCCCCTTCGGCGCCTTGGCTATGACGTACCCCCCCTCAAGCTCGATGTCGGCGCCAAGCGCCTCGAGGCTAGAGAGGTGGAGATCGACGGGGCGCGTGCCGATGGCGCAGCCGCCAGGCAGCGAGACCTTGGCCTCGCCGCAGCGCGCCAGCAGCGGTGCCAGCACCCAAAAGCTCGCGCGCATGCGGGACACCATCTCATAGGGCGCGCTGGTGTCCACGATCTCGGCGGCCTTGAGCTTGAAGGTTTGGCCGTCGCTCGTGCTTTGGCCCACCTTCTTGCCGACTACCGTGATATCGACCCCATGGTTGCCGAGGATGCGCCCGAGAAGGGTCACGTCGGCGAGCCGCGGGACGTTTCTGAGGGTGAGGGTTTCGCGGGTCAGAAGGCTCGCGATCATCAGCGGCAAGGCGGCGTTCTTCGCCCCGCTGATGGGAATCGTGCCGTTCAAGCGCTCACCGCCGATGATGCGGATACGATCCATGGCGTCCCTCCCTCGCCGGAGCCCCAAAGTAAAGCACTGTTTAGCTGAAAAACCCCTACCGCGCCGCGATCCCGCCACAAGGCACGGGCGAAAGACCCATTCTGCTCCCCAGAGGCCCTGGCTGCAAGCGGCGGAGCACGGCTAAGCCTCGTCCGTCTTTGCCTTTTTTTGGGCCTCGGCCGTGGAACCGCTGGCCTCATGACGTGCGCGCTCTCGCGACTTCCGGCGCAATAGATTGGCGCGGAGCTCCTCCGCCAAGCGCTTCCGCCGCTGTTCGGCTGCTGTCTTCGGTTCCTTGTCCCAGGTCATGGCCGAGGCGACCTCGCAGTCAGACCTACGAAATGCCGAGGCGACCTTGCAAGGGCTTTCCCGCTATGGCAGTTTCCCGCGGCCACATGGAGGCCCTCTCGGCCCCCGGCGCACGGGCGCCTCGGCCCGACTTTCCTAGCCGCCGTAGCTCAGTGGTAGAGCGCGTCATTGGTAATGACGAGGTCCTCAGTTCAATCCTGAGCGGCGGCACCAGTTTCCGGATGGCCTAGCGGATGACGACGAGCCGACGTGCCGGCTCAGCGCTAATGCGCCCTCTTCGCTTTCTTCTTGGCCTTCTTCTTCTTTTTCAACTTGTCGTGGTGCTTGTGGCCGCCGCAAACATTGGCGCGGTCGTTCCACCTCATGCCGGCCTGCTGGCATGCGGCCCGGGTCAGCGGCTGCGGCCGCCGCTGCATCAGGTCCTTGGCCTCGCCCTTTTCCTTCTTGGCCTCGGTCTTCTTCTTTTCGTGATGCTTGTGGATGCCGCAGACATTGGCGCGGTCGTTCCACTTCATGCCGGCCTGCTCGCAGGCGGCGCGGGTCAAGGGCTGGGGCGCATCCTCCGCGGCGATAGCGGCGCCGGTGAAGGCCATAACGACAGCCGAGACGATGATTGCAACAAGACTCTTCACAGTGCTTCTCCGTGGGGTGTTTCTTGGCGCTTGCCGGAAGGCAGGTCTATGCCTCGGTCAAGTCCTTCAAGGTTGGGGCCCTTTGTCTATCTCAAAACCTCAGGGTACGGCAGGCCCTTTTTTACGGCCTTTCGCCGCGCCTAGGGTTCGGCCGGGGCGGCGAAAGCCTCCCGCAGCCGACCGACGTCCCACTGGGTCAAGGCACTTTTCCGGTTCTCGGGCCGATTGTCACGACGTGCCTTCAGCCATGCTAAACGCTCAAACAGAGTGGCGAAGTGCCCGCCTTATTTCGTGTAGAGGATGTAGGCCGCGTAACACAGCATGAGCGCCAGGATCGGCCGCAACAGCCATTCCGGCGCCATGCCTGCAAGCCGCGCCCCAAGCAGAATGCCGGGGATCGACCCGACCAGGAGCGCGAGCAGCAGCACGCCATCGACGTGGCCGAGGCCAAGATGCCCCAGGCCGCCGACGAGGGTAAGAGGCACCGCATGGGCGATGTCGGTGCCGACGAGACGCTTTGCCGGCAGCAGCGGGAAGAGAGCCGCAAGCACGACGACGCCGATGGCGCCGGCGCCCACGGAGGTAAGAGTAACGAGCAGACCCAAGGCGACGCCGAACATCACCGTGGCGAGCGTGCGGTTCGGCGGCTCTCCGTCATCCTCGCGCTCCGGCGTTCGCGCCAGCAGCGGATAGAGCACGAGCGCGAGGGCGCTCAGCGGCAGCGCGATGACGAGCCCGGACCGAATCCAATGGGCCAGCGCCACGGTGTTGAGGGGCAGGAAAGCCATGGCCACGAGCAGGAGGATCGCGGCTGGGATGCTGCCAGCGGCGAGCCTGAGCACGACAGGCCAATCGACGTGATCGGAGAGATGATGGCGCCAGCCGCCGGCGGTCTTGGTGATGGAGGCGTAGAGGAGATCGGTGCCCACCGCGACTTGGGGGCTCACGCCAAAGGTGGAGATCAGGAGCGGCGTCATCAAGGCGCCGCCGCCCACGCCGGTCAGCCCGACCAGGAAGCCCACACCAAAGCCGGCCCCTGTCAGCGGCAGAAATTTTGCCGCCCAGCTGAGATCAATCATGAGCCCGAAGTCTCCCCCTTGGCGTGGCCCGGGATTATTCCCCGCGTTGGTCGCTAAGGCTAGCTTCTCCTATCCTCAGATTTCGATAAGGACGGGAATCCCTACTGAGCGTAGCAAAATTGCGGCCTCTTGCGCGCGCCGATGGAATTCGGCGAGGTCGGCCGGAGAATCGCCAAGATCGGAGCAAAGACCACGGGACAACAACTCCCGGTCGAGGACGAAGACGTTGTCGCCCACGGTGGACGCGCCGGCCTGAGCCCAGCTGACAACGCCGCCGGCGACGGTGGCGCCATCGACGGCGTTGACGAGGACAAAGCTCCCCGTGGCCGGCAGGTCGGCAAAAAGGTCAAGGGCGGCCGGGCGGCCGAGCAGAATACGGCAATCGGCAATATCGTTGACGGCGCAGGCGTGGGCCGGCTCCGCAGCCAAAGTCTCGAAATCGACCAGAGCCGAGATGCTCATGCTCGTCACCGGCGTGAGATCGGTGCCGGTGCGGAGCAGGTAGCCGGCCTCCGGATCGAACGGCGTCTCGGCGAGCCACACTAAACGCGCCTCCAGCACGTCGGCATTGGTCGGACGCCGCGGCACCTCGGAGAGCACTGCGCCCCGCGAAATGTCGAGGTCGGTGTCGAGCTCCAGCACCACGGCATCGCCCTTCCCCGCGGAGGCAAGGTCGCCGTCCATGGTGGTGATCCGGCGCACCACGGCACCAAGGCCGCTCCTGGCGTCGATGATGCGGTCGCCAGGCCTGATGCGGCCCGATGCCACAGTGCCGGCATAGCCACGAAAGTCGGCGTCGCGAACCACGAGCTGCACCGGCATGCGGAACGGTGCGCTCGCCACCTCGCCGGTAACGTCGATGCTCTCGAGGTAGTCGAGGAGCGTCGGGCCGCCATACCAGGGCATCGCCGCAGACCGGCGCATGACATTGTCGCCGGGAAGCGCAGCGACGGGGATGGCCGCGATTTCCGAGAAGCCGAAGCTTTGAGCCATGATCCTGAAGTCAGCCTCGATGGCGCGGAAGCGCTCTTCCGACCAATCGATCAGGTCCATCTTGTTGACGGCGAGCACGACATTCTTGATGCCGACGAGGTTGCAAATCGCAGCGTGCCGGCGCGTCTGGCGCTTGGCGCCATGGCGGGCATCGACAAGCAGGATGGCGACATCGGCGTGCGACGCCCCCGTCGCCATGTTGCGCGTATATTGCTCGTGTCCAGGCGCATCGATGATGACGAAGCGGCGATCGACCGTCTCGAAATAGCGCCAGGCGATGTCGATGGTGATGCCTTGCTCGCGCTCGGCCTGCAAGCCGTCGAGCAGCAGGCTGAAATCGATCTTCTCACCGTTCACCATGCGGTTTTGCGAGGCGTGCATCACCGCCGCGCGCTGGTCCTCGGCAACGGCTGAGGCATCCCACAATAGCCGCCCGATCAAGGTCGACTTGCCGTCATCGACCGAGCCGCAGGTCAGCAAACGCACCATGGCCCCGCTTTCCGGGGCCGCCCTACCGTCCGGCGACGGCCTGACGGCGATCTCTTCTCTCAGCGCAGCCACATGCATCAGAAGTAACCCTCGCGCTTCTTCATTTCCATGGCGCCGGCCTGATCGTGGTCGATCAGCCGCCCTGCCCGCTCTGAAATCTTGGCCCGTAATGTCTCCCTGACCACGGCATCGACATCGCTCGCATCCAACTCCACCGCGGCCGTGAGCGGCCAGCAGCCCAGCGTGCGGAAGCGGATTTGCCGGATTTCGGGTTTCTCCCCCGCCTCGAGCTTGATGCGCTCGTCATCGACCATGATGAACTGGTCGCCGCGCTTCACCACGGGACGCTGGGCGGCGAAATAGAGGGGGACGACGTCGAGTTTCTCCAGCGCGATGTAGCGCCAGACGTCGCCCTCCGTCCAATTGGACAGCGGGAATACGCGCACGGTCTCGCCCTTGCCGAGGCGCCCGTTGAGCAGGTTCCACATTTCGGGCCGTTGGCGGCGGGGCTCCCAGCGATGGCCGGGGGCGCGAAACGAGAACACCCGCTCCTTGGCGCGGCTTGCCTCCTCGTCGCGGCGGGCGCCGCCAAAGGCGGCATCGAAGCCGCCGGCGTCGAGCGCCGCCTTCAGGGCCTGGGTCTTCATGATGTCGGTGTAGACCGACGGCGGATGGTCGAAAGGATTGATGCCGCGGGCGAGCCCGTCGTGGTTGGTATGCACGATGAGATCGAGGCCGAACTCACGCGCGGTGTTGTCACGGAACGCAATCATGTCCCGGAACTTCCAGGTGGTGTCGATGTGCAACAGCGGGAACGGCGGCTTGGCCGGCCAGAACGCCTTCCGCGCGAGATGCAGCAGCACCGTAGAGTCCTTGCCAATGGAATAGAGCAACACCGGCGAGCGGAATTGCGCCGCCGCCTCGCGGAAGATGTGGATGCTCTCGGCTTCGAGCAGCTTCAGATGTGATACGAGCGCCGTCATGCAGCCTTCCCCTCACGGTGCGGATTCATGTGCAGCCCGCACTCCTTCTTTTCCTCGTTCTCCCACCACCAGCGGCCGGCGCGTGGGTGCTCGCCTGGCTGGACCGCGCGGGTGCAAGGTTGACAGCCGATCGACACAAAGCCGCGGGCGTGCAGCGGATTGACCGGGACATTGTGCTTGGCGATGTAAGCGTTGAGCTCATCATTGGACCAATCGGCGATGGCGTTCACCTTGAGCAGCGCACGCGCCTCATCCCAAGCCGCGAGTGGCATCTCGGCGCGATTCTGGGAATGCTCGCGGCGGACGCCGGTGATCCAGCTACGCGCACCTTGCAGCTCACGGTTCAAGGGCCGGACCTTCCGCACCTCGCAGCAGGATTTCCGGTTGTCGACCGACTGGCGGAAACCGAACACGCCGTCGCGGGCGACGAGATCGGCGGCCTCGCCAGCGTCAGGCGCGACGAGACGGATGCGCAGGCCATAGCGGATCTCGGAGAACTCGATGGTCTCGAGCACCTCGGGGAACAGCCGGCCGGTGTCGAGGGTGAAGATGTCGATGTCGGCGTCAAACTCGGCGATGGCGTTGAGAATGGCCTGATCGTCGAGACCGAGGCTGGTGGAGAAGGCGATCCGGCCTTCGATGGCGCGCCGGACCGTCGCGATTCGGTCAGCGAGGTTGCTGATGCCTTCGAGGCGCGCGTTGAGGTCGTCCGCGGCGAGCTTGGCGGCATCACGACGAAGGGGTAGCGGATTGCGTAAGCCTGGCTGATAGAGATGGCGGATATGCGTCAAAGCGCCATGCCAAGTGTCGATGTCGTTGCCGTCGGTGATCTCGGCGGTGTCGAAGCCCGAGCGCAGTAGGAACGGCGCGAGGTCGGGAATGAGATAGCCGATGGCCCTGACCTCGCCACTGAAGCCATGGCGTTCCCTGAGCAGCACCGCAAGCGAATGACCGCGGCCGTCGCCGAAATTGGGGAAGTTGATGGCGACGATGCCGCCTTCAGCCGCGGCAGCCGCGAGCGCGCCGGTGTCGGCAGTCGGTTCAAGCACGATGCCCGGCTCTCTACCCTCAGGCCGAAGCGTTCCAGTGGTCAAATCAAGCAGCGCCATAAAGAGCCTCTTTGAACGGTGCCGCGCCGATGCGGCGCCAGGTGGCGAGGAAGTCTTCGCCATCAAGCCGCTTGGCGAGATAGGTCGAGACGATGGTGTCGATGGCTTCAGGCACGGCCTCGGCCCTGAAGCCGGGGCCGATGATTGAGCCAACGGCGGCGTCGTCCTTGGGACTGCCGCCGAGCGAAATTTGGTAGAGCTCGGTGCCTTTCTTGTCGACGCCGAGAATGCCGATATTGCCTGAATGGTGATGGCCGCAGGCATTGATGCAGCCGGACATGTTGAGCCGGAGCGGGCCGATCTCCTCCAGGCGCTTCGGATCGGCGAAGCGCTTGGCGATTTCCTTGGCGATCGGGATGGAGCGGGCATTGGCGAGATTGCAGTAGTCGAGGCCGGGGCAGCAGATCATGTCGCCGAGAAGCTCGCTGTTGGCCGTGGCGAGGCCGGCTCGAGCAAGCTCGTCGTAGAGCTTCGGCAGATCGGCACGGGCGACGTGCGGCAGCACAAGGTTCTGGGTGTAATTCACCCGCGCTTCGTTGCGGCTGTAGCGCTCGGCGAGATCGGCGACGAGGTCCATGGTGTCGGCGCTCGCGTCGCCGGGCGTGCGGCCTGGCTCCTTCAGCGAGATGGTGGCGATGGCATAGCCCGGAACACGATGGTTGCGGACGTTGTGCTTGAGCCACGCAGCGAAGGCCGGATCGGTGATGCGGCGCTGCTCGACGCTCTCATCCTTGATCGGGCGCGGCGCGAGGTTCGGTGGCGTGAAATAGGACGCGATGCGCGCATATTCGGAGGCCGGCAGGTCGACGGCGTCCTTGCGCGTCGCCTCCCAATCGACCTCCACCTCCTCGCGGAATTTGTCGATGCCGAGCTGATTGACCAGGATCTTGATCCGGGCCTTTTGCAGATTGTCGCGACGGCCATGCAGATTGTACACGCGCAGGATCGACTCGATGTACGACAGCAGGTGCTCCTTCTTCAGGAACGGTCTGATCTCCTGGCCGACATAGGGGATACGGCCCATGCCCCCGCCGACAAAGACGCGGAAGCCGTTCTCGCCTTCAGGCCCGCGCACGATGCGAAGGCCGATGTCGTGGAAAGCGACGGCGGCGCGGTCCTCGGCGGCGCCCGAGACGGCGATCTTGAATTTCCGCGGCAGCCAGCTGAACTCAGGATGCAGCGTCGACCATTGCCGCAACACCTCGCACCAGGGTCTCGGATCCTCGAGCTCGTCGTGGGCCGCCGCCGCGAACGGGTCGGCGGTGACGTTGCGCACGCAATTGCCGCTGGTCTGAATGCAATGCATCTCGACTTCGGCCAGGGCGGCAAGGATGTCGGGGACGTCGACGAGCTTGACCCAGTTGAACTGAAGATTCTGCCGGGTGGTGAAGTGGCCGTAGCCGCGATCGAAGCGCCGGCCGATCATGGCGAGCTGGCGCAATTGGCGCGGGCTCAGCACGCCATAGGGAATGGCGATGCGGAGCATATAGGCGTGAAGCTGCAGGTAGAGGCCGTTGCGAAGCCGTAACGGCCGGAACTCTTCCTCGGTCAGCTTGCCCGCGAGCCTCCGCTCAACCTGCTCGCGGAATTGGGACACGCGTTCGCGGACGAAAGCGTGATCAAACTCGTCATAGCGGTACATCGTACCAATCCTTCGTGAGTGTGGTGCGGTGCGCGGCGCGAATGCGCTCGCGCACGGAAAGCGCGACGGGGATACCGTCCTCGACGGCAACCGCCATCGGATAGGTGGCGACCACGCGGCGCTCGGCGACGGCCTTGGCGGCCTCGCTCTCGAGCGCCTTGATCTCGTCCTCGGTCACGGCGACGCGGGCGTGGGCGAGGTCCTCGACCCAACTGCTATCGGGGGCAAGGTAGACGACGATGCCGTCGGTAAGGCGATTAGCGGTGATGACCTCAGGCATAGGCGCGCCTCACTTCCGCGAGCGAGAGCACATCCTCGACGACGCCATGTGCAGGCAGGCCCGCGACCTCACCAAAGATGAGGATGGCCGGGCTGTTCAAGCCGAGGCGCGAGGGGTCGGCCGCAAGCTCGGCGACCGTGGTCGCGACGCGGCGCTCATTGTCGCGGGTCGCATTCTCGACGGCGATGACCGGCGTTTCAGCGCTCCAGCTGGCGTCGAGCAACCGCGTGGCGATCAGGCCCGCGGTCGAGACGCCCATATAGACCACGAGCGTGCTCTTGCCGCGACCAAGTGCTCCGAGATCGAGATCGGAGAAGCTCGGCTCGGTGCCGCTCGCATCGTGACCGGAGACGAACGTGACGCTGTGGGAGATGTCGCGGTGGGTCAGCGGGATCTGCAAGCTCGCGGCGGCAGCGAGACCGGCGGTGATGCCGGGCACGATCTCAACCTCGATGGCCGCCGCCCGCAATGCGGCGATCTCCTCTCCGGCCCGGCCGAACACGAGCGGATCGCCGCCCTTCAGCCTGAGCACGGTCTGGCCGGCGCGCGCGCGCGCGATCATCAGTGCCTCGATCTCTTGTTGCGGAACGCTGTGAGCGCCCTTGGCCTTGCCGACCGGGATGAGCTCCGCCTCGCGGCGGGCATGATCGAGCACACCGCTGCCGACCAGGCGGTCGTACAGGATGACGTCGGCCGCTTTCAGCGCCCGTACCGCCTTCAAGGTCAGGAGCTCGGGATCGCCCGGACCGGCACCGACCAAGAGCACGCGGCCAGGCTCGGCGCCGCCCTTGACGGCGGCTTCGATCGCCTCGGCGATGAGGCGGCGGGCTTCGCCGTCGTTGCCCGAGAGTGCAGCGTCGCTCGCGGCGCCGTCGAATACGCCTTCCCAAAATCTGCGGCGGGCGCGGCCTTGGGGCAGCCGCTCGGCCACGGAGTCGCGGAATTCGCCAGCGAGATGCGCCAGCGCATCAAGCCGCGGATGCAATTCGCGCTCGAGCCAGGCGCGAAGGCGCTGAGCGAGGACGGGTGCCGCGCCCGAGGTGCCGATGGCGACCGTCACCTCGCCGCGATCGACGATGGCGGGCATGGAGAAGCTGCAAAGATGCGGGCGGTCGGGAACGTTGACGGGAACGCCGAGCGCCCGGGCGATAGCCGAGACGCGCGCATCTTCGTCGTCGTCGCCCGTTGCGGAGACAACCAAGGGCCGGCCGCGGACCTGATCGACACCGGGACGCGGCGCAATCACCGCAACACGGCCTTCGGCGGCGAGGGCGTTGAGCTCAGGCACGACCTCGCCCGCGGCGACATCGACGATCGGCGCGCGCTTCGATAGGAGCCGCGCCTTGATGGCGGCAAGCTCGCCGCCGCCAACAACCAGAGGCGGCTTGCGGTCGACGCTGACGAAGATGGGAAAGCTCCGCATGGCCTCAGCTCCCAACCGCGAGGCGCGCCTCGGGCGCGTCGGCAAGGCTCTCGGGCGCGAGCTCGATCTCAAGCCCGTCGAGCTCCTCCGACATGATGATCTGGCAGCACAGCCGCGAGCGCTCGTCGACGTGAAAGGCGCCGTCGAGCATCTCCAGCTCCTCGTCGCTCGCCGCGGGCAGCTTCGACAGCCATTTGGTGTCGACCCACACGTGGCACGTCGCGCAGGCGCAAGCGCCGCCGCACTCAGCTTTGATGGGCAGACCCCAGTCGCGGATCACTTCCATGACCCGCCAACCCTCAAGCGCCTCGAGGCGATGGGTGGTCCCATCCGGCATCCGCACTTCGAGAAACATGGTCACGCCACCTTTGCCAGACGCAGGTGGCCGACATGCAGCGGCGCAAGCGCGGGCCGGGACGCCGCCAACAAAGCCGTTGGCCGAGCCCCATTCATAACGTCATTGGGTGTCGCGCCAGTGGTCATTGCCCGGTCCGCCGAAAATCCTGTCGCCAGCTTCGTAGGTCCAATGTAGTGAAAAATGATTCCACGAGGAAGCGGTTCTACGGAAAAAGCTGTAAATTGGTTCCTGATATCGCCTATTTAGAGAAATATTTTCTAACACGCTCCGCATCAGCCATAGCGCCACCGTCCCTCCTCCGCTTCGCGCAAATTCATTCCCTGCGCCCGCTTGGCCAAGGGACGCCCAAGCGGTGTCAGGCAAGGGGCTAGCCGCGTTTCACCAAGGCGTCGCGGATGTCCTCGAGCAACTGAACCTCTCGGGAGGGGGGTGGCTCAGTCTGCGGCGCCTCCTCCTGTTTGCGGCGAAGCCGGTTCATCGCCTTGATGGCCATGAACAGGACGAAGGCCACAATCAGGAAGCTGATGCAGTTATTGATGAACACGCCGATATTGATGGTCGGCGCTCCGGCCTGGCGCGCCGCCGCCAGCGACGCGTAGTCCTTGCCGTTGAGAGGGATGAAGATGTTGCTGAAGTCGACACCGCCGGTGATGACGCCGATCGGCGGCATGATGATGTCGTCGACGAGAGACTTGACGATGGTCGAAAAGGCGGCGCCGATGACGATCCCGACAGCCATGTCGACGACATTGCCCCGCAGGGCAAACTCCTTGAATTCGTTCAGCATTGCCGCACCTCCTAACCAGGTCCAGAGCTTGCCATGTTTGGGCGGCAAACGGAACCGAGGGAGGTGGAAAGGCCGCATCCCCCAAGCCGCAGAGGCCGGTGTCCCTAAGCCCAGGTTTGCAAGCCAAGCCCCAACTGGTAACTGCTTGGGTTCGAAGGGAGGATCGAAGCGAGGCCGGCAAAGATCGGTCCGCCGAACCTTGAGGAGGTGTGCGTCGGTGTCGGAGCAGCCTGGTCGCGATCGTCATCGGCGTCGGACGGCGCTGCTCGCCGCGTTTTCCGTGTTCGTCGTGGTTGGTGCCGTCGCCGCCGTGGTGGCCGCCACCGACAGGCTCGATGAATTCGGTTTCCTGCGCTTCCCGCTTGGCTTCTATTTGCTGGCACAGGGCCTTCTGATCGGCATCGTTGCGGTGTGCTTCTGGTCGGCCGGCGCGCAGGAGCGCATCGATAGGTCCTTCAGCGAGAGCGAGGAGTTCTAACGCCCATGCGGCCGCGACCGCGCCTGCGTCAGGTGAACCCGCATCTCGGCGCCTATTACGGGATCGTCGCCAGCGCGGTGATATCGCTCTTGATCTGTCTCGCTATGTTCGAGCAGTTCGGCTGGTCGCGACGACTACTGGCCGAGGCTCTGATCCTTGTTCCCCTCGGGCTCTATGTTGCGATCGCGCTCGGCGCGCGGACACTCAACGTCGAGGATTTCTTCGCCTCAGGCCGACGGGTGCCGCCGGTCTATAACGGCGCGGTGCTTGCCGCGGTTCTGGTCGGCGGCGCGGGATTCTTCGGCTACACCGGCACCTTGTTTTTCCTCGGCTTCGACGGCCTGGCGATCGGACTCGCCTGGACCACCGGCCTGCTCCTCGCCGGCGTCTTGTTTGTGCCCTATCTGCGAAAGGCCGGCGCTTATACCCTTCCCGCCTTTCTCAGCCAACGGTTCCGCTCGCGGTCCGTGCGTGTGGTTGCCAGTCTGTTGCAGCTTCCCTCGGCGGCATTGCTGCTCGCCGCGGAAATCAAGGTCGCCGCGCTGATGGCCGCGCTGTTCCTGGCGATCTCCTACCAGTTGGCGGTGGCTGCGGTCGCCGTCCTCATCACCTTCATCACAATTATTGGAGGCATGCGATCGCTGACCTGGAGCGCCACGGCGCAATTCATCGTCGGTGCCATCGGCCTTGCCATTCCCCTGATCATTGTCTCGGTGCTCGTGACAGATTTGCCGACGCCGCAGTTGACCTATGGGGAGATCTTCGCGCCGCTGACGCGCTCCGAGACCATTGCCGGCATCTCGCCGTCGGCACCACAGCAACTGACCTCGGCACTGCCGGCCGAACAGCTTAAGCCCAGCACGAAGCCGTTCTTGCAGCCCTTCGGCGCCGTCAGCCGGATCGACTTCGTGACCCTGTTTCTCTGCCTCACGCTCGGGACGGCGGCGCTGCCGAGCCTGCTCGTGCGCAGCGGCGTCACCGGCTCGGTTGCCGATCAACGCCGATCGGTCGCTTGGGCCGCCTTGTTCGTGGCGCTGTTCGCGGCGAGCGCGCCCGCGATCGCCGCCTTCGTCAGACTGCTCATGTTTCAAGACATCGCCCAGGCGCCCGCGAGTGCGCTGCCGTCGTGGCTCAACGATCTCAATCTCTACCGGCTGATCCTGGTGCAAGACGCCAATGGCGATGGAACCATCGAGGCTTCGGAGTTGCTTGTCGCCCGCGATGGCATTGCGCTGGCGTTGCCCATGGTGGCGCGGCTTCCTTTCGTCTGCACCGTCCTCGTGGCCGCCGGGGGCATGGCCGTGGCCCTCGCGGCGGCCGCATCGCATCTCTTCACCATTGCCGGCAGCGTGGCAGATGACGTCGTCATCCGCCTCGTCGACCCGCAAGGTGAGGTGTTGCCGCGCCTGATGGCGTCGTGGATCGTGATCGCCGCGACCGCGCTTGGCGCCGCCGTGTTCCTGGCCTTTGCCAATATCGATCTGATGCATGCAGGCATCCTGGCGCTCAGCTTCGCAGCGGCGACGTTCTTCCCGGTGCTGCTGCTCGCAATCTGGTGGCGACGCTCCACCTGGCTTGGCGCCCTGCTAGCACTCGGGCTCGGCTTTGGTGTCGTACTCGTGGAGATCCTGTTCGGCGCCAGGCTTGGAGCGAGTTACGGTCATTTGACCACGGTCATCGCCGCTTTGATCGGTGTCAGCCTCGGGCTGATTGCCGGCCTCATCGGCAGCCTGCTCGGACCGCAGCCTTCGACAGCTGAGGCGAATTACTTCGAGGAGCTGCGCGACCCCGGCGGCGAAGCCTTGTACGACCGGGCTCGTCAGCGCTCGACCGCAGCCGCGCAATGAGCCACAACAGTCAGTATGAATGATCGTCCCTATTCTGTCGGAGAGCGTCTCGGCCTCTTTCCGGAGATCGCCCCCTACCGCACAGGGCGGCTCAAGGTGTCTCCCGCGCACGAGCTCTATTACGAGGAATGCGGCAATCCCGACGGCAAGGCTGCGGTGTTGCTTCATGGCGGGCCGGGCGGCGGCTCCACGCCGATCATGCGCCGCTACCACGATCCCTCCCGCTACCGCATCGTGCTGTTCGACCAGCGCGGCTGCGGCCGGTCGACGCCTCATGCGAGCCTTGATGAGAACACCACTTGGCATCTCGTCGACGACATCGAGCAGCTGCGCGAGCATCTCGGTGTCGAACGGTGGCAGGTGTTCGGCGGCTCATGGGGCTCGACGCTCGCGCTTGCCTATGCCGAAACCCACCCTGAGCGCGCCTCGGAACTTGTGCTCCGGGGCATCTTCACGCTCCGGCGGGCTGAGCTCGAATGGTTCTACCAGGAGGGCTGCAGCTGGATCTTCCCCGAAGCCTTCGAGGACTATCTCCGCCCGATCCCTACGCCCGAGCGCGTCGACATGATCTCAGCCTATTACCGGCGGCTCACCGATCCCGATCAGGACGTTCAACTCGAGGCGGCGCGGGCCTGGAGTGCATGGGAGGGAAAAACCCTGTCGCTCCTGCCCGACGTGGAGCGCGTGCGTCGCTTTTCGGAAGATGCCTATGCCCTCGCCTTCGCCCGCATCGAAGCCCACTACTTCGTCAATGCCGGCTTTTTCGATGCCGACGATCAGCTGATTCGGGCGGCGGACCGGCTCGAAGCCATCCCAGGGGTCATTGTGCATGGCCGCTACGACGTGGTGACGCCAGCCAAGATTGCCGTCGATCTCGCCAAAGCTTGGCCGCAAGCGGATCTCCACATCGTCGCCGATGCGGGCCACGCCATGACCGAGGCCGGCATCGTGCACGAGCTGGTCGCGGCCACGAACCGTTTCGCGCGGCGCTGAGAGGATCAGTCTGGGGCGCCGCTAGAGCGGCCGAGGAAACTCAGCGCAATGTTGCGCTGGTGCGGCACCACGCGGTGCTCGATGAGGTAGATCCCCTGCCAGGTTCCGAGCGTCATGCGCCCGCGCATGACCGGAATGGAGAGGCTCACGTCCGTCAGCATCGACTTGACATGGCTCGGCATGTCGTCAGGGCCCTCTTCGTCATGGGTGTAATGGTCGCCCTCGGGAGCCAGTGTCTCGAGCACAGCCATCAAATCGCGGCGCACATTGGGATCGGCGTTTTCCTGAATCGTGAGCGAGGCCGAGGTGTGACACACGAAGACGGTGACGAGCCCCTCCTCGGCGCCGATTGAGGCGAGCCACCGCCCAACCTCCGGGGTGATGTCGGTGAAGCCCTTGCCGCGCGTCGCCACGCGGAGCATCTGGCTCGCTTGCGTCAACCCGCCCATGGTAGTCAGACGCTCGCCATGCCGGCGGTGCTTTCCCCCGCACTCACAGCGTCCGTTCCAATTCCTGCCGCTTAAGCTCCCGCACCATGTCCTGTAGCCGGCGCATGATCTTGTCGGCGAGGGCGTTCATCTCATCGAGGTTGACGCCTGGAATCTGGATCGACGGCCCGACGGGGCGCGCCTTTTGAGCTTCGAGATCAGCCTCGGCCTTGGCCAGCCTCTGCTTCAGTTCCTCGGTTTCCTGGGACAGGCGCTCGATCTCTTGCTTCAGCGCTGAAAGGTCGTCGGTGACGCCTTCGCAAGCCCAGCCGCCGAGCCTCTGGCGGCAGAGCGATAGCGCGCCAGTGGCCGTGTCGAGACGCAAGAAGTTGCTCCCGGCCGGCGCGAGGGTGTAGCGGCCCGGTTCATCATTGGCGAAGGAGGGACCTGCCGCTGCGGCAAGCAGCAAGGGAATAACGATGGCCGCAAATTTTCGGTTCATGGCGTTGCCTCCCGAATTTGGCGCCCGCTTGGCATCTCGCGCGCCGCAAAGAGGCGCGCTGAACTCCTCCGGAATCTCCGTGGTTTTGCTCCAAATCTCAAGCCGCTCGTGCCGAAACAGGCCGGGGTTTAACCCAAAATTTACCGCAACTTGCCACGGTGGCTATCACCCGTTCGGTGGCGCGTCGGCACAAGACCAACCCCACGACCAAGCGGCCCACCGAACAGGGCGTCACTCCTCAGGGGAACGGGATGGCTCCGGAACCAAGTTGGCAGCTGAGCAACGCCGAAACCGGCGCCGGCGCTCCCTTTTCCGATCACGAATCGATCGAAAGCCTGTTGCGCCGCTTGATCCAGCGCGTCGAGGAGAGCGAACGCCGTTATGACGAGGCCCTTGGCGAGCTCCATGCCCGCCTCGACCGGCTATCGCAGGCCCCGGAGGGCGGCGGCGCTGTCTCTCCCGAAGAGGCCGAGACGCTCGAACGGCTGCGCGAGCAGTTGAGCGGCCTTGCCCGGCGCCAGCAGCCGGCTCCCGAGCCAGCCTCCGATCACTTTGCCGCACTGGACAAGGCACTCGCCGAGTTTCGGGCTGTTTCCGCCGGCTTGGCTGCCGCGGAGCCCGGCGTGCCGCCGCCGCGGCCGCAAGCCGCGAGCGAGCCCCTAACGCCGCCTGCCGTTGCCGACTTCCCCTTCACAACGCCGCCGCCAGAGCCTGACTTCTCGGTGCCGTCCGCGCCGCCCTCCTTCGCGGGCGAGGAGGATTTCGATCAACGGCTGATCGACATGGCGCAACGCCTCGAGCATTCGGTCGGTGGCGCCGCGCCTGCGGCAGCAATCGAGACGCTCAATGCGCGCATGGATGAACTCGCGGCGACTTTCGAGGCAGCCCTGCAGCAGGGCCCGAAGCTCGAGAGCCTGCACCGGCTGGAACGCCAGATTGGCGATATGGCGCGACAACTCGGGCGCGCCGAGCAGCATATCGCGCGCATCGGCGTCGTCGAAAGCCAACTCCAGTGGCTGGTCGAGAGGGTGCGACAGGCCCCGGCAGAGATGGAGGGCCTCGCCAGCAAGGCCGCCACCGACGCCGCCCGCCTTGTCGCCGAAGCGCACGGCAAGCCGAGCGCGGCGGAGCGGCTCGAGGTCCTGCACCGCGATCTCGTGGCCATGAACGAGCGGGGACGCGTCACCGACGACCGCATGGTCGACACGCTGGAGGCGATGCATGCCTCTTTGCAAGGGCTTGCCGAGCAATTGGAACGGCCCGAAGCACCGGCGCCCCCGACCCAAGCCCCATTCCATGAGCCAACAGAGCCAGGCGTGCCTGGCGGCATGGCGCCCGTTGGTGGTGACGCGATGAGCACCGAGGACGAGCGCTTGAACTCCCTCCGCGATCGCCTCGCCGCCTCAGATCGTGGCTTGGACGGCGGCCGCGCCGATAAGCCGTTCGGCCGCGCCAAGCGGAGCAGCCTGGGAGAGGCAGCGGTCGATTTCGACGAGATCGATCCGGCTCGGCTGGGCATGCCGACCGCCGAGATGTCATTCGATTCGATGGAGGACTTGGTCGCCGCCGCCCGCCACGCGGCCCAAGCGGCTGCCGCTCGCGCCGAGGAACGAAGCGCTCAGCGCCCGAGGCGTGAAGACGCCGCGCGCGGCGCCAATAGAGGCGAGCCTGAGCGCCGCACGCGGTCTTTTCTGATGGTCATTGCGGCGTTACTGCTGATCATCAGCGCCGCGCTGCTTTATAGCCGGCTCCAGTCGAAGCCCGATTTCGGCGCGGCACCGCCGGTCTCCGAGCAAAGCGCGCTTCCGCCCGGAATCGGGACCGCGCCGGCGCCGTCGCCTTAAGCCGGGCGCTGACGCGTCAGCGCACCTCGGAGTGCAGCATCGGCGCAACGGAAGCGTGACAAATTCGTAAGGCGGGCCGGAACGCATTGACAGCGCCGCGCCCGCCGAACACCTTGCAAAAAGAACAAAAAATCAACGCGCCGGAGCCGATGCTTCAGGTCTATCTACCGGTTGCCGAGATCTCCGTGAACGTCCTGGTCATGCTGGGGCTTGGCGCGGCGATTGGCTTCCTGTCGGGCATGTTCGGCGTCGGCGGTGGCTTCCTGCTGACCCCGCTGTTGCTGTTCTCAGGCATCCCACCGGCCATCGCCGTGGCGACCGGTGCCAATCAGATCGTCGCCTCTTCGGTCTCCGGCGCGCTGGTGCAGTGGCGGCGCGGCAATATCGACTTCCGCATGGGTTGGGTGCTGATCGCCGGCGGCGTAGTCGGCGCCTTTGCCGGCGTCTTTTTAGTCAAGCTCCTGAGCCGGCTCGGTCATGCCGGCGTCTTTATCTCCCTCGTCTATGTCTTCTTTCTCGGCGTAATCGGCTCCTTGATGTTCATGGAGAGCCTCCGCGCCATCCTGCGGTCGCGTGCCGGCAAGCCGATCCAGAGGCGAAAGCCCGGCGAGCACACCTGGATCCATGGCCTTCCCCTCAAGATGCGGTTTCACCGCTCGCGGCTTTACATCAGCGCCATCCCGCCTCTCGTGATCGGCCTTACCGTTGGCCTCCTCGCCTCGGTGCTCGGCGTCGGCGGCGGCTTCATCGTCGTGCCGGCGATGATCTATCTGCTCAGAATGCCGACCAACATCGTGATCGGCACCTCGCTGTTCCAGATCATCTTCATCACCGCGATCGTCACCCTGCTCTATGCCACGCTCAGCCAGACCCTCGACGTTGTGCTCGCCTTCATTCTCATCGTTGGCGGCGTCATTGGTGGGCAGTTCGGGGCCAATGCCGGACAACGGATGAAGGGCGAGCATCTGCGGCTTATCCTTGCGATCATGGTGCTTGCGGTCTCGATAAGGCTTCTGGTCGGGCTCGTGGTGACGCCTGATGATCTCTACAGTCTGGCACCCGTCGGAGTTGGCGCGTGATGACGCAAAGACTTGTCATAACCTTTGCCGCCATGCTGCTCGTGCCCGCGCTCGGCGTCGCGGCCGCCGACGCGCCGCGTTCGGAGCAGGTGCAATCGGATCTCTCCACGCGCGAGATTTCGATCCAGTCGAACTTCAACGGCGCCAACATCGTGCTGTTCGGATCCATCGACTTCAGCCGCGCGCCGTCGCCGGAGCAAGGCGCTTATGACGTGATCATGATCATCAGCGCTCCGAGCAAGGCGATGGTAGTGAGGCGCAAGGAGCAGATCGCCGGGCTTTGGGTGAACGGACCCTCGCAGACCTTCTCGGCGGTGCCCGGCTTCTATGCGGCGCTCGCCTCGCGGCCGTTCCGGGCCATCGCCTCGGAAGAGACCCTTCAGAGCCTGAAGATCGGCTTTAGCTATATGGATCTCGGCAAGGTCGAGTCGCCGGCACCCCCGGGCGACGGAGCTTTTCGCGCAAGCCTCATACGGCTGAAGAAAGAGCACGATCTGTTCAAGGAATCCGACGACGGCGTCAGCTTCCTCGGCCGCAGCCTGTTCAGGGGCAGCGTGACGCTCCCGGTCAACGTGCCGATCGGCCGCTACACCACGGAGGTCTATCTGTTTCGCGGGGGCAAGCTCTTGAGCCAGAGCCAAAGCAGCCTGCAAGTCCACAAGGTCGGATTCGAGCGTGTGGTCTACGCGCTCGCCTTCCAGCGCCCGTTCCTTTACGGCGTGCTGGCGGTACTCGTCGCCGTAGCAACAGGACTCGTTGCCTGGGCGCTGTTCAAGAAGGATTGAGCGTCAATCCGGCAGCAACATGCTCGCCTGCATCGGATAGACGCCGAGCTTGCCGGTCATCCACGCTTTCAGCTGTTGCCAGAGAAAGAGCGGGCCGAAAGCCTCGTCGAGCACGTTGAGGCCGCCGGCATAGGCGCCGAAGGCCGGCATCACGAGCCTCATGCCGTCGGTGGCGAAGCACCGCCGCCGGATCACTTCGCCGCGCCGCGCTATCCGCGCCACGGGATGCAGGTGCCCCGCGATCTCCGCAGCCTGGCGTTCCAGCGACGGCTGGTGGCAAAGGGTGATGCCGCCGATCCTGAGCGAGCGGCAGACGAAGCCGCCGACGCTGTCGGGGAGAACCGGGTCGTGGTTGCCGAGGATCCAATACCAATCGCGGCCGCGCTGGAGGGCAACCAGGTGCTCCAAGTCGCTCGGAGCGAGGCGTCCGGCGAGCTCGCTGCGGTGGAAGCTGTCGCCGAGAGCCACGACGCGCTGTGGCGCGAAGGCTTCAAGGCACGCGGAGAGGCGTTCGAGGGTATCGCGTGTGTCGTAGGGCGGCAGCATCATGCCTTTGGCGGCGAACGCCGCGCCCTTTTCCAGGTGCAGGTCGGCAACGATCAGGGTGTCTTCCGCCTCCCAATAGAGCGCGCCGGCGGCGACCGGCGAGAAGGTCTGCCCCATGAGCTCGATGGGCGCGACGTGGGAAGACGCGTCAGTCGAACCGTCAGACCTCAAGCGCAGCATGAATCCCCCATGGCTTCTGCTATCAGCTCCTCCACGGCCTCGCTCATCAACGCCTCGCTGGCATCGCCCGGCACCCTTTCGCGGCCGATCTCGAGCATGGCCGGCACCGCAAGCGGCGAGACCCGTGTCAGGGGAATATGCCTGATTCTTCCGCGAATTCGCCGCAAAAAGCCACCGAGGCGGCCGACATCGATGAGGCCTGTTGCCGCGTCGGCGAACGCCGCCTGGAGCAAGATATGGTCGGGCTCGTGCTGGCGCAGCACGTCATAGATGAGGTCCGAGGACACCGTCATCTGCCGCCCGGTCTTTTCCTGCCCCGGATGGCGGCGCTCGATCAGCCCGGCGATGATGGCGCAAACCCTGAAGGAGCGCTTCATCAAGCTCGATTCGGCGAGCCAGGCGTCCAGATCGTCGCCGAGCATGTCCTCGTCGAACAGCGCGTCGAGATCGAGCCGGCCATTGCGCACCATCTCACCCATGTCGCCAAGGCCCCAGACGGCGAGCGCATATTCGTTGGCGACGAAGCCGAGCGGCCGAGCGTGCGCGCGTTCCAGCCGGCGCGTGAGCAGCATGCCGAGGCTCTGATGGGCCAAGCGCCCCTCGAACGGGTAGCAGACAAGGTAGTTCTTCCGCCCACGCGGGAAGGTCTCGACCAGAATTTCGTCGGGACCCGGCACCACGGAGACCTCGCTCTGGATGCGCAGCCAGTCGGAGACCTGGTCAGGAAGCCGCTTCCAGTGGCTCTCCTCGGCAAGGAGGCGGCGCACGCGGTCGGCGAGGTAGGTCGAGAGCGGGAACTTGCCGCCGTCGTAAGACGGAACCTTGGGCTCCTGCACTTGCGAGCGGGTGACGATGGCGTCGGTCTCGCGCAGACCCTCGAAGCGCAGCACCTCGCCGGCGAAGGCGAAACTGTCGCCGGGCAACAGCTGCTCGATGAACCACTCCTCGACCTCGCCGAGAACGCGGCCGGCGGCGAGCAACGATGACGGCTTCAGCGCTCCGCCCTTACGGCGCACGAGCCGCACCCTGACCATCGGCGCCTCGACGATGGTGCCGACATTGAGGCGATATTGTTGGGCGATGCGGGGATGCGCGATGCGGTAGCGTCCATCGCCAGTCTCGCGCAGCTTGGCGTAGCGGTCGTAATTGGCGAGCGCGTAGCCCCCGGTGGCGACGAAGCGCACGATCTTGTCGAAGCCCTCGCGGGTGAGGCCCTGATAGGGCGAGGCGCTCGTCACTTCGCCATAGAGCGTGGCGGGATCGAACGGCGCCGAGCAGGCCGTGCCGAGCACATGCTGGGCCAGTACGTCGAGCGCCCCCGGCCGCGACGGCGGCGTGTCCTGCGCCCCCTCCTCGGCAGCTTCGAGCGCCGCCTGGCACTCGACCACCTCGAAGCGGTTGGCCGGAACCAAGAGCGCCTTTGACGGCTCATCGAGACGGTGATTCGACCGGCCGATGCGCTGGGCGAGCCGGCTCGCGCCTTTCGGAGCGCCGACATTGATGACGAGGTCAACGTCGCCCCAGTCGATGCCGAGATCGAGGGTCGAGGTGCAGATCACGGCGCGCAATTTGCCGGCCACCATGGCCGCCTCGACCTTGCGCCGCTGGCCGACGTCGAGCGAGCCGTGGTGCAGTGCGATGGCAAGATTATCGTCGTTGTAACGCCACAGCGCGTGGAACAGCATCTCGGCCTGGGAGCGCGTGTTGACGAACACAAGCGTCATGCGGTGCGTCTTGATCGCTTCGTAGATCTCGGGAAGGGCGTAGCGGGCCGAATGTCCCGCCCAAGGCAGCTCGGCTTCCGACTGGAGGATCGCCATGTTGGCCTTGAGCCCGGCGCCGACTTCGACGATCTCGGCGAGCCGCGTGACGGTCTGGCCCTTATGCGGCACCAGGAACGCCGCCAGCTCTGACGGCCGCGCCACGGTCGCAGAGAGGCCGATGGCGATGAGATCAGGGGCCAGCGTGCGCAAGCGCGCGAGATCGAGCGCCAAGAGATCGCCGCGCTTCGTCGAGGCGATTGCGTGCAGCTCATCGACGATCACCGTCTTGAGGGATCCGAACAGGGAGGCGGCGTCGGGATGGGACAGCATCAGCGCGATCTGCTCCGGCGTGGTGAGCAGGATGTCCGGCGGCTTTAGCCGTTGGCGCTGGCGGCGCGACGGCGGCGTGTCGCCGGTGCGGGTCTCGATGGTGATGGGAAGTCCCATCTCCGCCACCGGCTCCGCGAGATTGCGGGCGATATCGACGGCAAGCGCCTTGAGCGGAGACACATAAAGGGTGTGGATGCCGGCGCCACCTTCGCCTTCGTTGAGGCCGATCAGGCTCGGCAGGAAGCCCGCAAGCGTCTTGCCGCCACCGGTCGGGGCGATCAGCAGGGTATCGCGGCGCGCCCGCGCGAGCGCGAGCAGGCGGAGCTGGTGGGGCCGCGGCTCCCAGCCTCGGGCGTTGAACCAGCCGGCGAAGGGCTCTGGCAATTGCGCCACAGGCGCCGGGAGTTCGCTCTTTTTGCGCACCCTCATCAGGTCAGACCTGCTTGACCTTGCCTTCTTCATTCACCAATTGTGCTCATAGATAGGGTGCATTTGCGATTCGCGGATGCCGGGAAAGGCAGGCGGGAGCGACATCATGGAGCGCTTTTTTGGCGGCAATCCGGGCCTGGTGCTGATCAGGCTCATCATTCTCTCGCTCGTGGTCGGCGTGCTCCTCGCCGCCCTCGGCTTCAGCCCGTTCGACATCATCGAAAGCATTCGCGAGCTGATCGCCCGTCTCTACGATCTCGGCTGGACCGCGGTCGAGAAGGCCGGGCGTTACTTCCTGCTCGGCGCCGTCATCGTGTTCCCGGTGTGGTTCGTGGCGCGGCTCGTCAAGACGCTGGGCCGGGGCAACCGCAGCGACCTCGTCGACGTCAATTCACGCAATCGGCAGGCGTAAGTCTCGCGCTCCTTGAGCGCGGGCGGCCTCAGAGAATCTCCAGGACCTTCTCCGGCGGCCGGCCGAGCGCAGCCCTGGTGCCGCGCACCACGATGGGCCGCTCGATCAGGATCGGATTGGCCACCATCAGTTCGATCAGGGTGTCGTCATCCACGTCGCGATCCTTGAGGCCGAGTTCCGCATAGCGGGGCTCCCCCTGGCGCACGAGATCGCGCGGCTTGAGCCCGAGCTTGTTGAGGATGGCCTTGAGCTCGGCGGCCGTGGGTGGCGTCTTCAAATACTCAACGATGCGCGGCGCTAGGCCCTGTTCTTCGAGGAGGGCGAGCGTCTGGCGCGACTTCGAGCAGCGCGGGTTGTGATAGATGGTCACCGTCATGATCCTGAACTCCCCACGTCACGCTCGGCCCATCGGTCGGCGTCGCTGCCGATCATGGGCTTGAGGCTCTCGATTTTAGCGTCGTCCATGGCCTTCAGCAGCGCCTGGTTGATGTCGCCGATGAGCTTCGGGCCTTCGAACACGAGCCCGGTATAGAGCTGCACCAGTGAGGCGCCGGCCCTGATCTTGGCCACCGCCGTCGCCCCGGAGTCGATGCCGCCGACGCCGATCAGCGGCACCTTGCCATCGCTCAAGCGATAGATGCGGGCGAGCATCCGCGTGGCACGAGCAAAGAGTGGCCGTCCCGAGAGGCCGCCAGCCTCGGCGGCAAAGCCCCGGTCGCTGACGCCGTCGCGCGCCAGCGTGGTGTTCGAAACCACGATGCCATCGACGCCGCGCGCCTCTATCATGCGGACGATGGCCGGGAGGTCGTCGTCGGCAATGTCGGGGGCGAGCTTGACGAGGAGCGGCGGCCTCTTGCCCTGCTTCTCCTCTCGCCTTCCCGACACGCAGAAGCAGCGCATCGAGCGCGTCCGGCGCTTGGAGATCGCGCAGTCCCGGCGTGTTCGGCGAAGAGATATTGATGGTGAGATAGTCGGCCACGGCGCTCATGCGGGCGATACCCTCGACATAATCGCCGGCGCGGTCCTCGCTCTCTCTGCCCGCGCCGAGATTGACCCCGACGATCCCCGATCGCCCGCCCCCGAGCCGCCGCAGCGCAGCGTCTTGGCCTTCATTGTTGAAGCCGAGGCGGTTGATGATGGCCCTGTCCGCCGCGGAGCGGAAAATTCGAGGAGCGGGATTGCCGCGTTGCGGCTTCGGCGTCAGGGTGCCGACCTCGACGAAGCCGAGACCCATGTCGAGCAGCGGCCCGAAGACGCGAGCGCTCTTGTCGAAGCCCGCGGCCATGCCCACCGGATTTCTGAATGTCAGCCCCCACAGCTGTTGCGCGAGGCGGGGATCGTCAGGACCTGGAGCGCGGGGATAAATGCCGAGCTCGAGGGTGCGAATGGCGAGGTCATGCGCGCGCTCGGGATCGAGCGCGTGAAGGAGAACCTGCCCCAAGCCATAGAACGCGTTCACGGCAAGACCCCAGCCGGCAACCGATGGCTGCCGTCCTCTCGCAGCGGCAAGGCTTCGATCCAGAGCACCCGGGCGAGGTTGAGGGGCGCATAGAGGTGCGGAAATAGATCGCCGCCGCGCGACACTTCCCAGCGGAGGCAGTCCCCCAGCGCCTCGGCATCAAAGGCTAGCAAGACGAGATCATCCTGGCCGGCAAAGTGCCTGGTCAGCGTGCCCTCGACTTGGTCGCCGCGCGAGAGATGAATGAAGCCATCGCGAACGTCATCGGCCGAGCCATCGAACCGGCCAGCGTCCTTCGCCTGTTCAAGTGAGGCAGCGGTGCAGATTTTGTAGACCGGCTCGCCCATATGCGGGGCGAGAGTAGCCTCTTCGTTGCCGTGGCAACAAGGGAGGCTGCTCCCGCTCCCGGGCCCGCAAAGGGCGTTAGTTCGACTCGCGCCGGTCTTGACCAGGTGCGCCCTCTTCCTGCGCGATCGCCTGCGAAAGCCACCAGTCCGCCATTTCGAGATGCGCCTTCATGACCTCAGGGCGAGAGGCCTCTTGAGCGCGCTGAATGAACTTCTTCGCTTCGCCAAGGTAATCCATTCCCGTCCTCCACGCGTGACCAGCCCGTGTCCTATATGGGTTCGCGGTCCGCCTTCGGAAACGGCTAAGAGGCGAAAAATACTTGGAAAAGACGCCGCATTGGCGCTTGACAGGGGCTCGCGAATGCGGTGGACCGGAGGGCGCGAATAAGCCATAATTCCTACGGTTGGGTATAAATTCCGGCTATGTGGGCGCCCATGCTCACCCACAGCA
Organism: uncultured Alphaproteobacteria bacterium; assembly: GCA_963732955.1. Taxonomy (GTDB): domain Bacteria; phylum Pseudomonadota; class Alphaproteobacteria; order Rhizobiales; family Methyloligellaceae; genus Methyloceanibacter. Next base: position 917,542 of record CAVTBH010000003.1, read on the forward strand.
AGATCTGGACTGCGATCGACGCGCTGGCGCGGCGCTATGGGCTGTCGCCTTCGGGCCTCGCCAAGCGCGCCGGCCTCGACGCCACCGCCTTCAATCGCTCCAAACGGGTCACAGCCGAAGGCCGCCCGCGCTGGCCGACGACCGAGAGCGTCGCCAAGGTGCTTGCCGCCACCGGCGCGAGCCTCGATGAGTTCATGCACCTCCTCGACGACGAGGGTCCGGCATTGCGCAAGGTGCCGCAGCCCATCCCGCTGATCGGCCTCACCCAGGCCGGCACCGGCGGCTTCTTCGACGATGGCGGCTTTCCCGTGGGCGGCGGCTGGGATCAGATCGGCTTCCCACGCGTTGAAGACGACAACGCCTATGCGCTCGAAGTCACCGGCGACAGTATGCAGCCGCTCTACCGCGACGGGGATATCTTGATCGTCTCGCCCAATTCGACCACGCGGAAAGGTGATCGCGTGGTGTTGCGCACGACCGAGGGCGAAGTGATGGCCAAGATCTTGGTCAGGCGCTCGGCGAAGACCGTTGAGCTTGCCTCCTTTAACCCGGCGCATCCGAATCTCGTCTTCCCCGTGGAACGCATCGATTGGATCGCCCGCATCGTCTGGGCGAGCCAATAATGGCAAGCCAATGACCGAGACGAGCCGATGAAGCTCCTCTCTCTCCTGATCTCGCTAATACTGGGTGCCGCGGTGCTGCTCGTCTTCGTCAGGCCGTGGGGCGCAACCAACACGATCGTGGAGAAGAGCGCGGAGCCGGTTCCAGCCGCGCCGGCCGCCTCATCCTCCGACGACACGCCGGCGTCACCTCCGGAGCCAACGGTCCCGCCCACCAAACCGGTAGAGGCGCCGCCCGCGGCCGCGCCTCCGCCTGACGCACGGCCCCCCGGCGAGGACCAGCAGAAGAGGCTGTTGCTCGCGCGCGAGCAGGCTGAAGCCGAGCGGCGTGCGGCGTTGCACGAGGAGCAGCAGCCCGCGGCGGCCGCGCCGCCAAAGACCAAGCGGTATTTCAGGGTGAAGGTGCGCGACGCGGGCACGCTCGAGGTCCGCTTGGCTCGTTCCACGACCGCGGTGATCAGTCTGGAGGGCATTGAAAGTCATGATGCCGATGAGACGTGCGAGAGAAAGGGCGGCACCACATGGCCTTGCGGCGCCAAGGCGCGCCGGGCGCTTACTTACTTGATCCGCGGGCGCGCGGTCGTCTGCACGCTGCCGGCCGCCGGGGAGAGCGATACATTCACCGCACGGTGCGGGGTTGGCGGCGAGGACCTCTCAACCTGGCTGGTGCGCCAGGGCTGGGCAACGCCGAAGGCTGGTGCCGCGCCCGCGCTCGGCGAAGCCCTCGCTGCCGCCAAGAGCGATCGGCTTGGGCTGTGGGCCGGCGAGTAGCCGACTCCGCTAGCGCTCGGGAACTTGGCCCCCGCCTCCCCTCACCCATTTCTGCCTTGATTATGGTGAACGATGGCCCGGCGGGCAGGTCAGTAGCCTTGTTTTGCGTATGACCCACGCCTGCCAGCGGCTCCGGGGTCCCTCCGCACTCCCCCCTCCGCGTCCCCGCCGGAGCCGCGCCTTCGGCCATGGCGCCACGAAGGGCCGCCACCGCCGACGTCTCTTCCCACGAACTCCGTCCTGTTATCCACAGGCCCTACACGCAAAAGAGCCCGGCTTGGGGCCAAGCCGGGCTTCTTTCAACCACAAACGCCAAGTTACGCAATACCTTACTTGGCTCTTCGGGGCCGGTGCGGGGGGCGCATAGGCAGCGGGGCTGCTGCCATTCCAGCCATCAGCAAAAATGCCTGGGAGGAGTAATGGTTCCCGCCTTCGTAAAAAAAATTCGCGGGGAAGCGAACTGGCCTTCGTTCCTTGCACGCTCTTCTCTATGGTGGCGCTAGTTCACCAGAAGAAGGGCAGCACCAGATGAAGACCTTTGGCGCGATCGCGTTGGGAATCCTCATGTTTCTGGCCGCCTCAGGCGACCGCGCCGTGGGTGCCGAGACCGCCAGCGCCGCCAAAAGCGCGACAGAAACCTGCCGCAAGGCAGAGGTGAACCCCGTCACTGGCCACGTCTTCTGCTTCGATCCGATCGGCGCGCCGGTCGAGGCGCCCCCGGCCGCGGCCGAGATCCCATGCCGAGCCGATGCCCACAGCAGCGAGGGCTGGAGCTGGAGCCCGAAATGCAAGCCGGAAGGCGAAGCGAAACCGGCGCCGGGCGCCGAAGGCTGAGGCTAAGCCTCGCCGGCGAGTTCCCCGGCTAGTCCCCTCGCGATCAGCGCGCGGGTCTCGGGAACGCCGTAAAGCTCGACGAACGACCCGAAACGCGGCCCTTGGGTCTGGCCGAGCAGAACCTCATAGAGGGCAGAGAACCAGGCGCGGAGCGGCTCGAAACCATGCTCCTTGCCGACGGCATAAACCTCCGCCTGGATGTCCTCTGACGCCACGCCCTCCGGCAGCTTGGCCAAGCGCTGATCGAGGTCGACGAGTGCTGCGCGTTCCATCCCGGTCGGCGCACGATAATTCTTCTCCGGCTTCACGAAGTCATGGAAGTAGCGAATGGCGTAGCCCACGAGCTGATCGAGGAGCGGATGCTGTTCGGGCGTCGCCTCGGGGGCATAGCGGCGGATGAAGCCCCACAGCACCTCCTTGTCCTCGGAGTTCGAGGCGCTTGCGAGATTGAGCAACAGCCCGAAGCTGATCGGCAGGTCGGCCTTCGGCGGCTCGCCGGAATGAACGTGCCACACGGGATTCATCAGCTTCGCCCCCTGCTCCTCCTTCGGGTAGGCGGCGAGGTGGCCGACATATTCGTCGACGGCGCGCGGGATGACGTCGAAATAGAGCCGCTTCGCTTTCCGCGGGCTCTGATACATGTAGAGCGAAAGGCTCTCCGGCGAGGCGTAAGTGAGCCACTCTTCGATGGTCAGGCCGTTGCCGCGCGACTTCGAGATCTTCTCGCCGTTCTCGTCGAGAAACAGCTCGTAATTGAAACCTTCAGGCTGCTGCGCGCCGAGAATGCGGCAAATATGCCCGGACAAGCGCACGGAATTGATCAGGTCCTTCCCGGCCATCTCGTAATCAACGCCGAGCGCGGCCCAACGCATGGCCCAATCAGCCTTCCATTGCAGCTTGCAGTGACCGCGCGTGACCGGAACTTGCGTGAGCTTTCCCGTTTCGGGCTCCTTGTAGAAGATGGTGCCAGTAGCGAGATCGCGATCGATGATCGGCACTTGCAGCACCTGTCCCGAGACCGGCGAGATTGGCAGGAACGGGCTGTAGGTCGCGCGCCGCTCCGGGCCAAGCGTCGGCAGGATGACATCGCGCACCGCGTCGTAATGCTCGAACACCTTGAGGAGCGTCTTGTCGAAGCGGCCCGTGGTGTAGCACTCGGTCGCCGACAGGAACTCGTAGTGGAAGCCGAAGGTGTCGAGGAACGCCTTCAGCCGCGCATTGTTGTGCTGGCCGAAACTCGGGTGGTCGCCGAAGGGGTCCGGCACCTGGGTCAGCGGCTTGCCGAGATGCTCGGCGACCATCTCCTTGTTGGGGATGTTGTCCGGAACCTTGCGCAAGCCATCCATGTCGTCGGAGAAGCAGATCAGCCGCGTCGGCACCTTGTCCTCGGTGAGGACACGGAAAGCGTGGCGGACCATGGTGGTCCGGGCCACCTCGCCGAAGGTGCCGATATGCGGCAGACCCGACGGCCCGTAGCCGGTCTCGAAGATGATGGCGCCGGTCGGCTTCGGTAGCCGCTTCAGCCGGCTCAAGACCTTGCGCGCTTCCTCGAACGGCCATGCCTTGCTCACATGGGCGTGGGCCAGGAGCTCGGAGTTCACTTCGATCTTGGCGCGCGGCGTGTTGCCGTCTCGCGGCGGGGCGTTCCCAGTCGCTGCGATGCTCGCCTCCTGCTGCGGCTCGCGGGCCCGCTTCTTCGCGTCCTTGGTCTTGGCGGCGGAACCGCGGGTCTTGGCTTTGGCGGGCATAGCGATGTTGGGCCGGGGATGTGTTGTCGCCCGACTGATTTCACAGATTTCGGCGCGATGCCAGTGTTTCCGGTTGCTTCTGGCAACCAACCGCCCACTCCATGCTTGCCGGGCAAAACGCAATTCTCTACGGTCCCGCGCGGACTGAGGGTCGCCGCGCACAGGGAGTTGGATCATGACCGAGCCGTTGAGCCATCACGATGTCCTAATCTATGTGATGGTCACCATTTCGGCGGTCGATCGCACCATGAACGACGAGGAACTCGCCCGCATCGGCGAGATCGTCTCCAATTTGCCGGTGTTCGCAGACTTCAATCAGGAAGATCTGGTCAAAGCCGCAGAGTCCTGCGGCGAGATTCTCAGCGCCGATGGCGGCCTCGAGCAGGTCCTCAGGCTGGTGCAGGAGCGTCTGCCGAAGAAGCTGCGCGAGACGGCCTATGCCATTGCCCTGGAAATCGCGGCCGCGGACCACATGGTCAAGCCCGAGGAAATCCGCTTCCTGGAGCTGCTCAGCGACAGTCTGGAGCTCGATAAGATGACGACCGCTGCGATCGAGCGGGGCATTCGCGCGCGCAATATGACGCTCTAATCCGGCGCCTCGCGTCGAGACAATCCGCGCCGGCGCCCAATAGCATGCAATTTGAGCGGTTGTCTTACCGGTTTTTCCACCATTAAGGGAACCGAACCGCAGGTCTGCCTGTTTTATGGGCTACTGCTAATGCTGATCGTGGCCCTTAGGCCGCGATGAGCGCCTCAACCCAGGAGACCATCATGCGTAAGTATCTCGTTGCGGCCGTTCTCGTGGCCGCATTCGCGACCCCTGCTCTTGCCGAGCAGTTCTACGTGGCGTTCGATCCCGCCAGCCACAAATGCACGATGATGCACAACATTCCCGGCGACAACATGAAGAACATGGGTGGCCCCTACGCCACTGAGGCCGAGGCCCACAAGGCGATGGCCAGCATGGAAGCCTGCGCGAAATAGCTTTAGGCTTTGCTGACATGCGAGCGCCCGTCAACAATCTGGCGGGCGCTCGCTCTATGTCGGAACGGACACATGGGCGAAATCGTTTGCTGATATGGTGTCCGTCCGATGCGGGCGAATGGTTTCAGGAGGAACGTCATGATGAATTGGGGTAGAGCCGAGCAGAAAGCGTCGAGATATTTGCCTGACCTGGATGCGGACGAGCTTCGCGACCAGCTCGACGATGTCCGCGCCTATCTCAAGGATCTGACCGCCTCCTTCGGCAAGGTGGCCAATCGTCAATGGGGCCGCACGCGTGGTCGGGCCGCGGATACTGCTTACGAGGCCGAAGAGTTGATGAAGGACAACCTAGCCGCGTCACTGGTGGTGGCACTCGGCGTTGGCGTGCTCGTCGGTTACCTGATCCGCCGCGGCTCGGAGTAGCCCGCGCCGCCGCCATGCGCCGATCGCCGCGCCGTCGCCCGCGCGAAATGAGATGACACTCCCGAGATCGCTTGCTGCTCTCGCGGTTCCCGTCGACATCGAGCCGATGGAAGCGAAGCTCGTCGAGCATCTTCCCGAAGACAAGGATTGGCAGTTCGAGCCGAAATGGGACGGCTTCAGGTGTCTTGCCTTTCGCGCCGGGCGTGAAGTCGACCTCAAGGCAAAATCCGGCAAACCGCTGGCGCGCTATTTCCCTGAAGTGACCGATGCGCTGGCGGCGCTGCCGCAGAGCTGCTTCGTCCTCGATGGCGAGCTCGCGATCGTCCGCGGTGAGACCTTCTCCTTCGACGCGCTGCTCCAGCGGTTGCATCCGGCAGAGACGCGCATCGTAAAGCTCTCCGCCGAAACCCCGGCGATCCTGATCCTGTTCGACATGCTGCTCGATGCGCGCGGCAACAGCCTGATCGAGGCGCCGCTGACGGACCGTCGCGCCGCGCTCGAGGCGTTCTTCGCAGCCGCCGGCGACCGGCCCTTGTTAAAGCTCTCCCCCTACACGTTGAAGGTGAAGGAGGCGCGAGATTGGCTCCATCACGGCGGCGGCGCGCTCGATGGCGTCGTCGCCAAGCGGTTGGACGGGCCCTATCTCCCCGGCGAGCGCGCCATGCTCAAGGTTAAGCAGATCCGCACCGCCGATTGCGTCGTCGGCGGCTTTCGCTTTCGCGCCGGCAGCAAAGAAGTCGGCTCCCTGCTGCTCGGCCTCTATGACGACGATAGCAAGCTCGACCATGTCGGCTTCACGGCGACGATCACCAACAAGGAGCGCGCCGCCCTGACCAAACGCCTCGAAGCGCTGAAGGCGCCGCCGGGTTTCACCGGCAAGGCGCCGGGCGGCAAGAGCCGATGGAGCACCGAGCGCTCCGAAAGTTGGGAGCCGGTAAAGCCGGAGCTCGTGGTGGAGGTCGCTTTTGATCAGGTCACGGGGAACCGCTTCCGTCACGGCACCAGGCTGGTCCGCTTCCGCCCGGATAAGGCGCCGCGCCAATGCACCTTCGAGCAGATCGCGCAAGCCCGGGCGCCGCTGAAGCTCGTACGCAGCATGCTGAAGAGCTGAAAGCTGCCGCTTGACAACCATCTGACCGGAGCGTAACACTTAACCTTATGGTTAAGTATCAAGCTCCCTCTCTAGACCGCACTTTCGCCGCCCTGGCCGACCCGACCAGGCGCGCCTTGCTGGAGCAGCTTGGCGTCCGGCAGACCATGTCGGTCAGTGAGCTCGCGCGGCCATTTTCGATTTCGCTCCCGGCCGTGATGAAGCATCTCGACGTGCTGTCTGATGCCGGTCTGATCTCGCGCACCAAGACCGGGCGCGTCGTCGCTTGCGAGTTTCAGGCAGCGCCCATGGAAGACGCCATGAATTGGCTCAACCGTTATCTGAGTTTCTGGTCCGAACAACTCGATCGTCTCGCCGCTTTCGTGGAGGAAGAGTCATGCCCGCCCAAGCCAGCCTCGCCGTCAAGCCAAGTCTCACCCTCAAACGTCGTCTCAATGCGGCGCCCGAAAAAGTCTACGCGGCGTGGACGGACCCCGAAAAACTCGTGAAGTGGTTCGGGCCTGAACTCAGGCCCGGTGAAGATGGCCGAGCTCGATGTGCGCACCGGCGGCCGCTATGCCGTCGTGTTCCACACCGAGGACGGCGAAGAGCACCACGTCAGCGGCGTCTATCGCGAGGTGACGCCGTACCAGAAGTTGGTGTTCACCTGGGCCTGGCGGACCATGCCGGAGCGTAAATCCCTCGTCACCATTCTGATCAAGCCGGACGGGACAGGCTCGCTGCTCACCCTGATCCACGAGCAATTCTTCGACGAAGGCGCTCGCGACCGCCACCAGCATGGTTGGACCGGCTGTCTCGACAAGCTCGAAGCCTATCTTGCGTAACATTCGAAAGGAGAAAGTCACATGGCACAGACGGCACAGGCTGAGATCCGAGACGAAGGGTGCAGCGAGGCGGCGGCACCATGGTTCCACGGCAGCTTCTTCTGGAACGAGTTGATGACCCGGGATCCCAAGGCGGCGCGAGAGTTCTACGCCGACACCATCGGCTGGAGCTTCGATGCCATGCCCATGGCCGACGGGGGCACCTACTGGGTGGCAAAGGTCGGCGACAAGCCTGTCGGCGGCATTTTCGAGATGAAGGGCCCGGGTTTCGACTGCGTACCCGAGAACTGGATGCCCTATCTCGCGGTCGACGACATCGACAGCCGCGCCAAGAAGGCGGTCACTGCCGGCGCCACCTTGATGCGCCCGCTGTTCGATATTCCCGGCATCGGACGCATCGCCATCCTCAAAGAGCCTGGCGGCGCCGCCGTCGGCTGGATCACCCCGCAATCGTCCTGACGTCCCGGCCGTTCGGCACCGCAAGCAGACCGACGGATAGGTAAGCGATGCGGAGCTCACCTGCCGCACGCTCGCAAGCTCACACCGCCAAATTTAGGAGTAGCTCATGGAGATCTTGACCCAGAAAATCTCGCCCTGCCTGTGGTTCGACACGGAAGCGGAAGAGGCTGCGAACTTCTACGTCGCGGTGTTCGACAACGCCCGGATCATCAACGTCGCGCGCTATCCGAACGAAGGCCAAGACATCCACGGCAAGGACGCCGGATCGGTGATGGCCGTGGATTTCGAGCTCTTCGGTCAGCGGTTCGTTGGGCTCAATGGCGGGCCGCAATTCCAATTCAGCGAGGCGATCTCGTTCCAGCTCTATTGCAACTCCCAGGAGGAGGTCGACTATTTCTGGAGCAAGCTCACCGAGGGCGGTCAAGAGGGACCCTGTGGCTGGCTCAAGGATCGATACGGCCTCTCCTGGCAGGTCGTCCCCGTTGCGCTGTTGCAGATGATGACCGACACCGACCCGAACAAGCCGCAGCGGGTGATGAAGGCCTTCATGCAAATGAAGAAGTTCGACATCGCGATGCTCCAGCGCGCCTACGACGGAGATCTATAGAGAGAATCGCCTTCACGGAAAGGAGTGACCATGCACGTTCTGCCATACCTTCAATTCGACGGCCGCTGCGAAGAGGCGATCGAGTTCTACAAGACCGCGCTCGGCGCCCAGGTCGAGCAGCTGATGCGCTTCAAGGACGCCCCCGCCGAGATGACGATGTCGCCGGGATCCGAGAACAAGGTGATGCATGCTTGTCTCAGCATCGGCGACACCAAGGTCATGGCCTCCGACGGCGATTGCCACGGAAAGCCGAGCTTCCAGGGATTTGCCTTGACCCTGATGACGCCGAGCGTTGCCGACGCCGAACGCCTGTTCAAGGCGCTCGAGGCGGGCGGCGCGGTGAAGCTGCCGCTCACCGAGACGTTCTTCTCGCCGCGCTTCGGGATGTTGGCCGACCGCTTCGGCGTATCGTGGATGATCCTTGCCATGCCTGAGGGATCGGCCAAGGCGGCGGCCTAGGCGCCGAACGTAGCGTGCGAGATCAGGAGGCCGAGATGCCCTATGTCGATGGATTCATCGTGCCGGTGCCGACGAAGAGCCTCCCCGCCTATCGGCGACTCGCACGGAAGGCCGGCAAGATCTGGCGCGAGCATGGTGCTCTCGAATTCCGCGAATGCGTCGCCGACGACATCAACGTGGGCAAGCTCACCTCATTCCCGCGCAGCGTCAAGCTCAAGCCAAGCGAGACAGTGTGCTTTTCGTGGATCGTCTACAAGTCGCGCCGCGACCGTGACCGCATCAACGCCAAGGTGATGAAGGACCCGCGGCTCGCTGACATGATGGATGCTAAGTCGCTGCCCTTCGACGCGAAGCGCATGATCTATGGCGGCTTCAAGGTCCTGGTCGACGCCTAGCGCCTAGCGGAAGGATGCTGGACCGAAATCCCCATCAACTCGCGTCCCAAGTCTTGGAAAGACGCATCGCGGCAAGAATGATACCGACCATGGAATAGGTCTGCGGGAAGTTTCCCCACAACTTGCCGGTAACCGGTTCGATGTCCTCCGACAGGAGGCCAACATGATTGCGGCAAGCGAGCACCGACTCGAAAATCCTGCGCGCCTCGGCGAGGCGCCCAATGGCCGCCAGAGCCTCGACGTACCAGAGAGTACACACGGTAAATGACACTTGTGGCTCACCGAAATCGTCGGCGGCACTGTATCTCAGCAAATGGCCGCTGCGGCTAAGCTGCTGTCCCAGGATATCAACCGTAGAGACGAATCTCGGATCCATGGCGTCGACGATGCCGAGTTTGTGCAGCAAGAGCACGCTGGCATCGATGGAGTCGCCGTCGAGGCTCTCCGTGAAGGCCGCACGATCGGAGTTCCAAGCCCGGCGCAAAATGGTCTCGCGAAGACGGTCCGCCGTTTGGCGCCACGTCGCCGCATTGTCTTCAAGACCGATACTGCGGCCGAGCCGGGACAGCCGGTCGCAAGCGGCCCAGCACATGGTCGCCGCATAGGTGTGAACGCGGGTTCGCCCCCGGTACTCCCAGATACCGGCATCGGGTTCGAAGGCGTGATCGACGGCAGTCCTGCCGAGCGATTCAAGCATGGCATAGAGCGAGGCATCGCCCTTTCGCGGCAGCCGCTCGTCGAAGAACAGCGGCGACGCGGCAAGAATGACGCTGCCATAGACATCGTGCTGGGCCTGGCGGGCTGCGGCATTGCCGATGCGCACGGGCCCATGACCGCCGAAGCCCTGCAAATTCTCAATGATCCGCTCTTCCAGCGGCTGCTCCGGAACCACGCCGTAAACCGGTCGCAGCCGCGAGCCCTGCTCCATGGCGACGATGTTAGTCACGTAGTCTATGAACCGCTCGGTCGTCCGCGTCGCACTCAGGCGGTTGAGCGCGTGCACGGTGAAATAGGCGTCCCGCAGCCAGCAAAAGCGGTAGTCCCAGTTGCGCCCGCTGTCGGGCGCCTCGGGGATCGACGTCGTCAGCGCCGCGACGATGCCGCCGGTTTCCTCGAAGCTGCAGAGCTTCAAGGTGATAGCGGCCCTGATCACGGCCTCCTGCCACTCGAATGGAATCGACAGCAACCGCACCCAGTCCAGCCAATACTCCTTGGTGAGATCGTGGAACTCACGGGAAATGCGCGACGGCGCGTCCGGCAGGCTCTCATCGGGATGGACGATGAATGTCATCGGGTGCGACAGCACGAATGCGCTTTCGCTGGCGATGAACGCGACCGGCGCGTCGGTGGTCAACCTGATCGAGCCGGCGTCAGTGACATAGCGGATGTGGTTGCTGCCGGAAATCTTCGAGGCCTTGAGCCGGCCGTAGTCCATGCGTGGGCGCATGCGCGGCCTGATGCGGCAAAGACCCTCGAGACGATCGACGCGGCGGACGATCATCGGCGGACGAAACATGCGTCCGAATTGACGAAAGCGCGGAGCGAAGTCAGTCACCATGAATGAGGCGCCCGAGGCGGAGCGGTGGATGGTCCGGACGATCGCGGTGTTGCGATCGTAGCTTTGCTCCGTGGCGACCGTCTCCTCGTCGAATTCGATGGAGAAATAGCCGCCGTCAGGATCATCGCCGTCGACGAGGGAACAGAACACGGGGTCGCCGTCGATGCGTGGCCATGAGGTCCACACGATCCGGCCGCTGCGATCGATCAAGGCCGCAACATTGCTGTTGCCGATCACGGCAAGATCGAGGGTGGTCATCTGGCCAGCATCTCCGCGAAGTCCTCAAGCCAGCGGCGGACGTCGGCCGGACCGGAGAAATGCGTGGCGGCACCGGCGAAATGCTCGCCCTTCACCTTGAGACCGACACCACCGAGGCGCGCCGCGGCTTCCAGCGCCGCCTCATCGGGCATGTCGTCGCCGATCATCACTGGCACGCGGCCGCGGAACCTCGATTGCTCCATGAGCCGCGCCAAGGCCGTGCCCTTGGTCGAGTTCCGCGGCGTGAGCTCGAACACGCGCCGGCCATGGGACAAGACCAGCTGGCTTTGATGGGAATCGAGGAGCGCCAACAACTCGGTCTTGAGCACCGGTTCCATATCAGGGGCAGCACGATAATGGACAGCGATGGAGACGCCTTTGGGCTCGACCAAGAGACCCGGCGTCGACTGCACCAGTCGCTCGACGGCCACGAGAAGCGGCGTCGGCACCTCATCGCTCGCCACTTCGATGTCGCCTCCCGGCTCCAAGCGCAGTTCCGCACCGTGGACGCCAGCGGCGGTGAGACGCAGCGGCGTGAGCAGGCGATCAACCTCTTCGATCTGCCGTCCGGTGAGGATCGCAACGGCGCCGTCGAGCGCCGCTTGAAGGCGGCCCAACGTTGTTATCAGGCCCGGCGGCGTGCCGACTTCGGTCGGGGACGCCGCGATATCGAACACGGTGCCATCGAGATCGAGAAAGAGAGCGACGTTGATCGGATCGTCGATCTGGGGAGAAAGCGGTGCCAATCCACAACTCGTTCAGATGCTGAGGCTTGGTGCAGGCGAGACTGGCTGGCGGCCCGGGCTGGGAAGCGAGGGCGCGACAGACTGCCCGGCACTTAGCAACTGAGCCCGGCCCGGGCAACCCTAAGGGGCCGGTTGAGCCGCGTCGCACTGCCTAAAACTGCCGGCGGGGGGATCGGAGCGCCCGCTCAGGGACGCTCGTCGGCGCGGTCGGAGTCTGGCGCGTTGGTCAGATGGAACGCGGGGTAATCCAGCGGCACCGGCGTGCCGCAGGCGCTAACCAAGAGGGTCGTGCCCAAGCAGCAGACTGCCGCCACGACCTTGATTGATGCGGCACCGTAGGTTTTGAAGTCGCGGATCATGCGGGTGGCCTCCCCTGTCGCGTTATTGTCGTTTGAAATCTAGTGCATCAGCTTCATGGCGCCGGTGTACAGCGCGCCGCCGATCACGCACGGAACGGCGATGTAGAATTGCCCAAGCGCGCTCGCCGCGACACAGCCGGTGGCGATGGCGATGGATCCCGCGGTCGCCGCCTTCGACATGCCGGCTTCGTTGGTGGCCTGAAGCTTTTGCGCATCCTCGATGGCGCCGAATTGGTCTTTGCGCACCTTCTCGGATTCGAACGCCTCGGCGGCCACAATCACGTCGCGGAGCGGGTTGGCGATCTCCGGCGGCTGCCGCTCATATTCGGCGCGGTAGAGGCTGAGGAGATCGCGGTTGCGCTCGGCATAGGAGGCGAGCGTCCATTTGGCCGTGGCACCGGTCGAGATCTTGTCGACGGCGCTGGGGTCGTTTCTCCAGCCCGAAAAGATCTTTTTCACCGAGAAGCCGCCGTCATTCTTGTTCTTGGACCAGCGCAGCGCCTGCATGATGCGGACGACGGGCTGATACTGACCAGTGGCGACGTAGTAACCCCACAGCGAGTAGATCACCGCGACCTCATTGAGGTCGACCTGCATCAGGGTCTTGGACTCGCCGGAGAGATAGGAATCGATCAGGGGCTGTCGCAGCGGCATCCGGTCCTTGAACTTGGTCAGGAGATCGCGCCAGTCGGGTCGGCCGGAATAGGCGATCGCCTTGATCAGCACCGCCTGATCCTTGTCGGGCATCGGTAGCATCTTGGCCACGAGCCTCGGTCCGTCCTTCGGATTGTCGCCCAGCACGCCGGCGATGAAGCCGGTGCAGAAGGCCGCCTTCTCATCGTCATGGAAGAGGCCGAGCTCGCGCATGGACCGCACGGCTGCGGGCACCCGCGACGGCGCCTTGTGGGACCGGTAGTTGTAGACCCATTCGAGCAGGCTGTCGGGCGTCGAGAAGGCCGGCAGCGGGGCCGCAGTCTGTTGCGGTTCGGGCGCTTGCGGCGCGGGCTGCGGCGCCTCGACCGGTGCGGCGCGTACTTGCTGGATTGGCCGCGACAGTGTCAGGGGTGGCTGCAGGTCTGGCGGGGCGAGGCGTTGGGGTTGCGCGGTGGTTGCCGTTGCTTCTGCCGGCGCCAATCGCTGTGGTTCAGGCGCGGACTGCTTCGCGACGATGGAGGTTCGTTGCGGCTCGGCTTCCGCCGTTGTGGTTTGGGCCGCACAAGGCGACGTCAATCCGGCGACGGCCAGGACGGCAGACAGGGCCAGAATACGCATCGTGCATCAGCTTCCGCCCCCCGGCCCCAGCGTGATGACGATCTACTTCATGGTTAACGCCCGCAGTCGCGCAGCGCGGGTCTTGGCCCCGAGAATGACGAATTTCGTGGCTTTTTCAGGGCCGGAGGCAAGGTAACGGACGCTCGGCGTTAACAATTTGACGCCGATTGAGCCTGTTGCCGCAAGCTCCGACACCACCCTTTTCGCGCTATTTCAGGCTGGCGATGTCGATGACGAAGCGATAGCGCACATCGCCCTTGATCATGCGCTCATAGGCTTCGTTGATCTCGTCGATCGGGATCACCTCGACATCGGCCGCCACCCCATGCTCGGCGCAGAAGTCGAGCATCTCCTGGGTCTCGCGGATGCCGCCGATGAGTGAACCGGCGAGGCTCCGGCGCTTCATGATCAGGGACGGGGCAGAAAGCATGGTCTGCTCAGGCACGCCCAGCAGCACCATGACGCCATCGCGCTTCAACAGATTGAGGTAGGCGTTGTAATCGTGCTGGGCCGACACCGTGTCGAAGATGAAATTGAAGCGGCCGGCGTTCTCCTTGAACATTTTCTCGTCCTTGGTGGCGAGAAAATCATCGGCGCCAAGCCTCTTCGCATCCTCGCGCTTGTTCGGCGAGTGGCTAAGCACCGTGACATGGGCGCCCATGGCGTGCGCGAGCTTCACCGCCATGTGGCCGAGACCGCCGAGCCCCACCACCGCGACTTTGTCGCCAGCCTTCACGCCGAAGTGCCGCATCGGCGAGTAGGTGGTGATGCCGGCACAGAGGAGCGGTGCGGCGCGCTCGAGCGGAATCCCTTCGGGGATCCTCAGCACGTAATTCTCGTCAACCGTGATCCGGGTGGAATAACCGCCATAGGTCGGCGTCTTGCCGTCACGCTCATAGCCGTTATAGGTGAGCGTCATGCCGGGCTCGCAATATTGCTCCTCGCCGGCACGGCAGGCCTCGCATTCGCGGCAGGAATCGACGAAGCAGCCGACCCCGACGATATCGCCCTTCTTCCACTTGCTGACATGATCGCCAACCTCGGCGACCCGGCCGACGATCTCGTGCCCCGGCACCATGGGGAAAATCGAGTTGGCCCATTCGTCACGGGCCTGATGGACGTCGGAATGGCAGACGCCGCAATAAAGGATGTCGATCAGCACATCATGGGCGCGGGGTTTGCGCCGCTCGATGCTGTGAGGGGCAAGCGGGGATTTCGCCGACTGCGCCGCATAGGCGGGCGTCTTCAGGGTGACATTGGTGTCAACTAACTTGTCCATGGCGGATCCTCTGCTGGCCGAAACATGCGTTGGGAAGGCGTATCCGTGACCTGGGACTTGTCACCGAATATATCCAGCGTCGGAGCGGGGTCACGAGGTCGCATCCGCAGCCCTGGCAGTGGAGCGCTTGCCCTGCCATGTGGAAAACTGGGAAAAGCACCGCTGTTCCCAAGGGATTGGCGGCATTATGCGACCCATTCGAGTCGGTGCGCAACTTGGCGCGGACTCGGCGTTGATCCAAGGCCTGGCAACCGGATCTTCAAGGGAGGCGATCATGGCAACCGCAGCATCCGGGAAAACTCCAATGTCTGCCGCCGACGTGCGGTGCGAAGTGATGAGCGAACTTCTCGCCGAGAATTGGTGGGTGATAGGCCTGCGCGGCCTGTTCGGTATCGCGTTCGGCTTGATCTGCCTGCTCGTTCCCGCCGCGGCGATCTTGGCGCTCGTGCTGTTGTTCTCAGCCTATATGCTGGTCGACGGCGTGCTCGCCATCATCTCCGGCATCAAAGCCGCGCGGAGCGGTGAGCGCTGGGGATTGCTCCTGCTCGAAGGCGTGGTCGACATCGCCGCCGGCGCCGTCGCTTTTCTGTGGCCGGCGATCACCGCTGTCGCTTTCGTTCTTATCATCGCGGTGTGGGCGATTATCTCCGGCGGCCTCATGCTCGGCGCGGCCTTCAGCCTGAAGTTGGAGCACGGCCGGTGGTGGCTCGCACTCGGCGGCGTCGCCTCGGTCATCTTCGGCATCGTGCTGCTCATCGCGCCCGTGGTCGGCGCCGTGGTGCTGACCTGGTGGCTCGGCGCCTATGCTTTGATCTTCGGCGCATTGCTGTTGGTGCTGGCCTTCCAGCTCCATTCGCGCCGCGAAGAGCACAAGCGGAAGGCGCCGACGCCAGCCGCGGCGACGAAGAAGGCCTGAGGTGCGAGCGGCGAACGGCCACGGTGAGGAGCGGTCGAACGTCCTCACCGTGTTTTTTTCCCTGCGCGAGCGTGAACGACTTGCCGCCCTTGACGTTGATCTGGAAGGACTCCGGCCTCTGGCGAGCTTCCGATGGCCTCCGACGTACCAACACTCAAGCTCCCCTCCGGCGAGACCGTGCCGCGGCTCGGTCTCGGCACGTGGCGCGTGGGCGAAAGCCGTCGCACGCGGGCGCAAGAGATCGCGGCGCTCAAGCTTGGCATCGATCTCGGCATGACGCTGATCGATACCGCCGAGTTGTATGCGGATGGCGGCGCTGAAGAGGTCGTCGGCGAGGCCATTGCAGGGCGTCGAGATCAGGTGTTCATCGTCAGCAAGGTGAGGCCGGAGAATTCCTCCCAGGCCGGCACCATCGCCGCCTGTAAGCGCAGCTTGAAGCATCTCGGCATCGACCAGATCGATCTCTATCTCCTGCATTGGCGCGGGCCTCATCCGCTGAAGGAGACGCTCGCCGGGTTCGACACGCTCCACCGCGACGGCCTGATCAAGACCTGGGGCGTCAGCAATTTCGACGTTGACGATATGGAGGAGCTGTTCGCCCTTCCCGGCGGCGGCGCGGTCGCCGCCAACCAGGTGCTCTATAATCTCGCCACGCGCGGCATCGAGGCCGACCTGCTGCCCTGGAGCCGGGCTCGCGGTATTCCCATCATGGCCTATACCCCGATCGATCGGGGCCGCATCTTGCGCAATCGGGCGCTGGCGGCCGTTGCCGCGCGGTACGACGCCACCCCGGCGCAGATCGCGCTCGCCTGGGTGCTTCGCCACCAGGACATGATGGTGATCCCCAAGGCCACCAACGAGGCCCATGTCCGGGAGAACCGCGCGGCGCTCGATATTGCTCTCACCGCCGCCGATCTCGCCGAGCTGAACGAGGCCTTTCCCCCTCCCGTCGGCGCTACCTCCCTCGAAATGCTGTGAACGTTGTCATCAGGGCGTCATGGAATTCGGCTGTTGAGTAATCCAAGCGCGACAAGCGCTATGAGTCGGAAGATGTTCGCGAGGAATGCCGGTGGCCTGGTCCTGGATGCCTTGGATCTTTCTTTCCATCGCCATCCTGTTCGAGGTGGCCGGCACCACCTCGATGAAGCTGTCCCGCGGTTTCGCCGAGCTGTTACCGTCGGTCGGGGTATTGGTCTTCTATCTCTGCTCGGCGGCGGCCGTGGTGCTCGCCCTGCGCCGGCTTGAGCTCTCGATCGCCTACGCCATCTGGTCGGGTGTCGGTACCGCGCTCACTGTGATGATCGGCATCGCCTATTTCCGCGAGCCGCTGACCGCAATGAAACTTGCCTCGATCGCCTTCGTGGTCATCGGCGTCGCCGGCTTGAGCCTTGCGGGCAACGGCCCGGACTAAGGCTCAACAGTCCGCCGATTGCTGCTACTCTCCCCGTCATGAACAACATCCTTGGCCAAGGTGAAGGCGTGTGGCGGCTCGGGGTCTTCGTCGCCGTATTTGTGGCGATGGCGGCGATCGAGTTGCTGCTCCCGAAGCGCAAGCTCTCGATGTCAAAAGGCCGGCGCTGGCTCACCAATCTCGGCATCGCCGCGGTCGATACGCTGATGTTGCGGCTGATGACGCTGGTTGCGGTGCCGATCGCCGCCGTCGCCGCAGCGTTCTATGCCCAGCAGCATGGGCTTGGGCTGCTCAACAATGTGTCCTGGCCGGGCTGGGTCAAAGTCATTGTGGCGCTGCTCGTGCTCGACTTCGCCATCTGGTTCCAGCACCTGGTCTCGCACAAGGTCCCGATCTTCTGGCGCTTGCATCAAGTGCACCACGCCGATCGCGACATCGACGTGACCACGGCGGTGCGGTTTCACCCGGTCGAGATTGCCTTGTCGATGTTGTGGAAGATCGTGGTCGTGGTGCCGCTCGGCGCCTCGCCCTTCGCCGTGTTCCTGTTCGAGGTGATCCTCAACGCCTGCGCCACCTTCAACCACGCCAACATCGCGCTGCCAACCTGGCTCGACACGTTCGTGCGCATCTTCATCGTCACGCCGGACATGCACCGGGTACATCACTCGGTGCTAAGAACCGAGCACAACCGCAACTACGGCTTCAATCTGTCGCTGTGGGATCGGCTGTTCCGCACCTATCTCGCTGAGCCGAGCGCGGGACAACAAGGCATGACCATCGGGCTCAACCCCTATCAGAGCGAGGCGCCAACGCGGCTTGGCTGGAGCTTGTGGCTGCCGTTCGGGCCGCAACGGCCCGTGGCCAAGGAAAGTGACGCCGAGGGCTAGAAGAAGTTCATGGGGAAGTAGCGCAGGAACAAGCCTTCGAAACGGCCCGAGGCATGCACCTGCTCGAGCCCGTAATTGAGAATGTCCACCAGCTTGCGATTGCCCTTCTTCACGGCGATACCGACGCCCTCGCCGAAAAAGCGTAAATCGAGATAGGGGCCGCCGCGAAATTCGCAGCAGCTGTTGCTGGTCACGCCGTTGAGCCAAAAGGTGAGGCCGATGCCGTCGCCGAACATGAGGTCAACCTCGCCCGACTTCAGCGAATTCTGCGCTTCCTCGGCGCTGTCGAAGGAGACGATCACGGATTCCGGGAAGTAGAGCCGGACGAAGGCTTCGTGACCGGTGCCCTTGACCACCGCGATCTTCTTGCCGCCGACGGTTTCGGGACGGATGTCCCTGAGCTCGCTGTCCTTGCGCGCGATGAAGCGCGCCGGCGTCGCATAGTAGCGGTCGGTCAGGTCGGCCTTCTCCAAAGTGTCGGCGTCGATCCTGATCGAGGCGATGGCCGCGTCGGCCTCATCCTTGTCGAGCGCGGCGAACAAATCCTCCCATTCGACAGGGCGAACTTCGCACTGGACTTCGAGCGCCTCGCAGATCGCCTTGGCGAGGTCGACGTTGAAGCCGGTCAGCACACCTTCCTCGTCGAAATAGTGGAACGGCGGATAGTCGCTGTCGGTGACAAAGCGCAGCTTGTCGAGCCCGTGCATGTCCGGCTTGGTGCGAAGCACGTCGCCGCGCCAGGCGTCGGGGACGATATCGTTCCGCGCCTGGGCAAAGCAGGGCGAGGCAACCACGGCGGCGACCAGCGCGCCGAGAATTGCCAGCGCGACGGCTGGGGCCCACGTCACCTTGATTGCGCCGCATCGGTTCACGGCCTTGTTCTACTTTGGCCCGAGCCCGCTTGCTAGATGCGATGATGCCATTTTAGATTGTATTTTAGACTGATGCATATTTTAAGTAGAGAAAAAACAAATTCGCTTCTAAAGCCGGTTGAATATTGCGCAAGTTCTACAACTCGCAAATACTCGTGCGATAGTTGTGGGTGGGAGAACTCGCGTGTGGGGGGCGTCAGCGCGTGGGGTCGAGCGCATTGGGCTGCAAGGGGACCGCGCGCCCCGGGCATCGGCCTCAGACTATGCCTTCCTGGTTGGACGCCACATCGACAGAGCGACACTCGTTCGCGCCGAGGCGCTCGGCAAGAAATGGGGCGTGCTGCCCCATACCGTGATGATCGCGAATGGCTGGGTCAGCGCCCGCGACTACTATCAGGCGCTGGCGGAGACCTGCGGCGTGCCGTTTCTCGACGATCTTCCGCTCGATGCGGTGACTGCACCGCTGCCGCTCACCAATCCGCGTCAGTGCATCCTGCGCGGCCTGCTCAAGGAGCGGGGCCGGCGTAGCGCCTATGTGATCGCGCCGGACCAGCTGTCGCCAGAGGCTGTGGCCGGGATGCTGCGGAATCTGCGGCCCTACCGCGTCTCGCTGGCGGCGCCGCATGACGTCAGGCGCGCGATTTGCGGGCACTTCGCGCGCGCCTTTGCCGATGTCTCGGTCGACGGCCTCCACGCGCGCGACCCGGAGCAGAGCGCCCGCTCCAATCTCGCGCCCTGGCAGCTTTGCTTTCTGGCGTGCGGCCTCGTCGCGCTTGCGGCCGCTATCGCCCTCCAGCCGCTCGCATCGATGCGCGCGGTCTCCTACCTGCTCGCCTTCATTTCTCTGCCGCTGATCGCGTTTCGGGTGTTCGCTGCCTGTGATCTTCTGTCCGGACGGCAGAAACGAGGGCCCTCCCCTCTCCCTCGCATCGACGACGCCGAGCTGCCGATCTACACCATCCTGGTGCCGCTCTTCCGCGAGGCCAATGTGCTGGCGCCGCTGATGCGGGCGCTCGCCCGTCTCGACTACCCGGCGGCCAAGCTCGACATCAAGCTGATCTTGGAGGCGATCGATGGGGAGACCATCGCCGCGGCGCAGGCGCTCGATCTCCCTGGCTCGGTTGAGATCGTGGTGGTGCCGGAGCTTCATCCGCGCACCAAGCCGAAAGCGCTGAACTACGCACTACCGCTCGCGCGCGGTGACTATCTCGTTATTTACGACGCCGAGGACAGGCCGGAACCGGATCAACTGCGCAAGGCGGTCGCTGCCTTCCGCGAAGGCCCTCCGAACCTTGCCTGCGTGCAGGCGCGGCTCAACCTCTACAACGCCTTCGACACGTGGCTCACGCGCCAATTCGCCATCGAATATGGCGCGCTGTTCGATGGCATCTTGCCCGCGCTCGATCGCCTCGAGCTTCCGATCCCGCTTGGCGGCACCTCAAATCATTTCCGCGTTGCGGCACTCAAATGGCTGATGGCCTGGGACCCGTTCAACGTCACCGAGGATGCCGATCTCGGCACGCGCCTTGCCCGCAAGGGCTATCGCTGCCGCGTGCTCGCCTCGACCACCTTCGAGGAGGCGCCGACGCGCTTCATGTCCTGGCTCCGCCAACGGACACGATGGATGAAGGGCTACATGCAGACTTGGCTCGTGCATATGCGCTCGCCGCGGGCGTTGTGGCGCGAGCTCGGACCTTACGGCTTCCTCGCCTTCCAGATCATGGTCGGGGGAACGCTGCTGTCGGCGCTGGTGCATCCCTGGTTCTATGTGTTTGCGGCGTATGATCTCGCCAACAGCGCTTTTCTCGCGCGGCCGGCGAGCCTGTTCGGACTGCCGTTCTGGCTGATCGCCTCGCTCAGTCTCGCGACTGGCTATCTCGCCTCGATGGCTCTCGGTCTCTTCGCGCTTCGCTTGCGCGGCGGCCGTCGCCTCATCGCCCAAGTGCCGCTGATGCCGCTTTACTGGCTCCTGATCTCGGCCGCCGCCTATCGCGCGATCTGGCAATTCGCCACCAAGCGCTTTGCCTGGGAGAAGACCGAGCATGGGCTCAGCCGCAACCTGGCGCCAACCCGCTGAGGCGGCCGCACCAACTCGCACGGCGTTACGATCGACCTTGCCGCGTTTGCCTGACCGTGGGTCCGGAGCCCTCCCAGATGCCACCAACGGCGCCCCGGCGGCGTCGGGGCACTTTTGCTAACACTCTCATACATTGGTGGAATTGGAGCGGGTGAAGGGAATCGAACCCTCGACACGTAGCTTGGGAAGCTACTGCTCTACCACTGAGCTACACCCGCCTCGCCAAGGCCGGCTAGCATGGCGCGAAGGCGCCCTTTAAGGCAAGTATCGCCTCACACAGTGGTGATCGAAGGTTGGCTTGCGGACCGCCCTCCGGTCGTGACACCAAGGGGCGAATTGCCATAGCCTTGGGGGCTTCCTCATGACCGAGGTCGCGCTAGAGACGCGTCCACAGAAGTTCAGCGATCCTGACTGGACCGCGGGTGGCGAGCCGCGCGCTTATGTGGCGCTTCAGGCCTTGCGGACGCTGTGGATCAACACCGGCAGCCTTTGCAACATCACCTGCCGCAATTGCTACATCGAACTCGAGTCCGGAGAATGACCTGCTCGCCTATATCACGCGCGCCGAGGTGCTCGCCTTTCTCGACGAGATCGCGGAGACCGGCTTGCCGACTGAAGAGATCGGCTTCACCGGCGGCGAACCCTTCATGAATCCCGACATCCTCGCCATGCTCGAGGATCCGCTGGCGCGCGGGTTCCGGGCGCTGGTGCTGACCAATGCGATGCAGCCGATGCAGCGCCCACGCATCCAATCAGGGCTCCTCGCTTTGCGTGAGGCCCATGGATCCCGGCTCGTGATGCGCGTCAGCCTCGACCACTACAGCAAAGCGCGGCATGAAGAAGAGCGCGGGGCCGGAACCTTCGACAAGACCATCGACGGCATCGATTGGCTCGCGCGCCACGGCTTCACCCTCGCGCTCGCCGGCCGCACCTGCTGGGGCGAGGACGCGGCGGAAACGCGCGCAGGCTATGCCGCCCTGACGGCCGAGCGAGGCTGGCCCATCGACGCGCATGATCCGGCGGACCTCGTGCTGTTCCCGGAGATGGATGAACGCGCCGAGGTGCCGGAGATCACCACGGGGTGCTGGGGCATCCTGCACAAGAGCCCTCATGATGTGATGTGTGCCTCGAGCCGCATGGTGGTGAAGCGCAAAGGCGAGCTGCGCCCCGTTGTGCTGCCCTGCACGCTGTTGCCTTACGATCCCGCCTTCGAGATGGGCGCGACGCTTGCCGAGGCAGCGCGCGCCGATGGCGGCATGTTCGCTGGCGGCGCGGTGAAGCTCTGTCATCCGCACTGCGCCAAATTCTGCGTGCTCGGCGGCGGCTCGTGCTCGGCGTGAACGCCGTCGCGGGCTAACCCTGCTTGAAGTGCTTGGAGAGCTTCAGACCTTGCGCCTGGTAGTGCGAGCCTATGCCTTGGCCGTAGAGCTGGTCCGGAATTTCGGTGAGCTTGTCATAGACCAGGCGCCCGACGATCTGGCCGTCCTCCAGGATGAAGGGAATATCGAGGCTCCGCACCTCGAGCACCGCCTTGGCCCCTGGCGGCTTACCCTCGGCATAGCCGAAGCCCGGATCGAAGAAGCCGGCGTAGTGCACACGGTATTCGCCGATCAGCGGATCGAACGGCGCCATCTCGGCGACATAAGCCGGGGGCACCGACACGCTCTCCTTGGAGGCGAGGATGTAGAACTCGTGCGGGTCGAGCACGAGGCGGCGGTCGGCGCCGAGATGCACGCTCTCCCAGAACTGATTGACCTCATAGGCCGCGATCTCGTCGACATCGATGACACCGGCAAAGCGGCGGGCGCGATAGCCGACGAGGCCTGAGGGGCCGATCGGCTGCAGGCTGATGCGCAAGTTCAGGCCTTCGCGGATCGCGGCGTCGCCCTCGACTAGGCCGACATCGGAGTGGATTTCGCGCAAGGCGCGGTCGCGGACACGTCCGGGCCGCTCGTCGGCGTCGAGCTGCTGGCCGACGCGGCGCAGGAATCTGATCTGGCTGAGCCGCGAGCCGTAGCGGACCTTGATGGAGAAGGTGCGCGGGCAAATCTCGGCGAACAGCGGACCGCTGTATCCTTCCTCGACCGCGTCGAAACTGTCCTGGCGGTCGGCGATGAGACGGGTGAACACGTCGATGCGGCCGATCGAGCTCTTCGGATTGGCGAAGGCGGCGATAGTCGCGCGCAAGTTCAACTGCTCAATCAGAGGCACGAGATAGACGCAGCCGGCTTCGAGCACGGCGCCCTGGGTGAGATCGATCTCGTGGAATTTGAGCTCGGCGAGCTTGTCGCGCACGGTCGCGTTTGGACCTGGCAGGAAGCTCGCGCGGATGCGATAGGCGACCTTGCCGAGCCTGAGATCGAGGCTCGCCGGCTGGATCTGGTCGGGGATGATGTCCGGCGCCGCCTTGATCTCGCCGCTGGCGATGAGGGACCTGAGGGCCTGGGACGGCAGGATGCCGGTGCGGGCGAGCGAGCGCTTCACCGGCGCAAGGGGCTCGGCGCGCGGGCTCTCGGGGAGGCCCTCGAACAGTTTGTCGTGCTCACTTGCCTGCTCCATGGCTCATCTTCTTGGCATTTTTTCACGGGCGCCGCTCGTCAATAGGTCGGTCTTCTCCCCCGGATAGCTATGCCATCTCCTTTTTTTCAAAGGGTTAGCAAAAATCGGTAACATAAAGGTAACGCGCTGTTACTTCAGTCGAACCCCCGGCCGCTTGCCGTTTGTGAGCTCGACGCCAGCGGCTTCTAAAGCAGCACGCATCTTGGCAACCCCACGGCGCGGCGCTCGCCCAGGCCATAGAGACGCTTAGCTCTATTGAAACCGCTTCAAATCGATGTTCGCACTTTTGGCTAGTTGGACGGGACCCATGTCCGCATTTCCCGCGGGCCAGCGAGCCATGCCAGTTATAGAAAATCTTATCAGCACGGGGCCCTCTGGGAGGTCGACTAACTGATCGCTGGCCGAGAAGTCCGGGGGAAAAAGACCTGCCGCCCTAGGAGGCGGGACACTGATATCTGCGGACCCGATGGACTGGAGAGGGATTTTTTGACCGCTGCCCGTTTCCAAATCGATTGTGTAGCTTACGCGTGCTCCATTTCCGCCAGGCGACTCTCCTGTTGTCCAAAACGAGACTTTGTACTTCCCCGAAGCTAGGGCAGGGCATTCCCACGTCTTGCTTCCGTTCCTCGGTACCGCCAGCGGTTCCAACGTCTCCTTGATTGCGCATTCAATTGGAAGGGCGACCGGAGGAGATTCGGAATCTTCGGAGGGCGGCGCGGGGATTTCGGGAAGCGACAGGTCCCCGCCGCCTATAGGAATCCAATTGGCGTTTACTATGAAGGATACTTGACCGTCATCAAGCCGTTTACAACGGGTTCGCCACTCCGCTGCATCCACTTCCTTTGGTTGCTCGCTGCATGCAACGTTATCACCAGGATCAAACCTTTTGATCATGACGGACGAGTTCTGAGAATTAGGCGGATTAAATTTTGCTGCAAATCGGAATACCTTCGGATCTCCTGTCCGCTCAAGCCATACATGAAGCCCAACTGAAGACGTGCACTGTGTAAATGCATTAACAATGCCTTGGTTTACAGTTTTAACGTAGTCACGAACGCTGCTTTTGAGTGATTGACTCTGCTGTACTTTGCTGCAGAAATTTGAATACCATTTGGACCAACTCTGTGAACTCGAATCGAATCCCAACTTGGCCGGTATACCTTTAAATGGAAATCCAAGAGACGCCCCGAAATCCTCGGATTGTTGAGATTCGGAAAATTTTTGATCGCAATACCAACTGGAAAATGACGATGCTGTTGCCAGGTCTGCAGAGCTAGCGTGAATATCGTAAATGCCGTGGTTGAGTACCTCTGCACAGTCCTGCGCTATGGCAAAATGCGAAAGTGTTATAAGAAATAGCGCCGATAAAGCGAGGGCCCGCATCTCAGGGAACTCCGTTGGGTTGTGGCGCACTATCTTACCATAAAAGTCTTTCTTGAAACGGGCGAGATTGCGTGAGGCAATCAAGCGAAGCCATCCGGCGTTAGTCTGCAAGCCTCCAGATCGCAAACTGATCCTGAGGCGGCGATTGGCTAGCGCGACAGGGCAGTTGCCTGGCGATGGCCGCGCGGTGAGGAATTGTTAACCATAGTTGGCCAAGGTCTACCCAACACCAGTTGGAGCCCAGACCAATGGCAACCACGTCGGACATTCCCACTGCTGACACCCAAATGAGCTTCTACGACAACGTCCTCGGTCCAGCCCGCTGGAGCGGCAAGCACCTGCGGTTCTGGTACGCGTTCTTCGTGAGCCTCGGCAACGGCAAGCCGATGTCATGCGTGAAGGCTGTGCGTATGCGCTTTGGCTTGGGACCGGTGCGGATTTACCCCTCAAGCCGCTAAACCTTGAGCGTGTTTAGTCCCTAGCCCGCCCCTGGATCACGCTCGGCCGCCACCTGGTTATTGTGGGGCGTCGGCTTCGGTCGGCGCCCTTCTCTCTTCTCGTCAGCGCAGGTTAACCAAGATTCTGGACAAACCGATGGGCAGAATAGATGCGGCTATTTTCCATTGGCCAAACGATTATGGTGTTGGGGCGTGACAGTTCGAGTCACGTTCATCCAAAGTCGTTGAAGGAACACAAGATGGCCAAGGAACCGACATCGGGTTCTCAAAAATCGGCTGCGGCAAAACTCCAGTACGCCGCAGCGACGGTCCACACATATGAATCATTTGGGCGCGCCATCATGGCTGCCGCTTTGGCCCAAGCCGCGAAAAGGTATGCTTTAGGCAAACGGTCCGCGATGACCGTGACAGTCAGCGTGGCGCCGATAGAGGCAAGAGGCGCAACGTTCTTTCATCCCGGCGGAGGTGGTGGGGGCGAAAGTGGTGCAGGGGATGCGGCAGCAGGCACAGGTGAGGCCGGCCCAGCGGCGGAGCCGCCGGCCGTCAGTTTGACGATTTGTTTCGGCGATGATTGTTACACGATGTCGACCTAAAGTAGGTCGTTCTCTGCTTGTTATGGTCGTGTAGCGTCGGTTTCGGCCCGGGCGCCATCTTGTTGTTGCACTGCTCCATGCCTGGGAACGGCATAACCGTTGATGCGGAGGGCGGCGACATTGTCGTCAGCCACCTTCCATCAGGCGTGATAGCCGAATATTACAAGCCCGCAAGCGAGCCTCAGCCGGACCCTCCGCCGGCTGGGAGGCTTACACCGGGGCGGCTGCCCACTGTCAGGCCGCACTCGACGGGTTAATGTTCGGCCATCGATGGTCCAGCCCAACCGGCCATGGCCTCGGCGAATTTGTCACGGACGATTAGCAACTCGCGGGCGGAAAATCCTCGGAGCAGTCCCGCAGCAGCGCTGTCGATCTCGTCTTCGCGGATCGGCGACATGTCCGAGGACAAATAGAGCAATTCTGAAACTGCTTGGTCAATTCTGGTCACTTCTTCCCCCTCGCCAATCGCCACAGACCGGCGGTGAGAGTCTTGGCTTCATGGATGTTGTCACTTCCCTCGAGGGCGGCACCGAGAAGGCATAACGGGCCCCTCAGCGTGTAACTCAGAAAAGCCGCCATCAACGCAGCCTCCCCCTTGTGCCGTCTCCCGAAGCGGCTGCGCCAGTCATGCTCCCGCCCCCGCCACTCCTCGCACCAATCCTCCATAGGGACAGCCGTTTGCGCGATCGCCGCGGCGACGTGCTTGCGGAAGCTTTGCGCGTCCATGAGCCATTTCGTGAGACCGACGCGGAAGTCGGAGTCCTCGCTCGAAACCTTCTCCGGGACGACGGCGAGCGCCGTGCTGCTCACGAAGCCTCACTCACCGATAGGATGCCGCTGGTGGTGTGACGGATGACCGAAACTTTCTCACCTGGCGAGACGCGGTAGACCGCTTCAACGTAGGCGCCGAGATAAGGGCTGTTGGTCGTCGCCGTCGGCGCCTTTCCAATCGCGAAGTGGCAGCCGGTGTTAGAGTGGAGGCGCGCGGCCGTAACACCGGACCCAAACGTGCCGCTCATCGTCGTGGCGGAAGTTGTCGCTGCGAGGACCGCAGTATCCCCCAATCTGAAAATGTGAGACATCGCTAGTTCTTTCGGATCACAACGCCGAAGCGACAGACAGCCGTGTCAGTCGAGCCGCCATTGGTGTGGACCTCAAGAGCATCGCCCTCGTTGACGTAGTTCGTGGTCCCGACTTTGACCAACTCGCCGCTAGTGTCTACGTCACCCGCCGCCGACCCGCTCTGCTCGACAAGAACAGAGGTTATCGTGGTGCCATCCGCAGTCTTGAGAGTGACCGTTGCGTCTCCAGCGCTGATAGCGCCGTCGATCACAGTGTTGAACTCACGAATCCAACCGCGAACCGGAGCGACAACGTAGGCGGAGCTTGATGTCGAAATATCCGCGAGATATCCGTTTACGGTCATTTCGTCCGAAGGTCTATTGACCGGGTAAGCCATTTTGAAATTCCCTTTCGTTCGTTATGAATTCATCATCATAAAAACAAGTAACGCCTCTTCGTCCTCATCTGCTTCCGTCATCGGCGCCGCCGCTAATTCCTCTAGCGCTGTATCGAGCAAGGTGCGCGTGTCCTCGCCTTTGCGGAGTTTCTTCGCACGCTTGCGGCTGATATGTCCGTGAGACCGAGAGCCCACCGTGCCGACGACATCGCCAACAACTGGCGGCTTGCCGATAATGTGGCCGGCGATTGCTCTCGTCGCGACAGCACCGAAACCAAGCATATTTATTTAGCTCCTAGTGCCTCATCGACCGCCTGGACGTGAGCAAAACCATTCCGCTCTGCAAAGGCTCGTTCGCGCCTGCGCTTGGCGTCGAGTGCTAGCGCCTCGTCAGCAAGTTGTTTGCGGGCCTGCTTCTCCGCGGTCCGCTTGTGGTCCTCCGGGACAGTGCCATATAGGTCGAAGACGCGCTGCGCCTCGGCATCGAGTTGTTCAACCGTATCGGGTTCCAACCGACGCCTGATACGGTCGTCAATCGCCGCGATGCGGTCAGCCTCGCGTGCACCGAAGAGATGCAAATGCGTGGTCATCGGCGCGAGTTTCACCCGCCACGCTTCTAGCTTCTGGACTTCCCCAAGGGAAAGGCCCGACGCACCCGGCGCTTTCTTGGCCATTTACGCGGGGTCCAGCTTGGTCACTCGGCGTGGGTTGCCGGGAGAAACCATCACGCCACCGTCTATGACCGCTTTGTTGACCTGTTTGGGGCGGTTGAGGTGCTCGCGCACGGTCGCGTTGCCGGCGCGCCGCGCCTCTGCCATCATCGCCATTGCGCTCTTGTCGGACATGGTGTGCTTACCGTGGGTGGTTTTCTTGGTCATTTGAAGTCTCCTTGTTGTCGTGTCCATTTCCATTCGTCACTTTAGGCTTAGCTGCAGCAATCACCGCGCTCACCAACGGATCGGTGCAGGGGCTCCACATGCAGCGCAATTCGTGCGCGTGCGAGATCGCCGCAACAATTTGTTTTAGCGTCGTGACGCCAGCGCCGGCTTCCAACTCCTCGTCGAGATAGTAGGCGAGCACGCCAGGCAACGCCGGCATCGACGACACGCCGTGCTCGACGCACCATGCGTGCCAATGTTTCAGGCGTGCCACGTAAACCGCCTTCGTCGCCGACGCCTTGCCGGGTTTTGCGAAGGACGCATACTTCTCGGCCATTTTGGCGTACGCCCACCACTCCAAGTCACTCGCAAGCGCGGCCTGTTCTTTCGCCAGGATGGCCTGATTACCGGCAGCGATTCGTGCCGCAAGGTCGGCCTCATCGGCTTGTCGTTCCGCCACGGTCTCCGGCGGTCGCGGCCTAGTGTTGCGCGAGCGCTCGATTGTCTCGTTGTCCAAAATGCCCGTCACGTCTTATCTCCTTGTCGCTTGTCGTCTCGCGATCAACGCTGCAGCGGCGTCGCGCACGCGGCCGGTGTGCTCCAACCGCTCAAGCGCTTCATTCGCTGCAGTCACGCTCACGGCAACGTGCTCGCCGCCAGCGCCGGGACGCTGAACCGCTGGCGGTTCCTTGCGCGCCGGCCTCGCCTTGCCGCGCGACCTTTGCAGGTCATGCCATTTTGAGGCTGCCAGTAGGATGTTCTGGACGCTCGGATCGTGATTGAACGGGTTGGCGTACCAGTTGACGAAATTCTCCGTCGGAATTCTTAAGTCGTTTAGCATCGCCAATAGCAACTCGGCGTGCTGACGCTTGATTGTCGGATCGGCGCGCTCGGGATGTTGATCTTCCCACTGCTGATCGAGGTGAGCGGCCACAGTTTGTGCATGCTCGGCCTGCTGCTGTGCCATGACTGCTGCTGTTGCTGCATGTCGGCATTGGCTTGCATCTGCATCGCCGCCGCGGCTTGCGCCTTCTGCAGCGCTGTCGTGTAGGCTTGCTGAAACTCTTGCGCTGGAAGCGGGTCGCGCTGCACGAGGAGGTGAAAGTCTTGCTGCGTTCGAACTTCCGGAAACGCGGTCTGGACATCAATGAACGCAGCGCGCTCGACAACATTGGCAAGTTCCTGGAGGTCCTTCGGCTGCTGCAGCCGCGCCTGGATGGCCCTAGCCTCAGTCAACGCCGCTTCCGACATTGCTAGCTTTTGGTCAACGCCCGCCTGGTACTCGATCAGGGCGTCCCGGGTCTCGCCCGGTAGGCCTTCAAGGCCGAAGGCCTCATCGGTCTCTGCCGGTGCCGACGGCGCGACCGGCGTCTCATCCTCGATGCCGAAGGCCGAGGCCAACTCAGCCCACTCAGCCTCACGCTGCTCGCGATAGTCGGCGAGCCCCTTGGCGGCATCACGCGTGGTAATCGCAGCGCCGGGGTCGAATCCGTCTCGACTAGCTCGATTTCACTCCCGGTCGGGCTGCCGTCGGCCTCGCGCTGCGAAGCGAGGTCATGCGCCGCCAGCTCGCTCCAAGCTTTCCCCCGGTGTAGTATTGTGACAGTTCCGGCGTGCTGTGAGCGTCAGGCGTGGTCGCCGTCCGTTGCGGTGTTTCGTGTAGATTCCATTCGTTCCTCTCTCAGTCTCCATAACAAGTTTATGGGAATTAATTCCTATTTGCAGTCTTCTTACCTCCGCCGCGACGAAGCAATCGAACCGGCTGGAATCAATTCCGGCCATGCTGCAAACCAGTCCCCTGGCCTCCGCCCACTCGCCTTTAGTGTGCAGCAAGAACGCGACTGCCTGGCCGCGCTCAACGCCCTTCGGCATGTCACCGTGGTTCTTGCGGGCGCCGAAGACATCCGCGAGGGCTTGTTCCAGCACTGCACACCACAGCCTGCGGCATGCAGCCGGGTCGGCGTCACACCACGCCTCTGCCATAGCGCGCATAGGCGTCCGTAATCTTCTGGGTATCTTGGGCGCGCTTCCACGCCGGCCAACCAGGGTTCTTGAACGAAAACACCAGGGCGCCCGCCGCACAGTTCGCGAGGTCGTCGTGCGTGCCTCGGGGATGGTCGATGGAATCCCTGCCGCCACGCGCTACGCGCCGCTCCAAAGAGCTTAACTGATTCACAAGCCGGTCATTGTCTAGTAAATCGACAGCACCGCTATTTAATAGCGGCAGAACATCTTGATAAATGTCGCTCTTGGTCTTTTCGCCTGGTTCGTAATGCACGCCACACTTACTGAATTGCTCGCGGGGCCACTCCCCAGCGTACCTGTCACCATAAACGGTGCTGCACCTGTATTGCCGCAAGAGAGCCGCAAATTCCTCAACGACGCCCTCGGGTGAAAACGGAGGCTTGCGCTCACGCAGGGCATCCAGGATTTGCGTCGTGCCCTCCATGTGGGCAATCGCCAGCGTCATCGAGTTACAGCTGCCACCACTCGGGTCCACAAAGCCAATGTAACTGTGCATCCGTTCCGGTGGCCTCTCGTGCACGCCCGGCTTGATGCACGACCGCAAAACCTCAAGACCGACAAAGGCCTCAATGTCCGTCCGCCACTCCGCGCCAAACTCGCCGGAGGCCCAAGACACGTCTTTCGCAAACTGCTCGGTGAGATATTCCCCGTCGCGCGGTACCGTCGGGTTCATCACCCATGTCGGCGCCTTGGCTACTAGAACACCGCCAGGCTTGCCGAAGTGCCTGTCAAACTTCTGCCAAAGCAAACCACGACGGCTCCACGGACTCGATATGCCAAGCAACAGCGCATTCGGAATCGTCGCCATAGCCGGCGAGATGGCCTCGTAAACCTCCGAATTGGGGGAGACCGTGGCCTCGCTGCGCCAGTGCGCCACCTCATCCAAAATGGCAGCAATCACCGTGCGTCCGCGAACCCGCCGCTTGTCATTGGTCGTTACCTCGATGCTGATTTGGTTCTTGAGCTCGATGCTATCCGCCGTGACCCGCTGCACCAGCTTGGCAAGCATGGGCTGTTCAAACATCGCCCGGATATAGCCGAAGCAAACCCGCGCCTGATCGCGGTCAACGGCAAGAACCTGGACCACGCCGCGCTCGCCCCGCGTGAGCTTGTCCCGGTAGCCGTACATCTCAGCGCCAATAGTGGCCAGATAGACGGCGTAACTTGCCGATTTCACGTCCTTGCCACCGCGACGGCCGAAGATCGGCCAAGCCTCCCGGCATGGTTCCGTTGGAGCCTCGGTGCGCCCCGTCAGCTCAGTGAAGGTGGCGAGCTCGTGGGCCTCCATAGGAAGGCCAAAGACCGCCTTATCAATCACCCGCCACGTGGCCCAACTATCGCCGGAGAACCACGGGCCGAAAATCCCAGGCTCGCTGCAGCAATCGACGTAGGTGAGATGATTGCTCATGCAGCCTCGCAGCCGTCGTCGGGCATGGTGGTGACGACAAGAGGCTCTTCGGCCATGTGCGGGCTGCTGTCGGATGTCTTAGGCGGCATCCACCGATATCTTTCGAGGTTGCTGCCAACGCACCAATTCGCAGCCTTCTCAATGTTGATGATGGTGCGAGGCTTGCCGCCGTCATGCAGCGTCACCTTGCCCTTGATGCCCTTGGCTAGCAGAGCCCAGGGCTAGGTCATGCTCGGGATCGCGGCTGTCAGTGACGACAAGCTCGCCATCGACGGCCACGTCATAGGCGTACCAGTGGCGCTGATTGGGCTTCACCTTCGGGTGCAAAGAGGCGTTCAGCATCAGCGACTCATCCTCTTCCGCCTTCGAGCTCGCCCGCTGCCGGCTGTAGGTGGCAACGTCGGGGGTGATGTCCCGCGGCGTGCGCTCCCAACCCAAGGCCTCGCAGTGCCGCCGCTGCCCGTTGGCTAGCCGCGTGTAGAGATCGACGATCGTGGGCGGCGGCTCCTCGCCGGCTTGGCGATGTCGCGCCATCCTGTCTTCGATGTGGATGAGCTCCGCTTCCAGGGCCGCAATGCGCCTCGCCTGTAACCGCTCCGGCTCGGAAATGCGCCCCTCGCCCCCGCAATGGGCAACCATCGCGTCCAGCGTGTCCCGCATGATCCTGGCCCACACCGACTGCTCGTGAACCGACGGTAGGAGCTTGCTGCCCTTCGTAATGCGGCTACGGCGCCGGGGAGACGGCGTCGGGGCAATATCGTCAGCGGTCATGATTTAGCCCCCCGCGTTTGCTCCCCCAATTATGGCCCCTTGTTACCTCAGTGTTACCTATTCTCTAAAAATACCATATTTTTCAAGCGATTCCTCTGTTAACACAGCACAAGTCCACGCAAAAAGCCCAGGAAAGCCCGGGACTCTTCGCTACTTATGCTCAGAATGAGAAAAAGTCAATTTAGGCTGATTGGTTTTGGGCTTCCCCGGACGAAGCTCGCACCTCTCAAGTCAATTGCGCTTCGCGCCTATCAAGCGATGAGGCGCTGCAAGTGGAGTGCGCCAGGATCAAGAGTGTTTAGAGAGGGCAGGCGTGCGGCTAGGGTTTCTCACTTAATCAAAAAAGTGAGGATCGCGCTTTTCGATTTCTGAGACGCGCATTCCGCTGTATTCGCACGCAGCCTTGGGTCGGTAGGCTAACAGCCGTGCGCGATTAAACCCGCGGTACAGAATTTGTAGAATCGGGTGCAGAGTCGTCAGACTTACGGCGAGCCTCGCGGCGCGCTTCCATGCGGTCATGCATGGGCAGCCTCTTTTTGTATGCGTAGGAACTCATCATTACACCTCTTTACACATATATTGCATTCCCAACTGCGTTTTTTCAAGGGCGAACCCGTATGCCTCGTAAAGTGGAATAACTGCTGGCAACGGGTTAACAAAACGCAACTCCCTTGCGCCGTGTTCTCTGCATAACGCTATTCCGAACGCCATAACGATTTTAATAACATTTCCTTTGAGCGGATGTTTTTCATCGGGATTACCTTCCATGAGAGCTACAGATACATGTTTGCCAGACCTTCCCACTTTACCAAGTGCTAGACCGCATAAAGTATCACCCTGCCATATAGCTAAGGAGAACCGTCTCGGGTCTTTTGATATTTCATTTAATGCCTCTTGCCAGTCCCATGCTTGGCCATTCCAGCTTTCCCGCTGGCGTAAAGCGGTGGCATCAATACTTGTCAGCTCCGCCGCCCAATACTCAATAACGGCGTCCTGGGCTTCCCTCAGAGCGCGCCTAGCCGCGCTCTGATACCGCGCCTCTGCCTCAGCCAAATTCATGGCTAGGACACCTACCACAAATAGTAGTCGGAAAAGGTTCTAACGAGCCTCGCTATACTGCAGCCATTCTATGGGGCTTCGTTATTTCGCGGAGAACGAACCCGGGTGCGGTCTGTTGTCTCTTGGGTGTTCGCTGCCCGATCGGCGCGGGGGAAGCCCAAATTGTTCTGGCCGGCAAGTTGGGCAACCAAGGCCGTCGCAGGCTTGGCATAGTGGCGGCGAAGACGGGGAATCCTGTGCATACGGCTCATTCGTGCATACGGACGCGCATTCGCTAACTTCTTCAAATGCTTGGCGTATGTTAGGCCGTATGCACGTTTGCGTGCTTTTTCCATCCCCTGCGACGCGCTCAAAAATCGCCTCTGGTGACGGCAGTAGCGGTGCGGCTTCGATTTCTTGTTGCGTCAGGCGATAGCGTCCCGGCTGCCGGTGACGAGTTCTCTAGGTTGACGACGAAGCCTTTGTTTATTGCTACGCGGAGCCGCCTCCATGCCGCCGACTGATCGAGCTGCAGCAATTTCCCGATCTTATCTGACGTGGCGCCATCGTCAGCGCTAAGATCCGCCGTTGCCTTCTCAACGGCGTCGATCGTCTGCTGCAATTCCTTCGAGATGCTGGTCCCACTCGCCTCGGCGACAATGCCGCCAATCAGGTCAGCCACCGGACGATAGTCGAGCTCGAGATCGGCGAGAACCTGACTGTGATTATCAACTGACCGGTGCTGACGGTGAAGCAGGGCGTGTGCCTTTATGGCGAGCAGGATTTGCGCGAAGTCACGACGAAGGCGAACAGAGCGTGGCGGAATTAATTGCCCGAGCTCGCGGGCAAAGGGTACGGCGACCTTGCAATTGCCTGTCGCAAGCCAGCGCTGGAAGTTGCGCCAGGGCTCATAGTCGCCGGCCGCCTTCTCCGCGTTGAGGCCGACAACCTCTGCGACCTTATCTATGACCACCACCGTCTGCTCGCCGCTATCGTCCACCTCAAGAGACATCATGCGCGTTTCGTTTTCAGGGTGCAGCGCAGCCTTTGTCGTTGTGACGAAGAAGCAGACGGGGCCGTTTTTTTCGATGACGACCGTCGTCAGCTCGTTGCCTACTTTCTGAACCACGGGATAAAGCAGACGACCGGATCTGATCAGCTCGCGCAAGAGATAGTCCTGCAGGCTCTGCTCCTCAGTGCCGACCGCTTCACCCATTGACAGGATCTTGTGTGAAAAATCACCATCGACGTAGAGCAGGGCTTTCTCTGAAAGCGTGCTGAAGGCCACCACATGCTCAGGAGGAATGAAATCGAGAACGCGCTGACGCAACTCAGACTCGCCGGCACTCGATGGCCCCTTGATTGCAGCGCTCATGCACTTACCGAAGAGACGTGTGGTTGCCATTAGGTAGAGCAGCCGCGCGTTGCGCTGCTCTCCAGCCATCACCCTACTCCAAGCCCGCCCAAAGAGGTCGAGCACGTTTGGGCAATCAATGATGCTGGCAGCCGATAGTTCGAGATCCACCATGTCGGCCGGCGGTGAAGCGGCATGCTCTTGCTTCTTTGGCTTGCCCTCGCGCGCCTTTTTGACCTCAGCTCGCAAGGTGCTTACCTGCACACCGAGAAATGCTGCTTGCTCTTTGCAGACCTGATCGAATTCCAATGGAGGCAACTTGGCGAGCTCGCCGACCACGGCCTTCAAATCGACTTTCTCAGCATCAGTGAAGTGATCGACCTCGGCCAGGCTGGCGGCAATCGATGCTTCATTGAGCCGGTCCGCCTCGTCAGCATCCAAATCTAAAATGGAGAAGTGGCCATTGGCGGCGTCGCCTATCTTGCCGGGGGTGATTGGAACAATCTTGGCACTCATCGTGTGAAAATCCCTTATCGCCAAGCAAGGCAGGCGCAGACGCGCTTGAACGCTGCCACCTCGTCGGCCAACGGTTGAAAATCAAATTCGCAATCGTGCAATTGAAAGATCATCTCGGCGCGCGCGATTTTCATGCGGAGGTCATCCTGCCAATCCGCGATGAGCGACAACCTTTCGATGTTCGGCAAACTTGCCGGCGCCATGATCTGCGTGCTCTGCGTCATGCCGCGCACCTCATGCCTTGTACCCTGGCAAAAAGCTGCTCGAGCTTGCGGCGCTGCTTTGCAGTGAGGCTGCCGGGCCAGTCGCGGATTCCGGCGAGAAAGCCCCACTCCCATGCGGTGATAACGTCGGCACCGTGATCAAGGCAGAAATCGATCGACTGTTTCGTGGTCTCGAGCGAGCGCACCGAAATGACTTGCTCCCAGGTGAGACCATGCGATCGCAGGAGCTTGTCAGCCATTGCCGCGGCCGAAGCGCGTTCGCCGTCATGCTCGCTGCCGAATAGGCCGCACAGCTTCGCGAGCCGCTCGGCGGCGTTGGGATCGAGGATTGCAATCATCGCCAGCGCCTCGCCGCCAAAAGGCCGGGGTGACGCCGATCAAGCATCTCGGTAAATTCGCAACCGCGGCGCAACTCCACGAGCGTCTTGGGCCTGCGGACCTGAGCGTTGCAATGATAGCGGTGGGAAAGGTCTTGCGGCGGCGCGGTGGGTTCGCTATCTAAATTCTTGGTTTCGCCAGCAAGCAAACCGTTCTCATTTCCGCCGCCCCGGTTCGCCGCCGGGGCGGTTCGGTTTTCAGGCGGCACTCGCATGGCCACCTCCGTCGTTTTTGGATTCTTCCCACGCCTCAAGCTCTGCCAGTTTCCAATAGCGGCGCTTGTGAATTTTGATGGGTGCGGGAAACCCTAGTTCCGGATCGCGCAGCCATCGCCATAGCGACATATCGCTGACGCCGTAGCGCGCACGAACCTGGCCCGCAGGAAGATAGGCTTGACTGTCTTGCATCGTCGCGTGCTCCCTTGAGTTAGGACACGCGGGATATAGCAAGCGCCTTTTGGGGCCTTGAGATTGTGGACG
This sequence comes from uncultured Alphaproteobacteria bacterium, assembly GCA_963732955.1. Classification (GTDB taxonomy): domain Bacteria; phylum Pseudomonadota; class Alphaproteobacteria; order Rhizobiales; family Methyloligellaceae; genus Methyloceanibacter. The sequence continues at coordinate 953,935 of CAVTBH010000003.1, forward strand.
GAAATCAAACGTGGGCCTGCAGCCGCCGTTCTAACCGTCGAAATTTTTGCCAACACTCCCGAACAAGTCTCTCGGAGAGGCCAGTCTCGCCAGCCACCGCTTTGATGATTGTATGCCTCCGCCCCCATGGTCGCCTGAACCTGATAGTGACCATTCGATCGGGCTCACGGTTATCGTCAACCAAATCGACCCCTTGGTCTTCCTGAATGGCGCTACGAACGTCATCGAGGTAATCCCGGAACCCCTGTGTTTTTCCGAGCCTCTTCTTACCCCGCAATAAGCCCACGCCGCACGATCTTTGATGGGGATGTCTGTGCTTTCGTCCACTGAGCGCGAACGACCTTGGTGGCAGTGTCAACGGCCTCGGACTCGGCTTTGATACTGCCTCGCGCCACAATGCTTCGCAGCTTCCCCCGACTCGCCACGCCTCCATCTGAGTGAGCGTAGGCTTGCGGCCGGCTCCTGCCCGGCGCCCGCCACGACTTATGTCGCGACGCCTCCCCCGAAGGCTACAACCTTGCCAGGTGTCTGCCCCTCGACCAGAGCCACGACGTGGGCTCCCCAGGCCTCGAGTGCCGCGCGCTTTTCCTTTGCGTAATCGTGCCTTTGATAGACACCGACAATACCGCCACGAGATCCTGAAGTGTGGCCCAAGACGGATTCGACCACCTGCAGTGTGATGCCAAGCTTCTGCATGCCGGTGGCCACGGTGCGGCGCAGGTCGTGAATGCGCCAGCCGGTGACGCCGGAGCCGGCGTCAAGCAGGATCTTTGCGCGGCTCCAACCCGCTATTGGCTTCTTGCCACTCGTCGTGAAAACAAAATCACTGCCGGCAATGCGAGGCACGCTGTCCAATAGCGCCTTGGCCGGGGCCGACAGCGGAATGATATGTGGAGCTCCGGTCTTTGTGCGGGAGCCTTCGAGCCTGATGGCGTCGAGGTCGCCGGCCTCCGACCATGTTAGCTGAGTGATTTCCTCCCGGCGTGCTCCGGTCAGAATGAGGAGGCGGGTTACAGTGCCGAATGGTGCCTCGGCAGCCTTCCACACACTCACTAGCTCATAATCACTCAGAACCCGATCGCGGCTCTTGCCGTTGCCGACTCGAGGCATGCCTGCCGTCGGATCAGTCTTTAAAATGTCCCGCTCGATGCACCAGCGGAAGAACCGGCGCACGTAAGCCTGGACGCGCCGCGCCATGATGGGAGCGCCGCGGTCTGCGATGGCGTCCAGCAAGTCATGAATGTCGCGCTTGGTGATCTCATCAACACGCTTGCCACGCCACGCTGGCAACAGATCAGCCTCGAGGGCTCGGTGAACCTGATACTGCGACGAGCCCTTGTTCTTTGATTGGTCGCGCCGTAGCCACTCCTCGACCACGACCTCGAAGGCCATAGCCGGTGCGCGCGCGCCGTCACGCCGAGACGGATCTTCGCCCTTGGCGATGGCCTCCCGTGTTTTGCGCCAAGCCATACGCGCGTCGGCCAGACTGACGCCCGGCCACCGCCCTAACGTCTCCCGGCGCAGCCTTCCGCCGTGTCGATAGAAGATCTCGAAGGATTTGGCGCCGCCATGACCAATGCGCAACGCAAGGCCAGGATAGCCGAGGTCGAAAACCTCAATCTGTCCGCTCTTGGGTGGCTTGATACGCTGTACCGACGCATCCGTGAGGTGGCGTTTCATGCGATCCCCTGTAACGAGAGGTAACACGATAGCCCGTTTTGCGGTGTGCGCAAGTGTTGCTTTTAGTTATCACCAAATGGGGAGATCGGCCGGTTTTGCGCCGTTTTTCAGCGAAATCCTGGGCGCTAGTGTTCCGCGTTGTTGGGGCTAGGCAGGTAACCCGGATTCACAAGTCCGCCGTCACCTGAGGGACGGCGAAGGGTGATAGAAAACCGTCCGGAGGAACACAATTGCGGACCTTGCCATGCTGATCGGACATCTCGCCCTCGTGGTTGCGGCCGTCTTCACCGGTGCTGCGTTCTATATCAATGCCGCCGAGCAGCCTGCCCGCCTCGCTTTGGACGACCGCGCACTTCTGACCGAGTGGAAGCCGGCCTACAAGCGTGGTTTCGCCATGCAGGGCCCGTTGGCCATGATCGGTTTCGCGCTCGGGGGTATCGCCTGGTGGCAGACGGGCGTTCTCGCCTTCCTGGTCGGCGGCCTGCTGATGCTTGCCAACTGGCCCTTTACCGTCATTGCCATCATGCCCACCAACAACAAACTGATGGCGACCGATCCGGCCGAGGCCGGACCTCACAGCCGCGCCCTGATCCTCAAATGGGAGAAGCTGCATATGGTGCGCACAGCGCTCGGTGCCGCCGCGGTCGTGGCTTTCCTGATTGCCACCGTCATGCCCTAGGTCCCTCCGCCGCACCTCAAAGACTTGACGGGAGCGGCTCTCCCCGACATTAATCCTTGCACGTGGTGATTTGGCCGGCCGGCTTGCAGCCACGTTAAACAAGTCGCTAAAAGGGCCGCGCGAGCAATCCCGGTCATTTGGCGGCAGCCAAAGTCCGGGTTTTTTTGTGCCCGCGTCAGCGCTAGGGAGGTTCCGCCATGGCGGCGAAGAACAGCAAGAACGATCAAGACACCGCGTGGCGACCAGCAACGCAGCTCGTCCATGGCGGCACCCTGCGGAGCCAGTTCGGCGAGACCTCCGAGGCGATCTTCCTCAACTCGGGCTACGTCTATGACAGCGCCGAGCAGGCCGAGGCCCGTTTCAGGGGCGACGAGGAGGGCTTCGTCTACAGCCGCTACGCCAACCCCACGGTGGCCATGTTCGAGGAACGCATGCGCCTGCTGGAACGCGCTGAGGCGGCCCGCGGCACGGCGACCGGGATGGCGGCGGTCACCGCATCGCTGCTCTCCCACCTCAAGGCTGGCGACCATGTGGCCTCGGCCCGGGCACTGTTCGGGAGCTGCCGCTATGTCGTCGAGGATTTTCTGCCCCGCTTCGGCGTCGAGACAACGCTGGTCGACGGCCGCGACCTCGATGCCTGGGAGGCGGCAGTGAGGCCGAACACCCGCGCGGTATTCTTCGAGACGCCGACCAATCCGGTGCTCGAGCTCGTCGACATCGAGGCCGTGGCCAAGATCGCGCACAAGGTCGGCGCCCTGGTCGTGGTCGACAACGTGTTCGCTACGCCCATGCTGCAGCGGCCGATGGCGCTCGGCGCCGATATCGTGGTCTATTCGGCGACCAAGCATATCGACGGCCAGGGCCGCTGCCTCGGCGGCGTCGTGCTCGGCGGCAAGGAGTTCATCGAGGAGAAGCTCCACACCTACCTCAAGCAGACCGGTCCCTCGCTCAGCCCGTTCAATGCCTGGGTCATGCTCAAGGGTCTTGAGACCCTGCCGGTGCGGGTCGAGCGGCAAAGCGCCTCGGCCGCCGCCATCGCCGACTTCCTCGCCGAGCGGAAGGAGGTCGCGCGCGTGTTGTATCCCGGGCGCGCCGATCATCCGCAAGCCGCACTGGCGAAGCGGCAGATGGCCGGCGGCGGGCCCCTGGTCGCCTTCGAGGTCAAAGGTGACAAGAAGAACGCCTTCCGCCTCATGAACGCGCTGCGCATCTTCAAGATCACCAACAATCTTGGCGATGCCAAGAGCCTCGTGACGCATCCGTCGACGACGACGCATCAGCGCTTAAGCGAGGAGACGCGTGCCGAACTCGGCATCTTCGACCGCACGCTGCGGCTGTCGGTGGGCCTTGAGGACCTCGAGGATCTCAAGGCCGATCTCGATCGGGGGCTTCGCGCCTCACAATGACGTCAATGGCTTGCTTGGCGGCACGCCCCTGTGCCACCTTTTCCGTCAAAGCCAAGGCCGCCAACGGGGACGCCCATGTGCCGAAACATCAAGACCCTGCACAATTTCGATCCGCCGGCGACGGATGAGGAGATCCACGCCTCGTCGCTGCAATTCGTACGCAAGCTCAGCGGCTTCACGCAGCCATCCAAGGCCAATCGGCTCGCCTTCGAGCGGGCCGTGGACAAGGTCTCGACGGCGGCGCGCGAGCTGATCGATGCCCTCGTCACCGACGCTCCGCCGAAAGACCGCGAGGCCGAGGCGGCGAAGCTTCGGGCGAGATCGGCGGAACGCTTTCGCGGCAATTTGCGCGAGGGCGCTTGAGCCGGCGCGCTTTCCCGTGCGCCGGGCCCAATAACAAAGGTGCTTTCTTGCCGGCTTCGCCATCGACAGCAGTGCATGAGTTCTTGGAGCGGCTGGTGGCCTTCGACACCACGAGCGCCAAGTCGAACCTCGCGCTCATCGACTTCGTCCGCGGCTATCTCGACGGTCAGGGCGTGGCCTCGACCTTGGCGCCGTCCGCCGACGGCAACAAGGCAAGCCTGTTCGCCACCATCGGGACGAACGGTGATGGCGGCATCGGCCTCTCCGGCCACAGCGATTGCGTGCCGGTCGAGGGGCAGGCCTGGTCGAGCGACCCGTTCCAGCTCACCCGGCGCGACGGCAAGCTTTACGGGCGCGGCACCTGCGACATGAAGGGGTTCATCGCCTGCATGCTCGCGTCGGTCCCTATGTTCGCGGCACGGCAATTGCGCGAGCCACTGCATCTCATCGTCTCCTATGACGAGGAGGTCGGCTGCACCGGGGTCAGGCCGATGATCGCTCGCCTCGGGCACGATCTGCCGCATCCCCGCGCCATCATCGTCGGCGAACCTAGCAGCATGACCGTGATCGACGCGCATAAGCGCATCGATGCCTACCGCACCGTAGTCACGGGGCGGGAGGCGCATTCGGCTTTGCCAGAGCTTGGTGTCAATGCCATCTCAGCCGCTGCCGAGCTGATCGTCGAACTCGACCGGATCGGCGACGAGTTCGCCGCAAGCGCGAGCAACGACCGCTTCGAACCGCCGGTGTCCACCATGCAGGTCGGAACCATCGAGGGCGGCACGGCAGCCAATATCGTGCCCAAGAGCTGCCGCTTCCAATGGCAGATCCGCAGCCTGCCGAGCGCGGATCCCGAAACCGTCTCGGATCGCCTAGGACGGTACGGCGCCGAGACGGTACTGCCGCGGATGCAGCGGAACGGGCTCCCCGCCGCCATCAACACCACCCATCTCGGCAGCGTGCCGGCGTTTGTGGCCAAGCCTGGGTCGGAGGCCGTGGGCCTGGCGCGGTCGCTGACCGGCGCCAACGCGACCAGCACCGTTTCCTATGGCACCGAGGCCGGGCTGTTCGAGCAGGCCGGCTGCCCGACAGTGATCTGCGGTCCGGGAGACATCGCCCAGGCGCATGCGGCGGACGAATTCGTCGCCGAGGCGCAGCTCGAGGCCTGCATGGCGTTTCTCGCCAAGCTCGCCGACCGGATCGGGGCCTAGGCGAGAGGCTTAGCTGTCCTCGTCGGGGTTGGCGAAAGAGTCGGCGTCGAAGCGATAGCGGCGGTTGCAGAACTCGCAGGTGACCCAGACCTCGCCGTCGACGACCATGTCCTTCAGGTCCTCGCTGCTGAAGCGCTGCAACAGCTCCTCGACGCGGTCGCGGGAGCAGCTGCAATAGGTCTCGAGCGCGACCGCTTGATAGGCCCGCACCCGCTCTTCATGGAACAGCCGGTAGAGCAGGCGGTCGGCGGGAAGCAGTGGATCGAGCAACTCGTGATCCTCGACGGTCTCGGCGAGCAGCTTCGCCCGCATCCAGTCTTCCTCGGCGAGGGACGTGTCGCCCGCGCCGCCGTGGCCGCCTTCGCTGGTGAGCTTCTGCACCAGAAGCCCGCCCGCCCGCCACGTCCAGCCGCGTCCACCGCCCTGGCCGCCGCGATAATGCTTGGCGACGGCGAGGCGGATGAAGGTCGGGAGCTGCTCCGACTGGCGGAAATAGGTGTCGGCGGCCTCGGTCAGGCTCTCGCCTTCGAGCGGCACCACGCCCTGGTAGCGTTCCATGTCGGCGCCGCGGTCGATAGTCATGGCGAGATGGCCCTGCCCTAGAAGCTCGGACAGGTCGTGGTCGTCATCTTCAAGCTCGGCGACCCGCTCCGACGAGAACCGCGCATAGCCGCGCAATTGTCCCGGCACCTGGTAGTCGGCGACGAGAAGATCGACGGGGCCGTCGGTCGAGGCCTGGAGGATGAACTTGCCCTCGAATTTGAGCGCGGCCCCGAGCAGCGCCGTCAGCGCCACAGCCTCGCCGAGCAGCTTCGATACCGGCTCGGGATAGTCATGACGCGACAGGATGGTGTCGACCACGGGCCCCAGCTTGACGAGGCGGCCGAAGACATCGGCCTGGTCCGCCTGGAAGGGCAGGATCAAGTCGTCGGTGGGAATGACGAGCTCGATGGGCTCCTGCGAAGACGATTCCGAAGCCATCATTTAGCCCCGGCGCGCTCGACGCGACGGAGCTTCGCGTTGGCGCGCACCTCACCAGCGGCCGACCCGGCTCTTCCAGCCGCGCTTGCGCTCAAGCACCAGGCGAGGATCGCCTTCTGTACGTGCAGACGGTTCTCGGCCTCGTCCCACACCACCGATTGCGGGCCGTCGATGACATCGGCGGTCACCTCGTCGCCACGATGCGCCGGGAGGCAATGCATGAAGATGGCGTCCGGCTTGGCGCAGCCCATGACGGCGCTGTCGACCTGGAACGGCTTGAGCAGGTTCTTGCGCTTCTTCTTGTCCTCGCCGTCGGCCATGGACACCCAGACGTCGGTGACGACGCAATCGGCGCCGCGCGCCGCGGCCTTCGGATCGTGGCCAAGCTCGACGCTCGCGCCTTCGCGTTCCGCCCAGGACAGCAGCTCCGGGTCCGGCTTGAACTTCTTCGGGCAAGCGAGCTTCAGCGTGAAGCCGAACCGCGCCGCGGCGTGGATCCAGGACGCCGCGACGTTGTTGCCGTCTCCGAGCCAGGCCACGGTATGGCCTTGGATCGGGCCCTTCTTCTCCTCGAAGGTCATGACGTCGGCCATCACCTGGCAGGGATGGGAGCGCTGCGTCAGGCCGTTGATGACCGGCACGGTGGCGTGCTCGGCGAGCTCGAGCAGCATCTCATGGGCGCTCGTGCGCAGCATGACGGCATCGACGTAGCGCGACAGCACGCGCGCGGTGTCGGCGATGGTTTCGCCGCGGCCGAGCTGCATGTCGCCCCGGCTCAGCATGATCGAGGTACCGCCCAGCTCATGCACCGCCACCTCGAAGGACACGCGGGTCCGGGTCGAGGGCTGTTCGAAGATCATGGCCAGCACGGCGCCGGGCCTGACTTCGATTCCGTCCGGGAGGCGGTTGCGTCCCAAAGCCTTCATGGCCCGAGCATCGTCGAGGATCGCGCGCAAAGTTTGGCGATCGAGCGCGTCGATATCGAGAAAATGCCGTGGCTGGGTCGAGCTAACCATTGGCTTGCCTTGCAGCTATGCCGGCGCTGGCGCGCCGGCGGCCAACGCCGCGCAAGCCGCATCGATCTTGGCGCAGGCTTCGTCAATTTCGGCCTCGCCGACGATGAGCGGCGGTAGCAGGCGCACGACATTATCGCCGGCCTGGACGGTGAGTATGCGCTCCGCGGCGAGACGCTGCACCAGGAGCTGGTTCGGCACCTTGCATTTCACTCCGAGCATCAAGCCCTGGCCTCTCACCTCGTCGATCACCGTGTCATGCTCGTCCTTGAGCGCGGCCAAGCGCTGCTTCAGCCGCAAGCCCATCTCCGCCACGTGATCGAGGAAGCCGGGGGCGAGCATGATGTCGAGCACAGCATTACCGACGGCCATGGCAAGAGGATTACCGCCGAAGGTGGAGCCGTGGCTGCCTGCGGTCATGCCAGAGCCGGTCTCGGTTGTGGTGAGACAGGCGCCGACGGGAAAGCCGCCGCCAAGCCCCTTGGCCGTGGCCATGACGTCCGGGGTGATGCCGGCCCATTCATGGGCGAACAGCCGCCCGGTGCGGCCCATGCCGCTCTGAACTTCGTCGAGCACGAGCAGGATGCCCTTCTCGTCGCAAAGGGCCCGCAACGCGCGCAGGAACGGCCAGGAGACCTCGCGCATGCCACCCTCGCCCATGATCGGCTCGATCAGCACGCCGGCCGTGGCCTCGCCAATCGCCGCCTCGACGGCGTCGATGTCGCCGGCCGCCACCTGGTCGAAGCCATCGACCGGGGGCCCGAAACCTTGCAGATGCTTGGGTTGCCCGCCTGCGGCGACGGTGGCGAGAGTTCGGCCGTGAAAGGCGCCCTCGAAGGTGATCAGCCGGTAGCGCTCGGGCGCGCCGTTGGTGGCGTGATAGCGCCGCGCCACCTTGATCGCGCATTCAACGGCCTCGGCCCCGGAATTGGCGAAGAACACATTGTCGGCGAAAGTCGCCTCGCAGAGCCTCGCCGCAAGCCGTTCCTGTCCCGGGATCACGTGCAGATTGGAGACGTGCCAAAGCTTTTCGGCCTGGTCGGTCAGCGCCTTGACGAGATGGGGGTGGGCATGGCCGAGTGACGTCACGGCGATGCCCGAGGCGAAGTCGAGATAGCGCTCGCCGCGGTCGGTATAGAGGTAGGCGCCCTCCCCGCGCTCGAAGGCGAGACCGCTGCGGGCATAGGTTGGAAGGAGGGGTGACATCCGTGAAACCCAAGTCCCAAAATAAAATTGCCGCCGATGGGCGGCAGTGAGGGATTAGAGAGCTTTAGGTCGCGCGTTGAGGCCTGTCAATCAGCGGCAATGCACGCGCTATCCCACGCTCGTCCACGGCTTCGTCCACCCCGCCGTTTGTATTCTTGCAAAAGAAGTGGCAGACTCAGGTTTGTCCGGTGGAAAACGGAACTACAAGCGTGGCGGACGCTTGCCGCATTTTCCTGGATATAGTAGGGTGATTACCGCTCAGCCTCAATATATCGTAGGTGATGCGTTCGCCTGGGCGGTCATTTCTCAGCAGTAAATCGGAGTATTCGACGCCGTCTCTTGGACGAGACGGGGGGATTCTGAGTTGCTAACGAGGAGGTCCATAACATGGCTTGGAATGACGAGAGAGTTGAACTGCTGAAAAGACTTTGGGCGGAAGGGTTGAGCGCCAGCCAGATCGCGAGTCGCTTAGGCGGCGTGACTCGTAATGCGGTGATCGGCAAGGTGCATCGGCTCGGGCTTTCGGGCCGCGCGACGAGCTCGCGCTCGTCGAGCCCAAGGCCGCGACGGCCACAAGCGCCGCGACAGCACAGGACGCCGTCGCTCGTGTTCGGCACGCGCGGCAATGTCGCGCTGAAGCCCACCTTCGAGGAGGACATCGAGCCGCTGCCAGCGACGGTGGAGGAGCTTTACATCCCACCCGCCGAGAGGGCCACGATCCTCACCTTGAAGGAGGCGATGTGCCGCTGGCCGATCGGCGATCCGGGCGAGGAGGAGTTTCACTTCTGCGGCCGCAAGACGAGCGGCTCGGTGCCCTATTGCGAACATCACGCGCGGGTGGCCTATCAGCCCGCGCCGTCACGGCGGCGCGAGAAGCGCGTCGCCTACGGCTAACCCTTTAGCGGTCAATCGGGGGGAAAGGGGGCGCCGCTCGAGGCGCCTTCTTTCTTTTCCGAGCTGGTCCAGAGCCCTGCCGGCGCCAAGCGGTCAGGCCGGTTCTTCCAGCTTGTCGGAGAAGGCGTAGCCCGCGCCGCGTACGGTGCGAACCGGGTCGGTCTCGTTGCCGCGCATCATCGCCTTACGTAAGCGCCCGATATGAACGTCGACGGTACGCTCATCGACATAAACGTTCCGTCCCCAGACGCCGTCCAGCAGCTGGGCGCGGCTGAAGACGCGGCCCGGACTCTGCATCAAAAACTCGAGCAAGCGGAACTCGGTCGGGCCGAGATGCACCTGACGGCCGTTCCTCGCCACGCGATGGGACTCGCGGTCGAGCTCGATGTCGCCGGCGGTCAGCACCGAGGCGATGCGCTCCGGGCTCGTGCGCCGCAGAATGGCGCGGACGCGCGCCATCAGCTCGGGGAGCGAGAACGGCTTGACCACATAGTCGTCGGCGCCGGTGGTGAGGCCCCTGATGCGGTCGCTCTCCTCGCTCCGCGCGGTGAGCAGGATGATCGGGACGTTGCGGGAGTCCTTGCCGGTCCGCAGGCGACGGCAGAGCTCAAGCCCGGAAATGCCCGGCAGCATCCAATCGAGCACGATTAGATCTGGCGAGCCTTCGGCGATGGCGACCTCGGCCTCGTCGCCGCGATGGACGACATCGACGGCGTAGCCTTCGGCCTCCAAATTGTACCGGAGCAGCAGTGCCAACGGCTCCTCGTCCTCGACGACGAGAACCTTGGCTCTGGAATTCACGGCAGGCGCATTCAGCATGGTCTCAACCCGCGGATCTGATCGGCACCGGGGTCGAGCTCGTATTGTCGCCCTTCGGCCGCTGGTCGGTGATGGCGCTGCCATGAACAAGGAAATACACCGTCTCGGCGATGTTGGTGGCGTGGTCGCCGATGCGCTCGATGTTCTTGGCGCCGAACAGGAGATGGGTGCAGAGCCCGATGTTCCTTGGATCTTCCATCATGTAGGTCAAGAGCTCGCGGAACAGCGAGTTGTACATGGCGTCGATCTCTTCATCCTTGTACCAGACCTTGAGGGCCCGATCGGCGTCGCGCTCGATATAGGCGTCGAGCACCTCCTTGAGCTGGCCGAGGGCAAGCTCGCCCATGTGCTTCAAGCCGAGCATCAATTGCTTCGGCTGCTGCTCGCCAACGACGGCAAGCGCGCGCTTGGCGATATTCTTGCCGAGATCGCCGATGCGCTCGAGATCGGTGGAGATGCGTAAGGCTGCCATGATCTGGCGCAGGTCGTAGGCCATGGGCTGGCGGCGGGCGATCATGACGATAGCCTGCTCCTCGATTTCCTTCTCCAGCTCGTCGATGACCTCGTCCTGCTGAATGGTGAGGCCGGCGAGGTCCGGATCGCGGCCTTCGAGCGCGTCGATCGACTGACCGACGACCTGTTCGGCGAGCCCGCCCATCTTGGCGATCTTGTTGTTGAGCGAGGAGAGCTCCTCCTCGTAGGAGGTAACGATGTGCTCGTGGGTATCCATCTCGATGCGGTCTCCTCGAATGCGTTTCTACCCGCGACGGGCCGGTCCTAGCCGAAGCGGCCGGTGATGTAGTCCTGCGTACGCTCAAGCCTGGGATTGGTGAAAATTTGGGTCGTGTCGTCGAATTCCACAAGCTCGCCGAGATACATGAAGGCGGTGAAGTCCGAGGTGCGCGCCGCCTGCTGCATGTTGTGAGTGACGATGGCGATGGTGTAGTCGTTCTTGAGCACGTCGATCAGCTCCTCGATCTTGGCGGTGGAGATCGGATCGAGCGCGGAGCACGGCTCGTCGAGCAGGATCACCTCGGGCCTGATGGCGACGGTGCGGGCGATGCACAGACGCTGCTGCTGGCCGCCGGACAGGCTCAAGCCGCTCGCGTCGAGCTTGTCCTTGACCTCATCCCAGAGGGCCCCGCGGCGAAGCGCGTCTTCGACACGGGCGTCCAGGTCCGCCTTGGGCAGCTGCTCATAGAGACGCACGCCGAAGGCGATGTTTTCATAGATGGTCATCGGAAACGGCGTCGGCTTCTGGAACACCATGCCGACCTTGGCGCGGAGCAAGTTCACATCCTGATGCGGACTGAGGATGTTCTCGCCGTCGAGCATCACCTCGCCCTCGGCGCGCTGATTGGGATAGAGGTCGTAGATGCGGTTCAGGATGCGCAGCAGCGTGGACTTGCCGCAGCCCGAGGGGCCGATGAAGGCCGTGACCTTGTTCTTGTAGAGATTGACGTTGTTGTCGGCGAGCGCCCGAAAGGCGCCGTAGTAGAAGTTCAGGTGCCGGACCGAGACCTTCTCCTCCAGGCCAGCGGTGCCCTCGACCACGGATGGCTCCTTGATGTCGGTGTGGATGGCGAGGGTCATGCTGGTACCTTCCTTGGCGAGGGTCGCGTCGGCCTGCTTGGCGAGGGTCATGTCGGCACCTTCTTTGAGGACAGCACACGCGCCAGGATGCTGAGGCCCAGCACCGTGACGGTGATGAGGAGGGCCCCGGTCCAGGCCAGTTGCTGCCAGTCCTCGTAGGGGCTCAAAGCGAACTGGAAGATCACAACCGGGAGGCTCGACATCGGCGCATTCAGGTTCCAGCTGAAGAACTGGTTATTCAAGGCGGTGAACAGAAGCGGTGCCGTCTCCCCGGTGATGCGGGCGATGGCAAGCAGAATACCGGTGATCATGCCGGCGCGGGCGGCCCGATAGGCCACGTGGCGGATCACCAGCCATTGCGGTAGTCCGAGCGCGGACGAGGCCTCGCGCAGGGTGTTGGGCACCAGGAGCAGCATGTCCTCGGTGGTGCGCACCACAACGGGGATCACGAGGATGCCGAGGGCAACGGCGCCGGCCCAAGCCGAGAAATGCCCCATGCGCGCGACCATGATCTCATAGACAAACAGGCCGACGACGATCGAGGGCGCGCTCAACAGAATGTCGTTGATAAAGCGGATCACCGAGGTGAGCTTCGAATAGCGCCCGTACTCGGCCATGTAAGTTCCGGCGAGAATGCCGAGCGGGGTGCCGATCAGGACCGCGAGCACCGTGAGGATCAAGCTGCCGACGATAGGATTCAGCAAACCGCCGGCGCCTCCAGGAGGCGGTGTCATTTCGGTGAAGACGGCGAGATTCAATCCGCCGACCCCCTTGACCACAAGAACCAGGAGAATGAGGGCGAGCCAAGTCAACCCGAAGCCGGCGGCGCCGATGGACAGAGCCGTGGCGGTCCAATTCGTCCGCCGTCTCCGGGCGTAGCGACCAGTATTTCTTCTTTCGGTGACGGCCATGTTCAAACCCCCGCCTTCTTTTCGATGCGCATCAGCATGAGCCGTGCCGCCGCAAGCACGATGAAGGTGATGAAGAACAGGATCAGGCCGAGGGCCACGAGTGACGAGGTGTAGAGATCGCCCACAGCCTCGGTGAATTCATTGGCAATCGAGGCAGAGATCGTGGTGCCGGGCGCCATGATCGACGGCACAATGCGGTGCGCGTTACCGATCACGAAGGTCACGGCCATGGTCTCGCCCAGAGCGCGGCCCAAGCCGAGCATGACGCCGCCGATGATGCCGACGCGGGTATAGGGGATGACCACGCGCCGCATGACCTCCCAACGCGTGCAGCCAATGCCGTAAGCCGCTTCCTTCAACACCGGCGGAACGGTGTCGAACACTTCCCGCGTGATCGAGGTGATGAAGGGAAGCACCATGATGGCGAGGATCAGGCCAGCGGTAAGCAGGCCGATGCCGTAAGGCGGGCCGGCGAAGAGCTGGTTGAGAACCGGGATGTTGGCGAAGATGTCGATCAGCGCGGGCTGCACATACGTTTGAAAGAACGGCGCGAATACGAACAGGCCCCAGATACCGTAAATGATGCTCGGAATGCCGGCGAGCAACTCGATGGCAATGCCGATCGTCCGGCGAAGCTTCTCAGGGCAAATTTCCGTCAGGAAGATCGCGATGCCGAGGCTGATGGGGACACCGATCAGCATGGCGATGATTGAGGTCAGCAGCGTGCCGTAAATGGCAGGTAGCGCGCCAAATTTCTCGGTGACCGGATTCCAGCTCTCCGACGTCAGAAAGCCGAGACCGAAGGCGCGCCAAGTCGGAAGGGAGCCATAGACGAGCGAGAAGATGACGCCTGCGAGGATCACCAGCACGGTGATCGCCGCAGTCTCCGTCAACAGCCGGAAGGTGCGGTCGCCGATGCGGAAGCCGCGCAGGACACGCGCGTGCTGCGCTTCGTCTCTGAGAAAAATGCCAGTCGGCGCGCCCGGGAGCGCCATTTCCATTCCTGCGGTTTCTTCTTGCACGACCTGCCACTCAATCTAACTTTTCCGCAATCGAGGCAGGAGCGGGTTGCTCCTGCCTCGTTCGCGAAATCTTGACCTAGTTCATGGCGAAGACAGGTTTGCCGGCGGAGTCCTTGATCTCGGCAGACCACATCTTCTCGACCGCGGCCACGACGTTGTCCGGCATCGGGACGTAGTCGAGCTCTTCGGCCATCTTGCCGCCGTCCTTGTAGGCCCAGGCAAAGAACTTGAGAGCTTCGGCCGTAGCTGCCGTATCCTTCGGCTGCTTGTAGATCAGGATCCAAGTGGCCGCCGTCATCGGCCAGGAATTGTCTCCAGGCTGATTGGCCAGGATCACGCCGAAGCCGGGCTGAGAGGCCCAGTCGGCATGGGAGGCGGCGGCGGCGAAGGTGGCCGCGGTCGGCTCGACGGTCTTGCCGTCCTTGTTGATCATCTTAGTGTAGGTCAGCTTGTTTTGCAGGGCGTAGGCGTATTCGACGTAGCCAATCGAGCCCTTGGTGTTCGCGACGTTGTTGGCGACGCCTTCATTGCCCTTGGCGCCGATGCCGACCGGCCATTCCACTGCCTTCTCGGTGCCAATCTTGGTCTTCCAGTCATCGCTGACCGCGGAGAGATAGTAGGTGAAGTTGAAGGTCGTGCCGGAGCCATCGGAACGATGCACCACGGCAATTGCCGAGGAGGGAAGGCTGGCGCCCTCGTTCAGCTTCTTGATGGCCGGGTCATCCCATTTCGTGATCTCGCCCATGAAGATCTTGGCGAGCGTGGGACCGTCGATAACAAGGTCTCCAGGCTTAACACCTTCAACGTTCACGACCGGCACGATGCCGCCCATGACCATGGGAAACTGAGCCAGACCGGAGGCCTCGAGGTCTTCTCCGGTAAGCGGCGCGTCACTGGCGCCGAACGTCACGGTCTTGGCTTTGATCTGCTTGATGCCGCCGCCCGAACCGATGGATTGATAGTTGAGCCCGATGCCGGTCTCTTTCTTGTAGGCGTCAGCCCACTTGCCATAGACCGGGTAGGGGAAGGTCGCGCCGGCACCCGAAATATCGGCCGCCTGGGCGGTGGTGATTGTGAACGCTGCGGCGAGGCACGCAGCGGCCGCATAAGACATGAACCTCATATCGCTCTCCCTGTGGGGGTGGAGATAGTCGGGCTCAACCATAAGCCCGCGGCGGGGGCCCCTCCCCCGACCGTCGGGCGAGCGTTAACGCCGCGCAATAACGCTACTATGTCACTTATATGACAGTTGGGTGACAGTGAGTGATGGAATTGGCGGAAAACGGCTTGTGGACAGCCCTATTCGGCGGCCGCCACCTTGACCGGGAGGGCTTCTCGCGCCGGGTCGAGCAGCACTGTGAAGCTCGATCCCTTGCCTGGCTTCGACGAGATGGTGAGCTCGCCGCGGTGGCGGTTGATGATGTGCTTGACGATGGCGAGCCCGAGTCCGGTACCGCCCTTCTCCCGGCTCGAGGTGACGTCGATACGATAGAAGCGCTCGGTCAGCCGCGGTAGATGCTCGGGCGCGATGCCGGGGCCCTGGTCGATCACCGAGATGGCATAGCGGCCAGGCTGACGGCCAACGGGCGGCGCCTGTCTCGGCTCGATCCGCACTTCGCCGCCTTTGACGGCGTAGCGGAAGGCGTTCTGCACCAGGTTTTGGAATACCTGCACCAACTCGTCGCGGTCGGCGCGCACGATGGCCGGGCGCGGGAAGCGCGTGACCTTGAGGTTCGCGCCGGATTCCCGCGCGAGCGGCTCGAGCGTATCGCGCACGAGGTCGAGCACCTCGTTGAGGTCGACGAGGCCGCTCGGCGGCACATGGGCGTTCATCTCCACGCGGCTGAGCGACAACAGAGCGTCGATGAGGCGGGTCATGCGCGAGGCCTGCTCGGCCATGATGGCAAGGAACCGCTCCCGCGCCGCGGGATCGTCCTTGGCGGCGCTTTGCAGCGTCTCGATGAAGCCGCGCAGCGAGGCGAGCGGCGTGCGCAACTCGTGGCTCGCATTGGCTATGAAATCGGCACGCATTTGGTTGATGCGCTCAACCTCGGTCAGATCCCTGAGCAGGACGAGGATGTTGCTGTTGCGCTCCGTTCCGCGCGCCAGCGGCGCCACGGTCACCGCCATGCGGCGGCCTACAGGGACGCGCTCGGCGTAAGTCACGGTCACCGCGCGGCCGCGCAAGGGGGCGGCGGTGACGGCGTCGAGGAACTCCGGCGTGCGGATCACCGACGAGATATGGCTGCCTTCCCTGAGCGAGGCGAACAATCCCCGCGCCGGCGTATTGCAGAACAGCACCTGTCCCGCCGGATTGAGCAGGATGGCGGGGTCGGGAAGGGCCTCGGCCATGACCTGCATCCGCGACACGGCACGGCCAGAGGCCGGGATCTGCAACAGCTCGACGTCGGCATTGTCCTCAAGCTCGTGGCGGGGCAGCAGCGCCACCGAGACGACGAAACCGAGGAAGGCGGCGACGGCGAAGGGGAGCGACAGATGGGCGACGATCACGAGCGAAGCCATGATCACGGCGACCGCCACGATTAGCCAGACCGCGGCCACGATCCGGGCATAGAGTTCTTGCGTGCCGCGCAGGATTGCGGCTCCGGCCCTCGCCGGAAGGCTGGTCCCGATTTGAGAGACCCCCCGTTCCGCCTGATCGCTCAAAGCCATCTCCCCGCTAAGCGAATCGACATGTGATGATCCTTCATGAATGCGCTTGGATTATCACCCTTTTTAGACGAAGTACCGGAACTCCCATGACAATCAGATGACAAGGTTCCGCTAGGCCCCTCTTCCGTCTTGCTATAATTTGTCCCCGCCAAGGGAACTTTCAAGAATGGCGGGACGCAAAACCCCCTCATTTGAGACATGAACCCCTGACTACTCTCTCATCGTCTGTGACCATTATCCGGGGACTCCCATGAGGTATCTGTCTGCTCTCGTGGCGCTGTTGGTAGCGCCTGCCGCTCTTGCTGATCCCGTGCAAAACTCGCCTCTTGGGTGCCCGCCGACGCGATCGCTGACCACCCAGCAGTCGCGCGACGGCGCCGATCTGATCCTCGTCCAAGGGCCAAAGCTGATCCCCGAGCGGATCGCGGGACCGTTTCAGTCGCCGAGGTCGGTGGCCTTTCTTCCCGACGGCAGCTTCCTCGTGGCCGAGCATCCGGGACGGCTTCAACTCGTCACGGCGGAAGGCACCGGGCAGATCAGCGGCGTGCCCTCGGTGCTCAGGCTCGGTCATGGCGGTCTGATCGACCTCGCGCTCGATTCGGATTTCGCCAACAACAAGACGCTCTACATGTCCTATCTGACGGGCAACGAGCAGGCTTCGGTGCTGCGCGTCATGAAGGCCAAGCTCGACGACGTCAACGAAACGCTCACCGACGAGACCGTGATCTTCGAGAGCACGCCCGGCGACAGGCACGACCAGATCGGCGGGCGGATTGCCGTGACGCCGGACGGCTATTTGTTCTTGACGGTCGGCGACCGCTGGCAGGGCGATCCGGCCCAAGATCTGTCCAGCGACTCCGGCAAGATCATCCGCATCCGCACCGACGGCTCGATCCCCGAGGACAATCCGTTGCGGTCGACACCGGGCGCACGGCCCGAGATCTGGAGCTACGGCCATCGCAATCCGCAGGGCATCGCCTATGACGCGACGCGGGGCGAGTTGTGGTCGGACGAGCACGGACCGCAAGGCGGCGATGAGCTCAACCTGATCATCCCCGGGCACAATTACGGCTGGCCGATCATTACCTATGGCGTTGACTATTCCGGCCGGCCGATCGGCTTCGGTCACGCCAGGCCTGGATTGGAGCAACCGGTGCGCTATTGGGCGCCGATCTCGATCGCGCCGTCGGGACTTCTGGTTCAGCCTGACCCGCAACAGCGCATCCTTTGGATCAGCACGCTCGCCGGAGAGACTCTGGTCCGCGTGGCCTTGGGCGACGGCTGCGGCGTCAGCGAGGAACATTTCGTCGACCATGAGCTCGGCCGCATCCGGAATGTGC
The DNA here is from genome assembly GCA_963732955.1 of uncultured Alphaproteobacteria bacterium. Lineage (GTDB taxonomy): Bacteria > Pseudomonadota > Alphaproteobacteria > Rhizobiales > Methyloligellaceae > Methyloceanibacter. Next base: position 971,726 of record CAVTBH010000003.1, read on the forward strand.
GCATGGACCCGAACGGCACGCTCTATGTGCTGACCGACGGTCAGGAGGGCATGCTGTACCGGCTCGACAGCGCCACCACCGAGAACGAGACCCAGGAGAAGACGCATCTCTAGTCGCGGCGGACTGCTCAGCGCGACAGATGCTTGGCAGCGAGGTCTTCAAGGTAGGCGTTGAAGCGCGCCTCCTTGTTCTCGCCAAGCTCGCGGAGATAGCTCCAGGTGTAGAGCCCGGTGTCGTGGCCGTCGTCGAAGACGATGCGCGCGGCATAGTTGCCGACGGGCTCCAGCCGCAAGATACGCACGGCCTTCTTGCCGGGCACGGTGACGCGCTCGGCAGGGCTGTGGCCCTGCACCTCGGCGCTCGGGCTCAAGACGCGCAACAGCTCGGCAGGCAGCGTAAAGCTCGCGCCGTCGTCGAAGGTGACGGTGATGGCCCGCCGCTCCTTGTCGAGCTTGATTTCCGTGGGCCAGGGATCGGTGGCGGCCATGGCCCCTCTAGTCGAGATCGATCTTGCCTTCGACGACATGATTGAGGCCGGTGCCGGGCGCCGTCAGCACCGCCTTCACCTGCAGCGCACCCCTGCCGGCCAGCCCCTCCTCCCGCACCACGCGCTCGATGGCCTGCTGCGAGGTCACGCCGACTTCCTTCAAAAACCGCCGCATCGACATGTTGAAGCGCTGCTCATCCATTTTGATCTCCTTGAGGGGGCATGCCTGATATGCCATGGATCACGTCCCATATTAAGATGGAATACGGGTTGCGGTCACGTTCGATACGAGGCCAGTCACGAAACGGAAGACAGCTAAGGCGCGATCAATGCAGCGAAAAAAGACGGTCAAGCGCCGCGATGCCTTCGCCGTCGCACTGCAGGATGCGCGCTACCGGAAACGTGTGGTGAAGAGCCCGAAGCTCTATAGCCGCAAAGCCAAACCCGCGCCGGAGGACGACGCCGAGGCATGACAGCGCTCGCCCAACAGATGATCGACCCGTTCGGCCGGCGCATCACCTATTTGCGCGTTTCGGTCACCGACCGCTGCGACTTCCGCTGCGTCTATTGCATGTCGGAGCACATGACGTTTCTGCCGCGGAAGGACCTGCTCACGCTCGAGGAGATCGACCGCCTGGTGAGCGCCTTCGTCGCCAAGGGCGTGCGCAAGGTGAGACTCACCGGCGGCGAGCCGCTGATGCGCAAGAATCTGATGTGGCTGATCAGGTCACTGTCGCGGCATCTTGGCGGCAACCTCGACGAACTCACCCTCACCACCAATGGCAGCCAGCTCGCGCGCTACGCCGATCAACTCGCCGATTGCGGCGTCGCCCGCATCAATGTTTCGCTGGATACGCTCGATCCCGACAAGTTCAAGGTCATCACCCGGTGGGGCGACTTTGCCCAGGTGATGGATGGCATCGAGGCCGCGACCCGCGCCGGACTGAAGATCAAGATCAACGCCGTGGCGCTCCGCGACGTGAACGAGGACGAGTTCGTCGATCTGCTGCGTTTCTGTCACGACAGAGGCTATGACATAACCTTGATCGAAACCATGCCCATGGGCGACGCCGGTAGCGATCGCACCGCGCAATATCTGCCGCTATCCCTCGTTCGGGCGCGCCTCAACGAGCAGTTCACGCTCGACGACATCCCCGACCGCACCGGTGGCCCGGCACGCTATGTCCGCGTGCGCGAGACCGGCGGCAGGCTCGGCTTCATCACGCCTCTCACTCATAACTTTTGCGAGGCCTGCAATCGCGTCCGGGTGACCTGCACCGGCACGCTCTATATGTGCCTCGGGCAGGAGGACGCCGTGGACCTCCGGGCCCCGCTCCGGGCTAGCGAAGCGGATCATCTGCTCAACGCGGCTATCGACGCCGCGATCGCGGCCAAGCCCAAAGGCCATGACTTCGTCATCGAGAGAGGCGCGAGCCCTCGCCTCGCGCGCGTCATGTCGACGACAGGTGGCTGATATGTTAGACTGCCGTAATAAGTTAACAGTTTACCGCGCGTTTAATGCAATTCGCGTGAGAGATCCTAAGGATATAACCGCAGCGCCTGCCGGAATTGCTTGGCTTTGTTAAGCACGTCGCTTACGGCGTTCTTAACCGATCGGCCTTAGAGTTTCGCGTGCGTGGCCGCACTAACCCCCCACTCCTTTATGTCGGTATCCTCGCTCATTAAGAAGGACTGGCTCTGGGCCGGATTGGTGCTTCTCTGCGCGCTGATCGCCTATGCTGCCTTCGTCGCGCCAAGCAGGATCGGGCGATTGGAGCTTGAGCGCGAGGCGCGGACTGCCTCGACGCGCATCGGCGCTGGACTGGAAAGCGAGCCGAGCACCTTGATTGACGCCTTCCGGCGCCCGGCCCTTGCGCCGCATATCAGCGGCATCTTTGAGGCTCTCGGCTATGGGCACCGCGTACTCCGCTACGAACTCTACGACAAGACTGGCAAGCTCACCTTCACCAGCGGCAAGGCCGGCCTCGAGCTGGAGAAGCCCGTCCCGAGCGTTCCCGAGGTTTCGCCCGGCACCGATGCCAACGTCGCGCTGCACAACCGTTCCGACGCGGCCGTCTCCCATGTCGCCGTACTGACGATCCCGGTGCACATGACGGGTCAGCCGGACGCAACTCTTCTCGTCTATCTCGATCAGAGCGACCAGGCCGCTGTGCTATCGCGTTATTTCGGCCTGATCGCCGCCGTCACCATGCTCCTCCTCGGCGCCGGCGTCGCCACGCCGATCGCGCTTGCCTGGAAGCGAAGCCAGGAACGCCAGCAGGCCGAGGCGCGGGTGCATTACCTCCAGAACCACGACCCGCTGACCGGCCTTCCCAACCGCGAGGCGTTCAGCGAGATCCTGACCAACGCCATGGCGAACATGCAGCGCAACCGCACTCATCTCGCGGTGCTCTGTCTCGACGTCGACAAGTTCAAGGAGATCAACGACGCGGCGGACCTCGCCTCCGGCGACGCCGTGCTGCGCGCCATGGGCAGCCGCATTCAGAGCACGCTTCGCAGCGGCGACTTCGTCGCCCGGCGCTCGAGCGACGAGTTTGCCATTGCCCTCGTCGGCATCAACAATCTCGGCGACGTCATGGCCTTCACCAACCGCTTGGTGGAGGCGCTGCGACCGCCGTTTCCCGTCGGCGACCGCGAGTTCGTTTGCACCACGAGCGTCGGTATCGCGCTCGCGCCGAGCGACGGCGATACGGCGCCGGCGCTGCTTCGCCACGCCGACATCGCGCTCGCGCGCGCCAAGGCTGACGGCGGCCAGCGCATGTGCTTCTTCGAGCAAAGCATGGACAAGGCGCTACAGCGGCGGCGCATGGTGGAGCATGAGCTGAGGCTCGCGCTCAGCCGCGAGGAATTCGAGGTCGTGTACCAGTCGCAATACGACCTCGCCAGCGGCAAGCGCGTCGCCGCCGAGGCGCTCGTGCGCTGGCATCATCCCGTGCACGGCAAGATCGCCCCGGCGCATTTCATCTCCGTTGCCGAGGAGACCGGCTTGATCGTGCCGCTCGGCGAATGGGTGCTGCGCCGCGCCATCGCCGACGCCTTGACTTGGGCCGAGCCGCTGACGGTTGCCGTCAATCTTTCGCCGGCGCAGTTCCGCGACGGCGATATCGCCGAATTAGTTGCGCATCTTCTGCGCGAGACCGGCTTCCCGGCAGAGCGGCTTGAGCTCGAGATCACGGAGAGCATGGTCATCAACGAGACCGAGGAGGTGCTCGGCAAGCTGCGCCGGCTGCGGCAACTCGGCGTCAAAATCGCCATGGACGATTTCGGTACCGGTTATTCCAGCTTGAGCTATCTTGCCCGCTTCCCCTTCGACAAGATCAAGATCGACCGGCAGTTCGTGCGCAATATGTCGCGCGATCCGGCGATGCGGGCGATCGTCAAGACCATCATCGCGCTCGGCAAGTCGCTCGACATCACAGTCACCGCGGAGGGCGTGGAGTCGCAGGAGCAAGCTTCGATCTTGCGGGAGTATGGCTGCCCGCAAGTTCAGGGCTTTCTTTATGGGCCCCCAGGTGCGCCCGAAGCTGCTGGCACCAGCGGCAAGGTGACGTCGATCAAGTCACGAAGCAGCGCCGCCTAGCCTGCGCTCACCGCTCGGTCGTCGACCGCCGCGAGGTGACGCCCTTGGCAGGTTGCGGCGGACCGAACAGATCTTGAAACAATCCGCCCTGGGTCTTGGTCACGGTTCTGGTCCGAACCGAGCGCCGCGCACGCGAAGCGCCGCGCTTTGCCGATGTGGCGCTCGTCTTCTTCTGCGGCGCTAAGACGCGGGCCTTCGGCTCAGCGGATTTGGCGGTCTTGAGGGTTGGGACCGGCGGCGGCGCATTCTCTACCTTCGCTTCCGGCTGAGGCTCCACCTCTTTGGCGGCCTCGGCCTCGGGCGGAGGCACGTCCTCCTCGACCGCGTCGGCATCCGTGTCAGCGTCCGGTTCCGGCTCACCCGGCTCCACGGCGGCGGGCGGGCTCTCAGCCGCGGGCCTCTCCAGCCGCGCTGGCTCGACCCGCGCGACCGGCGCCGCGGTCTTCTCGGTCGAAGCGTCATCGATGGCCTCGACCTGTGGCGGCGGCGAAGCATCTTCTATGGCAGGCGCTGGGGGATCAGAGACTGCGGGCGCGCTCTCGACCGTTTCAGGCAGGGGCTCCGGAATGCGCACCGCCACCGGCGTCACGATGGTCGCGACAGGCTCGATGGGAGGCTCCGGCACAGCGGCGACGCCGGGCTCGGCCAGCACGGTGCCATCGTCACCGCCAGCGCCGACGGCGTCGCGATCAGGCGCGGGCTTGGCGACGGGAGGGTCCTCGGCTTCAGGAAGGGAGGCGGTGGTTTCCGGATCGTGCGGCGTTACCGCGAGAGGGGCCGCTGCGGACGCCGGCATCACGTCGACGTCAACCGGCTGCGATGCTCCTTGCTGCACGGCGCCGGGACCGGGCAGCGTGATCATCATCGGCAACAGCGCCATCACCGCGAGTCCGTGAACGGCTCCCGCGGCGAGTACGCAGAGTGGCAAGGTGATCGAGCGTCGGTCGGTCAAGGTGTGGCTTTGCAGGGCGCGCTCGCGCACGCGTTCGCCCTTCTAGACTCCGCTTAACTGAGTCGGGCGCCAACGCCAACCCTTCAGCTCTCCATGACGATGCGCGGCGCAACGCGCGCGCCGCCCTTGTGATGCTCGAGCTCGGCCCACATCTTGGCGGCGATGGCGCGATAGGCCTCGGCGGGTTCCGACTCCGGCGCGCTGACCACGACCGGCTTGCCGGCGTCGGAGGTTTCGCGCACGGCGAGCGTGAGCGGCACTTCACCGAGGAACGGCACGCCGAGCCGTGCCGCGTCGGCCTTGGCGCCTCCATGGCCGAAGATATCGGACCGTCCGCCGCAATGCGGGCAGATGAACGTGCTCATGTTCTCGACGATGCCGAGCACGGGCACGTCAACCTTGCGAAACATGTTGAGGCCCTTGCGGGCATCGATCAGGGCCAGATCCTGCGGCGTCGACACGATCACGGCGCCTGCGAGCGGTACTTGCTGGGCCATGGTGAGCTGCGCGTCACCGGTCCCCGGCGGCATGTCGACCACCAGCACGTCGAGCTCCCCCCAGGCGACGTCCTTCAGCATCTGCGACAAGGCCGACATCACCATCGGTCCGCGCCAGATCATCGGCGTCTCCTCGTCGACGAGGAAGCCCATGGACATGACCTTGAGGCCGAAGGCCTCCATCGGTTTGAGCTGATTGCCAGCGAGCTGCTGCGGCTGACCCTTGATGCCGAGGAGCCGCGGCATCGACGGGCCGTAGATGTCGGCGTCGAGGATGCCGACATTCAGGCCGCGCGATTTGAGCGCGAGCGCGAGATTGACGGCGGTGGTCGACTTACCGACGCCGCCCTTGCCCGAGGCGACGGCGATGATGTTGGCGACCCCGGGGATGGCGCCGGTGCGGTGTCGCGCAGCCTGCGCCGCACCGCGCGCGACCGGCGATCCCGGCGGCGGCGCTGTCCGGCCGTCGCCGTTGCCGCCGGGCGCAGTCCCGCCCGCCTCGCGGTCGGCGGTGAGGGTCACGGTGACGGCGTCGACGCCGGGGAGATCCTTCACCACCTTCTCAGCGGCCTGACGCATGGCTTCAAGCTCACGCGCCCGCGCCGGATCGACGGAGATGGCGAAATAGACCTTGCCGCCGCGGATCACAATTTCCGAGACGAGGCCGAGCGAGACGATGTCGTCGCTGAGATTGGGCCCTTTGACGCCTCGGAGCGCCTCGAGCACAAGTTCCTTGTTGATGAGATCGGACATACCCCTATTTACGTCTGTCTGGACCGAAACGCCAATCGGTCTCTCATCGGTTAGCCTCACTGAATCCAGCAATCCGGTCCTGCGCAAGTTCGGAGTTTCTGCTCCATGCCGCGCATCCGGGCGAGGTCGCCGGTATATTTCGCATCATGCACCTTGCTCGCGAGCTCATAGGGGTCGGCGGCGAGATCGTAGAACTCCTCGAAGCCGGAATCGTATTTGACGTATTTCTCGTCCGCCGAACGAACAGCGGCATAGCGTTTGGCCGCGGGGCCTCGGTCGTTGCCACCCTCGATGAGGATCGCGCTGCGCCACGGGGCGTTGGCGTCGGCGAAGAGCGGGACAAGCGTGTGGCCGTCGCAAGCGAGGCCTGGCTTCGTCCCGGCAAGGTCCTCAATCGTGGCCACGATGTCGAGATTGTTCACGAGCTGGCTGCGCTTCTGGTTCTCGGGCACCCCGGGTCCTCTGATCACAAGTGGAACCCTGATCGATCCCTCGTAAGGAGAGGCCTTCCCTGACAGCCCGTGCTGGCCGAAGAGGAATCCGTTGTCCGAGGTGTACACGATGAGCGTGTTGTCGAGCTTCCCGGTATCTCGCAGCATGGTGACAACCGCCTCGACGAGATCATCCACCGACTGGAGGGATTGCAACTCCTTACGGTATTCGGTTTCGAGGTTTCCTCTCCTGCCGACAACGACCGGCGTCTGCCTAAACGAAGGCTCTTTGTCGGTAACGTCGAACTCGTAGAACGCTGGGTTCCTCGGGATCGTCACGTCCATGAAGGCGTGCTCATATTTCGGGGCTGCGATCGCGGGGCCTTTCTCGCCTTCATCCCCCTGACCATGCGGCGCTTTGGTCGCCACCAGCATAAAGAAGGGAGAAGTCGATCCAGCTTGATTTTTGATGAAACGCACGGCGCGGTCCTTGACGACGTCGGTCGCGTAGTCACTGGCCTCGTGACCAAAGTTGATCAGCGTGCCGTTCTCATTCACCGAATAGTCGTAATAGCGCTCCTCGGTCAGCGCGTACCACAAGTCCCAGCTGGGAGGCACGTAAGTGGCCGGGTTGGCGGGGACGCTGCTCAAATCGAGCCAACTGCCGGCAACGCTGGCCCAATATCCGAGCCCGTGCGGACGTTTGCCTTTGGCGTAACCGTTCACGTATTTGCCAAGCAGGGCGGTCTTGTAACCCGCTGCTTTCAGCCAGACCGGCAGAACGTTCTCCTCGTCCTTCTTGAAGGAGTTCCAGCCGCCGTCCTTGCTCGCCTTGTTCGACTTGATGCCGTCATTGTGAGAAGCCTGACCCGTCAGGAAGGACGAGCGGCTCGGGGCACAGAGCGAGAAATTCACGAAACTGTTGGTGAAGGTAATGCCGTGCTCGGCAAGAAGGGACAGCGTCTTCGGCATGTAGTTCATGGAGCCGGTGTCGTCCTGGTCGTCGGTGAGGATGACGACGATGTTGGGAGCGGCAGCGGCGAGGGTGGTGTTGCACAGCAACAACAGGCAGGCGGCGATGATGCGCATTTGGCTCGACCCCGAGAGAAAGTTGAACGCAGGCATAGCGTCACCCGCGGTCAGTCCTTTTCAGGGCAAAGATCGGCGTGCGTCACTCGGTCCGGGATCGTCGCCGCGGAACGAAGCTGGCGATGCCGAGGACTTTTCCTCTCCGGCGTCACTAGGTCGCGGGGCGCGAGCATCAACCCAGCAGCTGGCGCCGGCACATGTCTTGAGCTTGTCTTGGAGCGCGCGGAGGGTCGCCAGATTCCCGGCATAGACGGGATTGTGCGCCTCGTTCTCAAGCTCATGGGGATCGGCAGCGAGGTCGAACAGCTCCTCGAAGCCGCTGTCATATTTCACGTATTTCCGCGTCGGCGTGCGCACGCCGGTGTAGCGGTTCTTGGCCGGTTCGAAGCGGTTGACCGGGCTTTCGAACAACAGCGCGCCCCGCCACGACGCGTCGGCATTGCCGAACAGCGGCACCAGGGAGCGGCCGTCGAGGGGCGCGTCGGGATGGGCGTGGGCGAGATCGACGATGGTCGCGACCACGTCGAGATTGCTGACGAGCTGCGAGCGGGTCTCTCCGGCGGGAATGCCCGGCCCGCGCATCAGGAGGGGCACCTTGATGGATTCCTCATAGGCCGCGGACTTGCCGATCAAGCGATGCTCGCCGAACAGAAAGCCGTTGTCCGAAGTATAGATGATCACGGTGTGGTCGAGCTGGCCGGTGCGCTTGAGCGCGGCGACGATGTCAGCGACGAGATCATCGACCGACTGCAGCGATTGCAGCGACGCGCGATAGGCCAAGGTGAGCTCGTCCTTGTGCTTCTGCTTGAGGCGCGGCGCCTTCAGGGCTTTATGGGCGAGGCTGCGTTCGTTGAAGGCGCTCCCGACCGGGAGCGGGACATCGGCGAAGGCGGTCTCGTATTTCGGCGCCGGGATGGCGCGGGCGCCTTGGGCGTGGGCAGCCTTCGTCGCGACGTACATAAAGAACGGCTTCGCCGTCCCCTGCTGGTCCTCGATGAAGCGCACCGCGCGCGTGGCAAGCACGTCGGTGGAATAGTCGCCAGGACGTGAGCCGAAATCGAGGATGGCGCCGTTCTCGTTGATCTCATAATCGAAATATCTGACGCGCGACCCGGTGAAGGCGTACCAGAGATCCCAGCCCGGCGGCACCCAGTCGCGCGGATTGCCGACCTTCGGACCCTTAACGTCGATGCCGAAGGTGTTGCCAGCCCAGCCGAGCAGCGCGCCCATGGTGTCCTGCTGGCCGTAGCGGTTGAGATACTTGCCGACGAGCGCCGTGTCGTAGCCTGCCTTTTGCAGCCAGACCGGCAGCGCGCCCGGCTCCTTGTCCTTGAAGCTCTCCCAGCCGCCCTTGTCCAAGGGATTGTTGGCCTTGATGCCGTGATTGTGGGCGGCCTCGCCGGTCATGAACGAAGCGCGGCTCGGCGCGCAGAGGGAAAGATTGACGAAACTGTTGTCGAAGGTGATGCCCTGTTCGGCGATCAGCTTTTGGAGCTTCGGCATGTAGGCAAGCGAGCTTGTCGCCTGATCGTCGGTCATGATGACGACGATGTTCGGCGCGGCGAAGGACGCTGCCGTCGAGGCCAACACCAGAAAGAATGCGAGCAGATATCTCATGTCGGGTCGATGTGATCAGGCGTCGGGAACAGCTGGGGCAGGTCTTGGATTCGATCCCAGCCCGCGCCTTTCGCCACCGGCTCGACGCGGAGATCGTGAAAATAGTCATCGAGCACCGCGGCGCGCTCTTGCGCGAGCGGCGGCTGGCAATAGTCCTCCTCCTCCCAGACTGCAACACCATCCCGGCGAAGGCGCGCGCCGCGAAGCGAGGTCGACAGGGCGCGACCGAACGGACGCAACGACACGAACTCATCGCGCGCGAGCCGCGCGCCAAGCTCGTCGAGACGGTCATGCTTGGGAACCGCCGAAACCAGGTAGAACGCCATGTCGCTCCTCCTCGCACCTTCAAATAGGATTGAATCTTGGCAAGGCTAGGCCGCGCGACCGCGGTGCCGCGACGCGTCCCAGCGTCCGGAATTTGGCCTTATTGCCCCTTCTCGAGACGAAGGGGGTGGCGCGCCGAAAAGCGCAAACCTGTTGGTGTCCGCGGTCCTTGCGGGACCGCGGCGGGCGCCTCTCGGCGCGCCACAGCGGCGATTTGCCAGCGCCGGGCCGCGCTTTCGCCGTCAGTGTCCCGCTTCCCCTGCAACGGACGTAAGTCAAAGTGACGTTGGGGGCCTGCGTTTGGGATAGGCCTGACGGTCGTCAGCCAGCTCCTGGCAGGGCCTCGTAGTGGGCACGGGCGGAGCCCCGACGCCGCCCGGGTGCCTGGATGCGAACCAGACCCGCGGGCGCCGCACCTCGTCCCGCCTCACGACGCCTCGCGATGACGCCTCTGCGGTGCACGAGGTGATGCCAGGATAGATGAGGCCGGACGCGCGGGGATAAGTTCGTCCGCTGAAGACGGGTGGTCAGAGGCCCGTCGGCCATCCCCGGGTTGCAGATTTCCTACCCAGAGTTTCAGCCGGGTGTCGCCACACTGCGAACGACGCAAGTTCCGAATCAATAAGGCAATTTTGGCCACGAAAGTGCCTTGTTTACCAGTGAGCCTTCGCCCCTTGAGGGAAGTAAACGGGGATCGGCGGCTCCGGGGGGCGGACGGCCGGTCGGTACGTCCGGAGTACGATCAGTCCTATGTCTGGCCCCCCTGTGGCGCCGCACTCAATCGGCGCGCGGTTCGAGTGTCCAGTTGACTTCATCGAGTCCTACCTTCGGCGGCTCGAAACACTCGGGACTCCGTCCGTTACCGAAATTCCCCTTCTGTCCCTGACACCGAGCCCCGGATGGGGCCGAGCACATTCCAGACTCATCGAGACTCGCCTGCGCGAGCTCCCTCACCCCAACCTTCCGGCTCGAAGCGAATGGGTGCCTTGTCGTATTGCGTTCGCCCCTCCAGCCGAGGGCCGCAAGCGCGGGGTGAGGGGGAAGCGCGCCAGCGCGCCGCGGCTGGAGCATCGCGCGCTTCAATTATTGCCGGCGCCCGGCAAGGCGACGCTGCCAGGAGGTCAAAACGAGGGCGCCGTCAAACCTTCCTTAACTCTGTTTTGGTTAATTCTAGCAAGGCACCAGCAAGCGCCTTAGCGTTTGCCCGCAATACTTCCACAGAGCGAGGGGGATTCATGCGCATTGTGGTTGGTTCGGGGGATTTCAGAGATCTAAGGCAGACCGAGCTCGATCGGCACGTCGGCATTCTGGCCGCGTTCATCGACCGCGTCGGCAACGACAGAGACGAGCCGCGAACGCTATCGATGATCCTGCGCTCAGCCGCCTCGTGCCCGGCCCGGGCGCTGGTGCTGAAGGCGAAGGATCTCGCGTCGGCGGGCATCGCCGCGAGGCTGGTGCTGGCCAAGCTCGAGCCCGACCCCGAACTCCGGCAGCTTTACCGCAGCCTGTCCGAGCTCAGCCCCAACCAGCCGGCCAAGGACCTCCTTCGCTGGGCCCGCAATCCGCGCCTGCTCGACGCCCATGAGCAGGTGACCTTTGGCGCCTCGATGTGCTGGTCGGGCGACGTCATGCGCCGCGAAGCCGACAAGCGCAACGCCTTGAACCTGTTCGAGCCGCAGGCGCCCGGCACCGCGCGGCTCGGCCTGCTCGCCTTCGAGGCATTCTGGGCGGGTGCCGCGGTCGTCGCCGAACGGCGCCTGTCCGGACCCGCTTCGGCCAAACCCTCCGGCGCCTATCAGGGCGAGACGGGACGCGGCGTCGCCGCGGTTTCGACCCTTCGCCCAAGCCTTCAGGGCTGGCCTCTCGTCCGGCACTAGCCTTTTGCTAAACTGTCATCCTGAGGCGGCACTGTTGGCCGTCGTGAACGGATGATGGAGCCGCCGGTGCTCACCAGATTGCTGCTTCTCTTGCTTTTGCTGCCGTTCCCTGGCTCGGCCGCCGTCGCCGCCGAGCAGCCAGGTCCCTATCTCTACGACCTGATGAAGCAAGAGGCCTACGTCACCGCCTGGAAAACAATGCTCGGCCCTGATGTGGTGCCGGACTGGGTCAAGACCTATGCCGAGACCTTGGACGGGCCCGCGACGCCGTCGATCACCGTGCCGGTCAGCGGCGACAGCTACACCTTGGGATTTACCTGCAAGGCCCATGATTGCGGTGGCAACCAGCTCTATGTGTTGTTCGCACCGGGGGCGAGGCAGGCTTGGGGGTTGCTGATCACAGGTGACAGCCACCGTTGGCTCGGGCATCCGGAGCCGCCGATCCAACAAGCAATCCTCAGCCGCGTCGAGTAGACCTGCGCTGGCGTTGGTTCAGCACCCGCGACGACGCGCGGGACTTGCACAATTCCGCCCATCGCGCACCATCGCCCCATGACGACGACGATGCAGGCGATGGTGTTGGACGCGGCGCACGCGCCGCTCAGGCAAGCCGAGCTGCCGGCGCCGCGGCCGGGCCCCGACCAGGTTCTGTTGCGCGTCGCGGCCTGCGGGGTGTGCCGCACCGACCTCCACATCGTCGACGGCGAATTGACCGAGCCGAAGCTGCCGCTCGTGCTCGGCCATGAGATCGTGGGCTACGTCGAGGCGATCGGCGACGGCACCGAAGGCTTCGCCATCGGCGACCGGGTTGGCGTGCCGTGGCTCGGCTTCACCGACGGCACCTGCTTCTATTGCCGCAACGGCCAGGAGAACCTGTGCGATCACGCCCGCTTCACCGGCTATCAGATCGACGGCGGCTATGCCTCGCATACGGTCGCCGATGCCCGTTATGCCTTTCATCTGCCGGCCACCTACAGCGATGCCGAAGTGGCGCCGCTCCTTTGCGCCGGGCTGATCGGCTACCGCTCGCTGACGATGACCGGGGAGGCGAAGCGCCTCGGCATCTATGGCTTCGGCGCCGCGGCTCACATCGTCGCCCAGGTGGCGCGCTATCAGGGTCGGCGCATCTTCGCCTTCACCCGACCGGGCGACGCGACCGCCCAAGACTTCGCGCGTGGGCTTGGCGCCGCATGGGCCGGCGGCTCGGACGAGGCGCCGCCAGAGGCGCTCGACGCCGCCATCATCTTCGCGCCAATCGGGGCACTGGTGCCGGAAGCGCTGAAGGCGGTGCGCAAAGGCGGCGTCGTGGTGTGCGGTGGCATCCATATGAGCGACATCCCGCGCTTCCCCTACGAGCTCTTGTGGGAGGAGCGCGTGATCCGCTCGGTCGCCAATCTCACGCGTCAGGATGCCGGGGCGTTCCTGGCGCTGGCGCCGAAGGTGCCGGTGAAGACGACGGTGGTGCCGTTTCCGTTGGCGCAAGCCAATATCGCGCTCGACCGGCTCCGCAACGGCGAACTGACGGGCGCCGCGGTCCTGATCCCGTAATTGCGCTGTGGTACCGGACCCCCCGGTCGAGCCGGGCGATGACAATCGGATTTGAGCGGCTAGCGGTCCTTGCCGACCTCGATGTCGATGCCGCCCTTGTCCTTGGTGATTTCGCCGGAGAAGCCCGGAACATCGATCTTCACCACGGGCTTCTGCGTCACCCGGTCGTAATACAGATAGCCAAGCACCCCGAGCGCCACAATCGTGGCGCCAATGAGGATGCCCACGAGCAGATTATTTCCCTTGCGGTCCAGATCGTCCATCATTCGTCCCCCTCCAGCACCCTTAATCCCGCCAAAACGCTTGGGTTGCGGGACGGTTCCATGCCTTTTTCGCCAATCTGCTTGACGCAGGTCAATGACAGGGATCAGAATTCCTTGAAAGCCCAGAATAATCAAAGTCGTCCAGGGAGGCCTCCATGTTGCACGAAGTGATTGAAACGTTGAACTCTCGGGTGGCACTGCGCCCGCGTTACGATAACTTCATCGGCGGCAAATGGGTCGCGCCGGTCGAAGGCCAGTACTTCAAAAATGTCAGCCCGGTGACCGGCAAGCCGGTGTGCGAGATCGCGCGGTCGCAAGCCGCCGATATCGAGCTCGCCCTCGACGCCGCGCATAAGGCCAAGGATGCCTGGGGCAAGATGGCGCCAGCCCAGCGCGCCGCCATTCTGAACAAGATGGCCGACCGCATGGAGGAGAACCTCAAGGTGCTCGCCGCGGTCGAGACCATCGACAACGGCAAGCCGATCCGGGAGACGACCTTCGCCGACATCCCGCTCGCCATCGACCATTTCCGCTATTTCGCCGCGTGCCTGCGTGCCCAGGAAGGCTCGCTGTCGGAGATCGACGAGGATACCATCGCCTATCACTATCACGAGCCGCTCGGCGTCGTGGGCCAGATCATCCCGTGGAACTTCCCGATCCTGATGGCGGTGTGGAAACTCGCACCGGCTCTGGCCGCGGGAAACTGCGTGGTGCTGAAGCCCGCCGAGCAGACGCCGATGAGCATCATGGTGCTGATGGATATCGTCGGCGACCTACTGCCGCCCGGCGTGCTCAACGTCGTCAACGGCTTCGGCGTCGAGGCCGGCAAGCCGCTCGCCTCCAATCCGCGCATCGCCAAGATCGCCTTCACCGGCGAGACCACCACCGGCCGCCTGATCATGCAGTACGCGTCGGAGAACCTGATCCCGGTGACGCTCGAGCTCGGCGGCAAGTCGCCGAACATCTTCTTCGCCGACGTCATGGCCGAGGACGACGCCTTCCTCGACAAGGCGCTCGAGGGCTTCACCATGTTCGCCCTCAACCAGGGCGAGGTGTGCACCTGCCCGTCCCGGGCGCTGGTGCAGAAGTCTATCTATGACAAGTTCATGGAGAAGGCGATCGCCAGAGTGGAGAAGGTCAAGCAGGGCAATCCGCTCGACGCTTCGACCATGATCGGCGCCCAGGCCTCGAACGATCAGCTCGAGAAGATCCTGTCCTATGTCGACATCGGCAAGAAGGAAGGCGCCAAGCTGCTCACCGGCGGCGCGCGGGCGGCTCTCAACGGCGAGCTGCAGGAGGGCTATTACATGCAGCCCACCGTGTTCGAGGGCCACAACAAGATGCGCATCTTCCAGGAGGAGATCTTCGGGCCGGTGCTCTCGGTCACGACCTTCGACACCGAGGAAGAGGCGCTGGAGATCGCCAACGACACGCTGTACGGCCTCGGCTCCGGCGTGTGGACGCGCGACATCAACACCGCCTACCGCATGGGCCGCGGCATCCAGGCTGGCCGGGTGTGGACCAATTGCTACCACCTCTATCCGGCGCATGCGGCCTTCGGCGGCTACAAGAAGTCGGGCATCGGACGCGAGACCCATAAGATGATGCTCGATCACTACCAGCAGACCAAGAACGTCCTGGTCAGCTACAGCCCGAAGGCGCTCGGGTTCTTCTAGGAGAAGGCGCCGAGCTTTCTTTCATCCCTCCCCTTGATGGGGAGGGTGGCTCGGCCAATGGCCGAGCCGGGTGGGGTGGCGGCATCCGGCACCCCCCACCCGGCGCGCTAAAGCGCGCCGACCTCCCCACAAGGGGGAGGTATGGTGTATGTTCGCGCGTCACGGCGACGAAATGGCATGGATGCCCGGCTCAAGGCCGGGCATGACGTGGCGCGGGGAGAAGGCAAATGGTCGAACGGGTCTTGGTCACCGATGCAGCGCTCGACATGATCGCGCGCTTGCAGCGCATGCACGGTCCGCTGATGTTCCATCAGTCGGGCGGCTGCTGCGACGGCTCGGCGCCGATGTGCTATCCCCGGGACGAGTTCCGCGTCGGCGGCAACGACGTCTATCTCGGCACCATCGGCGGCTGCCAGGTCTACATGGACCGCGACCAATTCGCCTATTGGAAGCACACCCAGCTCATCATCGACGTGGTGCCCGGCAGGGGCTCGGGCTTCTCGGTCGAGGCGCCGGAAGGCGTGCGCTTCCTGACGCGGAGCCGGGTGTTCACCGACGAAGAGGTTGACGCCCTCGACAAGGAGGGCGTTTCCGTCGGAGGCCAGGCAGCGTAGCGCCGCCGCGCCGCGCTTGCGAAGAAAAAGACCGGCACCTCAAAAATAGGAAGACGAACCGATAGGCGCCCCTGCCGCTATTTCCGTGGCGGGCGCTTCAGCGGCGGCAGGATCTCGACCGTGCCCTTGGCCTCTTGCCTGCTGAGATGCGCCTCGAGCAGGCGCATGTTCTTGCGGTTCGCCTTGAACACGACATCGAACAGGTCGCCGAACAAGGGCACGACGCCGACCACGAAGTCGATGCCGACATTCCCGAGCATGCGCGCGAGCGTGAATTTCGAGGCGCCGCTCTGCCAGGCGTGATGCACGATCAGAAGTGAGATGGCCGTGGTGATGACATCGCCGAATCCGGGAAACAGCCCGACGATGGAATCGAGGCCGAAGCGCAGCCCGGTGCCGGGGACGACGAAGCGGTCGTCCATCAGATTGGCGATGAAGCGGACCTGCTCCAGGCGCTGGCGATGGGTCAGGCCTGAGTTGAACTCGCGCAGGAACTCTGCCGCCGCGGCGCTGCGGCGCGAGCCGGCGCCTTGCCAGGCGCGTCCGAAAACCTGCTCCGTACTGCTCATCGTCTCCGTAACTCCATGCCGGCAGACCCATATGGGGGCTGGGCGCCGCAGATCAAGGTCATTAGGGCAACGCCGCGCCGGCGAAGCCGGTTCCGCGCTCTCTACCCGGGTATGGCAACCATGCCTCCTGGGCATTGGCGCGAGGGTCTCCGCTCCGGCTAAGCTCGGTCATGGCAACCGACAGCTATGACGTCCTGATCCTCGGTGGCGGCAATGCCGGCTTCGGCGTCACCGTGCCGACGCGGAAGGCTGGGCTCAAGGTCGCACTCGTCGAGGATCGCGATCTCGGCGGCACCTGCCCCAATCGCGGCTGCACGCCGAAGAAGGTGCTGGTCGCCGCGGGCCACGCGCTGCACGAGATCCATCAGGCCCATGTGCATGGCATCGCCGTGTCGAAGCCGAGCCTCGACTGGACCAAGGTGATCGACCGCGAGAAGACGTTGATCGAGGGCATTCCGAACCGACTGGCCAAGACCCTGGCCGAGCGCGGGGTCGACGTCTTCCGCGACAGCGCCAAGTTCGTCGACGGCAATGCCGTCAAAGTCGGCGATCGCATCATCGAGGCGAAGCACATCGTCATCGCCACCGGATCGCGGGCGCGGCCGCTGCCGATCCCCGGCGCCGATTTGATGATCACCTCGGACGAGATGTTGAGCGAGCGCCAGCGGCCGGGAAGCGTGCTGTTCATCGGCGGCGGCGTCATCGCGCTCGAATTCGGCCATGTCTATGCGCGGGCCGGCACCAAGGTCACCATTCTCGAGGTGCTGCCGAGGCTGTTGCCGGTGCTCGACGCCGATGCCGTCGAGGAGATCCGGGCCGAGAGCGAGGCGATCGGCATCGAGGTGCATACCGGGGTCAAGGTGCTCAGGGTCGAGCGCGCCGACGGCAAGCTCCGCACCGTGTTCGAGGCGAACGGCACGGCGCACACTGTGGACGCCGACCGCGTCGTCAACGGCGCCGGCCGTATCGCCAATGTCGATCGCCTCGATCTCGACAA
The DNA here is from genome assembly GCA_963732955.1 of uncultured Alphaproteobacteria bacterium. Lineage (GTDB taxonomy): Bacteria > Pseudomonadota > Alphaproteobacteria > Rhizobiales > Methyloligellaceae > Methyloceanibacter. Next base: position 989,021 of record CAVTBH010000003.1, read on the forward strand.
GGGCGGCGTCAAGCATGACGGCTTTCGCATCGCCGTCGACGACTTCCTGCGCTCGACGTCGAACCTGGCGGTGTTCGTGTGCGGGGACGCGCTCACGGGCGTGCCGCAGCTGTCACCGGTCGCCACCTATGAGGGCCACATCGTCGGCGACAACATCGTCGATGGGCCGAGGCATCGCCCCGACTATGCGAACCTGCCGTCGGCGGTCTACACCGTGCCGGCGTTGGCGAGCGTCGGGCTCACCGAGGCGCAAGCCAACGAGCAAGGCTTCAACACCAAGGTCAGCGTCAATCACATGGAGGACTGGTTCTCGGCGCGGACCTATGCCGAGACGCGCGCCTACGCCAAGGTCATCGTCGATGCCGGCAGCGACCGCATTCTCGGCGCCCATATGGTCGGGCATGGCGCAGAAGAGCTGATCAACATCTTCGCGCTGGCAAAGGCACACGGCATCACCGCGACAGCGATCCGCGACTTCATCTTCGCCTATCCTTCGTTCTCCTCGGACATAAAGCACATGCTGTGAGCGACGCCGCTCAAGCGGGCGTCTCCTCGTCCCGGGGTGCCGGCGGCGGTTCCGGGTGCGGTTCCGGACTTGGTGCTGCGTCACTGCTCGCCCCGGCCGCGGCAGCGGGGGCGGCTGGTTGCGGCCGCACGGTCAAGGCGCGGCGGACGTCGCCAATCATGGCCTTGGCGATCTCGAACTCGCCCATGATCACGATCGAGGCCCCGTTCTTCTTGAGATACTCCACCTCCTCGTCGGAGTGAGCGCGGGCGATGATGAGAAGGTCGGGATTGGCGCGGCGGGCCTGCATCACGGTCTGGCCGCTTTCGAAGGCCTCGGGGATGGCGACGAGGAGGCAACAGGCGGCGCCAAGATTGGCGGCGCGCACCACCTCGGGATCGGCGGAGTTGCCGGTGATGGTCTCGATGCTCTGCTGGCGAAGCTCGGCGGCGGCGTCCTCGTCGGTCTCGATGACGATATAGGGCGTGCGGTCCTCGCGCAGCGCGGCGCTGATGACACTACCCACGCGACCGTGACCTACAAGCACGACATGATCAGTGAGGCGGGTGACCGGGATCGGCTCGCGGCCAAGCGCCTCAGGCTTCGGCTCTGCCGCCGCCACCTTGTCGTCGGCTTGCTGCGGCCGGCGGAGCGGCAGCCGGTCGAGGAGCTCCATCAAGAGCGGATTGAGCAGAATGGAGATGATAGCGCCGGCGAGGATCAGGCTGCGCACGCTGCCGGGTATCAGCGTCAGGCGCACGCCGAGATTTGCGAGGATGAAGGAGAACTCGCCGATCTGCGCCAGCGAAGCCGAGATGGCGAGCGCGGTCGGCACCGGGTGGCGGAACAGGCGCACGACGACGAAGGCCGCAGCCGATTTGGCGACGAGGATGATGAAGATGGTGGCGACGAGCGCGCCCGGCTCGTCGACGAGGATCTGCGGGTCGAACAGCATGCCGACCGAGACGAAGAACAGCACGGCGAAGGCATCGCGGAACGGCAACGACTCCGTCGCCGCCTGCTGGCTCAACCGCGACTCGCTCGAAGATCATGCCGGCGAAGAAGGCGCCGAGCGCGAGCGAAGCGCCGAACAGCTCGGCCGCGGCAAAGGCGAAGCCGAGGGCGATGGAGAGCACCGCGAGGCGGAACAGCTCGCGGCTGCCGGTGTGGGCGACGTAATGCAGGATCCAGGGGATCAGCTTCTTGCCGACCACCAGCATGACGATGAGGAAGCCGGCGATCTTGCCCAAGGTGATGACGGTGGTCTCGAGCAGCAGTGTGGCGTCGGGCGACGTCTCCATGCCCTTGAGCACGCCGGTGAGCGCCGGCAAGAGCACCAGCACCAGCACCATGCCGATGTCCTGGACCACCAGCCAGCCGACGGTGATGCGCCCGCGCTCGGTGTCGAGCAGACGCCGCTCCTGGAGAAACCTGAGCAGCACCACGGTGCTCGCCACCGACAGCGCGATGCCGAAGAGCAGCCCGGCGCCGGGCGGCCAGCCCATGGCCCAGCCGAGCAGCATGCCGAGGGGAGTCGCCACCACGGCCTGGGCGATGGCGCCGGGGATGGCGATGGCGCGCACAGACAACAGGTCCTCGAGGGAGAAGTGCAGCCCGACGCCGAACATCAGAAGAATGATGCCGATCTCGGCGAGCTGGTTGGCGACGCTTTGGTCGGCGATGAACCCGGGCGTGAACGGCCCGATGGCGATGCCGGCGATGAGGTAGCCGATCAGGGGCTGGAGCCGTAGGCGCTGCGCCACCAGGCCGAAGGCGAAGGCGAGCACAAGACCCAACACGAGGGTGGAGATCAGCGGAGCTGAATGCAGCGTCAAGACAACAACCTTTACTGGCGAACTTTCAGACGCGACCCGAAGAGGTCTCGGGACCAAAAGCAATTAGGCCCGCGAATGGCGCAAACGACAACAGCTTAGGCGCGATTTGGCGAGGTTTTCGGCGAGGGTCAGACGGCGACAACGCCGGTGCCGGGCAACATCCGCCGCGACAGGAGGGTGCCGGTGTCGATGGCAAGCTTCTGCGCGGCGCTCAAGCCGTCGCGCCAGGAGGTGTCGAGCACAAGGGCGCTCGACGCGTCGAAGCGCATGTGATTGCCGGCAACCTCATGCTTCTCGGCCTCGGCCCAGTCGAGTTGACGCGGATCGAAGTCGAGCCCGAGCGGCGCCAGCACGCTTTCAAGCGCGGTCTTAGGGTCGTGCACCAGATCCTCGTAACGCACGACACTGTGAGGCACCGATCTCAGCATGCGGCTGATCTGAGCGTGGATCAGTTCGTAGCGGAAGATGTGCTTGACGAGGCCGCCATGCTTCCGCCGCACCGAATGGATCTGGCCCTTCGGCTCGCGGATGAGATGCACTGGATAGACCTCGAGGTCCTTGAGCCGCATGAGATAAGAGAGGCGCCTCGGCAGCTTCGAGGAGTCGACGATGAAAGGCTTGCCGGAGGTTTCGGCTATGGCCTTGAACACGATCGCGTTCGGCGCGCGGCTGCGGTCAAGGTCTGCATGATCAAGCATATCGAGATCGACGAGCGACTTGCCGCTCGTCGCTCGGGTGCGCTCGTCGACCCGTGACCAGAACGGGCACTGCCACAAAGACGGCGCCCCACAGGCACAATGCGCATAGACGTCCCGACGCGGGTCCTTCACCTGGAGCTGCCGATTGAGCTTGAGGACCTCGCCGCCGGCGAAGATCGCGGGATGGGCATTGAGCATGAGGTCGAGCAGGGTCGAGCCGCTGTGACTCGTGCCGACGACATAGATGACGCGCATTCGAACTCAAATCCCCTCCGGCCCCGCCGAGCGTTGTTGCTAACACTCTTCAGCGCGCGGATCGACCCGCGGACGGCGCGCCGATCACGATGCGGGGCTTCCTAACATAGGTTAGTGCGGCGGGCTGCCGCACCCTGGTAAGACCAAAAAAGGCCTTGCGTCCCAAGACCTTAGTGAAGGGTCTAATCAAAATTGCTGATAATTTTATCGATAATCAAAGCTATCTGCTTAAGCCCACGTTCGCCACTTGGCGAGCGAAGCGTGGACTTCGGTGGGGAGGATCGCAAGTTTCGTAACAGTGAAAAGCGGCGGCGCGTGCGTGCGCACACAACGCCCGAACCGCTTCGGCGTAAGAAGCCAGGAGGCACACCATGGCGAGATTCTTCGGCAAACCGTCGATCAATGATCACCTCGATGACCTGATCGGGTCGTGGTTCGGCAAAGCCCCGACCCAACCCGTCAAGGATCACGGTTCCCAGCCGCCGCATGATGATAGCCAAGATGACGGGAGCAGCCGGCCGGGCTACATCCCGCCGCATCACGACGATGGTTCCGACTTTCCTCCGGTCGGGGACTTCATCAAGTCGTGGGTGCACAAGATCTTCGGCCACCACCACAGCCCTCATCCCGACGGCAACGACGCGCCGCAGATCATCGACGCGGAGCAGACCGGACAAATTCCGGAAGGCAACAGCACCGAGGCGCTGACCGTCTCCGGTGCCATCAAATTCACCGACAACGATCGCGGCGACACCCACACGGCCTCGGTCGAGTTCGTGTCGACGACGGATCCGAGCGGCATGGAATATGGCGCGCTGGAAGCGGTCGTGAACCCCAATGTGGCCGGCGGCGCCATCGCCGCGGCGTTCCACGGAGGTGGCTACTGCCCGAGCCCGACCAAGTCAGCGGTGTGGACCTATACGGTCAACGACGCCGACATCCAGACCCTCGCCGAGGGCCAAGTGGTGGAGCAGACCTATCGCGTCACGGTGACCGACGCCGCCGGCGCACAGGATTCTCAGCTCGTCACCATCCGCCTGCAAGGCAGCAACGATGCGCCGACCGCGTCGGCGGTGGCGCTCGTGGTCGATGCCGGCGTTCCCGCCGACGTCCAGGCAGCAAGCTTGGACGCCGGACCTCTCGCAGCGTTCGTCGCCGACGACGTCGACAGCGACGACGATCAGGGCACTCTCACCTACGAGCTTCTCGGCCAGCCGAGCGGCGGCACCGTCACCAATAATAATGACGGCACCTTCAGCTTCGATCCCGGCCACGACTTCGACGACCTCGCCGCGGGCGAGACCCGGGACGTCACCGTGTCCTATCGCGCCGTCGACAGCCACGGCGCCGCCTCCAACGAGGCGACCATCACCATCACAGTGAGAGGCACGGCTTCGGTCAATCAGCCGCCGGTGGTCGAGGACCAGAGCTTTGCCGTTGCCGAGGAAAGCGAGGCTGGGGCGGCCGTGGGCACGGTGCTCGCCACCGATGCCGACAGCACCACTCTGTCCTACGCCATCGCCGAGGGCAACGATCTCGGACTGTTTGCAATCGACCCCGCCACCGGCGCCATCAGCCTGGCCCAGGGCGTCGACGACCCTGAGGTCGGCAGCTATGTTTTGCGTGTCGCGGTCAGCGACGGCGACAACACCACGACGGCGAATGTGACCGTCGACGTCACCCCGGTGAACGATGCGCCGGTCGCGGCCGATGACGCCGCAACCACGGCCCAAGACACGGCGGTCACCGGCGCCCTGCCCGCGGCGACCGACGCCGAGAACGATCCCGTCGCCTATGGGCTTGGCACCCAAGCCCTCAACGGCACCGTCCTCATCGCCACCGACGGCAGCTACCAATACACACCCAATACCGGCTTCGTCGGCACCGACAGCTTCAGCTACATCGTCGACGACGGCAACGGCGGTACCAACGAGTACGACATCGTCGTCACCGTGACCCCGGCCACGCCGCTGCCAGCGGCGCATCCGGATACCAATCCCACCGACCCGGTGATCGAAGCCGGGTTCGACGAGGCCACCGGCGCTGCGGTCGGCGACGCCACCGCCTCGGGCAATGCGCTCGACAACGATACCGGTCAAGGCCTGTCGGTGGTCGGCGTCATCGCCGGTCTCGCCATCGGGGCGCAATCGGGCGGCGTCGGCACCGAGATCGACGGCACCTTCGGCAAGCTCACACTCGCCGCCGACGGCCAATGGACCTATGCGCTCGACGACTTGAGAGCCGCGACCGACGCGCTCACTCCCGGCCAGGTGGCCCATGACGTGTTCAGCTACACCATCATCGACGAGAACGGCGCGACCTCGACCACGACGCTGATCGTGGCCGTCACCGGCAGCGCCGATGCGGCTGCCCCGGTGCCGCCGCGCGCGGTCGCGGACATCAACATGGACGACGCCGTGGTCGAGGCCGGAACGGAGCCTGACGGCACGCCGATTCCAGGCGACGCCACCGCCCAGGGCAACGCGCTTGACAACGACGAGGGCCAGGACCTCGCCGTGGTCGGCGTCGCCGCCGGTCCGCTCGGCGCCGCAGCCGGCACCGGCGTGGGCGATACCATCCGCGGCACCTACGGCACCCTCACGCTCCGCGCCGACGGCGGCTGGGACTACACGCTCGACGACAGCAATGCCGCGACTGACGCGCTCGGCCAAGACCAGCAAGCCACCGACGTGTTCAGCTACACGATCCAAGACCCGAGCGGCCAGACCTCGACGGCGCAATTGTTCGTGGTCATCAGCGGCTCCAACGACGAAGTCATCGTCGTCAATACCCCGCCGACCGCCAACCCCGACACCAATGACGGCGACCCGGTGATCGAGGCCGGCATCGACGCCAACGGTGTGCCCACCACCGGCGATCCGACCGCGACCGGCAACGTGACTCGGCAACGACACCGATCCCGACATCGCCACCGGCGACATGCTGAGCATCGCGGGGATCGTGTTTGGCGTCGCCACCGACGACCAGACTGGCGGCATTCCCACCGCCCCGATCGATGGCGTCTACGGGACCCTCGCCATCAACGAGCAGGGCCAATGGACCTACACGCTCGATAACGCCAGGCCGGCAACCGAAGCGCTGGCGGCTGGCCAGCAAGCGACCGAGGTGTTCACTTACACCGTCCAGGACAGCGCCGGGGCTCTCTCGACCACCACGCTGAGCATCGTCGTTACCGGCACTGAGGACGCGGTCCCCAACCACCCCCCGGTGGCCGCGGACGGGTCGGCGACGACCAACGAAGATCGTGTCATTGCCGACCAGTTGCCCGCCGCAACTGACGCCGATGGCGATGCCGTCACCTATGCGTCGGGCTCGCTGGCGCCGGCTCACGGCATGTTGAACATCGATCCAGACGGCTCCTACAGCTACCAGCCCGACCCCAACTTCAACGGCACGGACAGCTTCAGCTACACCGTCTCCGACGGCAACGGTGGCGTGAACGAGTACAGGTTCGACATCACCGTCAATTCGGTGAACGACGAACCGATCGGCACCGACAACACGCTGACGATCGCCGAGGATACCGCTTACGTCTTCACGGCTGACGATTTCGGCTTTTTCGAACCCCGCGACAATCCGCCCAATGCCTTTCAGGCGGTGATCATCGGTTCCGCACCCGCAGCCGGGACCTTGACCCTCGACGGGGTTGCCCTCAGCGACGGCGACGTCGTCAGCGTCGCCGACATCGAAGCCGGCAAGCTCATCTTCACGCCTGCCGCGGACGCAAATGGCTCCGGCTACGACGCCTTCACCTTCAGAGTCCAGGACGACGGCGGCACCGACAATGGCGGCAACGATACCAGCCAGCTCAGGGTCATCAACATCGACGTGACCCCCGTCAACGACGATCCCGTCGCCAATGACGACCCGGTCACCGTCGCTGCCGGCACCCCCACGCCGATCGACGTGCTTGCCAACGACACCGATATCGAGGGTGACGATCTCCACGTCACCGGCGTCGGCACCGCGATGAACGGCACCGCGGAGTTCGTCGACCTGGACGGCGACGGCATCCGCGAGACCGTCCGATACACCCCAGATGCCGGCTTCGCCGGCACCGATGCCTTCAGCTATGACATCAGCGACGGCAATGGCGGCACCGCAACCGCCACGGTGAACATCACCGTCACGCCGCCAGACAACGTGGCGCCGGTCGCCAATGACGACCCCGTCGATACCAGCGAAAATGCCGCCCTTGAATTCAGGCTTGCCGATCTGATCGCCAACGACACCGACGCGAACGGGGATCCGTTGACGGTAACGGCGATCAACGGCGTCCTTCTCGACGACATCGACCTCGGCGATACCATCACGCTCGGTTCCGGGGCCACTCTCGTTCGCACCGGCGCGACGACCTTCGTCTATTTGCCGGGGACGGTGTTCGACTCGCTCAACCCGGGCGAGACCGCCGCCGACCAATTCAGCTATGCGATCTCGGACGGCCGCGGCGGCGAGAGCACCGCGAGTGTCAACATCACGATCAACGGCGAAAACGACGCGCCGGTCGCGGTTGCCGACACCGCGACGGCGGTCTCGCCGGGCCCGCAAACGCTGATCTATTTCTCAGCGCAGGGGAATTTCCTGGAGACCGGCGGCGGACGCGAGCTCTACGCGTTCAATCCGGCCACAGGCGCGCTCAAGCTGGTCGCCGACGTGAATAGTGTCGACTCCCAAGGGTCGGACCCGCAAGAGCTTACCCCCCTGGACGGCAAGCTCTACTTCGTTGCCAACGGCAACGATGCCACCGGCAACGTCGGCTACGAGCTGTTCGTCTTCAATCCGGCAACGAACGAAACCAAGCTCGTCGCCGATCTCTTCGACGGATCGGGCGATTCGTTCCCGTCGGAACTCACGGTCATCGACGGCAAGCTCTATTTCCAGGCCAGCAGCATCGATGCGGGCACCGAACTTTACGTTCTCGATCCCGCCACGGACGAGGCCGTCCTCGTCAAGGACCTCAACCCTGGACCCAACGATTCATCTCCCACTCATCTGACGGGCCTCGATGGCAAAGTCTATTTCTTTGCCGATGACGGTGTCACCGGCCAAGAACTTCGCGTTCTCGACCCCACTACCGGCGAAGTCTCGCTCGTCGCCGATCTCAACGAAGGGACAGGCTCGGCACAGGCCAGCGCCGTCATGGCGATCGACGGCAAGCTCTATTTCGCCGCGCACGACAACACCGTGGCCGGCGGGGATTTCGGCGTCGAGTTGTTCGTGTACGATCCGACAAGCGGTGACGCGCCCGCCCGCGTTACCGATCTAAACCCCGGTGCCGGCAACTCGTATCCCGACGGGTTCACGGAACTCGACGGCAAGATCTATTTCAGCGCGAACAGTCCCGACAGTCGCGGGGTTTACGTCTACGATCCCACGAGCAACATGACGACGCCGGTTCCGGAAGCGTCCCCCGGGATTCCCCTTTCGTCCGACGGCCAGATCACGGTGCTCGACGGCAAGCTGTATTTCGTCGCTGATGCCCCCGATCCCGACACCGGCGACTCCGCCACCGAACTTTACGCCTACGATCCTGTCACCGGCAGGACCACTCTGATCCCCGGGCCTTCGGATGCGCCCGGCGGCTCGTCCCCCCAGGACCTCACGGTGCTCGACGGCAGGATCTTCTTCACCGCAAGCGGCGATAACGCCACCGACGGCGACACCGGCCGCGAGCTATATGCCTATGATCCGACGACCGGCGACGTCACGCTCATCGCCGATCTCGATCTCAGCAACTCATCAGACGAGCTCAGGCTTGCGTTCGCGGCGCAGACCAATGGCTCAGCGGCCAACCTCACGGTGGTCGACGGCAAGCTCTATTTCTCCGCCACCGGCAATAACGACGTCGACGGCAATGTCGGCCAGGAACTCTATGTCTACGACCCCGCCACCGACACGACGACGCTGGCCGCCGACGTCAACACCGATCCCGTGGTCCCGCGCTTAAAGGTCCAATCCGCGGTCATCGGCACCGACATCTATTTCGTCAGCCCCGGCGACAACGCCACGGACGGCAACATCGGGATCGAGCCTTATGTCCTCGATACCCTCACCGGCGAAGCGAGGCCCCTCATCGACCTGGTGCCCGGCCCGGGCAGCTCAAATCCGACCGACCTCACGGTCATCGACGGCAAACTTTATTTCTCGGCCGCCACCACGACCTCGGGCTCCGACCTTTACGTCCACGACCCCGTCACCCAAACAACGACGCTCCTCACCAACCCCGACGTCATGCCGGAGGGGTCGAACCCGCTCGACTTCATTAGCGCCGGCGGCAAGGTCTATTTCACGGCGCAAGCGATTGACGGAACCGACAGTCTCGGCCGCGAGCTGTTCGTCTACGATCCTACGAGCGGCACTCCGCCAACGCTCGTCGCCGACCTCAATCTCGGCGCCAGCAGCTCCAGTCCCCAAGACCTGACGGTGATCGGCGACGAGCTTTACTTCACTGCCAACTACAACGACGGAACCGACAGTGCCGGGCGCGAGCTGTTCGCGCTCGACCCGGCCGGGGGCGCCCCGGTCCTGATCGACCTGAATACTGGCACGGGCAGCTCGAACCCGGCCCTGCTCACGGAGTTCGACGGCAAAATCTATTTCGCCGCTGATGGCGTCAACGACACCGGCGTCAGTGTCGGCCGCGAACTCTATGTGCTTGATCCCACGACCAACGAGGCAGCGCTCGTCGCCGATCTCCAGGTCGGGACCGGCGGCTCATACCCGCAGGAGTTCACCGTCGTCGACGGCAAGCTCTACTTCACGGCCATTGCCAATGACGGCACCCCCGAAGGAAACGTTGGCAATGAGCTTTACGTCATCGATCCCACGGTCGGCCCTGCGCCAACCCTGGTCGCCGACCTCAACCCCGGTAGCGGCAGCTCCTCGCCAAGTTTCCTGACGGCGCTCGGCGACAAGCTCTACTTCGAGGCTTCTGGACCTCAAGGCGACGAGCTCTATGTGATCGATCCGGCCGTTGGGCCTGACCCGATGCTTGTCGCCGACCTCTCGGTCAGTGGCAGCTCCTACCCAAGCGACCTCATGGTGCTCGACGGCAGGCTCTATTTCACGGCCGAAGGCGATGACGGCACCAACAGCACCGGCATCGAGCTTTACGTGGTCGATCCTGACAGCGGGCAGGTCGAGCTTGTCCCCGAAGCCTACGCCGGCGACGGCAGCTCGAGTCCAAGCCAGATCACGGCGTTCAACGGCAAGGTTTATTTCTCCGCCCAGGGCAACAACCCCACCGACGGCGTCGTCGGCCGCGAGCTTTACGTCTACGATCCGGTGGCCAAGACCACCACGCTCGTCGCCGACCTCAACATCGCCCAGAGCTCGAGCGGCGGTATGGACAAAATCGCCGTCGAAGCGGCCATTGCGGCCCCGAACGCCGCCGGCAGCTCAAATCCGACCGCGCTCACGGTCGTCGACGGCAAGCTCTACTTCACGGCAGCCGCCTATAACGAAACCGATGGCCTCGTCGGCCAGGCGATCTACGTCATCGACCCGGCGGTCGGCGAGACGCCTGTTCTCGTCGCCAACATCGATGCGCGGACCACGGCCGGTTCAAGTCCGCAAGAGATCACCGCGCTCACGGCCGACGGGCTCCCCGAGGCGAGCGGCAATGTGCTCACCAACGACACCGACGTCGACACCGGCGACACCTTGACGGTCGTCGGCGTCCAGGCCGGCGCACTGTCCGATCCGATCTCCGGCAATGTCGGCACCGAAATCGATGGCCGCTACGGCACGCTGGTGCTGAACACCGACGGCAGCTGGACTTATGTGCAGGATTTCGGCGCGCCCTCGACGGGCAATCCGGGCGACGACGTGTTCAGCTACACGCTTCGCGACGCGTCGGGCGAAACCTCGACCACGACGCTGACCATCGCGGTCGTCCCCGGGACCGACGAGAATCGAGCCCCGGTCGCTACTGGCGAGGCGACGGACATTAGCCAGGACGACATCCTCACCTTCAAACTCTCGGACCTCCTCGCCAACGACCGCGACCCGAACGGCGACACCCTGACCGTGACCAAGCTCGCCAACATCGATCTCACCACCTTCCCCCCGGGATCGGTTCTGAGCGATGACGGCGTGACCCTCACCAGGGTCGATGCTGACACCTTCACCTTGGACCTGAACGGCAGCCTCGATAGTCTCGGTGAAGGGCAGTCGACGACAGGGCACCTCAACTACACGGTCTCCGACGGCAAGGGTGGGACCGCCACGGCGACGTTCGACGTGACGGTCCACGGCATCAACGACGCGCCTGTCGCCGTCGCCGACACCGCCAGTGTGATCCCGTTCATCTATTTTTCCGCCGAGTCGACCACTCTCGAGGGCACCAGCGGGCGTCAGCTCTACGCCTATGACCGGTCGACGGGCACGACCACGCTCGTCGCCGATGTCAACGATATCGACCGAGGCGGCAGCTCGCCGGAATCGATCACGAATTTCGCCGGCAAGGTCTACTTCGTCGCCAACGGCAACAACGAGACCGATGGCGAGGTGGGCCAAGAGCTCTATGTGTTCAATCCGACGACCGGCGTGACGAAGCTCGTCGCCGACCTATGGCCCGGACCCGACAGCTCGTCCCCCAGGGACCTCACGGTTCTCGACGGCAAGCTCTATTTCGTCGCCGACAGCAATGTCGGCGTCATCCAGATCTATTCCATCGACACCCTCGGCGACAGCCCGACCCTCGTCGCCGAGCTCGATCCCGGACCGAATGGCGCTTCGATCAGCGAACTGACACCCTTCAATGGGCTGCTCTATTTCGCGGGTTCCGACGCCGCCGATGGCAGCGAGCTCCGCGTTCTCGATCCGACGACCGGCCAGATCACTGTGGCCGCCGACGTCAACCCGGCCGGCGAGTCCAGCCCGAGCGGCCTCACCGTGCTCGACGGCAATCTCTACTTCACCGCGAATGGCGATAGCGGCCAGGAACTCTACGTTCTCGACGGCTCATCGCCAGACGGAGCTCGTCTCATCGCCGATCTCAATGTGGGGAGCTCATACCCGCACGAGCTCACTTTGGTGGACGGCAAGATCTATTTCGCGGCCACTGGCAACAAGACGACCGACGGCGACGTCGGACAGGAGCTCTACGTCTACGATCCCGGCACCGGCGAGACGACGCTCGCCGCCGATATCATCAGCGGCTCCGAAGGCTCGACGCCGCGTGACCTCACCGAGCTCGGCGGCCGACTCTATTTCGTGGCGGACACATACGACGCCAACAACAATTTCGTCACCGAGCTGTTTTTCTTCGATCCAGCGAGCGGCAAGACGATCCAGATTCCCGGGTCGACCTCGGAGGCGGATGGTTCGTCCCCGGACGAACTCACGGCGCTCGACGGCAAGCTCTATTTCACGGCCGACGGCACCAACATGGCCGGCGACGAGGTCGGCCGGGAACTCTACGTCTACGACCCCCTGACCGAGACCACGACGCTCCTCGCCGATCTCAATCAGGGCGCCGATTCAGGCATGGTCAAGTTGATGGAATTGTCCGGCGGTTCGACCGGCGGGAGCTCAAGTCCGGCCGATCTCACGGTCATCGACGGCAAGCTCTATTTCTCCGCCGAGGGCAACAACCAGACCGACGGGGCCATCGGGCGCGAGCCCTATGTCTACGATCCGACCACGGGCGTCGTCAGCCTCGTCGCCGATGTAGACACCGACCCAGACCTTCCCAAGGGCGGCCGTTCGGGGGGGCCCGTCGTCATCGACGGCCACATCTACTTCACCGCGGACGTCGTCAATCCCACCGACGGCAATCTCGGTCAGGAACTCTACGTCATCGACACCGCCACCGATACCGGCACGCCGGTGACCGATCTCGCCACCGGTCCCGCCAACTCGGCTCCGAGCGAGCTCACCGTGATTGACGGCAAGATCTACTTCAGCGCCGACGGCATCAACGCCACTGACGGCAATGTCGGCCGTGAGCTCTACGTCTACGATCCGGCGAGTGGCGCGAGCACGCTGATCGCCGATCTCGCCACAGGCGAGGACAGTTCGAACCCGAGCTCCATTACGGCGCTCGCCGGAAAGGTCTATTTCGTCGCGACAGGCAACAACACGACCGACGGCGACGTGGGCGAGGAGCTTTACGTCCACGATCCAGCAACCGGCCAAACCAAACTCGTCGCCGACATTTACGCCGGCGATGGTGGCTCCTCCATCGATCAACTCACCGTGGCTGGCGGCAAGCTCTATTTCGTCGCCACCGGCAACGACGGAATGGACTCCACCGGACAGGAACTTTACGTTCTCGACCCCACCACCGATGCTGCCTCCCTGGTGGCCGACCTGAATGCCGGGGGCGGAGGCTCCTATCCGAATATCCTCGCGGTGATCGACGACCAGCTCTACTTCGTCGCCGAAGCCAACAACAGCGTGGACGGCAATGTCGGCGGCGAGCTCTATGTCCTCGACCCCACGGACGGCGTTCCCACCCTCGTCGCTGATCTCAATGAAGGCAGCGGTGGGTCGTATCCGCGTGATCTCACCGCGTTCGACGGCAAGATCTACTTCGTCGCCTACGGCAACAACACGACTGACGGGGCTGTCGGCGGCGAGCTCTACGTCTACAGTCCCGCCGATGGCACCACAGCGCTCGTCAGCGATCTCTATGCCGGGATCAACGGGTCGTACGCCAGCGAACTCACCGTGCTCGACGGCAAGCTCTATTTCACTGCCACTGCCACCAACGGCATGGGCGTCAACATCGGACGGGAGATTTTCGTCATCGACCCGAACGCGGGCGGTGACCCGGCCCTGGTGGCCGATCTCTCTACCGATCCTGGCGGCGCCGCGCCGGCTGAGCTCACCGTGCTCGACGGCAAGCTCTATTTCGCCGCCGACGGCAACAACGACACCGACGGCGATGTCGGCCGGGAACTCTACGTCCTGGACCCCAGCAACGGCGAAATCACTTTGCTCCCTGAGGCCTATACGGGCAGCGGCAGCTCGAACCCGCGCGAGCTCACCGTGCTCGACGGCAAGCTCTATTTTGCCGCGACCGGCAACAATGCCACCGACGGCAACGTCGGCGAGGAGCTCTACTCCTACGATCCCGCGACCGGAAAGACGACCCTTATCGCCGATCTCAACACCCTGATCGCCGCGAGCGGCGGCGGCAGTGCGGAGGCCGAAATCGCGGCCGCAGGACCCTCCACGACCTCTACGAGCTCAGCGCCGAGCGACCTGACCGTGGTCGACGGCAAGCTCTACTTCACCGCGTTCGGCGCCAACGACGTGGACGGCATCGTCGGCCCCGAGGTGTATGTCTACGACCCTGTCACCGGGCAGACCACGCTGGTGGCCGATATCTCGACGCGGACGCTCGGGTCCTCTCCGAGCGACTTCACGCCGGCCGGCGGCGGCACGACGCTGAACGGCAACGTGCTCAGCAACGACACCGACGTCGACGACGGCGACACCTTGGCGGTTGTCGGCGTTCAGGCGGGGACGTCGCCCAATGCGGTCTCGGGCAATCTCGATACCAACATAGAGGGCCTTTACGGCACCCTCGTGCTCCACGCCGACGGCAGCTGGACCTACAACCAGGATCTCGGCGCGCCGCAGCCGAGTGACCCGCAAATCGACGTCTTCACCTATACGATCGCCGACGAGGCGGGTGCGACCTCGACGACGACGCTCAGCATCACGGCGCAGCCGGTTCCAAATACGGTACCGGTCGCCGGGGACGACGCGATCACCATCAGCGAAAACGACCTCCTCACCATCAGCCTGTCGCAACTGCTCGCCAATGACAGCGACCCCGATGGCGACGCGCTGACCGTGACGAGCGTCGGGGGTATCGATCTGGCGGCCTTTCCCCCCGGCTCGATCATGACCTCCCACGGCACGACCGTGGCGCGGCCCGACGCCGACACCATCACTATCGACTATGGCACAAGCTTCGACGGCCTCGGTTCGAACGAGTCGAGGGTCGCCGCGGTCCCCTACGTGATCTCGGACGGGAGAGGTGGCACCGCCACGGGAATTCTCAACCTCACAATCAACGGTGTGAACGACGCGCCGGTCGCCGAGGACGATGCGGCTACGGTTTCAGCGGGCACCTCCTCGACGAGCATTGACGTCCTCGGCAACGACAGCGACGTCGACGCAAACGATCAGCTCCAGGTCGTCGGCGTCGGCGCCGCGATGCACGGCACCACGGTGCTCGTCGACAAGGACGGCGATGGGATCTACGAGAGAGTGGCTTACGCTCCCGACGCCGGCTTCAGCGGACCCGACGCGTTTACCTATGACATCAGTGACGGCCATGGCGGCACCGCCACCGCGACGGTGACGGTGAATGTCGGCGGCGGCGTCAATCTGGCGCCAGTCGCGGACGACGATTTCGGCAGCGGTCAGGTAGGTGAGAGGATCGTCGTCAACGTGCTCGACGGCGATGTCGACCCCGATGGCAGCATTGATCCGGCGTCAGTCTTGATCGACGATGCCGACATCGGCAGCAACGGCCAGATCAGGACCGTTGCCGGTGAAGGCACTTGGGCCGTCATTGCGACCACCGGTCAGATCACGTTCACCCCGGAGGACGCGGGCTTCACCGGGCCGGTCACCCCGATCTCCTACACCGTTGCCGACAACGAGGGGCTACGCTCCAACCTGGCGAGGGTCATCGTCACCATCGACAGCGGCGGTGGCAATGAGGCGCCGGTGGTTGGCGGCATCGACGAGGCAGCCCTCGCCTACACCGAGAACGATCCTGCCACCGCGGTCGCCAGCGGGATCACGGTCAATGACGACGGCGATCTCGTCGGCGCAACGATTGCGATCAGTGGCTACGTGCAGGGCGAAGACTTCCTGGCGCTCGCCAGCCCACCCACCGGGATCAGCGCGGTGTTCGACGAGCAGTTGGGCATCCTCACGCTCTCGGGCACTGCAGACGCTGCGGCGTACGAACAGGCCCTGCGGACGGTGAGCTATGAGAATACGTCCGATGATCCGATCACGGTGGCGCGGACGCTGACCTTCTCCGTCGACGATGGCGTCAACGTCAGCGATCCCGTCACCCGCGACGTCGCCGTGATGGCGGTCAATGACATGCCGGCGGTCGTGGCCGACCCCGGCTATACGGCCGTGGTCCGAGACGCCGTCGCAGTGGCGGTTTTCCCCGAGCTGATCCGAACTCGATGCCTCGACTGTTGAGGCGGCCGAGACCTTTACCGCGGTGACCTTGGAAGTGACCAATGTGGCCAACAGCGGAGAAGAGCTCATTATCGGCGGAACGGCTGTTGCCCTGGAGGATGGCGTCACGGATCTCGGCGGAGCTGAGGCACGGGTAACGGTCGTTGGCAGCACAGCCACGGTCGAGATCACCAACCTCGACCTCACCCAAGCCCAGCTGGAAGCGACCCTCCGTGACGTGAGCTACGCGAACACGGCGACGGCGCCCACCGGCGGCGTGCGAGAGATCGCCCTGACCTCGATCCGGGATTCCGGCGGCAGCGACAATGGCGGCATGGACGTTGCGGCGACCGACGTCAGATCCTCAGTGCTCGTTAGAGCCGGCGCGCAAGTCGGCGGCAGCGGAGAACCCTTGGCCGTGAGCACGCCGGAGGACGCGGTCTATGTCCTCGGCCGCGAGGATTTCAGTGCGGCGATCGGCATGACGAATTTCGAGGGCGTCGCCTTCAACTTAACCGATAGTGACGGCGATGGAACGGCCGACTATTTGGACCTCAACCCGACCGATCCGGCGATCTCGGAGGCGGGCCGATTCGGCATCCTCTTCGTCGATCGCGACGCCGACAACGTGGTCGATGCAGGCGAAATCATCGGCATCGGTGGCCAGGAGGTGGTGACCGCCGCGCAGCTCGATGCCGGGATGGTGAAGTTTGCCGGAACTCGCCGGCATGGCCGGGGTGGCACAAATTTCCGTGGAGGTCCTCGGTGCCACGTCCTTCGCCAGCGACACGCTGACACTGGAGGTCAGTCCGGCACAGACCAACTCTGCGCCGGTGGCCCAAGACGACACGGCCTCGACAACGTCAGGCGTTGCCGTTGTCGTCGACGTGTTGGCCAATGATACCGATGCGGACGGCAATGGACTGACGATCACCAATGCCGCCGACGCCATCGGCTCGGTTGAGATCGGCGACTTCAATGAGGACGGCATCCCGGACCTGCTCTACAGGCCGGCACCGGGCTTCACCGGCGTCGACACCTTCAGCTATGCGATCGACGACGGCAATGGCGGGACCGATATTGCCACGGCCTCCGTCGTCGTCGCGCAGGAGGTGGCCAGCACTCCCGAGACGCCGACGCTGGACGGGCATGTGGGCCCCGACCGCTTCGTCTACCATCTCGGCGACGGTCCTGTGACCATCACCAATTTCGAACCCGGAGCGCCCGGGCAAGGCGAGATCATCGATCAAATCCAGATCTCCGGGTTCACCGGCCTCGATTTCAATACGCTCGACAGCAACCAGGACGGCGTGCTCGACCCGATGGATGCCGCCATCACCGGAGACCAGAGCGGCATAACGCTCCATTTGGGCACCGACGACGCGCTGACCGTCGCCAATGTGAGCGTGCTCACCGACGACGATCTGCTGTTCTCGTGAGGTCACAATGCGTCGACCCGATGCGTCGGCCACTGCCAGCGCCTCGGGTCCGTATCGCAGAGGATAGAGGTTGATTTGACTTTGAACGCGATGCCGTCACAGGCGAATTTCCGCGATCCTAACCTAGGTTAGCGCCCGTTCGGCGGCGTGGACCTACACTTTTGAAAGGCTTGCCGATAACGGGCTCGCGGGCGTGCGCCGGCGTCCAACCGATCCCGGATCCAGGGAGGGATCGACCATGTGGAATTTCTTGCGTTGGAACTTCGCGCCGAACGCTAAGAACGACAGTTACAGCACCAACGAGGACGGCGTTCTGCATGTCGGCTCGGCGGCGGGGGTCCTCAAGAACGACACCGACCTCAATCGGGACCAACTGAGCATCATCGCGGTCAATGGGTCGGCGGCGGTTGGCTCCACGGTGACACTGCCGTCAGGCGCCCTGCTCAAGCTCAACGCCGACGGCACCTTTGACTACGATCCCAACGGCCAATTCGACTTTCTCGGCACCGGCCAGACCGCGACCGACAGCTTCAGCTATCGCGTGTCCGACGGCCATGGCGGCTTCGATACCGCGACGGTGTCGGTCAGGATCAACGGGGTCGGTCCGGTCGACAAGAAGCCGGTGGCGCTGCTCGATCTCGACAAGGCGACTGCCGGCGCAGGCGACACCCACGGCAATGTCATCACCGGACAGGATCCCGACGGCGCCGCCAACAAGCTGCTGCTGCTCGCCGACAACCAAGGCGATGGCCCGGCGATTATCCGCAGCATCACCCATGACGGCGTCACCTATACGCTGAACGCGGCCGAGACCGACGTCACCGTAAGCGGCACGCCCGCAGGCGCGTGGTCTTATGACGACGCCACCGGCGATCTCACCATCACCACCGACCTCGGCGGCACGCTGAAGATCGATCTCGATGGCTCCAGCCCGGGCGAATACACCTATACGCCGCCGGCAAGCATCGGCTCCGGCTGGTGGCAGAGCCTGCCGCCGTTCCTGCGCGACATCTTCAACTTCAAGACCGAGACCTTCGCCTACAAGATCGAGGACACCGACGGCGACACGTCGTCGTCGCTGCTGACGGTCACCGTGAAAGAAGGCAGCACGCCGGCGAACCAGGCGCCGTCAGGCGCCGACGCCACCATCACCACGCTCGAGGACACCCCCCATACCTTCTCCACGGGCGAGTTCGGCTTCAGCGATTCCGACGGCAACGCGCTGCAAGCAGTCATCATCACGAGTCTGCCCGCGGCCGGCGCGCTCACCCTCGATGGCGCCGACGTCGCCGCCGGCCAGTCCGTTAGCGCCGCCGACATCGCCGACGGCAAGCTCGTGTTCACGCCCGCCGAGAACGCCAACGGCACTGGCTACGCCTCCCTCGCATTCCAGGTCCAAGACGACGGCGGCACCGCCAATGGCGGCGTCGATCTCGACCAGACCCCGAACACCATCACCATCGACGTTACCCCGGTCAACGACGCGCCGGACGCGCTGTCCGTCGGCCATATCGCATTCGAGGACACGCCTCACGTCTTCGAGCTAGCGGACTTTGTCGTGGTTGACGACGCCGACTCGCCGCCGAACGCCCTGCTCGCGGTCAAGATCACGACGCTGCCGGACAGCGGCGCCTTGACGCTCGACGGCGTTGCCGTTGCTGGCGGCGATTTCATCTCGCCCGACGACATCGCCGCCGGCAAGCTCGTGTTCACCCCAGAGGCAAACTCCAACGCGAGCACGTCCTTCACCTTCCAGGTCCAGGACGACGGCGGCACCGCCAATGGCGGCATCGATCTCGACCCGACGCCTAACCAGCAGTTCTTCCAGTTCATACCGGTCAACGATGCGCCGGTAGCGCAGGACGACACTGCGACCACCGACGAGGACACGCCGGTCAACATCGACGTGCTCGCCAATGACAGCGACGTCGACAGTCCGCACTTGTTCGTGGCCGAGGCTACGGCCGCGAACGGCACCGTGGTCATCGAGACCGACGGCACCATCACCTATACGCCGAACGCCAACTTCAACGGCGTCGATTCCATTCTCTACACGGTTGCCGATGGCGACCCCATGTTCGCCGGCACCAAGACCGACACCGCGACGGTCGCCGTCACCATCAATCCCGTCAACGATGCGCCGAACGCGCCAAGCATCACTCTCGGCACGATCGCTGCAGGCGGGAGCCGGGTCATTACCACCGACGAGATTCTGGCTCACGTGACGGACGTCGACAGCGCGACAGTCACGCTACAGTCGCTTGCGATTCAGTCGGGCGCGGGCACCTTGCAGGCCCTTCCCGATGGTACTTGGCTCTATACCGGAGTAGCAGGCGACACCAGCGACGTGGAGTTTGCCTACACGGTGAGCGATGGCTCGGCTCAGTCTACGGGTCAGGCCTTGCTCAACTTGAATCACCCGATCGCCGCTTCAGAGGTCGATCTCGGTAGCGGGCCCGAGGATACGCCCCAGACCTTCACGTTCGGAGATTTTCTCGCGGGCGTCGACGACGACGACGGCCCGACACTTGGTGTGACTTCCGTTTCTGTCGATTCCGCATTCGGGGTGGTGCAACAGACCGGCGGCACCTGGACCTTCACGCCGGCCCCCAACTATTTCGGCCCGGTCACTTTCACCTATACCGTCTCCGACGGCCTTTCCATGGCAACGTCAACGGCGACGTTCACCGTAACTCCAGTCAACGACGCCCCGGTGGTGTATCAGGGTATCGCCGACCAAAGTGTCGACGAGGACACGGCGTGGAGCTTCGCCGTTCCGGCCCTGGCGTTCGGCGATTTGGACGGCGATGCTCTGACCTTGATGGCGACGCTCGCCGACGGCAACGCGCTACCCACTTGGCTCAGCTTCGACGGCACCAGCTTCACCGGCACGCCACCGCAGGACTTCAACGGCGACATCGAGCTGACGGTGATCGCCAGTGACGCCAGCGACAGCGTCGAGACGAGCTTCACCCTCACCGTGAATCCGGTCAACGACGCCCCGGTGGCCGTGGACGATACCGCCGCGACCGACGAGGACACCCCGGTCAACATCCCGGTGCTCGCCAACGACAGCGATATCGACAGCACCAATCTGCTGGTGAGGGACGCCGTCGCCGCGCACGGCACCGTGGCGATCGAGGCTGACGGCACCATCACCTATACGCCGGAAGCCAATTTCAACGGCATCGACAGCATTATCTACACGGTTGCGGACGGCCCCGTCGGAGACACTAGCGCCAAAACCGACACCGGCACGGTCACGGTCACCGTCAACCCCGTCAACGACGCGCCGATGGCGTCACCGATCGATGCCGGGATGACGAACGAGGACGCGGCGCCGGCGACAATCGATCTTCTGGCGACGGCCAGCGACGTCGATACGGGGGATACGCTTAGCGCTCAGAACATCACCGCCACCGACGATGTCGGCGCCATGGTCGCTTTCACCGACAACCTGGACGGCACGCTCGAAATCGACCCGGCGCAATACAACACGCTGAAGGTGGGCGAGAGCCGCACGGTGACGGTGAGCTACGAGGTCTTCGACGGCACCGACGCGACAACGAACACCGCGACGCTGGTCGTCGAGGGCCGCAACGACGCGCCGATCGCCGACGACCAGAGCTTCAGCGTCGCCGAGGAGAGCGCCGCGGGAACGGTGGTCGGGACCATCCTGGCGACCGACATCGAGGGCGAAGCGATCCGATTCATCGTCGACCCGGCCGACACCGGCCCCTTCAGCGTCGATGTGAACACGGGAGAAGTCACGCTTGCGCAAGACATCGATGATGCCGAAGTCGGGGATTACACCTTCACCGTGGACGTCCTCGATCGCTCCGGCGGCATCACGCCCATCACGATCACGGCGACAGTCACCCCGGTCAACGATCCGCCGGTGATTGCCGACCAGTCGTTCTCGGTCGCCGAGGAGAGCACCGGAGGGACGGCTGTCGGTACGGTTTTGGCGACCGACGTCGATGATACCAACCTGACCTATGCCATCACCGCCGGCAACGACCTCGGCCTGTTCGCCATCGACACGGCGACGGGACAGATCACGCTCGCCCAAACCGTGGATGATCCCGAGGTCGGTAGCTATGCGCTGGCGGTGACGGTGGATGACGGCACCAATCCGCCGCAAGCCGCGACCGTCACCATCGACATCACCCCAGTCAACGACGCGCCGGTGGTCGATCAGGGCATCGCCGACCAGAGCGTCGACGAGGACACGATGTGGAGCTTCGCCGTTCCGGCTGCGGCCTTCGCCGATGTCGACGGCGATGCCTTGACCCTGACCGCCACGCTCGCCGACGGCAGCGCGCTCCCCGCCTGGCTTAGCTTCGACGGCACCAGATTCACTGGCACGCCGCCGCAAGACTTCAACGGCGACATCGCGCTTCGGGTCGTGGCCAGTGACGGCACCGACACCGGCGAGACCACCTTCACGCTCACCGTCAATCCGGTCAACGACGCGCCGGTGGTCGATCAGGGCATCGCCGACCAGAGCGTCGACGAGGACACGATGTGGAGCTTCGCCGTTCCGGCTGCGGCCTTCGCCGATGTCGACGGCGATGCCTTGACCCTGACCGCCACGCTCGCCGACGGCAGCGCGCTCCCCGCCTGGCTCTCCTTCGACGGCACCAGCTTCACTGGCACGCCGCCGCAAGACTTCAACGGCGACATCGCGCTTCGGGTCGTGGCCAGTGACGGCACCGACACGGGCGAGACCACCTTCACGCTCACTGTCAGCCCGGTCAACGACGCCCCGGTGGCGTCGCCTGTGGATCTCGGTGCCATCGACGAGGACGGCTCGCGCGTCATCACCGCGGCAGAACTGTTGGCCGGCGTCACGGATATCGACGGCCCCGCGGCCACCATCACCGCGCTCTCGATCCAGTCAGGTAATGGCGAACTCTTCCCAAATGGCGACGGCACCTGGATCTATACCCCTGCGGCCGACGACGACACCGGCGTTACCTTTGCCTACACCGCCTCGGACAGCGAGCTCTCGGCCTCGTCAACGGCGAGCCTCGACCTGACCCCAGTCAACGACGCGCCCGTCGCGGACGCGCAGTCGCTGGCGACGGACGAAGACACGCCTATCGACGGCACCCTCACGGCGACGGATGTCGATAGCGATGGTCTCGCTTTTGCGATCGTCGCGGATTCCGCGGTCGGCGGCACGGTGACCGCCTTCGATGCGGCGACGGGCGAATTCACCTTTACGCCGGACGCGAACTTCTCCGGCGCGGCCTCGTTCCAGTTCACGGCAACCGATGCGACAGACACGTCCGATCCGCAGACCGTGACGATCGACATCACCCCCGAGAACGACGCGCCGGTGGTCGATCAGGGCATCGCCGACCAGAGCGTCGACGAGGACACGATGTGGAGCTTCGCCGTTCCGGCTGCGGCCTTCGCCGATGCCGACGGTGATGCGCTGGCCTTGACCGCGACGCTCGCCGACGGCGGCGCCCTGCCCATGTGGCTGGCCTTCGACGGCACCAGCTTCACCGGCACGCCGCCGCAAGACTTCAACGGCGACATCGCGCTTCGAGTTGTGGCCAGTGACGGCACCGACACCGGCGAGACCACCTTCACGCTCACCGTCAATCCGGTCAACGACGCCCCGGTGGTCGATCAGGGCATCGCCGACCAGGCGGTCGATGAGGACACGGCGTGGAGCTTCGCCGTTCCGGCTGCGGCCTTCACCGATGTGGACGGCGATGCCTTGACCCTGACCGCCACGCTCGCCGACGGCAGCGCCCTGCCTGCTTGGCTCGCTTTCGACGGCACCGGCTTCACCGGCACGCCGCCGCAAGACTTCAACGGCGACATCGCGCTTCGGGTCGTGGCCAGTGACGGCACCGACACCGGCGAGACCACCTTCACGCTCACCGTCAATCCGGTCAACGATGCGCCCGTGGCGGCGGACGGCTCAGGATCAACTATTGAAGACAGGCTCGCCAGCGGTTTCCTGCCGGCGGCAACCGACCCGGACGGCGACCCCGTGACCTACGCGGCTGGCTCGGTCGCGCCGGAGCATGGCAGGGTGACCATCCAGCCCAGCGGCGCTTACGACTACGCCCCCGACGACGAGTTCAACGGCCCCGACAGCTTCAGCTATACCGTCTCGGACGGCAATGGCGGCGTCAACGAGTACACGTTCGACATCACCGTCACTCCAGTCAACGACGCACCAGTCGGCACCAGCAAGACGGTGACGATCGACGAGGACACGGATTACGTCTTCAGCGCAGCCGATTTCGGCTTCGCCGATCCCTTCGACAATCCCGCCAATAACTTTGCGGCGGTGATCATCGGTTCCGCGCCGCTTGCCGGGACGTTGGAGCTCGATGGGGCGACCCTCGCGGACGGCGCCGTGGTCAGCGTCGCCGACATCAATGCCGGCAAGCTGGTGTTTACGCCGGCCCCCGACGGGAATGGCGACGGCTACGACGCCTTCACCTTCAGGGTCCAGGACGACGGCGGCACCGACAACGGCGGTACCGATACCAGCCAACTCAGAGCCATCCATATCGACGTCAATCCGCTGCCCGATGACCCGGTTGCCGCCGACGACGTCGGCGCCGGCTTCGTCACCGACGAGGAGACTGCGTTCACCACGGATTCGGTGCTCGCGAATGACAGTGATCCCGACGGTGATCCGCTGACGCTGGCGGGTTTCGACACCACCGGCACCATCGGCCTCGTCACCTCTAACGGCGACGGCACCTTCGACTATGACCCCAACGGCCAGTTCGACAGCCTCGCCGTGGGCGAGATCGCCACCGACAGCTTCACCTACACGGTATCGGACGGCACCGGCCGCGAAGATACCGCGACCGTCAACGTCACCATCAACGGCGTCAACGACGCGCCGCGGGCGATCGACGATTTGTTCGGCTCGAACAGCGATTACGACGCCTTCGTGGTCGGCACGGGCGAGGTCTATCTCGGCGTCAACAACGGGGACGGCACCTTCGTTACCAGCCCGTTGGCTCAGGATGCGCTGACGCGCGACGGCGCGGCATTCGGCGATCTCAACGGCGACGGCAATCTCGATGTGTTCGTAGCCGGCGCGGGGCCGGAGCGGGTGTGGATCAATGACGGTCAGGGCAATCTGACCCAAGTGCTCAATGTTACTTCGGTGAACGACACAAATAACTACGACGTCGAGCTCGGCGACATCAACGGCGACGGTATCCTCGACGCAGTGGTTGCTTCGGATGGTGGCGCACCCACACGGATCTGGCTGAACGACGGCAGCGGCACCAACTTCACCGCCGGCGCCAACCTCGTCTACGCCGGCAAGACCACAACCTATGACGTCGCCGTCGCCGACATCGACAAAGACGGCGACCTGGACATCATCGAGGCCAACGCGGGCGTCAACCGCATCTGGCTTAATCAGGGCGGCGGCGTGTTCTCGACCGCCAACGTCATCGACTTCGGCAGTGCCGCGGAGAACAGCCGCGACGTGGCCGTGGCTGATCTCAACGATGACGGCTATCTCGACATCTTCATCGCCAACGAGGATTCCGGGAATACGGTCTGGCTCAACAACGGCGACTCTCTCAATCCGGCCTTCACCCAGGTGCCGGGAAGCCTCGGCAACGGCGAGAGCCGCGCCGTTGCGCTGGGCGATCTCAACGGCGACGGCACCATCGACGCCTTCGTCGCTAATTCCGGCACGGCAGGCGGCCCCCCCGATAACAATGGCGCCCCGAACGAGGTGTGGTTCAACGACGGCAACGGCAATTTCACGCTGAGCACGAATAACGGCGTGCCCCTCGGCAATTATACGAGCCTCGACGTCGAGCTCGCCGATGTCGACGGCGACGGCGACCTAGATGCTCTCGTCGCTAACAATGTCGACGGCCAGCCGAACCTGATCTGGTACAACGACGGCAACGGCAATTTCACCTCCGACGGCACGGCGATCGGCACTTTCGCCGCAAGAGACGTGGCGCTGGGCGATATCGACGGCGACGCGGCGCTCGCCGGCGATCAGGTGCATACGCTCGACGTGCTCGCCAACGACGCCGATCCGGACGCGAGCGACGTTCTGACCATTACCTCGATCGATGCCGGCGATCTTGAGGGCGCGTTGACCATCGCGCCCGACGGGCAATCGATCGAGTTCGATCCGAGCGGTTCCGCGGCGGTGGAGGCGCTGGCGCTCGACTCGCTCGGGACGTACACCTTCGCGTACACGGTCTCGGACGGCCACGGCGGCACCGACACCGCGAGCGCCGAGGTCACGGTTCGCGGCGTCAACGACGCACCGGTCGCCGAGGCGCAAGCGGTGGTCGCGGAGTCTGGAGCTGTCTTCGCCGGCACCCTGGCCGCAACCGACCCGGACGGCGACAGCCTCACCTATGCGCTGGTGGCGGATTCGGCCGTCAACGGCTCGGTGTCCGTTCAGACCGACGGCAGCTTCAACTTCACGCCGGCTGCCGGCTTTGTCGGCGAGGCATCATTCCAGTTTATCGCCAATGACGGGTCCGTCGACAGCGCGCCACAGACGGTCACGTTGACGGTTGAGGAGAGGCCGTCCCTCGCCGTCACTACGCTCAACGACGACAGCTATGACGGCGGCACCCTTGCCGACGAGCTCGCCGACGGCGGCGGCCTGTCCTTGCGCGAGGCGATCGGCCTCATCAATGACGGCACGGTCTCGGAGACCCTGATCACGTTCGACCAGAGCATTGCCGGCGGCCAAATCGATCTCAGTGGCGACCTCACGATCAGCGCCGACATGGACATCGACGGCGGCACCGCGGGCATGACCATCGCCGGCGATAGCCAGCACCGCGTATTCACCATCGATGGCGGCACCACCGACATCAGCGTGTCGCTGGATACCCTGACCATCACCGGCGGCGGCGGCGTCAATCGCGGCGGCGGCGTGCGCGTGTTCGACGGGGACCAGGTCTCAATCTCGAACAGCCTCTTGGTCGGCAATAACGCCAACAACTTTGGCGACGGCATCGCCGTCGAGAGCGGTGCGGCCGCCACCCTGACCAATACCACCGTGGCCGATAACGGGATTGGCAGTAGCTCCTATTCCGTGCAGTCCGAGGGCGACCTCACGCTGATCAACGCCACTATTACGGGGAATGCCCGAGGTGTTAGCATCAACGGAGGGACGTCGACGACGACGAACTCGATCGTTCTCGGCAACGGGGGAACGGCGGACTTCGTCAAACCCAGTGTCAGCGCGACCGCTGTCTTCAACGGCCTCAGCATCATCGGCGAGGGCACGGACAACGACCCGAGCGATGGCAAGATCGACGGCGTTCCACAGCAAGTGTTCGCCACCATCGATCCTGGCACCGGTGGCGGAGCGCTGGCCGACAATGGCGGGCCGACACAAACCGTCGCGCTTCGCGACCAACCGACCAACCCGGCTCTCGACGGCGCCATCGGCGGGACGGATAGCGACCAGCGCGGCGTTGCCGCATTCGATAATGTCGCCGGGACGGGCGACAGCGGCAACAATCGCGACATCGGCGCCTATGAGACGGCGCCCTTCGTATCGCACGCCCCGATCGCCGCCGACGACGCTTTCACCGGCGCCGAGGACACTGAGATCACGGGCAACGTGTTGGCGGACAACGGCGCGGGCGCGGACAGCGATCCGGACGACGATGTGCTCAGCGTGATTGCCGGCACCTTCGCAACCGCTCAAGGCGGCTCCGTCGCCATCGCCGCAGACGGCAGCTTCAGCTATATGCCCGCCGCAAACTTCAACGGCACCGACAGCTTCGACTACAGGGTGAGCGATGGCGCCCTCACCGATACCGGCACCGTCACATTGACCGTCACGCCGGTCGCCGACCCACCGGTCGCGATCGACGACGCCTTCACCGGCCGCGCGGACACCTCAATTTCAGGCAACGTTCTGGCCGACAACGGTGCCGGCGCCGACTACGACCCCGATGGCGATACGCTGATTGTGACGGCAACTGCCGTCGTGAATGCTCAAGGCAGCAGCTTCTCCGTCGCGGCGGACGGCAGCTTCACCTATGTGCCTGCAGCCGGCTTCAGCGGCACCGAGAGCTTTCACTACACGGTCAAGGATTCAGCCCTTGGCGGCAACGGCGACACCGGGACAGTCACGTTCACGGTCGTTCCCAACGCTGCACCGGTTGCGGTCGCCGACGCCTATTCGCTGGACGAGGATACGACGCTCACCATTGCTGCCGCTGCCGGCGTGCTCGTCAACGACAGCGACGCCAACGGCGACAGTCTGTCCGCCATCCTCGTCGACGACGTGACCAACGGCTCGCTGACGCTGAACGCCGATGGTTCGTTCAACTACACGCCCGATCCCAACTTCAATGGCCACGACAGCTTCACCTACAAGACCAATGACGGACTCGTGGACGGCAATACGGTCACGGCCGATCTGACCGTCAACCCCGTCGACGATCCGGCGCAAATCATCGGCGACCTCTCCGGGGCGGTTACCGAAGATGGAACCCTGATCGCCAGCGGTTCGGTGAGCATCTCCGATGTCGACGGCGACCTTGGCAGCACCGACTTCGCGCATACTGTCTTCATCGACCCCGGCTATGGCACGTTCAGTGTCAATGCCAACGGCGATTGGAAGTTCACCCTCGACAATTCCTCGTCACTGGTCCAGCAGTTGGGCGTTGACCCGTATTCTGGCCCTGAGACAATTACGCGATCCTACACCGTCGAATCGGCTGACGGCCCGTTGTCGGAGACGGTCGATATCACCATCAATGGCGCTAACGACGCGGCGACGATAACGGGCGATTCGACCGGCTCCGTTAACGCGGTCGGGTACGCCGAAGGCCCCCTAAACGACGCTCCGATTATCAGTGGCAAGCTTGACGTATCGGATGCGGACGCTGGCCAAAGCATTTTTGGAGGAGGCTTGTCAGTTCCGAACTTGCTCGGGACCTTCGACTACGACGCCGACGGCAATTGGACCTTCGATCTCAACGAAAACAACCAGTCCGTGATCGACCTCGGATCGGGCGACACCCTGACGGCGACATTCACGATGACGTCATTGGATGGATCGGCATCGCAGGATGTCACCATCACGGTCCAACGCGTGACCCTCATTCACCTCGATCCAAACCTTGCAGCCACGTCGAGTCCGGGGATCACCGACCCCGTCGACCCGATCGCGAGCCCAATCACCGACCCGGCGCAGCCCCCCGCCACGCCGATCGAGGGCGGCATCGTCGGCGCCTCGGCGGCGGCGACCGTGACCACGACGAGCGTGGCGACGACGGATACATCCAGCGCCTCGACCACGACGACCACCTCGGCACCAGGGGAGCTGTTCACCTATCATCTCGGCGACGGCCCGATCGCCATCGCCGATTTCACCCCGGCTTCATCGGGACAGGCGGGCGACCACATCGTGCTTTCGGGCTTCGACCTCGATTTCAACGCGCTCGACACCAATGGCAATCAGCAGGTCGATCTGGCGGATGCCAACGTCACCGTCGACACCAACGGGCTCACGCTCGACTTCGGCAACGGCGATACGCTGACCGTCGCCCATGTCAGCGCGCTCCACGAGGACGATCTGTTGTTCTCGTGAGGCTTCAGGCGCAGGGGCTTGGTGCCTTTCGGCCAAGCCGTATCCATTCACCGCATGGGTGAGGCTCAATCGGTTGCGAGCGAGCGCCGGCCTCGGCGATGAACGCGGCTATTCGGCGTCAGCGTTCGCAGGTCGAGGCGCCGATCAAACTGTAGGCCGGGCAGGTGCTGAAGACTGCGGTCAGGATCGGGATCACGCCGATCCAGCCGATCCAGTTCCACCCGGTC
Source organism: uncultured Alphaproteobacteria bacterium (assembly GCA_963732955.1). Classification (GTDB taxonomy): domain Bacteria; phylum Pseudomonadota; class Alphaproteobacteria; order Rhizobiales; family Methyloligellaceae; genus Methyloceanibacter. The sequence goes on from CAVTBH010000003.1 coordinate 1,018,758, forward strand.
TGCGGAAACCCGATCGGGATCGCGAACGCGATCAGGATAAGTCCGATAATCACGCGAATGACGCGATCGATGGTGCCGACATTCTTGGTCATTTCAGTTGCCTCCGTTTAACCGCTCCTCAGCCCTCTAGCGATGGACCGCGGCAATGCGCTACCAGCGGAACGTGACGCCGACCACCGGACCGTGCTGGATCCAGTCGAGGCCGTTCTTTCCGTAGCGGCCGTTCTCGCTATAGTCCACGGATAGCGCCCGATAGCCAAGCACGGTGCGCATCGTCGTGCCGAAGGTGTGGACGTCGAAGCCATAGGTGGCGACGGCCTGCCATGAGAAGTCGCTGCCGGCGCCGAAGCCGCCGACATCGCCGACAAGGGCGAAGTCCGATCCCGAGGCGGTTTGATGGCGCAAGCGCAAGCCGACCACAGGATCGACCCATTCGAGCGTGCCGCCATCGGCGAGCAAGAAATTGCGCGAGCGCTGGAACTTCAAACCGAGCCGCTTAAGGTCGACCGTCGCCGTGCCGGTGAACTTGAGGGTGACGTCGGCCTGCTGGTTCCAATAGCGGGCACTGCCCATGACATCGAGCGCCGTGAAGCCCGGGCCTCCGCTGTTGGCCCATTTGGCGACCTCATAGCTGAAGCCCGACTGGATGATGAGCTCCTGGTAGTCGAGCTGCGCCGTGCCTCTGACCCCGAGCTCCAACTGCGGAAAGCGGGCGAAGGGCGTGCGCTTGAAGTTGTAGCTGCCGGGAAAGCCGAGATCGGCCCAGACCACGTCGGTGAACAGGCTGAACGGTCCCTTGCGCGCCTCGAAATAGCCCATCAACGCCGCGAAGCTATCGCTGTCCTGCAGGATCTCGATGAAGCTCTCGTCGACATCGGCGGTGTGGCCCCGTGCGGTGGCGTTGCCGTTGATGCCGGAGAGCCAACCATAGGGCGTGAAGCTGAACTCCCATTTGTTGGGCGGCGGTGGCAGCTGCTGCACCGGCGGCGCCGCGTAGGCGGCGGGGCCGAGATCTGCCGCCGAAGCGGTGCTCGCAGCCGCGATCACGGCGACGGCGCCAATAAGCAGAAGCGCGAACCGGCCGGTGCTGTGGCGTGGCATCAGTGTCCCTCGTCGCCGCTGCTCGAGGAGCAGGCCGAGGCCCTGTTTCCGGGGTGCGTCGGAAGCGAAAGGCTAGCATCAGGCGGTTGTCATGCCTGCGGCATTTGGGCCACAGGGGCCGAGAATCGGCCCTCCGCCCCCGCCTCGTCGGGCGCTGGCCCATCCCGGACTTGGCCGCTTATGGCTGCTCCGGCACAATCGCAACCGGCGGGTGAGCTTGCTGATGGCGGAACACGACAACGAACGCTGGAACTACCGTGTTCTTCTGGCTCAGGGGATCCTGAACACCGCTGGCTATCAATTCACCAGCGAGAAGCTCGTCCTACCGTTTCTCTATACGGCGGCGGGGCTGCCGGCCGTCTTTTCTGGACTGCTCGTACCAGTCGCCGCCATCGCCAAGCTCGGTGCGCAAATCGTCGCTGCGCCGGTGATCAGCGCGGCGCGCGACAACAAGCGGTTCGTCGGGCTCGCGATCGCGACAACGGTGCTGGCGGTGATGCTCATCAGCGCCACCGTCAACACCATGCCGGCCAACGGCCTCGTTCCGGTTTTTCTGTTCGTGGCAACACTGATGGGGGCCTCAGGCGGCGTCCGGTCCCTCGCCTTCAAGGACATGCTCGGACGGATTCTGCCCATCGCCCGCAGCAACCGGATGCTGTTCATGCAGTCGTCCATTGCCGGCATCATCGCCATTGCCGTCACCCTCGCCTCGCTCGCCATCCTCGCCCCGGGAACATCCGCGATCGCGCACCAGGAGCTGATCTGGCTCGGAATCGCTCTGATGACCTTGAGCGCGATCGCGATCCTGGCCGTGCGCGAGCCCGCCAAGCCGCACGCGGCCGAAAGCGGAGATGCGCCGCAAGGCCGTCCCAGCCACATCCAGGACCTGCGACGCGGTTTTCGTATCGCATTCGCGCTCGCGTGGTTCCGGCGCTTTCTCGTGGCGCGAACGCTGTTCTTGTCGATCGAGCTCGCCATGCCGTTCTATTCGATCCACGCGGCGACCTATCACGGCAACAATTCCAGTGGCCTCAACACTTTCGTCATCGCCTCCAGCCTCGGGCTCGTTCTCGGCGGGCTCATTTGGCCGCGCTTCGATCCGCGCGCGATCCGGTTGGTTCTCGCCACGGCGGCGATCGTAACCTTGGCAGGCGGAGCCTTGGCGCTGACCATCGAAATGAAGCCGGACCTGCAAACCCCGTTCATCTATGCCCCGGTTTTCGTCCTGGTGGCGATCGGAACCCAGGGCATCTCGACGGGACGCACGCTGTTCCTTACGGATGCGGCGGCCGACACGGAACGGCCGTTCTGCATTGCCGTCTCCAACGCGGTGACCGGCCTCATCGCCGTCGCGGTCGGCGCGGCCCTTGGCGTCCTCGCCAATCTGCAAGGTGTTGCCTGGCCAATCCTGTCAATGATCGGCTTGAATATTGGCGCCGCCTTGGTGGCCATGACCTTGCGTGTTCCCGGCAAGACGCCTGACGAAGCGGGACGTTCCGCCGGAACGCCGGCGCGAGCGGGTGCCGCCGCCGACCCTGCGGCGAAGGGCCGGTGAGCGCCTAGCGCCTTTGGCCCTCCTCGCGCCACTTGGCAGCGGGCCCGGGCGCCGTTATCAGGGATGAGATCATGGCTTCAAGACCCTCCAAGGTGGATGTGGTGGTCCGGCTCGCCAATGGCGGCCGCCTGACGCCGGAGGACCTTGCCCTGATCGAGGCCATTCGCCAGGAGCGCTCGATCCTCGCCGCGAGCCGCACGAGCGGCGTCTCCTATCGCAAATGCTGGCTCATGGTCGATGCCCTGAACCGCACCTTCGAGACGCCGGTGTTCGAGACCTTCCCCGGGCGGCGCGGCGGCGGGGCCGAATTGACGCCGTTCGGCGAACGCCTGGTCGCCCTCTATCGCTCCATCGAGCGCCGCTCGCGTAGTGCCAGCGCCCAGGCGCTTGCCGAGCTCAACGCGTCTCTCGATCCGGCTTACGAACCACGGGCCAGCGCCGAGGCTGCGGAAGGGCAAGAGCTTCGACCGCGTCTTTCCCGATCGCGACGGACTTGATCATCGCCCAGGCGCCAAGCCCGAGCTCGAGCCCAAGCCGCTCAACGGATTCCGTCGTCACCAGCGCATCGAGCTCGGTCGTGCCGAGATTCAAGGCGACGCGCACATAGGGCAACGCCAGCGGCTCGATGGCGACGATGCTCCCGGGCAGGCGATTGGTGATCGACACATCCATGGGCCGCGACAGAGCGATGGAGACGTCGCGCGCGAAGATCGTCACCTTGACCCCGGAATCGACGGCAGCGCCAACCATGGGAACGCGAAGCTCGCCATCGCCGAAATAGAGCGTCGACAGGCCGTGCTTCGGGTCGTGATTCAGCACGCGTGCCACGAGCGTGGTCGCGAGGTTCTGCATCTTCGATCGGGACAGTGGCGCGCGCGCAGGCCTCATGACCATTCCATGAGCAAGATGGGTGCCAGCATAGGCAGCAGCTTTGGCCCGGGTCAATTTGCTTGAAGACCGCTCCCCCGCGCTCGACCGAAGCGCAATCCTCCTGCGACAAAATTCGACTGCGGCATTTGCTGCTGCGACATTCGCGGCTGCGACACCGCGCGGTGGAAACAACGGGACGCAACTGTGTTCCGCTGAGGGACGGCCCGTTTTCCTCCCCCCAACTTTCGGGCCTCCGACAAAGGAGATTTGCAATGTTCAGCAAGACCGCAATTCTGCTCGCCGCCGCGTCGATCGCGCTCGGCGCAGGCGCCGCTACCCCGGCGCTCGCCAATTATAGCTACTGTAGCGAGAACCCGAGCGCGGCGAAGTGCCCGGGCAATTTCGATGTCACCAAGGAGTCGTTCTACGTCGCTCCGCAGAACCATCGGAGTGCGAGCCACGCGATGAGCCGTCCGGCCCATCACCACGGCTAGTGCCGCATGAGACGAGGTTGGCAGGATAACCTGCCAACCTCGTCGCGCTCACGATTGGGCGGCGAGATACGCCTCGAGCTGGTCGAAGGTGCCGCCGAAGCCCTGCTGCATCGAGGAGAACATGTCGACGAAGGTGGCACGCTCTTCGTCCGTTGCGTTGAGCGGTCGGCCGCGAAGCGTCAGCACTGTCTTGCCGTCTTTCTCGCGGAGCATCAGCGTGTTCAGGATCTCCAGCGGAAAAGTGTCCTTGAACGGCGCGCGAGTGAGCCCTGCGCCTTCATCGGAGAACGAGCTGACATAGACGAGCCGCTCCGGCGCCACGACGTCGCGATAGACGAAACGGCCCCACATCTCGTGCCCCGGCTGGTAGGCCATGACGTAGTGGAACACGCCGCCAGGGCGGAGATCGACCTTGATGACGCGAAGCTTGCAGCCCTTCGGCCCCCACCATTCGGCGAGACGCTTCGGCTCGGTCCATGCCTTCCACACGAGATCGCGCGGCGCGTCGAGAACGCGGCTGACGACGAAGTCGCCTTCGCGCTCCGAGACATACCGGTCGAGACGCGCCAGCGTCTGCTTGCCGCCTTCGACGGCGCCATATTCCTTGACGACGCGGTCGCGCTCGGCAGCCGTCGGGAACAGCGCACGCAACGTCACCCTGGTCTTGCCGTCCTCCGGCGCGAAGGTGACGGTGGTGTTGAAGCTCACGGGCTCGACATCGTCGCCGCCGCCGTGACGGTAGACGATGCGCTCCGGGCGGACGATCTCTTCGAAGGTGATGCGGTTCTCGTAGTCGCGGCCGTCGGGCCCATGCATGACGAAGCGCCACACGCCGCCCGGTCGCATGTCAAAGGCGCTGGTCGTGGTGGTGAAGCCGTTCGGCCCCCACCACGCGGCGAGGTGCTTGGGATCGGTCCAGGCCTCGAACACGAGCTCAGGCGGCGCCGCGATCAGCCTGGTGATGACCATCTCGCGATCGGTGGTGTCCACTTCCCTATCGATCATGGCGTCCATGCCCTTTCCCTTTCTTCTGCCGCGCTTGCACTTGTTGCAGGTAGCTCTCGAGACGATCGAGACGCTCATCCCAGAGGCGGCGATAGGTCTCGAGCCAGGTGTCGACGGTCTTGAGCGCGTCAGGGGCGATGCGGCAGGGTCGGCGCTGCGCGTCGCGGCCGCGCTCGATCAGTCCGGCGCGCTCGAGCACCTTGAGGTGCTTGGAGACGGCGGGCCCGCTGATCTTGAACGGCTTGGCCAGCTCGCTGACCGTGGTCTCGCCGAGGGCAAGCCGGGCGAGGATCGCGCGCCGGGTCGGATCGGCGAGAGCGGCGAAAGTGGCGTCGAGGCGATCAGTCGACATCCGTATATAACCTGTTGGTTAAATAACTAATCGGTTCACTACAGCGGAATCGAGAGGCCGTCAAGAGCCTTTGCGGCGATACCCGGCGCTCCTCCCCCGGCCATACGGCCGATTGACTCATCTTTGTCATCGACCGGATGGTAGAGCCGAGGTTTCGGCGAAAGGGGGGATCATGGTTGGGGTGAGCGGAGAGTTGGGCAGGCGCGCCGCGGTCGCGCTCGTGGCGATCGGCGCAGCGCTTTTAATTATGGGGCCTTCGCTCTCCGCAACGGCGCTCGCGAAACCGCACGCCAAGAAGAGTGCCGCGCAGAAAAAGGCTCCGGCGAAGTCACAGGCTGCCAAGGGCCCCGCAGCGCTCAAGCCGGGCCAATTTCAGTGGACGCCGGACCTGTCGCCCGAAGGTCCCGTGGCGATCATCATCTCGGTGCCGAAGCAGCGTGTCCACGTCTACCGCAACGGCATTCAGATCGGCGTCTCCACCGCTTCGACCGGCAAGGACGGCTACGACACGCCGACCGGCGTATTCACCATCCTGCAGAAGGAGAAGGAGCACTACTCGAGCACCTATAACGATGCGCCGATGCCGCATATGGAGCGGCTGACTTGGGACGGCATCGCGCTTCATGCCGGCAAGCTTCCGGGCTATCCGGCGTCGCATGGCTGCGTGCGCCTCCCGCCGGCCTTCGCCGCCAAGCTTTACGCCATCACCGAGGTCGGCACGCCGGTGATCATTGCCGGCGACGCCACTCACCCGGCGACGGTGGTCGATCCCGGCCTCCTGCTCGGGGCCACGGCGAAGCAGGAGCTGACCAAGGTGGCGAAGAAGACGAAACCGGTATTCGCCAAGACCAAGGGCGTCACCTCGATCCTGGTGTCGAGAGCCGACAAATCAATCTACGTGATCCAGAACGGCGACATCGTCGCCGAAGGCAAGGCCGAGATCGACGACCCGTCGAAGCCGCTCGGATCGAATGTGTTCGTGCTTCAGGGCGGCGACGAGAACGGCTTCACCTGGGAGGCGACCGGCTTCAACTCGGGCGGCAAGAACGCCAACACGCCCGACACCTCGACGGTCGAACGCATCAAGCCGGAGGCGAGCGTTCAGGCCGAGATCGACAAGCGCATGAAGCCCGGCATGGTGCTGGTCACCACCGATCAGCCGGCGACCGCGGAAACGCGGTCGGGCAAGGACTTCACCATCATGGATGCCGGTGGGAAATGAGGCCGAAGTAACGTTATTTGGCCAAGGTAACGTCATTTGACCTTCCTTCCCCGCTTCTCCATAGTTGTCTCGTCTCGGTTCTGTGAGCCCTTTTGCAGTCTCAGAGCTTTAGAGGGAATCCGGTGCGCCACGGGGCAAGGCCGGGGCTGCCTTTGCAACTGTGAGCGGAGCCAGCGTCAATATCGCGCCACTTGAGCGCGATGGCCGTGACGGCCCGACGCAAAGCATCGACCCGCGAGCCAGGACATCCGCCGCGACACGAAGGCGTCTCCGGGTCCAGAGTCCTGGCAGTCTGGCTTGCAGCGGGTCCCATGGCCCGACAATTCGCAGGCGGCGGCTCGGCCTCTGCTCCCAAATCGGGAGTGCGAGCCAGTGTCAAACCGGTCCGTTGCAGTCGGCGCGCCGCGACCACCGTGGATCGACGTCGCGGACCTCAAGCACCGCGTTCAGTACGGTCTGTTCCGCGGCGCTCTCGCCGGGTTCCGGAGCGTGCCGCTCGACTGGCCGGTCAGCCTGTGTGCGCGGGTGTGGCGCTTCATCGGGCCACGGTCGGGCCGGCATCGGCGCGTGATGGCCAACCTGGCGCTGGCCTACCCCGACATGCCGCTTGCCGAACGCGAGGCCCTCGCCCTCGCCATGTGGGAAAATCTCGGACGCGTCGTCGCCGAGACCATGCTGCTCGACCGCATCCTCGACGACCCCGGCCGCATCGAGATCGTCAACCGCGCCGAGCTGGAGGCGGCGATGCACGAGCCTGGTCCCAAGATCGGCGTCACCTTGCATATGGGCAATTGGGAGCTTGCCGCCGCGGGCTGCTCGCTCTGCGGCGGCAATCCGGCCGGCGTCTACCGGCCCCTGACCAATCCTTACGTCGATCGGACGCTGCTCAAGCAGCGCGAGCATCTCTACTCCGGCGGGCTGTTCACCAAGGGAACGGCGCACGATGCCGGACCGGGAGGGCAAAGAACGGCGCGGCTGATCACGGGCTACGTCCGCCAAGGCGGAAATTTGGCGTTCGTGCTCGACCAGGTCGATCGCCGCGGCATCGCCATTCCATTTTTCGGCAGAGAGGCGAAATTCACGCCGGTGCCCTCGATGATCGCTCGCCACGTCGGCGCGCGGGTGTGGATGGCGCGCTGCTTACGGATCGGCCATGGCAGCCGATTTCGCGTGGAGCTCAAGGAACTCAAGATCGAGCGCACCGAGAATCGCGCTGATGACATCAAGGCCATGACCACCGCCATCTTCGCGCAGTTCGAGGCGTGGATCCGCGAAGCCCCCGAGCAGTGGATGTGGTGGAACACCCGCTGGGAAGTCGAAGCCGAAGCGGCCTGACGTCGAGGGTTTGACAATTCATAACCGTTCGGTTATTAGTTTGTCATGGTCTCGACGCCAACCGAGCTTTTCAGCGGCCTCGCCGATCCGACCCGCAGGGCCATTTTCGAGCGACTGAGCCGCGAGGGCGAATTGACGGTGCGGGCCCTCACCGACCACGCCGGCGTCTCGCAGCCGATGGTCTCGAAGCATCTCGGCATTCTCAAGCAGGCCGGCCTCGTCCGCGGCCGGCGCGACGGGCGGGAAACCCATTACCGCGCGCGGCCCCAGGCCCTAACGCCGCTGATCGACTGGCTGAACCTCTACGCCGCGTTCTGGGGCGACCGGTTCGATCGCCTCGAAGATCTGTTGAAGAGGATGGACCAATGAACGAAACCTCGACCGAAATTCTCTCTGTCGTTATCGAACGGGAGGTACCTTTTCCGCCGGAAAAGATCTGGCGCGCGCTCACGCAACCGCACCTGATCGAGGAGTGGCTCATGAAGAACGACTTCAAGCCTGTCGTGGACCACCGTTTCAATCTTCGCGCAGACTGGGGCGCTGTCGACTGTCAGGTCCTGGCAGTCGAGCCGAACAAGACGCTGTCTTACACGTGGGGGGCCTATGGTCTCGAGAGTGTCGTCACTTGGACTCTCGCCCCTACGAGCACGGGGACCCACCTGCGCATGGAGCAGTCGGGCTTCCGGCCGGATCAGCAGCAAGCGTACCAGGGCGCCAAGTTCGGGTGGCAGAAGATGATCGCCGGCCTCGAGCGCGTCGCCGCAGGGCTCGACTGAAGACTCGTGCCGATGCGCGAGCTATCCACAGCGGCGCATGGAGACGCTCTGCGTCGACCGCATGCCGATCGCCCGCGCCGCACCGGCGGAGAGATCGAGGCTCACGCCCTTGGTGTAAGGGCCGCGATCGTTGACCCGCACCTTGACCGATTTACCTGTCTTCGGATTGGCGACCACAAGGCAGGTGCCGAGCGGGAGCGTCTTGTGGGCGGCCGTCAATCCATCAGGATTGAACATCTCGCCGGAGGCGGTGCGGTTGCCGCGAAGCTCGTTGCCGTACCAGGTGGCGACGACGGAGCCTTCGGCGAAGGCCGATGGTGCCAGGGCCGAAAGGGCAAGGGCAAAAATCGCATAGCGCTTCATTGTCGTGTCTCCCGTTGCGATGAACGCGGTCGATTCGCATTCGTTGAGGAGACAGGAGCAACGAACCCGTGCCAAAACGGGGCAAGAATGAGGAGATGTTCGTTAAGGTTAGTGGCGAAGTGTGGCGCGCGTACTGGGCCACGCAGCGCCGCGGATTTTGGCCGAAACGCTTGAGAGGATTGCCGTGGGCAAAGACTGCTTCAGCGAGCTCATCGACCGCGGCGATGGCAAATTAACCTTATTCGGGCGCGTGCTGGCCGACATGCCCGAGGACCCGGCGCGTCAGAACACGCGATCGGCACTGATCCCTGTCCCGTCCGACGTCGCGCTGGGCAACTTCGTCGTCAACGCGAGTTTCGTCACCGCCGATCCCAACGACCCTCATCGCAACAAGCCGTTCTTTCCGTTCCGCAGCACCCATGACCCCGAGCGTCACGGCATCCGGGTCGAGGCCAACCGCCGCCGCGACGACGCCAACCCCAGTCAATATGTGTGCGAATACATCGTCGTCATGACAACGACGCGGGGTTGAGCGCGTGTGGCCTCGGCGCCCCCGCCCTCACTCCCCGGCATCACGCGCTTCAGCCTCGGCCACATGCTGCTTCACGGTGACGAAGCTGTCGGGGGTCACCGAGATCGAATCGATGCCGCACTTGACGAGAAACTCCGCGAACGCCGGATGATTGCTTGGGGCCTGCCCGCACAACCCCACTTTGACGCCGGCCTTGTGAGCTTGCTCAATGCTGCGGCGGATCATCCATTTGACGGCCTCGTTTTGCTCGTCGAACAGGCTCGCCAGCAGCTCAGAGTCGCGATCAACGCCAAGCGTGAGTTGGGTCAAGTCGTTGGAGCCGATTGAAAAGCCGTCGAAGCGCTCGGCAAAAGCAGCAGCGAGGATCACGTTCGAGGGAATCTCGCACATCACATAGACCTCGAGCCCGTTCTTGCCGCGCTCGAGACCTTCCTCCGCCATGACCTCAAGCACGCGATCGGCCTCCTCGGGGGAGCGGCAGAACGAAATCATCACCACGACGTTGGTGAAGCCCATCTCCTCCCTCAACCGGCGGATGGCGCGGCATTCCAATGCGAACCCGTCCCGATATCGGGACGAGTAGTAACGCGAGGCGCCGCGAAAGCCGAGCATCGGATTTTCCTCGTTCGGCTCGAACTCGGCGCCACCAATCAGATTGGCGTACTCATTGGTCTTGAAATCACTCATCCTGATAATCACCGGATGCGGGTAATGCGCCGCGGCAATTCGCGCGAGCCCGAGTGAGAGCCGATCGACAAAGTAATCAGCCTTGCGCTCGTAGCCACGCGTGAGCGCGGCAATCGCCTTCGCGGCCTTGCCGTCCGTCAGCGCATCGAAATGGACGAGCGCCATGGGATGCACCTTGACTTGATTGGCGATCACGAATTCCATCCGCGCCAGCCCCACCCCGTCGGCCGGAAGCTGCCACCAGCGAAACGCGGCCGCGGGATTGGCCAAGTTCAACATCACCTTGGTGCGCGTCGCCGGAATCGACCTCACATCCATCTCTTCGGTGACAATCTCGGCAACACCTTCATAGACGAAGCCCAGATCCCCCTCGGCACAGGACACCGTGACGTATTGGTCCGGCTGCAGGACCTTGGTGGCGTTTCCGGTGCCGACGATCGCCGGGAGCCCAAGCTCGCGGCTGACAATGGCGGCATGAGAGGTGCGGCCGCCGCGATCGGTGATAATTGCGGCTGCCCGTTTCATGATCGGCACCCAATCCGGGTTGGTGGTGGTGGTCACCAGCACCATTCCCGGCACGAAGCGGCTAATATGCTTGGGGTCGCGAATGACGCAGACGGGGCCGGTCACCACGCCCAGGCCGACGCTCAGTCCCGAGACCAGCTCTCTGCCTTTTTGCGTAATGCGGTAGGTGCGCTGAAGACCAGGCTCCCGGCGTGACACCACGGTCTCGGGGCGGGCCTGGACGATGAATATCTCGCCGCTCCTGCCGTCCTTGGCCCACTCGATGTCCATCGGCCAGCCATAGTGGTGCTCGATGGCAGCGGCCGAGCGGGCAAGCTGCAAGATCTCCTCGTCGGTAAGGACGTAGGCCCGGCGTTCCGCGTCCGAGGTCTCAACGTTGCGCGTCGGCTCGTCGCCGTCTTGCGCATAGATCATGCGCAGCGCCTTCTCGCCGCAACGCTTGTAGATGATCGGCTTGAGTGCGGGCTCGCCGAGAAGAGGCTTGAAGACCTGGTACTCGTCGGGATCGACGGTCCCCTGCACGACGTTCTCGCCAAGGCCCCACGCGGCGTTGATCAGAACGACACGGTCGAATCCCGTCTCGGGATCGATCGAAAACATGACGCCCGAGCCGGCGAGGTCGGACCGCACCATCTGCTGCACGCCGATGGCAAGCGCGACCTCGAGGTGATCAAACCCCTTGGTCTCGCGATAGCTGATGGCACGGTCGGTGAAGAGGGAGGCGAGGCAGTGGCGGCAAGCGTCAAGGAGGGCGGTCTCGCCGCGAATGTTGAGGAAGCTTTCCTGCTGGCCGGCAAAACTCGCTTCGGGCAGGTCCTCGGCCGTGGCGCTGGACCGCACCGCCACGTCGGCTTCGGCCACGCCGAGGCGCTGCGATAAATCGCGGTAGGCTTGGCAAATAGCGCCGGCGAGATCCTCCGGCCAGGCGCCGTCCTCGATTACGGCCCGGATCGCTGGTCCGGTCTCGGCGACGGAAGCCTTTCCGCTCGCGAGCTCGGCGAGACGAGCGGCAATGGCCGGCCGGAGAGTATTGGCGTCGAGGAACCGTCGATAACCGTCGGCGGTGATGGCGAAACCGGGCGGCACCTTGATGCCGTAGCGGCCAAGATTACGCACCATCTCGCCGAGCGAGGCGTTCTTGCCGCCGACGGAGGCCACGTCGCCGGTACCGACGTCATCGAACCAGCGAATGTAGGTCGGGGCCATGCCGAGAACGGGAGAGGTGCTATCTCACTACTGGGTTACAGGTCGAGGCGATCACCCGCGGGCGATGAAGCGTCCGTGACAGCCCACGAGGAGACGATCATGGCAGCCATGGCCGAGGCTTCATAGCCCCGTTCACATGGCTTCCATCGCGGCTTTCAGTCCCTTGCGCAGATCGTCCGCGTTCATGACGGGCACAAGCTCGACCTCGGCGTCGATGCCCATGAACAAGGGCTCGACAATCCGCGGAATATCCGCCGAGTCGCGCATATCGAAAAATATCATGGCCGAGCGCAAGCCGCCTTCGGCAACGAAATAAGCCGCCTCGGCGTCAAGCCTGCTCATCGTGCCTTCAAGCACCTTGGCCAACGTTCCGTCCTTGATGGCGCGATTGCCCGAGTTTGTCGGGATTATGATCTTCAGCATCATACGCATCGGCTGACCTCCCTGTCTTTGCTTCCGGCTGACCATACAGGATCGCAAGCCTGCATTGGCGGTCCGGGCCGATTTGCCGCGTGCCCGCCATCCCAACCCCTAACGCTGAATACTCGGGTAAGATGGAGGGTGCCAAACGCCGGAGGCAAACCCATGAGAAGGATTATGTTGGGCGCATCATTGATGCTGCTGATGCCGAGCGCTTACGCCGCCCCGTTGCCGGGCGACAGCGCCGACGGCAAGCGCTTGTACGAGGCGAACTGCGTCGAATGCCACGACAGCAGCGTCTTCACGCGCAAGGACCGGCACGTTCAGTCGTTGGATGCGCTGACGAAGCAGGTGGCCAACTGCACGCATATGGCAAAAAAAGAATTCTCCGCGAGCGAAACGCAGGACCTGCTCAAGTATCTGAACGATCAGTTTTATCACTTCCCTTAGGCGCCGTGCCCACAACCACCGCGGCATGGCTTGCGGTAAGCGCTGGGGCGCTAGGGCCGAAGCTCGAAGGAAGCAATCTGCTGAAGCGTCAGCCTGCTAGAAATGGCGCGCCCGAAGAGATTCGAACTCCTGACCCCCAAATTCGTAGTCTGGTGCTCTATCCAGCTGAGCTACGGGCGCTTCCAGTCAAGCCTGCCGCGAGGGGGCAGAAAAGACGGGCCGCCAAGGGGCGGCCAACCCTTGCTACCTAATGGCTCGCCCCGGCGAAGGCAAGCATACCCTTCGCTTCCCCCTCACCCCGCGCCCCGGGGGACGCAACCTATCCGTTGACTTCTTGCCGGGCGGTTCCGGTCAATGGAGGCCGGATTTCGAGAACACGTTCATGACGATCACGCCTGCGGTGATCAGGGCGATGCCGACGAGTGCCGGTCCGTCCAGCGGCTGCTTGGCCCAGACCCAGGCAACGGCCGTTATCAGGACGATCCCCAATCCCGACCAGATCGCATAAACGATCCCGGTCGGCATCGTGCGAAGCGGGAATGCGAGCAGCCAAAACGCGGCGACGAAACAAACGACCGATATTATGCTTGGGAGGGGCTTGGATAAACCGTCGGATGCTGCGAGCGCGGTCGTGGCGATGACCTCGGTCAGGATCGCCACAGCTAAACACAGGTAGACCATGACCAGGGACATTGAGCCCTCCTTGTCCAGGTGGCCGGAATTGCAGCGCACGATGAACGGAGATCAATCTAACGACGAACAGTGGCAGAGCGTCACGACGTATCGAATGATCTCAGGCCTCGTAGGCCACCCAGACGTTGGGCTCCTCATAAGTGCCGGTCCCACGATCAAGATTGATCTCAACCGGCGCAATCGCGCCTTCGAGCGCATACGCGCCCGATTGTTCAAACTTCTGCTTCGACCAATTCTCCCAGAACGCGATGGGCTCATGTACGACCATCGACCGCTCGCAGGGACCGATGAGCTTGCCGCCGGCGGAGAGATGGCTGCGCAGCCATGGGTCATAAACGCGGCCGCTTTCGTCGATCCAATTGATGTACTCCAGTATCGGCACCCAGGGATGGTGCACCTTGGCCGAAGGCCGGACCGGAGCCACCAAACCGCGCAGTCCCTTGCGCTCCGCGAGGTCGATGAGGCAGCGGATCATGAGCCGGGCATAACCCTTGGACCGGTGGACCGCGGGCACCGAGATGGCCAGCGCCCCAAGCATGTTGGCGTGTCCACCTCTGGAGCGAGCAGCACTCTCGACGACCCAATCCCAGCCTTCCGGCGGCAAGTCATCCGAACTAGAGCAGACAAACGGGACGCAGTTCGCTACGGCAACCGGGTAGTCCGTCTCCTCGTCGACCAGGCAGAGCTGATAATCCGAATAGATCTCGAGGAGCTCCGGGTAATGCTCATAATGGGCGCGCGTATAGTTCAGATAGCCAAGCTCGTTCCAAGCGGCCTGCTCGATCGCGCGCGCCGCCTTCATTAATCCCGGGCTGTCCGCGCGGGAGCGAATGACGAGATTGCCCAACATTTCCGGGTACTGCACCAATGTCGAAAACGCCGCACGACAAGCAGGGCCAAGACGTTGGCGCCCGGCTCGGACGGTAACCTTAATAATGCGGAAAGGATTATGCCGCAATTCGTTAATGGTTAACGCCGGGTATGTTTCCCGACGGCCGCCGGTTGGAGCATTATCGGGCGCCCTCGGGGTAGCGGCATCGGTCGCAACGCGACAAAGAGGTTTACCACTACTGTGTAACTGCAAAGCGCGTCGGCCTTTTTAGGGACGACGGAAGGACAGCTTTGCGACGGCCATCTCAATACTGTCCCTGCTTTGTTCTCCGGTGGATTACGATTGTGCCAAATCTCGAGAGTGCATTTCATTTCAGCGGTGATCTGCACCGGTTGACGAAAACTATCGGTGCGGCCATCGCATTCTTCGGCGTGTTGCTGCTCGCGATCATTGCCTATGCCGGGTGGTCGGCCAACGAAACGGCAACCGAGCGCGAACGCACTCTCCTCGACAATGCCCTGAATCAAAGCATCGCCCGCGCGCTCAACGAGCAGAAGAGTGTTGCTTGGTGGGATGACTCGGTCCTCAAGATCACGGACGAAGCCATCGACCTCGATTTCGTCGACGCAAATTTCGGCATCTTCCTCACCGAGACCTACGGTCATGATGAGGTCTACATCCTCAATGGGCAGGATCACCCGCTCTATTCATTTCTAAATTCCGAACGACGCGATCCTTCAGCGTTCGAGCGTCGGCGTCCGGCCCTTGAGAAGATTATTTTCGAGGCGAGGCGCGGCAACCATTCGGACCTCAAAACCCGCCCAGACAATTTCAGTAAGTCGCAAAGCAACTACCGGGTTCTTGCCGGCGCCGTGAAGGTGGCGCGTTGGGCAGGGCACATCATTTCCGTAGAGGGCCGCCCCGCGGTCATCGCCGCTCTGACGATCGTGCCCAACGTCGATATGGGTCTCCTCAAGAAGACGCCAAATCTTCTGATCAGCATCACCTATATCGACGAGGCTTTCATCGCCGAGATCGGCCGCTCACTGCTCTTGAACGATTTGGCACTCGGCGCCGCCCGGAAAACCGGCGACGGCATCGTATCTGAGGCCTTTGTCGGCGACGATGGCAGTCCTGTCGGATTTCTGTCCTGGACGACACGGCGCCCCGGACAGGTTCTGCTAACGATCATTCTCCCGCTGGTAGCGCTCGGCGTTATCGGCACAGGTATCCTTTCCATGACCATCCTGCGACGCCTCCGGCGTGCCTCTGAGCAACTCGCGCGGCGGGAACGGCAGGCGAGGTACGAAGCCAAGCACGACGCCTTGTCGGGATTGCCGAACCGCGTACAGATGGTCGAGAAGATCGAGGCGTTTCTAAATGGTGGCGAGCGGCGCGACGGCCGCGCTGTCGCCGCCTATCTCGATATCGATCGCTTCAAGGACATCAACGACACGCTTGGCCACGAGGCCGGTGACCATCTCATCAGGGCGGTCGCGGCCCGGTTGAAGACGCGTTTGAGACCAAAGGATTTTCTCTCCCGCTTTGGCGGTGATGAGTTTGTGATTCTCAGCGTCCCTGCAGGTCCGGACCTTGGTCGCCTGCTGGCGGAACGCGTGGCGCAAGCTTTCGCATCACCCTTCGCCATCAACGGTCAAAACATCCGGGTAACCGTTTCAGTGGGCATTGCCATTGCGCCCGATGACGGCATCACCGCAGACGAACTCATGCGTCACGCCGACATCGCTCTTTATCAGGCCAAGAACGAAGGCCGAGATCGCGCCGTGGTTTTCACACCCGAGATGGCAGACGAGGTTGAGCGGCGTCGCTCGATCGAACTGGACCTCCGCGCCGCGCTGGAATCAAACACGCTGCGCCTCAATTATCAGCCAATCATTTCGTGCCTCACCGGCGGCATCGTCGGTGTCGAGGCGCTATTGAGATGGCGTCATCCCGTGCACGGCGACGTCTCGCCGGCGACCTTCATTCCTATTGCGGAAAGTTCCGGGTTCCTTCCCGCGCTGGGGGAATGGGTTTTGGACCGCGCGATGGCCGATGCCAGACGCTGGCCCGGCCTCGAAGTCGCGATAAATCTTTCACCGGTTCAATTCCGTCACGTCGACCTGAAAGCTACCCTGAGCTCATTGATCGCGAAGCACGGAGTCGAGCCCAGCCGTATCGTTCTCGAGATCACCGAGGGCGTGTTGCTGGAAGCGACAGAGCACACCGGCGCCATCCTCGAAGCCATCCGTGCCATGGGTTTCAAGACTGCCCTCGACGACTTCGGCACCGGGTATGCCAGCCTTGCGTATCTCTGCAATTTCAAGTTCGACAAGATAAAAATCGATCGTACGTTCGTCAGCAGCGTCTCCAAGGTTGAGGCATCGCGTAGGATCGTTCAGTCAGTGGTCACACTCGGCCGCGGACTCGGCGTGAACATCGTGGCCGAAGGCGTCGAGACCGAAGTCGAAGCGCTGATGATGACGCAATTCGGCTGCACCGAGTTGCAGGGATTTTTGTTCTCCAAGCCGCTCCCCGCGGATGAGATGGCCGAGCTTCTTGGCGCATTCGAGCCCCGGCGGTTCGCGCCCGCGCGCGCCGCGGGTTAGTGCCGATACGCGCTTTTGAGACTTGTTTTTCGCGAGTAACCCGCGAAATCTAAGCCGGCAAGTTCCCAGGAGCGCGTCGTGGTTGAAAGATCGCCCCAGAACCGTACTGAGTCGTCGCCCTCCGGCAATGCCGATTATCAATGGGCGCAGTTCGATTCCGAAGCTTACTTCCAGCACTACTATGGGGAGCCACACCCCGACGACGAACTGGTGATCCGCTGCGCCGTCGAGGCCATGAAGCGGGCGCACCCGACCGATGCTGAGTTGGACGTGGTCGATGTCGGCACGGGGCCGAACCTCATTCCATTTTTCTGCGCCTTACCTCGAGCCCGACACCTGACGGCGTGGGAGTTTGCGGAAAGCAACGTTGCCTGGCTCGAAGCCGAGTTGCGTCGACAGGAGATGCGCCCGCAATGGCGTCATTTCTGGGCCGTGACGCGCGAAGCCTATCAGCCCACTTTGCTTCCAGAAGATCCCATCCCGATCCTACGCGCCAAAACCGTCGTCAGGCAGGGCTCAATCTTCGAACTTCCGGAGCGCTCATGGGATGCTGCCACCATGTTCTTCTGCGCGGAATCGATCACGGAGCGCCAAGACGAGTTCGAAGCAGCCTGTGCCGCCTTCGCGCGTTGCGTAAGGCCAGGTGGTACGCTGGCTGCGGCCTTTCTGGTGCGGTCGTCAGGCTACGTCGTAGCAGACCGCCGGTTTCCGGTGTTGCAGCTTTCGGCGGAGTCCATAGAGCGCGTGTTTGCGCAACACGCACATAGCATCAAGGCTGAAAGGATTGGCATCGTTGAGCGGGAGATCCGCAGCGGATATGCCGGCTTCGTCTTTCTAACCGGCATCGCAGGATGATGTGTCTCAGGCGCTGCGGCGCCGCGCGCGCTGAAGCTCGACCACGACGTCGGGGATGACGATCTGGAAGGTGGCGCCGCCCTCATTGCTGATCAGGGCGATCTGGCCGCCATGAGCGTTGACAAGCTCGGCAGCGATGGCGAGGCCGAGCCCGGTGCCGTCCTTCCGCGCCACGCTCTGGAACGCCTCGAACAGATGTGCCTTGGCACGCTCCGGCACGCCAGGTCCCGTATCCTTGACCTCGATCAGGGTGACCGAGCCCTCGCGGCGCGCCGAGATAACGATTTCGCCGCCCTCCTCGCCCTTGCTCTCCAGCGCCTGCACCGCGTTCCGGGTGAGATTGCTCAAGACGCGGTAGAGCTGGTCGCGGTCGGCGTCGACATGAATGTCGGGCTCGATCTCGAGCAGCCAGTCGATGCGCTCAGGACGCGGCAGCCCGAGCCCCTCGCCGACCTCGGCGACGAGCGGCGCCAGCGGAAACTGCATGCGCCGGGGGGGCACTTCCTGGGCTTGGCCGAAATCGAGGGTGCGGGCGCAAAGCCTGATGGCGCGGTCGAGCGAGGCGAGCAGCTTCGGCACCAATTGCTGCACGCGCTCGTCCTTCACCGTGCCGAGGCGGTCGGACAGAAGCTGCGCCGAGGACAGCATGTTGCGGAGGTCGTGGCTGATCTTGCTCACGGCAAGACCGAGTGCTGCGAGCCTGCTCTTCTGAGTGAGGGTGCCGGCAAGCTCGGCCTGCATCGCCGCCAACTCGCGTTCGGCCATGCCGATCTCGTCGCGGCGCTCGGAGGGGGTGATGATGCGGGTCGGGTCCTCGGGCCTCGCGCTGAAGCGCACCATGTTCCAGGTGAGCTTGGTCATCGGCTTCACCAGGAGAGTGTCGAGGGTGAGATAGACCAGCGCCGCGGTGATGATCGAGATCAGGATCGAGAGGCCAAGAATGTCGAGGCCGTAATGGATCATCGCCGCGTGCAACGGCGCCTCCTCCATCACCACCTCGATGAAGAGGCCAGCGCCGAAGCCGGGCTGGCCGACGACGCGAATGACGCGGTCGCTCGGCTCGGCATAGACCATCAGCGCGTCGGCGATCAGCGCGAGCCAGGAGGCGTCGCGGAGATCATAGGAGGCGTCGATCTCGGCCGGCATGTCCTCCTCGAGGATCAACCGGCGGGAATCGGTGCGCTTCACGGCGATGGCCTTGACCTTGGCGCTCTTCAGGAGTTCGTCGCGGAGCATCTTCGGCAACTGGCCGCCGGGTGCGGCCTCGGCGGCGAGCGCCGCGATCTGGGCATCCTCGAGACGCGCCGTCAGCCATTGCCGCCGGAAGTTCGACACCGAGGGCACGAACACGAGCACCTCTGCCACCATGACGAACAGGATGGTGAGGATCAGCAATTTGCCGGACAGCCCGAGGACAAAGCGCCGCGAACGCGGCGCGCGCTCTTGGGGGCTCGGGGTCTCCTGGTTCGCTTCCACCTTCAAGCGCCTTACCGCAAAGGCCTTACCCGCCTGCCAAATCTTAGCCTAACCGGCGCAACAGGTCGATGATGGTGCGCAGCCAGCGCTTGGTTAGGGTCGGCTGATAGAAGGTATAGGCCACCCGCTTCGACAGCTCCGAAAGCGTCGGATAGGGCAGGACGAGGCCGGTGAGATCGCCGATGCGCATGTCCTTGGCGAGCGCCATGACCCAGAGCTGGATCAATTCACCCGCCTCGGCGCCGACGATGGTGCAGCCGAGGATGCGGCCATCGGGCCTGGTGATGACCTTGATGAAGCCGTGCGTGACATGCTCGGCCTGGGCGCGGTCATTATCGGCGTAGGGCCAGCGCAAGATGCGGATGCGGCGGCGGTAGCGGGTGCGGGCTTCGGCCTCGGTAAGGCCGATCTGGGCGAGCTCCGGGTCGGTGAAGGTGACGCGCGGGATCGCGGCCCCGACCTTGGCGCGCATGCGAAACAGCACGTTCCGGATGACGATGCCAGCGTGGTAGTTGGCGAGATGGGTGAATTGCTGGCCGCCGATGACGTCGCCGATGGCGTAGACGCGGGGGTTCGTGGTCCTGAGGCGCGAATTGACCTTGATGCCGCGGGCATCGAACACGATCCCGGCGCGCTCGAGGCTCAAGCCCTTGACGGTCGGCTTGCGACCGGTGGCGACGAGGAGATGGCTGCCCTTGATGATCTCGGTCTCGCCCTGCTTGCCGACATGGACGCCGATACCCTGAACCGCCTTCTCGACCCGCTCGACCCGCGTTCCCGGCTTGAGCATGATCCCGGAATCGGTGAAGCGGTCGATGACGATGCGGGCCGCTTCGGGATCCTCGCGGCCGAGGATGGTCGCGGCATCGATCACGGTGACGTGGGCGCCGAGCATGCGGTGGGCTTGGGCGATCTCCATGCCGATGGGACCGCCGCCGAGCACGATCAGGTGCTGGATGCGCTCGCTCACGTCGAAGATGGTCTCGTTGGTGTAATAGGGCACTTCGTCGAGGCCCGGGATCGGCGGGATCACGGGCGAGGAGCCGGTGGCGACGACGAAACGGCGGGCACGGATGAGGAAGCGGCCGGCCTCAACGGTGTTCTTGTCGAGGAAACTCGCTTGCGCCTCGATGACGCGGACGCCGAGCCCGGTGAAGCGCTCGACGGAATCGTTCGGGGCGATGGCGGCGATAACGCCGTGGACATGGTCATGGACGCGGGCGTGATCGACCTGGGCTTCGATGACGTCGATGCCGAAGGTCGACGCCGTGCGCACCGCATCGGCGCGCTTGCCGGCGGCGAGCAACGCCTTCGACGGCACGCAGCCATAATTGAGACAGTCGCCGCCCATGCGCCCTTTTTCGATGAGCACGACGGGCACACCGAATTGCGCCGCAGCGGCGGCCACGGAGAGGCCTCCCGACCCTGCGCCAATCACGCAGAGGTCCGGTTTCAGCACCTCCTCCATGTTATCCCTCTCCCCCGTGGCTTACGCCCTTGAGGCGGCCCTGCGCCGGAAGCGCTTGACCACGATGGGGATCAACGCCACGACGCCAAGCGCAACAAAGCCCGCGATCAGCCCAGGCGTCAGCAGCGCTCCAGGGTCGATCTTGAACGGGCATAACTTTTCCGCATCTGGTCCCATCTTGGCAAGGCAGGATTGGTGCATTGCTTGCTGCGCGGCGATGACGCTGTCGAGACCTTTGCCGGCAATGGCATAGGCAAAACTTCCGGGAATGATGCCGATGACGGTGGCGAGCACATAGGTCGAGAAGCTGACGCCGAGCAGCGCCGGAGCCAGATTGACGAGCCAGAACGGGAAGATAGGGACGAGACGCAGGAACAGGAGATAGCTGAAGGCATTCTCCTGAAAGCCGTCGCGGAGCCGCTCGAGCCAGGGACCGGCGCGGGCTGCGAGCAGCTCACCAACCGACGTCTTGGCGATGAGAAATATGATAGCGGCGCCCGCGGTCGCGGCGATGATCGCGGCAACGCCGCCCAACAACCAGCCGAACAGGAAGCCGCCGGCGAGCGTGAGCACGCCGGCGCCGGGCAACGACAGGGCAACCGACGCGGCGTAGATGCCCATGAACACAAGCAGGGCGAGCGGCGTGTTGGCGGCGATCGCCCCGCGCAGCGCATCGCGGCGGCTGGCAAGCTCCTCCAAGGTGAGATAGCGATGCCAGCCCATAGCGAAGACGAAGGCCATGGCGGCGATCAGGAGCAACAGCGGCCACAGCCGCTTGAGCCAGGAGCTCATGGTTCCGCTCTTGGCCGGCGCGTCCACCTTAGCTGCCCTTCCTCGCTCCGCCATAGCATCACTCATAGGCGACCGCGCCCCGGGTACGGAACCACCAATCCCGCCATCGTGATGGTCTGTAACCAGTCGTGATTGGGCAAGCCTTCTTGTCGCAGTTTGGCGAATCGCGCTCACCGCTATGATCCCGGCCCCCCAGGCGCTCACGCCTCTAGAGGAGGAACTACCATGGGTGTGCGGCTTTGTGCTTTGGCCTTTTTGGCAATTGGTTGCCTGCTCTATGGCGGAAGCGGCGTCGCTGTCGCGGGCGATCCCGCATCCTCGGACGACAGCTACGGACAGTCGGGAGCGCCGGCGGCCGATCCCGGCGACCAGGATCAACCCGACGCCACCGATCCTGACGACCAGGATCAGCCTGATGCCACCGATCAAGGCGGCGAGGATCAGCCCGACGCCACCGATCAAGGCGGCGAGGACCAGCCCGACGCGACCAATCCTGACGACCAGGATCAGCCTGATGCGACCAATCCTGACGAGGAGGACCAGCCTGACGCCACTGACGAAGGCGGCGGGGATGATCAGTCCGGTGACGGCGCCATGTCGCCGGACGATGAGGGTGCCTCCCCCGATGACGAGGCGCCCCAAGACGATCAGCCGGAATAGAGCCCGGATCTTGCGAACGATCCCTCCCTCTAAGCCGGGAGGGATCGGCGCTGCTTTAATAGTGAGCGCGAGATAAACGCGCGTGCCCGCCTCGGATTGACTTGGCCAGTTTCGGCACCTATAAGCGCCGAACCCAGCGCTTATCGGAGTTTTTTTCGTGAAACGCACCTACCAACCATCGCGGCTCGTCCGCAAGCGGCGCCACGGTTTTCGCGCCCGCATGGCGACCGTCGGCGGCCGGAAGGTGCTGGCACGGCGCAGAGCCAAGGGGCGCAAGCGTCTGTCGGCTTGATCGGCCGCGAGAGCGCTTGCCCCGCCTCCCCGGTGACGGCAATCGGACGCCTCAAGACCCGCGACGAATTCCTGCATGCCAGGGACGGAACGCGCTTTGCCGCGCCGACCCTCGTGTTGCAAGCCATCCGGCGCGAAGAGGCGGCAGAGGCAGAGCGCGAGGTTGCGCGCTTCGGCTTCACTGCGACCAAGAGCCTCGGCGGCGCGGTGGTGCGCAATCGGGCGCGCCGGCGCCTCAAGGAAGCGGTTCGTCTCGTGGCACCAAAGCACGCCACGCCCGGCTACGATTATGTCTTGATCGCGAGGGCAGGCACGGTACAACGGCCCTTCGCTGAGATTACCAGGGATCTTGAGCGGGCGCTCGCCAAGGTCCATCAGGCGCCGAGGCCCCGACGAGCGCCGAACAGTCTCAGACGGGATTCCCAACCGCCCCTGCCACGCGGCCGCGCCAAGCCCGGCCAACAGTCGCGCCAAGCCCGGCCAACAGTAAAGCGACATGGACGACAATAATCGCAATTTCATCCTCGCTATCGTTTTGTCCATGGCCGTGCTGTTCGCGTGGCAGTACTTCTTCGTGCCGTCGAAGCCGCCTGTAGAGGCGGGCAAGCAAACGGCGCAGAAGGAACAACAACAGCAGCCGTCACAGGCGACGCCCGGTCCGCAAGCGCCTGGCGCTGAATCGAACGCCCCTGCCCCAGGGAGCGCCGCGCAGCCCGCGCCAAACGCCCCGCAAGCGTCGACGATATCCCGCGAAGAAGCGATCGCGGCCTCACCCCGCGTCCCCATCGACACGCCGAGCATCAAAGGATCCATCAACCTCAAGGGCGCGCGCATCGACGATGTGGTGCTCAAGAAGTATCGGGAGACGGTCGAGCCGACGAGCCCCAACGTCGTGCTGCTGTCGCCGTCAGGCGCGCCCGACGCCTATTACAGCGAGCAGGGCTGGGTCGCCGGGGCCGAAAGCAAGGTCGATGTTCCCGGGCCGGATACGGTGTGGCAAGCGGCTCAGGGCGCGACCCTCACGCCGCAATCGCCGCTCACCCTCACTTACGACAACGGCAAGGGGCTGATCTTCAAGCGCACCGTCGCGGTCGACGAGAACTACATGTTCACCGTCACCGACGCGGTCGAGAACACGACCTCCGAGGCAGTGACGCTCTACCCCTTCGGCCTCGTCTCCCGACACGGCTTCCCCCATACCCGAAGCTTCTACATCCTGCATGAGGGGCTGATCGGCGTCACCAACGGCAGCCTCGAGCAAATCACCTACAAGAAGGCGCTCGACAACCCGGCCCAGACATTCAAGGCCGAATCAGGCTGGCTCGGGATCACCGACAAATACTGGGCCGCGGTGGTGGTGCCGGAAGAGGGCAAGACCTTCGACGCCCGCTTTGCCGCGACTTCGTCGACGCCGGGCGACGAGCGCTTCCAGAGCGATTACCTGATGGCGCCGGTCACCGTCGAGCCCAACAGCACGGCGGAGGTCAAGGGCCACGTCTTTGCCGGCGCCAAGGAGGTCAATCTCGTCGATGGCTACGAGACCAAGCTCGGCATTCCCAAATTCGATCTCCTGATCGACTGGGGCTGGTTCTATTTCCTGACCAAGCCGATGTTCTTCGCGCTCGACTATTTCTACAAGCTCGTCGGCAATTTCGGCCTCGCCATCCTCATCGTCACCTTCATCATCAAGCTCGTGCTGTTTCCGCTCGCCAACAAATCCTACGTGTCGATGAGCAAGATGAAGAAGCTGCAGCCGGAGATGGCCCGTCTTAAGGAACGCTTCGGCGACGACCGCATGCGCACGCAGCAGGCGATGATGGAGATGTACAAGAAGGAGAAGGTGAACCCGGCTTCAGGCTGCCTGCCGATCGTGGTGCAGATCCCGGTGTTCTTCTCGCTGTACAAGGTGCTGTTCGTCACCATCGAGATGCGGCACGCGCCGTTCTTCGGCTGGATCAAGGACCTGTCGGCGCCGGATCCAACCAGCGTGTTCAATCTGTTCGGACTGCTCCCGTTCGATCCGGCGACCGTGCCGGTGGTCGGCCATTTCCTCACGATCGGCGCCTGGCCTCTGATCATGGGCGTGACCATGTGGGTGCAGATGAAGCTGAACCCGGCGCCGCCGGACCCGGTGCAGCAGAAGATCTTCGCCTGGATGCCGGTGTTCTTCACCTTCCTGCTCGCGGGCTTCCCCGCCGGGCTCGTGATCTACTGGGCCTGGAACAACACGCTGTCGGTGCTGCAGCAATCGGTGATCATGTACCGCCAGGGCGTCGATATTCCGCTTCTGGAGAATCTCGGCTTCAAGCGGGGCGGCGACACGACGAAGACGCCGCAGAGCGAGGCCAAGGCCGCAAGGCGGGCCAAGCGGGTCAAGAGCGAGGCGGCGCCGAAGAGCGACGAGAGCAGCGCCGAGAGCGAGACCAAGAGCTAGCTCTTGAGCACGGGGTGAACCGTGGCCAGCGGCGAAATCACCAAGTCCGAGATCGCGCGGGGCGAAGCCCTGTTCAAGAGCCCCTGCACCTTCGTCAAAGGCGTCGTCGCCCTCGACGGCTTGCCCGAAGACGGCCGCCACGAAGTAGCCTTCGCCGGGCGCTCCAATGTCGGCAAATCGAGCCTGATCAACGCGCTCGCGGGACGGAAAAGCCTCGCCCGGGTCTCGGTGACGCCGGGACGTACCAGGGAGCTCAACTTCTTCACCCTCGGCAAGGATGCCGAATTCCATCTCGTGGACATGCCTGGCTACGGCTATGCCCGAGCGTCGAAGGGCGCGGTCAAGGGCTGGACGCGGCTGATCCGCGACTATCTCAAGGGCCGGCGTGAGCTGAAGCGCGTGTTCCTGCTCATCGACGCCCGCCATGGGCTGAAAGCCAACGACCGCGAGACGATGACGCTGATGGACGAGGCGGCGGTCTCCTACCAGGTGGTGCTGACCAAGGCCGACAAGCTCAAGGCGCCGGAACGCGTCGCCATCGAAGCCAAGGTGGCGGCGGAGCTCGCCAAGCACCCTGCGGCTTTTCCGGACATTGTCGCCACCTCGGCCCGGACCGGCGCGGGGATCCCTGAGCTTCGCGCCGCTGTGGCCGGAGTGCTGGGGAATTCCTAGACGGACTAGACCCTTAGCCTCGTCGAGTGTCAGGCTGATTGTCTTCTTAACCTGCGCCCCGCTATAAGCACACCGGTGAGCAAGACGAAATCATCTGCGGCCAAGCGCAACGAGCCGCCTGCGCCGAAGGGGGTGCCGGGCGAGCTCGCCGCGATTCATGGCAAGGCCAAGATCCTGTCCGAGGCGCTGCCCTTCATGCAGCGCTACGACAACGCCACGGTGGTGGTGAAATATGGCGGCCACGCCATGGGCGACCCTGAGCTCGCACGCGCCTTCGCCCGCGACATCGTGCTCCTCAAGCAGGCCGGCGTGAACCCGATCGTGGTCCATGGCGGTGGCCCGCAAATCGGCCAGCTGCTCGACCGGCTCAACATCCGGTCGGAGTTCAAGGGCGGCTTGCGCGTCACCGACCGGGAGACGGTCGAGGTGGTGGAGATGGTGCTTGCCGGCTCGGTCAATAAGGAGATCGTCAGCGCCATCAACGCCCAGGGCGGCAAGGCCGTCGGCATTTCCGGCAAGGACGCCAATCTGATGCGGGCGAAGCGGCTCGAGCGGCGCTATCGCGACCCCGACTCCAATATCGAGCGCATCGTCGATCTCGGCTTTGTCGGTGACCCAGCTGCGGTTGATCCCCATATCATCGACGTGATCATTCATTCGGACCTGATCCCGGTGGTGGCGCCGATCGGCGTCGGCCCCGACGGCGAGACGCTCAACATCAACGCCGACACCTTCGCTGCGGCCCTTGCGGTCGCGCTCAAGGCGAAGCGGCTGTTGCTGTTGACCGATGTCGACGGCGTGCTTGACAAGTCCGGCGCCCTGATCAAGTCGCTGACGAGCGCGGAGGCGCAGGCTCTGATCGAGGACGGCACCATCTCGGGCGGCATGATCCCCAAGATCGAGAGCTGCCTCGACGTGATCGCCGAAGGCGTGGAAGCGGTGGTGATCATCAACGGCAAGGTGCCGCACGCGGTGCTGCTCGAGCTGTTCACCGAGCATGGCGCCGGCACCCTGATCGAGCGGCGGGCGCGGCGGACGAGCGCGAGGCGGTCGGCATGAGCAAGACACCCGACGTCAATGCGGGGTTCGAGCATGTCGAGGCCTGGGTGTTCGATCTCGACAACACGCTCTATCCCGCCGACTGCAACCTCTTCGCCGAGATCGATACGCGCATGGGCGCCTTCATCTCCGAGCGCTTCGGCGTGTCGCCGGAAGAGGCGCACCGCATGCGGAAGCACTACTACTACACCTATGGCACGACGCTCGCCGGTCTGATGCGGCTCCACGACGTCCCGCCGGATCTCTTTCTCGATTATGTCCATGACATCGATCTCAGCGTGGTCATGCCGGCGCCCGAGCTCGGACTTGCGCTCGACGCGCTGCCGGGGCGCAAATTCGTGTTCACCAACGGCTCGCGCCAGCACGCCGAGAAGGTGATCGAGAGGCTCGGGCTCGACGGCCGGTTCGAGGACGTGTTCGACATTCATGCCGCGGCCTTCGTGCCCAAGCCCGAGCGCGCCGCCTATGAGCGGTTCATGGGGCACCATGGCGTCGCCGGCGTGAGCGCTGCGATGTTCGACGACCTGCCGCACAATCTCGCCACGGCGCACGCGGTCGGCATGACCACGGTGCTCGTCGCTTGCGGCCGCACCGACCATCCCGAGCACGCCGCCATCGCCGGCTGGAGCGAGCTGCCGTCGCACATCCATCATCGCACCGATGCGCTGGCGAGCTTCCTCACCGGCATCGCCGTAGCACGCGCTGCGGACGAAGAGCGCGCCGGCGAGGCGCCGCCCACTGCGCAGTTCTGTCTGACCTGACCTTTAGGATCTCCGCCAATCATGACGCATGAGCATCTCAAGAGCTTCATCGAAAGCGCCTATGAACACGCCGCGGACATCAATGCGAAGACGCGGGGCGTGGTGCGCGACGCCGTCGAGGAGACCCTCGATCTCCTGGACAAGGGCGAAGTCCGTGTCGCCGAGAAGATCGACGGCACCTGGGTGGTGCATGAGTGGCTGAAGAAGGCGATCCTGCTTTCCTTCCGCCTCGAGGATCCGCACAAGATCGACGGAGGGCCGGAAGGCGGCGCCTGGTGGGACAAGGTCCCGACCAAGTTCACGCGCTGGAAGGCGAAGGACTTCAAGGAGGCCGGATTTCGGGTGGTGCCGGGCGCCGTGGTGCGCCGCTCCGCCTATATCGCGCCGGGCGCAGTGCTGATGCCGTCTTTCGTCAATCTCGGTGCGCGCGTCGACAGCGGTACCATGGTCGATACCTGGGCCACGGTCGGGTCCTGCGCGCAGATCGGCAAGAACGTGCATCTTTCCGGCGGCGCCGGCATCGGCGGCGTGCTCGAACCGCTGCAAGCAAACCCGGTGATCATCGAGGATAATTGCTTTATCGGCGCGAGAGCAGAGGTTGCCGAAGGCGTCATCGTCGGCGAGGGATCGGTGCTGTCGATGGGCGTCTATCTCGGGCAATCGACCAAGATCGTCAACCGCGCCACCGGCGAGATTTTCTATGGGCGCGTTCCGCCTTTTTCCGTGGTGGTCTCCGGGACCATGCCCGGCAAGCTGTTGCCTAACGGGGCGCCGGGGCCCTCGCTCTATTGTGCGGTGATCGTCAAGACGGTCGACGAGGGCACCCGCGCCAAGACCTCAATCAACGAACTGTTGCGGGATTGACGGGCCGCGGGATGACAATGAACCCCGGACCGCTACTGTTCAGCTTCAAAGGCCGCATCCAGCGGCTCTATTGGTGGGTGGCGACCGTCGCCGTCGGCGCCGTTGCCGGCATGGTCACAACTCTGCTCGAATATTTCGCGCACTCCTCCGGCGCCTTTATTCCCGATCCCAGCAGCGGCGAGATCGCGCCGACCGGTATATTCGGCGCTGCCGTCACAGCGATCGGGCTCGCTAATCTCTGGATCAACCTCGCGCTCAGCGTGAAGCGGCTCCACGACCGCGACCGCAGCGGCGCCTGGGTGTTCCTCCAGATCCTGCTCGTTTTCCTGGCGGTGATCATGATCGTCGTGGCCATTGCCGTGCCGAAAGAGCAAGACGGGCCTTGGGTGGTTGTGGCTGGGCTCACCGGCGCCGTCGCCTTTGCCTTCAGCGTCTGGCTGTTCGTGGAGCTCGGCTTCTTGCGCGGGACGCGAGGACCGAACCGCTTCGGTCCGGACCCACTCGGCAATCCCGAGGCCGAGGCCAACCTCTGAGGCGGGGCTCAGTCACACGAGCCAAGCGGCGAGACCAAGGTGGACCTCAAATATCTGTTCACGTCACTCGACGGCCGCATCAGCCGGGCCGGGTTCTGGATCGGGAGCCTCATCCTCGCTGCCGTGAACGTCGTCGCCATCGGGGCGATCGTCCTCCTCCTTGGCATCTCGCATCTCAGCGTCGTGCTGACCGTCCTCGTGGCGATCGCGCTCGCTTATCCAACCTATGCGCTGATGGTTAAGCGCTTTCAGGACCGAGACCGGCCGGGGTTCTTCGCTTTTTTCCCGCTCGCAACGCTCTACGGCGTGAACATGCTGGAGACAGTGGGCGTCATCGCGAGGGAGCCGAAGAACGCGCCTTATACAGCGCTCAGTCTGCTTGCCCTCGGCATGAGCCTCTGGATCTTGATCGATCTCGGCATCCTGAGAGGGACGCAAGGGCCGAACCGCTTCGGTCCTGACCCGCTCGGCAATTCCGAGGCCGACGCCACGCTCTGACGCGCCGACCCTCGATACCGGCCCGCGAAGCCGCTATAGAGGGCGCCGACATGACCGAGTCGGAAGACCTCCCGGTTGCGCTTGCGCGCGGCCTCATTCGCTGCCCGAGCGTCACGCCGGCGGACGCCGGCGCCCTCGACCTGCTGGAAGAGACGCTGGCGCCGGCCGGGTTTCGCTGCCACCGCCTCCTCTTCAGCGACGAGGGCACGCCCGACGTCGACAATCTCTATGCGCGCGTCGGGACCCACCAGCCTCATCTCTGCTTCGCCGGACACACCGATGTAGTACCGCCGGGGCCGGAATCGCTGTGGCAGCATCCCCCCTTTGCCGGCGAGATCGCCGACGGCGTGCTCTATGGCCGCGGCGCCTCGGACATGAAGGGCGCGATCGCCGCCTTCGCCGCGGCGGCGCTCGATTTCGTGCGCGCCAAGGGCGATGGCCTTCCGGGATCGATCAGCCTGCTCATCACCGGGGACGAAGAGGGCCCCTCGATCAACGGCACCCCCAAGATCCTCGCCTGGATGAGAGAGCAAGGAGAGCGGCCCGACCACGCCGTTGTCGGCGAGCCCACCAACACGGCCCATCTCGGCGAGG
The DNA here is from genome assembly GCA_963732955.1 of uncultured Alphaproteobacteria bacterium. Lineage (GTDB taxonomy): Bacteria > Pseudomonadota > Alphaproteobacteria > Rhizobiales > Methyloligellaceae > Methyloceanibacter. The sequence goes on from CAVTBH010000003.1 coordinate 1,048,742, forward strand.
CCATCAAGATCGGCCGGCGCGGCAGCCTCAATGGCCGCCTCACCATCAGCGGCGTCCAGGGGCACGTCGCTTACCCCCATCTCGCCAACAATCCGGTGAAGGGGCTGATCCAGGTGCTCGACCACTTCTACGGAACCCCCCTTGACGGGGGCACCGCCTATTTCGCGCCGTCGAATTTCGAGGTCACGAGCATCGATGTCGGCAATCCGACCACCAATGTCATTCCGCCGGTCGCTGAGGCGCGGTTCAACATTCGGTTCAACGACAGCCATTCGCCCGGCTCGCTCCGGGCCAAGCTGACGCGGGAGGCGGCCGAGGTGCTTGCCCGCACCGGGCTCACGCATCGGCTCGACTTCGATCCTCCTGGTGAGGCCTTTCTCACCGAGCCCGGGCGCCTCGACCTCGTCTTCAGCCACGCGGTGCGCGAGATCACCGGGCTGACGCCGACGCTCTCAACCGACGGCGGCATCTCCGACGCGCGCTTCATCAAGGACATCTGCCCGGTGATCGAGTTCGGGCTCACGACCGAGACCATCCACAAGATCGACGAGCGGGTGGCGCTCAAGGACCTCGAGCAGCTCACGGCGATCTATCGGCGCTTCCTCGACCTCTATTTCGATGCCTTCCGCCACGATGGCACCTGATCCGCGACCGATCGGGGTGTTCAATTCCGGCATGGGCGGCCTCACCGTGCTTCGCGCGCTCGCAGCGCGGCTGCCGCAAGAGCGCTTCATCTATCTCGGCGACACCGCGCGGCTTCCTTACGGCACCAAGAGCGCCGAGACCGTCACAGCTTACGCGCTACAGGCGACGCGGCTCCTGATCGCCGAAGGCGTCAAGATGGTGGTGGTCGCCTGCAACACGGCGTCCGCGGTGGCGCTCGAGCCGCTCTCGGCGGCGCTGGCGCCAGTCCCGGTCATCGGCGTGATCGAGCCCGGCGCCAAAGCCGGGCTTGCCGCCACGCGCAACAACCGCATCGCCGTGATCGCGACCGAGAGCACGGTGAAAGGCGGCGCCTATCTTCGCGCCATCCACGCGCTCAACCCCAACGCCGAGGTGGTGCAGCAGCCCTGCCAGGTGTTCGTGGCGCTTGCCGAGGAGGGCTGGACCGACACGCCGGTCACGGTCGCTGCGGCTGCGGACTATCTCCTGCCGCTATTCGACGGCCGGGACGCGGCGGACACGCTCGTGCTCGGCTGCACCCACTTCCCGGTGCTCGCGGCGACCATCAGCCGGGTGATCGGGACCCGCGTCGCCATCGTGGATTCCGCCGAGACCACGGCCGCTGCGGTCGCCGTGGCGCTCGGCGCTCCAGAGCCGGGCGATGCGACGGCCCGCCAAGGCGTCAGCATGCGCTTCTTCGCCACGGATTCGCCTGAGCGCTTCGCCCGGGTCGGCGCCATCTTCCTTGGGCGCACGATCGACGCGTCGGACGTGGAGCTGACCGACCTCAGGTCTGCGCCTTAGGCTAGATCGCGGGCGGCGGCGTGTTGTCGGGCAAGGCGGCGGAGGCCTCCTCGGGGCTCGGCTGCTCGACCTCCTTGGCCGGGGCCTCTTCGGCGGCGGTGCCAACATCCTTCAGCAGACCGCCAAGCCAGCCTTTACCGAGCAGCACCAGCACCGCGGCGGCGTAAACGACCGCGCCGATAAGGATGAGAATGCCGAGGGTCGTCTCTTCGCGGAAATGCGTAAGCCCGGCTAAAGCCCCAGGCAGAAAGCGGTTGCCTACGAACAGCGCGCCGGCGAGGACGGCGCCGGCGACGAGAAGCTTGATCACCGGACGAAGGCCGGCGCCGGAGACGGCAAAGCCCCTACGGCGGGCGAAGATGGTGAGCAAGGAGAGATTGATCCAGGCACCGACGCTGGTCGCAAACGCAAGGCCGACCTGGGCAAGCGGCCCCATCAGCACCACCTTCAGCACGATGTTGACCGCGGCCGCGATCAGCGCCGCCTTCACCGGGGTCAAGGTGTCGCCACGGGCGTAGAACGGCGCGGTGAAGCTCCGCATCATGACGAAGGGCAGCAAGCCGATGGCATAGGCGGAAAGCGTCGCCCCGGCCGCCGCGGCATCGGCGGCGGTGAAGGCGCCGCGGGCGAACAGCGCGCGCATGATGAGATCGGGAACGGTAATGGCGGCGGCGACGGAAGGCACCGTCATCAGCAACGCCAATTGAATGCCGCGCGCCTGGGCGAGCGCCGCGCCGCGGGTGTCGCCGGAGGCGAGCCGGCGCGACATCTCGGGCAACAGGACCGTGCCGACGGCGATGCCGACGACGCCGATGGGAAGCTGATTGATGCGGTCGGCGTAATAGAGGGCCGACAGCGCGCCGGTCGGAAGGAACGACGCGATCACCGTGTCGGCGAACAAGGCGAGCTGCACGCCGCCGGCGCCGATGATGGCGGGACCCAGCGCGCCAAGGAACTTGCGCGTCCGCTCATCGAGGCGCGGCGCGCGGAATCTGAGGCCAAAGCCATGAAGCTCGGCGTCAAAACCCACCAGCAGGACTTGCGCCACACCGGCGGCGAGCACACCCCACGCGGCGGCATAGCCGGCGTTCGGGAACCAATAGGCGACGCTCAAGGCTATGATCATGCAGATGTTGAGGAGGATCGGAGCCCCAGCCGCCGCGGCGAACCGGCCATTGGCGTTCAGTTCGCCCGAGATCATGGTCTGCATCGACACCAGCAGGAGCGAGGGAAAGGTGATCCTGGTGAGCGTCACCGCGAGGTCGTAGCGAAGCGGATCCTGGTCGAGGCCTGGGGCCAGCAGGCTGACGACCCACGGCGTGTAAAGCAGCGCAAGGCCAAGCAGGACGATGTTGATCGCAAGCAGCGCCGCGGCGATGCGGTCGGCGAAGAGCCGCGCGTCCTTCAGCCCCGACTGTTCGAGCGTGCGGGCGTAAGCCGGAACGAAGGCCGCGTTGAAGGCGCCTTCGGCGAGGATGGCGCGAAAATGGTTAGGCAGGCGGAAAGCGACGAAGAAGGCGTCGGCCATTGGTCCCGCGCCAAGCACCGCGGCCATGACCACGTCGCGGATGAAGCCGGTGAGGCGCGAGACAAGCGTCAGCCCTCCGACCGTGGCGATGCGTTTGATCATCGGCGCTTTCGGGCGACGGCCCCCCTCCTCGCGGCAGAGAGGTAAAGGAAAATCAGCGCCTTGGCCAATGCTTCCCTCTCGGCCAATGCCTCGCTTGGGCCGGGCGCCAGCCGCTGGACGCGGCTAATAGTCGACCTTCACAAGATAAAGGCCGTGCGGCGGCGCCACCGGGCCGCAACGGCCACGGTCCTTGGCCTCGAGCGCCGCTTTCAGGTCGTCAGCGCTCCATTTGCCCTCGCCCACGAGCTTCAGCGAGCCGACCATGGAGCGGACCTGATTGTGCAGGAAAGAGCGCGCGCTCGCCTCGACCCTGATGACATCGCCATGGCGCGACACGGTGAGCTGATCGAGGGTCTTCTCCGGCGACGCCGCTTGGCATTCGGTGGAGCGGAACGTGGTGAAGTCATGATGGCCGAGCAGCACCGTGGCGGCCTGATCCATCGCCTTGGCGTCGAGATCGCGATAAACGCCCCAGGCGCGCTCGCGCTCGAGCGCCAAGGGGCTGCGGCGGTCGATGACGCGGTAGAGATAGTGACGCGCCTTGGCCGAGAAGCGCGCGTCGAAACTCTCCGGCACGCGCTCGCAGTCGAGCACGCTGACCGGGTCGGGCCTGACGAGCGCGTTCAAGGCGTCGCGCACCGTGCCTGGCTCCCAGTCCTTGGCGAGATCGACATGGGCGACCTGGCCGATTGCGTGAACGCCGGCATCGGTGCGGCCGGCGCCGCGCGGGATCGCGTCCTCGCCGGAGAAGTCACGGAATGCCTGGGCGAGACGTCCCTGCACCGAGAGGTTGCCGTCCTGCATCTGCCAGCCGACGAAGGGCGTGCCGTCATATTCGAGGGTGAGCTTGTAGCGGGGCATGGCGGCGATCCCTTCACTCAAGCTTCGAGCCAGGGGGAAGCGCCGCGCCAAGCAGGAAGTCTTCCGCCTTCATGGCGCGCTTGCCGGCACGCTGGACCTCGATCAGGCGGAGCGCGCCAGCGCCGCAAGTAATGGTGAGCCGATCGTCAAGCACCGTGCCGGGGACGCCGTCGCCCTCGGCGAGCGCAGCGCGCAGCACCTTGACGCGCTCCGGCTTACCGTTCAGCCCGGCCTCGAACCAGGCCCCGGGGTGCGGAGACAAGCCTCTGATCTTATTATGTAATTCTGATGCGGAGCGCGACCAGTCGAGGCGCGCATCGGCGGCCTCGATCTTGTCGGCATAGGTCGCGCCGTCCCCCTGCTCGCGGCAGGTGAGCCGGCCATGCTCGAGATCGGCGAGCGCCTCGACCATCAGCCGCGCGCCGACATCCGCAAGGCGGTCGTGAAGCTCGCCCGCCGTTTCCTCGGGCGAAATCGCGACGCGCTCGGCGAGGCAAACCGGCCCGGTATCGAGCCCCTCGCCCACATGCATGATGGAGACGCCGGTCTCGGCGTCGCCGGCCATAATGGCGCGCTGGATCGGCGCGGCACCGCGCCAGCGCGGCAACAGCGAGGCGTGGACGTTGAAGCAGCCGAGGCGGGGGGCATCGAGAATTAGCCGCGGCAATAGGAGGCCATAGGCGATGACCACGGCGGCATCGGCCTTGAGGTCCCGGAACGCCGACTGCTCAGCTTCGCCCTTGAGCCGCGCCGGCGTGAGCACAGGGATGTGCTTCGCCTCGGCGAGCAGCTGAACCGGCGATTTCCGCGCATTGAGCCCGCGGCCGGCAGCGCGCGGTGGCTGGGTGTAGACCGCAGCAACCTCGTGTCCTGCATCGAGCAGCGCTCGAAGCGTCGGCACCGCGAAGTCCGGCGTGCCCATGAAAACGATGCGCATCATCGGCCTGTCTTAGGGGCGCTCAGCGCCTTAGGGAAGCCGATGCAGGGTTAACGGGCTACATGGCCTTCTCGGTGCGCTTCTGCTTGGTGAATTTCTTCACGATCATGTCGCGCTTGAGCCGCGATAGATAGTCGATGAAGAGGACGCCGTTGAGATGGTCGATCTCGTGCTGGACCACGGTCGACCAGATGCCTTCGAGCGTCGTCTCCTGCGGCTTGCCCTCGGGATCGATGTAGGCGACGCGGGCGATGGCGGGGCGCTCGACCTCGGCGGTGACGTCGGGGATCGAGAGGCAGCCTTCGTCGTGGACGCGCATCGCGTCCGAGAGTTCGAGGATCACCGGGTTGACCATGATCAGAGGCGACTTCGCGTCCTCGTCGCGGGAGGGATCCATGACGATCAGCCGCCGCAAGATGCCAATCTGCGGCGCGGCGAGCCCGACCCCAGGCGCGTCATACATGGTGGCAAGCATGTCCTCGGCGAGGTTCAGCAGCGCCTGGTCGACCCGTTCGACGGGAGCGGCCTCTTTGCGCAACACGGGATCCGGGATGGTGATGATCGGAAGTAGAGCCATTTGCGGCTGACATAAGGTTATGGGCGGCCAGGGTCAACATGTTCCTGTTTTGATCTGGCGAATGCGCGAATCGGGCTATAGCTAGGTGCCATGGCTTTAGACCCATTGCGGGTGGGGACTTACACGCTCGACCCCATCCTTGTCCTGTTCGGGCTGCTTGGCCTCGCGGTGCTCGCGCTCATGGTGCTGGTGATCATCGTCGCCGTGCATATGGGCCGCCGGCGGCGCGATGCGCGTGAGCAGGACGCCCAGCTCTCCGAGCTGAAAGGGCGGCTCCAGACTTTCGCCGAACTCAGCGTCGCGCGGGATGGCGATCTCGCCCGCGCCGTCAATGAGCGCCTCGACCGCATGACCCACCGGGTCGGCAGCGACCTCACCGAGACCGCGCGCAAGACCACGGATTCCATCGCCAAGCTCTATGAGCGCCTCGTCGTGATCGAACTCGGCGCAGAAAAATCTGACCGAGCTTTCGACCAATATGGTGAGCCTCCAGGAGATCCTCGCCAACAAGCAGGCGCGCGGCGCCTTCGGCCAGATGCGCATGGAGGCCATCATCCAGGACGGCCTGCCGAAGGGCGCCTACAGCTTCCAGGCCACCCTCTCCAACGGCAAGCGGCCCGACTGCGTCTTGCATCTTCCCAACACCCAGGCCGGCGTGGTGATCGACGCCAAGTTCCCGCTGGAGGGCTTCGAGGCGTTCCGCACCGCGCGCAGCAACGAGGAGAAGAAGGACGCGGCGCGGCGCGTGCGCACCGACGTCGGCCGCCACGTTGACGCCATGGCCGAGCGCTATTTCCTACCCGGCGAAACCCAGGACACCGCCATCCTGTTCGTGCCGTCGGAGACGATCTATGCGGATCTGGCCGAGCATTTCTCCGACCTGGTGCAGAAGGCGCACCGGACGCGCATCTTCATCTGCGCGCCGAACATGCTGATGCTGGCGGTGCAAACCATGCAGGCGATCCTGAAAGACGTGCAGATGCGGGAGCAGGCCCACCTGATCCAGCGCGAGGTGACGCGGCTGATGGACGACATGGGGCGCTTGCGCGAGCGCGTGCTCGATCTGCAGCGCCATTTCGGCCAAGCCAACCAGGACATCGAAAAGATCCTGACCTCGTCGGAGCGCATCGCCTCGCGCGGCAACAAGATCGAGACTCTCGATTTCGAGGGAGAGGCGGCAAGCGCGATCAAGAGTAACGGTGTGGCGCCGCTTGCCGCCGCCTCGCAAGGGCCGGCCCCGGCGGCAGAGCCCGCCGAGCCCCGCCGCGCCAGGATCATGCGACAGCCGGATCTGCTGCCCGGTGAATAGCCAGGAAGAAAGCCTCCTCGATCAGATCATCGTCGGCGCGGCGCCGAGCCTCGCCAATCTCATCATTCATGCGGTGCTGCTGGCCGTCGTGGTCAGGACCGTGCGAGGCTTGTCGGCGCGAGGCCAGGCGGCACCGGCGGTGCTCACCGACAGCCTGATCATCGTCGCCACCGGCATCCTGCTGGTCATGGGGCATTTTCTCGAGGTGCTGATCTGGGCGGGCACCTACGCCGTTGTCGGCGCAGCACCGCCGGGCACCGACCTCGTCTATTTCGCCTTCAGCAACTACACCACGCTCGGTTATGCCGATGTCCTGCCAGTCCCGCATTGGCGGCTGCTCGGTCCGATGACGGCGCTGAACGGCATCCTTCTGATCGGCTGGTCGACGGCGCTGATCTTCGCCATCATCCGGCGCGGGTTGCCGGCCGGTCCGGTCGAGTAAGCGCTAGCCGCGCTTCTTCCATGCGCCGCTCTTGCCGGTCTTGGCCGTCTTGGTCTTGGCGGTCTTGGCTTTGGCAGTCTTGGTCTTGGCGGTCTTGGCTTTAGCCGCGGCGCGTTTCCGCGCCCGGGCGCGAGCTGCCTTGGCATGCTCCTCGCCGTATTTCATCCCCTCGAGCTTGATGCCGTCGGGGTCGAGGAAGAAGACGGCGTAATAGTCGTCGTAATATTCGTCGGCCGGATCGACGATGGTGGCACCGAGTTCCTTGACGAAGTCCTGGAGCGCATCGACATCGGCGCGGCTCCTGAGCTCGAAGGCGTAATGGTGCAGGCCGATATCGCCGATGCGATATTTGTGTTCTTTCCCTTCCGCATCAGCCTGGCCGATCCAATAGCGGGTGTTGCCGTTGGTCCACCCCTTGGAGTCCGGATACTCGTCGAGGACCTTGAAGCCGAGGAACGTGAACAGCTTGTCGTAGAAGGCCTTCGAGGTCTCGAAGTCTCCGACTCTGACCGAGATGTGATCGATGCCGACGACGCGCACCATGCCGCTCCTCCACTTCTTCCATTTATTCGGATCTTTGAGAATAACGCCCGAATGCGACAGGCGTTCGAGCGTCAATCCGTTCTTTTTTGGGAAAGGCCAGCGCCACAGTTGCGGCGCTCGCGCCGCCTAGAATGAGGCCGCGACGGCTGATGCTCGGCATTGGTGTTCCTCGATTCGAGGGGTCCGATCATAGGCCGCGCTCGCGCTAAGAGCGCGTGCTTTTGAGGGGCGGAACAGGCGCCATCCTGCTATGCAAGGGCAATGACGGCGACCGGGGGAACCACGCCAAAGCCGACCTTGGCCGAGCGCCTCGCGCGCGCGTTCGCGGTGTTTCTCGAGCCCCGCGTGCTCATAATCCTCTTGCTTGGATTCTCGTCCGGGCTGCCGCTCGCGCTCTCCGCCTCGACGCTGCTGCTGTGGATGAAGGACGTCGGCGTCGACCTCAAAACCATCGGGCTGTTCGCGCTCGTCGGCCTACCCTACACCATCAAATTCCTGTGGGCACCGATCGTCGATGCCTTCGAGGTGCCGATCCTCGGGCGGCTGCTCGGTCATCGCCGCGGCTGGCTCGTGTTCACCCAGCTTCTGCTGATGGGCGCGATCCTGTTCCTCGGCTTCCAGGATCCGGTGCGCGCGCCGCTGATGGTGGCAGTCGCGGCGCTGATGGTGGCCACCGCCTCGGCGACGCAAGACATCGTCATCGACGCCTTCCGCGTCGAATATCTGCCGACCGACGCGCAAGCCGCGGGCATGGCCTATTTCGTCGCCGCCTACCGCATCGGCATGCTGGTGTCGACGGCGGGGTCGGTCGCCTTCGTCGCCTATCTCGAATATATCGGCGTCGATCGCAGCCTGGTGTGGAGGTACGGCTACGCCGCCATGGCGGCGCTGGTGCTGATCGGCATGGCGGCGGCGTTCATGGCCAAGGAGCCGCGCGAGAAGGAGCGTGAGGCCGAGGCCGAAGCGCTCGGCGAACGGACCGGCAATCCGCTGGAGCGGTTTTTCCGCGCCGCCTATGCCGCCTTCGCCGATTTCCTCGCCAAGAAGGACGCCTGGCTGATCCTTCTGTTCGTCATCCTCTACAAGCTCACCGATACCTTCGCCGGGGTGATGACCGGGCCGTTCGTGCTCGACATCGGCTTCGACAAGGCGAGCTACGCAGCGATCATCAAGGGAGTCGGCCTGATCGCAGCGCTCGCCGGGGGCGTCGCCGGCGGCGTGCTCGCCCGCGCCATGCCTTTGTCGAAGGCGCTCCTCGCCGCAGGCGTCCTACAGGCGCTGGCGAACTTCACCTTCTCGTGGCAGGCTTGGATCGGCGTCAATCACGCGGCACTCGCGCTCGCCATCTCCACGGAGAACTTCACGAGCGCGATGGGAACGGTGGTGTTCATCGCCTATCTCTCGGCGCTGTGCACGAGCCCGGCGCATACGGCGACGCAGTTCGCGCTCCTGACCGCCGTCGCCTCGTTCGGCCGCACCACGCTCGCCTCGATCACGGGCTTCGTCGCCGCGGCGGTGGGGTGGGTGTGGTTCTTCGCGCTGTGCGCCGCGGCGGCGTTGCCGGGCCTCGCCATCCTCGTGATCCTGACGCAACGCGGCGCCTTCACGGACATCGAGAAAAAAGAAGCGCGCGAAGCGGCGGAGCAGGCTTAGGCCGCGACCGGGCGAAGCGGGGCGCTGGCGCGCCCCGTTGTCTGTTCATCTCGGCTAGTAGCCCCAGCCGTAACCGTAACCATAGGGGCACGGATACCAGCCATAGACTGGGTCGAAGCAACGGGGACCGTAGGCCGGGCCGACATAGATGCCGACCGCCGGGCCACCCCAGCCATAGCCATAGCCGCGGTAGCCATAACCCCGATAGCCACGGCCATAACCCCCGCCATAGCGTGGGCCGCGATAGCCGCCGTAATACCCGTGGTTGTAACCGCCGCCGCCATGACCGTGATACCCGCCGGCATAGCCGCCGCGATATCCGCCACCGCCGCCGCGATATCCGCCACCGCCGCCGTGATAGCCGCCGCCACCATGACCGCCACCGCCGCCACCGTGACCCGCCGAGGCGACACCGGGAACGACCGCGACGACCGCGAGCGCGAAGGCCGCGACGACAAATGCCACAAACCTTTTCATCTCAAATCCTCCAGAAGCGGGGCGCCCTCCTCGATGGCGGCGGACCCGGGTAACGACCAGACGATGCGCCCGGCAGTCTTAACGAATGAACAAGGCGCCGTGGTGGATGGCGGGTGGCTCAACCGTGACGGACGGCCTGGGGCCTGACGCGGCCTTGGATGGCTCGCCTAATTGCCGGCGAGCCAGGCGGCGCAAGGCTCGCCAAGCTCGGCGCGGGCCTTGACCTCATAGGCGCCGGCCTCGTCGGGGCTCAGCACGTCCCGCCAGCGGCCATTGACGCCCTTGTGGATGAAGGTCTCGGCGCCGCCCTCCCAGAAGGCGCCGCCGGCAGGTACCGTTTTCCCTGCGTTCCGCTTCATCCAGTCGAAGCTGCAATGCTCGACGATCACGGGCAAGCGCGCCTCGTCGATGGGAACGTCGAGAAAGGCGGCGATACGCCTGATCTCGCCGGGAAGATCCTGTTTCAAGCGGGAGAAGTGCAGAAGCATGACATTGGGTAGATCGCGCACCTCCCACCAGCTCCGCACGTGCTCGAAGAACGGCCAGAACGGATGGCCGTCGCCCATCAGCCACTCGCGATAATATTGGCGGATGTCGTCGGGCGGACGCGGGATCGGGGGACCGACGCGGCCCGGCGAGTCGTTCAGCGCCCGGTACCAGTCCTCGGTGGCGTTGGCGTGGTGATTGTAGAGGCTGAAGATCACGTCGCGCCCGTCGCGGCCGATGTAGATGTATTTGGCGCGTGGCGAGAGCACCAGGGCATCGACGGGCAAGTGGGTCTTGATGAAGCGGCGGTGCGCTTGCGCCTCGACCGCGGCGAGCTTCACATCCTTCGGTGGCACGCGGAGGTCGAGCCAGGGCGACATGGCGGCGACCTCGAGCCCTTCGGCGCCGTCAAACAGGAGCTGGCTCACAATCTGCTGCAGCCAGGTGGTGCCGGATTTGGCGTAGGTGCCGATGACGATGTCGTCGTCGCGGAACTTGAAGTCGTTCCAGACGGTGGAATCGAAATGGTGATTGTGCAGCTCACGCTGCTTCTGCGGCCACTGGATCACAGGGTCGGGCATGGGCGGATTATTCAGCGCGGTTTGGGGCGTTTACATGGCCTTGCGGGCCTTGACGGCAGCGGCCAGCGTGCCTTCGTCGAGATAGTCGAGCTCGCCGCCGATGGGCACGCCATGCGCCAGGCGCGACACCGAGACGTTGCAGCCTGCGAGCTGATCCGTGAGGTAATGCGCCGTCGATTGGCCCTCGACGGTGGCGTTGAGGGCGAGCAGCACCTCTTTCACCTGAGGGTCGTTGGCGCGCTCGATCAGCTTGGCGATGGAGAGCTCCTCGGGGCCGACACCGTCGAGCGGCGACAGCGTGCCGCCGAGCACGTGATAGAGGCCGTTTAGCACATGCGCGCGCTCGAGCGCCCACAGATCGCCGACCTCCTCGACGACGCAAATCAGCGTGCGGTCACGGCCCTCGTCGCGGCAAAGCGTGCAAGGGCTTACCGTGTCGATATTGCCGCAGGTCTCACAGGTGACGATGCGGTCGCGGGCCTCGGTCAGCGCCGCGGCGAGCGGACCTAAGAGCTGCTCCTTCTTCTTGATGAGATGAAGCGCCGCGCGCCGCGCCGAGCGGGGCCCCAAGCCCGGCAGCCGCGCCAGCAATTGGATCAGGCGCTCGATCTCGGCGCTCGCGGCAGCACGCGCCATAGAGTCAGAACAGCTTCATGCCGGGAGGCAACGGCAGGCCGCCGGTGAGGCTCTGCATCTTCTCCTGCAACAGCAGCTCGACCTTGGCCTTGGCGTCGGCATGGGCGGCGACGACGAGGTCCTCGACGATCTCGGCCTCGTCGGGCTTGATCAAAGACGGATCGATCTTGACGCCGGTCATCTCGCCCTTGCCGTTCAGGGTCACGACCACGAGGCCGCCGCCGGAGCGGCCCTCCACTTGCGCGCGCTCCATCTCCGCCTGCAGGTCGGCCATGCGGCCCTGAAGCTCCTGGGCCTGCTTCATCATGTTGGAGAAACTTTTCATGGGTCGGTGCCGTCCTCCTTGAGCTCGCTCTCAGCCGGCTCATCGCTGTCGCTGGTGGCGTCGCCCGGGTCCGCCGGTCGCACCGCGGCGATGCGGGCGCCCGGGAACTGATCCAAGACCTGCTTGACCTGGGGATGGTTGCGGATGGCCTCGATCTCCTTGGCCTCGCGCTCGCGGCGCTGCTGCCCAAGGGGCGCGGCACCCTCCTCGCCGCTCAAGGCCACGATCCAGACGCGGCCGGTCCACGCTTTCAGCTTCCGCATCAGGTCCTGGCCAAGCTCCTTCGGCGCCTGGTCGAGCGGATTGAGCTCGAGATGGCCGGGGCGGAAGCGAACGAGCCGCACCTGCTCGCTCAAGGCATGCTTCAGCTTCAGATCGCGCTTCTCGCCGGCGAGCGCCACCAGATCCTCGAAGCTCTTGGGATCGGCAAAAGACGGCTCGTGGCCGGATCCCTCGGCTTCCCGCGGCGATGCTTCGATCGGGGGCGGCTCCTCCGCCGAGGCATGGGCCGGCTGCCGCGTCGCCTTCTTCGCGGGTGCCGCGCCGGACTTGCGCTCCCCGCCCGCCGTGCCACTGCCGTCGCGAAGGCGGGCGAGATCGCCAGGCGTCGGTAGATCGGCGGCGTAGGCAAGGCGCACCAGAACCATGTCGGCGGCGGCATGGGGCCGGGGCGAGCTTCGCACCTCGTCATGACCTTTGAGCAGCATCTGCCAGGCGCGGGCGAGGACCGGCATCGACAGGCGCGCGGCGAGATCGGCGGCGCTTGCCCGCTCGGTTTCGCTCGCGGCAGGGTCGGAGGCGTCGGCAGCCTTGGCGAGTGTCACCGCGTGCACGGCGTCGGCGAGATCGGTGATCACCTGCGCCGGCTCGGCGCCGTCGCCGGTGAGCGCGGCAAGCTTCTCGATCGCGGCACCGGCATCGCCGGCAAGCACGGTCTCGAGCACATCGAAGATGCGGCCGCGATCGGCAAGGCCAAGGAGACCGCGCACCTCGTCGCCCGCGACCTTGCCAGAGCCGAAGGCGATGGCACGGTCGAGGATAGAGAGCGCGTCGCGGACCGAGCCTTCGGCGGCGCGCGCGATGAGCATCAAAGCGGCGGGATCGGCGTCAGCGCCTTCCTGGGAGGCGACCGAGCCGAGATGCGCCGCAAGCGGCTCGACCTCGATGCGCTTCAGATCGAAACGCTGGCAGCGCGACAGCACCGTGACCGGAACCTTGCGCACCTCGGTGGTGGCGAAGATGAACTTCACGTGCTCCGGCGGCTCTTCCAGCGTCTTGAGCAGGCCGTTGAAGGCCTGCTTCGACAGCATATGGACCTCGTCGATGATGTAGACCTTGTAGCGGGCCGTGTTCGGCTTGTAGTGGGCGCTGTCGATCAGATCGCGAACGTCGTCGATGCCGGTGTGGGAGGCTGCGTCCATCTCGATCACATCGAGATGGCGGCTCTCGAGGATGGCGCGGCAATGCACGCCCTCCTCACCCATGTCGAGGGTCGGGCCGCCGGCGCCGCCCGGCCGGACGTAATTCAGGGCGCGGGCGATGAGGCGCGCCGTGGTGGTCTTGCCGACGCCGCGCACCCCGGTGAGCATGTAGGCTTGGGCGATGCGCCCGGAGGCAAAGGCGTTCCGCAGCGTCTGCACCATGGCGTCCTGGCCGATCAGCTCGGAGAACAGCTTCGGCCGGTATTTGCGGGCGAGCGCGGCGTGGCCTGGCGCCGGCGTCACGCTTGCTTGTTCAGCTTCTTTGGCCATGGACTACGGACTCTCACCACTCACCAGCCTGTGATGCCCGGACTTGATCCGGGCATCCACGCCGTAACCACCTCGGCAAACGGAGGCCAATGGAATGGATTGCCGGGCAACCCCCGGCAATGACGCACAACTGATGGACATGTTCCAACGCGCGCAAAGGTGGGAGGCTGGACGCGCAACCCGCGTAAAACTCGTTAGGGCTGCTTCCTTCCGGACCTGACCCGGTTGGCGAGGAACGCGCCTGCCGCCAACCTCCCGACTTCAGTATATCGGGGATCGGGGGGTCCGTGGCAACCCGCTCGGATGCCGCTCCGCAAACACGCCTCCGCCGCTATGAGCCCCCGGCAGGCGGTCAGCTGCGAAAGCCGCCCTGGCGGTAGTAGAGATAGAGCAGGACGAGCAGCCACACCCCGATGAACCCGTCGGAGAAGATGGTCAGGAAGTTGTAGGGCGCATAGTTCCCTTCGACCACCATCTCGCGGATATGGCCGTAGGTCGCGCCGAGCATGAACAGCGACCAGCCGAGGCCCGTCGCGAGCCAAAACAAGCCGCCGAACCAAATGCAGAGGAAGCCGAGCACGCCCCAGGCGCCGTCATGCACGCCAACCTCGAACTGGAACGGGCTTCCAGGCGGCCAGCCGATGGACCGGGCGGTCTCATCGGCGAAGTAGACATGGGGAATGAACCCGAGCGGCAAGCCGATGACGCCAACGCCAAAGACGAGGGCGTAGAGCAGCAGGATATGGACGACCCGGCGCGGCGTCCGCGGCACCTTGCTGAGCGCCAGGTGCGCCAGTGGCAGCACCACCATCAGAATCGCGACGATGACGGCGATCATGGGCCCCTCCCAAACAAGAGACCCAGGATAAGCGATTCGCGGGTGCTTAGCCCTCGGCGGCCTTGACCTCGGTGCGGAACGGGCTTGCCTTGTAGGTGCCGAGGATCCGGACTTCGCTGGTGAAGAAGGCAAGCTCCTCCATGGCCAGATGCACGCGCCGCTCGTCGGGGTGGCCTTCGATGTCGGCGTAGAACATCGTGGCGTTGAACGAGCCCTCGAGCTGATAGGATTCGAGCTTCGTCATATTGACGCCGTTGGTGGCGAAGCCGCCAAGCGCCTTGTAAAGCGCGGACGGAACGTTGCGCACCCGGAAGATGAAGGTGGTGATCACCGGGCCATCGTCCACTTTGGCGCGATCAGGCTTGCTCGCCAGCACGACGAAGCGCGTGGTGTTGTGAAGCGCGTCCTCGATGTCTGACTTGGCGATGGCGAGCCCATAGACCTCGGAGGCGAGCTTCGACGCGATCACGGCAGCCGAGCGGTCCTTCCGCTCGCTCAACGCTCGCGCCGCACCGGCAGTGTCGGCCTCGGTGACGGGCCTCAGCTTCAAGGCCCTGATGGCCTTGCGGCACTGGCCGAGCGCCATGGTGTGGCTGTGCACGGTCTTGAGTTCGCCAAGCTTGACGCCGGGCAGGGTGAGCAGCTGGTGGCGGATGCGCTCGAAATGCTCGGCGACGATGTAGAGGCCGGAATCCGGCAGGAGGTGATGGATGTCGGCGACGCGGCCGGCGACCGAGTTCTCGATCGGGATCATGGCGAGCGCGGCCTCACCGCTTTTCACCGCGGCGAGCGCATCCTCGAAGGTCGGGCACGGCAGCGGCTCGAGCTCCGGATAAGCGTCACGGCAGGCAAGGTGCGAATTGGCCCCCGGCTCGCCCTGAAAGGCGATTTTGTTCGATCGCGCTTTGGTCATGGTCGTTGGGAAAGAAGCGGAGCGGGACGCGAAGACGAGTGGGGCAAAACGTTCAACCGGCGAGAAGTTCACGCGCCCGGGCGAGGTCGGCCGGAGTATCGACACCGAGCGGGATGGTGTCAACGAGGGCAACGTGGATGCACATGCCGGCCTCGAGCGCGCGAAGCTGCTCGAGCCGCTCGCGCTGTTCCAGGGGCGACGGCGGCAGTGAGACAAAGCGCTCGAGCGCGCGCCGCCGATAGGCGTAAATACCGATATGGTGATAGAGCGGGCCCTCGCCGTAGGGCGCCGTGGCGCGCGTGAAGTAGAGCGCCCGCAAGGTCCGCGGCCGCTCGATCTGGGACCCGACCACCTTCACCACATTGGGATCGGTGCGCTCCTCCTCGCGCGTGATCTCGGCGGCGATGGTGCCGATATCCGCCTCGCGCTCGTCGAGCGCCCCAAGGCAGGCCCGTACCAAGGCAGGGGGGAGGGTCGGCAGGTCGCCCTGGAGATTGATGATGGTGTCGATGGCCCCCTCGGGATCGAGCCGTTGCACCGCCTCGAAAATGCGGTCGGAGCCGCTTTGGTGGTCGGGGCTCGTCAGCAAGGCCTGGCCGCCGGCGTGGCGGACGGCGTCGCAGATGGACTGAGTGTCGCAGACCACCATCACCGGGCCGCAATCGGCCTCGACAGCACGGCGCCAGACATGCACGATCATCGGCTCGCCGGCGATGTCGGCAAGCGGCTTGTCCGGGAGCCTAGTCGCCCGCAGCCTGGCCGGAATTACGATCAGATTTGACGCCATGGGGGCTCAGATAACACGCGGAGCGCGCGCTCGCGACACCTTGGCAGGGGTAATTGGCTCCGTTACAACAGCCGCCTACGCCTGACCAACTCACTTTCAGCGGCAAGAGCTCGCAAAGCAGCCTCTGCATCCGGGGGAACATAGAATATGAACCATCGTCGCTTCAACCAGATCGCCATGGCCGTCCTTGGCGCGCTGTTGCTGATTTTCGGCACCAGAACTCTCATCAACATCGCCTTCGAGGAGCACGAGCCGGAAAAGCCGGGCATCGAGGTCGCGGGAACCAAGGGTGAGAAGGCCGGCGGGGCCGAGAAGCCTGCCGGACCCGATCTTGGTACGCTACTGGCCAGCGGCGACGCCAAGGCCGGCGAGACCGCGGCTGCCGCCTGCAAGGTCTGCCATTCCTTCGATGCCGGTGCGCCGAGCCCCATCGGTCCACCTCTCCATAACGTGGTCGGGCGCAAGATCGCCTCGGTTGAAGGCTTCAACTATTCGCCGGCGCTCAAGGCCAAAGCCGACGAGGCCTGGACCTATGAGCATCTCAACAACTGGATCACCAATCCGCAAAGCTTCGCCCAAGGGACCACGATGGCCTTTCCCGGCATCCCCGATGCCAAGCAGCGCGCCAATGTGATCCTGTTCCTGCGCAGCAAGACGGAGAACCCGCCGCCCCTGCCCGAGCCGACGGCCACGGCCGAAGCGCCTGCAGCTGAAGGTGGGAAGCCTGCTGAAGCCGCCGGCGGTCCGGCCGCGCCAGGTGCTGAGATCCTGCCCGCTCTCGCCAAGGCCGATGCCAAGCGGGGCGAGGCCGACGTGGCTCTCTGCAAGGTGTGCCACAGCTTCGACAAGGGCGCCCCGAGCCCCGTCGGTCCCAATCTCTACGGGGTCGTCGGGCGCAAGATCGCCTCGGCCGAAGGCTTCAACTATTCGCCGGGGCTGAAGGCCAAGGCCTCCGAAGGTGACTGGACCTTCGAGCATCTCGATCAGTGGCTGACAAATCCGCAGGCCTATGCCGCCGGCACGACCATGGCCTTCCCGGGCATCCCGGACCTGCAGAAACGGGCCGACGTCATCGATTTCCTGCGCACCAAGTCAGACAACCCGGTGCCGCTGCCGGCGGCTGCGGAAGAGAAACCAGCCGAAGCGCCAGCGGCCGAGGAGAAGCCGGCTGAGGCGCCTGCCGCTGAGGAGAAACCAGCCGAGGCGCCGGCGGCCGAGGAGAAGCCGGCTGAGGCGCCTGCCGCCGAGGAGAAACCAGCCGAGGCGCCGGCGGCCGAAGAGAAGCCTGCCGAGGCGCCTGCTGCCGAGGAGACGCCGGCTGAAGCGCCTGCCGCTGAAGAGAAGCCTGCCGAGGCGCCTGGTGCCGAGGCGCCTGCTACCGAGGAGACGCCGGCTGAGGAGCCTGCGGCCACTGAAGAAACCCCGGCCGAGGCGCCGAAGCCTGCGGACAATGCGGACTTCTCGGAGCCGTCGACCTCGATGCAGCCGCAGCCCGTGGTGCCATCGGAAGAGGCCGAGGCACCGGCTCCCGCTGCGGAAGAGGCCCCGGCCGCGGAAGAGGCTCCGGCCGATTTCTCGGAGCCCTCGACCTCGATGCAACCGCAACCGGCCTATCCCGACGGCCAGGCCGAATAAAACCCGCAAGGCCCTTCCCCGCGTCCCGCGCGGGGAAGGGGCTGCTCGCGCCCCGAAAAGCGGCCCCCAGCCTCGAAATATGAGCGATAATTCATGGAGGGCCGCGCGCCCCCCGTGTTAAGAGGCGGGGGCCTCACGGCTCGGCCTCGGCCAATCCGAGCGCCCGGGCTCACTCCTGGCAACGTCAAGTGCGCGGCACCCCACCATGATGCTCGGTCGATTCCTGCTCGCCCTCGTCCTCGTTGGCCTTGCCGCCCTGCCAGTCCGCGCCGAGGACGCGGCCGAACACCATCACGGCGTCTCCCTGATCGGCACGCCGAAATACCCCGCGGACTTCAAGCATTTCGATTATGTGAACCCGGATGCGCCCAAGGGCGGCACGGTGCGCATGGCCGACATCGGCAGCTTCGATAGCCTCAACCCGATCCTCTACAAGGGCGAGGCCGCGGCAGGGCTCGGCCTCATCTACGAGACACTGATGACCGACAGTCTCGAAGAGCCCTCGACCTCCTATGGCCTGATCGCCGAGTGGGCGTCCTATCCGCCGGATTTCTCCTCGGTCACCTTCAAGCTTCGCGACGAGGCCCGCTGGGATGACGGCACGCCGATCACGCCCGAAGACGTGGTCTACAGCCTCGACATCAACAAGGAGGCCAATCCCCGCCTCGCGCTCTATTACAAGAACGTGTCCAAGGCTGAAGTCACCGGCCCGAACGAGGTCACCTTCACCTTCGACGTCAAAGGCAATCGCGAGCTGCCGATGATCATGGGCCAGCTCACCATCGTGCCGAAGCACTATTGGACCGGCAAGGACGCGAACGGCAAACAGCGCGACCCATTGAAGACCACGCTCGAGCCGCCGCTCGGTTCCGGCCCCTACCGCATCAAGCAGGTGTCGCCTGCACGCAGCATCAGTTACGAGCGCGTCGCGGATTATTGGGGCAAGGATCTGCCGGTCAATCGCGGCCAGTGGAATTTCGATGAGATCCGCTTCGACTATTACCGCGACGAGACGGTGGCGTTCGAAAGCTTCAAGGCCGGCAATCTCGACTATCACCAGGAAACGAGCGCCAAGAACTGGGCCACGGCCTACGACTTCGCCGCAGTGCGCAATGGCTGGGTGATCCGCCAGGAAGTGCCGATCAGGAGCGCGCAGTCGATGCAGTGCTTCGTACTCAATCTCAGGCGCCCGCAATTTCAGGACCGCCGCGTGCGCCAAGCCTTCAACCTCGCTTTCGATTTCGAATGGGCGAACAAGAATTTGTTCTTCGGCCAGTATCAGCGGGTCGGCAGCTATTTCGAGGGCACCGATCTCGCCGCGCCGAAGGCGCTGCCGGAAGGCCGCGAGCTCGAGATCCTGAACGAGGTCAAGGACGAGGTGCCGCCGGAGGTGTTCACCAAGGTCCACGAGAACCCGGTCAACGACAGCCCCGGCGCGTTCCGCGACAATCTGCGCCAAGCCATGCAGCTGCTCAAGGATGCGGGCTACGAGGTGAAGAACGGCACGCTCACCAATACCAAGACCGGCGAGCCGCTCGCAGTCGAGTTCCTGCTGGTGTCACCGCTGTTCGAGCGCATCGTGCAGCCCTATATGCGCAATCTCGAGCGGCTCGGCATCAAGACACGGCTGCGCATGGTGGACTCGGCGCAATATACGCGGCGCCTCGACGGCTTCGACTACGATGTCGTCGTCGGCAATTTCGCCCAGTCGAACTCCCCCGGCAACGAGCAGCGCGACTTCTGGGGGTCCGACGCCGCCGGCCGCAACGGCAGCCGCAACCTGATCGGCATCAAGGATCCGGCTATCGACAAGCTCGTCGACAAGGTGATCTTCGCGAAGGATCGCGAGGAGCTGGTGGCGGCAACGCGGGCGCTCGACCGGGTGCTCTTGTGGGACGATTTCGTCGTGCCGCAATGGTTCGCGCCCAAGGTGCGGATCGCCTATTGGAACCGCTACGGCCAGCCCGAGACGCTACCCGACCTCACGCCAGGCTTCCTCCAGGTGTGGTGGCTCGATCCGGAAAAGGCCCAAAAGTTGGCGGAGGCCACCAAGCGTTGAGGACAGAGAAGCGGCTAAGCTTCCGTTCCGCTCTCGGAGCACTTGCGCTTGTCGCGGCGGTCGCGTGCACAGCGCACCTCGCCGGCGCGGCGGAAGCGAAGCACGGCCTCTCGGCCTTCGGCGATCTCGCCTACCCCGCCGACTTCGATCATTTCGACTACGTCAATCCCGACGCGCCGAAGGGCGGCACCTTCTCCCTGATCGGCTGGGGCGGCGTCACCACCTTCGACAGCCTCAACAATTTCATTCTCAAGGGTGACGCGGCCCAGGGCCTCGACCTCCTGTTCGATACGCTGATGACCCGCGCAGCGGACGAACCTGACGCGGTGTACGGCCTCGTCGCGGAGAGCGCCGAGGTCGCCGACGACGGCATGTCGGTGACCTTCAAGCTCAGGCCGGAGGCGCAGTTCAGCGACGGCAGCCCGATCACCGCCGACGATGTCGTGTTCTCCTTCGAGACGCTGAAGGAGAAGGGTCATCCGATCTACGCCCAGACGCTTCAGGACGTGGTCAAGGCCGAGGCCCTCGATCCACATACGGTGCGCTACAGCTTCAAGGGATCGCTGACGCGCGATCTGCCGCTCACCGTGGCCGGCCTGCCGATCCTGTCCAAGGCCTATTACGCCACGCACGATTTCGCCGCGACCACCCTCGACCCGCCGCTCGGGTCAGGTCCCTACACCGTCGGTGACGTCAAGCAGGGACGCACCATCGTCTATGAGCGCAATCCGGATTATTGGGGCAAGGACCTCCCAGTCAATCGCGGCCGCTGGAACTTCGACAACATCCGGTTCGAATATTTCCGGGACCGCACCGCGGCGATGGAGGCCTTCAAGGCCGGCACCTACGATTTCCGCGAGGAGTTCACCTCCAAGGTGTGGGCCACCGAATATGACTTTCCTGCGCTCCGCGCCGGCAAGGTCAAGAAGGAGGTGCTGCCCGACGAGACGCCGTCAGGCACCCAAGGCTTCTTCCTCAATACGAGGCGGCCGCAGCTCAAAGATCCGCTGGTGCGCAAGGCGCTCGACCTTGCCTTCGATTTCGAATGGACCAACCGCAACCTGTTCTATGGCCTCTACACCCGCACCCAGAGCTTCTTCGAGAACTCCTCGATGAAGGCCGAAGGCGAGCCGTCGGCGGCGGAACGGACGCTGCTTGAAAATCTCGGCGTGCCGGTGCTGCCAGACGCGCTCGGTCCTGCCTATGTGCCGCCGAAGACCGACGGCTCGGGACAGATCCGGGGTCAGCTCGAAGAGGCCGGCAAGCTCCTCGACGAGGCCGGCTGGACCATCAAGGACGGCAAGCGCGTCAACGCCGAGGGCGAGCCCTTCAAGCTCGAGATCCTGAACTTCGAGCCAGCGTTCGAACGCGTCACCGCGCCCTTCATCAAAAACCTGCAGCGCCTCGGCATCGACGCCTCGATGCGCATGGTCGATCCGGCGCAATATCAGCGCCGCCTCAAGAGCTTCGACTTCGACATCACCACCGAGCGTTATTCGATGCGCAATACTCCGGGGGTGGAGCTTGCGAGCTATTTCGGCTCGAAGGCCGCGTCGATCGACGGCTCGCTCAATCTTGCCGGCATCTCGGACCCTGCGGTCGATGCCTTAATCGACAAGGTGATCGCGGCGAAGAGCCGCGACGAACTCGAGACCGCGGCGCGCGCGCTCGATCGCGTGCTCAGGGCGGGCCATTACTGGGTGCCGCATTGGTACAAGGCCTCCAACAACATCGCCTATTGGGACAAATTCTCCCGTCCCGAAACCAAACCCCGCTTCGATCGCGGCGTGCTCGACACCTGGTGGTACGACACCGGAAAGGCGGCGAAGCTCGCCTCGGCCGCGCCCGCGCAAGCACCAACGACCCCGCCGTCCTCGGAAAGCGAGGTGGTGGAGGAAGGCGAGGAGGCGGCGAAGTCGCCGCGGGTCGGACTGTTCTTCGGCCTGCTGCTGATCGTCGCTTTCGCCGTCTACGTCATCGTGGCGCGGCTACGCCGCAAGAGCTGATGCTGTGCACAACATCCGTCGCCAGGGCGGGTTCACGCTGCCCGAGGAATCCGCTAAGCATCACGCAACGGCTTGAAAATCCAGACCCGGGGCCGGCGGGGGCGGCGGCCCGGGCAAAGCGCGTGAGGCAATGACCGCCTATATCCTTCGCCGCCTGCTGCTGATCGTGCCGACCATGATCGGCATCATGCTCGCCACGTTCATCGTCGTGCAATTCGCGCCCGGCGGCCCGGTAGAGCGGCTGATTGCCCAGCTCACCGGCACCGATGTCGGGGCCACGGCGCGGTTCTCCGGCGGCGGCAGCGAGATCGCCGGCGGTGGCCGCGCACCCGGCAGCACGCCCGGCGACGTCTCGGCGCCGTCGAAATATCGCGGCGCGCAAGGTCTCGACCCGGAATTCATCAAGAGCCTGGAGAAACAGTTCGGATTCGACAAGCCGGCTTACGAGCGCTTCGGGCTGCTGATGTGGAACTATATCCGCTTCGATTTCGGCCAGAGCTACTTCCGCGACACGAGCGTGCTCAAGCTGATCCTCGAGCGCATGCCGGTCTCGATTTCACTTGGCATATGGATGACGCTGATCTCCTACGCCATCTCGATCCCGCTCGGCATCCGCAAGGCTGTTCAGGACGGCTCCCGCTTCGACGTGTGGACCAGCACGGTGATCGTGGTCGGCTATGCCATTCCGGGCTTCCTGTTCGCGGTGTTCCTGATCGTGCTGTTCGCCGGCGGCTCGTTCTGGCAGATCTTCCCGCTGCGGGGCCTCGTCTCGGAGAATTGGTGGTCGCTCTCCTGGCCCGACAGGATCATGGATTACTTCTGGCACCTGTTCCTGCCACTGATCGCGATGTCGCTGTCGGCGTTCGCCACCCTCACCTTCCTCACCAAGAACTCGTTCCTGGAGGAGATCCGGAAGCAATATGTGATCACGGCGCGGGCCAAGGGACTGACCGAGCGCCAGGTGCTTTACGGCCACGTGTTCCGCAACGCCATGCTGATCATCATCGCGGGCTTTCCCGGCGCCTTCATCAGCTCCTTCTTCGCCGGCTCGCTGCTGATCGAGACCATCTTCTCGCTGGAGGGCCTCGGGCTGCTCGGCTTCGAGTTCGATCATGAACCGCGACTACCCGGTGGTGTTCGCCACGGTCTACATCTTCTCGCTGATGGGCCTCGTCATTAATCTCGTCTCGGACCTCACCTACACCTGGGTCGATCCGCGCATCGACTTCGAGACGCGCGAGGTGTGATCCGATGGACATGCCGACAGATGCCGCGGTCGTCGAGGAGGTCACGGCCGCAGGTCCGCGGTGGTGGCAAGTCGGGCTATCTCCGCTCAACAAGCGGCGCTGGCAGACCTTCAAGTCGCACAAGCGCGGCTACTGGTCACTGTGGATCTTCCTCATCCTGTTCGTGCTCAGCCTGTTCGCGGAATTCATCGCCAACGACAAGCCGCTGCTCGTCAAATATGACGGCCACTACTATTTCCCGATCTTCAAGAGCTATCCGGAGACGGCCTTCGGCGGCATCTTCGAGACCGAGGCCGTCTACCGCGACCCCGCGGTCAAGGAGATGATCGCCGACAAGAAGGGCTGGATCGTGTGGCCGCCGATCCCCTTCTCCTACGATACGCCGAACAAGAACCCGCCCATGGCCTTTCCGGTGAAGCCGACCTGGATGCTGACCAAGGCCGATTGCGAGGCGGCCATCGCCGGCGGCTTTCATCCTTGCAATGACGAGCTCGAATGGAACTGGCTCGGCACCGACGACCAGGGGCGCGACGTCGTCGCCCGCGTCATCTACGGCTTCCGCATCTCGGTCTTGTTCGGGCTCGTACTCACCTTCTTCGCCTCGATCATCGGCGTCGCCGCGGGCGCGGTGCAGGGCTATTTCGGCGGCTGGACCGATCTCCTGTTCCAGCGTTTCATCGAGATCTGGACCTCGATCCCGCAGCTCTATCTTCTGATCATCATCGCCGCGGTGATCGAGCCGAATTTCTGGATCCTGCTTGGCATCCTGCTCGCCTTTTCCTGGGTGTCACTGGTGGGCGTGGTCCGCGCCGAATTCCTGCGCGCGCGGAACTTCGAATACGTCACCGCGGCGCGTGCGCTCGGCCTGCCCAACATCAAGATCATCTTCAAGCATCTCTTGCCGAACGCCATGGTGGCGACGCTGACCTTCATGCCGTTCATCCTCAACGGCTCGATCTCGACCCTCACCTCGCTCGACTTCCTCGGTGTCGGCCTGCCGCCGGGCTCGCCCTCGCTCGGCGAACTCTTGGCGCAAGGCAAGGACAACCTCCAGGCGCCCTGGCTCGGGCTCACGGCCTTCTTCGTCATCGCCATCATGCTCAGCCTCTTGATCTTCATCGGCGAGGCGGTGCGCGACGCGCTCGATCCGCGCAAATCCTTCGGGTGATCGAGATGCACGGATCGCACGATCACTCCCATCCCCCGACCAGCGCCGCCGAGCGGGACCAGCGCCTTGACACCAATGAAAGGCGCATGGCCCTTGCCGCGCTGATTACCGGAGTTTTCATGGTCGTCGAGGTCGCCGGCGGCATCATGGCCGGGTCTCTCGCGCTTCTCGCCGACGCCGGCCACATGCTCACCGACCTCGCTTCGCTGTCGCTCGCCTGGTTCGGCTTTCGCCTGGCCCGGCGACCGGCGGATTGGAAGCGCACCTTCGGCTTCGATCGCTTCCAGGTGGTGATCGCCTATACCAATGGGCTCGCGCTGTTCGTGATCGCGGCGTGGATCATCTACGAGGCGGCCGAGCGGCTGCTGACGCCGGCGCCCGTCGATGGCGGCATCATGGTGGTGGTCGGCATTCTCGGCCTGATCGTCAATGTGGTGGCATTTGCGCTGCTGCACGGCGCCGACCGCGAGAACCTCAATGTCAGGGGCGCGGCGATCCACGTTCTCGGCGACCTGCTCGGCTCTGTTGCGGCGACAATCGCGGGTGCGGTGATCCTGTTCACCGGCTGGACGCCGATCGATCCGCTGCTGTCGCTCGTCGTCGCCATCATTATCGTCAGGAGCGGCTGGGAGGTGGTCAAGGCCTCAGGGCACATCCTGCTCGAGGGCGCGCCCCACGAACTCGACACTCGCGATATCGGTCCAGATCTCGTCGCCAACGTGCCGGGCCTCGATGACGTTCATCACGTCCATGTGTGGTCGATTACCCAGGAGCGCCGCATGGTGACGCTGCATGCCTGCGCCTGCGACGGCGAGGACGGCGACCGGCTGGTGAAGGCCATCAAGGAGCGGCTCAAGGACCGCTTCGGGCTCGACCACGCCACGATCGAGATCGAGCACGACGAATGCGCCGATGCCCCTGAACCAGCGAAGAGCGCCTAGGATGAGCATGTCCGAGAAGCGAGAACCGCAACCGATGTCCGCGCCCGAGCCGCTGGTTGTCGTCGAGAACCTCTCGGTCGATTTTCGCTCGAGCGGCAGGGACACGCACGCCGTCCGCAACGTCTCCTTCGACATCGGCAAGGGCGAGACCGTGGCGCTTGTCGGGGAATCCGGCTCGGGCAAGACCGTGACCGCGCTCTCGATCCTCCGCCTTCTGCCCTACCCGGCTGCGTCGCATCCTTCAGGCTCGATCCTGTTCAAGGGCGAGGACCTGATGGCGCTGCCGCCCGACGGGCTCAGGCATGTGCGCGGCAATCAGATCTCGATGATCTTCCAGGAGCCGATGACCTCGCTCAATCCGCTGCACACCATCGAGCAGCAGATCGGCGAAGTGCTGAAGATCCACCGCGGGCTGTCAGACCGCGCGGCGCGGGAGCGCGTGCTCGACCTGCTCGACAAGGTCGGCATCGAAGATCCCAAGGGGCGGCTTGCCTCCTATCCGCACCAGCTTTCCGGCGGCCAGCGGCAACGGGTGATGATCGCCATGGCGCTTGCCAACGAGCCCGACCTCCTGATTGCCGACGAGCCGACCACGGCGCTCGACGTCACCATTCAGGCGCAGATCCTCGACCTGTTGCTGCAGATCAAGGACGAGTTCCACATGGCGATGCTGCTGATCACCCATGACCTCGGCATCGTGCGCAAGATGGCGGACCGGGTCTGCGTCATGAACAACGGCGAGATCGTCGAGCGCGGCGCGACCGCCGGCATCTTCGAGGCACCTCAGCACCCCTACACCAAGCATCTCCTCGCCTCGGAGCCGAAGGGATCGCCTCCGCCGGCCAATGCCAAGGCCCCGGTGATCCTCGCGGCCAAGGATTTGCGGGTGTGGTTTCCGATCCGACGCGGCTTCCTGCGCAGCGTCGTCGGCCACATCAAGGCCGTCGACGGCATCGATCTCGAGGTCAAGGAAGGGCAGACGCTCGGCGTCGTCGGCGAATCGGGCTCAGGGAAAACCACGCTCGGGCTCGCGCTGCTGCGGCTGATCTCGAGCGAAGGGCCGATCGTCTATCTCGGCAACCGCATCGATGACTACGATTCAAAGCGCATGCGACCGCTCCGGCGCGACATGCAGATCGTGTTCCAGGACCCCTATGGCTCGCTCAGCCCTCGCCTCTCGGTCGGACAGATCATCGAGGAAGGGCTCCTGATCCAGAAGCCCGACATGGACCGCGCCGAGCGCCGCGAGCGCGTGTCGCGGGCGCTGAAGGAAGTCGGTCTCGAGCCCTCGTTCAGCGACCGCTACCCGCATGAATTCTCAGGCGGCCAGCGCCAACGCATCGCCATCGCCCGTGCGCTTGTGCTCGAGCCGAAATTCCTGATCCTCGACGAGCCGACATCCGCGCTCGATGTTTCGGTGCAGGCGCAGATCGTCGATCTCCTGCGCGACCTGCAGAAACGCCACAAGCTCGCTTATCTGTTCATCAGCCACGATCTAAAGGTGGTGCGCGCGCTCGCCAACAACATCATCGTGCTCCGTCACGGCAAGGTCGTTGAGCAAGGTCCGGCGCGCACCGTGTTCACCAGCCCCAAGACCGATTACACCAAGGCGCTGCTGGCAGCGGCGTTCGAGCTCGAAGCGACGCGCGGCGGCGTGGTCTCCACTTAAGTCGTGGTGCGGTCCGGAACTCCAGGATCAGTCGGGCGTTCTTTGGCTAGTCTAATAACCGAAGAACAAAGGAACCGACCATGCGCGGTATTCTGCTCTGGCTGATCGGCATTCCGATCCCCATCATTATTCTGCTGTGGCTGTTCGGCGTGCTGCACTAGCGCGCGCGGCTCACGGACGCCTCATCCCCAAGAACTCAACTCCAGACGCGGCGATGCGAGCCCTGGCTTCGGCCAGGGGCTCGACCACCACGGCCATATGCTCGGCGCTCGCGTGAAGCACGTCGGCGGCGCTCGTCATGATGCCGACGTGGCCGTCCCAGAACACGAGGTCGCCGCGGGCTAGCTCGGCCTCAGGATCGAGCGGCCGGCCGAGCTCGGCCGCCTGCATATCGGCGTCGCGCGGGCAGGCAAGGCCTGCGGCTTCATTGGCGAGCTGGACGAGGCCGGAGCAATCGAGCCCGAGGCTGGTGCGTCCGCCCCAGAGATAGGGCGTGCCGATAAAGCGAAGCGCGACGGCGACGGGATCTGGCGCAGTCTCATCGACCTTGCGCGTGTGACCGGCGACGACAAAGCCGCCGCTCTCGAGTGCCAGAAACCGGCCTTCGGCCGCGGCTGCTGAGACGAGCGCGTTCATGCTGAGCAGAGCCAAAGGCGGCCGTTTGAAGTCGGGCTCGGGATAGACGTAGGTGCGCAGCGCCGCGACCTTGTGGGTCGGTATCCGCACCGCGGCGCTCAAACCCTCGCTCGGCATGTAGCCGACAT
The DNA here is from genome assembly GCA_963732955.1 of uncultured Alphaproteobacteria bacterium. Classification (GTDB taxonomy): domain Bacteria; phylum Pseudomonadota; class Alphaproteobacteria; order Rhizobiales; family Methyloligellaceae; genus Methyloceanibacter. The sequence goes on from CAVTBH010000003.1 coordinate 1,076,444, forward strand.
AACCGTCGCGGGCGAGCTGGACCCAGGCCCAGCCCTCGCTCTCCTCGAGCAAGGTCAGCGTCTCGCCGAACAGAGCCTCGGTGTCGAGGGTCGCGTCGAAGCGCGGCTGGCGGCGGAGCGGTAGCACCGGAACCACGAGCTGGCGCTCTTCGCCGGTGACATAGCGCGGTGCCTTGACGTGATCGCGCAGCGAGGCCGCGGCCAGGTCCTCGCGATAGGCGTGGCGGCGCGGGTCTGGCAGCACGCCGTTGATCACGGCCCGAGTTCTTTCTCGAAATAGGCGAACAGGGCGCGCGCCGCTTGGGGCTCGCCGCCTTGCGGCCGCCCCGGCTGCTCGCGCGGCACCCAGCCGAAGATGTCGAGATGAGCGAAGCGCTTGGCCTTGGTGACGAAGCGCTTGAGGAACAGCGCCGCCATCACCGAACCCGCATGGGCGCCTTCGGCGATGTGGTTCACATCGGCGATGTTGCTCTTGAGCAGCTTGTCGTAGGGCGCCCAGAACGGCAGCCGCCACAACGGATCGCCGACGCTGAAGCTCGACGCCAGGAGACCCGCGGCAAGATCCTCGTCGTCACTGAAGAGCGGCGGCAGATCCGGTCCGAGCGCCACCCGCGCGGCGCCGGTCAGCGTGGCGATGGTGATGAGATAGTCCGGCGCCTCCTCATCGGCGAGGCTCAGGGCATCGGCGAGAACGAGCCGCCCCTCGGCGTCGGTGTTGCCGATCTCGACGGTCATGCCGTTCCGGCTCTCGAGCACGTCACCAGGCCTGAAGGCGTTGCCGGCGATCGAGTTGTCGGCGGCTGGGATCAGCACTCTGAGCCGCACGGGAAGCTTCCGGCTCATGATCAGATGGGCGAGGGTGAGCGCCGTCGCGGCCCCACCCATGTCTTTTTTCATCAGGGCCATGGCGCTGCCGGGCTTGATATCGAGGCCGCCGGTATCAAAGCAGATGCCCTTGCCGACGATGGTCACTTTCGGCGCATGCGACGAGCCCCAGTGGAGGTCGATCAGGCGCGGCGCCCGGTCGCTGGCGCGGCCGACGGCATGGATCATGGGAAAATTGTCGGACAAGAGGCTCGAGCCTTCGGTGACCTTGACCTCGGCGCCATGCTCGGTGGCGAGCTCCCGCGCCGCGGCTTCGAGCTCCGCCGGGCCGAGGTCGTTGGCCGGCGTGTTGATGAGGTCGCGGCCGAGATAAAGCGCCTCGGCCAAGGCGAGGACACGGGCGCGGTCGACGCCCTCGGGCAGCACGAGGCGCTTCGGCTTGCCGTTCGCCTCGCTCTTGTAGCGGCCGAAGCGATAGCAGCCGGCAAGCCAGGCAAGAGTGGCGAGCTCGGGATTGGGGAGCTTGTCGACGAAGCGGTAGTCGCCGGTGGGCAGCGCACCCGGCAATGCACCCGGGAGCAGCGGCGATTGCGTCGCCCAATCCTCGCCGCCGGTGCCGAGCAGCGCTCCGGCAATGGCCCCCTTCTCGTCCGAGAGCAGCAGCACCGAGCCGGCCTTAGGCTGCCAGCTCCGCGCCTCCATCCACGCCCTCTGGGCTGCGGTGAGGTCCTTCAGGCTCGCATCGTCCTTGGTGGCGACGAGCCGGAGCGGCAGGCCATCGCTGCCACGATCAAGGAGCAGCTCTCCCAAATCACGGCGCGGTTTCGGCGGGGTTTTCGGCGGCATGACTCAAATCTGGGGGCTTGCTGGAGGGGCGCATTAATGGCAGGGGAGCGTCGCAATGACAATGGCGGAAGGCCGGGCGATGAGCGACGCGCGTTACACCCTGATCATCGGCGACAAGAATTTCTCCTCCTGGAGCTTGAGGCCGTGGCTCGCCATGGCGCGGGCCGGCATTCCCTTTGCCGAGGAGCGCATCAGGCTGCGCCAGCCGGAGAGCAAGGCCGCGATCCTGCGCCATTCGCCGTCAGGCAAGGTCCCGGCGCTGAAGACGAATGGCCTCGTCGTCTGCGACAGCCTCGCCATTCTCGAATATCTCGCCGAGCGCCACCCCGCGCTTTCACTGTGGCCGCAAGAATCCGAGGCGCGGGCCGTGGCGCGCTCGGTCTCCGCCGAGATGCATTCAGGCTTCATGGCGCTTCGCAACGACATGTCCATGGACCTGTTGACGCGGTTCCCGACGCCGCCGATCAGCGAGGACCTCGAGGCCGACATCCGCCGCATCGTCTCGATTTGGCGCGAGGCCCGAGCGAAACATGGCGACAGCGGCCCATTCCTGTTCGGCGGTTTTTCCAACGCCGACGCCATGTTCGCGCCGGTCGCCACGCGGTTCCGCACCTATGGCGTCGACCTCGCCAAGTTCGGCGATGACGGCTCCGCCGCGGCCTATGGAGAAACCATCCTGGCGATGCCGGAACTGGCGGCGTGGAGCGAAGGCGCCGAGGCTGAAATGAGGGAACGCGCGGCGCGCGCGTCCTGACGCGGCTTAGGCGCGCGTCCGCGTCAGCCGGAGCCGATTGAGGATCGGCGCGAGCAAGGAATCGCCCTCGCGGTCATCTGCGTTGCCGTCGGTTAGGACGGTGGCAAGCTCGCGGAATTGCACGGCGGCCTTTGATTTTGGCGCGACCTCTTCGATGGCCTGGCCGTTGTTTGCCGCCAAGCCGAACAGTTGCGGATCGAAGGCTATCGCCGCGCTCGGCTCGAGCTCGAGCGCGTCGGCAAAATCCTTGACCGCGATCTCCGGCCGCTTCGGCATGCCGACCTGATTGAGGACAAGCAGCGGCGCCTTGCTGCTTGGCCGCGTCAGCTTCAGCTGGTCGACGAGGTTCCTGGCATTCCGCAGATTGGCGAGATCGGGAACCGCCGTGACCACGACGTCGTCGGCTTCCGACAACACCTGCCTGGCCCAGGAGGTCCAGAGATGCGGCACGTCGACCGCGATCCAGGGCACGCTTTCCTTGACCGCATCGAGCACGGTGCCGCAGGCCTGAGAGTCGATGTCGTAGACGCGGTCGAGGGTGCCGGGGGCCGCGAACAGGCTGAGATGATCGGAGCAACGCGACAGCAGCCGGTCGAGCTGCGTCTCGTTCAACCGCTCCGGCGAGATCAACGCATCGGCGATGCCTTGCATCGGATCCTGGTTGAAATCGAGACCGGCGGTGCCGAACGGCAAATCGAGGTCGGCAATCACCACGTCGTTGCGCAAGGACGCGGCGATGGCGAAGGCGATGTTGTGGCAAACGGTGCTCGACCCGGCACCACCCTTGGCGCCGACAAAGGCCATGACCCTGCCGAGGGGCACCGCTTCGGCGTCGGCATGGATGGCGGCGAGGCAATCGACGAGCTGAGGCACGCTGAGCGGCGCCACGACATAGTCGCTCACGCCGCGCCGCAGCAGCTCGCGATAGAGCAGGACATCGTTGACATGGCCGACGGCGATGACCTTGGTGGCCGGATCGCAGATCTCGGCGAGGCGATCGAGATCCGCGAGCATCTCGTCGCGGTCGAGAAGCGACTCGATGATGAGGAGGCTCGGGGTTGGGCTTTCGTCGAAAACCATCACCGCGGCCTGAACCCCGCCCATGCGCACCGACACATTGGCCCTGGCAAGACGCCGGTCGGTCGAGGCGTCCCGGATCACGGCGGCGGTGTCCTGGTCCTCGCAGAAGGCGACAATATCGACACGCGGGATCGGGCCGTGACGCGGCGCCTCGACCCGTGGCTCGTCCGGAGCCGCGGCCTCGTCCTCAGGCGCGAAGCGCACTGCGGAGGCAGCGTCGCGTGTCACTCCCTTCCCCCGTATCCCCGTCAGGTGGCGAATGACCTCACTCTGATCTTGAAAGTCTCAAGGCAAAGTTAACGTTAACGAAACGTGCCAAAAGACAGCGTCCGGGGCCCGAGAGTTGGGCGCTCTCAGTTGAGGATCGTGGTCACGGCGCCGCTCAGCTGAGCGACGACGGCAGCGGTGCGGGGAAGTAAATCGCGGGGGGCTAATCTCGATTGCCCACGGCGGCCGGCGAATGTCGAAAAATCCGGCTTAAACGTTCGCTTCAAACTCTAGCTGCTACTTTCTTTACCCAGTCTCGAAGACAGCTTCTCCCGGAGGACGCGTAATGGGGCAGAAAGACAAGCCCGTTCTCTGCCTGACATTCGACAACATGGGTGAGGCGCTCAACGTTCGCCTTGGCAAGGCCGCCCTGCCCGACCTGACGGCGCCGGCAATTACGGTCGGCTTCCCGAATATCCTGCGTCTGCTCGCGACGTACGATTTGCGTGCGACCTTTTTCGTCGAAGGCTGGAGCGCCCTCCACTACGGGAATGTCCTAGATTCGATATTGCTTGGCGGGCACCACATCGGCTTGCACGGGTGGATTCATGAAGAATTCGCGGAGCTGCCCGAGCGAACCGCTAGGCAATATGTCAATGACGGCCTGCAGGTGATGAAGCTGCGCGGCGTGCGGCCCGCCGGGTTTCGCGCCCCCGGCGGCAGGATCGGTCCTTACGGGGGGCAGATCGAGGCCGAAGAAGGGTTTTCGTTCGACAGCAGCGTAGACACGCCGATGCCGCCGGAAATTCCGCTTGATGTCGACGGGTACGCCGGGGATGGGCTGAAGCGATTGCCGAACGGCCTGATCGGGATTCCATGGCAATGGTTCATGATCGACGCGATCCACTACATGCTGGCAAAGAATGGCCTCCGCAATCCCGATGACCTCGCCGCTTACTGGAGCAAAGTCATACGCAACGCCGCGCGCACGAACGGCCTCGTCACTATCATCTGCCATGCCCATGTTACGGGCGTTGACCCCGACCGCGTCGCTGCTCTGGAGATGGTCCTGAAGTTGGCGCTGGACCTCGGCGTCGAGATTCTGCCGGGCGAACAGGCAATGCTCAGGACTGAGCATTTGACGTGAGGGCTTGTAAATCGCCGCAGGTTTTAGGCCCCGGAGAGCGCTGCGCTCCGGTCGGCGTCGGACGGCGCTACGACGCTGCCCCAAAGATCGTACTCGTCGGCGTGCTCGATCAGGACGCGCAGCCGGTCGCCCGGGTGAACGGCGGTCTCGCCATTGAGATAGACATTGCCGTCGATCTCCGGCGCGTCCCAGGCCGAGCGGGCGATGGCGCCCTCCTCGTCGACCTCATCGACGATGATCTCGATCTCCGTGCCGACGCGCGCCGCGAGGAGCTCGGTGCTGATCGCCTGCTGATGCAGCATCAGCCTGGCATGACGCTCCTCCTTCACCGCCTCCGGCACGTGACCGGGGAGCTCGTTGGCCTTGGCGCCGTCGACATTCTCATATTTGAAGCAGCCGACGCGGGCGAGCCGCGCTTCGGAGAGCCAATCGAGCAAGCGAACGAAATCCGCCTCGGTCTCGCCCGGGAAGCCGACGATGAAGGTCGAGCGAATGGCGAGGTCGGGACAGGTCCCGCGCCAAGCGCGGAGACGCTCCAGGGTCTTCTCCTGGTGCGCGGGCCGGCGCATCGCCTTGAGCACGCTCGGGCTCGCATGCTGGAAGGGAATGTCGAGATAAGGCAGCACCCTGCCGTCCGCCATGAGCGGCAGCACCTGGTCGACATGGGGATAGGGATAGACGTAATGGAGCCTCACCCACACGCCGAGACTGCCAAGCGCCTCGGCGAGGCTCAAGAACCGCGCCTCGCGCTCTTCCCCCCGCCACGCGCTCTTGGCGTAACCGAGATCGAGCCCATAGGCGCTCGTGTCCTGGGAGATCACCAGCAACTCCTTCACGCCCGCCTCGACCAGGCGCTCGGCCTCGCGCATCACCTCCCCGATCGGCCGGCTCGCGAGGCGCCCGCGCAAGGCCGGAATGATGCAGAAGCTGCAGGCATTGTTGCAGCCCTCGGAAATCTTCAGATAGGCGTAGTGGCGCGGCGTCAGCCTGATGCCTTGCGGCGGCACGAGATCGAGGAAGGGATCGTGGGGGCGTGGCACCGCCTTGTGCACCTCGCCGACGACCGCCTCATATTGGTGCGGGCCGGTGATGGCGAGCACGCCCGGATGGGCAGCGCGGATGCGGTCGGCCTCGACCCCGAGGCAGCCGGTGACGATGACCTTGCCGTTCTCCGCCAGGGCCTCGCCGATCGCCGCGAGCGATTCCGCCTTGGCGCTGTTGAGGAAGCCGCAAGTGTTGACCACCACGGCGTCGGCGCCCTCGTAGCTCGGCGACAGCTCGTAGCCTTCGGCCCGAAGCCGGGTGATGATGCGCTCGGAATCGACCAAGGCCTTGGGACAGCCGAGGCTGACGAGGCCGATCCTCGGTGCTCTACCTTTGTTCGCTGGTGCTGGCATCGGCGCCGTTATAGGCGAAGCGCCGGCCTGTTGTCTGCCCACGCGTGAGGGCGGAGGCCTCGCGAGCGTCCGCTCAATTCGCGCCCTGAACAGAGCGCCGCGGCGCCGGCGCCGGCAGCATCTGACGCCATTCGCCGGGCGTGCCGTTGAACACGTTGCGGTCGACCGGAACCGGGACGCCCGGCACGCGGCCGGTGGTGGTGAATTGCCAGAACAGCCAGGGCCGGTTCCGGAAGATCTCGTGGGGCTCGGCGGCGACAGAGCGCAGCCAGAAATTATAGCCGCCGAGTTCGCCCTCGAGCACGTCGCGGTGAAAGGCGACGTCGGTATAGATGATGGGACGCTTGCCGGTGTAGGATTCCATCACGTCGAGGATGATCTTGACCTTCGCTAGCGCCACTTCCGGCGTCGCGTTTTGCGGGCAGGAGCGGGAGTGGTGGTTCCATTCGAGATCGAGCACCGGCGGCAGCGCGTCGGGATCATAAGGCACGTTGCGCACGAACCACAGCGCCTGCTCGCGGGCGGAGCGGCACCAATAGAGCATGTGATAGGCGCCGCGCGGGATGCCCGCTTGCTTGGCGCCGTACCAGTTCTCGCGGAACTTGGGATCGAGGTAGTCGCCGCCCTCGGTCGCCTTGATGAAGGCGAATTGCGTGCCCGCGGCGCGAACCTTCTCCCAGTCGATGTCGCGTTGCCAATTGGAGACGTCGATGCCCTGCACCGGCATGGCGTGCGCCCGGGCGACGCCCTCATGGGGATCGAGGTCGGCGAGCTCGCGCGCCAGGAGCGCACTCGCCGGCGCGAGCGGGAGACCCAAGGACAATGCCAAAACGGCGAGGCGACGCAGCACTAGGGACATGTGACGGCGGCCAGGAAGGAACCCCAAAAGGACTGGAATAGCCCGTTAGGGTTAAGATTTTCCCGCCGCTTGCATTCCCCGGCGGTGGCCGCTCAGCGCAGAATGTCCTGAAGATCGGGGTCGCGGGGCTGGTCGCTTTCTGGCTCGGGCTCGGGCTCGGATTGCGGCTCGGCGCGGCGCTCAGGCGGCGCGGCGCCATCGTCGTCATTATTGTTGCTGCTGCGGCCATTGTTGCTGCGGGCGCCGCCAATGCGGATATTGCCGAGCATGCGGCCGATGGCCTCGCCGACCGGCTTGCCCTTCAGGTTCTTCTGCAGCATCTCGCCGATCTGATTGACGGTCTTGGATGTCTGCTCCGGGCTCGAGAACAAGCCCTTGATCTCCGGCCTGAACGTCGGGTTGGCGAACGGGCCCTCGATGCGCACCGGGACGGAGAGACCGGCGAGGGCGTTGGCGCCGCCTTTGCCTTCAGGACCGGCGACGATCTCGGGCTGGGTGAGGAAGTCGAGGCTGCCGGTGACGACATCGACGGTGCCCCGCGCCGTGACCTCGAGCAGCGGCGCCGTCATCTCCAGATCGTGGGACTCGGCAACGCCGCTGGCGATAGTGAAGGTGCCGCCGAGATCGCTGAAGGTGGTCTTGGCGCCAGGCCCCTGATCGAGCTCCGGCATCTTGCCGGATCCGATGCCGGCAATCAGCTCGGTGAGGTTGATGCCTTCGATGGCGCCGTCGGTGATGTCGATGGTGCTGTTGCCGGACAGCGAATGCTTAATCTCCTCACCGGTTCGGCCCGCGCCATTCAGCTCGAGCTCGACCTTGGCGCGGCCGGCAAGGAGATTGAAGCCGGCGGCACCCGCGAGCAGCGGCTGCAACGAGACATTGTCGAGCACGATATGGCTGGTGAAGGCGGGCACGGGCTTGGAGGCATCGAGGGTGAACTTGCCGTTGCCCTGGCCGTCATAGATCTGCATGTCGCTGAGATTGGCGTCGAGCACGCCGTCGCGGAGGCTGAGGCCAAGCGAGCTCGGCCCAATGGTCATCCGCGCCACCTTGGTCTGGCTCACGTTGACATTGACGTCGGCATCGAAGGCGGCGGGCATGACATTCACCGTGCGGGGCGGCGCGGCGGGAGGGGCCTGCGGCTGCGGCGCACCCTCGGCTACGGGCGCCTCGGGCGGAACCGCACCGGCCCCGGCATCGCTGCCACCGTCGGGCCCCGAGGCTCCATCGGCGGCCTGACCGGATTTCGGTTGCACGTGCTCGGCGTTGCCGGTGGACTGCGCGGACGGCGCGGCGCCTCCAGAGGGACCGGGCGCGTTCGCAAAGAAGGGATTGAGGTCGAGCGTCTCGAGCGCGAAGGCGGCGCGGAGATAAGGCCGCGGGCTCTTCAAGGTGACGACCGCCTGACCTTGTCCGGTGGCGTGGCTGAGGGCGAAGCGCGTCTGGGTGAAAGAAATCTCGCCCTTTTGCCAGGCGACATGGCTATTGATCTCACCGCTGCCGACGGCCGTCGCCGAAGGCGGTTGCTGGCGCATCCAGGCGAGCACCGACGGCACCGATTGCGACTTCACGGCGAGGTCGCCTTCGGCACTGAAGGCGGGCTTGGCCGCGACATAGCCGCCAAAGCTGCCGTCGATGGCATCGGTATCGAGAGCAAGGTCGAGCCGCGCCGAGCGCGTCTCGAGATCGGCCGGTGACTCAAGCTTGAGATCGAAGCCGACGCGAAGACCCTTCCAGTCGAAATCACCCTTGGCCGTGAGCGGATCGACGAGATGGGGCAGGCTCAGGGCCGCATCGATATGTTCAATGCGGCGCTCGTCGCCGTTGGCGTTGTAGATGATGCGGACGGTGCCGTCTTCGATGCGGACATCCTTGAGCATGACGTCGCGGCGCGACGACCCGCCTCCGGCTTCGGCGGCGATGAAGCGGAACGGCGCCGCCGCCGCGGCGCGGGTCGGCGCCATCGGCGTGAGCGGACCGGCATCGCCCTGTTGTTGCGCGCCGTCCCTCAGGCGCACCGTCAGCACCGGGCGTTCCATGACGACGCGGTCGGCATCGACCTGGCGGCTGAACAATTGAGCGAAGCTGACATCGAGCGCGAGGCGCGCAATGGTGAGATCGGCGCCAGCGCGATTCTCAGGATCGGTGATCTCGACATCGGTGAGCACGATGTGCGGGCTCGGCATCAACAGAAGCGAGCTCGAGCCATGGACCGTGAGATCCCGCCCGCTCTGCGCCTTGACGCGAGCCGCGACCCGGTCGCGCACGGCATCGGCCGAGATCAGCAGGTTGACGACGACCAGCGCAAGGACCACGAGCGCGATCACGCCAGCGCCAATTTTCAATAACAACTTCATAAGCTTAAGGCCCAACTCGCTGGGAGATGAAACGCCCCTCGGAAACGGCAGTCCCGCGGCCACACGCCCCCGCTCATTCACGCCTCATGTAGGTACCGAACCGGGAGACTTGAATGGCCGCGACGCAAGCACGCCAAGGCGCGGCGGGTGACGAGCTTAGGCCCGGAAATGCGGTGACAATAGGCCCGCGCCGTGTCGGAGCGTGTCCGAAGATGTCACTCGTCTAGCGCACCAGAATGGCGTGATTGTCCCACTCGTAGGGCGAAGAGCGGCGATCTTCATCGAGGGCATCGGCGACCTCGGTCTCGACCAGCCAGCCGCGCCCGCTCGTCAACAGGAAGCTCGCCTGGTGGCGCGTCGGCGCCACGCCGCAGCCGTCGCTCAATTCGCTCGACCCGAGATAGCGGCGGCCGGCGACGTCCCAATAGGTGATGAGACCGCCCTTCGGGGCCGAGGCGGCGACGATGCCGCCACCGGCGTCGCAGGTCACCGAGCCGATGTAGTTGCGGAGCGCGCTTTGGGTCGGCCCAGGTGCCGGCACGAGCAGCGGCTGCTCCCCGCGACGGTGGAAGCCGAGCAGCGGCGGCGCGTCGCCTTCCGGCCCGCGATACTGGCAACCGAAGGCGACGGTATCGCCGCCGGCAAGGGCGAGGTGGCGGACGGAGAGCTGGTGCAGGTCCGGAGCCAACACCTGCTCCTCGAGGAGATCGCCGGTGGTGATGTCGACATAGACCAGCGACGGCTTCATCTCGGGGATATTCAGCTCGTCGGCGCCCCTGTCGGGATGGGTGCGGATGCCGCCATTGGCGATCACCATGGTGCGGCCGTCGGAGAGGACGGCTACGTCGTGGGGCTCCAAGCCCCGCGCCGGGAACTCGCCGATCTGCTTGTAGCCGTCGGTCGCGTCGCGCACGCCGATGACGCCTTCAGCATGCTGGTAGTCGTTCTCGGTGGTGAACAGCAGCTTGCCGTCGGCGGAGAAGGCGCCATGGCCGAAGAAATGCCGGTCGGGCTTCGAGGCGAACCACACCGGCTGCCGCTTGCCGCCGGGAACGGCGACGCCGAAGCGCCCCGGCCTCCGGGCGAAGGCCACCCATTCGTCGGAGCCTGGACGGAGCGCGATGTCGTGGCCGCGCGAGGGCAGCTCAACCGATTTAACGTCGCCCTCGTCGAGCGAGAACAAAGCCGCGGAGTAAGCGCCGCGATCGTCGCGGCGCGCGGCGGCGAACAGCTCCTCGGCGGGGATGTTCGCCTTGGCGGGACGGAACGGCAGGGCCAGCAAGGCGGCGCCGCCAGCGGCGCCGAGAAGAAGCTCGCGTCGATCGATCGGCATGGTCAGTCTCCATCCATGGCGTTGAAGCCGAAAGCTAGCCCTGCGCCCCGCGCGATCATGTCGCCGGCGGTGGTCGCCGCGCTTTTCAGAGAGACGCGCAAGGCCTCGAGCTTGCCGCGAAGGTCCTCGTTGTGGACAACCTCGTCGACAGGGGCGCCAATCGCGCTCATGACCTCGATGGCGTGATTGAGGTCGAACAGGATCGAATCCTCAACCCCGGGCGATTCCTCATGCACCACTTGGGCAAGGCCGCTGTTGGTGAAGAGGTCGCGCACGCCTTCGAGGTTGCCGACCATGTCGTTGAAGGTGAGGCCACTCTCATAGAACGGCGCGAGCCTGGGATGCGCGCGCTCGGCGCTCGCGCCCAGCATCTTCGCAAGCTTCTGGTCGCGCACGGTCTCGATGCCGCCGGTGAAGGTCTTGAACAGGTCGAGCGTCACCTCTTTCGGCGTGTGGTAGGTCTGATTGGCGGGGCCCGGCGCGAGATAGGACTTGGCAGCGGCGCCGCCATCCTGCCAATCGTCCGCGATCTCGCGGGTCAGCTGCGCGAGGCTACCGGCAACGCTCGCCGCGAATTGGCAACGGAACGGCGCCTGGCCGCTCGCGGTGGCGAGCGCATCGGCGCCGTCGCCAAAGAGCAGATATTGCAGCGGCGGCAGGCCCTGGAGCGCCACGCTCTTCGCCGCGATCTCCTCCTCCTTGGTCACGCTTTGATCGAGCTTGGATAGCGCCTCGCGCACTTGGCGGGCACCGATCCCTTTCGGGTCGGGCCAGAAGAAGATGCGCTCATAGCGATGCTCGTGGGCAACCGGGCCGAAGCGGATCGGCTCGACCTTGCTCCAGGTGGCGACCGTGACGGCGAAGGCGTCGCGGGCAAGCTTGAGCCCTTCGGCCGAGGGGTCATGACAGAGCGTATCGACCGACTGCTTCAGAGCTCCCGCGCTGTCGGCAAGCGCAGCGTAACCCGGCCTGATGTATTGCTCGAGCGCCGACTTGGCGATTGCCGCGTGATCCGTCTCGGCCGCTGCAACCGGGCAGGCAGCGCAGAGCATCGCTACAATGAGTCCGCCTGATGCGAGGCTCACTCTCACAGCGAATTGACGAAAGCGAGCAGGCGCTTCCGGTCCTCTTTGCTGAGTTTGGCGAATTTGTCGCGCGCGGCCTCCCCCTCGCCGCCATGCCACAGAATGGCTTCGGTGACGTTGCGGGCGCGGCCGTCATGAAGGAAGAGCGTATGGCCGTTGACGGTTTCGGTGAGGCCGATGCCCCAGAGCGGCGCCGTGCGCCATTCGCTCCCAGAGGCGTCGCCGTCGGGCCTGTTGTCGGCAAGTCCCTCGCCCATGTCGTGCAACAGGAGATCGGTGTAAGGCCAGATCAGTTGATGGGAGAGATGGGGCTGGTCGGGGACGTCGCCGGTGACGAATTTCGGCTTGTGGCAAGAGGCGCAGCCGATCTCATAGAACAGCGCCTTGCCCTTCAGCACCTCCGGGTCGTCCGCATTGCGCCTGGCCGGCACGGCGAGATTATGGGAATAGAACGCCACGAGCTTGAACAACTCGTCGCTAAGCTCGACGTCGCCATATTTCGGCGAGTTGCCGTTCGGCGCGTCCATGCAATCCTTCTGCTTCTCGGTGCAGTCGCCTGACGGCTGGCGGATCATGGAGGTCGAGAGGCCGATGTCGCCCGCCGCCGCCTCGGCAGTCTGCTGATTGATGGTCGGCTGGTTCGCCTTCCAGCCGAAGCGGCCGAGCATCACCTTCTTGTCTTGGCGCGACCACACCTGGTTCGGCTTGCCGGAGATGCCGTCGTGATCGGCGTCGTCAGGATCGGCATTGGCGAGGATCTCGGATTCGGGAACGGCCTCGAGCAGGCCGAGGCCGATCATCGGCGGCGCCACCCGCGGGCTGATCATGGTACCCTCGGCGAGCGGGCCATAGCCGAGGTCGGCGATGCTGTATTCGGGCACTCGGAGGCTGACGGTCTCGCCGCCGGCAAGGGTAACCGGCTTCTCCTTGTAGTCGATCTTGATCTGCCCCTCGGCCTTGTGCCCTTGGATCGAGAGGTCCTGGAGCTGGCCGCCATAGGTCGGCTCAGGGATCGAATTGACCTTGTGGTCCACCAGCTTGGCCTTGTCCTCGTCGCTTGTCGGGGGGACCGATAGACGCACCAGCATGGAGTGGGTGTCATCGTGAATGCCGGCGGTGAAGGGCGGATGGCCGCGGCCGTCCTTCAGATGGCAGTTCTGGCACGCGCGCGAATTGAACAGTGGCCCAAGCCCGTCGGAAGCATCGGTCGAGGACGGCGCCGAGACCCAGTTCTTGCGAAAGATGGCGTTGCCGATCTTGAAGTTGAACTCGCGCTTGAAGTCCATGTTCCCGGAGGAATGGGAGAAGGCATTGGCGTTGTCGACGCTTCCCGACGAGGTGGCGCCGCCGCCGGGCTTGTCCTCGCCGTCCTCAAGACGCGAGAAGTCCGTGGTAGGCGCGGTCAGCGCGGGAAGGGCGGCGTCACCGCCGGCGCCGTAGCTCTGCCAGACGCCGGCGCAGAGCGGCAGGCTCGCGCCAAGCGCGAGCGCGACGACAAGCGGCACGCCGCGTCTTGAAGACGGCCTCTGCGATGCTCGGGTCAGAACTCGGACAACGCGACAGCGGAGCTTGAAATCGGGTGAGAGCACTCGTTTCTTCGTCAGACCCCTGACTTCGTCAAAAACCGATCGTAGTCCTCAGCCCCACTACGGCTGCATTCGCCACGGCAGCGTTGCCAGACTCGTTCGGCACATTGCCGCCGGGCTGCCAGATGTACTGGAAGTCCGGCTGTAGCGTCCAGCCGGGCTTGATCTCGGCGGTGTAGCTGATCTCTAACAGAGCCTCGTGATTTCGAATGACGGAAAGGCCCGAGTCCCTATCAAAGGCCGACGCATCGTTGGAGATGCCGGTGTAGGCAAAACCTATTCCGAAAACATCGTTTGGACGGTGCGGCACCATGCCGGCGAATACGATTCCGGTATCGGCATAGGCATCGATTTGGTTACGATCCGACGGACTCCCAATTAGACGCGCGAAGACCGAGATGCCCTTCGCATCGCCGTCTCCTGGCGGCCGATAGATTAACTGGTCGATCACCCCATAAAAGGCAAAGTCGCCGTCGTGGCGCAGAGGAGCAGCGCCCGTGACACCCAGCAAAGCTCCGTTTACGTCAAGCCGTTGGTCATCGACCTTGCCGAAATCCCTCCAGCCCCCAAGCTTGATCGTACCAAGCAATCCAGCGTGGCCCAGTTTAAAGGAATAGTCACCCTCGATAAGAAGCAGAGGCGGATCGTTCAGGCGTAAGTCGAGGCCATTCTCGTTGCACTGTCCGGGATCCAGATCCTCGGGGCATGGACCGATCGGGTTGTCATCATAGACGCCGGCCAGCAGCTTGAACCGATTGCTCGGCTCGACGCGCACGCGCACGCCCGGAGACGCGAATGGATAAATCGGACCACCGAATGGAAGATTGTCGGAGCTGAGCGTCGTCCAGCCAAATGTCGAGTTAATGAAGGCAGCGGCGCTGTCGGCGATCAAAAACTCGCTGTCGATTGCGAGCTTGCCAATGCGGACCGAGACCTTGTCGTTGAACATATGTTGTTCGAACCAAAGCTCATCCAGCCGCGTCGACGGCCACGCCTCGATACTACTGGCGCTGACAATACTGCCGAGGTCTTGGGCCGTGATGCTGGTCCCCTGAATTTGGTAGCCGTTCACGTGGAAGCAGAGGCCTTTCCAGCCCGCCATCTTCCCGACATCGACGTCCATAAAGGCGTCAAGCAAACCGTCATAGTGGGTGCCCTGCTTAAGCCCACCCGAAGGATTGCCGAGCACCTCCCCGATATAACTGCCGCCAATGGCGATGCCCGATTTGGCGAGCGAAGGACGCAAGCCTCCGAGGCTCGCCCAGTTGGGACCGAGGCGCGACAGCAGCGTCTCTTCGGGGATGCCGTTGTCCGGCACGTCGCAGTCGGCCCTGGCAATCGCCGGGTTAGCGCCGAGGCAAGCAGCAATGAGGCCGCCGAGCGCGGCTCCGCGTAGGCTTGAATGGCGCATTGGCCCGATCTTCAGTCCCTTCATTACTCTTAAGTCCCCCCACTGATCGAAGCTAGTCATCCCCGCTCCTGCTCCGAACCTATGCAGGGTCCGGCGTGGGCGCGTTATGTTATAACATTTAGCCTGCTCGGCAACCAACCTTCAGCCTCCTCTCCCTCACCACGCCCATCCTACGGTATGATATTTTGCTACGAAAGGTATGATCAGGATCTCATTGCACCGTCGACGGCACCGCGGTGCCCGCCGACTTGTCCTCGTCCATCACCTTGCTGGGGCTGCCCAAGCTGTCGGAGCCCTGAAACTCGATGCTCTTGAGATCAAGGACGGCAACGGCGCGCTCGATCGCCTTGGTCTGATCGAGCAGGCGATCGACCACATGTTGCACCACGGCGTTGCCCTCGTCATTGCCCTCGCCGATCATCTGATCGTAGGACTCGACCATGATGCCACGGCTGTACATGGTGCCCATGGCGTCCATCGTCGCAGCGAGCTTGGCCCTCATCTCCTGGTCGGTCTCGGGCGACTTCGCCTTGATCAGATCCGACACGCTCGGTCCCGTGATGACGCTGCCATCGACGCGGCGATAGCGGCCGAGATAGACGTCGCGCATGCCGAGTGCGTCGAAATAGTGCGAGGCGAAGGTATTGTCGGAGAAGCAGTCGTGCTCCTCCTCGGGATCGTGGATCATGAGGCCGAGCTTCATGCGCTCGCCGGCAAGCTCGCCGTAGGAGAGACTGCCAAGTCCGGTCAGGATCGCGGTCAGGCCGGCCTCGTCGGTGCCGTCCATCAAGGTCCTTCGCGCGGCGCCGTCGGGGCCCCATTGCGGCACCATCCAGGCGAGGTCATCGACCAGGAGGTCGGTGGCGGCGCGGAGATAGTCGGCGCGGCGATCGCAATGGCCGCCGGTACAGTTCTCGGTGTCGAAATCGCTCGCAGGACGATTGCCGGCGCCGGGACCGGTCCCATTCAGGTCCTGGCCCCAGAGCAGAAACTCGATGGCGTGGTAGCCGGTGGCCACGTTGGCCTCGACGCCGCCTGCCTCTTGCAGCTTGTCGGCGAGCAACTCCTTGGTGATTTTCGAGGTGTCGATCTTCTTGCCGCCGATGGTGAGCGACACATTGGCGATGACGTCGGCAGCGTAGAGCTCGTTCTCCGGCGAGTCGGTGCCATAGGAGCCGGAGACATAATCGATCAGCCCCTCGTCGAGCGGCCATGAGTTCACCCCGCCCTCCCAGTCATCGACGATGGCGTTACCGAAGCGGAAGGCCTCGGTCTGCATGTAGGGGACGCGCGCGGCGATCCAGGCGGCGCGGGCGGCGATCAGATTGTCCTCGGTCGGCTGCGCCAACAGCTGATTGACGGCGAGCTGCAGCGTCCGCGCGGTGATGAGGGCGTCGGTGTAGCCGGCTTGGGCAATATCGGCATAGGTCTTGAGCACGTCCTTCGCAGACGGCGCGTCTTTGGCGCTGGCGTCCTTGGCGCTCGCGTGGTTTTCCGCCGCGGTCGCCGGCGACAATCCAAGGCAAGCGCCGAGCGCGATGAGCGCGAGCAGCCGGGCAAGCGACGGAAGGCGAGTCATGATCTTTATCTTTCCTCGATCGTGCAGTCTTGACCCTCAACAGGAGCGACGGCCTCAGGGCCGAAGCCCCTCGACCGCCGCAAAGGTTGAGAATGAGGAAGCGCTTCCGGGGTCGCCTTCGGCACTTCAGGGATTGTGGCCTGGCAGGGCCGTAATCCTTGCATTGAGCCTAGCGCGGCGGCTAACATGCACGTAGTGAAATCTTTTCAGCAGAATAATTTTGCTTCATGCATCTTCGTGAAGTCGACGCCAATCTCCTCGTCATCCTTGACGCCCTCCTCGTCGATGCCAGCGTGACGAGGGCCGCTGAGCGCTTGGGGCGGAGCGCCTCGGCGATCAGCCATGCCCTTGCCAAGCTTCGCGAAATCTTCGCCGACGAGCTGTTCGTGCGAGCTGGCCAGCGGCTGGTGCCGACGGCGAAGGCGCTCGAGCTCGCGCCGACGGTCCACGTCATTCTCGCCGGCATGGAGAGCCTGCTTCGGCCGGCAAAGCCCTTCGATCCCGCCGAGGCCGAGCGCGATTTCGCCATGACCGCAAGCGAGGTTGGCGAGCTCGTTCTGGTGCAGCCGCTCAGGCTGCGGCTCGAAGAGGTCGCGCCCTCGGTCCGCGTCGACTGGATGCCGGGCCAGGGCCCAGACACCATCGAGGCGCTGCGCCAGGGACGCAGCCACTTCGCCATCGACATCGAGCAGATGACGGTGCCGGCGCCAGACATCCGGGTGCTCAAGCTCTACGACGACCACCTCGCCACGCTCGCCCGGCGAGGCCATCCCTTGACGGCATGCCGGCCTACGCCCGCGGCGTTCGCGGCAAGCGACCACATCGACGTCAGCGGGCTGCCAACCATCGCACTGCTCGACCGGGCGCTGGCGAAAGCGAGGCTCTCAGCCCATGTTGCGGCGCAGGTGCCCTCGGTGCTCGCCGGCCTCCTGCTCGCACTCAACAGCGACGCCCTCTTGACCTTGCCGGCCTCGCTCGCCGAGATCCTCGAAGCGCAATTCTCCCTGGCGCGCCTTACTCCGCCGCTCGCAGACCTCTCTCTCCCGGTGCGCCTCCTTTGGCATTCGAGCTATGATCGCGACGAATGTCACAACTGGGTGCGGGACGAGATTGCGGCGCTCGTGCGGGAGCGCCCTGTCCCCGCCTGAGCGTCGGAGCGATTGGGGAACGGCCATGGAGATGTCGCGGCGCGCCGTCCTGCCGACATTGATGGCCTTTGCCGCCAGCCTGCTGGTCACGTCTGGCGACGCGCGGGCCGCCGATCCCGCCGCGATCGAGACAAACCTTGCCGTCACCATCGGCGGCGTCGAGAAACGGGTCGGCATCGACGACGCGCTCAGCCTCCTCAAGGTGCCGTCGGCGAGCATCGCGGTGATCGATCGAGGCGAGATCGCGTTTGCGCGCGCCTATGGCGCGGGCGCGACACCGGCAACGATCTATCAGGCCGCCTCGCTGTCCAAGTTCGTGGCCGCGGTCGGCGCCATGCGTCTCGTCGACGAGGACAAGCTCTCGCTCGACGAGGACGTCAATGGCCGCCTCTCCTCCTGGCAGGTGCCCGCCAACGACCTCGGACGCAGCGCATAAAGTGACGCTGCGAGGCCTCCTCAGCATGACCGCCGGCATCGGCGTCCCTGGCTTCATCGGCTATGAGGTTGGCGCGCCGCTCCCCACCCTCACCGAGATCCTCAACGGAGCGTCGCCGGCCAACTCGCCGCCGGTCACCGTGGTCGCGGTGCCGGGCAGCGCCTATCACTATTCCGGCGGCGGCTACGAGGTCACTGAAGTGCTGATGCAGGACATCGCCGGTGAGCCCTTCACTGTGCTGATGCAGGACCTCGTGCTCGGCGCGGCGGGAGATGACCGCGAGCAGCTTCGCCGAGCCCATCGCGCCAGACCTGGAGCCCCGGGCCGTGAGCGGACATTACGGCGACGGCGCCGAATTGCCGGGGCGCTGGCGCGTCATTCCCGAGCATGCGGCGGCAGGCCTGTGGTCAACGCCAACCGACATCGCCAAGCTTTTGATTCAAATCGGCCGCGCCTGGCGCGGCGAGAGCCATTTGTTCCTCGCCCCGGACACCGTGCGCGAGATGCTTAGCCCCCAGAATGGCGGCCCCTATGGGCTCGGCGCCGCGGTTTCCGGGAACGGCGGCGACCTCGTCCTAATGAAGCGCGGCCAAAACGTCGGCTATCAAGGTTACCTGATCCTCTACCCGGCGGCGGGCCAGGGCCTCGTGGTCATGACCAACTCCGACAATGGCTCGACGCTCGCCGCGGCGCTGATTTCCCGCGCCGCCAGGCCTATAACTGGCCGCCCTTGCCGCCCCTCGCCGATTAGCGCAAGCGTCCCTCTCGCTTCCGTCACAAACCATCACTACATTGGTGTTACGTCCCGCCGCGCCGAGGGCGGGCTCGGGAGGAAGTCAATGCCTGCATGCTTCCGCGCTGGCCTCATCGCCGCGCTGTTTCTGTTCGTCGCCGCTCCCCTCACCCCCGTTTTTCCAGCCGAAAAGACTTTTCAAAGCGCCGATCTCGACGACGCCGCGATCAAGCTCGAGGCCGATCTGAAGGACGAGGCGGGCACCGTCGAGAAGCCGGTCGTCACGCTCAAGAAAGACGCCGACGCCGCGCTCAGAGGCGGCGACCTCGACAGCGCCGCGGCTATCTATACGCAGATCGTGAGCGTGGCGCCGAACGACGTGCAAGCGTGGCGGCGGCTCGGCGATCTCTGGCTGAAGATGCCGACCTCCGACCAGGACGACGGCAGCGAGCGTTTTCAGAACGCGACCACCGCGGCCTACATCGCCTATCGGCGCGCCACCAATCCGACCGACGAGGCCAGCGCCCTCATCCTCCTCGCCAGCACCTACGGCAAACGCAATGACTGGCGCCCGGCGCTGAACGCGCTCGCGCTTGCGCTCAAGCTGAACGAGACGCTCGAGCTCAAGACCACCTACGACCAGCTCCGCGCGAAATACGGCTTCCGCGTCTCCAACTACAGCGTCGACTCCGATGCCGCTTCGCCCCGCGCCTGCTTCCAATTCACCGAGAGCCTGCCGAAGCGCACCGACTTTTCGCCCTATGTCGCCGTGGCCGGCATGGACAAGCCCGCGCTCTCGGTCGACGACCAGCAGCTTTGCGTCGAAGGGCTGCAGCATGGCGAGAGCTATGGGATCACGCTCCGCGAAGGCCTGCCCTCGACCGTCGGCGAAGACCTGCTCAAGACCGCGGACTTCAACATCTATGTCCGCGACCGCAGCCCCTTCGTCCGTCTTGCCGGCAAAGCCTATGTGCTGCCGAAGACGGGGCAGACGGGCATCCCCCTCGTCAGCGTCAACACCGACAAGATCAAGGTCACGATCTATCGCATCGGCGATCGCAATCTGATCGACTCCGTGCTCGGTGGCGACTTCGAGCGGAACCTCTACGGCTACAGCCTGAACGATATCGCCGAGCAGAAGGGCAATCAGGTGTGGGCCGGCGAGATGGCGGTCGACAAGGCGCCGCTGAACGCCGAGGTCACCACCGACTTTCCCGTCACCGAGGCGGTGCCGGAGCTCGCGCCCGGCATCTACGTGCTCGCCGCGGTTCCGGGCAGCATTCCCCCGGAGGAGTACAGCGAACGGGCAACGCAGTGGTTCATCGTCTCCGACCTCGGGCTCACCGCCTATTCGGGGAGCGACGGCGTCCATGCCTTCGTCAATTCGCTGGCGACAACGAAGCCGGTCGGCGGCGTCGAGCTCAGGCTGATCGCGCGCAACAACGAGGTGCTGGCGAGCAAGACCACCGATGACACCGGCAGTATTGCCTTCGCGCCGGGGCTGTCCCGCGGGGAAGGCGGCCTCTCGCCGGCGATGCTGGTCGCCTCCACGGCCGCGGGTGAATACGCCTTCCTGAGCCTGAAGGGGTCGCCATTCGACCTGACCGATCGCGGCGTTGGCGGGCGCGACGCGCCCCAAGGCCTTGATGCTTATGTCTTCACGGAGCGTGGCGTCTATCGCACCGGCGAGACCGTGCATGTCACGACGCTGTTGCGTGACGCGAACAGCGTCGCCGTCGAGGATGTGCCACTCACCCTCGTGGTGACGCGCTCCGACGGCGTCGAATATCGCCGCAGCGTGGTTCCCGATCAGGGCATCGGCGGCCGCGTCCTCGATGTCGATATCGTCTCGGCAGCGCCGACCGGGACTTGGCGCGTCGCCGCCTTCACCGATCCGAAGCGCCCAGCGATCGGCGAGGCGACGTTCCTGGTCGAGGACTACGTCCCGGACCGGCTCGAATTCGATCTCTCCACCACCGCGACGAACCTCTCGCCACAGACCCCCGCGGAGATCAGCGTCGATGGCCGCTTCCTTTATGGCGCTCCAGCGGCGGGACTTGGCCTCGACGGCGAGATCCGTATTGCGCCGGCGACCGAGCGTCCGGGCTTCGCCGGCTATCAGTTCGGCTTCGACGAGGATAGCGACGAAGGCGCGGGCTCGGACATCATCCCGCTCGCCGATCTCCCCGAGACCGATGCGAAGGGCAAGGCGAGCTTCGCCGCGGCGCTCACCAAAATGCCGGCTTCGACGCGGCCGCTCGACGCCACGGTGGTGGTGCGGATGGCGGAGCCAGGCGGACGCGCGGTCGAGCGCAGCATCACCCTGCCCATCACGCCGCCGCAAGCCATGATCGGCGTGAAGCCGCTCTTCACCGGCAAGTCGCTCGGCGATTCCGACACGGCGACCTTCGACGTGGTGATGGTAGCGCCGGACGGCAAGCCGGTCGCGAAGCAAGGCCTCCATTGGCAACTGCTCCGCATCGATTCCAAATATCAGTGGTATCGGAGCGACGGCTATTGGCAGTACGAGCCGATCAAGGTGACGAAGCGCGTCGCCGACGGCAGCCTCGACGTCGCCGCGGATCAGCCGGGGCGGATCTCGGTCCCCGTGACCTGGGGCCGCTACCGGCTCGAAGTGACGAGCGGAGAGCCGCAAGGACCGGAGACGACCGTCGGCTTCGATTCAGGCTGGTATGCGGAAGCGAGCGCCGATACGCCGGATCTCCTCGAGATCGCGCTCGACAAGCCGGAATATAAGCCGGGCGACAGCATGACCGTAGCGGTGACGGCGCGCACCGCCGGCGAAGTCACTCTTGCGGTGATCGGCGACAAGCTGCTGGCGACCACCACGGCCCATGTCGAAGCAGGCACGGCGAAGCTCCCCCTCGCCGTCGGCCAGGATTGGGGCACCGGCGCCTACGTGCTTGCCACCTTGCGCCGGCCGCTCGACGCGGAAGCGAAGCGCATGCCGGGCCGCGCCATCGGCGTGCAGTGGTTCTCCATCGACAAGGCCGCGCACACGGTCGGCGTCTCTCTCGACCTGCCCGATCGCATCAGGCCCGAGACCACCCTCACCGTGCCGGTCAAGCTCGCAGGCCTCGCGCCAGGCGAGGAGGCGCGGGTCGTGGTCTCCGCCGTCGACGTCGGCATCCTCAACCTCACCAATTACAAGCCGCCGGCGCCGGAGGACTATTACCTCGGCCAGCGCAAGCTCTCCGCCGAGGTCCGCGACCTCTACGGCCAGCTGATCGACGGCATGCAGGGCACCAGGGGACAGATCCGCTCCGGCGGCGACTCCGGCGCAGGCGAATTGCAAGGGAGCCCGCCGAGCCAGCCGCCGCTTGCGCTCTATTCCGGCATCGTCACCGTCGGCCCCGACGGTACCGCCGAGGTCACCTTCGACATCCCGGCCTTCGCCGGCACGGTGCGGGTGATGGCGGTAGCGTGGACCGAGGACAAGGTCGGCCATGCCGTCGGCGACGTTATCGTGCGTGATCCGGTGGTGGTGACCGCGACCTTGCCGCGCTTCCTGCTTCATGGCGACAAGAGCACGGTCAGGCTCGATCTCGACAATGTCGAGGGCGAGACCGGCACCTACCGGGTCGCGCTCGCGGCGGACGGACCCTTCACCCTGGCCGAGACGCAAAAGTCGCTTAGCCTCGACGCCAGCAAGCGCGGCGCCGTGACTTTCCCGGTCACCGCATCGGGCATCGGCCAAGGCACGGTGACGGTGAGTGTTGCCGGCCCAGGCGACTTCTCCCTCGAGCGGCGCTTCCCGCTCACGGTCAACCCGGCGACCGAGATCCTGGCGCGGCGCACGGTGAAGCCCCTTGCGCCCGGCGAAAGCCTCACCTTGTCGAGTGACGTGTTCGCCGACCTCGTCGCCGGCACCGGCACGCTGGCGCTGTCGGTGACGCCGACCGCGGCGCTCGACGTCGCGAGCCTGTTGCAGGCGCTCGACCGCTATCCGCTCGGCTGCACCGAGCAGATCGTGAGCCGGGCGTTGCCGTTGCTCTATGCCAACGAGCTTTCGGTCAATCTCCATCTCGCCACGGATTCGAGCATCGACGAGCGCATCGCCGGCGCTATTGCCACGGTGCTGGCGCGACAGGGCTCCGAGGGCGCCTTTGGGTTGTGGTCGCAAGGCGGCGATGACCCTTGGCTCGACGCCTATGTCACCGACTTCTTGACGCGCGCACGGGCGCGGAATTTCTCGGTGCCTGACGATGCCTTCAAGCTCGCGCTCGATCGCCTGCGGAACTATGTGAGCACGGCGCCAGAGCCCTCGACCGACGGCGGGCTTGCGCTCGCCTATGCGCTCTATGTGCTGGCGCGGAACGGCGTGGCGCCGGTCGGCGATCTCCGCTACCTCGCCGACGCCAAGATCGACGACCTCAAGACCGCGACGGCGAAGGCCGAGGTCGGCGCCGCGCTCGCCATGCTTGGCGATCGCATCCGCGCCGAGAAGGTATTCGATGTGGCGCTCTCCTCCCTGGCGAAGGAGCCCACGGTCACGACCGGACGCAGCGACTACGGCTCACCGCTCCGCGATGCCGCCGTGGTGGTGACGCTCGCGGCCGAAGGCGATGCCGGGAAGCCGATCCTCGTCAGCGCCACCGAGCGCGTCGGCGCGGCGCGGAAGCTCGTGACCCGCACCTCGACCCAGGAGGATGCCTGGCTCGTGCTCGCGGCGCGGGCGCTCGGCACGCAGAACGTGAGCCTCGACGTCGAAGAGAACACGCAAGTCGGCCCGTTCTACGCGACCTATTCAGAGGCCGACATCGCGGCGAGCGAGGTTACCGTCACCAATACCGGCGACACGCCGGTCGATACCGTGGTGACCGTAAGCGGCGCGCCGACGACACCGGAGCCCGCGACCGATCATGGCTTCGCGCTCGAGCGGAGCTTCCACACGCTTGACGGCGCTGACGCCGATCCCGCGCTCGCCAAGCAAAACGACCGATTCGTCGTGGTGCTCAAGGTGACCGAGCCGCAGCCGCAATTCGCGCGGGTCGCGCTCACCGATTACATCCCTGCTGGCTTCGAGATCGACAATCCGCGGCTGGCGTCGTCCGGCGATACCGGCACGCTTCCCTGGATCGCCAACGCGGCGACACCGGTGCACACCGAGTTCCGCGACGATCGCTTCACCGCGGCCTTCGACCGCAATACCGGCGACCAATCGGTGTTCACCGTGGCCTATGTCGTCCGCGCGGTATCGCCGGGCGACTACGTGCTGCCGCAAGCCACCGTCGAGGACATGTACCGGCCCGACCGCTTCGGCCGCACCAGCACCGGGACCGTGAAGGTGCAGCCGGCGAAATGAACCAGCGCTCGTACTCTGGGTTCAGCTCTTCCCGGCGGGAAGAGACCGGCATGCCCGGCACACCGGGTGACGGGGACGAGGCGTCCCCGAACCGCTCAGGTCCCCCTCACCCCGCCCCTCTCGCCATAGGGGAGAGGGCGACATGGAAAAGGCGGGCGCTCTACGCGGCGGTCGGTCTCGGCGCGCTCATTTGCGTCGGCATCGGCGCGCTGTGGGGACTGATCGACTCGTTCGGCCCGGCGCCGCTCGGGCACGACCTCGAACTGTCCAAGACCGTGCTTGACCGCCATGGGCAGCTGCTCCGGTCCTACACCACAAGCGAAGGCCGCTGGCGTCTGCCGGCGAGCCGTGCCGACGTCGATCCGCGATTCCTCGAGGTGCTGTTCGCCTATGAGGACAAGCGGTTCTGGCGCCACCCTGGCGTCGATCCTCTCGCCATGGGACGCGCGGCGTTCCAGCTCGTGACCGAGGGCGAGATCGTCTCCGGCGGCTCGACCATCACCATGCAGGTGGCGCGGCTGCTCGAGCCAAGGGCGCAGCGGTCGCTTTACGTCAAGCTCAGGGAGATGGTGCGGGCGCTCGAGCTCGAGCGCAGGCTCGGCAAGGACGAGATCCTCTCGCTCTATCTCACCCTCGCCCCCTATGGCGGCAATCTTGAAGGTATCAGAGCCGCCTCGCTCGCTTATTTCGGCAAGGAGCCGCGGCGGCTGACGCTCGGTGAGGCGGCGCTCCTCGTGGCGCTGCCGCAATCGCCCGAGCTTCGCCGGCCTGATCGCTATCATGCTGCCGCGCGGCGCGCCCGCGACCGCGTGCTCGACCGCATCGCTGGCAACAGCGTGTTCAGCGATGCCGAGATCGCCCGGGCCAAGCAGGAGCCTGTGCCCCACGCCCGCAAGCGCATGCCAATGATCGCGCCGCACGCCGCCGACGACGCCATGGCCACCGCGCCCTATCGCCGCGTGCACCGGCTCACCATCGACGCGCCGTTGCAGAAGACCCTCCAGGAGCTCGCTCGCGACCGGGCGCGGTCGCTCGGGCCCGACATGTCGGTGGCGATCATGGTGGTCGACAACAGGAGCGGCGAGGTCCTCGCCCGCGTCGCCTCGCCCGATTATTTCGATGAGCGTCGCGCAGGTCAGGTCGATCTCACCAAGGCCGTGCGCTCGCCAGGCTCAGCGCTGAAGCCGTTCATCTACGGGCTCGGCTTCGAGGACGGGCTGATCCACCCGGACACGCTGATCGAGGACCGCCCGGTGCGCTATGGCAATTATGCACCGGAGAATTTCGACCTCACCTTCCAGGGGACGGTGACCGTCCGCCGGGCGCTGCAACAATCGCTGAACGTCCCCGCGGTCGCCGTGCTCGAAGAGGTCGGCCCGAGCCGCCTCGCCACCCGGCTCGGAGAGGCCGGCGCCGCGCTGGTGCTGCCGCGGAGCGAAGCCCCGGGGCTTGCGCTCGGCCTTGGCGGCGTCGGCATCAGGCTCGCCGACCTGACCATGCTCTATGCCGGCTTGGCGCGGCTCGGCACGGTCGAGCCGTTGACGGAGGACCTCGATGCGGCGCCGCGCGGCCCCAAGCGCCTGATGGAGCCGGTCGCGGCCTGGTATGTCGCCAAGATCCTGCAAGGCTCGCCGCCGCCCGAGAACGCCGCAGGTGGCCGCATCGCCTTCAAGACCGGAACGAGCTACGGCTATCGCGACGCCTGGTCGGTCGGCTTCGACGGCGCCCATACCATCGGGGTCTGGGTCGGGAGGCCCGACGGCGCGCCGGTCACCGGACTTGCCGGACGGACCGCGGCGGCACCGATCCTGTTCGATGCCTTCGCACGGCTGCCGCAACCGCTCGTGCCGCTGCCGCCAGCGCCGGAAGGCGCTCTGATCGCGACCACGGCGAAACTGCCGCCGCCGCTGCAACGCTTCACCCCGCGCGCCGTCGCCGCGATGAGCGTTGCCCGGCCGGTGCGGATCGTGTTCCCGCCGAACGGCGCGAGCCTCGAATTGAGCGGGACTGACAGCGACGCGCCAGACCGGCTACCGGTCAAGATCGCTGGCGGCACGCCGCCGCTCACGGTGATGCTTAACGGCATGCCGCTCGCGGCGAAGCGGGGCACGCGCACGCTGTTCTTCGACGCCGAGGGCCCAGGCTTCGTGCGCCTGACGGTGACCGACGCCACCGGCGCCGCCGACAGCGTGATGGTGCGGCTGCAATAACCGCTCGTGCCTACTTCTTTTTCGACTTCGAGACGTGCTCGGGCTTGCCCTTGCGCTTGGTGGAGGCGAACTCGTCGAGCTCCTTCTCGGTCATCAACTCATACATGCTCCGGGAAGCACCCTTGAGCTCGCTCGGGCTGGTCTCGCCACGCTTGGCGGAAAGGGCCGCGCCGGCTGCCTTTTGCTGTGCTGCTGATTTCGCTGGCATGATCGTCCACTCCGATTACTGGTTCCGAGCCATCAACGCGGAACCGTTCACCGGCGTTCCAAACGCTAGCGATAGGCGTATCGCTCTCTGAGCGGCCAAGTGAGGCCCGCGGCCAGGGCGCGCGCTGCGGACGGCATCTCGCTCACCCAGGCACTGTCTTCCTTGATCTCGGCGAGCGACAAGCGGCGAGCGCGCATGCGGTTGCCATAGAGCTGATGCCTGTTGGTGTTGTCGCCGATGCCCTTTGCATCCCAGGCCACGCCCGGCAGCAGCTTGGTGACGAGGCCCTGCATCACCGCGCTCGGGGCGCTGACGAGATCCTCATAGCGGAGCCGGAGATATTGGTCGGGGTAGGCGCGGCCGAAGGCCTCGCAGGCGAGATTGGACGCGGTCCAGCCGAGCGCCGCGCCGCTTGCGCGCAGCGCCGCCCGCGGGCGGGTGCCCTGGCGCCCGGCCTTGGTCACCGCCGACCAGGACACCGCGCGCGGATCACGCGTGAGATGCAGCAGCACGAAATCCTCGCCAAGCGCGCGCCGCAACTGAAACGGCGCGCGAAGTTCATTCCACGGCGTCTTGGAGGAATCGACCATGGCGGCGTACCGGCCGCCGCTCTCTTCCAGGAGCGCAAGCGCGAGGCGCTCGTGGCTCCAGCCGTCAAGCGCCGCGGGATCTCGCTGCAACGGCCCCCACACCGGGCACGCGACGGCGGCCGTACCGCAGGTGCAGTCTTCCTTTCGCCCGCGCTGACGCAGCACGCTCGACACCTCGCCACAGGCCACGATCTCGGGGCTCGCCGCGAGCAGATATTCGAGGAGCGTGCTGCCGCTATGGCCGTAGCCGCCGATATAGATGAGCTTGGTCACGTCGGTGGTTGGCGGGGATGGTGTGGCGAAAAGGGCAGCCGGGCTTATGTCATTTTCGGCGCCAAAGCGCGAGTCCTGGGGCGCCTGAGCGGCCCCTTTCCGCCATGCTTTTTCGTCACCTTGGCAATCTCATCCGGCTTGGCCTACAAGCTCAGACCTCACATCGGGAACGAGGGTCTGATGTCGTCGAGCGCTGTCGGTCGCATGAGGGAGGTCTCCCGCAGCGCCCCCTTGATCACTTCGCTGTTTTTCATCGGGCCCCTGGTGACGGCGGCATCGCCGCGGACGTCGCCCTTCTTCCTCATGGTCATCGGCCTCACTCTGATCGTCGCGGCGCCGCGGCGGGGTGTCGACTGGCACGCCTTGCTCAAGCCGAATGCGGCGCTGTTCGCGCTCCTTGCCCTCGCGCTCTACACCTGCCTTTCCGCCGCCTGGGCCGCGAATCCCGAAGGCGCGCTGTCCAAATCGTCGCTGCTCGCCGCGGCAACGCTCGTCGTGTTCGCGGGAAGCGCCGCGATCACCACTCTCGACGCGGAGGAAGCGCAACGCGCCTCACGCGCCTTGATCGCCGGCGCGCTCTGCGCCACGGGCTTCGTCCTGGTGGAGCTCCTGAGCGACGGCGCGCTGACGCGCTTCGCCATGAACACGATCTCGGCGTTCAGGCCCGACCGCGCCAAGCACATCACCATCGTTGGCGGACGGGTGACGAGGATCAACCTCTCCGAGTTCAACCAGAGCGCCGCCACGCTCGCCTTACTGCTGTGGCCGGGGCTGCTCGCGCTGCGCTCGGCGGTCGAAACGCCGCGCCGGCGCCTGCTCGCGCTCTTGTTCTTCGTGGCACTCGCGGTGCCGATCGCGATTTCCGAGCACAATTCCTCGCAAGTCGGAATCGTCGCGTCGCTCGCGGTGCTCCTGCTCGCGCTAAGGTGGCCGCGCGCTACCATCCGCGGTCTCGCGGCGATGTGGTGCCTCGGCTTCGTGCTGGTGCTGCCGCTCGATTTCCTCGCCTACAATGGCGGCCTGCATCAGGTGAAATGGCTGCCGGGTTCGTTCCGGGCGCGGGTCATCATCTGGGAATACACCGCCGAGCGCGTGCTCGAGCAGCCATGGATCGGCATCGGCGCCGACTCGACGCCGGCCATGAAAACCACGGGTGGCACGCCCGACTGGCCCAAAGGCTTCGTCTACAAGCGCACCACCGGCCAGCACGCCCACAATCTCTTTCTCCAGGTGTGGTACGAGCTCGGGGTGATCGGCGTGATCCTGGCGGCGATCGCTGGTGCCGCCGTGGCGCTTCGCCTGCTCGCTCTGCCCTTGGCGGCGCAAGCCTATGGTGCGGCGAGCTTCACCCTGTTCGCAGTGATCGCGGCCTTCGCTTGGGGGGTGTGGCAGGTGTGGCTGATGTGCGCCTTCGCGCTCGTGCCGCTCTATCTCGGCATGGCCGCGCAACCCTTGAGAGCGCATCGCGGAGCAGACGAAGCGGCGGCCGGCGATCCCGCGTCTCGTTGACGCGGAGCTTTGCCTGAGGTCCCACCCTCGCCCTGGCAACACCATCCGGCCAACTTCGGCGCGCGCCAAGTTCGAGAGCATTGCCAAAGAGTTCGGCGCTCCGGTTTCCAATATTGCGACGCACCAATCTTGCGCGATACATCGGCGCCGCGGCGCTGTACACGCCCTCCCCGCGACATTCTGCGTAAGTGTTCCGCCCAACGCCCGCCGGAAACGAAGCGAAGCCTCGGCCACCGTGGCGGGCGTTGAAACAACGACCGGTCCACCAACCTCAAGGAGTATTGGCATGAAGCAATATCTGATCGCGGGCCTGCTGATCGCAGGCCTGGTTACCCCGGCGTTGGCCGCCTCCGCCTATTACGTGGCGCAGAGCGCAACCAGCCATAAATGTGCGGTGATGGGCAAGAAGCCGGACGGCAAGTCGATGATGATGATCGGCACCGAGACCTTCAAGTCGAAGTCCGACGCCACCAAGGCCATGAAGGGCATGAGCGAGTGCAAGGCCTAAGTCTAGGGCTGGAGATGCGGGACGCGGACGCCCGGTGCTAGCCGAGCGCCCGGTCCGCTAGAAACCGCCTCGAGGCCCGACTGGCCTTGAGATCCAAGGGGCCTTGAGGCGGACCTAGCCTAAACAGGTTCACGGCTCCTGTGAACCCGCCGGGTATAGCCGGTGCCCGGACAACAATTCCCTTGCCTACAGCGGCTCCCGGCCCTTGACGGGGCCCCCGAGGTGTCACACCAACGCTCATGGCGGACGCCTCGAAGAAGCTCCATATCAAGACCTACGGCTGTCAGATGAACGCCTACGACTCCGAGCGCATGGCCGAGGCGCTCGCGGGCGAAGGTTATGTGGCGACCGACGACATCGGCGCGGCTGATCTCGTCATCCTCAACACCTGCCATATTCGCGAGAAGGCGGCGGAGAAGGTCTATTCCGAGCTCGGCCGCTTGCGCGCGATGAAGCAGCGGCGCGAAGCTCACGGCCTCTCCACCATGATCGCGGTGGCTGGCTGCGTCGCCCAGGCCGAGGGCCGCGAACTTCTGGAGCGGGCAGGCGTGGTCGACGTCGTCGTCGGCCCGCAGAGCTATCACGCGCTGCCGGCGTTGCTTCGCAGCGCCCGAAATGGCGGCGGGAAGATCGTCGCCACCGAGTTTCCGGCCGAGGACAAGTTCCTCGCGCTGCCCGCGCGTTCGGCGACGCGCGCGCAGCCGTCGGCGTTCATCACCGTGCAGGAGGGCTGCGACAAGTTCTGCACCTTCTGCGTCGTACCCTATACCCGCGGCGCCGAGTTCTCGCGGCCTGCCGCCGCCATCGTCGCCGAAGCAGAGCGGCTTGCCGCCGGCGGTGTGCGCGAGGTCACTTTGCTCGGTCAGAACGTGAACGCCTATCTGGGCGACGGCCCTGACGGGCGAGACTGGTCGCTGGCGAAACTGATCCGTCGGCTCGCCCGAGTGCCGGGCATCGAGCGGCTGCGCTACACCACGAGCCATCCCCGCGACATGGAGGACGACCTGATCGCGCTGCATGGCGATGAGCCGAAGCTGATGCCTTATCTGCACCTCCCGTTCCAGGCGGGCTCCGACCGCATCCTCAAAGCGATGAACCGCAGGCACAAGGCCGAGGACTACGCGGCGCTTGTCGCCCGCATCAGGGACGCGCGCCCCGACATCGCGCTCTCCACCGACATCATCGTCGGCTTTCCCGGCGAGACCGACGCCGATTTCGAAGACACCTTGGCGCTCGTCCGCGACATCGGCTTTGCCCGCGCCTTCTCCTTCAAATACAGCGCGCGGCCGGGCACGCCCGCGGCGGAGTTGCCGAATCAGATTCCGGATCGCGTGGCGCGCGAGCGGCTCCATGCCTTGCAGGCGCTCATCGAGGCGCAGGCTCAAGCCTTCGACCAGGGTCTTGTCGGCCGCAGGCTCCCGGTGCTGATCGAGCGCAAAGGGCGGAAACCGGGGCAAATTGCCGGACGCTCACCCTATCTTCAGGCTGTCCACGGCGAGGGCCCGGAGCATTTGATCGGCGACATCGTAGCGGTTGACATTGTCAGCGCGGGGCCGAACAGTCTCAACGGTGTCATCAAATCGGAGTTTGAATGGCGCGAACCAGTTCAGGCGGCCGTGTGAGCAACAAGGCCAGCGGACGGAGACCGCCAGTGACGCGTGGCGGAGCGACCACGTCGAAAAAGCGCGCGACTGCCGCCTCGGCCAATGGCCGCGAAGATTCACTCCTCGTGTCCTTCGAAGACATCAGACTGGTGCGCGACCTTCTCGGTGACTATGACGCCAATCTCGCCGTGCTCGAAGACCGCCTCGGCATCCAGGCCGTGGTCAACGGCAATGTGGTGTCGCTGCGCGGACCGGAGCAGTCGCGCGAGACCGCGAAGTCGGTGCTGGAGCAGCTCTATGGACGGCTGGCGCAAGGCGAGATGATCGGGGTCGGCGAAGTCGTCGGCGCCATTCGCCACTCGCGAACCGCCGAGCCCGGCATCGAAGCCGAACAGATTGCCGATACCGGCCCGGCACAGCAGATCAGGACGCGAAAGCGGCTGGTCACCGCGCGCACCCCGGCGCAGAGCGCTTATCTCGCGGCGCTGCAAAAGAAGGATCTGGTCTTCGCCACTGGTCCGGCCGGAACCGGCAAGACCTATCTCGCCGTCGCCTTCGCCGCCATGTGCCTCGAGAACGGCCAATGCGACCGGCTGATCCTGTCGCGGCCCGCAGTCGAGGCGGGCGAGCGGCTTGGCTTCCTTCCCGGCGACATGCGCGAAAAGGTCGATCCCTATCTTCGCCCCCTCTATGATGCGCTCTATGACCTGCTCGCGCCCGAGCGCGTCGAAAGAGGACTTGCCACGGGCATGATCGAGATCGCCCCGCTTGCCTTCATGCGCGGCCGCACGCTCTCCCACGCCATCGTCATTCTCGATGAGGCGCAGAACTGCACGCCGGTGCAGATGAAGATGTTCCTGACGCGGCTCGGCGAGGAGAGCAAGATGATCGTCACCGGCGATCCGAGCCAGGTCGACCTGCCGGAAGGCAAGGACTCCGGGCTGATCGATGCCATCTCAATTCTGAAAGGCATCGACGACATCGCCCATATCGCCTTCACCGCCCGCGACGTGGTCCGCCGCGAACTCGTCGGCCAGATCGTCGACGCCTACGAGGCGGCGCCCCGACGTGGTGGGCGCAATGGCTGACCCCGGCCCAAGTAGCAGCGGGGCTCCCGGTCGTCTCGACGTCGAGGTGATGCGGCGAGCGGAGCTTTGGGACCGAAGCGGCGTCAGCGACGGCGCGCTCGCGCTGGCGGCGCTTGCCGCGTTCGAGGCCGCACCACCCCGCTCGTCCCCCTATGAAGTCAGCATCGTTCTCACCGACGATGATGAGATCAGAGCCTTGAACCAAACCTGGCGCGGCAAGGACGTGCCAACCAATGTCCTGTCTTTTCCGGCCGGCGAGGGGTTTGGCGACATCCGGGGAGAGCCCTGCCCGCTCGGCGACGTGATCCTCGGCGGCGAGACGGTGCTCGCGGAGGCGAGGGCCAAGGGCATCTCGACGGCCGATCATGCCTCCCACCTCGTGGTTCACGGCATGTTGCATCTCCTCGGTTATGACCACGAGGGCGATGAGGAAGCCCTGCGGATGGAGACGTTGGAGACCAAGATCCTTGGGCGCCTCGGTATCGCCGACCCGTATGACGATGTCGCCGTAGTGGCGGAGGCCTCGCCATGAGCAGCGCCCCGGTACGAGACGGCGACCTGCCGCCTGAAACCGATCAGGCCGCTGATGCCGCTGATGAGGAGCCGTCCTGGCTCGAGCGCCTGTTGGGCCGGTTCGGTCTCGGCGAAGAGCCCGATCTTCGCGAGGTGATCGAAGATGCCCTGACCCGCAGCAAGGTTGGCGGCGATACCTTCAGCGCGCAAGAGCGCGCCATGCTCCTCAACACGCTTCGCTTCGGCAAGCTCACCGTCGAGGATGTCATGGTGCCCCGCGCCGACATCATCGCCGTGGAGCAATCGACCAGCGTCGCCGAGCTGATGCGGGTGTTCCGCGAGGCCGAGCATTCACGGCTTCCGATCTACCATGAGACTCTCGACGATCCGCGCGGCATGGTTCACATCCGCGATCTGATGTCGTGGATCACCACCGAGGCCGAGACCGACAAGAGCAGCGCGTTCGATCTCGGCGGCGTCGATCTCAAACGCGAGGTCGGGGCCATCAACATCACGCGCGAACTCCTCTACGTGCCGCCGTCGATGCCGGTGCTCGATCTGTTGCTGAGGATGCAGCTGTCGCGCCGTCACCTCGCT
Organism: uncultured Alphaproteobacteria bacterium; assembly: GCA_963732955.1. Taxonomy (GTDB): domain Bacteria; phylum Pseudomonadota; class Alphaproteobacteria; order Rhizobiales; family Methyloligellaceae; genus Methyloceanibacter. The sequence continues at coordinate 1,109,653 of CAVTBH010000003.1, forward strand.
CTCGTCGTCGACGAATATGGCGGCACCGACGGGCTCGTCTCCATCGAGGACCTGGTCGAGGAAGTGGTCGGCGAGATCGAGGACGAGCATGACGTCACCGAGGAGCCGCTGATCCGCAAGGATGTTCGCCTCGGGCTCGTGTGCGACGCGCGGACTCCGATCGAAGAGCTCGAGGCGCATCTCGGCGAGCAGCTGGTATCGCCGGAGCAGGAGGAGGACATCGACACCATCGGCGGACTGGTGTTCTCGATGCTCGGCCGCATTCCTGCGCGGGGCGAATTGGTGCCGCACCCAAGCGGCATCGAATTTGAAGTACTGGAGGCCGACCCGCGGCGCATCAAGAAGCTGCGCGTCCACACCCCGCAAGAGCGCAAGAAGGCGGACGCTTCTAGCCCTGAGAGCGCCTGAGTGCCTCGCTTGTCGCCCGTCGCTTGCGTGCAGCAGGCGGCCGATTGGGTGGCGGCCCTGACGGGCGCGAAACGCGCCATGCTCGCCGTGGGCGCCGGTGCCATCTCCGTCCTCGCCTTCGCACCGATCCACGCCTGGCCCGTGCTGTTCTTAAGCTTCGGCCTCATGGTCTGGCTGCTGGATGGCTGCGCGGCGCGCGAGGCGATCTTCGCCGAACGCGTGAAATGCGCCGCGCTCACCGGGTTCTGGTTTGGCTTCGGTTATTTCCTCACCGGGCTTTATTGGATCGCCGAAGCTTTTCTCGTCGAGCCGTGGCGCCATGGCTGGCTGATCCCCTTCGCCATGTCGGGGCTCGCCGGCGGCATGGCGTTGTTCTACGCCGCGGCGGCCGCACTGGCGGTAGCCCTGTGGCGCCCCGGTGCCGCGCGCGTATTCGCCCTCGCCATCGCCTTCGGTCTCGCCGAATTCGCGCGGGGTCACGTGCTCACCGGACTGCCCTGGAATCTGATCGGCTATGGGGTCGCGGCAAACCCGCCGATGATGCAGCTCTCGGCGCTGTTCGGCGCTTACGCCCTCTCCCTCGTTGCCGTGCTCCTGTTCGCCGGTCCCTTCGCCATTTGGGCACCGCGGGGCTCGGGGCTCGCGCGCCCCAAGAGCGCCACCGCATTAGCCCTCACCCTTCTCGTGTCGCTCGGCGCCGGCGCGCTGTGGGGCGAGCGGCGGCTCGCCACCGCCGAAGTTGCCAATACCAGCCTTAAGCTCCGTATTGTCCAGGCTAATGTGGATCAGGCCCATAAATGGCGGCCAGAGAACAGCGTCGAAATCTTCGACGAGTATCTCGCCCTCACCAAATCAGGCGGCGGCCGCGGGCTTGAGGGCATTGGCCTTGTGGTCTGGCCGGAGACCGCCGTTCCCTTTTTTCTCGCCGATGCGCCGGAGGCGCTCGCCGCCATCGGCAATGTGCTGCCGGAGGGGACGTCGCTTGTCGTTGGCTCGGGTCGGCTCGAGGAAAATCGCGACGATAGCGGCCGCCTGATCTCCGAGCGCGTTTATAATGGGCTCCTCGTTCTCGACGATAAGGCCAATATCGTCGGCAGCTACGATAAGATACATTTGGTGCCGTTCGGCGAGTATCTGCCCTTCCAGGACTTCATGGAGAGTCTCGGCATGATGCAGCTGACCGGTGTCCGCGGCGGCTTCAGCGCGGGGTCAGGTCCCCGTCTGCTCTCGATTCCCGGTGCGCCGCCCGCAAGTCCGCTGATCTGCTACGAGATCATCTTTCCCGATGCGGTGACCGAGCCGAACACGAGGCCCGGGTGGCTTCTCAACCTGACCAATGACGCCTGGTTCGGCACCAGCGCCGGGCCCTATCAACATTTTCACCAGGCGGAACTCCGCGCCGTCGAGCAGGGTTTGCCTGTCGTGCGCGCCGCCAATACCGGCGTCTCGGCGATCATCGATCCTTATGGGCGCGTCGTTGCCGCGCTCGGGCTCGAGCAGGAAGGCGTTGTCGACGGCGTGCTGCCGCGGGCGTTGCCGCCCACCCCCTATGTGCGCTGGGGACGATTGATTGAAACGCTGGTTCTCTTATTTGCACTCTGCGGCTGGGTCGGATTTGCCTCCGTTCGTAGGTGTAAAACCGGTGAGGACAACCGTTCGGAACAGTGAGGCCAAAGTGGGCCAACCCATTGCAAATGCTTCTCGATTTGAACAGTGCAGTGACGCAAATTGTCATGCGTAACTGCTTGACGGGTTTATGTTGCGACCCTAAGAACGTTTCCCATGGGGATGCACGCAAAACTGTCAAGAAATCCGTCAACCATTACAATTAAAGCGAGTGGAGCGAATGGCAGGCAAAAAGCCGAACCCCGTGGACCAGCACGTAGGCAGCCGGGTCCGTTTACGACGCATGCTCCTTGGCATGAGCCAAGAGCGCCTCGGCGAGAGCATGGGGCTTACTTTTCAGCAGGTGCAGAAATACGAGAAGGGGGTCAATCGTATCGGCGCGAGCCGGCTGTTCCAGATCTCCAAGATCCTCGACGTCCCCGTCCAGTTCTTCTTTGAGGAAGCACCGCATGCCGACGGGCATGCGGCAGGCCCAGGCTTGGCCGAACCGGATTCGGAAACCTTCATTCTCGAATTCCTCAACAGCCGCGAGGGCCTCGAACTCAACCGCGCCTTCGTCAAGATCTCCGATCCTAAGGTGCGTAAGAGCGTGGTCGATCTCGTGCGCGCGTTGAGTGCCGCCGACAGCAGCTAGCCCGCCAGAGGCGGCTTGACCGCCACCCCCGTTCTTGCAAGAACCCGGCACGACTTTAGGTCGGGTCCTTCAAGCACTCCAGTCAGGGGGTCACGTGGCCAACAGGCGTAACTACCTCTTCACCAGCGAATCCGTGTCGGAAGGTCACCCCGACAAGGTCTGCGACCGCATTTCCGACGCCGTGGTCGATCTCTATATGGCCGCGGACCCGGAATCGCGGACCGCGATCGAGACTCTCGTCACCACCAACCGCATCGTCATGGCCGGCGAGGTCCGAGGCCCGAGCGCGATCACGCCGGAGGTGATCGAGGACGTGGCGCGGCGCGCCGTGCGCGAGATCGGCTACGAGCAGGAAGGCTTCCACTGGAAGAACGCCGAGTTCGAGTTCTACGTCCATGAGCAGTCCGCGGACATCGCCCAGGGCGTTGACGCCGACATCGACAAGGAAAAGGCCGAGGGTGCCGGCGACCAGGGCATCATGTTCGGCTATGCCTGCCGCGAGACCGATGCCTTGATGCCGGCCCCGATCTATTTCGCCCACCGCATTCTGCATGACATGTCGAAGGCGCGGCACAGCGGCCGTGCGCCCGAGCTCGGCCCGGACTCAAAGAGCCAGGTGACGCTCGCTTATGAGGACGGCAAGCCGGTTCGCGCCGATTGCATCGTCGTCTCAACCCAACACGGCGAGGACGTCAGCCAAGCACGCGTGAAAGAGATCGTCATGGGTTTCATCGACGACGTGATGCCGGAGGGCTGGGTCGGCGGCCATACCAAGATCTATGTGAACCCGACGGGCCGGTTCGTGATCGGCGGTCCTTATGGCGATGCCGGCCTCACCGGCCGCAAGATCATCGTCGACACCTATGGGGGTGCCGCGCCCCACGGCGGCGGCGCCTTCTCGGGCAAGGACCCGACCAAGGTCGACCGCTCCGCGGCTTACGCCGCGCGCTATCTCGCCAAGAATGTGGTCGCGGCCGGGCTTGCGGACCGCTGCACGCTTCAGGTGGCCTACGCCATCGGTGTCTCGGAACCGCTGTCGCTTTATGTCGACCTGCATGGCACCGGCACGGTCGGCGAGTCCGAGCTCGAGCAGGCACTGAGGCGGGTCATGGATCTCAGCCCACGCGGCATTCGCGAGCATCTCGGCCTGAACCGGCCGATCTATGAGCGCACCGCGGCTTATGGCCATTTCGGCCGTCAGCCCGACAATGACGGCGGCTTCTCCTGGGAGCGCCTCGACCTCGCCGAGCCGATCCGCGCCGAGCTGAGCTAGCGCTCGCGGCTCACGCCGGCATCGGTTCGATAGCGGCGTTGGCGGCGGCGAGCGTCCGGCTCTCCAGGATCGCGGCCGAGGCGTCGCGCACCTCAAGGAGCGCGGCACGGATGGCGCAGGTCTCGAGGCTCGGACAGTCCTTGCAGCGGCGGAACGCGGTGCGGCTCGCGCAAGGCGCAAGCGCCAAGGGGCCATCGATCACGCGCAGCACGTCGGCGAAGGAGATAGCGTCGGGCGGCTTGGCGAGCTCATAGCCGCCGGTCTTGCCGCGATGGCTCAGCACAAGCCCGTGGGATTTTAGGTCGAGCAGGATCAGCTCCAGAAATTTCCGCGGGATGCGCTCGACCTCGGCGATCTCTCTGATCGGGAGCGGCTTGTTCTCGCGGGCGAGATAGAGCATCGCCCGGAGGGCGTAACGGGCCTTTTGCGACAGCATGGCGGCTGCTCCTCGGTTCCGGGAACCAATTTCTATAGATTAACTGGGGTTTTTGCTTGCGCCTGACGAGACCGCTAATCAAGAGCTTGAGCGAGGTGTGGCGAGAGAAGCGGAGACGAGGCTGTTGATGACCGCGCCCTTACCGCTCCGATCCTATGGCCGGCGAAAAGCCCGGCCGCTCAGCGAGCGGAAAAGCAAGCTGCTCGAGACGCTGCTGCCGCGTTTGCGCCTTCCGCTCGCCGCGCCCGCGCCCTCCCCGCTTCGAGGACTGTTCGCCGAGCCGGTCACCGATGTCTGGCTCGAGATCGGGTTTGGCTCCGGCGAGCATCTCCTGTGGCAGGCCGCGCATCACCCGAGCATCGGCTTCATCGGGTGCGAGCCGTTCATCAACGGGGTGTCGAGCCTGCTCGGGCAGATCGAAGCCTCCGGGCTCGAGACGATCCGCATTCATGACGGCGATGCCCGCGAGGCGCTCGACTGGTTGCCGGACGCTTCGCTCGGGCGCGTCTTTCTCTTGTTTCCGGACCCCTGGCCAAAGAAGCGGCATCAGAAGCGGCGGCTGCTCACTGCCGAGACTGTGGGACAGTTGGCGCGAGTGCTGAAGCCCGGCGGCGCGTTCAGATTTGCAAGCGACGACGGCGACTATGCGGGCGAGGCGCTCCGCCTCACGCTTGCAAACGGCGGCTTTGCCTGGACCGCCGAAGGCGCCCGCGATTGGCGGCGGCGGCCTTCGGACTGGCCGGAAACACGCTATGAGCGGAAAGCCTTGAGCGCGGGCCGAAAACCGGCCTATCTCAACTTCCGCCGTCTCTGACCGGAAGGGAATGCCGGATGCGCACTATCGCTCTCCTCTTGCTGCTCATCTCGTCACCGGCGCTCGCGCTCGATCAGGTCCAGATTCTCCGCGCCTGCTACACCGACTGCGAGAAGGAGACGCAGTCGAACCCCGACTACAAGGCCTGCCTCGCCCGCGCCGCCGACACCGCCGACGCGCTGCTCAATCAGGAGTTCGGATCGCTCCAGGACGGCGTCAAAGCAGCTGCCGCGGAGATGGGGGTGAGGCCCGAGGCGCAGCTCGGCATGCTCAAGGAGGCGCAGCGGCGCTGGATCACGTTTCGCGACGAGGCCTGCGACTTCGAGGACAGCCTCGCCTTCGGCGCGTCGGCGACCGGCGGCTATGCCTCGTCCTGCATCTGCGCCCTAAGCTACCAGCGCATCAACGATTTCGAGCGCATCCACCACGCGGTCCTCGGCCATTAAGGCCTGGAACCTCCTTAAATCCTCGGGAAAAGATCGTATATTGCCGGTGAACTCATGATTGGTTTGATCAGGAGTGGGCCGTTTGCCCGCTCCTTTTTATTAGGCGTCCCGCCTTGGTTCGCCCCGCGGGAACAACGGCCTTTTCGATGTCGAGCTCAAGCCTCAGCGCCGATCGCCGCTTCGCCAAGGAGACCGGGATCTCGCGCGAGATCGCCAAGCTTGCCGAGCCCGTGATCGAGGAGCTTGGCTTTCGCCTGGTGCGGATCAAGGTCTCGGGCCGCGACGGCGGCACCGTGCAGGTCATGGCGGAACGGCCGGAAGGACAGATGACGATCGACGATTGCGCAGCCATCAGCCGCAAGCTCTCGGAGCTGCTCGAGGCGCACGACCCGATGCCCGGCGGCTATCGGCTCGAAGTGTCGTCGCCCGGCATCGACCGGCCTCTGGTCAGGCCCAGCGACTTCGCGTCATGGGTGGGTCACGAGGCGAAGATAGAACTGAAGGAGCTCGTCGACGGCCGCAAAAGGTTTCGGGGCGTGATCGAGGGGGCCGACGACGACGAGGCACTCCTTCGCATCGAGTTGCCGGGCGAGACGGAGCCGCAAACCATCGGCATTCCGTTCGCGCTGATCAGCGAGGCCAAGCTCGTTGCGGATCAAGACGTGTTGCGCGCGGATCTCGCGGGCAAGAAGACCAATTAGGATTGTTGGCGGGACCTTTGAACGGCCCGCATGGATAGAGTGGAGGCAAGGACAATGGCTCAGGCAGGCGTGAGCGCCAACAGGCTGGAGCTTTTACAGATCGCTGACGCAGTCGCGCGCGAAAAGGCCATCGATCGCCAAGTGGTGATCATGGCCATGGAAGACGCGATCCAGAAGGCGGCGAAATCGCGCTATGGCAGCGAGAACGAGATCAAGGCCGAGGTCGATCCCAAGACCGGCGAGATCAGGCTCGCGCGCCTGCTCGAAGTGGTCGAGGACGTGACCATGGAGGCGACCCAGATTTCGCTCGCCGAAGCGCGGCGCCGCAACCCAGCGGCGCAGGTCGGCGACTTCATCGCCGAGCCCCTGCCCCCGCTCGATTTCGGCCGCGTCGCGGCGCAGAACGCGAAGCAGGTGATCGTGCAGAAGGTGCGCGAGGCCGAGCGCGAGCGTCAATTCGAGGAATACAAGGACCGCGTCGGCGAGATCGTGAACGGCATCGTCAAGCGCGTCGAATATGGCAACGTCATCGTCGATCTCGGCCGCGCCGAGGCCATCGTCCGCCGCGACGAGACCTTGCCGCGCGAGAACTTCCGCTACGGCGACCGTATCCGCGCCTATGTCTATGACGTCCGCCGCGAGCAGCGCGGGCCCCAGATCTTCCTGTCGCGGACACATCCGGAGTTCATGGCCAAGCTGTTCGCGCAGGAGGTGCCCGAGGTCTATGACGGCATCGTCACCATCAAGTCGGTGGCGCGCGATCCCGGCAGCCGCGCCAAGATCGCGGTGGTGTCGCGCGACGCTTCGATCGATCCGGTCGGCGCCTGCGTCGGCATGCGCGGCAGCCGCGTCCAGGCGGTGGTGAACGAGCTCCAGGGCGAGAAGATCGACATCATCCAATGGTCACCGGACGCCGCGACCTTCATCGTCAATGCGCTGGCCCCCGCCGAGGTGGTCAAGGTCGTGCTCGACGAGGACGCCGAGCGCATCGAGGTGGTCGTTCCCGACGCGCAGCTTTCGCTCGCGATCGGCCGCAAGGGTCAGAACGTGCGGCTCGCCTCGCAGCTCACCGGCTGGGACATCGACATCATGACCGAGGCGAGCGAGTCCGAGCGCCGCCAGGCTGAGTTTGCCGAGCGCTCGCAGATGTTCATGGAAGCGCTCGACGTCGACGAAGTCATCGCCCAGCTGCTCGCCTCGGAGGGCTTCTCCTCGATCGAGGAAGTGGCCTTCGTCGAGCCGTCGGAAGTTGCATCGATCGAAGGTTTCGACGAGAACACCGCCGCCGAGATTCAGGCCCGCGCGCGCGAGCATCTGGAGAAGATCGAGGCCGAGCAGGATGCGAAGCGAAAGGCGCTCGGCGTAGCCGACGACGTCGCCGCGGTCCCCGGCCTCACCACGGCGATGCTGGTCGCGCTCGGCGAGAACAACATCAAGTCGGTCGAAGACCTTGCCGATTGCGCCACCGACGACCTGCTTGGTTGGAGCGAGCGCAAGGATAAGGAAACCATCCACCACGACGGCATTCTCAGCAGCTTCGGCCTTGGCAAGCCGGAGGCCGAGGAGATGATCCTCGCAGCGCGGGTCAAGGCGGGATGGATCGACGAGGCTGATCTCGTTGCCGCGGCCGAGCCGGCAGAGGGTGAAGAGGCCGGCGCCGAACAGGATCAGAACGAGACTGAAGGCGACGGCGCCGCGTCATGAGCGGCGCAGTGGACCAGGGTTTGAGGAGCGTAAGCTGTTGCGGCAGGACTTGGCTGAGCCATTGCCTGAGACGCGTGAGGAGGCGGACGACACCGTCCGCCGCTGCGCCGTTTCGCGCGAGCGCCTGCCGAAGGCCGACCTGATCCGCTTCGTCCTCGGCCCTGAGGGCGAGATCGTCCCGGACCTGAAAGAGCGCCTGCCAGGCCGCGGCGTCTGGGTCGCGGCGGACCGCGACCGGATCGCGGAAGCCGCCAAGCGCAACGTTTTCGCCCGCTCGCTGAAAAGCCATGTCAAGGTGCCGGCGGACCTCGCCGACCGGGTCGACCGGCTGCTCGCGGAAAACGCCCTTGGCAGCCTTGCCCTCACCAATAAGGCCGGCGAGGCGGTGTTCGGGGCGGCGAAGGTCGAGGAGGCCATCGCCAAAGGCCGGGTTGCCGCCCTTATTCACGCGCGCGATGCCGCCGAGGATGGCTGCCGCAAGCTCGACGGAAAATACCGGGCGAGCGCCAAGGCAACCCCCCACCCAGCCATTCGGGCCTTCACCTCGGATGAATTGGATTTGGCATCGGGGCGGTCAAATGTGATACATGCAGCCGTGATCCAGGGCGGAGCGGCTGCGAAATTCCTCGCCGGCGCCTCTCGCGTCGAACGCTACCGCAAGGGTCTTTTAATCCCTTGCCAGCCAATTGGATCAGACACGGACAAGGAATGAGTGACATTAACGAGACTGAAGACAAGACGGCTCGCGGCGGCAGGAAAATGACGCTCAATCTGCGCCGGACGGTTGAATCCGGCCATGTGCGCCAGAGCTTCAGCCACGGGCGCTCCAAGTCCGTCCTGGTGGAGAAGAAGAAGCGGCGCGCCGTTGGCGCCGGTGCCGCGACCCAGCCCGCGGAGGAGCCAAAGCCCAAGGTCGCGACGACGCCTGAGCCTACGCCGGCGCCGGCACGCGAAGAGTCCCAGCGCCGCTCCGGCGTCGTGCTCCGCGCGCTCTCCGACGAGGAGAAGGACGCGCGGCTCCGAGCGCTCCAGGACTCGCGTCAGCGCGAGGCCGAAGCACGCGAACGGGCGAAGCTCGAAGCCGCGCTCCAGACCGAGCGTGCGGAGGTCGAGGCCAAGGAGGCCATAGAGGCGCCGCCGCCCGAGGCGAAGGAACCGCCGAAGCCAGAACCCGAGGCCGAGGCCAAGCGCAAGGCCGAGGAACCGCCCCGCAAGCACCTCGTCGTCAAGGAAGAGGAAGAGGAAGCGCCGCGGGCGCAGGAGGCGCGCCACAAGAAGGAGCGTCCCGTCAAGCCGCGGACCGGCGAAGAGCGCCGCGTGCGCGGCCGTCTCACCATCACCAACGCGCTCGACGAGGAGCAGCGCCAGCGGAGCCTTGCCTCGCTGAAGCGCCATCGCGAGCGCCAGAAGAAGCAGGTCGCACCGCAAGCGCAGGCGAAAATCCAGCGCGAGGTGGTGATCCCCGAGGTTATCACCATTCAGGAGCTTGCCAACCGCATGGCCGAGCGCGGCGTCGACGTCATCAAATCCCTGATGAAAGACGGCGAGATGCACAAGATCACCGATGTGATCGATGCCGACACCGCTCAGATCATCGCCGAGGAGTTCGGTCATACCGTGCGGCGGGTGTCGGAGGCCGACGTCGAAGAGGGCTTCATCGGCGCCGAGGACATCGCCGAGGAACTGCAGCCGCGCGCGCCGGTGGTCACCATCATGGGCCACGTCGATCACGGCAAGACCTCGCTGCTCGACGCCATTCGCGTCACGGACGTGGTCGCCGGAGAGGCCGGCGGTATCACCCAGCATATCGGCGCCTATCAGGTCGAGACCCCGGCAGGTCAGAAGATCACCTTCATCGACACGCCGGGCCACGAAGCCTTCACCGCGATGCGCCAAAGGGGCGCGCAGGTGACGGACATCGTCGTGCTCGTGGTCGCCGCGGATGACGGCGTCAAGCCGCAGACCGTGGAGGCCATCAACCACGCCAAGGCGGCGCAGGTACCGATGATCGTCGCCATCAACAAGATCGACAAGCAGGGCGCCGATCCGAAGCGCGTGCGCACCGAGCTGCTCAGCCACGAGATCGTCGTGGAGAGCCTCGGCGGCGACACCCTTGAGGTCGAGGTCTCCGCGCTGAAGAAGATCGGCCTCGATAAGCTGCTCGAGGCGATCGCGCTCCAGGCCGAGGTGCTCGAGCTCACCGCCAATCCCGACCGTCCCGCCGAGGGCGTGATCGTCGAGGCCAAGCTCGAGCGCGGGCGCGGCCCCGTGGGCACCGCCTTGGTGCAGCGTGGAACACTGAAGGTCGGCGATCTCGTGGTGGCAGGTTCCGCCTATGGCCGCGTGCGCGCGTTGATCAACGATCATGGCGAGCAGGTCAAGGCGGCCGGTCCCTCGGTCCCGGTCGAGGTGCTGGGCTTCGATTCCGCACCGGAAGCGGGCGATCAATTCGCCGTGGTGGAGAGCGAGGCTCGCGCGCGGGAAATCACCGATTATCGCCTGCGCGAGCGGCGCAAGCGCCTCGCCGTGGCCGGCCAGCGCGGCTCGCTCGAGCAGATGATGAGCCAAATCAAGGCCGCAGGCACGAAGGAGTTCACCCTTCTGATCAAGGGCGACGTGCAAGGGTCGGTCGAGGCCATCGTGGCCGCGCTCGACAAGATGGGCACCGACGAGGTCAGGGCGCGCATCATTCATGCCGGTGTCGGCGGCATCACCGAGTCGGATGTCGGCCTCGCCGCCACCTCAGGCGCGGTGATCCTTGGCTTCAACGTGCGCGCCAATGTGCAAGCCCGCGAGGCCGCCGAGCGCGACGGCGTCGAGATCCGCTACTACGCCGTGATCTACGACCTCGTCGACGAGGTAAAGCAAGCCATGTCGGGCCTGTTGGCGCCGACGCGGAAGGAGACCTTCCTCGGCAATGCCGAGATCCTGGAGGTGTTCACCATCTCCAAGGTGGGCAAGGTCGCAGGCTGCCGCGTCACCGAAGGCAAGGTCGAGCGCGGCGCCCAGGTGCGCCTGATCCGCGACAATGTCGTGATCCACGAAGGCAAGCTGTCGACACTCAAGCGCTTCAAGGACGAGGTGCGCGAGGTCGTGGCCGGACAGGAATGCGGCATGGCGTTCGAGGGCTACCAGGACATGCGCCCAGGCGACGTGATCGAGTGCTTCGAGGTCGAGCACGTTCAGCGCTCGCTGTAAGGCCGATCAACTCTGATTTCGCTCGTGATTCCGGGCTTGACCGGGAATCCAGGGCCGCATGCGGCAAGCCTGTCGCCCCGGATGCCCGCATCAAGTCCGGGCACGACGTTTCAATCGGGACTGATGATGACCGATCGCAACAGGGGTAAGGCGCCGAGCCAGCGCCAATTGAAGGTGGGCGAGCTGATCCGCCACGCCCTTGCCGAGATCTTTACCCGCGGCGAGATCGTCGACGACGTGCTCGATCGCTATTCGCTCACGGTGCCCGAGGTGCGGATGACGCCGGACCTGAAGCTCGCGACCGTGTTCGTGCTGCCGCTCGGCGGCGAAGGCGCTGACGACGTGGTCAAGCATCTCGAGCATCATAAGCGCTTCCTGCGCGGCGAACTCGCGCGGCGCGTCAGCCTGAAGTTTATGCCCGAGCTTCGCTTCAAGGCCGACACCTCCTTCGCGGCCTCCCAGCGCATCGACGAGCTGTTGGCCTCGCCCAAGGTCGCGCGCGACCTCGACAGCGACTAGTCAGTCGAGCACGGCGATGGCGCGGCAGCGCAAAGGTCTTCCCATCCACGGCTGGCTCATCCTCGACAAGCCGCAAGGCATGACCTCGACGAAAGCCGTGGGTCGGGTCCGCCATCTCTTCGGCGCGGCGAAGGCGGGTCACGCCGGCACCCTCGATCCGCTCGCGACCGGCGTGCTCCCGATTGCCTTCGGCGAAGCGACCAAGACCGTTCCTTTCGCGGTCGAAGGCAACAAGGTCTACCGTTTCACCGTCCGCTTCGGCGCAAGCACCGATACCGACGACGCCGAGGGTAAGGTGATGGCAACGAGCGACAAGAGACCCTCGTCCGAGGAGATCGCGGAGATGTTGCCGCGCTTCACCGGCGAGATCGTCCAGGTGCCACCGCGTTACTCCGCCCTCAAGGTGGCAGGCGAACGGGCCTATGACCTCGCGCGCGAGGACCAGGCCTTCGAGCTCGCGCCGCGGCCTGCGTTCATCGACAGCCTCAAGCTGATCGAGAGGCCCGATGCCGACCATTGCGTGATCGAGGCCGAGTGCGGCAAAGGCACCTATATCCGGGCCTTGGCCAGGGACCTTGGCGAGGCGCTCGGCACGCTCGCCCATGTCGCGGCGTTGCGCCGCACCAGGGTGGCCAGCTTCGGCGAAAAGGACGCGATTTCCCTGGAAAAGCTGGAGCAGTTAGGACATAGTGCCGCCGGCCGCGACGCCCTGATGGGCGTGCTTCGGCCCGTAGAGACAGCGCTGGACGACATCCCGGCGCTCGCCATCAGCGGGCAAGACGCGGCCAGGCTCAAGAGAGGCCAACCCGTGCTCATTCGAGGCCGGGATGCTCCAATTCTCAACGGGCCTGTCTACGCCACGTCACGGGGCAAGCTCGTAGCGGTTGGCGAGGTCAGCCAAGGCGAATTGCGCCCTACCCGCGTGTTCAATCTCGGTTAGGGACGGCGCCCAACCTTTCAGGAGACAACCGATGTCGATTAGCGCAGAGCGCAAGCAAGAACTTATTAAGGATTACGCAACGACGCCCGGTGACACTGGGTCACCGGAAGTGCAGGTGGCGATCCTGACCGAACGGATCAGCAAGCTCACCGATCACTTCAAGACTCACAACAAGGACAACCATTCGCGGCGCGGATTGCTGAAAATGGTTAGTCAGCGGCGCCGGCTGCTCGATTACGTCAAGGCCACTGACGCAGACCGGTACCAGAAGCTCATCAACCGCCTGGGCATTCGCCGGTGACGCGAGACGCTCACCGCCGTGCACCGGTGGACCACACCACATATCGACCCGAGCTTTCGCTTCCAGGGAGCCTGCTCGGGCGCCACTATCCCTGTGCGTTGAGAAACAATCATGCTGCATAAGCACGTCGTAGAAATCGAATGGGCGGGCCGTCCGCTTAGATTAGAGACCGGCCGCATCGCCCGCCAGACGGACGGCGCCGTTCTCGCTCAGTATGGCGGGACCACCGTCCTCGCCACCGCCGTCGCCGCGAAGGAGCCCCGTGTCGGGATCGACTTCTTCCCGCTGACCGTGAACTATCAGGAAAAAACCTTCGCCGCGGGCAAGATCCCCGGCGGCTATTTCAAGCGCGAGGGTCGCCCGACCGAGAAGGAAACCCTCACCTCGCGGCTGATCGACCGTCCGATCCGGCCTCTGTTCGTCGCCGGCTTCAAGAACGAAACCCAGGTTGTCGCCACCGTGCTCTCCCATGACATGGAGAACGATCCGGACATTGTGGCGATGGTCGCCACCTCCGCGGCGCTGACGATCTCGGGCATTCCCTTCCGTGGACCGATCGCCGCCGCGCGCGTCGGCTTTATCGCCGGCAAATACGCCCTCAATCCGATGATCGACGAGATGCGTGAGAGCTCGCTCGATCTCGTCGTCGCCGGCACCACCGACGCCGTGCTCATGGTCGAGTCCGAGGCGAAGGAACTGTCCGAGGACGTCATGCTCGGCGCCGTCATGTTCGGCCAGAAGCACTTCCAGCCGGTGATCGACGCCATCGTCCAGCTTGCCGAGCGCGCGGCCAAGGAGCCGTGGGAGATCAAGGCCGACACCAGCGCCGAAGAGCTTGCCAGCAAGGTGGGCGACATCGCCGTCGCCGACCTCAAGGAAGCCTACAAGATCGCCGCCAAGCATGAGCGCCGCGACAGCGTCGCCGCGGTCAAGGTCAAGGTCCTGGATGCGCTCGTTCCCGACGACGATGACGGCACGCTTGCCCCGAAAGTCTCGGCGGCGTTCAAGGATGTGGAGAAGGACGTGGTCCGCTCCTCGATCCTCGACACCAAGAAGCGCATCGACGGCCGCGACCTCGTCACAGTCAGGCCGATCGTGTGCGAGGTTGGCATCCTGCCGCGGACCCATGGCAGCGCACTCTTCACCCGCGGCGAGACCCAGGCTCTGGTGGTGGCGACACTCGGCACCGGCGAGGACGAGCAATATATCGACGCGCTCGAGGGGACCTACAAAGAGACCTTCCTGCTGCATTACAACTTCCCGCCCTATTCGGTCGGCGAGGTTGGCCGCATGGGCTCTCCCGGGCGGCGCGAGATCGGCCACGGCAAGCTTGCCTGGCGCGCGATCCACCCGGTGCTGCCGGACCGCGAGACGTTCCCCTACACCATCCGTGTGGTCTCGGAGATCACGGAGTCGAACGGCTCCTCCTCGATGGCCACGGTGTGCGGCTCGTCGCTCGCCATGATGGATGCCGGCATTCCCTTGAGCCGGCCCGTTGCCGGTATCGCCATGGGCCTGATCAAGGAGGACCGCGACTATGCCGTCCTCTCCGACATCCTTGGCGACGAGGACCATCTCGGCGACATGGACTTCAAGGTCGCCGGCACCTCGCAGGGCGTCACCTCGCTGCAGATGGACATCAAGATCACCGGCATCACCGAGGAGATCATGAAGGTCGCGCTCGATCAGGCGCGTGATGGCCGCATACACATCCTCAATGAGATGAACAAGGCCTTGAACGAGGCGCGGCCCGAGCTCGGCGAATATGCCCCGCGGATCGAGACCATCCACATCCCGGTAGACAAGATCCGCGAGGTGATTGGCTCAGGCGGCTCGGTGATCCGCGAGATCGTCGCGGAGTCAGGCGCCAAGATCGACATTTCCGACGACGGTACGGTGAAGATCGCCTCGGCCAACGCCGAATCGATCCGCGCCGCAATCACCCGCATCAAGTCGATCACCTCGGAGCCCGAGGTCGGCGAGATCTATCACGGCAAGGTGGTCAAGGTGATGGAGTTCGGCGCCTTCGTGAACTTCTTCGGCGCCAAGGACGGCCTCGTGCACATCTCCCAGCTCGCCGAAGGCCGGCCGAAGACCGTTGGCGAAGTGGTCAAGGAAGGCGACATGGTGTGGGTGAAGCTGCTCGGCTTCGATGACCGCGGCAAGGTCAGACTGTCGATGAAGGTGGTCGACCAGGAGACCGGCAAGGAGCTGCAAAAGGCGGAAGCGAGCTGAGGCTCCAACTCGAAGCCTAGGATTGCGTCATGGCCGGGCTCGTCCCGGCCATTTTCGTTTCCGACGCTATTTCTTCACGCAGCGCCAGCCGATGACGAAATACTGGCTGTTCTCCTTCTGCCACGCATCGGCCTTGTCGCCGGCTTGTTTGATGCAGCTGACGACGTCGTCCGCGCTGGCATCCGGAACCGTCTTCTCCAGACATTCCGTCGGTTTGGCGAGCAAGCAAACCATTACAACGAGGTGAGCCATGAGGGGGAAACTCCTTTACCTTGATTATTGCGCGGCTTCGCGCGGCGGCTTCTCGGCGTGAGCCTCAGCCTCTTTGTCGGTTTCCATCGTTTTCAGCGACGCCAAGCTCGGCATCGAAATGGTGTTGTAGCCGCAGTCGACGAAATGGATCTCGCCCGTCACCGCGCCCGACAGGTCCGACAGCAGGTAGAGCGCCGCGCCGCCAACCTCGTCGAGGGTCGGCGAGCGGTGCATGGGCGCGTGGCGTTGCTGATAGTGGAGCAAGGTTCGCGCGTCGGAGATGCCGGCGCCGGCCAAGGTCCGCATCGGCCCCGCGGACAGGGCATTCACCCTGACGCCTTGCGGGCCGAAATCGGAAGCGAGATAGCGCACGCTCGCCTCGAGCGCGGCCTTGGCGACGCCCATGACGTTGTAGCAGGGAATAACCCGGGTCGAGCCGCCATAGGTCAGGGTCAGCAGCGAACCTCCTTGCGGCATTAGCTCGGCCGCAAGTTTGGAGATCTCGGTGAAGGAAAAGCACGAGATCACCATGGTGTGCTCGAAATTCTTGCGTGTGGTATCGCAATAACGGCCCTTCAGCTCGTTGCGGTCGGAGAAGGCGAGCGCATGCACGACAAAGTCGAGCGAGCCCCATTTCTTGCCGATCACCTCGAACACACGCTCGACGCTAGGCAGATCCTCGACGTCGGCCTCCTCGATGATCGGGGCGCCGATGGATTGCGCCAGCGGCACCGCGCGGCGGCCGAAGGCGCCGCCCTGATAGGAGAAGGCCAGCTCGGCGCCCTGGCCGTGCAGCACGCGGGCGATGCCCCAGGCGATCGAGCGGTCGTTGGCGACACCCATCACGAGCCCCTTCTTCCCGGCCATCAGGGGACCCGGCGTGGCGATATCTCTTGTTGTTGTCATGGCAGTTGCTCTGGTTCTCGGGTGGATGGGGTCTCGGGGTCAGCCATCATGGCGTTGGAACACGAGGGTGGCGTTGGTGCCGCCGAAACCGAAGCTGTTGGACATGACGCGGTTAATGTCGACGTTGTCCTGGCGCTTGCGCACGATCGGCATGTCGGCGAACTCGGGATCGAGGGTCTCGATGTTCGCGGATTCGCAAATGAAGCCGTTGTTCATCATCAACAGGGAATAGATCGCTTCCTGCGCGCCGGCGGCGCCCAGAGAGTGGCCGGTGAGCGACTTGGTGGCGCTGATCGGCGGCGACTTGTCGCCGAACACCTCGCGGATCGCCTCGATCTCCTTGAGGTCGCCGATCGGGGTCGAGGTGGCGTGCGGGTTGATGTAGTCGATGCCGTCGACATTCTGCATCGCCATGCGCATGCAGCGCACGGCGCCCTCACCTGAGGGCTGGACCATGTCGTAGCCGTCGGAGGTGGCGCCGTAGCCGACCAACTCGCCATAGATGCGGGCGCCGCGCGCCCGCGCATGCTCGAGCTCCTCGAGCACCACGACGCCAGCGCCGCCGGCAATGACGAAGCCGTCGCGATTGACGTCATAGGCGCGGCTCGCGGTCTCCGGGCGGTCGTTGAAATCCGACGACATCGCATTCATGGCGTCGAACAGGACCGACAAGGTCCAGTCGAGCTCCTCGCCGCCGCCGGCGAAGACGATGTCCTGCTTGCCCATCTGGATCAGCTCGCCGCCATTGCCGATGCAATGCGCCGAGGTGGAGCAGGCCGAGGAGATCGAGTAGCTGACGCCCTTGATGTGGTAGGGCGTGGCGAGCGTCGCGGAATTGGTGGAGGACATCGCCTTCGGCACTTCGAACGGCCCGACTTTCTTCGGCCCCTTCTCGCGGGTGGTATCGGCGGCCTGGACGATGGCCCGGGTCGAGGGGCCGCCTGAACCCATGATCAGGCCGGTGCGCTCGTTGGAGACGTCGCTCTCCTCGAGGCCGGCATCGCGGATCGCCTGCTCCATGGCGAGGTAGTTCCAGGCCGCGCCCGCCCCCATGAAGCGGCGGACCTTGCGGTCGATCATCCCCTCCCAATCGAGCTTCGGGGCGCCATGAACCTGGCAGCGGAAGCCGAGCTCGGCGTAGGTGTCGGCCTTGACGATCCCGGACTTCGCCTCGCGCAAGGAGGCGAGCACCTCCTGGGCGCTGTTGCCGATGGAGGACACGATGCCCATGCCGGTCACGACCACTCGTTTCATGGGTCTGTCCTTAGCGTCCGTCGTCTCGATGTCAAAGCGTCCAAGAGCGGGGAGCGTCAGGCCCCGGCGGGCACCGTATCGCCCGCCTGGAACAGGCCAACCCGCAAATCCTTGGCGGTATAGATCGTGTCGCCGTCGGCCTTGAGCCAGCCGTCGCCGGTGCCGAGCGTGAATTTACGCCGGATCACCCGCTTCAACTCGACGACATATTCGAGCTTCTTCATGGTCGGCAACACCATGCCCGAGAACTTGACCTCGCCAACGCTGAGCGCCCGCCCCTTGCCCGGCGCGCCGAGCCAGCCGAGGAAGAAGCCCAGCAGCTGCCACAGGGCATCGAGCCCGAGGCACCCCGGCATGACGGGATCGCCCTTGAAATGGCAGGGGAAGAACCAGAGGTCCGGCTTGACGTCGAGCTCGGCGACGATGCGCCCATAGCCATGCTCGCCGCCGTCCTCCTGGACCTCGGAGATGCGGTCGAACATCAGCATCGGCGGCAGCGGCAATTGCGCATTGCCTGGGCCGAACAGCTCGCCCCGCGCACAGGCAAGCAAATCCTCGTAGTCGAACTGGTCGCGCCGGTCTGCCATCCTTGTCCTTCCTCGCGCGGGGGCTTAACCCTTCCCCCGCAGCCGGCCGTTACCTAACACAGTCGAGGCGACGCCAAAAGCCTGCCTTCGGCCGGCAATTGCGGCCCTGGCAAGCCGCGGACCTTGATCTGGATCAGTCATTTTTCTCAGCATATCTTCCAGTCCATGGCGTTGCAGGCGCGTACGCTTCCCCATATATTGATGGTGCAATGACTGGGTCGGTTGTGAACTTCGATATTCCCGAGCGCCTACGCGTGGCTGGCTTGCGGCCGACGCGGCAGCGCGTTGCGCTTGCGCGCCTCCTGTTCGAGGCCGGCGACCGGCACGTCACCGCCGAGGTGTTGCATGAGGAGGCGCAGAACCGGAAGGTGCCGGTCTCGCTCGCAACGGTTTACAACACCCTGCATCAATTCACGGAAGCCGGGCTGCTGCGTGAAGTCGCGGTCGAAGGCGCCAAGACCTATTTCGATACCAACACCTCGAACCATTATCATTTCTTCTGCGAGCAGTCGGGCGAGCTCGTGGACATGGACACTTCGACGATCCGCGTCGAAGGCCTGCCCGAGGCGCCCGAGGGCATGACCATTTCCCGCATCGATGTGCTGGTGCGCGTCGTCACTGACACTAAGCGCTAACGCACCGTTAGACGCGCCGCTATTTGATTACCTCGCCGCGATAGACCCCCCACAGCTTGTCTTGCTGCACGAAGCCCGAATAGTCGTCGACCGACAGCTCGCACCACTCGCCGTCGCAGGAGAGCACGTTGCCGAGCACGCTCGGCTGGAGCTCGGCAACCGTGCCGGCGCTGGTCGATTTCCGCGACAACAGCGGCACGCTCTCAGGCGCCTTGGTCCAAGGCGCGATCAAGACGGTGCGCCTGCCGCTCAACAGGCTGTGCCACACCCAGCCGTCGGCGCCCTCGCTGTCGCGGACACGGCGCCAATTGTCGGATTCGGCGATGATCTCGACGGGGAGCCCGGCGCGGCTGAATACCCAGACGATGGCCTGATCGGTGCTCGGGCCACGCCTGACATTGACCTTGTCGGACTTGAGGCTGACGAAGCGCGGGATCGGCAGATGGGTCTGACTGGCCGCCGCAGCCGCCCCGGCATCGTCGGCGGCGCGGGCGACGCCGGCGAGCACGACGACGATTGCCGCAAGTTTCAACCCGATGCCGATCCGATGCCGCTGCCCCACCGCTGCCGCCCTGCTCATTGCTCCGATCAGTCCCCGCACCTCGCTGGCTCGGATCGCCCAAACGAATCGCTTGCCTCTGTGATGGCGCATAAAAGTGAACGGACCATGGCCTCGCGCCAAGATGACGCTTATCTGCGCGGGCGGCTTCTGTTAGAGAAGGCTCGCGCGCGCCGATTTCCGGGCGCCTTCATGCTCCCGTGGGGTAAGCTCCTACACCCACGGACATCCTGACGGGAAGGGTTATGGCTTCTGAACGACCGCACATTATTGTCACACGTAAGCTGCCTGAAGTGGTGGAAACGCGTCTGCGCGAGCTGTTCGACGCGCAGCTCAATCTCGATGACAAGCCCCTTTCCAGGGAAGAGCTGATCGAGGCGGTGAAGACCGCCGATGTCCTCGTGCCCACCGTCACCGACCGCATCGACCGCGGCGTTTTGAGCCAGGCCGGCCCGCAACTGAAGCTGATCGCCCAGTTCGGCACCGGCGTCGACAATATCGACCTCGAGACTGCTCGGAACCGGAGCATCCTCGTCACCAACACGCCAGGCGTGCTGACGGAAGACACCGCCGACATGACCATGGCGCTGATCCTCGCCGTGCCGCGCCGGCTCGCCGAGGGCGCCCGCATCCTGAAAGCGGCCGACAACGACTGGCACGGCTGGTCGCCGACCTGGATGCTCGGCCATCGCATCTTCGGCAAGCGGCTCGGCATCGTCGGCATGGGCCGCATCGGCCAGGCGGTGGCGCGGCGGGCGCGGGCCTTCGGTCTCCAGATCCACTACCACAACCGCCGCCGCGTCGCGCCCGAGGTGGAGAAGGCGCTCGAAGCCACCTATTGGGACAGCCTTGACCAGATGCTGGTCCGCATGGACATCATCTCCGTCAATTGCCCACATACGCCGGCGACCTACCATCTGCTCTCGGCGCGGCGGCTCGCGCTGATGAAACCGACGGCCTATATCGTCAACACCGCGCGCGGCGAGGTGATCGACGAGAATGCCCTCGCCCGCATGATCGAGAACGGCGAGCTCGGCGGCGCCGGACTCGACGTGTTCGAGCACGAGCCAGCGGTCAACCCGAAGCTGATCAAGAGCGAGAAGGTGGTGGTGCTGCCGCATATGGGCTCGGCCACGCTCGAAGGCCGCATCGACATGGGCGAGAAGGTCATCATCAACATCAAGACCTTCCTCGACGGCCATTCGCCGCCGGACCGCGTCCATCCCGCGATGTTCTAACATTCCTCCCTCCCCCTTCCAGGGGGAGGGAACATCAATCCCTAGTCGCGCGACTTCGAGGGTGCAATTCCGGGCTCTCGACGTGCTCGGGGCGGAAGCCCATGCCGATCAGGCGCGCTGGGATGCGGCGGAGCCACGGAATCCAATTGAAGAGTTTCACGATGGCCGGCGGCTTGGGCTGAGATTTCAGGCTGAGCACGTTGCTGATGACGCGGTTCTGGATGATGATTTGCAGGCTCTGCGTCATCTCCGTCGGCCATTGGCGGCGCGCCTGCACTCGCGCAAGAACCGATATCGGCACCGGCCCCTTTGCCAGCGGCGCGGCAAGGATAATGGCCGCGGCCACGGCATCCTGGACGGCAAGGTTTACCCCTACACCGCCAATCGGCGACATGGCATGGGCCGCATCGCCGATGCAGAGCAGCCCGTCGCGATACCAGCGCTTGAGCCGGTCGACCCGCACCGTAAGCAGCTTGATGTCATCCCAGCTCGCGAGCTCGTGCACGCGGTCCGCCAATGTCGGGCTCAAAGCCACGATGTCCTTGCGGAACGCGTCGAGTCCTCTGGCGCGAAGCTCGTCGTAGCCCCCTTTGGGGATGACGAAGGCGCACTGCCAATAGCCGCCACGGTCGAGCATGATGAAGAAGCGCCCAGCCTCGATTCGCCCCAGCGCCTCTGAGCCGTCGGTCGGCTTCTTCGTGAGACGCATCCACAAGACGTCCATGGGCGCGCCGAGATCGACGACGTCGAGACCGGCCGCGTCGCGCAACTCCGAATGACGGCCCTCGGCATCCACCACAAGATCGGCGCGGATGTCTAACGGGCCATCCGGAGTCTTGACGTGGACGCCGGCAACGCGCTCGCCGTCGAAGATCGGTCCCGTCGCCTCGGCCTGCATCTTGAGGGTAAAACTTTTATAGCCCTTGGCGTGATCGGCGAGGAAGTTGAGAAAGTCCCATTGCGGCATGAAGGCAATGAAACGGCAATGGGTCGGCAGATGGGTGAAATCGGCGATCGCGATGGGCTCGCTGCCGACCACGGCGGAAAGCCTCTCGACTTTCTGATGGGGCAGCTTGAGGAACGCGTCGAGCAGGCCAAGCTCGTACATGACCTCTAGCGTCGAGGGGTGGATGGTGTCGCCGCGGAAGTCGCGAAAAAAATCCTCGTGCTTCTCCAGCACCACGACGTCGATACCGGCACGGCCCAACAGAAATCCGAGCATCATGCCGGCTGGTCCGCCTCCGGCAATGCAGCAGCGCGTGGTGATGGTTTCCGTCGGCATGGGTCACGTCTCAACTTTGTTCGTCATTCCGGCGCAAGCCGGACTCCAGCAAGCGCAAAGAAAAAATAGATCCCGGCTTTCGCCGGGATGACGGCGCACCCTCACCCGATGGCACCAGCGACAGGCGTACGGTGATGCGACAGATCCTTGTAACGCGGGTTCTCGCCGTTGAGGGGATTCTCGGGATCCCAGCCGTAGTCGAGCACGGTGAAGCGCGGCTGGAGCGCGTCATAAAGCAAGAGCCTGCCGACGAGGCTGTCGCCGAGTTGAAGCAGCTCCTTCACCACCTCGACCGCCTGAAGTGTACCCATCACGCCGGCGACGGCGCCGAGGATGCCGGCCTCCGAGCAAGGCGCCACGGTCCCCTCAGGCGGCGGCTCCGGGAACAGGCAGCGGTAGTTCGGCCGCGGTTTGTCGTCGGCACCACGCTCGAAGGCGCGGAAGGTGGTCAGGCTGCCGTCGAAGGGGCCGACCGCGGCGGAGACGAGCGGCCGCTTGGCGAAATAGCAGGCGTCGTTGACGAGATAGCGGGTGGCGAAATTGTCCGAGCCGTCGGCAACAATGTCGTAGTCCGAGACGATGTTCAGCGCGTTCTCGGCCTGAAGCCTCGTCGAATAGAGCCGCGTCTCGACATGCGGATTGAGGCGCTCGATGGTCTTCGCCGCGCTTCGCGTCTTCAAGGTGCCGACGCTTGCAGTGTCATGCGCGATCTGGCGGTGGAGATTGTCGAGGCTGACGCGATCGTCGTCGATAATGCCGAGGGTACCGATGCCGGCGGCGGCAAGATAGATGAGAAGCGGCGAGCCAAGGCCGCCAGCGCCGACAACAAGCACCTTCGCCGCCTTCAGGCGCTGCTGGCCTTCGCCGCCGATCTCCTTCAGCACCAGCTGGCGCTTGTAGCGCTCGATCTCCTCCGGGCTGAGCATAGCGGAGTGTAGGACATCGGTCCGCTCGTCACCAGTTGACGGCGGGGAGAGCCTCGAGCGATGCGGCGCTCGTCAGCCGGTGGAGCCGAAACCGCCGGCGCCGCGGCTGGTGTCTTCCACCGCGTCGATCTCGACGATCTTCACATGGGTGACCGGCCCAATGACGGCTTGCGCGATACGATCGCCGCGCTGGATCAAAAACCGCTCGCTGCCGAGATTGATGAGCAGCACTTTGACCTCGCCACGATAGTCGGCGTCGATGGTGCCGGGGCTGTTCAGCACCGTGACCCCGTGCTTGAGGGCGAGACCTGAGCGCGGGCGGATTTGCGCCTCATAGCCGCGCGGCAACTCGAACACGAGGCCGGTCGGCACCAGCACGCGGTCGCTCGGGTCGAGCGTCACCGGTCCGTCCTCAGGGACGGCGGCGACGAGATCGAGGCCGGCGGCGTGCTCGGAGTGGTAGCTGGGAAGCGGCAGGCCCTCGCCATGAGGGAGCCGCAAGAGACGCAGCACGACGCGCGGGCGCTCCGTCATTCCGCCGCGGACCGAAGCCCCGGCAGCATCGCGGCGGCGCGCTCGATCAGCCGCCGTGCCGTCTCGTCCTTGGTCATGGGCGGCCAGTCCTCGACGCCTTCGGCGGTGATGAGGTGGATGCGGGTCTCGTCCTTGCCCATGACGCCGGTTGCGGGCGCAACGTCATTGGCGACGATCCAGTCGGCACCCTTGGCGCGACGCTTCGCCGTGCCGTTCATGACGACGTTCTCGGTCTCGGCAGCGAAGCCGATGACGAGGCGCGGGCGCTTCGGCCCCGGCGCGGCGAGGGTCGCGAGGATATCCGGGTTCTGGGTGAGCCGAAGCGAGGTCTCGCTCGACGCCCCCTCCTTCTTGAGCTTCTGCGCCGCTTCCGCCGCCGCCCGCCAATCGGCCACGGCCGCGGCACAGATGGCGATGTCGGCAGGCAACGCGGCGAGCGCTGCGTCGAGCATTTCGCGCGCGGTCTCGACCTTGATCACGGTGACGCCTTCGGGGTCGGGGAGCCCGACCGGACCCGTCACCAGCGTCACCTCGGCGCCCGCCGCGGCCGTGGCACGCGCCAAGGCATGGCCCTGCTTGCCCGATGAGCGGTTGGCGATGTAGCGCACGGGATCGAGCGGCTCATGGGTGGGCCCTGAGGTGATCAGCACCCGGCGGCCCGAGAGCGCGCCTTTCGATTTGGCGGCGAGCAGCCGCTCGATCGCCTCAACGATCTCGCCGGGCTCCGCCATGCGGCCCTCGCCATATTCGCCGCACGCCATCTCGCCTTCATTCGGACCGACGAAGGCGATGCCGTCGTCGCGAAGACGCGCCACGTTCCGTCGCGTCGCCGGATGCTGCCACATGCGGACATTCATCGCCGGGGCGACCAGCACCGTCTTGTCGGCGGCGAGCAGGACCGCGGTGGCGAGATCGTCCGCGAGGCCATGCGCCATCTTGGCCATGAGGTCGGCGGTCGCGGGCGCCACGACGATCAGGTCAGCCTCGCGCGCGAAACGGATATGACCGATCTCGGCCTCGTCCTTGAGATCGAACAGCTCGGTGAAGACCTTCTCTTCGCAGAGAACCGAGAGCGAGAGCGGGGTGACGAACTCGGCGCCTCCGCGGGTCAGGATCGCGCGCGGGCGGGCGCCGCGCTCCTTCAAGCGGCGGACGAGCTCGAGGCTCTTATAGGCGGCGATACCGCCGCCGACGATCAAGAGGATGCGCTTGCCTTGCATGCTCCTACCCTTCACTCAAAACAGCAACGCGAGCGCGATGGCCGCGAGCGCGATGGCGCCGACCCAAATGCCGATACGGCTACCACGGTTGCGTCTCGCCTGCGCCTCGGCAAGACGCTCCACGGTCAGATCGTCGAGGCGCATGCCGGCCTCGGCCATGGCCGAGAGGGCTTCCCCGGTACGCTCGGCCTGGATCAGGAGCTTCGGAATGTCGCCCATGAACTTGCCCATGGACGCCGCACCTTCAGCGGCGGCCTCGAACTGGGCCTCGGGACCGAACTGGCTCTGCAGCCAGGCTTTCACCACGGGCTCCGACACCACCCACATGTTCAATTCGGGATCGAGGCTCCGGCCGACGCCCTCGACCACGACCATGGTCTTTTGCAGCATGATCAGCTCGGGCCGGGTCTCCATGTCGAACACTTCGGTATATTGAAACAGCTGGCCCAAGAGCTGGGCCATGGAGATCTCGCTTGCGGGGCGGTCCATGATCGGCTCGCCGATGGCGCGAAGCGCCTGCGCGAACAGGTCGACGGAGTGGCGACGCGGCACGTAGCCCGCCTCGAAATGGACCTCGGCGACGCGGCGGTAATTCCGGGTGATGAAGCCGTGCAGGATCTCGGCGAGGAAGCGCCGCTCTTTCATGCCGAGCCGACCCATGATGCCGAAATCGACGGCGACGATGTTGCCGTCTCCGTCGACGAAGAG
Organism: uncultured Alphaproteobacteria bacterium; assembly: GCA_963732955.1. Lineage (GTDB taxonomy): Bacteria > Pseudomonadota > Alphaproteobacteria > Rhizobiales > Methyloligellaceae > Methyloceanibacter. The sequence goes on from CAVTBH010000003.1 coordinate 1,134,989, forward strand.
ATTGCCGGGATGCATGTCGGCGTGGAAGAAGCCGTCGCGCATGGCGTGGCGGAGGAAGGTCTGCATCAGCCGAGCGCCGAGTTCTTTCAGATCATGGCCTTGCGCCGCGAGCGCGGCGCGATCGGAGATCGGGGTGCCGTCGACCCATTCAAGCGTCAGGACCCGGCGCGCGCTCCGGCTCCAATCGACCACGGGCACGCGGAAGCCCTCGTCGTTCTTCGAGTTCTCCGCCATTTCCGAGATGGCGGCAGCCTCCATGCGGAGATCCATCTCGATGGCGACGGATTTCGCCAGCGTCTCGACCACGGCCTCCGGCCGGAGCCGGCGCGACGGCGGGTAAAGGCGCTCGATCAGCTTGGCGGCGAAGAAATAGGAATCGAGGTCCTGGTTGAAGCGCTGCTCGATGCCGGGCCTGAGCACCTTGACGGCGACAGGCTTGAGGCTGCCGTCGCGCTCGCGCACGGCGGCCTTATGCACCTGGGCGATCGAGGCCGCGGCGACGGGCGGCCCGAACGCGGCGAAGACCGTGTCGAGCGGCGCCTCGAGCGCCTCTTCCACCGCATCGCGCGCCTCGGCTTGGGAGAACGGTGGCAGCCGGTCTTGAAGCGTTGACAGGTCTCTTGCGAGCTCGCGCCCGATGATGTCGTCGCGGGTGGCGAGGAACTGCCCGAGCTTGATGTATGACGGCCCGAGCGAGGTCAGCGCTGTCGACAACCGCGCTTCATTCGGCGAAGTCTCTCCGTTCGGCTTCCGCCTCAGCGGCGCCGTCATGCGGCCGAAGATGCGAAGCGGCGGCGGCAGCCTGATCTCGTCGGGCAGCACCCGGGCGCCGGACCAGGCGATGACGGCGCCGGCCCGCGTCAGCCTTGCCATATTGGTGATCGCGTTCATGCTCTTATAACCGCCAGCCGGAATGGATCGCCGCGATGCCGCCGGTAAGATTGCGGTAACGGACCCGCTCGAGCCCCGCATTCTCGATCATTCCCATGAAGGATTTCTGATCGGGAAAGCGGCGGATGCTCTCCACCAAATAGCGATAGGGCTCGCCGTCGCCGGCGACAAGGGCCCCGAGGGCCGGAATCGCGGTCATGGAATAGGCGTCATAAAGCGTATCGAGCAGCGGCGTCTCGACCGAAGAGAACTCGAGGCAGATGAAGCGTCCGCCGGGCTTGAGCACGCGGTAGGCTTCAGCGAGGGCCGCGTCGATCCGGGTCAGATTGCGCATGCCGAAGGCGATGGTATAGGCGTCGAAGCTCTTGGCGGCGAAGGGGAGGCTCTCGGCGTTGCCACGCACGAAGGCGAGCCGCTGCTCGGTGCCGGCCCGCTCGCGCCCGACCGCAATCATCTCGGCGCTGATGTCGCAGATCGTGGCCCGCGTGCCGGTGCCGCCCGCCCCGAGGACCCGCGAAGCGATGTCGCCGGTGCCACCGGCGACATCAAGCAGGGCAAAGGCCTGGGGGCCCTTCGGCGGGGCCAGCCAGCTGACGACATCGTCTTTCCACAGCCGGTGCAGGCCACCCGACATCAGGTCGTTCATGAGGTCGTAGCGGCGCGCCACGCGGGCAAAGACCTCGTTGACAAGGCCCTGCTTTGCCTCGGGTGCGACCTTGGCGAAGCCGAAACTTGCCTCGGCGTCCTCGCTTCCGCTGTTGCTCACTTTCTCGGACATCGTTTGGACAATAGCGCATGGCCCAAAAGCAAGCTATTGTTGCGGCGCAAACGGAATTATTTTGCAGTGCGATAGAAGATGCCAGAGCTGCCAGAAGTCGAGACCGTCAGACTTGGCCTTGCGCCAATTCTGGTCGGCAATAGCTTCCGAAGCGTCGAGCAGCGGCGCAAGGATTTGCGCTTCCCGTTGCCCAAGCACTTCGCCGAGCGGCTCCAAGGCCGGACCGTCGACGGGCTGGACCGGCGAGCCAAATATCTCTTGGCGCGGCTCGACGACGGCGAGGTGCTGGTCATGCATCTCGGCATGACCGGCCGCTTCCGCATCGCGCGCGCCAACGGGGAGACGGTCAAGCCAGGCGCCTTCGCCCATCGGGAAACGAGCATCCCGAAGCACGAGCACATCGTGTTCCACTTCGCCGACGGGGCTGCGGTCCGCTACAGCGACACGCGCCGCTTCGGCTTCATGGATCTGATCCCCGGGAGCGAGCTCGAGCGTCATGCCTTGTTCAAGGGACTTGGCGTTGAACCCCTTGGCGAAGACCTCACCGCCGAATGGCTCGCCTCGCGGCTCAAGGGCAAGACCGCCTCGATCAAGGCCGCGCTGCTCGATCAGAGATTGATCGCCGGGCTCGGCAATATCTATGCGTGCGAGGCGCTCTATCGCGCCCACATCTCCCCGTTGCGAAAGGCCGGCACGCTGGCGACCAAGACCGGCAAGCCGACCAAGGAAACGCAAGCCCTCGTCAAGGCCATCAAGGCGGTGCTCGAAGAGGCGATCAGGGCCGGCGGCTCGTCATTGCGCGACTATGCGGGTGCGGACGGCAGGCTCGGCCGCTTCCAGCATCGGTTCAGAGTCTATGGGCGGGAGGGAAAGCCCTGTCGAAGCAAAGGCTGCAGCGGCGTCGTTCGCCGCGTCGTCCAGAACGGCCGTTCGACATTCTATTGTCCACACTGTCAACGTTAGGGAACCCGACACACCATGTTTGCCAATGAACTCAGCAGGGAAGACTTAAAGTCCGCTGCACCCGAATATGAGACCATCATCGTCAGCACCAAAGGCAAGGTCGGCCTGATTACGCTCCACCGCCCGCACGCGCTGAACGCGCTGAACACGCTCCTCATCAGCGAGCTAAACCGCGCGCTCGACCGGTTCGAGACCGATCCCGGTATCGGCTGCATCGTCATCACCGGCGACGAGAAGGCCTTCGCTGCCGGCGTCGACATTAAGGAAATGCACAAGAAGACCTTCGTCGAGGCCTATGGCAGCGACTTTCTCGCGCCATTCGACCGCATTGGCCATTGCCGCAAGCCGATCATCGCCGCGGTTGGCGGCTATGCGCTCGGCGGCGGCTGCGAGCTTGCCATGTCCTGCGACATCATCCTCGCCGCCGACAATGCGGTGTTCGGGCAGCCGGAAATCAATCTCGGCATCATGCCCGGGGCCGGCGGCACGCAGCGGCTGACCCGCGCCGTTGGCAAGGCCAAGGCCATGGAGCTCTGCCTCACCGGGCGGCGCATTGACGCCGAGGAGGCCGAGCGCTCCGGCCTTGTCAGCCGCATCGTGCCGGCGGCAGAGCTGATGGGTGAAGCATTGAAGGTCGCAGACAAGATCGCGAGCCTGTCGCAACACGCGGTGATGATGATCAAGGAAGCGATCAATCGCGGCTTCGCCACGACCTTGGCCGAAGGCACTCGTTTCGAGCGCGGGCAGTTCTATTCGCTGTTCGCGACCGAGGATCAGAAGGAAGGCATGGCTGCCTTCATCGACAAGCGCAAGCCGGTGTTCACGAACCGCTGAGCGAGTTCTTTGGCGCTTTGCCCGAGGCCGGCTCGGGCTCTCGCGCGCTGTCGACCTCTCGCGCCGCGGCTTCCATGCCGGCGACGACCGTCTCCAGGGTCTCGCGCAGCTTCATGTAGCCCAGAGCGGCCCAGGCTGGGCCGTCTCCCGAGGGCTGCTTCCGCTCTCCCCAGTCAAGGGCGTGTCGAATATCAGTGGCAGGCACGGGGGTTACTCCTTCTACGCAGGTACTGGACTAACGGGTGGGGAGCCGCGCCGTTCCCCGCTTTTTGCGCTTTCGCCGAAAGCGTGTCGCCAGGGCAACATTTGGCGTCCAAGCCCGTGCGTTTCAAGGACGCCACTGACCCTTTTCCCGGGAGGTGGGTACGCGCAAGCGGCTGCGGCTTGGGCGAAAAGGGCGGACATGACCGGAAAAGTGAGCCATATCGACGCCCTCCGCGCCAAAGCGCCCGATCTCAGGGCGGAGCCCTCGGACATCACGCTGTGGCACGAGGTTGAAGCGGACTAGGTCCCGTAGAACTCGCGGTACCAGGTGACGAAGCGCTTCACCCCCTCCTCGATCGGGGTCGAGGGCTCGAAGCCGACCGCTGCTTTTAGCGCCGCGACATCGGCATAAGTCTCGGGCACATCGCCGGCCTGGGCCGGCAGCATCTCGAGCTCAGCCTTGCGGCCGATCGCCTGCTCGATCACGGCGATATAATCGAGGAGCGCAACCGGGTTGTTATTGCCGATATTGTAAAGGCGGTAGGGCGCCGATGAGGTGGCGGGATCAGGGTCCTCGGCGCGCCAGTCGGGATCTGGCGTCGCAATGGTGTCGACGGTCCGCACCACACCCTCGACGATGTCGTCGATATAGGTGAAGTCCCGGGCGTGATGGCCGTAATTGAAGACGGGGATCGGCTTCCCCTCGAGGATGTTCCGGGTGAACTGGAACAGGGACATGTCAGGGCGTCCCCAGGGGCCGTAGACGGTGAAGAAGCGCAGGCCCGTTACCGGCAGCGCGAACAGATGCGCATAAGAATGGGCCATCAGCTCGTTCGCCTTTTTGGTGGCACCGTAAAGACTCACGGGATGATCGACGTTGTCGCTGACGCTGAAGGGCAGCTTACGGTTGGCGCCATACACCGAGCTTGAGGAGGCATAAACGAGATGCTCGACGCCGTGATGGCGGCAGCCCTCCAGCACATGCAGGAAGCCGGTGATATTGGCGTCGATATAAGCGTGCGGGTGCTCGAGGGAGTAGCGAACGCCCGCCTGGGCGGCGAGATGAATGACGCGGTCGGGCTTCTCCTCGGCGAACACCGCCTCGACGATCTCACGCTCGCGGAGATCCGCCTTGATGAAGCTGAAACCGTTCCGGCCCCGCAAGCGGTCGAGCCGCGCCTCCTTCAGCGCCACATCGTAATACGGACTGAGATTGTCGAGTCCGACCACCTGGTCGCCGCGATCGAGCAGCCGGGCCGCCGTATGAAAACCGATGAAGCCGGCGGCGCCGGTAACCAGAATGCGCATGGGGCCCCTGCTTTTGATCCACTCTCTTGGCGCCGGATGGGACGCGCCGCCACAAGAGCCATCGCCGCTTCCCATGTCAACCTCGCGGGGTGTCGCCCCCAAACGCCCGGTTGACGCTCAATTCCGCCGTCGCTATAGACCTTGGCTCGTTATCCCCAATTCTTCCGCGCATTCCGGGACCGGCCGGTGCCGAAGGCGCTCACAGTTCAGGACCTGACGAATGGCCAATACCAAATCGGCGAAGAAAGCTGCCCGCCAAACCGTCCGCCGCACCGAAGCCAACAAGGCGCGGCGGAGCCGCATGCGCAGCTATGCGCGGAAGGTCGAAGAGGCGATCGCCTCCGGCGATAAGGCCGCGGCCGAGGCAGCTCTCAAGGCGGCCGAGCCCGTGATGGCGCGCACCGCGCAGAAGGGGCTGCTCCACCGCAAGACCGCGGCGCGCAAAGTGTCGCGTTTGTCGAAGCGCGTCAGCGCCATGGGCGCCTAATCAAAAAAACCACGACTGTTGCTCAATGGTGACAGCCGGGCGGCTCGACCGCGCGGCACGGCGCACTCCGTGTCAATTCGGTGAATATTTTTCAACCGGTTGATGTCGGAACTGCCTCATTAGATGGCGGGTGGCGCTGCGCTACCGAAAAATTTCCATCTCGGCGAGAGCTTCGGCTGTGGACCAACGGGCGCCCGGCCGACCCGCCTCGCCCGAGATTCAGCATTGCGGGACAGAGGCTTGCCTTGCGCCCGGCATCCGCTGCCAGCGTTGGATTCTGGGGATATTTGCCCAACCCCCTCGCTTGATCAGCGCGTTTACCATGTGTATAGTCCAACCATCCATACGGGGCAGTTCCCCTCCTTACAATTGAGCGTTAGCGGCCTGGTGGAAGCCGGGGCTCACTAAACTTGTCTCTAGTGTAGGGATTGTGGGAGAGTTGTAGATAGGTCGAGCGTATCCTGTGGGCCGACTAGTGTTTTAGTTCGACGTAGCTACCATATTTAGTGGAAACCTCAACAACTCTTCTTCAAGATTGCTTTTGCAACGTGGGGATTGTGTCTCTTGAGCAATCAGGCTCCCGATAGAGAAGTCGACGATGTTGACGTCGCCGCGACCTGGGAAGGGCTCAACTCGACGCCTCGCTCGCAGCTGGTCGATGTGCGCACGCGCGCCGAATGGACCTATGTCGGGATTCCGGATCTCGCACCTATCAGCAAACGCGCTGTCCTCGTCGAGTGGCAGACGTTTCCCGATCAAAGTTTGGACCCGCGTTTCGTCGAGCGCCTCTCAGGAGAGTTGAAGGCGCTCGGGGTCGAGTTGGACGACGACCTATATTTCATTTGTAGGTCTGGAAGCCGGAGCATGGCTGCGGCCAGGGCAATGGCAGAAGCGGGCTTTCGGTGTTGTCACAATGTCGCCGGCGGTTTCGAAGGACCGCTTGACGATTTGCGCCACCGTGGCACCGTTGGGGGGTGGAAGGCTTCCGGTCTTCCCTGGCTGCAAGGCTAGGACGGAGAAGACCTTCCTGGGACGGTCATGACTGTCCGCGTCGAGTTTTGTTGGCTGCTCAAGTGTGAGGCGTGCGGTGCGTAACGGCGCGAACGAGAACTATGGAGCTAGGCAAAAACCGTGGCACAACAAGAGCAGTTCACGTCCTCGGGGGAAGCCTGGGGACGGGTCAAGAGCCGGCTGCGTGCAGAGTTGGGCGAAGATGTCTTCGCCAGCTGGTTTAGGGGGGTCGAACTTGAGCGCCTCGATGACAATTGCGTCCACCTCACGGTGGCAACGCGCTTCCTCAGGAATTGGCTGAGATCGCATTACTACGAATTCGTGCTGAAGCTGCTCCGCGTGGAGTGGGCTGACGTCGATCGGGTCGAATTCAGGGTGAGGCAGCCGCATTTTGCCAGCGAGACGCCGAAGGAGGCTCTGCGCCAGAAGCAGCAGCCGGTGCATTTGTCGGAAGACCTGCCCCCGGTACAATTGCCGCTCCGGACCGGCTATGGCGGGTTCGAAGGCTCGCCGCTCGACCCGAGGCTCTCCTTCGCCACCTTTCTCGTCGGCGCCTCTAACCGCCTTGCCCATGCCGCGGCCCAGGAGGTCGCCGGCGCGTTCGCCACGCCGCAGCAGCTGTTCAACCCGCTGTTCGTCCATGGCAGCGTCGGGTTGGGCAAGACCCATCTGCTTCACGCCATCTCCTGGGACATCAAGCAGCGGAAGCCTGAAGCCCAGGTGCTCTACCTCACCGCCGAGCGCTTCATGTCAGGCTTCGTCCAGGCCTTGCGCGCCCGCGACGCGCTCGCCTTCAAGGAGAAGCTCCGCAAGATCGACGTGCTCCTGATCGACGACATGGAGTTTCTGCAAGGCCCGACCATCCAGCAGGAGTTCTGCCATACGCTCAACTCGCTGATCGACGGCGGCCGGCAGGTAGTGGTCGCGGCCGACCGCGCCCCGACCCAGCTCGACAAGCTCGACATGCGCATGCGCTCGCGCCTTGGCGGCGGGCTCGTCGCCGAGATCGGCGCCATGGACTACGACCTCAGGCACAAGATCCTGACCAAGCGCGCGTCCGAGGCCTGCGCCGAGACGAGGGGCCTCGCCATCTCCGACACCGTGCTCGCCTTCCTGTCCGAGCGCCTGACCGAGAGCGGCCGCGAGCTCGAAGGCGCGATCCACCGCTTGCGCGCCTGCTATCAGCTCACCGATGAGCCGGTGACCATCGAGATCGCCGAGCAGATCGTGCGCGACCTGATGCGCGGCGCCGAGCCCCGGCGCGTGCGCATCGACGACATCCTGCGCACGGTGTCGAAACATTACGGCGTCAATCGCGGCGACCTGCTTTCCGGGCGCCGCAACCGCTCGATCGTCAGGCCGCGCCAGATCGGCATGTATCTCGCGAAGCTCCTCACCTCGCGCTCGCTGCCGGAGATCGGCCGCAGGTTCGGCAACCGCGACCACACCACGGTGCTGCACGCCATCCGCAAGATCGAGCAGCTCATGAGCGACGACAATCAGCTGCGCGAGGAGATCGAGCTTCTGAAGCGGCTCTTGCGCGATTAGGGGAGGAATCCTGCGGGTTTCGGGGCCGTCCCCGGCCCCTGCCCGCTCTTGCAAATTTGCCTCTGTCAGGTCAAGTTCAGGCGGGAGTTCTTAGCTTTCAGCGCGCCTTTTCTGGACTGCACGGAGCCACTGGCGGTTTCGGCCGGGGCCGATGCAACCCCTTCAAAGGGCGCGGGAGTTGAGTTCAAGGTCATGCAGTTCACCATCGACAAGCCGAGCCTTGCCAAGGCCCTTGCCCATGTGGCGAGCGTGGTCGAGCGACGGAACACGATCCCGATCCTGTCCAACGTCCACCTTGCCACGCGCAACAACGAATTGAAGCTGACATCGACCGATCTCGACATGGAGATCGTCGAGACGGTGCCATGCCGGTCGAAGGGCGAAGGCTCGACCACGGTGCCCGCCCACATGTTCCACGACATCGTGCGCAAGCTCCCCGAGGGGAACGACATCGAGGTCGTGCGCGACGGCGATCAGGGCCGGCTCGCCATCAGTTGCGGCCAGGCGCGCTTCGCACTGCAGACCTTGCCGGCCGACGACTTCCCGTCGCTCAGCGTCGACGATCTCGGCCATGCCTTCACCATGCCGGCCGCCGACCTGAAGCGGCTGATCGACAAGACCCGCTTCGCCATCTCCACCGAGGAGACGCGCTACTATCTGAACGGCATCTATCTCCACGCCGCCGAAAGCGACGGCAAGGAGACCTTGCGCGCGGTCGCGACCGACGGGCATCGCCTGGCACAGGTCGAGCTGCCGCTGCCGCAGGGCGCCAAAGGCATGCCGGGCGTGATCGTGCCGCGGAAGACGGTGGCCGAGCTCGCCAAGCTCGTCGAGGATGGCGACGGCGAGGTGCGCGTCGAGCTGTCGCCGTCGAAGATCCGGGTGACCACGGCGCGGGTGGTGCTGACGTCGAAGCTGATCGACGGCACCTTCCCCGATTACGAGCGGGTGATCCCGCAAGGCAACGACAAGAAGATGGAGGTCGACAACCACGCCTTCGCCGAGGCGGTCGACCGTGTCTCAACGCTGTCGAGCGACAAGGGCAGAGCGGTGAAGCTCTCGATCCAGGACGGCAAGCTCGTGCTCTCGGTGCACAATCCCGACAGCGGCAGCGCGAGCGAGGAGATCCCGGTCGAATATGGCTTCGATCCGCTCGAGATCGGCTTCAATGCCCGCTACCTGCTCGATATTTCCGGACAGCTCGAGGGTGGCACGGCGGAGTTCCAGCTCGCCGATCCGGGCTCGCCGACCATGATCCGCGACGGCAAGGACGCCTCTGCCCTCTATGTGCTCATGCCGATGCGGGTATGAGGACGGCGCTTAGCGGCGATCGCCAAGGAGCGGTTGAAGGAGCGATGGGCGAGGCCCCCGGCAGCGCACCTGCGCGAATCTTCGTCGAGGCGCTCAAGCTCACGAATTTCCGCAACTATGAGCGGGCTTCGCTCGCGCTCGATGCGAGGCCTGTGGTCCTCGTCGGCGACAATGGCGCCGGCAAGACCAATCTGCTCGAGGCTGTGTCGCTGCTCGGGCCAGGTCACGGCTTGCGCGGACGCACCTATGACGAGCTTGGCCGCAAAGACGGCCCGGGCGGTTGGGCGGTCGCCGCCACGGTGATGTCGATCGAAGGGCTCATCGAGATCGGCACCGGCTTCGGCCTCGACGGCGGCGGCGGCGGCACCGGCCGCAGCGTCCGCATCGCCGGCAAGGACAGAAGCGCCGGCGCCCTCGGCGATTACGTTCAACTCGTCTGGGTGATCCCCGAGATGGACGGGCTGTTCACCGGACCCGCTGCGGAGCGCCGCCGCTTCCTCGACCGGCTGATGCTCGCCATCGATCCCAAGATGCGGGGCCCGCGCGGCCGTTTCGACCGCGCCATGCGCCAGCGGAACCGCCTGTTCCAACTTCGCGAGGGATCGGCGTCGCTGTTCGCCGGCCTCGAGGAGCAGATGGCGGAGGCTGGCGTCGCCATCGCCGCGGCGCGGGTCGATGCCGTGGCGCGGCTGCAGGCGCTGATCGACGACACCCATGAAGCGCGTGGGCCGGGACCGTTCCCCTTCGCCCAGCTTGCCCTCGAAGGCCGGCTCGAGACCGCCCTCACCCAGCGTCCGGCGGTCGAGGTCGAGGACGATTATGTCAGCCTGTTGTCGGAGCTGCGGGAGCGCGACAGGCTCGCCGGACGGGCCCTTGCGGGACCCCACCTGAGCGACCTAATAGTATTCCACGGACCCCACAATGCCCCCGCCGAGAGCTGCTCCTCGGGCGAGCAGAAGGCCCTTCTCCTCGGCCTCGTGCTCGCCAAGGCAAGGCTGATCAGGTCGCTTTCAAGTGCGGCGCCGCTCGTCCTCCTGGACGAGGTCGCGGCCCACCTCGATGCTGCCCGGAGAGAGGCGCTTTTTGGCGAAATTCTGGACCTTGGCGCCCAGGCCTGGATGACCGGGACCGACCGCGCCGTCTTTGCCGCGCTGGCTGAAGACGCCCAAATCTTGGCGGTGAATCGGGGTACAATAAACGCCTGATCCGGGCCCTGTTCCGGACCCGGCGCCAGCAGCGAAAAATCGGACTTTAGGACCCCATGACACGAGCCTCAGAGAGAACAGAAGCCGCTGCCTCGGACTACGGCGCCGAATCGATCAAGGTGCTCAAAGGCCTCGATGCTGTGCGCAAGCGGCCGGGCATGTATATCGGCGACACCGACGACGGCTCGGGCCTGCATCACATGGTCTATGAGGTCGTCGACAACGCCATCGACGAGGCCCTGGCCGGCTACTGCGATGAGATCGTGATCACCCTCAACGCCGACGGCTCGGTCACGGTCGAGGACAATGGCCGCGGCATTCCCACCGAGATCCACAGAGGCGAAGGCGTGTCGGCCGCCGAAGTGATCATGACCCAGCTCCATGCCGGCGGAAAGTTCGACCAGGATTCCTACAAGGTCTCCGGCGGGCTGCACGGCGTCGGCGTCTCGGTGGTCAACGCGCTGTCGTCGAAGCTCGAGATGACCATCTGGCGCGACGGCAAGGAACATTTCATGCGCTTCCACGACGGCGTCCCGGAAGTGCCGCTCGCCGAAGTCGGCCCGTCGGAGGGCAAGACCGGCACGCGCATCAGCTTCGTGCCGTCGACGAAGACCTTCACCATGGTCGAGTTCGACTATGCCACGCTCGAGCATCGCCTGCGCGAATTGGCGTTCCTCAATTCGGGCGTCCGCATCGTGCTCGCCGACCATCGCGGCGTCGAGCCGAAATCGGAAGAGATGCGCTATGAGGGTGGCCTGCGCGCCTTCATCCGCTTCCTCGACCGCACCAAGCATCCGCTGATCCCGGAGCCGATCATGGTGATGAAGGAGCAGGACCGCATCGTGGTCGAGGCGGCGCTGTGGTGGAACGACAGCTACCACGAGAACGTGCTCTGCTTCACCAACAACATCCCGCAGCGCGACGGCGGCACGCATTTGGCCGGCTTGCGCTCGGCGCTGACCCGCACCGTCAACACCTATGCCGCGGAGTCCGGTATCGCCAAGCGGGAGAAGGTGGCGCTCACCGGGGACGACGCCCGCGAGGGGCTCACCTGCGTGCTCTCGGTCAAGGTGCCCGATCCGAAATTCTCGAGCCAGACGAAAGACAAGCTCGTGTCCTCGGAGGTGCGGCCCGTGGTCGAGGGCGTGATGGCCGACGCCTTATCGCAATGGTTCGAGGAGAACCCGAGCGAGGCTCGCTCCGTGGTGCAGAAGATCGTCGAGGCCGCGGCCGCACGCGAGGCGGCGCGGAAGGCGCGCGAGCTGACGCGGCGGAAGGGCGCGCTCGACATCGCCTCGCTTCCGGGCAAGCTTGCCGACTGCCAGGAGCGCGATCCGGCCAAATCGGAATTGTTCCTGGTGGAGGGCGATAGCGCCGGCGGCTCGGCCAAGCAGGCGCGCGACCGCGCCTTTCAGGCCGTGCTCCCGTTGCGCGGCAAGATCCTCAATGTGGAGCGCGCGCGCTTCGACAAGATGCTGTCGAGCCAGGAGATCGGCACGCTGATCACGGCGCTCGGCACCGGCATCGGTCATGACGAGTTCGATCTCTCCAAGCTCCGCTACCACAGGGTCATCATCATGACCGACGCCGATGTCGACGGCGCCCATATCCGCACACTGCTGCTCACCTTCTTCTACCGGCAGATGCCGCAGCTGGTCGAAGCCGGGCATTTGTTCATCGCCCAGCCGCCGCTCTACAAGGTGAAGCGCGGCAGCCAAGAGCGCTACCTCAAGGACGAGAAAGGGCTCGAGGAATATCTGATCGGCGAAGGGCTCGATGAGGCCATTCTCGTCAGCGGCGATGGCGCGACGCGGGCCGGCGCAGATTTGCGCGACATCGTCGATACCGCGCGCAAGCTCGGCGGCATCCTCAAGGGCCTGCACAGCCGCTACCCGCGCTTCATCATCGAGCAGGCCGCGATTGCCGGCGTGCTCAACCCGAAAGTGCTGAAAGATGCCAAGCAGGCGCAGGCCGCGGCTGCCTATATCGCCAAGCGCCTCGATGCGCTTTCCGACGAGACCGAGCGCGGCTGGCATGGCGAGGCGTTGCGTGAAGGCGGCTTACGCTTCTGGCGCGAACTCCGTGGCGTGATGGAATCTCATCTCGTCGACGGGCCGTTCATCGCCTCCGCCGACGCGCTCAAGCTCGACCACTATGCCGAGCACCTCCAGGAGGTCTATGCGAAGCCGGCGACGCTGAAGCGCAAGGACCTGAGCACCATCGTGCACGGGCCATCGGAGCTGCTCGAGGCGGTGATGGCCGCCGGCCGCAAGGGACTGACGCTCCAGCGCTACAAGGGGCTCGGCGAGATGAACCCGGAGCAGCTCTGGGAGACGACCCTCGACACCAATAGCCGCACCATCCTCCAGGTCAAGGTCGGTGAGCTCGACGAGGCCGACGAGATCTTCTCGCGGCTGATGGGCGACGTGGTCGAGCCGCGGCGCGAGTTCATCCAAGCTAACGCGCTCCAGGTCGCAAACCTGGACGTCTAGTCCTCCGCCGGCGACACGCCCCCCTTAACCCCGTGTCAATTCGGAACGCCTAGCCTCCGAGCGAGACTCGCAAGGCTTCGCTCCCCCGCGAAGTCCGCGACCTGGCAGAGGCTTCTGAGGACATGGCAGCGCGCCGCACCGGCAAGCCCGCGGCAAAGCCGCGGCAGCGCACCGAGCCGAACTTCGGCCGCCGGCGCGCGACGCCCTCGCCCAAACCCCGGAAGGCAGCCGGCACCCGAAGGCGCAAGCCGAAGCGCCAAGGCCATCCGATCCTGCGCGCCGCACTCCGGGTGACGCTGGTCGCCAGCCTCGCCGGGATCCTCCTCTTCGGCGGTGTCGTGCTCTATTTCCTGTCGCGGCTGCCGGATCCCATTCTTCTCACCCTCGATGACCGGCCGCCAAACCTCACCATCCTCGCCGCCGACGGCACCGTGCTCGCCGAGCGCGGCCTTCGCCGCAGCTTTGTGCGGCTCGAGCGCATGCCACGCTATCTGCCGCAAGCGGTGATCGCCACCGAGGACCGCCGCTTCTATTCCCATTTCGGCGTCGATCCCCTTGGGCTGCTGCGCGCGACCTATCGCAATTGGCGCGCCGGCAGCGTGGTCGAGGGCGGCTCGACCATCACCCAGCAGCTCGCCAAGAACCTGTTCCTCAAGCCGGAGCGCACGCTGTCGCGGAAATTCGAGGAAGCGATCTATGCGCTCTGGCTCGAGCACCGCTTCACCAAGAACGAGATCCTCGAGCTCTATCTCAACCGCGTCTATTTCGGCGGCGGCACCTATGGCGTCGAGGCCGCGGCGCGGCGATATTTCGGGCGCGCGGCGGAGAGCATCAGCCTGACGCAAGCCGCGCTCCTCGCCGGTCTCCTCAAGGCGCCGTCGCGCTACGCGCCAACACGTAGCACGGACCTCGCCGAGGCCCGGGTCGATGTGGTGTTGAACAGCATGGTCGATGCCGGATTTCTGTCCGCGGCGGACGCGCGCGTCGCCGAGGCGGAGCCGTTGCAGCTCAGGGCCTTCGGCGACGAGACCGGCTTTCCTTACGCCGTCGATTGGGTCGCCGAAACCCTTCCCGATCTCGTCGGCGACCACGACGGCGATCTCGTCGTCGAGACCACCATCGACGCAAGGCTCCAGCGCGCGGCGCAATTGGCGCTCCGCCAGCACCTCGACGACGAGGGTAAGGCGCTCGACGCAAACCAGGGCGCGGTGGTGGTGCTCGACATGAGAGGCGGCATCAAGGCGCTAATCGGCGGCCGCTCCTATCGGGCGAGCCCCTTCGACCGTGCCGTCAAATCTCTGAGACAGCCGGGCTCGGCCTTCAAGCCTTTCGTCTATCTCACCGCTTTCGAAAGCGGCTATACGCCGGACTCGATCGCCGAAGACGCACCAATCGTCGTCGATCACTGGTCGCCCAAGAACCACACCGGCACCTATCAGGGCGCGGTGACGTTGCGCGACAGCTTCGCCCAATCGATCAACACCGTCGCCGTCAGGCTCGCCGCCCAAGTCGGGCGCTCGCGCGTGGTGAGCACGGCGCAGCGGCTCGGCATCCATTCGCCGCTGCACGACCAGCCGTCGCTCGCGCTCGGCACCGGCGAGGTGACACTGCTCGAGCTGACGGGGGCTTACGTCCCGTTCGCCAATGGCGGCGAAGGCATGGTGCCGCACATCATCACCCGTGTACGGAATGGCGACGGCAAGGTCCTGTATCAGCTGCAATCAGCGAGTTTCGGCACCGTGGTCGCTCCGCCCTATGTCGCGGAGATGAACGATCTAATGCGCGCCACCGTCGCCAGCGGCACCGGCAGGCACGCTGCGCTGCCGGATCAGGTCGCCGGCGGCAAGACCGGAACCAGCCAGAATTCGCGCGACGCCTGGTTCGTTGGCTACACCGCCCACTATGTCGCGGGCGTTTGGGTCGGCAATGACGACGGCTCGAAGATGCACAATGTCAGCGGCGGCACGCTGCCGGCCAAGGTATGGCATGACATCATGATCGAGGCGCATCAGGGCAAGGAGCCGCTGCCCTTGTCGGGCTCGCGCTCGCCCTGGCTCGAAGAGGCCGCCTCGCAATTGCCGTTGAAGTCACCGGCCGAGACGACCGAGCCGCTCTTTCGCCGCATGCTTGGTATCTTCACCGGCGGCTAGAGCCCGAAACCCCGGATGCTATTCGATGCTGCGCTTCGGCGAGCGGCTTGCCGACGACGCCACCATGCCTTCGGCGCCGTAGCGGTGAAGGCTCGCGCCATGCTTGCGCAGCCACGCCCGCGCCTCCTCGTGGCGCGGCATGATGCGCTCGACCACCGCCCAGAATCGCGGTCCATGATTCATGTGGGCGAGATGGGCGACCTCATGGGCGGCGAGATAATCGAGCACGAAGGGCGGTGCGAGCACGAGCCGCCAGGAGAAGGACAGCGCGCCGGTGGTGGAGCATGAGCCCCAGCGCGTGGTCTGATCGCGCACGAAGATGCGCGCCGGCGTGAGATCAAGGCGTCTGGCGTGAACCGAGACGCGGGTGAAGAGATCCTGATGCGCTTGGCGCTTCAGCCAGTCGAGGAGGCGGCGCGGCGCGTGCTCGGGCTCGCCGGCGACGGTGAGCCGCGGCAGCCTGCGACGCGGAACGCGGGCGCCTTGCGGCCATGCCGGCGCGACCTTGGTGTCCTCGGCTGCCTCAACCCACACCACACCGCGACGGCGTACGGAGCCGGCGAAGCGGAGCATGTGGGCATAACCGCGCAAGGGGATGATGGCGCCATGGGTGAAGGGCACGGGCTCGGAGAGGCCGGCAACGCGTTCTTTCAGCCAATCGAGATGCCGCGACAGGAACTCGTCGGCGTCGGCGAAGCTCGAATAGACAGGCATGGTGAGAATTGCGCCGCGGCGCGCTTCGCTCACCTGGAGACTGAAACGGCGTGCCCTTGTGCTGCGCCGCAAAAGAAGCGGTAGGCCGAGCCCTTTAACCTTTACTTCGATCGTCTCCCCGTTGCCGGGCTTCAGCCTCTTGAGCATCACGCACACACTCCCTCGCGCCGACCGATTATGGGTTCGATTCAGCGGTCCCCTACAGTAGCACAGGGATTTCGGAGTTGGGGGGCTCTCGCTTAGGCTTTTCGGCCAAAAGATCGTGACAAAAGGCCCCGGCCACGGTGGCTGGCCGCGATGAACTCATTGATTTTAGGTACTATTTCGGCGCGGAAGCGGGCTCCATTGAAAACGCCGTAATGGCCGGCGCCGAGCTGTAAATGGTGCCGCTTCATTGAGCTTGGCAGATTTTTGCACAAATCATGGGCAGCGGCGGTCTGGCCGATGCCGGTGATGTCGTCCTTCTCCCCCTCGACGGTCATCAAGGGCACGCGCCGGATCGAGCTGGGGGTCACAGTGTGGCCGCGGTGGCGCATGTTGCCCTTCGGCAGCGAATGCTCGAGGAACACGGTGTTGATGGTCTGCAGATAGTACTCGGCGGTGAGGTCCATCACCGCGAGGAACTCGTCGTAAAATTCACGGTGCTTGTCGGCGGAATCGCCATCGCCTCTCACCAGATTCTGGAACAGGTGGCGGTGGGCGGTGAGGTGGCGGCCGAGATTCATGCCCATGAAGCCGCTGAGCTGAAGGAATCCCGGATAGACGTTGCGCATCATGCCGGGATTTGGCCACGGCACCTGGGTGATGACGTTCCGCTCGAACCAGGAGAGCGGGCGCCCCTCGGCAAAGCAGTTCACCGCCGTCGGGCTGATCCGCGCATCGATGGGTCCGGCCATCAGGATCATCGACCGCGGGACGAAGCGCTCGCGCTGCGCCTCCATCAACGAGACGGCGGCGAACACCGGGACGGTCGGCTGGCATACCGCCATCACGTGCACATCGCCCCTGAACAATCTAATGAATTCAAGTATGTAATCAATATAGTCATCAAGGTCGAAGGGGCCCGCGGCGCGCGGCACGCGCCTCGCATCCTCCCATTCGGTGACATAGACCTCGTGGTTCGGCAGCAGGTCGCGGACGGTGCCGCGCAGCAACGTCGGAAAGTGTCCGGCCATGGGGGCGACGAGCAGCACCTTGCTGTCGCTGCGCCAGCGCCGATCGGGGATATCCCGCTCGAAATGTACGAGGTTGCAGAACGGCTTGGAGAGGATCACGCGCTCGTGGACCGCGACCTCGCGGCCGTCGACCGTCGTCGAGGCGATATCCCAGGCCGGCCTGTGGTAGCGCCGGGTGCTGCGCTCGAACAGCTCCAGAACCGCCGCGGCACTCCGCCCGATGGTGGTGTGGGAGGCCGGATTCAGCGGATTGCGGAACAGGAGGCGATAGGCATCGGCCGCCGCCCGCGCCGGGCTCCAGGCGGCATGGTTAAGCTCATATAGGTGATAAAGCATGCAAGAGACCTCCACCCGTGGCGCACAAGGTGCATCAAAAGATGCTGCATCGCAAACTGAAATGGTGATTCTATGTTGCGGTGCAACGACAAATGGCCGCGGAAGCGCGCGGAGGCCGCGCGGCTAAAGGAAGCGTTCCAGCTTTTCGGCCATTTCCTTGGGAGTCATGCCGTAGGCAAAGTGCGTGAGATATTTGCCATCGGGCCCCATGAGATAGGCCAGCGCCGAGTGATCGACGCTGTAATCACCGGGCGAGGCCTTATTCTCAACCTTGGCATAAGACACCCGATAGGCCTTGGCGGCGGCAGCGACGGCTTCAGGGGATCCCGTGAGGCCGACGAAATTGGGTCCGAAGCTCTCGACATAGGCCTTCATGGCCCCAGGGGTGTCGCGCTCGGGGTCGACGGAAATGAAGATGGGCACGACCGTCTTCGCCTTGTCGCCCAGCTGATCGAGTGCCTGCGCCATCACCTGAAGCTCGGCGGGGCAGATGTCGGGGCAATGGGTGAAGCCGAAGAAGACGAGCATGTCGCGGCCGCGGAAGTCCTGATCGGTGACGTGCTTGCCGTTTTGATCGATGAGCGCGAAGGGTCCGCCGATCAATGCCGTGCCCGAGGTCTCGACGGGCTGCCCCTGGCGCGGGGTGTTGAGGATCAGCACCGCGGCACCGACGAGCGCCCCGATCAGGAAGCCTGCGATGATGAAGGAGATCAGCCGGGCTTTCATATCTTCATCTAAAGCTTACTCGCCGAGCTGAAGCAGCGACCCATTGACCCGGGCGCTGCGGAGGAACCAGCTAAAGGCCGCGTAGCCGATCGCGAGATAGACGGCGTTGAGGCCAAGCGCCCACCACAGGTCGGTGGCGTCGAACACGCCATGCAGCAGGATCGAGCGCATGCCCTCGAACACATGGGTCGGCGGTAGCGCGAGGGCAACGGGCTGCAGCCAGGACGGCAGCACCGCGACCGGGTAATAGACGCAAGAGAGGGGCAGCAAAATGAAGGCGAGCGACCAGGCGAGCTCCTCGGCGCCGAGCCCGTAACGCAGAATGACGCCAGCGGCGAGGAGCCCGAGCGACCAGCTCGTCAACACCAGCACGGCAAAGAAGGCGGCAAGCGCAAGACCGAGATCGAGCAGATTGAAGCCGAAGAAGAGAAAAGCGGCGCCCGCGACCGGGACCATGCTCACGGCGAGGCGGATGATGCTCCATGCGCTCAAGGCGGCGACAAGCTCGAGGGGGCGCAAGGGGCTGGTCAAGAGGTTGCCGAGATTGCGCGACCACATCTCCTCGATGAAGGTGGTGGAGAAGCCGATCTTGGAGCGGAACAGGATGTCCCACAGCAGCACCGACCCGATCAGGACGCCGGCCCCTTGGGCCACCGGGCTGGTGGTGCTCGCCAGGTATTTTTGCAGGAAGCCCCAGGTCAGCATTTGCAGGAAGGGCCAGTAGATCAGCTCGATGAGCCTGATGCCGGAACTGCGAAGCAGATAGGTGTAGCGTCTGATCATGGCGCCGATACGCCGCAACGACGCGCGAAGGCCGCTCGCCGGCAACAGCACGGCGACGGCACCGGCGGCGGCGGCCGCGGTCATGACGCCTTCCTCGTTTCGAGACCGTCCGTTTTCGGCTCGCGCCGGGCGCGGCCGCGCACCACATCGAGGAATACCTCTTCGAGCGTCTCGCGGCCATAGGTGGCGATGAGCGCGGCGGGACTTTCATCCTCGAGGATGCGGCCGCGGTCGAGCAGGATGACGCGGTCGGCAAGGCGCTCGACCTCGGCCATATTGTGGGAGGCGAGCAGAATGGTGGCGCCCCGCGCCAGCGCGTAGTCCTTCAGCTTCTGCCGGATCCAATCGGCGGTGTCGGGGTCGAGGGAAGCTGTCGGCTCGTCGAGCAAAAGCAGCTCGGGGGTGTTGAGCA
Organism: uncultured Alphaproteobacteria bacterium; assembly: GCA_963732955.1. Classification (GTDB taxonomy): domain Bacteria; phylum Pseudomonadota; class Alphaproteobacteria; order Rhizobiales; family Methyloligellaceae; genus Methyloceanibacter. Next base: position 1,154,317 of record CAVTBH010000003.1, read on the forward strand.
GCGCCTTGGCGAGGCCGACGCGGGTCTTCTGCCCGGCCGAGAGCTTGCCGGTGGCGCGGTCGAGCAGCGGGCCGATCTGGAGATCCTCGGCGAGGAAGGCAATGCGCTCGGCGCCGTTGGCGAGGCCGTAAAGCCCGGCATAGACGGTGAGGTTCTGCCGCACCGTGAGCCGCATTGGCAGGTCGACATAGGGGCTTTGGAAGTTGAGCCGCTCGGCGACGCGATAGCGGTCGCGGGCCATGTCGGCGCCGAACACCCTGACCTCGCCAGAGGTCGGCACCACGAGCCCGAGCAGCATGGCGATGGTCGTGGTCTTGCCGGCGCCGTTGCCGCCAAGCAGCGCCACCGTGGTGCGCGGCGATAGCGAAAATGTGATGCGGTCGACGGCGGTGACGCTGCCGTAAACCTTAGTCAAATCCTTCACCGCCACGGGGCTTGCCGCCGCGGCCACAAACGACCTACTCACTCTTTCGTCCATGATCAGCGCCTGCTGCCGCGCTTTGTCGGAATTGTGGCGGGACCCCGCATGCTAAGTTCACCTATGGTCGATCCCGGCAATAGTCAAACCAATCCCAGAGCGATCACGCAGGCTTGGCTGACGCGGAGCGAGACGCGCCTCAGGCTGCAGACCATCCTCAGGCTGCGTTGGCTCGCCGTGCTCGGCCAAAGCGCCACGGTGCTGATCGTCTATTGGGTGCTGGGCATCGATTTGCCGATCGGCGCCTGTCTCGCGGTGATCTCGCTATCGGCATGGCTGAACGTGGCGCTCCGCATTCGCTATCCGGCGAGCCAGCGGCTCAAAAGTCACTATGCCTTCCTGATGCTCGGCTACGACGTGCTCCAGCTTGGCGCGCTGTTGTTCCTCACCGGCGGGTTGGAGAATCCGTTCGCCTTCCTGCTGATCGCGCCGGTCACGGTGTCGGCCTCGACCTTGCCGCCGCGGGTCACGGTCGCGCTTGGCGGACTTGCGGTCGTCGTCGCCACGCTGTTGACCGAGTACCATCTGCCGCTGCCCTGGTTCCATCACTCGACCTTCTTCCTGCCGCTGCCTTATGTGCTCGGCATCTGGGCGGCGGTGGTGCTCGGCATCTTGTTCATCGGCTTCTATTCCTGGCGCACGGCGGAAGAGGCGCGGCGCATGGCCGGTGCGCTCGCCGCGGCCGAACTCGTGCTGGCACGGGAGCAGAAACTGTCGGCCCTCGACGGCCTTGCCGCCGCGGCGGCGCACGGCCTCGGCACGCCGCTCGCGACCATCGCCGTGGTGGCCAAGGAGCTGATGCGGGACGCCAAGCCCTCGAACCCCCATTACGACGACCTGGTCTTGCTCCGCGCCCAGGCCGAGCGCTGCCGCGCCATCCTCGGTGATCTCGCCGGCATGGGCGAGCAGCCGGACTTTATCGTATCGCGGATGCCGATCAGCCATTTGCTCGAGGAGGCGGTAGCGCCTCATCGCATCGCCGCCGTTCCGGTGGACGTCGAGGTCGAGGTCGCGCCGGCGCACGGGGAAGACGGCGGCACCGCAGCGGCGGAGCCGGTGATGCAGCGGAACCCCGGCGTCATCTACGGGCTCGGCAATCTCGTGGAGAATGCCATCGACTTCGCCTCGAGCAAGGTCGACGTCAGGGCGACCTGGTCGGACGGCGAGGTGAGCATCGAGATCGTCGATGACGGCGAGGGCTTCCCGCCCCACGTGCTCGAGCAGCTCGGCGAGCCGTTCGTGACCACGAGGCCCGGCCATGGCGGCGACGGCGAGGCGCTCGACGAGCATATTGGCATGGGCCTCGGCTTCTTCATCGCCAAGACGCTGCTGGAGCGCTCAGGGGCACGGCTCGAACTCGCCAATCGGGCGCAACCGCCGGGCGGCGCGTCGGTGACAGTGGTCTGGCCGCGGGCGAGGTTCGAGCAGCCCGTCGAGCCGCCGAGCGAACGCCGCTTCCACCACGCCGCAGGCGCCTAAACCAAGTTCGGCGGCGCGACCCTATGCTGCCTTGCACAATCGACCTGGAAGACATAGCTCTAAGTCATTCCCCTGGTTGGCGATCAACCACCACGTTATTGTCGTTAATTCTTTCGTGGGAACTGGGTTTTTGGGCGAAGGCCCAAGCATTGGAGGGCTTGAGAATGGAAGCTCAGCAGCAGGCTTGGCCCCTGCCCACCGACAACACGCTCCTGATCGTCGACGATGACCGAGCCTTTCTGACGCGCCTCGCGCGCGCCATGGAGACCCGCGGTTTCGAGGTCGAAACCGCCCCGAGCGTTGAGGACGGCCTTACGTCACTTCGTCGCAGGCCCCCCGCCTTCGCCGTGGTCGACATGCGTCTCGACGACGGCAGCGGCATCGACGTGATCGCGGCGCTGGCCGACATTCGGCCCGAGGCACGCGCCGTGGTGCTCACGGGCTATGGCAACATCGCCACCGCGGTGACCGCAGTGAAGCTCGGCGCCGTCGATTATCTCGCCAAGCCGGCGGATGCCGACGACGTCTATCAGGCCCTGGTGGCCCCCGCCGACGCCAAGGCGCCGCCGCCGGAGAATCCGATGTCGGCAGACCGGGTGCGGTGGGAGCATATCCAGCGCGTCTACGAGCTCTGCAATCGCAATGTGTCGGAGACGGCGCGCAGGCTGAACATGCATCGCCGCACCTTGCAGCGTATCCTCGCCAAACGCGCGCCGAAATAGCTCGTCGTTATCCCCTCTCCCTGTGGGGAGGAGTGAACGATCACGCGTCGAAGCCGCAACCGGGATCGAGATGGCGTTGCAGCCTCAGTGCTGCCGCGCGCGCGAAGCACAACATCATCGCCTTGCGGCGGCCGGCGTTGAGGCGCTCCTCGACCGGCTCGCGCGCGAGGTGTGCGCCATAACGGTCGGCGAGCATCAGCCCCGCGTCGCCGGGTATCACCTCGACGGGGAAGTCCGGCGCCACGGCGAAATAAAGCCGGTCGCAGTGGGGAAGATATTCCGTCCATTTGCCGTCGGTTTGATAATCGATCAGGCATGACTTGATCTCGACGATCCAGATGTCGCCGCCCGGCGACAAGGCGACGACGTCGGCGCGGCGCCCATTGGCGAGCGCAAGCTCCGTCACCACGGAATGACCGAGCGCGCGCAAGGCCCTGCAAACGCCGCGCTGGATCTCGGCAGCGATCGGCGATTGCCGTCCGTCGAAGGCGACGACCACGTCGTCACGCGCGGGCAATGTCAGGGGCTGGCTGGCCATGACCGAATCTCTTCATTTACGCTTCACAGAGATGTGCATGGTTAACCATTCCTCGTGCCGGAACAAGCTGGTAAATCTTCGCGTTTAACGCTCAAGCAACAGGGAAAGAGTGAGGGAGAGTCTCACATGAGCGCAATCGACACGGTCGCCCTCAAGGGCGGCCGCAAGTCGTCGCCGAAGCCCGTGTCGCTCCAGGATCGACTGTTCGCCACGCGTGCGCTCTCGACCGTGCTGGCGCAGCCGCTGAGCGACGAGGACCAAGTGGTCCAGGCCAATGACGACGCGAGCCCGACCAAGTGGCATCTCGCCCACACCACATGGTTCTTCGAGGCGTTCGTGCTCAAATCTTTCCTCGAAGGCTATCGGGTATTCGACGAGGCCTTCGAATATTGCTTCAACTCCTACTATGAGAGCGTCGGTCCGCGGCATCCTCGCGGCAAGCGTGGGCTGCTGACGCGGCCATCGGCCGACGATGTGCGCGCCTATCGCGATCACGTCGATACGGCGCTCGCCCGTCTTTGCGCGCGTGACCTCGCGCCGCGCCCGGCAGAGCTGATCGAGCTCGGCGTCAATCACGAGCAGCAGCATCAGGAGCTGCTGCTCACCGACATTTTAAGCTTGTTCGGCGCCGAGCCGCTGAAGCCGGCCTATGCCGACGCGGGGCCGAGCGTGGCAACGCGCGAAGCAGCCCCGGTCAAATGGGTGTCCTTCGACGGCGGCATCTTCGAGGTCGGCCATGACGGCGACGGGTTCGCCTACGACAATGAGGGCCCGCGCCACGAGGAGCTCGTTCGCCCCTTCAAACTCGCCGACCGCTGCGTCACCAACAGCGAATGGATCGCCTTCATCGAGGATGGCGGGTACGAGACGCCGACGCTCTGGCTCGCGGACGGCTGGGCCACGGTGAAGACACAAGATTGGTCGGCGCCCCTCTACTGGGAGAAGACCGACGGCGGCTACATGCAGATGAGCCTCCGGGGCTTTAGGCCAGTCGATCCGGCGGCGCCCGTCGGCCACGTCAGCTATTACGAGGCCGACGCCTTCGCGCGCTGGTCGGGTCATCGGCTGCCGACGGAGTTCGAATGGGAGGTGGCTGCCGGCGGCTTGCCGCTTGACGGCCGGATGCTCGGCGCTGGCGCGCTGCGGCCGCTCGGCGCCGGGGCGAACGGCAACGGCCTCAAGCAAATGTACGGCGATGTCTGGGAATGGACCGCAAGCGCCTATCAGCCCTATCCCGGCTTCAAGGCCGCCCCCGGCGCCGTCGGCGAGTACAACGGCAAGTTCATGTGCAATCAGTTCGTGCTCCGCGGCGGCTCCTGCGCCACACCGGAAGGCCACATCCGTAAGACCTACCGCAACTTCTTCTATCCCCATCAGCGCTGGCAGTTCATGGGGCTGAGATTAGCCGCAGAGGCCTGATGGAACGGGACGTCCACCAGTCATTCGCCGAGGAGCTTGGGACCGCGGTTGCGCCAAGCGAGGAGGCGCCGCGCGACGAATTCGCCGACGCCGTGCTTCAGGGCTTGGCGCGAAAGCCGCGCAGCCTGCCGTGCCGGTTCTTCTATGACGCCCGCGGCTCGGAGCTGTTCGAGGAGATCACCCAGCTCGACGAATATTACCCGACACGCGTCGAGACGGCGCTGCTCGCCGATCATGGCGCCGAGATCGCGGCCGAGATGGGTGACGCCAACGTGCTGGTCGAGTTCGGCTCCGGATCGAGCCGCAAGACGAGCCTGCTGCTTGCCGCGCTTGCCGCGGTCGATACCTATATCCCCATCGATGTGTCCGAGGAGTACCTCGCCGAAGCCGCAGGCTGGCTCGAGGAGCGCCATGACGGGCTTACCATCCGCCCCCTAGTCGCCGACTTCACCAGCATCGCGGCGCTGCCCTTGACGGCGCGGCGCCGCAGCAAGCTCGGATTTTTCTCCGGCTCGACCATCGGCAATCTCCGCCATGACGAGGCGCGCGCGTTTCTCGCCCACGCGGCGCGGCTGCTCGGCAAGCACAGTGCATTCCTGGTCGGCGTCGATCTGAAGAAGGATCCGGCCATCTTGATCCCGGCCTATAACGATGCCCGCGGTGTTACCGCCGCCTTCAATCTCAACCTGCTTCACCGCATGAAGCGCGAGCTTGGCGCCGATATCGACGTCGACGGCTTTGCCCACGACGCGGTCTATAACGAGGTCCATGGGCGCATGGAGATGTATCTCGTGAGCCGCAAGCGCCAGCAGGTGCGCGTTGGCGAGCGCACGTTCCGCTTCGCCGACGGCGAGCGCATCCACACCGAGAACTCGCACAAATATTCCGTCGCCGAGTTCCAAGCGCTCGCGGCAAGCGCGGGCTGGCAGCCGGCGCGTGTGTGGACCGACGGGGATCAGCTGTTCAGCCTGCACCTCTTGCGGCTCGCGTAGTACGCGTCCTCAAACCGGCCGCGGCTTGCCCGGCACGCCGACGCCGCATTCGAGCTCGGCACGGTTCCAACCACCATTGATGGCCGCGGCCTCGTAGGTGCTCGTCAAGAAATCCGTCAGTGCCCGATCGGGGTCATCGGCGCTGCGCACGGCCTCGTAGGGCAGAAGGAATTCGCGAAGCTCGGTGCTGTAGAACGCCGCCTCCGGGCGGAGCGGCGCCGCGGCGAAACCAGGCGGCTCCGGATAGGCGTAAGAGTAGAAGGCAGGGTAAGGCACGATGTCATTTCCCGGCCAGAAGCCGGCGCTCGAGACCTCGTGGGAATAGGCTTCCCGGGCCACGGCGTCGGGGAGATACGGCACGCCACCGGGATGCGGCGGGGCGCGCCGGCCGGAAAAGCGCGTGACGGCGAGATCGAAGCTGCCCCAGAAGAAATGCACCGGGCTGCACTTGCCGATGAAGGACGACCGGAAGGCGCCGAACACCCGCGCCGACTGCAGCAGAATGCGCCACAGGCGGTTCGCGTAGTCCGGATCGTAGGACGCGTGCGTCTCATCCTCGCTGAAGCGGATCGGCTCGGCCAGCTCGTTCGGCATGTCGTTGATGCGGATGTCGATACCAAGTTCCGACAGCGCCTGCATCACCTCGCGGTAAAATTGGGCGACGGGCTTCGGGCGAAGCGCGATCTCCTTACGCCGGCCGTCCGCCGTCGTCACCACGAGCTTATGATCGATGAAATCGAAGTCGATCTGGAACACGCGCTCTCCATAGGGGATCGGCGACGTGGTCAGGCCGCGATCGGTCACGTAGAGCACGACGTGCCAGGAATGATTGAGCCACGGCGTCTGCGCCAGGCGGATCTTGCCGACGATCTGGGTCCAAAGGTGCAGCGTGGCGTAGCTGTCCTTCCAGGCCTCGTAGGGCAGTTCGGGCCATGCCCTGGTCATGTCGGCGGATATCGGCGTCTTGTTGAACCCCACCTCATTTGCGGCGTCGGCGTTTCCTCGACCCATCTTGCGCCATTTTCAGACCGGCGCGGTCGCCATGATTATCCCAGCTTGCGGAAGAGTGACTCCTGAATTGGAGGTATTATGCTCCGATTTACAAGACTTCATCTAAGGCCTGTGGCAACCCCTATCCCCGAAGGAGACTTGCAATGACCGCTGACCCTTCCCTGACCAAAATCCACTATCGCACCGTGACAGCCGGACCGGCGACGGTGTTCTACCGCGAGGCAGGCGATCCGCGACACCCGACCGTGCTGCTGCTGCACGGCTTTCCGACCTCGTCGCACATGTTCCGCGATCTCATTCCCCTGCTCGCCGATCGCTATCATGTGGTGGCACCTGACCTTCCCGGCTTCGGCTTTACCGTCGCGCCCGAGCAGCCGGCGTTCACTACAGCTTCGACAACCTTACGAAGGTGATCAGCGCCTTTGTCGATGCAGTCGGCCTCAAGCGCTTCGCCATCTATGTCTTCGATTATGGCGCCCCGGTGGGATTTCGCCTCGCCTTGGCACATCCCGATCGGGTCACAGCGATCATCTCGCAGAACGGCAACGCCTACGAGGAAGGCCTGAGCGGCGGCTGGTCGCCGATCCAGCGCTATTGGCAGGACCCAACGCCCGCGAATCGCCGGGAGCTTCGCTCGTTCCTCACGCCGGAAGCCACCAAGTGGCAATACACCCATGGCGTCGCCGACGCGATGGAGGTCGCGCCGGAGTCCTACACGCTCGAGAGCGCGCTGCTGGCCCGCCCGGGCAACGAAGACATCCAGCTTGAGCTCTTCCTCGACTATGCGAGCAACGTCGGCCTCTATCCCGCGTTCCAGGCCTATTTCGCCGCGCGCAAGCCGCCGCTGCTCGCCGTGTGGGGAGAGAACGATCCGTTCTTCCTGCCGCCCGGCGCCGAGGCGTTCAAGCGCGACAATCCCAACGCCGAAGTGCATTTCTTCGACACCGGCCATTTTGCGCTTGAGACCCACGCCGTCGAAATCGCGGCGGCGATGCGGGAATTTCTGGGGCGCGTCGTGGGTAAGGAACAGCGCACCGCAGCCTAGGCAACGGCCTCGGCTTGATCTCGCTCCCTGGCGCGGGCATTGTGCGCGCGCTTTGCGCGTCAGGGAGTGAGGTGCTGCCGTGGCAGATCTAGTTTCCGGCAATGCGGTGATCGGCCAGTCCGGAGGGCCGACGGCGGTCATCAATCAGTCGCTCGCGGGCGTGGTCGAGGGCCTGACGACGGGCCTCTGTGTGAGCGGCAAGATCAAGCACATTCTCGGCATGCGCCACGGCGTGCGCGGGTTGGTCAAGGGCGGCGCCGACGGCCTCGTCGATCTCACCGGCATTGACGCGGAGCGCCTGGAGCGGCTCGCGCGGACGCCGTCTGCCGCGCTCGGCTCGACCCGCGACAAGCCCGACGACTCCTATTGCCAGAAGATCCTGGACGGCTGCCGGGCGCAGGACATCCGCTACTTCTTCTATATCGGCGGAAACGATTCCGCCGACACTTGCCGCATCGTCAGCGAGAAGGCGGCCGCCGCCGGCTATGAGCTCCGCTGCTTTCACGTGCCGAAGACGATCGACAACGATCTGCTCGAGAACGACCACACCCCGGGCTTTCCGTCTGCGGCGCGGTATGTCGCGCTCGCCCATATGGGTGACGCCCTCGACAATGCGAGCCTCGGCGGCATCAAGATCAACGTCATCATGGGCCGGAACGCGGGCTTCCTCACCGCGGCGGCAGCGCTCGCCCGGGGCGCGGCGAGCGGTAGCGCCGATCCGTTGCTGCGGGCCGGTCCGCATCTGATCTATCTGCCCGAGGTGCCGTTCGCCACGGAGAGCTTCCTTGCCGACGTCGATGCCGTCTATGGCAAGCTCGGCCGCTGCCAGATCGCCATCAGCGAAGGCATTCGCGACGCGGCCGGCGCGGAGATCGGTCCGACGCTGATGCGGGGACCTGGTGAGGTCGACGCCCACGGCAATGTGCAGCTCTCAGGTTCCGGCGCGCTCGGGGACGGCCTCGCCGACCTCGTCAAGCGCAAGCTGACGCCGCAAGGCGGGAAGGCGCCTCGGGTGCGCGCCGACACCTTCGGCTACCTCCAGCGCTGCTGGCCTCACCCCTCGCCGATCGATGCCGAGGAGGCCCGCGCCGTCGGCCGCTATGCCGCGGCTCTCGCGGCGCAAGGCGATGCCTCGGCGTCGGTGATCCTGCGCCGGGTGAGCAACGCCCCTGACGCCTATCGCAGCGAATGCGCCCGCGCAGACCTGTCCCAGGTGGCGCGGTTGACGCGTCACATGCCACCGGAGTTCATCTCGGGCACGAACGACGTGAGCGCCGCCTTCTACGCCTATTGTTGGCCGCTCGTCGGCAACCTGCCCGAGATGGAGCGGATTTAGCGCCGCGCACTCTACGCCGCGCGATCAGTGCGAAGCATGGCGCTGTTGCTCCTCGCCAATGGTGACGAGCGCGGCCTCAACCTTCTTCCGATCGAGCGAGCCAAGCGAGGTCTGCTGTGCGCGCAGACACGCTTGTCGAGCCGCCATCAATTCCTTTTGGGGTACGGTGCCTCCCGCCTCGAGGACCGTGTTGGCATCAAGACAACGGGACAGATCACTCCCCGCCGCCAGCGCATACGGGCAAGCTGCCAACAATCCAAAAATCAGCAGCAGCATCTGTTTGGGGCAGCGCATCGAAGTGCTCCTGGGAACCGGGTTGCACCCCTATCAATATCTGATCTTTGCGGTGAAGACGACCAGCGGCTGCGCCGGAACGCAATTCTGCCAATTGCCGCGGGTCCATCGCTGATGGGCTAGCTCTGTCAGTCCGCTTTGTGGCTGAGGCTAACCGCCGATCAGGTCGCGGACGTAGTTCGGCAGCGCGAAGGCGGCGACGTGGACGTCCGGGCGCCAGTAGCGCGTCGGGAAGGCGCCGGCCTCGGCGTAGCGATGCTCGATGGCGCTCTCCTTGAGATGCCGCAAGTCGGTATCGTTGGTGGCCCAGCCATAGGACATCGGGCCGCCGAAATAGCTCGGCGTGGTGGCGAGATAGGCGAAGGCGTCGTCGAAGCCGATGTCGCGGAAGAAGCCCACGCTCTGCTTGAGCTCGTCGGCTTGAAGAAAGGGCAGTCCGTTCTGGGTGACGAGGATGCCACCCGGCGTCAGCGCTCTAGCGCAATCGGCGTAGAACTGCCGCGTGAACAGGACGGCGCCCGGCCCAATCGGGTCCGTGGAATTGATCATGATGACGTCGAAGCGCTCGTCGGTCTCGGCCACGAATTTGGTGCCGTCGGCGATCACGATCCGCGTGCGCGGATTGTCATAGGCGCCGGCCGAGATTTGCGGGAAATGCTCGCGGCAGAGGTCGATCACGCTCCGGTCGATCTCGCACAGCGTGACGCTCTCAAGCTCGGGGTGCCGCAACAACTCGCGCAGCACCCCGCCGTCACCGCCGCCGACGATGAGCGCCTTCCTTGCCCGCCCATGGGCGAACAGAGGCACATGCGACATCATCTCGTGATAGACGAACTCGTCCTTCGTCGACAGCTGGATCACATTGTCGAGCATCATCACCCGGCCGAAATCGCCGTTCTCGAAGATGATCAGGTGCTGAAGCTCGGTCTCGCTGTCGAAGAGAACGCGGTCCGCCCTCAGACGGATACGGAAGTCGCGGTGCAGCGTTTCTTCGACCCACCGGTCCATCTTTGGATTTCCTTGCCGCGCAGTTGCTCTTTGACCACCACCTTGCGCGGCGAGAACGCCTCTTTCAAGACGTCGATGGCTCGTCGCGGGTGTGTCTGGCCGCACATGAAGATATCGAGCGCGGCATAGCCGTATTCCGGCCAGCTGTGGATCGAAATATGCGACTCGGCAAGCACAGCGACACCAGACACGCCGCCATTCGGCGTGAAGTGGTGCAGATGAATGTGCAGGAGGGTTGCCCCGGCGATCTCAACACAGCGACGAAGCGTTGCTTCGATGTGTTCTAGATCGTCGAGCCGTTCCGCCCGAATCAGATCGATGATGAGATGGGTGCCGGCATAGCGGACCCCGTCTCGCTCACAGAAAAAATCCTTGCGCCCTTCCTCTTCCGAGGCGAGGCACTGAGAATGCTTTTCTTCCGTTTGGGCGGTGCTTGAACCACGATCCAAGTCCATCCCCAATTGGAAGAGGGCGTCATCGGACATGGCGTCCTCCCTCCAACCAGCAGATGTTCCAGTTAAACGACGCGCTATTTGCTACCAATGCACCAGCGATGCAAGAAGTTTTTGGAGCCGCCGCGGAGTGTGACCGAATTAAGATGATCGCAACCGTCCGAAGCGAACCGACCGAAGGTAATCGCCGTGGTTAAGTCCGACGCGCAGCGAGGTTCCAGCGTCCTGTTTCTGCTTTCTCTTCTTGTCGCGCTCGTCGCGGCGCCAGCGAATCGGGCAGTCGCCGACGAGCTGCCGCGGCTCGGCGCATCGTTGCCGGAAACGTCGGTCTCCGGGCTCTCTTCCGGAGCTTATATGGCGAGCCAGATCGAGCTTGCTCACGCCAAAGACATCGTCGGCGCCGGCATCGTCGCCGGCGGGCCGTTCGGCTGCGCGGTGTCGGCGTCGAGCCGGCTGTTTCCCTATTGGCCGATGGTGGTGTGGCAAAATGCCATGCTCGCCAGCCATGAATGCATGCAGGTGGACTGGGGCGCTCCGGACGCCGAGGCGCTGGTGACGCAGGCCAAGGACCTCGCCGCAGACGGCAAGATCGATCCCTTAAGCGCGCTCGCCGACGACAAGGTCTATCTGTTCTCCGGTAACGCCGACGAGACGGTGCGGCGCCCAGTGGTCGAGGCCGCCAAGCGCTTCTACGAGGCGGCGGGTGTTCCTGCCACTAGCGTCACGCTCGTCGAAAGCAATGGGGGCCACGCCTTCCTGACCGAGACCGAAGGCGCCTCGTGCGACGTCACCAAGACGCCCTTCATCGATGATTGCGACTACGACCAGGCCAAGGCGATCCTCGAATGGATCTACGGCGCGCTCGCGCCTCCCTCGCCGAGCCCGACCGGCCGGTTCGTCGCCTTCGACCAGACCGCCTTCGACAAGGAGCCTCCCAACGGCCTTGCCAAGGAAGGCATCGTCTACGTGCCATCGACCTGCGCCACCGAGCGCGGCTGCCGCCTCCACATCGTGTTTCATGGCTGCGACCAGTCCCGCGAGGACGTCGGCGACGACTTCATCAAGGAGAGCGGCTTTGCCCGGTATGCCGACACCAACCGCCTCATCGTTCTCTTCCCCCAAATCGAGGGAAGCCTTGCCAATCCGCATGGATGCTGGGACTGGTGGGGCTATAGCGACATGGATTTCCTGGAGAAAGAGGCACCGCAAATCGCAGCCATCTGGGCCATGGCCGAGCGCCTCGCTACGCAGCCTTGAAGGAGCGCCATGCTCAAAGAGACCTCGATGCAGGAGAGCCTCTATAGGCTCGCCAAGCGCCTGAATGTCGGGCGCATCCTGCGCTATGGCGATCTTTGGACGCGCTATCTGTGGCGCCGCGGCTTGAGCGCGGTCGACGCCGCGCGCAGCCGCCCGGCCGGCGGCGATGCCGCGGCGCTCGGTGCTGCGCTTGCCGCAGCCGACATGACGGCGGCGAAACGGATGGCTGTCGCCTCCTGGTTCCCACTCGACCTTGGCAATGCCGGGCTGCAGCTGAGGATGCTCGCGAGCCTTCTCGACGAGCGCCCCGATCTCGGGGTAACGCCGGAGATCCTCGACTGCCTCTCCCGTCTGAAGCGCGCCGACGATCTCATCGCGGGGGTTGACGCCCTGGTTGAGCAGGGGATCGGTGCGCAGACCGTGAACACCGCGCTCTACGCCCTGTTGCTCAGACGTCTCCCCGCCCCCTCAGAGCTTGCCATGATCGTCTCGCGTCATCCGCGTCACGCCCTGATCGCGATCCTTTCGGGCGATGAGTACCGGAAGCAGGGACGCCGGGCGCTGGCGCCTTAAGCCCCGAGGCCCGGATGCTCTATATCGATGTCGGCAATACGCTCCGGTGGGGCCTCAGAACCGGCATTCAGCGCGTGGTTCGCGCGCTGAGCCACGAGCTCGCCGCTAGGGCGCCGGCGACAACACGACTGATCGCCTTCGACGCCGACGCCGGACGCTATTTCGCCCTCGCCCGGCCTGAGCTGATCCGTTCTGCCGACAGCCTCGCCGACGTCGAAGCCGACGCGCGCGCCTATTTCGATCTCGATGCCTTCACTGCGGGCGACATCTTCTTCGAGCCCGACGCCACCTGGTCGGAGCCGATCGATCGCGGCGCCCTGTTCAGGCGGCTCAAGGCGAACGGCGTCATCGTCGTCGTGCTCAACCACGACGTCATCCCCTTCCTGCTGCCGCGGCTGTTTCCGGCGAACACCCTGATCGCCTTTGCCGACACGATCGCCGACCAGATCCAATATGCGGACTATGCGCTCGCCACCTCGCCCGGCGTCGACCACGACCTCCGGGCGCTTGCCGAGCGCTTCCTCGGCCGCTCCATTGCCACCCGCGTCATCAAGCTCGGCGCCGACTTGGCCGAGGCTGACCCCGCACAGGCCGACGAGACCTTCGCCGCGACCTTCCCCGCCCTGACCGGGCTCCGCTTCCTGCTCACCGTGGGGACGGTCGAGCCGCGCAAGAACCACGCGCTTCTGCTTCAGGCCTTCGATCGGCTCGACGCCAAGGATGCCGGCCTCGTCGTGGTCGGGCGCAAGGGCTGGATGGCCGACGACGTTCTCGCCGCGCTGACCGGTCATGCCGCGTTCGGCAAACGCCTGTTCTGGTACGAGGCGCTCGACGATGCCGCACTCGTCGCCCTCTACCGCCACGCGCATGCTTCGGTGCTGCCGTCGCAATATGAAGGCTATGGTCTTCCCGTGGCTGAAGCCTTGTCCCAAGGCTGCGCCACCATCGTCTCCGATGCCGGCTCGCTGCCGCATGTCGCGGCGGGCGCGGCCGAGATCTTCCCGTGCGGCGACGGCGAGGCGCTGTTCGTGATCCTCGACCGCCTCTATCGTGACGCCGGCTATCATGCCGCGCTCAAGGCAAGAGCGGCGGGCTTCCGGCCGACCTCATGGCGTGAGGCGGGGATAAGCGTGGCACTCGCGCTCGACGATATCACCACCGGCGCCTCGCACGACTTCGCCGCCTCGGCACGGCAGCTGGTCTATCTCTCGATCCACCCTGAGATCCTCGACCTCTCGCTCACATCGGTCCGCGCCAATCTTCCCTTCATCGACCGTATCGTGATCCTCACCAGCCTGGTGGCCAAGGGCGCCATCGCGGCCGTCGCCGAGCGGCACTTCGGGCAAAGCATCGTCCTCGGTGACGACGATGTCCTCGACGGCAGCGCGGCGATCACCGAGCACACGCCGCGGAACACCTGGCTCCGCAAGGCGCTCTATCGGCACGAGGCCATCGAGCCGAACTTCATCGCCGCGGACGAGGACTACGTCGCGCTTACGCCCCTCGGCACCGATCACTTTCAAAATGCCGACGTACATAACGGCTATTACTTCCTCCAGGACATGGGCACGTGGCTCGCAGGATCGCCGAGGATGACGAGCTTTGATCAGGGCATGCGCCACACTTGGCGTCTGCTGCGCGAGGCGGTCTATCCCGCGCGGGGATTTGCCAGCCACAGGCCCCAGATCATCAATAAGAGCCTCGTCAACGAGATCTACGACAGGGTCCTGATCGATCCCGGCTATGCCTGGCATGACGAATGGTCACTCTATTTCAACGTCGCCAGCCAGCTCTATCCCCGCCACTTTCGCGCGGTGCCAACCGGAACCCTCGGCTGGCCGATGCGCCCCGGCGACTGGCTGCCGGAGATCCTGCCGGCGGATCCCGCCTTCGAGAACCACTACGCCGCGAACTACGAGCCCGGCGGCATGTTCGCGCGCCTCTCTCCTCTCGGCGACCTCGACGCCAAGACCGACCGGGCGCTCAAGGCGCTCGCGCGCGCGCGCCACGCCGAGTTCGAGGGCGGAGGTGCGCACGCGCCGGGGATGCTCGGCGTCGTGGTGACGCCGGCGACGCTGAAATTCGTCGGCACCGGGACGGTGCTGGCGGGCAAGGGCAATGTCCGCCGCGTGCTTCTCGTCAACGGCGGGTCGGATGCCGAAAAGGTCGAAGGCAAGCTCGAGATGTTCGTGACCGATGCGCGTGGCGCCCCGGTCAGGGGCGAGGCGGTCAGGCTCGGGGAGGCCTGTTGGATCCCGCTGTTGCCGCCCGAGGCGCCCGGCCTTTACCCGATCCGCTTCTTTGCCACGTTGGATGGGGGCGCGCGCCTCGAAGCACGCGGTCTGTTAACCGTCATCGCCGATAAGGAGATGCGATGACGAGTGCAGTGGCCAGCATCGGCGTCACCCTCGCGGACGCGCCCCGCGGCTCGCCGCTCTATGGCGAGGCGTTGCGGCTGCGCGCGGCGCTGCTGCGCAAACCACTCGGTCTCACCATCACCGATGAGGAGCTGGCGGACGACACGCGCCGGCGGCATTTCTGCGCGCTCGCCAACGGCGCCGTGATCGGCACCGTGTCGATGCGGCCCCTCGGCGCTCACACCTTGCAGCTGAGGCAGATGGCCGTGGCGCCTGAGTGGCGCGGCAAGGGCGTTGGCGCGAGGCTCCTCGCCCATGCAGAGGCCTGCGCCAGGAGCCAGGAATATGCCTTCATCATTCTCAATGCGCGGATCGGCGCGGAAGGCTTCTACGCCAAGCATGGCTATGTGGCGCAAGGCGAGCCATTCGAGGAGAACACCATCCCGCATATCAGGATGACGAAGCGAATCTGGGAGGAACAGACATGAGCTTGGAAGTTGGCGACAAGGCGCCGAGCTTCACCCTGCCCGTCGATGGCGGCGGCAAGATTTCCCTGAAGGACCTCAAGGGCCAGAAGGTGGTGCTTTATTTCTATCCCAAGGACGACACCTCGGGCTGCACCGCCGAGGCCTGCGCCTTCCGCGATCAGCTGCCCGACTTCTCCAAGGTCAAAGCCGCTGTGATCGGCATCTCGCGGGATTCGGTCTTAAGCCACGACAAGTTCAAGAAGAAATATGGGCTCACCTTCCCGCTCGCGTCCGACGAGAACGGCGAGGTGTGCGAGGCCTATGGCACCTGGGTCGAGAAGAGCATGTATGGCCGCAAATATATGGGCATCGAGCGTTCGACCTTCCTGATCGACGAGAAGGGCGTGATCCGCGGCATCTGGCGGAAGGTAAAGGTCCCCGGCCACGCCGAGGAGCTCTTGAAGGCCGCCGCGGCGCTCTGACAGCGGAGCGAAGGTCGCGAAGGACCCTTGACGAGAATCTTTCTTCGATACAACCTCGTTGGCGATAGTGTATGGTGATGGTTGTCTAGTGTGCGGCAACAACCTCACAAACTCGTGCAGCGTTGAAAGACGTTCTCGTCTTCGTTCCGGGCTTGCTCGGTTCCGAGCTATACGACAGCCAGGGCAAAGTCTGGCCGGGCTCTCTTATTGGCGGTGTCCTTGGCTTTGACGAGGCGCATTTCCGGCGCCTTCTCGCGCCGGACCTCCGCGTCGGCACCCTCGTCGAGATGGTCGGCGGCCTCGTCGACATCTATCGTCGATGGTTGCGAGCCTTCCGCGAGCTCACCCGCAACAACAAGCAGCTCTTTTCCGACACCACCAATCCGCCCAGCCTTTATACGGTGCCTTACGACTGGCGCTTGGCGCTTGAAGACTCGGCCGCGGACAGGTTGGCGCCGGTCATCCGCAAGGCGCACGCCGATTGGGGACAGGATGTTCAAATCCATCTTGTCGCGCACAGCCTCGGCGGTTTGCTGTCCCGCTACTACCTGCAAAGCGGAAGGTTTGCGGCGGATCCGGGTTTCAACTCGATCAAGACCTTCATCACCTTTGGTACGCCTCACAACGGAGCGCCGGTGGCGCTCGCAGGCGCTGTCGGTCAGCAAACGACGAGTTTCATGAGCATCGAGCAGTCAATGCGGCTGGCCAACGATGCGCGCTATCCAGCGCTTTATCAGACCTTCCCACTCTTCAGCGCCCCGATCATCTGGAAGAGTGCCCCAAGGGAACGGCTGGAGCCCATTACCCTCTCCGACACAAGGTTCGCGATCGAGAAGCTTCACCTCAACGAGGCGAATCTGGAACGTGCCGCATCTTTTCGCCGCGCGTTGGACGCCGCCCCTATCCCGAACGGCATCCGCTGTTTCCTGCTCATCGGGTCCCGCTTTGAGACCATTACCCACTTTTTCTGGACGGGAAGCAGCATCCAAAAAGAAGAAACGCCCGATGGCGGCGATGGAACGGTCTCGGTGGAAGGCGCCTACCTTCCCGGATTCCAGGTCCAGTTTACGGGCGAGTCTCATGTGGAGCTGATCGACTCCAACATCGCCCGCGCCACGTTCCAGCAACTGTTCGGTGCCGACGGCCTCGCTGTCGCGGAAATCGAAAGGCTGACGCTTTCGGTTCGCGATCTGACAGTCGACCTCGGTGGTGAGGTGCATGTCCGCATCAAGGCCGAGGGAGGTGTCGCCAGACTTTCTGGTCAACTGACGTGGGAACGCGCCTTGACGCCACGCGGCAAGGCGGCAGCCGCCGAGCCGAAATTCAATCCCGTGCCGAGCGCTCCCTCTCTTCCGGTGAGTTATTCGGGACCCACAGTGGATGCGCTGGCGCTACGGCTGCAAGCGCCGTCGCGTGCCGGCGTCTATCGGCTGCGGCTCGTCAAGGGAAAACGCAGCCAGGCCGTAAGCGCTGCCTTTATGGTGCGGAAGGCGTGAACGGTGCTGGTGCTGCGACGCTAAGGGAGGTCGATGATGGAAACGCCAAAGAGCCTGTTGTCCGCCTTGGACATGGTAACGACACCGGAGGAGCCTAGGCTGGAGTTGCTCGGCACGGTCCGTGCCACCCATGCTCAGCGGGTACGAACTATTTTTGACGATCCGAATGTCGTCGCTGTCGGGATCAGCGAAAAGGTCAGCGAGCGAGAGCCTACCGGCCTGCTTAGCCTGTGCTTCTATGTCGAAAAGAAGCTCTCCAAGCGAAAACTCGGCGCGTCGAAGCTGATCCCGCCCGTCGTGGCCGTGCCTGATGGGCAAGCCGTTTTCACCGACGTGAAGCAGCTCGGCAAGCTCGTGCTGCAGAAGAATGCCCGCAAGTCGCCAATCCGAAGCGGCTACAGCGTTGGCCACCGCGACATTACGGCCGGCACCGTCGGCGCCATCGTCAAGAAGGGCAAAAAATACTTTATCCTCAGCAATTCGCATGTGCTGGCTCTGAACGGTAACGCCAAGATCGGCGACGCGGTCACTTATCCAGGCCCAAGTGACGGGGGGAAACTTCCCGCTGATGGAGTCGCGACGCTCTCAGACTTCGTAGCGTTCGAAGCCGGCGGCCACTTCGTCAACCACGTCGATGCCGCACTCGCAGAGATCGCAGAAGAGCGCGTTGACGACCTCGACTTCTCCATCTTGGACGCCAAGAAGATGCTGGCGACGATTGCGCCTGTTCGCGGCATGACGGTCGTCAAGCGTGGTCGCACTAGTGGCGATACCGAGTCAGTGGTCGAGGACGTCAATTTCCGCGCCATAATCGAATATGACGGCGTGGGCAGGGTCGGCTTTCTCGATCAGGCCCTTTGCCGCCGTTACACGAGTCCGGGCGACTCAGGGGCGCTTGTCGTCGATAAGAAATCGGGCAAGATCGTGGGGCTACATTTTGCCGGCGCTTCGGGCGGCAGTGTGTTCAATCCCATCGTTCCGGTGGTGAAAGCCCTTAAGATCAGGTTTGTCAGCGTTTGATGCAGTGCCATGGCATCGGAAAAGCAGGCCAATAAGGCGCGGGAGCTCCATTCGGACCTTCTCGTGAAGCGTGGCGCGCACGCCGTTGGCGTCGCCGAAGGCGAGATATATGGCAAGTCCGGCTTTGTGGTCGTGGCGCATGTGGCGCCGAACTCAAGACAAAAAATGCCCGACAAACTCAAAGGCGATCTCAACGGCAAACCTTTCGAAGTCGACGTTGTGACGGAGGCGTCGGAGCCATTTACGCCCGAGTGACGGGCAAGGAGGTGCGCATGCCGAGTTTCGTCCTCAAGTCCGCAGCCCAATCAGGGATAGGAGTCCCGGAGTCCGTTGCCGCTGCAATCGCAACGCCTGAGCTTCTTCCCCGCAATTGCCGGCTAAAGCCGTATGAGAAGCTAAACTCGGTTCCGGCACTGGCCGTCAGCGACGAGATCGTGGCCTATGCCTCGCCGGACTCGACTTTCGCCGTCACCAAGGCGTTCATCGAGGGTGCCAAGAAATCAATCCTCATCGGGATCTACGATTTCTCCTCGGACCCGCTCAAGCAATTGCTGCTGCAGGCGATGCGCCGCGGGGTGAAGGTGACGCTGATGCTCGACGTCGATAGCAAGAACGAACAGGCGGTGTTCGATGAACTGGCGGAATTTGGGGCCGACTGCGTGGAGGCACCGTCTTGCGCCAGCAAACGGGCGCGGTACTTCTCCTCGTCCCACGAGAAGGTGATCGTGATCGACAAGGAGTGGACGCTGGTTCAATCCGGGAATTACAGCGACAACAGCATTCCCGCCAACGTCGAAGACGGCGGCGATCCCGATCATTTCATCACCGGAAATCGTGATACCGGGCTGGCCATCAAGTCGAAGCCGCTGGCGCGTTTTTTCACCGACATCCTCCAGGGGGATATCGATTTAGAGCTCAACGCTCCCGAAGCTCTTGCTGCTGCAGTCACCGAGGTGCCAGTACTGCTGGTCGAGGCCGCGCCCAAGAAGATTCCAACGAAGCTGTTCCCGAGCAAGCGGTTCAAGCTGCGCAGCAAATTGTCGGTGCAGCCGGTGCTCAGTCCGGACAATTACATGGATGTAGTCCCCGACGCCATCCGAGCAGCGCGGCGCTCGGTGCTGATCGAGCAGCAATATATCCGCAGCGAACAGGAGAAGATCACCGACCTTCTCGACGCCCTCAAAGAAGCCACGGCGGAGAACGCCGATCTCGACATCCGCATCATCCTCGGCAAGATTTTTAGCGCCAAGGACCTGCCAAAAGAGCGCAAGAATCTGGACAATTTGCGGGATACCTATGATCTCGAGCTCGGCCGCAACATTCGCTACATCGACACGTCACGCTTCGTCCATTGTCACAACAAGATGGTTTTGATCGATGGCAAAGGCGTGCTCATCAGCTCCCAAAATTGGTCGCGATCCGCGGTTTGGGAGAATCGGGAAGCCGGAGTTTGGATCGGGCACCGCGGCATTTGCAGCTACTTCACCAAGATTTTCGAAAGCGACTGGAGTACGGCATTGCGACAATTGCCTGGGGGCGCGCCTGAGGCGCTCGCACCTGAGGCGCTGCGAGAAGGCAGCTTCATCCGCGTCGAACCGGGCGACTACCGCGAGGTTTGAGGCGACCCAACCCGGGGGCGCACCGCGTTCGCCCTCGTAGTCAGCAATCTTGAGTGGGCGCTCGCGTCATGGCGCACAAGGCCAAGGCCAGCCGGCCTGATTATAGTCTCTTCAAGAAACTCGCGCCGCGCATGATGCGGGACCTCATGCGCGATTTCACCCCGCTGGCGGATTTCCAGGCGGCCGGCATCGTTGGAAACGGAGGTGGCGAGAGCGGCGGCTTTACCCAGATCCGGGAACAGCATCCAACAGTGCCGGGATCCAAAGGAGGACTTGGCTTTTTTCAATGGACCGGCATGGGAACGGCCGCGAAGCCAGGGCGCCGCCGCGTGTTCGAAGCGCTATTGAAGGAGATGGGCCGCGGGCCCGACAGCTACGACGCCAACTACGAGATGCTGAGGCGTGAGCTCAAGGGATCCGAGCGCCGCACCATACCCAAGCTCCGCGCCGCGAAGAACATCGATGAAGCGACGAAGATTTTCATGGAATCGTTCGAGAGGCCAGGCGTCCCCCATTACAAAGGCCGGGTGAAGTGGGCCAAGATGGCCCTTGAGGCGTATCAAGCCGAAGAAAAGAAGATCGCTCGGCTACCAGCTGCCCTCATGCAAACCTAGATGCGGCAGATCAGACGATGGTCTTGGCGTAGAGGTCCGGGCGGCGGTCGCGGAAGAAACCCCATTCGGCTCGGTAGCGCTCGATCGCGGCGAGATCGAAGCTGTGGGTCAGCACGCCTTCCTCCTCGGCGCCGAAGCTCGCCACCAATTCCCCGGTGTGGTCGGCGATGAAGGAGTGGCCGTAATAGCTCTGCGTCGTGCCGTCATTCTCTTCGGTGCCGATGCGGTTGGCGGCGACGACCGGCACGGCGTTGGCGACGGCGTGGCCCTGCATGGCGCGGCGCCAGCGGTCATGAGTGTCGAGCGTCAAATCATAAGGCTCCGAGCCGATCGCCGTTGGATAGAGCAAGAGCTCGGCACCTTGGAGCACCATGGCGCGGGCGGCCTCCGGATACCATTGGTCCCAGCAAATGCCGACGCCGATCATGCCCGGCTCCGTCGCCCAGGTCTTGAAGCCGGTGTCGCCGGGACGGAAGTAATATTTCTCCTGGTAGCCCGGACCGTCGGGGATATGGCTCTTGCGATAGACGCCGAGCACCTCGCCGCGGGCGTCGGCCACGGCGACGCTGTTGAAATGGCGCGGCCCGTCCTTCTCGAAGAAGGAGATCGGGATCGCGACTGAAAGCTCCTTGGCAAGCGCCGTGAGGGCTACGACGCAAGGATGATCGCGCAAGGGATAGGCGGTGGCGAACCATTTCGGATCCTGGCGCGTGGGGAAGTAGATGCCCTGAAACAGCTCCGGCGGCAGGATCACGTCGGCGCCCCGCGCGGCGGCCTCGCGGACGAAGCCTTCGACCTTGGCGATGTTCGCCGCCATATCAGGCCCGAAGGCCGACTGAATGGCGGCAACGGTGATGATGCGCTCCGCCATCACGCGGGCTCCTGCTGAGTGATGCAATGGAAGGAACCGCCGCCGGCCTCGTCGATGCCGAGCAATCCACGTGACGGCAGGCCGACGACCTCGCGGTCCGGGAATACGGCGCTGAGCGCCTCGAGTGCCGCACCTTCGCTTGCGGTGCCATAGACTGGAACGACGACGATGCCGTTGGCGATGACGAAGTTGAGATGGGAGGCCGGCGCGATGCCGCCGCGCGCATTGCGATAAAGCCCAGGGCTCGGGATGGTGATCACCTCGAGGCTGCGGCCCGCCGCATCGGTTTCGCCCGCGAGCCTCGCCGCGACCGCGTTGAAGATCGCGGCATTGGGATCGTCATCGCCGGCCGGAGCTTGGCAGACCACCGTTCCCGGTCCGACGAAGCGCGCGAGGTTGTCGATATGGCCGTCAGTGTGGTCGTTCTTCAGCCCCTCGTCGAGCCAGATCACTTTCCGCGCGCCGAAGGCTTCGCTGAGCGCCGTCTCGGCCTCCGCCTTGCTCCAGCCGTTGCGGTTGGAATTAAGCAGGGTCTGGCGGGTGGTGAGGATGGTGCCCTCGCCGTCCCGTTCCACGGCCCCGCCTTCGAGCACGAAGTTGAAGTGCCGGGTGGCAATGCCGGCGAGCCGCGCAATGTCGTCGCCCACGGTGGCATCATCGGGGAGGTCGAAGCGGCCGCCCCAGCCATTGGTTTTGAATCTGAGCGCGACGCGGCCCTCGCGCGTCGCGGCGAAGATCGGGCCGGTATCCCGGAGCCAGACGTCGCCATATCTCGCCGCGACGATCTCCGCGGTGTCGCCAAGCGCGGCTCTGGCGGAGGCTTCGGCCTCGGCGCCGCTGACCAAGAGGCGTACCCGGTTAGCCCGCGCGAGCGTCTTGATCATGGCGGCGATATCGCGGCGCGGGCTGTCGAGGTCGCCGTCCCACTGCGGCACCGATGCCGGCCAGGCGGTCCAGATCGCCCGTTGCGGCGCCCATTCCGCAGGGACGGTGATAGCCAGGGTGGCGGTCGTCATAGCGCCGTTTTAGGGATCGGCTGCAACGGATCAAGCGCCAAAGCGTTAAGCGTGTGCCCGCAAAGGCCTCGTGGTGAGGTCGGGGCGGAGGTGATAGATTGCGGCTCGGCTGCGGGGCGCAATAGGCTAACGAGGAGGTTCGTGTCATGGCGTCCAATATTTTCGGGTCTGACGAGAGTTCTGCCGTCCCGGGCGGCAACGTGGCGAAGCCGCTGATGCTGGCGTTGCTCGCCTTGCTTGCGGCGCGCTATTTCGGCGGCGGCAAGTCCGCTGAGGCGCCGAAGCCTGCGGAGGTGCCGTCGGGACGCGACGCCGGGGCAGACGACTCTCCCGGCAGCATCCTTGATGGCCTCGGCGGGCTGCTCGAGCAGTTCCAGAAAAAGGGTTTCGGCGACACCGTCGACAGCTGGGTCAAGACCGGCACCAACAAGGACATCTCCTCGGGCGAGGTCAAAGACGCGCTCGGCGGCGACATGGTCGACGAGCTCGCCCAGCGCACGGGCCTCTCGCGCGACCAGGTGCTGAACGAGCTGGCGCGCATGCTTCCCAGCGCGGTCGACAGGATGACCCCGGGCGGGCGCCTGCCGTCGCGCCATGAGATCGAGCAGCTTCTCCGTTGAGCAGTAAGCCTACGCGTCCCAACGACAAACTGAAGAGAGAGGTAACACCATGTCGATTATTGCCTGGATTGTCCTGGGCCTGATCGCTGGCTTCATCGCCAGCAAGATCTTCGTCGGCTCAGGTCAGGGCTTCTTCATGGACATTGTGCTCGGGATCGTCGGCGCCGTGGTCGGGGGCTACATCTTCTCCGCCGTCGGCTCGACCGGCATCACCGGGTTCAATCTGTGGAGCATGTTCGTCGCGGTGATCGGGGCGGTCGTGCTGCTCTGGATCTACCACGCCATCAGCGGCCGCTCGACCTAGAGCCGGCGCGTGAACGTCTGACTTGCCTCCGCCCTGGGCGAAAGCCCGGGGCGGAGCTGCTTTAGCCCCTCCCCGAGACAACTGGCCCGCGAGCAGGCGCCGCGCTACCATCGGCTTTCGATCACGCAGTGGGCGTTGCTAACGGGTGCTGGCGCAGGATGAGGGTCGCGATCACGCGCTCTTCGCCAGCGACACCGACCGTGTCAGGGCGCTCGCCGCAATGCGGCGCTACCTATTCCGCGGCGAGCGGCCTCGTGTTCGCGCGGCAGTCCGACGCGGGGGGGCAGCTAATCTTTTTGCAGAGGAATTGGCGCACCCGAAGGGATTCGAACCCCTGACCTCTGCCTTCGGAGGGCAGCGCTCTATCCAACTGAGCTACGGGTGCTTTGAGCGCGAACCTAGACTAATCGGCTGTGTCGAAGCAACGCCGGGGGCGGCGGCCGGCCATCTGGCTTCCGGCCCCTGATTGTCGTAGGTATGAAGCCTGAGGCCACGACGGCAGAGGCAAGCCTTGAAAAAGAAGAAAGTTCTCGTGGTTGGCGCCGGCTTCGGCGGCGTTTTTGTGGCCAAGGAGCTGGCCAAGATCAACCGCGGCCAGTTCGATATCGAGCTGATCAACAACAACAATTACTTCGTGTTCCAGCCGCTGTTGCCGGAGGTGGCCGCCTCGACGATCCATTCCTCCGACGCCGTCGTGCCCTTGCGCCAGCTGTTGCGCAACGTCCAGATCCGCCAGGCGGAGGTGATGGGCATCGATTTCGCCAACAAGACGGCGATCGTGGTTCAGGGCTTCCGGCGCATCCCCGTCGACGTGCCGTATGACGAGCTCGTCATCGCGCTCGGCATGAGCGTCGACTTGAAGCGCTTCCCGGGGCTCCCCGAGCATGCGCTGACCATGAAGAATCTGTCCGATGCGCACCGCCTGCGCACCCACGTCATCTCCTGTCTCGAAATGGCGGACGTGGCGACGGACGCCGACCTCAAGAAGCAGCTGCTCACCTTCGTCGTGGTCGGCGCCGGCTTCTCCGGCGTGGAGACCGTCGCCGAGGTCAACGAGCTGATCCATCGCGCGCTGCGCTATTATCCCAACATCAAGCATGAGGAGATCAAGGTCCACCTCATCGAATATGCGCCGCGCATCCTGCCGACGTTCCCGGCCGACCTCGCCGCCTATGCCACCAAGCGGCTCGAGCTCCACGGCGTCGAGGTCATGACCGGCATCGGCACCAAATCGGCAACCTCGACCGCGATCGAGCTCTCCGACGACAGCATCATCCCGACGCGGACCATCGTCGCCACCATCGGCAATGGCCCCAACCCGCTCGTCGAAACGCTCGGCCTCGACATGCATTGGGGGCGCATCAAGACCGACCGCTTCATGCGCGTGGCGGGTCACGACGGAGTGTGGGCCATCGGCGACGCGGCGGAGATTCCGCTAGTGGAGCAGCCCGCCGAGGATCCGGCCCATTACGCACCGCCAACGGCGCAGTTCGCCGTGCGCGAGGGGCGCCAGCTCGCCCAAAACATCGTCGCCAAGTCGAAGGGCGAGGAGCTGAAGCCGTTCGCCTATACCTCGAAGGGCTCGCTCGCCTCGCTCGGCATGAGCAAGGCCGTGGCCGAGGTCTATGGCGTCAAGCTGTCCGGCACGCTCGCCTGGCTCTTGTGGCGCGGCTTCTATCTTTCCTTCCTGCCGGGCTTCGCCTCGAAGGTGCGGGTGCTGGTGAACTGGCTGATGAACCTGATGATGCCGCCGAACATCGTGCTGATTCAGTCGTCGCTGCCGTCGACGCGCTACATCCACTATCGCAAGGGCGACAAGGTGCTCGAGCCGGGGATGCTGATCGACGGCTTCTACACCGTGGTCAAAGGCGAGCTGAAGCTCACCATCGACAATCCCGAGACCGGCGAGCATTTCGAGAAGGTGTTCGGCCAAGGCGAGCATTTCGGCGAGCGGGTCCTGCTCAAATCCGCGCTCCGCACCGGGCTCGTGGTCGCGCTCGAGGATTCCACCGTGCTGTGGATCTCGCAGCGGGACTTCACCCGCCTCACGCGGGCTTTCCCCTATTTGGAAGAGTACTTCAAGGACTATATCGAGAGGACCTTCGGCGGCCCCGACCGGAGCTTTGCGCCTGGCAGCGCCGAGCGCTCCCACGAACTCGAGTCCCTGCGCTAGACTCGCGTCACGGGTTCGAGTCGCCCCACTTGCGGCCGGAGCAAGGTGGGGAGAAGGGGCGCCACGGTGCTGACGCGGGGCGCCGAAATCCCTATATATGCCTCATCATGACAATGGCTGACACGAAGCCTGAGACCACGGCGCGGCCGGTGGCCAAGGGCGACCACGTCTATCTGATCGACGGCTCGGGCTACATCTTTCGCGCCTATCACGCGCTGCCGCCCCTCACCCGCCCCTCGGACGGTCTCCCCGTCGGTGCCGTGCACGGCTTCTGCGGCATGCTGTGGAAGCTGCTGCGCGAGACGGGCGAGCTGTCGCCGCCAACCCATTTCGCCGTGGTGTTCGACTATTCGGCGCGCACCTTCCGCAACGATCTGTTCGCCGGCTACAAGGCGCACCGCCCCGAGGTGCCGGAGGACCTCTCGCCGCAATTCCCGCTGATCCGCGAGGCGGTCCGGGCCTTCAACGTCGCTTGCGTCGAGCAGGAGGGCTACGAGGCCGACGACATCATCGCCACCTACGCGGTCGAGGCGCTCAAGGCCGGCGCCGATGTCACCATCGTCTCCTCCGACAAGGACCTGATGCAGCTCGTCCGCCCCGGCATCCGCATGTACGACACCATGAAGAACAAGGTGATCGGCGAGGCGGAGGTGCTGGAGCGGTTCGGCGTGCCGCCCGAGAAGGTGATCGAGGTGCAGGCGCTGATCGGGGATTCCACCGACAATGTTCCCGGCGTGCCTGGCATCGGCGTCAAGACCGCGGCGCTGCTCATAAACGAATATGGCGATCTCGATACGCTCCTCGCCCGCGCCGACGAGATCAAGCAGCCGAAGCGGCGTGAGAGCCTCGTCGCCTTCGCCGACCAAGCGCGCCTGTCGCGTACCCTCGTCATTCTCGATTGCCACGTGCCGGTCGAGGTGCCGCTCGCCGAGACCGCGGTGCATCAGCCCGACGCCAACGTGCTGACGGGCTTCATGCGCAGGCTCGAATTCACGACGCTGCTCCGCCGCGTTGCCGAAGGGCTCGGTGCCGAGCTGCCGGAAGGCGAGCGCGGCACGCCGCCCAAGACCGCGGCGAAACCGAAGAAATCGGACTACGACCATCCGCTCCGGCGCGCCTTCCCGGGCGAGCCGACCGCGCCCCATGCCGGCCCAAGCGAAGGCTCGCCGGCCGAGCTTGCCGCGGAGCGCGCCGCGCGGCTCGCCAAGCTCCCGTTCGACCGCAGCAAGTATGAAACCGTGCGCGACGCGGCGCGGCTTGAGGCGCTGCTCGGCATGGCACGCGACCAGGGCTTCGTTGCCATCCGCGCCAAGATCAATTCCTCGGACCCGATGCAAGGCGAGCTCGTCGGCGTGGCGCTTTCGCTTAAGCCCGGGCAAGCGGCCTATGTGCCACTCGGCCATCGCGCCGGTGACGAGCTCGACCTTGGCGGCGACGGCCGGGTCGAGCAGATGCCGATGCGGACCGCGCTCGACCTGCTCAAGCCGCTCTTCGAAGACCCGTCCGTGCTCAAGATCGCCCCGAACGCGAAGTTCGACATGGTGGTCCTTGCCCGATATGGGGTGACGCTCGCGCCGATCGACGATCCGTGCCTGATGTCCTACGCGCTCGACGCCGGCCGTGCCGAGCATCTGCCGGAGCAGCTCGCGCACGCCCTCCTCGGCTACACCTGCCTGACCCAGAAGGAGGTGCTGGGTTCAGGCCGCGCCGCGGTGAGTCTCGATCGCCTCCCCGTCGATCGCGCCACGGAGTTCGCCGGCGAGGAGGCCGATATCGGCCTGCGGCTGTGGCTGGTGCTGAAGCCCCGCCTCATCGCCGAGCACGTCACCACCGTGTACGAGACACTCGAGCGGCCTATCGCGCCGGTGCTCGCGATCATGGAGCGGACCGGCATCAGGGTCGAGCGCGCGGCGCTCGCCATGCTCTCCGGCAGCTTCGCCCAGACCATCGCCCGGCTCGAGGACGAGATCAGGGAACTCGCCGGCGAGGACTTCAATATCGGCTCGCCGAAGCAGCTCGGCGAGATCCTGTTCGACAAGATGAGCCTGCCCGGCGGCCGCCGCACCAAGACCGGTGCCTGGAGCACCGACGCCGCCGCGCTCGAAGAGCTTGCCGCCGAAGGCCACGAGCTGCCGCGCAAGGTGCTCGACTGGCGGCTCCTCGCCAAGCTGAAGAGCACTTATACCGACGCGCTCCCCACCTACATCAATGCCGAGACCGGGCGCGTGCACACCTCCTATGCGCTCGCGGCCACGACCACGGGACGGCTGTCGTCGCTCGAGCCGAACTTACAGAACATCCCGGTGCGCACACCGGAGGGCCGCGCCATCCGCAAGGCCTTCGTCACCGACAAGGGCAAGAAGCTGATCTCCGCGGACTACAGCCAGATCGAGCTTCGCGTGCTCGCCCATATGGCCGAGACGCCGACCTTGCGGCAGGCCTTCGCCGACGGCCTCGACATTCACGCCATGACCGCGAGCGAGATGTTCGGCGTGCCGATCAAAGGCATGGACCCGGGTATCAGGCGGCGGGCAAAGGCGATCAATTTCGGCATCGTCTACGGCATCTCAGCGGTCGGGCTCGCAGCGCAGCTCGGCATCACGCGGAGCGAGGCCGGCGCCTACATCAAGACCTATTTCGAGCGCTTCCCGGGCATCCGCGACTACATGGAAGAGACCAAGGCCGAGGCGAAGCGCCAGGGCTATGTGAAGACCCTGTTCGGGCGGAAGGTGCACTACCCCGAGATCAACACCAAGAACCCGAGCCTGCGCGGTAATTTCGAACGCGCCGCCATCAACGCGCCGATCCAGGGCTCCGCCGCCGACATCATCCGCCGCGCCATGATCCGCATGGTGCCGGCGCTGCTCGAGGCCGGATTGTCAGCGCGGATGCTGCTCCAGGTCCATGACGAGTTGGTGTTCGAGGCGCCGGAGGACGAAGTCGACAAGACCATGGAGGTGGCACAAGCGGTGATGGAGCAGGCGCCGGAGCCGGTGCTGAGACTGAGGGTGCCGCTGAAGGTGGACGCGAGAGCGGGCGACAATTGGGAAGCGGCGCATTAGGGGCATAGGTACCCATGGGACATCCCAACGAAAGGCGTTATGCTTTCGTGAGAGCAATGAGAAGACCCATGGGCAAATGCGCGCATTGCGGCAACGACTACGACCAGAGCTTCACCGTCACCATGGGTGGCCGCACCCTCACTTTCGACTCGATTCGAATGCGCGATCGCGGCGCTGGCGCCGGTCTGCCCGCATTGCGGCGTGCGTATCATCGGCCACGGCGTGCAGCATGGCGACACCATCTTCTGCTGCGTCCATTGCGCCGAGCATGAGGGCATCACCGGCCTCGTCGATCGGGATTAGAAAAACTTGTCATTGCCCGGCTTGACCGGGCAATCCAGTAGACACCGACGCAGGCGGTTACTGGATTCCCGCCTTCGCGGGAATGAACACCGTCAAATGCTTCACCGGCTTGACCATGGCGATGTGAGCCGCGTCACCGGCGAGCGGGCTATGATCCGGAAATGCCCAGGAGGCTTTGCATGGCCCGCACTCTGATCGCGGCCGTCGTCGCTCTCGCGGCCTTTGCCGGCGGCGCGCTTGCGCTCCCCGCGCCCATGTCAAAAAGCGACCTGTTGCTCAAGAGCGACCTCGTCGCGCTGGTGCGCATCTGGTCAGTCACCTGCGACAGCGTGGACAAGGACCCGCAAACGGGCGAGATGCTGCCGAACTGGAGCGCCGATGCCCAGCTGATCGAGGTTATCAAGGGGAACGAGGCCAAGGGCGATACCGTAACCCTCTACTTCCACGCCGTCCCGAGCGGCGCACCCGATCAATGGAGCGTCCGCTACTATCCAGGCGAGATGGTGTGGACCCATCTCATTCGCCAGGAGGACGGCTACACCACGATCTGGTGGAACGGGCGCGGCAATGTGGTGAACAAGGCCATCATCACCGAGCTTCCGACCGCGCCTGGCGAGACGGCGGCACCTTACCGCCACCGCCGTCAATACATTGACCAATAGCCCGAAGGTGGCTTATCCGCATGCAGGCTCTCATGACAGAGCTTCGGTCGCGAAGGAGATTCCATGTTCCGACACTTTCAAGCGTTGAGCCTTTGGCTCGTCGTTGCCGCTTTCGCCCTGCCGGCGCTGGCGCTCCCGGCGCCGATGAGCGAGCAGGACCTCACCGACAAGAGTGACCTGGTCGCGACGGTGCGCGTGCTCGCGGTCTCCTGCGCCTCGGTGAAGAAGGACGACAAGACCGGCGAGGAGCTGCCGAGCTATCTCGCCAAGCTCAGGGTGGTCGACGTGAAGAAGGGCGACGCCAAGCCCGGCGACGAGATCATCGTGACCTGGCGCGCGGTGCCAAAGGGGATCGTCGGCCCATGGACCGTGAACTACTACCCTGGCGAGGAGGTGCTCACCCATCTCGTCAAGAAGAGCGGCGGCGTGAGCTACGGCTCGACCTGGTGGAACGCCAAGGGCGAGGACATCAAGGTGCCGGAGAGCACCGAGTTGCCGTCTGAGCTTGGTCAGACACTCGTCGCGCCACAGGAGCCGCAAGACCAACACCCGCTGTGAGCGAGCGTCACAAGACGCGGGCGAGCCAATCCTTGAACATCTTGATGCCGGACTGGTGGATGCCGTGCCCATAGCGGGCGGTGTCGGCGCGAAGCTGCACCACATCGATCCCCGCCCTGGCCAATTCGCCGGCGTGGCCGATCAGCCAGCGCTCCATGAAGCGCGGATCGACCTCGGCATGGAACTGCAGCGCAAGCACCTTCGGCCCATAGGCGAAGGCCTGGTTCGGGGTAATCGCGGTCTCGGCGAGCCTCGTTGCCCCGCTCGGGAGATCGAAGGTGTCGCCGTGCCAATGCAGCACCCGGAACTTGCTCTCGCCGAGAAGATTGAGCGGCGACTTCCGTCCCTCCGGCGTAAGGCCGATTAAGCCCCAGCCGATCTCCTTCTCCCGACCTGAATAGACGCGGGCGCCGAGCACGGCGGCAAGCGCCTGGGCGCCGAGGCAGATGCCGAGGACCGGCTTGCCGCGACGCACCGCCTGCTCGATCACGGCGAACTCGCCCTTCAAGAACGGGTAGCTGTCGACCTCATAGACGCCGATCGGACCGCCAAGCACGATGAGAAGATCGGCGTCCTTGGCCTCGGCGAGATCGTCGACGCCGGCTTCGAGATAGCGAAGCGCGACGCCGCGCTCCTCGAGCGCGCCTGCAATGGAGCCAGCATCCTCGAAGGCGACGTGGCGGATGGCGATCGCGGTTTTCATGCCGGCCTCATGTTACGACGGCGACGCCGCCGCGTCGCTGATCGCCGGCGCCCTCGACCCCGCCGCGGGCGAAGCGCCGCGCGGCGTGCACGCCGCCGAAGAAGAGATTGCCGGCGGGCCAGGCATGCGCCTTGTCGCCCAAGCTGAGAAAAGCGCGCTCCACCTCCTCGGCGAAGCCTGGCTCGAAGCTCAAGCTGCCGCACTTCTCCACGTGAAGCCGCGGCGCCTCGACTGCCTCCTCGAGACTCATGCCGCTGTCGAGAAGATTGACAGCAACCTGAAGGATCGCGGTGCGAATCCGGTTCGAGCCGCCGGTGCCGAGCGCGATCACGGTGCCGTCGGACTGAAGGATAATGGTCGGCGCCATCATTGAGGAGAGGCGCGTCGCCTCGCGCCAACGGCCCAAGCCCTGCGGCGCCAAATCCTCTTCACCCAGCATGTTGTTCAGCATGAAGCCGAACGCGCCGACGATGGCGCCGTTGCCCTCGCCGTTGGAGATTGTTGCCGCCGCGGCATTGCCGTCGCCATCGATGACACTGACATGGGTGGTGCCGCGATGGGCCGCCGGGTGCGCGGAGGCCTGCTGCATCGCCCGCGCGAGGCTGCCCCCGGCGAGCTTCGCCGCGAGCCCTTCGCCATGGGTTGCCCGCGCGGCATTGGTCGCTTCCATCGCCTCCTTCAGCGCCAGCGCATCGGGCGTGCGGCCATGTGCGCCAAGCGCCTCGAGATAAGCGAGGCCGAACGCGATCAGCGCGCCGCTTGCCGCTGGCGGCGGGTTGAGCGCGACCGTCGCGCCGGCATAGGGCCACAGGATCGGGCGGCGGCGCGCGACGCTATAACTGGCGAGGTCGTCATGGGTGAGATGGCCGCCGCTGCGCTGTTGGGCCACGATGGCCGCGCCGACGTCGCCGTCGACGAACAACCTCTCGCCGTCCTCACCGAGCCACGCGATGGTGTCGGCGAGCGCCTCGTTGCGGAAGATATCGCCCGCCTTGAGCAACTCGCACCCGGGCGCGAAGATCGTGGCGGCTTCGGGCGTCGCCTTCAGGATCGGCGCGATCACGGTAAAGAGAAAGGCCTGAAAGGCATTGAGCACAAACCCGCGGCGCGCGGCGCTCGCCGCCGGCTCGAGCAGCCGCCGCATCGGCAGCCGGCAGAACTCCTCATGCATCGCGAACAGGCCAGGCACGATCCCAGGCGTCGCGCTCGAGCCGAGGCCGATGTGGAACTCCTGCTTGGCCGGACCGAAATCGGCATAGATCGGATAGAACTCGATCTCGCTCTCGGGACGGCGTTGCCGCGGCGTCTCGGCGAAGAAGTCGAACAGGGTGATCTTGTCGCTCTCCGCGCGGCGCGCCATGAGGAAGCCACCGCCGCCAGGCGACGCAAACACCGGCTCGGCGACAAATGTCATGGCGAGGCCGGCGACGCAGGCGTCGAAGGCCGTGCCGCCATCGTCGAGAATTTCTGCGGCGGCCCTTGCGGTCAACTCATGGCCGGCAGCGACGACGCCCTTCCCGGTTTTCATGGAGCCTGCCTCATTGCCCGGTCAAGCCGGACAATGACTATGGGACGAGGATGGCCGGGACAAGCCCGGCCACGACGTGTCTCGGTTTCCGCGACTAGCCGAGGCGCTGTTCGAGCGAAGCGAGCTCGTCCCTCAGCCCTTGCGGCATCTTGGCGCCGAAAATGGCGAAGTGCTCCTTGATCATCGGCAGCTCGGCCTTCCAGCCTTCGGCGTCGACCTTGAGCAACTCCTTCAAGGCGGCATCGTCAATGTCGAGGCCGTCGGTATCGAGAGCGTCCTCCGTCGGCACCTTGCCGATCGGCGTGTCGACCGCTTCGGCGGTGCCGTCGCAGCGCTCGAAGATCCATTTCAGCACGCGCGAGTTCTCGGCATAGCCCGGCCACAGGAACTTGCCTTCCGGGCTCTTCCGGAACCAGTTGACGTAGAAAATCTTCGGCATCTTGTTGCCGCCCTTCTCGCCCATCTCCAGCCAATGGGCGAAATAGTCGCCCATGTGGTAGCCGCAGAAGGGCAGCATCGCCATCGGGTCGCGGCGGAGATCGCCGATCTTGCCGGCGGCCGCCGCCGTCTTCTCCGAGGCCATGATCGACCCCAGGAACGTGCCCTGCTGCCAGTCCTCCGCCTCGGTAACGAGCGGCACCACGGTGGCGCGGCGACCACCGAACAGAATCGCGTCGATCGGCACACCCTTCGGATCTTCCCACTCGGGCGCGATCACGGGGCACTGAGATGCTGGCGCAGTGAAGCGCGCATTCGGGTGAGCCGCGGGCCGGCCGGCCTCGGGCGTCCAGGGCCTGCGCATCCAGTCGATGGCCTTGGCAGGCTTGTGCTTGGTCATGTCCTCCCAATAGACGTCCTCGTCGTCGGTGAGGCCGACATTGGTGAAGATGCAATTCTCATCGAGCGCCCTCATGGCGTTGAGGTTCGAAGCCTCCGAGGTGCCGGGCGCCACGCCGAAGAAGCCGGTCTCCGGGTTGATGGCGTAGAGCCTGCCGTCCTCGCCGAACTTCATCCAGCAGATGTCGTCGCCGATGGTCTCGGCCTTCCAGCCGGGGATGGTCGGATTGAGCATGGCGAGGTTGGTCTTGCCGCAGGCCGACGGGAAGGCCGCGGCGATGTACTTCGCCTCGCCTTTGGGATTGGTGAGCTTGAGGATCAGCATGTGCTCGGCCATCCAGCCCTCGTCGCGGGCCTTCACGCTCGCGATGCGGAGCGCGTGGCACTTCTTGCCGAGCAGCGCGTTGCCGCCGTAGCCCGAGCCGTAAGACCAGATCTCGCGCGTCTCGGGGAAGTGCGAGATGTATTTGGTCTTGTTGCAGGGCCACGGCACATCGGCGGTCTGCGGGGTCGGCAGCGGATAGCCGACGGTGTGCATGCCGCGCACGAAGTCCTCGGAGTCGCCAAGCGCCTGCAGCACCTTGTCGCCGACGCGGGTCATGACGTGCATGTTGGCCACGGCATAGGCGCTATCGGTCACCATGACGCCGATGCCGGCGATGGGCGAGCCCACCGGGCCCATGGAATAGGGCACCACATACATGGTGCGGCCCTGCATCGCGCCGTCAGAGAGCTTGGAGAGCGTGGCCTTCATCTCGGACGGATCGAACCAGTTGTTGGTCGGGCCAGCGTCGTCCTTCGACTTCGAGCAGATGTAGGTCTGGTCTTCGACGCGAGCGACGTCGGCGGGGTCGGAGCGGACCAGAATCGAGTTGCCGCGCTTGTCGGGATTGAGCCACATGGCCGTGCCGCAATCGACCATGAGCTTCAACAGCTCCTGATATTCCTCCCTGGAGCCGTCGCACCAGCGGACCGCGTCCGGCTTGAACAGTTCTTTCGCCTCTTCAACGAAGGCGAGAACCTTCTTGTTCGTGGTTTTGGCGTCCTCGGGAACAATCTTCGACTGTACGCTCATGCGGTGGCATCCTCCGGATCGGTCTTGGCGGCTGTTTGGCTGGCCCTTGCTACCACCGATCTTGCGAAGCTTTCAAGGCGAGGCGTTCTGAATTGAGGCGTCCTATGGGCTTGCCTCACGGGCTGCGCCCACGAGGCGGACGAGTTCGTGGCGCGCCTCTCCTGGCGAGGCAATCGGGGCGGCGAAGTTGACCCGCCTCGTGTCGGCTCCGGCGAGAAGGTCAAGGCCCTCGGGGTCGATGCCGCTCATGCGCCAGGGGCCGTCGGCGGCGCCAGCGAGCCGCGTCGCGTAGAGCTGAATGGCATCGGCGTGGTCGGCGTTCATATGCTCCAGGATGCCAGGCTCGGCCGCGACGAGGTCCTCGGCGCCGTCGAGTGCGACGAGAAGCTCTGAAGGCAAGAAATCGACGATGCGGCCGAAGCCGCCGATATAGTGGGCGCCCTCGACGGCGAGCCGCCAAAAGGCAAAGTCGGCGAAATCGGCATAGAAGGCGGATTCCGGGTGGCGGGCGAGAAAGCGGCGCCGCGCGGCCTCGTCAGCGGTCTTCTCCGCCCGGCCGTAGACCGTGACCCGCGCCCCTTGCAGGGGATCGCCCTCGGCGCCGGTGCCGTCGAAAAGGATGGAAGCCCGCGGGTCCTCCAGGAGGTTCCGGGTGTGCTGGGCGAGGCCCGAAATCAGGAAAACCGGGGCCCCGGACGCTTCAGTCGCCACGGTGATCAGAGAGGCGTAAGGATAGCCGCTGCCGGCGGCAAGGGTGGCGAGCGAGGCCTTGAGCGCCCGGCGAATCAGGGCCCTGGCGTCGGCCGCCAACTCGGCCTTGGAGGGCATCTCGCCCATCGTCTTATTTACTTGCGCCATAAGGCCATTTGTTTCATTGCAATGTTTAACGAGCTGGCAAGGCGCCCCCATGCTGCCACATTTTGCGTCAGCCTACCCTGCAACACCCCCTCTCGCCCGCAAAGGCCCAAATCAATGCCAACTATCGCACTTGTCGACGACGACCGTAACATCCTGACCTCGCTCCGTATGGTGCTCGAGGCGGAAGGGTACAAGACCCAGACCTATAACGACGGCGCATCCGCGCTGGACGGTCTGTCCGAGAATCCGCCAGATCTCGCGATTTTGGACATCAAGATGCCGCGCATGGACGGGATGGAGCTGTTGCGCCGTCTCCGCCAGCGGAGCGAGCTGCCGGTGATTTTTCTCACCTCCAAGGACGAGGAGATCGACGAGTTGTTCGGGCTGAAGATGGGCGCCGACGATTTTATCAGAAAGCCGTTCCCGCAACGGCTGCTGGTGGAGCGGGTGAAGGCCGTGCTCCGGCGCGCCCAGCCTCGCGACGGCTCGGCGCCGATCGAGGACAAGTCCAAGGTGCTCGAGCGCGGCAAGCTGAAGATGGACCCCGAACGCCATACCTGCGTCTGGGACAACCGCCCCGTGACCTTGACCGTCACCGAGTTCCTGATCCTGCAGGCGCTCGCGGCGCGGCCCGGCGTGGTCAAGAGCCGCGACGCGCTGATGGACGCGGCCTATGATGACCAAGTCTATGTCGATGACCGTACCATCGACAGTCACATCAAACGCTTGCGGAAGAAGTTCAAGGCCGTGGACAACAATTTCGACGTGATCGAGACGCTTTACGGCGTGGGCTACCGCTTCAAAGAGTGACGGGTCGGGAAGGTCCATGACCGCCGAGGCGGACAGGTCCTGGCAACAGCCCGAGGCGACCAAGCTCCGGGAGCGGGTTCGCCGTGGCGTGGTCGCGGCCTATGTCCGCGTGCGCAAGGGCCTGCGCCGGGTGTTCCGGTGGCTCCCCTTCCGCCACGGCTTCTCCAGCCTCACCCGGCGCATCGTCGTTCTCAATCTGATCGGCCTTGCCATCCTCGTTTCCGGCATCCTCTATCTCAATCAGTTCCGTGCCGGCCTGATCGACGCCAAGGTCCAGAGCCTGTTGACCCAGGGCGAGATCATTGCCGGCGCTCTCGCGGCGTCTGCCGGTGTCGACACCGATCAGGTGCAGATCGACCCGGAAAAGCTGCTTGAGAGCGACAGCAACCAGAACAATGCCTCGGACGACGACGCGCTCGGCGGCAGCCTCGAATTCACCATCGACCCGGAGCGCGCGGCGCCGATCCTCCGCCGCCTCGTCAAGCCGACCGGCAGTCGCGCCCGCATCTATGGGCGGAACGGCGAGCTGATCCTCGATTCCGACACCTTTTATTCGCGGGGCGAAGTGCTTCGCTACGACCTGCCGCCGCCCGAGGCCGAGGAGCCCGACGTGCTGACCCAGTTCTGGCGCGCGGTGAAGACGCGGACGCGGCAATACGACCTGCCGCTCTATACCGAGATCGGCGGCGAGAACGGCAAGGCCTACCCCGAGGTCGCCGCGGCGCTCGCCGGCACCTCGGTGCCGATCGTGCGCGTCAACGACAAGGGCGAGCTCGTGGTCTCGGTGGCGGTGCCGGTGCAGCGCATGCGCGCCGTGCTCGGCGTGCTGTTGTTGTCGACGCGTGGCGGCGACATCGACAATATCGTCGCCGCCGAGCGCTGGGGCATCGTCAGGGTGTCGTTGTTCGCGGCCGCAGTCACCGTGGTGTTGTCGATGATCCTCGCCAACACCATCGCCGGCCCGGTGCAGAAGCTCGCCTCGGCAGCCGAACGCGTGCGCCACAGCGTCAAGGCCCGCGCCGAAATCCCGGACTTCACCGAGCGCACCGACGAGATCGGGCATCTCTCCGGCGCGCTCCGCGACATGACCAAGGCGCTCTATCGGCGGATCGACGCCATTGAGAGCTTCGCCGCCGATGTCGCACACGAGCTCAAGAACCCGCTCACCTCGTTGCGGAGCGCCACCGAGACCTTGCCGCTCGCCAAGACCGAGGAATCCAAGGAGCGGCTGATGGAGATCATCCAGCATGACGTGAGGCGGCTCGACCGGCTGATCAGCGACATCTCCGATGCCTCGCGGCTCGATGCCGAGCTTGCCCGCGAGGATGCGCTGCCGGTCGACGTCGCGGAACTCTTGCGCACCACGGTGTCGTTGTTCAACGACATTCATCGCGACGACACGCTCGAGGTGGTGCTGGAGATCGCCTATAGTTCGGGCGCCCATCCCTATCGCTGTGTGGGCCATGACAGCCGCTTGAGCCAGGTGATCGTCAACCTGCTCGAGAACGCGATGTCGTTCTCGCCGCCAGACGGCCGGGTGCGGATCAAGGCCAAGCGCGTCGCCTCCGAGATCCAGATCGCGGTCGAGGACGAAGGGCCCGGCATCCCGCCGGAGAATCTGGAGCGCATCTTCGAGCGCTTCTACACCGACCGGCCGCAGGAGAATTTCGGCCAGAACTCCGGGCTCGGCCTCAACATCTCGCGGCAGATCGCGGTCGCTCACGGCGGCCGCCTATGGGCGGAAAACCGTCCCGTGGACGAAGGCGCCCCAGAGGCGAAGGACCGCTTAAGCGGCGGCGCCCGCTTCGTCATCCGCCTCCCCGCGGCTTGATCCCCAGAGGCGAAAATTGCAGCAAGCAAAGCAGCTGGTTCATGGCACTTGCGTGGCCTTCGGCGCGCACGCGGCGTTGCTGCGCGGGAACTCCGGCAGCGGCAAGTCGGACCTCGCCCTTCGCTTTCTCGCCCTTCCCGCCGACGGGGACCTGGTACCGCGCCTCGTTGCCGACGATCAGGTCGTGGTCGAAGAACGCGCGGGCGCGCTTACGGTTTCCGCGCCGGACGCTCTTGCCGGCAAACTCGAGGTCAGAGGCCTCGGCATCACGACGCTGCCGCATGCCGAACAAGCGAAACTCGTTCTGATCGTTGATCTCGTGGCGCGCGACGAGGTGCCTAGGATGCCGCCGGAACCGTTGCCACGCATGGCATTGTTGGGGGTGAGCGTGCCCAATCTGCAACTGGCGCCATTCGAGGTGTCGGCCCCGCTCAAACTGAAAATGGCGCTTATTTCGGCAGTGTACTAAAAGCGCGGGTCACAGTGCAGCTTCGGGCTTGCGCCATCGTGCCCGCCCGACAAAGATAGCGCCCTTTACCGGGGGCAAATTCGCGGGGCAGCATGATCGGTGTGCTCATCGTTACGCATGGAAGGCTCGCGCATGAGTTTCGCGCGGCGCTAGAGCATGTCGTCGGACCGCAGGAACAACTCGACACCATCTCCATCGGTCCCGACGACGATCTCGACATCAGGCGTGCCGACATGCTCGATGCGCTCTCGCGCGTCGACAGCGGCGAAGGCGTCGTGGTGCTCACCGACATGTTCGGCGGCACACCGTCCAACCTCGCCATCTCCGCGATGGAGCGCGACAACGTCGAGGTGATCGCCGGCGTCAACCTGCCGATGCTGGTCAAGCTCGCGAGCGTAAGGGGCGAATGTCGTCTCGCCGAGGCGGTCAACCAGGCGCAGGAGGCCGGGAAAAAATATATCAGCGTCGCGAGCCAGATTCTGGCGGCGAATTAGGGTCTAGACCATGGGAGCCGCAAAACGCGGCTTTAATTTTGTCCAAGCACAGCGATACGGATGCCCTGGTGAAACCGCGCTACGACAAGGGGGTGGAAAAGGGCAAAGGCCTCTACTTCGCCGAGGTCGTGATCCCCAACAAGAAGGGGCTGCATGCGCGCGCCTCGGCGCAATTCGTGCGCTGCGCCGGAAGCTTCAACGCCGAGACCAAAGTCACCCGCGAGGGCCACACCGTCGGCGGCACCTCGATCATGGGTCTGATGATGCTGGCGGCCGGCCAAGGCCACTCGATTCTGATCGAAACCGAAGGTCCAGAGGCGCGCGAGGCCATGGAGGCCCTGATCGCGCTGGTCGAGGCCGGGTTCCACGAGGACGATTGACCTCCTTCGGCCCGCGGTGTCGGGGCCGGGTTTTCCCAAGCCGGGCAACCACTTTTCCCTCCCGACTCGACCCCCTGGCCCGGCCGGTGCTACCTTGAAAATCGGGGTTGAATGGGGGGAGGCCATGCAACAGGACATCGCGCCGAGCGACGCAAGCACGCGTGCGCCAGGCTGGTATTTGAGGCGGGACGACCAGGAATACGGGCCACTGACCGACCGCGAGTTCGCCATGCTCGCCGAGCGCGGCGGGGTGAAAACCGAAGATCGGTTGTGGAAGCCGGGCTTCGTGAGCTGGAAGCCGATCCACGACATTGCCGAGCTGAACAGGTCAGAGCCGCACGCAGAAGCGCCGTCGCCGCGGTCATCGCAAGTCGCCGTGGTGCCACAGGCGCCGATCCTGACACCCGAGCCGCCGAGCCGCGCGCAGCGGATCAAGGAAGTGGCGCTGGCTGAGCTGAAGAGCTTCATCGGCATCTTCGTCTATCTCTGGATCGTGTTCATGGTGTTCCTCATCCACGAGTGGATCGTGCTCGCCAACAACGGCATCGGCTTCAGGTTCTACGGTCTCGCCGCCATCAACGCGCTGGTGCTCGCCAAGATCATGCTGATCGCCGAGAAGCTCCGCTTCGCCGAGAGGTTCGAGAAGGGACCGCTGATCTACCCGATCCTGTACAAGTCGGCGCTGTTCACGGCGTTGCTCCTCCTCGCCTATGTCGTCGAGGAGGTTCTGGTCGGCGTGATCCGCGGCAACGGCATCGCCGAGAGCATGCCGCGGATCGGCGGCGGCACGATGATCGGAATGATGGCCGTCGCCATCGTCATGTTCGTCGCACTCGTGCCGTTCTTCGCCTTCAGGGAGATCGGACGGGCGGTGGGGCCTGCGGCGTTCCGGTCCTTGATCTTGGGGCCGGCGTTCTCGCCGCGCGCGTTCCTGCGCCGCCGCGAGGGGTCACGGGAAGCGGCGTAGCGCCGCCGCGCAACGAGGCGACCGGCCAGCGGCTCGCAGGCTTAACGCCGCTTGTAGCCGGTCACCATGGCGCGCACCAGATTCTCGTGGTGGGCGAAGCTCGCGAAGATCACCGCGGCGACATGGGCGAAGATGAGCGCCAAGGTGATGTTGGCGATAACCTCATGCACCTCCTCCATCTGCTCGCCGGTTGCCTTGGTGACGATGCCGGCGAGCGGTCCGGCCTGCCGATCGCCGCCATAGACGACAAGACCGGTGATCACGGTCGCGGCGAGGAAGACGAGGAGCGCCGCGACCATATAGCCGCCGCCCGGGCTGTGGCCGAGGTGGCGCTCCGCGCGAAACAGCACGAGATCGCGGACATAGGCGAAGGTCGCCGCTGGCGCGGAGATGAAGTCCGAGAACCGCGCGTGGGTCGAGCCGACGAAGCCCCACAGCACGCGGGCGACGACAACGATGCCGACGACGTAGCCCGCCCAGACATGTACCTGAAGCAGGTCGTCTTCGGTGAGATAGGCGATGGTGAAGCCCACCACCAAAGTCCAGTGGAACACCCTGACGAAGGGGTCCCAGACATAGATTTGGGCGGGCACGCCGCCTTGATCGCGATTGAGCATGCCCTTGCCTCTAGCCGTTCTGGGTCATCGGAACCTTGACTCCGATCAAAGCGCAACCTTGCGCACCCTTAGCGCAGCGCAACGCAGGTGCGATCCCGCCGCCTCAGGATATCGCTTCAGATTGGCGCGGGTGACTGCCTGCCCGTTGGGGGAGGATGAGAATACATCCGACGATCAGAGCCGCAAGCAACGCGGAGGCGATCGGGCGGCTCAAGTCGAGCCCGCCTTGGTCCAAGGGCTTGTCGAGGAAGTCGCCGACGGTGGCGCCGAGAGGCCGGGTCAAGATGAAGGCGGCCCAGAACAGCAGCACCCGCGAGACATCGGTCCAGAAATAGGCGGCGGCCACGACTGCGAGCCCGGCGCCGAACAAAAGCGCTCCGCCTTCATAGCCGAGGCCGGCATCCGCGACCCAGTCGCCGAGCGCGGTTCCCAAGGTTTGGGAGAAGGTGATGGCCGCCCAGTAGAAGGCTTCCACCTTGGGGGTGCTGACCGTGTCGACCGAAATAGAACCTTGTGATCGATGCCACAGGGCAAGCACCACCATGACGCAGGCGAACAGAATCAGCGAGCCCCCGGCATAGCCGATGCCCAAGGACCGGTCCGCGAAATCGGCCATGGTCGTGCCGACGGTGGTGGAGGCGATGATCGTGGCCCAGTAGAGAAGGGGGTGAAACTTCTTCGCGGCGATTTGCGCCACGACAAGCACCACGAGGACGGCGAGAAAAATCGCGGTTCCGGCCAGATAGCCGAGGTCCATGGTCATCGACACCGTGTCGCCGCCGGTCTCGCCGAGCGTGGTCGCTAGGATCTTGATGATCCAGAACCCGAGGGTGACCTCGGGGACCTTGCTCGCGACGTGCTCGACCGCTTTGGTGCTCTGATCCATGTCGGTCCTGTCGGGGAAATCGCGGTCCGGGATCGCCAGAATGCGCCGCGCTGTTCGGCCATTGTGAGATTCCCGCGCCCGATCCTAGAGAGACACAGAGACGCACCTTGACTTCGGCGCCCTGAAACAAGATATAAGGAGTTCTTTATATCTTTATCACCAAGGCGGAGCGGAAACGGCATGAACTATCACGTCAAGGATATCGGGCTCGCGGATTGGGGCCGGAAGGAAATCGCCATCGCCGAGACCGAGATGCCGGGCCTGATGGCGGTGCGCGAGGAATATGGCAAGAGCCAGCCGCTCAAAGGCGCCCGCGTCGCCGGCTGCCTGCACATGACCATCCAGACCGCGGTCCTGATCGAGACGCTGAAGGCGCTCGGGGCCGATGTGCGCTGGTCATCTTGCAACATCTTCTCGACCCAGGACCACGCCGCCGCCGCGATCGCCGCCACCGGCACGCCGGTGTTCGCCTTCAAGGGCGAGAGCCTCGATGAATATTGGGACTTCGTCGACCGTATCCTGGAATGGCCGGGCGGCGAAACCGCCAATCTGATCCTCGACGACGGCGGCGACGCGACCCTCATCGTCATTCTCGGCGCGCGCGCGGAGACCGACCCCTCCGTCATCGCCAAGCCCCAGAACGACGAGGAGCAGGCGCTGTTCGACACCATCGCCCGGCGGCTGAAGCGCGATCCCGGCTTCTATTCACGGGTCAGAGCCAATATCCGCGGCGTCTCCGAGGAGACGACCACGGGTGTCCATCGCCTCTACGAGATGCAGAAGAAGGGCACCCTCCCCTTCCCGGCCATCAACGTCAACGACAGTGTCACCAAGTCGAAGTTCGACAACCTCTACGGCTGCCGCGAAAGCCTTCCCGACGGCATCAAGCGCGCCACCGACGTCATGCTCGCCGGCAAGTTCGCGGTGATCTGCGGCTATGGCGACGTCGGCAAGGGTTGCGCCGAGAGTTCTGAAAGGTCAGGGCGCGCGCGTCGCCATCACCGAGATCGATCCGATCTGCGCGCTGCAGGCGGCGATGGAAGGGTACAAGGTGACGACCATGGAGGATGCCGCCCCGAAGGGCGACATCTTCGTCACCGCCACCGGCAACAAGGACGTCATCACCCTCGACCATATGCGCGCCATGCACGACCGCGCCATCGTCTGCAATATCGGCCATTTCGATTCGGAGATTCAGGTGGGCGCCTTGCGAAACTTGCGCTGGCACAACGTCAAGCCGCAGGTCGACGAGGTGGAGTTCCCGGACGGAAAGCGCATCATCCTTCTGGCCGAAGGCCGCCTCGTCAATCTCGGCTGCGCCACCGGCCATCCGAGCTTCGTCATGAGCGCGTCGTTCACCAATCAGGTGCTGGCGCAAATCGAGCTGTGGCAGCACGCCGGCAAATACGAGAACAAGGTCTATGTGCTGCCTAAGCATCTCGATGAAAAGGTGGCGACGCTCCATCTCGGCCGCCTCGGCGCCAAGCTCACCACGCTGTCGAAGGAGCAGGCCGATTATATCGGCATGCCGGTCGCGGGCCCATTCAAGCCGGACCACTACCGCTATTAAGAGCCGCCTCCAGCGCAACAGCCGTGACGATTTGATGTCGCTCTTTCCTGCGCGGCAGTGTGGGCAAGAATCACGGATGTGGTTAAGCTAGCTTTGATTCGTCCTTGAGCTCGCTGGGCCTGTCGGCCCGCTTTTGTCTGTGGCTGCGTTCGAGCACTGGGGAGCGCGGGAGCCACGGACGAAGGGCGGGAACGAGGGAACCATGCTGACCAAGGGGGGAGAGGCCGCACCACTGTTCGCGTGGCGCTTAGGGCTCGGCCTGACCGTCCTTCTCGCTGGCCTCGGTCCCCTTCCGGCTCATGCCCAAGCCACACTTCCCCTGGACGGCGGCTACGACATCCGCATGCTGCTGACGCTTGGCATCACGCTCGGCATCATCGCTTTCTCCGTCGGCAGCGCCATCGCTTGTCTGCGCGCCACCAAGGCCGCGATCAGGGAGCGTGACGCCGCCGAGCTCGAGGCCGAGCGCTACCGCGCCAGCGAAAACATGCTGGAACAGATCCTCGCCGCCGAGCCGCAGACGCTCCTCACCTGGACCGAGGAGGATGGACCTCACGTCCACGTCGCCAATCTGCCGTCGGCGCTCGGCGTTCCCGGCGAGCCGAAGCGCTTGCTGCGTTTCGAGCAATGGCTCGACGAAGAATTGGCGG
Source organism: uncultured Alphaproteobacteria bacterium (assembly GCA_963732955.1). Taxonomy (GTDB): domain Bacteria; phylum Pseudomonadota; class Alphaproteobacteria; order Rhizobiales; family Methyloligellaceae; genus Methyloceanibacter. Next base: position 1,198,220 of record CAVTBH010000003.1, read on the forward strand.
CGCTGCTCACCGAGGCCATGGAAGCGCTTGCCGATCGCGGCGAAGCCTTCAACCTCATGCTGCGGACCCGGCGCGAGAAGCATGTCGAGGTGGACGGCCGCACCGCCGGCGGTATGATCACGCTCAAGGTTCGGGACCTCGCCGGGCAGCGGCTCGAGCTCGTGGGCCTAAACGAGGAGCATCGCAAACTCGACCGGGAGATCGCGGCGCTCCGGGCGCTGCTCGACACCCAGGCGAAAGGCCGCGGCGCCCGCGCGGCCGAGGCGAGTGCCGCGCTCGATTCGCGGTTCCGCAGTTTCGACCGCCTCGCCACCGCCTTCGCCGTGTTCGACGGCAACCAGCGGCTCGCCCATTTCAACCAGGCCTATGTCGATCTGTGGCAGCTCGACGCCAAATGGCTGTCCGAGCGGCCGCGCGACGGCGAGATCCTCGACCGGCTGCGCCAGTCGCGCTCGCTGCCGGAGAAAGCCGACTATCGCGACTGGAAACGGAGTTGGCTCGCGGCCTATGGCTCCAACACCCAGAAGGAGGATCAATGGCACCTGCCTGACGGGCGCACGCTCCACGTCATCGCCGACAGCCTGGCGGAGGGCGGCGTCACCTATCTCTACGAGAACGTCACCGAGCGCCTCGCGCTCGAGAGCCGCTACAACGCGCTGATCCACGTGCAGAGCGAGACCCTCGACATGTTGCGCGAGGGCGTCGCCGTGTTCGCATCCAATGGGCGCCTCCGGCTGTCCAACCGCGCCTTTGCCGCGATCTGGCGCTTGAGCCCGGCCTTGTTGTCGAGCGCGCCCCATATCGACGACGTCATCTTCGCCTGCCGTCCGCTCTATGACGAGTCGCAGGAATGGGAGCGCATCAAGTCGGCGGTCACGTCGATCTTTGCCGAGCGGCGCCCCTATGAGAGCCAGTTCGACCGGCCGGACGGCACCGTGATCGCCTGCGCCGCACTGCCGCTTCCCGACGGCGGCACGCTGCTGACCTATAACGACGTCACCGACTCCAAGCGGGTGGAGCGCGTGCTGCGCGAGCGCAACGAGGCGCTGGAGACCGCGGACCGCGTCAAGAGCGCCTTCGTCAGCCACGTCTCCTACGAGCTGCGCACGCCGCTCACCAACATCATCGGCTTCAGCGAGCTATTGGCCAATCCGAGCGCGGGCGCACTCGGGGACAAGCAGCGGGAATATCTCAACGATATCCGCGCCTCTGGCCAGACGCTCCTCGCCATCATCGACGACATCCTCGATCTCGCCACCATCGACGCCGGGACTTTCGAGCTGAAGCTGACCCGGGTGAAGGTCAGGGGCGTGATCGACGCCGCGGTGATGGGCTTGCGCGAGCGGCTGAAGCAGAACAGTCTCGATCTCAAGGTCGACGTCGAGCCGGGCCTCGACGAATTCGTCGCCGACGGTCCGCGCGTGACCCAGATCCTGTATAACCTCCTTGCCAATGCCATCGGCTTCTCGCCAACCGGAGGCAAAGTATTGTTGACCTGCCGCCGCGACCAGGACCGGATCGCCTTCACCGTCGAGGACGAAGGCTGCGGTATTCCCGAGGAGCATCATTCTGTGGTGTTCGAGCGGTTCGAGACCCGCTCCAACGGATCGGGCCATCGCGGCGCGGGACTGGGGCTCGCCATCGTCAAGAGCCTGGTCGAGCTCCACGGCGGCACCGTGATGCTCGCCTCCACGCCCGGCAGCGGCACGCGGGTGCGCGCCACGCTGCCGCTCGATCACGCCGGTGCCACGGCCGCGGACGAGCCGCGCCGCTACGGATCAAGCCACTCCGGATGAGTGCAACCTGGTGCCTTGACGACGTCGACCTTGTCGGGCTCGACCGTCTCGCCCAGCGCCTCGCCCTGATCCTCAAGCCCGGCGACGTGATCGGATTGTCCGGACCTCTCGGCGCCGGCAAGACGACATTTGCCCGGATGTTGCTCGCGCGCCTCGGCGCCGAAGGCGAGGTGCCGAGCCCGACCTTTGCACTCGTCCAGAGCTACGCCACTGAGCGCTTTCCCGTGAACCATTGCGACTTCTATCGCCTCGAGGCTTCGGAGCTTGGCGAGCTCGGCCTGGAAGACGTGCTCGCGACCGCCGTGACCATTGTCGAATGGCCCGAGCGGGCGAGCGACTTTATGCCGACGGACCGGCTCGACATCGCCATGGACGAGACGCCTGAGCCCAATCGCCGCCGGGTCGTTCTGACCGGCCATGGCGCCTGGTCATCCCGGCTGGCGCGGGTGAAGGCGCTTTCGGATTTCCTCGCCAGGACGCCTTACGCCGAAGCGGACGCCGAATATCTGCAAGGCGACGCCTCGACCCGTGCCTATGCCCGCCTCATGCGCCCCGATCGCAGCGCTATTCTGATGAACGCGCCGCGCCAGCCTGACGGTCCGCCGCTCCGCGACGGCAAGCCTTACAGCGCGCTGGTGCACCTTGCCGAGGATGTCGCCCCCTTCGTCGCCGTCGGCGAGGAACTCAGGCGGCGTGGGCTCGCCGCGCCGGCAATCTACGCTTTCGACCTCGACCAGGGCTTCCTCATCATCGAGGATCTCGGCGACAAGGTGTTCGGCGCCGAGATCGCGCATGGCACGCCGATCGCGGAGCTTTACGCGCCGGCAGTCGACGTGCTGCTGGCGATCGCCAAGGACCCGCCACCAGCGCTGTTGCCGATCGAGGGCCACGCGCCGCACCCCCTGCCCGCCTACGACGCCGGGGCCTTGCTCACCGAAGCCCTGCTCCTCGTCGATTGGTTCTGGCCCGCAGTCCATGGCGGCCCGGCTCCCCAGGCCGTTCGCGACGCGTTCATGGCGCTGTGGCAGCCCCTGCTCGCTGCGGCCGCCAAATCAGACAAGGCTTTGATTCTACGCGATTTTCACTCCCCGAACTTGATGTGGATGCCCGGACGAGCCGGCCTGCGGCGGGTCGGGCTCCTCGACTTCCAGGACGCGCTCTTAGGCCCCGCCGCCTACGACCTCGTGTCGCTACTCCAGGACGCGAGGCTCGACGTGCCCGAGGCGCTTGAAGCGGAGCTATTGGCTCGCTACTGTGCCGCCCGAGCCGCGAGCGACGGGGAATTTTCCAGTGATGCGTTCCGGACGCTTTACGCAACGCTCGGCGCTCAACGCAACTCGAAGATCCTCGGCATTTTTGCGCGATTGGCGAAACGTGACGGCAAGCGCGGCTATCTCACTCACATCCCGCGGGTGGCACGCTATCTCGAGCGTAACCTCGCCCATCCGGCGCTTGCCCGGCTCGGCGCCTGGTATAAGCGCGAGCTGCCTCCTGCGGACCAGATCACGGCGCTGTCGATCTGAGGAACACGCCTATGACAGCCGCTGCTAGGACGGCGATGGTGCTCGCCGGCGGCCGCGGCGAGCGCATGCGCCCGCTGACCTTGAAGGTGCCGAAGCCGCTCGTCGAACTCGCCGGACGCCCGCTGATCGATCATGTGCTCGATAAGCTCGCCGGCGTTGGCGTCGAGACCGCGGTGGTCAATGTGCACTATCTCCCCGATCTGCTCGAAGCGAGCCTCGCCCGCCGGGCCGAGACGAGCCCCGCGATCATCATCTCCGATGAGCGCGACGAACTGCTCGACACCGGCGGCGGCACCAAGCGCGCGCTGCCGCTCCTGGGCCTCGGACCGTTCTTCGTCCATAACGCCGACACGGTGTGGAGCGAGGGGCCGATCCCCGCGCTCAAGCGCATGCTCAAGCTTTGGGACCCGGCGGCGATGGACTGCCTGCTGCTGCTGGCGCCGCTGTCGTCGAGCATCGGCTATGCGGGCAAGGGCGACTTCGCCATGGCCCCTGACGGCAAGCTGACCCGGCGCGGAGAGCGGCAGATCGTGCCGTTCGCCTTTGCCGGCGCCTCGCTCTGCGACGAGCGGCTGTTCGCCGACAGCCCCAACGGGCCGTTCTCGCTGAACCTCTTGTGGGACCGGGCGCTCGCCTCGGAACGGCTGTACGGCATGCGCCTCGACGGCCGCTGGATGCATGTCGGCACGCCCGAGGCCTTGGCCGAGGCCGAGAACTGGTTCGAGCACGAAGGTGCCTGACCGCCGCGGAGCGCGGCCGCGGGTCTTCACCATTCCGCCCTCGGCCCCGTTCCTCCCCACCTTGGCCCGCGCTATGCTCGCGGGCGATCTACCCGCTCCAGGCGGGCCCAAGCCCGATCCGCTCGGCCTGCCCCAGGCGACGATCTACCTGCCAACGCGGCGCGCGGTGCGGGCGCTGCGCGAGGCCTTTCTCGAGGCGACCGGCGGCAAAGCCGTGCTGCTGCCGTCGATCCGCGCCCTCGGCGATCCCGACGAGGACGCCGCCATCATCTTCGGCTCCGAAACCGATGCCGAGGCGGGCTTGGCCGGCGCTACGTCCGCGCCCGCGATCGGCGCCCTGGACCGCCGCCTCGCCCTAATGCGGCTCGTGCTCGCCTGGGGCGAACGTCTGCGCCGCGAGGCCGAAGCGGCCCGCGCCGAATTCCTGCCGCCCGCTTCGACGCCGGCGCAAGCCTCCTACCTCGCCGCCGATCTCGCCAACCTGATGGACTTCATCGAAAGCGAGGAGGTCGACCTCGACCGCCTGCAGGAGATCGTACCGGAGGCTCACGCCGCCCATTGGCAGCTCACCGTCGACTTCCTCAAGATCGTCACCGAGCATTGGCCGGCTTATCTCGCCGACAACAGTCTCGTCTCTCCAGCCTTGCGGCGGACGCTGCTGATGGGTTTCGAGGCCGAGCGCCTGCTGACCAACCCGCCGAAGGGTCCGGTGATCGCCGCCGGATCGACCGGCACCGTGCCCGCGACGGCGCGGCTCCTCAAGGTGATCGCCTCGCTGCCGAACGGCGCCGTCGTGCTGCCTGGCCTCGACTATTTCCTCGACGACGAGAGCTGGGCGAGCCTCGCCCGCCACCCCGAGCATCCGCAGGCCGGCATGGCCGATCTCCTCGGCAAGCTCGGCCTCGTCCGCGCCGAGGTCGGCTTCGTCCCTGGAAGCGAGCCGAGCCTGTCGCAGGCGGCCAGGCTTCAGCTCGTGAGCGAGGTGCTGCGCCCGGCGGGCCATACCGAACGCTGGCAGGACTTCCTGCGGGCGCAAGCCTCACGCGCGCAGGGGACGCTGTTTGGCCCCGCGAGCGCCCTTGCCGGCATCCACCGGCTCGAGGCGCCGACCGCCCATGACGAGGCCGAGGCCATTGCCCTCATCCTCCGTGGCGTGATCGAGACGCCTGACCAGACGGCGGCGCTGATCACCCCGGACCGCACGCTCGCCAGGCGCGTCGCCGCCCGCCTCAAAGCCTACGACCTCGCCATCGATGATTCCGCCGGGACGCCTGTGGCGCGCACCGTCCCCGGCGCCTTTCTCGACCTCATGCTCAGCGCCGTGGAGAGCGACTTCGCGGCTCCCGACCTGATGGCGCTGCTCAAGCATCCGCTGGCGCTGCTCGGCCGGCCGCCGGCCGCCATCAGGCGCGCGGCGCGGGCGCTGGAGCGAGCCGCCTTCCGCGATAGCTATGTCGGCCAAGGTCTCGGCGGCGTCGCCGAGGCGCTTCAAGCCGCGCGGGGCAACCGACGGCGCCGTGCCGTGCCGCCGGAGGAGCTTCGCGAGGCGGACCACCTCGTCGCCGACCTGAGCCGTGCACTGGCGCCGCTTGCGGCCCTCTATGCCGATGAGAGCCGTCACGCCGCGGCCGCCCTTGCCGAGGCCCACAGCGCCGCAGCCGAGGCGCTCGCGCGCGACAGCGCCGGGTCGTCGTCGGGGTTATGGCAAGGGGATGCCGGCGAAGCCCTCTCGGTGCTATTCGCGGAGTTGATCGCCGCCAAGCCGACCCCAGAGCTGACGGCCAAGGACTACGCGCCGTTCTATCGCAGTCTCGTCGCCGGACGGGTGGCGCGGCCGCGGGCGTCGGCGCACCCCCGGCTCTTCATTTGGGGACCGCTCGAGGCGCGGCTGCAGCAGCCCGATGTCGTCATCCTCGGCAGCCTGAACGAAGGCGTGTGGCCGCGCCCGCAGGAAGCGAGCCCCTGGCTCAGCCGGCCCATGGCGGAAGAGCTCAAGCTGCCGCCGCCGGAACGGCGTATCGGGCTGTCCGCGCACGATTTCGCCCAGGCCTTGAGCGCGCCAACCGTCTATCTCACCCGCGCCATCAAGGTCGACGGCGTGCCGACCGTGCCGTCGCGCTGGCTCCAGCGCTTCACGGCGCTGGTCGAAGCCGCGGGTCTCGCCAAGCCGAGCGCGGGGAGAGAACCCTTCATCGCCTGGGCACGACACCGTGACGACAGTTCGACGTTCGCGCCGGCGCCGCGGCCGATGCCATGTCCGCCGGTCGCGGCCAGGCCCCGGCGGCTCAGCGTCAGCCGCATCGAGCGCATGCTTGCCAATCCCTACGACATCTATGCGCGGGACATTCTCAAGCTGCAGCCGCTCGGCGACCTTGGCGCCGAACCAGACCCTCGCTTGCGCGGCACCATCGTGCATGCGGCGCTGCACGAGTTCACGGCGAAATATCACGATCGCCTGCCGGCGAATATTGCCGGGGAGCTCGTCGCCATCGCCGACAGACAGTTCGCGGAGCTCGGTGGCAGTGCCCGCGTCGCGGCGTTCTGGCGTCCGACCTTCGAGCGCTTCGCCCGCTGGTTCGAAGCGACCGAGTCCGCGCGTCGCACCGGCATCCTCAACATCGTGCCCGAGGTCTCGGGAAGCTTGAAGCTCGACATCGGCGAAGGCTTCGAGCTCACCGCCCGCGCCGACCGCATCGACATCGCCGATGACGGGACGGTGCTGATCTATGATTACAAGTCGGGCCAAGCACCGTCGACGACCCACGTCGACGAGCTCTATGCGCCGCAGCTGCCGCTAGAAGCTGCGATCGCGGTCGGCGGTGGGTTCGGCGATCTCGGGCCGCGCCTCGTCAGCAAGCTCGTCTACATCAAGGCGTCGGGTCAGGGCGAAGGCGGCGAAGAGCGCGCGGCGGGAAATTTGGCGCCAGCTGATCTCGCCGCGCTTTCGCTTGCCGCCTTGCGCGGTTTGATCGCTCGCTTCGATCGCCATAACACACCTTATGAGGCGAAGCGGCGTTCGGCGTCGGCCTTCAAGCGCGCCTACAATTTTGACGACTACGCCCAGCTCGCGCGGGTGCAGGAGTGGTCGGACACCGGCGGCGAGGGAGAGGGCTGATGCACGACGCCGAGCTCTCGCCGCTCATGGCCGCCGACGCCAACCAGGCCCGCGCCTCGGACCCTTCCGCCTCGGCCTGGGTGTCGGCGAACGCCGGCACCGGCAAGACCGAGGTTCTGGTCAAGCGCGCCTTGCGTCTCCTCCTCGCCGGCTCGCCGCCGGAGCGCATCCTCTGCCTGACCTATACCAAGACGGCCGCGGCGGAGATGCAGAACCGGCTGCTCAAGGAACTCGCCGCCTGGGCAACGACGCCGACCGAAGATCTCAGCCGCCGCTTGACGAGGCTGTTGGGCCGGGAGCCGCGGGATGCCGATCTCGCCGCCGCGCGCCGTCTGTTCGCAGGCACGCTCGAGGCGCGCGGCGGGCTCAAGATCTTCACCATCCACGGCTTCTGCGAGCGGCTGTTGCAGCGCTTCCCGCTCGAAGCCGACGTGACGCCGCATTTCAAGGTGCTCGACGACACCGAGGCGACACTGCTCCGTCGCGCCGCGTTCGATACGGTGGTGGCCCGCGCTGCCGCCGAGCGCGACACCGAGCTTGCCGAGGCGCTTTCGACCATCATCGCGCTGGCCGGCGAGGAGCATTTTCGCGGCGTGGTCGACGAGGTGCTGCTGAAACGCGCCGAGCTCCAGGCCATGATCGCCCTGCACGACAGCAGGTCCGGCTGGGCCACGGTCGAATGCGACAGCCTCAAGCGCCTGTTCGGCCTCGGCGCCCAAGACACCGAGGCGAGCCTGACCTTGGAGATGTCCCAAGTCCTCGGCGACAGCGACATCGAGGACCTGCTCGACGCCCTCCGCCTTAACGGCGCCACCGGAGACGATCGCAACCTCGGTGACGCGCTGCTCCGTGCCAAAGGGGCGCGCGGTGCCGAGCGCGCCGAGGCATTGCGAAAGGCGTTTCTCACCGGCACCGATCAACCCCGCGCGCGGATGTGCAGCAAGGCCGTGAAGCAGGCGAACGCAAGCCTGTGCGCCACGCTCGACACCGCGCAGGCGCGCTATGCCGCGCTCTTTCTCAGGCGGGGTCAGCTCATGTGCGCCGAGGCAAGCGGCGCGCTGTTGGCACTCGCCGACCGGATCCACGCCGACTATTCCCGCGCCAAGAAGATCGAGGCCGTGCTCGACTATGACGACCTGATTCTCAAGGTCCGCAATTTGCTGTTGCGCGCCGGCGCCGCCGCCTGGGTCCTGTTCAAGATCGACGGCGGCATCGACCACATCCTCGTCGACGAGGCGCAAGACACCAATCCTGAGCAATGGTCGATCATCGAGCGGCTGGCGGAGGAATTCTTCGCCGGCATCGGCGCAAGTGAGAGCCTGCGCACGCTGTTCGCGGTCGGCGACGAGAAGCAGTCGATCTACAGCTTCCAGGGCGCCGACCCGGTGCGGTTCGGCGCCGTTGGCCGCGCGTTTCGTGCCAAGGCCTTTGCCGCCGATCTCACTTGGCATGAGGTGCCGCTCAACGTCTCGTTCCGCTCGACCGAGCCCGTGCTTCAGGCTGTCGACGCTGTGTTTGCCGGGCCGCCCGCAACGGATGGCCTCAGCTTCGACGGCACCGGCGTCATCGCGCACTACCCGTCCCGCAAAGGCGAGGCCGGGCGCGTCGAGCTATGGCAGCCGGAGACCGAGGCGAAGCCGGATGCGTCGCCGCCCTTCGAGCCTTGGGGCGAGGGCGGCGGCACGACGCGCGCGGTCGAGGCGCTCTGCCAACGCATCGCCAAGCTGATCACGTCCTGGCTCGCTGATGGCGAAGAGCTGGTCTCGGCCGGGAGGAAGGTGCGCCCCGGCGACATTCTCATCCTGGTCCGCCGCCGCGATCCGTTCACCACGCCGATGATCAGGGCGCTGAAGCGCGCCGACGTCCCCGTCGCCGGTGCCGACCGCATGCGGCTCCTCGAGCAGCTCGCGGTGCAGGACCTCGTCTCGCTTGCCGATGTCATGCTGATGCCGGAGGACGATCTTGCCCTCGCCACAGTGCTGAAAAGCCCCCTGTTCGGGCTCGACGACGACGATCTCTTCGCGCTCGCCTACAAGCGCCCGTCATCGTTGTGGGCGGCACTCAGGTCGAAGGCCGATGATCCGCGCTTCGCCGAGGCCGACGACCGGCTGTCACGCTGGCTCGGCCGCGTCGACCTCGTTCCGCCTTACGAGTTCGTCCTCGAGCTTCTCGGCGAGAACGGGCAGGAGATGCGCAAGCGCATGCTGACCCGGCTGGGCCCCGAGGCTGCCGAGGCGCTCGACGAGTTTCTCGATCTGGCGCTCGCCTACGACCGCGAGGCCGCGCCGTCGCTCCAAGGCTTCATCAACGCGCTGCGCCTGAGCGACCTCGAGATCAAGCGCGACATGGAGCAGGAACGCGACGAGGTCCGCATCATGACGGTCCATGGCGCCAAAGGCTTGCAGGCGCCGATCGTGTTCTTGCCGGACACCTGCACCTTGCCGCGCCGCCAGGGGGTGAGCCTCTACACGCTTCCTCGCGCCGGCGCGGCTCCAGGCGAGGTCGGCCATATCGTCTGGCTCTCCGGCGCCCCGAGTTTCGACATCATCGACGATGCCAAGGACGAGGTGCGCAAGGCCGAGACCGACGAGTATCACCGCCAGCTTTACGTCGCCATGACCCGCGCCCGCGACCGGCTCTATGTCTGCGGCTGGCACGGCCACAAGGCGCCGCCCGAGGGGTGCTGGTACGAGCTTGTGTCCAACGGATTGGCGGGGCTTTTGACCGAGGTCGAAGGCGACGACGGCCGGCTGGTGCGCCGGCTCGAGAACGTGCCGACGGTGTTCGCGGCGAAGATCGCCGCAAGTCCGGCGGCAATGGCGCCGCCGCCGCTGCCGGGTTGGGCTCTGAAGGTCGCCAAGCATGAGCCCTCGCCGTTGTTGCTGGCGCCGTCGCGGCTCGGTCCTGACACCGACGGACGCGCTACGCTCTCCGAGCAACCGCCGCTCGGGCCGCTCGCGCTTGCCGCCAACCACCGCTTCTCGCGCGGGCGGCTCACCCACACGCTGCTGCAATACCTGCCCGAGGTCGACATAGGCGAGCAGGAGCGCGCGGCGCGGGCCTTCGTCGCCGCCCGCGGCGCGAGCCTGCCCGCGGCCATGCAGGAGGAGATCGTCGGCGAGACGCTCGCGACCGTGCGCGATCCGCGCTTTGCCCCGCTGTTCGCGCCGGGGAGCTTGAGCGAGGTGCCGGTCGTGGCGCGGTTCGGCATCGGCCCGGGCTACGCGCTTTCGGGCCAGATCGACCGTCTCGCCGTCCTCCACGATGGTCTGCTCATCCTCGATTACAAGACGAATCGGCCACCGCCCTCGGACCCCGGAGAGGTTGCACCGGGTTACATCGCACAGCTCGCCGCCTATCGGCTGGCGCTCAAGGCGCTGTTCCCGGGCAAACCCTTGCGCGCCGCGATCGTGTGGACCGACGGGCCGAAATTGATGGAAATTCCATCAACTCTGCTTGATCCCGCAGAAGGTCGCATCCTGGCGAGAGGTGCCAGCCTTGACGCGGGAGGGGGGCGCACCTAGGTTCGCTAACGACGACAAGACCGGCGATTTCGCGCGCGAACGCCGGCGCTTTAGGAGAATCAAATGGCAACTTCCACTGTTTCCGACGACACCTTTGAGGCCGACGTGCTCAAATCGTCCACTCCGGTCGTGGTCGATTTCTGGGCTGAATGGTGCGGTCCGTGCCGGCAGATCGGCCCGGCGCTCGAGGAAATTGCCAAGGACCTCCACGGCAAGGTCAAGATCGTCAAGCTGAACATCGACGAGAATCAGCGCACGCCGTCACGTTACAATGTGCGCGCAATCCCGACGCTGATGATCTTCAAGGACGGACAGCTGTTGGCCACCCAGACCGGCGCCCTGCCCAAGGGCCGGCTCGCCGATTGGATCAGCGGCAACGTCGGTGTCGCCGCTTAAGTCAGCAATTTAACGGTGCAGCTTGAGGACGTGGCCCGCGAGATAGAGCGAGCCGCAGATCAAGACGCGTCCGGGCTCGCTGAAGGCCGCGCGTGACTGCAAAAGCGCGTGCGGCACGCTCTTGGCCGCGGTCACGGTGAAGCCTTCGCTGGCGGCGACTTCGGCAAGTTCTTCGGCATCGAAGGCGTTCTGCTCCTCGGGGATCGGCACGGTATAGACGCGCTCGACCAGCCCCTTGAACGGCGCGATGAAGGCATGGGCATCCTTGGTCTCCATCATGCCCCAGATGAGATGCACGGGACGCGGCACGCGGTCGTCGAGTTCGGCGACGGCATGCGAAATAGCCTGACCGCCAGCGGCGTTGTGGCCGCCGTCGAGCCAGATCTCGGTGTCGTCATCGACAAAGGTATAGAGCGCGCCGGGCGGCAGGCGCTCGAGCCGTGCCGGCCATTCGGCATGAGTCAGTCCGTATTCGAGAGCCTCCATGTTGAGCTCGTCGCCGAACACGACGCTCGCCGTGGCGATAGCGCCGCCGGCATTGTCGAGCTGGTGGCGGCCGGCGAGGCGCGGCAACGGCAAGTCGAGCAACCTCGTCGGGGTCTGGAAGATCAGGCGCTTGTGCTGCTCGAACACGTCGAAATCGCGGCCGAACACGTGAAGCGGCGCCCCGATCTCGTCGGCCCGCGCTTCGATGACGCGGAGCGCCTCCAGCTCCTGGCGGCCCACGACGCAAGGAACACCGGGCTTGAGGATGCCGGCCTTCTCGCCGGCGATGGCCGTGAGCGTGTCGCCGAGGAAGGAAACGTGATCGATGGAGATCGGCGTGATCGCCGTGACCAGCGGTTTCTCGACGACATTGGTGGCGTCGAGGCGCCCGCCGAGACCGGTCTCAAGCAAGAGAAGATCGGCCGGCGTCTCGGCGAAGGCGATGAAAGCCGCGGCGGTGGTGATCTCGAACAGCGTGATCAGCTCGCCGCCATTCGCGCCCTCGGCGCGGGCGAGGCAATCGATCAATCTCTCCTCCGAGATCGGCGCGTCGCCGTCGGGTCCGGCAAGGACGACCCGCTCGTGAAAATTGACGAGATGCGGCGAGGTGTAGACATGCACGCGCTTGCCGAGGGCCTCGGCCGTGGCGCGGAGAAAGGCGAGAAGCGATCCCTTGCCGTTAGTGCCGGCGACATGGACCACGGGCGGCAGCCGCCGCTCCGGATGCCCGAGCGCCGCGAGCAGGCGCTCGATACGGCCAAGCGACAGGTCGATCGATTGCGGGTGCAGCGCCTTGAGGCGCTCGAGCAGCGTGGTGCTGCCCGAAGGCAGGGGCAAGCGGCCCTCGTCGCTGTGCGGCAAGTTGGTCAAAGAAGTCAGGCCCTAGACGCTTCCTGGCGGGTGGGGATCGACGCCGTTGGTCAGCGCCCGCATCTCGTCCTCATCGCTGTCCTCGATCTCGAGATCGACAATGTCGTCGTCATCGTCGTCGAGCCTGGCGATGGTCGATGCCGGTGCTGTGTGGGCGCTGACGCCGTCAATTTGATCCGGGATCGCGATGTCGCGTCCGGGCTGGCGGTGGGTGAGCAAGTGGCAGATGCGCGAAAGCGTGTCGCGCAAGGCATGGCGATGCACCACCATGTCCACCATGCCGTGGGCATGAAGATATTCGGCGCGCTGGAACCCGTTCGGGAGCTGCTCGCGGATGGTCTGCTCGATGACGCGGGGACCGGCGAAGCCGATCAGGGCGCCGGGCTCGGCGATCTGGACGTCGCCGAGCATGGCGTAGGAAGCGGTGACGCCGCCGGTGGTGGGATGGGTCAGGACCACGATGTAAGGCAGCTTTGCCTCGCGAAGCTCCTGCACCGCGACGGTGGTGCGTGGCATCTGCATCAAGGACAGGATACCTTCCTGCATGCGGGCGCCGCCTGACGCTGCGAACAAAATGAACGGGCTCTCGCGATTGACCGCGGCGCGCATGCCGGCGATCACCGCCTCGCCCGCACCGGTGCCGAGCGACCCACCCATGAAATCGAAATCCTGCACCGCCGCGACGATCTCCTCGCCTTGAAGCCGCCCGGCGCCGGCGAGCACGGCGTCGGCGAGGCCGGTCTTGTTGCGGGCGTCCTTGAGGCGGTCGGTGTAGCGGCGCTCGTCGCGGAATTTCAGCGGATCGAGCGGAACCTCCGGCAGGGCGATGGTCTCGTATTCGCCGTCGTCGAACAGGGTGCGGAGGCGCGCTGGTGCCGAGACGCGCATGTGGTAGTTCGAGCCAGGCACTACGAATTGGTTGGCTTCGAGATCCTTGTAGTAGATCATCTGCCCCGTCTCGGGGCACTTCACCCACAGATTGTCGGGCATCTCCTTCTTGCGAAGGATGCTCCTGATCTTGGGTCTGACGACGCTATTGATCCAGTTCACGGGTCTATCGACCTTTCAAAGGTCCGCAATACCTACCTAAACGCTCAAATCATGCCTAAAGCGCGGCAGCAGCCAAAGGTTCACGCAAGGCCGATGCCAGTTGCTCGACAAGGTTAAGAACTCGTGGCGCCGTCTCGGGCGTCGCCTTGCCGTCCTCGTCGAGGCTTTGCGCCAGCGCCGTGACCAGTGCCGAGCCAACGACGACGCCCTCGGCGATCTTGGCGATGGCACTGACCTGATCCTTGGTCTTGACGCCGAAGCCGACCGCGATCGGCATCGAAGTCGATTGCTTGATGCGGCCGAGATGAGCGGCGACATCGCCAAGGTCAGGCGCGGCAGTGCCGGTGATACCGGCGATGGACACGTAATAGACGAAGCCGGAGGTATTTGCGAGCACGGTGGGCAAGCGTTTCGCGTCCGTCGTCGGCGTTGCCAGACGAATGAAGTTGAGGCCGGCTTGCTGCGCCGGCGGGCAAAGCTCCGCGTCTTCTTCCGGCGGCATATCTACCACGATCAGTCCATCGACACCGGCGGCGACTGCGTCCTGCAAGAACCGGTCGACACCATAGATATATATGGGGTTGTAGTAGCCCATTAGCACGATGGGGGTGGTGCCATCGGCGTCGCGGAAGGCCTTAACCATCCGCAGCGTCTTGACCATGGTTTGGCCCCCATGCAGCGCCCGCTGCGACGAGGCCTGGATCGCCGGGCCGTCGGCCATGGGGTCCGAGAACGGCATGCCGAGCTCGATGATGTCGGCGCCGGCGCGTGGCAGCCCCTGCAACAGCGCGAGCGAGGTGTCGTAGTCGGGATCGCCCGCGGTGATGAAGCTGATGAGACCGGCGCGGCCTTCGCGCTTCAACGCCTCAAACCGTTTATCGATGCGCGTCTTGGTCATGCCGATCGTCAACTTGCTCCCCGCATCCTCGCGCTCAAATAGCTCGCGACGGAGTCGAGGTCCTTGTCGCCGCGCCCGGAGAGATTGACCACCATCAGGTGATCCTTCGGCTTCTGAGGTGCGAGGTCGAACACGCGGGCGAGCGCATGCGCGGGCTCGAGCGCCGGGATGATGCCTTCGAGCTTGCTGCAGAGCTGGAACGCCGCCACCGCCTCCTCGTCGGTCGCCGAGAGGAATTGCACGCGGCCGATATCATTCAGCCAGGCGTGCTCCGGTCCGATGCCGGGGTAATCGAGCCCCGCCGAGATCGAATGCGCCTCCTCGATCTGGCCGTCGTCGTCCATCAAGAGATAGGTGCGATTGCCATGCAGCACGCCGGGCCTGCCGCCGGCAATCGACGCCGCATGCTTGCCGGTGTCGACACCGAGGCCGGCTGCTTCGACGCCGTAGATTTCGATGCCGCGCTCGTCGAGGAAGGGATGGAACAGGCCCATGGCGTTGGAGCCGCCGCCGATGCAGGCGATGAGCGAATCCGGAAGCCGGTTCTCGGCGGCAAGGATCTGCTCGCGCGTCTCGCGGCCGATGACCGACTGGAAGTCGCGCACCATGGCCGGATAAGGATGCGGTCCCGCCACGGTGCCGATGCAATAGAAGGTGTCGTGCACGTTTGAGACCCAATCGCGCAACGCCTCGTTCATCGCATCCTTCAGCGTCTTGGAGCCGGATTCGACGGCACGGACCTCGGCACCAAGCATCTTCATGCGCAGCACGTTCGGCTTCTGCCGCTCGACGTCGACGGAACCCATATAGACGATGCAGGGCAGACCGAACTTGGCGCACAGCGTGGCCGTAGCGACGCCATGCATCCCGGCGCCGGTCTCGGCGATGACGCGCGTCTTGCCCATGCGGCGCGCGAGCATGATCTGGCCGAGGACATTGTTCACCTTGTGCGCGCCGGTGTGATTGAGCTCCTCGCGCTTGAAATAGATTTTCGCACCCCCGCAATGCGCGGTCAGCCGCTCGGCAAAATAGAGCGGCGACGGCCGCCCGACATAGGTTGCGAGATAACCGTTCATCTCGGCCTGGAACGCGGGGTCAGCCTTGGCGACGTTATAGGCCCGCTCGAGGTCGAGGATCAGTGGCATCAGCGTCTCGGCGACGAAGCGGCCGCCATAGAGGCCGAAATGACCGCGCTCGTCGGGGCCGGTGCGATAGCTGTTCGGCGGCGTCTGTGTGGGTATGGCGCTCATGAGGCTTTGGCTTTCAGTTCCGGTCCGGCCGCTTTGGCGGCGCTGATAAAGTCACGCACAAGGCCGGCATCCTTGTCGCCGGGCGCCCGCTCCACCCCCGACGACACATCGACCAGGCTCGCGCGCGTGACGGCGATCGCCTCGCCGACGTTGGCGGCGTTAAGACCGCCCGAGAGCGCAAAGGGGCGGTCGATGGAGGGACCTGCCAGCGCGGTCCAGTCGAAGACGACGCCATTGCCGCCCGGAAGCAGTGCCGCGGGATCGGCTTTGGCGTCAAATAGGATCAGCTCGGCGATGCCCCGATAGGCCGACGCCTTCGCCGCATCGCCACGCGCCTCGACCGAAATCGCCTTGATGATCGGCAAGCCGCTCCTCGCCTTGATGGCCGCGGCGCGCTCAGGCGTCTCGCTGCCGTGAAGCTGGAGGAAATCGGGAGCGACCTCCTTCGCCACGCGATCGACAGCCGCGTCATCAGGATCGACCAGGACCGCGACGGTCTTGATCTTGCCCCGCGCGCGCTCAACCAGCGCCCGCGCCGCCCCGGGCTCAATATGGCGGGGGCTTTTGGGGAAAAAGATCAAGCCGATATAGTCGGCGCCGGCCTCGGCCGCGACGTCAAGGATGGCGGGCGTTCGCACGCCGCATATCTTCACCTTCACCGACACTTGACGCACATCATGAGGATGAGGGGGTTCGGGCGAAAAGAGGCCCAATCTCGGCGCCACCCTATGCAATCTGCGGGCCCAAGTCCATCGCAGTGCAGCAATTCTCCCCGTCAGAGCGCGGGAGCGCAGGAGCGCAATTCAGGGTGGCAGGAGCCTATTCGGCCGGGAGGCGCGCCCGGTTCGGCCTCGCGTCGGGGCCCTCGAGTTCCTTTTCCAGACGCTCAGCCTGGCGGCGCCAGGACGTCGCCTCGCGGGCTTGGGTCCGGGCCATCGACCGCCACGCGCCCTGGCCCAGCCAGGTGGCAAAACCGCCGACAATGAGCCCAAGAGCAAAGGCGCCGAACAGGAACAGGAACAGCGGCGCCTCGAGGCCAAAACCGGAGGTGCCGTCGAACGGATTGAGGGAGAGCGCCACCGGCTTGCGGTTCGCCACGGCAAGGGCGATGAGCAGCAGCGCCAGAGGCACGACAATCAAGGCTGCCAGCAGCCTGCGCATTCACAGCCGCTCCATCAGGCGAGACGCTCTAGCTCCTACCGGAGCCATCCTCGCGGTTGAGGCGCTCGCGCAACTCCTTACCGGTCTTGAAGAAGGGCACGAATTTGTCCTCGACAAAAACCGTGTCGCCGGTGCGTGGATTGCGACCCTGCCGGGCAGCGCGATGCTTCACCGTGAAGGCGCCAAAGCCGCGAAGCTCGACGCGGTCGCCGCGAGCGAGAGCGCCGGTGATCTCATCAAGCACGATGTTGATGATGCGCTCGACGTCGCGCTGAAACAAATGCGGGTTTGCCGCAGCGACGCGCTGAATCAATTCCGATTTGATCATTGGTTGCCCCACTGACCGGCGGATTGACCGGCCACAACCCCCGCTAGCGTCCTTGAGGTTGCCAAACGGAAACCAGACCGTCAAGCTTAAGTCCTTCCGAAACTTGACCGAAAAGGAACGCAAGCTTGTCACCAGAGACGCCGAGAACGGACGCGATCGAGCCGAATAGCCAACTCAAGGCCCCGCTGCTTTCGGTCTTGGGCTTCCAATCGACGATGGAGAGACCGGACGTCACCTTGCGCTCCTTCTCCAGCCACCGCTTGGCCGCCCTCTCGTCGCCGATCTCGTCCACGAGCTTGAATCCGACGGCCTGGCGGCCCGAATAGATCCGGCCATCGGTGAGGCCTGGGATGGCGTCGGGCTTGATATCGCGCCGTTTGGCAACAAGGTCGACGAACCAGACCTTGGCATCCTGGACCATCTCCTCGGCGACAGCGCGGGCCTTGTCGTCGGTCGGCTCGAACGGGTTCGGCACCGCCTTCAAGGGTCCGCTCTTGACCTCTTCCATCTTGACCCCAAGCGTTTTCATCAGCTCGGTGACGTCGGCCCATTGGAAGATGACGCCGACGGAGCCCGTGATGGTGTTGCCGTAGACGAAGATGCGGTCGGTGGCGATAGCAGCGATATAAGCGGCGGATGTGGCAAGCGTGCCACAGACGGCGACCACGGGCTTCTTCTCGGCCACCCTGCGGATCGCGTCATACAAGGCCTCGCCGCCCGTGGTGGTCCCGCCAGGGCTGTTGATGTCGAGGATCACCGCCTTGACCCGGTCGGACTTCGCCACCTTGTCGAGCAGTTCCTGCAGCTTCTGGTCGTCGGTGATGATGCCGCTGATCTGGACCCGGGCGATGTGGGGCAAAAGCGTCGACGGGCCGAAGCGCTGGTCGCCGGAAATCCAAACGGACAGGAACAGCACGGCGAAGACGATGGCGGCAATGCGCCAAAAGGTCAGCCGCCGCCTCAAACGGCGGCGGTCAATCACGGTTTCGGCTTCGAGCACGTTCGGATCTTTCCACAAGATCGATGGACTTACGCCCGGGGCGCGCAAAAGGCTCCGGGCGCCCAGCCTAGCCTCAAGCCGCGCTTACTCCTCGGACTCGGCGCTGTCGTCCGCCGCGTCCTCGGCCTTGTCAGCCTTCGCCGCGCGCTTCCGTTTCGGCTTCTCGGCAGGCTCCTCGTCCTCGCCCTCGTCGCCCTTGGCCCGGCTCAAGGCGGCGCCGAGAATGTCGCCGAGAGACGCGCCAGAGTCGGTCGAGCCGTATTGGGCCACGGCTTCCTTCTCCTCGGCGATCTCCAGTGCCTTGATCGAGACGGCGATCTTGCGCGCCTTGGCATCGACCTGGGTCACGAGGGCATCGAACTTCTCGCCGACGCCGAAGCGCTCGGGGCGCTGCTCGGAACGGTCGCGCGACAGGTCAGAGCGGCGGATGAAGGTGGTGAGGTCGTTGGCCATGATCTTGACGTCGAGGCCGTTGTCCTTGACGGCGAGCACCTCGCAGGTGACGCGCATGCCCTTCTTCAGCTTGGCGCTCGGCGTGCCTGCGGCGAACGGATCGGGCGTCAGCTGCTTGATGCCGAGGCTGATGCGCTCCTTCTCGGCGTCGGCCTCGAGCACCACGGCTTTGACGTCATCGCCCTTGTTGTATTCCTTGAGGGCTTCCTCCCCAGACTTGGACCAGTCCAGATCCGAAAGATGCACCATGCCGTCGATGCCGCCATCGAGGCCGACGAACAGACCGAATTCGGTGATGTTGCGGATCGGGCCCTCGATATTGGTGCCGGGCGGGTGATTGGCGGCAAACGCGACCCACGGGTTCTCCTGGGTCTGCTTGAGGCCGAGCGAGATGCGGCGCTTCTCGGGATCGACCTCGAGCACCTGGACCTCGACCTCCTGGCTCGTCGAAATGATCTTGCCGGGATGGATGTTCTTTTTGGTCCAGCTCATCTCCGAGACGTGGATCAGGCCCTCGACGCCGGGCTCGAGCTCGACGAAGGCGCCGTAGTCGGTGATATTGGTGACCGTGCCCTTGAGCCGCGCCCCGACTGGATATTTGGCGGCAATGCCCTGCCACGGATCGGCCTCGAGCTGCTTGATGCCGAGGCTGATGCGTTGGGTCTCGGGATTGATGCGGATGATCTGAACTTTGACGCTGTCGCCGACATTCACGATCTCGCTCGGATGGGCGACGCGCCTCCACGCCATGTCGGTGACATGGAGCAGGCCGTCGATGCCGCCAAGGTCGATGAAGGCGCCGTAGTCGGTGATGTTCTTGACCACGCCTTCGATGACCTGGCCCTCTTCGAGGCGGGCCACGATCTCGCTCCGCTTCTCGGCGCGCGTCTCCTCCAGCACCGAGCGGCGGGAGACGACGATGTTGCCGCGGCGGCGGTCCATCTTCAGGATCTGGAACGGCTGCGGCATGTTCATCAGCGGACCGACGTCGCGGATCGGGCGAATGTCGACCTGGCTGCCGGGAAGGAAGGCCACCGCCCCGTCGAGGTCGACGGTGAAGCCGCCCTTGACGCGATTGAAAATCACGCCTTCGACGCGCTCGCCGGCCTTGTACTTCTCCTCGAGTCGGGTCCAGCTCTCCTCGCGCCGCGCCTTCTCGCGCGACAGCACAGCCTCACCGGCGGAGTTCTCGACGCGCTCGAGATAAACATCGACCTCATCGCCGACCGAAAGGCCCGCAGGGCGACCTGAAATGCTGAATTCCTTGAGGGGCACGCGGCCTTCGGTCTTGAGGCCGACGTCGATCACCGCAACGTCCTTCTCGATCCCGACGATGGTGCCCCTGATGACGCTGCCCTCTTGCAGCGCGGTGCCGGTCAGCGACTCTTCGAGCAGGGCCGCGAACTCATCGTGGCTCGGATGGCTGATACTTGCTTGCGGCTCGTTCATCGAAACTCCTGCTCAAGATCCCTGTCACGCCGTGAAACCCAAACCCCAATGCCGGCGCGGTGACATTCGCGGATGGCGAGGGGGCAAGTCCGTTCGCTGCCGTCACGGTGTTCCCGCCCTTTTCGTCGGCGAAAGCATCGGAATGGAGCGCTAATGCGAAAGGGGCACGACCCTCTTTACGGGGCGCACCCGGCACGCGCAAGCGCAGCATCGATCAGGTCGATGGCAGCCTCGAACGCGGCGTCTATATCCAAATTCGTGGTGTCGAGCAAGTACGCGTCAGGGGCTTTTCGCAAGGGCGCCGCGGCCCTGCCGGCGTCGCGCTCGTCGCGCCGCCGGATATCGGCGAGGACCTCCTGCTCGCTCACGGCCGCACTGGACTGATTCAACTCCAGATAGCGGCGGGCCGCCCGCTCTTCCGGCGTCGCGGTGACGAAGAGTTTGACCTCGGCATCGGGGCAAATCACCGTGCCGATATCTCGCCCGTCAAGCACGGCGCCTTGTTCGGCGCGGGCGAACTGACGCTGATAGGCAAGGAGCGCCGCGCGCACCGCGGCATGTTTGGCAACGAGGGAGGCAGCTTCCCCGAGCCCAGGCTCCCGCAATCTCGGATCGTCCAGGGTCGAGGGGTCGAGCCGCTCAGCGCTCACGGCCGCCGCCACCGCGTTTGCCGGATCATCGCCCCGGGCCATGGTGTCCCTGGCCACGGCGCGGTAGAGGCTGCCGGTGTCGAGATAAGCGAGCCGGTAGTGGACGGCGACGCGCTTGCCGATCGTGCCCTTGCCCGAGGCTGCCGGCCCGTCAATGGCGATGATCATCTGAACTCGGCTCCGAGCTTCGTCATCAGCGGCACGAAGTCCGGAAAACTCGTGGCGATCATGGCGATGTCGTCGACGGTGACCGGCTGCTCGGCGCCGAGGCCAAGAATGAGGAAGGCCATGGCGATGCGATGGTCCATGTGGGTCTCGACCATGGCGCCCCCAGGGACGGCGCCCCTGCCGACCACGATCAGATCGTCGCCTTCGATCCACGCCTCGACGCCGCAGGCGGCAAGGCCCGCGGCGGTAGCGGCAAGACGGTCGCTCTCCTTCACCCTGAGCTCCGACAAGCCTTCCATGCGCGTCTCGCCCTCGGCGAAGGCGGCGAGGACCGCAAGCATCGGATATTCATCGATCATGCTCGGCGCGCGGGCGGCCGGCACGGTGACACCACGAAGCGCGCTCGCCGCGACCTTCAAATCGCCGACCGGCTCGCGGCCTTCATGGCGCATATCGACAAGCTGGATCCTGGCCCCCATGTCGCGCAGCGTCTCGATGAATCCGGTGCGGGTCGGATTCATGAGCACCCCTTCAAGCACGATCTCCGAGCGCGGAGAGATCAGCGCCGCGGCAATGGCAAAGGCGGCAGAGCTCGGATCGCCGGGCACGGCGAGGTCGACGCCCTCAAGCTCGGCGTCGCCGCGGACACTGACGGCGCGGCGACCGTCAGCCTCGTCCTTGACCGTCACCTCGGCGCCGAAATGGGTGAACATGCGCTCGGTATGATCGCGGCTCGCTATCGGCTCGATCACGGTGGTGCGCCCCGGGGCATGAAGCCCGGCAAGCAGCACCGCCGACTTTACTTGGGCCGAGGCCACGGGGAGCTCGTAGACGATGGGGACGAGGTCTGGCGTGCCCTTAACGGTGAGAGGCAGCGTCTGCGCCGCCTCCGCGGTGGCGAGGCCCATGCGGCGGAGCGGTTTCAGCACGCGGCCCATGGGGCGCTTAGAAAGCGAGGCATCGCCGGTGAAGCAAGCCTCCATGTCATGGCCGGCCACCACCCCAAGCATCAGCCTCGAGCCGGTCCCGGAATTGCCGAAATCGAGGCTACCTAGTGGGCGATGCAACCCGCCGACGCCCTGGCCCTTGACTTCGATGGCACCATTCTCCCGGGTCACCTCGGCGCCAAGGGCCGCGACGGCACGGGCCGTGGCCATGACGTCATCGGCCTCGAGCAGGCCGGTAATGCGCGTTCGCCCCGTGGCGAGGGCGCCGAGGATCAGGGCCCGGTGCGAGATCGACTTGTCGCCCGGCACCCGCGCGCGGCCAGACAAAGACCGTGAAGGCGCGGCGGTGAGAGGCTTGGTCATGGGCCTTGATTTTCGGGTATTCAGGGGCTCGTGATAGCTTTTGACAGCACCAGACAAGCGTGGCAATGGGGGGCGAAATCTGGGGCCAAGTAATCGAGGATCATCATGTCCAAGCCCGCGAGGGGAACGAAGCGCGTTTGCCAGAGCTGCGGCGCGCGATTTTATGATCTCAGCCGCAATCCGATCGTCTGCCCCGTGTGCCAGACCGTATATCAGGTGACGCCACCGACATCGCGCCGGGGCGAACGGGCGCCGGCACCGGAAGCGCGGCCGAAGGTAGAGGAAGAGATCGAGACGGTCGCCGCCGAAGGGCCGGAGACCATCAGTCTTGAAGAGGTCGAAGAGGGTGGCGACGATGTCGCGGTCGACGAGGACGAGGAGATCGTCGATCTCGGTGACGACGACGCCCAAATTCCTGCCGCTGACGACGACGATACCTTCCTCGAGGAGCCGGAGGGCGACGAGGAGGCCGACGTGACCGGCATCGTCGGCGGACCGGAGAAGGAAGAGAGTTAGATCAGAAGAGGCTGGCGGGGTCCGGGCGCGGCGCACCCTTGCTTTGACAGGGGGCGCGGGCGCGCCTAAATCTCACCCTCTCAAGACACCGACGTGTCGCGGGGCCATAGCTCAGTTGGGAGAGCGCGTGAATGGCATTCACGAGGTCGGCGGTTCGATCCCGCCTGGCTCCACCATCCCTCAATCGCAGGAAGGCGCCGGGTGTCATCCCGCTCTGGCGGGACGCCTTCAGCGACCGACGGGCTAGCATCAGGGCAAGAATTGCTCGCGACGAGACGCTCGTCTGACGATCTTACGAGAAAGACGGAGCACGCTGAGCCACCCGAGCGTGATGATAAGTAGGACCGTGTGGACCATGTCGCAGGGCCCTGTTCAGGATAAAAGGACCTCACTGAACGCCTAACTGTGGGCAGGAAACCGACGTAGGGGCCAATAGTTCCAGTCGCGGGCGGCAAAAAAGAAGCCCTGGCTCCGAGAGAAACCAGGGCTTCCGTCAAATCGTGATGTGGGCCTGGCCCCATGATCCAGGCAAGGGCATCCTAGCATCGCCTTGAGGCCGCAGCCGTACCCCCGCGGACACGGATTGCCAAATAGTTCCAGGTTTCGATTGGAAACCTAGCTGGCACGGGGCGATTCTGTCTTGCTGTAGCTATCCGACAACACCCATGCACTTGCCCTTTGGCATCTTATCTCCGGGCGGTCTCCATCGACTCGATAGATGTCCCCGACGCTCCTGATCAGTTTCCTTTAAGGTCTCCCGTCTAGCCTACTTAGGGAAACCGCGCGGACCTTTGGCCTCGCGTTCGCCATTAGGGGGTTAGGAAATGCTGAGTGGAGACTGGCTTTTGTTCGTGCTCGACTTGATTGGAGGCGGAGCAGTGGTAGCCGCGTTGATCTACGCCATCATGTTGCGGCGACTGGTGAACCGAAATCCCTAGCCTGGCTTAGATCGCCGCCATTCCTGCGTCGCGCCTTCACGACGTCGCTTCATGCTCGGTCGAGAGCACTGCTGCCCATACATGCCTGAACACTTCGACAGGAAGAAACAGACGGTCAGCGGCCTCGCTCACCGTAAGTTCTTCGCCGTCAGCGATCCGCCTGAAGAGCTGCGCCAGTCGCTTCTCAAGGACCTCGCTCCTGAGATATGCCGCACCCTGTGGATTAGCGAAATAGGCGTTTAGCGCAGCTTGGCATGGGGGGCGCATGAATCAGCCCAAGGTCTAGGCGGCGACGGTGTCCCCTAATGAAGCTTGTTCCGAAGGGGTGGCGTCTCCCGTCGCCTCAGTTAGCGTCAACACTTCATTCGCCAGTCGGTCGGTCTTCTCAAACAGGGGCTTGTTTGCTTCCAACACCCTCACGAGGAGTTCCAAGTCGTCCGTGCTTTTGAGGCGGGCCGTGACCTCAAGCGAACCCGACACCAACGATACGCGATAGCATGCGGGTGCCAGGGGTCGTCCCACAGGTGGCGTGGGACATGGGGCACTCCCATTAATGGCTTCGATATTCCCGACCACTTCCCTCACCGTATTGATGGCCATAGTGACCCCCACAAATATCGTAAGACCGATCCGGGAATTAGGGTGGCAGGAGGGAATTAACAAAAGGTAGTCCGCTGGGGCACTGCCTTAGCTGCCCGTCGTATATAGGGGCGGTTTGATCCGTTCCCTCTATCTCGATATTCGCTCACCCCCCGAAACCCGCATCAACGTCGTCACGCAACGGGGGCTGATACGCTGGCGCTGGCCGTCGAGGCGCTTTTTGGACCTGAGTTGCTATCCCCGGGCTTCTTCTCCGACGGCGTCGGCTTCAGCCTGCGCATAAAAGTGGCCCGAGCCGAAAAGGAGCCGGGCCACTTCGCTCTAGGAGAAATGATGAAGCGCTAGCTCGCTATGCCGTGCACTCTTTCATGCCGTGCATGGCCTTCTTGGCCTCAGCCTTCGTCTTGTAGGGACCTCCCATGTTCTTCATCGAACCCGATGGGATGGTGTGCATCATGGTGCACTTGTGGCTGGCAGGGTCGAAGGCAACATAAAACTGCTCGGCGAGAGCAGGGGTAACGAAGCCAACGACTAAGACCGCCGCGACGATATACTTTCTCATGGTTGCTCCTTGGGGACTGGTAGCCGGAAATGCGGCTACTGCGCCTAATTTTGAAGCACAGGAAATCGGACTCTTTCCAATCACGAGCGTGTTGATCTGGTGCGACATGTCATCACTGGCTGGGCACGCGTTAACCGAGACCTCACGTCGTTTCAGGGTATTCGCGTCACATCTTAAGACTTCGACGGGCTCGGGCGGGTCTCGGGAACGCCGAAATAGAACACGAGGAAGGCGACCACGGCCCACCCGGAGAGAAACAGGAAGCCGCCCGGGTAGCTGGTCCAGTCCACCACGTAGCCAGCGGTGAAATTGCTCAGGGCCGCCCCGAGGCTCGCCGCCGTGGCGATCGCCCCGAGCACGAGATTATAGCGTCCGGTTCCGCGTGTGAGATCGGCGGCCACGATCACCCAGAGAACCCCGAAGATGCCGGCGCCGATCCCGTCCAACAATTGCACGCCGACGATCCAGTACGGATCGGGGCTGACGGTGTAGAGCAGGCCGCGCAGGATCAGCGCGGCGAACGCGACCAGAAAAATCGGGCGGCGCCCCCAGGCGTCGGCTCGGTCCCCAGTGAACTTCGCCACCGGCATCATGACGAGCTGCGCGGCAATGATGCAGGCCGACATGTAGGCCGGCGCGCTGCTAGGCGAGGCCTGGGTCATGTACTGACCGGCAAGAGGCAGCATCGCCCCATTGGCGAAATGAAACAGGACGATGGAAAGCGCGAAGACGAGCAGCGTCTTCGAGGAGATCACCGCGGCGAAACTCGAAATATTGGCTTGCTCCTCCTCCTCGCCTTCGACGATCTCGCTTCTGGCTCCGCGCGCGAGCTCGTTGTCCACGTCACTCTTGCGGATGAGCAGGACCGAGGCGATGGCGCCCACCGCGAACAAGGCCACGGCGTAGAACAGCCACTGCAAGGCTATGAGTTGCCCCACAAGCCCGGCGAAGGCGGCCGCGACGAGGTTGCCGGCGTGATTGAAGACCTCGTTTCTCCCCTGCCGTTTGGGATAGCGTCGGTAGCCGACCAGTCCGAGCGTCAGGGCGGCGATACCCGGCGCGAGGATCGCCGCGCTGATTCCGATAAGAACCTGGAAGAAGACAATCGCCAGCAAGGACGAAAACACCGTCATGAGCACGCAGGAGACCGCGACGACGAGCGAGGCGGCGGCCATCACCAGCCTCTTTTGGGTCGTTGCGTCGATCAGTGCTCCGGCCGGGGTCTGCGCGACGACCATGGCGATGCCCATGGCGGCCATGGCCATGCCGATCGAGCCCGCGTCCCAGTTATAGGCGGCGAGGAGATAGACGCCGAGATACGGACCGATGCCGTCGCGGACGTCGGACAGGAAGAAATTCGACCAGTCGAGCGCTCGGAGCGAGCGCTGCGTCACGGGCTTGCCGCCAGTGGCCCCGAATTGCGGATTGCCCTTGACGAGACCGCCGGCGAGGGTCGCCGTGAGAGGGTCGTAGGCTATGGTCGTCGCTCCGTCGCCCGATCCTTGAAGGGGGACCATGAGCCTACGAACGTTAACGTACGGCTGATGTCGCGCAGCCGAAACGGGTCTTATGGATAAAGCGCGGCGAAATGCCGCGCGTTATCTCGGGGGTTCGATCGCGCGAGACTCCACCAAATCCCAAGGGGCTTGGTCGCTCAGAGTCCCGGGCAGCGATACGCTAGCGGCTTGACGCGCGTTTCCTCATCACCTGGTGAAGAGCAGGCCGTGGCGCTCGCACTTGCGTCGTTGCAGCGCCCGAGTTAGCTCTTTTTATCACGGCATCAGGGCCACTCGTGTTGGCGACTCTCTCTTCGCCCGCAAGGGCGACATCGGTCACGGCAAGGACCAGCAGGCCCGCGACAGCAAACTTCAGGGACATGGGACAATCTCCTCTCCTCAGGCTCGACGTTGAGCCGGGAGCATGTCCGACATGCGCCTTCCCGCGCTGTGGCGTTTGTCACAACATGACAAATTCGGGCTCAGGCCGCTGAGCGTCACGACGGGCAACGGGAGCAAGCGGCGCTTGGGGACTCTCGCCCTCAGTCGGTGGTGAGGTTCGTCCCGAAAAATGTGGTGTTGGGGCAGAAATCCGGAGACGTCTTGGGTGCTTTGACGGTCAGCCAGCGCCGGCACGCTTCTTCGTGGCCGCAGTAGCGGCATTTGGCCCGGGCCTCGAGGAAGGCGAGCCCGCCATCCATCTCGCGGGCTGCATCGGCGTCAACGCCGCGCTTCTGCATCATCCGGTCCATCAGACCGTAGCGACGGTTGAGTTCCTCCTCCGTCGGCCAGAGTAGCCTTGAGTTTGACATTTCATCCCCCTTTGCGCTGCGGCGAATGTTTGGTGTGGACGCAAAGCCAACCGCTTGCAGCCTGCATCGCCGACCGCGCGGCGTCCTTGCGCCAGATCAAATCTTGAAGGGGGGTCGGAAAGGCAGTGGCGGCATTGGCCGTCAGGCGCTAATGGCCGCCGAGCACCGAGACGACGACATTGGCCTGACGCAGCACCGAGATCTGCTTCGGCAGGTTCTGGTCATAGGTGCCCGGGGCAATGAGGACCGTGTCCCCGGTGGTGGCGACGTGAACAACGTGCTGAATACTGGCGAACGGGGTCTCGGCGGTCTTGCCGTCATTGGCGTCGTCGCCGCGTTTCGAATCGACATACCACTGCATGGCCCACCTCATCCGATGGGGACCGGGCCGGTCAAGCGCTAACCACCGGTCGGCCCGCCTGGCGAAGCCCCGCGGGGAGCCATCAACCCGCCGTGAAGTGGGGCGGCGCAGTTCTTGAATCCTCTGGGGATTTTCACCATATCCAGAGCGGTTCTAAAGAGCCCAGCGCCGGAACGGGCTGGGCTTGCGTTTATGAGGGGCGCCGCCTAGGGCCCTTAAGAACGCTACGACATGTCGCAGCCGCTTGAGGTGAAAGGGCTTTCGTACAATGTCGCGCATGACACTCCTGAAGGGGGAGCTGTGGCTGGGAGACGTGGCGCCCGATCGCGCCGTTCCCCAGTTGGTGAGATCGCCGCAGACCGGCGGCTACCCTCCCTACAACATCGAGCTCGTGGCGGCGGAGGGCCAGGCGGGCGTCTTGCGCATCACGCTCGCCGTGGCCGGATTCGGCCTCGATGAGCTCGCGGTGACCGTCGAGGACGGCGAGCTCGTGATTTGCGGGCAGCAGGCCGAGGAGGCGGGCACCCGCGACTTTCTCTATCGCGGCATCGCCGCCCGCAGGTTCAAGCGGAGCTTCGCGCTCGCCGATGGCGTCGAGGTGCGAAACGCAAAACTCAAGAACGGGCTGCTGGCCATCGAGCTGGAACGGCCCGTCAGGGAGGCGACGGTGAAGACCGTGACCATTACCGGTCACGATACGGGAGGCCGGACACGCGGGGCGCCAGCGTCAAGACGCGCCACAGTCTCTGATGCGGAGTAAAACGAATGAACGATTTTGCAAGAGCCGACCGCCAAGCGAGCCTTCCCATGAGCCGGAAGGAGTTCAAGCAGCTCGGCGACGGTGAAGTGGCGTATATCAAGCAGCTCGACACCGACCTCGCGCAGGAACTGTTCCCGGCGCTGAGCGGTAAGCTCGATGGCATCGATCTGTTCGCCGTCCTCGGCGCCGACGGCACGCCTTTGGCGCTGACCGACAGCCGCAGCGCCGCGATCGCCAACGCCATCGAGAACGACCTCGTGCCCTTGAGCGTGCACTGAGGAGCCCCACCGCAATTCAGTAGATCGGATGTTGCCGGCAGAGGTCGAGAACCTCGAGGCGAATCGCTGCGATGGTGCTCTCGTCGGCGGGATCGGTGAGCACGCGATCGATCATGGCGCCAATCGTCTCGAACTCGGCGACGCCGAAGCCGCGCGTCGTGCCGGCGTTGCTCGAAAGGCGTAGCCCCGACGGCGCCTCCGGCGGCCGTGGATCGAACGGGATCTGGTTCTTGTTCACCGCGAGCCCCGCTTGCTCCAGGCTCTTCGCCGCGACATCGCCGGTGATGCCTCTGGCCGAGAGATCGACGAGCATCAACCCGGTGTCGGTGCCGCCGGTGACGATGCGCAATCCTCTTGCCGTGAGCGTTGCCGCGAGAGCCTTGGCGTTATCCAACACCGCCTGATTGTAAAGCTTGAACTCGGGGCGGAGCGCTTCCCCCAAGCAGGCCGCCTTGCCGGCGACGTTGGCCAGCATCACCGAGCCCTGGACGCCCGGAAAAATGCCCTTGTTGACCTTGCTGCTCAAGCTCTCGTCGTTCCACAGCGCGAGACCACCGCGCGCACCGCGCAACGACTTGTAGGTCGTGGTGGTGACGACATGGGCATGCGGGAACGGGTTGGGATAGAGGCCGGTCGCGACCAGTCCGGCGAAATGGGCCATGTCTACCACGAGATAAGCGCCGACCTCGTCGGCAATGTCGCGGATCGCGGCAAAGTCGATGTCGCGCGCGTACGCGGTGCCGCCGGCGACGATCAGCCTCGGACGCTTCGCGCGCGCAAGATCCCGGAGCTGCTCGAGATCGATACGCTCGTCGTCGCGGGCAACGCCGTAGCGCGCAATCGTGTAGTCGCGTCCGGTCAGCGTCGCCGGATGGCCATGGCTGATGTGCCCGCCCGCGGCGATGTCCATGGAGAGGATCGGATCGCCAAGATCGAGCAACCCCAGGAACACGCCGGCATTGGCGTTCGAGCCGGAATGCGGCTGCACATTGGCGAAGTGGCAGCCGAACAGTTCGCGGGCGCGATTAACCGCAAGCGCCTCGACGGCGTCGGCGAATTCGGCGCCACCGTAATAGCGCTGATAAGGCAGCCCCTCCACGGTCTTGTTGGTGAGCACCGAGCCTTGCGCTTCGAGCACGAGGCGCGAGACGATGTTCTCCGACGCGATCAGCTCGATGCCGTCCTGCTGGCGCCGCAACTCGCCGCGGATGGACGCCCCGAGCTCGGGATCGGCGTCGAGGCCGGCGCTGAAATAGCCGTCATGCAATCGTGACATTTGACCCTCGGCCGACAGCACGCGTCACTTGAGGTGCAAAGTGTCGGTCCGGTCAACCTTAGCATCCATCAGCGGTTCCCCCCTCTCGCCACCTCTTGTAGGGTCGCCAGTGTCGAACAGTCAGACAGCTATCTTGCTGGATCTTTACGCTGGAGGGACCGTGACAACACCACCGACCAAATTGACCCGCGCCTGCCTCAAGCTCCTGTCGGCTTCAGTCGTGGTGCTCGCCGTTGCCGCCCTTGCAGCCGCTAGCGCCACCGCGGCACGCGCCGACGCCTTTCTCGACGAGATCGTCGACTTCACCGGCGGCGTGTTCTTCCTCGAGCACAAAGTGCCGGGCTTGATCATCGGCGCCGTCAGCAACGGCGACATCTCGGTGCATGGCTACGGCGAGCGCGCCGGTGAAGGGAGCGGCGCTCCCGACGGCGACACCGTCATGCGCCTCGGCTCGATCACCAAGGCCTTCACCGGCCAGGTGCTCGCCGCTCTCACCGCGGACGGCACGGTGCAGATGGCGCAGCCTCTGATCAAGACGGCGCCGGAGTTCGCAGGAAGGGACGACGTGGCCCAGATCCGGCTGATCGATCTCGTCACTCAAGCCGGCGGCTTGCCGCGCGAGCTGCCGCATGAGCCGGGGCCAAAGGACGATCCGTTGGCGCCGATCACCATCAATGCCTTCGCCAACTGGGTGAAGACGGAGCCGCTTCTGTTCAAGCCGGGGCGCTCGGTGCTCTACTCCAATTTCGGCTTCGATCTTCTCTCTCACGCCCTCGCGAACGCGGCGAAGAAGCCCTACCCCGAGCTGCTCGAGGAGCACGTCACCGGACCACTCGCCATGAAGGACACGGTGTTCAAGCTCTCCGACGAGCAGAAGCAGCGGCTGATGCAGGGCCACAATTTCGATGGCTCGCCGCTACCTGATATTCCGACCGGCGACGTGGTGGTCGGCTCGGGTGGCCTCTATTCCACCGCCAACGATCTCATGCGCTGGATGAAGTGGCATCTCGACCGCTTCGGCGAGAAGGATGCCGAGGTCCGCCTCCTCGATCACGGGCTCTATCTCGTGCGCGATGGCCTCGACCGCGTTTCCGGCATGGACGAGTCCGGTCGTATGGACGCCATGGGCCTCGCCTGGGTCGGCATGATGCCCAAGGACGATCGGCCCTTCATCCTGCAAAAGGCCGGCGGCCTGCAGGGCATGTTCTGCTATATCGCCTTTGCCCCGGCAAAGGGTGTCGCCGTGTTCGTCGCCATCAACAAGTTCGACTTCGGCGCCGCCATGGCCATGGGTCAGCTTGCCAATGAGTTGATCACAACGCTGTCGCCGCGCTGATTTCTCCGCTTGTCGCGCCCGCGGCTGTCTGCGCCTAGTGGCGCGGTGCAGCAACCTCGCGGGTGAGAACATGCGACTGACCAACTTTGTCCGTTTGGCGTTGGCGATCGGGCTGGGCTTCCTGGTGATGCTCGGGGGACCGCCGGCGCGGGGCGCCGACAAGCTCCTCGACGAGACCGTCGACTTCACCGGAACCATCCTCTTCATCAGCGCCAAAGTGCCCGGGATGGTCATCGGCGCCATCCGCGACGGCGAGAGCGTCGTTCATGGCTATGGCGAGACCGCCGACGGCAGCGGCAAGACCCCGGACGGCGACACCAGGATGCGGATCGGCTCGATCACCAAGGTGTTTTGCGGCGCCACCCTCGCCTCCATGGTCGCCGACGGCACCGTGAGCTTCACCGACAGGCTCCAGGACCGGCTCGGCTGGGACGTGACCATTCCCACCCGCGACGGCAAGGAGATCAGGCTGATCGACCTCGCCACGCATTCGTCGGGCCTGCCGCGCGAGGGCGAAGGGACGTCGGCTGCGAACGCCACCGCGGAGCGGAGCAAGGAGGACTACGTCAACTCGCTCAAGTCCGATCCACTGCTGTTCGCCCCCGGCACCGGCATCCTCTACTCGAATTTCGGCTTCGACATGCTCGCCCAGGCGCTCGCGCACGCCGGCGGCAAGCCCTACCCCGAGCTCCTCAAGGAGCGCGTGCTCGACCCCGCTGGTCTCAAGGACACGAGCTTTGATCTCCCCGACGGCGACAAGGGCCGGGCAATGCAGGGCCACAATTTCGACGGCTCGCCGATGCCCTTCGTGCCGACCTCGCCCATGATCGTCGGCGCCGGCGGCCTATACTCCAGCGCCAACGACATGCTGCGCTGGATGCAATGGCATCTCGACCGCTTCTCGGCGAAGGAGAGCGAGATGCGCTTCCTCGATCACGCGAGCTACCTCCACCGCGACGGCCTGAAACCCGTGTACGGCATGGACGAAGCGGGTCCTATGGACTCGATGGGTCTCGGCTGGGTGGTGATGGAGCCCGAAGGCAACAGGCCCTTGGTCCTGCAGAAGTCAGGCGGGCTCCAAGGCGAGTTCAGCTTCGTCGCCATGGCGCCGACCCGGGGGATCGCCGTGTTCGTGTCGATGAACGAGTTCAGCGTTGGCGGCTTCGATGCGATGTCGAAGACGGCGATCGAGCTGATCACCGAGCTCGCCAACCGCTAGGCGGGCGGCTGGCGCATAGGCTCAAGCGGCGTGGGGCGTCGCCTCCGCGGTGAGGACGGCGTAGAGGGCGGAAGCGTCCTTCGACGCCCGCAGCTTGTCGACGGCATGGCCCTCGCGCAAGAGGCGCGAGATCCGGGCGAGCGCCTTCAGGTGATCGGCGCCGGCGCCCTCTGGCGCGAGCAGGAGGAAGACGATGTCCACCGGCTCGCCGTCGACGGCCTCGAAGTCGACCGGCTCGGCAAGCCGCGCGAAAATGCCGACGATCCGCTTCAGCCCGGCGAATTTGCCGTGCGGGATGGCGATGCCTTCGCCAAGGCCGGTGGAGCCGAGCCGCTCGCGTTGGAGCAGGGTGTCGAACACGTAGCGCTCTTGCAGGCCGGTGACGCGCGCCGCCCGCGCCGCGAGCTCCTGGAGAAGCTGCTTCTTGGTCTTGGCTCTCAGCGACGGAATCACCGCCTCGGGGCTGATGAGATCAGCTAGATGCATGTTGTCCACTCTTCTTGATCGTTGTGGCGCCGAAGCGGTCGGAACCGCTAGCGGCGCGCGCGCGTCTTACGCTTCGTCGCCGGGTCGATCCAGCCGATATTGCCGTCGTCGCGGCGGTAGACCACGTTGATCTCACCACTGGTCGCGTTACGGAACAGAACGAAAGGCTGGTCGGATAGATCCATCTGCATCACGGCGTCGCTTACCGCCATCTCATGTACGACAGTCTCGGCCTCGGCAATGATGATCGGGTTGTCCTCATCCCTCTCCTCCTGTCCTTCCTGCGGCGATTGCAGCACGTAGGACGTCGCGGGGGTCCCCTTGCGGGCCGTACTGGCGCCGTGCCGTTTTAGCCTGCCGGTGTAGCGCCGGACCCGCTTCTCCAGCCGCTCGCACGCGCGGTCGGCACTCTGATAGGCATCCGGCGCCGATCCATGGGCTTCGAGGCTCAGGCCTTGCCACAAATGGATGGTGCAGTTGGTGCGGAACTCCCCGTGATCCTTCTCTACGCGCACATGCCCATTCGGCAACCGTCCAATATATTTCTCGACGGTGGCAGCAATGCGCTCCTGGACATAGCCGCGCAAGGCCTCGCCAACGTCTAGATTCTTTCCGGTAACCTGTATCGTCATCGCCCGCGGTTATTGCCGACAGACCAGTCTTTTTCGTGTCCCCCCGGGACGCATGACGACAGTCGTGCGGGGCATTGGCCTTGCTTCTGCCGGCTGACCTTCCACCCGCGGGCACGGAAGCTAGACCCCTCATTTCGGAGTGTCAAACCCTAACGGCCAAGCCTCCCATCACGTGAGGTTTCCGAAGTCAACACAGCGGTTTGGCGCAGGGCGAGGCGTCGCGGCTAGACGCTCGGACGCGTGGTGATTCGTTTCTGCCGCCGGCGCTGCACCGAGGAAGGGATGCGCAGCGCCTCGCGATATTTCGCCACCGTGCGCCGCGCGATATCGACGCCGTCCTGCTTCAGCCGGTCGACAATTTTGTCGTCCGACAGCACGTCGCTCGCACGCTCGGCGTCGATCATTTCCTTGATGCGGTGGCGCACGGCCTCCGAGGAATGCGCGTCGCCGTCGCCAGCCGCCGGAATCGACGAGGTGAAGAAATATTTCAGCTCGAACAGGCCGCGATTGGTGGCCATGTATTTGTTGGCGGTGACGCGGCTCACGGTCGATTCATGCATGGAAATGGCGTCGGCCACGGTCTTCAGGTTCAACGGCCTCAGATGGCGCACGCCGTGGGTGAAGAAGCCGTCCTGCTGGCGCACGATCTCCTGCGCCACCTTGAGGATGGTGCGGGCGCGCTGGTCCAAGCTCTTCACCAGCCAATTCGCGGTCTGCATGCATTCGACGAGGTAGCTCTTGTCCTCTTTCTTCATTGGCGTCTTGGTGACGCACGCGTAGTAGGTCTGGTTCACCAACACCCGCGGCAAGGTCTCGCTGTTCAGCTCGACGTGCCAATTGCCGTCGGGAAGCGGGCGGATGAGGACGTCAGGGACAATGGGCTGGCTCGGGCTCGTACCATATTTCAGCCCGGGCTTCGGATTGAGCCGCTTCACCTCCTGGATCATGTCGCAGAGGTCCTCGTCGGACATGCCGCAGACGCGCTTCAGCTGGGCGAGATCATGGGCGCCGAGAAGATCGAGATGCTCGATCAGGGCGGCCATGATCGGATCGTAGCGATCGCGCTCCTTCAGCTGCAGCGCCAGGCATTCGCGCAAGTCGCGGGCGAACACGCCGCACGGCTCGAAGCCCTGCATCACGAGAAGCGTCTCCTCGACCAGCTCGCGCGGCGCGCCAAGCAATTCGGCAAGCGCGTCGAGATCGCCGCGGAGGTAGCCGCCCTCGTCGGTCATGTCGATCAGATGCTGTCCGATCAACCGCCGCGCCGGATCGGAGAAGGCGAGTGCGAGCTGGTCAGCCAGATGGTCCTTCAGCGTCCGCTCTTCGGCGACATAGGCCTCGAGGTCGGGGGCGCCGCCGTCCTCGAGCCGCTGACCTCCGGTGAGGCCACTCCAGCCGGAATCCTTGAGAGCGCCGGGGGTGAACCCGTCGGCATCGGGAAAGGCGTCTTGCGGCTCGGTGTCGAGTTCGTCGGCGCGGACCTTGTTGTCGGCCTGGAGATCAAGCCAGTCGCCTTCGCCCTCGGAGCCATCCAAGTCAGGCGCCGGGCTCGCGCCTTCGCCATCCTGGCTCTCGTCCTTGAACAGGTTGAGAGCGGGCTCGGAGGTCTCGCCATTGACGGGGGCACCCTCTTCGCCCTCGGCGCGCTCGAGCAGCGGGTTGCGCTCGAGCTCGGTCTCGACGAAGGCGGCGAGCTCCATGTTGGAGAGCTGCAGCAGCTTGATCGCCTGCTGCAATTGCGGCGTCATCACCAGGCTTTGGCTCTGGCGAAGCTCAAGCTTTGTCGTGATGGCCATGCTTGGTTTCAGACGCTACGCGCAACGGGAGCAAACCTAAATTCTGAACTGATCGCCCAGATAGACGCGCCGCACGTCCTCATTGTTAATGACTTCGGTGGCGGTGCCATGGGTCAGCACCATACCATCATGGATGATATAGGCCCGTCCGACCAGATCGAGCGTCTCGCGAACATTGTGGTCGGTGATGAGCACGCCGATGCCGCGCTGGGTCAGGTGGCGCACCAGCGAGCGGATGTCGCCCACGGCAATGGGGTCGATACCGGCGAAGGGCTCGTCCAACAGCATGAACGACGGACGGCTCGCAAGCGAGCGCGCGATTTCGACGCGGCGGCGCTCACCGCCGGAGAGGCGGATGGCTGGAGATTTTCGCAGCCGGGTGATGCGGAACTCTTCCAGCAAGGCATCGAGCTGGACCTGCCGCTCGGCCTTGTCGGGCTCGACCGTCTCCAGCACCGCGAGGATGTTCTCCTCGACGGTGAGGCCGCGAAAGATCGAGGCTTCCTGCGGCAGATAGCCGATACCGAGCCGGGCGCGGCGATACATCGGCAGCTTGGTCACGTCGCGGCCGTCGATCCGGATCGAGCCTTCGTCAGCGGGAATGAGGCCGGTGATCATGTAGAACACCGTGGTCTTGCCGGCGCCGTTCGGCCCTAGCAGACCGACGGCCTCGCCTCTTGCGAGCTCGAGGCTGACGCCACGAACCACGGTGCGCTTCTTGAAGCTCTTCACCACGGAATGCACCGTCAGCCAGCCGGCGAACGGATTCGGCGTCGCTTCCGGCTCATCGCCGTAGTCGGCTTCGGCGGGATCCTCGCCCTTGGCGACCGCCTGGCGGCGTCCTGGGAACGACAGCAATTTGCCCACTGCCCTTTCGCTCCTCAGTTGGGGCCCCCGACGGTTAACGTCGCATAAAGGAACGCGAACTCACTGCTGCGGCGGCGGCATGAGCGGCATCGGCGCTCCGTCCTGAGCCGGAGCAGCGGCCGCCGGCGCAGCCGCGGCGGGCTTGCCGCCACTCGCATTCTTGCCACCGGCTTGGCCATCGCTCTTGCTCTCGCCGGATTTTGCATCTTGTTTCGGCACGAACAGGGCGCGAATGCGGCCCTTGGTGGCGGTGTCGCCTTGGTTCTCGAACCGGCTTTCACCGGTCTTGAGATCGATGACCAGCCGATCTCCCTTTAGCACATTCTTGCCCTGCATTAACACCACATTGCCGCCGACCGTGACCAATTGCGTCGGCACGTCATAAAGGGCCCAGTCGCTGGTCGTGGTCTGATCCTGATCGGTGGTGATGACCACCGAGCCGCGCGCCTCGATCTTGCTGATCTGGGTGCCATTGGCGCCAAGCGCGCCGGCGCCCGCGGTCTTGGCGTCGGTAGTCGTAGCGGCGGTGGCGGCGGCGTCATTGCTCGCGGTGGCCGTGGCATCGGTTCCCTTGTTCAAGCTGTCGGCGCCGCTGCCGGTGTAGTGGACGTCGAGTTCCCTGGCTTCAAGCGTAGTCTTGCCCTGCACGGCCTTCACGTTGCCTTTGAAGGTCGCGTATTTCTTCGAGTCGTGGACCACGAGCACGTCGGATTCGATGTCGATTGGCTCGCCGGAATTTTGGCCGAGGCCGCCGAAATTGTTGGTCAGGCCTTGCGCGTGCGTGGGCGCGGGCGCGGTGACGGCGAAGACCAGCGCCACAGCGGCAAGCGCCGCTGCGAACCATCGCCAGGTGGTGAGCTGATGCTTGCTCATGGCGACGGCGGTGCCTCCATGGAGACTGCCGGCACCGCGGCGGGCGCGACGCGGTCGGGCTCGGCGGGCGCCTTGATCTGGGGCGGAGCCGCGGCGCCGTTCGCAGTGGCCTTGGTCTTGTCGGTCTTGACGATGTGAACGTGGACCTTGCCGCGGAAGGTCAGGGTCTTCTCGGCGGAATCGAGGGTCATGGCGCTGGCGCGCACCGAGCCGTTCGGCAGATCGAACACCACCCGCTGATGTGCGCGCAGGATCTGATTGTTCATGTCGAGGCTCGCATGGGTGAGCTTGCCGGTAATGCCCGAGCTCGTCGCCACGCGAATGTCGTCCTGCATCACGAGACGCTCCCGTTCGGTGTTGAAGAGGCCGCGCGCAGCCTGCATGCGCGACCAGCCATTCTGGCCGCTGGTAAGATTCGCCTTGATCGCATGCAGCACGACGAGTTTCGGATTGGTCATGTCCTGATCGGCGTAGTCGGCGCTGACGACATAGGCGCCCTTCTTCTTGTCGACGCCCTTCAGCGTCGGGTTCACCATGCGCAGCTTGCCATCGGAGACCTCGATGCCGCTGACGCTCGCGGTGACGCCGCCAACGGTGACGTTCAGCCGCGTGGAAATGAAATAACCCGCGAACACCACCGCAGCGAGGATCGGCAGGCCCTTGCGCAGGATCGCGACCAGGCGGCTGTGATTGGTGGCGCTGAGAAAGGCACGCTCGTTCTCTTCCGCGGTGCGCACCCGCACGCGGTGGGCGCCCGGAGCAAATTGCGCCTCAAATGTCACGGGATGCTCCCCTCCGAGGCCAGTCTTGGCCCTCCTGACAATAGCCGCAAGACTTTGATCACATTGCGACCGGGCCTTAAGGCGCCGAACGGCTTCCGGCCGGTCGCGGCCCTAGTGGGCAAACGGGTCGATATCGGCCCAGCCGCCAAGATCGAGCTCGACCCTGGTCGGCAGAAAGGCGAGGCAGGCGCGGGCAAGATGCTCGCGCCCCTCCCGCACCAGCATGGCGTCGAGTTTCTCCTTGAGCGCATGGAGATACAAGACATCGCTTGCGGCGTAATTGAGTTGGTCCTGGGTGAGCTCGGAGGTGCCCCAATCGGAGGACTGCTGCTGTTTGGAGAGCTCGATGCCGAGCAGCTCGCGGCAGAGATCCTTGAGGCCGTGGCGGTCGGTGAACGTGCGCGCGATGCGGGACGCAATCTTGGTGCAATAAATCGGCCGCGGCATGACGCCGAAGGTGTGTTTCAGCACCGCCATGTCGAAGCGGCCGAAATGGAAGATCTTGAGCACGCTGTCATCGGTGAGGAGGCGCGTCAGCTCGGGCGCGCGCGGGTTCTTGCCGATCTGGACCAGCTCGGCGTTGCCGTCGCCCTTGGAGAGCTGCACCAGGCAGAGCCGGTCGCGATAGGGGTTGAGGCCGAGCGTCTCGGTGTCGATGGCGACGGCACTGCCCCAGTCCCGGCCTGGCGGCAGATCGTTCTGATGCAGCTCGACCGTCATCGCTTCATGTTCGATTGGCTTAAGCCAGAGGCGCCGGCGCCAGGGACCGGCGCCGTGCCGAAATCGCAAAGTGGTGCCCAGGAGAAGACTCGAACTTCCACGCCCTTTCGGGCACTAGCACCTGAAGCTAGCGCGTCTACCAGTTCCGCCACCTGGGCTTGAGGCCCCCTGAGGTACGATCGGGACCCGCCAAAGTCAATCGGCGGCAGGACCGGGCGCCCGCTGGAACGTGCGGCTTCCGTCGCGACGAAGCCTTCACAGGGTTCGGAGTGGTCGTGTATTGCTCTTTCTCCTTCTCCAGGCAGCGTGCGGGGCCCTCGCCGCTCTATCATGCAGGACGAACCGTTGAGCATTTCCTTAAGCAATCGCAGCCTGATCACGATCTATGGCGGCTCGGGCTTCATCGGACGCCACGTGGTGCGCGCGCTGGCGCGAACCGGAGCGCGCATGCGCATCGCCGTTCGGCGCCCGGACCTCGCCGGTCATTTGCAGCCGCTCGGCGGCGTCGGCCAGATCAATGCCGTCCAGGCCAATGTCCGCTTCCCTCACTCGCTCAACGCGCCGGCGGAGGGTGCCGACGCCGTCATTAACCTCGTCGGTATCCTCGCCCCATCGGGGCATCAGACCTTCAAGTCGGTCCAGGACGAAGGCGCGCGCCACGTGGCGGAAGCGGCGCGGGCGGCAGGCGCCAAGGCCTTCGTGCAGCTCTCGGCGATCGGGGCCGATGCCTCTTCGCCATCTGCTTACGCCCGCACCAAGGCGGCGGGCGAGGCGGCGGTGAGAGAGGTGTTCCCGCATGCCCTGATCTTACGGCCCTCGGTGGTGTTCGGGCCCGAGGACGAGTTCTTCAATCGCTTCGCCGCGCTCGCGCGCATCTCGCCCGTGCTGCCCTTGATCGGCGGCGGCAACACGCGGTTCCAGCCGGTATTCGTCGGCGACGTGGCCAAGGCGGTGATTGCAGGCCTCACCGGCAACGCGAAGCCGGGCGAGGTCTACGAGCTTGGCGGCCCCGAGATCATGAGCATGAAAGAGGTGATGGAGCGCGTGCTTGCCTATTCCATGCGGCGGAAATGGCTGGTGCCGCTGCCGTTCTGGATGGCGAAGCTGAAAGGGGCGGTGCTGCAACTCCTGCCGAACCCGCCGCTCACCCTCGATCAGGTGCGGCTGCTCGAGACCGACAATGTGGTGAGCGAAGCTGCGATCAAGGACGGCCGCACGCTCGAAGGCCTCGGCGTCGAGGAGCCGGTCGCGGTCGAAACCGTGGTCCCCGACTATCTCGAGCAATACCGGCCGCGTGGACAGTTCTCGGTTTACCGGCCCTGAGGTGCCGCGGCGGCGGGGGCGTTGACCTCGGGGCAGCCCGCGGCTGGCGGTGCCGGCGCGAGCTGCATACCGTAGACGTAGACCAGCACCAACAGGAAGCCGCCGAGCATCATGCGGTAGAGCACGAAGGGCAGGAAGCTGACGCGCTTCAGCACAGCCATGAGGAAGGCGATGGCCGCGAGGCCGGCGAGGAAGGTGAGGCCGGCGCAGGTCACGGCATCCATGGTGATCTTCTGGCAGTTCTCGAGGGCTTCGCCGATGGTCAGCGCGCCGGCGCCGGCGATGGCCGGGATGCCGAGCAGGAACGAGAAGCGCGCCGAGTCGGGCCGGGTGAAGCCGAGGAACCGGGCCGCGGTCATGGTGATGCCGGAGCGGCTGGTGCCCGGGATCAGCGCCAGAGCCTGGGCGACCCCGATGATCAGCGCCGAGGGCAGCGTCATGTTCTCGATGGTGTTGGTCTGCTTGCCCACAGTGTCGGCAATCAGCATCAGCACGCCGTAGAGCAGCGTGTTCCAGGCGACCACGGTGACGCTTCGTTCGAGGTCGGAGAATCCGAACTTCTTCAAGACGAGGCCAAAGGCAACCGCAGGGATGGTCGCGAGCACGATATAGATGGCAAGCCGCCCTTCCGCGGTAACCTTGCCGCGAAGAAGCATGAGGGCGCCGCCGATAAGTTTGCCGACGTCCCGCCAAAAATAGACCAGGATGGCGCCGAGGGTGCCAAGATGCACCATGACGTCGGTGAACTGGCCCTGATCGGGCCACCCGGTCAGAGCCGGAATGAGAATAAGATGGCCTGAGGAGGAAATCGGGAGGAATTCGGTGATGCCCTGCACCAAGGCAAGGACAATGATCTGCTCTATCGACATCCTATCCCTCGGCCCCCACGATGGCCGCTTGTTCGGCGCGCGAGCAGGTTCTATACCGAGCCAAACCCCCGCGCGATTCTTTTCGCGGTGTTAATACCGCCGAACGGGTCGATGCCAACACTTCTGCATTATCCCCTCTGTCCGTTTTCCCGCTCCATCCGCTTGGCGCTTGCCGAATGCGGCGTGGAGGCGGCGCTGACCGAGGAACGGCCCTGGGAGTGGCGGCCGGGCTTTCTCGCCCTCAACCCGGCCGGGTCGCTGCCGGTGTTGATCACCGAGGACGACGGCCCGATTTCCGGCGTCTATGCCATCTCGGAGTATCTCGATGAGACCGCGGGCGCCGAGCGCGACGACCGGGGGTTCCGGTTGTTTCCCGGCGAACCTCTCGCGCGAGCCGAGACCCGGCGCCTCGTCGACTGGTTCCACCGCAAGCTTTACGACGAGGTGACGGGGTATCTCGTCGAGGAGAAGGTCTATCGCCGCTACGGTCCCAATGGCGGGTCGCCGAATATCGAGGCGATCCGCGCTGGACATGAGAATTTGCGCTACCATCTGTCTTATATCAGCCACCTCGCCGAAACGCGCCCCTGGCTCGCCGGCGAGGCGCTGAGCTTCGCGGACCTCGCCGCGGCGGCGCATCTCTCGGCGCTCGATTATCTTGGCGAGGTGCCTTGGGAGGATTACGAGCCAGCCAAGAACTGGTACGCGCTGCTCAAATCGAGGCCGTCGTTCCGGCCGCTGCTGGCGGACCGGGTGGCGGGCTTCATCCCGTCGGGAACCTATGCCGATCTCGATTTCTGAAGTTTCGAGCGCGCCGCGGCAGGATCACGCCGCAGGGCTGAAAGATGTCATCACGCGCGCCGCGAGCGACGTCGGTTTCGACGTGGCGCGGTTCACGAGCGCCGAGGCGCCGGAGGGCGCCGGGCCAGCGCTCGATGCCTTTCTCGCCCAAGGCCTCCAGGGCGACATGGCCTGGCTCGAAACGACGCGGGAGCGGCGCAAGGATCCGAAGGCGCTGTGGCCCGAGGCGCGGAGCATCATCATGCTCGGTCTGAGCTATGCGCCTGAGCGCGAGCCGCTCGCGGCGCTCGCCGAGCGCTCGCGTGGCGCCATCTCGGTCTATGCCCAAGGCAGCGACTATCACGATCTGATCAAGTCGAAGCTCAAGGCGCTCGCGGGCCGCGTGCAGGCGCTCGCCGACGGCGAGGTGAAGGTCTTCGTCGACACGGCGCCGGTGATGGAGAAGCCGCTCGCGGCCAAGGCCGGACTTGGCTGGCAGGGCAAGCACACCAATCTCGTCTCCCGCGACTTCGGCTCGTGGCTGTTTCTCGGCGCGATCTTCACCACCGCCGTGATCGAGGCCGACGCGCCCGAGACCGATCATTGCGGCGCCTGCACCCGTTGCCTCGAGATCTGCCCGACGCACGCCTTCATCGCGCCCTATCGCCTCGATGCGCGCGCCTGCATCTCCTACCTCACCATCGAGCACAAAGGTCACATCGCGCCGAAGTTCCGCGCCGCGATCGGCAACCGCATCTTCGGCTGCGACGATTGTCTTGCCGTCTGCCCGTGGAACAAGTTCGCGCAGACCGGGCGCGAGGCGAAGCTCGCCATGCGTGCCGGCAGCGACAACCCTCCCCTCGCCGAGTTGCTCGACCTCGACGACGCGGAGTTCCGCGCGCGGTTTCGCGGCACGCCGATCAAGCGGACCGGCCGCGACCGCTTCCTCCGCAATGTACTGATCGCTGCCGGCAACTCCGGCGACGCGTCGCTCTTGCCCAAAATCGAGCAGAGCCTCGCCGACCCCGCGCCGCTCGTCCGCGCCATGGCGGTGTGGGCGCTGTCGCAGCTCGCGCCGGATTGCTTCAAGGCCCTCGCGCCCTCGCGCCGGACCGCGGAAGCCGATCCAAACGTCGCCAATGAGTGGGCGGGGGCGGACGCGTGAGCCGGTTGTTCTGTTTCGGGCTCGGCTATTCCGCGGAGACCCTGGCGAAGCGCCTTGCGGCCAAGGGCTGGTCAATCGCCGGCACCGCGCGCGATCCCGCCAATGTCGATCGGCTTCGTGGCCAGAGCTATGACGTCACGCGCTTCGCCGGCGAACCGGACCATCCCGACATCGCCGCCTTGCTCGCCGGCACCACCCATCTCTTGCTTTCGATCCCGCCGGGCCCCCAAGGCGACGCCGTGCTCCGCCACTACCGCGAGATCATCGCCGGTCTCTCGACCCTCGACTGGATCGGCTATCTGTCGACGGTCGGCGTCTATGGCGATCAGGCGGGGGCGCTGGTCGACGAGACCGCGACGCCGCTCCCCAACAACGAGCGCACAAAGGCGCGGGCCGTCGCCGAGAGTGGCTGGCTTGCGCTTGGCGAGGAGATCGGACGCCCGGTCCAGGTGTTCCGCCTCGCCGGCATCTATGGGCCGGGACGGAGCGCATTCGACAAGATCGCGGCGGGAACGGCGCGGCGCATCGTCAAGCCCGGTCAGGTGTTCAACCGCATCCACGTCGAGGACATCGCCACCGTGCTCGAAGCCTCGATCGCGCGGCCGCGTGCCGGCGCGGTCTACAACGTCGCCGACGACGAGCCAGCGCCGCCAGAGGACGTCATCACCTACGCTGCCGAGCTGTTGGGGGTCGAGCCGCCGCCCGAGGTGCCGTTCGAGGAGGCCGAGCTCACGCCGATGGCCCGGAGCTTCTATTCCAACCTCCGCCGCGTCTGCAACGCACGCATCAAATCCGAGCTCGGAGTCGAGCTCGCCTATCCCAGCTACCGCGAAGGCTTGCAAGGCGTGCTGACGGAAGACCTATGAAAGCTTGCCCTATCGTCCGATTGATCGCGGCGGACGGATGGTATCAAGTCGCCTAGCTTTCCTTTTACCCAGCGTGACGGGTCCGGGCACAAGCATGATCACATCGTCAATCCCGGCCCGGCTCCTCGCCGTCATCCTCAGCGTCATCGCCGCCACCGCGGCGGGCGCCAAAGAGGCTGACGTTCGCCCCTGCACCGAGGACGCCATGATCGTGTTCGACGCCTCCGGCTCGATGGCGGGGGACGGCTGGGGCTATGGCAGCGAGTCGGCCGGCACCGTCAGCCGCATCGACAAGGTGCGGTCGGCGCTCAGGGAAATCTTGCCGAGCATTACCCGCTTTCGCCGCGTCGGATTGCTCACCTATGGCTCAGGGGCCTGGAACCAATGCACCATCCAGCTCGCGCTCAAGCCCCAGCCGAATGCTGCCGACCAAATCATGGCCGCCGTCGATGCCTTGCACCCCGCCGGAAGGACGCCGCTCACCGGGGCCGTGGCGCAGGCGGCGGATGCCCTCGACTTCCGCCACAAGCCGGGTCTCATCGTGGTCCTCACCGATGGCGAGGAGACCTGCGACGGCGCCCCTTGCGACCTGTCGGAGAAGCTTCATGCCGAAGCCGACCAGCTGACGATCCACGTCATCGGCCTTCGCGTGAAGAACTACACCTGGATCGGGGATCAGGGCATCCTCGATGCCAAGTGCCTCGCCGAGAAGAATGGCGGCCAATACGTGCCCGTGGACACCTTGGACGGGCTCCGGCAGGCCCTGGAAAAGACCCTCGGTTGTCCGATGGTCACCGACGCCCGGCAGTAGCCGGCTAATAATTAGCCGACGAAACCGGCCCCTTGCATGGGCGGCTCAGCAGACCCGTGGCACCCATCACAACGTGAGCCGCAAGTGCCTTCCACTCTATGTTGCAGAGATCTAGCTCCGCATAATCACTGCCGATTGAGGCTCCGCTCACGGGGATCGCGAAGAACACTAAAGTCCCCGCCTGCTGCCCTCCTTAGAATGGACTTCGGGAACGTTGTCCCCCAAAAAGGGGAAAGAAAACAAAACTTATCCCCGGCCCTCGCGCCGCGCTTAGACTGGCCCCAGCCTTCGCTCGCGAGGACGCGAGCTGCAGACCGACTGTT
The DNA here is from genome assembly GCA_963732955.1 of uncultured Alphaproteobacteria bacterium. GTDB lineage: Bacteria > Pseudomonadota > Alphaproteobacteria > Rhizobiales > Methyloligellaceae > Methyloceanibacter. The sequence continues at coordinate 1,242,834 of CAVTBH010000003.1, forward strand.
GTCTCGGGGCGAGGGTCGCGGCGCCTGAGTGCGCCGGCGGAACGACGCGGGCTCCCGCGCCGCCGGCAGGCCTAACGGACCGGCCTCAGGGGTCTTCGCTCCACTCACCGCCGTGGGAACCGGCGGTCGTCGGGTGAGGTCTCGGACTGATTGAGACCTGTGCCATCTGCGAAGAGAAGAAGTGGACCAAGGCTTCAATATCGCCGCATAAGCGGGGCGCCGTGTGGCTGCCCAACTCAAAAAGGATCGCGGCCGCTTGGCGCCCCGCAGTCCTTGCTGTTTGAAAACTCGGGCCTTCGGCCGCGAGCCGCTTCAGTTCGCCTACGGCAGGAGCGAGGCGATGGTGGCCAACAGGCGCGGCAAGTCTTGCGGCCGCGATTGGCGATGCTCGGCATCCTTGATCAGGGTCAGCTCGACGTCGCTTCCCTGGAGCAGATCGACCAGCGCCAGCGCGTGGCGCCACGGCACGTCCGCGTCCTGCATGCCTTGCAGGATGCGCACCGGACAGCCGGGATCGAACGGGGCGATGAGATGCGACCGCCCCTCCTCGATCAGGCGCTTGGTGAGGGGATAGGGCTCCCCATAGTCGGAGGGGACGTAGGTCACGCCCTTGGTCTCGATCTCGGCACGCGCCTCCGGCGGCAGCTCAGCCCACATCAGCGCTTCGGTCATGTCGAAGGCCGGCGCGATCAGGACCAGGCCGGCGAGGTCCGCGCCTTTCCCTTGCGCCGCGAGGCGACGCGCCAAGAGGAGCGCGATCCAGCCGCCCATGGACGAGCCGATGACGATGCGCGGCCCCTGCCCCATCAGCTCCCACACCGCGGCCGTCTCCTCGAGCCAATCGCCGATGGTCGCCTCGAGCAAGGTGCCGCTGGAGTGGCCATGAGCGGAATAGTCAAAGCGGGTCATGGCGAACCCTTGCGCGCCGGCCCATTCGGCCACGGCGGTCGCCTTGGTGCTCGCCATGTCGGAGAGGAAGCCGGGAAGCCAAATCAGCTCGACGGCATCTTTCACTTTTGCCGCGACGCGGCGATAGGCGATGCGCCGGAGCTTGCCAGCATCCTTGTTGCCGACCTCCAGGAATTGCGGTTCCTCTTCGTCCATCCTAAGACCTTCCTCCTGCCAACAGCGGGACCCGCGTTCATGGTGACCATACTGCAGGTCGTGCCGAGGCTCGATGCCGGGGGCAGCGAATTGGCGACGGTCGAGATCGCGGAGGCGCTCGCCGCCGCCGGCGCCAAAGCCTTGGTCGCCACCGCAGGCGGCCGCATGGCGGAGGACGTCACCGCGGCTGGTGGCGAGATCGTCCCGCTTCCGGTGGCGAGCAAGAGCCCTGTCACCATCCTCATCAATGCGTGGCGGCTCGCCAAGTTGATCGACGAACGCAACATCGATCTTGTCCATGCCAGGAGCAGGGCACCGGCCTGGAGCGCGCTATTTGCCACGCGGCGCACGCTCCGCCCGTTCGTCACCACCTATCACGGGGCCTATGGCCAGGTCGGGCCGTTCAAGGCCGCCTACAACAGCGTCATGGCCAAAGGCGATCGCGTCATCGCCAACTCGCGCTTCACGGCCGGTGTGATTGCGGACCGGCATCCGCGCGCGACGGATCGCATCCGCATTATCTATCGCGGCGTCGACAAGAGCATGTTCGATCCCGCCGCGGTTGACGCCGGAGACGTCGAGAGGCTGAGAGCCGCTTGGGGCGTTTCGCCCGGGACCAAGATCGTGCTCCACGCGGCGCGGCTGACCAGCATCAAGGGGCAGCGCGATCTGATCGCCGCGGCAGCGGGGCTCGCCGCTGACGGTGCGCTCGACGACGCCGTCATCATCCTCGCCGGCGACCCCTCCGGCCGGGACGGCTACCGCGACGAGCTCATCGCGCTGATCGACCGGCACGGGCTCAAAGATAAGGTGCGGCTCGTCGGCCATTGCCGCGAAATGCCCGCAGCCTATCTCGCCTCGGTGGTCGCGCTCACCATCTCGACGGTGCCCGAGACCTTCGGGCGCACCAGCGTCGAGGCGCAGAGCATGGGCTGTCCGGTGATCGTTCCCAATCTCGGGGCGTTGCCGGAGACCATCGTCGCGCCGGAACAGGATGCCGCCGGCTTCACCGGCTGGCGGATACCACCTGGTGACGTGCCTGCGCTCCAGCAGCGCATCGCCGCGGCGCTGGCGCTCGATCCGGCGCAACGGGCGGAGATGGCGGCGCGGGCGCGGGCGCACGTGGCGGCCCGGTTCGCGTTGTCACGCATGCAGGCCGAGACCCTCGCCGTGTATGACGAGTTGCTCGGCAGCGACCTGGCGAAGCGATTCCAGCACGGCCAATGACGGCGTGCGGGGGCTACCAGCACACCTTGGCGCCGGAGGTGCACACCACCGGCGACACCACGCCCTTCCAGCAGATGGTGTAGGTGGTGTCGGTGACGATGTCCGGCGGCAGGAACAGGTCAGGGTCGACCGAGCTCCGCCAATAGGGATGCGGGCTCGGGCGCTCTGCGGTTTGGGTCACGGGTCCGGTCACGCCGTTCGCGGTCTTCCACTTGTCGATCCCCTCTTGCAGCGAATCGAGGGAACCTTGGACCGCATTGTTTTTGATCAGGGCGTCAGCCGTGCCGTTGATGACGAGACACCGCGATGGGGCGGCTAAAGCGGGGCCACGCAATCCAAAACAAGCAATCGCCAGGACGGCGAACGATAGTCTGAAGCGCATCAATCCCCCTTGGCCGCCTTTCCCCACGCGCCGATGCTTATCCGAAAAGACCCCGCTTGACTTGTCAGCCCCGCTGCCGATCCTATAGAAGTCTTCGCGTATTACGACGTTCGGGATGCACATCGGAGCACGCCGTAACCAAGCGGGCTCTGGCTGCCGTTGTCAAGAAAGAGGAGAGAAACACATCGCAAGACGGCCGATGAAACTCACCCCCGACAAGGGGGGCCCGCGTATCAACGAGGGCATCGACGTTCCAAACATCCAGCTCATCGACGCTACCGGCGAGAATATCGGCGTGGTTCCCATCGCCGATGGGCTTGCGCGCGCCGCCGAGGCCGGGCTCGACCTTGTCGAGATCGCGCCGAACTCCGAGCCGCCGGTGTGCAAGATCCTCGATTATGGCAAGTACAAATATCAGGCGCAGAAAAAGGCCGCAGAGGCGCGCAAGAAGCAGCGCACCGTCGAGATCAAGGAGATCAAGATGCGGCCGAACATCGACATCCACGATTACGAAGTGAAGATGCGCTCGATCGTCCGCTTCTTCGAAGAGGGCGACAAGGTCAAGGTCACGTTGCGCTTCCGCGGCCGCGAGATGGCGCATATGGAGCTCGGCACCAGACTGCTTGAACGAGTCAAGCATGACACCTTGGAACTGGCGAAAGTCGAGTCAGAACCGAGGCTCGAGGGCCGGCAAATGGTGATGGTGCTGGCGCCGCGCTAGGCGACCTCACGAGACGGCTTGGCAGCGACGTCGCCGACATGGTGTTGGGCCTTGGCGGCGGGAGCGCCGAAGAAGAAGCCTTGGCCGGTTTCACAGCCGAGCTCGAGCAGCTTCGCCAGCACCTCCTCGGTCTCCACGCCTTCGGCTGTGACTTGCAGGTCGAGGGTGTGCGCCAGGCTGATCATGGCCTCGACGATCTTGCCTTCCTCGGACTTGTCCAACATCTTGCTGATGAACGACCGGTCGATCTTGATCGAGTCGAGCTGAAGGTCGCGAAGATGATAGAGGCCGGCGTAGCCGGTGCCGAAATCGTCGAGCGCAATCTTGACGCCGACATCGCGGAGCTTCTGCAGAATTCTTTTGGCGTCATCGAGGCTCTGCACCACCGCGGTTTCAGTGATCTCGACCTCGAGGCGAAGCGGCGTAAAGCCCCCCATCTCCAGGACGCCGAGTATCCTTTGCGGCAACTGCAAATCGGCAAACTGCCGGGGCGACAGGTTGATCGAGATGAAGATGTCGTCAGGCCAGGATTTGGCGTCCATCACCGCACGGGCGAGGAGGGTGAAGGTCAGGTCGGCGATGCTGCCGGTGTCCTCGGCGATGGGAATGAATAGGCTTGGCGACAGCACGCCTCGGGTCGGGTGCCGCCACCGGGCCAGAACTTCGTAGCCGACCGTTTTATCGGTCTTCAGGTCGACCAGCGGCTGGTAGTAGGGAACGATCTCGCCTCTGGCGATGGCGCCCTTGATCTCGCGCTCGAGCTGAATGCGCTGCTGCAAATTCTCGTCCATCTCGCTGTCGTGGAAGCGGTAGCCGCCGCGTCCTTCGAGCTTCGCCCGGTACAAGGCCATGTCGGCCTGACGAAGCGCGGTCTCGACGACGGCGCGACGGTTCCGGCGGGCGGCGCCTCCCCGCGTCTTGCCGCTCTTGTCGGGATCGATGATGGCTGCGCCGAGGCTGACGCCGACTTCCACGCTGAGGGCGGCGAGCGGAATTGGCCTCGGCACTTCGTGCACGAGGCGCCGCGCCAGGCGCACCGGGAGATCATCGCCTTTGGCATAGCGTAAGAGGATGCCGAACTCGTCGCCGCCGAGCCGCGCGACGATGCCACGGTCGCCAACCAACTCCCGCAACCGCCTGGCCACGACCCTCAGCACCTCGTCGCCAAGGCGGTGGCCAAAGAGATCATTGATCGGCTTGAAGCGATCGAGATCGATCAGGAGAAGCGCACAGCCCTGCTCCGGCGGGAGGGCGCCGGCGAGACTATGGAAGTCTTCAAGGAAGCGACGGCGATTGGGCAGGCCGGTCAGCGGGTCGTGGCGCGCGAGCCAGCGCGCCTCCTCCTCGGCCCTCTGCCGCTGCGACACCTCCTGCCGCAAATCGCCGACGCGCCGGTAGCCGTAGACGACGGCGGCCAAGCCGAGGCAAAACAGAAGCGCCAAGAACTCTTCGAGCTCGTAGGACGCATGTTTGATGGTCCAGGTGAACACGACGTCGAAGGCGTCGACGACGATAAGAAGGATGTAGAGTGGGACTGCCACGACGGCGATAGTCACGAGGTCGCGCCGCGCTCTCGAGGCGTTGCGAAACCAGTTGGCAATCGCTGCAATCACCGGTAGCCACCACCGCTGTTGCGCTGGAGCTCATACGACCTTCGGCAAGGCATGCTCAAGCGTGCGCTAGCCGGGTGCTTAGCCAAGAATGGGCGTCGTGCCCCCACACCGTCAAATTTAACCATCTGCCCGGGGACTTTACCACCGTTGCGTGGGCATCCCGAGGAGGGTCCCGGACAGGGTCGCGCGCGAGCACCATGTTGTCCCTCCTCGACAACCCGGGCGTGAACGATGACGCGCGAGCACCCTTGCCATGGCGCCGCAATCCACCCTATAAGGCGCGTTCGTTAGGAGCCGCCCGGCGGGGCATGCCGTGGCGGCTTCCATGCTTCAATCGCATAAATGCGACGGCCGGGCGATTGCCTGCGGGCCATCTCGACACAAAGGAAGCCAAATGCCCAAGATGAAGACCAAGAGCGGTGCCAAGAAGCGCTTCAGGATCACCGCGGGAGGCAAGGTCAAGTGCCAGGCCTCGCGCAAGCGTCACGGCATGATCAACCGGACCCCGAAATTCATTCGCAATGCAAGGGGGACGATGGTCCTGTCCGATGAGGACGCAAAGATCGTGAAGCAAAATTTCCTGCCCAACGGCCGCTAGCCGGCGAGAGCTTTTTCAGGAGGCACCTCAATGTCCCGTGTGAAACGCGGCGTCGTCGCACATGCCCGCCACCGCAAGGTGTTGAAGCAGGCGAAGGGCTACTACGGCCGGCGCAAGAACACCATCCGCGTCGCCAAACAAGCCGTGGAGAAGGCCGGTCAGTACGCCTACCGCGACCGCAAGGTGAAGAAGCGCACCTTCCGGGCGCTGTGGATCCAACGCATCAACGCCGCGGCGCGCCTGCATGGCCTGACCTACGGCCGGTTCATCGACGGCTTGAACAAGGCCGGCATCGAGCTCGACCGCAAGGTTCTCGCCGATATCGCCGTACGCGAGCCGCAAACCTTCCAGAGCCTGGTCGAGGCCGCGTCGGCTGCGGCCAAGGCGTAAGTTCGCGCCGACGGGCCGCGCGGCCCCGGGGAGCCGGACGCCATGACGCCGCCAGAGACCGAGACGCCGCAATCGGCGACGCCCGAGCTTCAGGGGCTCGAGGGCGAGCTGCTCGGCGCCATCGCCGAAGCCTCTGATCTCGCCACACTCGAGGAGGTGCGGGTCGCCGCCCTCGGCAAGAAGGGCCGCGTCTCGGAGCTGATGCAGCGGCTCGGGCAGCTGCCGCCGGAGGCGCGCAAGGATTTCGGCCAGGCCGTCAACGCACTCAAGGATCGCGTCGCCGAGGCACTACAGGTTAAGCACGCGGCGCTCGCCGGCGCTGCGCTGAAGACGCGGCTCGCCGCGGAGCGCGCCGACGTCACGCTGCCGGTGCGCGAGGGGCCGCTTGCCGAGGGGCGCATCCACCCGGTGAGCCAGGTCACCGACGAGATCACCGAGATCTTTGCCGATATGGGCTTCTCTATCGCCGAAGGCCCCGACATCGAGACCGACTTCAACAACTTCACCGCGCTCAATATGCCGCCCGAACATCCGGCGCGGCAGGACCACGACACCTTCTATTTTGCGGAAGGGCGGGACGGCAGCAGGCCGTTGCTCCGCACCCATACGAGCCCCGTGCAGATACGCACCATGCTGGAGCGGAAGCCGCCGCTCCGCATCATCGCGCCCGGCCGCGTCTATCGCAGCGATTCAGATCAGACCCACACGCCGATGTTCCATCAGGTGGAAGGCTTCGCCATCGACGAGGAGACCCATCTCGGCCATCTGAAATGGGTGCTCGAAGAATTCTGCAAGGCGTTCTTCGAGGTGCCGGAGGTGAAGATGCGCTTCCGCGCGAGCCACTTCCCCTTCACCGAGCCGTCCATGGAGGTCGATATCGGCTACGCCAAGGTCGGCGACGAGATCCGCATTGGCGAGGGCGATCAGTGGCTCGAGATCTTGGGCTGCGGCATGGTGCATCCGAACGTGCTGAAGCATGTCGGCCTCGACCCGAAGCGCTATCAAGGCTTCGCCTTCGGCATGGGCATCGATCGCATCGCCATGCTGAAATACGGCATGCCCGACCTCCGCGCCTTCTTCGCCGCGGATCTCCGCTGGCTCAAGCATTACGGCTTCCCGTCCTACGCCGTGCCGACGCTTGCCGGCGGTCTCGGAGGCTAAGCCATGAAGTTCACGCTTGCCTGGCTCAAGGAGCATCTCGATACCAAGGCCAGTGTCGCCGAGATCGCCGAGACCCTCACCCGGATCGGGCTCGAGGTCGAGGAGGTGCTCGATCCGGCGAAGGCGCTCAAGGAGTTCCGCGTGGCGGAAGTCGTGAAGGCCGAGAAGCACCCTGACGCCGACAAGCTTCAGGTCCTCGAGGTCAACACCGGAGCCGAGCGGCTTCAGGTCGTGTGCGGCGCGCCGAATGCACGCGCAGGCCTCAAGGGCGTGTTCGCGCCGGTCGGCAGTTACGTGCCCGGCATCGATCTGACCTTGACCAAGGCCAAGATCAGGGGCGTCGAGTTCGAACGGCATGATGCTGTCGGAGCGCGAGCTTGAGCTCTCCGACGAGCATTCCGGCATCATCGAGCTTGCCGAGGGCGCCAAGGTCGGGAGCTCTGCGGCGAAGGCGCTCGGTCTCGACGACGTCGTGTTCGATATCGCCATCACGCCGAACCGGCCCGACTGCCTCGGCGTTCGCGGCATCGCCCGTGATCTCGCCGCGGCCGGTCTCGGCAGGCTGAAGCCCGATCCGATCAAGCCGGTGAAGGGAAGCGTCGCTAATCCGATCCCGATCAAGCTCGACTTCCACAAGGAGAGGGCGAGCGCCTGCCCGATCTTTGCCGGTCGGGTCGTTCGCGGCGTCGACAATGGCCCCAGCCCCGAGTGGCTACGGCGGCGCCTGAAGGCGATCGGGCTCCGGCCCATCAACGCCCTGGTCGACATCACCAACTACATCTCTTACGACCGCGGCCGGCCGCTTCACGTCTACGACGCCGACAAGATCGAGGGCGCGATCAGAGCACGGCTCGGCAAGCCGGGCGAGACGTTCAAGGGCCTCGACGGCAAAAGCTATGCGGTCGATGCCGATATGTGCGTGATCGCCGACGACAGCGGCGTGCTCGGGCTTGGCGGCGTGCTCGGTGGCGAAGACACCGGCGCGACCGAGGAAACCACCAACGTCTTCATCGAATCCGCCTATTTCGATCCGAAGCGCACGGCGCGGACGGGGCGGCGGCTCAACATCCAGTCCGATGCCCGCTACCGCTTCGAGCGCGGCGTCGATCCGGCCTTCGTCGTGCCGGGTCTCGAGCTTGCGACGCGGATGGTGCTCGACCTGTGCGGCGGCACCCCGAGCAAGGTGACGGTCGCCGGCAAGGCGCCGAGGCCGAACGCGCCCTTTGCCTTCGATCCGCGGCTCGTCGGCCGGCTGAGCGGCCTCGATCTCAAGGCTGGCGACATCAAGCGCATCCTCACCGCGCTCGGCGTCGGGCTTTCGGGGACGGCGTCCAAGCTGAAGGCAGCTCCGCCCTCGTGGCGCCCGGACATCTCGGTCCCGGTCGATCTCGCCGAGGAGGTGGTCCGCCTCATTGGCGTCGACGCGGTGCCGGCGACGCCGCTGCCGCGCGCGGCCGGCGTCGCGCGCCCGGTGCTGACCGAGGCGCAAGCGCGGCAACGTCGGGCGCGGCGCGTACTTGCCGCACGCGGACTGGTCGAGGCCGTGACCTGGTCGTTCATTCCGCCCGAGGAGGCCACGCTGTTCGGCGGCGGGGCGGTGGAGCTCACCTTGAGCAATCCGATCTCGACCGAGCTTGCGGTGATGCGGCCAAGCCTGCTCCCGGGCCTCCTCGCCGCCGCCAAACGCAACCGCGACCGGGGCTTTGCCGATGTCGCCTTGTTCGAGCTCGGCCAGGCCTATCACGGGGCGAAGCCCGAGGATCAATACGTGGCGGCCTCAGGCGTCCGCTTCGGGCAGTCGTCGCTTCAGGGCAGCGGCCGCGACTGGTCCGGCAACGCGCCGACGGCCGACGTGTTCGCGGCGAAGGCCGACGCGGTGGCGACGCTTGCAAGCCTGGGCGTCGATCAGACGAGCATCACCGTGACCCGCGAGGCGCCTGCCTGGTTCCATCCGGGACGCTCAGGCGCGCTCAAGCTCGGGCCGAAGGTCACGCTCGGCGTGTTCGGCGAATTGCATCCGGATGTGGCGGCAAAGCTCGGGCTCGACGGACCGCTCGCCGGCTTCGAGCTCTACCTTGATGCACTTCCGGCAGCCAAGCGAAAATACCTGACGAAGTCTGCGCTAGACGCCTCTGACTTGCAGGCGGTCGCGCGCGACTTCGCCTTCCTGCTCGACACCGACGTCGCCGCCGCGGACGTGGTCCGCGCGGCGCAGAGCGCTGACCGGGCGCTGATCGCACAAGTTGGCGTGTTCGATGTGTTCACCGGTCAAGGCGTGCCGCAAGGCAAGAAGTCGCTCGCCATCGAGGTGACGTTGCAGCCGCGGGAGAAGACCTTGACCGACGCCGAGATCGACGCGGTGGCGGCGAAGATCGTCGCCGCCGTGGAGAAAGCCACCGGCGGCGAGCTGCGTGGTTAGGCGTTGCCGATCAGGATGCCGGCGGCGAACACGATCACGCCGCCAAGCACGATCTCGAACGTGGCCTGAAGGAACGGCGTGTCCATATAGCGTGATCTGATCCAGGCGATCACCCAAAGCTCGATCGCGACCACGAGGACGGCGATGGTGGTGGCCAGCCGGAAATTCTCGATCAGGAAGGGCAAGGTATGGCCGAGGCCGCCAAGCGCCGTCATGGCACCGGTGATGACGCCTCTGATCAGCGGATGGCCGCGGCCCGTGAGCGAACCGTCATCCGAGAGCGCCTCGGCGAAGCCCATGGAGATGCCGGCGCCGACAGACGCCGCGAGCCCGACGAGGAACGTCTCCCAGGTACTATGCGTGGCGAAGGCCGCGGCGAAGAGCGGGGCGAGTGTCGAGACCGAACCGTCCATCAGTCCGGCGAGGCCCGGCTGCACCACCTGGAGCACGAAGAGGCGCCGCCTCGTCTCCTCCTCCGCCCTGCGCGTGCCGCGATCGAGGATCTGCTCCTCGAGATGCTCGGCGATCGCTTCGTGGCCGCGCTCGGCCTGAGCCAGGTCGCCGAGCAGCTTGCGCACGCTCGCATCCGTGGTCCGCGCCATGGCCTGCTCATAGAAGCGCTGGGTCTCGAGCTCCATGACCTCGGCCTGCTTCCTCACCGCGTCGAGGCCGAGCGGGCGCACCATCCACAACGGCCGGCGCGCGACGAAGCCCTTCACGTCCTGGCGCCGCAGGAGCGGGATGTGCTCGCCGAATTTCTGCCGATGGATCTCGATTAGCCTGCGGCGGTGGGTGTCCTCTTCGCGCGACATCTCCGCGAACACCTTGGCCGAGGCGGGATAATTGTCCTCCAACCCCTTGGCGTAGTCGGCATAGATGCGAGCGTCTTCTTCCTCGAGCGAGATGGCGAGGGCAAGAATCTCCTGTTCGGTCAGGTCGGAAAATCGCTTCACGGGGGGCCTCGGCGGCTGTTCATTGATTGATTTAGAATTATTCTAAATACCGTCGGCGCCTGGGGCAAGCGCCAGGGCGCGACCCCCAAAACCGCCGGGAGAAGGCAGCGCGGCCAGCCCTTAACTGGTCGCGAGCGCAGCCCTGCGCGGGGCGGTGTCGAAGCCGAGATTATGGTCGCGGGCGAAATGGATCATGGCGCGCTCGGTGAGCGCGGTGATCGTCAGAAGTGGGTTGACGCCGATCGAGCGCGGGATCACGGAGCCGTCGCAGACATAGAGCCCGCCATGGACGCTGCTGTTCGCATCGAACACCTGGCATTTGTGATTGACCACGCCGCTTGAGACGTCGTCGCCCATGCCGCAGCCGCCGAGAGGATGCGCGGTGGCGGGCTTGGTCCCGGGCGCGGTGCCGGCCAGCGGGTTCTTGATGTAGCGGCCGCCAACGCTCTCGGCCGCCTTGGTGAGCGCCGCATCGACCCGGGCATAGACCGGCTGCTCGGCCACGTTCGGCCATTCGACCTGGGCGCGGCCATTGCTCAGGGTGATGCGCCCGCGTGCGTCGTCGTGGGACACCACGAAGAAGGTGTGAAGGCTCTGCAAGGGCCCGTGATAGACGCCCTTGATCAGGCTTTGCGCGGCGCCGAGCAGCCTACCGCCAGTGATGAAGAACACCGGTAAGAGCGGCGCGAGCGCCGATGGCATCACCCCTTCCTGGATGAACATGGAATGGTCGAGCCGATCGTGATCGTGAAGCTCGATCTCGCCGGTGACGCAGGCACCGATGGCGTCGCCGTCGAATTTTGGAGGATGGCCGACGCCGATGGCGTTCACCCGCTCCTTGCCGCCAAGGGTAAAGGCGATGATGTCGCCGTTGGCCGAGAAGCGCTCGCCGAGGCAATCGGAGACGGGCAGCCCGCGCTCACGCGAGCGGAGCAGGATCTCGGTCGAGCCGAGGGTGCCGGCGGCCAGCACCACCGTCTTGGCCTCGACGGAGCGCGGGGCGGCGTCGGGCTCATCGCTCGGCGCGTAATAGACGCGCCAATGACGATCCTCCTTGGCGATGTGGCTGACGGCAAGCTCGGTGAAGATCTCGGCGCCATGGGCGCGTGCGTCGGGAAGATAAGTCAGCGCCACGGTATTCTTGGCGCCGACATTGCAGCCCGAGCAGCAGTCGCCGCAAAGCGTGCACGCCGGCTGATCGATCCCCGCGGGGTTCAGATTGTCCTCGAAGCTGACCACGACCGGCGCCGGCACCGGGGGTTGACCAAAGCAGGCGCTTGCCGATTGCAGCGCGCGATACTTGGTGAGGTCCTCGGGGCGCCCGTAGCGGTTGGGGCGAAGCATGCCGGTCGCCCTGGCGAAGCCCTGCTCCAGCAAGCCGTCGGTGCTCACCGCTTCCGGCCAGGCGGCATCGGCGAACACCCGGGGGTCGGGCTTCAGCGCCACGGCGGCATTGATGAGCGAGCCCCCGCCAAGGCCGCAACCGACCAACACATGGATATCCGAGCCGAGGCGGAAATCGAACAGGCCGGTGCGGCTGCCAGACCGCATCTTGCCGCCATTGAGCTGGAGTTCGCGCCGGAGTTCAGGCAAGCGGCTCGGAAACTCACCGGTGAGGAATTCGCGGCCGCGCTCGATGACGCAGACGCGTTGTCCCGCGCGGGACAGGCGCGACGCGGCAACGCCGCCGCCATAGCCCGAGCCGACCACGACCACGTCATAGGCCGGCCTCATCGACTGAGACGGCTGGGAGAGCTTCCCGCCGGGAGCTAAGACTTTGTTTGGCCCCGATTCCACACAGAGCTAATAGCGCAAAGCGACGCCCAATGTGTAGCGCTGCTCTTCCAGCAGGGTGCTGGGATCCCGGCCCTGGGTGTAGTCGAGATTGAGCGTTGCGCGTTTTGAGGGAAACAGCGGGTACATCAGCGTGGCCTTCAGATAGTTAACGTCGTCGACGCCGAAATTCTCCATCAGGGTGTATTCGACGCGGCCGCGCAGTTCCTGAAATAAGGGCACGCCGATCAGGAGGACATCGACAATCCCCTTCCCGCCGATCCCGAAGTAGGACGACTTGCCGATAAGCGCCGGGTTGGTGCCGGCCTGGACGATATCGCGTCCCTGCATCAGGAATTGAATTTCAGGTCGAAACGCCAGGGGGCCGATCGGGCGAGAGTAGCCGCCAAAGAGGACAAAGCTCGTGCCATCGCCCCGCGGGATGCGGAAGCTCGGAATGAGGTAAGCGGCGAGCGAGGCCTGCTCGCTGTCGTCGCTGCTATCGATGATCTCGTTGGCATGAAGCCCTGCTCTCGCCGCATACCAGTCGCCAATGTGGAAGGCGTCGACCAAGAGGCCCGGCTCCAGATAAGACGTCTTATCACCGGGCTCCTTGTTCACAGCCTTGAACTTCAGATAGGGGATCAGGCTGACGTCCGTCGGTCCGTTGGAGAGATGCGCGAGCTTCCAGCCGACGGTCCCGTCCGCGATCAGTGTCTCCGTGTCCTTCTCGTCGTCGCGGGCGTAGGAGAACGTGGTGCCCCTGATCCCGGAGATCTTGTCGCTGGGGAGTCCGAGTTCCGTGACCTCGGAGCGGATCAGCAATCGCTTCGCCAGCGCTTCCGCGGCGGGGTTCGGCTGACTAGAGGGTTTCGTCGCCGCCACCGTGGCCGGGACCGCCTGACAGCGGATCGTCACCTTGTCCGGTCTCAGGAGAACGTCATCCGAGCTGGGCTCCGTAGGCAGGCTACTCGCGACGATGAAGCCGTCGGCTGGCGCGCCGCCCAGCGCCAAAAAGCCAGTCACCTCCATTCGTGTTGTCGACAACCTTTGCGTGGCCGCGATGGCCTCGGGCTTCGCCGCCTCGGGACCGGTCCCGAACGGCTTATTGCTGCTCGCGGCGTAGAGGATCGCCTGGTCGTTGATCGGGCGTGGCACGCCGTCGGGGTTGGCGATGTACAGAAGGTCGAGCGGGACGGTCGAGACCTCTACCATCTTCCGCGCGAGTACCACACGATCGACCGCCCCCGTCCCCTGGCAGAGTTGAGCCTGCTTCGCGCGGGTGAAAATGAGCTCGGCCGCGCCCGGCCAACCCGGCCCCGTCGACAAGAGGAGCAGAGCAAGAGCGAGCAAGGTCTTCGATCGAAGCATTTGACCCCCCAATGCTGACGATGGCGTGCGCGCTATGCCACCGGTGTGCCTCCAGAAATGGCTTTGGCGATAGTGTTGTTCGTGTCTGAAAGGGGTTTTGAAATAGTCTTTCTGACAAAATCCACAGTGGTGGCTGGCACGGCGTAATTGTATTTATGCCTCAGAAGCTCCTCGCACTCCTTGGCGATTAGTGCCCAGTTCGGCTCATTCGCCTTCCAGCCCTTAGGGAAATCTTCCGATGGAACGAGCGCCTCCTTGTACGTCTCTCGTTCAAATGGGGTGTTCGCCACCACCGCGTCTCTCATGCACACCGCGACGTGTGCCCGAATCTGCATCGCCGACATGTTCCAACCTCTCCAGCCGGAGCCCGTGACACGACCCATGACACTCTAAACGTGCTTTTTACATGATTACAATCTAAAGCTGTATAAAGGCTGCGTTTTGCTTCACGGGCGTGACAAAAGCGCAGCGCACCGCCCGGAGGCGCGCTCAATTCGCTTCACACTCCCGCGAGAGGCCGTTGCTGCCAGGGCGCCGGGCCCTATGTTGCGTCAGGCCTTTTTTGGAGAGTCCCGAAAATGACGAGATGGATTGGCGCGATCGTCGCGGCTGTGGCGCTCGCCGTGCTGGCGACGGGTGGCGCTGTAAAAGCGGTCGCCGAGGACACCAAGACGGCGATTTTCGCCGGCGGGTGCTTCTGGTGCGTGGAGGCTGCCTTCGACGAGGTCCCGGGTGTGACCGAGACGGTCTCAGGCTACGCCGGCGGCACCAAGCCGAACCCCACCTATGGCGACCACGAGGGTTATCAGGAGGCCGTCAAGGTGACCTACGACCCGGCCAAGGTCACCTATGCACAACTGCTCCAGCAGTATTGGCACAACATCGATCCATTCGATCCCGACGGCCAGTTCTGCGACAAGGGCAACGCCTATCGCAGCGTGATCTTCGTCGGCAATGACGAGGAGAAAAGCGAAGCGGAGAAGACCCGTCAGGAGATCGCCGATCGCTTCAAGGAAAAGGTGGCAACAGAGATCAAGCCGGTGACGACCTTCACCGCAGCCGAGGACTATCACCAGAACTATCACAACACCAACGCCATCAGTTACAAGTTCTACAAATGGAATTGCGGCCGGGCACAGCGGCTGGAGCAGATCTGGGGCCCGCCGAAACAGTCTTAAGCTGACGTCACGTGCATCCAACGGCGGGACGGCGCCGTAACTCCCGCCATCAAGTTCAGCCACGGGCATGAGCGATGGACGCGAAAACAGACACGGCGCAGCCCAAGCGGGAGGTCATCCACCGTCATTCAGGCACGGTCCGCATCACCCATTGGGTCAATGTGATCTGCCTGTTCGTGCTCCTGATGAGCGGCTTGCAAATCTTCAACGCCCATCCCGCGCTCTATCTCGGATCGAAATCGAACTTCGACGATCCGGTCCTGGCCATGCAGCCGATGAAGCACGGCAATCAGGTCTATGGCGTTACCAAGATCTTCGACTGGCACATCGACACCACGGGCGTGTTCGGCCTCGCCAAGACCGCCGACGGCGGCTTCCAGATCAGAGGATTCCCTTGGTCGGTGACGCTGCCTGGCCACCGCGATCTGTCGATGGGGCGGCGCTGGCATTTCTTCTTCGCCTGGGTGTTCGTCATCAACGGGCTCATCTATCTGATCTGGAGCCTGACGAGCGGCCATCTTCGTCACGACCTCGCGCCGGCGGCGAGAGAGTTGAGGCATATCGGCGCCTCGATCTGGGAGCACGTCCGCCTCAAATTCCCCAAGGGCGAAGACGCCAAGCACTACAACGTGCTGCAGAAGCTCGCCTATCTGATCGTGGCGCTGATGCTGCTGCCGCTGATGCTGGCGACCGGTCTCGCCATGTCGCCCGGCATGGACTCAGGTTATCCGTTCCTGCTCGACATCTTCGGCGGACGGCAATCGGCGCGGACCATCCACTTCGTCACCGCGAGCGCGATCGTGCTGTTCTTCGTCGTCCACATCGTCATGGTGCTGATCTCCGGCGTCTGGAACAACCTCCGCTCGATGATCACTGGGCGTTATGTCGTCAAATTTCCGGAGACGCGGTCATGAGCACCAGATCGCGCCTCGATCGGCGGGGGTTCCTGGCGAAAGGCCTCGCCATTGCCGGCGCCTCGCTGCTCGGAGGCTGCGACAGCGAACTCTCCGACCAGCCTTGGGTGCGGCGCATCCTCGATTCCGCCGAGACCCTCACCCGTTTGAGCCAACGGGCGTTGATTCCGGCGACCGCGCTCGCCCGCGAATATAGCGAGGCCGACATCTCCAAGGACTTCAAGGCGAACGGTTCGACCGACGTCGACGATGACGCCTATCGCGCGCTTGCCGCGAACGGGTTCGCCGATTGGAAGCTGAAGGTCGACGGGCTCGTCGGCCAGCCCTTGGAGCTCACCCTCGCCGAGCTCCGGGCGATGCCGTCGCGCACCCAGATCACGCGACACGACTGCGTCGAGGGCTGGAGCTGCATCGGCAAATGGACCGGCGTGCAGCTGAAGGCGCTGCTCGACAAGGCGGAGCTCGAGCCCTCGGCGCGCTACATCGTGTTCTACTGCGCCGACGATCTCGCCGAGACCGGGGACGACGAAGGCAAATATTACGAGTTCGTCGCTCTCATCGACGCGTTCCACCCGCAGACCATCCTCGCCTACGACATGAACGGCGCGGCGCTGCCGATCGCGCATGGCGCGCCGCTCAGGCTTCGGGTCGAGCGACAGCTCGGCTACAAGATGGCGAAATATGTGATGCGGATTGAAGCGGTCGACGCATTGGCGCCCATTCGTGGCGGCCAGGGCGGCTTCTGGGAAGATCGCGGCTATGAGTGGTACGCCGGGATCTAAGCCCCCGTGTTCACGCCGTAAGAAATGAAAGAGGGACCGGGGGATGATCCCACCGGTCCCTCTTGACAATCGCTCGAAACTAACCGGCCGCCTTCTTGGAAGCCTTCTGAGCGGCTCTGTAGGACTTGTAGTGAGCGCGGCACTCCTTGCGATAGGCGACGCGCGCCTTGTGGTCGCTGGCAAACTTCGCCTTGGCAGCCTTGAGGCAGCCGCTCGCGGCCTCGGCCGGCGAGGTGTGCAGCGGCATGGCGGCGCCGGCAATCAGACCGGTCACGGCGGCTGCCAAAATGATCTTCTTCATCATCGCTTCGTTCTCCATTTTTCGTGTGGGGAGATGCGGTGTCGCCGGTGAAGCGTTGACATCCCCCGGCGGGTGTCCTCGGCGGAACGTGTCCGCCGGGTCAGGTGACAGAAAGCGAGGGATTAGGATTTTTTTGGGGCGCTCCCGCGGCACCTTTGCGCATCGCGGTGAGGCCTTTGCGCACGGGGGCGCAGGCAAAGAAAAAGGGATCCGCGAGGCCCCGCGGATCCCTTTTTCGGAGGTGTTGGCGCGAGACTAGGCGGCCTTCTTGGCGGCCTTCGCGTGGGCGCGGCAGGCCTTACGGAAGGCCTTGCGATCCTTCATGGTGCCGAGGTGCGCAGCCTTGGCGGCCTTCATGCAGCCATGGCAGGCGAGCGCCGGAGTTGAGCCGACGGGAACCGTAGCGGCAGCCAGCACAAAAGTGGCGACAGCGGCGAGAAAGACTTTCTTAACCATAAGCTTACTCCGTCTTTTTGCTACGCAACGTTACGCGCTCGCACTAGGCATCATTGGGGGGCGCCTCGTCAACAGGCTTATGGCGACGGCTGGTCGATTGGCTTATGGCCTACGGCGCCGAGGATGACGAGCGCGCCGGCGAGCCATCTCTTTGTCCATCGTGGGGCTGACACCGAAGCCGCGCCTCGCTCCGCTTGACCGTGAATGCGGCGCTCTCTACCAAGCCGCCCATGAGTTGTTCCGAGGCTACTTCCCTCTCCCACATCCGAAACTTCTCCATCATCGCTCACATCGACCACGGCAAATCGACCCTCGCCGACCGGTTGATTCAGCTTTGCGGTGGGCTCACCGCGCGCGAGATGAAGGAGCAGGTGCTCGATTCCATGGACATCGAGCGCGAGCGTGGCATCACCATCAAGGCGCAAACGGTGAGGCTCGACTATCGGGCCAAGGACGGCGAGCTTTACGAGCTGAACCTGATCGATACCCCGGGCCACGTCGACTTCGCCTATGAAGTGAACCGCAGCCTGGCCGCCTGCGAGGGCTCGCTCCTCGTCGTCGACGCGACCCAGGGCGTCGAGGCACAGACGCTTGCTAACGTCTACCAGGCGCTCGACAACAATCACGAGGTGGTCCCCGTCCTCAACAAGATCGACCTCCCGGCAGCGGAGCCAGACCGGGTTCGCGAGCAGATCGAGGAGGTGATCGGGCTCGACGCCCACGACGCGCTCGAAATCTCAGCCAAGACCGGCCGCGGCGTCGAGGACGTCCTCGAGGCCATCGTGCACCGTCTACCACCGCCAAAGGGCGATGCGACGAAGCCGCTGAAGGCGCTCCTCATCGATAGCTGGTACGACGCCTATCTCGGCGTCGTGGTGCTGGTGCGGATCATCGACGGCAGTTTAAGCAAGGGCCAGCGCATCAGGCTGATGGCGAGCGGCGGGTCCTACCAGGTCGACCGCGTGGGCATCTTCCGCCCCAAGCAGGAGATGCGGACTGCGCTGGGGCCGGGCGAGATCGGCTTCTTCACCGCCTCGATCAGGCAGGTTGCCGACACCCGCGTCGGCGATACCGTCACCGACGAGAAGAAGCCGGCGGCCGAGGCACTCCCGGGCTTCAAGCCGTCGCAACCGGTCGTGTTCTGCGGCCTGTTCCCGGTCGACTCCAACGACTTCGAGGATCTGCGGGAGGCCGTCGGCAAGCTCCGCCTCAACGATGCGAGCTTCACCTACGAGATGGAGACCTCCGCCGCGCTCGGCTTCGGCTTCCGCTGCGGCTTTCTCGGCCTGTTGCATCTCGAGATCATCCGCGAGCGGCTCGAGCGCGAATTCGACATCGACCTGATCGCCACGGCGCCGTCGGTGATCTATCGGGTCTATCTCACCGACGGCACCATGCAGGAACTGCACAACCCTGCCGACATGCCGGAGACGCAGCGGATCGCGAAGATCGAGGAGCCGTGGATCGAGGCCACCATCCTCGTCCCCGACGAGCATCTCGGCTCCGTGCTCAAGCTGTGCGAGGACCGGCGCGGGCGGCAGAAGAACCTGACCTATGCCGGCTCACGCGCCATGCTCGTCTACGAGCTGCCGCTGAACGAGGTGGTGTTCGATTTCTACGACCGGCTGAAGTCGGTATCGCGCGGCTATGCGAGCTTCGACTATCACATCATCGGCTACGAGGAGGGCGAGCTCGTCAAGATGGCGGTGCTCGTCAACGACGAGCCTGTCGATGCGCTGTCGGTCATCGTGCATCGCTCTCGCGCTGAGGCGCGAGGCCGCGCCATGGTGGAGAAGCTGAAGGATCTGATCCCGCGGCACATGTTCAAGATCCCGATCCAGGCCGCGCTCGGCGGCAAGGTGATCGCGCGGGAGACCATCAGCGCCCTGCGCAAGGACGTCACCGCTAAATGCTATGGCGGCGACATCACGCGAAAACGCAAGCTGCTCGAGAAGCAGAAGGCCGGCAAGAAGAAGATGCGGTCGTTCGGCAAGGTCGACATCCCGCAAGAGGCCTTCATCGCCGCGCTGAAGATGGACGAGAATTAGGGTCGTGGCCGGGTCGAGCCCGGCCACGGTCTTTGCTTCAGCTGGTGCGGACCTTCCAGGCGAGATAAGTCATCGCCACGCCCTCGCACAACAGCTGAATGCCGAGCAGGATGCCGAGCAGCACCTCGGAGGCCACGGCGAGATTGGCCCAGAGATAGATCGCGAGCAGGATGCTGACGATGCCGGCGCCAAGCACCCAGCCCCAGTTCGGGAACGGCCTGATGGTCAAGGCGAAGATCACCTTGGCCATGCCCTCGACCATGAAATAAACGATCAGCAGCACGCTGAAGACGACGAGGCCTGCTTCCGGCTGACGCAGCAACAGCAAGCCGACGACGATGGCGAGCGCCACCGAGATCAGCTGGAGCCAGAAATGCGGTACCTGGCGCGCGCCGATCAGGCCGATGGCCTGGAAGATGCCGCTGATGATCAGGATCCAGGCAAGGAGGTAGACGATCGCCACCGAGGCGATCAGGGGATAGACCAGGGCGAGAATGCCTGCGACCACCATCAGAATGCCCTGGAGCAGGTACCACAGCGAATAACGCTTGACGGTATCGCGCATCGCTTCACGCATGGCCGCCGCAGCGGCCTCGAGCGGAATGGTTGCCATTGGAGCAGTCTCCTCTAGACGAATCGCGAGAGAGGAGTATGGGGGGGCCGGAACTGCCATTCAATTGGGGCGGGGCCGTTCCGCACTAGAAACCGGGGCTTGGGGATGGAGGCAAATCAGGCGGCAAGCGCCATCCACAAGGCCGCGCGCCGCCTAATCCCCTTCCTTATTCTCTGCTACGCGGTGAATTTCCTCGACCGGGTCAATGTCGGCTTCGCCGCTCTTGCCATGAACGAGGATCTCGGCTTCACGCCGGAAGTATTCGGCTTCGGCGCCGGCATCTTCTTCGTCGGCTATATCCTGTGTGAAATTCCAAGCAATCTCGCGCTACACCGGTTCGGCGCACGCATCTGGATCGCGCGCATCATGATCAGCTGGGGTGTGGTGGCGACGGCGATGGCCTTCGTTGCCGGCGAAAGGAGCTTCTATCTGCTCCGCTTCGCGCTTGGGATCGCCGAGGCGGGGTTCTTTCCCGGAATCATCCTGTATCTGACCTATTGGTTCCCGCGCGAGGAACGCGCCCGCATCGTGTCGCTGTTCATGACGGCCGTTCCGCTTGCGACCGTCGTCGGCGGTCCGGTGTCCGGCGCCTTGCTCGGGCTTCATGGGCTTGCAGGCGTCGCCGGATGGCGGTGGCTGTTCCTGATCGAAGGCATACCGGCGGTGCTGCTCGGCATCGCCGCGCTCCTCTTCCTCACCGATCGCCCCAAGGACGCCGCGTGGCTCACGCCGGGCGAGCGGCGGGCGCTCGAGAACCGTCTGGCGCAAGAGGCGAGAGAGACGAAGGCGTATGGGCTCGACGCGGTGGGGCAGGCGCTCACCAACCCGCGGATTCTCGCGCTGGGGCTCGTCTACTTCTGCATCGTCGTCGGGCTCTACGGCATCGGCTTCTGGATGCCGCAGGTGCTCAAGACCTACGGCCTCTCCGATCTTGCCGTTGGCTTTCTCACCGCTTTGCCCTACCTCGTCGCGGCGGTCGGCATGGTGGCGGCGGGGCGGCACTCCGACGCGACCGGCGAGCGCATCCTTCATGTCGGCGTGCCGCTCTTCCTAGCGGCGGCGGCATTCGCCTGGTCGTCCGTCGCGGGGCCGCTTCCTCTGGTCATGATCGCGCTCACCTTAGCCACGCTCGGCATCTATGCCGCCATCGGCACGTTCTGGGCGCTGCCGAGCGCAATCCTCACCGGGACTGGCGCGGCGGCCGGCCTTGCCTTGATCAACTCGATCGGCAACTGCGGCGGCTTTGCTGCACCGGTGGTGATCGGCTGGCTCAAGGGCGCGACCGGAGACTTCACCCTCCCCCTTCTCTTCTTATCGGCATCGCTTGCGCTCGGCGGCGCGCTGGCGCTCTGGTTCGGCCGCAGCCAAGGGCGCCTCGTTTTTGGCCGCTCGGGCACCCGCTAAATTTTTTGCGGACTTTCGGAACTTATCAACGCCCCTCAACCTTATTCGCGAGACGGGCTGTTAACCAATGGCACTACCTAGCCTTTAACCTTTGGCTGGGAGGGTTTTACTTTGCCTCATTTTGGTACAAAATCAAGCTAACTGTGTCAATTTGGGGCAATTCTGTGGCTTTTATGTGAAATTGACGGGAAGAGCTTGACAGTGTGGTTAATATCACGCTTCAATGCTTCTACGAGGGATAATAACGTTAACAAACCTCGGGAATTGTCGGGCCGTGGCCGTTTCAGCGACCCGATTTAGTTTCCTCGATGGCGGGCTCAAGCCCCCTCTCTCGGCTCCCAGGAATGCGCGGCGTGGGAGCCGGGGCATCAGTGTGTAGCGCGCCTGGAGGGAAGTAATGCGTATCGCCCTCGCGCTTGGACTTTGCCTGATCCCATGTGTCGCGTTCGCGGCGCCTCGGAACAAGACCGAGACGGCCGAGGCTCAGGCCTCGGCCCCGATGCAGAGTCTGCGCGACACCTACCGAACCCGGATCAACCAGAACGTGGTCACCATCATGGCCGGCAGCCCCACCGGGACCGACCTGACCATCGCCTACGACATCGCCCGTGTCGTCGATGACGGCAACGACCTTCGGGTCCTGCCCATCGTCGGCCAAGGCGCGGAGCAGAGCGTCAAGGACGTGATGTTCCTCAAGGGCGTCGACATGGGCGTCACCCAGGCCAACATCCTCAAACATTTCGCCAAGACCGGCGAGCTCGGCCCCAACTTCGTCGACGAGATCGTCTATGTCGCCAAGCTGTTCACCGAGGAGGTCCACATTATCGTTCCCTCCGACGTGAGCGACATCCATGAGCTCAGCGGCAAGCCGGTCAATCTCGGCGAGCAGGGAAGCGGCACGGCCCTTACCGGCAGCTTGCTGCTCGAGGCGCTCGGTGTTGACGTCAAGGAACTTCATCTCAGCGATGCCGAAGCCATCGAAAAGCTGAAAGCCGGCGAGATCGCGGCCGCAATCGTCATGGATGCCAAGCCGGGCGTGGCGGTGACAAATCTCACCGCCGCAGACCACCTCAAGTTGCTGCCGATCCCTTATACGAAGGACCTCGAGGACAGCTACTACCCGGCGAACTTCAGTCACGAGGATTACCCGGCGCTGGTCGCCGATGGCGAGAACGTGAATAGCGTCTCCGTTTGCACGGTCCTGGTCGCCTTCAACTGGAGCCAGGACAGCGTCCGCTATCGCCGCGTGGCCAAATTCGTCGATGCGTTCTTCGACAACTTCGACAAATTCCTCGAGAGCCCACATCATCCCAAATGGCGCGACGTGAATTTCGCGGCGACGCTCGAGGGGTGGCACCGCTCGCCCGCGTCGCAAGCGTGGATCGACCGCGCCACGGCCGGGAACGGCGGCAGCACCACGGCGTCGAAGACGAACTTCGACACGTTCCTGGCGCAGAACTCCCCGCCTAACGGGACGAGGATTTCCGAGGCGGAGCGCGCCGAATTGTTTCGTGCATTCCTCGAGTGGAACAAGAGCCAGCATTGAGGATCACGATCGAAGCCAGGTGTATGCCCAAAAGTCGCGTGTATTGCGTTGGAGGTAGCCATGGGCCAAGCCAAATCAGCCTTTCAAGCCGAATCAGCCTTGTCAGAACAAATTGGACCGCCGCGAAGCCTCGCCGAACGCCTGCGGGCGGAGGTGAACGGAACGGCGCCGTCGATCGAAGTGACGACCGCCACGTTCATGGCGGAGCGTTTCGCCCCCGATGTTTCGCTGCTCGCGGCCAATGACGCCGATGGCGAGGGGGCGCCGGAGCCGACACCGGAAGAGGTCGACCAGGCTCACTTGTTGCAGCCGGCGCTGGAGCGCGCATCGCGCGGCAACATCGCCGTGCTCGTGGCGCTGACCGCCCTCGCGCTGGTGCCGACCCTTGCTCTCGGCGCGCTCTATTGGCGCGGCGCGATTGACGTCAAGCCGTTGCGGCAGATGGTGACACAAGCAACCGCATCGGCGACGACGCCGGCGGCAGCGACGCCCGCCGCAGCCACGACATCTGCGGGGTCGACACCACTGCCCGTCGTGCAAGAGGCAGCGGTGGCACCGATGTCCGAGACCGTGCTGCCGAAGGCCGATATCGAGCTTCCCCCCATCGGCCTCGCGCTGCCCGACAGCATTGCGGCCGAGGCCGGGGAAGAGACCCCGTTCGCCATCGCCATCGACGAGACGGACACGCTACCGAGCCGGAGCATCATCGCCATTCGCGGCTTGCCCGAGGGCGCGACTTTTTCCTCGGGGCGCCCCTACGGCGAAACCGAATGGACCCTGCGTCCCGACGAGATCGGCGATCTGCGCTTCACGCTGCCGGCCACCGCCAGCGGCGAGCGGTCGCTCAATGTCGAGCTTGTCGCCGCTGACGGCAGGACCATCGCCTCGGCGAGCACCACGCTCAGGATTTCGAGCCAACCGGACGCGGCAGCCAAGCAGGTCGCCGAGGACGGGCCTCGTATCGACGAGTTGATGGCTCACGGCCACAAGATGATCGAGGTCGGCTACCTCGCCGGCGCCCGCGGCTACTATCGGCGTGCCGCCGATGCCGGCAGCGCCGAGGCCGCGTTCGCGCTCGGCACCACCTACGATCCGGCCTTCATCAAGGAGATCGGGGCGCAAGGCATCAAGCCTGACATGGCGCAGGCCCGGCAGTGGTACGAGCGGGCCGAGGACCTCGGCGACAAGGACGCTCACGCCAAGCTGTTGGAGCTCGACAGCAGACCGGCGGTCGAGACCCGGCCGGCGCCGGCCGCTGGCGACCCCGAATGGATCAGGATCTCAGGACCCGTCAACGTGCGGTCGGCGCCAACGCCGCAAGCCGAGACCATCAAGGTGGCCCAGCAAGGCGCGCGCTACCAGGCCACGGGCCGCGAGGGGCGGTGGGTGCAGATTACCGACCCCACGACCGCCGAGGTCGGCTGGATCTACGACCGTTACGTGGCGCCGTCAGACGCGCCGGGCAGGTAGGATGGATCCGAGAGCCGCCGAGCTAGGCGACGTGGGCCGCCGGCTTTTCGCTTTTGGGCTTCTCGCGCTCGGGCTTCTCGCTCTTTGGCTCGGTGCTTTGCGGCGTCTCGACCCCGGCCGGGGCTTCGCCGCGAGCCGCCTCGATGCAGAATAAGGCGGCTTCTCGCAACGTGGTCGCGTAGGCGTCAGCGTCGGCTGTCGCCTGCAAGGCCTTGAGCGATCCAGTCGAGCCTTCGCCGCCCCAATAGCCGACGAGGACGGTTGCGCCTTCGGGCAGGACCCGGCGCAAGCGGCGCACAAGATAGCGAACATGGGCGGCGCTGGCGCCGGCGCCGATATAGGAGAGGCAAGCGAGCTTCGCCTTCGATCCTCCGAGCGAGATGATCTGCCCGGCGGATATGGCTTCGCTCGGCGCCGCTCTCGCCTTCAGACCCTGACGCTGCAAGACGCCGGCGAGCATGGCTGCGGCCGCCGCGTCCAGGGGCGTGCGGCCGCCGATGCACAAGACGGCATCCTCGGCGTCCCAACCGGACGCCAGTTCGCCGGCCGTCAATACCGGGAGCTGTTGGTCATCTTCGTTTTCCTCGTCGCGGGATTCGAGCAAAGCCAAGCCCGCTTTCACCTCTTCTTCCTCTCCGTTTTTCTCCGACCGCGGCTTCCGGAACCAGCGCCGCGGCTCGAATTCGCCGAGGTTGTCCATCATCTCGGCCACGGTCGCGTCTATGCTCTCCAGATGCTCGACATCGAGCGAGCCGCGCTCGGCGTCGCGCTGCGCAAGCTTCAGGCCCTCGAGCGCCACCTCGTCGAGATAGGACAGAAGCGGCCGCCCTTCCTTGAGAGAAAGCTCGGCCTGATAGGTGGCCTCGGCCGAATCGCCGATCAGAGCGCGCTGATAGAAACTTTGCGCAGGCGTCAGCGCCGGCTTGTCGCCAAGCAGGACTTCGAGGAATTCCAGACCCTCGACATGGCGGCCGAGGACGACGACGCAGACGGTGAGCGGCATCGCCAGCAATAGGCCGAGCGGCCCCCAGAGCCACGTCCAGAACACGGTGGAGAGGATCACCGCGATCGGAGACAGCCCCGTGCCGTGGCCGTAGACGAGCGGCTCAACGACCTGGCCCATGACCATCTCCGAGCCAAGGAAGAGTCCCCCGGTCAAGAACACGGTGGTCCAGCCGGGCTCGATGACCGCGGCGAGCAGCATCGGCGGCGCCGCGGCGATATAAGAGCCGACATAGGGCACGAAGCGCATCAGCATGGCGAGGATGCCCCAGGCCACGGGGCTCGGCACGCCGATGGCCCACAGCCCGAGCGCGATGAAGGCGCCGAAGGTGGCGTTGATCAGAACTTGGCGCAGGAAGTAGCGGCTGAGGCGCGTCGCGGCGTCATTCATGGTCGCGCTGGCACGCTGCATGTCGGAGGCGCCCATGAGGCGGATCAGCCGGTCGCGCAGATCCTCGCGCTGCAACAGGATGAAGATCACGAACAGGATGACGATGCCGGCCGTGGCCAGTGGCGGCAGCACCGTGCCTGCGACGTCTTGGAGGATCTGGAACGGACGCGGCTCCGGCTCAATGACCGTGACGGGTATTGGCTTGACCTCGGCTTTGTCGTCGTCGGCGCTCGGGCTCGGGCTCGGCGCCGGAGAGGTGGTCTGCCCCTCTCCCTCCGACGGCTGGGCGAGCTGCTTCTCGATGCCCTTCAAGGCGTCGGTCGCTCTTTCCAGGGTGGGCGAGCTCACCGCTGATTTCCGCAAGGTCCCGATCTTCTCCGACAACACCCGCTGATAGCTCGGCAGATCGCGGGCGAGCTGCGTCATCTGCTGCGACAACAGCCAGCCGAGGCCAAAGATGATGCCGAAGGCGATGGTGACGACGAAGATGACGGCGGCAACCCGCGGTACCTTGATCTTGCGGAGCAGGAGCAGAAGCGGGGTGAGCACGAAGCTCAACAGGATGGCGAGTGCCAGCGGCAGCAATACCTCGCGGGCGAAATAGAGCGCGGCGATGACGATGAAAGCGATGATCAATCCCTGAACCAGGGAGGCGCGGCTGTCCGAGCTCGAAGAGTAGGGTAGGAACGGCGAGCGAGGCGGCATGGTAGCGGTGCTCCCGGCAGGCTCGGCGCCCCTGAACTCGATCTCGGTCCCGGCCGGCGCATTTGCGTTTGCTCTAGCGGAATATCACCCCGCGCCAAGCATCGCCACAACACTCGAAGCGGACGCGTGGTTCCAGAAGCGGTCAGGTTAACGGTGTTTCACGGTGGACCACGCGCTGGGCCTTGGGGTAGACCCGTAGGCGCGTCAAGGATGTGAACTAGGAGGATCTCAGCGTGATTAGAACGATATTGGCAAGTTCGGCTCTGGGGGCCGCGCTGTTACTCGCTGGCCAGCCAGCTCAGGCCGTTACGCCGCTTCCGGCTCTCAACGCCACGCCTGCTGCCGCCTCGGTGGAGAAGGTCGTCTGGGTGTGCGGGCCCGTGCAATGCGTCTGGGACCCGACTCCGGATGTCGGCTACGTGGCGCCGGGCTATGCCGCGGCCTGGTCGCCGCCGCTCTACCCGACCTGCTATTGGAAGCGCGGCTTCCTCGGCCGCTGGAAGATGATCTGCCCGTAGTGGGAACAGCCCTCAGCCGCCGGACCCTATCGGGGTCCGCCGGCTGAGCTCATTTTCGGCCCTATTTCGCCGGCACCACCTTGGTCGAGACGTTTACAATCGGCTGGGTGGAGTCCATGGAAATGGTGCCAATCTTGCCCTTCACCGCCGCGATTGCGTCCTTGACGTCGATCATGTGGATCGACTGATCGCCATAGGTGCGGTAGTACCAGCGCACATTGGTGAGGTCGGTGACGCTCGTCCATTGCGTCGAACTCATCGATGACCTCCTCGCCGCTCAACTCTCTGACCGATCCGACCGGAATATCGAACTGGTTGAGAAGGTGGAAGGCCGCGAGCACGGCATCTTCGGCATTCTCCGTCGGCGCTGCCGTCTGGCTGAAAGCTACGGCACGGACGAAGCGCGACGGCGGGGTGAAGTCGCCGGGCATGCCATGCATGCCGCCACCCTGGCCGAACGAGGATAGCTTGAGGCCGTCGAGGGTCACTGGTGCGACGTTGGTGACGCTCAGATTGACGTAGTTGTTGAGATTGGTGAGGTGCCAGTCGAAGGTCGGCGCATTGGTCAGGACCTTGAGCGGATTGTCATAGACCTTCAAGGTGCCGCCAATCGGCTCGACGACGATCGCCTTGCCGCTTCTGTCCTGGATATAGAAATGCACCCCGGCGACCGATCCTTGCGGGCTGCCGAGCCCAGGCATCGGCGTCGGCACGATGACGATGTCCTTCGCCGCGCGCTTCACCTCGTCGATGGTGGCGAAGTTGGCCAGCACCCAAGTGCCGAATTCCTGCGGCGCCAAGGCGCGGGAGGCGTTCTCCGGCGTCACCTCGGGGTAACCGGCATAGCCGGGAAAATAGAACAGGCCGACGCCGAGCCCCTGATCGTTGACGCCGTCGAGGATGACCGGAAGGCCGAGGGCGTTGGCGCCGACAATGCCGTATTTGGAGGTGTAGCTGACGCCCTTGCCGCCGTCGGGAAGGGTGCCGCTCATGGCCTTTCCCGGAGGAATGACGACAACGTTCGATTGCAGCGGAAAGCCGAACTCGAGCGTGCGACCGCGAATGACGGCGCCGTCCTTGGCGGTGAGGCTGATGCCGGTGCAGGCCTCGGCGGGCATGGTGGCGAGAGCGAAGGCGAGGACGAGGGTGGCGATGCCGGCTTTGCGGATCATGGGAGCCTCCTGTGGATTGGCGGCATTCTCGGTCCGAGCCGTGAAGCTGTCGTTAACACCTCAAGATGCTGCGAAATAATCGGAAAACGGCGAAATCTCAGGCCGTCGAGACGTTGAACAGCGAGCCGATGCCGTAAGTCGCCGCGGCCGCCGCGGCGCCGATGACCAACATGCGCAAGCCGCTGAGCCATGCGCTCTTGCCGGAGAACAGGCTGAGCAGCGCGCCGACGGCGAACAGCGCCGTGCCTGACAGAACCGAGGCGATCAGGATGCCGTTCCCCATGCCAAACAGGAAGGGGATCAGCGGCAGACTGGCGCCGAGGGAAAAGGTGACGAAAGAGGAGAGCGCAGCGCCCGTCGGCGAGCCAAGGTCGTCGGGATTGAGGCCGAGCTCTTCGCGCGCCAAGGTGTCGAGCGCCTTCTCGGGGTTGGCGATCAGATGGGCCGAGACGTCGCGCGCTTCGTCGATCGGAATGCCGCGCGCGGCATAGATCAAAGCCAGCTCCTCGGCTTCCTCCTTGGGATAGCGCTTGAGCTCCTCGCTCTCCTGCGAGATCTGATGCTCGAACATCTCCCGCTGCGACAGCATGGAGATGTACTCGCCGGCGGCCATGGAGAAGGCGCCGGCGAGGAGTCCGGCAACGCCGGTAAGCACGATGACGTTTGGCTCGGCAGCGGCGCCGGCAACACCCATCACCAGGCAGGTATTGGACACAAGCCCGTCATTGACGCCGAACACCCCTGCCCGCAGCGTGCCGCCGCCGAAGTTGCGATGCCTGCGGCCGACCTCTTCCACGGTCCTTGGCATGGGATGGCCCGCAGGCGCCGCGACCTTGCCGCTATAGACGGAGACCCCACGCACTTTTGTCGCCGAGAGGATCGGGCGCATCACCCGGGGTCCGAACACCGCGACCAATCTGGCGATGATGCGCGCCCGGAGCGGTGGCTCGAACGCAGGTGCCCCTTTGAGATCGCCGGCGAGGATGCCCGCCTGCTGCTCCGCGGCGTTTGCCATCTGCTTGAACAGCGCCGCCTTGGCGGGATCAGGTTCGGCAGCGGCGACTGCCGCGGACAAATAGGCCGCGGTCTTCTCAGAGCGCCAGCGGTCGAGCGTCCCGCCACCTGCGGTCATGAGAGCAGGTTAACCTTTCCGGTGGCGATGTCGTAGACGCCGCCGACGGCAGCGATCTTCTTGGCGGCAAGCGCCTCGGACAGGATCGGCTCGTCGTCATACATCCGCTTGACGTTGAGCTTGACGTTCTCCTCGATGGTGGCGGCGACGAGATCGCTCGGATGCCGGGCATGGGCGGCGACAACGGCAGGCTCGATTGCCTTGATCAACTCGGGAAGGTGACCGGGGAGTACTGCCCGCTCGGTCACCACCTTCACGGCGGCGGCGACCGCTCCGCAATTGGTATGCCCCACCACGACGAGGAGCGGCGCGCCGAGAAACTTCACCGCGTATTCGAGGCTCGCCAAGCCGTCGTCGTCGAGGAAATTGCCAGCGAGCCGCACCACGAAGAGGTCGCCGGGGCTTTGATCGAAGACAAGGTCCGGAACGACCCTGCTGTCTGAGCAGCTCAAGATCGCGGCAATCGGATGTTGCGCTCCGGCCCGTGCGGCACGTCCGGCCGAGAAGTCCCGCTGCTCCGGGGCATTGGCGGCGTAGCGCGCATTGCCCTGCATCAGGCGCTCAAGGGCGGCATCAGGGCTGATCGCGTTTTGCCGCGCCTCGTCGGCGGCGAAGGCGGGTCGCGAGGAGAACGCACCAGCGGCCAATGCCGCCCCGGCGCCGAGCATCAGGTGGCGGCGCGACAGGCTCGTATCATCACAATGTTTGCACATGGGGGATCCTTCGGTCCAAGTTGGGGAGAATTGGGCGTGAAAACTCAGGCTGCGAAGCCCTGAGGCTTGCGCAGTATCAGTCGGTAGCAGTCGAGATTGCGGGACAGGAACTCGTATGCCGCGCCCCACAAATACAGCCGGAACTTGCGGTACTCATAGTCACCGAAGGTCGAGCGCACATAGTCCTTGTTGGATTCAAGATTAAGCGCCCATTGCTTGAAGGTGAGGAAATAGCTCCAGCGGTCGTCCTGCACTTCGAGCAGCTCGAACGCGGTCTTGTTCAGCTTGTTAAGGAAATCGTCGAGCACGAGGAAGGAGTGGTTGCCGGGATAGATGTGACGGACCATGAAGGTCGACAGCTCGTATTTCTTGCGCGCGGCGCTGCCGTCGAGAAACACGAGGCCGCCGGGCTTGAGCAGCGCAAAGAATTTCCGCAGCACCCGCTCATAGTTAGGCAGGTGCTCGATCACGCCCATGATGACGATGGCGTCGAATTTCTCATCGGGCTCGTAGTCGTAGAAATCGGTGAGCAGAATATCGAACTGGTCGCCGAAATTGGCGAGCTTCGAACGGAGATAGGACTGCGACACCTCGGAATTGGTGATGCCGGTGAAGCGCATGCCCGCCTGAAGCGCGTGGCCGGCGAAGGCACCCCAGCCTGGCCCGATCTCGAGCACGCGCTTGCCGGATCCGAGCGCGCATTTGTCGATGGCCCAATCAAACTTCCGCTCCAGCGCCCGCGATAGCGGCTCGTCGTCATCGGCATAGACGCCTTGGCTGTAGGCTGGGAACACGGGATCGAGAAAGCTCAGGAACAGCTTCGGATCGGCGTTGTAATGCGAGGCGATAGCCTGCTTGTTGGTATAGACCTGACCGAACAGGAGCGGCTGGACGAAGCGCCAGGCGGCAACGAGGGGATGTCGATCGTCGAGCGAGGCGCGCAGCGCGAAGGGCTTGAGCATATCGCCCTCAAGGTCGATGTCGCCTTGCAGATACGCCTCGGCGATGTCGCCCTCGTCCAGAGTACGCAGGGCCCTGATGGCCCGGTCGTTGCGCAAGCCAACGCGAAATTCGGCGTCGCCCTGGCCGATGTTGCGCTCCTCCCCGTTCGGCAGCTCGATAGAGAAGGGCGTGGACACGCCGCCGACGCGATTGAGAAAGGCGTCGAGGGTGGCTGCAGCAGTTGACATTAACTAAGCCCCCAGGATTTCAATTGCGCATTGATGTCGGCCGGTCCCATGGCCGGCCTTTGCATAGCCCAATTCTGCCCCGGAAGGCCAGGAAAGCTCAAGGTTGGGCGTGCGGGGGAGATGTGGCGCGGGCACGGCTTCGCCGTTGTTGGACCCATCCTGCCCGGCTATCATCCGCCCGACTTCAAAGAGGGAGTAGATCATGCGTGGCGTCAGGTGCTCGTCGAAGTTTGCCGCGGCCGGAGTCTTGGCCTTGTTTCTCAGCCTCGGCGGCGACCGCGCCGAAGCGCTCTATGATGTCTCGCCGGGGGAAATTCCCGGCAAGCCCGGAACCATCATCAGGATCTGGCCCCTCGAAGGCGGCGGTCCCGGCATGGGCGGTCAGGGCCAGTCCTTCCGCATCCTCTACCGTTCGACCAGTCCGAGCGGCGAGCCGATCCCCGTCTCCGGCGCGATCTTCTTTCCGTCAGGGCCGGCGCCTGCCGGCGGTCGCAACATCATCGCCTGGGCGCACCCGACCTCCGGGGTGGTGCCGCCTTGCGCGCCGTCGCTGATGCCCGACAACGGCGGCATGATGTGGAATCTCGGTAACATGGTTGGCGCAGGCTACATCGTCGTCGCCACCGACTATCCCGGCCTCGGCACCGATGGCATCCACCCTTACCTGATCGGTGAGAGCGAAGCGCGCGCCGTGCTCGATTCGGTCCGGGCGGCGCGCGACATGCCGAACACCGGCGCCTCCGACCGGTTCGCGGTGTGGGGGCACAGCCAAGGCGGCCACGCCGCGCTCTACACCGGTGAGATCGCCGCACGCTACGCGCCGGAGCTCAAGCTCGTCGGCGTCGCCGCCGCCGCGCCGGCAACCTATCTCGTCACCTTGTTCGACGACGACGCGAAGACGTCGCAGGATCTCGTGGCGATGTCGGTATTGTCCTGGACGCGGCTGAAGGACGTCCCGGTCACAAGCGTGGTCGAACCAGGAGACATGACTGCTTTCGAGCGTACGGCGAAAGATTGCATCGAATCGGTGGCCGAGTTCGAGAAGATCGAAAAGGACAAGTCCCCGCTGACGCGCGGACAGTATCTCAAGGTCAATCCGGCGAAGGCCGAGCCCTGGAAGGGAATCATGGTGGACAATTCTCCCGGCCGGTCGCGGGCTGGTGCACCCGTGTTCATTGCCCAAGGCACTGCGGACACGACGGTCAATCCGGCGGTCACCAAGCGTTTCGCCGAGGCCCTCTGTGCGCAAGGGACCCCCGTCAGCTTCGTGGAGCTTCCCGGCGTGAGTCACGTCTTCGCCGCCCGGGACAGTGCCACCGCGGCGCTGAGATGGATGACGGACCGCTTCAGAGGCGCGCCGGCACCGTCGGACTGCGAGAAATAGCCACGTCTCGCCTTTAAAAGACGAGTTCGCCCGCGGTGATCGCCAGGATCAGGATCACCAAGAACAGAACGATGAACACGAAGAACAGGATCTTGGAGATCTGCGCCGCTCCCCGCGCGATACCGGT
Source organism: uncultured Alphaproteobacteria bacterium (assembly GCA_963732955.1). GTDB lineage: Bacteria > Pseudomonadota > Alphaproteobacteria > Rhizobiales > Methyloligellaceae > Methyloceanibacter. The sequence continues at coordinate 1,275,592 of CAVTBH010000003.1, forward strand.
ATAGCCGAAAGCGCCGGCGACGAGCGAGATCAGCAAACAGATCAAGGCCCACTTCAAAAGGCTCATCAGTGCCTCCGTCGTCGGCCGGCGCAAACGCGCGCGGCCTTTGTCCCCCAACCGCGCGGGGCACCCCGCGCGACGGCGCGGATGCTACAGGAATCGGCGCTTGAGACGAAGCGCGAACTCAGCCTTTCGACAACGTGTCGGGGGTAAATGCCGCAGTGCTAATAGGTGATCTTGATCACGGTGTTGCTGGCGCCGTACTGGCGCACAAGCGAGAACAGCTGGGCGGCGTTGCTCGGATGCAGCCGGACGCAGCCATGAGAGGCCGGTCGGCCGAGATATTTGGTCTCGTAGGAGCCGTGAATGGCATATCCCCCATGGAAGAAGATCGAATGCGGCATCGGCGAGCCGCTATAGATCGTCGAGCGGTGCCAGACTGCAAGCGATTGCGGCTTGAAGGTGCCGGTCGGGGTGTGATAGCCGCGACGCGCCGTGGACACCGGCCAGGAATAGCGCTGCCTGCCATCAACATAGACGTCCATGCGCTGGGCCGAGAGGCTGATTCTCGCCGTCACACCGGCATGTGCCAGCCCCGGCAGACCAAGCAAAAGGCCGAATAGGGGTAGGAGAAGGAGGAATCGCCTCGTTTGTCGGGTCTTCTGTTCAATCATCAGGAGCTCCCTTCAACTCTGTTGACGCTTCAGTTGGCTTAGCTTGAGCTTAGCCAGAGCACCTGAACATCTCCTGAACGGCACCCGCCTGTTCCCCATTTGGGGTCGAAATCCCGGCGATCAACCGTCAGGGCTCCTCCCCCCTCCAATTCGCGCCATGTTTTGTGATAGGGTCCCCTCAACCAAACGCCAGACGGAGGCGGGGCCACAATCGATGCGAAGGCTGGCAATAGGCCTTGCGCTAGTGCTGGTTGGTGGGGCGGTCTCGGCGGAGCAGTTCAAGCCGACCAAATCGTCGGCGAGACCGCCAGCCGCATCGGCTCAGTCTGCCAAGAAGGCATCGACCAAGAAGACGGCTCCGAAGGGACCGCCGGCCAAGATGCTGTTCGGCGCGGTGTCGGCACCTGCCCCACTTGCCGCGCGCGCCATCGGCTCCTACGCCAGAGGCTGCCTTGCAGGCGGCGTCTCGCTTCCAATCAACGGCCCCGACTGGCAGGTGATGCGCCTCTCCCGCAACCGCAATTGGGGCACGCCGCAATTGCTCGACTATCTGGAGCGGCTGGCGAGCGACGCCAGGTCTCGTGACGGCTGGCCCGGCCTTCTCGTCGGCGACATGGCGCAGCCCCGCGGCGGTCCGATGATCACGGGGCATTCAAGTCATCAGATCGGGCTTGACGCCGACATCTGGCTGACGCCGATGCCGGACCGCATCCTCACTCCGCAAGAACGCGAGGACATCACGGCCACGTCGATGCTAGAGGACCCCTTCAATGTCGATCCTGCGGTGTTCACGTCGCTGCAGGTGAAGCTGATCAAGCGCGCGGCGTCCTATCCGCAAGTCGCGCGCATCTTCGTCCATCCCGCCATCAAGAAGGCGCTGTGCCAGCAGGCCGGCAAGGACCGCGCTTGGCTCGGCAAGGTCAGACCGTGGTGGGGCCACTTCTATCATTTCCACATTCGCCTCAAATGCCCGCCAGGAATGACAACCTGCCAGAATCAGAAACCGCCAAACGGTGATGATGGCTGCGGCACGGAACTTGCCAACTGGTACAAGACGCTGCGGAAAGCAGAGATCTCGGCGGCGCGGCCGGCAAAACCTGGGGCCACACCGCCGCCGAAAAAGAAGCAGCTGACGCTCGGCGATCTGCCCAAGGAATGCACCACGGTGCTCGGTGCCGGCGGGGGCGCTCCGGCGATCGCCGAGGATGGCACCGTGCCGGCGGCGCTGAAGCTGCCCGCGAGCAAGGATGCCGGCCCGCCGGCGCCGCACCTCGATGAGGCGGCGCTCGAAGCCCTGAAGGCCGAGTTGTCCGGGAAGTCGAGCGCGAAGCCAACCACGGAGGCCGCGTCGGCGGCCGGATCGGTGCCGCTGCCAGACCGCAAGCCGCAATAGGACGCTTCACGCCGCTTCGCATCTCGGGCACTATGACCGCATGCAGGAGCGCGCTGGGTCACCGAGGAGCATGCAGCGGAATGTCTTCGGCTATCCGCTCAAGAGTTGCTCGGAGCGGCCGCTGACCGGCTTCTACCGCTCAGGCTGCTGCCATACCGGCCCCGACGATCTCGGCCTGCATACGGTCTGCGTCGAGGTCACCGCGGAGTTCCTCGCCTTCTCCAAGTCGCGCGGCAACGACCTGTCGACGCCGATGCCCGAGTTCGACTTTCCCGGGCTCGAGCCCGGCGACCGCTGGTGCCTGTGCGCGGCGCGGTGGCAGGAGGCGTTCGAGGCGGGGCACGCGCCGCGGGTCGTGCTCTCCGCGACCCATGAGGCGACGCTCACCATCGTCGATCTCGCCGACCTCAAGCGCTACGCCATCGACCTCGCCTAGGCGCCGCGCTCAGACCTCGCTGGTGACGCCGGTGCCGATCGGGCAGGACACGCCGGTACCGCCGAGACCGCAATAACCGCGCGGGTTCTTGGCGAGATATTGCTGGTGGTAGTCCTCGGCGAAATAGAAGGCCGGCGCCGGCAGGATCTCGGTGGTGACGCCACCGTAGCCCCGCTCTTTCAGGGCCGCATCGTACATGCGCTTCGCGGCCTCCGCGGCCTTCCGCTGGTCGTCCGAGAACACATAGATGCCGGAGCGGTATTGGCTGCCGACGTCGTTGCCCTGACGCATGCCTTGGGTCGGATCGTGGCTCTCGAAGAAGACCTTGAGGAGCTCCTCGTAGCTCACGCGCTTCGGGTCGAAGACGACGAGCACGGCCTCGTTGTGACCGGTGCGGCCGGTGCACACCTCTTCATAGGTCGGGTTTGGGGTGAGCCCGCCGGCGTAGCCCACCGCGGTCACGATCACACCGGGGATGTCCCAGAACCGCTTCTCGGCACCCCAGAAGCAGCCGAGCCCGAACAGGGCCTGTTGGGCTCCTTCAGGATACGGCCCCTTCAGCGGCGCCCCATTGATGAAATGGTTCGGGGCCGTAGGAATGGGGGACGGACGTCCGGGTAATGCCGTCTCGGCCGTCGGCATCGACACGTCCTTACGCTTCAAGCCAAACATGGAGCACCTCCTAGAGGCCGGTTCCGGCCTGGTTCCCCCATTTAATTGATGAAGACCTCGGCGGGCGTGCGCTTCCGCCCGAGCCAATAGAGCGCGATCCCCAACACGCCAAACACCCCCCAGGTGGGCGCATTCAGGATCTCGGTGATGAACGGGTCCCAGAGCACCGGACCGACATTGGTGACCACCGCGGTCTTGGCCGCGGTGAGACTGTCGGGGCTCAGATTCTGCCATTGCTGGCCGAGCGAGGTGACGACCCAAGCGCCGCCGCCGGCCAAACTCTTGGTCGCGTCGATGACGGCGGCGATCATGGCGATCAACAAAAGCCAGACGCCGAGAAGTCGGAGGAGCAGCATGGGCAATCAGGTTTTGCCGGGTTCACCCCTACATAAGCTATTGCGCGCTCACGTTCAATTCACGGCTCGCCAAGATTGCGTGTCGCCAATCAAGGCAGCGAGGGCGTCGGCGCGGCTTGAAGCGGGGGGTTGGTCCCTTTAAGTTGCGGCCTCTTTTTTGCGCGTCCGTTAAGGAGGGGTGGCCGAGTGGTCGAAGGCGCACGCCTGGAACGCGTGTAGGCGGGTAACCGTCTCGAGGGTTCGAATCCCTCCCCCTCCGCCAGGCCACACGTGGTCCGCCACAGTTTGCTAAGGCGGCACGTGGCTGGGTGCGCCGACATTCCTCGGGAGGCTGAAATCATGCGCTACGGCGACATCTTGGTTTATCTGCCGCTGCCGCATGCGCCCAATCTGGTCGCGGCGAGCGTCCAGATTGCCAGAACCTTCGACGCGCATCTCACCGGGCTCTCGAGCCTGCCGGTGACGGCGATGTTGCGCGACGCCGTGCAAAATCCCTTCATCCGCCTCGAGGAGGCGGGCGATGTGGAGCAGGCGATCGAGAGCGAAGCGGATCAGGGAAAGGCGGCCAAGCAGGCGTTCGCCAAGGTGGCGGAGCGTGAGGGCGTCTCCCATGCTTTCGAAATTGGTGAAGGCGACGCGGGCGACCTCCTGCTCTATGCGAGCCGCCTTCAGGATCTGATCATCCTCGGACAATCGCTCGAGTTCGAGCGACCTCCTGCACGGGCCGGTGGTGCAGGTGGTATTGTCTGGACGGCCTGCGCTCGTACTGCCCCGCGATTGCTCGGCGCTGCTGCCGATCAAGCATGCCGCGATTGCCTGGAACGGCAGCGCGCAGTCCGCCGCCGCGGTCAGGCAGGCGTTGCCCCTGCTTGCCAAAGCCTCTCGCGTTTCGGTGCTGAACGGGCGCCCGCGGGACTCGCATCCCCAGTCGTGGCGGCTGCCGCCGCTCGACATCGCGGCCTATCTCGACCGCCATGGCGTCGCGGCCGAACTGGTCGCTTTCGATCTCGGCGACGATGAAGCCGGCGCCGGCATTCTCACTTTCGTCGAAGGGGCCAAGGCCGATCTTTTGGTGATGGGCGCCTTTGGCCGCTCGCGCTTCAAGGAGTGGGTGCTCGGCGGGGCCACGCGCCTCGTGCTTGAACGCATGACGCTGCCGGTGGTCATGGCGCATTAGTCTCCGGCTCGGGTTGAGGGCATCAATGGCGCAGCTCACGCTCACCTGGCTGCAGTTCGGCCTTTGCGCGCTCCTCATCGGCGCCGCCGGACCGGAGCTGTCGCGGAGCGGCGACATCATCGCCGACAAGACCGGTGTCTCCGGAAATTGGATCGGCTTGATCCTGCTTGGCGCGGTCACCTCGCTTCCCGAGCTGATCACGGGCATCAGCGCCGTGACCGTGGCTGATGAGCCGAACATCGCCGTTGGTGATATTTTCGGCAGCTGCGTCTTCAACCTCCTGATCCTGGTTGCCGTCGACTTCATGTATCGGGAGATGCCGGTCTATCGGCGGGCGCATCAGGGCCACATTCTGTCGGCGGGCTTTGGCGTCATTCTGATCGGCTTCGCCGGCGTGAACCTGCTCGTCGCCGACCATCGTGCCAACTACGCCATCGGCCATATCGGTCTCTACACGCCGATCCTCGTCGGTCTCTACCTCCTCGCCATGCGCTCCGTGTTCACCTATGAGCGGGATCATCGCGAGGCCTTCGTCGAGGGCGCCGCGGAGCGTTATCCCGACGTGACGCTGCAAGCGGCGATCATGCGCTACCTCCTCGCCGCAATGCTCGTGGTCGGGGCCGGCGTCTGGCTTCCCTTCGCCGGCGCCGAGCTCGCCGCCGCCATGGGCTGGAAGACGACCTTCGTCGGCTCGCTGTTCGTCGCCGCCGCGACGTCGCTGCCGGAGCTCGTGGTCACCATCGCCGCGGTGCGCATCGGCGCCCTCAACATGGCCATCGCCAACCTCCTCGGCAGCAATCTCTTCAACATGCTGGCGCTGGCGATCGATGACGTCTTTTATGCCAAGGGGCCTCTGCTGTGGGACGTATCTCCGGCGCACGCTTTTTCGGCAATGTCGGCGGTGATCATGGCCGGGCTCGTGATCGTGAGCCTGCTCTACCGGCCGAGCCGGCGGCTGTTCCGTGCCGTCGGGTGGACCAGCCTGGGGCTTTTCGTCCTCTACCTGTTCAACAGCTACATCGTATATTTGCACGACCGTTGAGGGGTTACGGCCTCGGGCCGGTTAACGGTGCTTCTTTCGGGGGATTTCGGAGCCAAATGATCGGCGCTATAGTCGCGGCGCTTGGGGTCGTACGAGGGGTTCTTGGTCATCCCTGGCCCGACCGGCATGCCGTATAGAACACTAAGGAGGGTCAGCTTCATGACGAGCAAGACAGGCGGTCTCGCCCGTAAGGGTGCAATCATCGTTGGTGCCGCCTTGGCCCTAGCGACATTTACGCAGAGCGCATATGCGTGGCGTGGCGGCTGCTGGGGCTGCGGCGCGTTCGCCGCCGGCGCCATCGCCGGAGCCGCAATTTCGCGCCCCTATTATCCGCCGGTGTATTACGGGCCGCCCGTCGTCGTGGCACCCGCCGCCGGTTTACGTCGCGCCCGCGGTTCCGGTGTACCCGGTCTGCCCGGCGCTGCCGCCCTATCCCTATTACTGCCGCTGATCGGGCATCGCACACACACAAGGCCCGATCACCCGGCCGACGTCTTCCGCAACACTTCATTTGGCGCGCCTTCAGCGCCGAGGGGAACGAATATGAACACCATGCGTAGAGTGCTCGCCTTGGGCGCTGTGTTGATCGCATCTGCCCTGTCGGCGCAAGCCGAGACGCCTCAGGCCGGAGCCGGCGCTCCGGCGGCGACGCCGATCCCGACGCTCCGTTGCGACTTCAAAGCCATGAGCGCTTGCACGCCTGACGGCGACTGCAAGGAGGGCGACCAGGTCGCCGGGATCAAGATTCCGGTCAGGGTCACCGTCGACTTCGAGAACAGCGTAGTCGCCGCCGTTGATGAGTCCGGTTATGCCCGGGCCGACAAGTTCGACGGCGTGGCCGAGTTCCGCCGAGCAGTTGATCATGCACGGCATCGACGGCGCCTATGGCTGGCAGTTGCTGATCTCCAAGAACAGCGCCGCCGCCTCGATGTCGTTCGCCACCGCCGACTCGATTATTTCGGGATTTGGAACCTGTAGCAGCAAGTGACGGGCTGATGGCGGTCGCCCGCGCCGTTCGGCGCCGGCGCTGCCTCCGCTAGCGACTGAAGTCCCTTCATCGATGCCAGCCTCAAGCGTCGGCGCCTTTGGCGCCGTCGCCTGATGGCTTGATTCCGCTGGCGCTACCGGACGGGGGCAAATCAGCCCTTGCGGTGGGCCCCGGGTTTCGCTCAACTCCGCCCCCGTTGCCCCCTGGGACCGGATCAATGGCCTTGGACGCCAAAACCAGCGCGCCGCGCGACGGCAAAGGCGGCGGCACCGTGGTCGCGGTGCTGGCGGCGATCAGCGTCTGTCACATGTTCAACGACGTCATTCAGTCGCTGATCATGGCGATCTATCCGATGCTCAAGAGCGCGCTCCACCTCGACTTCAGCCAGATCGGGCTGATCACCTTCACCTTCCAGTGCACGGCGTCGCTGCTGCAGCCCGTGGTCGGCTATTACACCGACCGTTATCCCACACCCTATTCGCTGGTGCTCGGCATGGGATCGTCGCTGACCGGGCTGCTGCTGATGGCCTTCGCTACGACCTATGTGACCGTGCTCGCCGCCGCGGCCCTGATCGGCATGGGCTCGTCCGTGTTCCATCCGGAATTGTCGCGCGTGGCGCGGCTCGCCTCAGGCGGCCGACACGGCCTCGCGCAATCGGTGTTCCAGGTCGGCGGCAATTTCGGCACCTCGATCGGTCCGCTGCTCGCGGCGTTCATCGTGCTGCCCTACGGCCAGCACACCCTCGCCTGGTTCTCGCTGGTGGCGTTGATGGGCATGATCCTGCTCGCCGGGATCGGCACCTGGTACGGGCGCACCGTCAAGCGCAACGGCCACCGCGCGCCGGCGCATGAGCTCGAAGCGATCTCACAGCTCGCGCGCAGCAAGGTCAGGCGCTCGATCGTCATCCTGCTGGCGCTGACCTTCTCCAAACACTTCTACCTCGTCAGCATCACGAGCTTCTACATCTTCTACCTGATCCACACCTTCAACATCTCGGTGCAGAACGCGCAGCTCCATCTCTTCATCTTTCTCGGCGCCGTCGTCGCCGGCACGGTGATCGGTGGCCCCATCGGCGACCGCATCGGCACGCGGCGCGTGATCTGGTGGTCGATCCTCGGCGTGCTGCCGTTCACGCTGCTCCTGCCTTACGCCGATCTGTTCTGGACCGCCGTGCTGAGCGCCATCATCGGCGTGATCTTGGCGTCGGCGTTTCCGGCCATCGTGGTCTATGCGCAAGGCTTGATCCCGGGCCGCGTCGGCATGGTCGCCGGCCTCTTCTTCGGCGTTGCCTTCGGTATCGCCGGCATCGGCGCCGCCGTGCTCGGCTGGATCGCCGACGTGACTTCGATCACCTTCGTCTATCACGTGTGCGCCTTCCTGCCGGCGATTGGCCTGCTCGCCGCCTTCCTACCGGAGACGGCGCCGGCAATGCCTGGCAAGAAGGCCGAAGCCGAGCCGGTCGAATTCCGCTGATCACTACCCGCGGAGGAGTGCCGCGATGTCGGTGCGCACCTGCTCCTCGGCATAATGCGCGAGCGCCTTGCGGTCGCTGAAATCGTCGAGCGGAACCGGCGGACCGATGCGGATATGGGCATCGAGCGGGCCCAGGCCGAGCAGGCGCCAGGCGTGGCTGGCGAGATCCATGTCGCCGTACCAGGCGATCAGCGGCCGTCCGCGGCGGCAGAGCGGAAGGCCGTGCAGCTTGGTGTAGGTGAGCGCGAGCGTCTGGGCACAGATGTCGGCGCCAAGCGGCTGCCCGCGAGACGGCTTCACCGTGGCAAAGAGCGGCGTCTTGAACGGCACCACGCCGTTGCCGTCGCTCGAGGTGCCTTCGGCGAACAGCACGATGTGGTCGCCGGCCTCAAGCCGGCTCACGATCTCGCTCGCCTTGTCGGTGACTTCGCTCCGGCGATTGCGGTCGATGAACACCGAACGCTGGAGCTTGGCGAGCCAGCTGACGAACGGCCAGGACGCGACCTCCTGCTTGGCGACGAACGACACCGGCGCCACCGCCGAAAGCACGGTAATGTCGAGCCAGGAGACGTGGTTCGAGATCAACAACACGCCGCGCTCACGCGCGACCTTGCCGTCGACGTGCAGACGCACGCCGACGATCCTGCAGACCTGGCGGTGATACCAGTGGGGAAAGGTGCGCGCGTAGCGTGAGCCCATGCGCCGCAACAGGAGCTGAAGCGGCATCAACGGCAGGGTGAAGGCAAAGAACGTCGCGAGCACCAGGAACGCACGAAGATTCCGCATGGCTCCCAAGCGCTAGCTCTTCCCGCCCTTGAGCGGGACCACCTTGAGCGGAACTCCGAACAGCTCCAGCCGGTGGCCGATGAGGCGAAAGCCGAGCTCGCGGGCCACGGCGTCCTGGAGCTTCTCGATCTGCTCGTTCTTGAACTCGATCACCTCTCCGGTCTGCATGTTGATGAGATGGTCGTGGTGGCCGTGGCCCGACTGTTCGTAGCGCGCGCGACCGTCGCCGAAATCGTGGCGCTCGAGAATGCCGGCGCCTTCGAACAGGCGCACGGTGCGGTACACCGTGGAGAGCGAGATGCGAGGATCGAGCGCGCTCGCGCGGCGATAGACCTCCTCGACGTCGGGATGATCGTCGGCCTCGGACAGCACTCTGGCGATGATCCGTCGCTGACCGGTCATGCGCATGCCCTTGTCGGCGCACAGACGCTCGATCCGGCTCTCCCGCGTCGCGATTTTCGTCATATCAAAGAATTTGCGCTTGCCTGCAGGGCCTTACCCATCATCGGCAGTGCGGGCGGAAAGGGCAAGGCTGAAGATGACGGCTTCGGCGCCGTGCTCATAATAGCGGCGGCGGCGCCCGACTTCTTCCGCGCCGAAGGACCGATAAAGGGCGCGAGCCGGGGCATTGGCCTCGTCAACTTCGAGAAACAATCTGGCTGCGCCCGCGGCGCGCAGGCGCGCGATCGCCGTTTCGACAAGCGTGCGGGCAAGCCCCGCACGGCGGCAGTCAGGATGCACGGCAAGGGTGAGGATCTCGGCTTCGTCCTCGGCCTTGCGCGCGATGAGAAACCCCTCGATGGGCCCGCTTTGGGCCCGCGACGCAAGCAGCACGAGGCAGCCCGGGCCCGAAATGAATTGCGCCATCGACTCTCGATCCCAGCCTCGCGCGAAGCACGCGGTGTGGATCGCGGCGAGAACCGCGGCATCGCCTGGCGTGGCGAGGCGAAGGTCGATGGCGGAGGCTTGCGCGCTCGCGGCCGTCAACATCGCGCCACCGCCGCGGCGCGTTGCGGCTTGGCATCGGGCGGCCGCAGATAAAGCGGACGCAAGGTCGGCAAGCTGTCACCGGCGTCGCGCGCGAGATGCGCGAGAGCGACTGCGCTTGGCTCAAGGTCCACGAGCTTCGGTTCAACGTCGCGCCCGTTGTCACGTGCGGCGCGCGCGAGCGCTTCGGCGCCATTGCCAACCGCGATGGTGAGGTCTTGCGGGAGGAGCGCAACGGCAGCGCCGATCTCGACGAGAAGTGGACCCTCGCGCTTGCGTGCCCCAGCGTCGTAAAGGCCAAGATAAAGTGCGCCGGCGCGGGCATCGATGGCGACAGCGAAGGGGTTCCCCGCGGCATCGATGGCGCCGGCGTCGAGCGCCGCTCGAGCCATCACGGTGAGAGAATCCGTGCCCCAGAGTTTGGCGCGCGTGACCAGCGCGAGCCCGCGCGCCGCGGCGATGGCGATGCGAACACCGGTGAAGCTTCCGGGGCCGAGGGTCGCTGCGATCAGATCGAGTTGGCGATAGTCGAGGCCGGCGTCGGCCATCGTCGCGGCGATCATCGGCATCAGCGCCTCGGCGTGGCCACGCGCCATCCGCTCCTCGCGGGCGACAACGCGGCCGTCAGCGGCGAGTACCGCAGCGCCGCAGGCGCCCATGCTGGTGTCGAGGGCGAGGATGTTCATGAGCCCTCTTTAGAGGATGCGCGCAATCTCGTCGAAGCCGAAGCGCGGGGAGCGTGGCAGCAGCACGCTCAAATCGCCATAGCCGAGGTTGCAGAGGAAGTTCGACTTGATTCTCGTGCCGGCGAAGAACTCGCGGTCGACGCCGGCATTGTCGAAGCCGGACATCGGGCCGCAATCAAGGCCGAGCGCGCGCGCGGCGATGATGAGATAAGCGCCCTGAAGGGTGCCGTTGCGGAAGGCGGTGTCGAAGATCTTCTGCTCCTTGCCCTCGAACCAGCTCTTGGCGTTGGTGTGGGGAAAGAGCTTCGGCAGGTGCTCATAGAAGTCGAGGTCGTAAGCGACGATGGCGCAGACCGGCGCTCGCATCGTCTTGTCGCGATTGCCTTCGGAGAGAAACGGCTTGAGACGCCCCTTCGCCGCGGGCGACTTCACGAACAGAAACCGCGCCGGGCTCGAGTTGGCCGAGGTCGGTCCGAGCTTCAGGAGATTGACGAGCTCATGCAAGGTCGCGTCCGGGACGGCGCGTTCGAGCCAGGCATTGTGGGTGCGGGCGTCATGGAAAATCTGCTCGAGACAACGCTCGGGAAGCGGCGACCGCTCGTCTCCACCCCGGCCATTCGCGCGGCGCTCTCGCCCCTGTCGCGGCCGGGTCTCCGTCAAATCGGACGGACTTCCTGCACTTCGGGAATGAAATGCTTAAGCAGGTTCTCGATGCCGTGGCGGAGCGTCGCCGTCGAGCTCGGGCACCCCGAGCAGGCACCGCGCATATGCAGGAACACGACGCCGTCGCGATAGCCCTGGAAGGTGATGTCGCCGCCATCCTGGGCCACGGCGGGACGCACGCGGCTCTCGAGCAGCTCCTTGATGGTGTTGACGGTATCCTCATCCTCGGGGTCGAAGAACTCGGCCTCATTCTCGGTCTTGCCGCCCTGCTTGCCGGGCGCCACGGCATCGCCGGAGAGGTAATGCTCCATGATGGCGCCGAGAATCGCGGGCTTCAGATGCTGCCACTCGGCGTCGCCCTTGGTGACGCTGATGAAGTCGGACCCGAAGAATACGCCCTCGACGCCGTCGATCTCGAACAGGCGGGCGGCGAGCGGCGAGCTCTCGGCCTCGGCCGGCGCCCGGAACTCGAGCGTGCCCTCGCCGAGCACGGGCTGGCCGGGGATGAATTTCAGCGTTGCTGGGTTCGGTGTGGCTTCGGTTTGAATGAACATCGCGGGGCCTTTTGGCTTGGAAACGCAGGACCTTACGGCAAGGTTCACTGGCGCACTAGCTTAGAACGATTCCAGTTCATACTTGGCCCCTCGGGAGCCAAAGTCAAGGCGCGCCAGTGCCTTCCCGCGACGCGTCCCGCGTCCGGCCTTTGCTTCTTTCCCCTTTCTCAAGGCGAAGGGGGTGGCGCGCCGAAAAGCGCAAACCTTTTGGTGTCCGTGTCCGTTGCCGGACACGGCGGGCGCCTTCCGGCGCGCCACATGCGCTTGCGCTCAAGTAGCAAAGCGATAGCGCATGCTATTTCGCGGCGATTTTTTCGCACCACGCCGGGCCGCGCTTTCGCCGTCAGTGTCCCGCTTCCCCGACAACGGACGTAAGTCAGAGTGACGTTGGGGGCCTGCGTTCGGACCTAAAGGGTCCAAGACCAGACGGTCGTCAGCCAGCTCCTGGCAGGGCCTCGTAGTGGGCACGGGCGGAGCCCCGGCGCCGCCCGGGTGCCGATTTGCGAAACCGACCCGCGGGCGCCGCGCCCCGTCCCGCCTCACGACGCCTCATGAGCACGCCCCTTCGGTGGACGAGGTGGCAGCAGAATAATCGCGGACGGGAGCGCGGGGATAAGTTCGTCGGATTGGGCCGCACGGTTGTAATTTTACCGACATAAACCCCGGCTAGCCTCCGAGGTCCTGATACTTGCTTACCCAGCCTCGGCCGGGGCGTTCCCGGCCGGGGTGTTTGCCTCTACCTACCTTCCTAGCAGGCCCTGTGCTCGCCCTCCCTTTTTGCCACGGGGCTATTTCTTTCTTTGCCAGGTCATCTCGACGGCCCGGCCGAGGCGTGGACCGCCGCAGCTATCGGCAGCCAATCGCAACCGGTCCAATGCGCCTTGCTGAAGTCGCCTCAGGTGGTGCCGCCGAGCGCCTTGCCGATATCGACAAGCGTCGCCTTTTCGGCGTCGCTGACTTGCACGCCGCCGAAGCCGAGGAAGCCGCCTTCGGAAGCAGCCTCCGCCACCTTCAGGCTGAGGGCGCGCAGCCAGGCCTTGAACGCGGCGGCGTCGCCTGGCGCCTTCGCGCTCAAAAGCACCGCGACGTCGCGCAAAGCTTCGATCGAGCGCTGAACGACCTCAGCCGGCTTGGCACCGTCGAAACGCCGGCGCAGTGCGTCCTGAACGGCGGCGCGGCCTTCCGAGGTCTCGTAATCGGAGACAACCGCCTTGATCAAATCGTTGGTGCCGGCGTCAAGCTTGGCCGCCGCGAGCGCCGAACTGCTGGCGACGGCTTCCTTGAGCATGCCCCACAAGCCGCTCGGCTCCGCCGCGGACACCGCCATGGCCGCGAGCATCGGGCTTTGCAAAATCTTGGTCCATTCCTCCGGCGTGAAACTCTGCTTGTTGGCCATCTCGACCTCCTACTCGCCCAAAGACCTGGCGCTTCCAACGCGCGCGCCGATCCTATCGCAAAATAGACGAGCGAGCAGGTTCCGAAGCGCCAGATCTCGTTTGCTGCCTATTGCGTTAGAAGGTCAACGCGGGAGGTAGATGCCGTTCGCGCGGCAATATTGCCTGACCGCGGGCTGTTGCTCCTCGCCGAGCGCAATCTTGATGGGCAGGAACTCGGTGGACCCACCTTCGGGCTTGGCAAACATGCCGACGAAGCGCTTGCCGTTGACGAAGCCGCAGACCACGATCTCGCGGCCCGAATAGACGCCGGCGCGGTAGCTATTGCCGAACACCGGATTGCTGTCGCCCTTCTCCGGCAGACCGGCCGCAATACCTTGCTGCACCACCTTGATCTGCGCCGCGGAGAGGGTCAGCGGACGGATCGGGCCGGCAAAGTCCAGGTTCGGCGCGTTGCGCTCGGCCGCCGGCTGCGCGCAGCCGCCGAGAGCAAGTACGACAACGACCGTGATCCGCCGCCACATCACAGCCCCTCAGTCCTCGCTGAACGAGCAAGCCCCATAGGCTACCCCAAATGACGCGCCTTGCCAGTGCCCGGCGAAATTGGCACAACAGCTGTTGCCCCAAGGCCTCATCGACGCGGGTGGTGGCACCAGCATGCTGCGGGTTTTCAACATCATCGTGCTCAGCCTCGTCGCGGTTGCAGCGTGGGGGCCTCGCCCTGCGGTTGCGGCAGCGGATTGCACCATCATCTCCGCCACCCACAGCGCCGACACCAAGGGCGAGGCGTTACTGACATCGCAGGCGCTTGCGGCGAAAGGGGCCAAACAATTGAGCGTCAAGCGCGGCTGGAAGCATTTCACCATGAGCGCGCAGAAGGTCGCGCCCGATCCGTTCTGGAAGAAGGTGCGGCCCAAGGTGCCGACCGACGTGATCTACGCCTCGTTCGTCACGCCAAAGACCTACTCGATCTGCTTCACCGGCGTGGTGGTGCCGTTCGTGTGCACGTCAGGCACAAAAGTCTGCGGCAAATAGCGCGATCCAGATCAGCAGTCCGGACGCTGTCAGCGAGCGTTGCGGGGCAGTTGCTCAGCGCCTGACGGGGATGGCGCTCCGCCACGCGCGGCTCAAGGCATCGCTCTCGACCAGGATCTGTGCGCGCAATCTCACCGCGAGCAGAGCGACGCGCTCGCTTCTACGCAGCGCCGCCTTCCTTGCAGCCGACCTCAGCGCCAGCAATCGGACCGCTGCATCGCGGGCGGCTCCTCGTGCCCAGGGAGACGCCATCGAGGACGCGTGACGAAGCTCGATGAGGACGCCCCGCGACGTTGCCTGCACCCAGGACCGTCCCGTCGAAGCGCCGCTACGCCCTGTGCGCGCGAGAGTACGAGACGTGGCGACAACCGCGGCGGCGCCTGTTGCTGCGGTCCGACGCGTGGCCAAGGCGAAGCCACGGCTCCTCGCTCCAGTCCAGGACGCGGCGCGTGCCCCCGCGTCCGCCGAGACCAACGCGAGACCACGAATCTTTGCAGCGATCCTGGCGGAGACGACCGGAACTGTCCGACGCAGGATGACGGTTTGCTCGTGGCCCTTGGCGATTATCCAGGAAGCGCTGCTTGACGCTGCCTCAAACGACGCAAGCGCCGAGGCGCTCGCTTTTTCCGCAAGCCAGGACCCGCCAATCGCCGCCTTTTCATGCCACGCGGTAGCGAGGTTGCGAGACCTGGCGCGGGTCCAAGCGAGAGAGGTCGACGCCGTCTCGCCAGCAATGGTGGCAAGGACGCGGCCCTTTGCGGCGGTCAAAGTGACCGCGCTGGAAATCGATCCACGGGTCCAGCTTGAGGCCGCGCGAGCCTTCGGGGCAGCCCAAGCCGCGCCGAGCAGTGTCAGCTGACGCAACTGGCCGAGGCTGTAGGCCGCCTCGTCGAGCAACGAAAGGCGAATGGAGCGCGAAGACCTGGCAAGGGTGAGGACCATCCGCGTGCCGGACCGAGCCAGGCGCCGCTGGTTGTTTCTGCGGCGCTCCCTCGTCTGCTCGCGACGAACCACGCGGGCGTATTGCCTGCGGCTCCTCTCTTCCGCGGTGAGATGCTCCTTGAGCCACCGCTCGTGATAGGCGAGGTCCCTGGCCGCCGCCGCGATAGCCTGTTTCGAGCGGGAGATGTCTCCCCGCGCAAGCTCCTCAGGATCAAGACTGTGGCCAGCATTCGCCGCCAAAGACGTTCCGTGCACTAGGATGTCCCCCACCCTCGGATGCAAACTCATGGCGGTCCGTGCATCCGGGCGTTGCCTCAACCATCTCGATCAAGATGGGCCCCGTTAGACTGACCGCCTGATCCCGTTAACGCGAAAGTCGGGGCATCTGTTCCGTGCGCTTGTCGCGATCGAGCGGATAAACCGGCGCGGAAGACGCCGAACCGGGATCTTGCTGCCCTCCGAACGCGCAAGGACCGCCCGAACCATGTGGCTGTTCGCCACGCCGACAAGATCGCTCCTATCGGGTTGAAGTCACGCCATGACCCTGCTGCAAAGCATCATCCTCGGCATCGTCGAAGGAATCACGGAGTTCCTGCCGATCTCCTCGACCGGCCATCTGATCTTGGCGAGCCGTCTATTGGGGCTTTCGCAGACAGACTTTCAAAAAAGCTTCGAGATCGCGATCCAGCTCGGGGCCATCGGCTCGGTGATCATGCTCTATTGGCGCCAGTTTTTGGAGCCCGCAGTCCTCGGCCGCCTGATCGCGGCATTCATCCCGACCGGTTTGATCGGCTTCGCTCTCTATCATGTGGTGAAGACTTATCTATTCGGCAGCGACACCGTCGTGCTCTGGGCGCTGGGGTTGGGCGGCGTGGCCCTCATCGTGTTCGAGCTGTTGCACAAGGAAAGCGACGATGCCGTCGCGGATGTCACCTCGATCCCCTACTCGAAGGCCGTGCTGATCGGGCTGTTTCAGAGCCTGTCGATCGTGCCAGGCGTATCGCGGGCAGGCGCCACCATCGTCGGCGGGCTCATTCTCGGGCTGAGCCGCACGACCATCGTGGAATTCTCCTTCCTTCTTGCCGTGCCGACCATGCTTGCCGCCACAGCATACGACCTCCTCAAGAACGCATCGTCCTTCGAGGCCCAGCAATTGGGCGTCCTAGCCGCGGGCTTCATTGCTTCCTTTTTCGTGGCCCTGCTCAGCATCAAGTTCTTGCTGGCTTTTGTGCGGACCCACACCTTCATCCCATTCGGAATCTACCGCATCGCCGTGGCGCTGGCCTTCGCATTCCTCTGACGCTCGGCGGCAAGGTCAGGCCAGCGCCAAGATTTCCTCGGTGCTGAGATGGCCGGGGACGAGCGTGATCGGCACCGGGAAGGTGCCGGCGAGCCTGCCACCAGCGAGCGCGGTGACCAGCGGTCCCGGACCTGACGGGTCCTTGGAGGCGCCGAGCACCAGCACGCCGATGTCCCGATCCTCCTCGATCAGCGTCGTGATCTCTTCCGCCTTGGTGCCCTCGCGGATGATCTCCTCAGGCACCAGATCCTCGAAGCCCATGGCTTTCAGCTTGCGACCGAACAGGCGGAACACGGCGCGGGCCTTGCTCTGCCCTTCCTCGCGCGCGATCTCCTCGACCCCGAGCCAATGCTGGAACTCAGCGCCAGGCTCGATGACGTAAAGCAGCGCCAGCTGGCCTTTGGTTCGCTCCGCGCGGCTGGCGGCGAAGGCGAGCGCACTCTCGCATTCAGGCGTCTCATCGACGACGACGAGGAATTTACGCTTGTGGCCTTCGACGAAGACCTCACGCATGCGCCGCTCCTGGGGCGTCTGAGTGGGCGTCTCCGTGGCTTTCTTCTTCACCATGGCCGCATGCTGCCATCACCCGGCAATTTTGTCATGATCCCGTCCCACCCCCGGCATCGTCATTTTCGCGTCAATAGCACGTAGGCAACGAAGCGCTTCATGTTGTCGCGGCGCTCGGGCGAGGCGAACAGCCTGGCGAAATTGACCCAGAGCTTGAACAGCAGCGGCAACGGAATCGGTCGGCCGAGGCGCTCGCCTTCATCGGCAATATAGCGCACCTCTCGCGCCCGCCAGCCGCGATCCTCGAAAAAGCCGAACCAATCTTGCGGCCTGAACCGCAACGGAGCGTTGCGCATGAACCTGGCGCGCCTCTTGTCGGCGAAGCGATGCGACTCCGGCGAATAATAGTCGTTGATCCAATATTGCACAGTGTCGATGCGCCGAAGGTCGTCGGCGAGCTCGGCGACCTCGGCCTCGGTCAAATACGGGGTGACGCCCTCGGTGAGCACCAGCACCTTGGCGGCGCCCGCGGCGGCATCGCCCAGAAACTTTCGCCTCGCGTCGCGGTCGACGAGATCGAGCTTGACGCGGTCGAGCCGGCAGCTCGGCGCTTCGCCGGCAAGGCACTCCTCTTTCAGGGCGATGACATGAGGATAGTCGACCTCAACCCAGTGCAGCTCCGGCGGCAGCGCCATGCGATAGGGCCTCGTGTCGAGGCCGGCGCCGAGATTGAGGATGGTGTCGACGCCCTCGCCGACCGCCTCGGTGATGAGGTCGTCGATGGTCACCGTCCTGATCGCCACCAGCCACGGGCTGACGCCGAAGGTCTTGGGCACCGTCGCCAGGATCTTCTTGCCGTGCTCGCCGGCGAGCCTAGCGGCCAGCGGATCGCGGAACAGGGGTTGCGCCCGCTCGCTCTCGAGTGCCCGGAATCCGGCGACGAGAAAGGCCGTGTCGGAGACGTTCTGGATCGCTTGTGGGGACGCTTCGGTCATGGTGGCGCTAGGAACGGATGAAGCCGACGATATCCTTGGTCATGGCCAGGATCGGGTCGGCAATGGCGTGCGCGCGGGCCGCGCCGTCGTCGAGGATGCGGTCGATCTCGACGGGATCGGCCATCAGCCGCCTGATCTCGCCGCCGATGGGCACGAGCTTCGCAGCCGCGAGCTCGGCAAGGGCCTCCTTGAACTTGGAGAACGGGGCGTTGCCGAAGTCGCGCAGCACCGCGTCCTTGGTGGCACCGGCGAGCGCAGCGTAGATGCCGACGAGGTTCTCGGCCTCGGGCCTGCCCTCAAGTCCCTTGGTCTCGGAGGGCAGCGGCTCGGGATCGGTCTTCGCCTTTCTGATCTTCTTGGCGATCAAGTCGGCATCGTCGGTCAGATTGATGCGGGTCATGTCCGACTCCTCCGACTTCGACATTTTGCGCGTGCCGTCGCGGAGGCTCATCACTCGCGTCGCCGGCCCGGTGATCAGCGGCTCGGGCAGCGGGAAGAAGCCACCCTCGTAGCCCGCGCGCTGAATGGTCTTGGCGAAGTCGTTGTTGAATTTCTGCGCGATGTCGCGGGCGAGCTCGAGATGCTGCTTCTGGTCCTCGCCGACGGGAACGTGGGTGGCGTGATAGAGCAGAATGTCGGCCGCCATTAGGTTGGGATAGACGTAAAGCCCGGCGCTCGCGTTCTCGCGGTCCTTGCCCGCCTTTTCCTTGAACTGGGTCATGCGGTTGAGCCAGCCGAGCCGGGCCACGCAGTTGAAGATCCAGGCGAGCTCGGCGTGACCGGAGACCTGGCTCTGATTGAAGACGATGTGGCGGGTGGGATCGATCCCCGAGGCGATGAACGCCGCGGTGACCTCGCGGGTGTTGTGCTTGAGCTCGTCGGGTTCCTGAAACACGGTGATGGCGTGGAGATCGACCACGCAATAAAGGCAATCGTGCTCGGCCTGGAGCGCCACGAATTTGGTGATGGCGCCGAGATAATTGCCGAGATGGAGATTGCCGGTGGGCTGGACGCCCGAGAACACGCGGGTCTTGGTCGCTGCCATGCTTCGTCCCTGATCGCAAGCTCGCGCCTTATGGCTTGGCGACAGCGCCAGCGCAAGTTCAGGCGTGCTGGGCGTCCATCTTGCGGATTTGCTCGGCGATGGCGACGGTGCGTTGGGCCATGGCGAAATGGAGCCGCTCGACCATGCGCCCCTCGACCACGATCACGCCCTTGGTGGCGTTCTCCGGCTGGCCGAAGGCGTCGATAATTTTGCGCGACCACTCGACCTCGTCACGGGTCGGCGAGAAGATTTCGTTGCAGGGGCCGACCTGACTCGGATGGATCAAGGTCTTGCCATCCATGCCGAGCGTGCGGCCGCGCTCGCACTCATCGCGCAAGCCGGCCTCGTCCTTGAAGTCGTTATAGACGCCGTCGATGATGTCGAGGCGGTAGGCGCGGGCGGCGACCAGGGTCATGGCAAGCCAGGGCACGACGGCGAAACGGTCATGCAGGTCGCGGGCGCGCGACTCCTTGAGCAAGTCGTTGGTGCCCATGACGAGGCAGGTGAGGCGGTTGTCGTCATAGACCGCGGTCGAGGCGATGGTGCGGGCGTTGAGGATGGCCATCGGCGTTTCCATCATGGCCCACAGCCTGATCTTTTCCGGCGCGTGAGCCCCCTGCAAGATCTTGGCGACACTTCTGATGTCGCCGGAATGCACTACCTTCGGCACCAGAATGGCGTCGGGCACGGCCGCGCACGCGGCGAGGATGTCCTCGGTGCCCCACGGGGTCTCGAGCGCATTGACGCGGATGATGACTTCGCGCGGACCATAGCCGCCGCTCTTGACCGCGGCGCAGACCTGCTCCCGGGCGAGCACCTTGGCGTCAGGGGCGACGGCGTCTTCGAGATCGAGGATCAGGGCGTCAGCGGCAAGGGTCTTGGCCTTCTCCAACGCGCGCGCGTTGGAGCCTGGCATGTAGAGCACGCTCCGCCGTGGCCTGCTTTGCATGATCAATTCCCCGCTTTGTGCGCCGCAACATAACCGCGCCCGGGCGCCCGGACAAGCCCGCCCGGCGGCCTTATCCCTGGCGGCCGGTGAGGCGGGCGACGAGCGCCCTGGGGCTCACCGCCCCGAAGAGCGCGGCGGCACCGGCATAAACCGCGAGCCCGGTCCCCACCAGAGCCGCAAGGGCAAGGACTTGGACCATGAGCCCCTCCCCCGGATCGAAGAAACCTTCGAGGCCGCGCGCCATGGTCCAGACCACGGCGCCCATGACGAGGCTCGCCCCGCAGATGCCGGGGAAGCGGCGGCGGAAGGTCTCATCGAGGGCAAATTCTTTTCTGGCGTGGAGGGTGCCGGCAAGCAGTACGACCTGGAGCCAGCCGGCGACCGTGGTGGCGATGGCGATGCCGACGGCGCCGATCACCACGAACAACATCAAGGCGAGGCAAACATTGGCGGTCATGCCGATGCCGGCATAGAGCATCGGCGTCTTGGTGTCCTCGCGGGCGAAGAAACCGGGATGGAACACCTTGATCAAAACAAAGGCTGGAAGGCCGGGTGCGAGCGCGGCGAGCATGGCTGCGGTCGCCTTGGCATCTACCGCGCTGAATGCGCCGTGCTCGAACAGGACGCGGATGATCGGGCCGGCGGCGATGAATAGCGCCACCGAAGCGGGCAAGGTCAGCAGCAGCGCGGTTTCGAGCGAGCGGTTCTCGGCTTCCATGGCCGCGGCGTGATCGTTGTCGCGGAAACGGCGGCTGAGCTCCGGCAACAGCACGACGCCGATGGCGACGCCGACGACCCCGAGCGGAAGCTGAAACAGGCGGTCGGCGTAATAGAGCCAGGACACCACGCGATCCTGAAGCGAGGCAATCACGGTGTTGAGGATCACGGTGATCTGGCTCATACCGCCGGCGACGAATGCCGGCGCGGCGAGCGCCAGCAGCCGGCGCATATCGGCGTTGAGCTTTGGCGGCCGCACCGAGAGGCGCATCTTGGCACGGGCCGCGGCGAACACGACGACGATGACCTGGACCACGCCGGAGACGGTAATGCCCCAGGCGAGCGCCTCGGCCGCTCTCGTCTGATCGCCCTCGCCGAGAAGGATGACCCCAACCAGCACGACGATGAGCACGACATTGAGGAGGCTCGGCGCGAGCGCGGCGACGGCAAAACGGCCAAGCGCATTGAGCATGCCGGAATAGAGCGCGACCAGAGACATGCAAAGCAGGAACGGCAGCGAGATGCGCCCAAGGAGAACGGCGAGGTCGAACTTGGCCGGGTCGCCTATGAAGCCCGGGGCGAGCGCGAGCATGAGCCAGGGCATGGCAAACTCGCCGAGGATGGTGAAGACGAGCAGCACCAAGGCGAGGCCGGCCAGGGCTTGCTCGGCGAAGGCGCGTGCCGCGGCTTCGCCTTCCTCACCGTGAAACCGCTTGGTGAACAGCGGAATGAACGCGGCATCAAACGCCCCTTCCGCGAACAGCCGGCGGAACAGATTGGGGATGCGGAAGGCGACAAAGAAGGCGTCGGCCACGGGGCCAGCGCCGAGCACGGCCGCGATCAGAATGTCCCTGACAAAGCCGAGGACACGGCTGAACACGGTCATCGCGCCGACGGTGGCGAATGCGCGGTAGAGGGCCATCGAGCGGCGGGGGGCCAGAGGCTTGACGTCAGGCAGAGGAAAACGCCCGCTCCGCGCGCGCCGACAGCGCCTTGGTCAAACGCTCGCGGATCAGGGACATGCGGCTCGAGCTTGTGATCTTCTTGCCGGTCAGATCGGTGACGTAGAACACGTCGACGGCCTTCTCGCCAAAGGTGGCGATGTGGGCCGAAGCGATGTCGAGATTGAGATCGGCGATCTCCCGCGTCACGTCGTAAAGCAGGCCAGGACGGTCAAGGCCGTTGATCTCGACCACGGTGAGGGCGTCGGACAAGGTGTTGTCGATCACCACCTGAGGCTCGACGGTGAAGGCCGAGAGTCTCGACTTCGGCTTCTTCTTGGTGGCGACGACGTCGGCCAGCCTCGCCTCGCCCTTCAGCAGCCGTTCGATGGTCACCGCGATCTTCTTGGCGCGGCGCTCCTCGTCCTCGGCGTGGTCGAATTCACGCTCGAGATGGATAGTGTCGAGCGCCATGCCGTCGCGCGTGGTCGAGATCTGGGCATCGACGATGTTGGCGCCGGCGCCGGTGCAAGCGCCGGCGACAAGGGCGAGCAACCTGGTGTGGTTGGGCGCCAGCAGGGTGATCTCGGTGACGCCGCGGAAGGCATCGGTCGAGATGTGGGTGACGAGGGTCTTGCGCTTGGCCTCGGCGGCGCGGACCAGCCGCGCATGCTCGGTGATGACGTCGAGATCGGTGCGCAGCCAATAGGCTGGATTGTGGCGATCGATGAAGCGATTGAGCGCGTCCTCCGGCCAGTCCCCGAGGCGCTGTTTGAACTCGTCCTGGGCCCGGGTCATGCGCTCGGTGCGGGTCAGCGTCGTGTGGCCGCCGCCAAGGAGCGGCTCGGTCTCGAAATAGAGCGTGCGCAGGAGCTGGCCCTTCCAGCCGGTCCACACCCCGGGCCCGACGGCGCGGAGATCGGCCACGGTGAGCACGAGCAGAAGCTTCAGCCGCTCGCGGCTCTGCACCAGATCGGCGAAGTCGCGGATGGTCTTGGGATCGTTCAGATCCCGGCTCTGGGCGAAGGTGCTCATGGCGAGGTGGTGCTCGACGAGCCAGGATGCGGTCTCGGTCTCTGACGGGCTCAGACCGAAGCGCGGCCCGAGCTCGCGGGCGATGCGGGCGCCGGCGATGGAATGGTCCTCTTCGCGGCCCTTGGCGATATCGTGCAGAAACGCCGCCACATAGAGCGCACGACGATTGTCGATGGTGCGGATGATTTCGGTCGAGACCGGATGCTCGGCGGCAAACTGACCACGCTCGATGCCGGACAGAAATCCGATCATGCGGATCAGATGCTCGTCGACGGTGAAGTGATGATACATGTTGAACTGCATCATCGACACCACGCGGCCGAAGTCGGGGACGAAATGGCCGAGCACGCCCGCCTCGTTCATGCTGCGCAAGGCCAATTCCGGATCGCGGGCGTCGGACAGCAGCCGGATAAACATACGGTTGGCCGCCGCGCTATTGCGTAAGCCGTCGTCGATGCGGCGGAGATTGGCGCGGACCTGGCGTAGCACCTCGGGTGAAAACGTCGCCTGCTGCTCGTCGGCGAAGGTGAACAAGCGGATGAAATTCACCGGATCCTTGACGAAGGCGTCCTTGTCGTTGGCGCTGATGCGGCCGTTCTCGATGCGGAAGTCGGAGGTGCGCCTCAGCTTGGCGCGGCGGCGCCAGCCGAAGGGCGACAGCAAGGTGCCGAGCGTCGGCAGCGATTTCAGCTGCTTCATCTCGAGCGCCGAGCACACGATCCGGGTCAGCTCGCCGACCTCCTTGGCCACCAGGAAATAGTGCATCATGAAGCGCTCGACGGCGCGCAAGCCGGCATGCTCGCGATAATGCAGGCGCTCGGCCATGGGCTGCTGCAGATCGAAGCTCAAGCGCTCCTCGGGGCGGTCGGTGAGGAAGTGAAGCTGGCAGCGCACCGACCAGAGGAAGGTCTCACAGCGTCGGAAGCTCGCATATTCGCCGGCGGTAAAGACGCCGGCCTCGATGAACTCCTGTTCCGCCTTGTCGGGGTAGAGATGCTTGGCGAGCCAGTGCAAGGTGTGCAGGTCGCGCAAGCCGCCGTTGCCTTCCTTGATGTTGGGCTCGACGAGATAGCGCGAGGCGCCGGCGCGGGCGTGGCGGACGTTCTGCTCCTCGAGCTTGGCGTCGATGAAGGCCCGGGCATTGCTTTCAAGCACGTCCTTGCGGAAGCGGCGCTGGAATTCGGCGAACAGCGCCTCGTCGCCGAGGATCAGGCGGGCGTCGAGGAGCGCGGTGCGAATGGTCATGTCAGCGTGGGACAACCGCACGCATTGATCGATGTTGCGGGTGGCGTGGCCGACCTTGAAGCCGAGATCCCACAGCAAATAGAGCATGTATTCGGCGACGCTCTCGCCCCAGGCGGTCTGCTTGTAGGGCAACAGGAACAAGAGATCGATGTCCGAGCCCGGCGCCAGCATGCCGCGGCCGTAGCCGCCTTGCGCCACCACGGCCATATGCTCGGCAGCCGACGGGTTCTTGGCCGGATAGACGTGGGTGGTGGTGAAGTCGTAGGCGAGCCGGATCAGGGCATCCTGGAAGGCGCTCAAGCCTTCGGCGCAGGTGCGGCCGTTCCCGTCGCGCTCGAGCTGTCGCTTGGCTTCGGCGCGGGCGTCGTCGACGAGCTCCTTGAAGCGCTCGACCAGCGCGATCCGGAGCGAGGAATCCTGCCCGGAATAGCGGTGGGCTAGCGCCGAGGTCTCCTCGCGCAAGGCGTCGAGGTCAAAATAGGGCGCCGATTTGACGATCGTCTGGTCCATGGGCCTTTCCGGCCAATCTAGCACATCAGCAATTAAGGCTCGGTAGTACCGGGAATTAAAGGTCGTTAGAGCGCTCCAACAAGCCCTTCAAGGTGTAGATGGCGTCGAGCGCCTCATGCGGGGTCATGGCATCGGGGCGGAGCGCCGCAAGCGCGGCTGCAAGCGGGGACGGCTTGGGAGGTTGCGGGGCCGCCGCGCGCGCGGCGCTGAACAAGGGCAGATCGTCGGCAAGCTCCGACGGCTTCGGCCTGCCGTCGGCCCGTTCGAGCTCGGTCAGCACCTCGGTGGCCCGCGCCAGCACCGGCTGCGGCAGGCCCGCGAGCTTGGCGACATGGATGCCGTAGGAGCGATCGGCGGCGCCGGGGACGACGCGATAGAGGAAGATGATCTCGTCGCGCCATTCCTTGACCTCGACCGTGGCGTTGGCGGCGTGGGCCAGACGGTCGGCGAGCGCGGTCAGCTCGTGATAGTGGGTGGCGAACAAGACGCGGGAGCGGTTGACCTCGTGCAGATATTCGAGCGTGGCCCAGGCGATGGAGAGCCCGTCGAAGGTCGCCGTGCCTCGGCCGATCTCGTCGAGCACGACGAAGGAGCGCTCGCTCGCCTGATTGAGGATGGCGGCAGTCTCGACCATCTCGACCATGAAGGTGGAGCGGCCGCGGGCGAGATCATCGGCGGCGCCGACGCGGCTGAACAGCCGATCGACGATGCCGATATGGGCCTCACGCGCCGGCACGAAGGAACCGGCTTGGGCGAGCACGACGATGAGCGCGTTCTGACGGAGGAAGGTCGACTTGCCGGCCATGTTCGGCCCGGTGACGACAAGAATGCGGGTGCCGTCGCCATCGGTGCCGATGCCGAGGCGGCAGTCATTGCCGACGAAGCTCACGCCGTCGCCTTTGGCCAAAGTCTGCTCGACCATGGGGTGGCGGCCATCGGCGACGGCGAAGATCAGGCTGAGATCGACTTTCGGCCGGGCGTAGGATTGCTCGATCGCCAGCTCGGCGAGGCCAGCGTGATGATCGAGCTCGGCGAGCGCCGCGCTCGCCGCGGCAAGCGACGATTGCTCGGTGAGCACCATCTCGGTGAGCCGCGCGAAGACATCGAGCTCGAGCGCGAGCGCTCGGTCGGCGGCGGTGGTGATCTTGGCCTCGAGCTCGGCAAGCTCGAGCGTCGAGAAGCGCATGACGTTGGCGAGCGTCTGGCGATGGACGAAGGTCTCGGCGTGCGGCGGCTTGGTCAAGGCACCGGCATTTGCCGCGGTGACCTCGACGAAATAGCCGAGCACGTTGTTGTGGCGCACCTTCAGCGATTTGATGCCGGTGGCGTCGGCGTAAGCGCTTTGCAGACCGGCGATGACCTGGCGGCTACCGTCGCGGAGGCGGCGGTGCTCATCGAGATCCTGGTCGAAGCGCTCGCGGATGAAGCCGCCGTCGCGCTTGTTCACGGGAAGCTCGTCGGCGAGCGCCGCGCCAAGCGCCTGTTCCACCGCGGCAGGCACGCCGCGCAGCCTGATGACGATGCGGTCGAGCTCCTGCGGCAGCCCGAGAGCATCGGCGGCGCGGGTGAGATGCGCGGCGAGGTCTTGCGCGGTGCCGATGGCATCGCGCACGGCGCCGAGATCGCGGGGGCCGCCGCGCCCCAGCGCAAGCCGCGCCAGCGCGCGGGCTAGATCGGGCGCGCCCTTCAGCGTTTCGCGCAAGGTGTGGCGGAGGCGCGGCTCGCCGGCGAGGTAGCCGACGGCATCGAGCCTCGCGTTGATGGCGGCCGCGTCGGTGAGCGGACTGCCGAGGCGGCTCGCAAGCTCGCGCGCGCCGGCGCCGGTGACGGTGCGGTCGATGGCGGCGAGCAGGCTCCCGGCGCGGGCGCCTTGGTTGGAGCGGATCAGCTCGAGATTGGCGCGGGTCGCGGCGTCGATCAGGAGCAGGCTGCCGGCAATCTCCTGGCGCGGCGGACGCACCAAAGGCGGCCGCCCGACTTGGGTGATGTCGACATAGGTAAACAGACCGGCGAGCGCCGCGAGCTCAGGCTTGGAGAAGTCGCCGAAGCCTTCGAGAGCACCGACATGAAGGCGCGCCTTCAGCGCCCGCTCGCCGCGCGCGGAATCGTAATGAGCGCGCGGGATCGCCGTCAGCGCGGCGCCCGCGCTTTGGATTACGGCGCGAAGCGAAGGGTCGCCGGCGTGGTCGTCGCCGACGAGGATCTCGCGAGGGCCGAGACGCACCAGCTCGCCGGCGAGGTCGCGCGCGGCGACGGTCGCCGTCAACAACTCACCGGTGGAGATGTCGAGGGAGGCGAGCGCGTAAGCTGCCTCGCCGCTCTCGCCCACGGGCCCGCTAAACAGCGCGGTGAGGAAATTGTGGGCGCGGGCATCGAGCAGGCTCTCCTCGGTCAAGGTGCCAGGGGTGACAAGGCGGACCACGTCGCGGCGCACCACGGCCTTCGGCCCGCGCTTTCGCGCTTCCGCCGGATCCTCGATCTGCTCGCAAACGGCAACGCGGTGGCCTTGGGCGATCAGGCGCTGGAGGTAGCCGTCGGCGGCGTGGATCGGCACGCCGCACATCGGGATGTCCTCGCCCAAATGCTTGCCGCGCTTGGTGAGCGCGATGCCGAGCGCGCGCGAGGCGATGGCCGCATCGTCGAAGAACAGCTCGTAGAAATCCCCCATGCGGTAGAACAGGAGGCAATCGGCATTGGCGGATTTGATCTCGAGATATTGGGCCATCATCGGGGTGGCCGCCCCCCCGGCGGCGTCTTCCGGGCGCGAGGACGCCGCGTCGGCCCTGCCAACGCGTTCGGCGTCTGCCCCAGTCTCTGCCCCGGCCATGATCAGGGTTCGTACCCATTCCTTCCCGCCCATACAAGGCCGGGCGGTTTGCCGGTGAAATCGTCCACAGGGCGGGCGGAACCGGGGCCTCCAGGCTCCCGTTGATCGTGACAGGCGCCTCCTCTAGGGTGCCCACGCCTTTAGCGACGTCACACGGGAGACCTCATGCGGCCCTCAAAACGCGCGGCCGACGCCTTGCGCCCCATCAGCCTCGAGCGCGGCGTCTCCCGTCACGCCGAGGGCTCCTGCCTCGTCCGCTTCGGCGACACCCATGTGTTGTGCACGGCGACTGTGGGCGAATCGGTGCCGCCCTGGCTCAAGGGTAGCGGCAAGGGCTGGGTCACCGCGGAATACGGCATGCTGCCGCGGGCCACCGCGGAGCGCACCCGACGCGAGGCCGCGACCGGCAAACAATCCGGACGCACGCAGGAGATCCAGCGCCTGATCGGGCGCTCGCTCCGCGCCGTCACCGACCTGACGCTCTTGCCGGAGCGCCAGATCACGCTCGATTGCGACGTGATTCAGGCCGACGGCGGCACGCGCACGGCCTCGATCACCGGCGCCTGGATCGCGCTTCATGACGCCATCCAATGGATGCGAGCGCGGAACATGGTGAAGGACGGCGCGCTGCGCGATCACGTCGCCGCCGTGTCCTGTGGCCTCTATGGCGGCGCAGCAGTCCTCGATCTCGATTACGCCGAGGATTCGGAGGCGCAGGCCGACGCCAATTTCGTCATGACCGGCACCGGCGGCATCGTCGAGGTGCAAGGCACGGCGGAGACCGAAGCCTTCACCCAAGACGAGTTCGACGCCCTGATGCTGCTGGCGCGGCGCGGCATTGCCGAGCTGGTGCAGCTGCAAAAACTGACCGTGGCGTGACATGGCCTCGGTACTGCGCCGGGGGGCGCGTCTCGTCATCGCCAGCCACAATGAGGGCAAGGTGAGAGAGATCGCCGCGCTCCTCGAGCCCCTCGGAATCGAATGCCTGTCCGCAGGGAAACTCGACCTGCCTGAGCCGGAAGAGACCGGCGGGAGCTTCGCCGAGAATGCGCGGCTGAAGGCGCTCGCCGCGGCGAAGGCCTCCGGCATCCCGGCGCTTGCCGACGATTCCGGCCTCGAGATCACAGCGCTGGCCGGCGATCCCGGCATCCATTCCGCGCGCTGGGGTGGAGAGGGGAAGGACTTCCAGGCGGCGATCAAGCGCGTCCACGACGAAATCGAGGCGGTCGGCGCCAAAGACTACAAGGCGAACTTCACCTGCGCGCTCGCGCTTGCGGCGCCGAACGGCCAGGCCCAAGTGTTCGAGGGCAAGGTGTTCGGCACCATCGTGTGGCCGCCGCGCGGAACCCACGGATTCGGCTATGATCCGATTTTCGTTCCCGACGGTTATGAGGAGACCTTCGGCGAGATGGATCCTGAGGTGAAACACGCCATCTCTCATCGCGCCCGCGCCTTCGAGAAGCTGATCGTGCGGAGCGCCGTCACTTACGACGATGACAAGAGCTAGCGAAAAGATTTCAGCCCTCGAGCCGTTCGGGGTCTACGTGCATTGGCCGTTCTGCCTCGCCAAGTGCCCCTATTGCGACTTCAACTCCCATGTGCGCCACGGCGGCATTGAGGAAGCCAAGTTCCTCGGCGCTTATCGTTCCGAACTCCAGCATTTCGCTGCGCTCGCGCCCGGCCGCACCGTGACCAGCATCTTTTTCGGCGGCGGCACGCCGTCGCTGATGGGCGTGCGAACCGTCGCCGCGATCCTCGATGAGATCGCGGCGCAATGGACTGTCGCCGCCGATGCCGAGATCACGCTCGAGGCCAATCCCACCAGCGTCGAGGCGACGCGCTTCGCGGGTTACCGGACTGCTGGCGTCAACCGCGTCTCGCTCGGCGTGCAGTCGCTCGAGGACGAGAGCCTCAAGGCGCTCGGGCGCATGCATACGAGCGATGAAGCGCTGGCCGCGCTCGCCGTCGCCAAGGGTAATTTCGAACGCGTCTCGTTCGACCTGATCTATGCGCGGATGGGACAAACGGTGCCGGCCTGGCGCGACGAGCTTGCCCGCGCGCTGCAGCACGCCCACGACCACCTTTCGCTCTACCAGCTCACCATCGAGCCCGGCACGCCGTTCGCCGCGCGTCACGCCGCCGGCAGCTTGAAGACCCCCAAGGCGCGCGAGGGGCAAGCCTTCTACGCCGTGACCCAGGAGCTGTGCGACGCCGCAGGGCTTCCGGCCTACGAAGTGTCGAACCATGCGCGGCCGGGCGCTGAGTCCCGCCACAACCTTATCTATTGGCGGGGGCATGATTACGCCGGCATCGGCGCCGGTGCCCATAGCCGCATCACCCAAGACGGCGCCAAGCACGCGCTCTCGACGCTGAAATCACCCGAGGCGTGGCTTGCTGCGGTCGAAGCTCACGGCCACGGCATCGCCGAGGACGAGGGCCTGAGCCGCGCGGAGGCGGCCGACGAGTATCTTCTGATGGGGCTTCGCCTCGCCGAAGGCATCGACCTGAAGCGGCTCGAGGCGATCGGCGGCCGCGTGCCGACGGAGCCGCGGCTTCGGGCGCTAACGGCGCAAGGCCTCGTGGCGCGGAACGGCAACCGGCTCACGGCCACAGGATCGGGCCGCCTCGTGCTCGACCGGCTGATCCTCGAGCTAGCCGCCTGACTAATATTGCGCGGAGGCGAAGCTGTTCGGTGCGGGCTCCAGCACCTGCGGGCCGTATTCGCGCACCTGGAGGATGGCGAGGCCGCGCTCGGATGTGCCGTCCGGGAGCAGGCGGAACAGCCCGTCGACGCCGGCGAAGCCCGAACCGCGGGTCAGCGTCGCCGCGGTGTAGCGCTGGCCAGACGGGTTCGTCGACAACGACACTGCGAGGCTGACCGCGTCGTAAGCCAGGCTCGCGATGCGCGGCGGCGTCGAGCCGTAGGTCTTGGCGTAGCGCGCGGTGAAGTCGGTCCAGCCTTTAGGATCCGGCGCTGCGTACCAGCCGCCGATCAGAGCGCGCTCCCGGCCGATATTGGGATAATCCCATTGCCCGGTGCCGACGAACTGGACGTTGGCGCCGGTGACGCCGGAGGAATTGAGGATGGACCCCAGCAATTGCAGATCCTCGGGCCCGGCGGGCAGGAACAGCGCATCGACCTGCTGGCCGGACTTGATGGCATTCGCCACCTGCCGCACGGGGCCGAGCATGGCGCTGGCATCGTTGGTCGGGAAACTGGCGCGGACCACGGCCCGGCCGCCGGCGCGCGTTACGCTCTTGGCAAACGCGGCTTCGGCGAGATGACCGTAGGCCGATTGCGGGATCAGCAGCGCGAAATTGCGCTTACCGCGGGCGATGGCATAGGAGACGATGCGCGGCACGTCGCGGCCGGCGAGGAAGCTCAACAGATAGACGCCGTTGCCGGCCACCTTCTCATCGCTGGAGAAGGCGATCACGGGCACGTTGGCCTGCCGCGCCACCGGCGCTACGGCGGCGACCTCTTGGGCGAACAGCGGCCCGATGATCAACTCGGCGCCATCCTGGATCGCGCTCGCCGCCGCGGCACGCGCGCCGTCAGGTGTGCCGCGCGTATCCTTGGGCACGAGCGTGACAGACGGGTTGTCGAAGTCGAACAACGCGAGCTCGGCCGCCTGCTTCAGGGCCTTGGCCACGGCCGGCGTATTGCCGGAGGCGGTGAGCGGCAACAGCAACGCCACTTTCACGGCGCCGCCGGTCGAGCCGGTGAAGGCGGGGCCTCCCGGGCCGGGACCGCTGCCGCCGCCGCACGAGGCGACACCAAGTGCGACGAGCATGCTCGTCACTGCGAGCGTCACCGCACGCAGGGTCACCCTGATGCACTGTGCGAGTTGCATGACCCCCATCGCTCCGAAGCCCGCGGTAGCTCAACCGCTCTCCCCACGTGCTTCAATCCCCCAAGCGGAAGACGCATGACGTCTACGCTCGTCCATCGGGGCCTCAAGAGACGTCGCCGCACGCCCTCCGGACAAGATTCTCGACCGCAACTGTGGCTCATTCGTGTTGGCGCCGAGCCACTATAGCATGCCCCGACCGCAAGCCTAGCGCTCTGGCGTTGCTAACATTTTAACCAGTTCCTGCCGATCGCTTGGGCTATAAGCGCATGTGTGCGGAACCGCGACGACAAGGATCGAGACGGAGAGTCACGCGTGCTCGCGCGCGCGACAGAGGTGCTCGCCGACGCGCTGATGCCGCCGCTCGCGCCCGGCCTCTATGTGGTGGCGACGCCGATCGGCAATCTCGCCGACGTGTCGTTGCGGGCGCTCGCCGTGCTCGCCCGCGCCGATATGATCGCGGCGGAAGACACACGCCACAGCCGCAAACTGCTCACTCATTTCGGCATCAGCAGCGCGCTCACCCCCTATCACGAGCACAATGCGGCGAAGGAGCGGCCGAAGCTTCTGGCTCGCATCAAGGCCGGCGCCGCCGTCGCCCTGATCTCGGATGCGGGGACGCCGCTCGTGTCGGACCCAGGCTACAAGCTCGTGCGCGAGGCCCTCGATGAGGGACTGCTGGTGACGAGCATCCCGGGCGCGTCGGCGGTGATCGCGGCGCTGACGAGCGCGGGCCTCCCCACCGACACCTTCCTGTTCGCCGGCTTCCTGCCGGTGAAGTCCGGGGCGCGGCGGAAGCGTCTCGAAGACATAAAGAGCACGCCGGCGACGCTCCTCCTGTTCGAGACGGGATCCCGCTTGGCCAAGAGCCTCGCCGACATGGCCGAGGTGCTCGGGCCCCGCGAGGCGGCAATCGCGAAGGAGCTGACCAAGCTGCACGAGACGGTGACGCGAGGGACGCTCGATCGGCTGGCGGCCGAGACCGGCGAAGCGGCGCTCAAAGGCGAGTTCGTGGTGGTGATCGCGCCGCCTGTGGCGGCCGACGCGGAGGCGAGCGATGAGGCTGTTGCCGACGCGCTTAAAGAGGCGCTCGCGGCGATGAGCTTTCGCGATGCCGTGCGCGAGGTCGCCGAGCGCTTCGGCCTGAAGCGAAGCCGGGTCTACAACCTCGGCGTCGTCCTCGATCGCAAAGACGACGGCGCGCGGTGAGAGAGAAGCGCATCAGAGCCTATCGTCGCGGCCTGTTCGCCGAGGCGTTCGCAGCGTTCCTGCTTCGCCTTAAGGGCCATCGTATCCTCGCCCGTCGCTACAAGACGCCGGTCGGCGAGATCGACCTGGTGGCGCTCAAAGGCAGGCGGCTCGCCTTCGTCGAGGTCAAGCAGCGCCGCACCGTCGACGACGCCAGCTGGGCGCTGCCGACGCGCGCCCGCCGCCGCATCGTCAGGGCCGCGCAATATTGGCTCTCGAGCCATCCTGATTTCGCTGGCTACGACCTCGCCTTCGACGTGGTGCTGGCGGCGCCGTGGGCGTGGCCGCGCTACATCGCCAACGCATTTCCCGTTTGACAAAAAAGATTGTCATTGCCGGGCTTGACCCGGCAATCCATTCCACTGGCGCTTCGGCTAGCTGGGAGGTAATGGCATGGATGCCCGGATCAGGTCCGGAGCATGACGAAGCTGATTGCGCGGAAGCTGCAAACCAATGGCCCTCAAAGTCGCCTTCCAGATGGACCCCATCGAGCGCATCGATATCAGGGGCGATTCGACCTTCGCGCTGCTGCTCGAGGCACAAAAGCGCGGCCACGACGCGTTCTATTACACGCCCGACAATCTCTCGCTCCGCGACGGCAAGCTGATCGCCTTCGGCCATAGCCTCACCGTCGAGGACAAGCCCGGCGACCACTATCGCCTCGCCCATCCCCGCGAAGAGGACCTCTCCAAGTTCGACGTGGTCCATCTCCGCCAGGACCCGCCATTCGACATGGCCTACATCACCACGACGCATCTCTTGGAGCGCATCCATCCGCAGACGCTCGTGGTCAACGATCCCGCCGCGGTGCGCAACGCGCCGGAGAAGGTGTTCGTGCTCGATTATCTCGACCTGATGCCGCCGACGCTCGTGACCCGCTCGCTCGAGGCCATCAAGGCGTTCCGCGACGAGCACAAGGACATCGTGGTGAAGCCGCTCTACGGCAATGGCGGTGCCGCGGTGTTCCGCATTCCGCCGGGCGACACCAATCTCAATTCGCTGGTCGAGCTGCTCGGCATTACCTTTCGCGAGCCGATCATGGTGCAGCGTTATCTGCCCGAGGTGCGCGGCGGCGACAAGCGCATCATCCTCGTCGACGGCGAGGTCGCCGGCGCCATCAACCGCGTGCCGTCAGCCGACGAGACGCGCTCCAACCTTCATGTCGGCGGCAAGGCCGAGCCGGCGACGCTCACGCCGCGCGAGCGCGAGATCTGCGCGCGGCTCGGGCCCGAGCTGAAGAAGCGCGGTCTGATCTTCGTCGGCATCGACGTGATCGGTGACTATCTCACCGAGATCAATGTCACCTCGCCGACCGGCATCCGTCAGGTGCAACAGTTCGGCGGCAAGGACATCGCCGCCATGATCTGGGACGTGATCGAGAAGAAGGTGGCAAAGAGGCGAGCCCGATGACCGCAAGCCCGAACAAGCTCGGCGGGGTGTTCGACGCCCATACCGCCGCCGAGTTCAAGACGCGCGATATCGAGGCGACGATGGCAACCATGGCGGCGAAGCCCCACGTGACCCACGTCCCGACCATGACCGGCGGCCATGGCCATGACGCGGTGCGCCGCTTCTACGACACCTGGTTCATCGGCCATTGGCCGGAAGACCTCGAGGTGAGGCAGGTGTCGCGTACAGCGGGCGACGCCCAGGTGGTCGACGAGGTGATCCTCTCCTTCACCCATGACCGCGAGATGCCGGCGCTGCTGCCGGGGATCAAGCCGACCGGGCGCAAGGTGGTGATCCCGTTCGTCGTGGTCGTGGGCTTCCAAGGCGACAAAATCGCTTTCGAGCGCATCTACTGGGACCAGGCGTCGCTGCTGCTCCAGGTCGGGGCGATCGACAAGGGCACGTTGCCGGTAACCGGCGCCGAGCAGGCCGTGCGTTTGCTCGATCCGGACCTGCCGTCGAACACGCTGATCGCCAAGGGTTAGAATGTTCGCTGAATGTTCTTGCGAGCCACGTGCATCTTCGCTAAAGTTGAACCCAAGGCTGTAGGTTCGAGCCTGGACGGGGGCTTTAGGCGATGTTCGCGCGTGTCACCACGGTTGCCTTCGAAGGGATCGAGGCCCGTGCCGTCGACGTCCAGGTCCAGATCGGGCCTG
Organism: uncultured Alphaproteobacteria bacterium; assembly: GCA_963732955.1. GTDB lineage: Bacteria > Pseudomonadota > Alphaproteobacteria > Rhizobiales > Methyloligellaceae > Methyloceanibacter. The sequence continues at coordinate 1,310,126 of CAVTBH010000003.1, forward strand.
GCCTCCCCGCCTTCACCATCGTCGGCCTCCCCGACAAGGCCGTGGCCGAGAGCCGCGAGCGGGTGCGCGGGGCGCTGAACGCCATTGGGCTTGCGCTGCCGCCGAAACGCATCACCGTCAATCTCGCTCCCGCCGACCTCCCCAAGGAAGGCAGCCATTACGATCTTCCCATCGCCCTCGGGCTGATGGCCGCGGTCGGCGCCGTGGCCCACGACGCCATCGAGGGCTATTGCGTGCTCGGCGAGCTCGCGCTCGACGGCTCGATCGCGGCGGTCGCCGGCGCCTTGCCTGCGGCGATCGGGGCCAACGCCCTCGGCAAGGGGCTCGTCTGCCCGCAGGTCTCCGGCGCCGAGGCCGCGTGGGCTGCGGCCGAGATGTCGATCCTGGCGCCGTCGAACCTCGTTCAACTCATCAACCACTTCAAAGGGCTACAGACGCTGCGGCGGCCGCAGCCGACGCCAGATCCCGGCGACGAGGCGATGCCCGACCTCAAGGACATCAAGGGTCAGGAGACGGCGAAGCGCGCGCTCGAGGTCGCCGCCGCCGGCGGGCATAACCTGCTGATGATCGGGCCGCCCGGCGCCGGCAAGTCGATGCTGGCGAAGCGGCTGCCATCGCTCCTGCCGCCGCTCGAGCCTGCCGAGATGCTCGAGGTGAGCATGATCAGAAGCCTCGCCGGGGACCTCGCTGGCGGGCGCATCGGCAGGATGCGGCCGTTCCGCAGCCCCCATCACTCGGCGAGCATGGCGGCGCTCGTCGGCGGCGGCACCCGGCCGCGTCCGGGCGAAGTCGCGCTCGCCCATCTCGGCGTCTTGTTTCTCAACGAATTGCCGGAGTTCCATCCGCAGGTGCTCGACGCGCTGCGCCAGCCGCTCGAATCCGGCGAGACGGTGATCGCCCGCGCCAACCACCGCATCTCCTATCCGTCACGCGTGCAGCTTGTCGCCGCCATGAACCCGTGCCGCTGCGGCCGTGCCGGCGAGCCTGGCTTTGCCTGCCGCCTAGGCCGGGGTTGCGCCGAGCGCTACCAGGCCCGCATCTCGGGGCCGTTGCTCGACCGCATCGATCTTCAGATCGAAGTGCCGGCAGTCTCCGCCGCCGACCTCGTGCTGCCGGCGGCATCGGAGGGAAGTGCCGAGGTTCGCGCCCGTGTCGCTGCAGCACGTCGCATTCAGATGGAACGCCTCGCGGCACTGCGGCACCCACGCGCGCGCACCAATGCCGATTGCGACGGCAGCTTGCTCGAGGAACTCGCCGCGCCTGATCAGGCCGGACGCACGCTGCTCCGCGAGGCGGCGGATGCGCTCTCGCTCAGCGCCCGTGGCTATCATCGGACACTTCGCGTTGCCCGCACGCTCGCCGATCTTGACGGCGAGGAGCGCGTAACGCGCATCCATATCGCCGAAGCCTTGAGCTATCGCGGCGAGGCCTTGCGCCGCGCCCAGGCCGCGGCGTGATGGCATAACTTTCGCTGTTGCCAACTGTCGCTGGGCTTTCCACATATCCCCAGGCTGTCACACAGCATTCGAAATGGTTTGCTAACCGAACTCTGATGTGGCCGAATCAGGGCTGCCGCGCGCGAAGTGTGATCGCTAGTGGCGTCGCGCGGCCGCTTCTTGTCGGAGCCGGGCCGGTAATAGATGTCGATGAAGGACACCTCAGGGCGCATCACGGGCCGGTTCCGCGGCGCTCCGATCTTTCCAGGAACTCATGCAGCGCCCGCATGGCGCGGGATTTCTGCCCTTTGCCGGGCGCTGGCTACCGAAGCCAAAGCCCAAGCGCCTCGGAGCCTGGCAGCCGCATAAGGTCTATGGCCGCATCGGCTCGCTCGAGGTGAGGCTCGCACGCAAGAAGAGCGAGATCAGGCAAGCGCAGCGGCTGCGCTACAAGGTGTTCTACGAGGAGATGTCGGCGGTACCTGGCGCGCTCGCCATGCTGTCGCGGCGCGACGAGGACGCCTATGACGCGGTGTTCGACCATCTCCTCGTCGTCGATCACGGCGATCAGGAAAATGGCCGGCGCTGGCGCCGCCCGCGCGTGGTCGGCACCTACCGGGTGCTGCGCCAGGGCGTTGCGGATCTCTATGACGGCTTCTACACCCAGGGCGAGTACAACATTCTGCCGCTGCTCGAGGCCAAGGGCGCCGATTATTCCTTCGTCGAGCTCGGCCGTTCCTGCGTGCTCAAGCCGTACCGCAACAAGCGGACGCTCGAATTGCTGTGGCAGGGGGTGTGGTCCTACGTGCGCGAGCACGGCGCCAATGTCATGATCGGCTGCGCCAGCTTCGAGGGCATCGATCCGCGCGCCCACGCCGCGGCGCTGAGCTATCTCTATCACACGGCGCTGGCGCCGGCGGAATGGCGGGTCAAGGCCCATGACCATCTCCGCGTCGACATGAACATGATGCCGCTCGAAGCGGTCGACATGCGCGCCGCGATCAGGGCGCTGCCCCCCCTGATCAAGGGCTATCTCAGGCTTGGCGCCTATATCGGCGACGGCGCCGTGATCGATCATCAATTCGGCACCACCGACATCATGATCATTCTGCCGGTGGAGGCGATCAGGACGCGCTATTTCGCCCATTTCGGCGCGCCCGAGACTGCAAGCCAGCCGATCGCGGCGGCGGACTACGCCGCGCTTAACTAGATTCCGGCCCTTCCCCGGCGCTTGCAGGCTTTTCCCGGAGTTCCGGCATTTGACGCCCTGGGGGCCCGCCCCTAAATTCCAATGGTCATGCGACAGACGGACGCCAACGCCTTGCGGTCCTTGAGCGACGGCGCCGTGAGCTTGCGCCAGCTCAACGAGCGCTCGCGCGAAGTCTTCAAACGCATCGTCGAGACCTATCTCGCTACCGGCGAGCCGGTCGGCTCGCGCAATCTGAGCCGGGCGCTGCCGATGACGCTGTCGCCGGCCTCGGTGCGCAACGTCATGTCCGATCTCGAGGCGCTCGGCCTGATCTACGCGCCGCATACGAGCGCGGGGCGGCTGCCGACGCAATCGGGCCTGCGGCTGTTCATCGACGGCCTGCTCGAAATCGGCGAGGTGAGCGCCGAGGAGCGCAACAAGATCGAGAGCCGCATCGGCGGCAATGGGCGCCATCGCGACGTTGAAGAATTTCTCGCCGAGGCCGGCGACATGCTGTCGGGCCTGTCGCGCTGCGCCGGGGTGGTGCTGGTCGACAAGCAAACGCGAACGCTGAAGCATGTCGAGTTCGTCAGCCTGGCGCCGGGCAAAGCACTCGCCGTCCTGGTGAGCGAGGATGGCGACGTCGAGAACCGCATCATCACGCTGCCCGAAGGCGTGCCCTTCGCCTCGCTCAGCGAGGCGTCCAACTATCTCAACGCCAGGATCTCGGGGCTCACGCTCGCCGAAGCTCGCGCCCGCATCGAAGCCGAGATCGAGCAGCGCCGCGCCCAGCTCGACGAACTCACCGCGCGCGTTGTCACCGAAGGGCTTGCCACCTGGTCCGGCAGCGGCGACGAGCAGAAGAGCCTGATCGTCTGCGGCCGCTCGCATCTGCTCGAGGACGTCAGGGCCATGGAAGACCTCGAGCGCGTGCGGCTCCTGTTCCAGGACCTCGACGCCAAGAAGGACATGATCCAGCTGCTCGGCCTCGCCGAGCGCGCCGAGGGCGTGCGCATTTTCATCGGATCGGAGAACAAGCTGTTCTCGCTGTCGGGCTCGGCCTTGATCGTGTCGCCGTTCGAGGACAGCGAGCAGAAAATCGTGGGCGTGCTCGGCGTGATCGGGCCGACGCGGCTCAATTATGCCCGCATCATCCCCATGGTCGACTACACCGCGCGGCTGCTCGGGCGCCTGGTCCCTTGATTTTTATCTGCTGCCGTTCGATATCGGGCCCAGGTTCACGGCGAAACCAGCCCTAAAGAGAGCAAATGTCCGACGAGAAATCCGATCCGCGTCAGGCCAACGAGGATCAGGCACCCCTCGCCAACACTGACGCCAAGACCCAAGATCCCGCGGCGCTCGCCAGCGCGGAGCTCGAAGCTCTGGTCGCGGAGAATGCCGACATGCGCGACCGGCTGCTGCGCACCATGGCCGACATGGAGAATTTGCGCCGCCGCACCGAGCGGGAGAAGACGGACACCGCGCGCTACGGCATCACCAATTTCGCCCGGGACGTGCTGACGGTCGGCGACAATCTGCGCCGCACCATCGAGCATCTGCCAGCCGAGGCCGCGAGCCAGGACCCGGCGTTGAAGAGCTTCCTCGAAGGCGTCGAGCTGACCGAGCGTGAGCTGCACAAGGTGCTCGAGCGCCACGGCGTGACCAAGATCGAGCCCCTCGGCCAGCGCTTCGACCCGAATTGCCATCAGGCGATGTTCGAGGTCGAGGACCCGAGCGTGCCCGAGGGCACCGTCGCCAATGTTATGCAGGCGGGCTACGTCATCGGCGACCGCTGCCTCAGGCCGGCGCTGGTCGCGGTGGCCAAAGGCGGCCTCAAGGCGACGGCGCCTCAGCCGCCCGCGAGCGAAGGGACGCGCAAGGCTGCCAATGACGATGCCCCGGGTGGCCGCAGGCCGCCGGGGAACGGCGGCTCCGGCGCGCGGTCTTAACAGGGCTTCGTCACCCGGCGAAGGGTGAGATTGAAGCGGCCGCCTTCGGGCAGCAACTCCGAGCTTCCCGGCAAGATCCGGTCGATGCCGTGAAAGGCGAGACGGTCGCCGCCGGCGAGCAGGAACACATCCCCTGATTTCAGCTCGAAGATATCCGTCGGGTCCTTGCGGCTCCGCCCGCCGACGCGAAACACCGCGCTATCCCCGAGCGAAACCGACAGCACCGGTGCCGCGAAGTCCTCCTCGTCCTTGTCCTGGTGCAGGCCCATCTTGGCATCGCCGGCATAGTAGTTGACGAGGCAGGCCTCGGGCGGCGCGTCGTAGCTCGAGACGTCACGCCAGAGGTCGAGCAGGAGGGCCGGCATCCCTGGCCAGGGCTTCCCCGTCACAGGATGGGTGGCCTGATAGCGGTAGCCGCGCTCCTTGTCGGTGACCCAGCCGAGCAGACCGCAATTGGTCATGCGCACCGACATCGGGTTGCCCGAGCGCGGCATCGTCGGCGTGAATAACGGGGCCGCCGCGATCACCTCCCGCAAGTCGGCGAGGAGCGCCGCTTGCGCGCTTCGATCGAGCCTCCCGGGAAAATGTTTCAGGCTCACCGCTTTGTCTTCGCTCCCGAGCCGTCCTACCATCCGGCATGGTTCCTGCGCTTATCTAGGACATCGAGGACATCATGGCGAAGGCCGGCAAGCCCAATCCGGACGGTTACGTTCATGCACGCGACGCCAAGGAGTATCAGCGTCTCCGCGATCAGGCGCGCATGTGGGAGCGGGCCACGGGCGAGGTACTCGATCGTGTGGGGCTCAAGCCCGGCATGTCCTGCCTCGATGTCGGCGCCGGCCCCGGCGCGGTGATGCGGTTGATGGCCGACCGCGTCGGCCCTGACGGCCTCGTCACCGGCATTGAGATCGACCCCGCGCTCGGCGCCGAGGCGCTCCGCGACCTCCGCGCCGGCGGTGGCGCCCGGTTCGACCTCATCAGCGCCGACGTGCTCAAGCTCGAAGCGCCCCGCAGCGCGCCGTTCGATCTCAGCTTCTGCCGGCTCCTGTTGATGCATCAACGCGATCCGGTGGCGGTGCTGGAGAAGATGCTGCACTGGACCAAGCCCGGCGGCGTGGTGATGGCGCAGGAGTTCGACTTTGGTGCTATCGCCGTCGAGCCGCCCTGCCCGGCCATGGCCGAGTTCAACCGCGTGTTCGAGGGCGTGTTCCGCGGGCATGGCCGCAATATGCGCGCGGGGCGGCAGCTCCCGGCGCAATTCGAGGCGGCGGGCCTCGGCGCTCCGGACGGGACCAAGGCCTCGGTCGATTTCCTCCCGCTCGCCGCCATGGGCAATATGCTGATCGGCGTCTATGACGGCCTCTACGCCGCTGGCGCCGAGCTCGGCCTTGCCGATCCGTTGCGCGCGTCTCAATTCCGCGAGGAGATGGCCGATGCTGCCCAAGACGGGCGTTATTACTGTCTAACGCCGGTGTTGATTGCAGCGTGGAAGCGCATCACTTGAAAAAGACGCGCTTAGCCGAGACCCGCGACCCCGCTTCTCCTTGCGACCCAAATGCTTGGCTCCTATATAACCCCACGGGAAACCTGCCGGATGAGTCGGCGGGGCGCGCCATAGTGTTAGGGGACCGGCCCCGCACGTCTAAGCGGGGTGCGTAAGGTAAACCGGGTGCCGATGAAGGGCCCGGACGGTCTGCCAGAAAGAGAGGCTTCGGATGGCGAAAGTGATCGGAATCGATCTCGGCACGACGAATTCCTGTGTCGCGGTCATGGAGGGTAAGAACCCCAAAGTTATCGAGAATGCCGAAGGCATGCGGACCACGCCTTCGATGGTTGCCTTTACCGAAGACGGCGAAAGGCTGGTCGGGCTTCCCGCCAAACGCCAATCAGTCACCAATCCAGAGAATACCTTCTTCGCCATCAAGCGGCTGATCGGCCGCCGTTACGACGATCCGACGGTGGAGAAGGACAAGAAGCTCGTTCCCTACCAGATCGTCCGCGCCGACAACGGCGATGCCTGGGTGGAATCCCGCGGCACCAAATATTCCCCATCTCAGATCTCGGCCTTCATCCTGCAAAAGATGAAGGAGACCGCGGAAGCCTATCTCGGCGAGAAGGTCGAGCAGGCGGTGATCACCGTTCCTGCCTATTTCAACGACGCCCAGCGCCAGGCGACCAAGGACGCCGGCAAGATCGCCGGGCTCGAGGTGCTGCGCATCATCAATGAGCCGACCGCAGCCGCGCTCGCCTATGGGCTGGAGAAGAAGACCGGCTCCAAGACCATCGCGGTCTACGACCTCGGCGGCGGCACTTTCGACATCTCGATCCTCGAGATCGGCGACGGCGTGTTCGAGGTGAAGTCGACCAATGGCGACACCTTCCTCGGCGGCGAGGATTTCGACATGCGCCTCGTCGACTATCTCGCCAATGAGTTCAAGAAAGAGTTGGGTATCGATCTCCGCGGCGACAAGCTCGCGCTGCAGCGCCTGAAGGAGGCTGCGGAGAAGGCCAAGATCGAGCTGTCGTCGACGACGCAGACCGAGATCAACCTGCCCTTCATCACCGCCGACAAGACCGGGCCGAAGCATCTCACCATGAAGCTCACCCGGGCGAAGCTCGAGAGCCTGGTCGACGACCTGATCCAGAAGACCATCGGCCCATGCCAGAACGCGCTGAAGGACGCCGGCCTCAAGGCGGCCGAGATCGGCGAGGTGGTTCTCGTCGGCGGCATGACGCGCATGCCGAAGGTCGTGGAGACGGTGAAGAACTTCTTCGGCCGCGAGCCGCACAAGGGCGTCAATCCGGACGAGGTGGTTGCCGTCGGCGCCGCGATCCAGGCCGGCGTGCTCCAGGGCGACGTCAAGGATGTGCTGTTGCTCGACGTGACGCCGCTGTCGCTCGGTATCGAGACCCTCGGTGGCGTGTTCACGCGTCTGATCGATCGCAACACCACGATCCCGACCAAGAAGAGCCAGGTGTTCTCCACCGCCGAGGACAATCAGAACGCGGTGACCATCCGCGTGTTCCAGGGCGAACGCGAGATGGCGGCCGACAACAAGATGCTCGGCCAGTTCGATCTCGTCGGCATCCCGCCAGCGCCGCGCGGCGTACCTCAGATCGAGGTCACCTTCGACATCGACGCCAACGGCATCGTCAACGTGGCGGCGACCGACAAGGCCACCGGCAAGGAACAGTCGATCCGCATCCAGGCCTCGGGCGGCTTGAGCGACGCCGATATCGACCGCATGGTCAAGGACGCCGAGAGCCACGCCGAGGAAGACAAGAAACGGCGTGAGCTGGTGGAGATGCGGAACCAGGGCGAGGCCCTGGTCCATTCCACCGAGAAGATGCTCAAGGACTTTGGCGACAAGGTCTCGGCCACCGACAAGGGCGCCGTGGAATCTGCCGTGGAGGAGCTGAAGACCGCTCTGAACGGCGAGGACAAGGATGCCATCAAGCAGAAGGTTGACGCATTGGCGCAAGCTTCGATGAAGCTCGGCGAGGCGCTCTACCAGGCGAACCAGGGCGCGGCCCAAAGCGAGCCGAGCGGCTCTGCCGAAGGTGGCGGCGGCGAAGACGTGGTCGACGTCGACTTCGAGGAAGTCAAGGACGACGACAGCAAAAAGTCTGCATAGTAGCGTTTGACGGTGTTGGTGCGGGGCGCGCTCTCGAAGCGTGCCCCGGCCGAGCCCAACAGAAGAGGCTCAGCGCAGCCGCCCGCGGGGTGGCGGTCGGTGTTAAAGGGCCGGAACAGGCATGGCAAAGCGAGACTATTACGACGTCTTAGGGATCGGTAGAGCAGCCAGTGATCAGGAGATCAAGGCCGCGTTCCGCCGTCTTGCCAAGGAATGCCACCCTGACCGCTGCAACGGCGACCGCAACTCCGAGACCCGCTTCAAGGAAGTGAACGAGGCCTATGAGGCGCTGAAAGATCCGCAGCGCCGCGCGGCCTACGACCGCTTCGGCCACGCCGCGTTCGACAATGGCGGCATGGGCCCCGGCGGCCATGCCTTCGGCGCCGACTTCTCCGCGTCGATGTCGGCCATGTTCGACGATCTGTTCGGCGAGTTCATGGGCCAGCGCCGGCCGCGGCAACGCTCGGCGCGTGAGCGCGGCGCCGATCTCCGCTATAATATGGAGGTCACCCTCAACGAAGCCTATGAGGGCAAGACGGCGCAGATTCGCGTCCCGACCTCCGTCACCTGCGAAGCCTGCACCGGCTCAGGCGCCAAGTCCGGAACCTCGCCCTCGACGTGCCGCACCTGTAGCGGTGTCGGCAAGGTGCGCGCGAGCCAGGGGTTCTTCACCATCGAACGCACCTGCCCGACCTGCCAGGGGCGCGGCGAGGTGATCGAGACGCCGTGCCCGTCATGCAACGGCACCGGCCGCGTGACGCGCGAGCGCACGCTCTCGGTGACCATCCCCGCCGGCGTCGAGGACGGCACCAGGATCAGGCTCGCCGGCGAAGGCGAGGCAGGCTTGCGCGGCGGCCCCGCCGGCGACCTCTACATCTTCCTCTCGATCAAGCCGCATGAATTCTTCCAGCGCGACGGCGCTGATCTGTTCTGCCGCGTCCCGATCGCCATGACCACGGCGGCGCTCGGCGGCCAGATCGAGGTGCCGACCATTGACGGCGGCAAGACCCGTGTCAAAGTTCCGGAAGGCGCCGAAAGCGGCAAGCAGTTCCGCCTCAAATCCAAGGGCATGCCGGTGTTGCGCTCCAAGCAGCAGGGCGATCTCTACATCCAGGTCGAGGTCGAGACGCCGAAGAGCCTGACGCGCAAGCAGCGCGAGCTGTTGAAGGAGTTCGAGAAGGCCTCGAACGACAGCACAAATCCGGAATCGACCGGTTTCTTCGCCCGGGTGAAGGAATTCTTCGAGGGCGAGTAGGCCCCGTTCACTTTCTCCGTCTCCGCCTGTGCACGGCGTCATGGCTTTAGCGTAGAGTAACGAACCGCTCGCTCTCGCTTCAGGATGCGCGAATGGCCGACGCCGGGACGACCTCCAAAAAGGTAGCTGTCAACGAGGGCAAGGGCTTGGCGCCGCCGGTGACCAATAGCGCCATCCGCGCCACGATCGGTTTCATCATCGTCATCGCCGTCGCCGCCGCGCTGTGGTACTCGCGGACCGCGATTTTTCTCGGCTTCGCCGGCATTCTGCTTGCCATCGTGCTTTATGGCGCGAGCCACGCGCTCGCCGACCTCACCAAGATGCCGCGGCTCGTGGCGCTATTCGTCGTGGTGGTGCTCATCACCGGCTTCCTGGCCTTCGTCGTGGTCGGAGCCGGGCCGAAAATCGCACAGCAAACCTCTCAGCTCGCAAACAGCATTGCCAACAGCGTGACCACGCTCTCCAAGCAGGTGGCCACTGCCGCGGACGACCGCAATCTGTTCCAGGACGTCGACATCACCAAGCTGCTCGATCAACTCAGCCCATGGGGCATCGCGAGCGGCGCGACCTCGGTCGCGGTGTCGGTGTTCGGCGCGGTCAGCGCGGCTCTCATCGTGCTGTTCTTCGGCATCTATTTCGCCATCGATCCGCACACCTATATCCGGCTCGCGGCACGCATCGCGCCGGAGGACAGGCGCGAAGAGACGCGGCAAATGTTCTACGAGACCGGAGACCTGCTCCGGCGCTGGCTGATCGGCCAGGGCATCTCCATGTCGGTGATCGGCGGCCTGACTTATATCGGCCTCACGATCCTCGGCGTGCCTATCGCCTTTGGCCTCGCGCTGTTCGCCGGGCTCGCAGGCTTCCTGCCCTATCTCGGACCGATCATCGGCGCCGTGCCGATGGTGCTGGTCGCCGCGGGCGAAAGCTTCAATCTGGCGCTATGGGTGGTCGGGCTCTACGCCATCATCCAGTTCACCGAGAGTTATCTGCTGACGCCGCTGATCCAGGCGCGGGCGGTGTCGCTGCCGCCGGCCGTAGTGATCCTCAATCAGCTCGTGCTCGGCGCGCTGTTCGGCATTCTTGGCCTCGCGCTGGCGACACCGCTCGCCGCCGCGGCGATCGTTCCGCTCCGGCGCGTCTTCGGCGCCGATGACGAGGATCCGGCGTAAGGCTAGGGCCCGCGCCGGCTTGATAGGCCGCAGCTCCCCGGATAAGTCTGTTGGCAGCAAAGAGGACCGGAGCGATGCGGTTGTTGTTCTTCGCCGGCAGTGCGCGAGAAGGCTCGTACAACAAGAAGCTGGCGCGGCTTGCCCAACACATCGCCACCGCGAACGGCATCGAGGGCGTATTCGTCGATCTTCGCGACTACCCGATGCCGCTCTATGACGGCGACCTCGAGGCCGAGCATGGTCCGCCGCAGCAGGCCGCCGAATTCAAGGCGCTGCTCGGCGAGTATAAGGGCGTGTTCATTGCCTGCCCCGAATACAATTCCTCGATCACGCCACTGCTCAAGAACACGCTCGACTGGGTCACCAGGGTCAGGGCCGAGGGCGAGACCGGGCTCGAGGTCTATCGCAGCCGCGTGTTCGCCATCAGCGGCGCCTCGCCAGGCTATTACGGCGCCATGCGCAGCCTGTTGACCGTGCGCCAGGTACTTGCCGTCGGCATCGGCGCCACGGTGATCCCGCAACAGCTCGCGCTGCCCCGCGCCAACAACGCTTTCGAGGAGGACGGCAGCTTGAAGGACGAGGCGCAGCAGAAGATGCTGACCGGCGTGGTCGAGGCGCTGGCCGTCGCCGCCAAGAGGTTCGCAGCGCCATGAACCACGCCCGCGACCGGCTGATTGTCGCCCTCGACGTACCGAGCGTCGAAGCGGCGCGGGCGCTGATCGATCGGCTCGGCGGCAGCGTCGGCATTTACAAGATCGGGCTCGAGCTGCTGTTCTCGGGCGGGCTCAGCCTCGCCGCCGAGCTCGCTTCGCGCGGCGCGAGCGTATTCATCGCGGCATTAGGTAGCAAATGCACCAAGACTGCGACGGTTCGTTTAAGTTAAACATCCGGCATGGCCGATGCACCGATGATTGCCACGCTCCGGAGCAAGCGTCGTGAGATTGAGAACGCGATAGCCCACTACGTGAAGAAAATTGAAGAGGCTAAGTGCGACTTATCTCATATCAACGCCACGCTTCGTTTGTTTGAAACCCAAGATGAGCGAGCGGAACTCCCCGTTTATGTCGATACCAAGCGGCTGTTTCCTCACGGGGCGATAGTTGCGATTAGCAAGAGGGCGTTGGCCGAAGAAGGCCCCCTTGATACGCGCGAACTTGCTTTGCGAGTGATCCGGGCTTCTGGTCTTGAGGAGTCAGATAGGGTGCTTCGAAGTTCTGTCGCTTATCGCATAGTTCAAGCGATGCGCCTGCAAGCCAAGCGGGGGCTCGTCCAGAGCCCAGGGACCCGAGGATGCGTCAAGATGTGGGCTCTTCCACAAAAGGCTTCAGCATAGCTGTGCAAGTTCGGCCCCAGCCCGCAGTTTGCCCATGACAGCGGTGCTATCGCATTGTAAAACGAATCAACGATATCCAGATAAGGTGGACTACCAGAGTCAATAGTCATATCCCTGGGGTCACCAGGTTTATGAGGATCACACACCATGAAGGGGCTGTCGAAATTGCTGCATGGGAAGTCGGACACGACACATGATCTGCGAGACAAGCTAATCGTTGCGCTGGACGTGAGCAGCAAAGAGGACGCGCAGCGGATCGTGGATTCGCTTGGGGATGCCGTCAATTTTTACAAGATTGGCAGCCAATTCGCTTACAGCGGAGGGATCGATTTCATTAAGTATTTAGCGGATAATGAGAAAAAAGTGTTTTTGGATGTGAAATTACTTGATGTCTACAACACAGTTGAAAAGGCTGTTGAAAGCATCATTGCTGTAGGCGGCGTGTCTTGGCTAACGATACACTCCTACCGACACGCAATTAAGGCGGCCATAGAGGCTACAAAGACAGTATCAACTGGACCTAAGCGTCCAAAAATATTGTGCGTTACTGTTCTGACAAATATGGACAAAGACGACCTGATTGACATGGGCTACCCAGACAACGTTAAGGTTGAGAGTGTTGTATTGCGTCGGGCCCGAGCTGCTCATGAATTGGGAGCGGATGGCGTCATTGCTTCCGGGCTAGAGGCAAGAGCTATTCGGGATTCCTTGGGACCAGACTTTACGATTGTAACGCCCGGCATCCGACTTGCCGGAGCCCCGGTGGATGATCAGAAGAGAACTGCAACGCCCTACGAAGCTATCGAAAGTGGGGCGGACTACATCGTGGTTGGTCGGCCAATAGTTCGAGCCGATGATCCCAGAGGCGAGGCACAGAAAATTTTGGACCAGATTCGGGCTGCTTCGGAAGCAGCGTCGCGTCCAGCCGCGAAGCATGACCTGAATCCGTTTCAGGCCGCTCGGGCTCCTGCTCATTGCTGAACCTGGGCACGCTGCCAATAACCTTTCCAATTTCTACTAATGGGATGCGCTAGCCCGAGGCGAAGCGCGCGGGTTGTCAATGTGCCGTTATCGAGCCGGCGGTGATCCTCTTTCCAGGCCGCTTCGTTTGCGTACTGGTGAAGGTACTGCGGGCTGACGTGATGGTGCTGGCCTTCGACCATCCGGCGCAGCCGCGAGAAATACGACTCGGCTTGGTTCGTGCAAATCTCGCCATCGCTGTACGCCTCAGAGTGATTGATGCGGAGCGTTTGGAACCGCTCGTGCAACACGTCCCAATGGCTCGCTTCGTCGGTGTGGATGCGCGCTGAGGCGTCGGCGTGCTGGTTGCATAGAAAACGCCATCGGCTTCGTTGCGAACCACAAATGTCAGCGTGCGGCCCTTGCGCTGGCGAAGGGCGACAACAACGCGGCGCTTGCCAGTTTGATGCTTCGCAAGGCGACGGTCGATCCGATCTTCCGCCTTGTTGGCAGGGCGAATGTGACCGCCGAAATAGGCACCATCAATCTCAACCTCGCCTGAGAGCTTGAGGCCCTTTGTCTCGGCTGCAAGGGCTTCGCGGATTTTGTGCGCGAGGACGAAGGCCGTCTTGTGCTGGCAGTCCAGATCACGAGCGAGTTGTAGCGCCGAAATGCCCTTCACCGCGTTCGCAAAGATGCAGATCGCGGCCAACAAATCGGTGAAGCTCAGCTTGCGCGAAGCGAAGATGGTTCCGCTCGTGACGCTGTACTGGTGATAGCAGCCAGCACACTTGAACTTGCGGCGCGTGGGGATCCGATAGGCATCCACACAGCCACAACGCGGGCAGACCGGCTCGCCTTCCGTCTCAGTCCAACGGAGCTTGCAGAACGTCTCGTATGCCTTCTCCTCGCCCATGGCATACACCGCCCTGAGAGACAGGGTGCGGGCGGCGGCGCTGAGAAGGAAATGCTGTGACATTGTCATTATTTCCAGTGCTTACGCACCAGAGATAGTGATACGATATCATCTTGTCAAGGGCTAAAGCACGCTATATGATGATAAACATCATTCTGGAGCGTGCGATGCCAGAGCGGACAGATTGGGAATCAAAAGCCAGAGGCTTGATCCGGGGCGAGATGGCCCGGCAGGGCATCACCTATGCCCAGCTAATCGAGAAACTAGCGGCCATAGGCGTAAAAGAGGACGAGCGAAATCTCAGGAATAAAGTCAGCCGAGGTAAATTTACTGCCGCCTTTATGCTGGCGTGCTTTGAAGCTTTGGGGATTCGATCACTTCAACTTTAGCTCTATCAATCTGCTCCAATTTCACATCCCACACTTCATCCGGAACTACTCTCAAAGTAATTTTCTTGGGTGCGGTATCACGCGCAGTCAACATGTAATCACTTGCTGATTTGAGACCTCTAGCCGTCGCGTCTTTTAAGAATATGCCAACGTCCGCCTTCGATTTGCGCAAAAAGAAGATAAGTCCATCAATCTGTTTAGAGTCATCTTCAGCCACCGCTAGTTTTCTGAGGATTTCAAAATCCTCCTCTACATCAACAAATTGACCAATAGCTCCGGCTTTCCGTTCTCTTTCTGTATATAGCCGCAAGATCTCAAAGTATACTACCTCACCAGGAGATAAGGAAATCTTTGTAGCCTCGCTCCCTTCAATTGAAATATTCGCAAGCTCTCCAGCAAACATACATTGTAGTTGAACGTCACTAATAGTTTCTTCTGAAATCGTTCCGAATATATAGTTTGTGCGTTTCCCTAAACAGATGAACGCCTCTATATTTTTTACATAACAAAACGTCCCTAGTTATGAATGGTCCGTCTGTCTTCGCAAAAAGTGGATGTTGTTTTTGACTCTCAATCCACCGATGCACAATCGGACGAATATCCATCCAGATGATCCACAGCAGGGAAAGCCCCAGCATGATATAAGCCACGCCGGTGCGGTCAGGCATGATCTGACCCCACTTGAGACCGTACGCATCCGGAAGATCCCGGATGTCGGGCCAGAACCAGAGAAGCGCCAGAATGGCGAAAGCAATAGAAAGCGGTTTCTTGGCCGCCTTTATTAGGTTGAGGACCATTCGCTGAACATGCCCGCAACCGCGCGTAATTTGGAGTCCTCATCTTAGCCTCGACTAATCGAGGCATTAGGCGGCTAGGACCTTGGTGCCTTTGCTACCTAATGCCATTCATCGACGCCAAGCTGCTCGATATCGAGGCGACGGTGGAGCGCGCGACCGCAGCGGTGGCGCGGAGCGGGGCCGGGTTCCTCACCGTGCATGCGGTGGACCGCAAGACACTCGATGCCGCGGTGCGCGGCCGCGGGGAGAGCGGCCTCAAGCTCCTCGGCGTCACGGTCTTGACCAATCTCACCCCCGCCGACCTGGTGCAGCAGGGCATCGACCATCCCCCTTCGGAGCTCGTGGTCCATCGCGCCTTGATGGCGCGGGAAGCGGGCTTCGACGGGGTGGTCGCCTCCGGCCATGAAACGAGGGCGATCCGCGACGCTGCCGGCGGCGGCTTTCTGATCGTCACACCAGGGATCAGACCTGAAGGCAGCGCCCGCAACGATCAGGCCAGGATCGTCACCCCAGCCATGGCCATTGCCGCCGGCGCCGACTATCTCGTGGTCGGGCGCCCGATCACCGCCGCCGAGGACCCATGCGCTGCGGCCTGCGCCATCGGCGAGGAGATGGCCCGCGCCCTCGCCGCGCAGGGCTGATCATCCGGGACTCGCGAGAGCTGCCATTCGCGACGCGATCAGCCTGGAGAGATGTTCGGGGTCGCCCGCTATGGCGAGGCGCTTCAGCCGCGACTTGCCGCCCTGAACCACGCTCACCGTCGATCGCGGCACGCGGAGCCAATCGGCGATTAAGGCTTCAAGCGCGGCATTGGCGCGGCCGGCCTCGGGCAGCGCGCGCACGCGCGCTTTCAGCACCTGCTCGCCGCCATGATTCCCGACGCCAACAATCTCGTCGCGACTAGCCTTCGGCGTCAGCCTGATCGGCACGATAACGCCATCGCGGCTGACGCGAAGCGAGGGGATGCCCGCAGCTGACGCCCGGGTCGTCAGGGCTCCATCACCGCCGGCGCGAGCCAGCCGAGCAGCACCACATCACGGACGAACAGCAGCAACAGGATCAAAATCACCGGCGAGATGTCGATGCCGCCGAGATTGGGAAGGATGTTGCGGATCGGCCGCAGCGCCGGCTCGGTCAATCGATAGAGCGTGTCGGCGATCATCAGCACGACGCGGTTGTTCGTGTTGACCACATTGAAGGCGACGAGCCAGCTCAGAATTGCGCTGGCGATCACGACCCAGACATAGAGGTCGATGACAAGGACGATGAAACCGATCAATGGACCCATGAAGCCCCTCCTGGCGGACCGCACCATGTAGCGGAGGGGTGAGGAGAAGAGCAACCCCTTCCAAAGGGGTGTCGGAGCCTCGCTTGACAGGCCTCAAGCCCGATCCCTAAATGGCCCTGTTTTCAAGGGGCCGTAGCTCAGTTGGGAGAGCGCAGCAATCGCACTGCTGAGGTCGTCGGTTCGATCCCGTCCGGCTCCACCAAATTCTAGAAGAAAATCAAATAATAGCGCGGGGCGTCCGCAAAAAGTTGCCCTCCCGTCTGGCGCCATGTCTCCACCTTGTCTCCAACATGCCGCGTGTCGCTTGCGCAATCGGGTCGTTGCTCGCAGCGCGGGGCTGGCCCGTTCCATCGGACCCGCAACAGCTTCCGGCCCTAACGGGGCTTCTGGTGCGAGCCGCGTTGAAAAGGGTCGCTCTGCATTCGTCGCAACAGCGGCGGCCGTGTGGTCCAGGGGACAATTGTATTGCTGCGCGTTCACGTCCAAGCCGAGATTGCGCGAGAGATCCTCTTCCCACTAATCTGCAAAGCGGACATAGACCCCAGTGCTCACGGTCACGGCGAGTACAACATAGCTTTGGGCGCCGACCGAGCCTTCGCGCGGCTCCCCAACAGCCGGACGGTTTCGACAAGTCCGGTTCAGGGAGATTGCGGTCTTAGCTAAAGTCGCCTCACGATTGCGAGTTTCGGGGATCTGCTTCTGGATGATCTTGCCGGCCCACTCCTCGGCGTCGAAAAACTTAAGGGTGATGATCGCCGAGGCTTCACAATCGGGCCTTAGGCCGTGAAGCCCGACAGTCGCAAATTCCAATCGCTGTTGAGGGTAAGGGGCCAAAAGCTAACATTCTCGGCCCAAGAAACGTTGCGAAACCTGGCCCCCGCGGTCTTCGACCAAACCCTCCTAAGGAATTCCGACCCCCTCCCCAGTTTGGTCATCGGCGATACAGTAATCCGCCCTCCATCAGCGATCTGTCCAGTCCTCACATTGGCCTTAGGTGAATTTAGGACGATGCGTCCAAAACTAATAAGCGCCGCAGCGCGATGCAGTCGATAGCCATATACATCGAGAAAGGGTTCAAAGGTTGCTAGGGCAAAAGCGGACGCGGCCGATATGCCAAGTGAGGACCGCTAATGACCCAAAGCCGACCTCCCATACGTGGTGAGCTACTGACCCCAAATAGACCTTCGTTGATCCCGATCAACGGAGAGCCGACGCGGCCGAGGTATTTCCTAAGTTGGTGCGTTGGAGGAGTTGCTCTATGTGGGGCTATGGCCACGGTTGAATGATGAATGGTGAAGGCATGGGCTTCGGCTTGGTGTTCTGGCTCGTAATCCCTGCTACGATCATTGCGGGCGCGGTGTGGTTTATCCGTTCGCAGTCACTTGCCGGCAGCCAGCGACCGCCAGAGCGGCGTTCCCCAGCCGTTGAGGCCCTGGAAGAGCGTTACGCTCGCGGAGAGATCGACCGCGAAGAATACCTCCAGAAGAAGCGCGACATCACTGATTGAAGCGCGGGCGACCTCGCCGCATTGGGCGCCGGATAGGTGAGGAAGTCGGCTTTTGACCCCGGCGATTTCGGGCGGCGCTTCTGCCCCCAGAAGCCATGTCGGAGCCACGCCATTGATCCGCCTTTGGATCGGCGCTTTGAGTAGGGAAGCGAGACGTAAATGACAGAAATGAAGCTTGAATTATTTGCCGTGTGGGATAGGTCGACGCGGTGGTTCCATTGGATCAATTTTGTTTGTGTCGTCGCCCTGGCGGCCATTGGCACCGCCATCCTCTACGACAAAGAGCTAGGCGTGACCGATGCTGGCAAGATCCTCTTGAAGACCACCCACGTTTGGTTTGGATACATCTTCACAGCCAACTTGGCTTGGCGTCTCGCCTGGTCCTTCATCGGCAATCAGCACGCAAACTGGTCGGCTATCCTACCGTTCCACAAGGGCTACGGAACTGCGGTGAGGGCGTATTTGCGTGAACTGTTCCGGGGCGATGTGCGACCCTATCTGGGTCACAACCCCATAGCGCGCATGATGGTCTCGATACTCCTCATCCTACTTGTATTGCAGGCCGTGACAGGTCTCGTTCTCGCTGGGACGGACATATACTATCCGCCGTTTGGTTATTGGATTGCTAGCTGGATTGCCGCGCCCGGGGTCGATCCAGGGACTATTGCCCCATATGAAAAGTCTGGCATCGATCCCACATCATGGGAGGCGATGCGCTCGTTCCGCTCATCATTTGTGACGGTTCACTACTGGAACTTCTACGCACTGCTTTTCTTGATCGCCATCCATATCATCGGGGTGATCGTGACCGAGTTGCGCGAAGGAGGCGGCATCGTCTCCGCTATGTTTACGGGGCGAAAGGTGTTCGATCGGAAACCGGTGGACGATGTCGGGGCAAGCTCCGGATAGAACTAGACACGCCAATAACCGCGTCGCCGCGAGGAAGTCGAAGCGCGACCAAAGAGGAAACCATGAGCCGGCTTCGCTTGCACTCGGAGCATCACCTCGTCGACCGCATCGGGTGGTTGAGAGCTGCGGTACTCGGTGCCAATGACGGCATCGTCTCGACCGCGAGCTTGATCGTCGGCGTCGCCGCGGCGGCGGCGACGCCGAACGAGGTTTTGATCGCTGGTGTCGCGGGCTTGGTGGCGGGCGCCATGTCGATGGCCGCCGGCGAGTATGTCTCCGTCAGCTCGCAATCCGATACCGAGCAGGCGGATCTCGCGCGCGAGCGTAAAGAGTTATCCGAGGCTCCGGAGGCTGAACTCGAGGAGCTTGCCCAAATCTATGTCAAGCGTGGTGTTGATCGCGCCGTTGCACTACAGGTTGCCCAGCAGCTCATGGCGAAAGACGCCTTGACGGCGCACGCGCGAGATGAGCTTGGGATCTCCGAAATTACGACCGCGCGTCCGGTACAAGCCGCACTGACGTCGGCCGCGACGTTTTCTGTAGGGGCGGCCATGCCCCTGCTCATGGTTGTCATCTCGCCCGTCGATATCCTGGTCCCTATGGTGTCCGCTGCGTCGCTGGGCTTTCTAGCTCTTTTGGGTGCAATCGGAGCAAAAGCTGGTGGTGCAAATGTCCTGCGCGCGACCGCCCGAGTGACATTCTGGGGTGCGCTGGCGATGGCTCTCACCGCCGGTATTGGCAAACTCTTTGGCACGGTTGTGTAAAGATTGGCCTGCATAGACTTCTGCTCCTGACCGGAGTGACCTTGGTTGATCCGATCAGTGTGAAGTGGATGCAGGCCGAGTGCGGCATGACCCGAGACTATTCACCCAATAAAATATTGCTTCTTGATCATTTGAACGGCGCGCTGCTGGCTATAGCCCTTATAGGGCTCGTTTTCGGTCTCGGCCTTTCGCTGGCCGGACTCCCGGAGCCGGCTGCCTTCGTCTGGTCTGCCGGCGCCGCCCCCGTTCTGGCGGCGCTTATAGTCGAAATCGTGCGGAGCCTCCACAAGGGCGAGGTAGGACTCGACATCGTCGCGGCGCTGTCGATGTCGGCCGCTCTGTTCTTCGGCGAGTTGCTCGCGGCTGCTGTGGTCGCGCTGATGTACTCGGGGGGTACGCTCCTAGAGAGCTTCGCCGAAGGCCGCGCCCGGCGCGAGATGAGCGACCTCTTGTCCCGTGTGCCACGGACAGCCACGCGCTACCGGGACGGCGCTCTCGGCGAAGTGCCTCTGGACGAGATCGAGCCCGGCGATCTGCTGCTGATCCGGCAAGGCGATGTGGCGCCCGTGGATGGCGCCCTGGCGAGCGACCGAGCGATGCTCGACCAATCGGCGCTAACCGGGGAGTCGATGCCCGTGCGGCTGGACCGCGGCCATGACGTAATGAGTGGCTCGACGAACGCGGCCGAAGCGTTCGATTTGCGCGCCACCCGCTGCGCGGCGGATAGCACTTATGCCGGGATAGTCAGACTGGTCGAAGCCGCGCAGAAGTCCAAGGCGCCGATGGCTCGGCTCGCGGACCGGTATTCGCTACTCTTCCTCGCTATCACGGTCGTTCTGGCCGCCGCGGCCTGGTGGTTCACGGGTGACCCGATTCGGGCCGTCGCCGTTCTCGTCATCGCTACGCCATGCCCCCTTATCCTTGCCGTCCCGGTGGCACTAGTGGCGGGGCTGTCGAGGGCGGCGCATTTTGGAGTGCTAATCAAGGGTGCCAAGCCGTTAGAGGCGCTGGCGCGGATCCGGACGCTGATCCTTGACAAGACAGGCACACTCACCGATGGCCGTCCGCAGATCGTTTCCATCGATACCAACGGCGCCCTGTCCGAAAGCGAGGTTCTGTACTTCGCCGCCGCGATGGATCAGGCATCGAAGCATCCGATAGCACAGGCGATTGTTGCCGCGGCCTACGCGCGGGGGGTCGCCCTTCCGATCCCCGAAGAGGCGGTCGAAACGCCGGGAGAGGGCGTCGCCGGGACGATTGACGGCCGTCATGTCTTCGTCGGCGGTATCGGTTTCGTTGCGGCGCAGGTAGGCGAACAGGATCTGCGCGAAACGGCGCCGGAACCAGGTGCGGTCATCGTTGCGCTGGCGGTGGATGGAAAGTCGGCAGGGCATGTAGTGATGGCCGATGCTCTAAGATCGGGGATGGCTGAACTTCTTGCAGGACTGCGTCGGCAGGGAATTGAACGCATTTTACTGGCGACAGGCGACCGACGCGCCGTGGCGGATGCCGTCACCGAGGGGCTGGGGCTGGATGGGGTTCGGGCCGACCTCACACCCGACCAGAAGGTGCTTCTGGTTCTGAGCGAGCGAAAGAACGGCCCGGTGATGATGGTCGGTGACGGCGTCAACGACGCGCCGGCGCTCGCGGCAGCCGATATCGGAGTTGCTATGGGCGCGCGCGGCGCGGCCGCCTCGGCCGAGGCGGCGGATGTCGTCCTGCTGGTCGACAGCCTTGACCGCCTGCTGCTTGGGCTGGAGGTGGCCCGAGGATCACGCAGGATCGCGGTCGAAAGCGTCATCGCCGGGATTGGCCTGTCGGTCGCAGGGATGATCGCCGCGGCGTTCGGTTACCTAACACCGGTGCAGGGCGCGGTTCTTCAGGAGGTGATCGACGTGGCCGTCATTCTGAACGCACTCAGGGCACTGAGGATCACGCCACGAGAGGCGACCTGGATCGCTCCAGGTCAGGAAGCAGTCGTTGGCCAGTGCCGCCTTAGTGTCCGCTAATGGCACTTAGCGGACATTTAATGCGGGCGCTGGGGATGTCCGTTCTTCGAGGGTGAAGCTGACATCCCTGATCCACGGTCTAGAGTCCGCCAATGACCCAATTCGCAAGTTCGGGGATCCTAGCTCCCGGCAAATCCCGCAGCGCCGATATTGCGATAGAACGCCCGCAGGCGGGACGCGTCGGTAGCAAACCATCCCGCGACCCAATCATGATACGCCGTCGCAATCTCATCCGCCGGCGCCTTGCCGGTAAGGCTGGCTGCGATCAGGTGGCCGGCAGCAATCCCGGAGAGCAGCGCTTTCAGCACGCCATGGGATGAGGTCGGATCCAGCGTCGCCGCAGCATCCCCCACCAGAAACCATCCGCTTCCAGCGGTCCTTTCCGCCATGCGCCACGTCACGTCCGCTCCGCGCTCCGGTCCGAGCGGTGTGAGGCCACGCAGTTCATCCGGCATTTCGCCGACTGCCCGCGAGCCGAAGCGAACGCAAGTCCATTGGTAGGTATTTGCTTTCACTCGCGCGGACCATGTCCAGCCCGATGCGTCGCCGACCAGCAATGGGGCTTCGTCACGCGCAGGACATGACCCCTCTACGTAGCCATAGCGTGCGATCAGTTGCGGTGATCGTGGGGGGCTGGGGATCCCCAGCGCACGGCCAAGCCAACGTGCAGCACCCGTACCATCTACGACCACCCGCGCCGCAATTGGCCCAAGCGTAGTCCTTGTACCGCAAACAACGCCATCGCGTTTCAGCATGGCGGTCACGGCACAGCGCTCGTGCACCACAACGCCCATGGCACGCGCCCGGTCGAGCAGCATGGCATCGAAGTGCGCGCGCCAGACCTGGAACCCCTGCCATGGTCCGCCGGCATCGTCGCCGAAGGCCTGAAACCGGCGTGGGCCACCCCATTCGATCCACAATCCCGCATGGCGCGCGCCGATGACTTCCGGCAGGCGAGCCGCAACGCCGAGCTGCGCGAGCAGCGGCTCTATCCCCGGATGCAAGGTCTCGCCTGGACGGTGGCGGCCGGGAGGCTCGCGCTCGCATATGATCACGCGGAGGCCGCGCGCCGCGCAGGCAATCGCGGTGGCGCTGCCGGCGGGGCCGCCTCCTATGACGACTACGTCGGCATCGACCGGTCGATCATCCATGGGCCGTTTTCGCGCTGGATCAGCACAGTATCATCGGAGACATAGGCCTCCGCCTGTTCCAGCACTTCCAGGAGTACGACGTGCATGTCGCTTGGGTCAGGACTTTCCCTCCCCCAACGATAGACATGAAAACCATAGCGCCGAGCGGCATCTAGCTGCGTACCTGTCGCCTGCTCGGCGCCCCGAAGCCCGGGATCATCTCCCTGCACCACCCGAAACGAAAGCACCGCCCATGCAGCCTTGGCCTGCAGCACTCTGTATACTGCCTCCCGCTCGCCAACGCGTTTGACGAACTCCGGATCGTGGATACCCAGCGCCCAATAGACCGCCTCCATTGCCATTGTCCGGGCTTTGTATTCCGGCGCATCGATTCGCGCAGTGAGTGCCGCGGTCATGGTGCCGAGCAAGTCGATGTAATCGGTGCGGTTCGGATTCGGGTAGGCCACGACCGGCTTGTCTCCCGACGTAATAAGGTGGGGCCCGCGTACGCCATCCCAAGGCATGTAGCGTCCATCTTCCAGGGGCGCGCTGCCGATCTCCTGGTCGGTCAGTGGAATGATCGAGGGGTAAGGATAGGCGTCGCCACCGATGCGCTTGTCCGGCGGGAAGGTGCGCGTCGCATCCGGGGCGACACCAGGCCAATATGCTCCCAGGGCGGCGCAAAGTTTGGCGTCTTCGATGAACGGCGATCCGAGACCGTAGCCAGCCATAAACTTTTGCAACGGCCGCCCCGGGTCAGTGAAGTAGATGCTCTGGCTCGTATCCCAACCCGGATCGAACAATCCGGGCGATCCATCCGGCAGTCCAGTCTTCTGTACTTGCCATGGACCGTTCGGCCGCTGCGCCGTATCGGATTCCTCCGTCGGTTGCGTTACGATGGCGGTGATCGTCGTGTCGTCAAGGCTGAATCCCACGGGCAGCGTTATGTTTGCTGCGATGCGCGTTTGCGACAGGGCCAGGGGATGGATCGCGAAGAGCGAGTCGCGGACCGGCTGTGGCACCTTCGTGCGCCACCACAGCATCAAGTCGCGCTGGGTCACCTTAGGAAAGAAGTCGGGCAACGCCACCATGCAATATGCGGGCACCACCGCGTCGACGCTGTCGCGCAGTTGCGGGCAATGCACCTCAATCCAGCCATCACCGACGCCGTCGAAGTAGTGCAGCGCCTGATAGCCGCCGTGCTTGATGATCTCCTCCATGTCCGGCCGCAGATTCAAGTCGTCAACTTGGCCGTTCGGGAGCACACGATGGCGAATGTTGATGAATTGCGGTGCCGCGCGCTGTGTATCCTGCGCAGCGTCGGCCATGTAGCGCGGCTCGCTGTAGTTTTCCGGTGCCACGGGCAGGCTCTGCATCGCGGAAAGCTGCAGATTAACCGGATCGGACGTGTAGCGTCCGTCCACCGGAAAGGTGAGCATGCGCCCTTGGTACTGCGCCGGTGTCACCAACGCGTTCGGCCGGGGCTCGAGTAGCCCTTCACCGAAGTCTGGCTGCTCCGAGAGCGATGCAATCATCTCGTCCTTGATCACAAACGGGAAATCCTCAAGGTCTTCGCCGCGCCAATTGTTCTGCAATCCGGTCGCGTCGAGGAACCGGTGGAACTGCGCCAGCCCGTCGTTGCGCAGGCCCCGTCTGAACTCCACGCGCAGATCGAGACCCTTGATGCATTCGGTGCCGCTATACAGCTTGTGGATCGGAACCCAGAACGCCAGGTCCTTGTCCTGTGGCAGAGGGTCCTGCGGTCCGAACTCGACCGAGGCACCTTGCATCTGGACCGCGAGGAAGGCGGCGAAGCGCCTCGGCACCACGCGGAAATCGAAAGGCCGCGCCTCGTCGATCGAGACGAAAGTGCGCGCTCGCGAGTTCGTATAGCGGTTCCAGGGTGCCCAGGCGCGCGATGCCAGAGCGGGCGAAGCACAGCTCCGCGTGGCGCGCATGCACCGACATGGGTGCGCTTTGATATTGTAGCGCGAATACCACGATGCCGAGTGGCCGCCCCTTCGCACGCTGGCGGAGCTCCGCCAAGGTTGGTGGCACCGCCGCATAGACGTGGTTCTCGACCACTTCGATCTCGGCGAGAGTCGGAAAGCCATCCAATTCCCTGCCATCGCGATCGGCTACGACCGCAGGGGATGCCAACGAATGATAAAGCAGGCTGCGGTCGGGGCTGCCGGGCTCTATGGCACGTGTCCCGGCGAGAGCAAAATCGCCGAAGCCTGGGAAGCTTCGATCGATCCGGGAAAGCGGTTTGCTCAGCTCCCGCACAAGATCGTCCGCCATGATGTCAAGCTCGCCGCCAGTCGCGTCGAGCAGGAGCTGGCGCCAGCCGAGCGGTCCCAACCTTTGGCAGAGGTCGGCGACCCCGTCGATCGATTGCGGTGCGCTGGCCCCGAGCGCGAGCCGACCAGGGACTGCAATCAGCGCGCCAATACTGACGGCCGCGTACTCAAGAAATTCGCGACGAGTTGTCATGTGTGCCATCCCCCGCATCGATGCCGCTAAGACTAGCGCAACATAAAGGTGCACGAAACATCCGGATCGCACACAGCAAATCGCACACGGTAATGCCTGCTCATGGCACTTTGCGGACGGCAAGCGAACTAGCTCGAACGTCAGCTTTGTGCCAAGAAGCTCATTCTTCTGACGCGGCGCCCCCGGCGGCTAGCTCTTGCCCGGCGTAGGAGGCTCCCATTTTTTTCAGCAGCACTGCGGCGAAGAAGTTTCTCAACATATCCCCCAAGGCCAGTATCCTGGGACCTCGCTGGCCGGCATGCAAGGTCATGTGAGTGAAGTACCCAATGGGCGCGAAACGCAAAGAGGATCGAGCCGAGGTCGCGCGGACCGTCATCGGCGTGGTCGGCTCCATTGTTGATGTCGAGGTGGCGGAGGGACCGCTGCCTCCGATCAACGAGGCCCTGCAAATCGAGGAGAACGGGGCCCGGCGCATCGTCCTTGAGGTGCAGCAACACCTGAACGCGAAGACGGTGAGGTGCGTCGCCATGGGCGATACGTCCGGACTGTCTTGTGGCACAGCCGTCAGCGACTCCGGCGGCCCGATAACTGTCCCGGTGGGAGAGGCGTTGCTCGGCCGCATGGTCAACGTCACGGGAGACGCCATCGATGACGGCCCCGACTTCGCCCCTGACACGCCGCGTTTGCCGATTCATCGAAAGCCGCCGCCCTTAGCCGAGCAGGGTGGAGCGCCGGAAGTTCTGCTGACCGGTATCAAGGTCATCGACCTCTTGTCGCCTCTTGCCAGGGGCGGCAAGGCCGCGATGTTTGGCGGCGCCGGCGTCGGCAAGACCGTGCTCATCATGGAGCTGATCCACACGACGGGAGAGAAATATTCGGGGCTGTCCATCTTCGCCGGCATCGGCGAGCGGTCGCGGGAGGGGCACGAGCTGTGGATGGAGCTGAAGCGATCCGGCGTCATCGACCGCACCGCGCTCGTGTTCGGGCAAATGAACGAACCACCCGGAACGCGTTGGCGCGTTGGCCTGAGCGCCTTGACCATCGCCGAATATTTTCGCGACGTCATGCACAAGGACGTGCTGTTTCTGATCGACAATGTGTTCCGCTTTCTCCAAGCGGGAGGCGAAGTCTCAGGCCTGCTCGGCCGCTTTCCTTCGCAGGTGGGCTATCAGCCAACCCTCGCTACCGAGATCGCCGGCCTCGAGGAGCGGATCACTTCCGTACGCGGGACCGCAGTAACCTCGATCCAGGCCGTGTACGTGCCTGCCGACGACTTCACCGATCCCGCTGTCGCCAGCGTGTTCACTCATCTCGACTCCTCGATCGTGCTGAGCCGTGATATGGCCAGCCAAGGATTGTATCCGGCCATCGATCCCTTGGACTCGACCTCGATCATGCTCGACGCCAAGATCGTCGGTGAGCGTCATCATCGCATTGCCGGGGAGGTGCGCCGCCTCATCGAGCATTATCGCGAATTGCAGGAGATCATCTCGCTGCTCGGCATGGGCGAGCTCAGCAGCCAGGATCGTCTGTCCGTCCAGCGCGCTCGCCGTCTCGTTCGCTTTCTCACGCAGCCCTTTGCGGTCACGGCCCAGTTCACCGGCGAAGCTGGCGTGTCGGTGCCGATTGAAGATACGCTAACGGGTTGCGAGGCGATCCTGCGCGGCGATGCCGATGGGTGGGATGAAGCGTCGCTCTATATGGTCGGCACGCTTGAGGACGCACGGCGCAAACAAGAGCGGGCGGCGAAGGCCAGGGCACGATGAGGCTGCAAATTGTCACGCCCCTGACGGTGGAGGCGGATCTCGACGGCATCGCGTCGGTCAGGGCCGATGATGCAACGGGCTCCTTCGTGATCTTGCCCCACCACGCCGACTTCATCACCGTTCTCGACATATCCGTGCTTGGCTGGTCGACGGAGGCGGGTGAGCAGGGCCATATTGCGGTCCGGGGCGGCATTCTTCGCGTCGAGGACGGAGAGCTCGTGCAGATTGCGACCCGCCAGGCCATATCGGGCACCACCTTGGAGTGGCTCGGCCCCGCGGTCCTCGACCAGCTCCGCGAGGAGGCGGACACCGAAGCCAAGACCCGCACGTCCTCGACACGGCTCCATATGGGCCTGATCAGGCAGCTCGACCGCTACCTCAGGACCGGGCGCGGCTATTTCCTCCCTAGCGGGGCGGGAAAATTCTCGATCGAGGAGCACCGACCGGGTTTTGAAGAGGACACCGATGAGCGCTGGGACTGACAAGAACGGCGAAAAGAACGGTCTTTACCGCTCGGTCGAGACGCGCGCCGAGAGGAAGGCGCGCTGGGAGCGCGAGGGCGAGCGCCCGCTGTGGCAAAACCTATCCATGATCGGCGCGCTCGGCTGGCTGATCGTAACGCCAACCGTTCTCGGCGCACTGATCGGCCGCTGGCTCGATCACGCCTATGGTCAAGGCGTGTTCTGGACGGGCAGCCTGATTTTTGCCGGCGCCGCGATCGGGTTCTATCTTGCTTGGCAGAAGATCGAGAGCGACCGCTAATGCATGCCGCACTTCATATCCTTGCCTTCCTCTTGCTTGGGAGCCTGCTCGGAGCCGGCTATTTCGCCCTGTTGTTTGCCGCCGTCGCGCAGTATCGCCCCGGCTCCGCCGCAGGCAGGGCCATCGTGCCGCATCTCGCTCGTCTCGCTGTTGCTATTATTGGCTTCTGGCTGATTGCTCAATTTGGCCCGAGCGCGCTGCTTGCGTCGCTCGCCGGCTTCACAGTAGCGCTCGCGGCGTTGAGGCCCCTGACCACGTCATGAAACTCCAGCTTCATCCTCTCCAGACCCAAGTGCTGTTTCACGCAGGACCTGTGCCCATCACCGTCACGGTGGCCACCACATGGGGGATCATGGCGGTGCTCGTAATCTTGTCCTGGCTCAGCATGCGCCATGCCAAGGTCCGTGGCGGATGGCTGCAGTCCGTGGTCGAGGTCACGGTCGAGGCCCTCGCCGATCAGATCAAGGCCATCATGCGCACCGATCCTTGGCCCTATATGCCGCTTTTGGGGACACTCTTCATCTTCCTTATGTTCGCCAATCTTTCGGGCGAGCTGCCGGGGGTCAAAGCCCCGACCGCACACATCGAGACGCCGGCCGCGCTCGCATTGATCGTCCTATTGTCGGTTCAGTTTTTCGGGCTTAGGACCCAAGGGCTCAAGGGCTATGCCGAGCGCTATCTCGAGCCGAATCCGCTTCTGCTGCCGCTCAACCTGCTGTCGCAAATCACGCGGTCGTTCTCCATGATGGTGCGGTTGTTTGGAAACATGATGAGTCACGAGTTCATCATCGCCATCATTCTGTTCCTGGCGGGCCTCTTCGTGCCGGTTCCGTTCATGCTGCTCGGCATTCTCATCGGCCTCATTCAGGCATTCATCTTTACCGTTCTCGCCACCGTTTATGTTGGCGGGGCAGTCGGCGCTGCCGATGCCGGATAGGAGTGACTCATGACTGCGGAAATGCTCAGCATCATCGCGGCGGCGATCGCCGTGTCTGTTGGCGCCATCGGTCCTGCCTTCGCTGAAGGCCGCGCCATCGCCGCTGCGATGGAAGCCATGTCCCGGCAGCCCGAGGCCTCAGGCACGATCTCTCGTACCCTGTTCGTCGGTCTCGCCATGATCGAGACCATGGCCATCTATTGCTTGGTCGTTGCCCTGCTCTTGCTCTACGCCAATCCATACACGCACTGACATGACGATTGACTGGTGGACACTCTTCCTCCAAACGGTGAATTTTCTCCTCCTCGTCTGGCTGTTGCAGCACTTTCTCTACAAGCCGGTGCGGGCGGTGATCGAAAGACGTCGGAAGCTGGCGGAGCAGGCACTGACCAAGGCCGAAGCCGCCGAGAAGGAGGCGGTGGCGGCGAAGGCCGAGTTCGAGGCGAAGGCGGCGGCGCTTGAGAAGGATCGCGAAGCCGCAACTGAAGCGGCCCGTCACGCGGCCGAAGCCGAGGCGAAGACGATCATCGGCGAAGCCAGGAAAGAGGCAGACGAGATCGCCGCCAAGGCGCGGAAAGCCGCGTCCGACACCCGTGCCGCAGCTCTTGCCAATCTCAAGCAGGAACTCGTCGAGACTGCCGTCAAGATCGCTGAGACGATCTTGCGCAAGACGGCCAACCGCGACCTGAACGCTATCTTTCTCTCCCATATCCTCGACGAGATCGGTGCCCTGGATGAAGAGCAACGTGCACGCATCGATGCCGATGTCGCCGGCAATGGCGCCGGCGTTGAAGTGGTGACGTCGACGAAGCTGACCAAGACCGAGCAAGCAGCCTGGACGAAGAAGCTGCGCGAGCAACTCCATCTGCGCAGCGCGCCGAGTTTTGCGACCGAACCGGACCTGGTCGGCGGAGCGGAGCTTCGCTTCGCTCACGCAACCGTCCGCTTCGCCTGGTCCGATCATCTGCAACGCGCGGCGGACATTCTCGACGAGAGCGGGAACAAGGCGTGAGCGCATTGCGCGAAGAGATGGACTGGCTTGCCTCGAGTTGGCCGCGGCTTGACAGGCTTGACGTCTCCGCCACGTTCGAGCGCATCGGCGTGGTCGAACGTTGCGGCGATGACATCGCGACCATATCTGGTCTGCCGGGAGCTGAGCTCGGGGGTTTGATCCAGATCGGCGAGCATGGGCTTGCGCTTGCGCTCTCGCTCGAGCGAGACGTTGTCAACTGTGTGCTCTTGTCTCCCGGCGCTGCGATAGAAGCGGGCATGAAGGCGGTGGATACGCGCGCGGTGGCGCGCGTTCCGGTCGGCGAAGGCCTGCTTGGCCGCGTCGTCGACCCTCTGGGTCGGCCGCTGGACGGAGGGGATCCGGTGAAGGCCGAACGTTTCGATCCGGTCGAGCGGCCTGCTCCAGGCATCGTCGATCGGGACTTCGTCACCGAGCCTCTGGCAACCGGTCTCACGGTGATCGACGCCATGATCCCGCTCGGTCGGGGTCAGCGGCAGCTGATCATCGGCGACCGCAAGACCGGCAAGACCGCGATCGCGGTCGATACCATTCTCAATCAGCGCGACAGCGACGTGATCTCAATCTACGCCGCAAGCGGGCAGAAGGATTCCACCGTCGCGCGGATCATCGATACGGTGCGCGCGCATGGCGCGCCCGCACGATGCATTTTCGTCGTCGGCGAGGCGGATGCCCCACCGGGGCTGCAATGGCTAGCCCCTTATGCCGCGTGTACCATGGCGGAATATTTCCGCGACCGCGGGCAACACGCCCTGCTTGTCATCGATGACTTGACCAAGCATGCCGCCGTCTACCGCGAATTGTCGCTCTTGCTGCGCCGGCCTCCCGGGCGGGAGGCCTATCCTGGCGATGTCTTCTACATCCATTCGCGCCTGCTCGAGCGCGCAGCGAAGCTCTCGGCGGCGAAAGGCGGCGGCTCGCTCACGGCATTGCCAATTGCCGAGACCCAGGCGGGGAATCTCAGCGCGTATATCCCGACCAATCTGATCTCGATCACCGACGGACAGATCTATCTGGAGCCGAAGCTCTTCTATGAGGGCCACAAGCCTGCCGTAAATGTCGGCTTGAGCGTGTCCCGCGTCGGCGCCAAGGCACAGCCGCCGGTGCTCAAGACGCTCGCTCGCCATCTCCGTCTCGCTTATGCCCAGTTCCTCGAGCTTGAAGTTTTCATGCGCTTCGGGACCATCGTGGACGAGCGCACACGGCAAACGATTGAGCATGGTCGCAGAATTCGGGCAGTGCTGTCGCAACCGGAGAATGCTCCCTTAAGTCTGGCAGAGGAGGCGGCATTGTTGCTGGCAGTTGGCGAGAACCTCCTTGATCCACTGCCGCTTGCGAGCGTCGCCGATCTGCAACGCGAGCTTGGTACATCGCTTGTGGCCACAATCCCTGATGTGTGTGAGCGGATCAACAAGACCGGCGCGCTTGATGACAAGGACCGCGCCAGCCTCCTCGCTCATGTCAAGCAGACCCTCGCATCGCTCGCCCAAGGCGCAGCGGAGGAAAACGGTAGGCATGGAGCAACTGGCCCGACTTAAAGCCAGGCTCACGACCTTGACGGAGCTTGGCGACATTATTGTCGCGATGCGCGCACTTGCCGCATCCGCGCTGCAGCAGGGGCGCCAGTCGCTGCCGGCCGTCGGGCGCTATGCGCTCCTGATCGAGACGGGCATAGCCGACGTCGTGGAGATGGTGGGCGCCACCGCCGGAGCTGAGGCGGCAGACGACACTGGTGAGCCGGAGACGATCTGCCTCATCGGCAGCGAGCATGGCTTCGTCGGTGATCTCAACGCCGAGCTGTTGACCGGGATCGACATTCCGCGCGCCTCCCGGCTGATCGTGGTCGGGCGCCGGCTGCAAGCCGCGGCAGAGGAACGTGGTCTCCCGGTTGCCGGCGCTCTCCCCATGACCACGCATGTCACGGGTGTCCCCCTGCTTGCCCGAAGGGTCGCCGAGCGCATCGGTGCCGCAACCCGCGTCCGCCTTTCAACCGTGAGACCTGGGGGGAGCGAGGGAGGCGTGGTGACAGAGGCGAGGCAGGTTCTCCCCGTGAAGTTGCCGGCTCCAGGCGCAAAGACTCGGCCCCCTCCCCTCCACCAGCTGCCGCCGCGAGAGCTCTTGCGTGAGCTCGCCGGCGAATACCTGTTCGCGGAGATTGGCCGTGCTCTCATCGAGGCGTTGATCGCGGAGAACGAGATCCGGCTTGGCGTGCTCACGGCCGCCAACAAGAACATCTCGGACAAGCTGGAAGAGCTTCGCCGCAAAGAGCGGACACTCCGCCAGGAGACGATCACGACCGAGCTCCTCGACGTGGTTGTTGGCGCTGAGGCCGTCATTGGATCGAAGCGTCCCTAGCTCGCGGCGACCCAAGCTTCTGATCAGAATCAATGCCGAAGGAGAGACGGCACCCTAAGCCATCCAAAAAGGAGGTTTCAATGATCGAACTGCTCAAAGGATTTCCAGAAGACATCGTCGCCGTGAGCTGCAAGGGAAAGATCACCAAGAGCGACTACGACACGGTCTTGGTGCCGACCGTCGAAAAGGCGTTAAAAGCCCACGATAAGGTTCGGCTCTATTACGAGGCCGGCCCAGGCTTTGCCGGGATCGAGCCCGCCGCGGCCTGGGAGGACTTCAAGGTCGGCATGGAGCATTTTACGCGTTGGCAGCGCGTGGCTGTGGTCACGGACGTCGACTGGATCAAGCACACGATGCAGATCTTCAGCTTCATCATGCCGGGGGACATGCGCGTGTTTCCGACGGCCGAAGCCGAGCAAGCCCGGGCGTGGATCGGATCGCCCTAGCCTCGCTTAAGCGGCAAGGAGAAGAGCATATGGCCCCTTCGCCCAAACGCACGGTTACCATCGAGGAAACCGGCGACGGACCTTACGCGCAGATGGTGACTGTGGGCGATCACGTCCTGCGTGCGGACGAAGGTGAGGCCCTCGGTGGTCGCGACATAGGCCCGTCACCTTATGAGTATCTGATGGCCGCGTTGGGAGCATGCACGGCCATGACCTTGCGCATTTCCGCGGACCGCCATCGGTGGCCGCTGGCAAAGGTCTCCGTCATGGTGAGGCACAAAAAGGTCGCTACCGCCGATGGCAA
This sequence comes from uncultured Alphaproteobacteria bacterium, assembly GCA_963732955.1. Taxonomy (GTDB): domain Bacteria; phylum Pseudomonadota; class Alphaproteobacteria; order Rhizobiales; family Methyloligellaceae; genus Methyloceanibacter. The sequence goes on from CAVTBH010000003.1 coordinate 1,342,857, forward strand.
GACTCTCGTCGATAAGTTCGAGCGGGAGATTTATTTGCAAGGCGATCTAACCGACGAGCAGCGTGCGCACCTGCTGGAGGTTGCCGACGAATGTCCGGTAAGCCAGACCTTGCAAAGATCCTCGTTTGTCGCCTCTACCCTGGCGGGGGCCCCCTTGTCGGCTGAGCTGTAGGAGAATTCATGCGTAGAGCGACACGATGACCAGCCTAGGTGGCAAGAAGGGGTTGATCGTCGGAATCGCCAACGAGCACAGCCTTGCCTACGGCTGCGCGCAGCATTTCCGTGCGGCTGGCGCCGACCTCGCCATAACCTACCTGAATGCAAAGGCCGAACCCTACGTCCGGCCGCTCGCCGCCAATCTCGGGAGTGACATCTTCCTGCCCTGCGACGTGACGGTTCATGGCCAGCTCGAGGCCGTTTTTGCGGCGATCTCTCAGCGATGGGGCCATCTCGACTTCGTGCTGCACTCGATTGCCTATGCGCGGGCGGAAGATTTGCACGGCCGTATCATCGACTGCTCAGAGGATGGCTTCGCGTTCGCGATGCAAGTCTCGGTGCACTCCTTCCTGCGCATGGCCAAGCTGGCGGAATCGCAGATGACTTCCGGCGGCTGTCTCCTCGCGATGAGTTATTACGGTGCGGAAAAGGTGGTGGCGCACTACAACATCATGGGGCCGGTCAAGGCAGCGCTCGAAGCGTCGGTGCGCTACATGGCGGTGGAACTCGGACCCAAGCACATTCGGGTGAATGCCCTTTCCCCGGGACCCGTGGCGACGCGCGCTGCATCCGGCATCGAGCATTTCGACGCGCTGCTCGAGCGCGCGGTCAAGGACGCTCCCGAGCACAAGCTCATCACGCTTGATGACGTCGGCGCTTTCGCAGCCTTCCTGGTGGGCGACGAGGCCAAGGCAATCACCGGAAACATCGCCTATGTCGATGCGGGGTACCACGTGGTCGGCTGACATTTGCCCGTTGCGACGCACGTCGTGCGTCATTGCGCCGAATTGAATCTAAGCGCTCGCCACATAACTCTCTGAGTGTCCCTATCAGTTGGGAAAGGAACGGGTAGTCGGGCTCTCGATGCCGCGTTCCGCGGCTAATCGGCACATGAGCAAACACCATTGACCCATATCAGAGACGATCGAGGAGAAAGCGGTTAGCCAGCAAAGGTTCGGGGGGTGTCACAATCAGCCCATGGAGTTTCCAGTCATGCCCCAGAGCGGTCCCCAAGCTGAAAGACCCACCAAAGCGACGACATCGAAGCTGTTTCCCCCCGGACTTGCGGAGGCAGGCAAGAAGCGCGTCGAAGACATGATCGACCTACAGTCGGAAGTCTTCGATTACCTCCAAGAGGTTAACCGTCACTGGTTCGCCCACCTGCAGTCGGAAGCGGCAATAGTCTCCGAATTTGCCAACAAGTTTACTGCGGCTCGATCTCTTCCCGAGACCGCAACCCTCTATCGCGAATGGGCGAAGCGGCGCATGGAGCTGTTCGCGCAAGACGGCCAACGCTTTCTCGCCGACACGGACAAATTGGTGGAGACGAGCACTCGCGTCCTTGCGGACGGCTGGGTGATGCCACGTTCTTAGGCGTGGAGAAGGTCGTGTCTTTGCTTGCTCTCGTTCATTCTGAAGCCAAAGCAGAATCCCGAAAAGTCCGGGACGAAACGGCGCAGCACCCGGCTGGTGCGGCAACACCGCTGACGCCGTTCCAACTCATCGATCGGCTTGCACATGCGGGCGTCGCCGAGCTCACCGCTGGCCTTTCACCTGCCGCACTCCTCGGTGCCTGTCTGGATTGGGTAGTGAACCTTGGCTTGGCCCCTGGCAAGCAGCTCGATCTCGCGCGGCAGGCGAGCGACGGCGCCATAGACAATCTTCGTTTTGCCGCCGAGTGCGCGGTCAGCTCGACGTGCGACCCGTGCCAATGCGCGCTGCCTCAAGACAAAAGGTTCCGTGCACCGGAATGGCGCTCGTTCCCTTTCAATGTCTACGCGCGCAGCTTCTTGTCCATCGAGCGGTGGTGGGAAGCGGCGACGACCGGTGTCGATGGCCTCGGCAAGAAGCACGAGGACATGGCCACCTTCGCCGCACGTCAGATTCTCGACACGGTGGCTCCCTCGAACTTTCTCTGGACCAATCCGGAGGTCCTCGCGCGCGCACAAGCCGAGGGGGGTGAAAATCTTCTGCGCGGGTTCACGAACTGGACCGAGGATTTGCAGCGCATGCTGACCGGTGCCCCGCCCCTAGGGCTGGAGGCTTACAAGCCCGGCGAAACCGTGGCCGTGACGCCAGGCAAGGTCGTCTATCGCACGCATTTGGCGGAGATCATTCAATACGCGCCGGCAACTGACCGGGTTCGGCCCGAGCCGGTGGTGATCGTGCCGGCTTGGATCATGAAGTATTACATCCTCGACCTGTCGCCGAGAAACTCGCTTGTGAAGTTCCTCACCGAACAGGGCTTCACCGTGTTCATGATCTCCTGGAAGAACCCCGGCGCCGAGGAACGCGATACCGGATTCGACGAGTACCGCACCGCCGGCGTGCTTGCGGCAATAGATGCGGCTACGGCCATCACCGGCTCCCGCAAGGTGCAAGCGGTCGGCTACTGCCTTGGCGGCACGCTGCTCGCGATCGCCGCCGCCGCCATGGCACGCGACGGTGATGATCGCCTGGCGAGCTTGAGCTTTCTTGCCGCGCAGACCGACTTCACCGAAGCCGGCGAGCTGATGCTCTTCATCAACGAAACCCAAGTCAGGTTCCTCGAAGACATGATGTGGCAACGCGGCTATCTCACCGCCGAGCAAATGGCTGGGGCCTTTCAGATCCTGCGCTCGAACGATCTGATCTGGTCACGCAGCGTTCATGAATATCTCATGGGCGAGCGTCCCCAACCTTTCGACATCATGGCCTGGAGCAAAGATTCCACGCGCATGCCGTATCGCATGCATTCCGAATATCTGCGCTCGCTCTTTCTCAATAACGACTTTACCGAAGGCCGTCTTGAGGTTGGTGGCCGTCCGGTCCTTCTACTTGATATTGACCGGCCGCTATTCGTGGTCGCCACAGAGAAGGACCACATCGCGCCCTGGAGATCCGTGTTCAAATTCAACCTTCTCACCGACTGTGACGTCACCTTCGTGCTCACGAGCGGAGGGCACAACGGGGGCATTGTTTCCGAGCCCGGCCACCCGCATCACCATTTTCGCACCTCGCGGCAAGCACCAGGCGAGCACGGTGGCGATCCGGACACCTGGTTTGCTGCCCATCAACCGCGTGAGGGGTCCTGGTGGCCGTCATGGACGGCATGGCTCGCGGCGCGATCAGGCGATCCCGTGCCGCCACCACCACTTGGTGACAGGGCGGCCGGATTCCCGGCGCTCGAGGATGCCCCGGGGCGTTACGTGTTGGTTAAGTAAGACCTGCGGCGCGGTATCATGGACCTCAAGGGCAAAACGATCGTCATCACTGGGGCAGCGCGGGGTCTCGGCCAAAACATGGCGGAGGTCGTCGCGCGCCAAGGAGCCAATCTCGCTCTGGTCGACCTCGATGAGGCGGACCTTCACGACACTGCACGCCTTTGCGCCGGTGCCGGCGGCAACGCCAAGGGTTACGGTGCCAACGTTGCCGAAGAGGCTGCGGTGGAACGCCTCTTCGCCGAGGTGCGCAAGGATTTCGGCAGCGTCGATGGCCTCATTAACAACGCCGGAACGAACCGCGATGCGCTGCTCGTCAAGGCCAAGGACGGCAAGGTGGTGAGCAAGATGTCGCTCGCCGACTTCAACACGGTGATCGCGGTCGACCTCGTCGGTGTTTTCCTATGCGGTCGAGAGGCCGCAGTGCACATGATCGAAGGCGGTCGCGGTGGCGTCATTATCAATATTTCCAGCATCTCGCGCGCCGGAAACATCGGACAGACCAACTACGTTGCGGCCAAGGCCGGCGTGGCCGCCATGACGGTGACCTGGGCCAAGGAGCTCGCGCGCTACCAGATCCGCGTCGCCGGCATCGCGCCCGGCTTCTGCGATACGCGCATGGTGACCAGCATCAAGCCGGCCATCCGCGAGAGGATCATCTCGATGATTCCGTTGAAGCGGCTGGGACAGCCGGAAGAGATCGGCCGCACTGCGCTCTACATCCTGCAAAACGACTACTACAACGGCCGCATCCTCGAGATCGATGGCGGCCTGCGTTTGTGATCGGTCGCAGGTTTGCGTCAAGGACAAATCATGGCAACGCGGGAAATCGTGCTGTGTACTCCGCTGCGCACAGCGCTCAGTAATTTCGGCGGCAGCCTGAAATCGGTGCCGGCCACCGAGCTCGGGGCCGTCGTGGTGCGCGGCGTTCTCGGTCGCACACCAGTCGATCCGGCGAAGATCGGCACCGTGGTGATGGGCAATGTGATCCAGGCTGGCAACAAGATGAACCCGGCACGGCAGGCAGCAGTCTACGGCGGTCTTCCCGTGGACGTTCCTGCCATGACGGTCAACCGTGTTTGCGGCTCGGGCGCCCAGGCTATCGTCTCGGCCGGGCAGGAGATCATGCTCGGCATGTTGGACAGCGCCGTCGCCGGTGGCATGGAGAACATGGATATGGCTCCGTATCTCGTGCCTGGGGGGAGGTGGGGCTATCGGATGGGGGACGCCGAGATCTATGACAGCATGCTGCGCGATGGCTTGAATGACGCATTCTCCGGCGAACATTCCGGCTGGCACACCGAGGATCTTGCCAAAAAGTTCCAGATCACCCGTGAGGAGCAGGATCGCTGGGCTGCGCGGTCCCAGCAGCGGTTTTCGGCAGCGCAGGCGGCTGGGAAGTTCAAGGATGAGATCGTTCCGGTCGAGGTGAAGACCCGGAAGGGCACGGAAGTCTTCGACAAGGACGAGCATAACCGACCGGACGAGACACCCGAAGCCTTGGCGAGGCTGCGTCCGGTGTTTCGCAAGGATGGAACGATTACGGCTGGAAATGCGCCCGGCCTCAACAGCGGCGCCGCTGCCATGATCGTGGCGGAGCGCGGTTGGGCCGAGCAGCAAGGTCTTGAGCCGATGGCGCGGCTTCTGTCCTACGGCATCGCCGCGGTCAAGCCCGGCATGTTCGGTCTCGGTCCCATCCCTGCCGTCCGCCAAGCGCTCAAGCGGGCCAATTGGGAGCTTGGCGACGTCGAGCGCATCGAGATCAACGAGGCCTTCGCAGCAATCGCGATTGCAGTCACGCGTGAGCTTGGCTTGGCTGAGGACATCGTGAACGTGGAAGGCGGCGCCATCGCCCATGGGCATCCGATTGGGGCGACGGGCGCCATACTGACTACGCGCTTGCTCTATTCCATGCAACGCGATGACGTCAGGCGGGGCGTCGTGACACTTTGCATCGGGGGCGGCCAGGGCATCGCCTTGGCGTTGGAGAGCCTGCACTAGCCGTAAGGGCCACCTGCTTTGAACGGTGCGGTCAAATTCCGCCAAACTTTGGTCTCAGGCGCGGGATGCACTGAAGCAGGCCAGGCCGCGGCGACCACGCAAGGCACCGAAACTCGCCCATGATGGGAACGGCAAGAATCCACGCTCGCCGAGAAGGCGGTTAGCGTCGAGTCCGGCCTCTAGTCCACGGGGTCGAGCTGCGCCGGCTCAACGGCGCGCTTCGTCGCCGCGGGCTCCGGCAGTGGGTTCGGCCACAGCACGTTGCCCTCGTCGTCGCGCATCCTGAAGAGCCATCCCATCAGCGGCACGAGCATGAAGTCCGGCACGAAGCGGATAAGGATCGTGCTCAGCCAATTGGCCCAGCCCGGGATGATCACCGACCAGCCGCGCTTGAAGCGGGAATAAGCGATCCGCGCCACTTTTTCGGGCGGCGTGTTGGGGAAGAGATACATGTAACGGGAATTCGCCGTCCCGGCCTTGGCGTGAAGCTCAGTCGCCACCACGCCGGGCGCCACCACCGAAACCCGGACGCCGGTGCCCATGGTCTCGTAGGCGAGCGCCTTGGAGAAGGAGAGCACGAAGGCCTTAGAGGCGGCATAGATGGCCTGGTAGGGCACCGGCATGAAGCCCATCAGCGAGGCGACGTTGAGCACACCGCCGCGACGGCGCGCGAGCATTCCCGGCAGGAAGCGATGGGTGAGGTCGACCAGCGCTCGGACATCGAGGTCGATCAGGCGATGGACCGTGGCCGTATCGACGTCCTGGAAGAAGCCGTGGGACATCATGCCGGCATTGTTGACGAGGATGTCGGCGTAGAGGCCGAAGCGGCGCAAGGCGTGTTCCACCCCGGCGCGGCCCTCCTCTGTCGTGAGGTCCTGGGACGTGATCTTGACGATAACCGGATAGGCCTTGGTCAGCTCGGCCGCGGTGCGGGCAAGCTTCGCCTCGTCGCGCGCGACCAAAAGAAGGTTGTTGCCGTCCTTAGCGAACAACTCCGCGAGCGCGCGGCCGATGCCCTCGGTGCCACCGGTGATGACCACGGCGGGCTGAGCCAGGCCTCGGTCCGAGCTCAACTGAACATCATTCATCGTGACCCTAAGCCCTGAAAGTCCTGTCCCGTTCGATAACAGTCGTGAACCAAGCGGAAACCGCCAGGAAAAGCAAACCGCGCCGGCCGCGGCGCGCCCAGAGGGCGCCCCCCTCTGCGGCTCTTCGTCGTGCCCGGGACAAGGCGATTTGGTGGGAGGTTGGCCGCTGGCTAGGGCAGCATAGGCGAAGAGGACCCAGGGATGCGAGCCCAAACTGGGCCCTCCAAAGCGGCACCTCGCCGCGCTCGCCCAAGGGGCTTGAACCTATGCTTAACGGAAACCGATATAGGGTCTAGGCCCCGCGTGTCCGGCTTCGACTTTGCGTTCGGAACCAAGGGCTGAAATCAGCCGTTTCGGCTATACTTCCTGTCCGGCCATGGCGGATTGGCTCGCGCGTTCGCGTCTAAAGGAGTTCTAGCGTATGGCACCCCGCGCCTTCTGGACTGGAAACTTGCGGCTTTCGCTCGTCACCATCCCGGTGCGGCTCTACCCCGCGACCAGCACCGAACGGAAGATCGAGTTCCACCAAATCCACGAGCCGACGGGGAAGCGCATCCGCTACCAGAAGGTCGCGCCGGGCGTGGGGCCGGTCGAGAACGAAGAGATCATCAAGGGCTACGAGTACGAGAAGGGCAAATACGTCCTGCTCGACCAGAAGGAGATCGACGACCTCAAGCTCGAAAGCAAGCAGACCATCGAGCTCGTGCGCTTCGTCGATCCTGACGCCATCGACCCGCGCTATTTCGAGAAGCCCTATTACCTGCTGCCTGACGGCGACGCCGGCGAGGAAGGTTATGTCATCATTCAGAAGGCGCTGGAGCAGGCCGGCAAGGTCGGCGTCGGCCAGCTGGTGTTGCGGGGCCAGAGCAATATCGTGGCGTTGACGCCCTGCGGGCGCGGTCTCGTGCTCGAGGTGCTGCGCCAGGCCGACGAATTGAAATCGGCAGACGCCTTCTTCAAGGAGGTGCCGGAGATAAAGATCGACAAGGAAGCGCTCGACCTCGCCAAGGAGCTGATCGAGCGCAAGGCGGGCGCCTTCGAGCCGGAGAAGTTTAAGGACGACTATACCGAGGCAGTGTGGGAGCTGATCAACGCCAAGATCGAGCACCGCGCACCGGCGTTGGTCGCCGAGGAGCCGGGCAGCGCCAAGGTCATCAACATCATGGATGCGCTCAAGAAGAGCGTGAAGCAAGGCAAGGGCGCGCCGGAAAAGACTCCCGCCAAGTCGGGCAAGTCGCAAGGCGGGAAGCGTGCGGCGGCGTCGCGCTCAGGCTCGGCCAAGAAGCAATCGCGCACGGCGCCGAAGCGAAAGTCGGCGTAAGTCATGGCCCGGACCAAGGCCGAGGACCTGCTTTCAACCTATCGCGCCAAGCGCGACTTCGCCAAGACGCCGGAGCCCGCGCCGAAGCGCGCGGCCAAATCTGGCAACAGCTTCGTCATCCAGAAGCACGCGGCGCGCCGCACCCATTTCGACTTCCGGCTCGAGCATGACGGCGTGCTCAAGAGCTGGGCGGTGACGAAGGGCCCGAGCCTCGATCCCGCGCAGAAGCGGCTCGCGGTGATGACCGAGGACCATCCGCTCGAATACGGCAAGTTCGAAGGCGTGATCCCCAAGGGCGAATATGGCGGCGGCCCGGTGATGATCTGGGACCGCGGCACCTGGGAGCCGCTATCGGATCCCGATGAGGGGCTAGCCAAGGGCGACCTCAAATTCAGGCTTCACGGCGACCGCCTCAACGGCGATTTCGTGCTGGTGCGGATGAAGCCGAAGAAGGGCGATCGCGGCCGCGAGAACTGGCTCCTGATCAAGAAGCGCGACGCCTTTGCCGGCGATGGCGACGAGCCGACCGAGGTCTATGACACCAGCGTCAAGAGCGGCCGCACCATGGATGAGATCGAGCACGGCGAGTCCGCGGTGTGGAGCTCCAACAAGGCTGAAAAAAAAAGCGCAACGGCAAAGACCTTCGCTGGATCGGCAAGCCGCCGCCGCAAGCCCGCCGCGCCGTAGCGCCTGAATTCATCGCACCTGAGCTTGCGACCCTCGAGACCGAGGTCCCGGACGGCCGCTCGTGGCTGCATGAAGTCAAATATGACGGCTACCGCATCGTCGCGCGGAAGTCGGGAGACGAGGTGACGCTGTTCAGCCGCAGCGGTCTCGATTGGACCGTGCGCTTCCCGGCCATCGCCAAGGCCTTGCAGAAATTGCCGTGTAAGGAGGCGTTGGTCGACGGCGAGATCGCCTTCGTGCTGCCGTCGGGCATCACCGACTTCAAATCGCTGCAAGAGCACATCGACACGCCCCATCCCTCGTTCCGCTATTTCCTGTTCGATCTGCTCTCGCTCGACGGCAAGGATTGGCGGCGCGAGCCGCTGACAAAGCGGAAGGCGCGTCTCGCGACCCTGATGGGCGAGACGGAGTTGCCCGGCTGGCTCGTCTATGCCGACCATGTCGAAGGCGAGGGGCCAGCCTTCTACAACGAGGCCTGCGCCGCGGGGCTCGAAGGCATCCTGTCGAAGCGCGCGTCCTCGCCTTACGTGTCGGGTCGCACCAAGGACTGGCTCAAGATCAAATGCGGCAAGCGCGCCGAGTTCGTGATCGGCGGCTACAGCCGCTCGAGCGCCAAGGACCGGGCGTTCTCCTCGCTCCTGCTCGGCACCTTCAAGGGCGACGATCTTGTTTTTGCCGGCAAGGTCGGCACCGGATTTTCGAGCGCCGATCTCAAGATGCTGGCCCGGTGCTTTCAGCCGTTGAAGCGCGACAGCTCGCCCTTCGTCGAGGTGCCGGCGGCAGAGCGCAAGGATGCGGTGTGGCTCGAGCCGTCGCTCGTGTGCGAGGTCGCCTACGCCGAATGGACCAAGGACGGCCGCTTGCGTCATCCGAGCTTTCAAGGACTGCGCGACGATAAGATGGCAATTGAGGTCAGCCGCGAGCTGCCCGATCAGGAGGGCACGCAAGGTGCCGAGACCGACATGACCCTGACCACACAGAAGGCCGAGCCGAGTTTCGCCGGCATCACGCTCTCAAGCCCCGACAAGGTGCTCTATCCGGCGATCGGCGCGACCAAGCTCGACCTCGCACGCTATTACGAGGCGATCGCGCCCTTTATCCTGCCTTACGTCGTCAACCGCCCGATCAGCCTGGTGCGCTGTCCGGAGGGCATTGACGGGGAGAGCTTCTTCCAGCGCCACGCCATGAAAGGCATGACGAAGGCGATCAAGCAGATCCCCATTCCCGGCGGCGAGAGCAAGAAGCCCTATCTCTATATCGACGACGCGGCCGGGCTGTTCGGGCTGGTGCAAATCAGCACGGTCGAGATTCACGATTGGGGCGTCTCGCTCAAGCATCTGTTCGAGCCTGACCGCCTCGTGTTCGATCTCGATCCGGACGAGGGCCTCGATCTCGATACGCTCAAGGCAGCGGCGGTCGAGGTGCGCGACTTTCTCGACGATCTCGGGCTCAAGAGCTTCCTCAAATCGACCGGTGGCAAGGGGCTCCATCTCGTCGCCCCGATCACGCCGAAACTCGGCTGGGACGAGGTCAAGGCCTTCGCCAAGGCGATCGCCGATGCTCTCGTCGACGTCAGGCCCGACCGCTACACCGCCAATCCGCTGAAGCGGACGCGGGTCGGCAAGATCTTCGTCGACTACCTCCGCAATCAGCGCGGCGGCTCCGCCATCGTCAATTACTCGACGCGGGCCAAGGCGGAGGCGCCGGTCGCCTGCCCCCTCGCCTGGGACGAGCTCAAGGGGCTGAAGGTCGCGGCACCCTATACCCTGAAAACGCTGCCGGCGCGGCTGAAGCGGCTGAAACGCGACCCCTGGGAAGGCTTCTTCAAGACGCGCCAGTCGATCACGGTAAAGGCGCGAAAGGCGCTCGGGCTCGGCTAGACGGCCCGGTTCTCGATGCCCACGAGGCCAAGCTTGCCGCTTGCCTAAACGCATGCCTTGCTACAATCTAAGCGTGCAATATCATGATATTCTATCATAGAGGGCATCATGGCGAGATGGATTGGCTCGGCGTGCCTCGCGATCTTCTTGCTCGCGGCCTGTGCCGCCGTGAGCAGCGTCTGGGCGTGCGTCGGCAGTTACTGCGGCAAGGCACCCTTTGGAACGCCCGAGCCTGAGGCCGTGGTGCCTCCGGCCGTGCTCCCCGAGCTCGACTACATCACCAAGATTGAGGTCCCGGAGCCGGTCACCCCGGGAAGCGTCTTTGTCCCCATCGCCGGAACGAACACATGCGCCCTCGCCTTCAACAATGCCTGCGATGACCCCGGAAAGTGTGCCCCGGGCACTGATGCCCACGACTGCTCGCCGGGTGCTGGGAAGTGAAAAGCCCGTTCCTAACGCTGCTTTTGGTGCTGGTGTGTTGTGTCAACGCAAGCCCGTCGACGGCGCAGGAGCCGGCGGCACAGACCGAACAGATGCTCTCGAACTGCAAGGCCGCCTATGACAAACTTGCGAACGAGAACAGAGTTCTGAAATCGAAAAGCTATGCGGCGAAGCTTGGCTACCTAGATTATTTTTATACGGATTACGCACGCAAGCGCGCCAACATCCAGCTCAACACCTTCATTTGGCAGGCTCGAGCGTCGGAGATTTTGATCTGGGTCGTAGTTGTCGTCTGCCTGTCTGGCGTGATCTTCTCAGGTATCCAATTGTGGCGGGCGACAGCCCCGACGCCATCCGCCCCCAAGGGGGCAGCGCTTGCAGCCCCGCCGCCTGCCGCCCAGGCTGGCGGAGGCGCAGCACAAGCCGGGCCGACGCGGTAGCACCTCCAGCCGCCGTTCCTTCGGAGACGAGCCTCGAATTGTCTTGGCAGAACGTACGCATCACCTCGTCTGTCATTGGTCTTGTGGTGTTGGTGATCTCCGTCGCCTACCTCTATCTGTTCCTCAAGGAGGTGTACGACATCAAGGTTGCTGGGGGATTGGAGGCGACTACGAGCAACGCCGCGGCTCCAACCGCCTCTGGAACTGCGGCCCCAGTCGCAGCGCCGAAATAGGAGATGAAGCAGAGAACCGCGGCGTTCCGCGCTTTGCCTCGGCGTGATTCGGCCGCTATCTTGGACTTATCCCGTCAACAATCGAAAGGAGGTGATCCAGTGTCTCATTGTCAAACGCCGTTGTCGCCGGTTGCCAAGACCTGGATGCGCGCCTCTTGCGAGGGCATCGCCGGTTAACGAACCGAGGCTTGGCGGTCGAGATGCGACCGCGGCCGACAATGCGGGCCGCTCCCAAGCCGGGAGCGGCCCTTTTCGTTGGTTTCGGCGGGGCGGCAGTCCGCTCACGACCTTGGCAGCATTGAAAGATTGTTCACGCCCTAGGGCGCATCTTGCTCGCCATGGGGGTGAGGGTTGCGTATCTGGCCGGGGGTCTGGCCATCGTGGCGTTGGTCGCCGGCTGCGGCGTGAACCGGCTGGCGGAGCCGCGGGCGCAATGGCGCTCGGACGCCGAGGACGCCTGTCTCGCCCGGGGCGAGGTCAGGGCGTCGGCCTACGTGCAATCCGCAAGTCGCGTCGGCGGCATCGCCTGCGGCATGGACCATCCGCTCAAGGTTTCGGGGCTCGAGGATGGCCGTATCGCCGTGTCCCCGGCGGCGACCATCAACTGCCCGATGACGGCGGCACTCAATCGCTGGGTGCGGGCCTCGGTGCAGCCTGCGGCCTATCGCGCCTTCGGCGAGCCGGTGGTCGCCATCAGGCAGATCGCCTCCTATGGCTGCCGGGGGCGGAACGGTAGCAGCCGCGGCCCGCTCTCGGAGCATTCCTACGGCAACGCCCTCGATGTCGCGGGCTTCAGGTTCGCGAGCGGCCGTGAAGTCACCGTGCTGCAGGGCTGGGGGCGGGGAACGCCGCGGGACCGCGCCTTTCTGCAGTTGGTGTTCGCTGGGGCTTGCGCCGAGTTTTACACCGTGCTCGGGCCGGGCAGCGACCCCTATCACAGCAACCACTTCCATCTCGACCTCCTGCGCACCAACGCGCGCGGCGGGCGGCATTTCTGCCAGCCGCAACCACGCTCCGGGGCCTACGCCAACCTCTCCGGAGGCGACCTGCCGGTCGGCTCGGTGGCCAAAACGCCACTTTCTTTTGTCGGACCCATAGAGCGAAACGACTGAAATCTCCCATTTCCGTCTGTGACTGTGGCAATCTCGCCTCTTCGCACATGCAGCATGACCCGTTATGATTTTGAAGTCGCGGGCGGACTGACGAAGGAGAGCGTAGAGGGGGTTCAGCTGGGCCATGTGCGGGCCTTTCAGGCCAGCACAACGGAGGGGGGCGATGGCAACGGGATCTTTGGCGCAGATGTTCGAGGAGATCGCCGCGGGCCTAAAGGCCGGCGATGAAGAAATCTACTCCTGGCTGCGCGATCAGCTCAAAGAGTGCGGCGGCAGCGAGATCTCGGTGGAACTGGCCATGGGCGTGATTGCCAGCCTGCTTCCCGAGGAAGCGCAGACCGGTATGCTCGAAGTTTCGCATCAGACTCATCGCTGGGCCCATTGAGCCCGTAGGCGGGCTAGGCGGTGACGGTCATCAGCCAAGAGACCAAGTAGCTTGGGCTCGCCGTAATGGGTTTGGCGCCTTCCCGCCTGAGCCATTGCTCTCGTCTCGCCTCGCTGTCCCCGGCCGTCAGCGCAAGCGCGAGACCCAGGCGTTCAGCCCAGTCATCTCGATTCGCATCAATCGCGCTGACAATGCCGTCGAGATTCACCGTGCCGCGCAGCCGGTGACTGACGCCTGGCCGGCATCGCCAATCATGACAGCCGACAAATCGCGTCGCCACGCGCTGCGTCTCGGCGAGACGCTCGAGAATGAAGAAATCCGAGTCGAGCGTCAGACCGGCGACGCTCAATCCTCCTCGCGTGTTTGGCGCGATGGCCTCGAACCATGTCGCTCCGGCATTCGGCGCGAGCCGAACGATGCGGGCGCCACCCTGCGCGAGGCCGCGGGCAAAGTGGCGGCTGTCGTCGTAGCGCGGATCGGCGACGGCGAGCATGGTGCCGGTACGCCGCGCCGCGGCGATGCCGATGCCGGAGGGCGCGGCGAACAACAGCGCCGCGGCGCCACCGAGGCCGAGTAGCTCGCGGCGATCGAGCTGCAAGACTTGGCCCTTTGGTCTCAGCCTCACGGCGTTTCGCCCTCCTTCGCCTTGCGCATCGCCTTGGGCCAGATGCCCTGCTTCCCAGGAGATAGAATGCCGTTCGGGTCGAGCGCATCCTTGAGACGCTCATAGGTGCGCATGGCAGCGTGATCATTGAACGCGAATTGCGCCGCGACGAGATCCATCTCGGAGATGTGGGCGCGGTAGCCGGCGAGATGATGCTCACTCGCATCCTCAATCAGCGTCTTGCCGAGATTGCGGGCGCGGGCGCATTGCTCCGCATCGTCCCTGTCGAAGATGATCGAGGCGGTGTTGATGAAACATCGCGGCGTCGTCGAGGTCAGGCCGCAATACTGATCGAACCCCGCTTCGTTGAAGAGCTTATTGCGCCGCCGGTAGAGATCGAGAAACGCAGCACCCTGCATCGGCACCACCAGCGGACATTCGATATGGGCGCCAGTGCCGCCGAGCCAGTTCAACGGCATCATATCGACGCTGGGAATGCCGGCGAGGCTGCCGAATTCCGGCGGCACTTGCTCGCCCCGGTGAACCTTGTAGGCCACGATCTCGGCGTCGATCGGGGCGAAGGCTTTCTCCACGGCATCGAGCTTTTCATCGACGATGGCGTCGCGGCCATAAAGGCCGAAGCGCAAGCCCCAATAGCCGATCTCCATCTTCGCCATCAGCTCCTTGATGGCGCCCTCAGGCATGGCGCCCTTGCCGTCATACCATTCCGACCGCGTCGAATTGGCGGCGGCGATGCGCATCCAATTGGCGATGGTGGCGGTGGGGATGGTGCCATCGAGGCGGAGCGGGCGGAGCGTGTCGATCAGGGGCACGATGTCCTCTTCGTGTCGGAACGCCATCTCCACCGCGACCAACACCTCGGGCTCGGGCATCAGCCACATGCCGATCTTGGTGACCACGCCGAAATTCGACTGCATGAACACGCCGTCGAGAGATGGACCGAAGGCGTATTTGTAGAGCGGCCACGCCGGGTTGTCGGTCATGGCGCCGAGTCCGGTGCGCAGCACCTCGCCGGTGGCGAGCACCACCTCCATGCCGCATTGATGCCCGGCATGATCGCCATAGGGGGTGTAGCCGATGCCATGCTCGAGGACATTGCCAAGCACGCTGCCCCAGCCGGGGTCGGTGCAGTCGACCCACAGGCGGTACTTCTTGTCCTGGATGAACTTGTAGAGATCGAGATAAGTAACGCCGGGCTCGACCATGGCGTAGGCGAGCTCCGGATCGACCTCGATGTTCTTCATGCGCTTGAGGTCGAGGATCATCGCGCCGTCGAGGCAAGGCGCGGCGCCGCCATAAGCATAGTTGCGGCCCGTCGATATGGTCCAAAGCGGCAGGGAAAAGCGGTTGGCAACACCGAGCACGCCCCTGATGTCATCGACGCTGCCGGGCAGCACCGCGCCCGAGGGCGCGAAGCGGTCGGCGATGCCGGGAGAGTACGGGTCGGCGTAGGGCTGAAGCCGCTCCTCTCCGGTCACCACCTGATCGGCGCCGACAATGGCGCGCAAAGCCTCGCAGGCGCTGTCGAATTGCGCGCGCGTCAGTCCCGGCGGCAGAGGCAAGATTGGCTCCATGCGGTATCAGCGCGATGACGCTCGTGTGTCCGGGCGGTGTTTTGGCGTCGTTCCAAAGCGCTAGCCCTCGCGGCCCTGTGCATAAGCAAACCGTAAGCTGTGCATATCCTGGAGAAAACGGAATTGGCTGTTGCAACCCTTAGCGGGAGGTCCAGCCTTGATGACGCTAACGATGCGGCATGGCGGCAACGCCGCCGAAAATGCGGGGTATGGGGCCAATGACCGAGAAGGAATTTCGGCTGGGCGCGCCGAACATCGCCTATATCGGCGCCGGAGTCACGGTGAAGGGCGCAATCGTGGTTCCCGAGGCTATCATTGTGGATGGCATTGTGGAGGGCGACGTCACGGCGCCGTCGATCCGCATCGGCCCTGACGGCGCGATCAAGGGCAACGTGGTGTCGTCCGACGTCGACTGCCACGGGACCCTCGGCGAGACGGCCGACGTCAAGGATTTCCTGCTCGTGCGCGCGGGCGGGCGGGTCGAGGGCCGCGTGACCTGCGGCGATGTCGAAGTGGAGAAGGGCGCCGTGCTCGCAGGCGGCATCTTCTCTTCCTACGACCGGGGCGAGGTAAAGCCGGTCAACGACAATACGCCGGCGGCACGGCGCAGCGGCGAGGCGCCAGCAACTAGCGCCGATCGAATAACGGTCGATGCCGCCGAGTAGGCGTTGCGGGAACACGGCCGCATCGTCGAGATGACGCTTCGCTTGCGATAGCACCGTCACCGATCGGACCGGTCCCATTGCGGCGGCATCTGCTTCAGAGCCTGCTCGAAGGGCGCAGGCGAGATGCGCACGTCGCCGGTGAACGGGTAGTCGAGCACGAGCGCCACGAACAGCGTCAGGGCGACGAGGGCGGCAAGGGACGCCGTCATCAGCACCTGCGACCACAAGTTGGACGAGCCAAAGAACGCAGGGTAGCCGAGAGTGACTAGGCCGCCGGCGATCATCACCAACCACAGCACCCCGGGCACCGAGCCGCGCGAATTGTCCAAACGCTCAGAGCGGTTGTCATTGACGGTGGTGAGTAAGTTGAGGGCGTGCTGATAGAGAGCAACGTCCTTCAACGCTTCCGGCCGCGCTTCGAAGATCGCCTGGCTGAGGTGATGCAACTCCATCTCGGCGCCCGCGTTGGAGTGGCCCTCGGCCATCGACGTCCATTCGGGACCGCGGACCGCGCTGATATAGGAGAGCACATGTTTGCGGATCGGTTCGCCGTCGGTCTCAGGCAGGGCGAATGAGACTTGATGCAAATCGCTCAGCGCCTTGGCCTCGTTGCGCACCGCCGTCTCCGTGTCCTGATAGTCTTCCCACACGGCCACGACGACAAAGGCGAGCATCACCGCATAGAGCACGCCGATGACGGCGAATTTGAATCCGGCCACTTCGTTGTTGAGGCTGAGATAGTCGGCGCCGCAACGGGCGCGAGTGGCGAGCATGAGGCCGACGGCATAGAGTTCGGCGACGGCAATGAGCACGATCGCCAAGATCCACGGGGAAATCTGGTTCAGGACCTCAATCAGGTGAATCATGCGGCCGCACCTCTTCGCCTGACCAAGGGCTGATCGCCAATGGCAGAGGGGAGCCAGACACTATCGTCGCGACCCGGGGGCAGTCCACTGCCTCACGTTGAAATGACGGTGAGGTTCGCGGGGAACACGCGCCGGTCGCCCAAGCCTGATGCAGCCGGCGTCAGCCCGCGCGGAGACGCAGCGACTTCAAAACCGTGCGTTTGAACAGATCGTAGGCGGGGCGCCCCATCAGACCGACGGCGACCACCTTGGTCAGGATCGGCGTGGCGCCAAGGAGCGCCGTGAGAGCCGATTTTGCCCAAGGCTCGAGATCGGTGGCGACGGCAACGGGAATGAGGGACCAGGCGGCATAGCCGCCGACGATGAGCACAACGCCGGTGCCAAAGCGCCATCCCAGGCGCGCATTGGTCGTTTCTTGAGCAGTCACGTCTGATTGGTTCCCGTCACCCATGGGCGCTTATCCCTCAGAATTTGGACAACAAAGTGTTGCGTTTGCGGCCCAAATTGCCGGCGCTTGCTGGCTTGAACATCCCCCAAAGCGCAGTCTACCACGGTTATAATGCAATTTTCTCACCACGGCCCGATGCCGGACCTGATGGTGAGGTTAACGCCATTTGTCCTACGCCGAAGTAAAGAGCTGTTTGCTTTCTCGCTGCTAGCTTCGGTCGCAGGATCGAGACTCATTGCCGCCCAACTCTTTGCTAAAAGCTGGGGCAGATGGTGAGCGGAACCAAGTGGAGGTGTTGATGCGCGTTGTGTTGCTGTTTGCGGTGTTAGCCTTGTTCTGGTGCGCGGAGGCTCGGGCCGCCAGGACCAATTGGGTGCAATCGCCAGGGCTGCCGTGCGAGACCGTCTGTCGTCATCCGGTCACCGTCGGCGGCCGTAGCAATGCCTTCGTCTGTTCGGGCCACGTCGCCGGCGCACCTTACGGTGAGATCAGAAGCGGCATGACCGGCGCGGGAAGCGCCAATTGCTACGTGCCGGGAGAGGTCGGCCGGGTTCGCACCGAAAGCCCGTTCCTGTGCCTCTGCGCGCCGCGGTGATGTTGCGGCGCAGCACATGTTTCCGCATCGTTGCGGGCCAGCAGACTCGCTTTTCGAGGCCATTCGGGTTATGATGAATTAACAAGCGGCATTAAAGGCGCGTTGGGGCACGAAGCGTTGGTTTTAGCCCACTCCTGACAGGGAGGAGAGTCATGCGCCTTGACGAACTTCCGAAAATCTATGGTCCAGAGACGCTGTCCTTGATGGACAACGCCTTAGAGCAGGCGTGGCAAGAGGTGAAGCGCCGGGGAACCGTCGCCGACGCGACAGCCGTGCGTAGCCGGCTCACCACCACGATCGTCGCGCTCGCTTCCGTCGGCGAGACCGATTCCGCGAAGCTGAAGAATTTCGCGCTGCACGCCTCTGGCCGCGACTAGGGCTAAGGGATCGTCACGCGATCAGGTAGCCGGCGGCGGGGCCTTGCCACGTCAGATTTCCTCGCGCACTTGCGCATAGCTCAGCACGGCAAACAGCACCGTGCCCCCGGCGACGTTGCCGGCCAGCGTCGGCAGGAAAAATCCGAATAGAATTCGCGAGAACGGTTCAGCGCCCGTGAGCCAGGCGTAGAACGCTTCGGCCGAGCCTGCGATCACGTGGGTAAATCCGCCAAGCGCGATCAAATAGGTGATGAGGGTGATGACAAAGATCTCGGTGCCTTCGGCCGAGGGCATCATCCATACCAGCGCCGCGATGAGCCAGCCGGCGGCGATCCCCTTCACAAACATCTCCGTCGGCGTGTTCGACATCAGCTCGTGAGAGATGGCGGCGACCGCCGCCGAAACCTCCGGAGAGAGCACCCCGGAATAGACCAGGAACAGGCTGAACAGGAGGCAGCCGACGAGGTTCGCCGCGAGCACGATGCCCCACAGCCGGGCCAGCACGAAGAACCATCGCGGCTCGCGCCGCGCAATCACCGGCAGCACCGCCGTCAGGGTGTTCTCGGTGAACAGCTGCTGCCGCGACAGGATGACGATCAGAAAGCCGACGGCGTAGCCGACGCGGGAGACGATGGTGGCGCCGGGCAGGTCGCCCAGTGCCGCGGTCAACATGGCTTGGGAAAGCACGGAAAAGCCGATAGAGAGGCCGGCGGCGAGCCCTGACCACCACAGCGCGCCGAAGGTCCGCGCCAGTTCCCCCTCGCCCTCGGTGCGGATGATCTCGTAGACCACGGCGGCGCGCAGGCGCCGGCGCTTGGTGACGGAGCGCTCCTCCTCGCGCGTGAGGCGCTCTTGCGGCGCTGGAATGTCGTCCTGCTTCTTTGTCTTGGTGGCCATCAGATTTTCCGGGGTGCCGGTCGAAACGTAATCGAGCTGTGATGCTCCTGTAACAAAGGGTGCCTAACCTCGAAAGTCTCCTGATCAAGTTGCCAGCCTCGGTCGAGCCCTGCTCGGCCGGGGCTTTTTGGTCATAGGGGCTTCCAGAGACGGATCTCAGCGGTCGTAGCGATAGAGACCATAGAACCCGGTCGGATCGAGAAAGATCTGCTTCGCTTGCGAAAATCCGGCCTCGCGCCCGAGACAGAGCCAGGTCGCCGCCGTCTCCGGCAAGTCGCAGGTGGTGACGTGATGGTCGACCTGCGCCCACTCTTCCGGGGTCAGCATGGTCAAGGCCGGACGATTGACGCTCCTGAAGCGCGCGAGATAGGCGTCGCGCGTCTCGCCCTCCTTCAAGGTCGGCTCATAAATCATCAGCAGGGTACCGGTCGCCTCGCGCAACGCCCGGAGCAAGCGAAGCTTTTCGTCAGTCGGCAAATGGTGGATCGAGAGGCTGCACCAGGAGGCGTCCGCCGCCTCGGCCCGGCTCATCAGGGCTTCGACGAAATCGCGATGGTCGAGGTCGACCTCGAACGGCATGTCCTTGAGGTTCGCCGCCGCCAATTCGAGCGCGGGCTCGGAGAGGTCGATGCCGTGATAATGGCGGATCTTGGTGCCGGCGAGCGCCTTCGGCATCTCGCTCGCATCCCCGCAGGCAATGTCGAGGAAGGCGAACGGCGCGGCGAAGCTCTCCGTCAGCGTGTCATGCAAGATGCGCCCGGACGCCTTGTGAGACAGGGCGTCGGCGTCGACGATCTTCTGATAGGTCGCCCATTGCTGCTGGAATTGCTCGAGCGCCGCCGCATCGACCACGCCGCCGCCGGACCGAAACTGGTGGATCAGGATATTAACCATGTCGCTCCCATCGCCGAGTCGTCGTCGTAATACCCGGGACAAGGTTTCGTCCAGCGTATCGCCAATATTTTATTCAAATCTTATTCGATCCGGCAGGCTGCCAAAGTTAGGTTTACGCAGGCCGGCCATTTGCAGACTAAGATGCGCCAGTCGCCAGTAAGCGGGGGAGATCGCCAGGCCTCGAGCGTCCCGGCGTAGGGGTGTCATGTCAGCACCAACGGAAAATTCGGATACGGCCGCGTCGGTGATGTTTCGAGATCTGAGCACCAGCACCAAGCTGTTCCTTTTGTGCAGCGCCTTCATCATCGCCATCGGAGTGGCGATCTACGCTCTCGTCGCCCAACAGCGGATCGCCATCGAGTTCGCGCGCAAGGAGGTCGTCGGCGTCCACTATCTCGAGACGCTCCGCGACGTCTACGCCGCCATCCTCGCCGAACCTCTCGACCCGACTGCCCCCGGACGGGACGCAGCAGCCGCGGAGGCGACGCTCAAATCCCTCGCCGACGCCGAGGCCGCTGCGGGCGTCCAGTTGCAAACCCGAGAGCTCGAACAGGCGCTGGCAACGTCACTGCGCGCGCTGTGGCTGCCGCAGGCGGGGGAGGAAGCCGCCAGCGATGCCAAGAGCTTCCTTGTTCTCGACGCGCTGGCCAAGGCCCGCAACCTCGCCACGCGCATCGGCGACGATTCCAATCTCGCTCTCGATCCCGATCTCGACACCTATTATCTGCAAGACATCGTGGTCAGGCAGATGCCGGGTCTGCTGGGCCAGATCGGGAACGCGCAGAATTTGATCCGAACGCCCAGTCAGGACGTTCTCAATCCCGACGACGACACCAGCGTGTTCGCTCTGACCACCATGGGCCGGTCGACCATCGGCGAGATCGGAAGAAACTTGACCTCCGCGTATCGGGGCAGCGCCGGAGGCTCGCTGCGCGATGCTATTCAGCGCCCCATGGCCGCCATGCTGGGGAGCACGTCAGCCTATTTCGACGCCGTGAGAGAGAGGATTCGTGCTCCGTCTCCAGCCGGCGATGCCGCGCTCGACCACCACTACAAGGCCGCCGTCGATGACACCGTCACGGCTTGGGCCGCAGCCCAAACCGAACTCGCGCGCCTTCTCGACCTGCGCATCGGCCGGCTGCTGGGGGGCCTTTATGGCAACCTGTTCATCACCGGCGCGCTGGCCGCCTTGAGTATTCTCCTGGCTTTGATCACAACCCGCAATATCGTGCGGCCACTCGCGCGCCTCGAAGCGCTCGCCGGCACCGTCAGCGAGACCAAGGATTATCGCCACCGCAGCGACTACGACAGCGAGGACGAAATTGGCCGCCTCGCCAAGGCCTTCAACCAGATGCTGGGCGAGCTCGAAAGCGCGCACGCGCTCGAACTTGCCAAGCAATCAGAGGAGGCCGCCCGCGCGCGGCTCGCGGTGCTGCTGTCGAGCGCGCCAGCGGTAATCTATTGCCGGCGCGCGTCGGGCGATTACGAGCCGACCTTTGTGAGCGACAGCATCACCAGGTTGTTCGGCGTCACGCCGCAAGACTATCTCGCCAATCCTTATCTGTGGCGGGACCGCGTCCATCCGGACGACATCGCCCGCATCAACGCCTGGGTCGACCGGATGTTCGAGCGCGACGACCACACGATCGAATATCGCGTCCGCCGGGACGACGGCGCCTATGGCTGGGTCAATGACGAGCAGCGCATCATCCGCAACGACCAAGGCGAGCCGGTTGAGATCGTCGGGTCGTGGACCGACATCACCGCGCGCAAGGAGGCCGAGGCCGACAGTTCAGCGGCGCGCTCGCAGCTCACGCTTCTACTCGGCGCCGCGCCGTCGGTGATCTACAGCTTCGAGGCCAGCGGCGATTTCGCCCCCACCTTCGTCAGCGACAACATCCACAGCCTCCTCGGCTACGGCGCCGACGAATATCTCAAGAACGCCGATTTCTGGCGGGGCCATGTCCATCCCGACGATCTCGAGACCCTCGAGACCGAGCAGGCGCGGCTGTTCGAGACCGGTCAGCATTTCTCCGAATACCGGTTCCGCAAGAAGGACGGCACCTATTGCTGGGTCAGCGACGAGCAGCACCTGATCCGCGACCCGAGCGGCGCGCCGTTCGAAGTGGTCGGGTCGTGGAGCAATATCGACGCCCGGAAGGCCGCGGAGCGGGCTCTGCTCGCCGCGCAAGCCGAACTGGAAAAGGCGACCGAAGCGGCGCTCGAGGCCAACGAGGCCAAGAGCGCGTTCCTCGCCAATATGAGCCACGAGATCAGGACGCCGATGAACGCCATCATCGGCCTCTCGCATCTCGCGCTGAAGACCGATCTGATGCCGCGCCAGCGGGACTATCTCGTCAAGATCAAGCATTCCGGTCAGCACCTGCTCGGCATCATCAACGACATTCTCGACTTCTCCAAGATCGAGGCCGGCAAGCTCGCCGTGGAGAGCACCGATTTCGATCTCGATAAGGTCTTGGAGACTGTCGGCAACCTGATCTCGGAGAAGGCTGCGGCCAAGGGCTTGGAGTTGATCTTCGACATCGACCAATCGGTGTCGCCCTTCCTCAGGGGCGATCCGCTGCGGCTAGGCCAAATCCTCATCAATTTCTGCAACAACGCCGTCAAGTTTACCGAGACCGGGGAGGTGGTGGTCAGGGCCCAGACCTTGGAGGACGACAAGGACAGCCAGCTCATCCTGTTCTCGGTGAGGGATACCGGCATCGGCCTGTCGCAAGAACAGATCGGGCGGCTGTTCCAGGCGTTCCAGCAGGCGGACGTGTCGACCACGCGAAAATATGGCGGCACCGGGCTTGGCCTCGCCATCGCCAAGCGGCTCGCGGAGCTGATGGGCGGCTCGATCGAGGTCAAGAGCGAGCTCGGCAAGGGCAGCACCTTCAGCTTCACGGCGCGGCTCGGCAAGGCCGCGGCGATGCCGCGGCGGCGGCTGTTGCAATCGGACCTCCGCGGCAAGCGCGTGTTGACGATCGACGACAATTCCCAGGCCCGCACCGTGCTGTCGGGGATGCTTTCGAGCCTCAGCTTCATCGTCGACGAGGCGCCGTCCGGCGAGGAGGGCATCGAGATGGTCCGCCAGGCGGCCCGGCTCAGCGTGCCCTATGACATCATCTTCGTCGACTGGCAGATGCCGGGGCTCGACGGCATCGAGACCGGCAAGCGCATCAATGCGCTGGAGGAGCTCGAGGTGCGGCCGCCGCTGGTGATGGTCACCGCCTATGGGCGAGAAGATGTGCTGAAGCAGGCCGAGGAGAGCGGCTTCGAGAACGTGCTGATCAAGCCGGTCACCTCCTCGATCCTGTTCGATACCGCGGTCGGCGCCCTCGGCGGCGAGGACGAAGGTGGCCATGTCGCGCTGGCGGGACCATCATTTGACATCGACCACGCCCGCGGCGCCCGCGTGCTTCTTGTGGAAGACAACGAGATCAACCAAGAGGTCGCCATCGGCCAGCTCGAGGACGCCGAGCTGTTCGTCGACCTCGCCGAGAACGGCGCCGACGCCGTGCGCATGGTGCGGGAAAACGACTACGACGTCGTGTTGATGGACATGCAGATGCCGGTTATGGACGGCGTCGAAGCCACCCGCGTGATCAGGTCGGATCCGCGCTTCAGCGATCTCCCGATCATCGCCATGACCGCCAACGCGCTCGTCTCCGACCGTGAGATGTGCCTCGAAGCCGGCATGAATGATCACATCGCCAAGCCGATCGATCCCGACCAGTTGTTCGGCGTGCTGTTGCGCTGGATCAAGCGTCCCGGCGAAGGCATGGCGGCGAAAGCCACGCCGGCGAAATCGGCCTCCGAGCCGAAAGAGGCCGAGGACAGCGGGCCTCTCGTCGTCGATGGCATCGACGTCGCCTCAGCACTGAAGCGCACCGGCGGCAACCGCAAGCGCTACGAGACGTTGTTGCTGCGGTTCGCGCAGCAGCAGGCGGGCGCGACCCAGGAGATCCGGAAATCGCTGTCGAAGGGGGACGCCGCCACGGCCGAACGCATCGCCCATTCCTTGAAAGGTGCATCAGGCACTCTTGGCGCCGCCGCCTTGTCGGAAGCGGCCGCCAAGACCGAGGCGGCGATCAAGCATGGCCACGGCATCGACACCTCACTCTCAGCGCTGGCGGCCACCTTGATCGGCACCGTCGAGGCCATCCGCACCGCGCTCCCTGCGCCGAGATCGACCAACGGCGACGGCGCCGGTCACGGCGATCCGAGGGCCGTGGTCGAGCCTCTCACCCAGCTGAAGCGGTTGTTGGAAAACGACGACGGCGAGGCCGCAGATTTCATCATCGACGCGAGACCCGATCTGTCGGGAGTTCTGACCGGGACGGAGCTCGAAACCCTCAGCGAACTTGTAGGCGACTTCAACTTCGAGGCGGCGCTCAATTGCCTGTCGAGCATCGCGGATCGGCTCTCCCTCAACCTCAAATGACCCAAAACTCTGACAACAAGCTGGTTCTGATCGTCGACGACACCCCGACCAATGTCGGCGTGATCTCGGGCGTGCTCAAGGGCTCGTACCGCACCAAGGTCGCTACCAATGGCGAAAAGGCGCTGGTGCTCGCAAACGCCACCGACAAGCCCGACCTGATCCTGCTCGACGTGATGATGCCGGGCATGGACGGCTACGAGGTGTGTCGCCGATTGAAGGCCAACCCCGTCACCCGCGACATTCCGGTGATCTTCCTCACGGCGAAGACCGACGCCGTGGACGAAGAGGCGGGGTTCGAAGTCGGGGCCGTGGACTACATCCATAAGCCGTTCTCGGGGCCGCTGGTGCTCGCCAGGGTCAGAACGCAGCTCGCGCTACAGGCCGCGCTGGCACAAGCGCGCGAGGCTCGCAATCAGGCCGACGACCTGCTGCACGCGCTGCTGCCGAAGAAGGCCGCCGACGAGATCCGCGCCATTGGCACGGTGATTCCAAGACGGTACGAGGGCGTCGCCGTCTTGTTCTGCGACGTCACCAACTTCACCTCCTATTGCGACAAGCACGAGCCCGAGGAGGTGGTGTCGCGGCTCGACGCCCTGTTCGTCATTTTCGAGCGCATCACCGCGCGGCATGGCCTGGAGAAGATCAAAACCATCGGCGACGGCTTTATGGCCGCGGGTGGCCTGCTGCACGAGGTCAAGGATCCGATCGGCGCCGCCATTCGCTGCGGCCTCGATATGGCCTCGACCCTGATCGACGCCCATCTCGGTTGGGAGGTGAGGGTCGGCGTCCACGCCGGACCCGTGGTCGCCGGCGTGGTCGGGCAGGAGCGCTACCAGTTCGATATCTGGGGCGACACCGTCAATGTCGCCGCGCGCATGCTGGACAAGTCCAAGCCCGGTACCGTCGCCGTGACCAAGGGCATCTGGGACCAGGTCTCCACCCATTTTGAGGCCGAGGACCTCGGGCCTCTGGACATCAAGGGCAAGGGCATGATCTCCGTGTTCGGCATTCGCCCCGGTGACGCATGACCGAGACGGACCAGGAGTTGATCGTGCTTGTCGATGACGACGATCAGATCATCGGCACCGCGCCCAAGCTCGACGCGCATCAGTCGGGCGCTTTGCACCGGGCGTTCTCGGTAATCGTCTGGGACAGTGCCAAGCGTCTCCTGCTGCAGAAACGCCAGGCGCGCAAGTATCACTCCGGCGGGCTGTGGACCAATGCCTGTTGCGGCCATCCGCGCCCCGGCGAGGAGGTCGCAGACGCAGCGCGCCGACGCCTTAGCGAGGAAATGGGCTTCAGTTGCCCGCTCACCAATCTCGGCACCATCCGCTACCGCGCCGCGCTGGACCATAGTCTCACCGAGCACGAGCTCGTGCATGTGTTCCGTGGGCTTTATGACGGCACCGTGGCGCCGGACCCAGCCGAAGCCGACGGCTATCAATGGGTGCCGATCGAGGACGTCGAGGCCGACGTCGCCGCGATGCCAAGGCGCTTCAGCGTCTGGTTCCGCGAATATGTCGCGGCGCAATGGCCGCTGGCGCTGGACGTACCGCAAGAGCGTTGAGCATGCGGCTCAGGCGGCGAGAGCAGACCAGGCGACGGCCACATTCACAACGACGTACAATCCGACCAAGGCTACAACCCACACCCGGTCTGTGCGCGAGATCGCGAGCTCGGACTTTTCCTCGGAGGTCCCCCACGAGGTGGCGACGATCCGCACCAGGGCGACGATGATGAAGAGGTAGGCGAGGAGATAAATCTTGTCGATCATCATCAGATAGTCGACGTCCGGCAGGCTCGCGCCCGAGGTGATCTGGAGCGCAACCAGGGTGAGGAGGGCGGTGATACCAAGACCGATGCGCGCCTCGACATAACGTGGTCGCACGAAGAACACGAGCGCGGCGCAAACGACGATGAGCATGATCGGCACGAAGGTCTTGATTGCCATGGCCGCCACCGGCCGCGACACCGGGATCGACAGCGTCACGCGCGAATAGTCCGTCGCCTCGGGCTCCGACAGGTCGCCGAAATTGGTTGGATAGGGTTTGGCGACGACGCGCATCTCGGGCTTTCCGACCTTGAACCCAGGGAGCGTGATGTTGGGATTGATGGTCACGCCGCCTTCGGTATCCGGCACGTAGATTTGGGCGTTGGCACCGGCGAGCGTGTCTTCCATGGTGACGGTGAGATATTGGGTGTCGAAGGGATATTTCTCGAGCGGGAACTTGGTCGAGAAGCGGCCCTGATAGCGAATGATGTCGTAGCGGCTGCCGTCCGGCATGATTTGCGGCTCGGCGTAGAGCTCGTCGCGGCGATTGTCGTCGGAGGCGAAGCGGTTCATGAACTCCATGCTCTTCGACGGGTTGGCGTCGGCGCCCTGCCAGCGAAACCAGACATAGAGGTCGATGACGTAGTTGTTGGTCTTGAAGTCGAGCTCCTGAATGTCATTGATGTAGGCGCCGACGATGACCTTGGCGGGCGTGTCGTTTGCCGTCGTTGCCGTCTCGGCCCGCGCAGGCATCCAGGCCAAGGCGGCGAGCGCCAGAACCAGGACGGCGCGGACGGCGAAACGGCATGCTGACGGCATCGGAGTTCCTCTTGGCCCTCTCCTATAGCGCAAGTGCGGGCGACTTGCCTTAAGGCGAGCCCGGCGCGGCGAAGGCTTGCGGCACCAATCGAGCAACGCAAGAGGTGTCGGGAGCGCCCGGGTCGGCGAGGAACGATACGATGACGTCTTGCGCGCAAGGAGACGCGGGCGAGACGAAATGCCCGATCCCCGGGATGCTGATGATGGTCGCGTTGGATAGCTTCGCCGCCGCTTCCTTGGCCCCGGCGAGCGACGTCAGCGTATCGAAGGTGCCGGAGATGAGGAGGGTCGGTATGGCGCTCGCGACGGGCTGGTGCATCGCCTCCGGGGCGGCGGGGACTTTCCACACGTCGCGGCAGTCTTCGTTGAAATAGGCCCAGCCGCCGACTGCCTCGTTTTGTATCGAGGCCGGATAGTCCGGAAACGCTTTCCGTCCGGCCGCGGCGAGATCCTCCGGGGTCGCGAACGGATAGCTTTCGCGACAGCTGACGCCAAGGGCCAGCCCAAAGCCGAGGGCGGGGGCATCTGGAGTCGGCGGAGGTGCCCGGCTTGCGCGATCGAGGGCAATCACCTGGATGGCTTCGGGGCGGCCGGCAGCGAGCCCATCGATGCGATTCGGCGCAGCTTGGAGCATGGGCACGCCATAGTTCTGGTTGCGCAGCCAGTCGATCAGGGCGCCGCCGTCGATGACGACCTCGATGTCTTCGCCGGTGGCCGGGTCCTTTACGGTTGCCGTCAGCGGCGCGGCCTCGAGCTTGTTGACCAGTGCGGTGAAGGTTTGTTCGAGATGAGGGTGGGCTGCGTTGCAGGCCGGTTCCGTCGCGCAGGCCCGGAAGATGTTGCCGAAGCCGTCGCTCGCGTTCTGCCAGTTTTCAGCGACGTTGTACGTGGTGGGCAAGACCGAATCGAGGACGACGCTGCGGATGCCTTCGGGGTGGTCGCGCATGACCGTCTGCGCCAGGTACGATCCATAGGACGTCCCGTACACATTCCAGACGTCGAAGCCGAGCACCTTGCGGAAGTCGGCAAAATCGGCGGCGCTTTCGGTCGAATTGTAGGCGCTGAGGTCGGCCCCGGTAGCGGCGAGCTCGCGATGGCAGGCTTCCGTCGCGGCCAAATGGGCGCGCTTGGTCGCCTCGGAATAGAAGCGGAGGCCGAGAAGCTTTCTGGAGAAGTCGTCGCTGGCAGCGCAGGTCAGCGCCGGTTCCGAGAACATGGTGCCGCGCTGGCTCACCACGTAGACGTCGCGGTCGCGGATAAAGTCGGCGGCGATGAACCCGTTGACTTCCAGGGGGGCGATGTCGCCCGGCCCGCCGGCGAGATAGACAATGGGATCAGGCCGCTTCTCCGCTGAGCGTGCCGGATATTTCGCGACCATGAGCCGGATGGTGCGACCATCCGGCTGGCTGCGATTCTCCGGCACGATGAGGTAGCCGCAGCTCGCTTTGGCGAGCTCCTCGGCGCCCTGAAGTTGCGGGCAGTCCGCCGGCTCGAACCGCGGCACCTGATCGGAGCCTTCCGCCCCTAGCGCGCCTTGTCCACAAACGAGAGCGGCAAGAACTGTCCCGTAGGCCGCCGCAGCGAGCAACTTGCCTGTCATGGAGACCTTGAGCGTGGGAATGGTGCGCAAGAGGGAATCGTATTCTTGCTCTATCTGCCTGTATTGTCTATATATTTCTGTTACGCTCTCAAGGATATGCCGTCAATTGTACCGTCGTTCGCCCGCCGGCCCCACTCTTAGATCTGCTCCGCCACTCTTGTTGCGCACCAGTTCAACCATTTGAGCTATGAGTTCTTCCAATTCGGCAGGCCGTTCCGACTGATCCGCAAAGCCCTTGATGATCTCCGCCTGCCGGTGCGAGGACACCTGGCCGTAGCTCACAAGAGTTGTCAGTACCTGCTCATGGCCGAGGTTCTGGCTCCACGCTTTGAACTCCTCGGGGGTCCTGCAAATCCGCTCGCCTAAGAGGGCGAGGGCGTGCCGAAAACTGTGGGGGTTGCAGCCGGGTAGGCCGCCTACCTCGAACGCCTCTTTGAATATCGCCCGGATCGGGCCGGCGTTGGTCCAGTGCCTGCGAGCGAGGCCGGCGGCCTGAAACTGGCGGTCTGGGCCCTGCTGGACCAGTGTCGCAGGGAAGAGAGGATCGGCATGGCCCCAGAGGCGCTTCCCAGTCAGAAACTCGATCCATCCCTCTACGATACTGTGCGCCGAGCCGCCAACGGGAAAGAAGGTCGTTACCTGAGCCTTGCTGTTCTTGGTCTTCACCTCGCGCGGGTCTTGGTTCACTCTCACCTCCGCCAAGTTCACGTGCTTGAGCGTGAGTGATGTCAAGGCGCCGTCACGGATACCGGTGAGCCAAGTGAAGGCAATCAAGGCACGATTCCGCTGTTCAATATCGGTTCCAGTCGGCATGGAGCAAAGGACGCTCTCGATCTGTTCCGGGGTGGGGATCTGCCGCTCCTGGGGGGCTTTGGCGATGCGCGTGTCCTTCTCCGACAGGCGAAAATAGTCGGCGTCCGAATAGCGGATGCGGATGCGGTACCCGGGCTGCTCAGCGAGCCACAGGAAGAAGGTCCGCATGGAGTTCAGCGTCTGAAGGACCGTAGCCTTGCTCAGGGGCTTCTCGGTGCGCGCGGCGACTGCCTCGTCAAGGCGGCGGCGGAACGCAACTGCCTGCTCAATGTGAAACTTTTTGAAGCTGCGAAATCCGCTCGAAGATTCAAATCGGTGGATCGCCTTAGCAGCTGAGTCGATACTCGCCTCGCTGAGACCACGGGCAGCCTTCAGATGCGTGAAGTAGGCGCGCTTAATTCGTTCGTTCTCGGCATTGTGCTTGGGCATGTTTAATCCTCGTCGCGGAAGTGACAATTCAGGACTGGTGTGGCGGTATTCTTTAGGCCTTCCTGCCGATGCGCGATTTGCAGCCCGGATTCGCGCGCGACCACGTTTAGGCGCACACGCGAAACGAATCTCCTCATCAAGGTCTCACACACTGGGCAAATGCCAACGAGCGCGCCACGCGACGTGCTGATCGCTTGGTAATCAACCATCCCAGCGGCGGGGCTCTGCGGCTGGCGGCACTTCAGGCAGAAGAACTGACCAGGCCCGCACTTCCGCCGGCGTGCCTCACGCCGACGTTTCAAAAAGGCGACGAGTTCGGCCCCTTGGATCAGGTGCGGACGCCGGTCGGTCATCACAGGGAGCGCACATTTCTTGATCCAATAGCGCACCGCATTCCGATGGACCTGGAGCGTACTGGCGGCCTCGTCAGTGGTATAGCTGCGTAGCGTTTTGATCCGACGCCAGTCGGGCCGGCGATTGCGACGGATCATTCTTGGCCCGCCTGCTCGATGAGGGCTCTGATGTCCTGCACCCGCCAAGCAGTGATGCGCGGTCCGAGCTTCACCGGCTTGGGGAAGCGACCCGACTTCACCCCCACCCACCAAGTCGACTTGCTCACCGGGATCGGCCCAAGCGGCGCCAACACCGAGCCCAGGCGCAGAAAGCCGGTTGCGGGAAGGTCAAACTGATTCGTCATAGAACGTCTCCATCCAGTTGAGGTTGGAGCCGTCCTATGATGCGCCGGGGTTCGGGTGGCCGAACTCGGTTTGAGCAAAACCGATTTCGGTTTAAGCGACTATTCGGCTTCCTTAGGACGTAGCAGCTCGGAAGCTTGCTTCAGCCATTTGCGCACGGTGTCTACATCGAGCGCTACGCCGCTTGTCGCCAAATCGGTCGCAATATCTGAGGGCTGGCCGCTACGAGAAGCGCCCGGGTCATAGCCATAGCCGCCCACGGCCATGCCGATAACCAGCTTCAGCAGGCTGTCGCGCTCGCGAGTACCCAGCCCGGCCGAGTTAGGCGGGGTTGCCAATGGCGCAGGCGCAACCTGCGCCCCGGCATCCGCAAGTTGCCGCTGGAGGTCGGCAATCGTTGTGTTCTTGTCGTCACAAACTGCCGTCCAGCTCTGGTGGAGTTCCTCGTACTTGGACTTCAGGTCGTCGTAATGCGTCTTCCAGTCCGCGACTTGGATGCCCCTCGCCTCGACCGCGGCTTGGAGTTCGGATGAGACATCGAGGCCCGTCCGTTTGGCCCATGCAAGAAATACCCCCGGGAGCACGGGGTCGAACAGCTGTTTCCAGACTTTGGCTCGCTGTGCCAGATCGCGTCGTCGCTGATACTGAAACGCGAAGGCGGACACGTGGGCGTACGGCTGAACTCTGTCCCAGCTCGACTCGCTCCGGCGCCTTCCCGAAGGACAGGGCGATTGCTTCATCGAGAGTCCAGTGGGCAGCCTTACTCCAATGGTCGAAGTCGGCTCGCGCGAGAGGTTGGTTGAAGAATCGCTCGCGCTCCTCGCGTTCAGTCTTTGCGGCAAGTTCGGCCCGCTGCTTTTCGCGTTCCTCCTCTACCAGAACCTTCAGTTCGTCTGACGGGAGCGCGAGGAGTTTCGCTCGATACTGAGCGACTCGCTTGGCACGGTCTGGATCGGTTCGGACTGGGGGCCTTGAGGATAGCGTCACAGGAAAGCCGGTATCAGCGTGTCTGGCACCCGCCCCAAACCTCCTTTCAAGCAAGAAATCGACAGGCTCAAAACTCGGCAACTTCGCCATACCGCGCTCCGAATCGTCGGTGAGGGCGCTAGTATAGCTTGAAGTGCTTCTGCGGGCAGTCGGTACACGACGAGCCTCGTGCGCTAGCGCAGCTCACTAATCGTCGGGCTTTGAAAGACTAGGCTGCTTGAAGTCGCAGAGCGATGGTTTTCAGGGCGCACTGCGACCCCAAGAGCGCGCAACCACAACGGTTTAGCAAACCGCCGCCCCCCTACCACCGGACCCTCATGCCGACCCGGCCGCCATAGCTTTGGCCCGAGGCGGATGCGGAGGCGGACCCGGCGGATTGGCCGTCCAGGCCGCCAAACCCGGCCAAGCTTTGGCCTCGACCGGCGAACTCTCCCTGGAAGAAGCCATACACCCCTATGGTCTCGGTGAGGTCGAGCCGCGCACCAGCATCCACTTTCGCCGCGTCGCTTAGCGCGGAAGCTCCGTCAGGAGCGAACGCCGCCGCGGGAGATTGGGTCAGGAACGAATCGACCCCACGGTCGGTATCGAATTCGTGGAGCCAGGCGACGCGCACGAAAGGCGTCAATATGCTGCCACGGGCGAGACGGATGCTTGTATCAAATTGCACGCCAAGGGAGCTCACCAACGAACTCACCGACGTTGATTCATAGGTGAGGCCGAGAATCCCCGGGCCGCCAGTGCTCCCTTGGGTACGCTCGCTGAAGGCGTCACTCCAGAGATTGCCCGCCCGTAGGCCCGCGAACGGGGTCACATTCGTCGCGCCGTAGGTCTGTTGCCAGCCTGCTTCGACGTGCCCGTTGATCTCGTCGCTCGAGAAGCTACCCCAGGCCCGCTCATCCAGCACCCAGTCGATGAACCGATTGGTTTCGTTGTCGAAATGGGCGTACTCGATGTCCCCCTCCAGATAAACCGACCCCAGCCATTTCACCCCATAGAGGCCCACATGAGAGCCATCGACCGTGCCGCTCGTCCGCAATCGATCCACGGAGAACCCGGAGCTGGTGTAGCCCCCGGCGATGCCGATAAGAGTTCGTGCGGTCGATCCGATAGTCGAGTCCCGCGGCGATACCCCCCGTATGCGTATCTAAATTCGACGAACCGGCATTGCCGTCGAGCGAGGACGTGCCGCCAAATCCTGTGGCCCATAACCGCCACGTCCTGGGGTCGTAACCTTCAAAGCCTGCGTTGATGGTGCCATCGGACTCCCCTTCGCTCGGTGCGAGCTTCAAGGGCCGATAGGTCTGCTGCGGTGCGCTTAGAGCCTGCCCCGGCCAGAACAGAGCCTGGCCCAAGATGGCCGAACCGAACAGGTTCGACGCGCCGAATGACGTCTCCTGCGCCCCGGACACCCCCTCCCCGAAGAGTTCGTTGAACGTGATGTCCTGGCCGTGATGAGGCGGCGGCGGTGGCGGTGGCGGTGGCGGCGGTGGCGGCGGCGGTGGCGGTGGCGGCGGCGGCGGCGGCGGTGGCGGTGGCGGCGGTGGCGGTGGCGGCGGTGGCGGTGGCGGCGGTGGCGGTGGCGGCGGCGGCGGTGGCGGCGGTGGCGGCGGTGGTGGTGGCGGCGGCGGTGGCGGCGGCGGCGGCGGCGGCGGTGGCGGCGGTGGCGGCGGTGGCGGCGGCGGTGGCGGCGGCGGTGGCGGCGGCGGCGGCGGCGGCGGCGGCGGCGGTGGCGGCGGCGGCGGCGGTGGCGGCGGCGGCGGTGGCGGTGGCGGCGGCGGTGGCGGCGGTGGCGGCGGCGGCGGCGGCGGTGGCGGTGGCGGCGGCGGCGGTGGCGGCGGCGGCGGCGGCGGTGGCGGCGGCGGTGGCGGCGGCGGCGGTGGCGGCGGTGGCGGCGGCGGCGGTGGCGGCGGCGGCGGCGGTGGCGGCGGCGGAGGTGGTGGTGGTGGCGGCGGTGGCGGCGGCGGAGGTGGTGGTGGCGGCGGTGGCGGCGGCGGCGGTGACGGCGAGGCGCACAGCGTGATGGTGTCGTTGATCATCGTCACCGAGCCGGTCAACGCGATGGCCCGACCACAAGTGATCGTGACGTCATCGCCCATCGTGACGCTAGCCCCCGCGATAATGGTACCGGCGAACACCGAGTGCTCGCCGAGTGCGGCGGAGCTGCCGACCGCCCACCACACATCGTTGGGGTCAGCTAGATTGATCAAGAGAACGGCCGAACTGCTCGCAGTCGTCAGCGAACTCGGGATCTGAAAAATGAATTGCGAATCGGGGTTCATTGCGCCGTCGAGCGTAAGCATCCCGACCAGCAGAGCCTGTGATTCAAAGTGATAGACCCCCGCGGTGAGGGTCTCGCCCATGCCTAGCATCATCCCATGCTCAGCCGTGGGCGCTCTGCCCATCAAGTCGGTAAAAGCGGCGTTTGCATCGACCAGAGCCTGCGCTGCGACGGCATCGTTGTTATGGATCTCGCCTGGCGGCACGACGATCCCGGGAGGGAATCCCGTGATCGAGGTTCCGGGCGATACCCCGAGGTCCGCTTTTACGGTGGGGTTGCCAATAACCGTGCCACCGGTGTTGGTGACCAACTCGTGGGCGAGGATCGCAAAGCCAGCCGCCGTTCCCAGGGGGACGTCCTGCGCTTCGGCCTCATTGGGCAAAGCGCCGCCGATAAAGCCAAGCGCCGCGGCGCCCACGAGTAGAAGCAGTCGATTGAATTTGTACGGAGAAGCCGAGAACGGGGTTGGGACAAGTCTGCCGTTAGGTAGGCATTTTTCCTTCGGTCGAAGGTAAATGCTCAGCTCGGCTTCGTTGTTTCGCCGCATCTCACACCCCCCGGTGTGTGCCCAATCACACAAACTGAGGAGGTACTTTCGCGCGCCGCAACGTCTACTCGTACAAATACTAGGTTATCCTAGTAGGGATACGAGGTTACCCTTTAAGGTTGTCTCTTTTTATTCAGTAAGTTGCCATTGTGTCACACAGCCCCGCTGGTGTAGCCATCAAGTCCGGTGAGGAGGGAATGTCCGCCGTAGTTGTCGTCGTGCGGTTGCCTAGATGTCGTTCTAAAACGGCATTAGCGCGAATTTCCTAGCTTGCACGTTATGCTGGAAAACACTTCAGACCACGGTGCCGTAGGAGTCGATGAAAACCCAATCCAGCTCACCCGAAACCATTCTTCAGTGTCGGCAATATGCAGCAGCGGACCGTTTTGGATCCTAACCGCGTCGCTGCGGGGCTTTAATACGCCAAACAGAGCCGGCAGGAAAAGAGCCGAGACCGATTTGACATCGTCACCCC